>NZ_QOVG01000010.1 GCF_010119615.1 Pseudoxanthomonas gei
ACCACCGGAGGAGCCACCCCCGCCACCACCCGACGCGCTGCCTGGCGCGCTGGAGGAGGAAGCGATCTGCGAGCTGAGGCTGCTGCCTATGTCCCGGGTGAAGTTGCCCAGGCTGCCCGGGTTGCCGCCCTGGTACCAGGACATGCCGGCCGTGGCGGCAGCCACCGCGGCAGCGCCGGCGGCAGCCGTGAACTTCGCGGTCCAGGCGTCTTCCACGTCCAGCGCCACCGCGTAGGGCAGCAGCATTTGATAGCGCAGCGCATCCAGCACCGGCGGCGCATCCGGGCCGGGCAGGCGCCTGAGTTCGTCACGTTCGGCAACCGACAGGTAGCGCCTGAGGCCCTCGATCTCGTCCAGCAGCCTGCGTCCGGCCGCAGTCGGCGCCTTGATCAGGACCGCGAAGCCGATCAGCGTCGCAAGCATCAGCACGATGATGACCATGATCAGCGGCAGGCCGCCGCCACCGCTGAGCACCACGGCCAGCAGGCCGGCGACGCACGCGATCAGCAAAGCGACGGCGATGCTGTTGCCGTTGCGTGCGAACAGCGCCGGCTTGAAGCGCTTTTCCAGTGCGCCGGAATGCGCCGACTGCGCGCCCGAGAAGATCGCCGCATTGAAGTTCTTCAACTCCAGCCTGCGGTTGCCGTCCCTGAACAACTGCTCCTGCAGGATCCCCTGTTCCGCGGCCGGCGCGGGGCTGGCGGTGTCGGTTTTCTCCAGCGTCCAGTCGTCGCCCAGCAGTGCCTTGTCGCGAAGGATGCGGAGGTTGCCGGAAACCGCCAGCGACAGCAGGTCGGCCGAGAAACAGCGCGTGTCATAGCCCATGCGTTGCATGAAGCGCAGCCCGGCGGGCGAGTAACCTGCGGGCGGCTGGTAACGGGTGATGATCACGCCGGGCCGGGGGTCGCGACCCAGCCGGTGCCAGCGGCGCACGCAGAACACCAGCAGCACGCCCAGACCGGCCAGCGCCAGTAACACGCCGCGGTTGTCCTTCAGCAACCAGGCCCAGCGTTGCGCACGCGAGGGTTCGACGACCACGCCCTTGGGGAAGCCGGTCACGATGGTCAGGCCTTCGCCCGGCGCCAGCGGCGCGGTCAGCAGCCAGCGCGCGCTACCGGGGCCGGTGCTGCGGGCGTCGTAGCCCTGACCTTGTTCGCCCTGCACGCCGGTGTAGCCCTCGACGCTGATCCGGTCGACCGGCACCGGCGACGGCAGGCGCACTTCCACGCTGCCACTTTCGATGGGGAACTCCCAGCCCGTGCCGATCGCATTCCAGTACAGCTCGTCGTGGTCGGCGAAGAAGCCGAGCTGGCGCGTGGTGCGATAACGCAGGGTGTAAGTGAATACCGCGGGCACCGGCAGCAAGTCGTCGTTGCCGGTGTTGATGCGCAGGCCGTTGGACTTCCTTTCGGTAAACCACGGTTCGCTGCGACCGTCGCGCCGCACCTCCAGCACCTCCAGGCCGACCACCACGCGGTTGCCATGGCGGTCCTTGTAGCGGGTCGGGAAGTCGCGGTAGATGCCGCGGCGGATGCTGTTGCCTTCGGCGCGCACGGCGATGCGCTCGGTGACCTCCAGGCTGCCATCGGCATGCACGTCTATTTCGCTGTCGTAGGACAGGATGCGCTCCTGGGCCGCCAGCGGCGCGGCCAGCAGCAGCGACAGCAGCAAGGCCAGGAATTTCATCGGGCCAGCTCCACTTTCACCGCCTCGCGGCCCTGGTCCTCTGCCTGGAAGAACTCCGCGTTGCCGAACCCTCCGGCGCGGGCCACCCACAGGTCCGGTACCCGCTGCACCGCATCGTTCAGATCGCGCACCGCACCGTTGTAGAAACGCCGCGCGTACTGCAGCTGTTCTTCCACCTGTACCAGGTCGCGCTGCAACTGGGCGAAGTTTTCGCTGGCCTTGAGGTCGGGATAGGCTTCCTGCAAGGCCAGCAGGCGACCGATGCCCTGTGCCAGCGCCGATTCGATCGTGCCCAGCGGCCCCGGCGCCTGCGCGGAGAGGGCCTGCCCGCGCAGTTCGGTGACCGTGGCAAGCACCGCCTGCTCATGGCCGGCATAGGCGCGCACCGCCGTCACCAGCGAAGGCACCAGGTCATGCCGGCGGACCAGCTGCACGTCGACATCGGCCCACGCGGTGCGTACCTGGTTGCGCAGGCGCACCAGGCGGTTGTAGGCCGTCACCCCCCACGCCGGCAGGGCCAGGGCAAGGGCGGCGGCAACAATCAGGGCGAGGCTCATGGGCTGTGTCTGCGGGGGTGGGAGGTAAGGGCAATGCGCGGACCTGGCCGCGCTCAGGATTGGCCGGGTGCCACCACGTGGATCTGCACACCCTCCAGCTCCACCACGCTGCCTGCGCGGATCTTGCAGGTCTTGCGAAGTTCGATCACCCCATCCACCACGACTACGCCGCTGGCCACCAGCGCCTTGCCGGCACCGCCGCTGTCGCACAGGCCGCTCAGCTTCAGCAGCTGGTTGAGCTCGACGAAGTCGTGTTCCAGTTCGAACTCCAGGTGCTGGACGGGCAAGGGCATGGCGGCAGGCCTGGGGCTTGGATGGGGCAGGCAAGGTTCGGGGGTGCCCGGCGCTTCGTCAATCGCGGCGTGCGGGAGCTGGCGGCGTCACGTGCAGGTCCCGCCGCTGCTGCTGCACTACCGGGCGTGTCGATCCGCTGCGCTGGATCGGCACTGGCAATGCCGCCGACCGCCGCATCCACCCTGGATCGCGGGAGCCCGGCCCACGCGCCATACGCTGTCGTAGACTAGCCGCCGTTGCCAGGTCCCTACGCTCCGGAGAACCCATGAAGATTTCGCGTTCCGCACTGCTCGCTTCGCTGCTCGTTTTCACCGCCGCCGCTGGCGCCCAGCAGCAGGCCGCGCAACCCGCGCGCCCGGTCGCCGCCCGTCCGGCGCCGCAGCAGCAGAAGCTCACGCCCGAGCAGCAGGCGCAGGTCACGCGCCAGGATGCCGAGATCACCAAGGCCGCGGCCAAGGTCGTGCAGCTGGTGGACACCAGCAAGACCGGCGAAGTCTGGGATGGCGCCTCCAAGGTCGCCAAGAACCTGGTGAACAGGCAGACCTTCGTCAGCCAGATCAGCGCCGACCGCAAGAAGCTGGGCGCGCCGGCCGAACGCAAGCGCGTGGCCGTCACCCGTTCGGCCTACACCGCCGGTGGCCAGGTGCCCGCCGGCAACTACATCAACGTGGTGTATGCGACCAAGTTCGCCAATGCGCCGCAGCCGGTGCGTGAACTGGTCTCCTTCCACCTGGACGACGACAAGACCTGGCGCGTTTCGGGCTACAGCCTGCGCTGAACCAGGTCGGCACGCCCCGGCTTTCATGCGAACCCACCCTGGCGGTGGGTTCGTCTTTTCCGGGTCCCTATTCCTGTTCGAAGCGGGCGATTTCATCGGCGATGCGTTGCGCGTTGCGCAGGCTGCTGCCGGTCATGCCGTCCTGCATCGTCCTGGCCAGCTGCGGGCGCCGGCTGCTGCGCGACCAATGGTGGAGCCACCAGCTTCCCGCCAGGCCCGCAGCACCCACGCCCATGCCGATCCAGACCAGGGACGGGGCCCGGGCATACAGGTCCACGCCGCCGAGCGCGGCCAGCACCATCAGCACCGGCACCCACATGAACCACCAGGGCAGGCCGGCGACGATCCCGCCGAAGATGTAGAGCCGCCTCAACTTGGCAAGCTGCTTCTGGATGGCCACGACCGGCAACGCATAGTCGATCGTGCGGACCAGGCCGAGGGTGCAACCGGCCATTGCGATGGCGGCAATGCCATACGCATGCACGAGCACGCCTGCCGCGACCAGGTGCCATGGCAGGCGGCCCGGGCTGGAACCTGCCCGCATCCACAGCGATGCCGCCAACAGCACGAACAGGACCCCGAAGGCCATCTGTGCAAGCTGGCCCCAAGCCAGCGGCCGCAGGCTGGAGCGAACCCGCCGCGTCCCGTCATCCTTGAGCAGCTGGAAGTTGATTGCGTTCTGTCGCTCCAGTTTGCGGTCCTGGGCCTGCCAGGCCATCTTGATTTCATCGAGTTCCATGAGGTTTTCCATGCGCGCGCGGGCGGTCAGATTTCAGAGCGGATGCGTTGTTTCAGGCGACTGACTTTTGTCGCCACGTTGGTTTCGGTGATGCCCAGGATCTCGGCGATCTCCCGGTAGGTGTGCTCTTCCAGGTACAGCAACAGCAGGGCGCGGTCGAGCGTGTGCAGCCGTGCCATGAAGCGGTGCAGCGCGCGGACCTGCTGGTCGCGTTCGTGGTCGGCGCCGTTGTCATCGGGGATGTCGTGCAGCTCGACGTCCAGTGGCACGGCATGTTCGTGGCGACTTGCCGCCCGTCGCACGTGCGAGATCCCGACGTTCAGGGCGATGCGGTACATCCAGGTGGAAAAGGGACGCGCGTGGTCATAACCGGGAAAGGCTCTCCACAGCTGCACGGCTATCTCCTGGGCCAGTTCGTCGCGGTCGTCGGGGTGGTGCCCATAGGTGTTGGCCACCTTGAAAATGATCCCGCGGTGGCGTTCGACCCGTTCGGCGAAGCGTTCCTGCCGGCTTGCTTCGGTAGCCATGGTGGCGGTGTATCCCATTTGGGCCTGCATGATTGTGCTTGTGTACCCCGTGATTCGCGCCGGGGCGGCAAAAATCACACTGCGCTGCCAGGGCGGCGGTGAAAATGGGGCAGGATGAACAAAACGGGCCATACGCCGGCGCATGTCATTGCGTTGACCCTATCCGTCCCTGACAATCCTGTCTCTTCCTGGAGATGCCTCTTGAGTTCCGATATCCAGGCGGCCACGCCGGCCGCCCAGCTGCGCAAGTTGTGTGCACACTTCGCCAAGCCCCGCCTGAGCCGCGCCATCTGGCAGTTGCTCAACACCCTGCCTCCCCTGCTTGCCATCTGGGCAGTGATGGCCTGGAGCGTGGTCGATGGCTGGGGCTACGGATGGACACTGCTGATGGCCATCCCGGCAGCCGGCTTCTATGTCCGCCTCTTCATCATCCAGCACGACTGCGGGCACGGCTCCTTCTTCGCCAGCGATCGTGCCAACCACATCGTCGGCGCCAGCCTGGGCCTGATCACGCTGTTCCCGTTCGGCTACTGGAAGAAGACCCACGCGGTCCACCATGGCACCTCGGGCAACCTGGATCGCCGCGAGATGGGCGACATTGAAACGCTGACCGTAGCCGAATACGAAGCACGCTCGTGGCTCGGACGGTTTGCCTATCGCTTCTACCGCAGCACGCCGGTGCTGCTGGGCATCGGGCCGCTGTACCAGTTCGTCATCAAGCACCGTTTCCCGTTCGATCTGCCCTTCAGCTGGAAGAAGGAGTGGGCAAGCGTGATGCTCAACAACCTGATGCTGCTGGTGGTGGGCGGTTCGCTGGGCTTCCTGATCGGCTGGCACACCGTGCTGATGGTGCACCTGCCCATCGTGCTGCTGGCCGGCGCCATGGGTGTGTGGCTGTTCTACGTGCAGCACACCTACGAAGGTGCCTACTGGACGCGCAAGGAAGAGTGGGACGCCGGCAAGGCAGCGGTATCGGGCAGCTCGTATTTCGACCTGCCGGCGGTGCTGCACTGGTTCACCGGCAACATCGGTTACCACCACATCCATCACCTGGCCAGCCGCATCCCCAACTACCGCCTGCGCGAGGCCTTCGAGTCCAGCGAACTGCTGCAGTCGGCGACCCGCCTGACCCTGTGGTCCAGCCTCAAGTCCGCACGCCTGAAGTTGTGGGACGAGCAGTCGCAGCGGATGGTCGGCTTCGGCTACCGTCGGCAGGCTGGCGCATAAGTCTTTTTTAGAGCCGGGCTTGCCCGGCTGCCTGGCCAGCTTTTACGCGCAACGGCAGCCCAGCAACCCCGCGTCTGCAACCGCGGAACGAACCTTTCAAGGCCCGCCCCGGCGGGCCTTGTGGCTGTTTTAGGGCGACAGCTCTTGTCGCAGGGCGCACAATATCGCCTTGCGTAGGCCCATTTCCGGGGCGCGCCGGAGTTTCACGTCATGTCCAACGAAGCAGAATCACCCCTCCTTTTCGCAGACCTCGGCCTTTCGGCCCCGGTCATGGCCTCGGTCACCGAGATCGGCTACGAGTCGCCTTCGCCCATCCAGGCCGCGACCATCCCGACCCTGCTGGAGGGCAAGGACCTGCTCGGCCAGGCCCAGACCGGCACCGGCAAGACCGCCGCCTTCGCCCTGCCGATCCTGTCGCGCCTCAAGCTCGACCAGAAGAAGCCGCAGGCACTGGTACTGGCGCCGACCCGCGAGCTGGCCATCCAGGTAGCCGAAGCGTTCCAGCGCTACGCCAACAAGATTCCCGGTTTCGTGGTGCTGCCGATCTACGGCGGCCAGGGCTACGCGCCGCAGCTGTCGGCGCTCAAGCGCGGCGTGCACGTGGTGGTGGGAACGCCGGGCCGGGTCATCGACCACCTGGATCGCGGCACCCTGGACCTCTCCGAGCTGACCACGCTGGTGCTGGACGAAGCCGATGAGATGCTGCGCATGGGCTTCATCGACGACGTCGAGGCGGTGCTGAAGAAGACCCCGCCGACCCGCCAGGTGGCACTGTTCTCGGCGACCATGCCGGTGGCCATCCGCCGCATCGCCCAGACCTACCTGCGCGACCCGCGCGAAGTCACCATCACTGCCAAGACCACCACGGCGACCAACATCCGCCAGCGCTACTGGTTCGTCAGCGGCATGCACAAGCTGGACGCGCTGACCAGGATCCTGGAAGCCGAACCGTTCGAAGCCATGATCATCTTCGCCCGCACCAAGGCCGCCACCGACGAGCTGGCCGGCAAGCTGCAGGCGCGCGGACTGGCCGCCGCGGCGATCAATGGCGACATCCAGCAGCAGCAGCGCGAAAAGACCATCCAGCAGTTGAAGGACGGCAAGCTGGACGTGCTGGTGGCCACCGACGTGGCCGCGCGCGGCCTGGACGTGGAACGCATCAGCCATGTGCTGAACTACGACATCCCCTATGACACCGAAAGCTACGTGCATCGCATCGGCCGCACCGGCCGCGCCGGCCGCAGCGGCGAGGCGATCCTGTTCGTCACTCCGCGCGAGAAGGGCATGCTGCGCTCGATCGAGCGCGCCACCCGCCAGCCTATCGAGGAAATGAAGCTGCCCAGCGTGGAGGCCGTCAACGACCGCCGCGTGGAGAAATTCCTCAGCCGCATCACCGACACCCTGGCTGCCGGCCAGGCCGGCGACTACCGTTCGCTGGTCGAAGGCTACGAGCAGGAACACAACGTGCCGATGGTCGACATCGCCGCCGCGCTGGCGCACCTGGTACAGGGTTCCACGCCGCTGCTGCTGTCGCCCGATCGCGCGCATGTGCCGCAGGCGTTCGACACCCCGCGCCATCACGAGCGCCCCGAAGGCAGCGTGCGTCCGGGTCGCAGCGAGCGCCCCGCGCCCGGCGCGCCGTTCGGGCGTGAAGAGCGCCCGCAGCGCCGCGACGCCCCCGCCTCGTTCGATCGTGACGCCCGCCCGCCACGTCGCGAGGCGCCTGCGACCTTCGAGCGCTCCGCTCCTTCCGAGCGCGCGCCCAGGGCATTCGAGAAGCCCGCACACGAGGCCTCGCGCATCGAGCGTCCTTCATTCGACCGGCCTGCCTTTGAAAAGCCCGCTTTCGAGAAACCCGCTTTCGAGCGTCCACATGCTGACAGGGTGCCGCGTGAGAAGCCCGACGTGGGCATGGAATCGTTCCGCATCGAAGTGGGGCACGCGCATGGCGTGAAGCCGGCCAACATCGTCGGCGCCATCGCCAACGAAGCCGGCCTGGACAGCAAGTACATCGGCCGCATCGACATCCAGGACGACTACACCGTGCTGGACCTGCCCGAAGGCATGCCCAAGGAACTGCTGATGCACCTGAAGAAGGTGTGGGTGTCCGGGCAGCAATTGCGCATCCACAAGGTGGGCGAGGGCGACGACGGTGGCGATGCGCCGCGCAAGTTCAAGCCGGCCGGCGCGCGCACGGGTGGCAAGCCGTCGGGTTTCAAGCCGGGTCCGCCGGGCAAGCTGCACCGCAAGGGTCCGCCGAAGTCGCGTGAGTGACCGTCATGACGGATGAGCGCGCCAGCACCCGCCTCAACAAGCATATCGCCGAAACCGGTTTCTGTTCCCGGCGCGAAGCCGACCGGCTGATCGCCGCGCGCCGCGTCACCGTCAACGGCATCGCCGCCGGCATGGGCGCCGTGGTGGGCGAGGGCGACGAAGTCAAGGTCGACGGCCACGAACTGCGCGTGCGCCAGAAGAAGGCGGGCGGCCGCAAGCATGTCTACATCATGTTGAACAAGCCGGTGGGCATCACCTGCACCACCGAGCAGGCCGTCGACGGCAACATCATCGACTTCGTCGACCACCAGGAGCGGATCTTCCCGATCGGGCGCCTGGACAAGGAATCGGAAGGCCTGATCCTGCTGACCAGCAACGGCGACATCGTCAACGAGATCCTGCGCGCCGAGAACAAACACGAGAAGGAATACCACGTGGCGGTGAACAAGCCGGTCACCGACGAATTCCTGCGCGGCATGGCCCGCGGCGTGCGCATCCGTGACGAGGTGACCTTGCCCTGCAAGACCGCGCGACTGGCCAAGTTCGGTTTCCGCATCGTGCTGACCCAGGGGCTGAACCGGCAGATCCGCCTCATGTCCGATGCATTCGACTACCGGGTCAAGCAATTGCGCCGGGTGCGCATCGACAACCTCAAGCTGGGTGCGCTGAAGATCGGGCAATGGCGCAACCTCACCGAGGTCGAATTGCGCGGCCTGCTGCCGCAACGCACCGACTGGTGAGGTGGCGCGCCTGCGCAGGCGATTGCATGGACTGAAGCTGGCCAGTGCGGGAATGCGAGACCGCAGGATGTGGTTCACTGCGACTGTCGTATATATCCTGCTGGCCATCGTTCACCGGCCCAGGAGCATTACCCATGATCAAACCGGACAAGCCGCACGACGAGGCGGCGCGCCTGGCCGCGCTGCAGCGCTACGAGGTGCTGGATACGGCGTCCGAAGAAGCCTTCGACGACCTGGTGCTGATCGCCTCGAGCATCTGCGGCGTGCCAACGGCGACCGTTTCGCTGATCGATGCGGACCGGCAGTGGTTCAAGGCCCGTCACAACCTGGAGCTCACCGAGACCAGCCGCGACGAGTCCTTCTGCGGCCATGCGATCCTGGATCCGGACAAGGTCATGGTGGTGCCCGACGCGGCCATCGACGAGCGCTTCCACGACAATCCGCTGGTGACCGCGCAGGGCGGCATCCGCTTTTACGCAGGCGCGCCGTTGAAGAGCAACGACGGCCATGCGATCGGCACGCTGTGCGTATTCGGTGGCGAAGCCATGCAGCTGGATCCTCCGAGGCTGGAAGCGCTCAAGGCATTGTCGCGGCAGGTGTCGCGCTTACTCGAGTTGCGCCGGGTCAGCAGCGAGCTCAGCCTGCAGCTGCGCGATCGCGCGTGGTACGAGCAGCAACTGCAGGACTACCAGGCCGCACTGGAGCGGCAGAACGCCGATCTGGCCGAACAGACCCGCACCGACTCGCTGACCGGCCTGGCGAACCGGCGCGCCTTTGCAGTGGCCCTGGTCGGGGAAATGGAAAAGGCCCGGGCCAGTGGGCAACGGCTTTGCATAGCGATCCTGGATATCGACAACTTCAAGGCCATCAACGACCTGCACGGTCATGCCGAAGGCGACAAGGTGCTGGTGGAGCTGGCTTCCATGCTGAAGGCGCAGTTCGCCGGCAAGGGCATGGCGGCGCGTTACGGAGGCGAGGAATTCGTGCTGCTCCTTGCGCAGAGCGACCAGGCAACGGCCAGGCTGCAGTGCGAGTTCCTGCGCCAGTCGGTGTCACTGCTGCCGATCGGCCTGCCGGTCACGGTCAGCATCGGCGTGGCCGAAATCAGGCCTCGCGACGACACGCCGGAGGATGCCTTCCGCCGTGCCGACGAAGCCCTGTATGCGGCCAAGCGCGCGGGTCGCGACCGGGTGGAAGTGGCGCCCTAGGCTGTTTTTTACGGCCTCAGTCGACGATGTTCTTGGCTTCGGACATGCCGATCACTTCGGGATGTTTGACGCGCTTGTTCCGGTCCAGCAAAGGATGCAGGAACACGGCGACCAGGATGATCGCCACGCCCAGGTAGAACAGCGGGGTCAGTTCTCGTTGTTCGCCCAGCAACACGATGGCCAGGATGATCGCGTAGACCGGTTCCAGGTTGGTCACCAGCTGCACGCCGTATGCGGTCAGGTGGCGCAGGGCCACCAGCGACAGCGCGAACGGCAGCAGCGTGCAGACGATGGCAAGCACCAGCAGCAGGACGCCGTCATGCAGGCTGGGGATGACCAGCAGGTCACCGGCAAAGGCGGGAAACAGCATCGGCATCAGCGGCGCCAGCAGGGTCAGCAGCAGGGTTCCTGCGCCGAGTTCAACGCCGGTCACGGTCAGCGGGTCGCCGCCATCGACCATGCGCTTGTTCAGCGATCCGAACACTGCCACCAGCAACGCCGACACCGCGCCGACGGCTATGCCGGTGCGCATGCCGTGCGGCACGCCGCCGACCACCAGCGCCACGCCTGGCAACACCGCCAGTCCGAACGCCAGCTCGCGCATCGAGAACGGCCTGCGGGTGAGCCAGGGTTCGACCACGGCGGTGAAGGCCGGCGCCAGCGCAATGCAGGTCGCGGCCACCGAGGCGTTGGCCAGCTTCACCGCGCCATAGAAGGTCAGCCAGTGCAGCGCCACCAGACCGCCAATGCCGGCGTAGGCCAGGGTGGTGCGCAAGGGCATGGCCCGCAGCCCGCGCCACACGCTGGGCAACACCGCCAGCGCAACCACTACCAGCAGCATGCGCCACCACACCAGCGGCAGGGCGGGCAGGGTGATCATCTTGCCCAGGATCGCGGTGAAGCCCCACAGCAGCACGCAGAAGTGGATCTGCAACTGGGCCTTGGCGTGGGGAGAGACGGGCATGCCACCATTGTCGCCGAAGCCGGCTTGCCGGCGACACGTAGCAGGCTCTCCGGTTATGAGTGACTCCTTCTCCGATTACCTGCGCGACCTGTTCTCGTTGCTGGGACCGGTCACCCTGCGCAGCATGTTCGGCGGGAAGGGCCTCTACCACCGCGACGTGATCATCGGTCTGGTGATCGGCGAGGAGCTCTTCCTCAAGACCGACGCACCCACACTGGAAGCGTTCCGTGCAGCGGGCGGGCACCCGTTCGTCTACCAGGGCAAGGGCAAGCCGGTGGCGACGAGCTACTGGTTGCCGCCGGCCGAGGCGATGGAGTCGGCCCAGGCCATGCAGCCCTGGGCGCGGATGGCCTATGAGGCGGCCCTGCGCAAGCGCAGCCAGGCCAAACCGTCGGCGAAGATTCCCGCGAAGAAGCCAGAGAAGAAGCTTCCCAAGAAGCTTGGGAACAAGCCGACGGGCAGGAACCAGCCTGTGGATTGACTCAGCGCACGGCGCCCAGGCGTTGCAGCAAGGCCATGGCGGCGGCGGGGTTGCGTTCCTTGGCGCTGCTGATGAAATAGATGAAGACGTCGCGAGGCTTGCCGGCTGCCTGGGCGCTGGCGAGGTGCGGAAGATCCTGCGGATCCTCGCCCTGGGCCCAGCGCAGGGCACGCTGGCACCACGTGGCCAGCTCGGCGTCCGGGTAGCCTGTTGCCACGGACGAACGCGAGCGCATCAGGCGCGCGTACACGAAATCAGCGGTCAGGTCGGCGAACGAGGGATGTTCCTCCGAGTCGGTGAATACGGTGGCCATGCCGTGCTTGCGCGCGAGTGCAAGATAGTCCGCATCCACGAAGCCGGGGTCGCGCACGTCCAGCACATGGCGAAGCTTGCGCGCTCCGTATTCCGCCGGCAGAGATTCGACGAAGCCCGCGAATTCGGCGCCATCGATGCGCCTGCCCTTGTCGAACTGCCAGACCAGCGGCCCCAGCTTGTCGCCGAGTTCCACGATGCCGCCAATGAAGTCCTCTATCTGGTGCGCGGTCTTGGCCAGCGCCCTGGATTCCATGATCCGCTGCGGCGCCTTGGCCGAAAACAGGAACCCCTCCGGCGTCTCGTCGCGCCACTTGGCGTAGGTGGCCGGCTTCTGCGCGCCGTAATAAGTGCCGTTGACCTCGATCGAGGTGAGCTGGCGGCTTGCGTATTCCAGCTCGCGCCGCTGCACCAGGCCGACCGGATAGAACATGCCGCCCCGCCACGGCACATAGGTCCAGCCGCCGATGCCCACGCGGATGCGGGGCGCGGCAGGAAACGCTGGCAAGTCGGCGAACAGGTCGGGGGCGTTGCTGGCTTTCCTGGTCATGGGATGGACCACGCGGGCGAGGGATTCGGTTGAAGGAGGGACATCAGGGAATACAGCCCAGTGCACGCTGGTTCGCGGCGGCAGCCTCGGCATTGGTGGCGCAGTGCCTGCCGATTTCCTGTCGTTGCTCGACAGTGAGCGTGGCCAGGCCGCGCTGCATGGCATCGGCGTTGCGCAGCATCAGCTCGAACGCCGCCTCGGGAATCCTGCCCTTGGCGCAGGTGAGCATGCGCTGCAGCTGTTCGTCGCACTCGGCCGCGCCGGTGATGATGGGATGGGCGGCATCCCAGGCCGGCAGGGGCAAGCTCATGTCCAATGCGGGCTCCGGGCCCATGTCGAACTGCACCGGAACCCTGACCCTGCCTGCGACCGCCTGGCCTCGCTGGCGGCCGGGGTTGAAGCGCCACGTGCGGGCGGCCTGCATCGCGGCCTGGTCCAGGTTCTGGTTCCTGCTCGACTTCTCCACGCTCACCTGGTTCACTGCGCCGCTCGCGTCCACGTCGATGATCAGCACGGTGGTCCCGGAGATGCCGGCGCGCGCTTCCTCCGACGGATAGCGCGGCGGGTTGAGGTCTCTCGAGCTTATGTCCAGGCTGGCGCCCAGATCCGCGTCTGCCACTGGCGTCGCAAGCGCGCCGCCAGTAGGCGCCAGGGCTGTCATCAGCGCCATCAATCCCACCGCCAGCATCACCTGCATTCTCATCCGCATCCCCGCATCCCCGCATCCCCGCAGCGCGCTGTGCCCTGATTGCGGAAGTATAGGCAACCCGTTTACAGCCTGCGGCGTCCCTATAGAATCCAGAAAAACTCCGTGAGGCGACGCCATGCCATGGACTACCCCGGATCTTTGCGATGCGAACGCCGATGTCTCGGTTGTCGAGCCGCTGTTCCGCAGCTTCGGCGACAGGCCGGCCTTCCACGGACGCATCGTCACCGTGCGCTGCCATGAGGACAACTCGCGCGTGCGTGAACTGGCCGGCACCGATGGCCATGGCAAGGTCATGGTGGTGGACGGCGGCGGTTCACTGCGACGCGCGCTGCTGGGCGACCTGATTGCCGCCAATGCGGTCGAGCACGGTTGGGAGGGCCTGCTCATCCACGGCTGCGTACGTGATGTCGAGGCCATCGCGACCTTGCCATTGGGCGTGCTGGCACTGGCTGCGATCCCGCTCAGGACCGAGCGGCGCGGGCTGGGTGAAGTGGATGTCGGGGTGCATTTCGCCGGAGTCGGCTTCGTTCCCGGCCATTGGCTGTATGCCGATGGCAGCGGCGTGATTGTCGCAGGACGCGACCTGCTCCTGTAGGAGCGCCTGCGGCAGGCGATAATGGCCGCATGATATTCCGCTGGTTCGAATCCCTGATCGACGTGTTCGGCAAGCCCGACACGCGCATGCCGCCGCGCGGGATCGCCCGCTTCTACCTGCACTACCTGCGGCAGGCCTGGCTGGTACTGGGCGTGATGTGTGCGCTTGGATTCGCGGTGGCGCTGGTGGAAGTGGCGCTGTTCGATTTCCTCGGCCGGCTGGTCGACCTGACCCGCGAAGTGCCGGCGGCGGGTTTCTTCGCCCGTCATGGACGCGAACTCGCCCTCATGGCCTTCGTCGCCCTGATCGCCCGTCCGTTGCTGATCGCCCTGAGCGACCTGCTGATGCACCAGGCGGTCACGCCCGGATTGACTGCGCGCATCCGCTGGCAGCAGCATCAGTACGTGGTCAGGCAAAGCCTGTCGTTCTTCCAGAACGACTATGCCGGCCGCATCGCCAACCGGATCATGCAGACCGGTGCCTCCCTGCGCGAATCGGCCGTGCAGATCGTGGATGCGCTGTGGTACGTGAGCGTCTACACCGGCAGCGCGCTGGTCCTGTTCGCGCAGGCGGACTGGCGCTTGACCGTGCCGTTGATCGTCTGGGTATTGCTGTACATCGGCGCGCTGGCCTTCTTCGTGCCGCGGGTCAAGCAGCGCTCATGGAAGGCCTCCGAGGCGCGCTCGGCGCTGATGGGGCGCATCGTCGACGGCTACACCAATATCGCCACCCTCAAGCTGTTCGCGCACACGCGCCAGGAAGACGCCTACGTGGCCGAGGCCGTGCAGGAGAACGTGGAGAAGGTGCGCGCCATGACCCGCATGACCACCGGCATGGACGTGACCCTGACCGTGCTAAACGGGCTGCTGGTGGTGGTTACTGCCGGGCTGGGGTTGTGGCTGTGGCAGCAGGGCCTGATCACGGTGGGCGATATCGCGCTGTCCACCGGGCTGGTGATCCGCATCGAGAACATGTCGGGCTGGATCATGTGGGTGGTCAACGGCATCTTCGAGGACATCGGCACCGTGCAGGACGGCATGGAAACGGTGGCCAGGCCCAATGCCGTGGTCGACGTCGCCGACGCACGCCGCCTGGTCATCAGCCGTGGCGAGGTGGAATTCCGCGGCATCCATTTCCACTACGGCAAGCAGGGTGGGGTGATCGCGGGGCTGGACCTGCACGTGCGCCCGGGTGAGAAGATCGGGTTGGTCGGTCCCTCCGGAGCGGGCAAGTCGACCCTGGTCAACGTGCTGTTGCGACTGTACGACCTGGAGGCTGGCAGCATCCTCATCGACGGCCAGGACATCGCCGGAGTGACCCAGGAAAGCCTGCGCGGACAGATTGGCGTGGTCACACAGGACACTTCGCTGCTGCACAGGTCGATTCGCCAGAACCTGCTGTACGGGCGTCCCGATGCGACCGAAGCCGAGGTGATCGCCGCCGTGCGTGGCGCGCGTGCCGACGGCTTCATCGCCGGTCTGGTGGATGGCGAGGGCCGGCGCGGCTACGAGGCGCAGGTCGGCGAACGCGGGGTCAAGCTGTCAGGCGGCCAGCGCCAGCGCATTGCCATCGCCCGGGTGCTGCTCAAGGATGCGCCGCTGCTGGTGCTGGACGAGGCGACGTCGGCGCTGGATTCGGAAGTAGAAGCCGCCATCCAGGACAGCCTGGACACCCTGATGCACGGCAAGACCGTCATCGCCATCGCCCATCGCCTGTCCACCATCGCGCGCATGGACCGGCTGGTGGTGATGGAGGGGGGCGCGGTGGTGGAGACGGGCAGCCATGCCGAACTCATTGCGCTGGACGGCCTGTATGCCCGCTTGTGGAAGCGGCAGACGGGTGGATTCGTGGCGGTGGCCTGACGTCGATTCACCCTGCTCCCTTCATTCGTCTGTTAGCGTTACCCCTCAGGCGGTGCCTTGCGCCGCTGCAACCCAATGCAGTGATGCTCGGATACCTATACAGGTGCTGATAGAAGAACAGCAAATCGGCGTCGCCAGCCTGCGCCCGGGGATGTACGTCAGCCGCCTTGACCGGGACTGGATCGGCACGCCGTTCCTGCTGCAGGGTTTCCTGGTCCAGACCCAGGACGACATCGACCTGCTGGCCCAATACTGCCGGCACGTGTTCGTGGACACGATCAAGAGCGAGACCTTCATCCGCACCACGCTGCAGCGCCTGGAGCGGCCTGCCCATGTGGTCGCCGCGTACGAGCTGCCGACGATCGCCACGCTGGTCAACAGCCGTCCGCGGCCGGTGCACAGGAAGGTGGAAGAAGAGCTGCCACGTGTCCACGAGGCGGTACAGACGGCGCGCCTGGCGACGGCCGACCTGATCGCCAGCGTGCGCGCAGGCGGCAAGCTGGATGAAGCCGTGGTCGACCAGGCGGTCACGCCACTGGTGCAAAGCGTGCTGCGCAATCCCGACGCCTATTTCTGGCTGGAGACGATGCGCCACCATGACAGCTATACCTACAGCCATGCGATGAACTGTTGTGCGTTGATGGCCGCGTTCGGCAGGCACCTGGGGTTGGGCGACCAGCAATTGCACGACATGGCCACCGGCGGCCTGTTGCTGGACATAGGCAAGACCGCCGTGCCCGAGGCCCTGCTGGAAAGCAGGGAGCTGCTGGATGCGGCGGAACAGGAAATAGTGCATGGCCACCTGCAGCACGGCGTGCGGCTCTACGATGCATCCGGCGCGGACAACCTGTTCGTGCGGGACATCATCGAGACCCACCACGAGCGCGAGGATGGCTCCGGCTATCCCTCGGGGCTGGCCGGTGACGGCATCCCGCTGTTCGGACGCATCGCCGGCATAGTGGATTCGTTCGATGCCATGACCAGCGCGCGTCCGTATCGCGCCGCCTCTTCCAAGTACGAAGCGCTGCAACAGCTGTACCGTGCGCGGGGCCGGCTGTTCCAGGCCGACCTGGTCGAGCAGTTCGTGCAATGCCTGGGCGTGTACCCGGTCGGCACGCTGGTCGAGTTGAGCACCGGCGAGGTGGCCGTGGTGATGGCGCAGAACCCCATCCGCCGGCTGTTCCCGCGGGTGATGCTGCTGACCGACGTCTCCAAGAAGCTGCGCAACGGCTTCGAGGCGCTTGATCTTCGCGATACCCTGGCTGGCGGCAACCTGTCCACCCAGGTGAGCATCCGCAAGAGCCTGCCGGTGGGTGCCTACGGGCTCGATCCCAGGGAACTGTACCTTTGAGCCGCGCCATGGCGCGCCGGCGCGAGCGGGGGAGCGACGGGTGCTGAATCGGCAATTGTTGTTCGATGCCATCGAGCGGCTGGCATCGCCGGCTACCGGCGAGGGCGCCTTGCTGATCGTGCGCATGCGCAACCTGCACGACTACGAGGCCATGTTCGGCTACGAGGCGGGCGACGCGCTGGTGCTGGCGTTCGAAGCGCGATTGCGGGAATGCCTGCGCAGCGTTGATGTGGCCGTGCGTATCGGTGAATGCGATTTCGCGGTGGTCCTGCCCGGCCTGGCCGACCGCAACCATGTGTCGCTGGCTGCGGCGAAAGTGTCGCGTACGTTCCAGGAGCCGCTGCAGGTCCGCAACCGTCCGGCCTGGACCAACGTGGCGGTGGGCGCCTGCGCGGTGGCCGATGCAGGAACGCCGACCTTGCTGTGCCGTCAGGCCGACGTCGCCTGCAGGCGCGCCTGGGAGCTGCGCGAACGCCACTTCCTGCACGCCGGCTTGTCCTCCACCCTGGTGGGCTACGAGGAGCTGCAGGCGGCCATCACCGGCAACCAGATGCAGCTCTTCCTTCAGCCGGTGTTCTCAATGCAGGATGGTGAACTGAAGAGCTTCGAGTCGCTGTCACGCTGGGTCCATCCCGTGCACGGACAGATCCGGCCGGCGGTATTCGTGCCGATGGCCGAGCAGGCCGGGCTGATCCACGAGCTGACCCGCTGGAACCTCAATGCGACCTTCCGCCATTGCTCCCCGTTCATCGAGGCGCATCCCGGGATCAAGTGCGCGGTCAACATCTCTCCGGTGGCGCTGACGGCACCGGGCTTCGTCGAACAGATGGCGTCCGCCTTCAGGCTGTGGAAGATCGCGCCTGGCAGCGTGGTGCTGGAGATCACCGAAACCGCGTTCGTGGATAACCAGGAGCAGCTCGTGGAAGCGCTGTCGGCCCTGCATGCGGTGGGGGTTGGCATCTCCATCGACGACTTCGGTACCGGCTATTCGTCGCTTTCCTATATCCGGCGCTTTGCGGTCGATGAACTCAAGATCGACATGAGCTTCGTGCACGACCTGGCCGGCAGCGCGCGTGCCCGGCGGCTGGTGGCGTGGATGATCCAGATGGCGCACGGAATGGGCGCCATCGCAGTGGCCGAAGGCATCGAGGATGCGGAAACCTGGGCGCGCCTGGGCGAGATGGGCTGCGACCACGGCCAGGGTTACTACCCGGGCCGGCCGCAGCCGGCCGAGGAAGCGCTGGCCCTGCTGGCCAGCGCTTCCTGACCGGTCGGATTACTCGATCGGCTGGTCCAGCATCAGTTCGCGGGCAAAGCGCACCGGCGGCGCGCCATAGGACAGGATCTGGTCGTGGTAGGCCTTGAGGTTGAACTTGTCGCCCAGCTTGGCTTCCATCGCCTTGCGCGTGTCGTAGTGCTCCTGCACGCCGACGAAGTACGTGGGCAATTGCGCTGAGGTCAGCTGCACGCGGGTCCACTTGCCGTCGGCTTCGCGTTCCTGCTGGAAGGTCTGGCGCACCATCAGGTCCATCGCCTGCTCCTTGGTCCAGTTGTCCACGTGCACGCCCTGGTCGAGGATCGCGTTGGCGATAGTGCGCAGGTAGAACTTCAGCTGCACCAGGCGGAACAGCGGATCGTTATCCATGTAGCCGGCCTCGGCCATCATGTTCTCTGTGTACACCGCCCAGCCCTCGGCGAACATGCCCGAACGCAGCACGGCGCGCAGGGTCGAGGGGAACTTGGCCGAATGCCAGCCTTCCAGGTAATGGCCCGGCGTGCCTTCGTGGATGCTGAGCAGGTGGATCATGCGGCCGTTGTATTCGCGCAGGAACGAATCGACCTTCTTCGCATCCCATTCCTCCGGGATCGGCGAGACCGCGTAGAAGGTCTCCAGGTTCTTGTCCAGCGGGCCGGGCGAATCGCAATAGGCCACGGCAACGCCACGCTGGAACTCGGGCATGGTGATGATCTTCACCGGTGAGTCGGGCAGGGTGACCAGGTCCTTCTCGCGGACGAAATCGGTCGCCGACTTCAATGCCGCCTCGGCCGCTTCAACCACCTTGTCGCGGGCCGGCTTGTCGGCGTAGGCCAGCTCCAGTGCCGCCTCGATCGCCTTCTGCTGCTGTTCGTCGCTGGGTGCATCGGGCATTGGCGGGGCACCCGCCTTGTCCTTCAACACGGTGCGGGCGATGCCGTACATCTCTTCGCGCACGCGCTTCAGTTCGCCTTCGGCGCGCTGCTTGATCTCGGCACGCGACAGCGAGGACAGCAATGCGAACTGCAGTTTCTGGTCATACATGGTCTGGCCGATGCGGAAGTCGCCCTTGGCGTTCGGCACCAGGGTTTTTTCCAGCCATTGCTTCTGCTCGGCCACCGCCTTGCCCAGGGCTTCGCTCGCCTTCTCGGCGCGCGCGCGATCGGCTTCCGGCAGTTCCTTGAGGTGCGGGGTGATGAACATGGAGACGATGCTGAGGATGCCGTCGTTCTGCTTCAGCACCGTTTCCGCGTGCACTTTGGGAACGCGCGCCGGATCGAGATTCTCGCGCGACTGTGCCAGCAGGGCGGGGATCTTCTCCATGCGCGCGGTGGCCGAACGCAGGCGGTCGGGCAAGGGTGCGAATTCGCGCGCCATCAGGTTGTACAGCGCGCCCCCGGCCAGGCTGTTGTAGACCTGCGGATCCCAGGCCCAGCCCTGCTGGGTTTCGGTGTCCCAGATTCCGTACTGCAGCTGGTTGCGCAGGATGGCCGCATCCACCTGGTTCTGGCGCGACAGTTTGCTGGCATCCAGCGCATCGAGTTCGGCCAGGATCTTCTTGCCGAAATCGACACCCTTCTGCCGGCCCGCGGCGCTGAGGTCGTCGATCTCGGAGTCGTATTTGTGTTCGCCAATCTGGGTGGCGGCAACCGGGGACAGCTGGAACCAGCCATCCAGCGCGCGCGCCGACAGGTCGGCGAATTTCGCGTCGGCCTCGGCGGTGTCGCCGGAGGCGGCAACAGGCGCGGCTGCAACGTCGGCAGCGGGTGCCTCGGCCTTCTGGCAGGCGGCAAGGCTGGTAAGCAGGGCGAGGGCGAGCAGGCTGTGGCGCATTCCATGGAATCCCGTTGCAGTGCGGTATGCACCAAGTCCCCGAGCATAGGCAAAACCGCCTGTCAGTGCATGTGCCGATGGCATATGCTCGCCCCACGACGAAGGAGTCTTCACATGAAACATTCCGGAAGCTGCCACTGCGGCAGGATCGCGTTCGAAGTGGACGGTGATATCACCGAGGTGGCCGATTGCAACTGCTCGCTCTGCCGCCGTCGCGGCGGCCTGCTCTGGTTCGGGCCACGCGAGGCGCTGACCATGACCACGCCCGAAGCCGACATGGGCACCTACACTTTCAACAAGCACCATCTGCACCACCATTTCTGCAGCACCTGCGGGATAGCGCCGTTCAGCGAGGGCGACAATCCGAAGACTGGCGCGAAAATGATCGCAGTGAACGTGCGCTGCCTGCCGGACCTCGACCTGAAGACGCTGAAGATCAACGAGTACGATGGCGCCAGGCTGTGAGGGCACTTGCAGCGTCGCTGCTGATACTGGCCGGCGGTCTGCTTTCAGCATCACCGGTCCGGGCAGGCGATGACTGTCCTCCCGAATGCGCCGACGCCGCTTCCCTGCAATTGCTCAAGCGCCAGGGTTTCGTGGTCGAGGACGCCACCACGCGCAATGCGCTCGCGCTGGGTCTGCTGGCTTGCCTCTCCAGCCCCGACCCGCTGCTGCGCGACGGTATCGCCTACGAAGCACTCACTGCGTGGTTGCGTGGCGACCAATTGGATGCCGGCATGCGCCGGCAGTTGCGCGATCGCCTCTACGCCATGCTGCAGGACGTGGACGAAGCGGGTTTCCGCCGCCCGTTTTCCGCATTGGTGTTGTCCGAGGTGGCCCGTACCGATCGCATCGCGCAATGGATGAGGCCGGAAGAACGGGCGGACATGGTCGAGGCCGGGGCGCAATACCTGACCTCGATACGTGACTATCGCGGCTACGACAATGTCCAGGGTTGGCGCCACGGGATTGCGCATGGCAGCGACTGGCTGATGCAGCTGGCCATGAATCCGGCCCTGCAACGCGCGCAGCTGGATGTCATCCTGGGCGCCGTCGCGGCGCAGGCGGTACCGCAGTCCGCGCATGCCTATATTTACGGCGAACCGGGACGTCTGGCGCGCCCCGTGCTTCATGTCGCCAGACGCGGCGCGCTGACCGAAGTGGAGTGGACTGCCTGGTTCGCTGCGTTGCCCGGAAAGATCGGCGATCCGTCCGGAGCCTATGCCGATACCGCGTGGCTGGCGCGCCGGCACGATCTGCTGGCCTTCCTCACTGCGATCCACTTCGAGGCACAACAATCGCAGGATGCAGGGCTCAAGAGCCTCGAGCTAGCGGCGGCAAGGGCGATAAAAGCGGTTCCCTGATCCAGAGACTCCGCAACAGCGCATGCAGGCCCGGCCCGGGGCGGCATGCTTTGCTAGGTTTCCGGCGGCTCGCTGGCGCCCGGCTGCACGGCGGGATCGTTGCGCTCCTGGCTGTGGCGCTTGCCGGGTTGCTCTCCTGGCTTTTTCGGTGGTTCGAGCACTACATCGCCCTGCGCCGGGTCGAGCTCGGGTGGCAGGTCGGAATGTTCGGGCATGTTCATGGGGGCACTCCAGAGGTTGGACGGGCTGCAGTGGCTGCAAGCCTGCCACGACCTCCATGAAGAACATGCAATGTTGCCGTCAGAAGGCATCAGGCATCAGGGCTTCTGAAGCTGGCGCGTGTGGATCGCCGAGCTTGCGGCGGAATTTCAGGCGGACGCTGGCTGTCGTTCGGCGGTGGCGGGCAACGGTACGCGCTCGTCCAGCACCTCCTGCTTCATCCAGTCGATGAACAATCCCGCCGCCGCAGAGAGCGGGCGGTGCGTCGGATGTACCGCGTAATAGGAGAAGCGCGCCTTCAACGCAGGGCCTGGCAGCCGTATCAGTTCATAGCGCTGCAGGTAGGGCGCGACGATCTGCCTGCGGGCCAGCGCCGCGCCAATGCCGTAGACGGCCGCGCGCATGGCGTCGGTGCTGTCGCTGAAGACATGCATCGGCGGCAATTCCAGGCCGCGCACGCCGGCGGCGCGGAACCAGTCACGCCAGCCCTGCGACGCCATGTCGCTGACCAATGGCAGGGATGCGATCTGGCGCGGCTCCAGCACCATCCCGATGCCGTCCAGAGCCGGGGAGGCCACCGGGAAAAGTTCGTCGTCCATCAGATGATGGGACGTGAGTCCCGTCCATTGGCCCGGCCCGTGGCGGATGCCCAGGTCCGGGCCGTCCTCGTCGAAGCGCGTCAACGCGATATTGGTTTCGATATTCAGGCGGATATGCGGATGCGCCGCGCAGAACCGCGGCAACCGCGGCAGCAGCCAGCAGTAGGTCAGCGAATGCAGGGTGGAGATGCGCAGCGTGGTGATGCTGCCACCGTGGTGGAGGTTGGCTGCGACGGCGGCGATGTCGCCCAGGGCGGCCGTCGCCGCATCGGCCAGTTGCCGGCCCTCGGCGGTCAGGGTGACGCCACGCGCATTGCGCTGGAACAGGAGCACGCCGAGCTGCGATTCCAGCTTGCGGACGTGGTGGCTGACCGCACTGGCGGTCAGGTGCAGCTCCTCGGCGGCATGGGCGAAGTTCTGGTGGCGCGCCGCGGCGGCGAACACGCCGAGGGCCGGCAGCAGGGCGGGGCGCAGGTTCACGGCTATAACCTCCAGCCACAAGCCAGATTTGCGGCTGGGCGGGATAGTACGCGCTTGTGGGCGTTGCCGGTTTACGGACAATAAGGTGCTGGCACAAATGCGGGAGGGTGCGATGGCGGTGAAGTCGGCAGTGGTGGAGGCGGGCCGTGCACCTGCGGCGGCCGAACGGGACTGGCGCACTCCCGTGGAGTTGCTGGTGCTGGGCGCCATCTGGGGCGGCTCGTTCCTGTTCATGCGGGTGGCGGCGAAACCGTTCGGCGCGTTCGCCCTGGTCGATATCCGCCTGGCCCTGGGCGCGCTGGTGATGCTGCCGTTCCTGTGGCGCGACCGTGCCGCTTTCAATCGCGGCATCTGGCCCAGGCTCGCCTTGATCGCGCTGGTCAATTCGGCCATTCCATTCTTGCTGTTCGCGTGGGCGGCGCAGCGTTCGCCAGCGGCGATCGGTGCGATCTGCAATGCCATGACGGTGCTGTTCGCGGCTCTGGTGGCATTCCTGTTCTTCGGCGAAAAGATCGGGGTGCGCCGTGCGCTGGCCCTGCTTGCGGGATTCGCCGGCGTAGTGCTGCTGGCGACCAGCAAGGTGGCCGGCCTCAGCGTGGGCTGGGCCGTGGCGGCGGGCGCCAGCGCAGCCCTGCTGTACGGCGTCGGACTCAACCTGGTGCGCCGGCACATGGCGCACCTGCCGCCCGCCGCTTCGGCCGGCAGCACCCTGAGCTGCTCGGCCTTGTTGCTGGCCCCGTTCGCGCTTACCCATTGGCCTGCCGGGCCGATATCGACGGCCGCCTGGGCCAGCGCCATCGCCCTGGGCGTGCTGTGCACGGGCCTGGCCTTCCTGATGTATTACCGCCTGATCCAGCGCATTGGTCCCACCCGCACGGCGGTGGTGACCTACCTGGTCCCGTTGTTCGGCGCGGCCTTCGCGTGGTTGTTCCTGGATGAACCGGTGACCCCGGCCATGATTGCGGCGGGGCTGTTGATCCTCGGCAGCGTTGCAGTCAGCCAGCGCTCCACGGCGAAGTGAGTGCCACAGTGGGCGTGCAGAAGCGCGTGGTGTTCGATTTCGAGATCGACTTCAGCAACGGCGGCGGCCTGCAGGGGCAGCAGTTCCGGCTGGATATCGAGGGCGACGATATTGCGGATGCGGCGTTGGCCGGGTACCTCGTCGATGAGCTGCGCCTGCTGATGGTCGGGGCGGTGCGAATCGCCAACAAGCGGATCATCGAGGAGGCGCACAAGCGCAGCTAGGGCCGGCGCTTATCGTTCGAGCGGCGCGTCCACCGTGCCATCCGGTTCCGCCGGTGTTGGCAGTTGCGAGCGCACCCGCACCACCGTGGTGGTGCAGTCGGCTTCGGCCACCACCCGCGCCGAAACGCTGCCCAGCAGGCGACGTACCCCGGTCACGCCACGCGCGCCCATCACCAGGTGGTCGATCCGGTTGCTGCGGGCATGCTCGATGAGTGCCTGGGCCACATCGCTGGATTCCAGCACGTGGAAGGTGAGCAGGTGGTCGGGCAGTTGCAGCGCGCGCGCCCAGTGGCGCAGGGCGAGCAGGCGCTTGACGTGGCGGTTGCGCCCTTCGATATCCAGGTTGCTGTCAAGGCCGATCCGCGAAGTACGCATCACCGTCACGCAGGCCAGGCGTGCGCCGGGCGAAGTCTGCACGATGCGCTGCACGGTTTCGCGCAGGGCTTCATCCAGCTCCGCATGCTGCTGCTTCAGGTCGATGGCAACCAGCACCAGCGGCGCGCGTACCACCGCACCTGGTTGCGATGCGCGCATTTCCAGGCTGTCCTTGCCGAAGAAGCGGAACCAGCGGCGCGCAGTCTGCAGCGTGCCCGCGCGCTGGCTGCGTTCGGCTCGCTCGCCCAACAGCACCTGCTCGGGATGCTGCAGGTCGAAGGCCAGTTGCGCGGCCGTGGGATAGCGCGCGTCCGGGTCCACTTCCAGGCAGCGCAGGATGATTTCCTGCAGCCAGAGCGGCAGGTCGGGCCGCAGGCTGCGTGGCGGCACCGGGTCGCGATAGAAGCGGCGGCGCAGTCCGCGCTGGCTGCGCGGGAATCCGAACGGACGCTCGCCGGTAGCCAGGTGATACAGGGTGACGCCGAGGGCGAACAGGTCGCTGCGCGGATCGTTGCGCACGCCCAGCACCTGTTCGGGCGCAATGTAGGGCGAGGTGCCGATCGGTACGTGGAACTGCTCGGCCAGCAGGTCCGGCAGTTGCAGGTGGTGGGACAGTCCGAAGTCGATCAGCACGATGCGCTCTACGCCGTCCTCGTCGGCATGCAGCAGCAGGTTGCTCGGCTTGATGTCCAGGTGCACGACCTTCTGCCGGTGCAGGTCGTCCAGGGCCAGGGCCGCCAGCGCGCCCAGTCCCGCGACTTCCCCGGCCGGCCGTGGCAGCCGTTCCAGCAAAGGGCGCAGCGTCTCGCCACGCACCTGTTCCATCACCAGGTAGGGCTGGTCGCCAAAATCGCCGCTGGTCACGAAGCGGGGCACGTGCGGGCCGCGCAGCATCGGCATCAGCATGCGCTCGACTTCGAAGCCGACCAGCTGGGTGACTTCCTCGCCGTAGCCGATCGAAGGCAGCTTCATCAGCAGCGGGAACTCCTCGCCGGCGCGGCTGACCCGCCACAGCGTGGCCATGCCGCCCTGGTGCAGCGGCTCGTGCAGGGTGAATTCCCCCACCTGCAATCCCGGGCGCAGTTCCATCGGCATCTCAGGCGCCCGTCAGCAGGCGCTGGGCCAGTGCATCGGGCAGTCCCGCTTCACGCACGCGCGCGGCGGCCCGCTCGTGGTCGTAGGGAATACGCAGGAAGGTGAGGCGATCGGTCTCCGTGTCCAGCCACGCGCATGCCGCCGCCGGGTTGCCATCGCGGGGCTGGCCGCAGGCGCCCGGAATGGCCAGCCAGCGACGTGCGGGCAGTAGCGGGATGGCGACGTCGGGGTGCGGGTCGAAGTGCGCCGCATCGCCGGGTTGCGTGTAATACAGGGCCGGGTCGTGGACATGACCGCAGAAGGTCAGTCGCTGCGGCGTGGCCGCCAGGCTCTGGCTGGCGGCCAGGCGCGAGGCGACGTAGCTCCATTGGCCCGGCGCCCAGGCGTTGGCATGCACGTACAGGCGATCGGCCTCCGTCACCTGCAGCGGCAGGGCGCGCAGGAAGTCGAGTTGACCTGGGTCCAGGTGCTTCCGTGTCCAGTCGATGGCGGCGCGGGCGTCGGCGTTCATGCGCAGGTTGCCCGCAGCGTCCGGCGGTGAGCACGCGGCCTCGTCATGGTTGCCCAGTACCGCCACTGCGCCGGCTTCCATTTGCGCGCGCACCACGTCGACCACCCAGCCGGGGTCGGCGCCATATCCCACCAGGTCGCCCAGGAACACGTGTCGCGTACAGCCGGCCTGCTGCAGCGCCTCCAGGCAGGCTTCCATCGCCTCGCGGTTGGCATGCAGGTCAGCGAGCAGCCCTATGCGCATGGTGGGACTATCCCCTCGGCTTCATCGGGTCCAGCGTAGGGCTGCACCGGCGCGGCCGCCATTGGCCCTTGGTCTTGGCTCAGGGAACGCCTGCACGCACGGGCAGCGGCACGTTGCACAGGTCGATATGCCCGGCCGGGCGCTTGTAGAAATCATCGCGACGGTTGCGGCGCGCTTCGGTGGCCTCGGCGAAGGCCTTGCTGTCGGTGCGCAGCAGTTGCAGCGGTGTGCGTTCGGCTTCCGGCACTTCGCTGGCCAGCTTGATCGCCTTGATCGTCGTGCGCAGTTCCGGCTTCTCGTAGAAGCCCATGGGCGCGGGCCCGCGCGGGATGACGCTGAGCCGTTCCATGCCCTGGATGACCCGGCCGACCACGGTGATGTTGTCGTCCAGCTGCCGCGGCGACTGGCCGTCCACCACATAGAGTTCGGCGCCGATGCTGCTGTCGGCCTCGTTGCTGCGGCCAGCGCCCAGGGTGCCATAGCAATGCGCCAGCCAGGTCGTGCCGGCCTTGGGATCGCGACCCACCGGGAAGCCGTCGACGAAGCCGACCTGCGGCGCCCAGCCATCCGCGTCGGGAAGGCGATCGAACCTCAGGCCGGCGGAAGCCCGGTGGAATTCGGCCGGCAGTTTCTTCTTCGCCGTGCCCAGCGGGCGGGCCTTGGCCGGGTCGTCTCCATCCGGGTCGCCGAACTGGACCACGAAGTTGTCCTGTGAGCGATAGATGCTCAGGCCATCCCAGAAGTGCTCGCGGGCCAGGGTGCGGATGTTGGCGACGTGTCCGGGCGCGAACTGCGGCGCCAGCTCGATGACCACGCGCCCGCTTTCCAGTTCCAGATACAACAGGTTGGCCGGATCGGGCGTGCGCCAGGCCTCGGCGGGCGCGGCGTCGATGATCTCCTGGGCACTGCGGTATCTGGCGGGTTCCCCCGCACTGATGGGCTGGCACAACAGGGCAAGGGCGCAGGCGAGCAGGGCGGGACGCAGGGACATGGAGGCTGCCAGTGGGAATGTGAACCCGATTCTCGCCTGCCTTTCACGCCATGGCCATGCGGATTACTAATGGCACATTCGCTATACCTAACTCAACAATAGTATTCACTCCAACCTAGCGGCCCGCGCCGAGGGGAGGTCCCATGAACGAGTCAGACCTGCAGCTGAAGAAGTTCCAGAAAGAACTCAGCGCCGGCACCGTATCGCTGGTCCTGCTTGCGGTGCTGGCCAAGGCCGCTGAACCGATGTACGGCTACCTGATCGCCAAGCAACTCGAGCGCGTGGGCGAAGGCGTACTCAGCGGCAAGCAGAGTGCGTTGTATCCGGTGTTGCGCAACCTGGAAGGCACCGGCTTGCTGGAGAGCTTCATCGAGCCGTCCATGTCCGGGCCACCGCGCCGTTATTACCGCATCACCGAAGCAGGGCGGCTCACCCTGCGCGAATGGGTCAGCGCCTGGCGCGCCACCCGTGATTCCGTGGATTCCGTCCTGTTGGGGATAATCGAATGAACGCCACCATGCCTTCCGAAAGCCGCCTGCCCACCACCATTCCCGAATACCTGGAAGCGCTGCGCGCGGCACTCCGCGGTGCCGACCCGGCCATGATCCAGGATGCGCTCTACGACGCGGAGGAATACCTGCGCTCGGAACTCGCCGAGCAGGCCGGCAAGAGCGAGGCCGAGGTGATTGCCTCGGTGGCCGGCAGCTACGGCGCACCGGCCGAGGTGGCCGAGATCTATCGCGATACCGAAGTGACCGTCAGCCGTGCCCTGCGTGCGCCGGTTGCCCCCAAGCGCAAATCGGTGCTTGGCAGGTTCTTCGGCGTGATCGTGGATTCGCGCACCTACGGCGCCCTGTTCTACATGCTTTTGTCACTGGCTACCGGCATCGTCTATTTCACCGTGGTGACCACCGGCGTAAGCCTGTCGCTGGGCTTGCTGGTGCTGATCGTGGGCATTCCTATCCTGGTGCTGTTCCTGGGCCTGATCCGGGTGCTGTCGCTGGTGGAAGGACGCATCGTGGAAGCGCTGCTGGGCGAGCGCATGCCGCGCCGTCCGCTGTACACGCAACGCGACAAGGGCTGGCTGGAAAGGATCAAGGAAATATTCACCGACGTGCGCACATGGACGGCGATGCTGTATTTCCTGCTGATGATGCCGCTGGGCATCGCCTACTTCACCATCGCCGTGGTCGGGCTGGTTGTGCCGTTGTCCTTCATCGCTGCACCCATCGCGGTGTGGACCGGGCTGGCCGACGTGGGTACCGGTCCGAACGGATGGCTGTTCCTGGGCGATGCCGGCAACGGCATCACCACCAACGTGCAGATGTGGCAGTTGCCGCTGCTGCTGGTCACCGGCTTCGTGCTGTTCTTCGCCACCCTGCACCTGGCCAAGGGCATCGGCAAACTGCACGGCCTGCTGGCCAAGCACCTGCTGGTCCGCAACCCGGTGGTGTAAGGCTTGAAGCCCCTCTCCTGCGGGACAGGGGTTGGGGTGAGGGTACAGCGGAGTCCTGGCCGGCTCCGGCAATTTGGGCTCTGCCGTAACCTCATCCGGCGCTATGCGCCACCTTCTCCCGAGGGGAGAAGGAATGGAACATCAAGCGGCGTATTTGGCGATGAAGTCGCGCACGTCCGGATACACCACTTCACGCCAGCGGCGGCCGCTGAAGATGCCGTAGTGGCCTGCGCCTTCCACGGTGATGTGCTGGTGTCTGGCCTTGGGGATGCCCGTGCACAGGCCGTGCGCGGCGGCCGTCTGGCCGGCGCCGGAAATGTCGTCCAACTCGCCTTCGATGGTCAGCAGCGCGGTCTTCCTGATCGCGGCGGGCTTGACCAGTTCGTCCTTGATCTTCCAGGTGCCGCGCGGCAACGAAAATTCCTGGAAAACGGCGCTGATGGTGTCCAGGTAGTACTCGGCCGGCATGTCCAGCACGGCGTTGTACTCGTCGTAGAACTTGCGGTGCGAGTCGGCGTCTTCCAGGTCGCCCTTGACCAGGTCGGCATAGAAATCCCAGTGCGACATGAAATGGCGGCTGGGATTCATGGCGATGAAACCGGCGTGTTGCAGGAATCCGGGATACACCCGGCGCCCCTCGCCGGGGTAACCGGCCGGAACGGTGTGGATGACGTTGTTCTCGAACCACGACAAGGGGTTCTTGGTCGCCAGGTCATTGACCTTGGTGGGGCTGTGGCGGGCATCGATCGGGCCGCCCATCATCACCAGCGAACGTGGCGTGGCCTCGCCGCGCGCGGCCATCAGCGACACCGCCGCCAGCACCGGCACGGTCGGCTGGCAGACGCTGATCACGCTGAGGTTCTCGGCGCCGATGTGGCGGATGAAATCCTCGATGGTGGCGATGTAGTCGTCCAGCCCGAACTTGCCTGCTTCAGCCGGAACCAGTCGCGCATCGATCCATTCGGTCACATAGACCTTGTGGTCCTGCAACAGGGTGCGCACGGTGTCGCGCAGCAGGGTGGCGTGGTGGCCCGACAGCGGCGCGACCACCAGCACCGCCGGCTCCTTCTTCATTGCCGCCATGCTCGCCGCTTCGTCGGTGTAGCGCTTGAAGCGCAGCAGGCGGCAGAACGGCGTGGCGATTATTTCCTGCTCGATCACCGGCACCTTGGCGCCGTTGACCTCGATCTGGTGGATGTTCCAGGGCGGCTTTTCGTAGTCCTTGCCGAGGCGGTGCATCAGCTCGTTGCCGGCAGCAAGGCGGTCGGCGCCGGGCAGCGTCGACAGCCAGCTATGGGGATCGGCGAACAACTTGGCGTTGGCGCCGGCCTGGTGGATCCACGGGGCCATCAGGTGGCGGCCCAGCTCATGCCATTGGTAAAGCATCATCGGTTGCGAAGTCCTGCCAGTGCGGGTTGCTGCGTCGCAGCATACCGGAAGCCGGTGTTGGCGCCTTCACGCACCCTTTTCCAGCGCCGACAGCTGGTCACCCAGTCCCTGGGCAAGCCAGCAGTGGGATCCCACCGACAGCAGTCCCTGGGCATTGAACTGCTTGCGGTACCAGGCCGCCGTGCGCGGCTGGAATCCGACCTGGTCACCTTCGTATTCATCCTCGCGGGTGAACGCTTCCAGGAAGGCCACCCCGCCACAGAGTTCGCCCAGGCCGGGCAGGCCACGCTGCAGTTCCCGCGTGGGCAGGTAATGCAGCACGTCAGCACACACCAGCAGGTCGACCGGTGCGCATGGCCGCAACATGCCGAAGTCGGCGAAACTGGCGTAGTGCAGGTTGCGGCGTCGCCCATGTTTGGCGATGGCGAATTCACTGCTGTCGAAGCCCAGGTAGCGCAGCTTGGGACGCAGTTTCAGCAGCGGCGCGCGCCACGCGCCTTCGCCGCAGCCGATATCGAGCACGGTGCGGATCGGGCGCTCCAGGTAGTACTCCGCGCAGGACACCGCCAACGCCACCTTGCGTGCCAGGCGCTGCGGCCCGCCAATGTCGCCGCTTCGATACCAGTGCTGGAAATAGGTTTCGTCGTATTGTTTTTGCATGAAGGAGGAGGAGGAGGAGGAGGAAGGAGGGGGGAGACTAACCCCTTTGCCCGACGGTTTTTGCTCGTCATCCCCGCGCAGGCGGGGATCGCTCTTGCCTGTGCTCGTGCTCAGCCTAACGGGAGGCGATCTTTTTTGCGCGCAAGGAACGATAAGCCGAAGCGATTCCTGCCTGCGCGGGAATGACGAACACATTTTTTCCCTTCGCTCGCCATCCCTGCGCAGAACCTGCCCTCGAATGCGCCAGCCGGGGGCCAGGATGCTCCCCCCGTGCTGCAGGCCAGTTGGGCCGGGTTATCCTTGCCGGCACGATTCCACAGCGAGAAGCACATGTACTTCTGGGTCAAGACCGCACACCTTGTTTTCGTGATCTCGTGGATGGCCACGGTCTTCTACCTGCCGCGCATCCTGGTCAACCTGACCGAAACCAGTGGCCAACCCGAGGTGCAGGCACGGCTGCTGATGATGGGAAAGAAGCTGTATCGCTTCGGCCACACCATGTTCGGGCTGGCGCTGGTGCTGGGACTGGTGCTGTGGCTGTATTTCCACATCAGCGGCGGCTGGCTGCATGCCAAGATCGGGCTGGTGGCGTTGCTGCTGGCCCACTTCATCGTGGCCGGTCGCTGGTTGAAAGGCCTGGAGAAAGGCCGCGCGCTGCCCTCATCGAAAGCCTTGCGCTGGTTCAACGAACTGCCGGTGCTGCTGCTGGTGGTGATCGTGTACCTGGTGCTGGCCAAGCCGTTCTGACATCGCAGGCGCGGGCAAGGCCCGCGCCTGCGATGCGCGTTATTTCTTTTCGAAGTCCACCGGCTTTGGCAGCTCCACCGGCACACCATGGGCATCGCAGGTGTTGGCCGCACACAAGCGCTCGCGCAGTTTCGGTGTCGCCTGCACGATGAAGTGGTAGATCGTGTTCTGCTCGACCGTGCCACGCACCGCCTCGCTGCCCGGGCCGCGCGCCCAGATGCCGACGTCTTCGCCACCGTGCGACTCAGACTTCAGCGGTACCAGTGATTCCTGCAGGTAGTCGGGCGCCTCGGTATCGACCTGGCTGAGGTCCGGACGTCCCTCGCGCGGCTCGAAACTGCTGGGCGCGTGCAGGAAACTTTTCGGTCCCGCCGGCTGCTGGTTGCTGGCGCCGGTATTGCCGGGACCGTTGGCGTAAGTCAGGGTGGTGAACACCTGTCCGGTCTGGTCGCGCGCCAGGTCGCCGGGCACGTCTTCTTCGCTGCTTATGCCGCGTACCTTGCCCAGGATCGGATTGCCGCGCACCGGATAACCCACCAGGTTGAGCGTGTGCGAATGGTCCGCGGTGACCAGGATCAGCGTGTCCTCGGCGGAGGTGGCCTGCATGGCGGCGCGCACCGCATCGGACATGGAGATGGTCTCGTCCAGCGCGCGGTAGGCGTTGCCGTAATGGTTGGCGTGGTCGATGCGCGCGCCTTCGACCATCAGCACGTAGCCCTCGCGGTTCTTCGACAGCGTGTGGATGGCGGCCAGGGTCAACTCGGTGAGGCTGGGTTCGGCCTGGGGCGTTTGCTTGCGCTCATGTTCGAACTGCATGTGGTCGTCTTCGAACAGGCCCAGCAGTGCGGGCGCGTCGCTGGCCTCCAGCAGTTGGCTGCGGTTCCAAACGTAGGCGCCACCGACGTGCGACTGCTTCCATTCGGCGACCAGGTCGCGCCCGTCCAGGCGCTGGCCGACCTTGTCGTCGTATTCCGGATCACGCTGCGCCACCGTGGTGAATTCACGGCGGCCACCGCCCAGCGCGACAGTAGGCCCACGGCCGAAGCGAGACGAAGCAAGCAGTTGCTGCGCGATGTCGGTGCAGCCTTCGCCGCGCGCCTGCGCGGGCAGGTCGGCGTCGTTTTCCCAGTCGCGGTTGGGTACGTGGGCATAGGTCGCGGCCGGCGTCGCATGGGTCAGGCGCGCGGTGGTGACGATGCCGGTTGCGAGGCCTGCGCTGTCGGCCAGCTCGAGCCAGCTCAGCAGGGGTTGCCGCAGGCTGGTGGCGCAATCGTTCCTGTGGCCGGCGGCGACGCCAATGGCGCCCATGTGGCTCTTCACCCCGGTGGTGATCGCGGTCATGGTGCCGGCGGAGTCGGGGGTCTGCGAATCGGTGTTGTAGGTCTTGCTGAGCGCGGTGCTGGGGAAGGTTTCCCACGACAGCTGGTTTTCCTCGCCCGGATTGCCCTTGCGCTGCCCTTCCAGGATGCGCGCGGCCGCCACCGTGGTCAGGCTCATGCCATCGCCCAGGAACAGGATCACGTTCCTGGCGCGTCCGTTCATGGCGCCGTTGCCGGCCGCGCGCGCGGCGCCGCTGCGATACCACCATGCGGGGGTTTCACCTGTCGGATGCCGCACTGCCGGCACCTCGACCGTTGTGGCCGCCGCCGCCGCGGGGCGCGCTGGAGCGGTGCTGCAACCGGTCAGCACGGTGAACAGGAAAAGGGGCAGGGCAACGTTCAATCCGTGCAGCTTGCGGTTGCTCAAGTCAGGGACTCCATCAGGCGGGTTTTCAATTATGCCTGCCGTCGGTGTCCTGCCCATGACACCGGGCCATTCCAGTGCTGCCGTCGCGCCATTGCCGGTGCTGGGCTATCGTTGGCCCCTGCATGGCGCGAGAAAAAATGCGATGAAGCTGGTAGCTGCCTGGTTCAAGATTCCGTTCTGGCAACGCGTGCTTGCCGGCTTCGTATTGGGCGTCCTGGCGGGCTGGGCTTTCGGTCCCTCGGCCGAGACCTGGTTCGGTCCGCTCGGCGACCTGTACGTCACCCTGATCAAGATGATCGCGGTACCGCTGGTGTTCTTCGCGGTGATCAATGCGGTGAGCTCGCTGCATGGGCAGAAGTCCATTGCCGCGCTGGCCGGGCGCACCTTCGCCTGGTTCGCCTTCACCGCCGTGCTGGCGGTGGTGGTGGGCCTGGTGTTCGGGCTGGTGATACGTCCGGGCGAAGGCGTGGGCGTGCTGCAGGTGGCCTCGGACTACAAGCCCAAGCAGGCGCCAGGCGTGGTCGACGTGCTGCTGAACATCGTGCCCGCTAATGTTTTCCAGGCGCTGTCGGGTGCCGCCACCGCGAAAACCACCGACGGCACCAGCGTGCTGGTGCCGCGCAACGGCACGGTGCTGCAGGTCATCTTCTTCGCCGGACTGGTCGGGTTCGCGTTCGTCAGGCTGGGCGAAAAAACCGCCAACCTGCGCAGGCTGGCGGGCGAGGCCAGCGAGACCATGATCCAGATCACCCGTTTCGTGCTGGAGTTCACGCCGCTGGGCACGTTCGGACTGATCGCAGCGCTGGTAGGCGGCTATGGCTTCGAGCAACTCAGGCCGCTGCTCACCTTCGTGATTGCGCTGTACGCAGCCTGCGCCTTCCACATCATCGTGGTCTACAGCGGCCTGCTGCTGGCGCACGGACTGAATCCACTGAAGTTCTTCCGCGGCGCGGCGCCGGCCATGCAGGTGGGCTTCGTCGCCTCGAGCAGCTTCGCGGCCATGCCGGCCTCGCTGCGCAGCGTCACCCACAACCATGGGGTCAACCGCGATTACGCGGCATTCGCGGTGCCTCTGGGTGCCAGCATCAAGATGGACGGCTGTGGCGCGATCTATCCGGCGCTGGCGGCGGTGTTCATCGCCCAGTACACCGGCATCGAACTGTCATGGTCGCAGTACCTGATCATTGCACTGGCCTCGGTGCTGGGCAGCTTCGGCACCGCCGGCGTGCCCGGCACCGCGGTGATCATGGCCACGGTGGTGCTCAGCGCCGCCAACCTGCCGCTGGAAGCCATCGGCTTCCTGTATGCGATCGACCGGATCCTGGACATGATGCGCACCATGACCAACGTCACCGGGCAGATGCTGGTACCGGTGCTGGTGGCCAAGGAAACCGGGATGCTGGACCGCGCGATCTACGATGCGGCGCCGACCAACCTGGGTATCGAGGACGAGCAGGCAGGCAGTGCGGGCAGGGTGCCGTGACCGCAATGCAGGGCGATTTGGTCCTGGTCGAGCGCTTCCCGGGAATCGATGATTACCGGCGCCTGCGCAGCGAGGCGGGGCTTTCGCCAAAATCCGCCGAAGCGGCAACCCGCGGGCTTGCCAATACGCTGTTCGGGGTAAGCGTTCTCGACGGGGACCGCAGCATCGGCATGGGCCGGATCATCGGCGATGGCGGCTGCTTTTTCGTGGTGGTGGATATCGCCGTTCAACCCGACTACCAGGGACGCGGCCTCGGAAAACGCATCATGGCGGCACTGGACGCCTGGTTGCGTGCCAACGCGCCGGTCTCGGCCAATGTCTCCCTGTTTGCCGATGGCAAGGCCCGTGAGCTCTACGCGAAATACGGATTCGTGCAGGCCGGTCCGGTTTCGGTGGGCATGCACTACACGGTAAAGGGCTGACCGACCTTGGTCGAAGGGTCCTGCCCGGGCTCAGGCAAACGCCTGGGACTGGATGCGCGGCATCGTCAGCAGGGCTCCAAGCACCGCGAACGGAATGGGCAACAGGACGCCGATCACGGTGACCCATTCCGCATGGGGTATCAGCGTTGCATGGACGATCACCACTGCCGTCAGCAACGCACCGATCGCCAGTGCCGCGGCTCCGTGGCTGGATCTGGCGACCCATGCCGCCACCCCGCCACCTGCCAGCGCCGCCACTGCCCACGCGGTGAGCATGCAGGCGATGGCCGATGCCGGAGTGGACCCTGCATAGGCAAGCAACGATTCCTGCGTGGCGAAATCCGTGGCATCGGGAAGCCGGTGCAGTTGCAGGAACCCGTATACGAAACCGGTTACCACCAGGCCCGCGGCCAGGATGCCGAGCAGGATTCCAGACAGGGTGCGTGCCATCGCGTGTTGCTCCTTGGGTGCGTCACCAAGGATGGACCGCAAACCCTTCGGCGCGCAACCGGCTAAGCTGCCGCCAGCCCCAGGAGAACCGAACGATGAGTGGCCAACAACGCGAGCTGACCTTCCGATTCCTTGCCGAGCCCACCGACGTCAACTATGGAGGCAAGGTGCACGGTGGCGTGGTGATGAAGTGGATCGACCAGGTGGGTTATGCGGCGGCCGTCGGCTGGAGCGGCCAATACAGCGTGACCGTGGCCGTGGGCGGCATCCGTTTCCTGGCGCCCATCCGCATCAGCGACCTGGTCACGGTAACGGCGACCCTGGTGTACACCGGCAGCAGCAGCATGCATTTCGCCGTCGACGTGCGCGCGCGCGATCCGGGGCTGGACCCCAGCCACGCCGGGAACCGCCTGTGCACCCATTGCATCATCGTGTTCGTCGCCCTGGATGGGGTGGAAGGCAAGCCGACCCCCGTGCCTTCGTGGCAGCCCGACACCGACGACGACCGGCGGATGTCCGAGTACGCGACCAAGGTCATGGAACTCAGCAAGGGCATCGAGGACACCATCGCCCATTACCAGGAACCGCAGGCGGCAGGCCGGCAATGAAAAAGGCCGCGTAGGCGGCCTTTTCTCATTGCTGCCTGGGGACAGGCGCGTTACATGGCCACCCGGCGCGCCTGCATGAACTTGGCGCTCCAGTAACCGCTGAGCAGGGTGTCCACGCGCACATCCTTGCCGGTGCTGGGCGAGTGCAGGAAGCGACCTTCCCCCACGTAGATGCCGACGTGGTTGACGCGGCCCTTGAGGCCGAAGAAAACCAGGTCACCCTGCCTGAGGCTGTCGCGGTCCTTGATCAGCTCGGCAGAATCCTCGCTGGCCATTTCCCGCGAGACGCGCGGCAATTCGATTCCCAGCGCGGTGCGGAAGACGTAGCCGACCAGCCCGCTGCAATCGAAACCGCTGTCCGGTGACGTGCCGCCCCAGCGATACGGGGTGCCGAGCAGGGTCAACGCGCGCTTCAGCACGCTCTGCACCTTGCCGCGGGATTCCTGGGGCGCGATCACGCCGCTCCGGGTCAGGTCATAGTTGGATACCAGCTGGCTCAGGTCGGTGGCGAACATGGCCGAACGGTCGAGCATGGGCATGGTGTCGCCGGCGGCTAGGCGGGGCAGCAGGGCGGTAAGGGTGACCGCAGCGGCCTCGGTGGCCTTGTCGCGGATGCTGGATTTAGCGTCGGTGACCACCGTATCGCTGGAAACGCTGGTAGGCGCGCGGTTGGCGGGCTCGCCCTGGGACGGGGTGGGGACGGTCTGGGCCTGGGCCGTGAAACTGGCCAGGCAGAGGAGCGCAGCACCGAAGAAGTGGATGGGGGATACCCCTGCCGAAGCGGGGCGGCGGGCGGCGGGCAGGCCTTTTTGCAGGTCGTCAGTCGTCACGCGGAAGTCTTGTGTAGCGGATCAGGGGTCGATAATGACTTCACAAGGCCTTCATGTGGTTCAAATTCCGTTATTGCGGCGTGAACAAGTCGCGATCCCGGTCACATTTTTCCGTTCAGGACGCGTTTTGCGCCCGAATAATGGTCGCGCCAGTAGGGGCCATCCAGGTAGTCCAGGCGGACGGTCCCGCCGGTACTGGGGGCATGCACGAAACGTCCTTCCCCCACATAGATGCCTACGTGGCTGACATTGCCCTTGCTGCCGAAAAACACCAGGTCGGCGGCGGCCAGTTTGCCTGGGTCGATCCGCGGCCCCTGCAGGGCGGCAAGCTCACGCGAGCTGCGGGGCAGGTACAGCGCCAGCATGTCGCGGTAGACATAGGTGACCAGGCCGCTGCAGTCGAAGCCGCTCTGCGGCGTATTGCCGCCGTAGGTATAGGGCGTGCCCACCAGGCCGATGGCACGCATCAGCACGGAATTGGCGGCGGCCGGATCCCCGGGCCTCACCTGCGGCCATTCACGTTGCGTCGCCACGGGTGGCCCCGGCCGGCGGACCGCCTCGTTGCCGCCACAGGCAGCCAGCAGCAGGCATAGCCAGGGGATTACAAGCGGCAACGGCAGTCGCCTGCCGCCCGGGACTGGGGCAGCAACTGGCGTGGGGCCCGGCAAGCCGGGATAATGCGCAGCCTTCATTGCGGTCAATCTTGACCGCAATCCCCCGCGGCCCACAAGCCGCACCCGCTGTCGCCCCGGTGTGCGGCGCAGCCCAGACAGAGCCCAACATGAAAATCGCAAAAGACAGCGTGGTCCTTTTCCACTACACCGTGTCCGAAACGGGCCAGGAAGCGCTGGAGAGTTCCAATGACCGCGAGCCCCTGGCCATCCTGTACGGCCACGGCAACATCATCCCGGGCCTGGAGACCGCCATGCTGGACCGCGAAGCCGGCGAGAGTTTCGGCGTGGACGTGTCCGCTGCCGATGCCTATGGCGAGAAGCGCGATGGCCTGAGCCAGCGCGTGCCCAAGAAGCATTTCGGCGCGCAGAAGCTTGAGCCCGGCATGCAGGTGGTCCTGCAGACCAATTTCGGCCCGCGTGCCGTGACCATCCAGAAGGTTGGCATGAGCGTGGTCGACGTCGACCTCAACCACCCGATGGCGGGCAAGGACCTGCATTTCGACGTGGAAATCGTGGAAGTGCGTGAAGCCAGTGCCGAGGAACTCGAGCATGGCCACGTCCATGGCGAGGGTGGTCACCACCACTGACTGGCGCTTGGGCAACGACCGCTGACGGCCCGCTACGGCGGGCCTTCTTCGTTGGGGCGGGGCTGCTCCCATAGAATGCACGGGTGAATTCCCCACGCGATGACGTCCTGATTGTCGGCGGAGGCGTGATCGGCCTGGCTACGGCGCTGGCGCTGGTCGAAGCCGGCCGGGGCGTGCGCGTGCTCGACGCCGGGCGCGTGGGCGGCGGCGCCTCGCACGGCAATTGCGGCACCATCACCCCGAGCCATGCGCCGCCGCTGGCGGCCCCGGGCATGGTCGCGGCGGGGTTGCGCTGGATGTTCACGCCGGATGCGCCGCTGTACCTGAAGCCCCGTCTTGATCCTGCGCTGTGGCGGTGGCTGGCCCATTTCGCCGCCCGCTGCAACCTGGGGGACTGGCGCCAGAGTACGCGTTCGCGGTCTCTCATCCTCGCCGATTCCCGTGATCGGCTTACCGACTGGGTAGGGCGTTACCAGCTGCAATGCGAGTTCGCCGAGGAAGGCCTGGACTACGTGTTCCGCGAACAGGCGAACTTCGACCATTACGCCCGGGAATGCGAACTGCTGCACGAGTTCGGCATAACCAGTGAAATATTCGGCGGCGAAGCGTATCTCCGCGACGAACCGGCCTTGAAGCCCGGCGTGGCCGGCGCGGTGCGGTTCCCCGGTGACGCGCGCCTGCGCCCGGACCGTTACGTCGCCGAGTTGGCCAGGGCGCTACGCGAACGCGGCGGCGTCATCGAGGATCAGTGCCAGGTGGAATCGCTGCACGAGTCCGCCGATGGCGTGGTGGTGGCCACGGACCGCGGGGCGCGCAGAGCAGGCGAGGTGGTGTTGGCCCTGGGCGCCTGGTCGCCGCAATTCGCGAATGGCCTGGGACTCAGGCTTCCGATCCAGCCCGGCAAGGGTTATTCGATCACCTATTCGCGGCCGTTGGTCGTGCCGAAACGTCCCATGGTGCTGAAGGACCGCTCGGTCTGCGTGACCGTGTGGGACAGCGGGTTCCGCCTCGGCAGCACCATGGAGTTTTCCGGCTACGACACCTCCCTCAACGCGATCCGCCTGGCAGCGCTCGAGCGCGGCGCGGCCGAATACCTGCACGAGCCAGTTGGCGCCACGGTGCAGGAGCGTTGGTATGGCTGGCGCCCGATGACCTGGGACGACCTGCCCATCCTGGGACGTGCGCCGCGCCATCGCCACACCTGGCTGGCGGCCGGGCATGGCATGCTCGGGGTCAGCATGAGCGCGGCCAGTGGACAGCTCATGGCCGACCTGATCAGCGGCCGGCAACCCGCCATCGATCCCACGCCCTATCGCATGGAGCGATTCCTGTGAGCCAAGCGCAATACTGCAAGTACGACTACGACCTGGTGGTGATAGGCGGCGGATCGGGCGGCCTGGCGGGCGCATTCCGCGCGGCCTCGCATGGCGCGCGCGTGGCCTTGCTGGAACCCGGCGAATTCGGCGGCACCTGCGTCAACGTCGGCTGCGTGCCGAAGAAGGCGATGTGGCTGGCGGCCGAACTCGCCCAGCGCATCGACATGGCCTCGCGCATGGGTTTCGACCTGCCCATCGCAAAACTCGATTGGCAGGAATTCATCGTCCACCGGCAGCGCTACATCGCCGGCATCCACGAGAGCTATCGCAAGCGCCTGGACGCGGCCGGCATCGTGCACCTGCCGTGCCGCGGGCATTTCGTCGACGCGCATACGGTGGAAACCCACCAGGGGCTGCGGGTCAGCGCGGCGCATGTGCTCATCGCCACGGGCGGCAAGCCGAAACGCCCCGATATTCCCGGCGCCGGACTGGGAGTGGTCTCGGACGACTTCTTCAACTTCTGCGAAGCCCCGGCCCGCGTGGCGGTCGTTGGCGGCGGCTACATCGCGGTGGAGCTGGCCGGCGTGCTGCAGGCGCTGGGCAGTAAGGTGGAAATGTTCGTGCGCGGCAGCCGCCTGCTGGACTCCTTCGACGTGGAGCTGACCGACGAACTGGCGGAAAACCTGAGGCAGCACGGCATCCACTGCCACTTCGCCAGCACGGTGGCAGCACTGCAGCCGGCGGACGGTGAACGGGTCAGGGTGGTTGATAGTTCAGGCCAGCCCGGTGAGCCTTTCGACAGCGTGCTGTTCGCCACCGGACGCACGCCAGCCAGCGATGGCCTGGGCCTGGAAAGCATCGGCGTGGATATCGATGCCGGCGGCTTCATCAGGGTCGACGCATTGCAGGACACCAGCGTGCCGGGCATCCATGCGGTTGGCGATGTCTCCAGCCGGCTCGCCCTCACCCCCGTGGCCATCGCCGCGGCGCGTCGGCTGATGGATCGGCTCTTTGCGGGCAAGGCGGATGCCAGGCTGAACTACGAAGACATCGCGACCGTGGTTTTCTCGCACCCGCCGCTTGGCAAGGTGGGTCTGAGCGAAGCCGAGGCGCGTGTGCTGCACGGCGATGCGGTGCAGGTCTACCGCACCCGTTTTCGCCCCATGTTGCACGCACTGGCCGATTCGCCGCAGCGCAGCCTGTTCAAGCTGGTCTGCGTGGGCGCTGGCCAAGCGCCGGAACAGCAGCGCGTGGTCGGCATCCACCTGCTGGGCGAGGGTGCCGACGAAATACTGCAGGGTTTCGCGGTGGCGCTGAAGAAGGGCATCACCAAGCGCGATCTCGACGACACCATGGCCATCCACCCGACGTCGGCCGAGGAAGTGGTGCTGATGCAATGACGTTCCGCAACCGGAAGCAGGCGCGACGTGAGTCGCAAGGTAGCCCGTGTACAGCCTCTTCGCGACCCGCGTTGCTGCTACGTACAATGCGTTGATGGACACCTACACCCTGCATCGCGGCACGGCGCCGCTGCTGATCAGCCTGCCGCACGACGGCACTGTCGTCCCCGCCGGGATCCATGCGCGCCTGACCGCCGGCGCGCAGCGGGTGCCCGACACCGACTGGCATGTTTCCCGCCTCTATGCTTTCGCGCGCGACATGGGCGCCTCGATGATCGTGCCCAGGTACTCGCGCTACGTCGTCGACCTCAATCGTCCACCTGACGACATGTCCCTGTATCCCGGCCAGAACACCACCGGGTTGTGCCCGCACCTGCAGTTCAGCGGCGAACCGGTGTACCTGGAAGGCCAGGGACCGGATGAGGCGGAGGTCGGTGAACGCGTGGAACAGTACTGGCGTCCCTACCACCGTGCCCTGGCCGGCGAACTGCAGCGCATCCACGCCATCCACGGCCGTGCGCGGCTGTGGGAAGGGCATTCGATCCGGGGGGTGGTGCCGTTCCTGTTCGAGGGTCGGTTGCCCGATCTCAACCTGGGTACCGCTGCCGGGAGCAGTTGCTCGGCGGCGCTGCAGCAAAGGCTGGAATCGGTTCTGGCCGCGCAGGACCGCCATGACTTCATCGTCAACGGCCGCTTCAAGGGCGGCTACATCACCCGCCAATATGGCGATCCGGCACGCGGCGTGGAGGCGGTGCAACTGGAAATCAGCCAGCGCATCTACATGGATGAAGACAGCTTCGAATACGATGAGGCCAAAGCCGCGGACACACAGCTCGTGCTGCGGGAACTGCTGGTGCAGATGCTGGCATGAGCGATGCCGTACCGGTTCCGGATGAAACACTTCCGGTAGACCGCGTTCCACAACCGCCCGTAAGCCCGGGGCATCATCGCGCAGGCATCGCGCTTGCCCTGTTCGGCGCGATCGCATTCTCGGGCAAGGCCATCATCGTCAAGCTCGGCTATCGCCATGGCGCCGATGCCATCACCCTGCTGGCGCTGCGCATGCTGGTCGCGTTGCCATTCTTTGCCCTGATGGCATGGTGGGCGCGGCGTGACGGCCTGCGCTTCCGCCTGCGCGGCAGCGACCGCTGGAAAGTCGTGGGCCTGGGTTTCAGTGGCTACTACCTGGCCAGCTTCCTTGATTTCGCCGGGCTCCAATACATCACCGCCACCCTCGAGCGGCTGATCCTCTACCTGACCCCGACGCTGGTACTGCTGATTGGCGTGGCCTTGTTCCGGCGCAAACCCGCGGTGCGGCAATTGCTGGCGCTTGCGATCAGCTACTGCGGCGTCGCATTGGCATTCGCCCATGACCTGCAGGTGGGCGGCGACGCCATCGCGCTTGGGGCCCTGCTGGTATTCCTGAGCGCCCTGAGCTACGCCAGTTACCTGGTTGGCAGCGGCGAGGTGGTGGCCCGCGTCGGGGCGGTGCGCCTTACGGCCTATGCCAGCGCGGTCGCGGCAGGATTCTGCCTGCTGCACTTCCTGCTGGCGCGGCCGTGGCATTCGCTGCTCGAGTTGCCGCCCGAGGTCTATGGCCTGTCCCTGCTCAATGGCACGCTGTGCACCGTGCTGCCGGTGCTCGCCACGATGATGGCGGTACAGCGCCTCGGCTCGGCCCTGGCTTCGCAGATCGGCATGGTCGGGCCGGTCTCGACCATCGTCATGAGCCTGCTGATCCTGGGGGAACCCATGGGCCCATGGCAGGTGGCGGGAACGGTGCTGGTCATGCTGGGTGTTTTCGTGGTGACGCGGCCGGCCCGGTAGCGCTGGTAGCGCTGCCGTGCATCAAGGCGCGATGTGCGCGTCCAGGAAGGCTTCCAGAGTCCTGTAGAGCTGGGCCCGGTTGCCCGGATCGTAGAAGCCATGGCCTTCGCCTTTCACGACCAGCGTCTGTGCCGGCACGCCATTCTTGTCCAGCGCCTTCTTCAGTGCATTGAACTGGTCCATCGGCACCCGGCGATCAAGCGTGCCCTGCACCAGCAGGACCGGGACCTTGATCTTGTCCACGTTGCGAGCGGGTGAGTTGGCGGCCAGCTGCGCCGGATCGGTGCCAAGCACGCGATCAAGGTAGGTCCGCCCGGCCCTGGTGTCGTTGATGTCGCCTTCCTGGTGCATGACCTGCAGGTCATACACGCCCACGTAGCCGACGGCGCACTTGTACATGCCGGGGTGGCGGATCGGACCCATCATCGCCGCGTAGCCGCCGAAGCTGGCCCCATAGATACAGACGCGCGCAGGATCGGTCAGCTTGTTGTCCATGGCCCAGCGTACGCCGTCCGCGATGTCGTCCATCATCCTGCCGCCCCATTCGCGGTATCCGAGTCGCTCGAACTCATGGCCACGCCCGCCCGATCCACGGAAGTTCACCTGCAGCACGGCATAGCCCCGGCTGGCGAGGAACTGGGCGTCTGCGTCATAGCCCCAGGCGTCGTAAACGCCATGCGGGCCGCCGTGAGGAATCACGATGGTAGGCAGCGGCCCCGTCTTGCCGACGGGCGCGGTGTAGAAGCCGAATAGCTTGAGCCCGTCTGAGGACCGGAATTCGATCGGACGGGTCGGAGACATCGCTTCGGGCCTGATCCACGGCATCGATTCATTGATCAGTTGCAACCGGTTGCCCTCGCGGTGCAGCAGGTAGTACGCACCGGGATTGCGGTCCGACCACGCATGGAAGAGCAGCGTCTTGCCATCGCGACTGTGGTCCAGGATATCGACCATCTGCCCCGGGAACGCCTTCAACAGGCCAGCATGCAGCTTGACCCAGTCGGAACCCTGGTCCACGTAACGCACCGAAGGCTTGTCGGAGTCGAAGACCACGCCGAACGGGATGTCGTTGGGCCCGGCAGCGAGCAGGCGGCTGACTGCCACGTCTTCGCGGCCGATCAGCAAGGTGCGCGTGGCCTTGGAGAATGAAAGCCTGTAAAGCTGCGCAGGTTCCTGTCGATCCGATACCAGGGCATAGGCGGTGTCGTTGTCTCCGTCGAACCGAAGCGAGTCCATGGAATAGCCCGCTAGGCTTGCCGGGACCGGTAGCCATGAATCGTCAGCCCCGGGCCGGTAATGCATTACCGGGGTGCCATCCTGCTCGGTGATCCGCAGGCGAGGGCGTCCGCCGCGGTCGAAATAAAACGAGGCAGGCCTGGCGGATCGTTCGATCTGCTTGCGATTGCCGGTCAGCGTGTCCACCTTGAACACGACAGTGGGTGATTCCTCGCCGCAGCTGCGCGGCCAGCAGGTGAATTCCACCAGCACCTTGCCGGGCTCGTCCTGCAATACCTTGGTCACGTGCGCGAAGCCCTGGTCCTTGCGCCTGCCCGTGCGGTTGCCGTCATCGGGCTGGTATCCGAACAGCGTGTCCTGGCCCTTGCCAGTGATGTCAGTGGACATCAATTCGCCGTAGCTGTACGGCATGGCATGCAGCGGTTCCATCCTGGCCCGCGACACCACGATCTGCTCGTCATCGCTCCAGACCACGTCACTTACATGTTGCTGGCTGCCGAAGCGCAGGGTCTGGCTTTTGCCCGTCCCATCGATCGGGACGACGTGCAGCTGGGTCTCGGTGCCGTTCGCGGCAGGCATGGCAAGCGCCACGTACTTGCCCGAAGGAGACAGGGCCACGCCACTGACCTCGGCGTGCCTTGCAAAGTCCTCGGCGGTTGGAACCTGTGCCAGGCATGGGGCCGCGATCGTTGCGGCCACCAAGGCCATCCATGCGCCAAAACGGTTCTTCATCACCCCTCCCCGGGGACAGCCTGGCTCCAAGCCCCCCCGATGATGCACCGGAGATGGCGGCGGTGCCATGCGAAAGAGTCGCACCGCGCGGCGAAGCCGGGCAATCTCGCTACCCCGGCAGTGCCTGGCGATCGATGCGGCTGATGTTCCGTGCACGCGGCCTCACCGCGGCGAAGCTGGAGCGCAGGCCCGGTCAGACCTCCAGCGAAGCCAGGTCGCCCTTCTGCTCCAGCCACGCCTTGCGGTCGGGGGCGCGCTTCTTGGCCAGTAGCATGTCCATCAGCGAACGCGTGCCCACATCGTCCTCGTTGGTCAGCTGCACCAGCCGACGCGTGTCCGGATGGATGGTGGATTCGCGCAGCTGCGAGGGATTCATTTCGCCCAGGCCCTTGAAGCGGGTGACATTGACCGTGCCCTTGAGCTTCTCGCGCTCGATCTTCTCCAGCAGCAGGCGTTTTTCTTCCTCATCCAGCGCGTAGAACACCTGCTTGCCCACGTCCACGCGGAACAAGGGCGGCATGGCCACGAAGATGTTGCCGGCTTCGACCAGCGCCGGGAAATGCTTCAGGAACAAAGCCGTCAACAGCGTGGCGATATGCAGGCCGTCCGAGTCCGCGTCGGCCAGGATCACCACCTTGCCGTAGCGCAGGCCGGTGATGTCGGGCCGGCCCGGGTCGCAGCCGATGGCCACGGCCAGGTCATGCACTTCATTGGAAGCCAGCACGCCGCCAGAAGCCACTTCCCAGGTGTTGAGGATCTTGCCGCGCAACGGCAGGATCGCCTGGAAATCCTTGTCGCGGGCCTGCTTGGCGCTGCCGCCCGCCGAGTCGCCTTCTACCAGGAACAGCTCGGTGCGCGACAGGTCCTGGGAAATGCAGTCGGCCAGCTTGCCTGGCAGGGCAGGTCCCTGGGTCACCTTCTTGCGGACGATCTGCTTCTCGGTCTTCAGGCGTGCGCTGGCCCGCTCGATCGCCAGTTGCGCGATGCGCTCGCCAAAGTCGGTGTGCTGGTTCAACCACAGCGAAAATGCATCGTGCGCGGCGCCTTCGATGAAACCGGCGGCCTGGCGCGAGCTCAGGCGTTCCTTGGTCTGGCCGCTGAACTGCGGGTCCGTCATCTTCACCGACAGCACGAAGGCCACGCGATCCCATACGTCTTCCGGGGCCAGCTTCACCCCGCGCGGCAGCAGGTTGCGGAAATCGCAGAACTCGCGCAGCGCGTCGGTCAGGCCACTGCGCAGGCCGTTGACGTGGGTGCCGTGCTGGGCGGTGGGAATGAGGTTGACGTAGCTTTCCTGCACCAGGTCGCCCTCGGGAATCCACGAGACGGCCCAGTCCACGATCTCGCTCTGCTTGGAGAGGCGGCCGACGAAGAGTTCGGGCGGCAGCAGCTCGCGTCCGGACAGTTCACCCAGCAGGTAGTCGCGCAGGCCGTCGGCGTAATGCCATTCGTCACGCTCGCCACTGGCTTCGTCGAACAGCTTCACGGTCAGGCCCGGGCAGAGCACGGCCTTGGCGCGCAGCAGGTGCTTCAGCGCGCGCAGGTTGTACTTGGCGGTGTCGAAATACTTCGGGTCCACCCAGAAACGCAGCCGCGTGCCGGTGTTCTTCTTGCCCACGTTGCCGACGATTTCCAGCTTCGAAGCGGCATCGCCGTTGCGGAACTCCATGCGGTATTCGTTGCCGTCGCGCTTGATGAAGAGCTCGACTTTCAGCGAAAGCGCATTGACCACGCTCACGCCCACCCCGTGCAGGCCGCCGCTGAAGGTGTAGTTGCGATTGTTGAACTTGCCGCCCGCATGCAGCCGGGTCAGGATCAGCTCGACCCCGGATATCTTTTCCTCGGGGTGGATATCGACCGGCATGCCACGGCCGTCGTCGCTGACCTGGCAACTGCCGTCCTTGAACAGGATGACCTCGATCTCGCTGGCATGGCCGGCCAGCGCCTCGTCCACGGCGTTGTCGATGACTTCCTGCGCCAGGTGGTTGGGGCGGGTGGTGTCGGTGTACATGCCCGGGCGGCGTTTGACCGGATCCAGGCCGGAAAGGACTTCGATGTCGGCGGCGTTGTAACGGGTATTCATGGGTAGGGACGCGATTTTTCAGTGGCCACTGCAGCTTCGAAGTGTGCGGCTTGGGGTTTTTTTTTGCACGTTCAGTGGAAGGTGGGCCGCAGTGCACTATGGTCGCGCTGCCTGCACGACCGCACGGAAGCCTTGCTGGCAGGCATGGCAAACCGGAGGAACCCATGAACAAGCGCAACCTGATCATCCTGGCCGCCATTGCCGCAGCGCTTACCGCCACTGCGGCCTTTGCCCAGTCCAAGGCTGCCACTGCCCCCCAGACTACCCAGTCAACGGGTGATGAGCAGCAGTCCGACGCCGACCGCAAGGCCCAGCGACGCGCGCAGAACGAAGCGGCCGCCGCCGCCCGTGCCAAGGCCAAGGGCGAGAACGCCAAAAAGGCCGAGGCCGAGGAAGAAGAGGAAGAACGCAAGCCCTGATGGGCTGCGCAGATAGCCTGCTGACCCGGTCCACCACGCTTATCGGGCCCCCATGGGCCCACGCACGCCCCGCATGGTCGGGGCGTGCGGTTTTACGCGGTTGCAGCAGCTGGCCCACCCCGTTTTCCGGGGCCGGCTTTGTACAGAAGCGTGCCAACCGGTAAACTATGGCTTTCCGGGAGGCCTTCGGCCATGACTCCCCTGATTTTCGTTACCGGCGGCGTGGTGTCCTCGCTTGGCAAGGGCATTGCCGCTGCTTCGCTGGCTTCCATCCTTGAAGCCCGTGGCCTGCGGGTCACGATGATGAAGCTGGACCCCTACATCAACGTAGACCCGGGCACCATGAGCCCGTTCCAGCACGGCGAGGTCTACGTCACCGACGACGGCGCCGAGACCGACCTGGACCTGGGCCATTACGAGCGCTTCGTGCGCACGCGCCTGAGCCGCAAGAACTCGGTCACCACCGGCCGAATCTACGAAAACGTGATCCGCAAGGAACGCCGCGGCGACTACCTCGGCGCCACCGTGCAGGTCATTCCGCACATCACCGACGAGATCAAGCGCTGCATCGACGAGGCGACCGCCGGATTCGACGTGGCCCTGGTCGAGATCGGCGGCACCGTGGGCGACATCGAATCGCTGCCGTTCCTCGAGGCCATCCGCCAGATCCGCACCGAGCGCGGCCAGGAGAAGGCGCTGTTCATGCACCTGACCCTGGTGCCATACATCGCCGCGGCCGGCGAGCTGAAAACCAAGCCCACCCAGCACTCGGTCAAGGAATTGCGCTCGATCGGCATCCAGCCGGACGTGCTGCTGTGCCGCAGCGAGCAGCCGCTGCCCGACTCGGAACGCCGCAAGATCGCCTCGTTCACCAATGTTTCCGAGCGCGCGGTCATTGCCTCCCCCGACGTGGACGTGCTCTACAAGATTCCGCTGTACCTGCACGAGCAGGGCCTGGACGAAATTGTCGCCACCCAGCTCAAGCTACCGGTATCCGGCCCGGCCGACCTCTCGGAGTGGGAGGCAGCGGTCGATGCCACCCTCAACCCGCTGGATGAAGTCACCATCGCCGTGGTCGGCAAGTACGTGGACCACAAGGATGCGTACAAGTCCGTTGGCGAAGCGCTGAAGCACGGTGGTTTGCGTCAGCGCACCCGCGTGAATCTCAAATGGCTGGAGGCGCAGGAGCTGGAGGGCAACGACATGTCCGCGCTGCAGGATGTGCATGGCATCCTGGTGCCAGGCGGCTTCGGTGATCGCGGTTTCGAGGGCAAGGTGGTCAGTGCGCGTTTCGCCCGCGAAAACGGCGTGCCGTATTTCGGCATCTGCTACGGCATGCAGGCGGCGGTGGTGGAATACGCGCGGAACGTGGTTGGCATGGCCGACGCCAACAGCACCGAGAACGACAAGCAGTCCGCGCATCCGGTCATCGGCCTGATCACCGAATGGCGCACCGCCACCGGTGAGGTGGAGAAGCGCGATGAGCGCACCGACCTGGGCGGCAGCATGCGTCTTGGCCTGCAGGAAGCGCGCCTGAAACCCGGCACGCTGGCGCGCGAGTTGTACGGCAAGGACGTGATTGCCGAACGCCACCGCCACCGCTACGAGTTCAACAACCGCTACCGCACCCAGATGGAAGATGCCGGCCTGGTGATTTCCGCCAAGTCCATGGACGATCTGCTGGTCGAGATGATCGAGCTGCCGCGCCCCGTGCATCCCTGGTTCCTGGCCTGCCAGGCCCACCCCGAATTCCTTTCCACGCCCCGCGATGGCCATCCTTTGTTCGTAGGTTTCATTCGCGCCGCGCGCGAGATGAAGGCGGGCGGCAAGCTGTTGAAGGAAGCCAGGGCATGACTTGCGAATGTGCGGAGGATTCCAGCCCCGGCCTGGACAATGAAAAGGCGTCGGGGCTGAAGCCCCTCCCACAGAAGGTTTGCATGCATGAAGCTCTGTAATTTCGAGGTTGGCCTCGACCAGCCGTTCTTCCTCATCGCCGGTCCCTGCGTCATCGAGTCCATGCAGCTGCAGCTGGACGTGGCCGGCAAGCTGAAGGAGATCACCGGCAAGCTCGGCATCAACTTCATCTTCAAGTCCAGCTTCGACAAGGCCAACCGCACGTCGGGCACCAGCTTTCGCGGCCCCGGCGTGGAGGAAGGGCTGAAGGTGCTGGCCGAGGTCAAGCGCCAGCTCGGCGTGCCGGTGCTGACCGACGTGCATGAGTACACGCCGCTGGACGAAGTGGCGTCGGTCGTCGACGTGCTGCAGACGCCTGCGTTCCTGTGCCGGCAGACCGATTTCATCCACAAGGTCGCCAGCGCCGGCAAGCCCGTCAACATCAAGAAGGGCCAGTTCCTGTCGCCTTGGGAAATGAAGCACGTCACCAACAAGGCCAAGGCCACCGGCAACGAGCAGATCATGGCCTGCGAACGCGGCGCCAGCTTCGGCTACAACAACCTGGTCTCGGACATGCGCTCGCTGAGCGTGATGCGCGACACCGGCTGTCCGGTCGTGTTCGATGCCACCCATTCGGTGCAGCTGCCCGGCGGCATGGACGGCAAGTCCGGCGGCCAGCGCGAATTCGTGCCGGTGCTGTCGCGCGCGGCCATGGCCGTGGGGATCGCCGGCATCTTCATGGAGACCCATCCGAAGCCGGAGGAAGCGCTGTCCGATGGCCCCAATGCGTGGCCGCTGGGCAAGATGGAAGCGCTGCTGGAAACCCTGATGGCGCTGGACAGCATCACCAAGAAGAATGGTTTCCTCGAATCCTCACTCTGAACTGAAACAAGCCCCCATGACCTCAATCACCAAGATCCACGCCCGCGAAATCCTCGACAGCCGCGGTAATCCCACGCTTGAAGCGGAAGTCACCCTGGCCGATGGTTCCTTCGGGCGCGCGATGGTGCCTTCGGGCGCCTCGACCGGCTCCAAGGAAGCGGTCGAACTGCGCGATGGCGACAAGACGCGTTACCTGGGCAAGGGCGTGCAGCATGCGGTCGGCAACGTCAATGGCGCCATCGCCAGCGCGCTGAAAGGATTCGACGCGGCCGACCAGGAAGGCCTCGACCGGCGCCTGATCGACCTGGACGGCACCGAAAACAAGGGCCGCCTGGGCGCCAATGCCTTGCTTGGCGTGTCGCTGGCCAATGCGCACGCGGTCGCGGCCTCGAGGAAGATGCCGCTGTGGCAGCACCTGTCCAATGGTGGCGAAGTGACTTTGCCGGTGCCGATGATGAACATCATCAATGGTGGCGCGCATGCCGACAACAACGTCGACCTGCAGGAATTCATGGTGCTGCCGGTCGGCTTCGACTCGTTCGCCGAGTCCCTGCGCGCCGGCGCCGAAATATTCCATGCGCTGAAGTCGGTGTTGAAGGGCCATGGTCTGAGCACGGCGGTGGGCGACGAAGGCGGCTTCGCGCCCGACCTGCGCAGTAACGTGGAAGCGCTGGACACCATCCTGGAAGCCATCGGCCGGGCCGGTTACAAGGCCGGCGAGGACATCCTGCTGGGCCTGGACGTGGCCAGCACCGAGTTTCACGAGAACGGCAAGTACCACCTGATGGGCGAAGGCAAGCGCCTGACCTCCGAGCAGTTCACCGATTTCCTCGCCGGCTGGTGCGCCGAATACCCGATCGTCACCATCGAGGACGGAATGGGTGAGGACGACTGGGCCGGCTGGAAGCTGCTGACCGATCGCCTGGGCGACAAGGTGCAGCTGGTCGGCGACGACCTGTTCGTCACCAATCCGAAGATCTTCCAGCAGGGTATCGAGTCGGGCACGGCCAATGCGATCCTGATCAAGGTCAACCAGATCGGCACCTTGACCGAAACCCTCGAAGCCGTGGCCATGGCCCACCGCGCCAACTACGCGGCGATCATTTCGCATCGTTCCGGCGAGACCGAGGACACCACCATCGCCGATATCGCCGTGGCCACCACCGCCACCCAGATCAAGACCGGCTCCCTGTGCCGCAGCGACCGCGTGGCCAAGTACAACCAGCTGCTGCGCATCGAGGAATCGCTGGGTGCGCGTGCGCGCTATGCCGGGCGCGATGCGTTCGTGTCGTTGAAGCGATAGTCGATGCGGCGGCTGGCATTGCCCTTGCTGTTGTTGGCGCTGCTGCTGGGATGGCTGCAATACAGGCTGTGGTTCGGCGATGGCAGCTGGGGCGAAGTGACCGGCCTGCAGAACCAGGTCGCGCACCAGGCGCGTGAAAACCATGGCCTGCAGGAACGCAACAACGCACTGGCCGCCGAGGTCGAAGACCTCAAGTCCGGCGAGGAAGCCGTGGAAGAACGCGCACGCAGCGAACTGGGCATGATCAAGCCGGGGGAGAAGTTCTACCGCGTTGTCGAATCCGGTGGCGCACCCGCGCCACTTCCGGAAGTACAGGCAGCGGATTCCGAAAACGAGCCACGGCCCTGATGCGGGGCATCTGGGCGATCGTGCCCGCCGCCGGCCGCGGCACCCGTTTCGGCGGCGAACTGCCCAAGCAGTACCTGCAGGTAGCCGGACAGCCCCTGGTCGCCCACGCGCTGGCCGCGTTGCTGGCCCATCCAGCGGTGGACGGCGCGATGGTGGCTATTGCCGACAATGACGTGGACTGGCCGGGTTGGACGTCCTTTGCGGGGAAACCGGTGCTCACCTGCGCAGGGGGCGCGACGCGCGCGCAGTCGGTGCTGGCGGCGCTGCACGCATTGCCGGAGGAAGTGAGGGCCGATGATTTCGTGCTGGTGCACGATGCGGCGCGGCCCAACCTGGGCCAGGAAGACCTGCAGCAGTTGCTCGAGCGCGGGCGCAACGATCCGGTGGGCGCGATTCTCGCCGCACCTGTCCGCGATACATTGAAGCGTGCCGGCGACGACGGTGGCATTGACGGCACCGAGCCGCGCCAGCGCCTGTGGCGTGCGTTGACGCCGCAGCTGTTCCGCCGCTTGCAGTTGTCGCGGGCGCTGGAAGAAGCCGGCCGTAGCGGCGTCGAAGCCACCGACGAGTCGATGGCGATGGAACTGCAGGGCCTGCGGCCGCTGCTGATCGAAGGCAGCGAGGAAAATTTCAAGGTCACCACGCCTGCGGACCTCGCACGCTTCGAGTTCATACTTTCGCAACATCGCGGCTGATCCCCCCAAGACGGGCGGTTTTCGCGTGCTTCCCCATCCGGACCCATCCATGAATGAACTTCCAAAGATCCGCATCGGCCAGGGCATCGACGTGCATGCCTTCGGTGCCGGCGACCACGTCATGCTGGGCGGCGTGCGCGTGCCACACCACCAGGGCCTGGAAGCGCACAGCGATGGTGACGTCGTCATCCACGCCTTGTGCGATGCCATGCTGGGCGCGCTGGCGCTGGGTGACATAGGCATGCACTTTCCACCCAGCGATCCGCAGTGGAAGGGCGCGGACAGCCGGGCCTTCCTGCGCCATTGCAATGGACTGTTGCGCGCACGCGGCTGGCAGCTGGGCAATGCCGACATCACAGTGATCTGCGAGCGGCCCAAGGTGGGACCACATGCCGAGGCGATGCGCGCCGTGCTTGCGGCGGAGCTGGATTGCGAGGTGGAGGCGCTGAGCATCAAGGCGACCACCAGCGAGAAACTCGGCTTCACGGGCCGGGGCGAAGGCATCGCCGCGCAGGCGGTCGTGCTGCTGGTCCAGCCATGAGCGCGAGGTTGCCGCGCGCCTTTGGCGAGCCCGTGCTGGCCGCCCGGATCCGCAGTGTTCCCGAGGACTTCCTGGTCGAGGAGATGCCCGCATTCGATCCGCATGGGGAAGGCGAGCACCTGCTGCTGACGGTTGAAAAGCGCGGACTCAATACCAGCGAAGCTGCCAGGCGGCTGGCTGCGTGGGCCGGCTTGCGGGACATGGCCATAGGCTATGCCGGCATGAAAGACCGGCATGCCGTCACCCGGCAGCGTTTCAGCGTGCACCTGCCCAAACGGGTCGCGCCCGATGTCGCGAGCTTGCAGGCCGATGACTTCAAGGTGCTCGAAGCCGTCTGGCACAACCGCAAGCTGCCGCGCCGCGCCCTTGCCGGCAACCGCTTCGTGCTGACCCTGCGCGAGGTCGTCGGGGAGCGCGAGGCAATCGAAGCGCGGTTGGCGCAGATTGCGGCGCGGGGTCTCCCCAACTGGTTCGGCAGTCAACGTTTCGGCCGCGAGGCGGGCAACGTGGCCGCAGTGCTGGCGATGTTCGGTGGGCGTCGTGTACGCCGCGAGGAGCGTTCGATCCTGCTGTCCGCGGCGCGCTCGGAATTGTTCAACCGCGTGCTGGCTGCGCGCGTGGCTGGCAACAGCTGGGATACAGGCCTGGAGGGCGAAGTGTGGGTGCTTGCCGGCAGTCGCAGCGTGTTTGGCCCCGAGCCTTGGACCGACGCCTTGGCCGAACGCCTCGCCCGCTTCGATATCCACCCCAGCGGCCCCTTGTGGGGAGCCGGCGAATTGCGCAGCACGGGCCCTTGCGCGGAAGTGGAAACGTCGGCGTTGGCTGATGGCGATTCAAGCGCGCTACGGGAAGGGCTGGAGCAGGCCGGCATGAAGCAGGAACGCCGTGCGTTGCGGCTGGTGCCTGCGGCGCTGTCCTGGGAGTGGCAGGGCGATGGGTCCCTGGTCCTCTCTTTCAGCCTGCCGCCCGGCAGCTATGCCACCGCACTGCTGCAGGAACTGGGTGAAACGACCGAACGTTCCTGAGCAGCCGCCGCTTGTCGGAAAACCCCGGCCGGTACTGGCATGCAATGTGGCCCGGCGTATAAGCAGAGGTGGACGCCCCGTTTGCATGCAGTGAGCGGGACGCCACCAACAGGCATCCAAGGGAGATTTGTCATGAAAACGTGGCAGAGTTCATTGCTTCTATTCGCACCGTTGCTGCTCTTGTCCGGCTGTGCCAGCACCCAGGGCGCTGCCTATGGCGATGCGCCAAAGCCGCTGCACGAAACGTTGGTCCAGGACGATCAATACGTCGCCCTTGTCGAACAGATCGCAAAGCAGCGCGGCACTCGCGTGGTATGGGTCAACACCCCGCGCAAGCGCGTCCCGCAAGCGGTAGCCGACGCCCGTTAGTGGTTCGCTAGTTGGTTGCCCAAGCCCTTGCTGGGGGAAGGGCGCTCAGCGACGCGCCAACAACACCAATACCGCGCCCGTGCCGCCTTGCGCGGCCGGGGCGGAGTGAAACGCGAGCACGTCGGCACGCTGCCGCAGCACGCGATCCACCAGGTTCTTCAACGGCGGCATGCTGCCGCCATCTCGCAGGCCCTTGCCGTGGATGATGCGCACGCATCCGAATTCATGGTCGTGAGCCTCGGCGAGGAACTGCCGCAGCATCGATTCGGCCTGCAATATCGTCGCTCCATGCAGATCAAGTTCGTCCTGGGCCGAGAAGCGTCCGCGCTTCAGCCGCTGGAAGACCGCGGGCGGCACCAGCTCGCGTCGATAGCTGAGCGTGTCGCCCGCCGCCAGCACTGACAGATCGGCCAAGCCGCGCTGGAATTCACCCAGGGCTGCGCGTTCGTCGAGTTCGGCCATCCCCGCGCGCGGCCGTGGCTTGGGTCTGGCAGGGGGCAGCGCTGACTCGGGCAGGGGCTTGACCGGCCCTATTGCCTGGCGAAACAGCGCGGCATCGTCGTCTTCATCGGGCTTGCTTGGCATGCCTGCAGGGTAGCGGCATCAGGGCGCTGCGCAAGACGTGCGGTATCATGGGCTGCAACTGAGGAACCCCATGCGCGTACTTGTTAGCAACGACGACGGCGTCGACGCCCCCGGCATCCGCATGCTTGCGGAAGGCCTGCGCGGCGCCGGACATGAAGTGTTGGTAGTGGCCCCTGATCGTGATCGTTCGGGCGCGAGCAATTCCCTCACCCTGGACCTGCCGATCCGCATCAAGAAGCTCGACGAGCAGACCTGGCGTGTCGCCGGCACGCCCACCGACTGCGTGCACCTGGCGTTGACCGGGATGCTGGAAGTCGAACCGGACATCGTTGTGTCGGGGATCAACAATTCCGCCAACCTCGGTGATGACGTGATCTATTCGGGCACGGTATCGGCGGCGATGGAAGGCCGTTTCCTGGGCCTGCCGGCGGTCGCGGTTTCGCTGGTGACTGCCGACCACAAGGCGAAGCATTTCGCTACCGCGGCACGCGCGGCGGTTGAAATCGTCGCGCGGCTGAGGTCGGATCCGCTTCCGGCCGACACCATCCTCAATGTCAACGTGCCCGACCTTCCGTGGGATGCGGTCGCCGGCTTCGAAGTCACCCGCCTGGGCAATCGCCATCGTTCCGAGGCCTGCCTGCCGCAGCCCGACCCGCGCGGGGGCACGGTGTACTGGATCGGCCCGGCCGGACAGGAACAGGACGCCGGACCGGGCACCGATTTCCACGCGGTGCGTACCGGCTTCATTTCCATCACCCCGATCCATGTCGACCTGACGCGCTACCAGGCGCTGGAAAAGGTGGCCAGCTGGGTGGGCGGCCTCAGTGCCTCGCTGGAGGCGTCGGCATGACCCCACGGTTGCGGTTGCAACCCGAGGTGGCGGGCCAGGGAATGACCTCGCAACGCGTGCGTGACCGCCTGGTCGAGCGCCTGCGTGAATCCGGCATCCGCGACGAGAACGTGCTCAACGCGGTACGCACGGTGCCACGCCACCTGTTCGTGGATGAGGCGCTGGCCATGCGCGCCTACGAAGACACCGCGCTGCCCATCGGCCACAGCCAGACCATTTCCCAGCCCTGGGTGGTGGCGCGCATGACCGAGGCGCTGTTGCTGGATGCGTCGCCAAGGACAGTGCTCGAGATCGGCACGGGCTCCGGTTACCAGGCCGCAATCCTGGCGGCGCTGGGATTGGAGGTTTACACCGTGGAGCGCATCGGCGACCTGCTGCGCCAGGCGCGCAAGCGCTTGCGCCAGCTGGGCATGAACGTACGCAGCAAGCATGACGATGGCCGCGTCGGCTGGGCCGAGCATGCGCCCTATGACGCGATCATCGTCACCGCCGCCGCGCCTGCGCTGGTTGGCGCCCTGATCGACCAGCTCGCGGTGGGTGGGCATCTGGTCGCGCCGGTGGGTGGTGCCTCCTCGCAATCGCTGCTCAAGCTGACCAAGCGCGCCGATGGTGGCGTCGATGAGCAGGTGCTGGCGCCGGTGGTGTTCGTGCCGCTGCTGTCCGGCACCCTGGACTGATCGCATGCAGATATTCGGACCGATGTACGCCCGTGCCATCCAGTGGGCGCAGCATCGTCATGCGCCGCGCCTGCTGGCGGGATTGAGCTTCATCGAGGCTATCTTCTTCCCGGTGCCGCCTGAAGTGATGCTGGCGCCGATGTCGCTGGCCCAGCCCAGGCGCGCCTTCTGGTTCGCCACCTTGAGCCTGGTCGGTTCGCTGCTGGGCGCACTGGTCGGATACGCGTTGGGTCACTACGCCTTCGAGGCGGTAACGCCGCTGATCGAATGGCTGGGATGGAGCGCCAAGATCGATGCGCAGGTAACGCACCTGCGCCAGGTCGTCGCCGAATCGCCGTGGAAGGCGTTCTGGCTGCTGGTACTTGCAGGTTTCACTCCGATCCCTCTGAAGATATTCACGTGGGCCTCAGGCATCGTTGGCGTACCGCTGTTACCGTTCATGGCAAGCATGTTCGTGGGTCGTGGCAAGCGCCTCTACCTGGTCGCGGGCGCGATCAGGCTCGGTGGCGCACGTGCCGAGGCTGCCTTGCATCGCTGGATCGAACCGGTCGGCTGGATATCCAGCGTGCTGCTGGTCTTGCTGGTCGGCTGGATTGTGTGGAAGGCCAATGGTGGATGAAACGGCACGATGAAGAATAGCAATGCACCCAGGCTTTCCCGGCTGCTGGCCATGCTGCTCGCCATGGTATGGCTGGCGGGGTGCAGCAGCAGTGTGGTGCGTGACACTTCCTCTTCTTCGCGTTCCCGCGCGCGAGCGGTTTCGCAGCCCAAATACGGCGTCATCGCCAAGGTACAGCGCGGCGACACGCTGTATGGCCTGGCTTTCCGCAACGGCATCGATGTCCGCGACCTGGCGGCATGGAACGGCATCGCCTCGCCTTACACCATCTATCCGGGCCAGGGCATCAGGCTGTATCCGGCCGGTGGCGGCTCAGCTTCCGGCCGTCCGGCCACGACCGTCGCCACGGGTCGTCCCAGGCCGGTGACCACCGTTCCCACTGTCACGACCCGATCGCCTGCGGTGACCACTCCCGCTTCGCCGCCAAGCAGTGGCTTCAGCTGGCGCTGGCCTGCCGAGGGCGTGGTCATAGGCGGTTTCACCGCCGGTGACGCCACCAAGCAGGGCGTCGACATTGGCGGCAGCAGCGGCCAGCCGGTGCGTGCCGCAGGCGATGGAGTGGTGGTGTACTCCGGTGGCGGCCTGGTCGGTTACGGCGAACTTGTCATCATCAAGCACAGTGAGTCGTGGCTGTCGGCCTATGGCCACAATCGCAAGCGGCTGGTCAACGAAGGCCAGAACGTGAAGGCGGGCCAGCAGGTCGCCGAAATGGGCCGCAGTGGCGCCGCGCGCGACATGCTGCACTTCGAGATCCGCTACAACGGCAAGCCCGTGGATCCGCTGCTCTACCTCCCCAGGCGCTGACAACCGCAGCGTCCTGTTCCGAAGCTTGACCACCCGCAATCCGAGGCAGCGGCCTGGAGAGGAGGCTGGCAGGCAGCGGACTCGTTTCTCAGCAGGGCAGGCGCCGCTACGAAGACTGGTTGCAGAGGGACGTCTTGTGGGTGTGGTCGGCGCCCCAGGTGCGGAACCCCGACGTGTCCAGGTGGATCCTGGTGTTGGTGTAGAAGCCGAGGCCCAGTTTCAACGCCGGGCCCTTGCTGCGCCAGTAGTGGCACAGGCGGGCAACGTTGTCCGGCGAGGCGGCAAGGTCGAAATCCAGCGCGTTGTTGAGCACGTGCCGGCTGCGCGCGCTGCCACCCGCACAGCGGTTCAGCGCGCCATCGCGATAACCCGAAGCCACCCGCTTGGCGTCCACCATTCCGGCGGCTTGAAGGGCGCTCACCACACGCAATGTCGGCACGATATTCGTCCACTGGACTTTCGGCGCAAGCGCGAATTCGCTGGCGCCGCAGTCCCGCCACATGCGCGCGCTGCGCAGCAGGAAGCGCATCGGCGCCACGTGGCCCAGTTGCCTGCGATCCAGGAACTGCTGGTATTCGGTCACCATGGCGGAGCGCGGGGTTGCCCATTGCCGGAAGCCGTCGTCCGCGGCGAGCTGCGGACCGCTGACCAGCAGCAAGGAGAAAAGGAGCGGGCATCTAGCCGCCCTGGGCAGGCCGCGCTTCATGGCGCCAGCACGAATCCGGCGACCACCCGTCGGCCTTCGCCGGCCAGCACGTTGAACGTGCGCGCGGCCGCCGCGTTGGCCATGACCTCGATGCCGATGCCGCGGGTCAGGCAGGCGGCCATCACCGCGGCGGAAGGAAACAGCTGGCGCTCGCCGGTCCCGAGCAGTACCAGTTCCGGATCCAGCGCGAGCAATGGCGCGATGTCTTCAGGCGCCAGCGCACTTGCATCGGCAATCGGCCAGGCGTCGATGAGTTCGTTGGGTGCCAGGATGAAGCTGGCTTCCAGCACGCGCTCGTTGACCCTGGCGCTGCGGCCGTCGGCAGCGCGAAGTGCGTAGGTGTAATCGGGTCGTTCGTGGTTCAGCTGCATGGTCGGTCGGCCTTTGCCGTGTCGGCACCCAGCGTGGAGTGCCTTATTTGCGGGGCAGCACGATGTGGCGGTGGTCCTTGCTCGGACGATAGAGCACGGCGACATGGCCGATGCGCTGGACCAGTGCCGAGGCGGACTTCTCGACGATCTCGCCGATCATGGCATCGCGTGCTTCACGGTCTTCGGCGCCGATCTTCACCTTGACCAGCTCGTGCTGCTCCAGCACCGCGTCAAGTTCGGCAAGGAAAGAGGGCGTCAGGCCCTTGGCGCCTATCTGCAGCAGGGCCCTGAGGTCGTGCGCCTGGCCGCGGAGGAAGCGGGACTGGCTGGAGGTCAAGGCTGTGGACATGCGCTGCAGTACGGGGCTGGGAGGGGCTTCAGGGTATCATGCGGCCCTCCCCACGTTCCCTTTTCCTATCCCCTTGCTGCAATGCGCACGGGTACTTGGGAAGCACGACGACCCCCATGGCCACCCGAAGCAAAAGCAGCCAGCGCTGGCTCAAAGAGCATTTCGCCGACCCCTACGTGAAAAAAGCGCAGGCCGAGGGCCTGCGTTCGCGGGCGGCCTACAAGCTCGAAGAGCTGATCGAGCGTGACCGCCTGCTCAGGCCGGGGATGGTCGTGGTCGACCTGGGGGCAGCCCCCGGCGGCTGGTCGCAGTTCGTGCGCAAGGCCCTCGGCGACAGCGGCCGTGTGGTCGCGATGGACATCCTGGAGATGCCCAGCCTGGCCGGGGTCGACTTCCTTCATGGGGATTTCAGGGAGGATGAAGTCCTATCCCAGCTGGAAGCCATGTTGAATGGCCTGCCGGTGGACCTTGTGCTGTCGGATATGGCCCCCAATAAGAGTGGTGTGGATGCGGTCGACCAGCCGCGCATGATGCATCTGGCCGAGCTGGCGATGGACTTCGCCGACGGCCACCTGAAACCGGGTGGCGCGTTCCTGATCAAGGTTTTCCAGGGCACCGGTTTCGATGATTACGTGCGCGAGTTGCGGCGGCGGTACGAAAAGGTGGTAATCCGCAAGCCGGATGCCTCCCGCAAGCGGTCGCCGGAAGTGTATGCGCTGGGCCAGGGCAAGCTTCTAAACAAGAAATGAAGTAGTTGGTTGTAGTCTGCCCATCGGGTCAACAGGAAATACCGGAGTCAATGAGGATGAACGGCTTGAGCAAGAATCTGATGCTGTGGGTAATCGTCGCCGTCGTGCTGATGGTGGTGTTCCAGAGCTTCTCGCCGAAGACCGGTGCCACCGCCGGCGCCGAGACCACCTATTCCGAGTTCCTGCAGGAAGTGAACAACGGGGCCGTCGGCTCGGTGAACTTCACCAATGACAGCAACCTGGTGACCAACGCGATCTCCTACAAGCGCACCGACGGCAGCGCAGGCACCGTGTACGGACCGCAGGACGAGAGCCTGATCAACGTGCTGGTCAACAAGGGCGTGAGCATCGAGCGCGAGAAGCCCGCCAGTGGCTTCTCGCTGGGTTCGATCCTGATGACCTTCCTGCCGGTGCTGCTGATCATCGGCTTCTGGATCTTCATGATGCGGCAGATGCAGGGTGGCGGCGGTGGCGCCAAGGGCGCGATGTCCTTCGGCAAGTCGCGGGCCAAGCTGCAGGGCGAGGACCAGATCAAGGTCACCTTCGCCGACGTCGCCGGTTGCGACGAGGCCAAGGAAGAAGTCAGCGAGCTGGTCGAATTCCTGCGCGACCCGGGCAAGTTCCAGAAGCTCGGCGGCAAGATCCCGCGCGGCGTGCTGATGGTCGGCCAGCCCGGCACCGGCAAGACGCTGCTGGCCAGGGCCATCGCCGGCGAGGCCAAGGTCCCGTTCTTCAGCATTTCGGGTTCCGACTTCGTCGAGATGTTCGTCGGCGTCGGCGCCAGCCGCGTGCGCGACATGTTCGACCAGGCCAAGAAGCACGCGCCCTGCATCATCTTCATCGACGAAATCGACGCCGTTGGCCGCCATCGTGGCGCCGGCCTGGGTGGCGGGCATGACGAACGCGAGCAGACCCTCAACCAGTTGCTGGTGGAGATGGACGGTTTCGAAGGCGGCGAAGGCGTGATCGTGATCGCCGCGACCAACCGTCCCGACGTGCTGGATCCGGCTTTGCTGCGCCCGGGCCGGTTCGACCGCCAGGTCGTGGTTGGCCTGCCCGACGTCAAGGGCCGCGAGCAGATCCTGCGCGTGCACATGCGTAAGCTGCCGCTGGCCGACGACGTGGTGCCGATGGTCATTGCGCGTGGCACTCCGGGTTTCTCCGGCGCCGACCTGGCCAACCTCTGCAACGAGGCGGCGCTGTTCGCCGCACGCGAGAGCGGCAAGGAAGTGCGCATGGAGCATTTCGACCGCGCCCGCGACAAGATCATCATGGGCACCGAGCGCCGCTCGCTGGCCATGAGCGAGGAAGAAAAGCTCAATACCGCTTACCACGAGTCCGGCCACGCCATCGTCGGCCGCCTGGTGCCCGAACATGACCCGGTCTACAAGGTGACCATCATTCCGCGCGACCGTGCGCTGGGCGTGACCGTGTATCTGCCGGAAGGCGACAAGTACAGCATCAACCGCACCGGGATCGAGAGCCGGCTGGCCACGCTGTACGGCGGACGTGTCGCCGAGGAACTGATCTTCGGCTCCGACAAGGTCACCACGGGCGCTTCCAACGACATCGAGCGGGCCACCAAGATGGCACGCAACATGGTCACCAAGTGGGGCCTGTCGGAAGAGCTGGGTCCGATCACCTATGCGGAAGAGGAAGAGGAAGTGTTCCTGGGCCGTTCGGTCTCGCAGCACAAGAACGTATCCGACGACACCGCACGCAAGATCGACGAAGTGGTCCGCACCATCCTCGACAAGGCCTACGCACGCACCACCGCGCTGCTGACCGAGAACCTGGACAAGCTGCACAAGATGGCCGAGGCGTTGATGCTGTACGAGACCATTGACGTGTCGCAGATCGACGCGATCATGGAAGGCCGCGAGCCGCCACCGCCGGCTGGTTGGACCAAGACCGAAAAGGGCGAAGTGATGCCGCTGCCGCCGATCGGCGGGCCGGCCGCGCAGACCTGATCCGCTCTGCCATCCGATGACGAAAAAGCCAGGACCCGTCCTGGCCTTTTTTATTTCCCGCGAGCGTGGCCGGCGCCTGGATCTACACAGGCGATCGCACGGCCCTACACTAGCGGCCATCCCCGGATGGCTTGAATCATGTTCGACACCACGCCACAACTCGACTGCGCGGGCCGCATCCTCAGGCTCGATCGCCCGCAGGTGATGGGCATTGTCAACGTGACCCCCGATTCCTTTTCCGATGGCGGTGCGCACGAGACTCTGGAGGCCGCGGTCGCGCATGCGCTGCGGCTGGTGGAGGAGGGCGCCGACCTGCTCGACATCGGTGGCGAGTCCACGCGCCCGGGTGCGCAGACTGTCTCCGTGGAAGAAGAGCTGCGCCGGGTCATCCCGGTGATAGAGCAACTGGCCACCCGGGTTTCGGTTCCGATCAGCATCGACACGTCCAAACCGGAGGTGATGTGCGCCGCCGTGGCCGCCGGTGCGGGCATGATCAACGACGTTTATGGCTTGCGTCGCGAAGGCGCGATGGAGGCCGCGGCCGCCGCCGGAGTGCCCGTGGTGCTGATGCACATGCATGGCGAGCCCCATTCCATGCAGCAGGCACCGGACTACGACGATGTGGTCGGCGACGTGCACCGGTTCCTGACCGAACGCCTGTTCGCTGCCGAAATGGCCGGCATCGCCAGGAAGCACCTGCTGGTCGACCCGGGGTTCGGCTTCGGCAAAAACACCGCGCACAACCTCGCCTTGCTGGCGCAATTGCAGCGCTTCACCGAACTCGGCGTGCCGGTGCTCGCCGGGTTGTCGCGCAAGCGCACCATTGGCGAACTCACCGGTCGGGATGATGCACGTGATCGCATCGCCGGATCGGTCGCCGCGCACCTGATCGCGGCCCAGCGCGGCGCCATGATCCTGCGCGTGCATGACGTTGCAGCCACCGTCGACGCATTGAAAGTGTGGAATGCGGTCGCGGCCGTGCCGATCCCACGCGCGGCATCGGCGGCTTCGACGATCCGCTGGCCTGACGACGACTGATGCCCGCCGACCACAGGCCAGCGGCTATCGTGTTGATGGGTCCCACCGCTTCAGGCAAGACCGCGCTGGCAATGGAATGGGCGCAACGTCTGGGCGGTGAGATCGTCAGCGTGGATTCGGCTCTGGTCTATCGCGGCCTGGATATCGGCGCCGCCAAGCCCGACGCGGCGATGCTGGCCGCCGTGCCGCATCACCTGATCGATGTGCGCGAGCCGTGGCAACCGTATTCGGCGGCGGAGTTTGCTCGCGATGCTTCCGCCGCGTTGGCAGGTATAGCCGCACGCGGTCGGATCCCGATCCTGGCGGGCGGCACCGGGCTCTATTTCCAGGCGCTGCTCGACGGACTCTCGCCGATGCCGGAAGCCGACCAGGCGTTGCGCGAAACCATCGCTGCCGAAGCCGCCGCACGCGGCTGGCCGGCATTGCATGCCGAGCTCGCATCGGTCGATTCCCGCGCCGCCGCGAAGATCAAGCCGACCGATCCGCAGCGCATCCAGCGCGCGCTGGAGGTATTCCGGCTCAGCGGCAAGCCGATCAGCGAATGGCAGGCCATGCCATCGCACCACCCTTTTCCGTTCCGTGTCCTCAAACTGGTGCTGGCGCCGCGGGACCGCGCGGTCCTGCATCAGCGCATAGAGCAGCGTTTCGACGCCATGCTCGCCGCCGGCTTCATCGAGGAAGTCCAGCGCCTGCGCGCGCTGCCGGAACTGCGGTCGGTCGAACAGCCGCTCGACCTGCCCGCCGTGCGCGCGGTCGGCTACCGGCAGGCTTGGGAATACCTGGACGGCCTGGTGCCGGAAAGCGGGTTCCGGGATCGCGCGATCGCCGCCACCCGCCAGCTGGCCAAGCGCCAGCTGACCTGGTCGCGCGGCGAGCTGGACGCACGCTGGTTCGATCCGCAGTCCGATCGCATGGCACTGGAGACAGCGCTTGAGCTGTTCCTGCCCGGCCAATCTGCGCACTGAGTAGCTGGCGGAATGGCCGTTGTTGTGTAACATCGGGCCACCGGGGCGCGGCAGGGGAGCTGGCGCCGACCCGGACCTATAAAAACAACACCTATTCAAATAGGCGGGAGCTAAGAAATGTCCAAGGGGCAATCCTTGCAGGATCCTTTCCTGAATGCGTTGCGGCGTGAGCGGGTGCCGGTCTCGGTCTACCTGGTCAATGGCATCAAGCTGCAGGGCACCATCGAGTCGTTCGACCAGTTCGTGGTCCTGCTGCGCAATACGGTCAGCCAGATGGTCTACAAGCACGCCATTTCCACGGTGGTGCCGGCGCGCAATGTGCGCGTGGGCCCGGGTGGCGGCTACGTGCAGGGCAATGAGGATGGCGGTGAGGAAGAAGGCGGCGACGAGAACGAATAGGTAGCTGGTTTCTCCATGGCGATCTGATTCTTTCCGGCTTCTCCGAACATCTCGAAGTCATCCCGGCGGTGTCCGACAGCGACGCTGGTCAAGCTGGTACCCATCTTGATCCCGCCCCTGCACCTGTATTTGATCCTGCTTTTGCCGTTATCCCGTGAGCCCCTGACTTGTTGACTTCAGCCTTCTTCCGAAGAGGAAAGGCATTTCCCAGCCATGCGGATGTTGAAAATCGCGGTACGGGCGAGTCACTTCAAGCGCCTGAGGACAAGTTAAAAAGCCAGGCCTGAAGCAAAAAGCGCCTGCGCCCTTTGTATTCCGGCCATCCGCCCCCACACTTGTCCCATGTTCGAACGATCAAAGAAGGGTGAACACGCCCTGCTGATACAGCCCATGCGCTCCGGTTCCGGTGGCAGTTCCCCCGATGACGGCGCGCAGGAGGAATTCGCCGACCTGGCCCGTTCCGCCGGCGCCTCCATTGCCGCGGTGATCACCGCGCGCGTGGACAAGCCCAGTCCGTCTACCTATATCGGCAGCGGCAAGCTGGACGAGGTGAAGGCCGCGGCCGAAGCCACTGGCGCCGACCTGATCCTGGTCAACCACTCGCTGTCGCCGGGCCAGGAGCGCAACCTGGAGAAATTCCTGGAGCGCCGCGTGCTGGACCGCACCGGCCTGATCCTGGACATCTTCGCCCAGCGTGCGCGCAGCTTCGAGGGCAAGTTGCAGGTCGAACTGGCGCAGCTGCAGCACATGGCCACGCGCCTGATCCGCGGTTGGACCCACCTTGAACGCCAGCGCGGCGGTTCCATCGGCCTGCGTGGCCCGGGTGAAACCCAGCTGGAAACCGACCGGCGCCTGTTGCAGAAGCGCGTGGACCAGCTGCAGAAGCGGCTGGAGAAACTCGAGGTCCAGCAGACCCAGATGCGCCGGGCCCGCGTGCGCAGCGAGATGCCCCGGGTGGCTCTGGTGGGCTACACCAACGCCGGCAAGTCGACCCTGTTCAACGCAGTGACCGGTTCGGACGCCTACGCCGCCGACAAGCTGTTCGCCACCCTGGACCCCACGGTGCGCCGGGTGAACCTGCCCGGCGGCAGCATCATGCTGTCGGACACGGTCGGTTTCGTGCGCGACCTGCCGCATGAACTGGTGGCCGCATTCCGGTCCACCCTGTCCGAGGCGCGCGAGGCCGACCTGCTGCTGCACGTCATCGACGCCGCCGATCCGCTGCGCGAGGAGCGCATTGCCCAGGTGGACAGCGTGCTTCAGGAAATCGGCGCCGGCGACATTCCCCAGGTGCTGGTCTACAACAAGATCGACCGCATCGAAGGCGCGCAGCCACGCCACGACCAGCCCAATGAGGGCAGGGAGCGGGTCTGGCTGTCCGCACGCGATGGCGTCGGCATGGAGCTGCTGGAAGACGCGCTGACCCGGCGCCTTTCGCTGGTGCGCGTGCAGGGCGAGCTGCACCTGCCGGCCGCGCATGCCGAGCGCCTGCGTTCACGCCTGCATGCGCTGGGCGCGGTACGCGCCGAAACCCATGACGAGGATGGCTGGCACATCCAGGTCGACCTGTCTCTGGCCGACGCCCAGCGCCTGGCGGTGCAGGCTGGCGGCGCGCCGCTGGAAGCCCTGCTGCCCGAGGCACTGCGCGAGGAATGGATGGCGTAGGGCGGGTCTTGACCCGCCATTGCCATGTGTCCGACCGCGATGGCAACCGGCGGCGGCGTCGACGCCTATTACCTTTTTCGAACATTGCAGTCGGTTTCCCCAGCATGGCAATGGCGGGTCAAGACCCGCCCTGCGCTTGTCTCCGGGCTCCACCGACCCTATCTAGTAGAATCAGACCCGCAACGGCCCCGGCCCTGCACAAACCTCAACGTGGAGATGGCATGGCCTGGAACACCCCCGGCTCGGGCGACAAAGGACCGAGCGGCGACAAGCCCAACCCCTGGAAGCCCAATAACCGGGGCGGCGGCAAGGGGGGCGGCAACGATCTCAATGGCCTGATAGACCGGCTGCGTGGCTTCGTCGACGGCGGTGGCGGCGGTGGCAACCCCTTGCGCTGGGTCGCCATCGGCCTGGCCCTGGTGATCGTATTCAGCAGCTTCCAGCTGATCGGCGAACAGCAGCGCGGCGTGGTCCTGCGTTTCGGCCAGTTCGCCCGCATCATGCAGCCCGGCCCCAACTTCAAGTGGCCGTGGCCTATCGAAAGCGTCACCAAGGTCAACGCCACCGAGATCAAGACATTCAGCAGCACCGTGCCGGTGCTGACCAAGGACGAGAATATCGTCACCGTCTCGCTCAACGTGCAGTACCGCATCAGCGACCCGCGCCTGTACCTGTATGGCTCGCGCAGCGCTGACGAAGTGCTGCAGCAGGCCGCCCAGAGCGCCGTGCGCGAACAGGTCGGCGGCGCCGACCTGGATACCGTGCTCGGCGTGCGTGGCCCGCTGGGCAGCCAGGCCAAGGAACGCCTGCAGAAGTCGCTGGACAGCTACCGCACCGGCCTGATCGTGACCGAACTCAACCTGCCCAACGCCCGTCCGCCGCAGGAAGTGCAGCCGGCCTTCGACGAGGTCAACAGCGCCCAGCAGGTCCGCGAAAGCCTGGTCAACCAGGCCCAGGCCTATGCCGCCAAGGTCGTCCCCGAAGCCCGTGGTGAAGCCGCGCGCCTGCGCACCACCGCCGACGGTTACAAGACCGCTGCCGTGGCCCGCGCCACCGGTGACGCCGCGCGCTTCACCTTGTTGCAGGAGCAGTACAAGAACGCCCCCGACGTCACCCGCAAGCGCCTGTGGCTGGAAACCGTGCAGGGCGTGCTGGCCCAGAACCGCAAGGTCGTGGGCGGCGATGGCCGCCAGCTGATCTACGTGCCCATGCCGGCCCAGGGCGGAGCTGCCCAGGCACCTGCGGTGCTGCCCAATGAGGTAGTGCTGCCCGCGGTGCAGAGCCTGACGCCGCAGGCCGAACGCCCCGAGCGACCCAGTGGCCGCGAGGAGCCGCAACGATGAAGACTTCCCTGTACGGCGCCATCGCCGCAATCGTGCTGTTCGCGCTGCTCGGCTCGGTCTACGTGGTCCGCGAGGACCAGACTGCGCTGGTCCTCAACCTGGGTCGCGTGGTCCGCGCCGACATCAAGCCGGGCCTGCATTTCAAGGTGCCGCTGGTTGAATCGGTGCGCGTGTTCGACCGTCGTTTCCGCACCCTGGAAACCGCGCCCGAGCGCTACCTGACCCTGGAACGCAAGGACGTCAGCATCGACTTCTTCGCGGTCGGCTACATCTCCGACGTGCGCGCCTTCTATCGCGCCACCGGCGGCGAGGAGAAGACCGCCAACGAGCGCCTGGCCCCGATAATCACCGACTCGCTTCGCAACGAGATCAACTCGCGCACCCTGCAGCAGCTGGTGTCCGGTGACCGCAACGACATCGTTGCCAGGCAGCTCACGGCCATCAACGACGGCGCCGCGACCCTGGGCATGAAGATCACCGACATCCGCTTGAAGCAGATCGACCTGCCTACCGAGAGCGAAGTGATCAAGCAGGTGTACGAGCGCATGCGCGCCCAGCGCATGCAGGTCGCCAGCAAGCTGCGGGCCGAAGGCGAGGAACAGGCCCGCACCATCCGCGCCGGGGCCGACCGCGACCAGACCGTGCTGGTGGCAGAAGCCACCCGCGACGCCCAGCAGCTGCGCGGTGAAGGCGACGCTACCGCGGCCCGCATCTACGGAGAGGCGGCCAGCCGCGACCCGTCGTTCTACTCCTTCCAGCGCAGCCTGGAGGCCTACCGCGCATCCTTCGCGGATGGCCAGGCCGTTATCGTGCTGGACAAGGATGACCCGTTCCTGCAGTACATGAAGAGCGACCGCTGAATCGGGAATGGCAGGCAGGGTAGCCCCCGCCCCCCAAAACCCGGATAATGCACAAAAGCCGGATGGGGACTCTGTTCCCTCCGGCTTTTTCTGCGTCTGCGGTTGTGAAGCTGCGTAAGCTGCGACTCGTGTCGGCGCCCTCAAATCCTTTCCTTGCGGAAGGTCCACGCTTGCGGCTTACGCCGCTGCTACAGATATTGGAGCTAAATCATGGGTCAGTCAGTCGTCGTTCTCGGTGCCCAGTGGGGCGATGAAGGCAAGGGCAAGATCGTCGATCTGCTCACCGAGGAAATCGGCGCGGTCGTGCGCTTCCAGGGCGGCCACAACGCCGGCCACACCCTGGTCATCAACGGCAAGAAGACCGTGTTGCACCTGATTCCCTCCGGCATCCTGCGCGCCGACGCGCTGTGCCTGATCGGCAATGGCGTGGTCATTTCCCCGGCGGCGCTGATCAAGGAAATCGGCGAACTGGAAGAGGCGGGGGTGGAGGTGCGTTCGCGCCTGAAGATCAGCCCCGCCGCGCCGCTGATCATGCCGTACCACATCGCCCTGGACCAGGCTCGCGAGATCAAGGCCGGCGGCAAGGCCATCGGCACCACGGGCCGCGGCATCGGTCCGGCTTACGAAGACAAGGTCGCGCGCCGCGGCATCCGCATCGCCGACCTGCATTACCCGCCGCAGCTGGAAGAGCTGCTGCGCACGGCGCTGGATTACCACAACTTCGTGCTGACCAAATACCTGGGCGCCGAGGCGGTGGATTTCCAGAAGACCTTCGATGAAGCGCTGGCGTTCGGCGAGTACGTGCAGCCGATGAAGTCCGACGTGGCCGGCATCCTCCACGACCTGCGCAAACAGGGCAAGCGGGTCATGTTCGAAGGCGCACAGGGCGCGCTGCTGGACATCGACCACGGTACCTATCCCTACGTCACTTCCTCCAACACGACGGTGGGCGGCGCGCTCGCCGGGACCGGCGTCGGCGCCGATGCGATCGACTACGTTCTGGGCATCTGCAAGGCCTACGCCACCCGCGTCGGCGGCGGCCCGTTCCCCACCGAACTCGACGACGAAGTGGGCGAGTACATCCGCAAGCAGGGCCAGGAGTTCGGCGCCACCACCGGCCGCCCGCGCCGCTGCGGCTGGATCGACATCGTGGCCTTGAAGCGCGCGGTGGCCATCAACGGCATCAGCGGCCTTTGCATCACCAAGCTCGACGTGCTGGACGGCATGAAGACGCTGAAGATCTGCATCGCCTACGAATACCGCGGCAAGCGCACCGAGTACGCGCCGCTGGATGCGCAGGGCTGGGAAGAGTGCACGCCGGTGTACCTGGAATTCCCGGGCTGGGACGAGAACACCCACGGCATCACCGAATGGGAAAAGCTGCCGCCCGCCGCCCGCGCCTACCTGCGCGCGTTGGAAGAGCTGGCGGGTTGCCCGCTCTCCATCGTCAGCACCGGCCCCGACCGCGACCACACCATGGTCCTGCAGGACCCCTTCGCCTGACCCGCCCTCATCGCGGTAGGTGCGGCAGCTAATGTAGGAGCGACGCAAGTCGCGAAGCAGTGGCCACCCAAAACGCCGCCAATCCGGCTAGCCGTCGTCCAACAACAAAGCCCCGCACCGCGGGGCTTTGTTTATTTGTGTGAAGCCCACCGTTGTACTGCCTCACCCGATCCAGCACAGTCGGCCCTCACTCATTGCAAGGATGCCCGATGAAGTCGACCCTCCCGCTTTCCCACCGTGCCGCTGCTTCTCTGCGCCGCCCCGCACTGCTTGCGCTGACCCTGGCGTCCCTCTGCGCCCTGGGCGCCTGCAAGGGTGAAACCGCCCCTGCACTGGTCCCGGCCAGCACGCAGGCCCGCCCGCCCGCCACCATTGCGCTCTCCGGCAAGGCGCTGGAAGCCGCCGCACGCAACTTGGTCGCCAGGTCCGACAAGCAATACGACCCCGCCGGCGAAGCCTTCCTGGGTGACCTCGACGGCGACGGTTCCGACGACGTGGTCATCCAATACGACATCACCACTGAAGGCGCCGGGCACACGGTGGCCCGCACCGTGAAGGTGCTGCTGAACACCGCCTCCGGCCTGTCGCCGTTGCCGCAGTCGCAGCTGCCCGACTGGTGTCCGCTTGTGCAGGGCATCTACCGCGGCCGCCTGCGCCTGCTGCAGCTGGAAGCCTGCGCATTGCCCATGCCGCGGCTTGAGGGCGTGCACGACTACGTGGTCAAGGCCGGCGCGCTTGTGGAAGCCGAGGCGTGGAGCACGCCGGAGTTCGTGCAGCATGAACTGGCCGCGCTGCTGGACGCGGTGCGCAAGGACAAGGACAAGGCACTGGTAGCGCGCGTGATCCTGCCGGTCGGGGCCACGCAACTGCCGCTGTATGAAACGAAGCTGGCCGAAGCGGCCAAGGCCCAGGGCGGGCAGGTCACGCAGGCGCTTGCGCAGCAGTACTCCGGAGAACTGTTCGACGCCGCCCGCCTGGCCAGCTGGCAGGCGGCGCTGGCCTGCGCCGTGCAGCCCGGCAAGTTCATCACCTCGGGTGATGATGGCAGCCTGGAGTCGCTGCAGAACCACATGAGCGTCGCCGGTGGCGATCTGGTGTGCACGCTGACCGTGGACCAGTCTCCGGAGCGCCCGACCCGCCCGGTGCCCGGCGGTGGAGAATGGCCGGTCGACGCGGCCGTGCGCCTGGTCTGGGGTTCGCAGAAGCTCATGGACGGACAGCCCGATGCCGGTTCGAAAGTGCCCGCCGGTTCATTGCTGCTGGTCCTGATCGACGGCGAACTGAAAGTGATGGGCTGGGATTTCGCCGATTTCCCCGTCTGAGCCGCACGTCCGGCCATGCATTGGAAGCCCCGCATTGCGGGGTTTCTCTTTTCAGGCCGCCGTTTTCTTGACACCGCATTACCGTGCGTCCGTCACCCTCCCTCAAACAGGAACACGCATGCCCAGGAAAAAAGCAGCCGCCGGCGCACCCCTCCCAGCCCAGGGTTTCGTCCAGGTGCGCGGCGCACGTGAACACAACCTCAAGGACGTCGATGTCGATATCCCGCGCGATGCGCTGGTGGTGTTCACCGGCATCTCCGGCTCGGGCAAATCCTCGCTGGCCTTCGGCACGCTGTTCGCCGAAGCGCAGCGTCGCTACCTGGATTCCATATCGCCGTATGCGCGCCGGCTGATCGACCAGGCCGGCATTCCCGAGGTCGACTCCATCGAAGGCCTGCCGCCGGCCGTCGCCCTGCAGCAGCAGCGCGGCACGCCGACCACGCGCTCGTCGGTAGGCAGTGTCACCACCATTTCCAACTCGCTGCGCATGCTCTACTCGCGCGCCGGCGACTATCCGCCGGGGCAGGGCATCATCTACGCCGATGGCTTCTCGCCGAACACGCCCGCCGGCGCCTGCCCGACCTGCCATGGCCTGGGTCGTATCTACGACGCCACCGAGGCCACGATGGTGCCCGACCCATCGCTGAGCATCCGCGACCGAGCCATCGCCGCCTGGCCCACCGCCTGGCACGGGCAGAACCTGCGCGACATCCTGACCACGCTGGGCCATGACGTCGATGTGTCCTGGAACAAGCTGCCGAAGAAGACCCGCGACTGGATCCTCTACACCGAGGAGACGCCGGTGGTGCCGGTGTACGCCGGTTTCACCGCAGCCGAAGTGAAGCACGCGTTGAAGCGGAAGCTGGAGCCCAGCTACATGGGCACCTTCAGCGGTGCGCGCCGCTACGTGCTGCACACTTTCGCCACCACCCAGAGCCCTTTGATCAAGAAGCGGGTGTCGCAATACCTGCTCAGCACGCTGTGCCCGGAATGCGATGGGAAGCGCCTCAAGCGCGAGGCGCTGTCGGTGAAGTTCGCCGGCATGGATATCGGCGAGCTCTCGCGCCTGCCATTGGGGCGGGTGGCCGAACTGCTGCGGCCGGCGGCCGATGCAAAGCCTGGCAAGGCGGGAACGCGCAATGCCGACACGCATCCTGAACAGTCCATCGCCGCCCAACGCATCGCCGAGGATCTGCGCGCGCGCATCGCGGTGGTCCAGCAGCTTGGGCTTGGCTATCTCACATTGGAACGCAGCACGCCCACGTTGTCGCCCGGCGAACTGCAGCGCCTGCGGCTGGCCACACAGATCCGTTCGCATCTGTTCGGCGTGGTCTATGTGATGGACGAGCCTTCCGCCGGGCTCCATCCCGCCGACGCGCAATCGCTGCTGGCCGCGCTGGACCAGCTCAAGGCCTCGGGCAATTCGCTGTTCGTGGTCGAGCACGAGATCGATGTCATCCGCCACGCCGACTGGCTGGTCGACGTGGGCCCGGGCGCGGGCGAGCAGGGTGGCCGCGTGCTCTACAGCGGCCCGCCCGCCGGCCTGCAGCAGGTCGAGGCCTCGCATACGCGCCGCTATCTGTTTGCCGGAGCGGCGCGTTTCGACAGTCGTGCGCGCGTGCCATCGGCATGGCTGCGCCTGCAGGGCGTGACCCGCAACAACGTGCAGGGCCTCGACGTCGATTTCCCGCTCAACGTGTTCACCACCGTCACCGGCGTATCGGGTTCCGGCAAGTCGTCGCTGGTGAGCCAGGCGCTGGTGGAATTGCTGGCTGCACACCTCGATCACGACACCGGCGACGAAGACGATGCAGTCGACCCACTGGAACGCAGCACGCAGGTGCCGGTCGGCGGCCGCATCGTCGAGGGCCTGGAGCACGTGAAGCGGCTGGTGCGCGTGGACCAGAAACCAATCGGCCGCACGCCGCGTTCCAACCTGGCCACCTACACCGGCCTGTTCGACCATGTGCGCAAGCGCTTCGCCGCCACGCCGGCCGCGCGCAAGCGTCGTTACGATCCGGGCCGCTTCTCCTTCAACGTGGCCAAGGGCCGCTGCGAAACCTGCGAAGGCGAAGGTTCGGTGTTCGTGGAACTGCTGTTCATGCCCAGCGTGTATGCGCCATGTCCGACCTGCCACGGTGCGCGCTACAACGCGGCGACCCTGGGGATCGAACTGCAGGGCCGCAACATCGCGCAGGTGCTGGGCATGACCGTGGAACAGGCGGCGGCTTTCTTCGAAGACGACGCGGCCATCGCGCGCCCGCTGCAGGTGCTGCTCGAGGTCGGCCTGGGCTACCTGCGCCTGGGCCAGCCGGCCACCGAGCTGTCCGGCGGCGAGGCGCAACGCATCAAGCTGGCCAGCGAACTGCAGCGCGCCCAGCGCCGCGACACGGTCTATATCCTCGACGAGCCGACCACCGGTCTGCACCCGGCCGACGTCGACAAGCTGCTGCTGCAACTGCACGGTCTGGTCGATGCCGGCAACACGGTGATCCTGGTCGAGCACGACATGCGCGTGGCCGCGGCCAGCGACTGGGTCATCGACATGGGGCCGGGCGCCGGCGGCGAGGGCGGCAAGGTGGTAGCCGCCGGGCCACCTCGGAAAGTCGCGAAGAACCGCAAAAGCAGGACCAGCCGCTTCCTCGCCGAAGCCCTCTCCTTGTAGAGCCGATCTCGCTCGGCTCTATGCGGCTGATGCGCAAGCTGGCCGTTGTAGGAGCGACGCAAGTTGCGAAGCACGCGGGGCTGGATTGCCAATAGGGTCCGGGCTCATGGTTTCCTGGCTTCGCGACTTGCGTCGCTCCTACAACAAGCCACATTTCCACGGGCAATGATTCCGGCGCAAGTCATCCCACCTTGCAGGGCCGAGCTTGCTAGGCCCTGCAAGGACGACGCACTCGTTCTCCAACGTTGAGACCCGACTCGCCCACACTCGGATCCAGCCACCAGGGGAACCATCATGACGCACGCAAATCCACCCATGACCCGCGTCATCGACGCCATCGGCTTCGCCGCGCACGCGCATCGCATGCAGCGGCGCAAGGACAAGGAGGAAACGCCGTACATCAACCACCCGGTGGCACTGGTGCAGATCCTGGCGGTGGAAGCGGGTATCGACGATGCCGACGTGCTGTGCGCAGCGGCGCTGCATGATTACCTGGAGGACTGCTGCGGCGAGCAAGGACAGCTCAGCCTGGAAGCGGGCCGCCAGTTGCTACACGAACGCTTCGGCGCTCCGGTGCTTGCACTGGTCGACGCGGTCACCGATGACAAGTCGCTGCCCAAGGCCGAGCGCAAGCGTCGCCAGGTCGAACACGCCGGCCATGTGCCCCATGGGGCCAAGCTGATCAAGCTGGCCGACAAGACCGCCAACCTGCGTGATCTGGCCGATTTCCCGCCCGCCGACTGGCCCGCCTTCCGCCGCCGCGATTACTTCGACTGGGCGGCGTTGGTGATCACGCAGCTGCGCGGCGCGCATCCGCAGCTGGAGGCGCTGTTCGACCAGGCGCATGCGCGGCGGCCGGACTGACCAGCGACCTTTTAGAGCCGAGCTTGCCCGACTGCTCTTGCCTTTCGCGCCAAAAGCAGCCGAGTAGGCTCGGCTCTACGAGATCATGCCTTGCCAATTTCGCTTGCATTGATCAGTCGATGACGAACTGGTCTTCGTGGCCAGCCTGCGGTGGGCATTCGAACGGTCGAGCTACCCGGCAGGGCCACAGTGAGCGGGGCACCGTGGTCCGGCGTTCGAAGTGCTCGCCGGTCCAGACCACGAAGCCGGCATGGGCGAAGTGACCGTTGTCGAATATCGGCGGCGCGGTGGAGGCCGAAGGGTTCTCGGGATCGAACTCCACAACCCACCGGAAGATTGGCAACTTGTGGAGGTTTTCGTCGAGCGCGAATACTCCGCTGGCACCCAGCGAAGCGTAGTGCTCAAGCATGGCCTTGTTGAACACGGCGGGATCGGGCGCGATGCTCTCGGTCACGTCTTCGGGCGGGTGCCCCTCGATTACACGGTAGGCGCGCAACCCTGAGTCGAAGTGCCCGGTGCCCGTCACCGCGCACTGACGGACTGCTTCTGCAACCGGAATCCCGTAGGTGGGATCTCCCGCGTGAAGCTCGGCACAGCTCCCGCGGACCTCGACCAGGTAACCGGTAACCCCGGCTCGGACGCCCTGGAAGCTACGTATCCAGAAGCCGTAAGTCGCTCCTTCATGATCGGCCACCAGGTAATCGCGCCCGCCCGCCGCCCCAGGTATTTGCTGCACCAACACAACGCTTTGAATGTAGCGTTGACGAAGCGCAACCGAAGCAAGAACGTCATGTGCAGGCAATGACAACAGCAGGTTGGAAACGGTCGCTGGTACCGGCATCGCTTGTCCTAGTTCTACACCGGGATAAGCCAACCCCGGCAATGGCTGTGCATCAGAAGCTCTTGTAGCCCCAGCCGAGATGGCGGCACAGCCGGACAGTACGGAAATTGAAAGCATAAGCAGGCTCATTCGCATGCTAATTCTCCTGGTGGCTAGTCTAGGCGAGACGAATTCCGGGCGCGTCGTGGGCGGAGTTGCGGTTCGGCTGGTCGGTCGAAGGCGTGTTGGCCGCAATGCGATTCAAGTTCTCTAAGCGAGCCAAGCTTTCATCAACTGGCGTATTGGTGGCTGCCGCCCTATTCACCATGACGCGCGTCGAAGCCGGATCATCGGGCCTGCCGTGTACCATGAACAAATGATCGCCAGGTTTCACGGTTGCAGCGGCCTGATTGGGAAACAAGTGGTCTACCTGTTTCAGGCCGTTCGCTTTCGCTTCTGCCAGAAGACTCATTGACAGTCGTTCTTCATTCGCCTGAGTATCCGGCCCGAGTTGTCCCACCCGGCCCTGGATTTGCCGATGCAGGCCATGGTCAGGATGCTGGGGGTCGGCAGGATGTCGCTGCGGTTGTGCAGGCAAGACATCGGGCGCCCGGTGCACAGGAGGCGGTTCAGGGCCGTGCTGCAAACGCTGTCCGCCCTCGACCGAGGTCAGCACGTACTGCCAGCGGACCTGCTGTGGGTTGCGTCTGATCTCGGCGACGAAAGCATCGTATTCGCCGCCGCCAATGGTCTGACATCCTGCAGAATCGGTGTTGCGAGTGCTGCCGCGGTGGATCTTGAATGTGTTGTTCAAGTCCTGCATTCCGTGTAAGTCAGCGGCCGTGAACCAGCCGTCGGCATTGGTGTCACGTTGTACACGTCCCGCACCTCCCGCAACTGCTTCTGCAGCCGGTCGCAGTGCGAACTCGCGGCCGTTCTGTCGAGGGCTTCCATAGGTTGGATGGTCGGTCCGAAGCATTTCCGTCGTTCCTTCGCCAAGTCTGCCCAGATCACGGACACCATCGTGATTGACATCCTCGCCCTCAATTTTCTTTGGCCGGATCTGCTCGTAGCCTTGCGAAGTATGCAGGCGAGTTGCGTTCCCACTCTCGTCGGCGAATGGACGCGTCCCATCGCTACCGGCGTGGTGGTCATACTGTGCACTTGGCTCGGTGTTGGCCCGGTTGAACTCGCGTGCATGCCGGACGCCATTGTTGTCTTTCCATACCACCACAAGGCGATCGTCGTAGGCGCCGGCACCCCTATTGAAGGTGGTTTGGGTGTCGTTGCGCAAACCCAGGATCACCCGGTCTCCATTTGCCTGTAGCGAATCCTGGGCGGCTTGATTGCCACGGCTTGCAACAATGCTGGCGTACACGTCATGCAGTTGCGTTTGGGAAAGATCGCGGGTTTCAGTATCTGCAGGGAAGCGCGGTGCACCTGTTGCCGTCCGTAGCCGTTCGACCGAAGTACGGAGGCCTTCCGCGTCATCTGCTGCAATCGCTCCCGGTCTCGCCAATTCCGCCAGCTGTTCACGGGCCTCAACAGCAACCAAGCGGTCCAGCGCCTCCTGCACCACCAGGCTCTGGCCCTGGCGCAATGCATCGAGGCGTTCGAGCGCATCGGCAGAGCGGTTGCAGTTGAACAGGTCGGCCACTTCGCGGGCGGAGGCGTGGATGTCGAGTTCTGGCATGGGGAAGTTCCTTTTCGTGGTTTCGTCTTCATTGACGTTGGGCGGGCAACGCATCGAGGTCCCTGCAGGCAAACCATACGATGGGATCAGAGGCCGTTACCGGAGCCAGCGCACAGAATCCGGTCCGGAACCCCGTGTGTTCCGGCTGATCGGTGGTGTGACCCGGCGAGTACGGGGTGGTGGTGCCGCACCACGTTCCTGTCACGCGGTGGAACAAAGGAGAATGTGGCACGACAAGGCAGCCGGCGAAATCAGCGGTCTGCACGGCGTAAGGTAGGAGTTTTCTGACGCGCGCCCGGGTTGCCATGCAAGGCGCAACCTGCATGACCGGTGCCCGACCCACCCCACGGCGGCCGAGCGGCCGGAAAATTCGGAGCCGCCCACGCTTGCCGCATCGAGGGCCGAAGCCGGTGAAGCGTCGGGGATGAAGCCCCTCCCACAAAGGACGATGTCGCGAAGAACAGCTCGTAGGGCAGGTCTGGCCGCCTTCCGGGGGGTCATGCGACGGGTTTCTCGTGGTGCTCCGGCTTTGAATGCAGGCCCCCGCTTGCGCGGTCGAGTGCTGCCACCCGCCCTACGCGGTGCCATGCCTTCGCTGTTGTGGGATGGGACGGCGCTGATGAAGGCGACGGGGTTGAAACCCTTCCCACATGACGTCGCTTATTCCAGCCTGATCAAGCCGCGCTGCGCTGCCCCTGCGGCGTGTGGATCAGTTCGCCGAGGTCGAAGCCCTGCGCGCGGGCGTCGTCGAGGAACTGCTGGGTGGTGGCGGCGTCGATCTGCGGCTGGCGGGCCAGCAGCCACAGGTATTTGCGGTCGGGGCTGCCGACCAGGGCGGTGGTGTACGCGTCATCGATCTTGATGATCCAGTAGTCACCCTTGGTGAAGGGAATCCAGCGCAGGCCCTCGGGCAGGAAGGTGACTTCAAGCCGGCTGTTGCTGCCGTCCAGCGCGCTGGCTTCGCCGACCGATTCCTCGTGCTCGCCCTTGCCGTTGGTGGCGCGGTTGACCACGCGGACCTTGCCGTTGTCCTGCAAGGAATACTCTGCGGTGATGTCGCGGAAATCTTCGGGTTCGTACCGCATTGGCAGGCGCGCGATTTCGTACCAGGTGCCGAGGTAGCGGGGCAGGTCGATCGAGGCAACGGTGGCGAGTTCCGGATGGCTCATGTGCAACTCCATGTCGTGGGGGAACGCATTGTTAGCATCGGCACGGTTATGCGTTCGTCGACGGCGCGTGCATGTGGCGTGCGCCCCCGCGCCTGGCTGCGGGTGTGATCAGCCTTGCGACGGCTGCTTGGCCATGCGCCTGCGCAGGTCGCGCAGGTAGAAATGTGCGGGAAGGTGGCGCAGGAACGCAGGCATGGCCCAATACACGCGCGGTGCCCAGCGTTTGAAACGCGCCCAGTGTTTGGCATCCTGCTCGCTCCATGGCAGCTGGAAATCGCGGCGCAGGTCTGGCGGAAGCAATCCGCGCGTCACGAAGCGCTGCATTGGCAGCAGCCCGCGCGTATACCAGGGCGCACTGCCACCCTTCAGCACCTGGTGCACGTACTCGCGGACTTCGGCATCGACGCTGAACCCTGCGCGCTGCGCCTCCCACCAGGGCTGGAACTCCTGAAGAGTCGGCGGCCATTGCGCGTCGCGGACCTGCAGCGTGCTGCCGTAGACCCAGGCCTCGCGGTACAGGGTTTCCTCATTGGCCGCAGACAGCGGCCCGGCGAAAAGGTCGTGCAGGTCGACTGCGCTGCGATACAGGGTAGCGGCGACCCACAGCTGCAGATCTGGGTCGAAGGCGTTGTACAGCGGCGAGCGCACGGGACCATGGGCACGATTGACGTGCCGCGCCACCGCGGCGCGTTCCTCATCGGTGCCCAGGGTCGTGGCGTAGACGTAGCTCATGGTCGCGCGCAGCCGGTCCAGAGGCCGTTCCAGCGTGGCGCTGTGCCGGGCCACGCCCAGGCCTACGCCGGGGTTGGCCATCTGCAGGATCACGGTGGCCCCGGCGCCGAAGTAGATGTAGGCCTCGCGGGTGATGTCGGCCAGGTGCACGGTGTCAGGAGAAGCGTTTGCGTCGGACATGTACTGCGGTGGCATCAGTGGCGGCGGCATCGTTTCAGGTGGGATTCCATCATAGAGGCCCGCGCGTGGACGCCTTGTTTCCTGCCTGCTGCAGCTTTCCTGGCAGCGCGCTGTACTCGCGATCACCACGGACGCCGTGGCCTGCAGCTGCGCTGGTGGTTATATGAACAAGTATCCGGAATGGTTCACCACATTCACACCGTCACCACCCCGAATCGCAACTAATGGCCTAACTCCAATAAAGGTGACCGCCATGAACCGCAACCGTAGCCACCTGTTGACCCGCACCCTGGCTGTCGCACTGCTGCCCGCAGCGCTGGCTGCCTGCACATTTTCTTCCTCCAGCGATGCCGCGCCTGACCAGGCCGCGCCCGCTGCCGGTGCGCCTGCAACCGTGACCAGTGCCGATGCCGCCACCGCCGAAGGCGTTGTTGGGGCGGCCCCGTTGCCCGGAACCCCCGCTGCAGTCCCGGGCGATCCCAATGCCGTGGCGCCCGTTGCGCCGGGCACTGCCGTTCCAGTGGACGGCGCCGCCGCTGCGCCACTGCCTGCGCAACCGGAAGTCGCGCCTGTGGTTGCGGCCGCCGCCGATGCCGAACTGGCCAAGGACAGCCTGCTGCGTGCGCAGGTCCTGCTGGAACGCGCGCACTTCTCGCCGGGTGAAATCGATGGCGCCAGTGGCAGCAACATGCGCAAGGCGCTGGCGGCGTTCCAGCAGGCGCGCGGCCTCAAAGCCAGCGGCACGCTGGATTCCGAGACCTGGGCTGCGCTCAACAGCGACACCGCGCCGGTGCTGATCGAACACCTGCTGACCGTTGCCGATGTCGAAGGTCCATTCGCGGAAATCCCCAAGACGCCCATGGAGCAGGCCAAGCTCAAGTCATTGCCGTTTTCCTCGGTGGAGGAAAAGATCGGCGAAATGGTGCACGCAAGCCCACAACTGTTGAAGACCCTCAATCCGCAGGCCGATTTGAGCAAGGCGGGCACCACCATCGTCGTGCCGAACGTCGCCGCGGCCGCCACCTTGCCTGATGCGGCGCGGATCGTGGTCGACAAGTCCGATTCGGCGCTGCTGCTGGAAGATGCCTCGGGCAAGGCCCTGGCGCGCTACCCGGTGACCACCGGCAGCGCCCAGTTCCCGTTGCCGATCGGCGAGTGGAAGATCAACGGCGTGGCCCGCAACCCGGACTGGCACTACGACCCCAAGCTCATCGCCGGCAGCAAGAAGACCGACGAAAAAGCCACGATTCCGGCCGGCCCCAACAACCCGGTGGGCAGCACCTGGATTGACCTGAGCAAGGAGCATTACGGCATCCATGGCACGCCCAATCCTTCGAAGGTCGGCAAGACCGAATCCAACGGCTGCATCCGCATGACCAACTGGAGCGTCGCAGCGCTTGCTTCGGTGGTCAAGGCAGGCATGCCCATCACTTTGCGCGACTGAGTCGATGGCCGCATGCGGCCTTGATCGTGACAACCCGCTCGTCTATGCAGGCACCAGGTCCGGCGGGCAAATTTGCTCCCGGGCACACAGGAGTTACCCATGTCAGAAGAAAATCCCAAGACCCCGTTCGACCACGTCAACGACACGCTGTCGCAGCTTAAAGAGATGCGCCACTACTCCAAGAACAACGTCGAACTGCTGACCACGCAGTGGCTGATGTTCGATGGCGAACTGTCCAAGCTCCAGCAGGCGGGCAAGGTCGAGCAGTTGATGATGAAGCAGAGCGAGTTCTACGACGCCCTGGAAACGACTATTGCCGAGCTGGAAGAAGTGAAGACGGAGTTGCAGCCTGCGGTGGTTGAGCAGGCGGATTGATTTCGGTTTTGTAGAGCCGAGCTCGCTCGGCTGCTCTGATCCTGGGGTGGCCGGCTCGAACGGGCCGTAGAAGCGCCGGGTGCGTTGGTTGCACGGTGGCGGCTTGGAACCTTGAAGCAGAAGCCAAGGCACCCCTCCTCGATCCTCCCCTGCTGCGCAAGGGAGGAGGCGAAGCTCGATCCGCCCCTGCTTCATCCTTCCCTGCTTCCCAAGGCAGGGGGCAAAGCCGGACGCGGGCTGGAGTAAGCTGAACGCTTCCAAGGGCGGCGGCTATGACCATGTCCAGCGGGGAACTCAAGCAGGGGGACAAACGCCCGACGGTTTTCCTCAGCTATTCCCGCGCCGACCAGGATCGTGCGCGCGTGCTGGCGCTGGCGCTGGAGGAGGCAGGGCTGCAGGTCTGGTGGGACGCCTTGATCGAAGGCGGTGCGGCTTTTGCCCGGACCATTGAAACCGCGCTGGCCGCCAGTGATGCCGTGGTCGTGCTGTGGTCCGGGCACTCGATCGCTTCGGACTGGGTGCTGGACGAAGCCGCGCACGGCAGGGATATGAAGAAGCTGGTGCCGCTGTCGCTGGACGGCACCGAGCCGCCATTGGGATTTCGCCAGTACCAGGCAATCACACTGTCCGTGGCGCAGGGCCGCATCGATGAGGCCTCGCTGCAGTCGGTGCTGCGCGCGGTGCTGCCTCTTGCCGGCCGTGAAGCGCTGCCGCGTCCTACCTCCAGGCCCGTGTCTTCAAAGCCCGATGCATCGCGCCGCGGGCTGCTGATAGGCGCAGGAGCGGTGGCCGCGGCGACGGCGCTGGGTGGGCTGGGCTGGCAGCGCGGCTGGTTTGGATCGGCCGCGGTCGAAGACAGCAGCGTTGCGGTGCTGCCGTTCCACAACCTGAGTGGCGATCCGGGCCAGGCGTATTTTTCCGACGGCCTGTCCGAGGAGGTGCGCGCGACCCTGGCCCGTAACCAGCGCCTGAAAGTGATGGCGCAGGCGTCCTCTGGAAAATTCCGTGAAAGCAAGGCCGGTGCGGTGGATATTGCCAGCCAGCTCGGCGTGGCCTTCCTGCTGGATGGCAGCGTGCGCTGGGCCGGCGACAGCGTACGCGTGGCCGCCGACCTGATCGATGGACGCACCGGCTTCAGCCGCTGGACCCAGATCTTCGAACGCAACATCGACGACGTATTCGCGGTGCAGCGCGAAATCGCCGCGACGGTCGCCTCGGCATTGGCGGCGCGGGTGGTTGCCCCGGGCACCGCCACCGACGAACGCGCGGCGTCGGGCGGCACCGACAATGTCGCCGCATTCGATGCGTTCCTGCGCGGGCGCGCGCTGTATGAGTTGAGCACCGACGAGGCCTCCGAACGCGGCGCGCTGAAGCTGTTCGACGCGGCGATCGCGCTGGATCCGGAATACGCAGCCGCGCATGCCGCGCGCTCGCGTTCGCTGACCACGCTGGCCAACCAGTACGCGACGGTAGCCCAGCACGCGGCGATGTACGACCAGGCGGTGGTGGCGGCGCAACGCGCGGTCGCGCTGGCACCGGAGTTCGCCGATGCGTATTCCACCCTGGCCTTTGTCTTGTTCCAGGGCCGGCTGGATGCGCGCGCGGCGCGCCCGCCGTTCGAGAAATCCGCGGTGCTCGGGGCAGGCGAGGCCACCGTGCAGGCGCGCTGGGCGCAGTACTGCGCACGCACCGGCCGCGTGCGCGAAGCCGACGAAGCGATTGCCCGCGCGCTGGCACGCGATCGCCTCAATCCACTGCTGCACCGCGCCGCCGGCGCCATCCACTACGCCGCGCGGCGCTACGCCGAATCGATACCGCCCGTGCGCAAGGCGCTGGAAATGAATCCCGGCCTGTCGCGCGCGCATGCGTCCATTGCCGACGCGCTGGTCAACCTGGGCAGGCTGGACGAGGCGCGCACCGAGTACCGGGCCGAGCCGGTGACCGACTTCCAGCTGGCCGGGCTGGCCATCGTCGAACACCGCAGCAACAAGCTTGCCGCCGCGCGCACGGCCCTGGATCGGCTGGTCGCCGAGCTCGGCGATACCGTGCTGTACCAGCAGGCCCAGGTACTGGCGCAGTGGGGCGAAGTGGACGATGCCATGCTGCGCCTGCTGAAGGCGCGCGCGGCCGGCGATTCGGGGCTTATCTATGCGCGCAACGACCCGTTCCTGGATCCATTGCGCGGCGATCCGCGCATGCGCGCGCTGCTCGATGGAATTGGTTTCGAGGTCTGATCAGGCCGTACAGGCATGCACGTTGTAGCGGGCAGGGCGCGGTGCAAGAATGCGATGCGGCAAACAGGAAGTGGTCGCCGGAACAGGGGAAGGCGTGGTCTGGTTCCATCACTTCTGAGGGGTATTGCCATGAAACACACGAAATTGGCGCTGTTCACCATCCTGTTGGTCGCCTGCCTGTCCGCCTGCAAGCGGGACGGGGACGCACCGGTTGTCGAGACGCCTGCACCAGAGCCGGTGGCCGCGCCAGCGGTAGAGCCGGCACCGGAGCCGGTCGCCGCGACGCCGACCACCACCACCGATCCTGCGGCGACGCCCGTGGCGCCCGCCGACGCGACCCCGGCGGAATCCCAAGAAGATGAAGACACGCCGCACTCCGGTGGCGACAAGGTCGGCAAGCCGCCGACCAATTAGGTGGCGACGGTTCTGGCGCACTCGTAACCGGTTGGCAAGCGCGGGCGTTGCACTTGCGCGCACTGCACCGCCTGCATTTGCCTCGCACCCTCTCCACAGGGGCCTTGCGGATTTGCTCTTGATCCAGCTTCCGGACAAGAGCAAATCACCTTAAATCCCCTTTTTTAAAGCGTGGAAGACAGGTAGTGCTTCTTTTCAAACGGAGGGAGGAGACACGAACCTTTTTGCGGAATTCGCCCGGCGATTGCGACGGCCTTCACGGCAAGCGGTTCTTTCCTGGTGGCAGCTTCATCGCGTCGCTGATCCATTGCGTATAGCGGTCGATGCGCGTGTACACGCCGGGGCGTCCGTCGCCTGCGCAGGCCTTCTTGCCCCAGCTGACGATGCCCACCAGCAATGGAGTGCCGTTGGTCAGGATCACCGGACCGCCGCTGTCACCGCGGCAGGTGGACCGGGCCGGGTTGGATGCGCAGAACACGCCGTCCTTGATCTTCTGCGGACCATAGCCGGGACGTTGCTGGCAGACCGGATTGGGCATGGCCTGCAGGTCGACGCGCAACAGCACCGCGTTCATGGTGTTGGCCGCTTCGCTGCTGCCGGTCACGCCCCAGCCGGTGGCCGAGACAGGGATCGCCGGCGGCAGGGCTTTCTGGTTGAGCGGGATCTGCCGGATGCGGCGCGAGTCGATTGGCACCGGCTTTCCATCCGCAACGATGTGCACCAGCGCGATGTCGTTGGCGTACATGTTCGGTGGGTGGTTCACGTCGTTGCTTTCGTTGTTGTACTGCGAATGGCGGACGATGCGGTCGATCCGGTAGAGCACGCCGTCGCCCTTGGAAATATCCTGCGCGCCGAGCCGCACCTTGAAGCCCTGGTCGACCTCGTTCTGGTCGATGCAGTGGGCGGCAGTCACCACCCAGTCCGGGGCGATCAAAGCCCCGCCGCAATAGTGCTGGCGCTGCCACGCGGGGCGCTTGTCGTTCGGCCTGGGCGGCGCAGCCGGATAGAGGATCTGCGCCTGCCACGGCACCGACTGTGCGGTGACCGGAAGCCCGCCAAAGGAATACACCGTGTCTTCGTCATCGCCGGGCCTGCGTGGGGGTTTGCGATCCGACTTGCCCGGGGTGCGCTTGCTGGTGCGGATGGTCGGCATGCTGCCGCCGGGCGAATCGGCGTCGGCCTGGCCGCCCTCGTCTTCCTCGACGACCTGCCACACCTCGTCGTTGCCGAAGACGCTGTGGTCGACCGGAATCGCATCGTCGGCCTCGTTGCCGTCATCAACCACCCAGCCGCTGGCCCAGGAGTCGTCGGCGTAGTCGTCGCCCGCTTCTTCGTTGGCGTCCTCTTCATCGGCGTCGGCACTGGCGCTGTCGCGTACGGCCGCGGGGGAATCGGCGTTCGCATCGTCATTCCCGCTGGCCGCGCCAGTGTCGGCGTCATCATCGGACTCGTCCTGCTGCTGCGCCGCTGGCGGGTCTTCCGCGTCGTCATCCGCCACCGGCCCAGCGGCGGACTCCTCCTCATCGGCCTGCGCTTCGTCTACCTGATCTTCGTCTGCGGGCTCCTCATCCGCGGGCTCCTCGTCGACATCGTCCGCCGGCTCTTCCTCGACCACGTCGTCCTCGTCGCCTTCTTCCTGCACCGTGGCGGAAAGCGCAAGCGCCTGCAGCGGCGGCAGCGCGAAAGTGGCAGGTGAAAATCCGCACAGGGCGGTGGCAAAAGCGGCGGCCAGCACTCGGATGCCGACGGGGGCGGGCAGCTTGGTCATTGCGACTTCCTTTGCGGAGGGCCCGGCGATTTGGCGCCCGCCGAACGGGCGCGTCAAGCCTGCGCGCAATGGCCGGAATGACCGCTGTTTTACGTGCCGGGCATGCAACGTCGGCCCATGTTCAACGCTGGTCGTTGCGCATGATGCGGGGCAGGGCATTGACCACCGCCAATGCGATCAACGTCGTGGCCAAGGCCATGATCTCCATGCCCATGCCCGCGGCCATGCCGACGGCGGAGACCATCCAGATACCTGCGGCAGTGGTCAGCCCTTCGATGCGCTCGTCGCGCTCCAGCTTGATGATGGCTCCGGCACCGAGGAAGCCGATGCCCGAGACGATTCCCTGCATCACCCGGGTGACGTCGGCGGGCGCGATGCCGGACAACAACGGCGCCATTACGAACAGCGCCGAACCAATCGAGACCAGGATGTGCGTCTTCAGGCCGGCGGAGCGGCCCTTGCGCTCGCGTTCCATGCCCAGCATGCCGCCCAGCAGGGCAGCGGTCAGCAGGCGGACCACCATCACGGTGATCTCGCCCGCGTCGGGCAGGGTGAATTCACTCGCCAATGCCTCGCCGATTTCTGCAGTCACGCCCATGCGGTGCTCCCCTGGTTGCGCGTCTCGCCGCCGTGACTGGCGCGCGGACCTGCGGGGGATTGTGCGAATCGTGTCGTTAGCGTGACGTGGTGCGCACCGCGGAGCCTGCGCCAGCACGCTGTCCGGTCCTTCCCATCCTGCACACATGCCTGTCGCTATGGTCGCGGGCCGACCTGCCTTACCCATCCATCGATCCATTGCCTGGAGTTTCACGCATGAATTCACACCGGTTGCTGCTTGTCCTGTGCTGGCTGGCCTGCCCCACGTCGTGGGCACGTGCCGAAACCCTGCAGCCGGATGCGCTGGTCGTGGCCTCTGAAGCCTCCCTTCCGGACCCCATGCAAAAACAGCCGGGCATGCCAGAGCAATATGAACTGCTTGAACCCGACGGCGTGTCCCTGGGCGTGGCGGTGGCTTCCAGCAAGGGCATCCTGCTGGGCGAGGACCCGCGCACGCGGGTGGTGCCGGTGCTGGGCTACGAAGGCGAGCGGCTGTTCCTGCGCGGTCTGAGTGGCGGCGTGCGTCTGTTCCAGCGCGACGGGCTGGAGCTCAACCTGCTGCTCGCCGCGCGCCTGGACAACTGGGACGCGCGTGACCTGGATGCGGCGCAGCTGGCGGCACGCGGCATCGACCGCCGCCTGCTGTCCGACCGCGAGCGTGCGGCCGAAGCGGGCCTGGGGCTGGCGTGGAAAGGCTCGGCGGGACGGCTGGGCCTTGAGGTGCGCACCGACATCAGCAACGCCAGTGGCGGACGGGAAGTGGAGCTGGGTTACTCCTTCGCGGTGCCTGCCGGCAAGGGCCTGCTCGCCCCCGGCGTGGCCGTCAGCCATTGGTCCTACAAGTTGTCCGACTACTACTACGGAACCTTGCCCGAGGAGGAAGCAGCGGGCGTGCCGCGCTATCGGCCGGGTGGCGCCGTGGTGCCGAGTGTCAGCGTCGCCTACCTGCGCGCATTGCCGCAGCGCTGGCGTGTGTTCGGCGTATTCAAATACCAATGGCTGCCCAGCGCCATCGTCGATAGTCCGCTTGCCGAAGGAGACCGCGGCGTGCCTTCGCTGTTCGTGGGTGTGTCGCGTTCGTTCGCCTGGCCTCGCTGACAATGGCGGTGGCGCGTTGATGCCATGCCATCCGCAAGGCCGGCCGCGCCCTTCGCGCGGCAGGCGCGGGCGTAGGCGACCGTAGGGCGACGCGAGTCGCGAAGCACGGATTGCTGAAATGTCGAGGGCTTCGCGACTCGCGTCGCTCCTACAATCATGGGGTCGGCACCGGTACCGTCTGCACGCCGCGTTCGCGGCACATCATGGGCGTAGCGCGGAGTGATGATCAGCAGGAGCGCAGTGACGGGTTCGCGACACGCGTGCCGCGTCTGCAGCGCGTCGCCGGCAGTGTCGCGCCACACTGATCTACAAGGGCGACACAAGATTGCCAGCCATGGCGCAGGTGTAGGAGCGACGCAAGTCGCGAAGCACGGATTGCCCAGATGTCCACGGCTTGGCGACTCGCGTCGCTCCCGATTGATGTGGGAGCTGTTGCTTGAACTGCTGCGCTTACGGCTTGGGCGTGCCCTGCAGTTTTTGTGCTTCAGCCAGGTGCATGGCCAGGTGTTCGCGCGTGGTGCCAAGGTGATTGCGTATGGCGCCGGGCGAGCCGAGCAGCAGGAGCCGGGTGTCGAACAGGGCCAACACGTCGGTGTGGCCCTTGACCATGGCGTCGACGTAGGCGGCCTCGTACTCCTTGCCCGATTTCCTGCCCAGCTCGGCCAGTTCGCTGGCGCCCTTGTCCTTGAGTGCCTGCACCTCGGGCCCATCGCTCACCGCGCCCAGTGTCTTGGTCTGTGCAAGGTTGTCGCCATGCTCTTTCTCCATCAGCTTGGCGTAGTCAAGCACCGCGCCGGTCACCTTCTTTTCGTAAGCCTGCTGCGCGAGCCTGATTTCATGGTCGTCCACCGCCGACAACAGGCCAAGGACCAGCGCGTCCTTTACAGCGGGCGTGGAAGTCGCGGTGACGGCAGCCGGGGTCGCCGCGACGGCCGGTGTGTCGGTAGCCGGTTCCGTTGTCGCGGCTGGCTGGGCTGCCTCGGTCCTGGCGGCGGCTTCGGCAGGCGTGTCCGCCGGGTCGTTGCGCTTGCACGCGGTGGCAAGGGCGACGGTCAGCAGGCTCATGGCCACTAATGGAATTTTCATGATCTATACCTCGTGTGTGCTGTTGCCCGTGGTAACCGAACCATGTCCCCATCGACGTTAAGCGCGTGCTAAACGGTGCGCTCATGAATCCTCTTCGTTGAACTCGTCTTCATCCTGTTCCAGCGCCTCGTCCGCTTCCAGCGGGTCTGCAGGTTCCAGCAACAGGTAATCGTCGCGTTGTGGATCGCGGATTGCGCGCGACACCGCATAGGCCTCAAGGACCGGCTGCTCGCTGTTGAGCAGGAAGTGCCTGGCAAACCAGCGCTGCGGATCCAGCCAGCGCAGCCAGCGATCCGGCGGCAGGAAGACCGGTCCGTCGGCCACCAGTGGCGGCGGAATCGCTGCATTGGCATGGGTGAGCACGCTGAAGCTGCACAGCGGCGTCCCACCTTTTTCCCAGCATTCCCAAAGTCCCGCCACCATCAGCGCGTGGCCGTCGCCGGACTGGATGAAATACGGCCGCGCCGGTTTCACCGTGCGATCCCATTTGTAGTAGCCGTTCAGCGGTACCACGCAATGACGGGTTTCCCAGGCCTGCTTGAACAGGCGGCTGTGGGCGGCGCGCTCCAGCCTGGCGGTGACGGTGGTGTAGGGCGTCTCCGCAGTTTTCGACCAGCGCGGGATCAATCCCCACTGGAATTCCTTCACCACCGGTGTATCACCTTCCAGCACGATCACGCTGGCCGGCTTGCGCACCGCGATGTTGTAACGGTCAGGCGCGCTGGCAAGCGCCTCGCGCAAGGTGGCGGGAAATTCCGCTGCGAAGCCGTCGCCGGCCGAGAACGCCTGCACGAACCTCCGCATCTCAGGTGCGCCTTCGAGACATCACCCGCTGCCCCACCGCCAGGGTGAGCAGCAGGATGCTGGTGGTGACGATGAAGGCCCGGTCTTGAGTCTGTGCCCGGATCTGTCGCGACAACGTGCCCACCAGGATCGGCGGGGCCAGCCGGTCGCTCAGGTGCGGCGACATTGCGCTGGGTCACATTGCGACGAACAGGAGGGTTTGCCCATGGGCGGGTCTCCGCATCTAAGGTCGCCTGCAATATGCGTAGCTGCTGGAAAGCGGGCGTGATGGCCTTCACGTGCCGCTTCCACCGGCGCGCAAGAATCGCCTGCCTGCCCAATGCGTTCCACGTCATGCCCGCCAAGCGCCTCAAGGTCGCCACCTTCAACGTCAATGGGATCCGCTCGCGCCTGCCGCATCTGCTGGCCTGGCTGGAGAAGGAGAAACCGGACATCGCCTGCCTGCAGGAATTGAAGTCGGTGGATGCCGGTTTCCCCATTGATGAGATACATGCCGCCGGTTATGGCGCGGTCTGGAAAGGACAGAGCGCCTGGAACGGGGTTGCAGTGCTGGCACGTGGCGTGGACCCGGTGGAAAGCCGGCGCGTGCTACCGGGCGATGCGGCCGACGAGCAGAGCCGTTACCTGGAAGTGGTCGTGCACGGGCTGGTGGTGGCCTGCCTGTACCTGCCCAATGGCAACCCGCAGCCGGGGCCGAAGTTCGACTACAAGCTGGAATGGTTCGACCGTTTCATCACCCATGCCGCGTCGCTGTACGCAAGCGGGCATCCGGTGGTGCTGGCGGGTGATTTCAACGTGGTGCCGACCGATTTCGACATCTACGACCCCAAGTCCTGGCGCAAGGATGCGCTGCTGCAACCGGAAAGCCGCGCCAGGTACGAGACCTTGCTGCGGCAGGGCTGGACCGACTCGCTGCGGTTCCGGCATCCGGATGAGCGCATCTACACCTTCTGGGATTATTTCCGCCAGCACTGGCCGCGCAACGCCGGCCTGCGCATCGACCACCTGCTGCTCAACGACGTGCTGGCTCCGCGTCTGCACGCGGCCGGCGTGGACACCTGGGTGCGCGACCTTCCCAAGGCCAGCGACCACGCACCCACCTGGATCAGCCTGGACCAGGCGCCGGTGAAAGCAGGGAAAGCCACGAAGACTGTCAAGGCAGTGAAGGCCGCGCCCGCGTCGCGCAAGCGTTGAGTCCTGCCAGCGTGGCGGGACCCGTGGATCCAGGTCGCCGGCTGCTGGTGACGCCAGCAGCATCAGCGGGAGTAGTCGCGGTGCTGCTCCAGGACGCGCCGCGTGCGCCAGGACCATCAGGCCTGCCAGCTGCACGCTGGATCGCCTATTCACGGTAGCCGACCGGTGGTCGCCTAGAATGCAGACGCCGCTGGTGGACGCAGCTTGCTGCGCCACGCTTCGCCCGCCCAGGACCCAGCCTCTTGTTCAAGCGATTCGACCACAACTCGCAACTCCGCATCATCACCCTGCTGGGTTCCGCCACCTCCTTCACTCTCAGTCTCTTCGCCGTCTACCGGATGGCCACGGGCCGCTGGCCCGCGGCTGCGGTTGACCTGGCCATCGCGCTGTTGATCGGTGGCACGGTGGTACATGCCTTGCGCAGCGGGCGCGCGGTCGGGGCAGGCGCGTTCCTGTGCGTCGTCAACAGCATCGGCTGTGCCGTTGCCTGCGCGATCATCGGCCCGACGGCGGCGCCGTGGATCTACCTGGTGTTGATGACCAACTTCTTCATTACCGGCGCCAAGCAGGCGATTGCCTTCAATCTGCTGCTCACCGCGACCGTGTTGCTGCTGCCGGGAATGTATTCGCAGCAGATTGACCGGGTATCGGCCGCGGTCACCGCCGCGCTGGTCACGCTGTTCGCCTACCTGTTCGCGCTGCGGGTCAGCAGCGACCATCAGCAGCTGGAGGAACTGGCGTCGCTGGATGCACTGACCGGTCTGTCCAACCGCCGCATGATGGAGAGCGCGCTGGATGAAGCGTTGCAGGAACGGCGTGTCGGTGCCCGCCATTACGGGCTTCTGATCATCGACATCGACCACTTCAAGGATGTCAACGACACCTACGGCCATGCCGCCGGTGACGCGGCCATCGCCGACCTTGCCGCCATCCTCAAGTTCGAGATGCGCAGGCACGACCATGTGTACCGCTTCGGTGGCGAGGAATTCGTGGTGCTGCTGGTAGTGGACGACCACGCCGGCCTTCGCGCTGCCAGCGAACGCCTGCGCCAGGCCGTACGCAACGGCCTGCGTGGGCCCGGCGGCCGGATCACCGTATCGCTGGGCGGGGCGATGGTCGGCGACGAGGAACGCTGGCAGGACTGGTTCTCGCTGGCCGATGCGGCTTTGTACCAGGCCAAGAACGGCGGGCGTGACAGTTCGGTCATCGTGGGCGCGCCCGACACGGTCGATGGCTGAGCAGGCGGCACGCACCGCTTGCCTGCACGGAAGCGGAAAAAATGAGCGCGCACGCCTCACGCGCTGGCCGGCCCCGCAGTACACGTCGGACTGGCGTTGCCCCTGTAGTCCTGGCCGGCATCGACCCAGTCTGTGCGGGCCATCGGCCGCCATTGCGCTGAATTTGCTTGCGCCGATTGCAGCCCGTTGGCTATGGTCGGCATGGAGCCATCGAAAGGACGCGGATGCAGCCTCCCCAACTTAACCCACTGCGGTCCGCACGCACCGTACGCAACACAGGCCTGCTGCTGGGGTTGTTGCTCGGCGTGGGTCTGCTGGTCGTGGTGATGCAGGACCGCAGCGCGCGCATCGAGGCGGCAAGGCGCCAGAGCATGGCTTTGGCAACCGGTGCCGACCGGCTGTTGCACTACGAGCTGCGCAACCTCGAGCGGGCAATGAGCGGCATCGCCGCCGACGCCGATGCCTATGCCAGCACCGCTCCTGCCGAAGCCCACCAACTGTTGTCCGACGCCATCGACGGCGTGGTCTCGCGGCATGCCGAGCTCGAATCGATCGGCCTGTATGACGCGACCGGCACGCCGATGACACGTGTCGCGCCCGATCCCGCGCTGCCGATCTGGATCGCCGGCGCCGAGCGCTCGGTCCCGCCGCAGCGCCTGCGTTTCGGCAAGCTGCGTCCGGCTGCGGTCCGCGGCTGGGTACTGCCGATCGCACTGCAGGCCGGCAACGGCTGGCTGGTGGCGCGTCTGCGCACCACCGAGTTGCAGAACATGGTGCTGCGGCTGGACACCGGCCGTGACGGCACCGTCAGCGTGCTGGACCGCGACGGCGTGGTGCTGGCGCATTACGGCAGCCAGCGCGGCAACGTCGGCCGGCAACTGCCGCTGCCGACCACGCTGGGTACCGGCGGCACGGTAAGCATGGCCTTCACCAGCGGACTGGACGGCGTGGCGCGCATGTCCAGTTTCAGCGAGGTGAGCGGGTATCCGCTGGTGGTGGCGGCCGGCATCGGCATGCGCGAGGTGCTGGTGCCCTGGCGAAGTTTCGCCGTCATCGCGGCGATCCTGATGATGCTGTACTGGCTGGGCCTGCTGTACCTGGTGCGGCGCATGCATGCCTCCGAATCGGCGCGCGAGGTGATGCTGGAGGAATTGCGGGCCCAGGCCGACTGGCTGCGCCAGGCGCAGCTGGCGGCGGGTTCGGGGGTGTGGAGGATCGATCCCGATGATGGCCGTGTCCACGCTTCGGCACAGGCCGCCGAGCTTTTCGGGTTCGCGCCCGTCGCCGGCCCGCTTCCGCTCGAGGACTTCTTCGACCGCATGCACGACGAGGATCGCGGACGGGTGTTCAACGAGTTCTCGGCGGCACGCGAAAACGGCTCGGCCTTCCACTCCGAATACCGCATCCTGCTGCCGTCCGGGGCCGAGCGCTGGATCAGCGCGCGTGGCGCGCTGCTCGCCGATACGCGCGGGCAGATGCGCATGACCGGCACCATCGTCGACATCACCGAGCGGCGCGACCAGCAACTGCGCCTGGAACGGGCCGAGTTGCAGTTCCGCCACCTGTTCGACCGCAATCCGCTGCCCATCTGGGTATTCGACGAGACGACCTTCCGCTTCCTGGCGGTCAACGACACGGCGCTGCGCAACTACGGCTACACGCGCGAGGAATTCCTCGCCATGACCATCCTCGACATCCGCCCGCGCAACGACGCCGAAGCCGTGCACGCGGCTATGCGCGAGCCCGTCGAAGAGGCCCGGCTGCGCGTGTGGACCCACATCACCCGTGACGGCAGGAGCCTGTCGGTGATTTCCCATGCCAGCAGCATCCAGTTCAATGGGCGCCAGGCGCGGCTGGTGCTGGCGGAGGACGTCAGCGAGCGGCTCACCCACGAGCGTGACCTGGCTTGGCGCGCCAGCCACGATCCCACCACCGGCCTGCTGACCCTGGCCACGCTGACCGGGCGCCTGGATGCGATGCCGCGCGCGGCGGCCGGCGGCGACTACGTGGTGGCCTATGTGCAGTTGCGGGACCTTGAGCTGGTCGCCCCCACCCTGGGACGGCGCGCGGGCGAGGCGATCCTGCGCGAGGCCGCCGGGCGCTTCGCCCGTGTCGGCGAGGGCTACGGCTACGTGGCCTACGTGCCGGGCGAATCGTTCGTGATCGCCGCGCTTGACGGCAGTCGCGGCGAGGCCCTGGCCGCCAGCCTGGCCGCCGCGATCGCCGACCCGGTTCAGGCCGAGGGCGGCATCCATCCACTGGAGGCGTGGATCGGGATCGCGAAGGGACCGGTGGACGACGAGACGGCCGAGAACGTGATCGGCCATGCAGCGCTTGCCGCGTTGCAGGCACGTCGCGAATACCTGCCCACCATGGCCTACGACGCCAGCATGGCCGAGCAGGCCAGCCTGCGCCTGGCCCTGGTCGGCAAGCTGCGCAACGCGCTGGCGCGCGACGAGTTCGAACTGTTCTACCAGCCGATCCGCCGCCTCGGCGATGGGCGGGTGGTGGCGATGGAGGCCCTGCTGCGCTGGCGCCAGGCCCAGGGCGCCTACATCCCGCCGATGCAGTTCATTCCGCTGTGCGAGGAATCCGGGCTGATCGTGCCGATTGGCGCGTGGGTGCTTGAGGAAGCGGCGCGTGCGCACGCCGTGCTGGCCCGGCACGGCCTGGGCGACGTGGCGATCGCGGTTAACGTGTCGGCCGTGCAGTTCCTGGCCGATTCGCTGCCCGAAGAGCTGCGCGCGCTGCGCAAGCGCCACGCGCTGCCACGTGGCGCCTTGCACCTGGAATTGACCGAAAGCGTGGTGTTGCGGCGGCCCGACCTGGCCACGGCGCTGATGGATGAACTGCAAAGCGACGGCGCCTGCATTTCCATCGATGATTTCGGCACCGGCTTCTCCAGCATGGCTTACCTGCGCGACCTGCCGCTGGACTACCTGAAGGTCGACCGCACCTTCGTGCACAACGTCGACCGCGACCCGCGCAATGCGTCGATCTGCCGCGCCCTGATCGAACTGGGGCACGGCCTGGGCCTGGGCATCATCGCCGAGGGCGTGGAGACCGAGGAACAACTGGCATGGCTGCGCGCCCATGGCTGCGACCAGGCCCAGGGCTATCACCTGGGGCGCCCCGCGCCGCTGGGTGAATTGCTGGCCACGCTGGGCGAAGCGACCCCAATCACGCTGGCCTGACCACCGGGCCCGGCGCAGGCGATCTGGTTCGACAGTGCGATCCAGGCGCCCGCGACCAGCGACAGCGGCCGTGTCTTCATGCCGTTCTACCCGGGTCGGCTACAGTCTGGCGGCAGGCAAACGGATCAGGACGGTACTGGGTCGGGCGCCGTCACGACCAGGAAGCCCACCTTGCCTTCACCCTTGCCGTTCCTCCGCTCCTGGCGGCACCGCCATCGCACCGCCCTGCGCAGGGTCGCGATGCTGCTTGCGCTGCTGTATGCGCTGTACCTGCTGCTGGCCAATGTGTTCCTCAACACCCCGCTGTCCGCGCTGGCCTTCAACCAGAAGCCCGAGCGCTTCCATATCGAATGGCGCAGCGCCTTCAGCCTGTATCCCGGCCACATCCATGCGCGCGGCATCAAGGTCGGCGGCCATGCGCGCACCACCATGTGGTCGGCCAGCAGCGCCGGCGCCGACGGGCGCATCAAGATGTTGCCGCTGCTGGCGCGCAGGCTGAGCTTCGGCACCATCCACGCGCGCGACGTGCAGGTAGGCGTCGATCGCGTCGCCACCGACCTTGCCCCATCGCTGCCGCGCAGCGCCGCCGCATTGGCGCGTGGCCCGTGGGAGCTGCACTTCGACGGCATCAGCACCGCGTCGCTGCAACGCATCCGCGTGGGTGACTGGGTGGTGGAAGGGCAGGGCCATGCACGCTTCGGCCTGCACAAGGTGTTGCGTGGCGGGCCGGTGGAAGTGACCCCGTCGACGCTGCGCATGCCGGCGGCCACTGTACGCCGGGGTGCGCTGGAGCTGGCGCGCGAGGCCCGCGTCGAGCTCGACCTGGAGATGGCGCCGAATACGCGCAAACAGGCGCAGGGCTACGACAAGGTGCGCTTCGTCGATGCGCACCTGCGCGTGGACGGGCACGCTCCAGGCCTGGGCGTGACCGAAGGCGCGCAGGGCAAGTTGGCCCTGGCCAGCAGCGGCCAGGACGGCCGCGTGCAGGTCGACCTGGTGCTCAGCCGCGGCGCCTTGCAGCCGGGCGGCACGCTGCGATGGAATGCGCCGGTGACCCTGGACAGTGCCAGCGCCAGCGCCCAGGGCTATCGTCTGCAGCTCGATGCGGACGTGCGCAACGACGGAGTGGCCGTGCACGCCCGCGTGCCCCGGCGCCCGGGGCGCGAGGACGCCATCGACCTGCGCCTGCACCTGGCCGAGCGCCGGCTGTTGCGCGCCGATCCGGAGGCGCTGCTGGGCAAGACGTCGGGCACTGTCAAGGGGCGTTGGCATTTCGCCACGCTGCGCTGGATCAATCCGATGCTGTCCGATGGCTGGTTGCGCCTGGACGGTGCCGCCGACGTGGTCGCCGACCTGCGACTGCGGCAGGGGCGGCTGGTGTCCGGCAGCCACGCCGAAGTGCTGGATGCCGAAGTGGTCGCCGATGTCTTCGACACGGTCGCCAGCGGCCACGCCACCGCGCGCGCGACGATGGAAGACGGACGCACCAATATCGATTTCGTGGCGCAGCGTTTCGCGCTGGCGCCGCGCGCATCCAGGCAACAGGCCTACGTGCAGGGCAGCGATCTGTCGCTCGGCCTGACCGCTTCGGGGCAGCTGTCGGAATTCCGCAGGACCATGCAGGCACGCGTGCGCTTTGCCGGTGCACGGATCCCGGACCTGCGCGCCTACAACCCCAGCCTGCCGGCCGGCAGCCTGCAGTTCGAGGGCGGTACCGGCACGCTGGGTGCCGACCTGCAGCTGGATGCCAAGGGCCAGTTGCGCCGGGGCGAGCTGCGACTGACCGGACGGCGCGCCGACGTGCGCTTCGGCCCTTCGCGGGTGGTCGGTGACCTGACCCTGGATTCGCGCCTGGTACGCGCGCAGGGCGGGCCTCACCGCTACCGCATCGAGAGCCTGAAGCTGGGACTGGACGGTGTGCAGGTGGGTGATGCCCGGCCCACGGACGGCCCGTGGTGGGCGAGGCTCGATTTCGAAGAGGGTTCGCTGGACTGGCAGCAGCCGATCTCCCTGCAAGGCAACGCACGGGTGGTGATGAAGGATGTGAGTGCCCTGCTGGACCTGTATGCCGATCGCAGCGCGTTTCCCAAATGGGTCGGCAAGCTGATCGACGCGGGCCAGGCCGACGCCACGGCAAGGGTGCGGCTGGACGGCGATGCGGTCACCATCGACGCGCTGCGCGCGCGCAACCAGCGCATCGACCTGGACGCGCGCATGCGGATGGCGAAAGGCCAGTCGACAGGCGCGCTGTATGCACGTTGGGGGGTGCTGGGTCTGGGCGCGGAAACCAGTGGCGGGCAGCACAAGCTGCATCTTCTGAAGGCGCGCCAGTGGTATGACGGCTTGCCGGCGATGACCGCAGGCAAGGCCTCGCCCTGAGGCCAGGCCGCGCACGCGCAGCCCGCGGCACGCAGCCCGCGGCACGCGGCACGCGGCACGCGGCCGGCATCGCGTATCCGGCGAGCTGCACGGCCGGCACAGGCAGGCCGTTCGACAGCTGGCCGAGCCGCTGTTTTCCCAGACTTAACGCACCAGTGGCATGCTGTATTCCTGCGATAGGGAGGCCGCCATGAAGTCCAGGCATTTGCGTTTTGGCAGGGGGTTCCGGGTGGTGTTCGACCTGCGCCAGGTGCAGGCAGCCGAAATGGTGATCGCACCTGGCGGTAGCGAGGGCGGGCCGGAAAACCGGCACCAGGGCGCGGATCAATGGCTGTACGTGGTGTCCGGGATTGGCGTGGCCATCGTGGAAGGGGTGGAGCAGGCACTCAAGGCCGGCAGCCTGCTGGTGATCGAGAAAGGAGAGCGGCATGAGGTACGCAACATCGGGCGCACGTCGTTGAAGACGCTGAATTTCTATTCCCCGCCTGCCTACGCGGACGACGGCGAAGCGCTGCCGGCAGGTCGGGAGTGAGCGCGCGGTGGCGTATTGCCGCGTATCGCGCAGATGCAACGCGGCCCGGCCTGCACGCGGACGCGTGCCATGTCTGACTCCGGCGCCGACGACCTGCTCGACGTGGCTATCGTGGGTGGTGGGCCGGCCGGCCTGACCGCAGCCACCTACCTGCGTCGCTTCCATCGCTCGTGCGCGGTGTTCGACGACGGCGACAGCCGTGCGCGCTGGATTCCTGAAAGCAACAACTGCCCCGGCTTCCCCAATGGTGTTTCGGGCGTGGAACTGCTGCTGCGCATGCGGCGCCAGGCCGGCGAGTTCGACGCGCACTTCGAACCGGTGCGGGTGGATTCGATCGAGCGCGAAGGCGAGAACTTCGTGCTCAATGCGGATGGGCGCCAGTGGCGCGCACGCAGCGTGATCCTGGCCACCGGCCTGTCCGACAAATTGCCCGACGCGCCCTGGGTGGAGGAGGCAGTCGCCCGCCATGCGCTGCGCCTGTGTTCCATCTGCGACGCCTACGAAGCCACGGATACGCGCATCGGCGTGTACGGCCTGCTGAAGGACATCGCCAGCCACGGCACGTTCCTGCGCTCCTACTCGGAACATGTCTGGTTGTTGCCCATCGACCAGGACCAGGACGAAACCGACGAAGCCTTGCGCGCCGCGCTGGGCGCGGGCGTGGAGGTGCTGCCCGCCGGCGGGACGCTGGGGTTCGACGGCGAACGCTGCACCTGGACCACGGCAGAAGGCACCTCCGTTTTCGACAGCGTGTATCCCTACCTGGGCTGCCATACCAGTGCCGGCCTCGCCGACGCTCTGGGGGTGCGCCTGACCGACGGCGGCGAGATCGTGGTGGACCGGAACCAGGCCACCAGCGTGCCGGGCCTGTATGCGATTGGCGACGTGGTCAGCGGCCTTAACCAGATCTCCGTCGCCGTTGGCCAGGCCGCGCTTGCCGCTACCCGCCTGCACAACCAGTTGCCCCTGGTGCCGCGCGCACAGCCGGGCTGAAGCGAACCTGGCCGAATGCGGACGAGCTGACCTAGGGCGGCGTCCGGCCCGCATCTGGCGCGCCATCGCTCGAATAAAAAAGGCCCGTCGGAAACGGGCCTTCTTCCTTCTTGCAGGTGTTGCGCCTACATCACATCGGGCTCGCTGAAGGCTTCGATCTCGCCGGCGAACTCGTTGATCGGGATGCAGCTGCAGAACACGTTCTTGTCGCCGTGCACGTTGTCCACGCGGGCCACCGGCGGCCAGTATTTCTGCAGTTTCAACGTGGCCAGCGGGAACGCGGCCAGTTCGCGCGGATAGGCGTGGGTCCATTCGCTGGCCATGACCATGGTGGCCGTGTGCGGGGCATTCTTCAGCGGATTGTCCTCACGATCCAGCGAGCCTGCTTCTACCGCGCGGATCTCGTTGCGGATCTCGATCATGGCCGCGATGAAGCGATCGAGCTCATGCAGTGATTCGCTTTCGGTCGGCTCGACCATCAGCGTGCCGGCGACCGGGAAGCTCAGGGTCGGCGCATGGAAGCCGAAATCGATCAGGCGCTTGGCCACGTCCTCGGCACCGATGCCGGTGGCGTCCTTCAGCGGGCGCAGGTCAAGGATGCATTCGTGCGCGACCAGGCCATTGCGGCCGGTGTAGAGCGTTTCGTAATGCGGCGCGAGTTGCCGGGCGATGTAGTTGGCGTTGAGCAGCGCCACCTGGGTGGCCTTGCGCAGGCCCTGCGTGCCCATCAGGGTGATGTACATCCAGCTGATCGGCAGGATGCTGGCGCTGCCGAAACTGGCGGCGCTGACCATGCCCACATCGCCCTGGCCGCCCAGGGTGCGCGGCAGGAACGGCGCCAGGTGCGACTTCACCGCGCAGGGGCCGACGCCGGGGCCGCCGCCGCCATGCGGGATGCAGAAGGTCTTGTGCAGGTTGAGATGGGAGACGTCCGAGCCCCACTTGCCGGGCTTGGCCACGCCGACCAGGGCGTTCATGTTGGCGCCGTCGGTATACACCTGGCCGCCATGCGCATGCACGATCTCGCAGATGGCGACGATGTCTTCCTCGAACACGCCATGCGTGGACGGGTAGGTGATCATCAGCGCGGCGAGGCGACCGGAATATTTTTCCGCCTGCCTGCGGATGTCTTCCACGTCGACGTTGCCGTTGGCATCGCACTTGGTGACCACCACGCTCATGCCGCACATCTGCGCCGAAGCCGGATTGGTGCCGTGCGCCGATTCGGGAATCAGGCAGATGTCACGCTGGTCTTCGCCACGCGAGCGGTGCCAGGCGCGGATCGCCAGCAGGCCGGCGTATTCCCCCTGCGCGCCCGAGTTGGGCTGCAGGCTGACGGCGTCGTAGCCGGTGCATTCGACCAGCATCGCTTCCAGCTCGTCGATCAGCTGCCGGTAGCCGGTAACCTGCGCGGCGGGTGCCAGCGGGTGGATGTTGGCGAACTCGGGCCAGGTGATGGGGATCATCTCGGCGGTGGCATTGAGCTTCATGGTGCAGCTGCCCAGCGGGATCATGGTCCGGTCCATGGCCAGGTCCTTGTCCGCCAGCGAACGCATGTAGCGCAGCATCTCGTGTTCGCTGTGGTGGGTGTTGAACACCGGGTGGGTCAGGAATCCGCTGCTGCGCACCAGCGCCGCAGGCAGTGCATCCGTCGCTTCGCCATCCAGGCTGTCGATGTCCTCGATCTTCGCGCCGAACACCAGGGCCAGGGCGACGATATCGGCGCGCGTGGTGGTTTCATCAAGGCTGATGCCCACGCTGCTGGCGTCGATCTTGCGCAGGTTGATGCGCTGGTGGCTGGCATAGAGATGGATGGCGGCGGCATCGACACCGGTCACATGCAGGGTGTCGAAGTAGTCACCAGCAACTTCCACTCCTACGCTGCGCAGCGCGCCCGCCAGGATCGTGGCCAGGCGATGGGTGCGTTGTGCAATGCGGGTTAGTCCCTCGGGGCCATGGTAGACGGCGTACATGCTGGCCATCACCGCCAGCAATACCTGCGCGGTGCAGATGTTGGAGGTGGCCTTCTCGCGGCGGATGTGCTGTTCGCGGGTCTGCAGGGTCAGGCGGTAGGCCGGCTTGCCTTCGGCATCCACCGAAACGCCGATCAGGCGTCCCGGCATGGAGCGCTTGTAGGCGTCGCGGCAGGCCATGAAGGCGGCATGCGGACCACCAAAACCATAAGGCACGCCGAAACGCTGGCTGTTGCCGACCACGATGTCGGCGCCCCATTCCCCGGGCGACTTGATCAGGGTCAGCGCCAGCAGGTCGGTGGCCACGGCGACGAGGCCGTGGCGTGCATGCACCGCATCGGCCAGTGCCTGGTGGTCGCCGATGCGGCCCAGGCTGTCGGGGTACTGCAGCAGCACGCCGTAGCTGTCGAGCGTCAGTGCTTCGGCATCATCGCCGACATGCAGGGTGATGCCCATCGGCTCGGCGCGCGTGCGCAACACTTCGAGGGTCTGCGGGTGCACGTTGTTCGAGACGAAGAACACATTGGATTTGGATTTCGCCGAACGTTTCGCCAGCGTCATCGCCTCGGCCGCGGCGGTGGCTTCGTCCAGCAGCGAGGCGTTCGCGATTTCCATGCCGGTCAGGTCGGCGACCAGGGTCTGGAAGTTGATCAGCGCTTCCATGCGGCCTTGCGAGATCTCCGCCTGGTAGGGCGTGTAGGCGGTGTACCAGGCCGGGTTCTCGAGGATGTTGCGCAGGATCACGTTGGGCGTGTGGGTGCCGTAATAACCCTGACCGATGAAGCTGCGGAAGACTTCGTTGCGGTCGGCAATCTTTCGGATCTTGGCCAGCGCCTCGACTTCGGTGATGGCTTCGGGCAGTGCCAGCGGTGCGGGCGACTTGATGTTGGAGGGAACGATGGCATCGGTCATCGCATCCAGCGAGTCGTGGCCGATGACCTGCAGCATGTGCGCGATCTCGGCGTCGTTGGGGCCGATGTGGCGCTCGACGAAAGCGGAATGATGCTCGAGGTCGCGCAGGGGGGGCGAGGGTGTCTTTGACATGGCAGGGACGTCCGTAGGGCACGCGCGGAGCCGCACGTGGGGCGCCCCTCTGTCCTTCTGCCTGAGAGTTTGGAAGCGCAGCGGTGCGCGCTTCTTGCCCCTTCGGCGCCGGCCGCATACCAGTAAGGCGGGCCGATCTCTCCAGAGTTTTGTGCACGCGGCGGTCACTGGCCTGAGCGATTACGGGCGTTGCGCCTTCGGCAGCGGCCTGCGCCTCCTGCGAGGCCGGCCACTTCTTCCACTGCGTGCTGCGCCAGGATTATAGCTTGGCGGCGGCTGGGCGCGTCACGCTGTAGAGCCGGGCCTGCCCGGCTGCTCCTGGCCTCCCGTGCGAAAAGCAGCGGGGCAAGCCCTCCACGAATGTCGGGAGTCGGCCCATGGCCTAGACTGACAAGCCATGCTGCCGCCGGTTCCTGAATGAAAGCGCCGAGCCCTGTCATTGCCGACCCGTTCCCCTTGGCGGCAGGCGGATGAAAACCTCCACGCGACGCCTGACCTGGCTGCTTGCCGGCCTGTCGATGCTGGGCCCCTTCTGCATCGACACGATCTTCCCCGCGTTCCTGCAGATGGGCGCGCAACTGGATGCGGGCCCGCTGGCGATCCAGCAGACCGTCAGCGTGTATCTGATCGCGTATGCGGCGATGAGCATCGTGCATGGGCCGCTGTCCGATGCCATCGGCCGTCGTTCGGTGATCATCGGCGGCATGGTCGTGTTCACCCTGGCATCGGTCGGCTGCGCGCTGGCGCGCGACCTGCCCACTCTGCTGGCGTTCCGCGCCATCCAGGGGCTGTCGGCCGGGGCAGGGCAGATCGTGGGGCGCGCCGCCATCCGCGATCTCTTTCATGGCGACGATGCGCAGCGGCTGATGAGCCAGGTATCGATGCTGTTCGGCATCGCGCCGGCCATCGCGCCCATCGTTGGCGGCTGGATCCTGGGCTGGGGCGAATGGCCGGTGATCTTCTGGTTCCTGACCGCGTTTTCGGCGGTGCTGTTGCTGGCCACCTGGGCCTGGTTCCCCGAAACCCATCCGCCCAGCGCCCGCGCGCCATTGGTCATGCGCGGCCTGGTCCGCGATTACGTGTCGATCTTCCTCAATCCACGCTTCCAGCGACTGGCGGCATCCGGTGCATTCAACTTCGCCGGGATGTTTATTTTCATCGCCTCGGCGCCGGTACTGGTGATGCAGCACCTGCACCTTGGCGAAAAGGATTTCGGCTGGCTGTTCATTCCGACCATTGGCGGCATGGTGGTGGGCTCGTACCTGTCCGGGCGCGCGGCAGGCCGCATGGGCGGGGACCGGCTGACCGCCATTGGTTTCATGGTCGGCGGCATCGGTGCGGTGCTGCACATCGCCTATGCCGCCTTTGCCGACCCGTTCACCATTCCGTGGGCCGTATTGCCGCTGTTCCTGACCGGCGTGGGCGTTTCGCTGGTGTTCCCGATCCTCACCCTGGCCATCCTGGACATGTATCCACGCCAGCGCGGCGCGTCCTCGTCATTGCAGGCCTTCACCAGCCTGGTGGTGGCCGCACTGGTCTCCGGCGCGCTGTCGCCATGGCTCAGTCACGATACTTTGCACCTGGCCCTGGGCAGCGCCACGCTGACCCTGCTGGGCTGGGTGTTCTGGCGCTGGGAGCGCAGCGTGTGCATGCAGCCGCCGGCGGATTTCACCAGGAATGGCCCGGCGGAACGCGCGACGGCAGAGTCGCCCAACCCGCTTTGAGGCGATACTGGCCTCTTGTTTTCGAATGACGGCGATCAAGCCCATGTCCATCAACTCCAAGATCAGGCGTGAAGCCGGCAAGCAGGGCGCGGCCAAGGCCGACGGACGCAAACGCGGCGCCGCACCCATCGAACCGCATGCGCAACTGCGTGACCAGCAAGGCCGCCTGCTGGCCGGCATCGTGCGCCAGGAAGGCGAGTGGGTGCTCGGCATGGGCGGGCAGATCGCCGGCAGCTCGGCCAGCGCGGCCCACGTATTCGCCATGATCCGGCGCGCGGCGCTGCTGCACGAAGCGCAGGGTACGCCCGTGCGGCTGACCTGGTCGGATGCACTGAAGGATGCGGCCTGGTCGGAAGTGGCGGAACGCGCGATGAGCTTCGAGGAATTCGAGGCCGGGCTTGCGCGTGACATGGCCGAGGTGGCCGCGCGCAAAGCCGACACGGCGTCCGAGGGCACGGTGCCCGACAGCAGCCCGCCTGACGACACCCCGGCCGACGGCAGGCCGCCCGACGGCAGTCCATGAAAAAGGCCGGCATGCGCCGGCCTTTTTCCTGTTGCCACAAGTCCCTCGCAACTATTGCGGCTTGGCTGCCTTGGCTGCGGTCGCCACGGTGGTCGCCGGTGCCTGCCATCCGCAGGTCTTGCCTTCGTTCTGCTGCTTCAGCCAGGTCTGCAGTGGCGCGAAATATTCCAGTACTGCGCTGGCATCGGCCTTGTCGGTGCCGGTGAGCTCCTTCAGCGTGCCCTGCCAGGGCTGGCTTGCCCCTTTCTCCAGCATCGCCCAGAACTTCTGGCCGGCCGCCTTGTTGCCGTAGAAGGTGCAGTCGTACAGCGGGCCCTTGTAGCCGGAGGCATCGCACAGGCCCTTGTAGAACTGGAACTGCAGGATGTGCGAAAGGAAGTAGCGCGTGTACGGAGTGTTGCCTGGTACGTGGTACTTGGCGCCCGGGTCGAAGAAATCCTCGCCGCGCGCGGTCACCGGCGCCACGCCCTGGTACTTGGCCTTCAGTTCCCACCAGGCCTGGTTGTAGTGGTCCGGCTTGATCGAGCCATCGAACACGCCCCAGCGCCAGCGATCGATCATCAATCCGAACGGCAGGAACGAAACCTTGGCCAGGGCCATGCGCATCTGCGAATTGATCAGCGCCTGCTCGCCCTGTTCGGGCGTGCCTACCAGGCCGATGGAATTCAGGTATTTAGGGGTCATCGCCAACACGATGGTGTCGCCGATCGCTTCATGGAAGCCATCGTTGGCACCGCTCTGGAACAGCGGGGGCTGCTTGTTGTAGGCCAGGTCGTAATAGAGGTGGCCCAGCTCGTGGTAGATGGTGGTGAAGTCTTCCTCGTTCGGCTTGATGCACATCTTGGTGCGCACGTCGCCGGCCATGTTCATGTCCCAGGCACTGGCGTGGCAGACCACGTCGCGGTCCAGCGGCTTGGTGAACTGGGTCTTGGCCCAGTAACTTTCCGGCAGCTTCGGCATGCCCAGCGAGGTGTAGAAATCCTGCGCGCGTTCGGTCATCGCCTTGGCGGTCTGCAGGTCGGCATCGCGCCGGATGGCGGCCAGGCGAGTGATCGCCTCGTCGTAGGCGCGCTGGTTCAGGGCGCGGCGTTCGTCGCCGGTCGCGGCGTGGCCCAGCTCCTTCAGCAGGCGGTCGTAGTTGCGCGTGCGCGCGTCCTCGAAGGGATCCTGCGTGTCCAGGGTCGCGTCCGACAACCGCTTGTTGTATTCGGCATTGCCCTGCTGCTCGAGTGCGCCGGTGATGTCCAGGCTGCCCACGCCCTTGAACGGCTCCAGCATGTCCCACAGGTTGCCCCAGTCCTGCTGCCACATGTTGCCCATCAGGTGGGCCGGCAACAGCCCGTTCACCTGGCCCTTGTCCTGGCCGTACTGGGCTTCCAGCTTGGTGCGCGTGTAGCAATGCAGTTGCTCGTACAGCGGCTTGACCTGGCCCCACAGGCGATCGGTCTCCGCGGCGATTTCAACCGGGGTCATGTCATAACCGCTGCGCCACATCTCGCCGGTGTCGGCGAAGCCCATTTCCCTGGCGCCTTCATTGACCAGCTCGGCGAAGCGCGTGTAGTCCTTGCGCATCGGCTGGGCGACGCTGTGCCAGCCCTGCCAGGCATCGAGCTGCTTGTCGTAGTCGCGGCTGCTGCGCAGCACATCCTCCAGCTCGCCGAGCTGGCGGCACTGCTTGCCCGCACCTTCACCGGTGCAATAGGTACCCGAGCCGTACATGCCCTCCATGCGCGTGGCGATCTGGGTCAGTTCCGCGAGCTTGGCCGGATCCCTGGGCGCAGGCATGGAAGTCAGCAGCTTCAGCAGGTGGATGGCGCGCGCCGTCTCGGGCTTCATGGTCTGCCCTTCGAACTGCTTGGCCTGCTCGATCCAGCCGTTGAGCTGGGTCAGGTAACGCTCGTTGGCCTTGGCGGCCAGCAGCGCGGTGTCGTCGTTGATGTAGGTCGCCGACAGCCACTGTGCCGAGGTGCCTTCCGCATAGGACTTGCGCAGCTCGTCGTTGACCCGCGCTATGAATGCATCGGCGGTTTCGCCCTTGGGCGCAGGGGCCTTGCCTGTCTCTGCCGGCGCCTCGCCATCCTTCTTGCAGCCGCCCAGGGTGACGACGCCAATGCCAATGGCCAGGGCAAGCAGCAGGTGACGATGCTTCACGGAAGATCCTTTGAGTGGGCGCCGTAAGCGCGGGAACCGGAAGGCTAGTGTGGTGGCGCGCGTCCTGCAAGCGCGGGCCCGTCAGCCAGGGCAGCGGCGACGCGCTGGCGCAGGCGTTGCGCCCGGCGGCGCAGCTTGCGATGCATGAGCACGCGCGACCAGCGCGAGAACGGCAGGATTTCCTTGCCACTGATGACCGACTTGGCGTCGACGCAGACCAGTTCGACCTGTCCGGCGCGGCTGCTGACCACTAAATTCCCCGCGTTGAGGTCGAACAGCGGCACGTTGTTGCGCAGCAGCCAGGCTTCCATGCGGTCGATGGCGCCGCACAGTGCGGCAGGATCATGGCCGGTCGTTTCGAAGAGATGCGAATAGAGGCTGCGCGCGGGGCGGCCGTCTTCCTGGAGCACGCACTCGCATTGGAGGGCCACGCCTGCCCGTGTCATGGCGAGGCCATGGCATCGGGCGACCCAGCCGTCGAGCGCGTCACCCAGGCGCGCGCGCAGCTTGCGGTAGGCACGCAGTTCGGTCTGGTTCTCGCCGAAATACCCCATGCGCATGCCCAGCCAGCGGCGCACGCGCTGGCGCAGGCCGACCCGGGTTCGTTCGTTGGCCGGCAGTTCGAACTTCAGGCACAGCGCGGCATCCTGCGGATCCCGCACGCAGACGCGGTTTGCGCCGTGTGCGATGAGCGCCAGGCCCTGCCATTGCGGTGGATTGGAAACAGCAGGTTCCATGCCGCCAGTGTGCCTGATGCCGTCCGCGGAGCTCAGCCCGGAAGTCCCTTGGCCTGCAGCCATGCCTGCGCATCCTCCGCATCGCCTTCGAACCAGGCACGCGTGCTGCCCAGGCGGAACGAGTATCCCCATGCATCCATGTCGGCCATCAGCCGGTCACGGCCGACTCCCGGCAGGGCGTCGGCCAGCACGATCTGCAGGTAGCAGGTCGCATCTTCCTCGATGTCCGAATCGGTGGCATCGGTATGTACCTGCGCACGCCGCTCGGGCGACAGCACGATCAGATGGCAGGCCTCGTGCAGCAGCGAATGCACGGGCGTGTCGGCGCGCGCGTAGACGGTATTGCCGATCACCCCGGCCTCGGGGTCGCCCCAGAAGCTGCCGGGGATGGGAATGCCGGCTTCCGTAACCTGCAATTGCAGCGCGTGGCGTGCAAGCAATGACTCGACGGCCTGCAGGGGAATATCGCCCAGTCGCAGGACTTGAGGATCTGCATCGGCCTGGGTGTTGGAAGCGATCATGTGCGTGCAGGCAAGCGCGCCGCCCGGGCGCGTTGCTCTGGCTGCAGGCTCTGCGGGAAGCGCATCGCGTGCACGACCCGCTCCTGCTGCGACGGGATCAGGCGGCGCCTTCCTGCAGCGACACCGAGATGTCCAGCACGTCGTGCTCGCCTTCCTTGATCAGCTTGACGTTGACCGCGTCGGCATCGACGTTGACGTACTTCTTGATCACTTCCAGCAGCTCGCGCTGCAGCATCGGCAGGTAGTCCGGGGCGCCGCGGGAGGTGCGCTCCTGGGCCACGATGATGCGCAGTCGATCTCGGGCGATGGAGGCGGTTTCTTTCTTCGGCTTGAGGAAATCGAAAAGTCCCATGCTCAGCCTCCGAACAGCTTGGTGAAGAATCCTTTCTTCTCCACGGTGGTGAAGCGCAGCGGACGGTCTTCGCCCAGCAGCCTGCCGACGGCGTCGTCGTAGGCCTGGCCTGCGACCGATTCCAGTTCCAGGATCACCGGCTCGCCCTTGTTGGATGCATTCAGCACGTCGCCCGACTCGGGGATCACGCCCAGGGTTTTCAGGCCCAGCACTTCCTCCACGTCCTTGATGCTCAGCATCTCGCCGGCTTCCACGCGCGAGGGGCTGTAGCGGGTAAGCAGCAGGTGCGGCTTGAGGGTCTCGCCATTCTCGGCCTTGCGGGTCTTGGAATCGAGCAGGCCCAGGATGCGGTCGGAATCGCGCACGCTGGATACTTCCGGATTCACAACCACCACCGCGGTGTCGGCGAAATACATGGCCAGGTAGGCGCCTTTCTCGATGCCGGCCGGCGAATCGCAGACCACGAAGTCGAAGCCATCGGCGTCCAGGTCCTTGAGCACCTTCTCGACGCCTTCCTTGGTCAGCGCATCCTTGTCTCGCGTCTGCGAGGCGGCAAGGATGAACAGCGTGTCGAAACGCTTGTCCTTGATCAGCGCCTGCTTCAGCGTGGCCTCGCCCTGGGTGACGTTGACGAAGTCGTACACGACGCGGCGCTCACAACCCATGATCAGGTCCAGGTTGCGCAGGCCGACGTCGAAGTCGATGACCGCGACCTTCTTGCCGCGGCGCGCCAGCCCGCAGGCGATGCTGGCGCTGGTGGTGGTCTTGCCCACGCCGCCCTTGCCGGAAGTGACAACGATAATCTCAGCCAATGGTTTATCTCCTGCTTGTACGTTCGGGGGGATGCCGCCTGGTGGATCCGTCCGGCCTGGTCACAGGCCATGACGCAACCCTACTGGGCGGCAAACATGAGTTGGTCCTGCTTGTCAGGACCGCGTTCGAGCCAGATCTGCACGGCCTTGCCGCGCAGCTCCTTGGGGACGTCGTCCAGCACCTTGTAATGGCCGGCAATGGCCACGAGTTCGGCATGGAACTCGCGGCAGAAGATGCGCGCGTCGGTATTGCCTTGGGCGCCGGCCAGCGCGCGACCACGCAAGGTGCCGTAAATGTGGATGGAGCCGTCGGCGATGACCTCGGCGCCTGCGCCGACGGTGGTCAGCACGGTCAGGTCACGATTCTCGGCATACAGTTGCTGGCCGGAACGCACCGGCGTCTTCTGGACCAGGCCTGGACTGCCGGCAATCGCGGCCGGCGGGGCCTTGCTGGGCGCCTTGGCCGGCGCGGCTTCAGCCGCGGTGACGCTTTCCCGGCGTGCGGGTGCGGGCGGCGGCGCTGCGGCGGCAACCGGCTCGTACTGCGCACGGAACTTGGCCAGCAGCGGCAGGCCAAGTTTTTCGGCCAGCTGTTCGGTTTCGCGGCTGCCGTAGGACAGGCCCACCGGCAACACGCCGGCGCCACGCAGCCCGTCCAGCAGGGCTTTGGCAGTAGCCACGTCAGGCATCTGCGCCAAGCCGCCGAAATCGACGATGACCGGCGCGCGCCCGAACAGCTTGGGCGCCCGTTCCACGCGTTCGCGCATCTCGCGCGACAGCTGCGCCACGTCCAGCGTACGTACGCGCAGGTTGGCGATGCCGACCTGGCCGATCTTGAGCTCGCCGGCCTGTTCGTAGTCCAGGTTCGTCGAGGTCACGCCAATGTGCCCGTCGATCGTTCGCCGGCCGTTTCCACCTGCAGGCGGCTGCGCGTCCACGGCTGGTCGGGCAGGGTATCGCCATAGGTCTGTTTCACCCACGAATAGCTGCACAGTTCCTTCATGAGCATGCTGGCGCGGACGCCGGCATCGGGCATCTGGCTCTGGCCGACTTCCTTGAATCCGAAACTGCCATGGAACAGCAGGGCCGGGTCGGCGCCATGGTCCAGGAAGACTTCGCAGGCCAACTGCGGATAGCGCAGCTCGGCATAGCTCTGCACGTCGGCATAGAAGGCGCGGCCCACGCCGCCGCCGCGACGGCGGCTGGCGACCACGATGCGGTCGATATAGAAGAAATTCGGATATCGCTCGCGGAACCAGCGGAAGTTGCTGCTGTCATGGTCGGAGTCGGCGCCGAAACCGACCAGGAAGCCGGCCAGGTTGCCATCACGCTCGGCAACGCGGAAATACTCCGCCTGCCGGTAGAAACGCTGCAGCCTGGCCGAATCCAAGGGAAGGATCGCCAGTCCGGCGTTGTTGTTCAGGGCTAGAACGGAATCCAGCTCGTGCTCGCGCACGTCGCGGATGACTATCGACATTCAACTTACTCCGGGGGGAACACGTCGATGGCCGCGAGCCACCGGCGCGGATTATCGCATGGGTGGCGCGGCGCAGGGCGCATGTCCCGCTGGGCCGGCATGACTTTCGGTCGGGGTGCTCGCCGGGCAATCGGCCTAAGATGCCTGCATGTGGTCCCGACTCAGCCATACCCGACTCCTGCGCAGCGCCGGTCTTTATACCTGGGCGCTGGTCGGCATTCCCATCGTGGGCAATGCGTGGTTCCTGCCGCCTTCCAGCGGCGTGGACGAGCAGGGCATCAACGTGCCCATGGCGGTGGTGGCCTACCTGGTATTCGGCCTGTGCTACTGGCTGGCCACCCGGTCCCTGGCCAGCTCGGCGCGGGTCCCGGTGGTCTCGATCTGGGATATCCCGCTGCTGGTGGCGCTGACCCTGGCCGCCCTGGCGGTGGGGCTTTACACCAAGACCGGCCTGGGTGCGCTGCTGATGCTGATCGTGGCCGGCGTGCTGCCGTGGCTTCTCAGCGTGCGGGTGGCGGTGGCCTGGCTGGTGGTGGCGCATATCTTCCTGGTTCCCTCGTTCATGGCGCTGGGCATCTTCAATTTCTGGGAAGCGGTCTTCCAGGCCTCGTTCTACGTAGGTTTCGCGGTGTTCGTGCTGGTCACCGCCTACGTCGCCCGCGAACAGGCCACGGCGCGCGAAGAGCAGCGCCGCCTGAATGCCGAACTCCGCGCGACCCGGGTGCTGCTGGCCGAAAGTGCCCGGGTCAACGAGCGCACCCGTATTTCGCGGGAACTGCATGACCTGCTGGGCCACCACCTGACCGCGCTGAGCCTGAACCTGGAAGTGGCCGGGCACATGACCGAAGGCCGCGCCCAGGAGCACGTCAAGCAGGCCCATGCGCTGGCCCGCCTGTTGCTCACCGACGTGCGCGAAGTGGTCAGCCAGCTGCGCGAAGGCGACGCCATCGACCTGGGCTCGGCCCTGCTGCTGCTGACCGAGCGGGTACCGGGCCTCGACATCCACATGGACATCGAGGAACCGTTGACCCTGGATGACGCCGAGCGCGCCCACGTGCTGCTGCGCTGCACCCAGGAAATCATCACCAATGCGGTGCGCCATGCCGGCGCCCGCAACCTGTGGATCCACTGCAGGCGCGAGACGTCGACAATCCTGATCGACGCCCGCGACGACGGCCGCGGCGCCGACACCGTCATTGCCGGCAACGGCCTGCGCGGCATGCGCGAACGCCTGCGCCTGCAGGGTGGCAACATGACCATCGAATCGCGTGCCGGCGGCGGCTTCAGGCTTTGCCTGCAGTTGCCGGTCGGCATCCATGAACCGCTGGTCCTCGAGCGTGGGCCAGAACCCGTTACTGCCGGAGGAATTGCATGATCCGAGTCTGCCTGGTCGACGACCAGAACCTGGTGCGCCAGGGCATCCGCTCGCTGTTGGCGCTCGATGACGGCATCGAGGTGGTCGGCGAAGCCGCCGATGGCAAGCAGGCGGTGGAGCTGGTGCCGCAACTGCGTCCGGACGTGGTGCTGATGGACATGCGCATGCCGGTGATGTCCGGGCTTGAGGCCTTGCAGGCCCTGGCCGCCGCCGGCCAGCTACCGCCGTCGATCATCCTGACCACCTTCGACGACGACCAGCTGGTGCTGGCCGGCCTGAAGGCAGGCGCCAAGGGCTACCTGCTGAAGGACGTTTCGCTGGAACAACTGGTGGGCGCGATCCGCGCCGTGGCCTCGGGCGGCTCGCTGGTGCAGCCGGCGGTTACCCAGCGCCTGCTCTCGGGCCTGGAGCACATGCGCAACGACTTCGTCAGCCTGGATCGCCCCGATCCGTTGACCGACCGGGAAACCGAGATCCTGCGGCTGATGGCCAGTGGCTTCTCCAACAAGGAGATCGCCAATTCGCTGGGCGTGGCCGAAGGCACCATCAAGAACCACGTCTCCAACATCCTGTCCAAGCTCGGCGTGCGCGACCGCACGCGCGCGGTTCTTAAAGCCTTCGAGCTGCAGCTGGTGTGAAGCCGGATGGCCTCGGCGAGGCGCTCTCCAGCCATGCCTCCACGCTGCATTGCAGCGTGGAGGGAAGGTTAAAAGCAGGTGCTGACCGATTCCGCCAAGCCTGCTAGGATGCGCGCTGCGTATATATCTTACTGGCCATGGGATCGGCCCCCGGAGACTGCTGAATGACCCGTTTGATCGAGTTCGTGATTGCGTTGGCGCTTGTCCTGGCGCTGTTCCTGGTGGTCGGCCTGGTGCTCCCCTCCAAGCGGCACCTTGAAGAATCCACTGAAACCAATCGCCGCATGACGATTGTGTTCGATACCGTCAACAACGTGCGCCGGCTCAAGGACTGGAACCCGCTGATCCCGGGCAAGGCGGGCGAGCTCACCTATTCAGGCGGCGGAGAAGGCCATACCGGTGTCGGCGCGCGAGTCGACTTCACTTCCAGCGACGACCGCTGGGGCAAGGGCCACTGGGAAATCACCGAGAGCGTGGCCCCGGGAACGGCCGGCGGAACCGGCAAGGTCGGTTACGCGATCGAGGACCAGACCCCGGGTTCCAACAAGAAGACCCTGATTACGCTTTCGCCCACCGGCAAGAATGGCCGCAACGTCCAGATCACCCAGACCTATGACGTCGACTATGGATGGAACCTGTTCGGCCGCTTCAACGGCATGTACGTCAGCCGCCACGTGGGTGACAACATCGACTCGGGCCTGTTCAAGCTGACCAACATGCTGGCCACGGTTCCCAATTTCGACTACCGCATCGAAGGCAGCAAGCTGACCGGCCTCAAGCTGGTCGAGCTGCCCGCTGAAGACCTGCTGGTGGTTGACGCCGGCAACATCGAGCGGAGCAACGACGCGATCAAGACTTCCATCAAGGCCAACCAGGAATGGATCAAGCGCGTGATGGAAAGCAACGGTCTGGAAGCCGCGGGTCCGGTGCGCATCATCACCACCGATTTCGGTTCCGAGAAATATGCGTTCGACGTGGCGCAACCGGTGCGCAAGCGCAGCGGCGCGTCGCCGGCCAAGCCGGCTGAGGGCGACAAGGCCAAGCCCGAGGCTGCGCCTGCTCCGACGGTCGCCCCCGTGGCTTCCACCGGACCGCTCAAGGTCTCGGTATCCGGCACGCCGGTTGAATATGTGCATGTGGAACCGCGCAAGGCGGCCAGCGGCAGTTACGTGGGTTACATGGCTGAGCTGGACGGGGTGCGTAATGCGCTGCGGGCCTGGGCGATGACCAACGGCTATGAAGTGGCGGACCGTCCCTACGAGTCCTGGAAGGGTGGCGTGGACCAGTCCTTCACCGCTGACGGCGCGTTCGACATCTACTGGGCCGTGAAGCCCTGACGCGAGGCGGGCGCCAGTCCGCCGCGCGGGTTTCAACAACGCGCCGCTTTTGCGGCGCGTTGCATTTCGGGCCTGGAACAGGCTGGCCCGGGGACAGTTGTATCGGGGATGGTTCGGGGTTGGGGCGCGCCGCCAACCGCCACAAACGCTGCACTAGCATGGGGTTGAATCTTGTCTAGCTACGACCGACGTCAGCGCAAGCCTTCCCTGCTCGCATTTGCCGGTGCCCTGCTGGCCGCGCTGGCCGTGGCCCTGGGTGCCTATGCCTCGCATGGCGTCACCGACGCCCATGCCCAATCCAACCTGCAGACAGCGACCCTCTACGCATTCGGCCATGGCGTGGCGCTGGCCGCGTTGGCGGCAGGCACGACCCGTTCACTGGGCAAGGCAGGCCTGTACCTGCTGCTGCTCGGTACGCTGCTGTTTTCCGGCAGCCTGGCGCTGGCCGCCATGGGTCAGCTGGACACCACCAGGCTGGCTCCGGTGGGTGGTATCAGTTTGATGCTGGGCTGGGTGCTGTGGGCCGGCGATGCCTTGCGCCGCTGAGCGGGCCGGGCCAGCTGCCGCGAACGTCGGCGGAAAGCCTCGCCTCCTATTCGGCTGAAACCTGCAGCACCAGCTTGCCGAAGTTTTCCCCGGTGAAGAGCTTGACCAGGGATTCGGGGAACGTATCCAGCCCCAGCACCACGTCTTCTCGCGATTTCAGGCGGCCGTCCTTGAGGTATCCGGCCAGTTCGGCGATGGCGACCGGGTAGCGGTCGGCATAGTCGAACACCACGATGCCTTCCATGCGCGCGCGGTTGACCAGCAGCGACAGGTAGTTCTTCGGTCCCTGCACGGCGGTGGTGGCGTTGTACTGCGAGATTGCGCCGCAGATGATGATGCGGGCCTTGCGGCGCAGGCGTGCCAGCACGTGGTCGAGGATCTCGCCGCCGACATTGTCGAAGTAGATGTCGATGCCCTCGGGGCAGTGCTCCTTCAGGCCTGCGCGCACGTCCTCGTTCTTGTAATCGATGCAGGCGTCGAAGCCCAGCTCATTGACCACGAAATCGCACTTGGCCTTGCCGCCGGCGATGCCGACCACGCGGCAGCCCTTTATCTTCGCCAGTTGCCCGACCGTCTGCCCGACCGCGCCGGAGGCGCCAGAGACCACAACCACATCGCCTTCCTTCGGCTGGCCCACGTCCATCAGCCCGAAGTAGCCGGTCATGCCGGGCATGCCCAGCACATTCAGCCACTGGGTGATGCTGCCCATGCGCAGATCGATCCTGCTGATGCCCTGGCGCTTGATTTCCATGGGCGTGAACTGACGGTACTCCTGCACGCCCAGGCCGCCGGTGACCAGGTCGCCGGGCGCGAATCGCGCATCGTTCGATGCCACCACCTTGCCGATGCCGCCGGCGCGCATCACCTCGCCGATCTCGACCGGCGCGATATACGACTTGCCTTCGTTCATCCAGCCGCGCATGGCCGGGTCCAGCGACAGGCACAGGGTCTTGACCAGCACGCCGCCTTCGACCGGCTCGCCCACGGCCTCCGTCGTGAACTGCCAGTTGTCGCGCTTGGTCATGCCGACCGGGCGCGCGGCCAGGCGGATCTGGTGGTTCTGCAGCGAGGCAAGCTCGGTCATATGGGTTCCAGTGGATTGAGGCAGGATGGAGGCGGGTTCAGGACGTGGCGCCGCGGTAATGCCAATGCCATGGCTCATAGACGATGCCATGCGGGTTGTCGCGCGGGTAACTCATGTGGAAACCGGCATCGCCCGCATGCGTGGTCAGCCAGGCGAAAGCCGCGGTGGCTTCGAAGGACTCCTCGGCCGGCAGTTCGCCGGGTGCGCCGATATCCAGCGCATTGCCGCTGTGATGCTCGCTGTAGCCCGGCGCGGCATTGACGGTCAGGATCTGTTGCACCGACTGCCCGCGGGCCAGCTTGCGTTCGAAGATGCCGAGCTGGTAATCGTGGCTGCGATAACCGGAGATCGCCTCCAGCGCCACGCCGTCGGCGGCCGCCGCCTGGCGCATTGACTGCCATGCACGCGTCGCGCTGGCAGTCAGCCACAGCGGGCGCCGGTAGCGATCGAAGCCGGCAAAGGCAAGGGCGGCCGGTTCCGGCACCAGCGCCAGGCCGGCCTGGTCGCCATAACCTTCGTCCAGGCCAAGGAAATGCAGGCGCTCGATCAAGCGGTCCAGCGGCAGTTCGCCGGCCGCATCGATGTCGAAACCATGCTCGGTGCTCAGGCCGTCCAGTGCATCAAGGGCCGCTTGGGCGCCCGGACCGCGGGTCCAGCGCGGCAGCAGCGTGTGCAGACCCTCAGGCAGCAGCGCGGCCAGGTAGCGACCGTCGTGCTTGCGACGCAGCACCGCGCGGGCGCGCGACAGGATCCGTGCATCGGCATTGCTGCGCGCGCGCAGCAGGCCGCCGGGCCAGAGTTCGATATCCGGGGTGTTGAGCAGGAAACGGGGGCGTTCGCGCATCGGCCCAGCTTAGCGGTGCGGCGATTGCGCCGCCAGCTCGCGCAGGCGCTGGAGCAGGGCGTCCGGTTGCCGGGGTTGCAGCAGCAGGTCGCGGCCGTTGCTTGTCGGCAACCACAGCACGCGCGGTCCTCCAGTGATGGCGACGAAAGCCTTGTGGCCATTGCGCAGGCGGAAATAGCCACTGCTGAAACCTGGCAGCGCGAAACCGTTGCTCTTGATGCGCGGCTTGTATCCTTTGTGCTCGTCGAGATCGATCACCCGCGCCTGACCCAGTTGCAGTTCCGACAGCGGCAGCGACTGCGAGTAGAAACTCGACTTCACCTCCAGGCGCGACGCCGTCAGCTGTACGCGGTGCCTGAGCATCGCCCGGTCAAGCACGAACCAGAGCGCAAGCGTCAGCGCCAGCAAGCCCGCCAGTATCGCGGCCGAAGCCAGCGCGGGGCTGCCGCTGGCCGGCTTCACGGGGGCAGCACCTTGGCGTGCCCAGAGCAGCGAGACAGCAGTGATGATCAGGGGCAGCAGCACGCACAGGAAGAACAGCAGCAATCGCGCGCTGGCGTCGACTGGAACCAGTTGCAGGCGCGGGTCTGAATCCTTGTCCATCCCGTATCCCGGCGCCAGCGCTCAGTGAAGCCGGATCCAGGAGGCGACATCGTCGATCAGCTGCCCGTCGACATGGCCGCCGGGCTTGCTGTATTCCGCCAACGTGCCCGCTCCCTCACCGGCGATGCCCAGATGATTGAGCGCGGGATAGTGCCTGAAGCTGGCGCGTGGCCTGGTCGCGAAGCCTTTCTTCCACAACTGCCAGTCGGTATCGACGACCTGGAAATCGCGACCGCCCTGCAACAGCAGCATGGGCAGGCCCACCGCGCGCGCGTCGGCCAGCGGATCGATCTTTTCGAATGCGCGCCAGTAAGCTGCGGGCAGACCGAGCGGCGTGTCCTGGTCGGCAACCGCGCCGTCGCCACGGACCCTGGCGATCTTGCGGTCCAGCTGCTCCAGGAATTTGTGCTCCTGCGCATCGATGACGCCATCGGCGCCGAGCAGGTATCGGTTCTGCTCGGGCAGGATCGTCAGCAGCGAACGCGCCGGGGCGGCGAACAGGATCAGGCCGGCGACATGGCCTGACCGCTGCGCGATGCGCGGGGCAAGCATGCCGCCCTGGCTGTGGCCGAGTACGAAGACCTTGCCGGGATCGATGCCTGGCGCAGCGCGCAACGCGGCCACGGCGGCGACCGCGTCGTCGGTGGTTTCCTCATCCATCGTGTATTTGCCGTTGGCAAAATCCTGCGGGCGCGCCTTGCTGCGTTTTTCGTAGCGCAGCACGGCAATGCCCTGCGCCGCCAGGCCGCGCGCAATATCCAGGAAAGGACGGTTCGGGCCGATGGTCTCATCGCGGTCCTGTGGGCCGGAGCCATGCACCAGCACCACCGCGGCGATTCGTGCCGAGGCCGGCGCCTTGGGCATGGCCAACGTGCCGGGCAGGTCGCCCACCGCGAAATCCCGCTCGATGTAGCTGGCATCGGCTGCAGGTGCGGCCGCGGGAGCGGGCGGTGCGGGCTGGACCAGGAAGCCGGCAATCCGGCCCTTGGCCTCGACCACCACTTGCGCGAGCAACTCGCCATTGGCGTAGTGCAGTGGCACCACGACCACCTGTATGCCCTGGTGCGGGGTCACTTTCGCCTTGCCGCGCCCGTTGGCGGCGCCGAGTTGCACGGGCAGGGATTCCCACACCGCCTTGAGCTTGTCAGCGGGCACGGCGGCGGCCATCTCCGGCGTAAACATGGCTTCGGCTTGATCGTATTGCCGCGCGTCCATCCGGTCGAGCAGGCGCTTGGCAATGTCTTCCGGTGCATCGGCCGCAAGGGCTGCCGGCGAGGTGATCAGCAAGGCGGCGAAGACCAGCAGGCTGGCCAGCAGCAGGGATGCCCGATGGCTCATCTCACGCCTCCTTCCTGAAATAAAGCCGGACCACGTCGGCCGCGGAAGTCTGGTTGACGGTCACCAGTTCCCATCCCAGCGCGCCGAACTTGTCCAGCTCCATCTGGATCCTCTCCCCCAGCTTGCCGCCGAACAGACTGAACGATACTTCGACCACCTTGTGACTCCAGCGCTTGCTCACTTTCCCGGCTCCTTGTTGTTGTCGTCTTCATTGGCCCTGGGCAGGCGCCCGGCCTTGCGCAGCGCATCGCGCAGCACGTACTCGATCTGCGAATTCAGCGAACGCAGTTCGTCGTTCGACCAACGCTGCATCGCGTCCAGGACCTCGGCGCTGATGCGCAGGGGATAGGCCTTCTTCTCCGCCACGATCGGGTCCGTTCCGCCCGGCTCAGTACAGCGTGCCGGCGTTGACGATCGGCTGGGTACCGCGCTCGGAGCACAATACGACCAGCAGGTTGCTGACCATCGCCGCCTTGCGCTCCTCGTCCAGGTGCACCACGCCGTTCTTCTGCAGTTCGTTGAGCGCCATTTCGACCATGCCCACGGCGCCGGCCACGATGCGGGTGCGTGCGGCGATCACCGCGTTGGCCTGCTGCCGCTGCAGCATGGCCTGGGCGATCTCCGGCGCGTAGGCCAAGTGGCTGATGCGCGCGTCCAGTACCTGCACGCCGGCATCGGCCAGGCGGTCCTGCAATTCATCCAGCAGGTGCTTGGACACCTCGGTGGCATGGCTGCGCAGCGCGAGCTGGCCGTCCTCGTGCTGGTCATAGGGATAGCTGGTGGCCATGGTGCGCAGCGCCGACTCGGACTGGATGTGGACGAAGCTTTCGTAGTCGTCGACGTTGTAGACCGCTTCGGCCGAATCCACCACTTGCCACACGATCACCGCGGCGATCTCGATCGGGCTGCCATCCAGCTCATTGACCTTGAGCTTGCCGCTTTCGAAATTGCGCACCCGCTGGGACACCTTCTTCTTGGTGTAGAAGGGGTTGTTCCAGCGCAGGCCGTTGTCCTTGACCGTGCCGACGTATTTGCCGAACAGGCTGACCACGGCGGCCTGGTTGGGCTGCACCGTGTACAGGCCGATCAGGCTGAGGAAGGCCACCAGGCCGAGCAGCACGCCGGCCACGATCATCAGCGGCGCGGGCGTGCCTGCCTTGGTCGCACTGACGCCCTGGATGAAGAGCCAGCCGGCAAACACGGAAATCACCAGCACGCCGAGCAGGAAGGGGATGCCGGGCAGGGAGCGGAGCGGGTTTTCTTTCATCGGTATGTCCTCTCGAGTTCGAAAGAAAGATATCAAATTGATATCAGGTGTCAATGGGCCCGATGGCGCCCGCGCCGGGCCGGCTAAAATGCGCAGCCCTTCCGCTGGAACCCGCCGCATGACGACCCTAGGCACGCCTCTTTCCGTCCATGCCACCCGCGTCCTGCTGCTCGGATCGGGCGAGCTGGGCAAGGAAGTGGCACTGGAGCTGCAGCGGTTCGGGGTGGAAGTGATCGCCGCCGACCGTTATGCGGACGCGCCGGCCATGCAGGTCGCGCATCGCTCGCATGTGCTGGACATGCTCGATCCCGCTGCATTGCGGGCGCTGATCGCGCTGGAAAAACCGCACCTAGTGGTGCCGGAAATCGAGGCCATCCATACCCAGACCCTGGTGGAAATGGAGCGCGACCAGGGCCTGCGGGTCATCCCGACGGCACGTGCGGCGCGCCTGACCATGGACCGCGAAGGCATCCGCAGGCTGGCGGCCGAGACCCTGGGATTGCCGACTTCACCCTATCGCTTCGTCGACACCCACGCCGATTACCGCGAAGCGGTCGCCGCCATCGGCCTGCCGTGCGTGGTCAAACCGGTGATGTCGTCATCGGGCAAGGGCCAGAGCACGCCACGCACCGAAGCCGAGGTCGATGCCGCCTGGGACTACGCCCAGACCGGCGGCCGCGCCGGCGCAGGGCGGGTCATCGTCGAAGGCTTCGTCGATTTCGATTACGAGATCACCCTGCTGACCGTGCGCCATGCCGGCGGTACCGCCTTCTGCGACCCCATCGGCCACTGGCAGAAGGACGGCGACTACCGCGAGAGCTGGCAGCCGCAACCGATGTCGGCCCTGGCGCTGCAGCGATCGCAGCAGATCGCCCAGGCCATCACCGATGACCTGGGCGGGCTGGGGCTGTTCGGCGTGGAGCTGTTCGTGAAAGGCGACGAGGTCTGGTTCAGCGAAGTGTCGCCGCGGCCGCACGACACCGGGCTGGTGACGCTGGTTTCGCAGGACCTCAGCGAATTCGCATTGCATGCGCGCGCCATCCTCTGCCTGCCCATTCCGGCCATTCGCCAGCTGGGTCCGTCGGCTTCCTGCGCGATGCTGGCCCAGGGCCATGGCGTGCCGGTGTTCTCCAACATCGAGGCCGCGCTGCAGGCGCCCGACTCGGGTCTGCGCCTGTTCGGCAAGCCGCGGGTGGAAGGCCAGCGCCGGGTCGGCGTGACCCTGGCGCGCGCAGCCAGCGTGGACGCGGCGCGGGCGCAGGCGGCCCAGGCCTGTGCGGCCATCACCATTGAACTTCAATAAGGAAACACGATGAACGGAAGCGAAGGTTATGCGGTTTTTTTCTTTCCCCCGGCGCTCGAGGCGCTGGGCGAGGCCATCAAGCCTTACCTGAGCGAAGGGCCGGCCGGCGCACATGTCCTGTGCAAGGAAATCGACACGGCCGGTTCACTGGTCGAGATGACGATCGAGGTGCAGGCCGCCGATGGCAAGGCTTCGACGGTCGAACTGATGGTGCCCGGCAGCATGGTGCGCATGATCGTGTCGGCGCATGGCGACGACCGCTTCGGCTTTGGCCCTCGCGTGGTGGCCGCAACCTGACCGGTTACAGCGCCAGGTCGACCCACACCAGGTGATGGTCGCTGCCATCGGCAATGGCGGCTTCTGCACTGGCCCGGGGCGGCCAGAACACGCCACTGCCCTCCAGCGCAAAACCGGTCGAGGGCAATACGTAATCCAGCCGCATGGCACCGGCCTTGGGACCGAAATCGCCGGTTACCTGGGCAGGCGATCCGCGGTGCTGTAGGCCTGCGGACGCATAGGCCTCGGCCTGCTCCGCGCCGCCCTCGCTGCGTGGCGTGGCGTGGCGCAGCACGCGCGGATGCTCCAGCAATTCAAGGATGGCCTGGTGGCGTCCGTCGCCATCGACGGGATCGTTGTTCAGGTCTCCGGCGATCACGAACCTGGCATCGGCGCCCAGTCCTCCGCATTGCCCGCGATCGTCGCACAGCCACGGCTTGTCGCCGGCTGAAAGGTATTCCGTCCACAACCTTATTTCGTCGTGGTTGCGCATGCCGTTGCGGTCTTCGGGGCCGTCGAATACCGGTGGAGTGGGATGCGAGACCAGGAAATGCACGATGCCTTTCGACGTACGAACCGGCACGTCCCAGTGCGACTTGGAAGAAAGGCGCAGCTGGGTCCAGATGTGGTCCGGATGGAAGGGCTGGCGCAGGGCCGGATCGACCGGCCGCAAGGCGCCAGGCATGGCGCTCCAGCGCAGCAGTTGGAAACTGCGGACCGCCGATGCGTCGATAGGCTGCATGGACAGCACCAGCATGCCGTATTGCCCCGGATGCAGCCCGTAGCCCCAGGCGTCATTGCCGCCATTGCGTCCGCCACCACCGGCCTGGCCGCTGCCATCCAGGTCCAGGCCGCTGGCAACGCCCGTGTTCACCGGTGCCAGGTATCGGTAGGGATAGCGCAACGGCGCCCCACCTCCCGCCTGTGCGACCTCAAGGTAGTTGCGCTGGAACAGGTCGGCGGCCAGGTGGGCGTCGTCGTAGTCGAATTCGTTCAACAGCAGCAGGTCAGGGCGCACGCGCTGGATGACCGCTGCGATCTTGCGCGCGTGCCGGCTGTCGCCCTGCAGTTCGCGGATCAATCCGCCGGTCTCGTCCGAGTACAGCGAGGTGTTGTAGGTGGCGACGCGCAGTTTGGCTTCGCCGACGTAGGCGGAAGGATCGCCATGCACGTTGACGTGCACGCAGGAAGCGAGGGCAGGAAGCATGGCAAGGGCAATCAGGAGTCGGCGCATGCACGGATTCTGACACGGGCATGCATCAGCGCGATGACCTGACGCAGCACCCGTTGCAGCGATGTGATCCGGTGTTTCGGCACATCACCCCAGTTCGGCGCGGTTCCAGTGGCGTCCGTCAAAGGATTCGAGCGGCCGGAAACGTCGCTTGTAATCCATTTTCCGATGGCCCTGGATCCAGTACCCAAGATAGAGGTGGCGGCGTGAGTCGCGCTGCGCCCACTCCAGTTGCCGGAGGATGGCCAGCGTGCCCAGGCTGCGCTTTTCAAGATCCGGATCGAAGAACGTGTAGACCGCCGAGAATGCATCCGGGGTGATGTCGGTCACCGCGACGGCGATCAGCTTGCCATGCTCTCGCAGTTCCAGGAACCGGCCCTGCGACCAGCTGCCGACCAGGAACTGTTCGAATTCCACCGCGCCATGTTCATCCATGCCGCCGTCGCGATGGCGGGCCGCCAGGTAGCGCCGATACAGCACCAGATGCTCCTCGGTGCGTTCGGCAGGCACGATGCGTGCTTCCACATCCACGTTGCGCGCGGCGCAGCGGCGCTGGCTGCGATCGGGCTCGAATTCCATCACCGGGATGCGCACTGCCACGCAGGCGCGGCAGCCGGCGCAGTGCGGGCGATACACCAGGTCACCAGAGCGGCGGAAGCCCCAGCTCAACGCAGTGGGATAGAAGGAGGGCAGGCGGGGATCGCGCGGATCCAGCACCAGGTCGCGTGCAATGCGGTCCGGCCAGTAGCCGCAGGGATGCTCGCCGGTATGGAACAGGCGCAGGTCATCGATCGGCTGCTGCGGATCGTTGCCCATGTCAGGACGCTCCCGCCACAAGCGGTGCAACACAGGCGATGCCGGCCAATGCACCGGTCAACGCCCCGGCCACCAGGTCGCGTGGCACGTGGCGCTGCAGCCGCAGTCGCGACCAGGCTACGGCGCCGGCGAACAGCAGACTGGGCAGTCCCAGCCACCAATGGGCATTGCCGAGCAGGACGGTCGCGAACACGACGAAGGCCATGTGCAGGGACAGCTTGCACCAGCGCGCCGTCGCCATCGCCATTGCGACCATGGCCGCGCAAAGGGCCAGCGCAATGGCAGGCTCCTTCGCCTGCAGCAGCACGGCACCGAGGGCCGACAGCCCCAGCATTACCAGCAGGAAGCGGTTGAGCGACGAACGCTCGTGCTTGCCGCTGGCATCCACGTGCGCCCAGTGGCCGCGGCGCACCTGCCAGGTGGACCAGGCCATCACCACGCCGGCAAACACGGCAAAGCACAAGGTGATCCACAAGGCCGTCTGTTGCTGTCCGCGCAGCAACAGCAACACCACCGCCGCCAGCGGCAGCACCAGCATCGGGTGGCCGAAAATGGAGACGGCGCGGGCAATGGCGTGGCTCATGGGCTCAGGATACTGCGCGGTGCGCATCGCGTGGGCTGCGACTGTCTGCAATCTGAATGCGGCCGCCGTCGCGTCAACGTGGTGGCGAAGCGGGCGTTATCCCTGGCAGTGGCCAAGACGCGCCACGCTTTCCCGGAGATTCAAATGAGCCGCAAGACCCTGCTTACCCTGGCCGTGCTGACGGCGCTTTCCTCGGCGACCGCGTTCGCTGCCACCCAGCCCGATACCACCGCCGCGGCCAAGCCGCAGCGTGCCAGCCTCGACCTCAACGGCGATGGCGCCATCGACAAGAGTGAAGCCGCGAAGTCGCCGCGCCTGGCGGCGAAGTTCGCCGAACTGGATGCCGACAAGGACGGCAAGCTGACCCGTCAGGAAATGTGGCGTCACGGCGATCGCAAGCACGGCGGCCGCAACGGCCCGCGCGGTGAAGGCGGCCGCGACTTCATGGCCAAGCTGGACACCAACAAGGACAGCCGCATCAGCCGCGCCGAAGCCGCTGCCGGCGAGGGCAAGCTGGCCACGCGCTTCGAGCAGATGGACGCGAACAAGGACGGTTTCATCGACCGCGCCGACCACGAGGCCCGCGCCAAGCAGCGCACGGACGAGTGGTTTGCCCGCGCCGATACCGACAAGGATGGCAAGCTGAGCCGCGCCGAAGTGGATGCCTCCAGGTCGCAGCGTGGCGATCACGGTGGCCCGCGTCACGGCAAGGCGCAAGCGGCGCCCACCAAATAAGCTCGAGTAGATCCGATGACAGACCCACGCCGGCGACGGCGTGGGTTTTTTTATGGAATGGTTGTCGAAGGATATTCAATCGCTGCCGGGGCGCCTTGCATCGGCTCCCTGCCAGCTTGCTCAGCGCAGGTACGCCCAGGCCAGCACCGCCACCACGCCCAGGTTGGCCAGGTACACGCCGGTGCGGCCGTACATGCTTTCGTACACCCAATACTTGCCAGTGCGGCCGCCGCGGGTGGCGGCGCGGGCCAGCATGGGCGCCATGATCCGCTGCAACGGCACCAGGCACTGGTAGTTGATGACTGCCATGCCGGCCAGTGTGTACGCCACGACAGGCAGCGTCCTGGCATCCAGGGCGACCAGCACCACGATGCCCAGGCAAAAGATCGCGCTGGTCGCGGTGTTCATGAACAGGAAGCCGCGAATCTGCCGCCGCTCATCGGCAGTCTCGGCCATGCTCAGCAGGCTCAGGCCGCCCAGATAGGCGCCGAGCATTCCGCCCGCCAGCGCCGAAGCAACGATGTGCCACTGGCCGCCGAATGCCGTTCCCAGTGCGCCCAGGGCCACGCCGCCGTTGACGACCGATCCACCCAGTCCTCCGACTCCCAGCTTGCCGACGCCCGATCCCACCGCGCCTGCGCCCAGCAGTGCTGCCGCGCTGGCCGCTGGCGCCGTCACCATCATTGCGCCGCTGACCGCAACGACGAATGCAGCGCCCGGCGCGGTGCTGCGGGCGAATTCACCGAAACGCCTGAGCATTTCCTCGCGTACCGAACCGCGTGCGCGCGACAACCGCTTGCGCACCGCCGCATCGCTCAATCCAAGCAGGCTTGCGACCTGCTGCGAACTCTGTCCTTCGCGGTAATACAGCAACAGGGTTTCGCGGCTCTCCTCGGGCAACGCGGAAATGATGTCGGCGGCGACCCTTTCCTCTTCGGTCTGCAACAGTTGTTCCGATGGCGTGGGCGAAGGATCGGCGGCCATGCCGATCGCAAGCTCCGCGCTTTCGCCAGACAGCGGCCGGTTGCGATGCGCACGCAGGTGGTCGCGCGCCAGGTTGCGGGTGATCTGCCGCAGCCATGGCAGGAAACTGGCTGCGTTCTTCAGTCGGTCCAGTTGCTGCCAGGCTTTGAGGAACGCCTCCTGGGCGATGTCCTCGCTGGCCGGCACGTCGCGGGTGATGGCCAGGGCGATGGAGGTGACCGTGTTCTGGCAGGCGACCACGATGCGACCGTAGGCATGCGAGTCGCCGCGTGCCGCCGCCGGCAGTTCGCGATACAGCATCAGTTCGAGGGTGTCGGCATTCATGGCGGGCTTCCTGCGGTCACGTGGTTTGCGGACCAAGACGCGGCGGCGGCGTGAATGTGACCCGACAGGCGGGCTTTTGGCTCAGGGCTGGCGCGGTGCGGGCGGGGTGATGCGCACGCGCACTCCCTCTTCATCCTGCGGCGCGGGCTCGGCCGTGTCCGTTCCGGTCGGGGTGGCCTCGACAGCGGATTCCACCACCGGCGCGACCGGCACGGCGTCCTGCGCACTGCGATGGCGCAGCACCGTGGCCAGCGCGGCAATGGCCACGGCGATCAGCAGGCCCACGCGGATGCGCCAGGCCAGCGAACGCTTCGGTTGTTCTTCCACCACCGCACCGGCAAACAGCAGCGGGTCACCCTGGCCGGGACGGGTGCTGGCAAGCAGGCCCGCTTCGCGCAGCAGTTCGCGCGCGCGGGGCTGGTCCTCGGCGCGCTTCACCCACACGCTGGGCTGTTGCTTCAGTTTCATCGGCTCGGCGTAGCTGAACTGGCCGCCGCGCTTGCTGTGGTAGGAGCGCCCGTTGGCCAGGTAGACCTCGATGCCGGCTTCTTCCAACAACCGGGCCACGCCCTCGACGGTCTCGATCCGCAAGCTGGTGAATACCTGGCGCATGGATCAGCGCCCTGCCGCGGTCGCTGCGGAGCTTGCCGTGGCGTCTGCTTCGGGCATGACCCGGATCAGGCCTTCCTGGACGGTGCTGGCCACCAGCTTGCCGTCGCGGGTGAAGATCTGCCCGCGCGCCAGGCCGCGCGAATTCTGCGCGCTGGGGCTGTCGATGGAATACAGCAGCCAGTCGTCGGCACGGAACGGGCGGTGGAACCACAGCGCGTGGTCCAGCGAGGCCATCTGCACGTTCGGCTGGTAGTAGCTGATGCCATGCGGATAGTTGGCGGTGCCCAGCAACTGGAAGTCCGAGGCATATGCCAGCAGCGCATGGTGCAGTTCGGGCGCATCGCCCACCGGCTCGCTGAGGCGGAACCAGACCTGCTGGAACGGCGGGCGCTTGGGCGGGTTGAGTTCGTCACGCGGATAGACGTGCCGGAATTCGAACGGCCCGCGCCGCGACAGCCAGCGCTGCACCTTGGGCGGCAGGGTCGCCATGACCTCGGCAGGCACGGCCGGCGCCGGTTCGATGTCCTCGGGCTGCGGCACCTCGGGCATCGACAGCTGGTGCTGCTGGGCCTCGGGTTCGTCACCCTGGAAGGAGGCGGCGCAGAAGAAGATCACCTTGCCGTGCTGGATCGCGGTCACCCGCCGCACCGAGAAGCTGCCGCCGTCACGGGTTCGGTCGACGTCATAGACGATGGGGTGTTCCACGTCGCCGGCACGCAGGAAGTAGGCGTGCAGGGAATGCGCCATGCGCCCGCCTTCCACCGTGGCCTGGGCTGCCGACAGCGCCTGCCCCAGTACCTGGCCGCCGAAGACGTATTTGGTGCCAATGTCGCGGCTCTGGCCGCGGAACAGGTTGTCTTCCAGGCGCTCCAGCGAGAGCAGCTCGATCAGTTCGCTGACGACGGGTTCAGGGGTGGGGGACAAGGGCGGACAACCGGTTGGATGCGAAGCGGCCGATTATAGCGGGCCGCATGAAGCGTCCTACAGGGGCCGCAGGCGCTGCAGGGGGGTCGATTGCATGACCAGTTGCCAGGGAAACAGCGGCCCGGGATCAAGCTTGCGATGCACCTGCACGGCGGCGTTGTCGCTGGCGGCCACCCGGGTGGTATCCAGCTCCTCGTGCCCGGCGATGTAGGCCAGCGTGGGGATCTCTTCCCGCAACAGTCGCAGCAACGACAGCAGCGCCACGATCTGCGCTTCGGTGTAGGGCTCGTGCATAGCCTGGCTGCCTGCGGCCAGCCAGTCGGGGTAGCGCCCCACGTTCACCAGCTCGATGCCGATCGCGCGCGGGTTGTAGCCGCGCACGTGGTGGGCAATGCGTTCCACCTGCACGTACTGGTGCACGCTGCCGTCGCGGTCGATGTAATAGTGGCCGCTGTTGCCGGTGCCCGATTCGTAGAGAACCTGCTCGCCGGTGGCGCGGGCGGCCGCCAGGTCCGGCAGCTCGGTGCAGTGGATCACCACCAGGTCGATCTGGCTGCGGGGCCGTTCCTCCAGCAACAGCTCGTAGGGCAGGGGCGACGGGAGGATGGGCGGCAGCGGCGGCAGGTCGGCAAGCATGGTCGAATCCTAGCACCCGGCTTGCCCCGTTCAGGCCCGGCCGGACGAGGCTTCGCCGGTCTGCGGCGACAGGGTCAAGTAAACTGACCGCCCCGCCCACCGCCCACGCCGGACCGCTGTCCGCTGCCGGAACCCCCTCATGCCCCTCAATCCCGATTCCGAACTCGCCAGGCTGATGGCCACGCTGCCGCAGGTTGGCAAGGTGGAGTGGATCGGCCTGCGCCCGGCCCGCGAAAAAGTGATGCTGGAAGTCGAGAGCGCCGAAGCCCTCACCGCCGGAGGCCTGCGTGGCGACCGCTACAAGGGCGGCAGTGGCAAGCGCGGCATCACCCTGATCCAGGCCGAGCACCTGCCGGTGATCGCGGCCCTGGCGGGGCGCGACGTGCTGCCGGCGCTGCTTCGCCGCAACGTGGTGGTCTCCGGCATTCCGCTGATCGCGCTGAAGGCGCGCCAGTTCCGTATCGGCGACGTGGTCCTGCAGGGCACCGATCCCTGCGACCCGTGTTCGCGCATGGAAACCGCACTCGGCGCGGGCGGCTACAACGCCATGCGCGGCCACGGCGGCCTGTGCGCGCGCATCGTGTCCGGCGGCAGTTTCCGCATCGGTGACGAAGTGGTTGCCCTGTGAGCCAGTCTGCAAGCAAGGGCCACTGCATCCTTTCCCACGGTTTCGAAAGCGGCCCCGACGCGACCAAGGTTGCCGCACTTGCGCTGGCCGCCGAGCGCCTGGGCTGGACCCACGAGCGGCCCGACTACACCGGCTTCGACGCGCGCCGCGACATGAGCGAGCTGGGCGATGTGGAAGCGCGTCAGGCCCACCTGCTTGCGCTGGCAACCGCAGCAGCCGGGCGCGGTCCGCTGGTGCTGGCCGGTTCCAGCCTGGGTGCCTATATCTCGGGACGGGTTTCACTCGAGGTGCCGGTGGTCGCGCTGTTCCTGATGGCGCCACCAATCCGCATGGGTCACCTGGCCGACCTGGATAGCGCGCCGGTGCCGGTTTCCATCATCCATGGCTGGGACGACGAACTGATTCCCGCCCAGGCGGTCGCCGACTGGGCGTATCCACGGCGCGCGCGGTTGTTGCTGGTGGACGATACGCATCGGCTGAGCGATCACGTGGAAGCGTCGGCGCAAGCATTCGCGGAATTGCTGGAACACCTCTCCCTCCGGGAGAGGTCGGCGCGCAGCGCCGGGTGAGGGAGGGAGCCCGCACCCGCGACGCAACTTGGTGATCCGAACCATCTTTCCCTCATCCCCCCTTCGGGGCACCCCGCCTTGAAGGGGACAAGCTCTTCTCCCGGCGGGAAAAGAAAAAAAGGCATTGCTTCACTATGAAATTCTTCGTTTCCTGCGGTAAAGGCCTGGAATACCTGCTCGTCGACGAGCTGCTTTCACTGGGTGTGGAGAAGGCGACGGCCACAGTGTCCGGAGCCAACGTCGAAGGCGAGCTGGTCGACGCCCAGCGCGCGGTGCTGTGGTCGCGGCTGGCCAGCCGCGTGCTGTGGCCGATCGACGAATTCGACTGTGCCGACGAGCTGGCCCTGTACGACGGCGTGGCCGCCATCGCCTGGCAGGACCATATGCGTTCGGACCACACGCTCTCGGTGGACGCGCATGTGTCGGGCGATGCGATCACCCATGCGCGCTACGCCGCGCAACGGGTCAAGGATGCAGTGGTGGACACGCTGCGCGCCCAGGGACAGGAACGCCCTTCGGTGGACGTGGACCATCCCGATGTGCGCATCAACCTGTCGCTGCGCAAGGGCAGGGCGACCATCTCCATCGACCTGGGCGGCGGCCCCATGCATCGCCGCGGCTGGCGCAATGTGCAGAACGATGCGCCGCTGAAGGAGAACCTGGCCGCCGCGGTGCTGATGCGCGGTGGCTGGCCGAAGAGCTACCACGACGGCGGCGCGCTGCTCGACCCGATGTGCGGCAGCGGCACGCTGCTGATCGAAGGCGCGCTGATGGCCGCCGACGTGGCGCCGGGGCTGCAGCGCCATGGGCGCAGCCTGCCCAGCCGCTGGCTCGGCTTCGATGTCGAGGTGTGGAAGGCGCTGGTGGAAGAGGCAAAACAGCGCGAGCAAACCGGGCGCAGCGGGCTGAAGCAGGCCATGTTCGGCAGCGATGTCGATCCGCACGCGGTCCGCGCCGCGCGTGAGAACGCGGAAGTGGCCGGGGTCGCCGACGAGATCTGGTTCGGCGTGCGCGAGGTCGGCGAGCTGCAGGCGCCGCCGTTCGAGCGCGGCACCGTGGTCTGCAACCCGCCCTACGACGAGCGCCTGGCCGCCGATACCACGCTGTACCGCAAGCTGGGCGATGCGCTGCGCCGCACGGTGCCGCTGTGGCGCGCCAGCCTGCTGTGCGGCAATCCCGAGCTGGCCTATGCCACCGGCCTGCGTGCCAACAAGAAGTACCAGCTGTTCAACGGCGCCATCGAATGCGCACTGATCGTCTGCGATCCGGTCGGCCCGCCCAGGGTGCAGAGCGAGACGCCGCGTGAACTGTCCGAAGGCGCACTGATGGTGGCCAACCGCCTGCGCAAGAACCTGCGCAAGTTCAAGAACTGGACGGCGCGCGAAGAGGTGAGCTGTTTCCGCGCCTACGATGCCGACCTGCCCGAATATGCGGCGGCCATCGACGTGTACCGGGAAGCCAAAGGCGAGATGCGCACCTTCCTGCACGTGCAGGAATACGCCGCGCCCGAGGAGATTCCCGAAGCCGACGTGCGCCGCCGCCGCAACGAGCTGCTGGCCGCCGCGCGCGAGGTGTTCGCGGTGCCGGCCGAGCAGGTGGCGATGAAGTCGCGCGAGCGCGGCAAGGGCGGCAGCAAATACGGCCGGATGGAACAACGCGGCGAGCTGCTGCAGGTACGCGAGAACGGTGCGCTGCTGCAGGTCAACCTGTTCGATTACCTGGACACCGGGCTGTTCCTCGACCATCGCCCGCTGCGCCGGCACATGGCCCAGGAATCACGCGGCAAACGCTTCCTCAACCTGTTCGGTTACACGGGCGTGGCCAGCGTGCAGGCGGCGGTTGCCGGTGCCGATTCCACGACTACCGTGGACCTGTCCTCGACCTACCTGGAATGGTGCGCGGCCAACCTGTCGCTCAACGGCTTCGCCGGCGCCCAGCACCGCCTGGTCCAGGCCGACGCGCTGCGCTGGCTGGAAGCGGAGAAGAACCGCTACGACGTGATCTTCTGCGACCCGCCGACCTTCTCCAACTCCGCGCGCGCCGACGACTTCGACATCCAGCGCGAACACGTGCGCCTGCTGCGCGCCTGCGTGGACCGGCTGACCACCGAAGGCGTGCTGTATTTCTCCAACAACTTCCGCCGTTTCAAGCTGGACGAGAATGCAGTGGCCGAATTCGCCGTTTGCGAGGACATCACCCCGCAGACGATCCCGCCGGATTTCGAGCGGAATCCGCGGATCCATCGGTGCTGGCGGTTGACCCGGGTTTGATCGGGACGCGGGACGGTCTGCAGGCAAGATGCATTCCACGCGAGAGGTCAGTAGAACCCGGCATCTCCGAAAACTCTGTGTTCGAGAGCTAGATATCAACTCACAACTGAGGCGATATGGATTGCCGGCGCGTTTTCGGGGTGTTGTGCGGTATTGAGGCGGGCCGCCAAGCCAAAGCCGGCCAGCAAGTAGATGAGTTGGCTGGGAAAATTTCTGATTGACCTGTGCGGGCGCGTCAACACACTATGGGTTACACCTCGAATTTGAGGTCTACTTAGAGTTAGGCCTCAAGAGTAAATTCTAATGCGCGCCGTGATCTTTCTGCTGGCCACACTTGCCTGTCTAGCCGCATTACTCTTCCTGCCTGTCCGATTTGCGCTAACTTTCGAGTTGCTCGGCAATCCAGTTATTTCATCCGATGGCAAGTGGCTCGGGCCAACACCACGTGACTCCGCGACGTGCACCGACGACGTGGGTAAAGTTAATGTTTGGACCTGCGCCGAAACTTCCATATTCAATAAGCATGAGTACGGCTGCAGGACCTGGCTGCGACAATTCGGGTACCTTGAGGCCTAACAATTCATTCAAGCCGAACCCACATCAGGGCGGCGCCAAGGTGCACGCCTTCGGCTATATTCGCACCCAGTCGCCGCCCTGCTGCGGGTCGGCTTAATTCAGGCGTTAGGCCCCGTATGAACCTTGACGAGTTAGTGAAAAAAGTTCGTGCCGTATCCACCGATCCCGCGCTGCAAGGTGTAGCGGATCAACTAGTCGCTTGGAAGGACAGCTCCGCCACGGCTGACGACCTTGCCGCAACTTTGGAGCGCTACATCGGCAATGTCTGGATTGGCTCCAAACAGGATCATGATCGGGTGTATGCGTTTTGGTCAGCATTCCGGCAAAGCGCAATATCGGTCATCCGTAGCATGACCATGAACGAGAGGATCTATTGGTTTAGCTTGGTCGAGCGATTTGATTCATTGCAGAGTGATGCTGATAGGCAGGCTCTATACCGCAAGCTCCACGCGGGCGGGGCCTAACAATTCATTCAAGCCGAGCCCGCATCGTTACGGCAATGAGCGGCAGTTAATCGGGCGGGCCGGCTTAATTCAGGCGTTATACGGCAATGGGGCAGTGGGTCGGCAGTTCTTACTTCGGTCAAATTGTGCAAGCGTTTGGCGTCGGCTCCGGTAAGCACTTGATCTGATAGTTGCTCAGCGTGTTGGTTTAACGCACATCCCGCATCGTCGGCTTTGGGCTCAACCCGCGCCCAGGCTTGCTGGTGATGCTTCGGTTCAAGGTTGCTGGTAGTGTTCGCCCAAGGTGACACTCGGGGCAGGGGATCTTTCATGCATCGGCCATTGCCGCATAACAACTCATTCAAGCCGAACCCGCATCGTTATCGCGTTGATCTGACGGGATTGCGGTGTTGCGGGTCGGCTTAATTCGGGCGTTAGACCTGCTATGAACCCTTTAGTCATCCCACCAGCAGCACAGCGAGACGAGAAGTCGATCCAGATGCTAAGTGCCTGGATCGCTGAGCAGGGCCAGCACTGCAGCATCAAGATTGGTTTCTGGCAGGACAACGGCCGTGACGAGCAACAGGCATGGGGCATATTTCTTGCCGACACAATTCGCCATATCGCAAATGCGCTGCAAGAGAATTATGGAAAACCTTTCCCCGACACCGTTGCCGCAATTCTTAAGTCGTTGCATGACGAGATAGGAGACCCAACCTCTGACGTGCAAGGCTCGTTTAGTCCAGGGCATGGGTAGCAGGTCTAACAATTCATTCAAGCCGAGCCCGCATCGTTACGGCATTGATCGGAAAGTCGGCTTGGGCGGGCCGGCTTAATTCAGGCGTTAGGGCTCATGTTCGACACTATCGCTGACGCACTTGACACTTGGGCCGTTGCGCATCAGCTTCATTGGCAGCGTTTGTACAAAGACTCTGAGGTGCGGTCCTTGGACCTGACCTTAAGTGATGGACGGATTGCCCAGATCTGGGTTGATGGATCATCCACGGCAGGCTGGTCGGTCAACGCGTGGGATCGTAAGGCCATGAAGTTTTCCCGCCACGTCGCGGACTCAACGCAAATGGGTGAGGCTCTCTCGGAAGCGCTCTCAACCGTTCGTAGTTGGTAGTCCGGGCTGAGCCCTAACAATTCATTCAAGCCGAACCCGCTTCGTTAGTTCTTTGGTTCCTGTCGCGGGTGTTGCTCTCCCACTTCCCGACTTCCGCGTTGCGGGTCGGCTTAATTCAATCGTTAGGCCGCTTTGACAGAATCTCTCCGCTATAGCTATGACGTGTCACTGCGTATTACACATCCGGCGCATGTGCCCGAGTTCTTCTCGTCCAGCTTAGGACGAGATCCTCGTTATTCTTGGACTGTGGGACAGCCGCGCGTGACGCGTAAAGGCGCTCCGCTACCCGGTATCTACAAAGAGACTTACTGTTCGTATTCTTTTGACGTCCCTGAGGACGATGATCTTCCAAGGTTCTTAGATGAGACTCTGACTGACTTGGCTCAGCACAAGGGGCTCTTTGATAAGATACAAGAATCTGGCGGCAAAGCAGGCTTCTTTATCGGACTATTCACTGGTGCCTTCAATACGGGATTCGTATTGAGTGCTGACCTACAAAGAAGATCTGCAGCACTCGGACTGAGCTTGGACTTTGATATATACGGCTACGGTGGTTCGTCGGATGACGCGGCCTAACAATTCATTCAAGCCGAACCGGTAGTTCCTACGGTTTAGTGGACACCCTGATCTAACACTCAGGAGTGTCCCCATGCCAACCCCAGGTCCCCGCACCACCTATCGCTACAGCGATGTGTTCAAGGCCACGGCGGTGCGTTTAAGCCAGCTGCCCGGCGTCTCGGTGCGTGACGTGGCCGAGTCGCTTTACATCCATCCCTTCATGTTGTCTCGTTGGCGCAAGCTGGCCCGCGAAGGAGCGATCATGAGCAAGGGTGTGGACGTGGGCAAGGCCGTGGCGGCTGAGTCGAAGGCGCTGCGTGAGATGAAGCGCAAGTACGAACGGCTGCAGGTCGAGCATGACCTTTTAAAAAAAGCCATCGCGTTCACTTCCGGTCGAAGGACGACATCTTCGCCTTCATCGCCCACCACCAGGAAGCCCACCCGGTGAGGACGATGTGCCGGCTGCATGGCGTCAGCCCGTCAGGCTTCTATGCCTGGCAGCAGCGGCCTGCCAGCCAGCGTGCCATCGATGATGCCGGCCTGGTGGAGCGCATCCGCCTGGCGCATGCACAGAGTCGTCAGACCTACGGCAGTCCCCGCATCCACGCGGCGCTGAAGCGACAAGGTGAAGGCGTTGGGCGACGGCGTGTGGAGCGTTTGATGCGGGAACAGGGCGTGCGCGCGTGCTCGGCGCAGATGTACCGCCGGCGCCCGGGCCTTGCCCAGTTCCTGGCCAGCGTGGAGAGCCACGCCCACACGGTCGAAGCCACGCGTCCGAACCAGGTGTGGGTGGCTGACGTGACCTACCTGAAAGCCGGCGGGCAATGGCGTTACCTGGCCACGGTGATGGATCGCTACTCGCGTCGGCTGCTGGGTTGGTCGCTGGGCGCCGACCGCACCACGTCCCTGACCCGACGGGCGCTGCGAGCGGCCCTGCGTACACGCCAGCCCGACCCCGGCACGCTCTTCCACAGCGACCGCGGCATCGAGTTCATTGCCCGGGACTTCAAGCAGCGCCTGCACGCCGCCGGCTTCGTCCAGTCCGCCAACCGGCCGCGGCGCATGAACGACAACGCGCACATGGAGTCCTGGAACAAATCGTTGAAGGCCGACATGTATCACCGCAGCCACTTCCCCGACGATCAATCGCTGCACCGCGCCATCGGCCACTATGTCGACTTCTACAATCACCAGCGCCTACACTCGGCACTGGGCTACCGCTCACCGGTCGAGTACGAACTGCAATGCAGCTAACCAGACGGTGTCCACTTTTGCGTAGGAACTCCCTCCCGAATCGTTACGGCATTAATTGGACAGTTGACCTAGGCGGGTCGGCTTAATTCAGGCGTTAGCTACTATATGAAGATTCTCGCGCTCGCAATTCTGCTCATCGCTGTTTCCGGGTCATCCGTGGCGCAAGTCAATAAAAGCTACTGGCGAAATCCAGATGGAACTCCTGTGCCAGAAACGTCGTCACGCAAGTCGACCGGATCGATGAGCGCAATGATCCTAATCACTGCCGACCAAGATTGGCAGGAGAAGTGGAATACGCCGCGAGAGCACGTCCCTCACTTTACTGAAACTTCTGATGTGGGAAGAGATGGCACGTTATTTCTGTTGACGTTCTTCGGTAACCCAGCCGTTGATGAGGCAGGCAGATCGAAACTTCTGTGTGACTTTTCGCTTATCAAGCCGGATGGCTCTTTCGCGACAGAGCAGCGAGATGCAGTGTGCTTTGATCCGGATTTCGCAATGGAACGCGACACGACCTACATTACCAACATTACTGTTGGCTTCAAGGCAGACAGCTCTGAACCAAAGGGCTCTTGGCGATACAAGGTTGTCATCAAGGACAAGATCGCTGGAACCGAATTGCCACTCGAAGCTGGATTCAAGGTTAAGTAGCTAACAATTCGTTCAAGCCGAGCCCGCTTCGCGGCCTCATGCAAGTGCCATCGATTATTACTTGCCCAAGGCCGCAAAGCGCGTCGGCTTAATTCAGGGGTTAGACCTTATATGAGCGACTCCGGTCTCAAGCTCAGTTACAGCTGGGAGGATCTGAAACCAGTCCGACCACTATTCGTCACTGTGCTTGTTGCGCAAGCTATTGGTGCAATCGCAAGTCTTTCGGTTCAAGGCTTGAGTGATTGGTACCAGACTGCCTGGTTTGGTGGTGCGCTCGCGACGTTTCCCGGCTACCTGATTGGACTTTTCGTGCAGCGGCATACCCGTGCTGGCAGCATCACATCAAATCGATCGGCCGTACTGTTCCTCGGCGTGATATCGCTGATCTTGTTTATTGCTGCTCTTACGTTTCCCAGGAGCTCCGGCTAGTGCGGCCCAGTAATTCATTCAAGCCGAGCCCACATCGGCAAGTAGGGCGTAATAGCCGAAGGGCATTGCGCCATGGAAGAACGATGCGGCAGCGGCAGCCATTCGTTCGGGTTGTCGGTTGGCGGCAGAGTTCTTCGTGCCGATGAATCTGCGCGGCGCAATGCCCTTCGGTTGTTGCGCCCTGGATTCCAATAGGCGTGTTTAAATTCCAACACGAGCCCCACGGACAATCGCATGCAAACTGATCAGAAGAAAGCCGATCCCTCCTATCTGTATGTTTTGATCGCCGTAATTTTCCTGTTGACCGCTTGGGGCGCCACGTTCAGTCGTACCTGTCAAAGTGATGGGTGCATGGGCGTTATATTTCCGCTCGGTGGCGCGTTGATCGCGTTGGCGGTGCAGCTATTCGTAGTGGTTCCCTTTCATCGCATGAGGGCCAGGTCAAAAGGTGAGGTCTCCGCGGGAGTGGTCACCTGGGTTGTGGTTTCGATAGCCGCGTTTGTGCTTCCTTTGCTGTTTGCCAAATTCTAGGCCGGCGTAGCCGGGATGGGCGCACGGCATGCGTGGCGTTCCAGGAGCTTGACGGGTCGGTGCGATCCGGCAGCCGCAAGGCGGGCTTCAGCCCATCGCCTTCGCTAGGTGCCGATGCGGGCTGATGGATGGCAATGGTGGGCCGGGGCCCACCCTATGTTTCAAAGGAATGCCTGCGGTTGCGGCTGCACGCCTTCGGCTATATTCGACCTCCGGTCGCCGCCCTGATGCGGATTGGCTTGATCCAGGCGTTGGGCTGCGGGGAATACCATGTCGCAAGTGGCAGAGTCGGAAATGTTCGAGCTCATACTCATTGATTTGCCAAACCTTCGGCGTCTGGAGGCTTCGGAGCCCGTTGACCTGGGCGGCATGCAGACAGTGGATGGTGCCTTGCCGCCAGCCCGTGTCGCCACGCATGCGCTTGCCCAGATTGACGTGGGCACGCCCGCCCGATGGTGTGCTCCCTTCCTGATCGTTTCGCGCAACGCGGTCCTGGGCACCTGCAGGTTCAGGGCCGCTCCTGCGGATGGCCGCGTAGAGATCGGCTATGGGGTGGCCGGGAGCCAGAGAGGGCGGGGCGTCGCAACCGAAGCAGTCAGGCAATTGCTGGAGATAGCGACTTCCAGCGGTCTGGTGAAGGAGGTCGTTGCCCGTATCGTCCCTGAAAATGCAGCGTCATCGAAGGTTGTTTCGCGACTTGGCTTCTCCAAGGGTGATTTGCTGGTCGATCATGACGGACAGACACTAGCCCAGTGGTCTTTGCGGATCGCAACCTGACAAATCATTCAAGCCGAGCCCGCATCGTGCTGCATTCAAGTTTCACATCTGGTGCTTCGGCACCTTGTTTTGTTCGTCAGGGGCCGGAGTAATTCTATGGAAATTTCACTCTCTCAATCGATCGAGTCTGTCAGCTGGACGTGCCTCGAAGATCTGTTCATTCGTGCGCCGCTCGGTGCACGAAGCGCTGCCTTGCTCGAGCAGACGTTTCGCAACAGCCAGGTTGCGCTGTTCGCATACGATGGGAGTCGCTTGGTTGGCGCTGGGCGCGCACTTACCGACAGGATCAACTGGACGGTTGTCTTTGACGTGGTCGTCGATCCGGAATGCCAGGGCAAGGGTTTGGGGAAGACTATTGTCGAGGCGCTGGCTTCCACCGCTGGCGCCCGCAACGTCATGCTCCAGTCGGTTCCTGGCAAGGAGGACTTTTACGCAAGGCTTGGTTATCGTCCGATGACCAGCGCAATGGCAAAGTATGAAAATCCCGACTGGGCATCTGCCAACGGTTACATTTCGGCAGCTTCATCGAGCGGAGCCTGACGATCCATTCAAGCCGGCCCGGTAGTTCCTGCGGGCTGGTGGACAGCGTGATCCAGCGATCGGCTGCGGCAGGCGGCTGACGCCGGGACGCTATCCGGCGCGCACGTCGGGCATCGACAACGGCATCAGTACAATCGAACGACATACGGCCTCAGGCAGCACCTTCCATGGCGGCAAGATACTGGTGGCAGTGCATCTCATGCGGCGACCGGCCGGCCTGGCTCGCCGTGTGCGAATCAAAGAGCGTGGCGGCCTTCATCCGGGATGAGCTGGCACCCGGCGGCTGGGATCAGAAGCTGTTGCGCCGCACCTGCGGATACTGCAAGCGCCGGTCGGTTTACATCACCTACCGTCTGCAGCGTGGCGATCCCGAGCGGGTCAGCGTCAAGCATGTGGTGGGCTTGAGCCTGGAGGATGACTACCTGCCAATGGTGTGGGAGACATTCCGGCATGGCAGTCCCAGGACCACGTGGATCGACTTCAAGTACCAGAAGGGTCGCAGCCCCTGGGGCCTGACCAAGCGCCTGGTCCTGCAGCGGCCGCACCTGTCACGCCTGCTGCGGAGTTATGAAAAGGCGACGGGCCGGCGTCTTTATCCCGCCGCCTAGCCATTCGTCTCCAGGCCGGACCCGCAAAGCCAGTCCCCTTGCGGGATTGCAGCCTCCACTCCTGCTTCCTGCATGGCGCTAAAAGCGCCTCGGTCGACGCTTCCCGGGCCGTGGTTGACGCTTCAAGCGCCTCCGTTGGCGCTTCAAACGCCATCGCTGACGAAAAAAGCGTCATGCACGACGCTTTTTTCGCCGTGCGAGGCGCTTTTGACGTTGGGTAGCAATAAAAAAAGCGCCGTCGCTGGCGCTTTTTTCGTCATAGCTGGGGAAAAAAGCCGCATCGATGACGCTTTTTTCGCCATCGACGGCGCTTCTGACGCTGGAATCAACGTCGATGACCCTCTCCATCGACGCTTAAAGCGTCATCGGAGTCGTTCAAAGCGGCAACGATGGCGCTTTGAACGTCATGCATGACGCTTTTTTCGTCAGCGATGACGGTAAAAGCGTCGTCGCTGGCGCTTTTGGCGTTGGCGGAGGGGTGAAAAGCGCGGTGGACTTCACATTTTCGTCTTGCGAGGGCCACTAGTGGATAGCCGTCGCCGGTTTTTCCGCCTTTTTCCTCTCCCCTTGTGGCGCCCGAAGGGTGTGCAAGGCTGAGAGGGTGCCCGCCAGGGCGGGAGAGGGGATACCGGAGCTGGTTGGAATTCAGTGCGAGGAGAATTGCGAGTGCAGTGATCAGGTTTCCCGCACTCGCCATCGCAGGGACGCAGAGGGTGCATCGCCTCCGGCACCCCTCTCCCGCCCCCCGGTTAAAGCACTTGGGGGGCACCCTCTCCGCCTTGCACACCCTCGGGCGCCGCAAGGGGAGAGGGAAGTGTTTCAAGTTCCCTCCCACAAGGGGAGGGGAAGCGCCTCAGCCCAGCGCCTTCGTCGACGGCACGTAGTCGTAGCCCAGCACGTCGGCCACCGCCTTGTAGGTCACCTTGCCGTCGTGCACGTTCAGGCCGTTGAGCAGGTGCTCGTCGTCCAGCATGGCCTGGCGCGCGCCCTTGTTGGCCAGTTGCACGGCGAAGGGCAGGGTGGCGTTGGTGAGGGCGAAGGTGGAGGTGCGGGCCACGCCGCCGGGCATGTTGGCCACGCAGTAATGGATCACGCCGTCCACCTCGTAGGTCGGTTCCTGGTGGGTGGTGGCCTTGCTGGTTTCAAAGCAGCCGCCCTGGTCGATGGCCACGTCCACCAGCACCGAGCCCGGACGCATCAGCTTCAGCTGCGAACGCGCGATCAGCTTGGGTGCGGCGGCGCCGGGGATCAGCACCGCGCCGATCACCAGGTCGGTGTCGGCCAGGCGTTCCTCGATGGCGTCGTGGGTGGAATAGATGGTGGTCAGCTGGTGGCCGTACAGTTCATCCAGGTACCGCAGGCGATCCAGCGAGCGGTCCAGGATGGTGACGTGCGCGTTCATGCCCATGGCCATGCGCGCGGCATTGATGCCGACCACGCCGCCGCCGATCACCATGACTTCGGCCGGCTTCACCCCGGGCACGCCGCCCAGCAGCACGCCGGAGCCGCCCTGCGCCTTCTCCAGCGCATGCGCGCCGGCCTGGATCGACATGCGCCCGGCCACCTCGCTCATCGGCGCCAGCAGCGGCAGGCCGCCCTTGCGGTCGGTGACGGTCTCGTAGGCGATGCAGGTCGCGCCCGAGGCCACCAGCGCCTTGGTCTGTGCCGGATCGGGCGCCAGGTGCAGGTAGGTGTAGAGCACCTGGCCGGGGCGCAGCATCGCGCATTCGACCGGCTGCGGTTCCTTGACCTTGATGATCATGTCGGCGCGGCGGAAGATTTCCTCGGCCGTTTCCACGATCTCGGCGCCGGCGCGCACGTACATCTCGTCGGTCAGGCCGATCGACTTGCCGCCGTCATGCTGGATCATGATGGTGTGGCCATTGGCGGCCAGTTCGCGCGCACCGGCCGGGGTCAGGCCGATGCGGTACTCATGGTTCTTGATTTCCTTCGGGACGCCGATCAGCATTTTTCTCTCCAGTGCATAAGTGGGGCATGCGCGTGGGGAGCGCCGGGCCGGGTGTGGCGCGATTTTACGCGGTGGCGCGCAAGGTGTCCGTCAAGGTCTGGAAGATGCGGTCGATATGCGCCTTCTCCAGGATCAGCGGCGGCGACAGCGCGATCACGTCGCCGGTCACGCGGGTCAGCAGGCTGCCTTCGTGGAAGGCATGTTTGAAGGCGTCATAGGCCCGCGTGCCGGGCGCGCCCGGGCGCGGTGCCAGTTCGATGGCGCCGATCAGCCCGTAATTGCGGATATCGATGACATTGGGCAGGCCCTTCAGCGAATGGATGCCTTCCTGCCAGTAGTCGCCCAGTTCGATCGCCTTGTCGAACAGGTTTTCCTCGGCATAGGTGTCCAGGGTGGCGATGGCGGCTGCGCAGGCCAGCGGATGGCCCGAATAGGTGTAGCCATGGAACAGGTCGATGGCGTTGTCGGGGCCGTGGGTGAAGGCGTCGTGCACGTCCTCGGAGACCATCACCACGCCCATCGGCACGCAACCGTTGGTGATGCCCTTGGCGGCGGTGATCATGTCGGGGATGACATCGAAGCGCTGCGCGGCGAAGGCATTGCCGACGCGGCCGAAACCGGTGATCACTTCATCGAAGATCAGCAGGATGCCGTGCTTGGTGCACAGCTCGCGGATGCGCTTGAGGTAACCATCGGGCGGAATGACCACGCCGGCCGAACCGGAGATCGGTTCGATGATGACCGCGGCAATGGTGGAGGCATCGTGCAGGGCGACCATGCGCTCCAGGTCCTCGGCCAGTTCGATGCCGTATTCGGGCAGGCCCTTGGAGAACGCATTGCGGCCGATGTCCAGGGTGTGGCGCAGGTGGGACACGCCGGGCAGGCCGGGGCCGAACCATTTGCGGTTGTTGGGCAGGCCGCCCACGGAAATGCCGCCGAAGCCGACGCCGTGGTAACCCTTCTCGCGACCGATCAGGCGCGTGCGCTGGCCCTCGCCACGCGCGCGGTGGTAGGCGATGGCGATCTTCAGCGCGCTGTCCACCGACTCGGAGCCGGAGTTGGTATAGAACACGTGGTTGAGCTTGCCCGGCGCCAGCGCGGCCAGGCGTTCGGCCAGCACGAAGGGCAGCGGCGAACTCATCGAGAAATTCGGCGCGAAATCCAGGGTCTCGATCTGGGTCTTCACCGCCTGCACGATGCGCGGGCGTGAATGGCCGGCATTGCAGCACCACAGGCCGGCGGTGGCGTCGAGGATCTCGCGCCCGTCCACGTCCTTGTAGTACATGCCCGAGGCACTGGCCAGCAGGCGCGGCGCGGCCTTGAACTGCTTGTTGGCGGTGAAGGGCATCCAGAAGGCATCCATCGACGGCGGCGCCGCGGTGGCCTGGGTGGCGTAATGGTGGGCCAGGGTGGCGCCGTCGGTGATCGAATCCGCGCTCATTTCGGCTGCTCCGGGGGGTGTGGTGTGGGCTGGCCTGCAGCTTAGCGCGTTGAAAAAACTTTACAACCGCGCCGGCAATCGGGTGGAAATTGACCCGATTTCCTTGGCGTGTAAAGTATCAAGCAACACCCGAACGGCATGAAGGCAGCATGGACATCGGCGCGCGGCTGCAGCTGGTACGCAAATCCAAGGAGCTCAGCCAACGCGAGCTGGCCAAGCGCGTGGGGGTCACCAACAGCACCATTTCATTGATCGAACAGAACAAGGTCAGTCCCTCGGTCAGTTCGCTGAAGAAGGTGCTGGACGGCATTCCCATCTCGCTGGCCGATTTCTTCACCCTGGACCTGGATGTCGGGCTGCCCGACAGTCCGTTCTATGGCGCCGACGAACTGCCGGACGTGGGCAGCAACGGCATCCACTATTTCCTCATCGGCCAGCATCGCCCGCAGCGGCAGATGTGCATCCTGCGCGAGGTGATGGCGCCGGGCACCGACACCGGCGACAGCATGCTGCTGCACGAGGGCGAGGAGGGTGGCGTGGTCATCGAGGGCGAGGTGGAAGTCACCGTGGGCGGCCAGGTGCGGGTGCTGCGCGCCGGCGAGGCCTATTATTTCGAGAGCAGGGTGCCGCACCGGTTCCGCAACGTGGGCGACGTGGATGCGGTGATTTTCAGTGCCAATACGCCGGCTACGTTTTGATTTTCTTTCCCTTCTCCTTCGGGAGAAGGTGCCCGAAGGGCGGATGAGGGAATGGGTCATCCGCTTGTAGTGAAAGTTGGAAGGCCCAGTAATTTCCATTCCCTCATCCGGCGCTTCGCGCCACCTTCTCCCGAAGGAGAAGGGAACTCAGGAGCAAGAAATGAACGCACCACGCACCCGTGACAGCTGGCAGGCCCTTGCCGAGGGGCTGCAGATCCGCACGCAGGCCTTCATCGACGGCAAGTACGTCGACTCTGCCAGTGGCAGGACCTTCGATTGCATCAGTCCCATCGACGGGCGTTCGCTGGGCCAGGTGGCCGAGTGCGCGGCCGAGGACATCGAGCGGGCGGTCATCGCGGCGCGGCGCAGTTTCGATTCCGGCGCGTGGTCCGAAGCAAAGCCCAGCCATCGCAAGAAGGTGCTGCTGAAGTTCGCGCAGCTGATCGAGCAGCATGCCGACGAACTGGCGTTGCTGGAGTCGCTGGACATGGGCAAGCCGGTCAGCGATGCGCGCGCGGTGGACGTGGCGGCGACGATGCGCTGCATGGCCTGGACCGGCGAGGCGCTGGACAAGGTGTATGGCGAAGTCGCGCCCACTGGCCCCGGCGAACTGGGCCTGATCACGCGCGAGCCGCTGGGCGTGGTTGGCGCGATCGTGCCGTGGAATTTCCCGCTGCTGATGGCGGCCTGGAAGCTGGCGCCGGCGCTGGCGATGGGCAATTCGGTGGTGCTGAAGCCTTCGGAGAAGTCGCCGCTCAGCGTGATCAGGCTGGCCGAAATCGCGATGGCGGCCGGCATTCCCGCGGGCGTGTTCAACGTGGTGCCTGGATTTGGCAAGGAAGCGGGCGAACCGCTGGCGCTGCACATGGACGTCGACGGCCTGGTGTTCACCGGCTCCACGGCGGTGGGCAAGCAGCTGCTGCAGTGCGCCGGACGTTCCAACCTCAAGCGCGCCTACATGGAATGCGGTGGCAAGAGCCCGAACCTGGTGTTCGCCGATGCGCCGGACCTGGACAGGGCCGCCGAGGCCGCGGCCAGCGGCATCTTCTACAACCAGGGCGAAGTCTGTACTGCGGCCTCGCGGCTGCTGGTGGAGCGTTCGATCAAGGAAGAGTTCGTCGCCCGCGTGGTCGAGGCCGGGCGCAGGATGCAGCCGCGGCATCCGTTCGAGCCGGGCGCGCCGATGGGCGCGATGGTCGACGAGATCCAGACCCGCCGCGTGCTGGGCTATATCGAGAAGGGCGTGGCCGAAGGCGCCAGGCTGGTGCTGGGCGGCAAGCGCGCCGACACCGTGGCCGGCGGCAGTTACATCGAACCGACCGTGTTCGATGAGGTGTCGCACGAGCACACCATCTCGCGCGAGGAAATCTTCGGGCCGGTGCTGTCGGTGATTGCCTTCGACAATGAAGAGCAGGCCCTGCGCATGGCCAACGACAGCGAGTACGGGCTGGCCGCGGGCGTGTGGACCCGCGACATCAGCCGCGCCCACCGCGTGGCCCGTAAGCTGCGCGCCGGCAGCGTGTGGGTGAACTACTGGGATGGCGGCGACATGACCGCGCCGTTCGGCGGCTACAAGCAGTCGGGCAACGGCCGCGACAAGTCGCTGCATGCCTTCGACAAGTACACCGAAATGAAGGCGACCTGGATCAACCTGGAAAGCTGAGTGCCGCGCGCGGCACCGCGCGCGAGGCGCCGGCGGTGGCACAATCGCCCATCGCCGCCGCTACGCGGCCCGTGACCCGGGGACCCGCTTGCTCCTGCATGTGCTTTTTCTGATCGCCATTGCCGCCGAGGCCATGAGCGCCGCCCTGGTCGCCGGTCGCCGCGAGATGGACTGGCTGGGCGTGTGCGTGCTGGCCTGCGTCACCGCCCTGGGCGGCGGCACCCTGCGTGACGTGCTGCTCGGCCGGCACCCGCTGTCATGGATCGAGCATCCCTATTACCTAGTGATCGTATTGGTCGCCGCGCTGGCCACCGCGCTGATCGCGCCGATCGCCAAACGCCTGCGCACCAGCTTCCTGGTGCTGGATGCGATCGGCCTGGTGGTGTTCACGGTGATCGGCTGCGACATCGCCCAGGGCCTGGGCCTGCACTGGATCGTGATCCTGGTCAGCGGCATGGTCACCGGCACCTTCGGCGGCGTGTTGCGCGACGTGCTGTGCACGCAGATCCCGCTGCTGTTCCGCAAGGAGCTGTATGCCAGCGTTTCGCTGGTCACCGGCGCGCTGTACATGGCCGCGCCGCACCTGGGCATCCAGCATGGCGTGGGCCTGGTGGTGGCGATGGTGGTGGGCTTCGTCCTGCGCATGCTGGCGATCCGCTACCACTGGGAGATGCCGAAGTTTGTTTACAGGGATGATTGGGATTGAAGATTATTTCTAAAAATCCAAACGAAGGATGCCCTCTCCCTTGATGGGAGAGGGTGGCCAACAGCCGGGAGAGGGTACGCCGGCGCTAGCAGTGATGACTGGCTCGCCTTGCGTCGAACGAGCTAGAGCAAGAGCACGCAGCGCTTCGCTCGCGCTCCCCTCTCCTGCCCTGCGGGCATCCTCTCCCATAAGGGGAGAGGAGAAAAGCGCAGCCCGATGCCTGGCCTATGGCCACAGGACTCGGTAGCTGGAGATGCAAGATGGATAGCCCCTTCGTGCCTATGATTTTCTACAGCCGGTCCTCAACGCGTGGCGCATCGGATGCTGCTTAACCAAAGCTCCCCTCTCCCTTTATGGGAGAGGGTGCCCGGAGGGCGGGAGAGGGTAGGCCGGAGCTAGCAGTGATGACTGGCTCGCCTTGCGTCGAACGAGCTAGAGCCCGAGCACGCAGCGCTGCGCTCTCCTGCCCCTTGGGCATCCTCTCCCGCAAGGGGAGAGGAGAAGCGGGCCTGTTCCGCCGTGCGCGGGGCAATGGACAGATGACCCGGCAGCTGGGGGCCACAGGAGGAAATGCCTGTCGGCCGATGCCTTCCTACAGCTCGTCTTCCACCCGTGGCGCGTCGGGAAGCTGCGCATCCAGTGACTGGCGGTAGTGGATGCAGCCGCGCAGGAACTGTGGCCAGGCCGGCACTGCGGGCAGTGGGTCGGTCTTTTCGGGTAGCAGTCCCCACAGCGCGGGGTGGTGCCAGCACAGTTCGTGCCGGGTGGAATCGCGGTGCGCGCGGATGGCGGCGCGCAGCTTGCGGACTTCCGCTGCCAGTTCCATCGGAGTCATCGCATCGAGGTCTGCGTCCACATCGCCCTCCTTCGCCCGTGCCGGGGTTTGCGGGAATCTGCCAGAATCCCGGCAGCCCGGCCAGATCGTAGACGATGACGAACCCCATTGCTGTTGCCAATTCCCCGCGCAGGGTGCTGTTCGCCAGTCTGATCGGCACCACCATCGAGTTTTTCGATTTCTACATCTACGCCACCGCCGCGGTGATTGTGTTCCCGCAGCTGTTCTTCCCGGAAAGCGACCCGGCCACCGCGACCCTCAAGTCGCTGATCACGTTTGCGCTGGCGTTCTTCGCGCGGCCGGTGGGCTCGGCGCTGTTCGGGCATTTCGGCGACCGCATCGGGCGCAAGGCGACCCTGGTCGCGGCGCTCCTGACCATGGGCATATCGACGATCGCCATCGGCCTGCTGCCGACCTATTCGAGCATCGGCGTGCTGGCGCCTGTGTTGCTGGCCGTGTGCCGTTTCGGCCAGGGCCTGGGGCTGGGGGGCGAG
>NZ_QOVG01000011.1 GCF_010119615.1 Pseudoxanthomonas gei
CAACGGCTAAGATCGGCGGCGGCGCAGGAAGTGTATAAGAGACAGGCCCCCCCCCCACCAGCCGGTACAGCGTGGCTTCCGGCTCGTGCACGCGAGCGCACAACGACAAGGCGATATCGGTCAGCGACTCCAGCGAGGCCGGTGGTGTCTCGGGCGTGAAGCTGCGGGTGAGGATGCGGAACTGCGAGGTCTTCAGTTTCAGCACCACCGTACGGCCCACGCGCTCGGTCTTGCGCGATGCCTCCCAGGTCTTGACCGCCAGCCGGCGGATCGTCGGCGCCAGTTCCGACAATGGCACGTCGTGCTCGAAGGTGTCCTCTGCCGAGATCGACTGCACCGGCTGGTCCGGCTGCACCGGGCGTTCGTCGATGCCGCGCGCGCGCCGGTACAGCGAAGCGCCAAAGCTGCCGAACAAGCGCTGCAGTTCTTCCAGCGGGTAATCGCGCAGGTCGCTGACCCGCTCGATTCCAAGCGCGGAAAGTTTTCCCTGCATCACCTTGCCCACACCGGGAATCTTGGCCACCGGCAAGGGTGCAAGGAAGGCCTCGACCTGCTGCGGTCGGATCACGAACTGGCCGTCGGGCTTGCGCCAGTCCGACGCGATCTTGGCCAGGAACTTGTTCGGCGCAATGCCGGCCGAGGCGGTGAGCGAGGTTTCCTCGCGGATTTGGCGGCGGATGTCCTCGGCGATGGCGGTCGCGCTGGGGAAATCCGTTTTCGGTTCGGTCACGTCCAGGTAGGCTTCGTCCAGTGACAGCGGCTCGACCAGGTCGGTGTGGCGCAGGAAGATCTCGCGGATCAGTTTCGAGGCGGCCTTGTAGCGCACGAAATCCGGGGGCACGAACACCGCCTGCGGACACAGGCGCTCGGCGCGCACCGCCGGCATGGCCGAGCGCACCCCGAACACGCGCGCCTCGTAGGAAGCCGCGCACACCACCGAGCGCGCGCCACGCCAGGCCACCACCACCGGCTGGCCGCGAAGATCGGGATTGTCGCGTTGTTCGACCGACGCGTAGAAAGCATCCATGTCGATGTGGAGGATCTTGCGCACGGGTGCATTATGCCCGCGCGGCCGCACGGGCCCAGACCGAGTGCCTGATCAGATCGTCATTCCCGCGCAGGCGGGAAGCCATGGACGTTTGGTCTTGGCGTGACAGCAGAGTCCATGGGTCCCCGCCTGCGCGGGGATGACGATGGATCTTTCACCCTTCGATTGCCCGGGACAAATCCCCATGCAGCAATCGATGGAACAGATGTTCCCCGGCTTCTCGCCGCACCGACAGGCGGCCGGTGGAATATGCGCGTGAATGCAATCCGCGCTGCACCGACTTGCAGATGGCCATGTCCTCGTCCTGGATGAGGTTGCCCACCTCGATGCTGGCGCGGTTGCGATCGCGCGCGGACTTGGACACGTCGGCGAAATAGAAGTCGAAGATCACCTCGGTGCGGTCCAGGCCCAGCGGCAGCACCAGGTTCACGTCCATCTGGCCTTCGTACCAGTTGACCATGAAATTCGGATGCAGCCAGTAGTACAGCGCACGGTCGCCGCTGCGCACCGAGGCGAAGTCGGCATGGTCGCCGTTATTCACCATCGGGCTGGACTGCAGGCAATGGTGCCTGCCGTTTTCAATGGTGTAGTTCCTGAAATCCAGCACGCTGTTGAGGCCCTTGTGCAGGTGCGGCACGTGATAGCCGCCGTCGAGGTAGTTGTCGACGAAGACCTTCCAGTTGCAGTCGAAGAAGTAATGCCGGCGCTCGAACCAGTGCAGGTCCTGCAACTGCAACGCGGCGAATTCCGCCACCAGCTGCGGCCCCAGGAATTCCTCCAGGCCGGGGCCTTCGGCATCCAGCCGCACGAACACCCAGTTCTCCCACACCGCGGTCGCTACCGGCACCAGTCCGTGGCTGCTGCGATCGAAATGGCATTCGCTGTTGAAGCTTGGCGTGCCCTTCAGCGCGCCCTCCAGCGTGTAGGTCCAGCCGTGGTAGGGACAGCGCAGGTTTCTCGCGCAGCCTGCTGCTTCGGTCATCACCGCCGCGGCATGGTGGCGGCAGACGTTGAAGAAGCCGCGCAGTGCGCCATCGTCGCTGCGCACCACCAGGATCGGCTCGCCGGCGATCTCGCAGGTGACGTACTGGCCGGGTTCGCGCAGCTGGTCAACACGGCCGGCCAGCTGCCAGGTGCGCGAGAACGTGCTGCGGTTCTCAAGCGCGGCGATGCGCGGGTCGAGGTACCAGGAAGAGGGGATGGTGCTGGCTTCATCCAGCGGCGCAGACGGATCGTATTGCTGCAACAGGGTGGCGACCGAGGCTTGCATCCGGGTTCCTGGCGAGATGGACCGCAGGGCATCGTGCCATTGCCGGGACGCCGTTGCACGGGCGACATGGCGTCCACGCGGCCGTGCTTGCCGGCGGCAGAAGACGGAGGCCATGCCTGGGCGGCAATCACTGCTGCCTGCTCATCACCAAGGACTACAAGCCGCTTCTGATTGCCCCTCCTGCCAGGCCGCTGGCGCATCGGCCTGGTCGGGCAGTCATGCGCCTGCGAAGCGCGTGTTCAATGCTGGCTGCTGTCCGGCGATTTGCCGCCAGTGTCGACCTCGTAGGAACCGAACACCTCTTGCGCCGGCCGGGTTTCCGGCAGGATGTAGACCACCCCACTGCTGTGGGCGAACGCAGGGCTTACCACGCCCTCGTAGAACGCCACCGGGACGTTGATGCAGCCGTAGGAAATGCGGTTGTCCTCGGCGCTTGCACTCTGCAACCGCTCGGCCCGTCGTTCCGTCGGCGTGCCCTTGACCACGCGATGCAGCGCCAACGCCGAGTCATAGTCGATCCACAGGATTTCCTGGCCTTTCATATCCCTGGCCAGCGAAGCGACGAAGCGGCCGGCGGGCGTGGTGCGTTCCTGCGGTGCAATGGCCGCGAGCTTGCGCTCGCCCAGGCCCAGGGCCGTTCCATCGCCGCGCTCCATTCCCAGCAGTGCTGGTCCGGCGCCCTGAAGGCGCCCTTCCTTGTCGAACACGAAGACCCTGGCCTGGACCTTGTCCACGATCATGTACGGCATGCCGGCATGGTCGCCCGAGTGCAGGGCCCAATGGGCGATGCGCCGGGTCTCGGGCGATGCGGCCTCACCTTTGAAATCCGCCAGCCGCGCGTCGCCTGCCAGGCCACCGGGCCCCGACGCGCTGGCCGAAGTTGCACCGGCCGAGGTGGCGCCGGCCTGCGCCGCGCTCGCCTGCAGCGCCATGGCCAGGGCCAGGGCGCCCGTCCACGCGGCCATGGCACGCAAGCCGCTGGAACGGGTATTCGGCACGGGGCGGCTCGTGTTCCCCACTGCTAGTTGCGGTAGGGCTTGGGCGCGCGCACCGGCGCCACGTACACGGGTACTTCAACCGGTACTGGCGTCACCACCAGCGTCTGCGGCGGCTGCACTTCCGGCGCAACGTCCACCACGGTTTCCGGGGGCAGCGGCGGCAAGCCGGGCAGCGGTGGGGTCACGAACAACGGCGGTCCTACCGGAGGCACGGTGGTCACGGGCGGAGTGACCGGCGGCGGAGTCACGGGAGGCGGGGTGACGGGCGGCGGAGTCACCGGCGGCGGGGCGGCGGCGATGATCGTGCCGGTGGTGTGCGCCACGACCGGGCCACAGCAATTGACCGGCAGTGCGTAGGCGCCCGCATTGGTGCCGGCCAGGCTGTAGCCGGTGAAGGTAATGGCCTTGCCGGTGCCGACTGCGGGCGTGTCGAAGTTGGCGCTGGCGCCCGGACCGGCCACCAGGGTGACGCCGTCGGGGTTGCCCTTCAATCCGGACAAAGTGGTGTTGGTGGTGCCGTCGAACGGCTTGTCGACGCCGGCGGCGAAGACCAGCATGAACTGGCGCAGCGCCGCGCCCTCGGTCAGCCTCAAGCGAGTCGAATAGTCAGTCGGTGCGGTGTAGGACACCGGGTTGTAATAGATCGTCACCGGTGCCGCGGTGACCGTGGTCGGCGGAGCCAGCGAATCGAACACCACCGTGCCGCCGGCAAGGCCCGGGCCGCTCCCATCGGTATCGGCGCTGAGGGTCAGGCCCAGCGGCAGGGCCAGGCTGCGGGTCGGGTCGCTGGTGCCGCGGGTCAGGGTGATGGCCCCGGCGATGTTGACGTCGTCGGCGGCGCACATCATCAGGTTGCCGTCGGTGACCGTGATGGCGCCCCGCTGGTTGATGTCGCGGCCTGCGCTGAGCAGCACGCTGCCGTTGGTGGTGGTGATGGCGGCGTTGACGTTGACGTCCTGCCCGCAGCAGACGACCAGGTTGCCGTTGGTGGCGGTGATGGCCGCGTTGATGTCGACGTTGCGGTCGGCGGTCAGGGTGAGGGTGGTGGGGCCGCCGCTGGCCGACCAGCTGACCGCATCGTTGACGAAGATGTCGCCGTTTTCGGTGCCGGCGCCGTTGGTGGTGATCTGGATGTTGTTGGTCACCAGCTGCCCGGACAGGGTGGAACCGGCGATGTTGTCGCCGGGCGCGCTGCCGATGGTGAAATCCTGCGGATCGATCAGCCAGGTTCCGGTCTGCCCGTGTGGGGCGGCGGTGCTGACGCGGACGCCGGCATCGACGTTGACCGTCGCCGCCGAGGTTTCCACGAAACCACCGGCGCCGCCGTTTGGCGCGCTGGCATCGAGGGTGCCGCCGACCTTGACGGTGCCCGTCTGCATGTCGCCGAGCAGCAGGATGCTGCCGCCGCGGTTGCCGATGCTCTGGGCCTGGATCACGCCGGTGTTGTTGACCGCGGTGTGCAGCAGGCTGCCGGCGGCCTGAGCGGTCATCAGCACGCGACCGCCATCGGCGCGGATCAGCCCGCCGTTCTCGGCCAGTGCATTGACCGCGCCGGTGGACACCGCCACGTTCAACAGGCCGTCGCCGGCCACGTCCAGGGTGACCGCCTGGCCTGCAGCCAGCGCCACCGTGCCCAGCCGGGCGACGATCACGCCCTGGTTGCTGACGTTCCTGCCCATCAAGGCCACATAGCCGCCGTCACCGGCACTGATGCTGCCCTGGTTGACCACCGCGCCGGCACCGGCGCCGGTGAACGCGTATTTGCCCGACTGGAAGTCCGCATCGCTGATGTTCATGGTCGAGGCCACCAGGCCGCCCACGTTCACCGACGAACCCTTGCCGAACAGGATGCCGTTCGGATTGAGCAGGAACACGCGCCCGTTGGAGGACAGCTTGCCCAGGATCACCGAGGGATTGGCACCGAGCACGCGGTTCAGCGCGATGGAATCGACGCCGGGCTGTACGAACTGCACCGACTCGCCGGCGCCGATGCTGAAGTCCTGCCAGTTGATCGACACGTTGCGCGTGGTCTGGTTGATGACCGTGCTGCTGCCGGCCTGGTCGATGCTGGCGGTGCCGGTGGTCACCACGCCGCCGGACGGCTGCGCCGCCTGGGCCGAGGCGGCGAGGACCAGCAGCAGCGCGCCCGACAGGACGTGAAGTGCCATGCCATTGAGCCCGCGAACACCGTTCGTATGGTGCGCGTTGGCGGATGCGGCGCGGGTGGCCTGGCGGGAAGCGGGGGCGATGTTCATCGGTGATCCTTCGAAAGTGGTTGCGCGGAGGCAGTGGCTGGCGTGCCGATCAGAAATACTTGATGGCCTGGATCCAGAAGCGGCCGGACCGGTCCGGCGCGGAAATCGCGTCTTCGCTGCCGAGCTTGCCGGCGTAGTAGGTCCTGACCGCGAAGTCGCCGGGCTCTTCCCAGGTCAGGCCGACGCCGGCGGCACTCAGGTTGCGGTCGCGGGATCCGGCATACCACGGGTCCTTGTCGGCGGTGATGCGGCCGCCATCGACGAAGCCAAGCACGTGCACCTGTCCCGGGACGCGTTCGCTCAGGCCGGCCAGCAACAGCCGCGCTTCCAGCGTGGCCACGAAGCCTTCATCACCGAAGCCTTCGCCCTGCGGATAGGCGCGCACGCCATCCATGCCACCCAGCACCAGCTTCTCCGAAGCATCCAGGTTGCCCGAGGCGACCTGTCCGCCGATCGAGCCGTACAGCGACAACAGATCGGTTACCCGCTGCAGCCGCGAGGCGTTGAAGGCGAGCTTGGAATAGGAGCCCTGGGCGCGCGCGCTTGCCGCATCGGCCGCGCGCGCGGCCGGGGTGCGTATGTCGAGTTCGCCCGAGGACAGGCCAAGATAGAACGCGTTGGCGCCGCCGCCGCCCAGGTCGTCGTAGTGGTTGCCATAGAGGCTGGCCGTGGCGACCCGCGCCTTCTTGCGGACGACCGAGGAAATCAGGTCGATGTGGTCTTCGAAGCTGCGGTCTTCGTAGGCCAGCCCGGCATAGAGATTGGTGTCGCGCGAGCGCAGCAGCGCGATCGAGCCGAACAGGCTGGCGACATCGGCCGTGCCGTGCGCGTCCAGGTCCTCGTACTGTTCGCCCAGCTCATACCTGAGCCGGCTGTAGGCGACCCCGGCGGTGACCCGGCCGAACGGCATCTGGTAGGCGCCCCGGGCGTAGTTCAACCCGGAGCCGGAAGTCAGCACGCGCAGCGAAGCCATGTCGCCGCGCCCCAGCGGATTGTTCAAGTTGACGGTGGAACCGAGCCGGTACTCGCCGGTATACGGATTGCCGGCGTTGTCGGCATCGATGCTGCCGGTGATGCGACGTCCCGGCGCGATGTCCACCACCAGGTCCGAAGTGCCGGGCGCCTGGCCAGGCACCATCGTCGATTGCACGACCACGCCGGGCAGGTCCGACAGCAGCAGCAGGCGATTTTCGATCGGCTCCAGGGTGACCGGGTCGCCCGGCCGCAGGCCGGCCAGGCGGCTGTTGGCCACGTCGTCGGCCAAGTGGCTCTGGTTGCGCAGGGTCACCTGTCCCAGCACGCCTTCGCTGACCGCGATGGTCAGCGCGTTCGAGGTGACGTCCTGCGCAGGAAGGTAGGCACGCGCGACGAAGTAACCCTGGCCGCGGTAGTGCTGGGTGATGCGCGCGGCCATGGCCTGCATCTGGGCAAGCGTCATTTGCGCGCCGGGGGTGAAGCCGGCGATCGCGACAAGCTCGGCAGCCGGAAATGCGCTGGCGCCGGTGAACTGCAACCGGTTCACCAGCACGCTGGCGGCGTCATCGGCCGCCGGCGTGGCCGCGGCGTTGTCTTCGATGCGTATGCGCGGCTGCGCCTGCGGCAGCGGCGGCGGGGTCGGCAACTGGCGCAGTTGGCTGCCCGCTCCGGGCACGTCCTGGGCAAGCGCACCCTGGCAGAGTGCAAGCAGCAACAGCGGCAACAGTTTCATTCTTGGATTCATGGCGTGCGTCCTGACTGGAGTCGGCCGCCAATCCCCCTGCAGTGCAGGAGTATCCCGGGCGGCCGTATTGCGATGAGGGAACGTGTTTTGGCGGCGTACGCTCGGGAGCAGGTACACGCGCGACGGCCCCTGCGATCGCCACGGCGACTGCAGCAGAAAGACGTTCCACGGTTTCCCTGTTACCTGACGCGAGCTGCGCAGCGGCAACGCTGATTCCCTGCCTCAGCGGCGCTGGTGTCCAAGCGGATATGGCGATGGTGGGGCGGCACGGACGGACCGTGGGACGGAATCCACTACTGGGCCGGGTGTAGGGCGACCAGCTGCATCGCGGTAGATGTCCGCATTAGGGACCGTTTGTTATGAATGCGTTGTGAGGTAGTCGCGCTTGGCCCAAAAGCACAGGCTGCGGTTAACAAACCACCGCCCAAGACCGGGAGCTGGATGGCCTCTGCATTCCGGTCAGGTCGGAAGCTGGCGGGAAAGGCTTTTTTGTATTCCCGAAGGCCGCCAAGTGATTCCGGAAAGGCTTTTCTGCCTTCCCGAAGGCCAATGAGTGATTCCCGAAAGGCTTTTTTGTATTCCCGAAGGCCGGCGAGTGATTCCGGAAGGGCTTTTTTGTATTCCCGAAGGCCGCCAAGTGATTCCGGAGAAGCTTTTCTGCCTTCCCGAAGACCGATGAGTGATTCCGCAAAGGCTTTTTTGTATTCCGGACGGCTCGCCGCCTTTCAGCGGCCGCTTGCAGGTTCCACGTCAATATCGAAATTGCCTGGCGCTTCTTCCCGCCGGGATGCATGCAGGCATCCCGCTGGTGCGCACTGAACAACTACTCCCCAGTCACGCTCTTGGCCAGGTGGCGCAACTCGGCCGCGGCGGCGCGCGCTCCCCGCCTGCGTCGCGGCACCAGCATCGGCACCCGTTTCCTGTAGTCGGCGTATTCGGGCAAGGCCGCCAGCAGATCGCGCTCCTCCCACTGGATGGCGACCAGGATGTAGGCAGTGGTCATCAGCGCGAACAGCAGGTGGGTCACGGTCATGGTCGGGGTGGCCCAGAAAGTGAAAAGCCAGCCCACGTACAACGGATGCCGGACCCAGCCGTAGATACTGGGCGTCTTGAACGGCAAGTGGGTGTAAGGACGCCGGCGGAACTGCAGCCAGACCTGGCGCAGCCCGAACAGGTCGAAATGGTTGAGCAGGAAGGTGGTGTACAGCAGCAGCATCCAGCCGAACGCGAACGCGCAATGGATGAGGGCTCGCGCGATTCCGTTTTCGACCCGCCAGACCACCCCGCCGATCGGGCTCCACAGCCAGAACAGCAGGATCAGTGCGACGCTGGACAGAAGGGTATAGGTGCTGCGTTCCGCCGACTCGGGGATGATCCGCGTCCATGCGCGCTTGAACGCTGGTCGCGCCATCACGCTGTGCTGGATGGCGAACAACGCCAACAAGCCCAGGTCGATCAGCACGGCCGTGCCGACCGCCGTCGCAGGCGCCGAGTCCATCGCCTTGGGCACCCACAGGTTGCCAATGAAACCGATGGCGTACAGGAAGGTGGCCAAGAACACGGCATAGCAAACCACGCCGTACAACAGGATAAGGAAACGTTTCATCAGGACCTCCAGGCGCCGGATGTCTTGGCGTGCGGCGCGGACATGTGCAATGGGTGACACAGCTTTGCCCGCGCGCGACCGCGCGCACAGGGGAGCAATGTCCCGGCGTGTGATCCAGGGCGCGCCTACCCGGTGAGGTTTGTCCCGGCTAGACTGGAACCGGCGCCTTTGCGGGAACCGGCATGCAGCAATCGATCCGCTACCTGACCACCGGAGACGGCGCGCGGCTGGCCTGGGCGTCGATGGGCACGGGCATGCCGCTGGTCAAGGCCGCCAACTGGCTGAGCCACCTCGAATACGACCTGGAAAGTCCGCTCTGGCGGCATTGGGTGCATTTCTTCGGCGAGCACTTCCGGTTCGTCCGTTACGACGAGCGCGGCTGCGGCATGACCGGCGGCACTCCGCACGGGCTGATCCTGGAGCACTGGCTGGGCGACCTGGAAGCAGTGGTGGATGCGTCTGGTTTCAACCAGCCTTTTGCCCTGCTCGGCATTTCGCAGGGTGCGGCCGCCTGCGTGGCCTACGCGGTCAAGCATCCACAGCGCGTATCCAGGCTGGTGCTGTATGGCGGCTATGCACGCGGCCCCTACCAGCGCGACAGCGAAGAGGGCGCGCGCCTGTACCACGCCATCTCCGACATCGCGCGTGTCGGCTGGGCCGATGAGAATCCGGTGTTCCGCCAGTTGTTCACCGCGCGCTTCATCCCCGATGCCAGCGACGCCCAGGTGAAGTGGTTCAACGAGCTGGCGCGCACCACCACCAACGCCGAGGCCGCCGGCGCACTGCTGGATTCGCGCGGACACGTCAACATCGTGTCGTTGCTTGGCCAGGTCAGCGTGCCCACCCTGGTGCTGCATGCACGCCAGGATGGCGTGGTACCCATCGAGGAAGGCAGGTTGCTGGCGGCGGGGATCGCAGGATCACGCTTCGTGCAGCTTGAGTCGCGCAACCACGTGCTGCTGGAGAACGAGCCGGCGTGGCAGCGCTTCGCCAGCGAAGTGCTGGCATTCCTGGGCGAACAGCCGCAACGCGACGGGCGGCTGGCGCTGCTGAGCGCGCGCGAACGCGAGATCGTCGCAGGGCTGGTGGCCGGCCACAGCAACGCGCAGATCGCCGCCGCACTGTTCATCAGTGACAAGACCGTGCGCAATACGCTGACCCGGATCTACGGAAAGCTGGGCGTGCAGTCACGGATGCAGGCGATGGCCGTGCTCCGCGATCGGCACGACATGCCTTAGCTTCGTGCAGGCGCGCTGTCCGCGCGCTTGTCCGAACATTGCATAGCCCCGCCGCGGTCAACCCGCCTGCCGCAACGATCGATTACTCGACCGTCACGCTCTTGGCCAGGTTGCGCGGCTTGTCGACGTCGGTGCCACGCGCCAGGGCGGTGTGGTAGGCCAGCAGCTGCACCGGGATGGTATGCACGATGGGACTGAGCACGCCGGCGTGGCGTGGGGTGCGGATCACATGCACGCCTTCGGACTCGGTGAAATTGCTGTCCTGGTCGGTGAACACGAACAGCTCGCCGCCGCGCGCGCGCACTTCCTGCATGTTGGACTTCACTTTTTCCAGCAGCTTGTCATTCGGCGCGATCACCACCACCGGCATGGCCGCATCGACCAGCGCCAGCGGACCATGCTTGAGTTCGCCGGCCGGGTAGGCCTCGGCGTGGATGTAGGAGATTTCCTTGAGCTTCAAGGCACCTTCGAGAGCGATCGGATAATGCAGGCCGCGACCGAGGAACAGCGCATTCTGCTTGCCGGCGAATTTCTCGGCCCACAGGGCGATCTGCGGTTCCAGGTTGAGGGCGTGCTGCACGCTGCCGGGCAGGAAGCGCAGCTGCTCCAGGTAATCGGCCTCGTCGGCCTCGCTGACCTTGCCGTGCAGCTTGCCCAGCACCACGCACAACTGGAACAGCGCCGCCAGCTGGGTGGTGAAGGCCTTGGTCGAGGCCACGCCGATCTCGGCACCGGCGCGCGTGTAGCAGACCAGTTCGCTGGCGCGCGGGATCGCGCTTTCCGGCACGTTGCACACCGACAGCGTGTGCAGGTGGCCCAGCGACTTGGCGTACTTCAGCGCTTCCATCGTGTCCAGGGTTTCGCCGGACTGGGAAATGGTGACGATCAGGTGTTTCGGATTGGCATGGGCGGCGCGGTAGCGGTATTCGCTGGCGATCTCGACCGAACACGGCAGCCCGGAAATGGCTTCCATCCAGTAGCGCGCGGTCATGCCCGCGTAGTAGCTGGTACCGCAGGCCAGTATCTGCACGCCTTCGATGTCGCGCAGCGCGGCCTCGGCATTGGCGCCGAACAGCTCGGCCGAGAAGCCGCCATCGATCACCGCCTCGATGGTATCGGCCAGCGCGCGCGGCTGCTCGTGGATTTCCTTCTGCATGAAGTGGCGGTACGGGCCCAGCTCCAGCGACGCCAGTGACACATCGGACACATGCACTTCGCGCTGGATCTCGACGTTGTCGCCATCGAACACGCGCACGCCGGCCCGGGTCACTTCGGCGGTATCGCCTTCCTCCAGGAAGATCACCCGGCGGGTGGCCTGCAGGATCGCCGAGACATCGGAGGCCACGAAGTTCTCGCCCTCGCCCAGGCCGATCAGCAGGGGGCAGCCCATGCGCGCGCAGACCATGCGCTCGGGTTCCTTGCGGCTGACCACGGCCAGCGCGTAGGCGCCGGTCAGGTCCTTCACGGCGCGCTGCACCGCTGCAAGCAGACCCTGCGCCGGACCTGTGCCGGCGTCGTTGCTTTCCTTCAGGTAATGGTGGATCAGGTGGGCGATGACCTCGGTGTCGGTCTGCGATTCGAACTGGTAACCCAGTTCGCGCAGGCGCTCGCGCTGTTCCTCGTGGTTCTCGATGATGCCGTTGTGGACCAGGGCCACGCCCTGGCTGATGTGCGGGTGCGCATTGGCCTCGGTCACCCCGCCATGGGTGGCCCAGCGGGTATGGCCGATGCCGAGGTGGGCATGGAAATCCTCGGCGATGGCGGCGTTCTCCATTTCCGAAACGCGGCCGGTGCGACGCACGCGGCGCACGTCCTGCTCGTCCACCACGGCAATGCCGGCAGAGTCGTAGCCGCGGTACTCGAGTCGCTTGAGCCCTTCAATCAGTACCGGAACCACATCGCGATCCGCGATCGCGCCAACAATGCCGCACATCAAGCCTGCTCCCGTTCAAAGTGGGTCCAGTGTAAACGCGCAAACCCCGGCCGACCGTCCGCGCGGACGCCACAAGTGTCCGCGCGGACACCGTCACAAGCGGTTATTTACTTGTGATTCAACGGCTTGCAGTTGGCACAAGCATTGCGTGGGGAATGGCATCCAAGACCCATGCAAGCCAACGGACGCCCGAAACCCCATGGAAACCCGCGATCCCTTCCGTATCCGCGATACCTCCGCACAGGACCAGGTGATCCGGCCCGGGGCGGCCGGCGGGCGCCGCATTCCCCGCGCCTGGCTGGTCGGCGGCGTCGCCGGGCTGGCGGTGCTCGGGCTGGCGGCTTGGGTGGCCAGCGGCTGGATGTCGGGCGGCCGCTCCTTCGATGCTTCGCGGGTGCGCATCGCCGAAGTGACCCGCGGCGACCTGGTCCGTGACATTTCCGCCGACGGCCGCGTCATCGCCGCCAACAGCCCGACCCTGTACGCCATCGCCGGCGGCACCGTGTCCCTGAAGGTGGTGGCCGGCGACGTGGTCAAGCAGGGCCAGGCCCTGGCGGAAATAGACAGCCCCGAGCTGCGCAGCAGGCTGGCCCAGGAAGGGTCCACCCTGGCCAGCATGGAGGCCGAGGCCAGCCGCGCGCTGCTGGATGCGCAGATCACCCGTTCCAGCGCCTCCAAGCTGCTGGACCAGGCCAATATCGAACGCACGGCCGCCGAACGCGACCTGGAGCGCTACCAGCGCGCCTATGAGGGCGGCGCCGTGTCGCAGAACGAATACGCCAAGGCCCAGGACGAGCTGAAGAAGGCCCAGATCGGCCTGGCCGCCGCACGCAAGGATGCCGGCCTGCAGGGCCAGGGCGCCGGCCTGGATTCGCGCAACAAGCGCCTGCTGGCCGACCGCCAGCGCGCGGTGGTGGCTGAACTGCAGCGCCAGGTCGATGCGCTGACCGTGCGTGCGCCCTTCGACGGCCAGATCGGCCAGGTGCAGGTGCCGCAGGGCACCAACGTGGCCGCCAGTGCGCCGATCCTCAGCGTGGTCGACCTGAGCGTGTTCGAAGTCGAGATCAAGGTGCCCGAAAGTTTCGCCCGCGACCTGGCCATCGGCATGCCGGCGCAGATCGGCAGCAACAACATCCAGTACCCCGCGCAGGTGTCGGCGGTATCGCCGGAAGTGGTCAACGGCGAGGTCAATGCGCGCCTGCGCTTCGCCCAGGGCAAGCAGCCGCCGGGCCTGCGCCAGAACCAGCGCCTGTCCGCGCGCATCGTGCTGGACACCCGCCGCAACGTGCTGATGGTCGAACGCGGTTCCTTCCTCGAACAGGGTGGTGGTTTCGCCTACGTCGTCGATGGCAGCCGCGCCGAGCGCCGGGCCATCCAGACCGGGGTCAGCAGCCTGGGCGCGGTGGAAATCATTTCCGGCCTGCAGCCTGGCGAAAAGATCGTGGTCTCCGGCAGCGACCAGTTCGGCGATGCCGCGCGCGTCACCCTCAATTGAACCCGGCACTCAATTCCCTTCCGCAATCTGCTTCCCACGAATAACCAACAGAGGAAAACCCGATGCTCGACATGCGCCAGGTCACCAAGGTCTACCGCACCGCGATGGTCGAAACGCACGCGCTGCGTTCGCTGGACCTGCACGTCAGGGAAGGCGAGTTCGTCGCCGTGACCGGGCCTTCGGGTTCGGGCAAGACCACCTTCCTCAACATCGCCGGCCTGCTGGAGGATTTCAGCGGCGGCGAGTTCAGCCTGGATGGCGAGAACGTGAAAGGGCTTTCCGACGATGCCCGCAGCCGCCTGCGCAACCAGAAGATCGGCTTCATCTTCCAGGGCTTCAACCTGATTCCCGACCTCAACCTGTTCGACAACGTCGACGTGCCGCTGCGCTATCGCGGCATGGCCGCCAGCGAGCGCAGGCAGCGCATCGAGGAGGCGCTGGGCCAGGTCGGCCTGGGTTCGCGGATGAAGCATTTCCCGGCCGAACTCTCCGGCGGCCAGCAACAGCGCGTGGCCATCGCCCGCGCCCTGGCCGGCAAGCCGCGCCTGCTGCTGGCCGACGAACCGACCGGCAACCTGGACTCGCAGATGGCGCGCGGCGTGCTGGAGCTGCTCGAGGACATCAACGCCAAGGGCACCACCATCATCATGGTCACCCACGACCCCGAGCTGGCCGCACGCGCGCAGCGCAACGTGCACATCGTCGACGGCATGGCCACCGACCTGTCGGTGGAGCCCAGCCTGATCCGCGTGGCGCAGGCCGCCGGCGCGACCGCCGACACCACGGCATAAGGGAGGCGCGTCATGTTCGCTTATTACTTCAAGCTCGCCCTGCGCAGTTTCCGGCGCAACAAGGTGCTGACCGCATTGATGGTGCTGGCCATCGCCCTGGGCATCGGCGCCAGCATGACCACGCTGACCGTGTTCTACGTGCTGTCCGGCGATCCGGTGCCCACGCGCAGCGAGCAGCTGTACTACGTGCAGATGGCGCCGGAGAGCATGAACGGCTTCACCCCAGGCGACGAACCGGCCCAGCAGGTGACGCGTTTCGACGCGGAGAAACTGCTTCGTGAAAAGCGCGGCGACCGCCAGGCCTACATGACCGGCGGCGGCGTGGCGATCACACCTGACAAACAGGGCCTGACGCCCTTCCAGGTGGATGCGCGCTACTCGACCGCCGACATCTTCCCGATGTTCGACATGCCATTCCTGTTCGGCACCGGCTGGAGTGCGACCGAGGATGAACGCCACGGCCGGGTGGCGGTGATCGCCAAGGCACTGAACGACAAGCTGTTCGGCGGCGCCAACAGCGTGGGCAGGACCGTGCGCCTGGACAAGGCCGACTTCACCATCGTCGGCGTGCTCGACGAATGGCGTCCGACGCCTCGCTTCTACGACATGAACAGCGACCAGTTCGGCGAACTGGAACAGGTGTTCCTGCCCTTCTCCACCTCGCGCGACATGAAGATGGGCCGCAACGGCAGCATGGACTGCTGGGGCGATACGGGTTCGGACCCGGAAGGCTCGACGGGTGCGAACGCGCCCTGCGTATGGATCCAGTACTGGGTGCAGCTGGACAGCGCGGCCAAGGCTGCGACCTACAAACAGTACTTGACCAACTACTCCGACCAGCAGCGCAGCGCGGGGCGCTTCGAACGGCCCACCAACGTGCGCCTGCGCAAGGTCATGGAATGGCTGGACTTCAACAAGGTGGTGCCGGGTGACGTGCGCCTGCAGGTGTGGCTGGCCTTCGGCTTCCTGCTGGTGTGCCTGCTCAACACGGTCGGTCTGCTGCTGGCGAAATTCCTGCGCCGCGGTGGCGAAATCGGCGTGCGTCGCGCCCTCGGGGCATCGCGGCGGGCGATCTTCACCCAGTGCCTGATCGAGGCTGGGACCGTTGGCCTGGCAGGCGGCATCGCAGGCCTGGGGCTGGCCTTGCTCGGCCTGTGGGCGGTACGCCAGCAACCGGCCAGCTACGCCGAACTGGCGCACCTGGATCCGTGGATGCTGCTGGCCACTTTTGCGCTGGCGATAGTCGCCAGCCTGCTGGCCGGGATCGTGCCGGCATGGCAGGCGATGCAGGTCACCCCGGCCATGCAGCTGAAATCGCAATAACCCCCTTATTCAAGGCAGGCGTCAACGACGCCTACGGAGATCGTCATGGAACTGCGCCCCATCCTTTCCACCCTGCTGCGCCACAAGACCGCCGCCGCATTGATCGTGCTCGAGATCGCGCTGAGCTGCGCGATCATCTGCAACGCGCTGTTCCTGATCGGCGGGCGCCTCGATCGCCTGAACCTGGTCAGCGGCGTGGCCGAAGACGAAGTGGTCCGCGTGCAGCTCACCGGCATCGGTGAAGACACCGACGCCGCCGCGCTGACCCGCAGCGACCTGGCCCTGCTGCGCGGACTGCCGGGGGTCAAGGCGGCCTCGGTCACCAACCAGGTCCCGTTCGTGAATTCGTCCTGGAACACCTCGGTCAACATGGCCAAGGACCAGAAGCAGCCGACCTTGGTCGCCACCACCTACATGGGCGACGAGCAGTTTTTCGCCGCTCTGGGACCGAAGCTGGTCGCGGGCCGCGGCTTCGCCGCCGACGAGTTCATCGAATGGGCGGCACTGGATGCACCCGACAGCAAGGTTTCGATCCCTTCGATGATCATCACCCGGAGCATGGCCGACAAGCTTTTCCCTGGCCAGAGCGCACTGGGCAAGTCTCTCTACAGTTGGGGCGAGGAGCCGATCCGCGTCGTCGGCGTAGTCGATCACCTGGTGCGCCCCAGCGAACAGGGCGGAGCGGTGGCGCACGAGTATTCGATGGTGTTCCCGATCCGTGTCCCCTACTCGCTGGGCGGAAACTACCTGCTGCGCACCGATCCTGCGCGCCGCGACGAGGTGCTGAAGGCGGCGGTGGCCGCGCTGGAGAAGAACGGCCCGAGCCGCATCATCCTGGAGGAAAACACCAAGACCATGGAAGCGCTGCGTGCAGGCTATTACCGCCAGGACCGCGCCATGGTCTGGATGCTGGCCGCGGTGATCATCGCCCTGCTGGTGGTGACGGCGCTGGGTATCGTCGGGCTGGCAAGTTTCTGGGTGCAGCAGCGCACCAAGCAGATCGGCGTGCGCCGCGCCCTGGGCGCCACCCGTGGGCAGATCCTGCGTTACTTCCAGACCGAGAATTTCCTGCTCGCCAGCATCGGCATCGTGCTCGGCATGTTGCTGGCCTATGCAATCAACCAGCTGCTGATGGGCAAGTACGAGCTGCCGAGGCTGCCGCTGTACTACCTGCCGGTCGGCGCGGTGCTGCTTTGGGTGCTGGGGCAGATCGCGGTGTACGGCCCGGCCCGCAAGGCGGCCTCGGTGCCGCCCGCAGTGGCCACGCGCAGCGCGTGAGAGGTCACATGCTGATGATCTTGTTTTCCCTCTCCCATTTCGGGAGAGGGTGGCGCGAAGCGCCGGGAGAGGGTTCGGCTTCTGACTTTCGCAAGGCCGCCACAACAGCAAGAGCACGCTCGCTTCGCTTCGCGCCCCCTCTCCTGCCCTTCGGGCATCCTCTCCTACAAGGGGAGGCGATACAGAATCATGTGTCTGAAACATTCCATACTCACCTCCGAGAGGGGAAGCACTCAGACTTCGCTACTTATAGTCGTGCTTCCTCCCCCAAACCCCTGCACGCCATGAACCTGCCTCGAGTGTTATCGCTCTCCTTCGTCCTTGTTTGCGCGCTGGCCTGCGCCCCCGCCGGCGCACAGGAAAAGGAAGCCGCTGCCGACAGCGGCGTGTTCGTGTCGGAAGGCACCCTGGACACCTACGTCGGCAGCTACGTCATCTCGCCGGGTTTCGAGCTCAGGGTGTGGCGGGAAGGCGAACAACTGATGCTGCAGGCCACCGGGCAGGCGGCATGGCCGCTGCAGGGCATTTCGGAAACGGTGTTCCGGGTCCAGGCCGTCGATGCCAAGGTGAGCTTCGGCGCCAATGCGGCGGGCGACGTGGACCAGGTGGTTTTGTTCATGGACGGTCGCGAGACCAGGGCAATACGAAAATAATCCTTCTTCGCAGGAGCGATACCCGATGAAGATCCACCTGCCGGTGTGGCCGTTGCTGCTGGTCGCCATGCTGCAGCCCGTGCCGGTGCTTGCCGCCGATGCCGCATTGGCGGGGAGCCAGGGACAAGACCCCCTGTTCGACCAGATCGCCGGGCTGGATGCCAAGGTATTCGATGCCTTCAACCATTGCGGCGAGCCAGGCCGGCTGCAGGAACATGCCGGCTACTTCGCGCCCGGCATCGAGTTCTACCACGACACCGGCGGAGTGACCTGGAGCCGCGACGACATGATCGCCAACACGCGCAGGTACGTGTGCGGCCACTTCACCCGCGAACTCATCCCGGGCACGCTGAAGGTGTATCCGGTAAAAGACTTCGGCGCCATCTCGCAGGGCACGCACCGCTTCTGCCAGATCGACAGCGGCAAATGCGAGGGCCTGGCCGACTTCCTTGTCATCTGGCAACAGTCGCAGGGCCGCTGGGAGATCACCCGCGTGGTCAGCTACGGGCACCGCGCAGTGGCGGCCGCACAATGAAGTTACGATGCCGACCTGTTCCAAGGATGCCGGTCACACCATGTCCAGCCTGCTGATCATCGACGACAACCCGGCGGTTGCCACGGCGCTTGAGGTGCTGTTCTCGCTGCACGACATCGCCACGCTGCACGCCGAGACGCCCGAAGCAGGATTGGCGATGCTGCAGTCCGAATCGGTGGACCTGGTGATCCAGGACATGAATTTCAGCGCCGACACCACTTCGGGCGACGAAGGCGTCGCCCTGTTTTCCGAGATCCGCGCGCGCTATCCGGACCTGCCGGTGATCCTGCTCACCGCCTGGACCCACCTGAGCAGCGCGGTGGAACTGGTCAAGGCCGGTGCCGCCGACTACGTGGCCAAGCCCTGGGACGACCGCAAGCTGCTGGCCACCGTCAACAACCTGCTGGAACTGGCGGAGGCGCGCAGCGAACTGGACCGGCGCCGCAACCGCGAACGCGCACGCCAGGAGCAACTGGCCAGCAAGTACGACCTGCGCGGCGTGGTCTTCGACGATCCGGCCAGCGAGCGCGTGATCGCACTCGCCTGCCAGGTCGCGCGCTCGGAACTGCCGGTGCTGATCACCGGGCCCAATGGCAGCGGCAAGGAGAAGATCGCCGAGATCGTGCAGGCCAACTCCTCGGTCCGCAACGGTCCCTTCGTGACCTTGAACTGCGGCGCGCTGCCGTCGGAACTGATCGAAGCCGAACTGTTCGGCGCCGATGCCGGCGCCTACACCGGCGCCAACAAGGCGCGCGAAGGCAAGTTCGAGGCGGCCGATGGCGGCACCCTGTTCCTGGACGAGATCGGCAACCTGCCGCTGGCCGGGCAAATGAAGTTGTTGCGTGTGCTGGAAACCGGGCGCTTCGAGCGCCTGGGCTCCAATCGCGAACGCCAGGTCCGCGTACGCGTGATCAGCGCCACCAATGCCGACCTGCCGCTGCTGATCCGCGAAGGCAGTTTCCGCGAGGATCTTTTCTACCGCCTCAACGCCATCGAGCTGGCATTGCCGCCATTGGCTGAGAGGCCGGGCGATATCCTGCCGCTGGCCGAAAGCTTCCGTCCCGCCGACAAGCCCATCGGCGACAGCGCGCGTGCCGCCTTGCTGCGCCATCCGTGGCCCGGCAACGTGCGAGAACTGCGCAACGTGATCCAGCGCGCCGGCCTGCTGGCCGGCGGCGACCGCATCGAGGCGGCCGATCTAAACCTGCCCAAGGCTACGATCCCCAGGCCCGCGGTAACCGTGGAGCCGGATCGCGCCGGCATTGAATCGGCGCTGGCGCGCGCCGGTGGCGTGATCGCCCAGGCCGCCGCGGACCTGGGCCTGAGCCGGCAGGCGCTGTACCGGCGCATGGACCGCTTCAACATTCCACGCGAATGATCCGCCGCTCCGTCGCCGGCCGCCTGCTGTTCTGGCTGCTGCCCCTGCTGGCGGTCGCCATCGCGCTGCCCTTGCTGTTGGTGGACTGGCTGGGCGATGCCAGGCTGGCCGCACTGGTTTCGGCGCTGGTCATCGTGCCGCTCGCCGCATGGGCCGTGAAGCGCGCGCTGGCGCCGGTGAACTCGCTGTTCCGCGCCCTGGCCGGCAGCGTCAACACCTATCGCGACGGCGAGTACAACTCCGGCATCCACTGGCGCGGGCAGGACGACCTCGGCGACCTGGTCAAGGCCCATGCAGAGCTGGGTGAGGTGCTGCGCGAGCAACGCCAGGGACTCGTGCAGCGCGAACTGCTGCTCGACACGATGGTCCAGAACACGCCGGTGGCCATGCTGCTGATCGCCGCCGGCGGCGATGGCGAGCGGCGCGTGGTCTTCGCCAACCTGGCCGCGCGCAAGCTGCTTCACAGCGGCTGGAAGCTGGAGGGCCAGCGTTTCGACGACCTGCTGGCCGCCGCGCCGGTGGAAATGCGCGAGGCCATGCAACGTGGCGGCGACGGCCTGTTCGCGATCGACAGCGACGACGAGGACGAGGCCGACTTCCGAGAAGAGCAGGTCTACCACCTGGCGCGCCGGCACTTCCGACTCAATGGCCGCAAGCATGAATTGCTGCTGCTGCGCCTGCTGACCAACGAGCTGCGTCGCCAGGAAGTGCAGACCTGGAAGAAAGTCATCCGCGTGATCAGCCACGAGTTGAACAATTCGCTGGCCCCGGTGGCCTCGCTGGCCCATTCCGGCGCCGAGCTGGTGCGCCGCGGGCGCCACGAACGCCTGGAGGAGATCTTCGGCACCATCGAGGAGCGCGCGCGCCACCTGGAAGGCTTCATCCGCGGCTACGCGCGTTTCGCCAAGCTGCCGCAGCCGCTGCTCAACACGGTGGACTGGGCGCATTTCCTGGCCAGCCTGCATCGGCAGATCGCGTTCGAGATGGAAGGCTCGGCCGAGGGCATGAGCAGCCGCATCGACCAGGCCCAGATGGAACAGGCCCTGTTGAACCTGCTCAAGAACGCGCACGAGGCCGGTGGCGAATCCGGAGGCGTCAGCGTCAGGTTGACGCGCCTGCCGGAGTGGTTGCGCATCGAAGTGCTGGACCGGGGCGCCGGCATGAACGAGTCGGTGCTGCAGAACGCGCTGGTGCCGTTCTATTCCACCAAGCGCAACGGCACCGGACTGGGCCTGGCGCTGACCCGCGAGATCGTGGAAGCCCACGGAGGCCGACTGTCGATGCACAACCGCGAGGGTGGCGGGCTATGCGTGGCGATCCAGCTACCGGACGCGGGATGAAAGCCTACACGCTGAAATTCCGCGACACCCGAACGTAGGGCGGGTCTTGACCCGCCATTGCCATGAATAAGTTCGCGATAGCAATGAGCGAACCTGCTTGGTCAGCCGGCGTCGCATTCGGCGGGATGGTAATGGTTCGGACCACATTCTGGCCGCTCAAGGTATTCCGTAACCAATACACCGACCGTCGTTCCCACGCAGGCGGGGATGACGATGAGAGAGGAATTCGCAGCCGTCAGCAGACGGGCAGCGAACGCCGCATCACCACCCGCAGCCTCATCGGAAAGCCAAGCATCCGTTCGCGCGCGACAAGCTGCGCAAGCTCCACGCCGCACTCCGCATCATCGATCTCCACGAAGCCGCGGGCCGCATAGAAGGGCGCATTCCAGGCCACGTCGCGAAGCGTGACCAGCGTGATCACCGGCAGTCCACGCGCAGCCGCTTCGTCGCAGGCCGACTCAAGCAAGGCGCTGCCGATGCCGCAACGCCCATGCTCGGGAACAACATCCATTTCAAACAGATGCGCGTGGCCGTCGGCCTGGCCGCACAGTGCGAAGCCGACGACTTCTCCGTCGGCCTCTGCCACGCGCAGGATTCCGTTGGTCACGCCGTCGCGAAGATTTTCCGGCGACAGGCTGTGCATGGCGAAAAGACCGTAAGCGCCATGGTCGAGCAGCAGGGCGGCGGCGCGGCGCTCGACTTCCAGCAGTGCGTGGACATCGGCCGCCGTGCCCGCCCGGATCATCGGCGCGGTCATGGCCGGCGCTTGCTGGCCACAGTGGCGTTCGCCTGTACTAACGTCGCCATTGCCAGACCACTCCCAGACATAGCCCCGCTGCACCAATAATGCCGGCCAGCAGGAAGGTCACGCTGGATGGACCAAGCAGCTCAACAAGACCCCACGCAAACAGGCCCCCTGTTGTGGCCGCCAGGAAGAAACGCCAGGTCGTGCGGAGGTCAACGACCTCGGCTATCACTTCCACCATGTCAGACAGCGCCATCGGAAATCATCGGCTGCAGGCGCACTGGGATAACAGGAAACCATCGATCCTGGCGGCCAGCCACTGCAAGCCAGCCAGATGCTGCTGGTCGTGACTGCACAGCAGGTGCACCAACCCACGCACGCTGACGGGAACATCATCGAACACCGCGGTGCGATCAAGCTGTTCGGCCGTCAGCGCCGAAATGACCCCAAGTGTTTTGCGGCGGGCGCTGCGGAATGTGGCGAATACTTCCGAGGGATCGGCAACGGCGTAATTGCGCTCGATCGACAACGCCTCGCCGTCTATATTTTGCAGTATGGGGCGGGTTTCCCCCAGCGCGAGGCGGAAGCGTTCATGGTAGCCGTCCACTTCGACATCTAGCACATGGCGGATCTGCTCGATGGGGCTGAAAGGCTCGCTGGGTATTCCTTCCCACGACGCAGGCTTCCAGTTGCGGAAATCCGCCGGGATTGCATCGAAGAACGCTTCCAGCGATTGCGGGAAAGCCCCAAGGGCAACGAGCGTGGCAGGATTCATGCGCCGTGGCTCCCCTGCTATTCGGGCTTCGTCGGCCGCTGCCAGCCTTCCAGGGTCTGCTGGCGCGAGCGGGTGAGGGTGAGCTCACCGGCCGGTGCATCCTTGCCGATCACCGAGCCGGCGCCGATGGTGGCGTTGGCCCCGATGGTGACCGGCGCCACCAGCGCCGAGTTGGAACCGATGAAGGCGCCGTCCTCGATGGTGGTGGTCGACTTGTTCACCCCATCGTAGTTGCAGGTGATGGTGCCGGCGCCGATGTTGACGCCACTGCCGATCACCGCATCACCGAGGTAGGTCAGGTGATTGGCCTTGCTGCCCACACCCAGGGTGGCCTTCTTGGTCTCGACGAAATTGCCGATGTGCACGCCATCGGCCAGCACCGTGCCGGGGCGCAGGCGCGCGTAGGGGCCGATCTGGGCCGCGCCTTCCGTCACCACGCCGTCGAGGTCGCAATGCGCGCGCACCAGCGTGCCGGCGCCGAGCTTCACGTCCTTCAAGCGGGTGAAGGGGCCGATGCTGACGCCGTCGCCGAGTTCGACGTTGCCTTCCAGCACCACGTCCACGTCGATCTCCACGTCACGGCCCACCGTCACCGTGCCGCGCTGGTCGAAGCGCGCCGGATCCAGCAGGCGCGCGCCCTGCGCGCACAGGGCGCGTGCCTGGCGCAGCTGGAAGGCCCGCTCCAGCTGGGAAAGCTGCCAGGGGTCATTGGCGCCCTCGGCTTCGATGGCTTCGCTCACCACTACCATCTCGGCAGCGCTGAACTCCTCGGCGGCGGCGGCGAATACATCGGTGAGGTAGTACTCGCCTTGCGCGTTGTCGTTGGACAGGTGCGCCAGCCAGCGCTTCAGCGCGGTGGATTCGGCGGCGATGATGCCGGTGTTGATGACGTGGATGCGGCGCTGCTCCTCGTCGGCATCCTTCTGCTCGACGATGGCGGCGACCCGGCCTTCGGCATTGCGGATGATGCGGCCATAACCGGTAGGATCGGCAAGCTCGGCGACCAGCACGGCCAGGCGTCCGGGGGCCTCCAGCAATCGTTCCAGGGTGTCGCTGCGGATCAGCGGCACGTCGCCGTACAGCACCAGCACGGTGGCCGCGTCCGGCACCCCGGGCATGGCCTGCTCCACCGCGTGGCCGGTACCGAGCTGTTGTGCCTGGTGCGCCCAGTGCAGGTCGGGCTGGTCGGCGAACGCTGCCTGTACCTGCTCGCCGCCATGGCCGTGCACGATGTGGATGCCGGCCGGGTCCAGCGCGCGCGCCGCGGCGATGACCTGGGCCAGCATCGGCCGCCCAGCCATGGGTTGCAGCACCTTGGGCCTGGCCGAGCGCATGCGCTTGCCTTCGCCGGCGGCAAGGATGATCACGTGCAAGGGTGAGGCCATGTGTGTTCCCGGGATTGATTTCGTGGCGCATTCTAAATCGGCGCGCTGTTAGCATGCGCGCGATGACGCCATCAGACGCCACCCACTCGCCCCCGTTTGCTGTTGCCGATTCGACACCCCGCCCATGGCAGAAGGCGCTGCTGTGGGCTGGCGTGCCGCTTTGTATGGCGGGCATGGTCCAGTACCGGCTGTGGGAACACTGGCACCCCGGCCGCTTTGGCGAACTGGTGCTGCTGTCCCTGCTGGCCGGGTCGATCGCCTGGCCGCTGCGGCGTTTCGCTGGCTGGACGTGGGCCTCGGCACTGGCACTGCCCTGGTGCCTGGCGCTGGTGGGGTTCGCAGGCGTGCTGCCAGTGGCGTGCACCTTGCTGATGGCCATGGCCGCCATTGCACTGGGAGGCATCCTCCTGCCACGCGAATCGGCTGCGTTGCAGGCAGCCTGTGGCCTGGTCGTGCTGGGCGCCATGCTGGCCTGGTTGCTGCCCTTGCCGCTGCACCATCGGTGGAGCTACCTCGGCGTCTGCGTCGTGCTGGTCGCGCTGGGGCGAGCCACCGTGGCCAGCACGCTGCGAGGCCTGCGCAGGCAATGGAATTCCGCCATCACGCCCGCGCCGCGCGCCGCGGCATGGGCGGTGCTCGCGCTGGGCCTGGCCAGCACCGGTTGCTGGTTGCCCACCATGCAACCCGATGACGTGGGCTATCACCTGCGCCTGCCCTGGGAACTGCTGGAACAGGGCCGCTACACGATGGATCCGGAAACCCACATCTGGGCACTGGCGCCGTGGCTGGGTGATGTCATCCACGCGTTCCCGCAACTGCTTGCCGGCGCCGAATCGCGGGGCCCGGTCAATGCCTTGTGGATGCTCCTGACCGCAGCCGGCGTCTGGCAGCTCTGCACGACGCTGGGCGGCGATAGCCGTAGCCGCTGGCTTTCCGTGGCCTTGTACGCAAGCCTGCCGTTGACCGCGGTACTGGCCGCAAGCATGCAGACCGAGACCCCGACCGCCGCATTGCTGGTCTGGCTCGTGGCGCTGATCCTGCGCACGCCCGAGGCCGGTCGCCGATCGCTGCTGGCGGGCGCGATCCTGGTCGGCGGGCTGCTCGGGCTGAAGCTCGCTGCGGCCGCAACGGCGCTTCTGTTGTTGCCCTGGGCGGCATGGCGACACCGGAGTTTGTTGCGCCTTCTGCCCACGCTGGGCGCCACCGTGGTGGCGCTTGCGATCGGCACCAGCAGCTATGTTTATGCGTGGACCCTTGCCAGCAATCCGTTCCTGCCGTTGTTCAACAGCTACTTCCATTCCCCGTACTTCGCCGCGTCCGACTTCAACGACCCGCGCTGGCATGCCGGATTCAACGTCCTGCTGCCTTGGAAGCTGACCTTCGATACCGGCCGCTACCTGGAAGCTTTCGCCGGCGGGGGCGGCTTCGTGCTGGTCGCCTTGCTGGGGGCGTGGCTGCTGGCGCTGTCGCACCGACGGACCGCGATGACGGCAGTGATGCTGGCCGCCCTGGTCCTGCTCCCGCTGATCCCGCTCCAGTACCTGCGCTACGCATTTCCCGCCAGCGTGGTGCTGCTGGCCTTGCTGGCGGCAACCGCTTTCCGCGTCCACCCACGCCGCGCCGCCTGGTTGCTGGGCGGCGTATGCCTGTTGAACTTCGCTTTCCAGTCCAATGGCCACTGGATGCTCCGGACCGGGGCGCTGAAGGAAGCCGTGCTGGCGCGAGGCGATGACGCGGCGTCGTTCCGCCACTACACGCCCGAGCGCGTCCTGCTGGCCACCTTGCGCAGGTTGCCAACGGACCACGGCAACGTGCTGGCGATGGACCCGCAGCAGCCCCTCGTTGCGGAGATGGGCGTGCGGGCGCGCACGCTATCGGCCTATGACCCGTCGCTGGCCCGTGCCGCACTCACGGCCGAGGCCGACCTCGGCGGTGGCGCCTGGGAAGCGCTGCTGCGGCAGCAACATGTCGGCGCGGTGCTGACCCGCACCGGCACACTCTCCGGCGCGCAGCGCGCCGGCCTGCAGCGTGCCGGCGCGGCCTTGCAGGACGAAGTGGGCGATGCGCAGCTGTGGCTGATTCCAGTGTGGGAAAATGCGCCATGAGCGTATTGCGACAGGGACGTTATTACCTGCTGATCGGCATCCTGCAATGGCTGCTGGACTGGGGCGTGACCGTGGCCCTGAGCCACGGCGGCCTGGCCATCGAACCTGCCAACGTCGCCGGCCGCATCAGCGGCGCGCTGCTCGGCTTCTGGTTGAACGGACGCTTCACCTTTTCCGGCGACGAACACCACATGGGCCGCAAGCAGTTCGCCCGCTTCCTGCTGATGTGGACGGTGACCACGGTCATCAGCACGATCTCGATGGGAGCCATCGACGATGTGTTCGGACTGCGGTGGGCGTGGCTGGCGAAGCCCGCCGTGGAAGTGGTGCTCGGCCTGTTCGGGTTCCTGATGTCAAAGTATTGGGTCTATCGTGCCCACAGGTAATTCCGGCATGTCCGGATGAGGAGTGCCCGCGGGTCCGACTCGACAGTGTCCGGGCTCAAACAAATTCCTGCCACAGCACATGACATCCCGCCCCACGAGGAACGCTGCATGCAATCCGGTTCATTGCCATCGCCCCCCGCAGCCAGGATCCACCGGGGCCGCCTGACTATCGGCTGGCCATGGGCCGCCAAGGCACTGCCACTGACGCTCGTGCTGGGGCTCTGCCTGGCCTTGTTCTGGCCGGCACTGTTTGGCGGAATGACACTGGCCCATGGCGATGCAATCGTCCATGGCTTGCCAATGCTGACCTATCACGCCGACGCACTCGCCGGATACGAGAGCATGCTCTGGTCAGACAAGGTGTATGGCGGCCATGCCTTGCTGGCCGAAGCGCAGACTGCATTCCTGAGCCCGCTCAACCTGGTGCTGGATGCATTGGTGGACCCGCGCTACTGCCACGGCCTGTTTCATTTCCTGTGCATGGTGATAGCCGCCTCCGGCATGTACAGGTTGTCACGCAGCCTTGATCTGGACCGCTGGGGCGCCGCGTTTGCCGCCGTCGCCCTGGTTTTCTGCACCAGCTGGTTGCTGTCGCAGGGGAACATGACCATCACCGGCACACTATCGTGGTTGCCATGGGCCATGTGGTCGGTCGAGCGCTGGTATCAGCGGCCCGGACTCCTCAATACGATGACGATGGCGTTGCTCTGTTCGCTGGTGGTGCTGGCCGGCTACCTGCAACTGGCGCATGGCCTTGCCCTGTATATCTTCTTCGCGTTGGCAAGCCCCCTGCTGTTGCGCTCGGAACGGCTGCATCTGTTCGCACATTGGAAGCCGATGCTTGGCTATGGCGCGCTGGCCGTCTTCATTGCACTTGGAGTCTGTGCAATCCAGCTGCTGCCATTGATGGAACTGATTCCTTATTCGATACGCAAGGATGGCACGGCACTCCTTTTCTACTCGCCCATGATCGACTACCTGCGTGGTGCAGTGCTGCCCACGACAGGCAACGCGCTGGGGCTCGTACCTTCACTGGGAAGTCCGCTGACGGCGGCGTTGTTCGCTGCCTCGTTGCCGATGCGCAAGCCACCCCGCGTAATGGGCCACGCGATTGCAGCGGTGGCACTCATCGCCCTGGGAGCGACCACGCCCCTTTTCATGTTTGCGTATGAGCACCACCTTGTGCCGGGACTCAACTATTTCCGTTCAATGCAGGCCTACATCGGCGTTGCCATGATCCCGGTTGCGCTGCTGGCCGGGCACTTGTGTAGCGAATTGCGCAGAGCGGCGGCAGTCGGCAGCGGGCCTGCTCGAACACATTTTCTGCCGGTCGCCGTCGCCGCCGTGTTGGCGCTGTGCACAGTCGCCGCATCGACCCTGTCCTTGATGCCGGCAGGCCAGCTGATCGGTATGACCTCGTCTATCGTGGCGCTGCTGGCGGCCCCGCTGCTGTGGAGATCGGGGCGTTTGCGCTATTTTCCTGCACTTGCCTTCGTCCTGCTTTTGATCGAGTGCCTGGTCCTGCGCTTTGACACCTTCCGGATGGTCGACAAATCCTACCTGGCCATGCCCGGAACGGTACGAACCATCCGCCAGGATCCCGCCTTCGGCCGTTACAAGCTCTACGACTCAACCGGATCGGCACTCGCCGTATTCACTCCGCCCCATTCGGAGGCGCTGGGGCCAAATACGGGCAGGCTCATTGCCGCGGTCGGCGGCATGACCAACCTGCTGTGGGGAATTCCCTCCCTGGATGGCTCCATGGCGCTCTATACCGAGCGCAGCCAGATCGCCAGCAAGGCGGTTGCTTCCGAACTGCAGCAATCGGCCAGCCACGGGCAAAGGTTGCTCGACATCCTGTCGATCCGGTATGTCTCGTCCAGCTCCGACCCGATCGCCGCGGGACTGCACCGCATCTACCTGGACCGGACCTATGACATCAGGTTGCTGCGCAACGACCGTGCATTGCCACCCGTCCGCCTCTACGCGAACCACCACTATGTGCGTGACGCGCAGCACGCACTGGAGCTGCTGCATGCCAGCGGCACCCAGGTGCTTGCACTGGAAGGCGGCGGCAATGCTCCGGGGCCAACCACCGACACCGGCCAGGAATGTGGCGCAGACGATGCCATCCAGGAGGTTTCGCACGCGTCCACGCGCTACGTCGCGGTAGTGACCACAACAAGGCCATGCTGGTTGTTCTTCGCCGATGCGCCGTATGCCTCATGGGTCGCGCAAGTGAATGGCAAGCGGGCAACCGTGTACCCGGCGCAGGTTCTGGGGCGCGCTATTTATCTGCCCCCGGGGCGCAATGAAGTGGTGACGAAATTCACTTCCTCGCCATTCCGCGCCGGCCGCGCGATCACCGTCGTCGCGTTGTTATTGCTTGCCACGATGCTGGCGCTGGTTTGGAGGCGCCAGAAGAGACTATTGGCCTTCTAGCGCCGCAGCCTGGCGGGCGCGGGTTGCCGCACTGCCGCCGCTTCCGCGACTATCGCTATGCTTGGTGGAAACCAACTGGTCGGTGATCAGTCGCAGTATTTCGCTCGAACGCCGATTCACGGTGTCCAGGATCAATCCCGTAGCCAGGGAGATGATACCGGTCAGGGTAAAAGCCACTGCGAGCACCGCGGTGGAAGGCCTGGTCACCAAGCCCGTGGCAGTGAATTCACTCAAGACCACGAGGCCACACAGCAGCCCGACGATGATTGACAGCGCCGCCAGGCAGCTAAAGAAAAGCAGCGGTCGCATATCCTTGAAAAGAAAGAAGATCGTACGCATTACGCGCGCGCCGTCCCGGAAGGTATTGAGCTTGGAGTGGCTGCCTTCCGGACGCACGCCGTAGGCAACGGTGCGCTCGGTGATCAGGAAGCCACTGGTAAGCGCAAAGACCGTCATCTCCGTCTCGATCTCGAAGCCACGTGACAGCACCGGCATGGACTCCACGAATCGGCGTGAGAATGCCCTGTACCCCGACAGCACGTCGCGTATCGGGCTTCCGATAAGCCAGCCGATGCTCCAGCGGACCAGCTTGTTGCCAAACCCGTGGAAACGCCTGAAGGATGCGTCATCGTGGGATTCCAGTCGCGTGCCCACGACCATGTCGGCACGCCCGGCAATCACATCCTCCAGCATCAGCAAGGCTGCATCTGCAGGATAGGTGTCGTCACCATCCACCATCAGCACCACGTCGGCATCGACATCGCGGAACATGCTGCGGACCACATTGCCCTTGCCCTTCGCCGCGACCGGGATGACCATCGCCCCGGCCGCCAGCGCGCAGCGCGCCGTATCATCCGTGCTCGCATTGTCGAAGACGTAGATGTCCGCGTCCGGCAACACCCTCCGGAAATCCTGCACGACCTTGGCTACCGTGAGTGCTTCGTTGTAGCAGGGAATCACTACGGCAACTGTCGGGTTTTCGCGCTTGTCGTCAGTCATGTGCTCTGGTCTTGATGGTGGGATACTGCGGTGACCAACTACGTCCAGGCCGTGTGGAAGGCAAACCCCTGAAGCTGCTCGCCCATAGAGAATCGCGTTTTGTGGCCGTCGGGTTGTTCCAGCTCGTGCTCGACTGGACCCTGTTCGTCATCTTAACCGCTTGTGGAGTTCCTACAATCTGGTCCAACACGCTGGGCAGGACCTGCATTGCAGTGCTCGGCTTCGCGCTGCATGGCCGCTACACGTTCGGTGAAGCAGGCCAATCCCGGCTGGGGTGGCAGCGATTCGCCCGGTTCGCCGCGAGCTGGTTGTCACTGACCGCATGCAGCACGGTGGCCATGCAGGCGATACGCGAACAATGGGGACTGTCGGCCGCGTGGATCGCAAAGCCCGGAGTGGAGCTCGTGCTCGCGATCGTGAGCTACCTGGTGCTGAGGCGCTGGGTTTACCGTTGAACTCGTTCAGCCCTTGCGGGACGTGAGTATCACGTTCTTTCCGAACAGCAAGCCGAACAGATGGTCGGTGACGCGGCTCAGCGGGAATATGAACCTGTCGTAGAACTTCAAGGCGCGCAAGTTGATGCCTCCGTCGCCTTCACCGCGTTCCATTGCACGGTAGGCAAGGGCCGCGAAGAAGCCGATCGAATCAACGTACCGGGCTTTTATTCCGGTGAAGCCGGCGGCTGCCACCTTGGACTGCAGCTCCAGTCGGCGGTAACGGCGGACATGGCCCACCTTGCGGTCCATGCCTGAGTAAAGCACCTGGAATGCCGGGACGTAGACCAGCAGGCGGCCTCCCGGCCTGAGCGCGGCAGCGATCTGCGCCAGTGCTTCCCCGTCATCGTCGATGTGTTCCAGGACGTTGAGGGTGTAAATGTAATCCACGCTGCCGGCCGGCACTGATGCCATCGATTCGCAGACAAGCATGCCGTCACTGCGCAACTTCGCCGCCTGCGCCGCATCCGGCTCCAAGCAGAGCACGCTGAAACCGGAATCGCGTAATCGCTGGGCGAACGTGCCTATGCCGGCGCCGAAATCCAGGATGTTTTTAGTCCCCGAGGCAAGGCGCAGGACGCGCTCGCTGAGGAAATCGTTGTAGTTGACGGCCTCGGCCATCACCTCGAGATTGTCAGTGCCGGAATAGTCGGACATCAAGACGCCACTGCCTGCCTGGAACACCGGGCAGCATACAGCCTGACAAGTGATCCGTGATACGTGATCAGTGCTTGAGCGTCTTGCGCAGGCGCTCCAGCGCCTGCAGCTGCACGGTGGCTTCCAGCAGCTTCTGTTGCGCCTCGGCGACTTCCATGGCTTCGCCACGGTTGGCGAGCACGCGCTCGGCTTCTTCCATGGCGGTGCGCACGGCGGCCTCGTCGATGTCCTGGGCGCGGATCGCGGTGTCGGCCAGCACGGTCACCACCTGCGGCTGCACTTCCAAGATGCCGCCACCGATGGCGAAATCCAGCTGCTCGCCGCTGGGCAGGGTCACCACGACCTTGCCCGGCTTCAGGCGCGTGATCAGCGGGGCGTGGCGGGGCGCGATGCCCAGCTCACCCAGTTCGCCGGTCACCACGACCAGCGTCGCTTCGCCGTGGAAGATTTCCTGCTCGGCGCTGACGATGTCGCAACGGATGGTGCTTGCCATGGTTTTCTCGCTTTGCTCGAAGTAAAGGGTAAATGGTGAAGGGAACGCATGCCGCGCATGCTCAAGGTTCGAATCGCTGTTGCTCTAATTCACTCTTCACCCTTCACTCGTTACCGCTCTCAGGCCTTTTCGGCCATCTTCTTGGCCTTCTCGACCGCTTCCTCGATGCCGCCGACCATGTAGAACGCCTGCTCGGGCAGGTGGTCGTATTCGCCATCGCAGATGGCCTTGAAGCCGCGGATGGTGTCCTTCAGCGACACGTACTTGCCGGGCGAGCCGGTGAACACTTCGGCCACGTGGAAGGGCTGGCTGAAGAAGCGCTCGATCTTGCGCGCGCGCGACACGGCCTGCTTGTCTTCTTCCGACAGCTCGTCCATGCCCAGGATGGCGATGATGTCCTTCAGTTCCTTGTACTTCTGCAAGGTGGACTGCACGCGGCGGGCGGTGTCGTAGTGCTCGTTGCCGATCACGTTCGGGTCCAGCTGGCGCGAGGTGGAATCGAGCGGATCGACGGCCGGGTAGATACCCAGGGCGGCGATGTTACGCGACAGCACCACGGTGGCGTCCAGGTGGGCGAAGGTGGTCGCCGGCGACGGGTCGGTCAGGTCGTCCGCGGGCACGTACACGGCCTGGATCGAGGTGATGGAACCGGTCTTGGTCGAGGTGATGCGTTCCTGCAGCACGCCCATTTCCTCGGCCAGGGTGGGCTGGTAGCCCACGGCCGACGGCATGCGGCCGAGCAGCGCCGACACTTCGGTACCGGCCAGGGTGTAGCGGTAGATGTTGTCGACGAAGAACAGCACGTCGCGGCCCTTGCCCTCGGCGTCCTTCTCGTCGCGGAAGTACTCGGCCATGGTCAGGCCGGTCAGCGCGACGCGCAGGCGGTTGCCCGGCGGCTCGTTCATCTGGCCGTAGACCATCGCGACCTTCGACTCTTTCAGGTTCTCCAGCTTGATGACGCCGGCTTCGGCCATCTCGTGGTAGAAGTCGTTGCCTTCGCGGGTACGCTCGCCCACGCCGGCGAACACGGAAAGACCCGCGTGTTCGGTGGCGATGTTGTTGATCAGTTCCAGCATGTTCACGGTCTTGCCGACGCCGGCGCCGCCGAACAGGCCGACCTTGCCGCCCTTGGCGAACGGGCACATCAGGTCGATGACCTTGATCCCGGTTTCCAGCAGGTCGTTGCCCGAGGACTGCTCAGCGTAGGCAGGCGCCGCGCGGTGGATTTCCCAATGCTCGGTCGCTTCGACCGGACCGGCTTCGTCGATCGGCTCGCCCAGCACGTTCATGATGCGGCCAAGCGTGCCCACGCCCACCGGCACCGACACGGCGCGACCGGTGTTGGTGGCGATCAGGTTGCGCTTCAGGCCGTCGGTGGAACCGAGCGCGATGGTGCGCACGATGCCGTCGCCCAGCTGCTGCTGCACTTCCAGGGTGATGGCGGTGTTTTCCACCTTCAACGCGTCGTAGATCTTCGGCACGTCGGTGCGTGCGAATTCTACGTCGACGACGGCGCCGATGATCTGGACGATCTTGCCTTGGTTGCTCATTGCTGACTCCGGTAACTTTGTTTGTTTGGTGCGGTAAAGGGCGAAGCGTAAATGGTCAAGAAAAGCGAGCAGTGCTCTGGCTGTGACTCTTTACTCTTTACTCTTCTCTGTTTACTGCTTCAGACAGCGGCCGCGCCGCCGACGATTTCGGAAATCTCTTGCGTGATCGCGGCCTGGCGCGCCTTGTTGTAGACCAGCTGCAGGTCGCCGATGAGCTTGGTGGCGTTGTCGCTGGCCGACTTCATGGCGACCATGCGCGCGGCATGCTCGGAGGCCACGTTCTCCAGCACCGCCTGGTACACCAGCGATTCCACGTAGCGCGTGAGCACGTGCTCGAGCACGCTGGCCGCATCGGGTTCGTAGATGTAGTCCCAGTCGTGCTGGGTGATCGGCGTGTCTGAAGCGGGCAGCGGCAGCAACTGGTCGAACGCCGCGCGCTGGGTCATGGTGTTGACGAAGTCGTTGTAGGTCAGGTACACGCGATCGACCTTGCCCGACTCATAGGCATCCAGCATGACCTTGACCACGCCCACCAGCTGTTCCAGCTGCGGTTTGTCGCCCAGGTGGGTGACCGTAGCCAGCATGCCGACCTTGATGCGGCGGAAGTACGACGAGGCCTTCTGGCCGATGGTGACCACGTCGACCTCGGCACCCTTGTCCTGCCACTGGCGGATCTCGCCCAGCAGCTTGCGGAACAGGTTGTTGTTGAGGCCGCCAGCCAGGCCGCGGTCCGACGAGATGATTACGTAGCCGACGCGCTTGATCTCGGCGCGCTCGACCAGGAACGGATGCTGGTACTCGGAATTGGCCTGGGCCAGGTGGCCGATGACCTGCTTCATGGCACGCGCATACGGACGCGAGGCCTTCATGCGGTCCTGCGCCTTGCGGATCTTGGAGGCCGAGACCATCTCCAGCGCGCGCGTCACCTTGCGGGTGTTCTGCACGCTCTTGATCTTGGTTTTGATTTCTCTGCCGCTTGCCATTCGTTGTCGCTCGCTGTGCTCGCTGTAAAGGGTGAAGGGTGAAGGGAACGCTTGCTGCGCAAGCTCGAGAGCTGAAGCGGTGACGCTCTACTTCACTCTCGTCCCTTCGCCATTTACCGCCCTTGTTACCAGCTACCGGTGGTCTTGAACTCGGAGATGCCGGCCTTGAAGGCCGCTTCGATCTCGTCGTTCCAGTCGCCGCTGGCATTGATCCTGTCGATCAGGTCGCCCTTGGTGTTGGCGAAATGCGCATGCAGGCCTTCTTCCAGCGCCAGCAGCTTGTTGACCGGCACGTCGTCCAGGTAGCCCTCGTTGACGGCGTAGATCGACAGCGCCTGGTTGGCGATGGACATCGGCTGGTACTGCTTCTGCTTCATCAGCTCGGTGACGCGCTGGCCGCGCTCGAGCTGCTTGCGGGTGGCTTCGTCCAGGTCCGAGGCGAACTGCGCGAACGCGGCCAGCTCACGGTACTGGGCGAGCGAGATGCGGATGCCGCCCGACAGCTTCTTGATGATCTTGGTCTGGGCGGCGCCACCGACGCGCGACACCGAGATGCCGGCGTTCACGGCCGGACGGATACCGGCGTTGAACAGGTCGGTTTCCAGGAAGATCTGGCCGTCGGTGATCGAGATCACGTTGGTCGGCACGAACGCCGACACGTCACCGGCCTGCGTCTCGATGACCGGCAATGCGGTCAGCGACCCGGTCTTGCCCTTGACCGCGCCCTCGGTGAACTTCTCAACGTAGTCCTCGGACACGCGCGCTGCGCGCTCCAGCAGGCGGCTGTGCAGGTAGAACACGTCGCCCGGATACGCTTCGCGGCCCGGCGGGCGCTTCAGCAGCAGCGAGATCTGGCGGTAGGCCACGGCCTGCTTGGACAGATCGTCGTACACGATCAGGGCGTCTTCGCCGCGATCCATGAAGTATTCGCCCATGGTGCAGCCCGAGTAGGCGCTGATGTACTGCATCGCGGCCGATTCGGACGCGGTCGCGGCAACCACAATGGTGTGGGCCAGCGCGCCGTTTTCTTCCAGCTTGCGGACCACGTTGGCGATCGACGAAGCCTTCTGGCCGATGGCGACGTAGACGCACTTAATGCCGGTGGCTTTCTGGTTGATGATGGCGTCGATGGCCACCGCGGTCTTGCCGGTCTGGCGGTCGCCGATGATCAGCTCGCGCTGGCCGCGGCCGATCGGGATCATGGCATCGATGGTCTTGTAACCAGTCTGCACCGGCTGCGACACCGACTTGCGCCAGATCACGCCGGGAGCCACGCGCTCCACCGGTGCGGTCATCTTGGCGTCGATCGGGCCCTTGCCATCGATCGGCTCGCCCAGCGCGTTGACCACGCGACCCAGCAGCTCCGGACCGACAGGCACTTCGAGGATGCGGCCGGTGGTCTTGGCCACGTCGCCTTCGCGCAGGTTTTCGTAATCACCCAGGACCACGGCGCCGACCGAGTCGCGCTCCAGGTTCAGTGCCAGTGCGAACGTGTCGTTCGGCAGTTCGATCATCTCGCCCTGCATCGCGTCGGCCAGGCCGAAGATGCGCACGATGCCGTCGGACACGCTGGTCACGGTGCCTTCGTTGCGGGCCTCGGCGGCCAGCTTGACCTTCTCGATCCGGGTCTTGATCAGTTCGCTGATTTCGGAGGGGTTGAGCGTGGTTGCCATTGCGGTTTCCTTGGTCGTTCCGGCAAGGGGCCGGATACGGGTTTGATTATTCTGGGAAGGGCGAAGTGGAAATGGAGAATGGTTAGGGCGACAACCGCTGCTCTTACTATTCCCTACTCACGCTTCTCCATTCCCGCTTATTGCGCGAGTGCGGCCTGCAGCCGCGAGAGCTTGCCTTTCAACGAGCCATCGATCACCACGTCGCCCGCGTCGATCACCGCGCCGCCGATCAGCGATGCGTCGACGGCGGTGCTGATCTCGACTTCGCGACCAAAGCGTTTCTTCAAAGCGGCCTTGAGCACGTCCAGTTCGCCCGCCGGCAGTTCCGTCGCGGAGGTCACGGTGGCCTTGACCACGCGCTCGGCCTCGGCCTTCAACTGCTCGTAGAGCGCGACGATTTCCGGCAACTGGGCCAGGCGGCGGTTTTCCGCAAGCAGGGCCAGGAAGCGCGTGAACGATTCGCCGGCGCCATCCACCGAAAGCAACGAAACCGCCTCGGCATGGGTCAGCTGCGGGTTCAGCAGCAGCGAGGCGGCGCGCGGGTCAGCGGCCACCTGCGCGGCGAAACCGAGCGCGCTGGACCACACCGACAGGCCGTTCTCGTCTTGTGCAATGGCAAAGGCGGCGCGTGCGTACGGACGTGCGAGGGTGAGGGCCTGGCTCATCGATCAGATCTCTGCCGCCAGCTCGTCGAGCAGCGCCTTGTGCGCGCTGGCGTCGATTTCACGCCTGAGCAACTTCTCGGCGCCGCTCACCGCCAGCAGGGAAACGTGCTTGCGCAGGTCTTCCTTGGCACGGGTGCTGGCGGCATCGATCTCGGCAAGGCCCAGCGCCTTCTGGCGGTTGGCTTCGCTGATGGCGTCGTTCTTGGCGGCTTCAACGATCTGGTTGGCACGCTGGTGCGCCTGGTCGATGATTTCATTGGCCTTGGTGCGCGCTTCTTTCAGCGCCTCGTTGACCTTTTCCTGCGCCTGCGCGAGGTCTTTCTGGCTGCGGTCTGCCGCGGCCAGTCCTTCTGCGATCTTCTGCTGACGCTCTTCGATGGCCGCGATGATGTGCGGCCAGCCGAACTTCATCACCAGCCACGCCACCGCGAAGAACGCGAAGCCCTGGACGATGAAAGTGAGGTTGATATCCATTGCGTACTCCTGACGCCAGCGCGCTAGGCGCCGGCGTTAGCCAAGACCGGTTGCCTGATCAGCCCGCGATCGCGGACAGGAACGGGTTGGCGAAGATCAGCAGCAGGGCGATGGCGACGCCGATGATCGGCACCGCGTCCAGCAGGCCGGCGACGATGAACATCTTGGTCTGCAGCATCGGGGTCAGCTCCGGCTGGCGGGCCGAACCTTCCAGGAACTTGCCACCGAGGATGGCGAAACCGATCGCGGTGCCAAGGGCGCCGAGACCGATCAGCAGGCCGGCCGCGATGACCGTGAACTTCGCGATTTCTGCGTAGAGGGCGACATTTTCCATGGTGTTCTCCGTACAACTAGTCAGGTGTGAAAAAGGATGGGATGAAAGGGTGAAGCGAAACTTGTCGGCTTAGTGGCTTTCGGCCGCCATGCTCAGGTACACGACGGTCAGCATCATGAAGATGAAGGCCTGCAGGGTGATGACCAGGATGTGGAAGGCCGTCCACACGAAGCCCGAGATGAATTGCAGCGGCGCCATCACGTAGGTCATGCCGCTGGAGGCAGCTGCATTCCAGGTCATGAGCGCGATCAGGATGAAGATCAGCTCGCCGGCGTACATGTTGCCGAACAGTCGCAGCGTCAGCGAGAGCGGACGGACCAGCTCCTCGATCACGCGCAGCAGCAGGTTGGCGGGGGCCAGCAGGATCTTCATCACCGTGCCTTCGGCATGGAAGGGCGCGGTGAAGGCCTCGGCGGTGAACTTGCCGATGCCCTTGTGGCTGATGCCGAAGACCTGGATCAGCAGGAACACCATCAACGACAGGCCCAGCGTGGTGTTGAGGTCGGCGGTGGGGACCACACGCAGGTAGGCATGCGCAGGATCGTGGCCGGCGGCCTCGTTGGCCTTGCCCCACAACGCGGGCAGCCAGTCGACCGGCAGCATGTCCATGAAATTCATCATGAACACCAGACAGAATATGGTGATGGCCAGCGGCGCGATGAGCTTGCTGCGGCCATGGAAAGTCTCGCGGACCAAGCCGTCGACGAAGCCGACCACCATCTCCACCACCGACTGGAATTTGCCCGGCACGCCGGCGGTCGCCTTGCGTGCAGTACGCAGGAAGAAGAACAGGAACAGCGCCGACATCAGCAGCGTGAAGAACACGCTGTCGATGTTGATGGTCATGAACTTGCCCTCTCCCACTTGCCACTGGAGATGGTGCAAGTGGTGCTGGATGTATTCGGTGGACCCGCCACCGGAGGCCGTTTCAGCGCTCACGTTCTACCCTGACACTAAAGTTCAAAATCAGTGGGTGCGCAACCAGTGCGGTTGCGAGCCCTGCCAGCAGCGGGAGCGGCGCCATGCGCCCAACACCCAGTGCCAATGCAAATATCGATATCAGCACCAGCCATTTCAGGCCGGTGCCCAGCAGCAACCGCAGGAACGCCGATCGCGCCGTTACCACTCCACCGCCCAGCGCGACATTGGCAGCCAGGGCACTTCCCAACACCACGCCAGCCCCGCCCAGAAGCGCGGCCAAGCTGGCCGACCACCCCTGTACTAGGAAAACCAGCGCCACCAGCACCACGACGGCCATCTGGTATGAAGCCGCCCGCAATGCCAGTCGCCGGCCTGCAGCGGCGGAATTCAGCACACGCGAAACCTGGTGGTTGGGAAGCGACGAAGCCGTTGAACGCGCCTCGCCGAGCCGCAAAAGTATAACAGGCGTTAAATTTAAGCGGCAACCGCTGTGCATCCAGAGGCAACAGCCCCACCGCCCGGACCGGTCCAGCCGGCCTGGCGAGGCAAGGATTTCAGCAGATTTGCCTGTTCAGCCGGGAAGCACGGAACTTTCACCAGACAGGTGGGTCACTTCAATACGGTCTGCGCCAACTTCCTCGTCGATGCTCCGTCGCAGACCCCCACGAAGCCCCGGCCCGCTGCCGGGGCTTCTTCTTTTCCGGCCACGGCGCCAAAGACCGGGGCTGCCGTGACCCACGCCACAATGGCCGGGAACCGCCGGCCCGACATGCCCGCCAGGAGATCAGTCGGATCCTCGCCAGCAGACTTGAGTGACCCAAACCCGCGTCTGGCGACGTCCGAACTACCTTGGCGCTCCGTCCGGGGTTGGTGGGCGATGACCTGATCGCCGTCCTGGAGCCTGCCTGCAATACGGTGCTTTTTTGGATTTCCACCAGCTGGCGGGGCCGTGCTGGGAAGGTCGCCGGATTTGCCGCCCACGCTCGCAGACGCGTCCGGAAAGGCCGGCATTTCACCGGGCGTGCACTTTCAATGGGATTTAATGAACTGCGCAGTACACGATGTGCTGTGCTCTTTATCTTCCATGGAGTACTACCCGCAATGCACAAGCACCTCCCCCTGAGCCTGGCCCTGGCTGCGCCCGGCTTGTTTGCTGCCAGCTCGGCTCATGCCATCGAAGACGATGGTTTCCACCTGCGCCTTGGCGCGATTTCCGCCGAAGGCAACAGCGACATACGCGGCAGCACGGTTTTTAACGGTGAAGAATTCGATTTCAGCGAAGGATTCGACTACGGCAGCGCCGAACTCTCGCCGCGCGTCGAAGGCCAGTTCCGCCTCAGCAACCGCAACCGCCTGCTGTTCAACTATTTCAGCTATGAAAAAGACCAGAGCGCCACCTTGGGCAACGATCTGTCGTATGACGATGTGACCCTGCCGGCGGGAAGCTTTGCCAAAATCGACAGCAAGTTCGAGCTGGCCAGCCTGGTCTACGACTTCGCCGTCGTCGAGACCGACACCATCAGCCTGGGGCTGCAGGTCGGTGCCGAATACGCCAAGGTCGAAAGCACGCTCTCGGCCGGAGCGGGCGAGCTCGACTACAGCACCAGCTCGCGTGAGGACGGCTTCGCACCGGTCGTGGGCGCGCGCTTCACTGCGGCACCCGGCGAAAAATGGCGTGTAGTGGTGCAGGCGCAGTACCTGGACGCGGACTGGGGCGACCTGGGCAAGTACGAAGGCGACCTGACCCGGGCCAACGCACTGGTGGAATACCGCATCACCCCGAAGTTCGGCGTGTTTGCAGGCTATGACTGGTTCAAGCTGGATGTGGAGCAGACCGGCGGCGAAGGGGTCGTGGGCCTGGACCAGCGCTTCAAGGGTCCGATGGCGGGCGTGACGCTCTCGTTCTGAGCGAGCCTCTTCACGCAATCACAAAAAAAGCCCCGGGCGAACCGGGGCTTTTTTTGATGGCGCCATGAAAGAAGTCAGGCTTTCTTTTTTGGGATGTAGAGGTCGGTAATGGTGCCGTCGAACACCTCGGCCGCCATGCCCACCGATTCGCTGAGGGTCGGATGCGGATGGATGGTGTGGCCGATGTCGGCCGCGTCGGCGCCCATCTCGATGGCAAGCGACACTTCGGTGATCAGGTCACCGGCATGCACGCCGACGATGGCGCCGCCGATGATGCGGTGGGTGTCCTCGTCGAAGATCAGCTTGGTGAAGCCCTCGCCACGGCCAATGCCCACGGCGCGCGCCGAAGCGACCCATGGGAACTTGCCCACGCCTACTTTCAGGCCCTTGGCCTTTGCTTCGGTTTCAGTCACCCCGACCCAGGCGATTTCGGGATCGGTGTAGGCCACAGATGGAATCACCCGCGCCACCCATTCCTTCTTCTCGCCCGCAGCGACTTCCGCCGCCAGCTTGCCTTCGTGGGTGGCCTTGTGCGCCAGCATCGGGTTACCGACGATATCGCCGATGGCAAAGATGTGCGGCACGTTGCTGCGCATCTGCCGGTCCACCGGGATGAAACCGCGATCGGTGACGGTGACGCCGGCCTTGTCCGCGCCAATCTTGTTGCCGTTGGGCGAGCGACCCACGGCCACCAGCACGCGGTCGAAAGTGGTGGTTGCCAGTTCGGCGGGCTGGCCTTCGGCCGCGCTTTCAAAGGCGACACTGATGCCCTGCGCGGAAGCCTCGACCTTGGTCGCCTTGGTCTTCAGGTAAATCGCCACGCCTTGCTTCTTCAGGCGATCGGCCAGCGGCCTGACCAGGTCCTTGTCGGCGCCGGGCATCAGCTGGTCCATGAATTCCACCACTGTGACCTGGCTGCCCAGCGCGCGATACACGGTGGCCATTTCCAGGCCGATGATGCCGCCACCGACCACCAGCAATTTTTCCGGGACCTCGTCGATCTGCAACGCGTCGGTGGAGTCCATGACGCGCGGGTCGTCCCACGGGAAGGCGGGCAGCTTCACCGCCTGCGAGCCGGCGGCGATGATGCATTGCTCGAACCGCAGCAACTGGGTCTTGCCGTCTTCGCCGACGATTTCAAGCTCGTTGGGCGACGCGAACGAGGCCACGCCCTGCACGACGCGCACCTTGCGCTGCTTGGCCATGCCGGCCAGGCCCTTGGTGAACTGGCCGACGACCTTGCCGTCCTTGAACGCGCGCAGCTTGTCCAGGTCGATCTTCGGCGCGCCGAACTCCACGCCGATATCGGCCGAATGCGCGGCTTCCTCGATCAGCGCGGCGGCATGCAGCAGCGCCTTGGAGGGAATGCAACCCACGTTGAGGCAAACGCCGCCCAGCGAGGCATAGCGCTCGATCATCACCGTATCCAGGCCCAGGTCGGCGGCGCGGAACGCGGCGGTGTAGCCTCCCGGGCCGGACCCCAGCACGACCATGCGGCATTCAATGTCGGCGGGCTTGCCGCTGCCCTGTGCCGCTTTGGGAGCCGGCACGGAGGGGGCCGCAGGCATGGCCGGCGATGGCGTGACCGGAGGCTTCGGCATCTCGACGTCGACCCTGGCCGGTGCGGAAATGCCCGGTGCGGGAGCGGCGGGCGTGGAGACCGCACCCTCCGCTTCCAGGATGGCCACCACGCTGCCTTCGGACAGGGTGTCGCCCAGCTTCACCCTCAATTCCTTGACCACGCCGGCCGCGGACGAGGGCACTTCCAGCGTCGCCTTGTCCGATTCCAGTGTCACCAGACCCTGGTCCTTCTTCACCGTGTCGCCCACGGCGACCAGGATTTCGATGACCGGCACATCGGTGTAGTCGCCGATGTCGGGAACCTTGATTTCAATAGTTGCCATGAGGCTCGTTCCTTGCGCGGGGCGACTTTCCAGCCGCCTGCGGATGCGTGGAGGTGGTTAGGCGGTGGCCAGACGCGTTCGCCTTACAGCAGCACGCGGCGCATGTCGCCGAGCAGTTGCGCCAGGTACGCGGTGAAGCGGGCGGCGGAAGCACCATCGATGACACGGTGGTCGTAGCTCAGCGACAGCGGCAGTTGCAGGCGCGGCTGGAAGGCGCTGCCGTCCCACACTGGCTGGATCGAGGATTTCGACACCCCCAGAATCGCCACTTCCGGCGCATTGACGATAGGCGTGAAGGCCACGCCACCGATGCCGCCAAGCGAGCTGATGGAGAAGCAGCCACCCGACATTTCCGCCGGACCCAGCTTGCCGTCGCGGGCCTTGGCGGCCAGTTCACCCATTTCCCTGGCAAGCTCGGCAAGGCCTTTCTTGTCCACGTCACGGATCACCGGCACCACCAGTCCGTTGGGCGTGTCGGCGGCAAAGCCGATGTGGAAATACTTCTTCAGCGTCAGGTTCTCGCCGCTGGCATCCAGCGAGGCATTGAAATCCGGGTACTTCTTCAGGCCGGCCACTACCGCCTTCATGATGAAGACGAGCATGGTCAGCTTGATGCCGGCTTTCTCGTTCTCCTTGTTCAACAGCACGCGCAGTTCTTCCAGTCCGGTGATGTCGGCGTGGTCGTGCTGGGTGACGTGCGGGATCATTGCCCAGTTGCGGGCGAGGTTGGCACCGGAAATCTTCTTGATCCGCGACAGCGGCTTGACCTCGATCTCACCGAATTTGGCGAAATCTACCTTCGGCCAGGGCAGCAGGCTCAGGCCATTGCCACCGGAAGGCGTCGGGGAAGCGCCGCCCACGGCAGCGCCGCCACCGGCCAGCGCTTCCTTGACGAATTTCTGCACGTCTTCCTTGCTGATGCGGCCGGCGCGCTCGCTGCCCTTGACCTGGGCCAGATCGATGCCGAGCTCGCGTGCGAACAGGCGCACCGACGGACTGGCATGCGGCACTTTCTGCGGCAGCACCGCATCGGCGTTGAATTCCACCGGCGGGCTGTTCGGTGGCGAGGCCTCCGGATCCAACCCGGGCCTGCTGTCCACGACCTGCGTTGCAGGCGCTGCTGCCGCCTGAGTCGACGCAGCCTGCTGGTCGATCTCGCGCTGGGCCAGCTTGTCGGGTTCGGCGGCAACGGCTACCGGCTCGACCTTGGCACCGGTTTCGGCAGTGGCGACTTCGGCCTTGCCTGGCGTTGCGGCGGCCGCGACAGGCTTGGCAGCCTCGCCATCGGCCGCTTCGATCAGCGCGACCAACGAGCCTTCCGAAAGCGTGTCGCCCAGCTTCACCTTCAGCTCCCTGACCACGCCGGCAAACGGAGCGGGCACCTCCAGGGTGGCTTTGTCCGATTCCAGCGTGACCAGCCCCTGGTCCTTGACCACCGTGTCGCCGACGGCGACCAGGATTTCAATGACGGGCACATCACTGTAGTCGCCGATATCGGGAACGAGTGCTTCCTTGAATCCGGCCATACGGAACTCCAGTGATCAGATCGGGTGGGGAAACCCTATTGTGGCCATCTGGATGCAATGCGCCAACCTTTCACTGGTAATCCATTGGTCTGCTGCCGCTTTCGCGCTGAGCGGTCCAGCGCGGCCCGCTCACTTTGCCGCAGTCGCGCCTTCGTCCTGCTTGACACGCAACAGATCCAGCGCGGCGCCACCCGGCAGACGATACGCCAGCGCATTGTCCAGCCGGTCCAGTGCTTCCATCTTCGAACACAGCTGCTCGGCGCGCTTCTCCAGCGCCTTGGCCCGCGGCCCCACACGCGCCTCGATCTGCTTGTCCAGGTCTTGCATCGCCTCCAGGCGCTTGCTGTCACCACTGAGCGCGGCACGGACCGCCCCGCCGACAATGTCGCCGATGACCATGGGCACGACTTCGGAGACCGCCTCGCCGATGCCGTTGCCCAGGTCGCTGGAATCGAAACGGTTGGCAGCCACTGCATGCGACAGGCGCGCGTCGATCCTGCTGCGTGCGGTTTCCAGCCTGGCACGCGTGCTGGGCGGATCGCTGCTGAAGCCGGCTGCGACCTCGCCCAATGCCGTGAACGCGATGTCCGCGGCAGCGCGCCCGATGTCGCGTGCCAGCGGCAGGATTTCGCGGGTGCCGCGATCGAACTCGGCAATACGCTTGCTGTCCGCTTCGCCCAATGCCACCCATTTGTCATCGACGAACAGGCGCTCGCCACGGATCACGATCCACTTCGGGGTGCCGCTGCCGCGGGTCAGGATGACGCTCTGTCCGTTGACGCTGAGGTCGTAGTCGCTTTCGATGTTGCAGCGGATGTCACGCGATTGCGCGGCGGCCGCCGGCAGCGACAAGGCAACGACAAGAAGTGCGCGGCGCATAGGAATTCTCGCAGGGTCTGGTGGCGGGCAGCATGCCACCTGGCGGGTCGCCGACCACGTGCCTTTCGGCAGGAGGCCGCAAGTCACGTGCTGGCCGATGATCCTGGCTGCGCATTCACTTAACGGGACAGACCCTAGGATGCCGCGTCCCCACCCGGAAAGTCCCCATGCGCCTGCTCGTCCTGCTGATGTCCCTGGCCATGCCCCTGGTAGCGTGGTTTTCCCAACGGGAAGCCTTCGGGCCCAGCAATGGCGCCATTTCCGATCGCTATCCGACCCTGGTGGTGGCGGCCGGCTACGCCTTCGCGATCTGGGGACTGATTTTCCTGCTGGATGTGCTGTTCGGGTTCTGGCAACTGTCCTCGAAGCGCCGCAACGACGGCGCCGTCGCGGGCATCCGCCTGCCTGCCGCGCTGGGCTTTGCCCTGACCACGCTGTGGATGCCGGTGTTCTCGAACCAGCGCTTCGGGCTGGCCTTGCTGATCATCTGGGCCAGCCTGGCGTGCCTGCTGGTATGCGCGCTGCGCCTGTCACGCGATCCGCGGCCGGCACCCGGACAACGCTGGTTTGCCTGGCTGCCGCTGTCGCTGCACGCAGGCTGGCTGTCGCTGGCCGCCATCCTCAACACCGCGCAGGTGATCGTGGCGTACGAACTGTTGCCAACCGGGAACATGCTGCCCTGGAGCGTGGCCTTGCTGGCCGCCGCCGCCCTCATGCTGCTGGCCCTGAACCAGCGCATGCGTGGCAACCTGGCCTATGTCGCCGCGGCGCTGTGGGCATTGGTGGCCGTGTACATGAAGCAATCGGCAAGCGAACTGCCGGGCGCCGGCACTGCGGCCTGGGTGGCCCTGGCCATTGCGGCGATCCTGGCCATCCAGACCCTCTGGCTGCACCTGCGCGCGCGGCCCGCGCTTTCGGTCGCGAACTGACGCAGCGCGCCTGCTTGGTTCAGGCCTGCTGCCAGGGCCTGACCACCAGCAAGGCTCCGGCGATTACCAGCAGCGCGCCAAAGACACGCAAACCGTCTATCGGCTGGCGCGCGTGCAGCACGCCGAAGTGATCGAGCAGCAGCGATCCGGCCACCTGGCCGAACACCACCAGGCAGATCAGCGCGGCCGCGCCCATCCGCGGGATCAGCATGGTGGCGGCGGCGACATAAACGGCGCCGATCAGGCCGCCGGTCCATGCCCACCACGGAACCCTGCCCAACGCGGCCAGATCCAGCGAAGGCTTGCTGGCAAGCCACCACACCGCGAGTACTACGCCCCCCACGACGAACGAGGCCAGCGACGCAAACAGCGGTCCGGTGGTCTGCTTGCCAAGGGATGCGTTTATCAAGGCCTGCAGCGGCAGCAGCATGCCGATCAACAGGGCCAGGGCAATTGCCGATTTCATGAAGGCTTCCTCGCGGGACAGCGGACACGATAAGCCATCGCCCGCGAACTGTTCCAGGGTGCATGCGCGAACACAAGCGTCAGAGCCGCAGCGCTGCAGCAGACGCGGGACGGTCGTGATGGGAGGCCAGAACGAGGAATCCTTGAATAGCGAATCTCCGGAAAACTGCGTAGGGCGGGCGCAGAGAGCGCTTTGACGCGAACGTATACGCGGAGCGAGTCACCGCTGCGACTTCAGGATGAATCGAATGTCACCTTGCTGAATTTCTTGCGCGGCTTATGAACACGATGAAGCAAGCATGAAAAAATCCGGCTGATCCAAATGTCTTGCTGGCGTGCATTCATGCGCGAATCGATACCGTGTCCACCGCCCTCTCCCCGGGCGCATTCAAAAGAACATGAGGAGAACCACATGGCTTCATTTAAGAAACTCAGCATTGCCCTGCTTTCGGCAATCGCTTTTGCGCCTGCGGCTTTCGCGCAGGACACAGGCAGTACCGATGCCTCTGGCACTGATACCGCATCGGGCAAGCGCATCGCCATCGTTGGCGGCGGCGCGATCCTGCAGCCGGACTCCAACCCGACCCCGGGCCTGGAAGTGGATGGCGGCACGGCACCTACGTTGAGCGCGAGCTGGTATGTCAACGACAACGTGGCCGTCGAACTGTGGGGCGCAGCGGACAAGTTCAACCACCGCGTGCGCGGACCGCAAGGCAAGATCGGCACGGTGGAACAGCAACCCATCGCCGTCAGCGGCCAGTATCATTTCCGTGACGCCGATGCGGTAATGCGTCCGTTCCTCGGGCTGGGCTACTACGAGTCCAACTTCAGCAACGAGGACATCTCCGGTGGTGGCCCGCACGTGGGCCTGTCGACCGCCAAGGGTCCCATCGCCACGGCGGGTATGGACTTCAACATCAATAGTCGCTGGTTTGCACGTACCGACGTGCGTTACATGAAGGGCGACGCGGACGTGAACGTTGCGGGCGAAGGCACCGGTACCGAACTGACGCTGGATCCGTGGACCGTGGGCCTGGGCCTCGGCGCGCGTTTCTAAGCCAACGCTGTAACGAGCAAGCTGCGGCAGGCCTGGCAACAGGCCTGCCGTTTTTCGTTGGCGGCAGCCTAAAGTTGCAGGCTGAATTGCCCGGCCCTGCATGAGCGGGCGATCACCGGGCCGATGCTCACCGGTACTTAGCGCTGCGGACGGTAGCTTTGTCAGTCCCGTTCCCTTCCCCCAAGGATTCCCATGCCCACTGTCCGCCTGCGCGTCACCGGTAACGAATATGCCGCCTCCGAGCTCATGCACGCCCTCGAGGCGATCGAAGGCATCGAGCATGTCGAGGAAGTCGCCGACCTGATGCCGCACATGGATGACGAGGATTCCAGCTCGGCCGGCCTGCCCGATGACGAATCGCCCGGGCTGCACAACATCGAGATCGAAGCGCCCAATGAGGAAGCCGTGCGCCGCATCCACACCGTGGTGGAAGTGCTGGCCGAGCGCACCGAGAGCGCGATCGAGATCGTCGAAGAGTTCTGAGGTGCGGGCCCCGGGCGTGCCGGCATGCCCGGCTTACCTGGTGCGGGGCAAGCGGCGCCGCAGCCCCCAGGTGTAGCTGAGGTAGTAGCCGAGCAGCAGTCCGGCCACGGCGAACAGGCTGGCATGGTCCAGCACCGGGATCATCGCCAGCGATTCGCGCCCTTGCCAGTACCGCCACATCTCCACGAATCCCATCGCGATACGGGCGGTGACCAGCAGGGTCAGCGCCAGTACCAGCCAAGCGTTGGGCGTGTAGAACAGTCCCTGTGGCGTGGCTTCGAAACGGCTGATCCACAAGCCAAGCACGCCTGCAAGCAGCCCGATCCCCATTCCGCCCAGCGCATAGGCCAGGGCGCCGGGCCACCAGAAGGTGGTCACGGCCATACTGAGCACGAACAACCCAGCGGACAGCAACAGCAGCCAAGCATTCAAGTTGACCAGCCAGGGCCAGGCCTTGCGCCGCGCCTTGCCCAGGCGATAGCGCTGCCAGATGGACAGCGGCAGCAGCACCAGCCACAGCGCCAGCAGGACCAGGATCACCAGCGGCACGATCAGCAACGGCATCAGGGGTGCTCACTTTCCATATGGACTTTTTCGCGGCGCAGCAGGTACAGGCCGCTGACCACGATGATGCCGGCGCCTATCCAGGTCACGCCATCGGGCAGCACGTGCCACAAGGCCAGGTCAAGGCCTACGCCCCAGACCAGCGCGCTGTATTCGAATGGCGCAATCAGCGAGGCCTCGCCACGGCGGAAAGCCTCGGTGAGCGCCACCTGCGCCAGCGAACCGGATAAACCGACGCCCGCGATCACCCACAGGTCGGCGACCTGCAGCGGCCGCCAGTTCGGCGCAGCCAGCACGCCGGCCCCCAGCGACAACAGCACGATGAACCACAACACCATCGCCTGGATGCTGTCGCGTTGCGCCAGCAGGCGCACGGTGATGGCGCTGGCCGCGTAGCAGATCGCGGCCAGCAGGATGGCCAGCCCACCCAGTGTCGCCATGCCCTGTCCTGTAGGGCGCAGGACCACCAGTACGCCGACCAGGCCCACCACGATCGCCACCCAGCGCCCGGGCCCCACTTTTTCGCCCAGCAAGGGCCCGGCCATCGCGGTGACCAGCATCGGCGCCACGAAGGTGATGGCGTAGGCGGTCGACAGCGGCATGGTCCGCAGGCCGTAGACGAAGCCGAACATCATGCCGATGCCCAGCACCCCGCGCAGGACATGCAGCGGCCAGTGCACGTGCCACAGGGTGTTGGGCCTGGCCGTCCATGCGACCCACACCAGCACCAGCGGCAGCGACGCCAGTCCGCGCAACGCCGCCACCTGCAGTGGCGGATAGTGCGGCGAAAGCAGCTTCAAACCCGCATCCATCAGCGCGAACAGGGCCACGGCCAGCAGCATCAGGCTGATCGCGGGCAGGTGGCTGGGCTTGGATTCCATCCCGCATTATCGCCCACGCCATGCCTGCCTCCGTGTGTCGCGCACGTCGCGATCCGCCCGGCCCTGCGGGCCATCTGGGTTAACCTAGCGACCTCCCCACGTCCAATCACCGCCATGCCCTCTTTCGACGTCATTTCCGAAGTCAACACCCATGAACTCACCAACGCCGTCGACCAGGCCAGCCGCGAGCTGACCACCCGCTTCGACTTCAAGGGCGTGGAGGCCAAGTTCGCACTCGACGAAAACGTGATCAGCCAGTCGGCACCCAGCGAATTCCAGCTCAAGCAGATGTCGGAAATCCTGCGCGCGCGCCTGATCGCCCGCGGCATCGATGTGCGCTGCCTGGAGGAAGGCGAGGTGGAAACCAACCTGGCCGGCGCGCGCCAGAAGATCACCGTGAAGCAGGGCATCGAGCAGAAGATCGCCAAGAAGATCGCCGCCACGCTGAAGGAAGCCAAGCTCAAGGTGGAAAGCCAGATCAACGGCGACAAGCTGCGCATCAATGGCAAGAAGCGCGACGACCTGCAGGACGCGATGGCGCTGCTGAAGAAATCGGATTTCGAATTGCCGCTGCAGTTCGACAACTTCCGCGACTGAGTCCCGGCAATGGACGACAAAATGCCCGGCGACCCGATCGCCGATACCCGGCGGTGGCTGGAGCGCGCGGTGATCGGACTCAATCTGTGTCCGTTCGCCAAGGCGGTTTACGTCAAGCAGCAGGTGCGCTTCGTGCTAAGCGATGCGAGCACGCCGGAGGCCCTGCTGGAACAGCTGGCCGAGGAGCTGCTGCTGCTGCGCGATACCCCGGCCGAAGAAATCGATACCACCCTGATCGTGCATCCGGACGTGCTGCAGGACTTCCTGGACTACAACGACTTCCTGGACAACGCCGATGCCGCGGTCGAGGCGCTGGACCTGGCCGGCGTGCTGCAGGTGGCCAGCTTCCACCCGGCCTACCAGTTCGCCGGGACCGCCCCTGGCGACATCGGCAACTACAGCAACCGTTCGCCCTATCCCACCCTGCACCTGCTGCGCGAAGACAGCGTGGCCCGCGCGGTCGAAGCCTTTCCGGAGGCCGACGCCATCATCGACCGCAACCTGGAAACGCTGGACAGGCTGGGCATCGAGGGCTGGCAGCAAATATTCACGTCAACGCGCTAGCGAAAACACACCCACCGAACGCCGAAACCGAAACCGAACGACGTAGGAGCGACGCAAGTCGCGAAGCTCGTAACCCGTCAGGTCTCCGTATTTTCGCGACTCGCGTCGCTCCTACGCTTGTGCGGTTTGCTTCCCCAGGGCCAGATGCAGCCAGGATTGCAATAGTGGTCGTGCGGCCTCCAGGCTGGCCACGACCTGCGCCAGCGACCGGCTCAGATCCGAGGCCGGAACCAGATCAGGTACCTGGATGACGCGGATGCCCGCCGCAGAGGCCGCCCGCACCCCGAATTCGGAATCCTCGAGCGCCACGCAGTCAGCCTTCGCGACACCCAGCCGTGCCGCAGCCAGCAGGTACAGGTCGGGCGCTGGCTTGGCATGGACCACGTCGCTGCTGGTCACCACATGCTCGAAATAACGGTCGATTCCGCTACGCGCCAGCTTGGTTCGCGCGCGCTCGCCGCGCGTGGAAGTTGCGACGGCCATCGGCACGCCCAGATCCAGCAAATCCTGAAGCAGGTCGCGCGCTCCGGGCTTGAGCGGCAGCCCCGCTTCCACCATGCGGTCATAACCGCGGCTGCACTCCAGGCTCAATAGCCTGGCCTGCGCGACGCCAAGCATGCCGTTCAACAATTCAGCACAGCCGGCTTCGTGCAGGCCGACCATCGACAGCCACAGCCCGTCATCGAGTTCCAGCGACTGCCCGGCCGCGGCGTCGCGCCAGCACTGGAGGATGGCGCGCTCGCTGTCGATCAGCAGGCCGTCCATGTCGAAGATCACGGCCCGCAAGCTCATGCGTTGAACAGCGCCGCCCTGTCGGCCTCGTCAAGCGCGCGCCATTGGCCCGATGGCAACCCGCCCAGGGCGAGTCCACCGATGCGGCTGCGATGCAGCGCGGCGACATGATTGCCGACCGCCGCGAACATGCGACGGACCTGGTGGTAGCGCCCTTCGTGCAAAGTCAGCCGCACCCGGCCGGCATCGATGATCTCAAGCTCGGCGGGCAGCAAGGGCGTCTGTTCCGATTCCAGCATCAGCGTGCCGCCTGCGAACAACTCCACTTCATCGCCACGCAAGTCGCTGGCCAGGGTCGCTTCGTAAACCTTGGACAGCTTCGACTTCGGCGAGGAAATCCGGTGCAGCAGCGCGCCGTCGTCGGTGAACAGCAGCAGGCCGCTGGTGTCGCGGTCCAGACGGCCCACATTGGAAAGCAAGGGCGAACGCAGGCGATAGCGCGGCGGCAGCAGGTCGTAGACGATGCGGCCCGGATCCTTGGTCGAGCAGGTATAGCCGACCGGCTTGTGCAGCGCGATCAGCAGGCCCTGCGGCGGATCGAGCGGTTCGCCGTCGACGCGGGTGTTGTCGTGGTCCAGCGGATCGTCGGCGTACATCACCTCGCCCTGTGCGTCGGTGATGCGGCCTTCGCGGAACATCAACGCCACCTGCTTGCGGCTGCCATAGCCCAGGTTGGCGAGATGCTTGACCAGTTTCATCGCGCGTTCCTGCCCGGGCTGCGGGAAGGGATAGCCTTGATCGCCTCGATGACCTTGAAGCCGTCGCGCTCGCCCAGCACCTGCACCTGGCCGAAACTGGCGTTCAACACCGCTTCGTAGGGAAGGTGCCGGTTGGCAACCAGGTACAGGCGCCCGCCCGGCTTCAAGGCTTCGGCGGCTACGGCAATGAAACGCCGGCCCACATCCGGACGGTCGGCGCGGCTCTGGGTGTGGAACGGCGGATTGCTGACGATGAAGTCGTACTGCTCGGGCACACCGGTGGTCACGTCGTGCCAGCGGTAACCCAGTTCGGCCTTGCCTTCGAAGCCGGCGAGATTGTGCCGCGCCAGATCCAGTGCGCGCGCCTCGGCTTCGTAGAGATCGAGGGCGACGACCTTGGCGCTGCGGGCCAGGACCTCGGCCGACAGGTAGCCATAGCCGGCACCCAGGTCGGCGCCCTTGCCCGCCAGGTCGGGCGGCAGGTGTTCGGCCAGCAGGGCCGAGGCCGGATCGATGCGGTCCCAGGCAAACACGCCTGGCCGACTGCGGAAGCGCCCGTCCAGGATCTGCCGCGACGCGTCCAGTCCGTTCCACTTCGAAAGCAGGTCTGCATCGTGAGCCGCACCCAGCGGCTTGCTCCAGAACACGCGGCAGTGGTTCTTGGTCAGGCTGCCGCCCAGCCCAGCCAGCTGGTTGAGGTCGGCTTCGCCGGACTTGGCGCCTTCGTTGTTGGTGATGCTGGCGACCACCACGCCACCCGGGGCGCACAGCGACAACGCGCGTGCGAACAGGGCGCGGGCTTCCTCGCGCTGGCGCGGCGGCAGCACCAGCACCACCGCATAGCGCGCCGCCAGCGTCGATGCGTCGGCGATGACCTGCAGTCCGCCGCGCTCGAGCTCTTCGGCGAAGGGTTTGTAACTTTGCTCACAGACCAGCTGCGCCAGCGGAAATTGGCGCATCGCCGCACCTTCGCGGGCGCGCAGGAACAGCACCTCGCCCTGAGGCCAGGCCAGCAGTCGGCCGGAGAACGGCAGGAACAGGGAATCGAGTGCGGGGTCTGAGTTGCTGGCGGCCAAATGGCGTCACCCGGAAAGAATCAGCGCTGATTCTACCCGGGCCAGGCCATGCTTCGATTCGAAGGACCACTCTGGCATCACCAAGAGAGAAGAGCCTGCGGACTTCCGCGCAGGCGCCCGCCTTGCCTATTTGCCCCGAGGCGCCCGTGCTTCCCGCTCTATCTCATCAAGCACCGCGCCGCTGTCGCGCAGTACCTCGTCGTTCCAGAACCGCAGGACCCGGTAACCCATGCGTTCCAGGTACAGGGTGCGCAGATCGTCGGCGTGCTGCTGCCTTGGCTCGAGAGGCTCGTTGCCGTCCAGTTCGATGATCAGGCCCAGCTCCAGGCAGACGAAATCGAGGTAGAACGGTCCGGCCCGGTGCCGCCTGCGGAATTTGCATTCATGCAGGCGGCGGCCCCGCAGGCACTGCCAGACCAGAAGTTCCGCATCCGTCTGCTGGCGACCCAGCATTCTCTCTTTGCCCTGATCCCGTTTTGCGCGCATGACTGCCTCCTTGGCTGATGTCAGCCAAGCTTAGGCAAGCAGGCGCGGCGTGCGTATCAGCGAACGCCGCGACTTTGTGTAGGGAAATGCCTCACAAGATCCGCAGATTTATCCCACCCAGGCCAACAGGGCGCTGCCTCAGCCCTGCAACTCACGCAAGGTGACCGACGGTGGCGCGTCCAGTACCCGCCGGGTGGCGAACAGGCCTGCGGCCAACGCGGCCAGCATGCCCAGGCCACCACCGATAAAGGCGAGTGACCAGTTCGCATGCCACGGCAGATCGAACACCTGGGTTGCGATCACACCGGAGAGCACTGAAGCGGCAATAGCCGCCACCAGGCCCGACAGCAGCCCGATGGCGGCGAACTCGGAAGCCTGCGCCAGCCGCAACTGCCTGCGGCTGCCGCCGAGCACGCGCATCACGCCGCCTTCCAGCAGGCGCTCGTCCTGGCTGGCGCTCACTGCGGCCAGCAACACCAGCACGCCGGCGGCCAGCGAGAACCAGAACACCACCTGGACCACGGTCGACACCTGGTCGGCGGTGCTGCGCACCTGCTTCAACACCGCATCGACGTCGATCACCGACAAGTTGGGGAAGCGCTCGACCAGCTGGGCGGTGAAACGCGTCTGCGTGGCTGGCACGCTCACGGCGGTGATGTAGCTGGCCGGATAGCCCTGCATCGCGCCTGGCGAGGCGATGACGAAGAAATTCGGCCGGAAGCTTTCCCAGTCCACGCTGCGCAGGCTGGTGATCCGGCCTTCGAAGGGCTGTCCGGCGATATCGAAGGCCACCCGGTCGCCCAGCTTCCATCCCAGCTGTTCGGCAAAACGCTCCTCCACCGACAGCTCCGGCGTTGGCGTACGCCCGCTCCAGAACGTGCCCGCGGTGACCTTGTTGTCGTCGCGCAAGGTCGCTGCGGTGGACAGGTTGAACTCGCGCTCGGCGCGGCGCCGGGCTTCTTCATCGCCTGCGTAGTCGGCGCCGCTGGCGGGCTTGCCATTGAGCGAGACCAGGCGCCCGCGAATCATCGGGAACAGGGTGGGCGCCGCGATCTTCTGTTCGGCCATGAACGCGTTGACGTCGGCCTGCTGGTCTTCCTGCACATTGATGATGAAGCGATTGGGTGCGTCGGCGGCCAGCGACAGCTGCCAGCGATCGAGCAGGTCGGTGCGTACGAAGGTGAGCAGCAGCAGTGCCATCAGCCCCAGCCCCAGTGCGGAGACCTGGGCCACGCTGGTGCCGGCGCGGCGGCTGACGTTGGCAAGACCGTAGCGCAGGCTGCCGCGCAGGCGCGAACGCAGGCGCCTTACCAGCAGGATCATCAGCCAGGCCAGCAACGCCAGCACGGCGAGCGTGCCGCCGATGCCCAGCAGCATGGCCGTGCCCAGGGTCGCCGAACCCGCCTTCCACCACAGCAATGCGCCGAGGCCGGCAAAGCCGGCCAGCGCCACCAGCCAGGCGCTGGGTTCGGTCGGATCCAGGTCGCGGCGCAGCACGCGCAGCGCCGGTACGCGGCGCAAGGCCAGCACCGGCGGCGCGCCAAAGGCCAGCAGCACGACCAGGCCGACCGCGTATCCCTGCAACGCAGGCATCCAGCCTGCCGGCGGAATGGAGATCTTCATTTCCGCCTGGAGCCAGCTGCCGATGGCCCATTGCAGGCCGAAGGCGACCACCACCCCGACCGTGCAGGCGATCAGCCCCAACAACACCAGCTCGCCCACATGGATACCGACCAGGGTGCGCTGGCTGGCGCCAAGGCAGCGCATCACCGCGGTGCCGGACAGATGGCGTTCGCTGTGGCGGCGCGCGGCCATGGCCACGGCCACGGCGGCGAGCACCACCGAAACCAGTGCGGCCAGGCCAAGGAAACGACCGGCGCGATCCAGCGCCGAGCGTACTTCCGGACGCGCGTCCTGGATGGTCTCCAGGCGCTGCCCACGCGCCAGTGCCGGGCGGGCAACAGCGACGAAGCGCTCGACCGCGGCGGCATCCCCGGCCACCACCAGCCGATAGCCCAGCCGGCTGCCGGGCTGCACCAGGCCGGTTGAGGCTACGTCGGCGAGGTTGAGGAAAGCCTTGGGCGCCACGTTGAAATAATCGAGCGAGGCGTCCGGCTCCTGCACCACCAGCGCTGCCAGCCTGAGTTTGATGTCGCCAATGCCGATGCTGTCGCCCAGCCTGGCATCCAGTGTTTCGGCACCCGACTGGCTGAGCCAGAGCGTGCCGCGCGCCGGGATGCCGCCCGCATCGTGTTCCACCGGATTGGCCGTGTCGATGATGCGGAAGCTGCCGCGCAGCGGGAAGCCTTCGCCGAGCGCGCGCAGGTCGCCGAGCCGCAACTGCTCGCCGGCGCGGATCATGCTGTCCAGGCTCAGGGTCTCGGTGCGACGCAGACCGGTGGCCGAAGCGGCGTCGCGGATCGTGCCGCTGATCGGTGCATCACCGCGGACCACCACGTCACCGCCCATCAGGCGGTTGGCCTCGATGGCCAGCGCGCGCCCGGCGCGGTCGGTGACGAAGCCCACTGCAGTCACCGCCACCACCGCCAGCACCAGCGCCGCGAACAGGATGCGGATATCGCCGGCGGCCACGTCGCGTCGCAACTGGCGCCACGCCATGCGCAAGGTTTTCATGCAGCCACGCCTTCGCCCACCAGCTCGCCACTGTCCAGGCGCAGGATGCGGCCGCAACGTCCTGCCAGGTGCTCATCGTGGGTCACCAGCACCAGGGTGGTGCCGGCTTCGGCATTCAACGCAAACAACAGCTCGATGATGGCCTGCCCGGTGTGGGTGTCGAGGTTGCCGGTGGGTTCGTCGGCGAACAACAGCGAGGGCCGGGTCACGAAGGCACGCGCCAGGGCCACGCGTTGCTGTTCGCCGCCCGACAGCTGCCGCGGATAATGCGCCAGGCGCTCACCCAGTCCCACTTTCTGCAGGATCTGCATGGCGGGCCCGTTGACGTCGGCATCGCCCCTCAGCTCCAGCGGCAACATGACGTTTTCCAACGCGGTGAGCGAAGGCAGCAGCTGGAAACTCTGGAACACGAAGCCGACCTTTTCACCGCGCACGCGCGCACGGCCGTCCTCGTCCAGGGTGGAAAGCGCTTCCCCATCCAGGACCACGCTGCCGTCGCTGGGACTGTCCAGGCCGGCAAGCAGTGACAACAGCGTGCTCTTGCCCGAGCCCGACGCGCCCACGATCGCAACGGTATCGCCCTGCCCGATCTCGAACCCCACGTCCTTCAGAATGGTCAGCTCGCCCGAAGGCAGCGGCACGCGCTTGCCCAGCGCATTCACTTGCAACGCGGGTCGCAGGGTCGGCCGCGCGACTTCAGCGCGCAGTTCGGTGGAGTCGGCCATGATGGTCCTTGGATACAGTGGAGACGCGGGATGAATTCAGGTTATGCGGGCTGGCGCGCCCCGGTTCAATGGGCCATTGGTCTTGTGATGCTGATGCTCGCCATGGCGGCACCCACGCTGTCCGCGCAGGCAACGCCCAATGCCACCAAGCCCGTACGCACGGTGCTGGTGATGGGCGATTCACTCTCCGCAGCCTATGGCCTGTCCGCCTCCCAGGGCTGGGTCGCGCTGACCGCCGACCGCGTGACCCGCCTCCGGCCGGGCTGGCGGATGGTAAACGCCAGCATCAGCGGGGAAACCACCGCGGGCGGCGCTTCGCGCATCGCCGGCGAGCTGAAACGCAGCAAGCCGTCTGTGGTGGTTATCGAACTGGGTGCCAATGACGGCCTGCGCGGTCTGCCGCTGGCGCTGACCCGCGCCAACCTGGAGCGCATGATCAAACTGTCCCAGGCCTCCGGCGCCAGGGTCCTGCTGGTGGGCATGCGCATGCCGCCGAACCTGGGCCGCGACTACACCCAGGGCTTCGAACGCAATTACAGCGAACTGTCAAAGCTGCACAAGACCGGTTTCCTGCCGTTCCTGCTGGAGCCGATCGCCCGGGATCGCGCCAACTTCCAGCCGGACAACCTTCATCCGGTCGCGTCTGCGCAGCCGAAATTGCGTGACCATGTCTGGAAAAGCCTCGCCCCCTTGCTCGATTGAAGTTCATTCCGTGAACCGCGCTGTAGTCTTCACGCGCGGTTGCCGCAAATACAACGCCAGTTTCATAGAACCCCAACATCGGCTTTGAGATGCTTTTGCAAGAGGACTCCTCCTCCATAAATTCGCCTGACAGGAGAACCCAATGCGTGCCTTGTTCATCGGTGGCGTGGTCGACAACAGTGAGATGGATCTGGATGGCAACCAGCCACCGGTGCATTACCCGGAAAACAGCGGCAGTGGCCGCCCGCGTTATCGACTGCACCAGGTCGGTCAGCGTGACGACGGCAGCATCGCCTACGCCGTGTACGGCGCGCCGGATGTCGCCGACCAGGAAGTGGAGCGGGTAGCCGATGAACGTGGTTATGCGCGACGGTTCGAGGCCAAGGCCACGGTGGCCGAACACTGAACTCAAGAGGCGATCCGTCCCAACTTTCCCGACCGGATGGGCGCGTTGTCCCTGACGAAAGAGCGCTTGGACTTACGGGTGCTTGCCTGCAACGGTTGATTTACTTGAGGACGCGTGCAGGCTTGTAGCGAACCTTCCAGGCTTAATGCCTAGACCCGTCATCAGCCTGCACGTCGATCCGGATGGGTTCTCCATGAACGGGTTCCGGGACGCGTCCGCGTCCCGGCAATCGGCGTTAGCGCTTTCGTCATCTACGGCCGCATGCTGAACTCCGGTCACTGATCCGCCACATCCAACAGCACCCATCGCCCTCACTGGCTAACCCGCAGCTTGCAAGCGCCGGGTGGCTTGCCACACCTCAGGCTTGGGCCGGGGCAATACCGGACAGCTGGCGCAATGCCTGCTCGAACAGCTCCACAGGTTGCCCGCCCTGGACCAGATGACGATCATTGAAGATCACCGAGGGCACCGCACTGATTCCCTGTTCGGTGTAGTGGCGCTCCTGGTCGCGGACGGCCTGGGCGTATTCATCGGAGGCCAGCAGCTGCCGCGCACGCACGCCATCCAGGCCCGCCTCTTCTGCTGACTTCACCAGCACTTCCATTGAAGACACGTCCTTGCCATCCGTGAAGTAGGCGCGCAACAACGCATGCTTCAGCGCGAGCTGGCGCTCGGGATCCGCCAGCCCTGCCCAGTGCAGCAGACGATGCGCATCGAAGGTGTTGTATACCCGGCGCCGGCGGTCCATGCGGAACTCGAAGCCCAGCTCCGCCCCTCGCACGCGGATCGCCTCGCCATTCCGTGCCGCCTGCTCGGCGCTGATGCCGTACTTGCGGGTCAGGTGCTCGACCGCGTCCTCGCCGTCGGCGGGCATCTGCGGATTGAGTTCAAATGGCTGGAAGTGCAGCTCGGCCTGCAAACCGCGAATCCGGGCCATGGCCTCCTCCAGCGCGCGCAGGCCGACGGCGCACCACGGGCAGGCGACATCGGAGACAAAGTCGATCTTGATGGGTCGGGACATGCAGGCTGGCATCCGGAGACGGGGGATGCACTGGAGATGGGGTTGGAAACTGGCGCTATCAATCGACGCCAACCCCGAATGGTTAATTCGACGTGATGCATCCGTGTGGCGCCGGCTTGCGTAAGCACTCCGAACCCGCGATCCGGCCGCCAGGCCAGCATCGCGAGTGCCCACCCACTTCCAACGGAGCCACCCATGAAAAAGAGCCTGATCGCACTCGCCATCCTCACTGCAAGCCTGTCGGCCGCATGCGCGCCCAAACAGGAAACCGCCATGCCGGCGCCCGCCGCCGACGCTGCACCGACCACGGAGATGGCGGCTGCACCAGAACCCGCCGAAGCCATGCCAGCGGCCAATCCCATGGTGGGCGGCGCCGAAATGTTCGCCGACAAGGACATCATCGACAACGCCGTCAATTCGAAGGACCACACCACGCTGGTCGCGGCAGTCAAGGCCGCCGGCCTGGTCGAAACGCTGAAAGGCGCCGGCCCGTTCACCGTGTTCGCCCCTACCAACGCCGCCTTCGACGCACTGCCGGCCGGAACAGTGGACGGCCTGCTCAAACCCGCGATGAAGGCCGACCTGAGCAAGGTGCTGACCTATCACGTGGTTCCGGGCAAACTGGACGCGGCGGCTCTGTCAGCGCAGATCCAGGCCGGTGGCGGCAGTGCCACGCTCACCACGGTCCAGGGCGAGGCCCTCACCGCCAAGGCCGCCGGCAACGGCATCACCCTGACCGACGCCAAGGGCAACGTGGCCAATGTGACCACGGCTGACGTTTACCAGAGCAATGGCGTAATCCATGTAGTGGACAAGGTCCTGATGCCGTAAGCGTCCTCGTCGTCGCTTGCGCATCACCGAAAAGGGGACGACCTCGGTCGTCCCCTTTTTGTTGGTCGCGCCCGTTGCGCCTTGTCGCGGCCACGCGTCATTTTTGCTGCTGCCCGCGTGGCCTGGTGCGACGGGCCAGGCCCGGCCTGCAGGTCGTCCGCAGGGCATCCCCTGTCGGCGGGTCACGGGTGCGAAGGCAGCCCGTAGTCGAAATCGTAGTAATGCTTGCCGCTTTCAATCCGGATAACCAGCGTCCCGGTCAGGCCGGCCAGCGCATCGGTTCCCGTGTCCGGTACCACCTCGATCGAAAGGGTCTGCCCCGAGGCCGTCATCACGCCGCGGTGCACCAGGGTGAAACTGCCGCCACGGCCGTGCAGGGTGCCGGTGACCCGCTCGATGGCCACGTACGCAGCCGAGGTGGGAATGTTGCTGCGTGCCGCCAGCATCTCGCCCTTGCCGACGGCCTGCAAATCGCCGTTGAACTGCTTGTCCAGCGACATCCTGCCCAGGCTGGAGCCAGGTCCGACATCGCCTGGTCCCTGCGGTTGCATCTGCACTTCGAAACTGCCTGTCGCAAACGCCATTGCCCGTCTCTCCCGGTAATCTGGAAACATGCTGACCCCGCCCCCACCTTGGGTCAACACCTGGCCGCTTCGCAAGGCGCGCCCCTGCACAATGGCAATTCCACTGAACAAGGAATCGATATGAGCGCCTTCGACCTGACCCCGCCCGATCCCGCCGAACGCCAGGCGCTGGTCGCCCCGCTGACTGGGGAAGAGCGCCGCGTATTGCTGGAACACGGCACCGAGGCTGCGTTCTGCGGCGTGTTCCTCGACAACAAGCTGGAAGGCGTCTACACCTGCCGCCTGTGCGGCCTGCCGCTGTTCCGTTCCAGTGCCAAGTTCGATTCCGGCACCGGCTGGCCCAGTTTCTTCCAGCCTTACGACCAGGCGCATGTGAGGACGATCCGCGACACCAGCTACGGCATGATCCGCACTGAAATCGTCTGCGCACGTTGCGACAGCCACCTGGGTCACGTGTTCCCGGATGGCCCACCGCCCACCGGCGAACGCCACTGCCTGAATTCGCTCTCGCTGGCTTTCACCGAACAGGGCGCAGCCTTTCCTGATCCGTTGCGCCGCGGCGGTGCCGAAGGCATTGCGGCCGACTGACGCGGGTTGCGCATGAACAGCCTGCAACCACGGGTGGCTCGACTGCCACCGCGTGACGCATCGCAGGCCGATCGGAGCAGACTGTGGTCCCCCGGCCACTGGAGTTCGAAGATGAAGATCCCATCACTGGTTGCGGTGTTGCTGTCGGCCTTGCTGTTCGCGGGCCCGGTCAGCGCCAGGCCCGCCAATGTCACCGACCCCGACGCGCCCCGCAGCCTCCCGGCCAGCGGCCCGGTCAGCGTGAGCTGGAGCGATCCGGCCCAGTTCACCGAATTGCGTTACAGCCACAATCGCTGGGAAGCGCAACGCGGCGACTGGGTGGTGAAACTGGCGGAGCACCTGCGCAAGGGCACCGAAAAAGTCTTGCCGGCAGGGCAACGCGTCGAGTTCAACATCACCGACATCAAGCGGGCCGGCGACTACGAGCCCTGGCATGGGACGAGCGGGCAGGACGTGCGCATCGTGCGCGACATCTATCCGCCGCGCATGACGTTCACCTTCGTCCGCTATGGCAGCGACGGCCAGGTGATCGACCGGGGCGAACGCAAGCTGGTCGACATGGGCTTCCTCTCCCGTGGCGGCAACGGCCTCGACAGCGATCCACTGCGCCATGAAAAACGCATGCTGGACAGCTGGATCCGGCGCGAACTCAATGACCAGCGCCGGCTCGGGATGCGCTGAGCGCCGGGCTCTGGCAATCGGCGACGAAGCCGGCGCTTCTTGCCGTTATCCTTGTGCGCATGGACCTGCGCACCGTTTCCGCCACCCGCTACGTCACTCCGCTGCGCGAAGGTGGCTCGCTGCCGGCGGTGGTCGAGGCCGACGATGACGGCATGTACGTGCTCAAGTTCCGCGGTGCCGGCCAGGGTGCCAAGGCGCTGGTGGCCGAGCTCATCGCCGGTGGCATTGCGCGGGCGCTGCAGCTGCCCATCCCCGAGATCGTGCTGCTGGACCTGGACCCGGACCTGGCGCGTACCGAGCCGGATCCGGAGATCCAGCACCTGATCCGCGCCAGCGCGGGCCTGAACCTGGCGCTGGATTACCTGCCGGGCGCGGTCAACTTCGATCCGGTCGCCGAACAGCCCAGCGCCGCCCTGGCCTCGCGCATCGTCTGGTTCGACGCCTATGTCAGCAACGTCGACCGCACGCCGCGCAACACCAACCTGCTGATCTGGCATCGCAAGCTGTGGCTGATCGACCATGGCGCGGCGCTCTACTTCCAGCACGGCTGGGATGGCGGCAGCGGCAATGCGGGCAATCCCTTCAAACTGATCAAGGACCACGTGCTGCTGCCCTGGGCCGATGGCCTGGCCGAAGCGGACGAGGAACTGTCGCGCAGGCTTGGCCGCGAGCTGCTGGGCGACATCGTGGCGCAAGTGCCCGATGCCTGGCTGGCGGGCGCCGACGCCTTCGCCGATCCATCCACCCAGCGCGCGGCCTACGTCGACTACCTGGTCAAGCGCCTTGAACAGCGCCAGGCCTTCGTGCAGGAGGCAATCGATGCACGCCGATAGCCCGTCCAGTCATTACGACTACGCGGTGATCCGGGTGGTGCCGCGGGTCGAACGCGAGGAGTTCATCAACGTGGGGGTGATCCTGTCCTGCGAAGCCTTGCGCTATCTGGAAGCCCGCATCGAACTTGACGAACCGCGCGTATTGGCGCTGGCCCCGGACCTGGACCTGGAATCGCTGCGTCGTCACCTGGACACCATCCCGGCCATCTGCCGCGGCGGTGAGGGCACCGGCCCGATCGGACTGCTGCCCCAGCGCGCGCGCTTCCACTGGTTGACGGCGCGCCGCAGTTCGATCATCCAGACCTCGCCCGTGCACATGGGCAAGTGCGGTGACATGCCGTCGATCATGGAACACCTGCTGCAGCGCATGGTGCGCACCGGTAGCTGACGACGGCCGAAACAAGTACTCGCACGACGTTAACAATTGCTTCCCGACAATCGCCGCTCATTTGGGGTCGCGCCGCCGGAACCACGCTTCTGGGGATCCGCAGCGCCAGCACAGGAGGTCGCAACGCATGAACCAGAAGCTCAAGGCCGGCTCGGTGGAGTTGGAAGTCGCATTCACCGACTGGATCAAGAAAAACGCCTACAGCCCTTCCGAAGCGATCGATTTCTTCATGGAGCGCTCCGAGTACGTGCGCAATGCCGTGGACACGGTGGTCGAGCATGCGCGCAAGAAGATCATGGACCGCACCCGCCAGCACCTGACCCGGCTGTCCGAAGACACCGTCTTCACCGCCCAGTTCCCCATGGTCTATGGCTGCAAGAACCTGGATGACAAGGACATGCGCTATACCGTGTCCATGACCATCGGCGAGAACGAAGCGCAGTGGGTCGGCAAGGTGTGGGCCGATGGCGAGTACCTTGGCGAGGTGCACGGCAGCGGCAGCGGGCCCAAGGCGAACTATGTGGAGCTGGCGCGCATGCACATCGAATCACACATCCGCTGCGCCGGTCCGTTCAAGCCGCGACTGCGGAAGGGCTGACGGCCGCTTCGGGGCGGATCGGGAGCGGCGCGTGAAAAACGCTTGCTCGCAAGGTCGCAGGCGGTTAACACGAGGTCCCCTACAACGCGAACACCGGGCACGTTGGGTGCCCGGCCAGTCCGCCTACGGAGCACCGCCATGAACAAGCGCACCAACCTTCCCGCCGACGAACAGGCCGGCAAGCGCAGCTACGCAGCCCAGGAAGACCAGCAGGAAGCCAGCCGCCGCCAGCCATCGCGTGCCCAGGGCGGCGATGACGAAGAAGAGTGAAAGCGTGCGGGAGCAGGCTGGCCCTGCTCCCGCCCCGCTGGGGATCAGAACGAATCGCTGCCCGGGCGCAGTTCGATGTTCATGGCCACTGCCACCAGTCGCATTGCCTCGTCATCACGGCTCAGGGTGATCCAGCCGCCGAAGCTGTCGCTGCCGGTGTCCCAGGTCCATAGGGTGTAGCCCCGTTCGCGCAGTCCATCGTAGGCCGTGGACATCAGGGCGGGAATGTCGGTGCCTTGCAGGAATTCCTCGTCCGACGGATCACCGCCCCAGTCGATCTCCAGGTTCCAGCGCCGCACCAGCTCGGTGACACTGTCGATGAAGGTCTCGGTGTCTTTCCAGTCGATGAAAAACCCCGAGGTCCAGTCGATGGCGTCCTTGAGCAGCCACACCGGCTCGACGTCCTCGCCGGCCTCCGCGGCGGCCTCCTGGTACACCGAGAACTGCCGCAGCGCCGTTTCCTCGTCGCCCGGATTGATCAGCAACAGCAGCTGCCAGGCCAACGCCTCGCTGGACAGCTCATCGACCTCGTCGGCGTCCTGGGGCTCTGCTTCGTGATCGCCGTAATCGGCTTCGTTGTCAGGCATGGGAAAGGGCCGGAATCGCGGTGCGGGTGCAGATAGTGCCGCCTGCGGACCGGCTTGGAAAGCCTTTCCTCGTGAATAACCGCGACCCGGAGGGCGCAGTTCGCTGACAGCCTTCGCACGGCGGCGGCGAGTGTGGAAAACTTGGTGCATGACCGTATACGTGGACGATGCAGTGACCTTGTGGCGCGGCCAGCGCTGGGCCCACCTGATGGCCGACAGCCTGGAAGAACTGCATGCGATGGCCGCGCAACTGGGCCTGCCGCGACGCGCCTTCCAGGACAAGCCCAGCGGCGCGCATTACGACATCACCGTCGAGATGCGCGAACAGGCCATGCTGCTGGGCGTGAACCCCATATCGCGCCACGTCGACCGGGAGCGGATGCGTGCGGTGATCCGCAACGCCCGGGCCCAGGCCAGCGGGCGGCGCGACTGAGGCAACTCAGGCGAGCACGGGCCGCGCGGTGCGGGTCGGCTGCAGGCGCCCGTAGGTCAGCGACCGCCACAACCATTCGACCGGTCCGAAGCGGAAACGCGCCAGCCACCAGTGGCTGAGCGCCACTTGACCCGAATAGATCAGCATCCAGGCGGCAAGCCAGCCGGCCACGCCCCAGCGCGGGCCGATATCCAGGCCGATCCCATAAAACAGGACGACGCCCAGCATGCTCTGCAGCAGGTAATGGGTGAGCGCCATGCGCCCCATAGGTGCCAGCATGCACATCCACCTTTGCCACCCCGGCCGCAGGAACAGCAAGGCGAATCCGGCCGCATAGGCCACGCCCAGGGCCAACGGTCCACCGCGCAGCAACACCCGGATGGCGAATTTCGACGCTTCGGTATCGAGCCACGCGTACTGTTCGCGCAGCCCGGCCTGGGTGAACTGCAGCCACGTCAGCGCAGCGCCCAGCGCCAGTCCTCCCCAGAACAGCCGTGCAATCAGGACCCGATGCCCCGATGGCCGTTGCAAGAGGCCGCGTCTTCCTGCCCAGTAACCAAGCAGGAACCGGCCCAGCACGAAGCAAAGCAGGGCCCAATTGGAGACCCGCGCCCAGGAGGCCATCTCCAGGTTGCCGCGCAGGGCCTGGGTCGGCGACGCGGAGGCAAATGCCTGCAATGCACCGGCGTAAGCCTCGGACTGCTTCGGCCATGCGGAAAGGATCTCCCGCATCCAGGGCGACAGCAACGGTGGCACCACCAGAGCCAGCGCCAGGCCGCAAGCGAGCAACAGCCAGCCGGGCGCGCGCCGGAAACACACCAGCACCAGGCCCACGACAGCGTAGGTAAGCAGGATGTCGCCCCACCACAACAGCCAGCTGTGCAGCAAGCCGATGACCAGCAGGATCAGCATTCGCCGCACGAACCGGGCCAGCCCGCCACTGGCCTGCGCGCGTTCCATCTGCAGCGAAAACCCAAGCCCGAACAGCAGCGAGAACAGGGTGATGAACTTGATGTTCACCAGCAATTCCATCGCCTGCAACGCCAGCGCATCGAAGGCTGCGGTAGGCAGGGCGGAACGCGCAGGGTCCGGCAGGAATTCGTAGAGGCTGAAGGAGGCCAGGTTGACCATCAGCACGCCGCCCAGCGCAAAGCCACGCAGGGCATCGATAAGGTCGTGGCGCTCGCGCACGGGAGTGGCGGATTCGGTGACGGCGGCGGATTCGGTCATGCGGCAAGACTAAACCAGCGCAGGCGTTTATCCTTTGGGTCCAGCCAAACCCACTGCAGAACCGCCATGTCCGACACGCCTCCCGACCACCTCGCCATCAATCCCGCCAGCCCGTTCCATGACGAGGCCGCCATCGATCGCGGCGTCGGCATCCGCTTCAACGGCGTCGAGCGCGACAATGTCGAGGAATACAGTGTCAGCGAAGGCTGGATCCGCGTGCAGGTCGGCAAGTCCAAGGATCGCCGCGGCAATCCGATGACCATCAAGGTCAAGGGCGAAGTGGTGGCCTACTACCGCGACAACGCCTGACGGCGGACCGGGCCACCGGCGGGTGGCCGTCCGCGGTGCCTGCCTGCCGCTGTCAACGCGTTGTGATCCTGGCCGGACCGGTTGATTGCCGTCATATCGCGATCAACGGCGATCCATCGCTGCACTGTGGCAGCCAGGCTTCTTCGCCGCAGAGTGCGAAGCGTTCCCCGTGCATCGCCAGATTCGGCAAACATGGCCTGGCCGGCCCTGCGGCCGCACTTCGTATTGAAGTGACAGGAGCCGCGTGCAGAAATTTCGTGCGAGCCGCTCCCGCCGCACCGCAACCGCCAGCCAACCTGCGCCATGACTTCCACTGCCACCGATGCCAATGTGACCCGGCCCCGCTCCGTCATCGTGCGCAGCATGTTGCGCGGCGCATGGTTGGGCGTGTTCCTGGGCTTGCTTATCGAAGTGATGGTGTTGCTGGTCCAGGTGCTGCAAGGCGTATTACCGGAAACAGTCACCCTGGTGGCCGACACCGTACAGAAAATATCCTGGTCTTCTTTGATCTGCGCCATCCTCGCCGCGGGTCAAAGCGCCGCGCGGGGAAAGATTTCGTCCGCTGGTGTGGTCGGGCTGGTGGGAGCGCCAATCGCATTCCTGCTGGCGCGTTCGCTGCACAAGGCAATGCTGGAACTGCTTGGCAAGGAAAGCGCCCCCACCGCGATCGCGTGGCTGGGTGCCGGCATCAAGGGCATCGAGTACGCCTTGCTGGGTGCGCTCATGCTTTGGCTCGCCGACCGCGACGCAGGCTGGAAATGGCATGCATTCGCCGGAGCGCTGGTCGGCCTGGCCACCTACGCGCTCGTGTTGTGGTGGCTGCCCGCGGGCGGCGATGCCGTGCAACGCGCCATCATCGAGATCGTGCATCCCATCGGCTGCGCACTGGCCGTGCATGCGGCGACCACCTTCAGCCATCACCTGGGCAGCGGCAAGGACGCCTGATTCCCAGGACTGCAGAGCGAGAGCCGTCAAGCTCCCGTCGCTGCGGAAGATCGACAACTTGGCCTCACTTCGCAGTGGCGCCACCCAGATGCTTCGAAAGGAAGGAAAGCAGGCGCGTGTAGTATTCGCGCCGGTGTTCATCGGTGTAGAAGCCGTGGCCCTCGCTGGGGAAGTACAGCGTCTCCACCGGCACGCCCGCGGCCTTCAACGCCTTCTCCATCTTCTTGCTATGCGCGATGGGTGCACGTTCGTCCTTGCCGCCCGCTGCCAGGAACACCGGCGCCTTGATCCGGCCCGCCAGGTTCACCGGCGACACCGCGCCCAGCGCATCGCGTTCGCCCAGCCAGTCGCCAGCCCAGGTTTTCAGAGAACGGCTGTCGGCGGCAGTGTCCTTGTGCATCTTCTCCAGGTCGTACACGCCTACGTAACCCACCGCGCACGCGTACAACCCCGGTTCCCTCGCGGCACCCATCAGCGCTGCATATCCGCCATAGCTGCCGCCGAAGATGCAGATGCGCGACGGGTCGGCGATCTGCTGCGCGATCAGCCAGCGGGTGGCGTCAGTCAGATCGTCCTGCATGGCCTTGCCCCACTGCCGCGCACCAGCTTGGAGGTAGTCGCGGCCATAGTTGCCCGAGCCGCGATAGTTCAGGCGCAGCACCGCGTAGCCTGCCTCGGCCAGCATCTGGCTGTCGTCGTCGAATCCCCACTCATCGAACACGCCGAACGGACCGCCATGCGGCAGGATCACCACCGGCAGTTCTTTTTCCCTGCCGCTCGGCACAGTGAGGTAGCCGTGCAGGGTCATGCCATCGCGCGCATTCAGCTGGACCGCCCGGGTCGGCGGAACCTTTTCCGGATCGAACCATTCGCGGCGGCTGTAGATGCCTCTCGCAGTTTTCCTGACGGTGTCGAACAGGTAGAAATCGCCGTTGTTGCGGTCGCTCCACACATGCACTACAGCCTTGCTGCCATCGGCGGTGGTCGAGGTAACCGCCACGGCTTCGTTGGGAAAAGCTTTCTCCAGCGTGCGGTACAGGCGTGCGGTAGGCGAGGCTTCGTCGAAGAAGCGGTTGCGGATGCGGTCTGTCATGAACGAAGCGCCAGCCGGCTCGTAGGCATCCAGCCGGTGGATCGTGCGCAATGGATCCACGGCAACGTCGCGCAGCAACTCCTTGCGGCTGCCCGTGGCCGGGTCGTAGGCGAAGATCGCATCCGGACCAGCAGCCATTTCGCTCTGCAGGTAGGCAGTCCTGCCGTCCTCGGAAAATCCCAGCGCATGCACCACCACTCCGCTTTTCGACTCGTCGTTGACCAGTCGCCAGGCCTCGCCGCGGGCATCGCGGTAGTACAGCTTGCTCACGTTGTCGTAGCCGGAGCCGCGGGCGAAACGCACTTCGCCGGAGACGTCGGCGGTGAAACGGGCATTGCGCACCGGCGCCGTGGCCACCGACGTGCGCTGGCGATTGTAGATATCCAATTTCTCCACGCGGGTCTGCGGATCGCTGCCCGGGAGCATCGATGCGACCAGCACGTTGCGTTGATCGCTGGCCAGCGGATCGATCAGGAACACCGCCGATTCCAGGTTCATGCGGATGGTGCCACCGATGCCGGCATTCGAATCGGGGATGCCGTAGGGACTGGCCAGCAGCATCGGGCGGCTGCCATCTGCGTTGACCGCGTGCAGTTCGCCGATGGCATAGGGCGCGTCGCGACTGCCCAGGCGCTGGGCCATCCCCAACACCACGCGTTCGTCGTTGGCCCACCAGAAATCGTCGACCAGCGAATTCTCGCCAGCGATGGCCTTGGCGGTCATGGTCATGTCGGAGAGGCGCAGGACCGCCAGTGCAGTCCGGTCTTCCAGCGGCACGGTCACCGCCATGTATTCGCCGGTGGGCGAGATCTTCATGCGTTCGTAGCGGTCGCGCTTGAGGTACGCCTCCACGTCCACCTGTGCGACAACCGGCGCGGCAAGCATCCACGCCGCCAGCAGAACCAGCGTCCCAGCCATTTTCATCATCGATTTCCCCTGCGGCCGCCCCGGCCGGCAGGTCTATTAAAGCTGAGTCAGGCCTTCAACTTCCATCCCGTCCTGAAGATCCACCAGACCGCCGCCAGGCACAGCGCCAGGAAACCCACGATCGCGGTCAGGCTGACAACCACGTTCACGTCGGCCACGCCGTAGAAGCTCCAGCGGAATCCGCTGATCAGGTACACCACCGGGTTGAACAGGGCGATCTTCTGCCACACCGGCGGCAGCATGTTGATGGAGTAGAACGCGCCGCCCAGGAAGGTCAGCGGGGTCACGATCATCAACGGGATCACCTGCAGTTTCTGGAAGTCGTCGGCCCACAGGCCGATGATGAAACCGAACAGGCTGAAGGTCACCGCGGTGAGCACCAGGAAGCCGACCATCCAGAATGGATGGGCGATTTCATAAGGCACGAAGATCCGCGCCGTAACCAGGATCAGCAGGCCCAGGATCAGCGACTTGGTCGCGGCCGCGCCCACGTAGCCGATCACCACTTCGACGTAGGACACCGGCGCCGACAGCAGCTCGTAGATGGTGCCGGCCCACTTGGGCATGTAGATGCCGAACGAGGCATTGGAGATGCTCTCGTTCAGCAGCGACAGCATGATCAGGCCGGGGATGATGAAGGCGCCGTAGCTGATCCCGTCCACTTCGCCCATGCGCGAGCCGATGGCGGCGCCGAACACCACGAAGTACAGGGAAGTCGACAGCACCGGCGAGGCAATCGACTGGGTGATGGTGCGGAAAGTGCGCGCCATCTCGAAACGATAGATCGCGCGGATCGCGTGCCAGTTGAGGAGGGCGTTCATGGACGCGCCTCCTGGCTGCCATGGACCAGGCTGACGAAGATCTCTTCCAGCGAGCTCTCGCTGGAATGCAGGTCCTTGAAGTCGATGCCGTGCTCGCCCAGCCGCTTCAGCAGCGCGGCGATGCCGGTTTCCTCGGCCTGCGCGTCGAAGGTGTAGACCAGCGAATGGCCCTCGGCGGCCACTTCCAGGGGCAGGTCTGCCAGCGGCGCCGGAACCGCCTGCAGCGGGTTCTGCAGGGTGAGCGTCAGTTGCTTCTTGCCCAGCTTGCGCATCAGCACGTGCTTGTCCTCGACCAGGATGAGTTCACCCTTGCTGATCACGCCGATGCGGTCGGCCATCTCCTCGGCTTCTTCGATGTAATGCGTGGTCAGGATGATGGTGACCCCGCTTTCGCGCAGCTTGCGCACCATTTCCCACATGTCGCGGCGCAGTTCCACGTCGACGCCCGCGGTGGGCTCGTCAAGGAACAGGATGCTCGGCTCGTGCGACAGCGCCTTGGCGATCAGCACGCGGCGCTTCATGCCGCCGGACAGGGTCATGATCTTGCTGTCCTTCTTGTCCCACAACGACAGGTCGCGCAGCACCTTCTCCAGGTATCGCGGGTCGGGGGCCTTGCCGAACAGGCCGCGGCTGAACTTCACCGTCGCCCACACCGTCTCGAACGCGTCGGTGGACAGTTCCTGCGGCACCAGCCCGATCTTGGCGCGGGCGGCGCGGTAGTCGCGCACGATGTCATGGCCGTCGGCAGTGACCGTGCCGCTGCTGGGGTTGACGATGCCGCAGATGATGCTGATCAGGGTGGTCTTGCCGGCGCCGTTGGGGCCAAGCAGGGCCAGGATCTCGCCCTTTCGGATTTCCAGGTTGATCGATTTCAGCGCCTGGAAACCCGACTTGTAGGTCTTGCCCAGGTTCTGGATGGAGATGATGGAAGCCACGGGAGCCTGCAGGACGCATCGAAAGAGCGTGGATCGTACCGGAGCATTCCCCTGGCCGGTGTCCCGTATCCGGGAATATCAATCCCCGACCGCACTGCGGCTTGACCCCTGACGGGCTTGACGGTACTTGTTGGGGCCCGACACGGAGGCCGCCATGCCGCAGTTCCTGGTCCTGATCTACAACGACGAAAGCCTGCTCGGGGCGATGCCCGAGGAGGCCTTCGACACGACAATGCACGAGTGCTTCGTGCATGCCGACGCGCTGCGCGCACAGGGGAAGTTGTCGCAGTCCATGCAGCTGGAAGCGCCGGCCACGGCCAGGACCGTGCGCATTCGCAACGGCCGCACCAGCGTGGTCGACGGGCCTTTTGCCGAAACCAAGGAAATGCTCGGTGGTTTCAACCTGATCGAGGCGGCCGACCTGGACGAGGCGGTCCGCATCGCCTCGGAGTTCCCCTGGGCCGAGACCGGCTGCATCGAGGTACGGCCGGTACGCGATATCGATGCGGTGCGCAGGCGGGTCGGCGCCTGAGCCCGGCTGGCGCCGATCACGGCGCGCTTTCGCGGTCCCGCTGCCTCTGCCTCGACCTGCAACAGTCAATTCCGCCAACGGAAACACAGACAGGCCAAGTCCTTGCCGCCTGGCCCCGGCCCCGATCACACCCCCGCGGCGCTGAAAGGCGCATAGTGGGGGTGGAAGCCGCGCTCTGCGGTACCCGCGCGGGTGCGCAAGGCATCCGCCGCATCGCAGGAGGATTGATGAAAGCCAAGAAAGCCAGTGGTAAAGGCCCGGCCCCCAAGGGTCCGCCGGCCGGTAGCGACGGAAACACGCACAAGCGCATCGAGAGCGAACGCATTGCCAGCGACATCGCCGATTACGAAAAATCGGGCGGCAAGGTCGAAAAGCTCGGCGTGACCCGGGTGTTGCAGACGGTCGCCCCCGCGCAGAGCGGAGAAGTGCCCAAGTCGACGCCTTCGGTCCGGCCACGCTCGCGTTAGCCACGCACCGTACCTGCGGCGCGCGCAAGCCGCGCTGGAATGCAAAGCCGGGCCATGCCCGGCTTTTTTATTGCCGGCCTGGCAATCCAGGCGCCGATCACCGGGTCGGCAATCGGCGGGACAGCGGCAGCCCGGCATGCGACCGGCCGCTTTTCCGGTCAGGGCCAGGCATCCCCGCTTCAATCCTGGTCGTGCACCACAGCTGCGCCTGCGCGACTGGTGCACGGCATGCTGAAACGGAACACGGTGCCGCCATCGATGGACTCCACCGACAGCGTGCCGTCGTGGGCCCGGGCGATTTCGGCCGCGATGTACAGACCCAGCCCCAGGCCGGGACGCGGCTGATCGGAAACGGCGCGGGTGAAGGGCCGGAACAGGCGTTCGGCGTGGTCATCGGAAATGGTGCCGCGGCTGTGCACGGCAAGGCTGAAATGGTCGTCCGCCGCGCGCGCCTCGATGCGGATCGGGGCGCCGGGTTCGCCATGGGTGACCGCATTGGTGAGCAGGTTGGACACCAGCTGGGCCATGCGCTGGCGATCGCAGACCACCGGCACCTCGATGGCGATATGCGCCTGGATGTCGGGACGCGCGCAGGCGATGCGCACTTCCTCCACGACCTGCAGCAGTTCCCCCGCCAGTTCCTTGTCGGCGTACAGCGATACCGGAATGCCCCCGCCCAGGCGCCCGCGCGCGAAGTCCAGCACGTCATGCACCAGGTGGACCATGCGCCCCACGCTCTGCTGGATGCGCATCACGTTGCGACGGGCGCGCTCGCCCAGCGGTTCCATCTGCAGCAGTTCGGAAGCCATGCTGATCGCCTGCATGGGATTGCGCAGGTCGTGGCCCAGCACCGCGATGAACTGGTCGCGCAGCTCGCCGGTCGCATGGGCCGTCTGCAGGTCCAACTCGGCGCGCTCGGCGCGCTCCTGTACTTCGAGCTGCGCGCCGATAAGCTGCCCGAACAGGTCCAGCGCCTTCAGCACCTGCTCGTCCTTGAACACCGCCGGGTGCGAATCGATCGCGCAGAGCGTGCCGAACAGGCTGCCGTCGGTGCGGAAGATCGGCACCGAAACGTAGCTCTCGAATCCGTACAGCTTGGGCGTGGGGTGGTGGCGGAATTCGGGATGCACGCTGGCATGGCCGAATATGACCGGCTGGTGGCTGTGGCGGATCTCGTTGCAGATGGTGGTTTCCAGCGCCAGTTCGCCGCCAGGCTGCAGGCCGAAATTCATCTGGTCGTAGACCGCGCAGGCGGTCCAGCTGGTGTCGGTGACACGCGCCACGGCAGCGAAGCGCAGGCCGGTGAGGTGGGCCACGGCCTCAAGGATGCGCGGCACGGCCTGCAAGCGCGCGATAGCCGCCACGTCCTCGGCGACAGGACCATCGACTCGTGCGTTCAGCCCCATGGGCGGCGTTCCCGTTCCCCGATCAAGGGCCGATTATCTGCCCAAAGCACACAGCGTGCGCAGCGCTGGGGGAGCGCGGCAGCCGCATACGGCTGAAGTATCGTTCACGCAGAGGAGCACGCAGGCTCCGGCGTTGCGCCTGACTTCAGCGATGCCCGACTGCGGCTCGCGCAGACACGGCAGCCGGTGTCGGCCGGCCGCCTCAACGCTTGCCGGTAAGCAGCGGATACGGATTGACCGCCGTGCCTTCCCACCAATGCCGTTCCGGACCCAGTACGAAGACGGCGAAATGCAGGTGCGGCGCGTCGGGGCTGGCATTGCCGGTGGCGCCGACGTAGCCGATCACCTGCCCACGCTTGATCGCCTGCTGCTCGGCCAGCCCGTCTGCATAGCGCTGCAGGTGCGCGTAGTAGTAAGCGAACTGGCCCGAGGGCTCGAACTGATACAGGGTCAGGCCACCCCGGTCACTGGTGAAGAGCTTTTCCACCCGACCATCGGCCACGGCCAGCACCGGCGTGCCTGCGGCCGCCATGATGTCGATGGCATCGTGCGCACGGCCCTCGCTGCGCGCGTCGGTAAAGGTATCCACCAGGTCAGTGGCCGTCTTGCCCTGGACCGGCACCAGCAGGGCGCCCGCTGCAGGCAGCGGCGGCCCGGCAGGTGCTGGGGTCGGGGTCGGGGTCGCGGCC
>NZ_QOVG01000012.1 GCF_010119615.1 Pseudoxanthomonas gei
GCCACGTGGCTTGCGTGGGCGGGCTGGGGCGTGGCGGAAGCGGGGGGTACAGCGGACATGCGTCGGGGAAGCCTGGGCAGCGGGGGCCACAGTTTAGCCGACCGCTCCGGCGGGCCGTGGCATGCCGTGGTCATCAGCCGCTGACTGCGGTTACTCTGCAATCGGTGACCAGGGGAAAGCCGCCATGCAAGTCGTGTACCGCGCCAACAACCTGATCGAGGCACATCTGGCCAAGCATGCGCTGGAGGGCAGGGACATCCCGGTCTTCCTGTTCGGGGAGTCCTTGCTGGGTGGTGCAGGCGAATTGCCCCTGTTCGGGATTCTGCGGGTCTGCGTGCCCGAGGGATACGAGGAACAGGCCGGGGCCTGTCTGCGCGAGATGGAAAGCGAACAGGCCGCGGAGCGGAACGAGCTGGGAGACCTGGATGGCCTGCCCGCCGGCTGAAGCCGCTGCGACCATGGCGCGCCACCTGCTGGCGCGGTTGCTGCCCGCCATCGCCGTGTGGCTGATGCTGGCCTGCAACGTCCATGAGGCGTTGCCAGGCAGCGTGTCCGCCACCCACGTGCCGGTGCGCATCGAGCTGCTGGATACCGATGCCCGCAGCCACGTCAGTGTCGATGGCGGCGGCGTGGTGTTGCCAACGAATGGCCGGCCTGCCCGTTTCCTGCTGCATTTCACCCTGCCGGCTTCGCGGGACGAGGATCCGTCCTGGCAGCTGCGCTTCAACCGCGTGGCGGTGGACGAGCTGCATCTGTCGAACGGGCAGTGGCGACCGGCAGCGCAGTCCTATTACCACCCGCTGCCGCAGGACGGCCTGTTTCCCATGGCCTTCCTGCAGACCCTGCCCCGCGACTGGAGCGGCGAGACCACGGTGGAGGTGCAGGCGCGTTCCACCCAGCTGGCGACCTTGCGTCCGCAGGTGGTGCGCACCCTGTACGGGCAGCAGCAGGACCAGCGTTCGCTGGCCCTTGCCGTCACCCTTTACGCCTGCATCCTGGTGCTGGCGCTGGTTGCGGTTTCGCTGCTGTTCGGCGCGCGCGAGCTGGCTTTCCTGAGCCTCCTGTCCTTCATGGCCACCTCGCTGCTGCTGATGCTGGCGATGAACGGACACGCCTACACGCTGCCTTGGCTGCGCGGGCTGTCCTCGCTGGGCGGGCGCGGCATCAACATCGCCACCCTGCTGGTGTGCGCGACCGGGATCGCCGTGGCCCGCGACTTCGCCGGCCGGCGCCCGGAAGATCCCTGGTTGCGATGGCTTCCTTCGACAGGCGCCCTGGCCATTGTGTCGGTGGCCGTGGCCTGCCTGTTCGGCTGGGTGCCAGGCCCCGAGGCCACCCAGCAGCTGGTCACCCTGTGCTGGATCGTGGCGTCCTCGCTATCGGCAGTGGCTTTTGTCAGCGCGACCTTGCGCAAGGCCTGGATGGGCTGGGCCCTGCTGGCCGCGGTCGCCATGCTCGGGGTGACCGGCACCCTGTTCGAACTGAGCGTGCGCGGCATGGGTACCGAGTTCTGGGGCCGTTTCGGATTCCAGATCGGACTGGTCTTCATAGGGCTGGTCCTGGTGTTGGCGCTGATCGGGCGCATCGCCGATTTCCGGGTCCGGCATGAGCGCGAACGCAGCGCGCGCCAGGCCAGTGAATCGCGCCTGCAGCAACAGGAAGCCTACGCCGAGCTGATCCACGACCTGCGCCAGCACCTGCCCGATGTGGCACCCAAGGACATGGAGTGGAACGCGGTGCAGATGGCGATGGCGCGGTTGTTGCCCCTGCTGAAACTCGAGTCGGTGGCGATCCTGCTCAATCGTTCCGGTTACGACCCGATCCTGATTGCCGAACCGGTCGTGCATACATCGCGCATGGCCGCTTTGACGGCGGCCAACGCCGAAACCCTGCGCGCGATCGCGCAGCGCCAGGTGGAGGTCGCTGCGCTGCCGTTGCAGCCGCCACCCTCGGCAGGCGCACCCAAAGTCAAACGCACGTATGCGGCGGTGCCGGTCGCGACCAGTGGCGGCTTGGGAGTCGCCGTGCTGGAGCGCGAGGGCACCCAACCCTTCAGTGCCGAGGAACTGGCTCTTGCCACCCGGTTCGGACTGCTGGTGCAGGAGGTGAGCGCCGAGGCCCGCGCCAACCACAGCCTGCGCCGTGCCGCCGAACTGGACGTGCTGACCGGCATCCTCAATCGCAGCGCGATCGATGGCGTGCTGGTCCACCACTTCGCCGAAGCCGAGCGCACCGGACAACCCTTGTCGATCCTGTTCGTGGACATGGATCACTTCAAGTCGGTCAACGATACCTACGGCCACGCCTGCGGCGATCACTGCCTGCAGGAACTGGCGGCAGTACTGCAGGGCGTGCTGGGCCCCGGCGATGCATTGGGCCGCTATGGCGGCGAGGAGTTCATGCTGGTGTTGCCCGGCCAGGGCCTCGAGACTGCGCGGCACGTCGCCGAGCGCCTGCGGGCCCAGGTCGAACTGGCCAGCGTGCTATGGCAGGGAAATCCGGTAGCGCTGACCGTCAGCGTTGGCGTCGCCGAACGCCGGCTGCATGAGCACGAACCTGCACAAGCCCTGGGCCGCGCCGACCGCGCCCTGTATGCGGCCAAGCACGGCGGACGCAACAAGGTGCTGCTGGGCGACTGAGGCCATGGGCCTGTCTTCAGGCCCTATGGTTCGGACCGGCGCGCCACCGCAGCCTGGCTCAGAGGCGGGTGATCGAACAGACGTAAACCACTTCGCAGGCACCGCCGCCACTGTCGGTGCGGCTGGTCGAACTGCGCCACCGCCATCCATCGGTTGCCCTTGCTTCCACCAGCCAGCCATCGATGCGCAGGTGGTCGTCCCTGGCCGTGGCCGCCAGCAGTCCGGCCACGCCAGGGTTGGCCGGGATCATGTGCATGTTGGCGCTGCTGCTGGCGATTTCCTGCGCGGGCAACGGCGGCTGGTCCCACTGGTAGTGGTACCAGCGCGAGGACTGGCTGATGCGCAGTTGCGACAACACCGCATCCTCGCGCATGCGCTGCCAGCCCAGCGCCAGGTCGGTCGGCGACAGCGCGGCTTCGCGGCCCAGGCGGTAGTCCTCGCGCGACAGCACCCGCGCCTCGATGCTGAAACCGGCCAGCGGCTGCAGCGTGGTGTCTCCCAGCACGAACGGCTGCAGTGAAGCGGGCACCTCGGTCTGCAGGGGCGGAGCGTCGCTCGCCACCCGGGGCGGCAACGGACACGCGGCCAACATCGCGCCGGCGGCGGCCGGCGCGGGCGAATCACGCAATGAGGAAAAAGCCCAGGCCGACGCCGCCAGGCCGGCGCAGGCCAGCAGTGCGGTGCTCAGCTTCACGCGGCGGCGGAAAGGCGTCCGGCCAGGGTCTGGCGCAATGCGGCCAGGTCGCCGGCGAACGCGTCGACGCCCTCGCGCAGCTTGTCGGTGGCCATGGCATCGGCCGCCATGTCACGGGCGAAGCGCGGCGCGTCGATCGGCGCATGGGTCGCGGCTTCGGCGCTGACGGGGAAAAGCCGGCGCGGCAGCTCGCCGGTTTCAGATTCCAGCTTCTCCAGCAGGTCCGGCGAGATGGTCAGGCGGTCGCAACCGGCCAGCGCCTCGATCTGCGCGGTGGAGCGGAACGACGCGCCCATCACCACGGTCGACGAGCCCCGGCGCTTGAATTCCTCGTACACGCCACGCACGAACACCACGCCCGGGTCGGCATCGATACTGGACGGCACCTCGCCACGCGCCACATGCCAGTCGAGGATGCGGCCCACGAACGGGGAGATCAGGAAGGCCCCGGCTTCCGAACAGGCCAGCGCCTGGGTGCGGTTGAAGATCAGGGTCAGGTTGCAGTCGATGCCGTCGCGCTGCAGCTGGCGCGCTGCCTCCACGCCTTCCCAGGTGGAGGCGATCTTGATCAGCACGCGCTCGCGGCCGATGCCCAGGGCGGCGTACATGTCGATGAATTTGTGCGCCTTGCGCACCGTCGCCGCGGTGTCGAAGGCCAGGTCGGCATCGACTTCGGTCGATACCCGGCCCGGCACCAGCCCGGCCAGCGCGGCGCCCACGGCAATGGTCAGCCTGTCCACCACTTCCTCCACCCGCGCGGCCGGGTCGCCGGCCTGGCTGCGTGCCCACGCCAGCTCCCTTTCGATGGCCTCCGCATACACCGGCAGGTCGAGCGCCTTGCGCACCAGGGTCGGGTTGGTCGTGCAATCGACCGGACGCAGGCGCTTGACCGCATCAAAGTCGCCGGTATCGGCGACCACCACCGACATGTCGCGGAGTTGCTGGAGTCTGGAAGCGCTTGCGGGCATTGCAGTCATGGGGTTTCCGTAGTCAGGTCGTGGTGGATTGCAGGAGGTGGCCGGCGCCGCTGTGCAGGGCTTCGGCAGTCAACGGTTGAAATCGGAGTTGGCTTCGGGCTGGTAGTGGACGGCGGTAACCCGCAGCCGCAACTTGCGGCCATCCGGTGCCGACCAGTCGATGATCTGTCCGGGGGAAAGCCCCAGCAGGGCGCTGCCGACGGGTGCCAGGATCGAGATGCGTCCGGTGTCGACACTTGCTTCGTTCGGATACACCAGGGTCAGTGTGTGGCGCTCGCCGCTGAGCTCTTCTTCGAACTCGACGCGGGAGTTCATGGTGACCACCGTGCCGGGCATCTGCTCGGGCGCCAGTACCTGCGCGCGGCTGAGTTCCTGCATCAGGGCGATGGCTGCGGGGTGGCGGCGCAAGGCCGGTGAATCCAGCAGGCTTTCGAGGCGATTGAAATCGCGGCTTGAAACGATGATGGGCGGGGCAAGGCTCGACGGCGGCAGGCCGCTGGTGGAGTTGGCAGTCACGGGAATGTCCTGTAATGGAAGTGGTGGGGCCGGAAAGGAAAACGGACGCCGCGTTGCCGTGGCGTCCGTCGATTCAGTTTGCAGGGCCAACCCTAGCCCGGAAGCGGCATGGGTTCAAGCCTGCAGGGGCAACGGCCTGTCCCCTTTCCGGAGCCGGGACTCGACCTGGGCCGGGTTCGGCTGGAAAAGCGCCGCCGGCAGCTCGGAGAAAACCCGTGAAAATTCGAGCAGGAAGTCGGCCATGGCCGAACTGCGGCGCCATAACATCGCAATCTGGCGGCTGGGATGGGAATCGCTGAAGCCAAGCAGATGTATGTTCTGGGAGCGTGCCACCGGGGGTTTCACCGCCAGCATCGGCAACAGGGTCATGCCGACATTGGCCGCCACCATCTGCCGCAGTGTCTCCAGGCTGGTGGCGCGGAATTCGGACTTTTCGTTCGCACCCGACAGCCGGCACACCTCCAGGGCCTGTTCGCGCAGGCAGTGGCCGTCTTCCAGCAGCAGCAGTTTCTGGTCGGACAATTCGCCCAGGCTCAGCGAATCGCGTTGCGCCAGCGGATGGTTTTCCGGAACCGCCAGCAGGAACGGCTCCTCGAACAGGAACTGGCTGTGCAACTGGTCGTCATGCACGGGCAGCGCAAGCAGCACGGCGTCCAGCTTGCCCTCGTGCAGCCGCGACAGCAGGACGTCGCTCTTTTCCTCCACCAGCAGGAGTTCCAGGTTGGGAAAGCGTTCGCGTATGCGCGGGATCACGTGCGGCAGCAGGTAGGGGCCCAGGGTCGGAAAAATACCCAGCCTGACCGTGCCTGCTTCCGGATCCTGGCTGCGTCGCGCGCCTTCCTTCATCTGCTCGACTTCGGACACGATGCGTCGCGCGCGTTCGGCGGCATCGCGACCGGCGGGGGTCAGCATGACCTTGCGCGGCGCGCGCTCGACCAGCGAAACCCCCAGCTCTTCCTCCAGCTTCCTGATCTGCGTGGACAGGGTCGGCTGGCTGACGAAGCATGCCGCTGCCGCACGGCCGAAATGCCTGTGGTCGGCCAGTGCGAGCAGGTACTTGAGGTCGCGCAGGTTCATGGCCGGAGGATACTTCCAAATGCAACACGGGAAAAAAAAGCCCACTGGATGCCAGTGGGCTGGACCGCAAATCAAATGTCCTTACGCGGCCTCGGCTTCGGTTTCCTCAAGCTCGGCATCCGCGGCGGGAGCCGAGCTGCGGATCAGGTGGTCGAAGGCGCTGAGCGCCGCCTTGGAACCTTCGCCCATGGCGATGATGATCTGCTTGTACGGAACCGTGGTGACGTCTCCGGCCGCGAACACGCCGGGCAGGGAGGTCTGGCCGCGCTCGTCGACGATGATCTCGCCACGCGGCGACAGCGCCACCGTGCCTTTCAGCCATTCGGTATTGGGCAGCAGCCCGATCTGCACGAAGATGCCTTCAAGCGCCAGCGTGTGCCTGTCGTTGCTGCCGCGGTCCTCGTAGACCAGGCCGTTGACCTTGTTCCCGTCGCCAGTGACTTCGGTGGTCATGGCCGAAGTGATGACGGTGACGTTGGCCAGGCTGTGCAGCTTGCGCTGCAGCACCGCGTCGGCGCGCAGCTGGTGGTCGAACTCGATCAGGGTCACGTGGCTGACGATGCCGGCCAGGTCGATGGCCGCTTCCACGCCCGAATTGCCGCCACCGATCACCGCCACGCGCTTGCCCTTGAACAGCGGGCCATCGCAGTGCGGGCAGTAAGCCACGCCCTTGTTGCGGTATTGATCCTCGCCGGGCACGTTCATCTGCCGCCAGCGCGCGCCGGTGGACAGGATCACCGTCCTGCTTTTCAGCGAAGCGCCATTGGCCAGCTCGATCTGGATCATGCCGTCGGCGGCGCTCAGCTTCTCGGCGCGCTGCAGGTTCATGACATCGACCTCGTACTGGCGCACGTGCTGTTCCAGCTGCGCGACCAGCCTCGGGCCTTCGGTCTCGGACACCGAAATGAAATTCTCGATCGCCATGGTGTCCAGCACCTGGCCCCCGAAACGTTCGGCGACGACGCCGGTGCGGATACCCTTGCGCGCTGCATAGATCGCGGCCGACGCGCCGGCCGGGCCGCCGCCCACGATCAGCACTTCGTAGGGGGCCTTCCCTGCCAGCTTCTTCGCATCACGCTGGGCCGCGCCGGTATCGAGCTTGGCGACGATCTCCTCCACGCCCATGCGGCCCTGGCCGAACACTTCGCCGTTGAGGTAGATGGTGGGCACCGACATCACCTGGCGGGCTTCGACTTCTTCCGGGAACAGCGCGCCATCAATCGCCACGTGCTGGACGCGGGGATTAAGCACCGCCATCAGGTTCAGGGCCTGGACCACGTCCGGGCAGTTCTGGCAGCTGAGCGAGAAATAGGTTTCGAAGCGGTAGTCGCCGTCCAGCTCCCTGATCTGTTCGATCACATCCTGGGCGGTCTTGGACGGGTGCCCACCAACCTGCAGCAGCGCCAGCACCAGTGAGGTGAATTCATGGCCCATCGGCAGGCCGGCGAAGCGCAGGCTGATGTCCTGGCCCGGGCTGGTCAGCGCAAACGACGGCGTATGCGCGTCGGCATCGCGGCCCTGCACCAGGCTGATCTTGTCGGAGAGCAGCACCAGTTCGCCCAGCAGCTCTTCCATTTCGCGCGACTTGGCGCTGTCGTCCAGCGAGGCCACGATTTCGATCGGGCGCACGACCTTTTCCAGGTAGGCCTTCAGCTGGGTCTTGAGGGTTTCATCGAGCATGGCTTTGACTCCGGGCAAGGCGGAAGAAGGGTAAAGAGGCTTGCAGAAGCGGCCTGGAACCAGGAATGCGCTGGGGGGAGGGGAGCCGGCGCGGTTTTTCCGTTGGGACCAGGCCGCTATTGCAAGCGTCCATGGGGAAAAAGTGGAGACTCAATGGAAGTCCGGGCGGCTGGCGCCCGGACTCCAGTGCAATGCAGCGGTCTTAGATCTTGCCGACCAGGTCCAGCGACGGAGCCAGGGTCTTTTCGCCTTCCTTCCACTTCGCCGGGCAGACTTCACCCGGGTGGCTGGCGACGTAGCGGGCGGCCTTGAGCTTGCGCAGGGTCTCGCTGATGTCGCGGGCAATGGCGTTGTCGTGGATTTCGGCCGTCTTGATCACGCCCTCGGGATTGATGATGAAAGTGCCGCGCAGGGCCAGGCCTTCCTCTTCGATATGCACGCCGAACGCCTTGGTCAGCTGGTGGGTCGGGTCACCGACCAGCGGGAACTGGGCCTTGCCGACCGCCGGGGAGGTCTCGTGCCAGACCTTGTGCGAGAAGTGGGTGTCGGTGGTGACGATGTAGACCTCGGCGCCGGCCTTCTGGAACTCGGCGTAGTTGGTGGCGGCGTCTTCGACTTCGGTGGGGCAGTTGAAGGTGAAGGCGGCCGGCATGAAGATGATCACCGACCAGTTGCCCTTGAGGTCTGCGTCGGAAACGGTGATGAACTTGCCGTTGTGGAAGGCGTTGGCGGTGAAGGGCTGTACGTGGGTGTTGATCAGGGACATGGAGATCCTTAGGTTGGGTTATTGATGCGACGCAGCAATGTTAAAGCTGGCCGATTGATATAGCTAATCGATTGATGGCATTGCAATGATAGCTTATGACTATCATATGGGTGGATCGACCCCTTTCCCGGTGCGCGGCTATTCCCCCAAAAAGTCCTTCATCGCCTGCATTGCCGCGGGGTTGCGTTGCGGCGCGTAGAAGGCCTGAAGTGGAGCGATATGGCCGCCCTGGATCCAGACGAGTTCTGCTTCCCCGCCCATTGCGCGCAGCTTGTTCGTCAGTTCCTGGCTGTCTTTGGCTTCCACTGTCGTGTCGCTGGCCCCGTGGATGAGCAGGAACGGGGGCTCGTCGCCCCCTACGAAATTGACCGCCTGCGCGCGCGGCCATTGCTCCCGTGGCCCGAACACCTCCTCGTAGCCGCCGGTGATGGCGAAATCGTAGGGGCCTGACAGGCCGATGACGCCGGCCAGGTCGCGTGGTTTCATGGCGTGCGCGGCCAGGTAGCGGCGGTCCGTGCCTATCAACGCGGCGATCTGGGCGCCTGCCGAATGCCCCGCCACGAACAGGCGCTTCGGGTCGCCGCCATAGTCGGTGGCATGATCGCGGCTCCAGGCCACCGCCCGGGCGCCGTCCTCGACGAAACCGGGGAAGGTAGTGCGTGGCCAGGTACGGTAGTCGGCCACGATGGCCAGCACGCCTTGTTGCGCAAGCCGCTGGCCGACGAACCTGTAGTCCTCGCGCTTGCCGCTCTTCCAGTTGCCTCCATAAAAAAACAACACGACCGCGGTTGGAACGGTCGTGCGGGCCGCCGGCCGGTAGATGTCCAGCGCCAGGCCATGCCGGGTGTCGTAGACCATGCTGGCGCTGGCGGCTGCAATGCCGCGGTTGGCGACGCTGAAGGCAACGCTCTGGCAGGCTGCGATCAACAGCGCGACGCTGGCGGCGACCAGGCCGCGCAGGGGAAAGGAGGGAGTCATGGAGTCAGGGCCTGTGGGAGGAATGGGCAAGTGGTCGTGGCCCGCTGCGGCTACGATGGCGTCGTGAATACGAATCAACCGGTGTCCCTGGATGCAGCCCTGCGTAGTGCGTGTGAACGCATCGACGCGGTGGACGCACGCCTGTTGCTTGCACACGCGGTCGGCCGCACGCCTTCGTGGCTGTACGCGCATGGCGGCGAACACATGGAGCAGGAGGCCATATGGCGTTTCGATCAACTGCTGCAGGCGCGGCTCGACGGACAGCCCGTCGCTTATCTCACGGGTAAGCGCGGTTTCTGGACGCTGGATCTGGAGGTCAACGCCGACACGCTGATCCCGCGCCCCGAAACCGAGTTGCTGGTCGAACTCGCACTGGCCCGGCTGCCACCTGCACGCGCCGTGCGGGTGGCCGACCTTGGTACGGGTAGTGGCGCGATCGCGCTGGCCATCGCCAGCGAACGTCCGCGGGCAATAGTGACTGCGACCGACGCCAGTGCAGGCGCACTCGAAGTGGCCAGGCGCAATGCATCAGCCAACGGCCTGGCAAACGTGGAATTCAGGCACGGCAGCTGGTTTGCCCCGCTGGCGGGCAAGCGCTTCGACCTGATAGCGAGTAATCCTCCCTACATCGCCGAAGGGGACCCGCACCTGCAGCAGGGTGACCTGCGTTTCGAGCCTGCAACCGCGCTTTCGTCAGGCAACGACGGGCTGGACGACATACGCCGAATAGTGAACCAGGCGGGCGTACACCTGGTGTCCGGCGGATGGTTGCTGCTGGAACATGGACTGGAGCAGGGCGCACCGATTCGCACGCTGCTGGAAACGGCAGGGTTTGCTGACGTCGATACGGTGCAGGACCTGGAACTGCGTGACCGCGTGACCTGTGGACGATGGGCCTGACTTGGCGCTGGTCAGCGCACGGCCCTCATTGCCTGCAGGCTCTCCAGGCGAGGGCAGGAATCCGGTCTGATTCCAGGCTCTGACGGTCTGAACCCTGTTCGGGTCATCGCGAGGCAGTTCCCGTAGTTGCCACATGAGGGCTTGCGTTGCGCCGGGGCAATACAGCCCGCGTTAGACTCCAAGGCCCAGACCTGAGGCCGCATCCATGCGCCAGCTCTATCCGGACATTGAACCTTTCGACACCGGCACCCTCAAGGTCGACGGCCGCCATACCCTGTACTACGAGCAGTGCGGCAACCCCGCGGGAAAGCCCGTCGTGTTGCTGCATGGAGGCCCTGGCGCCGGTTGCAGCCCGAAGATGCGCCGCTTCCACGATCCGGCCAAATACCGCATCGTCCTGTTCGACCAGCGCGGTTCCGGCCGCTCCACCCCCCACGCCGACCTGGTGGACAACAGCACCTGGCACCTGGTCGCGGACATCGAGCAGTTGCGCGAAAAACTCGGTATCGACGAGTGGCAGGTCTTCGGCGGCAGCTGGGGTTCGACGCTGGCGTTGGCTTACGCGCAGAAGCATCCGGGCCGGGTCAGCGAACTGGTGCTGCGGGGCATCTTCATGCTGCGGCGCTGGGAGCTGGAGTGGTTCTACCAGGAAGGCTGTTCGCGACTGTTCCCGGATGCCTGGGAACATTTCCTGGCGCCGATCCCGCTGGTCGAGCGCCACGACCTGATTTCCGCCTTCCATCGCCGCCTGACCAGTGGCGATGAAGCCACCCGGCTGGCCGCTGCGCGGGCGTGGAGCGTGTGGGAAGGTGCAACCAGCTTCCTGCGCGTCGACCACGATTTCATCAGTGGCCATGAAGACCCGGCCTTCGCATTGGCCTTTGCGCGCATCGAGAACCATTACTTCGTCAATGGCGGCTTCTTCGAGATCGAAGACCAGCTGCTGCGCGATGCCCACCTCATCGCCGACATACCGGGCGTGATCGTGCACGGCCGCTACGACGTGGTCTGCCCGATGGCCAATGCCTGGGACCTGCACAAGGCCTGGCCGAAGGCCGAACTGGTGGTCTCCCCGGTCTCCGGGCACTCGGCATTCGAGGCCGAACACGTGGATGCACTGGTCAGCGCCACCGACAGGTTCGCCTGATGCGGCTCCCTTCTCCCCTAGGGAGAAGGAATGCAGCTCACCGCGGAATCAGGGCTTCCACGAAAGTCTCGTCCGACCACACTTCGAACTTCTCCAGCGTGTTCGGACCAAAGGTGTTGCTGATGGCCACGTCCGCGGCATCGCGCCCACGCGCGATGAGCACGCGACCGATGCGCGGGAAGTTGTGGCGCGCATCGAAGGTGTACCACTGGCCGTCCAGGTAGGCCTCGAACCAGGCCGAGAAATCCATGGGTGAATCGCTGGGCGGCACGCCGAAGTCGCCGATGTAGCCGGTGCAGTAACGCGCGGGGATGTTCATGCAACGGCACAAGGCGACGGCCGAATGGGCGAAGTCGCGGCAGACGCCGCGCCCCTGTTCCAGTGCCAAGGCCGCGCCCTTGGTGGCGTCGGCGAATTCGTAGCCGAACTGGATGCGGCCATGGACGTAGTCGCAGATGGCCTGCACGCGGGCCCAGCCGGTCGGGGTGGCGCCGAACAGGTCCCAGGCCTTCTCCACCAGCTTGTCGGTTTCGCAATAGCGGCTGCCCAGCAGGTAGACCAGGGTTGCTTCGGGAAGCTGGTAGACGGGAATCTGTTTGGCGGCGGGCACCACGGCATCGGTCCAGCCGGTATCGCGGAGCACCACGTCGGATGAAACGGTGAAGGCACCGGCCGGCGAAACCAGCCGGGTGCAGACATTGCCGAAACCATCGTGGTACTGCTGCAGCGGAACCGGCGGCGAGGTTTGCAGTTCCTTGCCGATGGCGATGTCCGCGCGCCGGGAATCGTGCACGTTCAAGGTCAGCAGCATCGGCGTGGGTTCCGGGAAGCTGTGGGTGATCTCGAAACCAAGGCGTATCAGCACGTGTTGCTCCTGCGCAGGAAGCCGCCAGCCGCGGCGCACCGTTCCGGTGCGTCCGGACGATGCGGTGGGTACTGGAAGCGTGGGGTTGCGACTGTTGTAGCAGATGAAGATCAGGGGCGCGTCAAATCCGCCAGTAATGGTGGCAGGAGGCGGGCCAGTCGCTCGGCCCATTGCTGCTGGCCCGCGGCATCGGCAATCAGGTCCTGGCGGATTTCCAGCTCCACGTGCAGCAGGCCGCGCTGCTCGCCATGGACCGGGATGGCATAGTCGCTGTGGTCGCTGACCGCATAGGGTTCGTTGTCGCCGACTTCCAGTCCGGGCTCGGCGCGCAATGCCGCCAGCAGCGCATGTGCCAGGCGCGCATCGCGGTGGTACAGGATGCCGGCATGCCAGGGACGCTCGAACGCGGAGAAGACCGGCGTGAAGCTGTGCATCGAGACCAGCACCGGTGATGGCGAGCGAATGCTGCGGCGGTCCAGTTCCTCGGTGATGCGCCCATGGTAGGGCGCGAAGATTTCCAGCGCGCGTGCTGTCCGCGCCTCGTCATCCAATCCCTGGTTGCCCGGTACCTCGGTGCCGTCGCTGACCGTGACGATCGAGCCGGCGGCCTGCAGCGGCCGGTTGCAGTCGATCACGAGTCGCGAATAGGTCTGCAATATGGCGAAGGCATCGAGCAGGCCGGCGAGTCGTTCGGTGACTCCGGCGATGCCGATATCCCAGCCGATATGGCGGTCCAGTTCCGCCGGTGTCAGTCCCAGGTCGCCGAGGTGGGCCGGAATCCGTTGGCCGGCATGGTCGGCGATCAGCACGAAAGGCGAGTTGCCATTGGGGTTGTGGACGGTGAAGGGTGGCGGGTCGTCCACGCCCAGCAGCACCAGCGCATCAGCCACGCGGGGTGCCGTCCAGCTGGTGGTCGATCATCCACAGCCCGGCCCACAGCTTGGCGTCCAGCTCGTAGCCTTCGGCCATTTTCTGCACCAGCCAGGCGGCCGCCTGCGTCCGCGGGATTTCATGCACGGTGATGTTTTCATCGGCATCGCCGCCGCCTGCGCCTACCCGGCTCAAACCCGTGGCGCGGACGAAGGCGACTTTCTCGCTGGCCATGCCGGAGGAAGTGGGGCCGATCATCAGCACTTCGGCGTGGCTGGCGGTCCAGCCCGCTTCCTCCTCGAGCTCGCGGATGGCCGAGAGCTCGATGGATTCGGCCGCGTGGATGTCGCCCACCAGGCCTGCCGGCATTTCAATGGTGGAAGCCTGCAGCGGCACCCGGAACTGTTCGACGAAGACCACCTTGTCCTCCGGCGTCACCGCGATGATGATCGCGGCCATTCCGCTGGCGTGGGTGCGTTCCACGTACTCCCAGGAACCGCGCTCGACCATGCGCAGGTAGCGGCCTTCGTAGACGGTCGTGGGTACTGCGGTCTTGTTCTTCATGGGTCCATGCTAGTCGAGTAACGCAAGCCGTATGCTCCTAGCCAGGCAGGCCGGCGGCTTCGCGCAGGCGTCGGCGGGTCATGGGGCCGAAGCGAAGCGAGTCGGACAGCGCTTCAAGCATGCCGGCATCGACGCCGGCGCGGACGAAATCGGGTTCGGCGCCGTCGACCGGCGCATCCAGCGCAATGGTGGCAAGCTGCCGCCACAGCAGCGCATGTTCGCGCTGCTCGCGAAGGCGCACCGCCATCTGCGCGGCGCCGCGCATGCGCAGGAAGCCCACCTCATCGATGCGCGTCAGCAGGATGTCTAGGCTTCCGAAATGCGCCAGCAGGATCGCCGCCGACTTGGCGCCGATGCCAGTGACGCCCGGGATATTGTCGACCGCATCGCCGGTCAGGGCCAGGTAGTCGGCGATCTGCGCCGCCTCCACGCCGTGCCGCGCCTTGACTCCCGCCATGCCCCAGCGCTGGCCGCGGGCGAAGTCCCATTGTTCGTCATGCTCCATCAGCAGTTGCGACATGTCCTTGTCGGCCGACACGATCATCCCGCGGAAACCACGTGGGCGTGCGTGGTGAAGCGCGCTGCCGATCAGGTCGTCGGCCTCGTATTCGGAATGCGCCAGTACGTTTAACCCCAGTGCCGCACACAGCGCCTTGCAATGGGTGAACTGGCGCTTGAGTTCCTCCGGCGCCGGGTCGCGATTGGCCTTGTAGGCCGGGTAAAGCCGGTTGCGGAAACAGCTGTCCAGAGCCTCGTCGAAGGCGATGGTGATGTGCCGCGGTCGCTCCTGTTCCAGCAGTTCCAGCACGAATCGGGCGAAACCGTGCACTGCATTGGTCGGCCAGCCATCGGCGTCGTGGAACTGGTCGGGCATGGAATGCCAGGCACGGAACACGTAAAGACTGGCATCCACCAGGTACAGCGCTGGCCTGGGCATTGCCGGCGTCACGGCTTCAGGCATGCGCGTGCCAGTCCTGCAACAGCGCGGCGGCATCGGGGCGGTCGCGTTCCGGAACCTCCAGCTTCGGCGTGCCGATATGGATGAACCCCGCCACCTTCTCGTTGGCCTGCAGCCCCAGGGTCGCCGCGATCACCTCGTCGTAGGCGGCCCATCCGGTCAGCCATTGCGCGCCGAAGCCCAGGGCCTGGGCCGACTGCAGCAATGCGAAGCACACGCAACCGGCGGTGAGCAGCTGTTCCTGCTCAGGAACCTTGTGTCCAGGAGCAAGCCGCGCCACGACCGCGATGACCAGGGGCGCATGGGAAAACCGGGCGCGATCCTTTTCTACGCTCGCCGGAGCGGCATCCGGATCGCGTTGCAGCGTGCGCGCGGCCAGCGCGGCGCCCAGCGCGTGGCGGTCATCCCCCTGGATACGCAGGAAACGGAACGGCACCAGCTTGCCGTGGTCGGGCACGCGCACGGCGGCTTGCAGCATGAGCTGGAGTGCGTCGTCATCAGGTCCTGGCGCGGTCAGTTGCTTGGAGGGCACCGAGCGGCGGGATTGCAGGACATCAAGAAGTGGCATTGCGTCGGGTAGCGGCTTGGTGCTCATCAGTCTCACTTGGTCGGAGGCCATCACGCCGCGGTTGTGACCGGCGGCGAATTACGTCAGGCTCCCCGGAGTCACAAAGTCTTAGCGGTCGTCTGCCTAGTGTAGCCGCCGGTCCCCCCTTGCCGAGGTCCCCGTACTTACATGCAGCAGGCACCGCCGACACTCGCCGTCGCCAACCCGCGCCTGCTGGGATTGATGAGGGAAACGGTGTTGCCGCCACTGCTGGACGCATTCACGGACGTTGTGGACGGCCTGCGCGAGCCGTTGCTGGAGCAAGGCGCGCGCCTGGGTATCGACCCGGCGCCACTGATCGATGGCCTGTATGTCATGCGCCAGCAACGCGAAGCCGTGCTGGGCGCATTCCGCACGCACCTGTTTCGCGCCTGGCAGGCCCTGGAGTCGGGCGCGCCGCTGACCTCGCGGCTGTCCTTTGATGGCCGGGCCACCAACCTGGACCTGGTGGAACACGATGAGCTGGAGGTGCAGCTGGCTGTCCACCATCTGGCGGACGCGCTGACCCGGGAATGGCAGTCGCAGCTGCTGTCGCTCAACAGTTACCTCACCTGGATAGATCCCGGCCTGCGCATGGATGCCGACAGCAATCCGTTCTCGCCGGCGCAGATCGCAATGGGGGTTTACGAAGGTTTCAGCGCCGTGTCCCTGCCCGGTGTCATGCGGGTCAATGCGGTGGAGTGCTGCGAGCGCGTGCTGATCGAGTTGGTCGGGCCGATCTACGAAACGGTGTATGCCATCCTGGCGCGGGAATTCGGCGTTCCGGAAAAGGGATCCGGCCAGGCCAGGATCGCCCATATCCCATCCACCGGCGCCGAGTCGGCCGAGCCGGAACCCGACTGGCTGACCCGTTTCTTCGGCGAGTGGGAGGTTGGTGAGCCAGGTCAGGCCGCCGCAGCCGCCCGGTCACCCACTGCCGCCACGCCCGATGACAGTACCCTGCCGCCCGCCCTGCACAGGCTGTTGGAGGATTCGCGTGCGGCGCGCGAAGAGGTGCAAGGTCGCGACCCGGGAATGTCCGGGCCCCGCAACACGCTGTCGCAGCGGGAACTGGTGTCCATCCTGACCCTGCTGCAGATTGCCCCTGATGAATCCATCGCCGCCATGGTCCGGCCGCCGGGCGCCTTGCTGCCCCGGTTCAAGAAGCAGATGTTCGCCACTGCGGCCCTGCTGGGCGTGGAGGCCAGGGCGGTGAAGCTGTCGGCGGCCGATGAGAACATCGTCGATCTGATCGGCATGCTGTTCCAGGTGATGTTCGACGAATGCGACCTGAGCCCCGCCCAGCGCGAGGTGCTTGGCAAGCTCATCGCACCCATGACCAAGGTCGCCCTGCAGGACCGGCAGTTGTTCCTGCAGGCCACGCATCCGGCGCGCCGCCTGCTCAACGTGCTGGCCGAAGCCTGCGAAGGCAACCACGGCCAATCAGGCGAAGAGCGTGAGCTGCTGGAAAAGGTGGAGGCCACGGTAGGCAGGCTGGCGCTGGAATTCGATGAAAGCCAGTCGGTGTTCCGCGCGTTGCGTGGCGACTTCAACCTCTATTACGGCGAGTACCGCCGGCGCGCGGATATCGCCGAGCGTGAACTGGCCGAACGTCAGCGCCTGGACGAGGCACTGGAGAAAGCCCGCAACTGGGCCCGTGCGGCCTTGCAGTCCAGGCTGGAGGCCCGGGTCATTCCCGCGCCCGTGCGTGAGTTGTTGCAGGCGCGCTGGGCGGCGCACGCCGCGGCGCTGGAAGCCGGTGGCAAGGGCCACGCGGCGTTGATGCAGATCGACGGGTTGCTGCAGGCACTGGAGTCCGCGCAGAAGGAAGGACCCGCTGCGCGCTGGGATTCGGTGGTCGACTGGCTGCAGCCGGTGTGGCTGTCTTCGGGCAAGTCGAGGACGGAAATCGCAGCCGCCCGGACGGCAATGATGGAAGCCTTGCATCAGGGCGCGATGGGTCACCCAACGGCAATGCCCGAAGTGCCTGGCGACGTGGTCCCGGAAACGGCGCTGCCGTCCGTGCCGGAAACACATGCTTCGCCTTTAGTGTCCGTCAGCCCCCTGAGCCGGGAAGAGCTGGAGGCGGGCATCGAATACGACAATGTCACCGCCGAGTACTTCAGCAACCTGCCGGTGGGCACCTGGCTTGATTTCGTCGGCCGCGACAACCGCGTGCAGGCAGGCAAGCTGTCCTGGATCAGTCCCATCTCCTCCCGCCTGTTGTTCGTCACCCGCTCGGGAGCGCGTATCGCGGTCGCCTCGGCTCAGGAGCTGGCGATCATGGTCAAGCTGGACCGCCTGCGCCTGCATCGCCCCGATGACGCATTCCATAGCGCCATGCAAGGCGTGATCGATCGGCTTGGGCCGGTCGCAGCGGGCCAGTCCGTAGCTGCGTGAGGCAATGCACCCGCGCCCGGCATGGTGCGCGGCATCAAACTGGCTAACGGGTCACGGTTGTTAAGGGCTCGCATTCACTAAGCTGTCCAAGCGGAATCCTGCCCGCACTTGCCCCCCCGTTTTTCTTTCGCCTGCCAGGGCGGGAACCTTGCGCATGTCCAGCAGCAATCACAACCCCGAGCCCCACGGTCGCGATCCCCGACTGCTTGCCCAGGCCCGCGAGATGGTGATTCCGCCGCTGGTCGATACCTTCGCCGTCGCACTGGGTCGTTTCGACGACGCGTTGTTTGATCGCGCCGAACGTGCCGGCAACTCGCAGATGGCGTTCCTGGATGCGATGCGCGAGTTGCGCCGCCGCCGCGATGAAATCATCCGCCGCTTCCGCAGCCACCTGGACAAAGCCTGGCAGTCGCTGGAGTCCGGCGATCCGCTTTCGGTGGAAGACGCACTGTCCGAGCCCACCACCTCCCTGAGTCTGGTCTCGGACCAGGAACTCGAGTCGCGACTTGCCGCGCGCAACCTGGCCAGCGTGATCATGCGCGACTGCAAGCAGGTGATCGTGCGACTGGATCGCCGGCTGGGTTGGATTGCGGGCAACCTGGTCCTGGACAACGACCACAATCCCATCGGCGCAGAACACATCGGTGTTGCCATCCACGAGGCATTCGCCACCTGCGAGCTGAGCCTTGAAGTAAGGCTGGTCGTGGTCAAGCTGTGCGAGCGCGACCTGGTGCCGGGCATCGGCCGCATTTACGAAGCGCTGGACCAGCGCCTGGTGCAGGCGGGTGTCATGCCCGAAATGCCGGCCGCCCGGGCGCCGGTGCGGACGCCAACGCGCGCGCCGGAACACGAGGCGATGGCCGACGAAGAGGACGAAACCAGTGCGCCGGCGTGGGCGGCCCGCTTCACCCATCGCATGGCCGGGATGAAGGGCGGCATGCAGGCCTCGATGGGCCAGGGCGGCTACAACGAAGGGCAGGGCACCTATTCCGGTGGCGCCCAGGGCGTGCTGCTTGAAGCACTGCACCATCTGCTGCAGGAATCACGCGGCAACCGCGAGGCACCGCAGGCTAACCGGCCGAACTCCGGCAGCGTGGACAACCGCGCACTGTCGCAACGCGAGATGCTGTCGGTGCTGTCGCTGCTGCAAAGCACCCCCAGTGCCACCCTGCGCGCGGCCATTGGCGACACCGGCGAGTCACTGGCCCAGCGCCTGAAGAGTGAAGTGCTGAGCGGCGCCACCCAGCTGGGCGTGGATCCGTCGACGGCACGGCTGGCGCCGGTGGATGAGGATGCGATCGACCTGGTCGGCATGCTGTTCGACGTGATGCTGGACGAGCGCGACCTGGAAGGCCGGCCGCGCGAACTGATCGGCCGGCTGGTGGTGCCCTTCGTCAAGGTCGCGCTGCTGGACCGCCGCATGTTCGTGCAGAAGACCCATCCGGCGCGCCGCCTGCTCAACGTGCTGGCCGAAGCCTGCGAAGGCAACAATGGCGAGAGCGCGGCCGAACGCACGCTGATGGCCAAGGTCGAGGAAGTGGTGGGCCGGCTGACGGCCGAATTCAACGAGAACCTGGCGATCTTCCTGACCCTGGAAGAGGAATTCCGTGATTTCCTCGGCCAGCACAAACGCCGCATCGAGATCGCCGAACGCCGCGCCGCCGAGATCCAGAGCGGACAGGAGCGCCTGGAGACAGCGCGCCTGCGCATGGCCCAGGAACTGTCGGCCCGCCTGGATGGGCGCCATGTGCCACAGGCCATCGACGACTTCATGCGCCAGCCCTGGGCCCACCACGTCACCATGACCGTGCTGCGCGAAGGCGAGAACGGCGATGGCCTGCGCGATGCGCTGGCCCTGGCCGATGGCGTGCTGGAGGAACTCAACGAGGCCCAGCGACAGATCGTGGGCAAACCCTGGCTGCAGACCTGGCGTCCCTCGCTGCAGAAGGTGTTCGCCAGTGTCGGCATGAACCCCGATGCCGCCAGTTCGGCTGTCGATGCGCTGCACGACACGCTGCAGGCCGTGGCCGCCTCGCGCCCGGACCTGGAGAAGTCCTTGCCCGAACTGCCGCAGGTGGTGTTGCCCAAGGTCGCCGAGGACGATTCGCTTTCCATCCAGCTCGTTGGCGGCACCGATACGCTGGATTTCGACAGCACCGATGCCGATCATTTCCGTTCGCTGGCGATCGGCACCTGGCTGGATTTCATCGACAAGGACAACAAGGTGCAGGCCGGCAAGCTGTCGTGGGTCAGCCCCATTTCCTCGCGCCTGTTGTTCGTGAATCGCCGCGGCGTCCGTTTCTGCGTGGCCTCGCCCGAAGAGCTGGCCATGATGGTGCGCATGGGCCGCCTGCGCACCCACCAGGACGAGGATGCCTTCGACAGCGCCATGCAGGGCGTCATCCAGCGCCTGGACCCGGAGAAGGCAGCAGCCGGCGTCTGAGTCCCGGAGCTGCTCCGGCCAAGCCGGTCGAATAAGCCGCCGTTTCGCGATCCCCCCATTGCAGACCGGGTGCATTTCCGCCGCCGCCAACGTGCCGGCCTGCCATGGGCTTTCAGCCGTGGCCCGTCTGCAACCCCTTCGCTTTGCTAGCATCGGCAGTCTGGAATCCGACCGGTGAGGGGAATATGGCGATTGAAGTGCTGGTGCTGAAGGAAGTCGCGGCGGGTGAACGTCGCGTGGCCGCCACTCCCGAAACAGTCAAGAAGCTCGTTGCCACCGGCGCCAGCATCAAGGTCGAGAGTGGCGCGGGCCGGAGTGCCGGATTCGTCGACCAGGCCTACCTCGATGCCGGTGCCCAGCTGGCGACCGCTGAAACCCCCGCCCAGGCCGACCTGGTGCTGTGCGTGCAGGCTCCCGACCCCGCTGCGATCAGCCAGCTGAAACAGGGCGCCACGGTGGTGGGGATGCTGCAGCCGGACGCCGACGCCCAGCGCGCCGAGGCATTCAAGGCGCGCGGCATCGTCGCTTTTCCGCTTGAGAAGCTTCCGCGCACCACGCGCGCGCAGTCGATGGACGTGCTCAGTTCGCAGGCCGGCATGGCCGGCTACAAGGCGGTGCTGATCGCCGCGCAACTGGCGCCGCGATTCTTTCCGATGCTGACCACCGCCGCCGGCACCATCCGTCCGTCCAAGGTATTGATCGTCGGCGCCGGCGTGGCCGGACTGCAGGCCATTGCCACCACCAAGCGCCTGGGCGCGCAGGTCGAAGGCTTCGACGTGCGCCCGGAGACCCGCGAGCAGATCGAGTCGCTGGGTGGCAAGTTCCTGGACCTGGGCGTGAGCGCGGCGGGCGAGGGCGGCTATGCGCGCCAGCTCACCGACGAGGAGCGCGCCGAGCAGCAGCGCCGCCTGGCTGAACACCTGAAAGGCATCGACGTAGTGGTCTGCACCGCCGCCGTGCCCGGACGCCCGGCGCCCAAGATCATCACCATGCCCATGGTCGAGGCGATGAAGCCGGGGAGCGTGATCGTGGACCTGGCCGCCGAAACCGGCGGCAACTGCGAAGCGACCCGACCGGGAGAAACCATCGAGCTCAACGGCGTGACCGTGGCCGGCCCGCTCAACCTGGCCAGCATGGGTGCCGTGCATGCCAGCGAAATGTATTCGCGCAACGTCTACAACTTCGTCGCACTGTTCCTGAAGGAAGGTGCGATCAACTTCGACTGGAATGATGAGCTGCTGGCGAAGACTAGGTGGCCGGAAGCGGTAGTGGCTACCCAGTAGTTCGGCGCGACATTTAGGGCTATATAAGACTTAGGCTCGCAACCTATACAGGCGCGCCTTAGAGCTTGTGGCCGCAATCATGCGTAGCCAGCAGCATCCGCTACCGAATGATCGATCCTGCTTGGGTGCCGACACGCATCGTCATTCACGTTCGGCGCAATGCCCTTCGGTTATTGCGCCCTACGCCAGCTTTCGACGGAGCGCCTTCCGGCAACTGCGGCATCCCCTGCCGGCGGGCCGGGGCCCGCCCTACGCAATTACGGATGTGCCGGCGGTGATTTCGGCGTGTTGTTCTGTACCCAGGCCTTGCGCTGCTCGGCCGTCATCGCCCTCCACTCGTCGCGAAGCTGCTTGCGCTGCCCCGGCGACAGCGACTTCATGCGCTCGAACAGGGCGCGTGCTTCCTCGCGTTGATGCGGTTTCATGCCTTCGAACCGGCGCATGCCCTTGCGGGCCTGCTGGCGCTGTTCGGGGGTCATGGCCTGCCAGCGGCGCGCGTGCTCCAGCATCCTGGGGCGCTCGGTGGGATCGGCGTTCCAGCGCTCGCGAACCGGTGCGATCAAGGCTTCGCGTTGCTGGGAAGTCAGCTTGTCCCATTCGGGCAGTGGCTGCGCCGGCGTCGACTGCGCAAACGAATTGCCGGCAAGCAACAGCATGCCCAGCGTCGCGGCGCGAAAGAAAGTGGTCTTCATGCAGTTACTCCATTGCCAGCGGCGCAGCTTCCGAAGAAGCCAGCCACACGTAAAGGTCGGGACTTTCGTCCAGCGTTGCCAAGGTCTCGGTATAACCGGCATCGCTGCTGGCGGCAGCCATGGGCGGTGCCTCGGTGGCGGGCCCGGAGCCCGGCAGCAACTGCACGCCCAGACCCACGGCGAGCACTGCCGACAGCGCGGTCGCGGTGACCCAGCGCCAGGCATGCCCGCGTCGTGGCGCAGCCTGCGCGGCGTGGCGCGCCGCGCGCAGGCGCGCGAGCGTCTGCGGCGAGAGGCTGGATACGGCCGTGGCATGCAACTGGCGCATGTCGTGGTCGAACTTCTGCTCCTTTTCGTCGATCCCCGTATTCATCGGAAATCCTCCATTTGTTTCTGCAAGGCGCCGCGCGCGCGCGACAGGTGGGTCTTGACCGAGCCTTCCGAACATCCCATGGCACGGGCGGTGTCGGCGACGTCGAGTTCTTCCAGCACCCTCAGGGTGAAGGCTTCGCGCTGGCGGGCCGGAAGAGTGCGCAGCGCAACCGTCAATCTTGAATAGGCTTCACGCTGGTCGTGCGAGCGCGAAGGTCCTGCGGCCGAGTCGGCCCAGTCAGCGAGGCTGTCTTCGCTGCGTTCGTTGGGTGGGGCGAAGAAACGCAGCCTGAAATTGCCACGGCGCTGGATGTCCACGATCTTGCGTCGCAGGATGCTCCAGAACAACGGCGTCCATTCCTCGGCGGGGCGTTGGCGATAACCCAGCATCTTCATCATTGCTTCCTGCACTGCATCCAGGGCGTCGTCGCGGCTGCGCAGGCCGGCCTCGGCGAAGCGGAACGCGCGGGTGCCGACTTCGGCCAGAAACAGCTCCAGCGTCGCTGCCACTTGGCGCGGCGTGCTTTCGAGGGGCTGATCGAGGTCGGCCTGGTTTAGGTTCGGACTCACCAGCACAGCTTAGTGCCTGTGGTCCGGGAGGCCGTCAAGATCACCGCCTCGTACGCCAACAGCGTATCTGCAATATCGGGCAGGGACATGCGGGGCAGGATGGCCTGGTACCTCGTCGGTCTGTATTTCATCGCGGCCTGCTCCGACTCGGGTTCAGGGGGGCAAACGCATCAAGCGGCCATGGGTTGACCCAAGTGCCAACGGATTCAGTGCGCGGTTATGATGCGGGCAGGGCGCAGTGCCCTGGGAGAGAATGGATGAGCGACGGTTTCGTGGCCTTGTACATCTTCATGCTGGCGGCCATTGCCGGCCACGTGATCATTTCGCGGGTGCCGGTGATCCTGCATACCCCGCTGATGTCGGGCTCCAACTTCATCCACGGCATCGTCCTGATCGGCGCCATGATCGTGCTCGGGCACGCCGACACCACCCTTGAGAAGGTGATCGGCTTCATCGCCGTGCTGCTGGGCGCGGGCAACGCCGCTGGCGGCTACGTGGTGACCGAACGCATGCTGGACATGTTCAAGTCTTCCAAGAAGCCCGCCATCAAGCCGGAGGCCCAGCCATGAGCTGGATCACGCCGGAAGTGCTGGCGAACTTCGTCAAGCTGAGCTACCTGGTCGCCGCGACCCTGTTCCTGCTGGGCCTGCAGCGCATGGCCTCGCCCATGACCGCGCGCAGCGGCATCCGCTGGGCCGGCCTGGGCATGCTGATCGCCACCGCCGCCACTTTCCTGCTGCCGGAACTGCACAACCACCTGCTGATCTTCACCGCGGTGGCCATCGGCACCACGGCGGCCTGGATCTCGGCCAACCGCGTGGCGATCACCGACATGCCGCAGATGGTGGCCCTGTACAACGGCATGGGCGGCGGCTCGGCGGCGGCCATCGGCGCCGTGGAACTGCTGCGGTATTCGGCCCACGGCGGCTCGCCGTCGAAGGTCACGCTGCTGCTGGCCGTGATCGGTGCGCTGATCGGCGCCGTATCGCTGTCCGGTTCCATCATCGCCTGGGCCAAGCTCGACGGACGCATGGACAAGCGCTACACCTTCGCCGGCCAGCAGTGGTTCAACGCGGCGGTTGCAGTGGCTGCGGTGGTGCTGGGCGGCATGGCCATGTGGACGCTGCAGACGCCCTGGATCATCGCGTTCTTCGTGGTGGCGTTGGCCCTGGGCATCCTGATGACGCTGCCCATCGGCGGTGCCGACATGCCGGTGGTGATCTCGCTGTACAACGCCTTCACCGGCCTGGCCGTGGCGTTCGAAGGCTATGTGCTGGGCATCGAGACTCTGATCATCGCCGGCATGATGGTGGGCGCGGCGGGCATGCTGCTGACCAGGTTGATGGCCAAGGCGATGAACCGGCCCATCAGCGGCGTGCTGTTTTCCAACTTCGGCGGCAGCAGCGGCGAGATGCAGGAAATCAGCGGGTCGCAGAAGCCGATCGAGGCCGGCGACGTGGCGGCGATGATGGCCTTTGCCGAACGCGTCGTGATCGTTCCCGGTTACGGCCTGGCGGTCGCCCAGGCCCAGCACAAGATCTGGGAACTGGCGCAGAAGCTGATGGAGCGCGGGGTCAAGGTGAAGTTCGCCATCCACCCGGTAGCCGGGCGCATGCCGGGCCACATGAACGTCCTGCTGGCCGAGGCCGGCGTGCCTTACGACCTGATCGCGGACATGGACGACGTCAATCCCGAGTTCCCCAACACCGACGTGTCGCTGGTGATCGGCGCCAATGACGTGGTGAATCCCGTCGCCAGGACCGACCCGGCCAGCCCGATCTACGGCATGCCGATCCTGGACGTGGTCAATTCAAGGAACACCATCGTCATCAAGCGTGGCAAGGGCACCGGTTTTGCCGGCATTGAAAATGCGCTGTTCTACGCCGACAACACCCGCATGCTGTACGGCGATGGCGCAGAGATGGCCAGCGCGCTGGTCAGCGAACTGAAGGCGCTGGACGGCGGCCACTGAGGCTGGCCTGCGCCCTCGTCAGCGGCCTTGGATAATCAGGCCGCCCGCTCAGCGGGCGGCAAACGCCGCGACTGCGAGGGAGACCACCATCCACAGCCGGTCCAGCGGATGGTTGGCCAAGCTTGCCAGCGTCCATGCATAGGCGCTGCCCAGCTTCCACGCGGAATCCCAGGGGTTAAGCCCCATCGAGAATCCTATCTGGGTAGCGGCAACCACCCAGTTGACCAGCACGATGATCGCCAGGGTGGCCAGCGCCGCGGCCAGTGAACGGCCCAGGCTGCGCGGCATGCCGCCCAGCCTGAGCATGCACGCACACGTCAGCGCGGCCGCGATGGCCATCCAGCCGCAGGAGCGTTGCAGGTAGAGCGCAGCCAGCACCCAGGCCAGGGCGATGCAGCTGCCGCCCAGCAGCAACAGGGCGGGTGCGACCCAGCGTGCGGGGCGATGGGCTCGGATTGGTTGCTGCATGGATACTCCCGGGTGACCACACAGGATACTGTGCCGTCCGCACGAACCCGTCGTGACCCAAGGAAAAGGCCGGATGGATGCCCGGCCTTGGCCTCATGCAGGACGCAGCCGCGGCCTAGAAGCGCACGCGCGCCGTGACGCCATAGGCGCGCGGCTGGCCGGGCACGAAGGTCGGGGTACCGAACTGGCGACCCGTGTTGCCGCCATCGATCAGATACTCCTCATCGGCCAGGTTGGACCCCCACACGCCGATGTCCCAACGGTCGTTGTCCAGGCGCACGCCCAGGCGCAGGTTGAGCAGTCCGTACGCGCCCTGCTCCAGGCCTGCGGCGTTGTCGTCTTCGAAATACACCTTCGACTTCCAGGTGTAGGACGGGCGCAGGTAGAAAGCGTTGCCGCCGCCGAAAGGCAGCTCCCAATCGAGGCCGACGGCCGCTGAATGGTCCGGAGTCAGGCGGAAGCGATTGCCGGCGTAGACCTGCGGACTGCCGTTGTCGTCGGTGCTGTCGAAGCGCGCGTGGGTCCAGGCGTAGTTGGCGAAGACCACCAGGCCCCGCGTCAGTTCGCCGGTCACTGAAGCCTCGATGCCGTTGGCGGTGGCGTTGCCGCCGTTGGTGGGAATGAAGAACGGGGTGCCGCCGGCGGGATTGGGACGCAGGGTCTGGAAATTGCTGTAGCGGTACCAGTAGCCGGCCAGGTCATATACCAGGCGTCCGCCCAGGGCGTTGCCCTTGATGCCCAGCTCATAGCTGTCGACCACCTCGGCCGGCAGCACGCTGCTGCCTTGCGGGGTGATCTCGATGACGTTGGGGCGGCGGCCGCGCGCGAGCGTCGCGTAGCCGCTGAACGTGTCGCCGAAGGCATAGCGCGCGGCCACGCGACCGACCACCGAATTGAAGTCCTCGGAACGCTCCAGCCGGCCATCGGTCGCCAGGTTGAGGATGTTGCTGCCTGCCAGCGGGGCCGGGCTGCCGGTACCCAACCCGTTGAGCAGGGTGGGGCCATTGCCGGCGAAGCCCTGGTAGGCGGCGGTCTGCTGTTCCCAGCTGGCACGCAGGCCGCCACTGAGGTCGAGCTTCGCATTGACGTGCCAGGTGCCATCGACGAACACGTCCAGGGCCCTGGTGGTGCCGTAGTTGGCGAAGGCTTCCTGGTGGTCCTTCTTCAGCAGGCCCTGCAATCCGAGAGGCAGGGTGTAATCCAGGTTGGCATCGCCGTTGGCCAGCACCGGCGGGATGATCGGGAACGGGACTCCGCCGAGGATGCCGCTGACCTGGTTGCGGAAATCCGGGTTCTGCGAGAGCAGCGCCACCAGGCTGCGTTCGTCGGTGCGGAACGGCACCCGCTGGGAGCCGTCCTCGAAGAAGTAGCTGGCGCCCAGGAAACCGGCGAAGCGTTCGCCGTCGTCGAAGTTGAGGCGCAGCTCCTGGCTCCATTGCTCGCCCTGCGCGATCTCGGCGAATTCCAGCGCATACAGCTGCGAACCGTCGCCGTCGAATTCCTCGTGCGAGTCGAACGTGCGCCAGCCGGTGACGGTGTTCAAGGCCCACGTATCGTTGAGCGGGAAACTGCCCAGCACGGTCACTCCGCGCACTGTGCGGTCCAGGCCCAGTTCGTCGCCGCGGTTGAGCTCGGCCTGGTCGAACGGACCGGTGCTGCCGTTCCGGGTCGGGAGGGTGCCGCTGCGGAAAGCGGTGCCTGGGGGAGTGTCGTGCTGGTAGTTGAGGATGAAGTCCAGTGAGCCGGCCTCGCCCATGCGCATGCCCAGGCTGGCGCGCACGGCGGTGGTGTCCTTGCCATTGAGGGTACCGCCGGCGGCGTTGTCGATGCTGCCGTCGCGCTCTTCGTGGAACACGGCCACGCGCGCGAACAGCGCGTCCGGGGCGATGCTGGCATTGAAATAGCCGTTCAGCAGGCGCTGGTCGAAGGCCCCCATGCCAACTTCCAGCTGCCCGGAGTTCTCGTCGCGGGCCTTGTTCTGGATCAGGTGCACCGCACCGACTTCGGCGGCACGTCCGAACAGCGTGCCTTGCGGGCCGCGCAGCACTTCCACGCGCTGCATGTCGAACAGTTCCACCGATGCGCCGCGCGAGCGGCTGATGGAGACGCCGTCCTGGAACACCGATACGCGCGGCTGCACGGTGGAGTCGCCGCTGTCGGAAGTGATGCCGCGGATCGCGAAGCCGGGGTTGTTGGGGCTCTGCTCCTGCACCTGCAGGCCCGGCACGTAACCGGCCAGTTGCCCGAGTCCGGTGATGCCAAGCTTGTCGAGGAACTCGCCCGAATAGGCGGTGATCGCAATAGGCACTTCCTCCACCTGCTGCTCGCGCTTCTGTGCCGTGACCACCATGGTTTCGAGGAGCGTGGGTTCGTCCCCGGCCGTGGGGCCGGCGGACTCCTGGGCCACGGCCAGGCAGGGCAGGGCGAGCGCCAGCAGGGCGGCGCGCAGCGCAAGGACGAGTGGATCGGGCGGTAAGGAATGCGTGCGCGTCTTATGGCTGGGCATGGTGGCCTTCTGGTCCAGTGGTGAGGTTGGCGTGCCTTTCCTGCGAAGAGGCGGCGAGGCTGCGTTGGTTCCCCGTCCCCCGGGGAACACAAGCATGCCGCGCAGCATGGCGGGTGCACATTGCCATACGATTGCAGGTAATCCTTGCCATCCACTGGCAACGGTCCGGGGTTACCGTCGAGCACTTCCCGCGCCTTCCCATTAAAGGAGTTGTCCTTGTCCCAGCCTGCCGATCGATCCATGCCACGCCCTGCGCGTCGTCGTTTCCTCAAGGCGCTGGTGGTGGCCGCGGCGGCCGTGCCGTTCGCCAGCCGAAGCGGCTGGCTGCAGGCAGCGGAAGATCCATCCGGCCTCGCCATTTCAAGACATCATTTCCCGCAGTCGGTGGCTTCCGGCGATCCGCGGCCGGATAGGGTGTTGCTGTGGACGCGGGCGCCCGATGCGGGCGGAATGGATGTGGCACTGCGCCTGCAGGTTGCCGACGACGCCCAGTTCCTGCAGCTGCGCGTGGAGCGCGACCTGGTGGCCCTTGCCGAGGCGGACCATTGCCTGCGCGTGCGGGTGCAGGAGTTGCAGCCCGGGCGACGTTATTTCTACCGCTTCCTGCGCCGCGACGGCGACACCTGGCTGGCATCGCCGACCGGGCGCACGCGCACCGCACCGGCGGCCGAGGCACCGACGCCGCCGCTGAAGTTCGGTTTCGTCAGTTGCCAGGACTATGGCGGTCGCTGGTACAACAGCCTCATGCCGTTGCTGGAGGAAGCACCCGACTTCGTCCTGCACCTGGGCGATTTCATCTACGAATCGGTCGGCGACGAAAGCTTCCAGAGCGTTGGCGGCGAGCGCAACATCGTGTTCGACGACCAGGCCGGCGCGCTGCCGGTGGCCAAGAAGAATGGCGGCTATTTCGCCGCCCGCAGCCTCGACAACTACCGCCAGCTGCATCGCCAGTACCGCACCGACCCGATGCTGCAGGCGCTGCTGGAAAGCGCGCCGCTGGTGGCGATCTGGGACGACCACGAGTTCAGCGACGATTGCTGGCAGGATCATTCGGCCTACAGCAACGGACGCCATGATGAAGGCGACCGCGTGCGCCGGCGCCACGCCGAACATGCCTACTTCGAATACATGCCCGTCGATGTCGAGGTGGGCGCCAATGGCGACGACGGCACGCTGGCCGTGGATGAAGAACGACTGCATCCGCACACCCGCTTGTGGCGCGCGCTGGATTTCGGACGCGACCTGCGCCTGGTCCTGCTGGACTACCGCAGCCAGCGGCCGGACCATCCGATCCCCGAAGATGCCTTCCCCGGCGCGCTGGCCTATGACCAGACCGCGCTGCAGCGTCTGTTGCCGCTGCTGGGCCTGGATCCGGTCGCGATGGCGCCGAAGTTGATGCCCTACCTGGATCTGGCCGATGACACCTGGAAGACGCTGCGCAAACCATTGCTGCGCGCGCTGACGCGGGCCTACACCGACGAAGGCATCGACAAGCGCGATGCGGTGAGGCGGGCGCAGGCGGCGAGCACCGCGCCGATGGCCCTGATGGCGTTGCGCGGAATCCTGCAGCGCTACAACGCGGCGGTGCCCGGTTTCATGCAGGCCGAGCTGCCGCCGGCCGAAGGCGATTACCCGCGCGGCCTGCCGTGGCTGGCGCTGGGCAAGAGCAAGTTGTTCAGCCATATCGGCAGCCGTTATCTGGTGGTCAAGGACAGCTACGACCTGCTGCTTGCCCTGCGCGAGGCCGAAGGCAAGCTGCCGCTGGCGTTGGGTGAAGAACAGCAGGCATGGCTGCTGGCCCAGCTTGCGTCAAGCCGGGCACGCTGGAAGCTGGTGGCCAGTTCGGTGTCGATGACTTCGATGGTCCTGGACATGGCGCGACCTGATATGAAGGCGCCACCGATGCTGCAACGCAAGTTCTATCTCAACGTCGACCAGTGGGACGGCTTCGGGCGCCAGCGCGACGCACTGGTCAAGGCCATGGACGAGGCTGGCGGCACGGTGGTGCTGTCCGGCGACATCCATGCCGGCTTCGCCACCCAGCTTTCGCAGCGCACGCTGGAGTTCACCGTTCCCGCCGTTTCTTCGCAGACGCTCAAGGACATCCTGGCCGGCAGTGCGGGCGACGACCCGGATACCGCCGACACGGGCAGGCGCCTGGTCGAGGGCTTGGATGAGGTGATCGCCGGGGGCGATGCGCGGATCCGCCATGCCCAGACCAGCCGCCATGGCGCCGGCCTGATCGAGATCGGTGCCGAAGGCGATCTGCGCGCCAGCTTCTTCGAGCTGCCTGCCGAAACCTGCAGGCAGTGCCTGTACGAGCAGCCTGCGGCAATGCAGGCGCAATTGCGCCGGGTAGGCTTCGCGGTGTCAGCGGGCGATCGGGTGCTGCGCCCGGACAAGGCCGATTCGCCGACAAATGCCGGCAGGGAAACTCCATATCACCAGCACATGGCCGTGGAGGCCTGACGCCGGGCGTTGCGCGGCTACGGCGCGATGCCGTCCGCTTCACCACTTCCCCGTGATCGCCACGGGGAAGTGGGGCAATGGCCTGCCTGCGGTCAGAACTTGCCGGTCAGGGTCACGCCGTACATGCGGGATGCGCCGGCAATCAGGGTCGGAATGCCGAAGATCAGGCCCGTGTTGCCCGCATCGACGATGTATTTCCGATCGGCCAGGTTGTTGCCCCATACCGTCACGTCCCAGCGCGGGTTGAAGCGAACCCCGGCGCGCAGGTTGAACAATCCGTAGGCACCTTCTTCCAGCGCCAGTCCGGTAAGTGGATCGGGATCGTTCGAGTCCTCGAAGAACATCTGCGAACGCCAGTTGTAGCTCGGCCTGACGAAGACGCTGCGGCCCGCGGAAAGCGGCAGGTTCCAGTCCAGCCCGACGGTGAAGCTGTTCTCGGGCGTCATGCGGAAACGGTTGCCGGCCAGCTCCTGGTAGGTGCCGTCCTCGTTGAACGCATTGAATCCGGCATTGATATAGCTGTAGTTGAGGAAGCCGCCCAGGTCGGGGCTGAAGCGGGCGAACAGCGAGGCCTCGAACCCCAGCGCGTGGGCGCGACCGGCGTTGATGGTTTCGTACTCCGGCGGCGGATTGTCGTTGGCGACGGATGCCTGGAAGTTGCTGTAGTCGTAGTAGAACAGCGACAGGTCGTAGGACAGGCTGCCGGTGGGCGTGGCACCTTTCAGCCCGACCTCGTAGCTCCACAGGATTTCCGCCGGGATCTCCTCGATGATCTCCTCGGGATCCGGGTTGGCGCCCTCGCGCCGGTACTCGATGCTGATCATGTTGGGGCGGCGGCCGCGTGACACGCTGGCGTAGGCATTGACATCGTCGTTGATCTGCCAGCCCAGGACCGCACGGCCCACCCACGAATTCCAGCTGCCATCCCGGCTGATGCGCCCATCGGTGGGGTTGTAGAGCACGTTGAAACAGGGCGACAGCAAGGGCTGGCAGTTGGGCACGGTATTGGCGGAGAGGAAGTAGCCGATGCTGGTGAAGTTGCCTTCGTCGGCGTGGTACCCGTAGGTGACCTTCTCGCGCGTGCCGCGTGCGCCAAGGGTCAGGCTCCAGCGGTCGCTGAAGCGCCATGTGCCATCGGCGAAGATTTCGTAGGAACGGACCTGCACGTCGTTTCCGAAGGTCTCGAAATGGTTCGGATTCAGCGGTACCAGGCCTCCTACCAGCGATTCCTGGCTGATGTTCGGGGTGCCGTCGGGGTTCAGCAGGGGAATGATCGGCAGGAAGGAAAAGATCGCGTTGGCGCGCGGCGAGAGCAGCGCATAGAGCTGGCGTTCGTCGGTCTGGTAGAGCAGGTCGCGACTGGCGCTCTCGTCGAAGAACGAGGCGCCGGCGAAACCGGTGAAAGCGCCGCCATTGTCGAAGTTGAAACGGAATTCCTGGCTGAACTGGTTGCCCCAGGCATGCTCGTCGAACTCGATCAGGTCCGCCTGCGAGCCATCCGCGTCGAACTTGTCGAGGCCGTCGTAACGGCGCCAGCCGGTGATCGTGGACAGGCTCCAGTTCTCGTTGATGCCGAAATTCCCTAGCAAGGTGGCGCCGTACACCTCGCGGTCCGTGCCCAGGCCCTCGCCGCGCTGCGAATTGGCGACGTACGGGTCCAGGCTGCCCTGGGCATTGGGGATGACCATGCTGCGGAAGGCGGTGCCCGGAGGCTGGTCCTTCTGGTAGTTCAGGATCAGGTCCAGGCCGCTGGTTTCCCCGACGTTGAGGTGGAAGGCGCCGCGCAAGGCGCGCGTGTCCTTGCCCTGCAGCGTGCCGCCATCCAGGTTTTCCACATAGCCGTCGCGCTTCTCGTAGAACGCGGCTACCCGGCCTTGCAGGTTTTCGCTCAGGTCGGTGTTGTAGTAGCCGGTGAATTTCTCCTGGTTGAGGTTGCCGAACCCCACCTGGAAGCCGCTGGAGGTGCCGGTCCGCGCCTTGTTCTGGATCAAATGGATCGCGCCGGTTTCAGCTGCCCGCCCGAACAGGGTGCCTTGTGGGCCGCGCAGCACTTCCACCCGCTCCATGTCGAACATTTCCACGGACGAGCCACGGGAGCGGCTGATCGATACGCCGTCCTGGAACAGCGAGATGCGCGGCTCCTGGGTAGGGTCGTCCAGGTCGGCGGTGATGCCGCGGATGGAGATGCTGGGGTTGCTGACGCTCTGGGTCTGGATTTCCAGGCCCGGCACCAGCGTGCCGAGGTCACCGTAGTCGTTGATGCCGTTGGCCTGCAGGAAATCGCCGGAATAGGCATTGATGGAGATCGGCACCTCCTGGATCTGCTGCTCGCGCTTCTGCGCCGTCACCGTGATCCGGTCGAGGTCGGTCGCCTTGACCGGATCGGCTTCCTGGGCGTGGGCAGTGGAGGCCAGGGCGGCGCCCAGGGCGAGGAACAGGATGTCCCGCGGGACGTGGGCAAAACGGTGCGAAGACGGATTCCGGGGCATGGCGAGAGCTTCTCCCGGGGAGCTGGATAAGAGGACGTGGGCCCGGTCCTCCCCAGGCCGGAACACACAGTTGCCGGCTCTTTGTAGCGTGTCCGCGCGTCGCAGGGAAGCACAGGACGCTAAAATGACGGCTTGCGGCCACCCGTGCCGGCCCCCATCTGGTCCTTATGTATTCCCGCAGCAGCGAACCCGTCCAATTCGAGCGCGATTGCGCCGCCGTGCTCGTGCCCCAGGGCGACAGCGTGACCTTGCCCGCGGGCAGCTTCGGCTACATCACCCAGGCGCTGGGCGGCAGTTACACGGTGTTCGTGGAAGGCAACCTGTTCCGCATTGCCGGCCAGGATGGCGACGCCATCGGCAAGGAACCAGCCGAATCGCTGAGCCTGCCCGAGAACGCCAGCGACGAGGAAGTCGAGCAGTTGATCTGGAAGCAGCTGCGCACCTGCTTCGATCCGGAGATCCCGTTCAACATCGTCGACCTGGGCCTGGTCTACGAGGCCAACCTGAGCAAGCGCGAGGACGGCCAGCGCGGCGTCGAGGTCAAGATGACGTTGACTGCGCCAGGTTGCGGCATGGGCGAGATACTGGTCGATGACGTGCGCAACAAGCTCGAACTCATTCCCACCATTGCCGAAGCCGACGTCGAACTGGTCTTCGACCCGCCCTGGGGCCGGCACATGATGTCCGAAGCGGCCCGTCTCGAAACCGGCATGCTCTAAGCGTCGCAGGCCCCACAGGCCGCGCAAGGCGGCCCTGTACTGCAGCATCCGGGCGGGGGCCCGAGTCCCTCCGCCCCGGCCGTCTTCACGGCATTTTTACAAGTCCAGCGCTGTCAGTTACACATGTAACCGATTTCCGTCACGGATACGCGCACATACTGTAACGACGGTTCCATTCCATTGGATTCCCTGCTGAAGCACCTTGTGCACCTGCCGTAGTGGCGGTTAGGTTCCAGTCAGGTGCGCACGTTCATCCGGCGCACCAGGAAGTGAAGGCGCCGTCACCACCCTGTTCCGCGTCACGGCCGCATTCGCATCGCCGCACCAGCGGCACCATCAGCATGAAAGAGGGAACTTCGATGTCAGATGTCTCAAAGCGTCGCTTGCGTATGCACGTCCTGGCCAGTGCCACCGCCATCGCTATCGCGTCAATGTCCGCCCTGCCCGCAATCGCGGCAGGCCGCGTTGATGCCAGTGGTCTGCAATCCCCCGGGCAGACCGGTTTTGATCGCTTCATCGTCAAGTACAAGGAAGGCAGCAGCGAACGGGCGAGCACCAGCTCGCTGGCTACGGCGCTGACCTCGGCCACGCGGGCCATTCCCGCCAAGTCCGGTCGGGTCCTGCAGGTCACGCAGGTTCGCAGGCTGGCGGTAGGCGCCGACGTGGTGCGCGCGGACCGCAAGCTGGATCGCGTCGAGGCCGAGTCGCTGATGCGGCAGCTGGCCAACAACCCGAACGTGGAATACGTGGAAGTCGACAAGCTCAACAAGGCGCTGTTCACGCCGAACGATACCAATTTCAGCCAGCAGTACGGGTTCGGCACCGGCGCCGGCGGTATCCGCGCCACCGAGGCCTGGGACATCACGTCCGGCGCCGGGACGGTGGTGGCCGTGCTCGACACCGGCATCACCAACCACAGCGACCTGGCGGCCAACATCCTGCCAGGCTATGACTTCATCATCGATACGGCGGTGTCCGTCGACGGCAACGGCCGTGATTCGGATCCCAGCGACCCGGGTGATGCCTACGGTGGCAACCCCTCCAGCTGGCATGGAACCCACGTGGCCGGGACCATCGCGGCAGTCACCAACAACGGCAAGGGTGTCGCCGGCACTGCCTTCAGCGCGAAGGTCGTCCCCGTACGCGTGCTGGGGGCCGGTGGCGGCTACGATTCGGATATCGCCGACGCGATCATCTGGGCGTCCGGCGGCACGGTAAGTGGGGTGCCCGCCAATGCCAATCCGGCGGAAGTCATCAACCTCAGCCTCGGCGGCAGCGGCGCCTGCGGCACCACCACGCAGACCGCCATCAACGGCGCGGTCAGTCGCGGCACCACCCTGGTGATCGCGGCAGGCAACGACAATGGCAACGTCTCCAATGCCTCGCCGGCCAACTGCAACAACGTGGTCGCGGTCGGCGCGGTCACCTCCACAGGCGCCAGGGCCAGCTATTCGAACTACGGCACCCTGGTCGACGTGGCCGCACCGGGTTCGGCGGTGCTCTCCACGCTCAATGCCGGTACCGCCGGCCCCGGGGCCGAGAGCTATGCGTCCTACAGCGGCACCTCGATGGCTACCCCGCATGTGGCGGGCGTGGTGGCGCTGATCCAGTCCGTTTCCAATCCAGCCAAGACCCCGGCCCAGATCGAGGCCCTGCTGAAGAGCTCCGCGCGTGCGTTCCCGTCCACCCCGTCGCAACCGATCGGCACGGGCATCGTCAATGCCAAGGCGGCGGTGGATGCGGCCGGCGGTGGTGGTGGCACCAATGCGGCACCGGTGGCCAACTTCACGTCCTCGGCCAGCGGGCTGACGGCGACCTTCTCCGACAGCTCCACCGACAGCGACGGCACCATCGCATCGCGCAGCTGGAACTTCGGCGACGGCACCACCTCCACCGCCACCAGTCCCAGCAAGACCTATTCGGCGGCGGGTACCTACAACGTCAGCCTGACGGTCACCGACGATGACGGTGCCACCAATACCAAAACCAGCGCAGTTACGGTGAGCGCCGGGGGCGGTGGCGGTACCGTCCTGCAGAACGGGGTGGCGGTCACCGGTCTGGCGGCGGCGGCGGGCGCATCGCTCAACTACACGATGGCGGTGCCGGCCGGTGCAACCGGCCTCAAGTTCGTGACCAGCGGCGGTACGGGCGATTCGGACATGTACGTGAAGTTCGGCAGTGCGCCGACCGACACGTCCTACGACTGCCGCCCGTACGCATCGGGCAATGCGGAGACATGCAACATCGCCACCGCCTCCGCGGGCACCTACTACGTGCGGCTGAAGGCGTACTCGGCGTTCTCCGGCCTGTCCTTGACCGGCAGCTACACGGCAGGTGGTGGGGGCGGAAGCACCCAGACCTATACCAATGGCACCGACGTAACCATCGGGGACAACACCACGGTCAACAGCCCGATCACCGTTTCCGGACGCAGCGGCAACGGCCTGGCCAGCACCTCGGTGGCGGTGAACATCGTGCATACCTACAAGGGCGACCTGAAGGTGGACCTGGTGGCCCCGGACGGCAGCGTGTACGTACTCCACAACCGCACGGGCGGCAGCACCGACAACATCAACTCGACCTTCACCGTGAACCTGTCGAGCGAAGTGTTGAACGGCACCTGGAACCTGCGCGTGAACGACAACGCCAGCGGCGACACCGGCTACATCAACAGCTGGAGCGTCACCTTCTGATCGATGCGGGAAGCAAGGCAACAACGAAAACCCCGGCGCAAGCCGGGGTTTTCATTTTCATCCGCTCAGGCCGCGGATTCGAAACGGTTGGCGGACACGTTCTTGCGTACCTTCGCCGGGTCCCAGATGCGGCCGTTCATGGCGATGTAGACGCCTGCCGGCAGCGATTGCACCGCGCCTACCGCGCAGCCGATGTTGAATTCCGCATCCGAGCCGCGGAAGCGCGCGGGGTTCAATGCGCCGGTCAGCACGATGGTCTTTCCCTGGATGCTGGAAAGCACCTGTGCCGTGGCGACCATGCTGTCGGTGCCGTGGGTGATCAGTACGTGGCGTGCCGACTGTGCCGCGATGGTGTCGCGCACCAGTTCGCGATCGGCGTCGCTGATGTGCAGCGAATCCTTGCGGATGATCGGGATGACGTTGAAGCGGAACGCCACGCCCAGTTCCTGCAGGATGCGGCCGATCTGGGGGTCGCCCACCTGGAAGTCGGACTTGTCATCGAAATAGATCTTGTCGATGGTCCCGCCGGTGGTGACGATCAGTAGTTCTTCCACTTTGCCTACTCCTTTGCCGACGCGATCATGCCGCGTCGACCGTGTTCTTTTTGCGAAAACGCGCGCTGATCCCGGGCCAGCTGGAGGCCAGCACGATGACCACGGCCAGCATGACTTCGACGATTGCGTAGCCGCGTTCGCGCGGTACCGCATACGCTTCCATCACCCCGTGGCTGAACCAGAACAGGCCCAGCACGCCGGCCCAGAACGAAGCCTTGGCATAACGGGCAAGGACGCCGGCCAGGACCAGCAGCGGCGGGGCCATGAAAAACGCGAGCAGGGCAATGCGGAACCTGCTGCCATCGAACCACAGCGCGAAAAGGACCGAGAGCGCGAACAGCGCCAGCGCCAGGAGGGCCTGCGACTTCTTCATGCCTGTCCTCCCAGCTGCTGCGCGATACGCGCCACCCGCCTGCCCAGCGCGCGCGCCAGCACGCTTTCCTCTTCACTGGGCTGCGGATCGTTGTCACCACCGGCCACATGACCGGCCCCGTACGGAGAGCCGCCGCCGCGGGTGGTGCTGAGCGCCGGTTCGGTGAAGGGAATGCCGACGATCACGCAGCCGTGGTGCAGCAGTGGAACCTGCATCGACAGCAAGGTCGATTCCTGTCCGCCGTGCTGGGTGGCGGTGGAAGTGAAGACGCCAGCTGGCTTGTCCACCAGCGTGCCACTGGCCCACTGCGCGCCCAGCCCATCGATGAAATGCTTGAGCGGCGCGGCCATGTTGCCGAAACGGGTTGGGCTTCCAAGTACCAGGCCTGCACATTCCTCCAGGTCGCGCGCCTGCACGTACGGAGCACCTTCCTCGGGCTCGGGCGGCGCGGCCTGCTGGGTCACCGGGGCCACCGGTGGCACCGTGCGCAGGCGTGCGCTCATGCCGGCGACTTCGCCTACGCCACGCGCCACCTGCTTGGCCAGCCGGGCCACCGATCCGCCACGGCTGTAATAGAGCACCAGGATTTCCGACATCAATGCTTCCACTTGCTGCAATGGCCGCTAGTATCGGCGATGTCGGCTGTTCTGCGCATGGTGGTTGCCGCACATCGCCTTGCGCGCATCGGTTAACCTCTGCGCCAATGGAACCATTGGCCACCGTCAACCGCTGGACCGAACGCCTGCGTGACCGCGCCCGCGCGGGCACCTTCTTCCGCTTCCTCGCCAAGCGCTTCCTGGATGATCGCCTGTTCCAGGCGGCCGCAGCGCTCGCCTACACCACGGTGTTCGCGCTGGTGCCGCTGGCCATGGTGGTGTTCGGGGTGCTGTCGGCCTTCCCGGTCTTCGACCAATGGAGCAAACAGCTGACGGACTACGTTTTCGCCAACTTCGTGCCTGGCGCGGCCAGTTCACTTTCCGCGCAGATCCAGCAGTATTCGGCGAACGCGCGCGGCCTCACGATCACAGGCGTCATAGCCCTGGTCGTTTCGTTGCTGATCACCCTCAACAGTGTGGAAACCACCTTCAACCAGATCTGGCGCGTGGGCAGCTCGCGGCCGCGACTGGGCCGCTTCCTGGTGTACTGGACGGTGCTGACCCTGGGCGCGATGGTGGCCGCGGCCTCGCTTGCGATTTCGGCGCGCTTTTACGCGCTGCCCTTGTTCGCCACCGCTGGCGGACATCTGCTGGCAAACCTCAGCGTGAACCTGGCACCGGCGTTCATCGAGCTTGGCGCCATTACCGCCATCTACCGCGTCGTCCCCCACCGCACCATCCAGTTCCGCTATGCGCTCGCTGGCGGACTGGTGGCTACGCTGCTGCTGGAACTGATCAAGTGGGGCCTGGGAATCTACCTGGCCAGCTTCGATTCGTATGAAAAGATCTACGGGGCCGTTGCGATGGCACCGATCCTGCTCCTGCTCTGGATCTACCTGTGTTGGGTGGTGATCCTGCTGGGCGCATCGTTCGCATCGGCCATCTCCGCATTCCGCTACCAGCCCGCGTCGATGCGCCTGCCATTGGGCTACGAGTTCTACGCGTTGCTGCGGCTGCTGGGCAGGTTCAGCGAGGCGCGCACGCAGGGCAGGGGACTGCATAGCGCGGAGATACTGGATATGGAACCCATCCTGACCGACTCCCTGGCCCAGCAGCTGTTGTGCCAGCTTGGGGAGATCAACCTGCTGCGCCGCGACGAACAGGGCGAGTGGCTGCTGGCGCGCGACCTTGGCGACATGTCCCTAGCCGAGCTCTACGAGGCCTGCCAGTTGCGGGTTCCGGTCGCCGAGGCGCACCTGCCCTGCCAGGACGACGCCCTGGGCCAGGCGGCCCGCAACGCGCTGGACCAGCTGCGCGTGCCCACCCGTGACCTGCTGAAGCGCAAGGTCAGTGAGATCTACGCACAGCCCGGAGAAAAATCATGAAATCATGGCCCGCCGTCATGGCCCTGGCCCTGTTTGCACTGTCGGGTTGCAAGCGCGAAGCAGCGGAACCGCAAGCCGCGGCGACCGCATCGGTGCTTGCGGAAAGAACGCCTGCTGATGGCGCACCTGCAGACAGCGCGCCGGCGGACAGCGCGCCTGCCGCAACGGCGAACAGCGGTTACCCGGTGCTCAAGGTGGAAACAGTACAAGGCCAACCCTATGACCTGGCCGCCCATCGCGGCAAGTGGGTGGTGGTGAATTTCTGGGCGACCTGGTGCGCGCCCTGCATCAAGGAAATGCCGGAGCTGTCCGCGCTGGACCAGGGACGCGATGACGTTGAAGTCATCGGCCTGGCCTACGAGGAAATAGAAGTACAGGCAATGCGCGACTTCCTCCAAAAGCGGCCGGTCGTTTATCCCGTCGCCATTGTCGATGTCTACGCGCCGCCCGCCGACTTCGCCACCCCGCGTGGACTGCCCATGACCTATCTCATCGGTCCACGCGGCGAGGTGGCCAGGCAATTCCTGGGGCCGGTAACCGCCAGCGAAATCGAGGCCGCGATTTCCGCATTGGGTGGGGCGAAGGCAAAGGGTTGATCGCGCCCCGGTGCTATTGAGCATTGGCCGGCGCATGTGCTGCGCGCGCTCCACGCTGATGGCGCCGCTGCCAATGTGTGGGTGTGACGGAGCCGCCTCGAAATCACCGGGCACTGGCGCTATGCGAATCGTGTTCTGGTTAATGAACCGTCGACAAGCGGTCGCGCAAAATGCGTGGCATGGAAAACAAGGAAAGACCACCGTCGGCGCGCGAGCGGCGCAAGGCCCAGCAGCAGGAAGACGACGCCAGGCTGAAGGCGGGGCTTACCCCGGCGCAGCTGGCAACCCTGCACACCATGGAGCAGTTCCGCTGGACACTGCGCTTCGTGCGCCGGCCGATGTTCCTGCAGCCCGTGGCGGTACTGTTCAACCGCGACGATTCGCGCTATGCCGTGCTGGAGGCCGACGGGTCCATCAACGAATCACCGGACTTCAAGATCCGCACCTGAGAAAGAGTCCGGCACTGGACAGGTAGCGGTTGCCCCGCCGGGAGATCCCGGACCCCGTCAGTCTTCCGGGTCATAGGAGGGGATTGGCTTGACCACGCCGAAGCGCTCTTTCTGCGGCTTCGTACCCAGGGCGGGGAAATCCAGCTTGGCATCGGGCACTTGGGTATCGGGCATGCGATCGAGCAGGTCGCGGATCAGGGTGAGCCGACCGCGTTTCTGGTCATTGAAATCGACCAGCGTCCAGGGTGCGTCCTCGGTATGCGTGGCCTTGAGCATGGCCTCGCGTGCGCGGGTGTAGTCGGCGTACTTGGCGCGTGCCTCCACGTCGATGGACGACAGCTTCCAGCGCTTGAGGGGGTCGTCCAGGCGTTCGCAGAAGCGCTTCTCCTGTTCTTCCTGGTCCACTGTCAGCCAGTACTTGAGCAGCAGTATGCCGTCGTCGACCAGCAGCTTCTCGAACACCGGCGCCTGCTTCAGGAATGCCTTGTACTGCGCGTCGTCGCAAAACCCCATCACCTTCTCGACGCCGGCCCGGTTGTACCAGCTTCGATCCATCAGCAGGATCTCGCCGGCGGCTGGCAGGTGCGGCACGTAGCGCTGGAAATACCACTGGCTCGATTCCCGCTCGCTGGGCTTGGACAGCGCCAGCACGTGGCACTGGCGCGGATTGAGATGCTCCGAGATCGCATTGATCACCCCGCCCTTGCCGGCGGTGTCGCGGCCCTCCACCACCACCACCACGCGCTTGCCGGTATGGTTCAGCCAGCGTGACATCGCCAGCAGTTCCAGCTGCAGCGGCTCCAGTTGCTTCTCGTAATCCTTGCGCTTGAGCTTCTTCATTTGCCCGATTTCCTGCGGCTTGCCACATGGGTGTCGGCCATGGTCCGTGCCACTTCCAGCAGGGCGCCCTGCTGGCGCGTGTTGAGCAGGCGGTAGGCGGCGAGCAGGTCGTGCTCGCCCCCGGTGCGGGCAGGGTCGAAGGTGCTTGCGAGCCCCGACAGCAGCGCCCCGGTGGGAACACCGAATGTGCGGGCCAGCGCGGTGACCTGATCCTTGCCGGGTAGCTTCTCGCCGTCGAGCCAGGCTTTCACCGTGGCCACGCCGGCGCGCGGGATGGCGGTGGCGATGTCGGTGGGCGTCAGTCCGCTGGCCTTGGCCAGCAACTGCAGGATGTTCAGCGCCATGGTCTATTCCTTCAAGCGGGGTCGGAGCGTGGCCAGGTTGCAAGGACGCGTGCGTGCATCCAGTTGCGCGCGAATGATCTTTTCCCAGCCTGTCCTGCAGGCCGAGGTCGAGCCAGGCAGGCAAAACACGAAGGTGCCGTTGGCAAGCCCGGCGAATGCGCGCGACTGCAGCGAGGACGTGCCGATTTCCTCGAAACTGAGTGCGCGGAACAATTCGCCGAAGCCCGGCATTTCCTTGTCCAGCAGCGGCAGCAGCGCTTCGGGCGTGGAGTCACGGCCGGTGAAGCCGGTTCCGCCGGTGACCAGCACGCCGTCGACGTCCTGGTCGGCAATCCATCTGGAGACCAGCGCCCGCAGTTGGTAGCGATCGTCGGGCAGCAAGGCGCGTTCCACCAGTGCATGCCCGGCGTCGGATAGCGCGGCGATGAGGTAGTCGCCTGATTTGTCATCGGCCAGCGTGCGCGAGTCCGATACGGTCAGCACGCAAAGGTGCAGCGGGATGAAGTCGGGGTCGGCGCTCATGCGGCGAAGCCTAACCCATGGAAGCGAGGGAGATGCAAAGGGTGTGGTTCGACAGGTTCGACGTGCCGTGGATGGGAAGCCCGGATCTTACTGCCCAGCCCGTTCGACCCGTGACCTTGGGTCATTGGCAACAAGGCCACGGGTTTACGCGTCGCCGGCAATGGCAAGCCAGTTTGAAAGTCGCCAGCCTGGTGCATGCGGACAGGCTAGTCCTGCATGGCTGCGGGGCATGCAGGTCTTGGTGCAGCTGCCTGCGGGAATCGATTGCCCGGTGGTCGAAGGTCGCGACCTGCGTGTCGCGTCACGCGGCTTCGGTCAACCGTGCCAGTTCATCGGCCTGGTGCTCGCGCGACAGGCGTTCGATCAACTCGTCCAGGTTGCCCTGGATGATGTTGGGCAGGTCATACAGGGTGAGTCCCTCGACGCGATGGTCGGTGATGCGGCCCTGGGGGAAATTGTAGGTGCGGATGCGCTGGCTGCGGTCGCCGCTGCCGACCTGCAGCTTGCGCGATTCGGCCTGGGCGGCGGCCTGTTTGCTGCGTTCGGCTTCCAGCAATTGCGCCTTCAGCCGCTTCATCGCGTGCTCGCGGTTGGCGTGCTGCGAACGTGCGGTCTGGTTCTCGACCACCAGCCCGCTGGGGATATGGGTGATGCGGATCGCCGACTCGGTCTTGTTGACGTGCTGGCCGCCGGCACCGGAGGAGCGGAACGTATCGACCTTCAGGTCCGCCGGATTGATGACCACTTCCTCCACCGCGTCATCGTCGGGGATGATGGCGACGGTAGCGGCGGAGGTGTGGATGCGGCCCTGCGATTCGGTTTCAGGCACCCGCTGCACGCGGTGGGTGCCCGACTCGAACTTGAACCGCGAGAACGCGCCGCGGCCACTGATCTTGGCCACGATTTCCTTGTATCCGCCATGCTCGCCGGGACTCTCCGATTCCACTTCCACTTTCCAGCCCTGGCGCTCGGCGTAGCGCGCATACATGCGGAACAGGTCGCCGGCGAAGATGGCCGCTTCGTCGCCGCCGGTGCCGGCGCGCACCTCGAGGAAGAGGTCGGCGTCGTCGCGCGAATCCTTGGGCAGGAGCAGCAGCGACAGCTCGTCCTCCAGCTGCAACAATCGCGCACGGGCGATTGCGATTTCCTCTTCGGCCAGTTCGCGCATCTCCGGGTCGCTGCGCAGGGCTTCTGCGGCGGCGAGGTCACGCAGGGCATTGGCTTCCTCGCGCAGCGCGACCGCCACCGGCTCCAGCTGCGAGAACTCGCGCGAGTACTTGCGGAAGCGTTCGTTGTCGGCGACCACGCCGGGTTCGGACAGCAGGCGCTCGAGTTCCTCGCGGCGTTCGGCCAGCGCCTCGAGCTTACGGCGCAGGGTCGGCGTCATCGTCTTTCTTGGTATGGGTATAGGGAGCCTGCGCCGGGAACAGCCTGTCGGCGGCACGCGCCAGCTCGGCGTCTCCCGACAGGGCCGCTTCGCGCAACGCCGCGGTAGGTGGATGCAGCAGGCGGTTGGTGAGCGTATGGGCCAGGAAATCCAGTACCTCCTGCGGCTCGCGGCCGTTGGCCAACTGTTGGCGCGCCTTTGCCAGTACCTCGTCGCGTGCCAGGTCGCCGTGCGCCCGCAGGCGTTTAAGCGGTTCCTGGCGCATGCTCGCATGCAGGTTCTCGATGTAGCGCGCGACCTGCAGTTCGATGATGGCCTCTGCCGCGTCGGCGGCTTCGCGCCGGCCCCGCCGATTGTCTTCTACCGCGCGTTCCAGGTCGTCCACGGTGTACAGGTAGGCGTCGTCCAGGCTGGCAACGCCGGACTCGATGTCGCGCGGCACGGCCAGGTCGAACAGCAACATCGGCTTGTGCCTGCGTTGCGAGAGGGCGGTGGCGACCTGGGCGCGGGTCAGGATCGGTTCGCGGCTCGCAGTGGCCGAGAACACCACGTCGGCCTCGGCCAGGTGCCGGTCTATTTCGCCCAGCGGCAACGCGAAGCCGCCGTGGCGGGAGGCCAGCTCCTGCGCATGCGACAGCGTGCGGTTGGCGATCAGGAGGCGGCGGACCTTGCCTTCGCTGAGATGGCGTGCGGCCAGTTCGATGGTTTCGCCGGCGCCGATGAGCAGGACCGTGGATTCATCCAGGCGCGCGAATGCGTTCTGGGCCAGGCGCACGGCGGTTGAAGCGACAGAGACGGGGTTGGCCCCGACGCGTGTATCGGTACGCGCACGCTTGGCCACTGCGAAGGTCTGCTGGAAGAGCCGGTCCAGGCGCGTGCCCAGGGCCCCGTGTTCGCGCGCCGCCACCCAGGCTTCCTTGACCTGGCCCAGGATCTGGGGCTCGCCCAGGACCATGGAATCCAGGCCGGTCGCTACCCGGAACAGGTGGCGCACGGCGGCGGCATCGCTATGACGATAGAGATAGGCATCCAGGCCTTCGGCGTGCGCGGCCATCCAGCGCGACAGCGCATTGCCGTCCTCGGCGAATGCATACAGTTCGGTGCGGTTGCAGGTGGACAGCACCGCGGCCTCGGAGACCTCGGGCAATGCCTGCAGCGAGGACAACGCCGCGGGCAGCGCTGCCGCATCGAACGCGACGCGCTCGCGCAGGCTTACCGGCGCGGTCTGGTGGTTGATTCCGAGAACCCACAACGTCATCGTTCAGTTGCTTGCGTTAAGCTTCTGGCCATTCAAGGTCGCCATTTTACGGCCCGGTTCGCCTCCATGCCTGCATTGATTCGCATCACCGTCGCCGCATTGCTTTTGGCGGCCACGGCGGGTTCCGTTTCCGCCGCCCCAGCCCCGGCAAAAGCCGCGGACGCGCTGACCCCGGTCATGGCCGGAGAATTTGCCCTGCAGGCGGGCCAGCTCGACGAGGCCTCGCGCTGGTACCTGCAGGCGGCCCGGGCCGACGACGACGCCGGCCTGGCCGAACGCGCCACCCGCATTGCCCTGCTTGCCAACGACGATGCGCGCGCCGCCGACGCCCTCAAGCTGTGGCGCCAGCGCGCTCCGCAATCCCTGGCCATGCGCGCGGCCGAAGCCGCCCTGGCACTGCGCAAGAGCAACGTGGCCGTTGCGCGCCGGGAACTGGGGGCCTTGCTGCGGGACAAGGACGACATGGGTTGGCGCTATGCCCTGACCGTGCTCGGCAGTGGGGGCCGGGATCCGGCCTTGTCGGCCCGGTTGCTGGACGGATTCGTCGACGCCGGTGCCATTCCGGACAAGTTGCCAGCCTGGCTTGCCTTCGGAGGGCTGGCGCAATCGCTTGAACAATCAGCCCTGGCCGAGCGCATTGTCGGCGAGGCGGTCAAGCGCTTTCCTGCCGAACCCAAGGTTGCCCTGCTGCACGTCGGCCAGCTTCGCCAGGCCGGCAATACGGAAGAAGCCCGCAAGGTGCTCGACGGCTTGGCCGATGCCGCCGTACTGGCGCCGCAATTGCGGCTGGCCATCGCCGCCGAATACGACGCGCTTCGTGACCCGAAGCAGGCCGCCGCAACGCTTGCACGCGGCACCCAGGACAACCAGACCTACGGCCTGCGTGCTTCGCTGCTGGCCAAGGCCGAAGACACGATGACGCTGACCCTGCTCTACGATGAGCTGCGCAAGGACGCAAGCAATCCGGATCCCCAGCGGCGCCTGCTGCTTGGGCAGATCGCTCAGTTCCTGAAGCGTCCGCAGGAGGCGCTGGAGTGGTACCGCGGCGTTCCCGGCGGCCCGCAGCGTACCGAGGCGCGCCTGCGCACCGCCAACGTCCTGTTCGAACTCGGTCGCAAGACCGAGGCTTTCACCGACGTGCGTGCCTTGCAGGCCGATGCAAGCGCGGACGATGAAGCACGGCGCGGCGCCTACCTGCTGGAGGCCGAGCTCAAGCAGAAGGACCAGGACGATCCGGGCGAAATCGACGTGCTTGCGCGCGGGCTGGCCGCCTATCCGGATGACAACGCGCTGCTGTATGCGCGAGGCTTGGCGTGGGAGCGCCGTGACCGCATCGACCGCGCCGAGGCCGACCTGCGGCGGATCCTGGTCACCGACCCGGAGAACGTCGCCGCGCTCAATGCCCTGGGTTACACGCTGGCCGATCGCACCACGCGGTACCAGGAAGCACTCGAACTGATTGGCCGCGCGCGCGTCGCCGAGCCCGACGAGGCCGCCATCATCGACAGCTATGGCTGGGTGCTTTACCGGCTGGGCCGCAACGCCGAGGCGCTGGTCGAATTGCGGCGCGCCTTTACCCTGCAGAAAGATGCGGAAATCGCCGCCCACATCGCCGAAGTGCTGTGGGTCAGCGGCAAGCAGGAAGAAGCCCGCAGGTATTTCGAGGAATCGCGCAAGCTGGATCCGGAAAATCGCTCGCTCCTGCGCGCGCTGGAGAAGACGGGCGCATGAGGGCATCAACGCATGCCGCCGGCCTGTGCGCTGCCCTCGTGTTGCTGGGCGGCTGCGCAACGCGGGGCCCCAGCGGGGCATTGCCGCCCGCCTTGTCCGACCCGCGGGCGATCGAAGCGGCGGAGCAGGGACAGTCGCAACGTGAGCAATGGCTGCGCGAGCACCCGCAATGGTCGTTCGAGGGCCGGGTCGCCATCAACAACGCGGGCAAGGGTGGCAACGGCAGGATCGAATGGCAGCAGGACGGGACTGCTTACGTGGTGTCGCTGAGCGCGCCCGTGACCCGGCAGAGCTGGCGACTGACTGGGGACACCCGTTCGGGCGCTGGCCGGCTGGAGGGGCTGCCAGGTGGCCCGCGTCATGGTGAGGATGCCGAGGTTCTGCTTCTGCAAGCGACCGGTTGGGACATACCGGTCAACGCCCTGGCCGGATGGGTGCGGGGACTGCAGGCGGTAGGCTTCCCCGTGGAGGAGCGTTCCTTTTCGACGGAAGGGCGCGTGCAAACCTTGCGCCAGGCGGGTTGGCAGATCGACTACACGCAATGGACCGACGCGCAGGACAGCCGGCCGGAATTGCCCAGTCGGATCGAGGCCCAGCGTGACCAGGCCGCGGTTCGACTGCTCGTTGACCGGTGGGATTTCAGCGCGCCATGAACAGTCCCGGGGCAGGGGACGAAGCGGGTTGGTCGACATGGCCTGCGCCTGCCAAGTTGAACCTCTTCCTCCAGATCACCGGGCGGCGCGCCGACGGGTATCACGCCCTGCAGACTGTATTCCGGATGCTGGACTGGGGTGACGAGATCCGTCTGCGCCCCCGGCGCGACGGCCGGATCCAGCGCTTCGGGACCGGACTGCATACGGTCAGCGAGCTGGATGACCTGACGGTAAGGGCTGCCAAACTGTTGCAAAATGAAGTCAAAAGCAGCCAAGGCGTCGATATATGCGTCGAAAAACGCATTCCGATGGGCGGCGGGTTCGGCGGCGGTTCTTCTGATGCGGCCACGGTGCTGGTGGCCCTGAATCACCTCTGGCGGCTGGACCTGGACCGCGACAGCCTCTGCAGGCTGGGCCTGAAACTGGGTGCAGACGTACCAGTCTTCGTGGCAGGTGAGAATGCCTGGGCAGAAGGCATAGGCGAAGTGCTCACTCCGCTGCGCCTGCAGAAGGCCTGGTATGTACTGGCTGATCCGGGAATCCACGTCCCCACTGCAGAGTTGTTTCAATCATCTGATTTGACGCGCAATGCTGCACCCGCGAAAATAGCCGACTTCATTTCGGGAAAGATGCTCGGCAACGCGTTCGAGCCGGTCCTGCGTAGCCGCGAACCCGCCATTGAGGCAGTGTTTTCGGTCCTTTCGCGGATTGGCACGGCACGTCTCACCGGGTCCGGCAGCGGTTGTTTCGTCGAATTCAGTGACCGCGCGTCCGCAGAGGCCGCGCTCGCGGAGTTGCCGGAAGGATTGCGCGCCTGGATCGCGGAAGGCGCGGACCGCTCGCCGTTGCATGATTTCCTGGAGAGGCAACAACACACACTGGGGCGTCGCCAAGAGGCCTAAGGCACCGGGTTTTGATCCCGGCATTTCGCAGGTTCGAATCCTGCCGCCCCAGCCAATCAATGCAGTTTCGTTTGTTTCCCTTGAGTACGGCGCTTGCGCCGGGCTTCCCAGCGCTACCTTCCGGACCCCAATGACATGCAAGACGAACGCAACCTGCTTGTCTTTTCCGGAAACGCCAATCAGCCGCTGGCCGCCAGCATCTGCCGTGAGCTTGGTATCCGCCAGGGCAAGGCGCTGGTGTCGCGCTTCTCAGATGGCGAAGTGCAGGTAGAGATCGAGGAGAACGTGCGTCGGCAGGAAGTGTTCGTGATCCAGCCGACCTGCGCCCCCAGTGCCGAAAACCTGGTGGAGCTGCTGGTGCTGGTGGACGCACTGAAGCGCGCCTCGGCCGCCAGCGTCACCGCAGTCGTGCCGTACTTCGGCTATGCGCGCCAGGATCGTCGCCCGCGTTCGTCGCGGGTGCCGATCACCGCCAAGGTCGCGGCGCAGATGTTCAGTTCGGTGCGTACCGATCGCGTGCTGACCGTTGACCTGCATGCCGACCAGATCCAGGGCTTCTTCGACATGCCGGTGGACAACGTGTACGCATCGCCGCTGCTGCTGGCCGACATCTGGCGCGCCTACGGCACCGAGAACCTGATCGTGGTGTCGCCCGACGTGGGTGGCGTGGTGCGCGCGCGCGCCGTGGCCAAGCGCCTGGACGATGCCGACCTGGCGATCATCGACAAACGCCGCCCGCGCGCCAACGTGTCCACGGTGATGAACATCATCGGCGACGTGCAGGGCAAGACCTGCGTGCTGGTCGACGACATCGTGGATACGGCAGGCACCCTGTGCGCAGCTGCTGCCGCGCTCAAGGCGCAGGGCGCGTTGAAGGTTGCCGCCTACTGCACCCATCCGGTGCTTTCGGGCCCGGCCGTGGACAACATCAACAATTCCGAGCTGGACGAACTGGTCGTCACCGACACCATCCCGCTCTCGGCCGCCGCGCGCGGCTGCGCCAAGATCCGCCAGCTCAGCGTCGCCGAGCTGCTGGCTGAAACCATCCGCCGCATCGCCTTTGGCGAATCGGTCAGTTCGCTCTACGTGGACTGAAGCAACCGGCAGGCAGCCATCCGGCTGTCGGCCACACCGGCTCACCTGGTCGCGGGTGAGCCTCCAAAATCGCCGCGAGGCGATTCATTCAACTGAAGGTAGTAGAAGAAATGGCAATCACACATGAAATGAAGGTGCAGCGCCGCGAAGACGAGGGTAAGGGTGCGAGCCGCCGCCTGCGTCACGCCGGTACCGTGCCGGCCATCGTTTACGGTGGCGAACTGAAGCCCGTCAGCATCCAGCTGAACCACAATGACGTCTGGCTTGCCAGCCAGAACGACTGGTTCTACTCCTCGCTCCTGGACCTGAACCTCAACGGCGACGTGCAGAAGGTGCTGTTGCGTGACATGCAGCGCCACCCGTTCAAGCAGCAGATCATGCACCTGGATTTCCAGCGCGTGAACGAGAAGGAGACGCTGCATGTTGCGGTGCCGCTGCACTTCCTCAACGAGGACAAGTCGCCGGCCGGCAAGTCCGTCGAAGTGGTGGTCACGCACGAACTGAAGGACGTGAACATCGAATGCCTGCCCAAGGACCTGCCCGAGTTCATCGAGGTTGACCTGGCTGAGCTGAGCGTCGGCGATATCATCTACCTGTCCGACCTGAAGTTGCCGGCCGGTGTAGAGATCCCGGGCCTGAAGCTGGGCAAGGACCATGACGACGCGGTGGTCATCGCCAAGCACGGCAAGGAAGAAGAGGAAGTCGCCGACGTGGCAGCAGTCGCCGAAGTTCCGGCGGCCAAGGTTGCCAAGAAGGAAGAGCCCAAGAAGTAATCGCATGACGATGCGTCCGCTGCGGCGGACGCATCGGCGATTGACGTCATGGCAGGACTTCGTCTCATCGTCGGATTGGGCAATCCCGGTCCCGAACACGCGCGAACCCGGCATAACGCCGGGTTCCGTTTTGTCGATACGCTCGCCGAAAAGGAAGGCGTGCGTTTTGGCCTGGAAAGCAAGCTGTTCGGCGAAACCGCCAAGATCCATGTCGGCGGCGAGGCGATCTGGTTGCTGAAGCCAGCCACCTTCATGAACCTCAGCGGCAAGTCGGTCACCGCCGCGCTGCGCTACTGGAAGATCGATCCGGAGCAGGCATTGCTGGCCCACGACGAACTGGACCTTGCGCCGGGCACGGCACGGCTCAAGTTCGATGGCGGGCATGGCGGGCAGAATGGATTGCGCGACACCATGCAGCTGCTGGGCAACGGCAAGTTCCACCGTCTTCGGATCGGCATCGGCCATCCGGGCCACAAGGACAAGGTCACCGGCTGGGTGCTCGGCAAGCCAGGCAAGGATGATGAAATCCTGATCGGGCGTGCCATCGACGACGCCATCGAGGTGTTGCCGCTGGCAGTCGCGGGCAACTTCATGGACGCGATGACCAGGCTGCATACGGGTAAATAGGCAAGTCGGCGGCATGGCCGCCTGCGAAGGGCAATGGGCAAGCGCGGGCAGTGCCGTTCTTTACCATTCACACTTCGCCCTTCACTGCGGCACCCAGAGTCAACGGCAAAGCGCGGCGTAACCGCCCTTCTTTCCCCTTCACTCTTCACCATTGGCGGCTCCAACCCATGGGCATCAAATGCGGCATCGTCGGTCTTCCCAACGTGGGCAAGTCGACCCTTTTCAACGCGCTGACCAAGGCCGGCATCGCCGCGGCCAACTTTCCCTTCTGCACCATCGAACCCAACGTGGGCGTGGTGCCGGTGCCGGACCTGCGCCTGAATGAGCTGTCCGACATCGTCAAGCCGCAGAAGGTGATACCCACTGCGGTGGAATTCGTCGACATCGCCGGCCTGGTCGCCGGCGCGGCCAGCGGCGAAGGCCTGGGCAACAAGTTCCTGGCCCACATCCGCGAGGTGGACGCGATCACCCACGTGGTGCGCTGCTTCGAGAACGACGACGTCATCCACGTCAACAACAAGGTCGATCCGCTTTCGGACATCGACACCATCGATACCGAACTTGCGCTGGCCGACCTGGACAGCGTGGAGAAGGCGCTGAACCGCGCCGAGCGCTCGGCCAAGCAGGGTGAAAAGGACGCGATCGCGCGCAAGCCGGTGCTGGCGAAGCTGCAGGCGGCGCTCAATGATGGCAAGCCCGGCCGCAGCATCGGCCTGGACGAGGAGGAGCTGGCGCTGGTGCGCGACATGTTCCTGCTGACCCTGAAGCCGGTGCTGTACATCGCCAACGTCAGCGAGGACGGCTTCGAGAACAACCCGCACCTCGATGCCGTGCGTGCCCGCGCTGCCGCCGAGGGCGCTGAAGTGGTGCCGGTCTCAGCCGCGATCGAGGAAGAGCTCTCGCAGATGGACGACGCCGACCGCAACACCTTCCTGGCCGACATGGGCTTGAACGAGCCCGGCCTCAATCGCGTCATCCGCGCCGCCTACAAGCTCCTGGGCCTGCAGACCTATTTCACCGCCGGGGTGAAGGAAGTGCGCGCCTGGACGGTCAAGGCCGGTTCCACCGCGCCGCAGGCCGCGGGCGTGATCCACACCGATTTCGAGAAGGGCTTCATCCGCGCCGAGACCATTTCCTACGCCGACTTCCTCCAGTACAAGGGCGAAGCAGGCGCCAAGGAAGCCGGGCGACTGCGACTGGAAGGCAAGGAATACCGCGTGCAGGAAGGCGACGTACTGCACTTCCGCTTCAACGTCTGACGGAAAACGCCTGTCGCGGCGCGCCTACTGTGGCGCGCCGTCGACACCGGCCGAAGCATCGCGCTGGACGCTGGTCTGCGCCCCCAGCCATGCATAACCGACGAAATCTTCCTGCTTGGCGTTGTACATGTGGAAGATCAGCGCGTTGTCTCGCCATTCGTAGTTCTGGCTGATGTGGGAATCCTCGCGCGACAGCGAGAGGGACACCGAATAACTGCCCTTGCCGATGCGCGCGGGGAACTCGAAGCGGTAGACGATCAGTTCGCCGGGCGGGGGATTCTCGATCGCCTGCTTCAACCTGTGCGTGTTGATGCCGTAGATCGCCTGGCCGAAACGGTCCTTGATCATGAAGCCCAGCACCAGGCGGTCCAGCGCGGCGTGGATGCGCACGCCGACTTCCAGTGTCACTGTGTCGCCCACCTCGACGGCCTCCACCGGCATGCCTTCGCTGTTCACCAGGCGCAGGGTCTCGACCCGCGCCTGTCCAGTGCCTGAAATGGTGGAGATGCGCCCGTCGTCGAGCACCTTCTGTTGCACGGTCTGGTGTTCGCGCTCGGCCATCAGCGCGTTGTAGTAGTCCAGGATGTCGACCGGGTTGCCCTGCATCTTGACCCGCCCTTCCTGCAGCAGGATGGCCTTGTCGCAGATGGTCTGGATGGCGTAACGGTCGTGCGACACGATGAGAAGGGTAGTGCCGGCGCGCTGGAACTCGCGTATGCGTTCGAAACTCTTGTGCTGGAAGTAGGAGTCGCCGACGGAAAGCGCCTCGTCGACGATGAGGATGTCCGGGCGCATGGCCGTGGCCACGCTGAAAGCCAGCCTGATCTGCATGCCGCTGGAATAAGTGCGGATGGGCTGGTCCATGTAGGCGCCGATTTCGGCGAACGCCTCGATAGCGGGCATGACCTGCGCGATTTCCTCGACGCTCAGTCCCTGCAGCTGGCCGCCCATGATCGCGTTCTGGCGTCCGGTGAAATCAGGATGGAAGCCCATGCCCAGTTCGAGCAGTGCGGAGATGCGGCCGGTAGTGGTGACCTCTCCGCTGGTGGGCTTCAGCGTGCCGGTGATCAGCTTGAGCAACGTGCTTTTGCCGGCGCCGTTGTTGCCGACGATGCCGACCGCCTCGCCCGCGCCCACCCTGAAGTCAACGTCGCGCAGTACCCAGTGCTCCACATGCTGCTTGGCGCGCGAGTCGAAACTCAGCCATTCCGCGAGCCGGGACCATTGGCTGGGGTATTGGCGATAGGCCTTGCCGAGGCCGGAAACCGTAATTTCGCCCATCAGAGTTCATCCACCATTTCTGCCGAGCGCCTGCGGAACAGGAGCAGGCCAAGCACGCACAGGACCACCGCCAGCACGGCCAGCGGCAGCACCGCGCTCCAGTGCGGCCACCTGTGCTCCAGGAAAATGCCCTGGTAGGACTGCATGAGCCCGGTCATCGGGTTGAGTGCGATCAATCCGCGGACACCTTCGGGCAGCGTGGCGGTCGAATAGACGATGGGGGTGAACCAGAACCAGAACTGCAGCACGATGCTGAAGAACTGGCCCACGTCGCGGAAGAACACATTCAATACGCCGATTATGATGCCCAGGCCCAACGCAAAAGCCACCTGCACCAGCAGCAGTGGCAGCACCGACACCAGCTCAAGGCCGGGGAAATTTCCAGTCACGGCAAGGAAGGCGAGGAAGATCGCCAGCGTGATCGAGAAATTGAGCAGTGCGCTGAGAACGACGATGGCCGGCAGGCAGATCCGGGGGAAGCTGAGTTTCTTGATCATGTTCCCGTTCTCCAGGAACACACCCATGCAGCGCTGCACGATTTCGTTGAACAGGCCCCATGTCAGCACGCCGGCGCAAAGGTAGATGCTGAAGGCAAAAGGCGTGTCGACGCCCGGCAGCCGCGCGCGCATCAGCTCGGAGAACACCAGGGTATACACCAGGATCATGGCCAGCGGCTGCAGCACGGTCCACAGGCCGCCAAGCAGGGAATTCTGGTACTTGGACTGGAACTCGCGCTTGACGCTGCCGAGCACGAAGCCGCGGTAGCGCCATAGCGAAAGGCCGTGCGCAATGCTCATGCGGCGGGAGTCATCGGCTTGGAGGCAACGATGACCTGGCTCTTGGGCATGAAGGCATCGAGCTTGTGCTTGAGGTCCATGCCGCCCTCGGTTTCCAGCAGCGCCTGCCAGGTCCTCGACCACTGGTCCAGCAAGGGATGCACGGGATTCGAAAGGTCGACCTTGGCCGTCCAGAACATGGCCCACCAGATCGACCAGAAGAATCCGTAGTAATCATGCTGTTCGACCACCAGCCCGGCATCGCGGACAAGCGATTCGAAATCCTCGCGGCTGATGATGCGCACGTGGTTCGGTTTCTGGAAATAGCTGTCCGGCGCGACCTGCTTCTGCAGGTTCTCCTGCAATGCATCGGGAACGCTGAGCAGATAGCGTGCGCCCGGCTTGCCGATGCGCGCAAGCTCGGCCATGACCTGGGCGGGGTCATCAACGTGCTCCAGCACTTCGGTGCAGATCACGCGCGAGGCTGTGGCATCGGCCACGGGCAGGGTGGGGGACTCGATCAGCATGAATTCCATCTTTCGTGCCGCGCTGCCTTCAAGGCGCTTCTGCACATGCGCGATGACGGCGGGATCGATATCCACGCCGATCAGGTGCGCCCCGCGCGCCGCACAGAAATTCAGTGCGCCGCCATCGCCGCAGCCGACGTCGACCACCACGTCCTCGGCGCTGATCCCCACCCCTTTGAACACTTCGTTGCTGTCATTGAGGTACCAGCCACTCAGCACGGCATCATGCAAGCCCAACGCCATCGAATCGACCGGCGGCAGCCCGGAGTGCACGGCCGTGGAGGCAAGGGGGGCAAGCTCGCCACCGGCCTCGAGGCCCAGGATTTTCTTGATGAGTTCTGACATATGGGTTTCACGTGGGGGAAATGGGAGCTGGACGGGGCTCCAGCGGGGTGGCCTGATGATCGGCCTGCTGTATGCGGTGCGCAAGCCGCACGCCTTGCTCACGCAAAGGCCGTTCTATCCATCGATAGTTGGCTTCGGCCAGTACAGCGATCAACAGCATGGCGCTTGCCGCATAAATGAATAATGAGTAGGGGGGCGGGGGCGTGCCCGCCATGCCCATTCGCCATAGGCCTTCGCGCACGAAGAAATAGGCGGGGATGTGGATCAGGTAGATCGCATACGAGCGGCTGCCAATCCAGAGCATTACTGTTTTCAACCGCCCCGCGGAGCAGATATACCCGCGCCCATACGAGCCAAGCCACACCAGAGTACCGCAGAGAATGGCGATGAGGCCGATGCGCCAGTTTAGGGTCGCCGAATTGCTGTCTGCGGAAAGCCATGCCGCCGCGCCGAACAAAGTCAGCAGCACCGGGTAGCGCACCCACCGCGTGCGCAGTGCCACAGGTTCCATGCGCTTCCACAAGGGTGTTCCCTGCGCCATGGCCAGCAGTACCCCCCATGCCAGCGCATCGGTGCGGAATGACATGCCCCACGTGGTCCGCGTCAGGTAGAACTGCATCAGTATCAATGCCAGCAGCAGCCAGGCCAGACGGGCACGCAGAACCCAGGCAGCCAAAGGCAGCAACAGGTAGAACTGCTCCTCGAGCGAAAGAGTCCAGTAGATGAAGCTCGCACCGTACTCGTAGCGCATGAAGGAATCGGCGAAACGGAAATTGGCGAAGTTGGCCATGCCCGCCAGCGTCGCCCAAAGATTGGCATTAACGCTGCCGAATACACCGCTTCGGTTGAATGCCACTACCGCAAGCATGATCAGGCCGAGCCAGAGCCAGGCCGAAGGCAGCAGGCGAAACGCACGCCGCACCCAGAACGCAAGCACCGTTTTCCAAGAGGCGCCGGGAATGGCGGCTGATGCCGCCAGTTGCGGAAGCAGGCTGCGTGCGATCACGAACCCGGAGATTGCGAAGAACAGGTCCACGCCGGACCAGAAGGCAAAATGCGCGAATAGACGGCCCAGCCACTCCGGATACCAGTAATAGAGCGCACCTTGCAGGTGGTGCACCAGCACGCCGATGACGGCAACTGCGCGAAGGCATTCGATATCGTGGATGCGTCCGCCAGCCGGATGGCCCGCCGCCGTGTCGATTGCTGCGCCGGTTGCGGTGCTCACGCCTGTAATCTGGCTTGCACGTCGTGGTCATCCCGCCCAGCGAGATGCCGGGTGATCGCCTGGCGAAGGCGTTCGCGCACCACGTCGCGAGAGCAATAGTCTTTCAGTGATCCGATTGCACCCTGCGACAACAGCAGGTACCGGTCAGGGCATTCCCTGGCTACGCGGTGGCTTTCGCGGTACGCGGCAACTATCGATCCGAAGTCGAGCCGGTGCCGCAAGGTTCGCATTGCCTGTCGCGGATCATGCGGCCAGGTACTGGGCTCCAGGGACGAATGCAGCACGAACGCGCAGCTTTCATCGATGTAGTCCGCCATAGAGCTGTGTCGGGGCGCGATTCCGGGCTTGCCGGCCGACATGTATTCCATCAGGGGCAGGCACTGGCCCTCGCCCATGGAAGTATTCACCGCATAACTGGTCGCCAGCAGCAGGCGCTCGTACGCATCCTGCTCCAGGTAGCCGTGCAGCATCACCACCCGGCAGGCCAGGTCGCCGCACTTGTACATGATCTCCAGCATTTCCGGCACCAGCGAACTGACGTCGTAATGGGTCAGCTTCAGCACCAGCATGGCGTCGGCAACGTCCTTGAAGGCGATGCAGAACGCCTGGATCATGTCCTGCCAGTTCTTGCGGCCGTCGCCGGGGTTGAAGATGGAGGTATAGACCACGCCATCCAGGACGACTTCGCATTTGCCCTGCTGGCGGGTTGCCGGAAGTGGCAGCGGCTGTCCTTCCGCGGCGAGCAGCGACGACTTGTCGTAGGCCGACAGATCCGTGTCGCGGCTGTCGATCACCATGCCTTCCAGTTGCAACACGATGCCATGTGCAACCGGCTGGGCAGGGCCGGCATCACGCAGTGCGGCCACCGTGTCCCAGACCGGCGCCGGTGCCGACACGATCGGGAACTGCTGGCCCATCAGCTGTTTCACCTGGCGCACGATGAATCCGGAATGGGTAACGGCCCCGCCCAGTTTCCCCAGCACGCGCGTCCAATCGTTGCGCGGCTTGCCCATGAAGCCCTCATTGGGAATGGTGTCGAACTCCCATGCGAAGACCGGCAGGGTAGGGCATTCCAGGTTGATCGGCGTCTTGTGGGGGGGTGAAAAGGACAGGAAGACGCAAGGAATGCCATGGCGCCGGCAATTGCGATAGAGGGTATCGACGTCGCGTTCGGGGTCCGCCACCTCTACGACCACGCCAAGGTCCTCGAGCACGGGGCGCAGTTCACGCAGCACGAAGTAGTAACTGTATTCGGGGCGGCCGAGGTCGTTGCGGATGCTTTCGCGAGTGGAAGTGGTGTGGGTAAGGATGAGCATCGGGCGCCTTTGCGACGGTCAGGAAGCAGTAGTGGCCGGAACGGCGTTGGACTTGCCGTCGACAATGGCTTCGGCAATACGTGCGAGGAACCCGGAGAGCTGCCGTTCCACCGCTTCATCGCCGCAATAGTCGTGCATCTTGGCTACCGCGCGTGCAGACATGTCCACGTATTCCTCCGGACGCGCCTTGGCCATCACGTAGCTGGCGCGCAGGCCGAGCATCAGTGAATGCCAGTCGATCCGATGGCGCGTGGTCCGGTTGAAGGTGTAGTCGCCATGCGGCCATACGGTGGGCTCGCCATCGCTGCTTGCAACCACGAAGGCCAGTTCGCCGTCGATGTAATCGGCCATGGCGGTATGGTCTGGCGCGATCGCCGGGATGCCCGCGCACAGGTACTCAAGCAAGGGCATGCACAGGCCTTCGCAACGCGAGGCATTGACGTAGAAATCGCTTGCAGCGATCAGGTCTTCATAGTTGCCGGCATCGATGTAGCCATGGATCGCCACGATCCGGCACCTGAACGGCGCCAGCTTGCTCAGCAGCGCCACCATTTCGTGGTGGCGTTTCTCCAGGTTCACGCCGCCGAGCTTGAGTACCAGTACTGCATCCTCGACATCGCGGAATGCCCAGGCGAATGCGGTAAGCATGTCCTCCCAGTTCTTGCGTCCGTCAGAAGGAGTAAGCACCGAGGTATAGACCACCCCCTCCAGCGGCATGCGGATATCGAGTGGCGGCGGCAGTGCCCAGCCCGAGGGCACGGGATCGTTCTCGCCGGGCAGCGCGTCCTGCAGTGATGCAGGGGAAGCGATCGCGTCCGCAGGCAGGCTGCGCCTGGGCACGTCGTACCAGCGATCTTCCGCCATCACCGGCTTGGGAGGCAGCAACTGGTCGTCATCGGCAGCGAACGGTGTGCCATCGTCATGGTCCGGGTTGATCATGCCGTCCGCATTCAGGCCCAGCAGGTGGCTGTCGACGACCCGGGCCTGGCGCAGCCGCAGCACGCGATGCTCGGGCAGCGGCGCGCGCGCGGCGATGCGTTGGCGCAGATCCGCATAACGATGCCATGACGGCGTAGGTATGGCGGTGGCCGGGTAGTCCTCGCCCAGCGCATCCAGCACCGCGCGGCGCGTGTGGCGGGAAAGCGGGATGGCCCCGGCTACCTGGCGAAATACATCGGCCCAGTCGTTGCGTGGGTCTTGGAGCCAGGACAATTCATCGCCCAGCCTGGGCAGATTGGGGTATTCCCAGGCGAAGACCGGGATTGTCGGGCATTCAAGGCCCAGCGGAGTCTTGTGAGGAGGGGCGAAAGACAGCAGTACGCAACTTTCGCCGTTGTCGCGACACGTGCGCCAGATGGGGTCGGCCAGGGTCGGATCATCGATACATTCCACCGTGCCCAGCCTTCCCAGCAAGGCCCGGAAGGCATCCAGCACGTACCAGTAACTGTAGTCGGGCGTCCCCAGCCGGCTGTTGATGGATTCCTGCGTGGTATTGCAATACAGCAGAATCCTCATTTGACGCATTTCCTCTTGCGCCAGTTCGCGGCGGCGTGCTGACAGTATAAAACATGCGGCTAAGGCCCGATCCGCAGACGGCCCCTGACGCGGACCGCTGGAGCAGTGGCGATATGGTCAGCGCATGCTCTCTTGCGACAGAGTGAATCCGGCAACTCCCGCACCCGCAGCGTGGCGTTCGGACGGCGAATCGGACCTGCAGCCGATAGGGGCCATGCCCGGGGTCCGGGCCGTTCGTGTGGGCCTGGCGGACGTGAACGACCTTTGCTGCGCCATGCCACTCTGATTCGCCGCTCTGGTTCACCAAGACCTGGTGACGGCGTCTGGCCGATGTACGGGGACGGCCATGCGCGGTGCTGGCAGCCAATGCCGCATGCGGGCGGCGACACCCCAGACGCGGGTTGCAAAAGAAGAACCCGCCGGGAGGCGGGTTCTTCAGGTTTCCAGTGTCCAGGAGACGGCGTTACAGCGCCGCGCCGCCCAGCTTCCAGGTGACCTGCACGAAATAGCTGCGGCCCACGCTGTCGAACCAGGAGGTGTCGTAGTAGGGGTAGTTCGCCCAGGTCGCATCCTTGGGCGGCAACTTGTCCAGCAGGTTGTTGACGGTCAGCGACACGCGCAGGTGATCGTTGATGTCGTAGCGGGCGCCCGCGTTGAAGCGCCAGGTGGAACCGGTCCACGCGTCGTTGTCGTAGTTGGCGACGCGTCCCAGGTAGTTGCCGAACAGGCTGGCGCCCAGCGGTCCCCGGTCCCAGCTCACGCCCAGGTTGCCCTTGGTGCGCGGCAGGGTGGTGGCACTGAAGCTGACGTCCAGCATGTCCTCCTCCGGGTCTCCGGGATATTGCTGGCGGGTGTGCTTGTCGGTCCAGGTGTATGCGCCGTTGAAGCGGAAGTCGCCGGCATTGGCGGTCTGCAGGCGATAGCTGGCGGTGACGTCGACGCCTGAGGTCTCCTCGTTGGCGATGTTGATCGGGCTGAAGTGGACGCTGGTGATGTCGCCGTCCGCGTCCCGGATGACACGGGCCAGGGCGTCGACGCAGGACGGGGAATTGATGTCCACCGAACCGCCGGAGTCGTTGGTGCCCAGGCGGCAATTGGCCTCGTCGATCCTCAGCTGCTCCCGGCTCTGGCTCTGCACCTGGTTGGACACGCGAATCCGGTAGTAGTCCACGGCCAGGTCGAAGTTGGCGAACGGCGACCAGACGAAGCCTGCCGAGAACGACTTGCTGGTTTCCACGTCCAGTTCCATGTTGCCGGCGTAGACATCGAAGGTGTTGATGTCCCAGGTTCCGTCGTCGTAGCACTCGCCGTCGCTGAAGCCCGGTTCGTCCTGGCGGCAATGGTAGTAGTCGGTGGAAAGGGTGCGGTAGAAGTCATCGCCGGCGAACAGGTAGTGCATGTCCGGCGCGCGGAAGCCGGTGCCGTAGGAGCCCCGGACCAGCAGCGCGTCGAGCGGACGCCATTCCAAGCCCATGCTGTAGGTGAACTTGCCGGGATTCTTGTCGCCATAGCTGTAGCGGTCGTAACGGCCCGCCAGACTGGCCTGCAGGGTCGACGCCAGTGGCAGGCGAAGCTCGCCGGCGGCGCTCCAGTGATCGCGGTCGCCACTGCCGTCGCCGTAACGCGGGCCATAGTAGGCGTCGGCGGTCAGCGCCAGGGGATCGGGATTGATGCGATAGGACTGGGTTCCGAACTCCAGCGCGCCGGCGAAGCCCACGTCGCCGGCCGGCATCGAGAACAGGGCGGGGGTATCGACCGTGAAGCTGAGGTTGTCGTTGTCGGCCTTGGGGCGGAAGGTGGACATCGCGCCGATGGTGGCGAATTCGGCCGGGGTCAGCGGGGTGAACAGGCGCGCAGGGTCGGGGCTGTAGATGGCGTAGCCGTCGGCGTCGTAGCCTTGGCGTTCGCCCAGGAACAGGCGATTGGCGGCATCGGCCCGGATCCGCGGCATGCCCACGTCGGCGTTGTACTGCGAATGGTTGTAGGCCGCTTCCCAGTTCCAGGCATCGGCGAACACGCCCTTGAGTCCGGTGGTCACCGCAAAGGTCTTCTGGGTGGTGGTGTTCATGCGGTTGCCCAGGCCGCCGATCTCTTCCGGGGTGAACTGCCGCGACCAGGTCTCGTAGTGCCCGGTGAGGGCGTTGTAGAACACCTTGTCGTTGTTGTCGGTCGAAGCCGGATCGTGGAATTCCCAGCCCATGACGTCGCTGACGACGTCGTTGCCATTGGTTCCGGTCAGCAGCCTGACTTCCTGGCGCCCGACCTGGACATCGGCGAACCACGACAGGCTGTCGGAGAACCGGTACTCGAACGAGCCGTAGGCCGTGTATCCCTTGCGCTCATTCTGGATGGTGCGATATGCGATGGCCCGCTCGCTGCCGCAATACGGCTCGCCGAAACGGTCTTCGGCCAGCACCGTGGTGCCGTCATTCAGCCCGGCCATCGCCGCGCAGTCGTCGGCGGGTGGGATGTTGACGTCGTCGTCCCAGTCATAGAGTTGCGCGGTCAGGCGCGGCAGGCGCCGGCGCGAGGTCGGCGCGTCCAGGGTCGAATCCTGGTTGTCGCGCTCGAATCCCCACAGCGGGCGCTTGTCCTGCAGCTCGACGCCGACGATGGCGCTGAAGTTGCCGCGTTCGAAGCCGGTGGTCAGGGTCAGCTTGTGGGATTCACCACCGCCACGGCTGGTATCGCCGTAGCGGTAGTCGATGGTGGTGCCGTCGGTGGACTTCTTGAGGATGAAGTTGATCACCCCGGCCATGGCGTCCGAGCCGTACACCGCCGACGCGCTGCCGGTCAGTACTTCGATGCGGTCGATCATGCCCAGCGGGATGTTGCCGATATCGGTGAAGTTGCTGCGGCCGTTGAGCGGCAGGGGGAAGTCGGCGATGCGGCGGCCATTGACCAGCACCAGGGTGTGGTTGGGACCCAGTCCGCGCAGGTCCACGGCCTGGGCGCCGGGCGTGGACTGGGCGCTGGTGGTGTTCTGCTGGCCCTGCACGCTGCCGCTGTTCTGGCTCAGCGAGCGCAGCACGTCGGGCACCGAAGTCAGGCCGGCGGCCTGGATCTGCTCGGCGGTGATCACCGTGACCGGGGCGGGACCCTCGATCTGCGCGCGCGGAATACGCGACCCGGTGACCTGGATGGTTTCCAGCTCCTTGACCTCGGGTGCCGGTGCGGGTGCGGCCGGCGACTGCGCAGCCATCGAGACCTGGCGGACCGGCGGCTTGGGCGCCTGGCGCCGGACGATGACCATGGCACCCGAAGCATCACGCTGGGCCATGAACGGGCTGCCCTGCAGCAGCCGGTCCACCGCTTCCTGGGCGGACTTCGCCCCTTGCACGCCCGAGGTGCGCAGGCCCTGCAACTGGTCGGCGCGATAGACGAACTGCGCGCCCGACTGGCGGGCGAGGGTGTCCAGCGCGGTGACCAGCTCACCGGCGGGGATATTGATCGGCACCGCGGCCGAAGCTTGCGCTTGGGTGGCCAGGGCGGCCGAACAGGCCAGGCTCAACAGCAGGACTCGGAACGGACGCAGCATCTTCTTCCCCATCGGCGCACGGATTTGCACCCCTGACTAACATTGACGAACGAGCCGCGGAAATCCCCCCGCCATGCCGCAACGGCGCGTGGCGAGATGCGTGGAAAGTCGTTGGCGGCACCGCTCAGCGGCTGTGCAGCACGATCCGGTCCGGATGGGATTCGGCGCGCACCGGGAATCCCTGCTCAAGCAGACGCACGAAGGCCTCGGCATTGGACCAGCGGAAATTGCCGCCGACCCGCAGCGCCGCCACGGCCTGGTCTCCCATCACGATCTTGCGCGGGCCGTAGCGGTTGAACTCGGCCGCCGCGTCTTCCAACCGGGTGTCGCGGAAGGTCAGGTAGCCCTGGCGCCAGTCGAGCTGCCGTTCGGCTTCCTCGACCGTGCCCGACCGCACCAGCAGGCGCTGCTGGCTGACCAGAGCGACGCTGCCGGCCTGCAACAGGGTGGTAGGCAGTGGTCCGCCAGGCGCAACGTCACCGGATTGCAGTCTTACCGTTCCTTCGGTCACGACCACGCGCAGGTCGGCGCCGTCGCGGCGTACCGAAAAACGGGTGCCGACGGCTACCACCTGGCGCCCGCCCGCGCTGACCACGAACGGCCGGCCGCTGTCCTTGGCGACCTCGAAGAACGCTTCGCCCCGGTCCAGCTCGACGTGGCGCTCGCCCCGGGAAAGCGCCACCTGCATGCTGCTGTCGCTGCTGAGCGTCGCGCGCGAGCCGTCGGAAAGCGGCACGCTGCGCAGGTCCCCCATGGCGGTCAGGTAGGACGCCTGTTCGACCGGCCATTGGCGTTGCCAGCCCCAGCCGGCGACCACGGCCAGCAGGACGATGAGCGCCACCCCGGCCGCGCGACGGCCGCTATGCGACACCGCCACGCGGTGACGGGGTGCGAAGGCAAGGTCGCGCAGGTCGGGTAGCGCTGGGAGTTCGCGGGGCGGGTCGGCGCTGGCCCCGGCCTGGGCGGAAACCGCCGGGCCGCCGGCAGGGCCGTCGCCGAAGGGGGAGCGCATCCATTGCCCGCGTGCCGGGATCACGCCAGCGGGTATGCCCGCACCCAGTGCTTTCAGGCGGCCCGTGTTATCCCAGGCTGCTTCCAGGCGCAGGAACGCAACCTGGTGCGCGATGGACTCGGCCAGCCAGGCCTCCAGCGCCTGCTGCGCCGGCCCGTCCCAGGCATCGCCATCACGCCTGGCCAGCCAGGCAGCGGCGGCATGTTCAATCTGCCGGCTGCTGGCCATGCGCCTGTCCGTTCCCGGCCGGGGCCGGTTCCTGCAGCTGCTTCGCCGCGACCGGTTCGTCCATGTGGAAATAGCCCGCGATCAGGCGCACGCCCTTGGCCAGCTGCTTTTCCACGGTCTTCTCGCTGATTCCCATGCGCACGGCAACCTCCTTTTGCGGGAGCTCCTCGACCCGGCGCAGCCAGACCACTTCCCGGCAACGGTCGGGCAGGCGGTCGAAGGCTTCGGCCAGTCGCTTGAGGGTCTGCCGGCCGCTGGACCAGCGTTCCGGGCTTACCTCGTCTACTAGGACGTTCAACGACTCCATATCCCCCACCGAGTCGATCGACACCACCCGGCTGCGCCGCAGCCGGTCCGTGATCAGGTGCCGCGCCGTGGTGAACAGGAAGGCCTTTGGCGTGTCCGGGCGCGTGCGTGCGGCGGCCTCGTAAACGCGCGCATAGGTTTCCTGGCGCAGGTCGTGCCACTCGTCGCGATGCGGCCACGCGCGTTGCAGGAACAGCGCCAGCGCCCGTTCGTGGACCAGCACCTCACGGACGAACCAGTTGTCCAGGTCGGTAGGCATGACCGCACTCTAGCCGATCGCCAGCCGCGCACGCATGGGGGGAAGCGGCCGCCGGTTCGTCTTCCTGTGCATCGGTGCGTGGCATCCTGCTGCGACCTTGGAAGCGGGAGTGATGGCATGGTGTCTGTCTCTGGTGCGATGCGTCGCGTCGTTGTGTGCATGCTGGCGCTGGGCTTGTCGTTGCCCGCGCTGGCGGCAAAGCCGGTCCATTACGTGGTCGGCGACACCGGTGCGAAGACGCCCGGCCAGGTGCAGCCGGGCCTGCTGCTGATGGGCGGCGGCGATCGCAACTTCGAGGCGATGCGCTGGTTCATGGCCAAGGCGGGCAACGGCCACATCGTGGTGCTGCGCGCGTCCCAGGCCGGAGAGATCGGCGAGGAGTTTTTCAAGGAAGTCGGTGGCATCGCCTCGGTCGAGACCTATGTCTTCAGCGACCGCGAAAGTGCCACGGACCCCGCGATGCTGCGCAGCCTCAAGCGCGCCGACGGCATCTTCCTGGCAGGCGGCGACCAGTCACGCTACGTGCGCTACTGGCGCGGCACGCCGGTGGCTGCGGCGCTGGACGCACACGTGCGCGCCGGCAAGCCGCTCGGCGGTACCAGCGCCGGCCTGGCCATGCAGGGCGAGTACCTCTATGGCGCGATGGATGGCGGCAGCCAGATCAGCCCGCGCGCGCTGGCTGATCCGCTCGGCCCGGACAACACCATAGAGGCGGATTTCCTGCATCTGGCGTTGCTGCAAGGCGTGATCACCGATACCCATTTCAGCGAACGCAACCGCCTGGGGCGCCTGATTGCCTTCGTCGCCAAGGCCGAGTCGATTGCCAAACGCCCCCTGATTGGGCTGGGCGTGGACGAAGACGCTGCTGTCGCGGTGGAAGGCGATGGCAGCGCGCGGGTCTACGCGACCGCGCCAGGCGCTGGCGCAACGGTGGTGAAGGGCGGGTTTGCGCAGGTGCAGGCAGAGGACCAGGCCATGAACCTCGATCGCGTGGACACCGTGGTTGCCGGTGTTCGATCAGTGCTGCATCTGCCCAGCGGCCGCGTCGAGAAGCCTGCCGCCGAGCGGCATTACGCCGTGCGCAAGGGGGTCCTGGTAGCAATGGAATCCCCGCTGCTGGTGATCCATGGCGGCGCCGGCGTGGAGCGCGCCAGCATGACCCCGGCCGAGGAAGCCGCCGCCCGCATTGCGCTGGAAGCCGCCCTGCGCGCCGGCCATGCCCAGCTAAGCGCCGGCAAACCAGCGCTGGATGCGGTGACCGCTGCCATTACCGTGCTGGAAGACGCGCCGCAGTTCAACGCAGGCCGTGGCGCGGTATTCACCCACGATGGCCGCAACGAACTCGATTCCTCGATCATGGACGGGACCACCGGCAAGGCCGGCGCAGTGGCCGGCGTGCAGCGGGTCAGGAACCCGATCACGTTGGCGCGTGCGGTGATGGACAGGTCGCGCCACGTGATGATGGTGGGTGGTGGTGCGGAAGCCTTTGCCAAGGAGCAGGGCGTGCCGCTGGTCGATCCGTCCTACTTCCGCACCGAGAAGCGCTGGCAGCAGCTGCAGCAGGCATTGAAGGAAGAAGCCAAGGCCCAGGCAAGCGCCACGCCGCTGGTGCTGCCGGGCAAGGCGTATTTCGGCACGGTCGGCGCGCTGGCCCTGGATGCGCAGGGTCACCTGGCGGCGGGAACCTCCACCGGCGGCATGACCAACAAGCGCTACGGTCGGGTGGGCGATGCGCCCATCATCGGCGCAGGGACCTGGGCCGACGAGCGCTGCGCGGTATCGGGCACGGGCTGGGGCGAGTACTACATCCGGATGGCCGCCGCGCACGAGATCTGCGCGCGGGTGCGCCTGTCCGGCGAGGGCCTCGCCCGCGCCGCGGAAGGGGTGATCAACGGCGATATTCCCAAGGCCGGCGGCGACGGCGGCGCCATCGCCCTCGGTGCGGATGGCAGCGTCACCTTCCCTTTCAATACCGAAGGCATGTACCGCGGCTGGATCGGTGTAGACGGCGTGCCGCATGTGGCCGTGTATGCCGGGGAGGGATGGGCCATCTCCCCCGCGAAGGCTCCGTGACTCGCAAGCTAGTGCGCCCTCGTGAATATTGGTGCCGCCAACCTCACGGTGATCGCTTGAACACTGAAATATTCTTTTAAAACAAGGTGTTGTGCTTTGGTACTGCGTCCGGTGTCGGCGAGCCCAGGGAGGTGGTAGTGAAACCCGGGCCGGGCCCCGGCACCCCTTTCGGCCTGAAGAAGCATGCAAGTTGGGTGGTCGGCGCTGATGAGACAAGGATTTCGCAGCCCGCGCCTGCACCGCGAAATGACCGTCAAACGCAATGGCAGTGGGCGATTGCCTGTTATGGCGTCGGTATCCATGTCGATGAGGCCTGCGCGATCCGGGAGCCGGGCTGGGGCGGGTTCCTTGCTTATCGCGGTGGCCCACGTTATCTGCGTCCGCAAGGCCTACAGGAGGAACCGGCGTGGGTGGGGCACCAAGAGGCCAGCCCAGATCAGCGGGCGAGGGAAGAGAGCTTGGGTTTGAAGGCAATTGCCGGATCTTTGAATCAAGACCAAAGGCATGGCCCGAGGCTGGTGAAGCGGCAGCGTGCCCCGATGCGGCCTGTTTCGCTTACGAAAACCTTCGTTTCCACGACCCCGCACCAGGCCAACTTGGGGGTGCTGGCCTGAAGCTTGTGACCTGAAGAACCGTGATTTGTGTCAGGCTTGTCGCTGAAGGCATCTGATTGCGGCCTCGGAGCATATGCGCGGTTGACAGGCCCGCCCGTACAGGCCAAAATCTCCGGCTGTTTCACTCCGGTTTGATTTGGCCGGCCAGGCTTTATCGAATCTACATATCCGGAGGGATACCCAAGCGGCCAACGGGGGCAGACTGTAAATCTGCTGGCTTACGCCTTCGGTGGTTCGAATCCACCTCCCTCCACCAGTATCAAAGTGTCACTGCAGTTTCCCGGCGCGGGAGTAGTTCAATGGTAGAACCTCAGTTTTCCAAACTGATTACGAGGGTTCGATTCCCTTCTCCCGCTCCAACGCACCACGGTAACCAGCAGGTTTCAAGTTCAACGCTCACGTAGCTCAGTCGGTAGAGCACCTCCTTGGTAAGGAGGAGGTCGAAGGTTCGATTCCTTTCGTGAGCACCACCCAAGCTCCACGCAACACCAAGCAAGCAATACCCAGCACGCAACCATCCATTCAACGATCTACTCGAGAATAAGCAGCCATGGCAAAGGGTAAATTCGAACGCACCAAGCCGCACGTGAACGTGGGCACGATTGGTCACGTTGACCACGGCAAGACGACGCTGACGGCGGCGCTGACGAAGATCGGTGCGGAACGTTTCGGTGGCGAGTTCAAGGCCTACGACCAGATTGACGCGGCGCCGGAAGAGAAGGCGCGCGGCATCACGATTTCCACGGCACACGTGGAATACGAGTCGGCCAACCGCCATTACGCGCACGTCGATTGCCCGGGCCACGCCGACTATGTGAAGAACATGATCACCGGTGCGGCGCAGATGGACGGCGCGATCCTGGTGTGTTCGGCCGCTGACGGCCCGATGCCGCAGACCCGCGAGCACATCCTGCTGGCCCGCCAGGTCGGCGTGCCGTACATCCTGGTCTACCTGAACAAGGCCGACCTGGTGGACGACGCCGAGCTGCTGGAACTGGTGGAGATGGAAGTCCGCGAGCTGCTGAGCAAGTACGACTTCCCGGGCGACGACACCCCGATCATCACCGGTTCGGCGCGTTCGGCGCTGGAAG
>NZ_QOVG01000013.1 GCF_010119615.1 Pseudoxanthomonas gei
CCACCCGCCCGCGCCCAACGACTCCTCGCTGTCCTGCCGCCACCCACCCTGGCGTGCGTTGCTTGTCTGATGTGTGGCACTGCGATCGCCCTGCGACGCACTGTTGAGCCGCAAACCCGAAGCGCGACGGCAGCTGGTGCCGCGTGATGCCGCAATCCATGGCTTTAGTTGATGACCTCTGAACTCGCGCAAGACGCGAATCCGCAAATCGATACGTCCAAGCCGCAGCAGCAGCCTCAGCAACACGAGATGCCGCTGGCGACCGTGCATGGACAGGCCGTGCTGCAGATTCCGCAGGATCTCTACATCCCGCCGGACGCGCTGGAGGTGATCCTGGATGCGTTCGAAGGCCCGCTGGACCTGCTGCTGTACCTGATCCGCCGGCAGAACCTGGACATCCTGGACATCCCGGTTGCCGAGATCACCCGCCAGTACGTCGACTACATCGGTGTGATGCAGGACCTGCGCTTCGAACTGGCGGCCGAATACCTGGTGATGGCCGCGATCCTGGCCGAGATCAAATCGCGGATGCTGCTGCCGCGGCCGATCAGCGAGCATGGCGAGGAAGGCGACCCGCGCGCTGAACTGGTGCGTCGCCTGCAGGAATACGAACGCTTCAAGCAGGCCGCCGAGGATATCGACGCCCTGCCCCGCCTGGACCGCGACACCACCCCGGTGCAGGCACACGTGCCCGAGCGCAGTGTCGTGCGCCTGCCACCGCCCGTGGACCTGCGCGAGATGCTGCTGGCCCTGCACGATGTATTGAAGCGTGCCGACCTGTTCACCGGCCACGCGATCAAGCGCGACGCCCTGAGCGTACGCCAGCGCATGGGCGATGTGTTGACGCGGCTGGAGGACGGCAAGTTCCATCGGTTCGAGTCGATGTTCACCCCTGAGGAAGGCCGGCAGGGCGTGCTGGTCACCTTCCTGGCGATGCTGGAACTGGCCAAGGAGCAGCTGCTCGACTTCGTGCAGGAAGCACCGCTGGCGCCGATCTACCTGAAGTCGCTGGCCCTGAACAATACGAATGAGCCGCTGGCGTTCTCCAGCGAATTCGATGACGGCGATGCCGCCAACGACAACTGACCCGCACCCAAGCCCTGTTCCGGAACCAAGTACCGAATGGATCAAGCACTCATCACCCGCATCGTCGAAGCCGCGCTGCTGGCGGCCAACCAGCCGCTGACCCTGGCGCAACTGCATGGCCTGTTCCCCGAGGAGCAGCCGGCGCCGCCGGACAGCGTGGAACAGGCGCTGGAACAACTGCGCGAGGCCTGTGCCGAGCGTGGCGTGGAACTGGTCGAGGTGGCTTCCGGCTTCCGCTACCAGGTCAAGGAGGAAGTGCACGGCTGGATCTCGCGCATGTGGACCGAGCGCAAGACCAAGTACACCCGCGCCACCCTGGAGACCCTGGCGCTGATTGCCTACCGGCAGCCGATCACCCGCGGCGAGATCGAAGCGGTGCGTGGCGTGGCGGTCAGCAGCAATACTATCCAGGCATTGGAAGAACGCGAATGGATCCGCGTGGTTGGCCACCGCGACGTGCCGGGCAAGCCCGCACTGTTCGGCACCACCAAGATCTTCCTCGATTACTTCGGCCTGAAGCGACTGGATGAATTGCCACCGCTGTCCGAGCTGAAGGATATAGGCGAGCTGGAGCCGCAGCTGTTCGCTGACAATGCGCCGGTCCCGGTCGGTCTTCCGGCCCCGGACTCCAGCGCGGAAGTTGCTCCTGCAGAAGACGATGCGTTGGCGGACGGCGACGAGACCCAGGATCGCACGCAGGCCGATGAGGCCGCCGTTGATCCGGACGAAGAAGAAACTCCCTTCGAGGAACCGGCGCCCGAAGCGCAGTTTTCCGAAGAACACACCACCCCAGAACAGGACGAGCCCGAAGGCGTCGATAGCGACCGCCCGGTTTTGTCGGAGCAGAAACAATGAGCGACACCCCACGCAACAAACTGTCACTGAAGCGCGGCGACACTGCCGAAACCGGTGAAGCCCCCAAACTCACCGAACGCCTGCACAAGGTACTGGCCCAGGCCGGCCTGGGCTCGCGCCGCGCGCTGGAGCAGCGCATCGCCGATGGCCTGGTCAAGGTCAACGGCGAAGTCGCGCAGACCGGCATGAGCGTCACCGGCGGCGACAAGATCGAACTGGATGGCAAGACCTTCGTCGCCAGCGCGCTGACCGAACCGGCCCGCGTGCTGCTGTACAACAAGCCCGAAGGCGAAGTGACCACGCGCGAAGACCCCGAAGGCCGCCCCACCATTTTCGAAGCGCTGCCCGCCTTGAAGGGCGCGCGCTGGATCGCCATCGGCCGCCTGGACATCAATACGACCGGCCTGCTGCTGCTGACCACCGATGGCGAACTCGCCAACGCGATGATGCATCCGTCCTACGAAGTCGAACGCGAATACGTCTGCCGGGTGCGTGCGCCGGAAGGCATGGAGACGGTTCCCGACAATCTGGTCGATCGCCTCGCCCGCGGAGTCGCGCTGGAAGACGGCCCGGCCAAGTTCGACGTGATCGAACGCATCGGCGGCACCGATTCGCATGACTGGTTCCGGGTGGTGGTCAAGGAAGGCCGCAATCGCGAAGTCCGCCGGCTGTGGGAATCCCAGGGCTGCCAGGTCAGCCGCCTCAAGCGCACGCGCTACGGCAAGGTGAGCCTGCCCCAGCCGCTGCTGCGCGGCCAGTCGCAGGAACTGCCCGAAGCCCAGGTTGAAAAGCTGCGCATCGAGCTGAACCTGGAAACCGGCGCCCCGCCCGCACTGACCCTGCAGCCGGTGATCGGCCAGCGCAAGGCCGCCAAGGCGACCGTGCACCTGGGGGCAGGCCGCAACCAGGGCCAGGCCTACGTCAACGGCCACAACACCGCCGACGAAGGCCGCGAGCTGCGCCGCTTCGACAACGTCCGCGAGGACCGCGGCCGTGGCCGTTTCGGCAGCAAGAAGCCGCACGGTGGCCTGACCGTCAGTGGCGAAGCCGCGGCCAAGCAATCGCAGAAGCCGTTCAAGTCGCGCCCGACCAAGGGCCCCAAGCCCTTGCCCGATGGCAACCCGGCCGCGTTCCGCAGCTGGTACGTGCCTGATGGCGTCGACACCGGCCCGACGGGGCATCGCAATGCCGGTCCGCCGAAGCCTTATGGCGACAAGCCCCGTGGCCCGCGTCCCGCAGGCGCGGGCGCAGGCCGCCCCGGTGGCGCCGGTCGCCCTGCGGCAGGCGGCAATCGCCCTTACGCGGCACGCAGCGAAGGCAATTTCGGCAACGAAGCCCGCGGTCCGCGTGGTCCGGGAGCCAAGGGTCCGCGCCAGGGACAGGGCCAGGGTGAAGGCCAGCCACGTGCGCCGCGTCCCTACGGACATCCGGGCAACGCACCCAGTTTTCCTTCCGACCATGCCAATCCGGGCGCCTACAACCCGTACGGCCAGCCGCCACGTGCCCCACGTCCGCAAGGCGCGCGTCCGGGCGGCAACCGTCCCGGCGGCAACAACGCAGGTCCGCGCCCGGGCAACAACGGCCCGCGCCCCTCAGGTCCGCGTGGCGCGGGGCGTCCGCCCAGTGGCAATCGCGGGCCGCGCGGCGGCAATGGCTGATTGAACAAGGGCGCTCCGGCGCCCTTTTTCATGAGCCGTTTGCAGGTGGGCTTGCAGGTTTTTTGCAGGAGCGACGCAAGTCGCGAAGCTGGAAGCAATCAACCGCTGAGGGCTTCGCGACTTGCGTCGCTCCTACCGTCCCGGCTCCTGCGGCTACAATGCGCACCTTGATTCGACGCATCCGACAGCAGCCCCATGTCTTCCGCCTTCGGCACTGAAACGGTGCTCGACGTCCGTCACTGGACCGACGACTACTTCAGCTTCACCACCACCCGCGACGATGGCTTCCGTTTCGACAACGGCCAGTTCGTCATGATCGGCCTGCAGGGGCAGCAGCCCGATGGCCCGCCCAAGCCGCTGATGCGCGCCTATTCCATCGCCAGCGCCAACTGGGAAGAACAGCTCGAGTTCTTCAGCATCAAGGTGCCCAACGGCCCGCTGACCTCACGTCTGCAGCACATCCAGCCTGGCGACTCGATAGTGATCGGCAAGAAACCCACCGGCACCCTGCTGATCAGCGACCTGCATCCAGGCCGCAACCTCTACCTGTTGGGCACGGGCACCGGCCTGGCGCCATGGCTTTCGATCATCAAGGACCCGGAAACCTACGAACGCTTCGACCGCATCGTGCTGACCCATGGCGTGCGCCACGTCCGCGACCTGGCCTACCGCGACTATTTCGAAAGGGAACTGCCGCAGCATGAATTCCTGGGCGAGCAGATCCGCGAGAAATTGCTGTACTACCCCGCAGTGACCCGCGAGGAATTCCGCAACCACGGTCGCCTGACCGAACTGCTGGCAAGCGGTCGCATGACCGATTCGCTGGGCCTGCCCGCATTGGACCCCGAGCAGGATCGCGCGATGATCTGCGGCAGCCCGCAGATGCTGGCCGACTTGCGCGCGATCCTGGACAAGCGCGGCTTCACGCCCGCGCCGCGAATCGGCACGCCGGGCCAGTACGTATTCGAGCGCGCGTTCGTCGAGAAATAGATGGCGCGTGCAAGCCTGCCGAACGAACGGAGCGAGTCCGATGACGGGCAACATGCTGACGCTGCTGCTTGCCAGTGACGCCTGCCGGACCTGAGCGGCGCTGGTTTCTTCGCGCTGCGACGGGCACACTTTCGCCCAACTTGCCCCGGAGACATCGACCATGCTGTTTCGGCCCCTGCCTTGGTTGATCCTCGCCCTTTCGTTCCTGCTTCTGGCCGCATGCTTTCCCAGGGGCAATGCCGGCGTGCCAATTCCGCATCTGCTGGTGACCGCGCCGGCCCCGGCGAGCCGGCTGGTGATCGTGCTGCCGGGGCGGGGCGACGACCTGGCCGCCATGCGGCGCTCGGGCATGGCGGAGGCGATCCAGTCAGCTTGGCCCGATGCCGACGTCATCCTGACCGGCCTGTCCTACGACTACTACATGCAGGGCCGCGCGCCGCAGCGCTTGCATGATGAGATAGTCGCGCCCGCGCGCCACAAGGCCTACCGGCAGATCTGGCTGGCAGGGGCGTCCATGGGCGGGATGGGCACGCTGATGTACGACCGGGCTTATCCAGGCGAAATGTCCGGCCTGCTCCTGCTGGCGCCGTACCTTGGCGACACGTCGCTGCTCAAGGAAATCGATACAGCTGGCGGCGTTGCGCAATGGCAGCCCGGACCGGTGCCGGCCGCCGTCAACGCCGACAATTTCCAGCGCGAACTCTGGCGCCACCTGCAGGGCTGGTCGCGGGAGCCGGGCAAGGCTGCCAACGTTTGGCTCGCCTACGGCGACAAGGATCGGCTCAGGAACACAATGCCTCTCCTGGGGTCCGTGCTGCCGGCTGCCAACATCCGCCGGCGCAGTGGCGGACACGATTGGGAAACCTGGTCGGCAGCCACCCGGGACGTCCTGGCGCAGGCACGGGAACGCAACCCGGTTTCGCCCTGACCCGACGAACCGTGTCTCCACGTTGTTCGGAACTCAGCCCAGCGCCGCCTCGATATCGCCTGCAATCGATTCGGGCTTGTCGGTCGGCGCATAGCGCTTGACCGGCTTGCCGTCGCGACCGACCAGGAACTTGGTGAAATTCCATTTGATCGCGTCGATACCCAGCAGGCCGCCTTTTTCTTTCTTCAGCCACTTCCACAGCGGGTGCGCCTGCGCGCCGTTGACGTCCACCTTGGCGAACATCGGGAAGTCGACTTCATAAGTCAGCGAGCAGAAATTCTTGATTTCTTCCTCGCTGCCGGGCTCCTGGCTGCCGAACTGGTCGCATGGGAAGCCCAGGACCACCAGGCCGCGTTCGCGGTAGTCCTGCCAGAGCTTTTCCAGCCCGGTGTACTGCGGCGTGAAGCCGCACTTGGAGGCCACGTTGACGATCAGCAGGGCCTTGCCCTGGTAGTCGGCGAGGGAAACGGGCTTGCCGTCGATGTCGACGGCTTCGAATTCATAGGCAGTGGTCATGCTGTTCTCCAGTTGCACTTGCGGCGCGGCGCTGGCCGCTTTACTGATCCCTTGTAAAACCAGTGCCCATCGATGACGAGTGGGCCCGCCCTACAAGGCAGGTATTTGTCTATCTGGAATCCTGGACCTGGATCATCACCGGCGACGCGAAGGGCTTGATGCCCAGCGCTTCGTTTATTTCGCTCGGGTAATAGGCCCTGTCGTGCTTGATCACCAGCGCGACCTTGCGTATGTCGGCAATGTCGAGAGTGGGATCACCATCGATCAGCACCAGGTCGGCGCGCCTGCCGACCGTGATCGACCCGCGATCCTCCAGCGTGCGCGTGTACTTGGCGCCGTTCCAGGTCGCAATCTGCAGGACCTGCGCCGGCGTGATGCCCGCCTTGACGTACAGCTCGAGTTCGCGCTGCAGGGTGAAGCCTGAAAGTTCGTCGGTGCCGGCCACCACGGGTACGCCCGCCTTGTACATGCGTCCGACGAACTCCACCAGCTTGTCGAATGACCTGGTGTAAAGCGCCGCAGTGGCGTCGTCGGGAATATCCATTTCCGCGACCTTGCGGCTGCGCTGGATGTCGGGTGGCAGGTGATCGGCCACGTCCGCAATGATCGGCGACTGCTCGCCGCTGCGCTGGTGGATGAACTCGAAGGTGGCCAGGGTCGGGTCGACCACGATCTGCTTTTTCGCCAGCATCGCGACAAAGTCCTGCACCGGCTTGGAATCAAGGTCCAGGCCGTCGGTCTTCCTGGCCACCAGGTAGAAGCGTTCAAGCGTGCGGGTATCGGTCTGCGGGGTCACGAAGAAGTTCAGCATCAGCTGGTTGATGTGCTGGATCTCGTCATAGCCCTGTTCCACCGCATCCTGGGCGCGCATGAAGGCGGGAATGTGGCCGCTGACGCGAAGCCCGCGCTGATGGGCATAGGCCGCCGTGTCGCGCAATACTTCCTTGGGAAACGAGTTGTAGATCTTGATCTGTGGATAGCCATGGTCTGCGTACCAGTCCACCGCCTTTTTGGCCTCTTCCAGATTCTTGATCACGAAGCCGTTGCGCGCCGACATCTTGCTTTCGCCTTCTATGAAACCGGCGGGCACCACGTCCGGACCAAGCAGCCTGTTTTCCTCCAGCTGCACCATCAACTGCTGCAGGGTTGCATTGTCGTTGCCCATGTCGCGGATGGTGGTGATGCCGGCTGCCAGGTGCAGTCCGCCATCCCACGGGCCGAAATGCGCATGCATGTCGAACAGTCCCGGCAGCAGCACCTTGCCGCCCGCATCGATGACCTGGTCGGCCTTGGCACGTTCGCCACCGCCATTGGAGATGGAGACGATCCTGCCGTCGCGGATCATCAGATCGGAGGCATCGCCCAGGATCGCCTTCTCGCTGTCGAATACGCGCGCATTGCGGATAAGGGTAGTGCCGGACAGCGGGTGGGCCAGCCGTTGTTCCATGCCGATCAGCACTTCGCCCTCGGACTGCTTCTGGCGCGCCTCCAGCGCGTCGGCATTGGCTTCCCACCCTGCCTCGATCAACTGCAGGAAGCCCGGGTAAATGAAGGCGAACAGGCGCGGGTTATTCCCGTTCGTAGCCCATGCGAAGGTAGGGGTCAGGCCCACCCCGGTCATGGCGACCAGTTGCACGCTGCGCTTGTCCTGGCCACGACTCACTTCGGCTTCGGCAACCTTGCGCACGGTCAGGGTGCCGCTGGGTATCAGCGGAAGCTTGCCATCCGCGCGACGCGACAGCGCGGTCAGTGCGACCGAGAATCCATCCGGCGTGCCACCCAGCGCCGAGTACAGGGCCGTGCCTGTGACAGGCTGGCTGCCGTGATCCGATGTCGACTTCCACTTGGCCGCGTTGCCATTCCGGGAAAATGTCTCGTCCACCCTGGCGCCGAAGGTCGACGTGCCGGTGACCTTGTACTGGCTGTAGGTGCCATCGGCGGCCAGTTTGTATTCTTCCTTCAGCTCGGGCCCGCGGCCGTTGTCCTTGAAGATGAAGTCGACATGGGTAGTGCCGTCATCCTCCTTGCGCACGACCTGTTCACCGGCCTGGGTGCCGCCGTCCACCAGGGCGACGTAGCGGATGGTCTCGGCAGCCACTGCCGGACCGGCAAGGAACATCCCAAGGCACAAGCAGAGCACGTGCTTCATGCAGCCATCTCCAGTGAAAGGGGGCGTACGGGTCGCCTGGGCCGAGCTTATCCGATGACAGTCACCCCTGTCTTTCGTCACAGGCCCGGGGGGCGGGCATCGGTTAGCCTGTAAAGTCCAACTCCGTAAGGAAAACCGCAGAATGACCACCCGCCTCGCCCTGGCGCTTGCCGCCTCCCTTGGACTTGCCATGCCCGCCTACGCAAAAGAGGCCGCCGCCCCGGCCGCCGCCGCAACCGCCAAGGCCTCGAACCCCTTCTTCGCCGAAAGCCCCCTGCCGCTGCACTACCCGCAGTTCGACAAGATCAAGGACAGCGATTTCGCGCCCGCCTTCGACGCCGGCATGGCCGAGCAACTGAAGGAAGTGGATGCCATCGCGGGCAACAGCGCGGCGCCGACGTTCGACAACACCATCGTGGCGCTGGAAAAGAGTGGCCAGGTCCTGAATCGCGCGCAGACCGTTTTCTTCAGCCTGGTCGGCGCCGACACCAATGACGCGCGCAACAAGCTGCGTGCCGATTACTCGGGCAGGTTCGCCGCCCATTCCGATGCCATTGCCCTCAACGGCAAGCTGTTCGAGCGCATCGACACGCTTTACAACAAGCGCGACAAGCTGGGACTGGACGCCCAGGGCGTGCGCCTGGTCGAGCGTTACCACACCGATTTCGTGCGTGCCGGCGCCAGGCTGTCCGACGCGGACAAGGCCAAGCTCAAGGCGATGAATTCGGAGCTGGCCGAACTGGGCAGCAAGTTCAGTGACAACGTGCTCAAGGACGTCAATGCCTCGGCCGTGGTCATCGACAGCGCCAAGCAGCTGGATGGCTTCACCCCCGAGCAGATTGCCGGCGCCGCCGACCTGGCCAAGTCGCGCAAGCTGGAGGGCAAATACGTCATCACCCTGTTGAACACCACCGGCCAGCCGCCCGAATCCGAGCTGACCGATCGCGCAACCCGCCAGAAACTGCATGAAGCCTCGATCGCCCGTGGCAGCCACGGCGGCGAGTTCGACAACCGCGAGATCATCAGCAAGATCATGAAGCTGCGCGCCAATCGCGCCAAGCTGCTGGGCTATCCCAACCATGCCGCCTACGTGCTCGAGGACGAGACCGCCAAGACCCCGGAAGCCGTCAACGACATGCTGGGCAAGCTGGCCCCGGCCGCTGTGGCCAACGCCAAGCGCGAAGCCGCCGACCTGCAGGCGATGATCAACAAGGAAGGTGGCAAGTTCGATCTGGCGCCGTGGGACTGGGCGTACTACACCGAGAAGGTCCGCAAGGACAAATACAACTTCGACGAGTCCCAGCTCAAGCCCTACTTCGAGTTGAACAACGTGCTGGAAAACGGCGTGTTCTATGCAGCCAACCAGCTCTACGGCCTGACCTTCAAGAAGCGCACCGACCTGCCGCTGTACAACCCGGACATCACCACCTACGACGTCTTCGATGCGGACGGCAAGCAGCTGGCCATCTTCATCGCCGACATGTATGCGCGCGATTCCAAGCGCGGCGGCGCCTGGATGAATTCCTACGTATCGCAGTCCGGCCTGACCGGCTACAAGCCCGTCGTCGCCAACCACCTCAACATCCCCAAGCCACCGGCGGGCAAGCCCACCCTGTTGACCTGGGATGAAGTGACCACGGCCTTCCACGAGTTCGGCCATGCATTGCACGGCATGTTCTCGAACGTTGAATACCCCTACTTCACCGGTACCAGCGTGCCGCGTGATTTCGTGGAATACCCCTCGCAGGTCAACGAGATGTGGGCAGACTGGCCGGCCATCCTGAAGCATTACGCCAAGCACAATGAAACCGGCGCGCCGATGCCGCAGGAGCTGCTGGACAAGGTGGTTGCAGCCTCCAAGTTCAACCAGGGCTTCCGCACCACCGAATATCTGGGCTCGGCCATGCTGGACCAACGCTGGCACCAGATCAGCGCCGACCAGGTACCCGATGCGTCCGGCGTGATGGCCTTCGAGGCCGCCGCGCAGAAAGCCGACGGAACCAACTACGCGCCGGTCCCGCCGCGTTACCGCACGCCGTATTTCAGCCACATCATGGGCGGCTACTCGGCCGGCTACTACGCCTACATCTGGTCGGAAGTGCTGGACGCCAACAGCGTTGAATGGTTCGAGCAGCATGGCGGCCTGACCCGCGCCAACGGCGACCATTTCCGCAAGACCCTGTTGTCGCGTGGCGGCAGCACCGACGCGCTGCAGCTGTTCCAGGATTTCGCCGGCCATGCACCGAAGATCGAACCCCTGCTGAAGAAGCGCGGGCTGATGGCGGAAACCGAGGCAGGCGCGGCACCGGCGGCGACGAAGTAAGCCTGCACGCTCGCAACAAAAACAGAAGCCGCCGGAGAAATCCGGCGGCTTTTTTCTATCAGGTGTCCGAGGCTCTGCTATTTCACGATCTGTTGCTGCTCGCCTGCAGGAACGGTCCAGTAGTACCGTTTCCTGGCGGGGTCATAGACCCGGTTGGGCGCGACCTGGATATACCCCTGCAGGGGTATGCCCGCAGCATCCAGCACCCCTATCGATGCAGGCGCGGTCGCCGCCTTGCGGATTGCCGGCGCGGGCGTGTCGTTGGCCGGCCCCTTGGCGCGTATGACAGTTGATCCCGGCGCACCGGGAGGGGATGTCTGCACGGCCGCCTGCGGCTGCTTCAACTGGGGGCCAGTGCCGCCGGCCGCTGGCGAGTTCTGGCTGGCTGGCGTCACGCCCGGTTGCAGCAGCGTCTGGGCTACCGCCTGCGAAAGCGTCGACGTCAGCAGCAACCCCAGGGTGGTATGCAGCAACTTTTTCATGGGCATCTGGCCGATGGCGGGTGCATGACCGTAACCCCGCCCATATTCACCGCGCATGAAGCGGCCCGGGCCAGGTGAGTCGGTGTCGCCTTCATCGCGGCGCCAGGTAGCCGCCAGGTACGCCACCCCGGGACAGCACGAGCTGCCACAGCTGCGAGCTGCGCGTACGGAAGGTGGCCATCGACGCGGCCAGGTAATAGCGCCACATGCGCCGGAACCGCTCGTCGTAGCGCGCTGGCAAGGACGGCCAGGCACGCTCGATGTTCCGGCGCCATGCCTGCAGGGTCAGGTCGTAGTCGGCGCCAAAGCCGTGCCAGTCCTCCAGCACGAACAGCCCCTCCATCGCCTGCGCGATCTGCGCCGCCGACGGCAGCATGGAATTCGGGAAGATGTAGCGGCCGATCCACGGATCGGTGTGGCTGACCGAGCGGTTGGTACCGATGCTGTGCAGCAGGAACAGGCCCGACTCCGGCAGGCACCGCAGCGCCACTTCCATATAGGTCCGGTAGTTCTTGGCTCCCACGTGTTCGAACATGCCAAGAGAAAAGGCGGCGTCAAACGGTTCGTCAAGCTCACGGTAGTCCTGCAGGCGGATCTCGATGGGCAGCCCCGCGCAGAGTTCGCGGGCGTAGTCGGCCTGCTGCCTGGATATGGTGATCCCGACGCCACTGGTTCCGTAGCGCTCGGCGGCGAACTTCAGTGCTTCGCCCCAGCCGCAGCCGATGTCCAGCACGCGCATGCCCGGCTGCAGGCGCAGCTTGCGGCAAACCAGGTCCAGTTTGGCTTCCTGCGCCGCATCCAGGTCGGGCAGCACCTGGCCGTCGGGCTGGGTCCAGTACCCGCAGCTGTAGACCAGGCGCTTGCCCAGCATCGCCCTGTACAGGTCGTTGCCCAGGTCGTAATGACGCTCGCCCACCACATGGCTGCGGCTGGGGCTCTGCAGGTTCAGGGCGCGCGCGCGCAACGCGTCCCACAACTCCCCAGCGCCATGCACGCGCTGGTCCAGCCCGGCCTGCAGCAGATGGACAAGGAAGTCGTCCAGCGATCCGGCATCCCACCAGCCTTCCATGTAGCTCTCGCCCAACCCCAGCGAGCCATGGGCAAGCACGCGCGCGTAGAAATGGGGGTCGTGGACGTGGATGTCCCAGGGGCGCGTACCATCCACCGCGATGCCGGCTTCTGCAAGCAGATCCACTACCCGTTGCTGGAAGCGTTCCTGCGGCATGACGGTCCCTCGATGGGTCAGGAAGCGGCGAACAGTCCTGCGTATTCGGGCGCGACGTGCGGCAGCAGCACCGCGGCCGGCACATCGACCGTCTGCGTGCCATCGGCGTACGGGCCGACCTGGTATGGCGGAAATACGAAGCGCAGCGCGGTGATGCGTCCCTGTGCATCTACGATGGGCTGGAATTCTCGGAAATTGTCGACGTCCGGCTCGGTGCCCTCGTCGATCATCTTGTCGGCGGTGCGCACGAACTGCTGGCGCTCGCCCGGCGGCATCTCGTCGGCGTCGGCACGGACCGAAACGCCCGTATGCAGTTGTTCGCGGATGTAGCTGCCGATTTCCACCCAGCCTTCCACCTTGGGCACCAGTGCATTGGCGGTCAGCAACCTAGACTGGGCCGGCAACCAGACGAAGCGCGCCACCAGCGGCTCGCCGTGCGCACCGCCGGTATAGCGGCTGCCGTCCGCCGCGACCGCGACGAGTTGGGGGGTCTCCACCAGCTTTTCAAAGCTCAATGACAACTCGTAGGGGGCAGTGGGCTTGTCGTTGCCGAAGCCGGCCACCGCTTGCATCAGTTCGGCGCGGGCCCCGTCCGCATAGGCGGCCACGGCTTGCGCCAGCCCGGGGTACTTGTTGATGCCGGGAGGGTAGCTGATGCCCACGATGTAGCTTTCCTGCGTCTCTATGACGTCCTTGAGCTCGGTGGCAGCGGGCGGCGCGGGCGCCGTCTCGACCTTGGCCTCCCCCTCCGCCGGTGTGACGCTCGGCGGACCATCGGCTTCGCGCTTGCAAGCGGTCAAAACCAGCATGAAGGCAAACAGCAGGGCGGGTTTCAACACGGGATGCACGGCAAGGCTCCTTCCAAGGGTAGGTACAGTCTATGCCGCGTCGCAGCACAGCAACAGTCGCGCGGCTCAGGCATCGACCAGATCGGCGTACTCGGGGTGTCGGCGAATGTATTCGGCCGAGTAGCTGCACGCGGGTACCACCCGCAGGCCAGAGGCGCGGGCATGGTCCAACGCGGCCTTGACCAGCGCACCGGCAATCCCCCTGCCCCCTATGGCACCGGGCACGGCGGTGTGGTCGATCACCAGCTTCCCGTCCTCCAGGCGGTAGACCAGTTCGGAGAGGTGGCCCTCAGTTGTAGTGGTGAAGCGGTGGGCGGCGGTGTCGTGGGTTATGGCAGCGGTCATGGCGGATCCAGGTGTTGGGTTGAAGGGATGCTTGCCGCTCAAGTCCGGAGCGGAGGCAAAACTGGACGCAGTGCGTCACTTTGGGGCGGCATTGGTATCGCAAGGCCTGCGGAACGGGGCTTTGAGGATGAACTTTCATGATTGGCACGAATACTGCTTTACCCATTCCAAGAACAAACTACCGACAGGAACGGCCATGAGCCTTGACGACGTGATCAGCAACAACACCTCCTCCAGCGATTTCACCCTGTTGGAAGGCCTGTACCAGCTGGCAGTTACCGGCCATACCAACGACTGGGAATTCGAGCGCCTCAACAACGCGGTGTACGAACGCCTGCTCTCGTCCTACGGCAATCTCGACAGGTCCCGCCTGGCCTCGGCCAACAACCAGCAGTCAGCCGACTGATTCCGCCGCTGCGCCGGCAATCGCGCAGCGGGCCATACAAGAAGACCTGAGCACAGGTCCCGACGCAGGCGTCACCGCCTGCGTCTTTTTTTGCGCCCGAAAAAGCCTTTCCCACTCAGCGGTTATCGCGCTTGCCCTGGTTGCGGCGGTCCTGGGTGCCGGCGCTTCCCTGTATGGCCTTCATCCTGCTTTCGGCCGCATGCAGTTCCACCGCGGCTTCCGCGGCCTCGGCCGACTGGAATCCGGGATCCGGCACGTGGTTCTGCTGCGCATCAAGCAATTGCCACGGCTGCATTTCGCGGTCATGCGCCTGCTTCTGCTCCAGCAGCTTTTTCGTCACTGCCAGCGCCTGGTCGGGCGTGGTCTTGCGCGGCGCCCTGGATTTCCTGGCAGCAACTGCAGTCTTGTTTGCAGGGCGAACTGACGAAGCGGGCTTGGCTGACGCCGACTTCCTTGCCGACACGGCAGGCTGCGATGCATTCGGCCTGGGGCCCGCTTTTCTGGCGATCGGTTTCGTGGCCACTGCCTTCTTCGCGACCACCTTCTTCGCGATCGCCTTCGTCGCGATCGCCTTCTTCGCGACAGGCGTCTTTGCTACTGCCTTTTTTGCGACCGGCTTCTTTGCGACTGCCTTCTTGGTCAATGCCTTTTTCGTTATGCCCTTCTTCGCTGGCGAATTCTTTGCCGCAGCTTTCGAGGGCAAAGCCCTGGTCACGCTCTTTTTTGGCTTGACCGGCTTGGCCGCGGATGCGGTCGTCGCGGTCCTGCTGGCGGCCTTGCTCGCAGCCTGTTTGCGGGCAGCTGTCTTTTTCGCGGCCGTGGATGCCTTGGCGGGTTTTCGGGTAGCCATCGCTCACGATCTCCGTTGGGTTTACACGGGCAATCGATAACACGCGAAACATTCAGATACGGTGAGTTCCCCGCGGCAATCTAGCCTCCGAAAGAAGGATTCTGCAACTCGCGGAGGAAGTGTTGCAGCACCTCCGGCCGCATGATCAGCAGGAACATCACCCCGTAGGCGGCGCCGGCCAGGTGCGCGCTGTGGTTGATGCGGTCACCGCCGCGCTTGTCCATCCAGATGCTGTAGCCGACGTAGAGAACCGCGAACACGATGGCCGGCAGTGGAATGAAGAACACAAAGATCAGCTGCCAGGGTGCGATCAGGATGAAGGCGAACAGCACCGCCGAGACTGCGCCGGAAGCACCCAGGCTCAGGTAGTTGGGGTTGTGCTGGTTCTTCAGGTAGGTGGGCAAGATGGATATGGCCAGCGCCGACAGGTAAAACATTGGATAGACCCAGACCCCTACCAGCCCCGTCATCAGCACCTCGATCTGCCGGCCGAAGAAGTACAGCGTGATCATGTTGAACAGCAGGTGCATGAAATCGGCATGGATGAAGCCGTAGGTCAGCAGGCGGTCGTACTGCTTGTGCTTGTCGATCGCCGGCGGCCACAGGATCAGCCGGTCGGCCAGTTTGCGGTTGTTGAAGGCCATCCACGACACCAGGCAGGTGATGGCGATGAGCGCATAGGTGACGGGGGTTTCCATCAGGCTGCCTCGGCTGCCGTGCGGTAGTGGTCCTGCATCGGGTAAGTTCGCGCATACAACGCGAAAACCGCGGCCGCCACGAATGCGAAGACGGCGAAGAAGAACATCAGGAAGGCGTTCTCGCTCAGCCCGGTCCCGGCGATGTGCGAGATCACCGCGTCGTTGCGTACCGCGGCATTGGTCAGCAGTACCCACAGGCTGCCGAAGGTGCTGGCCAGGTACCAGAACGCCATGATCACCCCCTTCATCGCCTGGGTGGCCTGGCTGTAGGCGAACTCGAGCGCGGTGGCCGAAACCAGCACTTCACCGAAGGTCAGCAGCGCATAGGGTGCGATCTGCCAGGCCAGGGAGACCGGGTCTCCGCCGTCGATCGACAGCTGGATCATGCCGGCCACGATCCAGGCCACCCCGGAAAACGCGATGCCCCAGCCCATGCGCTTCAGCGCCGTGGGCTCGAAACCCCAACGGCGCAGCGCCGGGTACAGCACGATGTTGTTGAAGGGAATGATGGCCATCACCAGCAGCGGGTTGAGCGCCTGCATCTGGCTGGCTTCCTTGACCAGAAAACTCGGCCACCACCACTGGTCGTGCGGCACCACCATGGTCTTGCCCTGCAGCACCCAGGTCGATGCCTTCTGGTCGAACAGCGACCAGAACGGCGTGGTCAGCGCGAACACGATGATCACCCGCAGCACCGCGCGCACGCTGTCGATGGCTGGATCCGAGTGCCGGCCGCGGGCACGCTCCAGCTGCATCGACACGCCAACGCCGCCGAAGCCAATCAGTGCGCCCAATGCCAGGCAGGCGGTGATCACGAAGCCGAAATCCTGCGGCCAGAAAGCCGGCTTGAACGCCCAGCACAGCAGCATGGCCGCGGCAACGGCCACGCCCGCCTGCAGCACCCGCAGACCCGGACGGCCCTGCCCTTCGGCTTCGGTGGTCAATGCCGTGCGCGCGACGTTGTAGAAGGAATCAGGATCCTCGCCACGCGTGGGCGCAACCCGGATGTACTGCTTGCGCCCCAGCCAGAAGATCACCGTCGCGATGAGCATCAACAGGCCCGGAATGCCGAACGCCACCGAAGGGCCGTAGCTGCGCAGGAACAATGGCATCAGCAATGAGGCGAAGAAGCTGCCGAAGTTGATGATCCAGTAGAAGAAGTCGAAGACCACCTTGGCCAGGCTCTTGTTGGACTCGTCGAACTGGTCGCCCACGAACGACACCACCAGGGGCTTGATACCGCCCGAGCCCAATGCGATCAGGAACAGGCCGGTGTAGAAGCCGTTGCGGTTGTCCTCGAACAACGCCAGGCAGGCGTGGCCGGCGCAGTAGATCAGCGAGAACCACAGCACGGTGTTGTACTTGCCGAAATAGCGGTCCGACAGCCAGCCGCCGAGCAGCGGGAAGAAGTACACGCCGATGACGAAACTGTGGAAGACGTCCTTGGCCGCGCCTTCCCGGGCCGATTCGGGCAGATAGGCCAGGATCACGCTGCTGACCATGAACTGGACCAGGATGTTGCGCATCCCGTAGAAGCTGAATCGTTCGCAGGCTTCGTTGCCGATGATGTAGGGGACCTGCTTTGGCAAACGTGCTCGGGTGGCGCCTGCGGCGTCGCTCATTGGGTGATCCTGGACCGTGATGGGGGAAGGGTAACCGATAGGCCGGGCACGAATCGACGAAGCACTGCGGGTGCGAGCCCTGGCCGTTGCGGGCATGATTGGGTTTTCCACCGGAATCCATCGCGTATGCGCCTGCCGCTCCTGCCAACCCTGCTGCTGCCCCTGATGCTTGCGGCTGGCCCGCTACCGGCCCGCGCGGACGGCTCCAGCCTGACCACTGTTGCCGAGCGCTCCGGCTTCCTCAGGACCGGTCGCTACGAAGAAGTCATCGCCCTGTGCGCAGCGTTCGCCAAGGCCTGGCCGCAATCGGTGCGCTGCATAGACTTCGGCACTTCGCCAGAAGGCCGGCCGATGAAGGCGCTGGTGGTGTCCGCCAGTGGCGCGCTGGACGCAGCGAGCGCGCGCCAACGCGGCCTGCCGGTGGTTTTGATCCAGGGCGGCATCCATGCCGGCGAGATCGATGGCAAGGACGCGGGTTTCCTTGCCCTGCGCGAACTGCTGCAGGGCAAGGCCGGCAAAGGCACGCTGGACAAGCTGGTGTGGGTGTTCGTGCCGGTGTTCAGCGTTGACGGACATGAAAGGTTCGCTGCGTGGAACCGCCCCAACCAGCGCGGCCCCGAGGAAATGGGCTTCCGTACCACCGCCCAGGGTTACAACCTCAATCGCGACTACCTGAAGGCCGACGCACCCGAGATGCAGGCGATGCTGAAACTCATCGACCAGTGGGACCCGCTGGTGGAAGTCGACCTGCACGTTACCGACGGTGCCAAGTTCGAACACGATGTCTCCATCCAGGTCGAACCGGTCCACGCGGGCGATGCCGCGCTGCGCGAGGCCGGACGTGCCTGGCGCGATGCGGTGATTGACGACCTGGCGCGCCAGGGTTCGCTGCCCCTGCCCTACTACCCGTCGTTCACCGTCGACGACGACCCGTCTTCGGGCTTCGAGGACGGCGTTCCACCGCCGCGCTTTTCGCATGGCTATTTCTGGCTGCGCAACCGCATGGGCATGCTGGTGGAAACGCATTCTTGGAAGACCTACCCGGTACGCGTGCAGGTGACGCGCAATGCGGTGGTGTCGGTCCTGCAGCAGGTCGCCCTGCATGGCCGCCAATGGCTGCAGGTGGCGCGGCAGGCCGACGCCCGGGCGCGGATGCTCGCAGGCAAGCCGGTGCCACTGGCCTATGCGGCCGGCCCGGAGTCGAGGACGGTCGATTTCCGCGGCTATGAATACACCCGCACGCTGTCGGAAGTCTCCGGCGCCCTGATGACCCGATACAACGAGGACAAGCCGCAGCTCTGGAAGATCCCGTTGCGCGACCACGTCCAGCCCAGCCTCAGCGTGGCGGCGCCCGCCGGCGGCTATCTCATCCCAGCCGCGCACGCGGGCTGGGTGTCGGAAAAGCTAAGGCTGCACGGTATCGATTTCAGGGTGCTGCCGGCGCAAACCGCGGTCGCGGTGCAGACGTTCCGCGCCACCGAAGCCACGCCTGCGGCGCAGTCCAGCGAAGGCCACCAGCGCATGACGGTCAAGGGCGAATGGAAGCCGGACACCCGGGATATCGGCGCAGGTGCCGTGTTCGTGCCGATCGCGCAACCGAAGTCACGCCTGCTGATGTCGATCCTGGAACCGCTGGCGCCGGACTCGCTGCTGGCCTGGGGTGAATTCAACAATGCCTTCGAGCGCAAGGAATACATGGAAGCCTACGTGGCCGAGGACGTGGCGCGCGAAATGTTGAAGGATCCGGCAGTGAAGGCATCCTTCGAGCAGCGCCTGAAGGCGGACGCCGCTTTCGCCAGGGATCCGGCCGCGCGCCTGGACTTCTTCTACCGGCTGCACAGCGCCTGGGACGAGCGCAACAACCTGTACCCGGTGATGCGCGTGGCCACGGTGCCGCGCTGACGACCGCCGGGAACCCGACGCAATGAAGCGGCTTGCCTGCCTTTGCCTGTTGCTCCTGCTGTCGTGCGCTTCCACCACGCAGGTACCACCGGCGCACGCGGACGGCACGCTTGCGGTCCGGATAGTCACGCTCAATCTTTACCATGACAAGGACGACTGGCCCGCACGCCGCGTGCAGATAGTCGAAACGTTGCGGCGGATGCAGCCCGACGTCATCGCGCTGCAGGAAGTTCTGCAGCACCCGGACCTGGAAAACCAGGCGCGGTGGCTGGCATCGGAGCTGGGTTACCAGTGGGAGTTCTTCAGCACCGACGCGCCCGGCAAGCCCCGGCGTTACGGCAACGCGATCCTGAGCCGCCACCGGGTCCTCATGCGCGGGCAGGAGGTGCTGCGGCCAACGGACGACAACAGGACGGTGGGCCTGGTGCGTATCGAACTGGACGGGCATCCGCTCAACGTCTATGTCACCCACCTGCACTGGACCGATGCCGGCACCGGGATTCGCGCGGCCCAGGTCGCCGACCTGGTGCGCTACATCGGCACGACGTCCGCAGGCCTCCCCAGCCTGGTCGCCGGCGATTTCAATGCCGCGGCCGATGCCCCGGAACTGGCCTTGCTGCGCCAGGACTTCGCAGACACCTACGGCAGCCTGCATCCGCAAGCGGACGCGATCGCCAGCAGCACCCTGAACCTGAAGTATTTCGCGCCGCGACGCATCGACCACGTGTTCCACCAGTGCAACGCGTTTGCGCCGGTGGCATCGGAAATCCTCTTCACCCGGCCCGATGCCGCCGGCGTCTGGGCCTCGGACCACTTCGGCCTGTATGCGCACTTGCGCCTGACCGCAGGACAGCCGCAACCGCACTGTGGCGGGCGGCAGGGGCGAGCGCGCTGAGATCCCCGCAGCGGTAGAACGGGCGCCCGGGCCGGGCCCGCGGTGACGCGGAGGCTTGACGAATCGACTGGGAGGGTTCTGGAAACGACCGGGAGGGTTCCGGAAACGACCGGGAGGGTTCCGGAATGGACTGGGAGGGTTCCGGAATCGAGTGGGAGGGTTCCGGAAACGACTGGGAGGGATAGAACAACCGAGCCGGAGGGTTCTGGAATCGGGCCGGAGGGTTTCGGAATCGACCCGGAGGGTTCCGGAATGGACCGGGAGGGATGGAGCAACCGACCCGGAGGGTTCCGGAATCGGCCGGGAGGCCTGCAACCACCGGCACGGCGGGTTCGACAGCCGATCAGGAGGAGCGCGCCGAGCGACTCGAGGGGACCTGGGTTCCGCCTGCAGGGCGCGACGGCCACTGCGCAGATACCGGGAGCCAGGAAGGTTCACGTAAGATCGTGCGCCCCACTCCCCATTCCGGATGAGCGTGGCCTTGCGCAGCACAGCGCATCACCGCGACCCAGGCACCATGCGCAAGTTCCCCGTAATCATTCTGCTGATGCTGCTGCTGGCCGGCTGGTGGTGGCTGCAGCACCCCGCGACGCCTGCCCCCTCGCAGGCCCCGGCTGCGACGTCATCGGCAGGCGTGCCTTCGGCCAGCGTGCCGCAGGCCTTGCCTCGCACCCTGCCCGGCTTCCTGCCGCGCGAAGCGCTGACCACCCTGGACCTGATTGCACGTGATGGACCCTTCCCGCATCCGCAGGACGGCGCCACCTTTGGCAACCGGGAAAAGCACCTGCCCCAGAAACCACGCGGCTATTACCGCGAATACACGGTGGAAACGCCCGGCCTGTCGCATCGCGGCGCCCGGCGCATCATCACGGGCGGCCGGCCGCCGGTGATCTATTACTACACCGATGACCACTACGATTCCTTCCGCAGCTTCACGGTGTCGCCATGACCCAGTCCGGCTTTGAACTGGGCCTGGACGATGCGGCGCGTGCCGGCGTCTTCTTCGTCAACGGCGAGGACCTGGACGTGCTCGGGGCCGCCGCGCGCGACGCCGGCCTGCTGCCCTGCCACATCGACCTGATGGGCTGCGCCAACAAGGCCACCCTGCTGCTGCGCATCGCCGTGGCCATGGATTTCCCCAATACCTCCAGCCGCAACTGGGATGCGCTTTCCGACAGCCTGCGCGACCTGGACTGGATGCCGGCCCCCGGCTACGTACTGCTGTTCGAAGGCGCGGGCGAGCTGCACCACGTCAACGAAACCGATTTCGACACGCTGGTCAGCATCCTGGATGAAGCCCAGAAGGAGTGGGCAGGCCGCCAGGTCCCGTTCTGGGCCTTCCTGGCCTTGCGCGAACGTGACTTCATCGCCTTCGAGGACTGAAAGCCGCTGTTTCGGCACTGGACGCTACGCAGGCCGGCGCGATGCTGCGATCATGGCGCATGAGCGAACACAACATAGATTTCGGCAGCCTGGATTTCGGCAGCCTGGGCTTGTCCCCGGGACTCCAACAGGGCGTGGAAGCCGCCGGCTACAAGCAGATGACCCCCATCCAGGCCGAGAGCCTGCCGGCGATACTCGCCGGCCGCGACGTGATTGCGCAGGCGCCCACCGGCAGCGGCAAGACCGCCGCCTTCGGCCTGGGCCTGCTGCACCGGCTGGACCCGGGCCTGATCCGCGCACAGGCACTGGTGCTCTGCCCCACCCGCGAACTGGCCGACCAGGTCGGCAAGCAGCTGCGCAAGCTGGCCAGCGGCATTCCCAACCTGAAAGTGCTGGTGCTGACCGGTGGCATGCCACTGGCGCCGCAGCTGGCTTCGCTGACCCATGATCCGCATGTGGTGGTCGGCACGCCCGGACGCATCCAGGAACTGATGCGCAAGAAGGTCCTGCATCTTGCCGGCATCCGCACCCTGGTGCTGGACGAAGCCGATCGCATGCTCGACATGGGTTTCGAGGAGGCCATCCGCGAAATCATCGGCAAGACCCCGAAAGAGCGGCAGACCCTGCTTTTCTCGGCCACCTTCCCCGACCCGATCCGCGACATCGGCCGCAACACCATGCGCGAGCCGCTGGAGGTCACCGCCGCCGGCGTAGCCGAGCAACCGGTGGTGGAACAGACCTTCTACGAAGTGGAGCTGGCGCAGAAGCAGACCCTGCTGGCCGCGCTGCTGTTCGAGCAGCGGCCCGAGTCCAGCGTGGTGTTCTGCAACACGCGACGCGATGTCGATGAGGTGGCCGGTTCGCTGCAGCACTTCGGCTTCACCGCCCTGGCCCTGCATGGCGACATGGAACAACGCGACCGCGACGAGGTGCTGGTGCGCTTCGCCAACCGCAGCTGCAACGTGCTGGTGGCCAGCGACGTGGCCGCGCGCGGCCTGGACATCGATGAACTGGCCACGGTGGTCAACTACGAACTGCCGACCGACCCGGACGTTTACGTGCACCGCATCGGCCGCACGGGCCGCGCCGGCAACGCCGGCCAGGTGCTGAGCCTGGTCACGCCGCGTGAAATCTCGCGCGCGCATGTGCTCGAGGAACGTCAGGGCGCGCCGCTGCGCTGGAAGAAGCTCACCGGCAACACCCCGACCACGCGCGGCGCGTTGCCCGCAGCCATGGCCACCTTGCGCATCGACGCCGGCCGCACCGACAAGCTGCGCCCCGGCGACATCCTGGGTGCACTGACCGGTGACGCAGGCCTGGCTGCGGGTGCCATTGGCAAGATCGATATCTTTGCCACGCGTTCTTATGTGGCGGTCGCACGGGCCCAGGCCAACCATGCCCTTTCCCGCCTCAATGCCGGCAAGATCAAGGGCAAGAAATTCCGGGTCCGCACTATCTGAGGATCAACAGCGTCGGGCAACCCCTGGACAGTTGCATTGTGAAGCTGGGCGGGAGCCGGTAGTCGGGAATCAAGGGCTGCCCTCCCGTCTTCCATGTCTCCCGTCTACCGACCCCGATCCTCAACGGATCTGCAGGGTCTCGTTGTCGGACATGGCGCCCAGATCGTCGCTTACCGCCGCCACCAGCAGATAAAGCGCCTTGCCGATGACCGTACCCGGACCATCCCAGTATTCGGCGCTCTCCGCACGCACGCGGATCAGGCGCAGGTTCGGGTCATCCTTGCCTTCGGGAAAAAAGATCTTCATGGGCGGCGACCAGAGCGCTTCGATCTTCGCCCGGTCGGCCACGATCGACGCCTTGCCGGACACGGATACGTAGGTGTTCTTGCCCGCCGATGCGTAGGACACGTTGACCTGCGGATTGGCACGGATTTCAGCCACCTTCTCGCTGTCGGCTGCAGTAGCAAACCACAGGTCACCGTCGAACTCGACCTGTTGCGTCCCCAGTGGCCTGCTGACCAGCCTGCCATCGGCCTGGGTGGTAGTGAGCATGGCGATCTCGACGTCCTTGATGAGGCTGGCGAGATGCTGGATGTTGGCGGCGCGGTCGGTCATTTGATTCTCCTGATCATCAGCAGTGATCTAAGCGCTTTTGCGGGCAATGACCCGTGAAGGGACCCGCAGCAGGTCTGCACGCCGATTGAACAATGCCCTCGCCGAGCCTGCAAAGCACGCGTCACGAGCTGCAGGAGAGCATCGAGCAGCCGGCACGATCCCGTGCCCACTCCGGGCGCCGCGCCGCATAAGCCTCACGGCCCGGTTGTTCTTCGTACGGCCGGCGCATGACCTCGAGCAGCTCCGCGATCCCGGAGGCATCGCCCTGCTCCGCCCGATCGATGGCCTGCTGGGCCAGGTAATTGCGCAGGACGAAGCGCGGGTTGGCGGCATTCATCCTTTTCACTCGCGCGACGCTGTCGAGCGGATCGGATTGCAGGCGCTGCCGGTATCGCTGCAGCCAGGCCGACAACAGGGGAGCTACTGCCACACGCTTGGTTTCATCGTAGAAGGCATCGGCGAATGGCTGCGGGGAAGGTTCGTCCCCGTCGATTCGCGCCAGCGCACGAAAGAAGATCGTCATGTCCATTTCCCCTGCCTGCAACAGCGATTGCAGGTCTTCCATCAGGGCGATGTCCTGGTCCAGGCACTCAGCGAACCCCAGCTTGCGCGCGATGTTGTCCTGCTCGGCACCGGCATAGGCCTCCCGGTAGCGCTGCAGTCCCTCCTGCAGCGGCTGCGGGTTGCCGAACAGCGGGGAAAGCGCGCCTGCGAGGCGGTTGAGGTTCCAATAGGCGATCTTCGGCTGCCAGCCGAAGCGGTAGCGCCGCCCCTGCATATCCGTGGTGTTGGGGGTCCAGTCGGGATCGTAGTCGTCGATCCAGCCGTAAGGCCCGTAGTCGATGGTCAGCCCGAGTATCGACATGTTGTCGGTATTCATCACACCGTGCACGAAACCCACCCGCATCCAATGCGCGACCATCACCGCAGTGCGTTCGCAGACCTGTGCAAACCACTGGGCGTAACGCGCCTCCCCATCGCCGCCGATCTCCGGGAAGTCGCGATCGATGGTGAAGTCCGCCAGTTGCCTGAGCAGCGCCAATTCACCGCGTGAGGCAGGCAGCTCGAAATTGCCGAAGCGCAGGAAGGACGGGGCCACCCGGCAGACAATGGCGCCGGCTTCGGCCTGGGGGTGACCGTCATAGAACATGTCACGGACCACGCGATCACCGGTACCGACCAGGCTCAGCGCGCGCGTCGTCGGCACTCCCAGATGATGCATGGCCTCGCTGCACAGGAATTCGCGGATGGAAGAGCGCAGCACCGCGCGGCCGTCGGCTGTGCGCGAGTAAGGGGTCGGACCGGCGCCTTTGAGCTGAAGCTCCCAGCGCTGCCCTGCCCGGTTGATCAACTCACCCAGGGAAATGGCCCGCCCATCGCCCAGCTGGCGGGCCCAGTGGCCAAACTGGTGGCCGCCATAGTTGGCCGCGCAGGGCTGCATACCCGGCAATAACGCGTTGCCGGCGAACACTTGCGCAAATTCGGGCGAAGCCAGGTCCGATGCGTCCAGATCCAGCAGGCCGGCCGTTTCACGGGACCATGCCAACAGGCTTGGAGCGGAAACGGGGGTCGGGCGGACCAGGGAATACGCAGCAGCGCGGACTTCGCGCACGCCCGGGCCGATCACTGGGTCGCCAGGCATTTCCGCGATGAAGCGGTTATCGAACTTCAGGGATTTCATGGGCACAGGCTACGCGCCCGCGGCACGGATGGATGCCGCACAAACAAAAACGCCGGGGCAAGCCCCGGCGTTTCGGACAACGAGTCAGTCGCTATTACAGCGGCTGGACTTCATCAGCCTGCATACCCTTCTGGCCCTGCACGGCGACAAAGCTGACGCTCTGGCCTTCCTGCAGCGACTTGAAGCCGGAACCCTGGATCGCGCGGAAATGCACGAAAAGGTCCGGGCCGCTCTGCGGGGTGATGAAGCCAAAACCCTTGGCATCGTTGAACCACTTGACGGTACCGGTTTGACGGTCAGACATCTTTGAAACTCCTGAAACGGATGAAAAAAATCACGGCCGGGGACCCCGGGCCGAGACTGAGTTGCAGGTGTTAAGCAAAGCGGAAAGATGTAGCTGATCGTTTTGGATCGCTGCATCAGGCCACGATTTACGGTGACCCAAGCAAACACAGTGCCTGCACGTTACACGCCTTTTCACCGAAAAGCCAACCCCCCTCACAGAACGCCTCTCATCCGGTTAACCGCCCGTTTGCCCTAAACTGGGGTCCCTCCCCGGAAAGAAGCCCATGGCCAAGCCCAATTATTCCTTTGAAAAGAAGCAGCGCGAGCTCGCCAAGAAGAAGAAGCAGGACGAGAAACTGGCCAAGAAGCAGTCCACCCGTGAGCCAGGACAGGACGAAAACGCCCCACCGGCAGCGCCAGACACCAGCGGTGGCGGTCGCTAAGACCCCTCCTGCAGGTCCCAGGAGCTTTCGAACCTCCGCCGGACCCCGCTGATAGGGTCCACGAACGCCAGCCCCCGCGCCAGCAGCTGCAACGGGCGCGAATAGTCGTCCGCCACCTGTCCGGCCAGCCCGGGATAGTAGGCATCGTTGCGGATAGGCGCCCCGAGGGCGGCCATGTGCACCCGCAACTGGTGCTTGCGGCCGCTGACCGGGGACAGGCCGTACCGCCACCAGTGGCCCTGCTGCTGCAGTACCTCGATCCGGGTCCAGGCATTGGCCGGACCTGGCTCCTCGCGCATGCGGAAGAAGGGCTCGCCCTTCACGATCCGCGAAGCCCGCTGCAAGGGGAAGTCGAGCTCCGGCAAGGCGGCGGCCACTGCCTCGTAGCGTTTGTCGATGCGGCGCTCGCGGAACAGGGCCTGGTAGGCATCGCGGCTGGCGGGCTCGGCCGAAAACAGCACCAGGCCGGCCGTGCCCCGGTCCAGGCGATGCAGGGGCACCAGGTCCGGATTGCCCAGCCGCTTCACCAGCCGGGTCAGCAAGGTCTCGCGCACGTAAATCCCGGTCGGCGCCACCGGCAGGAAGTGGGGCTTGTCGGCGACCACCAGATGTTCATCCACCGACAGGATCGTTTCCTCGAAAGGAATCACGGGTTCCTCCGCTACTTCACGGAAATAATGCACCGTCATGCCCGTGCGGTATGGCGTGTCGGCCGCCAATGGGCGCCATTGCGCATCCTGGATACGCCCGCGCCTGAATCGATCCAGCCACTGCGTGCGCTCGATCCTGGGAAACCTCGCGCACAACCCGTCCAGCAACGTCGCCCAGTCGCCCTGGGGCAACTGCAGCGTGCTGGCGACGGGGCGATCTGTACTGGCGCTTGGCTCTGACACGGCCGGCCTCCATGGGACAAGGACGTATCATGGCCGACCTTTTCCCCAGGCACCTCGATGGCGCTCAAATCCACGGTCGTGAAGGCCGAACTGCAGATCAGCGACATGGATCGGCATTACTACGCGACCCACAACCTGACCTTGGCCCAGCATCCTTCTGAAACCGACGCGCGGCTGATGGTGCGGGTGCTGGCGTTCGCCATGTTCGCTGACGAGCGCCTGGAATTCGGCCGGGGCCTCAGCCAGGACGACGAACCAGACCTGTGGCGCAAGGAAATGACCGGCGAGATCGTGCAGTGGATCGACCTGGGACAGCCTGACGAGGCACGCATCCGCAAGGCCTGCGGCCGTTCGCGCCAGGTCGTGCTGTTCACCTATGGTGGGCGCAGCTCGGATATCTGGTGGGACAAGAACGCGAACTCGCTCCAGCGCAGCAAGAACCTGACGGTGATCGATATTCCCGTCGAAACCGTGGAACAACTTGTATCGCTGACGGTGCGCGGCATGCGCCTGAACGTGATGATCCAGGACGGCGAGCTGCAGGTGCTGGGCGGCGAAGTGACCATCGAGGTCAGGCCGGTCGTCCGCCAGGCGGCCAGCGCGGGCCAGTAGTCGCATGAGCCACAGCCACGACGTGCTGGTCATCGGCGGCGGCGCGGCCGGCTTGATGTGTGCGCTGACCGCGGGCCGGCGCGGCTTGCGGGTGCTGGTGGTGGAACACGCCAACCGCGTGGGCAAGAAGATCCTGATGTCCGGCGGCGGGCGCTGCAACTTCACCAATACCGGCACCACGCCTGCGAACTACCTGTCCGCCAATCCGCATTTCTGCAAATCGGCGCTGGCGCGTTACACGCCCGCCGACTTCATCGAAATGGTCGAACGCCACGGCATCGCCTTCCATGAGAAGGAACTGGGCCAGCTGTTCTGCGATGAGTCATCCAAGCAGATCGTGAAAATGCTGCTCGACGAATGCGAGGCAGCCGGGGTGCATATCGAAACCAGCTGCAGCGTGGAAAGCGTGCAGCACGGCGATGGCGTCTACCGCCTGCGCACCACACGCGGCGCATTGTCAGCGCCGGCACTGGTGGTGGCCTGTGGTGGCCTGTCCATCCCCAGCATGGGCGCGACCGGATTCGGCTATGAACTGGCGCGCCAGTTCGGTCACACCGTATTGCCGACGCGCGCAGGACTGGTGCCGCTGACCCTGACCGGCAAGCACCAGGAAAACCTGCACGACCTCAGCGGCGTGGCCTTGCCTGTCGACGCCAGTTGCAATGGAAAGAGCTTCCGCAACTTCATGCTGATCACCCATCGCGGCGTCAGCGGGCCGTCGATCCTGCAGGTCTCGTCCTACTGGCAACCAGGCGATGACCTGCGCCTGGACCTGTTGCCGGATGCCGATGCCTTCGACCTGCTGCGCGCGCAACAGGCCGCCCGGCCGGCCGCAGAACTGAAAACAGTGCTGTCAGACCTGCTGCCACGACGGTTCGCGCAGCGATTGTGCGAACTGTGGCTGCCGAACCGGCCCATGAAACAGTTCAACGACCCGCAGCTGCGCGCCATCGCCGCGCAGCTGCAATCCTGGCCTCTGGTCGCCAGCGGCACCGAGGGTTACCGCACCGCCGAAGTCACGCTGGGCGGGGTGGACACCGACGAACTGTCTTCCAGCACGATGCAGTCGAAGAAGCACGCCGGGCTCTATTTCATAGGCGAGGTGGTCGACGTCACCGGCTGGCTGGGCGGCTACAACTTCCAGTGGGCGTGGGCGTCGGGGCATGCCGCGGGCAATGCGGTCTGAAGGCAAAGTTAACCCACCCGGCCCTTGCAGGAGCGACGCAAGTCGCGAAGCTCGCGCTGTCTGATTGCCGAGATTTTGCCGGGCCATGATTCCGGAGCTTCGCGACTTGCGTCGCTCCTACACCGCTAGGCCTACACCGCTAGGCTTGCATCGCCTGGGCGGCGATTTCGAAGGAACGCAGGCGCGCGGCCTGGTCGAAGACATTGGCCACCAGCAGCAGCTCGTCGGGGCGATGGCGGTCAACGAATTTCGCTATGCCCCGCTTCACCGTGTCCGCATCACCGACCACGCTGCAGGCCAGCGCATTCTCCACGCCCAGTTTTTCATGCGGCTGCCAGTAGGCCTCGATGTCGTCGATGGGCGCGGGAATCAGCCCGGGCTTGCCGCGCCGCAGGTTGACGAAACTCTGCTGCGCGGTGGTGAACAGCCGCCTGGCTTCGGCATCGGTCCCGGCGGCGACGACATTCAGCGCCAGCATCGCGTGGGGCTGCGCAAGATGCCGAGACGGGCGGAAATCGCGGTGGTACACCGCCAGCGCCTGGTCCATTGCATCGGGCGCGAAGTGCGAAGCGAAGGCAAAGGGGAGACCGAGCGCTGCCGCCAGCTGCGCACTGAACAGGCTGGAGCCCAGCAACCACACCGGCACGTCCAGGCCCGCACCGGGCACGGCCCGCACCAGCTGGCCTGGTTGTGCGGCATCGAAATAGCCCAGCAGTTCCTGCACATCAAGCGGAAACTGCTCGGCACTGTCGAAGTACCGGCGCAAGGCCTTGGCCGTGGGCTGGTCGGTGCCGGGCGCGCGTCCCAGCCCCAGGTCGATGCGGCCGGGATACAGCGAAGCCAGGGTGCCGAACTGCTCGGCCACCTGCAGCGGCGCATGGTTGGGCAACATCACTCCGCCTGCCCCGACACGAATGGTCTTGGTGCCGCCGGCGACATAGCCGATCAGTACGGCGGTGGCCGCGCTGGCGATGCCGGGCATGTTGTGGTGTTCGGCCAGCCAGTAGCGCTGGTAGCCCCAGCCTTCCGCATGCCGGGCAAGCTCGAGCGTATTGCGGAATGCCTGCGCGGCGTCACTGCCCTCGCAGACGGGGGCCAGATCGAGTATCGAATAGGGAATCATGGGCGCTGCCGTTGAAGTCATGGCTTTCGACATGGGGGCGGCGCCCGGCATTGCCAAACCGGACAGCCGGGATGCTGCATCCCGTGACCGGTCAGCTCAACAGATCGAACGGGCCGCCCTGCTCCAGCGCTTTCTGGTAGGCCGGTCGCTCATGGATACGTTGCAGAAAGCCTCGCAGGTTGGGCTTGTCGTCCAGTCCATGGCGTGCGCCTGCGGCTTCCACAGGAAAACTCATCTGGATATCGGCCGCGCTGAACTCACCGCCTGCAAACCAGCGTGACTTGCCCAGTTCGCTTTCCATGTACTCCAAGTGCAACTTCACCTGCGGCCCTACGAAGGTCTTCATCACCTTGTCGGCAATCCCGCGCGCCACCGGCTTTACCAGGAACGGCATCGGTGCCTTCTTCAGGCGCGAAAACACCAGGCTCATCAACAGCGGCGGCATCGCCGAACCTTCCGCGTAATGCATCCAATAGCGGTAACGCAGGCTTTCAGGCGTTCCTGGCGACGGAGCGAAGTCATGCGCGGTGTCGTAGCGTTCCACCAGGTATTCGAGGATGGCCCCCGACTCGGCCAAGGTGTTCTGGTCATCGACCAGCACCGGCGATTTGCCCAGCGGATGAACCCTGCGCAGTTCGGCCGGCGCCAGCATGGTCTGCGCATCGCGCTGGTAGCGCACGACGTTGTAGTCCAGGCCCAGTTCCTCCAGCAACCAGAGCACGCGCTGAGAACGGGAGTTGTTGAGATGGTGGACGGTGAGCATGCATGACCTCGCGCGAACGGTCCGCTGATGCCGACCTGTGTGCCCGGGATCATAGCCCGCAGTGAAACCTCAGGCCGCATCCACCAGCGGCTTGAGCTGCGCGTCCAGCGCCACCCTCTCATCGAAGACGAAGCAATGGCCGTCATAGCCCTGCCCGCCCACGTGCTCGAAGTAGCCCAGGATGCCGCCTTCCAGCTGCAGCACGTTGTCCATGCCTGCCTCCTGCATCCACAGCGCGGCTTTTTCGCAACGTATGCCCCCGGTGCAGAAGCTGACCACGGTGGTATCGGCGAGCTGGTCGCGCTGGGCCTCGACGGCGGCGGGCAGATCGGTGAAGCGGTCGATCGGCAGGGTCATCGCACCGGCGAAGGTGCCGTACTCGACTTCCTGGCGATTGCGCGTGTCCAGCAGCAGCACCCTTCGCCCGTCATCGTCATGGCCCTGCTGCAACCACTGCGCCAGGGTCGCCGGTGCCACGGAGGGCGCACGCCCGCTCAAAGGCGAAGCGTCATCGCGGCGAAAGCTGATGATTTCCGGCTTGATCTTCACTTTCAGGCGCGCGAATGGCTGCACGGCGCTCTGGCTGTACTTGACGCGAATGTCAGTGAACCTGGGATCGCAGCGCAGCTGCGAGAAGAAGTTATGCACGGCGTCATTCCCGCCCGCCAGGAACAGGTTGATGCCCTCCGGCGCCACCAGGGCAGTACCCCGCAATCCGGCTGCCTCGGCCCAGCCACGCAATTGCGTCGCCAATGCAGCGGGGTCGGAGACCGGAACGAAATGATAGGCAGCGGTATTGAGGATCATCCCGCCATTGTAAAACCCAGCCGCTCCCCCCCCCCGATAAATAATTCAACCAAAGGGTTGACAGTTGCCGTGGGTCGGGAGATATTCAACCGCATGGTTGAATATGACTCTACCGCGCTGGATTCCGTATTCCAGGCCCTGTCCGATGGCACCCGGCGCCGCATGCTGCGCAGCCTGAGCAGTGGCCCGCACAGCGTCGGGGAACTGGCCGCCCCTTTCCGGATTTCGCTGGCTGCCGCTTCCAAGCACATCAAGGTGCTGGAACGCGCCGGCCTGGTGGAGCGTCGAATCCAGGGACGCACCCACCTGTGCCAGCTTCGCGCCGAGGCCATGGCCGAGGCCGGACAATGGCTCGGGTATTACCAGCAGTTCTGGGCCCAGCGCCTTGACGCGCTTCAGGCCGCACTGGAAGCCGACCCCATCGAACCGGAACACGGCAGGACATCATGAACAACGAAAACAATTTCCAGGTCACCGCCACGCGTTTCCTCAACGCCACGCCGGAGCGCGTGTTCGATGCCTGGCTGGTGCCACGCACGTTGGGCATGTGGATGTTCGGCCCGCGGGTGCGGGAGGAGAACGTGGTGCGGCTGGATGTCGACCCGCGCGTGGGTGGGCAGTTCTCGCTGAAGGTGGAACGCAACGGCCAGCTGGTCGACCACGTCGGGGAATACCTGGAGATGGAGCGACCACATCGCCTCGCTTTCACCTGGGCGGTCAAGGGCGATTCGGACGACGCCCCCAGCCGCGTGCAGATCGACATTGCCGCGTCCGGCGGCGGCTGCGTGCTGACCCTGGTGCATGTGATGGACGTGAAGTGGGCCGACTACGCCGAACGCACCGAGGCCGGCTGGAACACCATGCTGGAATCACTTGCCACGCTTTTCTGAAACCCCTGCAAGATGCCGGAGCAGCGCCATGAATGACTCCTACGCCAGGGTGATCGCACCCGCCACCGTTCAAATCGAACGCACCCTGCCCGGCCCGATCGAACGGGTGTGGGCCTATCTCACCGAACCGGAAAAGCGCAGCCAATGGTTCGCCGGCGGCGATATGGAGCTGCGCTCCGGTGGGAGGGTCGCGCTGCGATTCAACAATTCAGCGCTGACCGGCCACGATGGCACGCCGCCCGTGAAATACGCCGCGCATGCAGGCCCGACCACCTTGAATGGCACCCTCACCGCTTGCGAGCCACAGCACCTGCTCGCCTACACCTTCGGCGAAGGCGACGACGCCTCGCATGTGCGTTTCGAACTCAGCGAAGCGGGGGACGAGGTGATCCTGCGGGTCGTGCACAGCCGCCTGCGCAATCGCGACGAGATGCTCAGCGTGGCCGGCGGCTGGCATACCCACGTCGACATCCTGGCCGACCGGCTCGAGGGACGCACCCCGGCCGGCTTCTGGCCGACGCATACAAGGCTGGAAGCGGAATACGACCAGCGACTGCCGCACTGGTAACCCGCATGGCGGTGAACCAGGAAGGCTGATTGCCTCAGCGCAGGAAAAGGTACGGCAGGGCCAGGGTCAGGGCCACGATGGCGACGATGGCGGCCAGCACGCCGATCACATAGAGCGGGCGCTGCCTGAGCAACTTGCCGAAGCTGTCCTGCTCGCCGCGCTCGCGCGCGGCGGCCTGTTCCGCCAGCACACGTTGCCGGCGCGCGGCCTGGTAGTCGGCCATCAGTGCCTTGGCGCGGACGATGTCCGCGTCTTCGCGCATCCAGATGCCGCCGTGGGAAATGCCCCAGGGGCTGGGCTGGGTCTCGTAGAAATCCATCCCGCTATCGGTGAGCCAGGCGCGCACCTCGTCGGCTTCATCTTCGGGTACGTTGCGCAGGTTGAGCAGGAGTTTGGCCATGCGGGATGATACCGCGCAGCCTCATGCGCTACCCTGCGCGGCCCCGGGACGAGGAATCCACATGCGTTTCACGCTTCTGCTTTTGTTGATGCTTGGCCTCTGCGCCTGCAGTTCACCCGGCCCGTTTCCCGGCGGCAGTGTCGCCGAGTTGCAACGCATCGACGAGAAGACCGGCACCGGAGCGACCGCCACGGCCGGATCCGATGTCACCGTGCACTACACAGGCTGGCTCTACGACGAAAATGCCTCCAATCATCGCGGCCCGGAATTCGACAGTTCGGTCAAGCGCGGCGAGCCTTTCACCTACCTGCTCGGGGCTGGCCAGGTGATCCGCGGCTGGGACGAGGGCGTGGCAGGAATGAAGGTGGGAGGCAAGCGCGTGCTGCTCATTCCTTCGGACCTGGGCTACGGCATCAATGGTGCGGGCGGCGCGATACCGCCCAATGCCTCGCTGGTGTTCGAGGTCGAGCTGCTCGGCGTCAAGCCGCACTGACCCGCCCCATGACCCCGATTTCCGCAGGCGCAAGCAGGCTGGCCGTTATAGGCGGCGGTCCAGCGGGCCTGATGGCCGCCGAGGTGGCGCGTGCGGCGGGCATCGAGGTGGACGTATACGAAGCCAAGGGATCGGTCGGCCGCAAGTTCCTGATCGCCGGCAAGGGTGGGCTCAACCTCACCCATTCCGACAACCGCCTGGCTTTCATGCAACGTTTCCGCGAACGCGCCGGTGCAGTGGATCACTGGCTGAGGGACTTCGATGCAGAGGCATTGCGCGAATGGGCGCGCGGCCTTGGCGTGGAGACCTTCGTCGGCAGTTCCGGCCGGGTGTTTCCCAACGACCTCAAGGCGGCGCCGCTGCTGCGCGGCTGGGTTCGCCGCCTGCGCGAAAGCGGTGTGCAATTCCACGTCCATCACCGCTGGCTGGGCTGGAACGGCAATGCGCTGCGATTCGCCACGCCGCAGGGTGACATCGAGGTCGGAGCCGCAGCGACGGTGCTCGCGTTGGGCGGCGGCAGCTGGCCGCAACTGGGCTCCGATGGTGCCTGGCAACCCTGGCTTCTGCACAAGGGCGTCGACGTGGCCCCGCTGAAACCTGCGAACTGCGGCTTTGATATCGATTGGAGCGAACACCTGAAGACCCGCCATGCGGGCGCCCCGCTCAAACCGGTGGTCGCCCATTGGCAGGACTCGCAAGGACGCACGCAGCAGTTGCAGGGTGAATGCGTGGTCAGTGCACACGGCATCGAGGGCAGCCTCATCTATGCCTTGTCCGCCGACCTGCGCGACCAAATAGAACGCGACGGCCACGCCGCTGTGCAACTGGACCTGGCGCCAGGCCGCAGCCTGCAGCGATTGCAGCAGGATCTCGGCAAACCCCGCGGACATCGCAGTATCAGCGACCATCTGCGACGACAGGCAGGCATCACCGGCGCCAAGGCCGCCCTGGTCTACGAAGTACTGGAAAAGCCGCAAATGGAGGACGCGGACACCCTGGCACGCACCATCCACCGCCTGCCGCTGCGCCTGCTCCGGCCGCGGCCATTGCCGGAAACCATCAGCAGTGCCGGCGGCGTGCGCCTGGAGGCGATGGACAAATCGTTGATGTTGTCGGCGATTCCCGGCGTGTTCTGCGCGGGCGAGATGCTGGACTGGGAGGCACCTACCGGCGGCTACCTGCTGACCGCCTGCTTCGCCAGCGGCCACCGCGCCGGCAAGGGCGCGGTGGCCTGGTTGCATGCGAATGCGATGGCCTGATCTGGTCGTCCGCCATGGCCCGGCAGGAACTGGTTCCTGCCTGCGACCATCGCGGACGTGGCATCAGGATAGCGATGCTTCCATTGAAATATGGTTAGCTTTTCGCTTCAGCCAGATGACACGTGGTGATGTGTTCAGAACGGAACCGGCAATCCCAGCATGGGCGCCAGCAGCCAGTACGCGATGCCGATAACCACGGCCCAAAGGAACAGCTTGAGCGCGAACCCGGCGACCTTGATCGCCAGATAAACGCCCACTAACAAGAGCACTACTGCGACCCAGCTCATGCGCACTGCCTGTGATTGCGGCCCGCGTGCATCATCAGGATTTGGCCGCGCCGCGCTTGCGGGCCAGCGAAGCCACGTACATGTTGTCGACTAGGTTCGGGTAGGCGCGACCTGCGGCTTCCGCGCGCGCCCTGGCCTGCTCGATCTGTTCCGGGGTCAGCTTGACGTGCCCGCCCGGGCCTGCGGGATTCTTGCGATCCCACGGTTTTGCGCTACGACTGGTCATTTCTCTGATACTCCACTGTGCATCGATACGATTGGTTCAGTACGCGCCCATGTAGTCGCGCTTGCCCACTTCCACGCCATTGTGACGCAGCAGGTCGTAGGCGGTGGTGACGTGGAAGAAGAACTGCGGCAGGCCGTAATGCAGCAGGTAGGCCTGGCCGCCCATGCGCCTTTCCTTGGGCGTACCGGGACGCAGCACGATTTCGCGTGATCCGGCGCCTTCGAAGCCTGCAGCGTCCAGGCCGCCGATGAATTCCAGCGTGCTGGCGATCAGGCCACGCAACTCGGCGAAGCTGGCCTGCTCGCCATCGAACACGGGCAATTCCACTCCCGCCAGCCGGCCCGACACGCCACGCGCGAAATCGCAGGCAATCTGTACCTGTTTGCTCAGCGGAAACATGTCCGGGAACAGCCGTGCCTGCAGCAAGGCATCGGGCTGGATCTTGCGCTCGCCCGCGTGTGCCTCGGCCTTGGCCAGTAGCTGGTCCAGGCTGCCCAGCAATTGCTGGAATACGGGAACGGAAGCGGCGTGCATGGGAATGGTCATCTTTGATCCTGGGGTGAGAGTGTGTTTCAGGGCATCGCAGGAGCGGCTCAAGTCGCTATGAAGCTCCATCAGGAAGCTCCAGCACCAATGCTTGGCTCCGGCGCGAATAAGGCGGGTCAATCCTGCTCGGCGGCGGCCTGGCGACCCTGTTCGCGGATCAGCGCCTCTTCGCGCGCGTCGTTGATCGCTTCGCGCACGCCATCCAGGTCGACGCTGCGCTCGTCGTGCACGAACTTGCCGGTCAGTGGGGTGTCGGACAGCAGATCGCCGGTTTCGAACAGCGCCCACATTTCCTCGCCGTACCAGCTGTCCAGCAACTCCGGGGCAAAAGCGCCCAGGGTGGCGGTGAGGTTGTTGACGTCGCGCAGCAGCATGGCGCGCGCGGCGTTGTTGCCGCCAGCGCTGACCACCTGCGGGAAATCGATCACCACCGGGCCTTCGGCGCCTACCAGCACGTTGTAGGCCGAGAGGTCGCCGTGGATCAGGCCGACGCACAGCATCAGCTGCACCTGCTTGACCAGGAAGGCGTGGTAATCGCGGGCCAGTCCGGCATCGAGCTGCAGCTCGCCCAGGCGGGGCGCGGAGAAGCCCTCGGCATCGGTGACCAGCTCCATCACCAGCACGCCATGGAAATAGCCATAGGGTTGCGGGACCCGCACGCCGGCATCGGCCAGCTGGTACAGGGCATCCACCTCGGTGTTCTTCCAGGCCGTTTCCTGCTGCTTGCGACCGTATTTGCTGGCCTTGCCAATGGCCCGGGCTTCGCGGCTGCCGCGCACCTTGCGACCTTCCTGGTACTGCACACGCTGCTTGAAGCTGCGCTGGGCCATGTCCTTGTACACCTTGGCGCAGCGCACGTCGTCGCCGGAGCGCACCACATACACGGCCGCCTCCTTGCCACTCTTGAGCGGGCGCATCACTTCGTCGATCACGCCGTCATCTATCAGCGCTTGCAGGCCTTGCGGGGTCTTCATCCAGTGGGGGGTGTGGCCAGGGAGGCCCATTGTGCCTGCATGGCAGCCGGAACCGGTGGAAACCTTGCATTTGCGTGCCAGCGCTTACACTGCACGCCCGCTTCAGCCCTGAACTTCCATGCCCGATCCCGTCCGCCTGGCCAAACGCGTCGCCGAAATCGCCGGCTGTTCCCGCCGCGAGGCCGACCAGTACATCCAGGGCGGCTGGGTGACCGTGGATGGCGAAGTCATCGATGCACCCCAGCACCCGATCACGGACCAGGTCGTTGTCATCGACCCCGAAGCCGACCTGGACGTCGCCGAGCCAGCCACCCTGCTGCTGCACAAGCCTGCCGGCGTGGCCTACGATGCGGTGGCGAAGCTGGCCATGCCCGAATCGCACACCGCGGGCGATGACCCTTCCATCCGCGTTCTCAAGCGCCATTTCGTGCGCCTGACCCCGCTGATGCCGATGGACGACGAGGCCAGCGGACTGGTGGTATTGAGCCAGGATGGCCGCGTCTGGCGCCGCCTGAGCGAGGATGCCGACCTGATAGAGCAGGAATTCGTGGTGGAGGTGGAGGGGGAGCTGGCGCCCTATGGCCTGCCGAAGCTGTGTGACGGCATGCTCTACCAGGGCCGTGCCCTGCCCCGCGCCAAGGTCAGCTGGCAGAACGAGGACAACCTGCGCTTCGCGATCAAGGCGGTGCGGCCGGGCCAGTTGCGGCACATGTGCGCGCAGGTGGGGCTGGAGGTTCGCTCGATCCGCCGCATCCGCATCGGCCGTATCCCGCTCAGCAAGATGCCGGTCGGCGAATGGCGCTACCTGCCGGTCGGCGAAAAGTTCTGAACCCTGGTGGCTGAATACCCAGCGTCGCCAACTGCAACGGCCGATTGACGGGAATGCACCGGGTTGCCGACACTAGGCGCCGCGCTCGCCGCATCGTGCAGGCGCCAGCATCCACCACATCCAGCGGCACACCGACGAGAGGCCTGTATGAGTAAGGGAATGGACCAGAAGAAAAGCGAAAAGAAGGCGCCCGCCAAGACCCTGAAGGAAAAGCGCGCCGACAAGCAGGAAAAGAAAAAGGGCAAGTAAGCCGCACGACGGCCGAGGGTCCAAAGGGCGGATGCTCCCCACGGAGCCCGCCCTTTTCTTTTTTTACCGGGCTCGGCTTGCCCGGCTGCCATGCACCACGCGGCCAGCGGTTGCGGACTGCGCTGCCGATGACCGCCGCCAGCAGAAACTAGACCGCCGCAGTCACCACGATTTCGATTTTCCACTTGGGATTGGCCAGCGCGGCCTGCACCGTGGCCCGGGTGGGCGTATGCCCCGGCACCACCCAGGCTTCCCAGACCTGGTTCATGGCAGCGAAATCCTGCAGGTCTGGAAGGAAAATCTGCGCATGCAGGATCCTGGCCTTGTCGCTGCCCGCCTGCGCCAGCAACGCGTCAATCGCCTCCAGCACCTGCCGGGTCTGGCCCTGGATGCTGAGGCTGGTGTCATCGGCCACCTGGCCGGCCAGATACACCGTGCCGTTGTGCACGGCCATCTCGGACAACCGGGGTCCGACTTCGAAGCGCTGGATCATCACGTTCACTCCTCAGGATGCAGTCCAATCCTACTGCACTGGGGCGATCGCACCGGCCAGCCCGCATACCGTCAGAAACAGCACATGAAAAGCCGTTTAGACGGGTGGCGTAGAATGGCAGCGCAACTGCACCCCAGCGCGTTTCGCCCGGCCCTAGCTCAGTCGCCCGCTTCGCTCCTTTCCCCGCGTCGCTCGTCCCTTGCCGGACCCAGCCATCCCGACGCCTCTCCTGGAGCGCCCCATGCCGGGCTACGCCACCCGCCTGCATACCGTCCGCCTCGGCGGCCACGACTTCCGCATTCGCGCGCTCAGCGACCTGCAGCAGTTCGCCGACCCGACCGGGCGTGCCTCGCGCGCAGGCATTTCTTCGTCCCTGTGGAGCCTGTTCGGTCAGATCTGGCCTTCCGGGCGGGTGCTGGCCGAGGCCATGAGCAGTTTCGACGTTGCCGGCAAGCGCATCCTCGAACTGGGCTGCGGGCTGGGCCTGTCCAGCCTGGTGCTCGCCCATCGCGGCGCCAACGTGGTCGCCAGCGACCACCACCCGCTGGCCGAATCCTTCCTGGCCTACAACGCCGGCCTGAACAACCTGCCAGCGGTGACTTACCGTGACCTGCCGTGGTCGGTACCGGACACCAACCTCGGCATGTTCGACCTGATCATCGGCAGCGACATCCTGTACGAGCGCGACCACGCCGCGCAGATCGCGGCGATGATGCTGCGCCACGCCAGCCCGGATGCCGAATTGCTGGTCACCGATCCGGGCCGCGGCAACAGCGCGCCGTTCACCCGGGCAATGGAGGCGCAGGGTTACGAAGTCACCGAACAGCCCAGCCGCTTCAACGAGAAGGACGTCGAGCCCTTCCGCGGCCGCCTGCTGAGCTATCGCCGCGGCAACAGCGCACTGCCGCCGGCCTTGGCGGCCGCATGAGCAGCATCCCCCTGCGCCTGATCGAGGGTGGCCTGGAAGCTGACAGCCCGGACGCCGGCTACCTGGAAGGCGACGGCATCGACCACAGCGTCTCCTGCAGCAGCTGCGATGCGGTGTGCTGCCGCCTGACGGTGGTGGTGATGCCCGAAGACCAGGTGCCACGGCACCTGGTTGCACGCAACGACCACGGCGTGGAAGTGATGGCCCACGGCGAGGATGGCTGGTGCGTGGCGATCGATCCGCTGCGCATGTGCTGCAGCATCTACGACCAGCGCCCAGGCATCTGCCGCAAGTTCGCAATGGGCAGCGAGTACTGCGTGGACGAGCGCGAGGTCTACCGTACCCGCTACGACCACCTTCCTGCTGCGTAGGTGCACGGGAGCGACCTGGGTCGCCATCGGATCAGCACCTTAAAACACATCGCGATTGAGTCAGCCCTATGGCGCCTCGGGCTCGTGGGGCGGCTGGCGCAACTTCCAGGCTGCCAGCCTTTCCTCATAGCGCTCCAACGCCGCTTCATAGGCATCGTAGACACAGGTCAGGCAGCCGCCCCCGCAGCAGTCGCCGGGGTCGGGCTTCTCGGGAGGTTGCGGCGGCGGATCGTGGATGGCGTGCATGGGCTTACTGTAGCGCCACGAGCGGGTATGGTTGGGCCATGCAACCGCTCAAATACCTGTCCGGATATCCGGAAGAAGTGCAGCATCGGGTCCGCACCCTGCTCGACCAGGATCGCCTGGGCACTATCCTCAGCGAAAAATATGGCGAGGCGCACGCCGTGCGCAATGATCGCCAGCTGTACGAATACACCGTGCAGATGAAGGACCGCTACCTGCGCAAGGCCGAACCGCTCAACAAGGTGGTCTACGACGGCAAGCTGCACGTGGTGAAGCATGCACTGGGCACGCACACCACTGTGTCACGCGTGCAGGGAAGCAGGCTGAAGGCCAGCCGCGAGATCCGCATCGCCAGCGTGTTCCGAGACGCGCCGGCGGAATTCCTGAAGATGATCGTCGTCCATGAACTGGCGCACCTGAAGGAAAGCGACCACAACAAATCCTTCTACCAGTTGTGCATGCACATGGCCCCGGACTACCACCAGCTGGAATTCGACCTGCGCCTCTACCTCACCCAGCTTGAAATGGGCGCACGTCCGCAAGGTGATTGAGGACCTTTGGTCAGCACCATTCCAGTCCAGCCGATGCCGCGCTCGCCGCCCCGCCGCTTGCAACCTCCCTGGCTTCAGTGATCCAGCAAGCGGCGCAGGTTGTCCCGCGCCTGCGCGTCGTAGCGATGGTGGAACCAGTCGCTCAGGTAGATCCGCTCGCGGGCCAGCAAACCCCTGAGGAAACGCCTGCGATTGAGCCGGAAAAGGAAGCCTGGCATCCGGCCCGCGTACTCCTCGGCAATGCCCCTGTCATAGGTGTGGAACACTTCCGGCGACGCGCCCAGGATGGCCATGTCGCAATCCAGGAAGTGAAGCGTGTCCAATGAAAAGCCGTCGTCACCGAAATCCGCCGGCGACAATTGCCCGTGCCGCGCGGTGAGGTTGATCAGCTCGGCCACGCGCAGGGTGTCGATGCCCGCATCGGGCAGCCAACGCGCAACTTCAGCCATTGCAAGTTCGGCCGAGCGCGCCTCGTTGTCCCTGCGCGACGCTTCATAGATCGCGTCGTGGTACAGCACCGCCAGGTACACCTCCACTGGCTGGGTCCAACCCGGTCCAATGGTGATGTCAGCGAAGCGATGCAATACGTCCTGCACGTGGCCGAAGTGGTGGTAGGCGCGCGGCGGCGTCGCGTAGGCCGCCTCCAGTTCCGACAGCATGGCGGTAGGCAGGGTCAGTGGCGCGGACATGGCAGCTCCAGCAAAAAAACCGTTACAGGACTATATCGCCAGCCGGTGCACGATGAGGGTATGCATCGCGGCTGGGCCGTGGAGGCAGCTGCACCCGGATAAATCCGCGTGGAGTTCGAGACTGGATCTGCTCCCGCCACGGACACTGCAATGCAAGCAACTCAGCGCACCACGTGCCACTGCGTCTGCCGACCGGCGAGATAATGCACACGCTCGCCGTCGAACAACGCGGTCTGCTCCAGCTTGATCTGCACGTGCTGGCCATTCCACTCCGGCAGCGCGGCCTTGATGTTGCCCTCGATCGCGTAGACGGTCATCGCATGCAGCGGCCAGTCGCCCTGCCCCGGGCTGGCTTCCTGGTTGTCCCACATGCCGATGGCCGGGCCCGGTGCATGGCCGAAGAAACCGACCGGGTGCGAATAGGTGGAAGCCAGGATGCCGGCCGCCTGCGTCTGCCGCCGCGTCGCGACGAGGATCTGGTTGCCGGTGAGGCCGGTGCGGAAGTTGGCGGTCAGCAGGTCCTGCCAGCGATTGCCGGTGGCCAATGCCTGCTGCAACCCTGGCGGCACGTCGCGCTCACCCACGCGCGCGACGTAGGCCATCTCCTGGGTATCGGTGCACAGCTTCAGGTAACAGATGCCGACGTCGGTATGCAGTACGTCCCCGGGCTGGATCACCCCTTCCTCCCCGCAGAACGGAGCATCGACGGCACATTTGCCGCCTGCACGCTGGAAATTCACGTCCGGCATGAACCAGATCGGCAGGCCCAGCGCCTCGAAGCGCTGGCGGATATACCAGGCCACATCGTCGGTATGGGTGACGCCGGGGGTGATGACCTGGGCCGAGAAAGCCTCGGCAATCACGCCACGAGCCAGTCCCACCACATGGGGATAGGCGGCGCGTTCGGAGGCGCTGCGGGTTTCCAGCCAGCGCACCACCAGGTGTTCGGCCGGAACCAGCCGGGTCTCGTAGCCCGGCGGCAGCGCCGCCAGCAACTGCTGGTGCAGCCCGTGGGTCAGGCCGTCGGCGACGGGCCACTGCTTCGACACGTTGATGCCGATGCGTCTTGGATCGCGTTTTGCTATCAACTCACCCAGCGCCTTCCACTGCGCGTCCAGATCGCCTCCGGACCACGCCGATTCGTAAGGCGCGCCAAATGGATAGCGGTTGATCGACAGCCGCTTCACGCTTCCATCGGCCTGGCGGTCGAAGATCAGCATGGTGGTGCGTCGCGCCGAATGGCTGGGTTGCGGCACCAGGGTGAAATAGACCGGGTCCTCCGCGTACTCACGCGCAATCACCAGCCACAGGTCCAGCTCGGCCTCCTTCATCAGCTGCGGCAGCAGCGCGTCCAGCCGCTCCTGCAGCATTCCGTTTTCAGGCGCCACCCGATCACGCGGCGCCAGCACCGCGCCGACGCTGTCAACGATCCTGCCCTGGCTGGGCGATGAAGATTGCGCGCACGAGTGGGCAGCGGCGAGGCAGCCTGCGAGCAGGACGCTGGCGGTCAGTACTGCACGAAGGAGGTTCATTGTTTTTCCTTGATCAAGTCATTGCATTGATGCGGTTCGAGAGCTTCAGGTTTCATTCGCAGGCGGAGCGGCGGACTTGTTCCTGGCACTGCGTTTCCTGGCCATCCAGCCGAAGATCGGCACCAGCAGCGTGGTCCACAGCCATTTGCCATGCTCGCTGAGGAGCCCGCTGACGCGCTGGGTGGTGGTCACTTCCACCTGGATCGGCTTGCGGAACGTACGCAGGGTCCTGGGCACGGTTTCGCCATTGACGTCGATCAGCGCATCAATGGTCAGGGTGAGCGTGTGCCTGCCGGCATTGAGCGGAGTCACGTCCCAGATCCAATCGGTGACGCCCGACGACACCGCCTGGCGCTCGCTGGTCACCGGCACGATCCTGAAGCCTTCGCCGCTGAGGCGCGCCTCCATGTTGTTGGATACCTGCAGGGGCAAAGAGACCTTTTCCCCCGGCCCTTCCACGCGCGCCTCCAGCACGGCCGCGGTTTCCGACGGACTCAAGGTGACATGGATGGACACTGTGTCCTCGATGTTGATTGTCGTGGGCGCATTGAAGGCCACATTGCCCAGTTTCAGCTGCGAAAGGATGGCGTCGACGATCTGCGTGGCGGTACTGGTTTCGGTTTCAGTATCCGTTCCCTGGTCCGGTCTCGCTGCTGCGTCACTGGCCGAGCCCGCGATCACACCATCGACTGCCACGTCGGGGGCATCTACTGCAGCAGCCTGCTGGCGCTGCGATGCAGGTTCCGCGCGCGCACGTCCAGCAGCCTTTCCCGCTGCCATCCTGGTGCGCCGCGGGGTTGCGCTTACGGGTGCGGAGGTGCGCCTTGCCTGCCGCGTGTCGTCATACGGTGGTGGCGGCTGTCGCTTT
>NZ_QOVG01000014.1 GCF_010119615.1 Pseudoxanthomonas gei
CCCCGCCCGCATTCGTGGGCGCTCGCCACCTAGCGAGGAATCGCACCTTTGTCTGACAACACCCCTGAAGCCGGCGACGCCGGCGCTCCTGCCGAGAAGCGTGCGCGCAAGCCGCGCGTCGCCAAGGCCGCTCCGGCCTCCGAAGCACCTGCCGCTCCGGCACCCGTTTCCAGCTCACCCCCACCGGCTCCCGCCGCGCCTCCAGCGCCGCGACCCGAATCCCAGCAGCCTGCCGCGGTCTCCCCGCCGCCGGCGCTGTCCCAGCCGCAGTTCCAGGGCGGCAACGTCCAGGACGGCGGCCAGTCCCCATCCAGTTCCCCTGCCGGCAACGCCCAAGGCAACCCGCAGGGTGGCCAGCAGGGCAATCCGCAGGGCGGCCAGCACGGCGGCCAGCAAGGTGGGGAAGCGCGCGGCGGCGACCAGAACCGCTTCCAGAAGAATGACGGCGGCGGCAACAATCGCCGCGACCGTTTCCGCAACCGCCGCGACCGCGACCAGCAGCAGCCGCGTGGCCGCAACGACGGCCTGCCGGACGACAACGGTGCCAATGAGGTGTTCGTGCCGCGTGGTCCGGCTCCCGGCGTGCCGGAAGGCTTTCCCCAGTATTCGCTGAGCGACCTCAAGCGCATGCCGGCGCAGAAGCTGCTCGATATCGCCGAGCAGCTGAGCATCCACGAAGGCGTGGCCCGCGCGCGCAAGCAGGATGTGATCTTCGCCCTGCTGAAGGTGCTGACCCGCCATGGCGAAGGAGTCGCCGCCGACGGCGTGCTGGAAATCCTGCCGGACGGCTTCGGCTTCCTGCGCGCGGCCGAGGCCAGCTACCTGGCCGGCCCGGATGACACCTACATCTCGCCCAGCCAGATCCGCCGCTTCAACCTGCGTACTGGCGACCACCTTAGCGGCCGCATCCGTTTCCCCAAGGACGGCGAACGCTACTTCGCGCTGTCGGTGGTGGACACCATCAACGGCGAGCCGATCGAGGCCAGCAAGGGCAAGGTCCTGTTCGAGAACCTGACCGCACTGTTCCCGCGCCGCCGCTTCACCCTGGAGCGCGGCAACGGTTCCAGCGAGGACATCTCCGGCCGGATCATGGATCTGATGGCGCCGCAGGGCAAAGGCCAGCGCGCGCTGATCGTGTCGCCGCCCAAGGCCGGCAAGACCATCCTGATGCAGCAGATCGCCACCGCGATCACCACCAACCATCCTGACGTGCACATGATCGTGCTGCTGATCGACGAGCGTCCGGAAGAAGTGACCGAAATGCAGCGCACGGTGCGCGGCGAAGTGATCAGCTCCACCTTCGACGAGCCGGCCGCGCGCCACGTGCAGGTCGCCGAGATGGTGATCGAGCGCGCCAAGCGCCTGGTCGAGCACAAGAAGGACGTGGTGATCCTGCTCGACTCCATCACCCGCCTGGCCCGCGCCTACAACAACGTGGTGCCCAGCTCCGGCAAGGTGCTGTCCGGCGGCGTCGACGCCAACGCCCTGCATCGCCCGAAGCGTTTCTTCGGCGCGGCGCGCAATGTCGAGGAAGGCGGCTCGCTGACCATCATCGCCACGGCACTGGTGGAAACCGGCAGCAAGATGGACGAGGTGATCTACGAAGAGTTCAAGGGCACCGGCAACAGCGAAGTGCACCTGAATCGCCGTATCGCCGAGAAGCGCGTGTACCCGGCTATCGACATCAACCGCTCCGGCACCCGCCGCGAGGACCTGCTGATCGAACCTGAGCTGCTGCAGAAGATCTGGATCCTGCGCAAGCTGCTGCACCCGATGGACGAGATCACCGCGATGGAATTCCTGCTCGACAAGATGAAGAACACCAAGTCCAACGACGAGTTCTTCAGTTCGATGCGGCGCTGAGTCCGGCCTGCTGGAAGAGAAGAAAACGCCCCGCATCGCGGGGCGTTTTTCATTCAGGCCCGCGCAGTCGCGACGCCGTAGTCAGAGGCCGCGTCCGCCGGGAACCTGCGTGGCCTGGGAGGGTGGTTCCGCATTGGCAATACCGCGCGCAACCAGTTGGCTGCTGGCCTCCACTGTCTGCCGTGAAGCCGACGCCACTTCCACCGACACGATCTGCGCCGCCGGTGATTTCGGATCGCCCTGCACGGCGAAGACCTTGCTGCCGTCGCGGCTCAGGAGCAGGTGGTCGACGCGGCTCAATCCACCCTCGCGTGCCAGTGGCACCAGGGCGGCGGCCAGGTTCTCCTGCTGCCGGGCATCGAGCTTGCTGGCAGCTCCGCTGGCCTGGACCTTGCCGAGCAGGTCCTTGTACAGGCCGTTCAATACATGCGCGCCGCTGCTGAGGATGACGGCGGCACGCAATCCCTCCTCGATCGCGCCACCGGTTTGGTCGGCGTTGCGGTTGCCCCGTGGCTGCGCAGTGACAGGCAACAGATAGGCGCCACGCTCGCGTTCGCCGTCGCGATCGCGCACGTAGCGTTTGACGTCCTTGAGTTCCAGGTCGAGGAAGTCCTTGGTCGAGCCCTTCGCCGCCTGCGCCAGCTGCATGGCCTGCTCCGCGCCCAGCCGATCCAGCCCCTTGCCCGATGCCAGCGCATCGACCAGCGAATCGGGATCGACTTTCTGCCTGAGGAAAGCCAGGAAACGCCCGCGTGTTTCCGCGTTCTGGCCCAGACCCTCGAGCACGCGCGTGGCGGTGGACAGCGCGTTGCCGGCGTCCGTCGGCATGCCTGCGATCTGCCGCATCACCCCATTGATCGCCTGCTTCGGTTCCATGCCGATGGCGAAGGGAAAGCGTTCACGGAACTCATCCCAGCGCGGGGCAAGCAGGGCCTCGCGCGCGTGCCTGATCAACTGGTAGGCGCCGGCGGCGAAGGCGACGATGGCGATGCCGACCGGGGCCACTCCGATGACCGCGCCGACCAGTCCTGCATTGCGCGCGCCCATCATCAAGGCCACGCTTCCCGCATTGCCCGCCAGGGTGAAGCCGCCGTTGAGCAGGTCAAAGGCTGCGTCCACGCGCTGGTCTGTGTTCAACGCCTTGCCGGTCAGTGGGTCGCGCCCGTTGAAGACGCGTCCGGCGTTCTCGCCGAGGTCCCTTGCTTCCTTGGCGACATGCCTGATCGCGCTGTAGCGTTCCAGGATCTTCGCCGCTTCGCGTTCGCGGCCGGTGCGTGTGGCGAATTCAAGCACCGCCGCCAGTGCCGCCGCATCGGGCGATTTGCCATTCCGATGGGCAACGTTGCCACTCTCGATGGCGGCCTGCAGTGCTTCCAGTGTTTCGAACACATCGCGCTGGCCGTCGTTGCGCGCCAGGCCCTTGAGTTCAACCAGCGCGCCAGTGACCGGGGCTGCCGGCCGTGCATCGCGCTGCATCGACCACTGCGTGGCGTAGTCGAGCAGCGAGGCCTGCAGCGCAGACGGAATCGCTACTGCGTAGCCGTGGAAAGGTGGTGCCATGCGCCCATCGGAACGGGTTTCGCCCGCATGCAGTTTCCAGGCGGGTGCAAGGCCGGCCAGCGCGCCACCGGGACCACTCCCCGCGGCAATCGTGGCTTCCAGCGTGTCTTCGTCCACGACCAGGCCGTTGCGTTGCAGTGCATCGGCGACCAGCGCGCGCAGCACCGTGGCGCTAGACCAGGCTTGGTCGGCAGGCAAGAGCGCGGCGTAAGGCTGGAGGTCCGAGAGAGGACCCTGGCCGGCGTAGCGGCGCGGGAGTGGCCCGGTATGGGCCGCGACGTCGTCCGTGGTGCGGGCTGATTCGACTGCTGCATCCATTGCATCGACTCCTTGTCGAAAGGGAAAGCTCCTGCTGTCCTTGCCTGCGCGTGTCCTGCCGCGGCCACCGGATCATGCCTTCAACAAGGACGGCGGGCAAATACCGGCGACGACCGGCCTGGCCCAAAAAAAACAGCCCCGCATTGCGGGGCTCTTTGTTACCCGTACCCTCAGGCCATCAGGTCCCGCCCAGCGGGGTGAGCAACTTCGGGCCGTGGTCCTGGCCGATCAGGTAATCCCCGCCCTCGGCGAGCGAGTCCGGAGAGAATCCAGGCCGCTCCTGCTCCGATGCCCAGGGCAGGGTCTGGCGCGGACCCGGGATGTACGTTTCCCATTTGCCGTACACATAGCGGTGGTTGTCCATCTTGAAATCCACCGGCACCCGCACCTGCCAGTATTCGTCGTCCGCCAGGTCGCCCTTGACCGGCGGCTTGTATTTCCAATCCCGCACCGCCTGCAGGGTGGCGTCACCCAACGCCTTGCGCCACGCGGCCATCTCGTTCCGGGTACCGATGGTGCGCAGGTTGACCTGTTCGACCACTGCATCGGAGACGCGGCCGTCCTTTTCGATTTTCGCCACGACATAGACCGTGCCCTGCGCTCCACTGCGCAGGACCGGCTCGGGGTAGCGCGGAGCCCTTGTGCTGAGTCGGGAAATCGCCTCCCCTTCCCTGGGCTTGTCGTCATGGAAACTGGCGTTGCGGATGGAGATGACGTAGCTGTCCTTGCCCTGCGCGCGTGCCACCACGCGCATGCTCATCGGGCTGCGCGCGCGCCTCGCTTCGCCGTCGACGATGACCGGTTCGAACTTCCACGCCATGACCTGCTTCTGCACGAAGTCGACCAGCCCGGCCGGGAATTTCTCCGGCTGATCCAGCAGGACCGAGGTCACGCTGCCATCGACGCTGGTCTCGATGGTGCCCTTGACCAGCATGCTCGACTCCACCTGCCTGAGAGTTTCCGCGCGGCTGACGGCGTGCGCGGCGAAGGGCAGCAAAGCGAACAACAGGGCGACACTCCAGGTCTTCATGCGGGCTTCCTTGGTTTTGGGAGGTTTGGCGGAGTCTAGCCGTCGCTGGCATGAACGCAACCAACCCCCACTTTGCGGAGGGTCGACCCGCCTCAGTCCACCTTCCAGGGAGGACTCGGGATTGCGGTGAATCGCCGGCTTCGGGTTTCGTGGCGGAATACGGGAGGCAGACATGTGGGGCGAGCAAGCGGCGTCTGCCCCTCATAATGCCGGCACGGAGGTGCGCGCATGCACGGCAGTGGTCTTGAATTGGCCTTGGTATTCCTGCTGGCGGCAGTGCTGGCGGTACCGTTGTTCAAGCGTTTCGGGCTGGGCGCGGTGCTGGCCTACCTGGTGGCCGGCGTAACCCTGGGACCGGACGGGCTGGGGCTGGTCCGCGATGCGGACCGCATCATCAATGCGGCCGAGATCGGCGTGGTGATGATGCTGTTCGTGATCGGGCTGGAACTGTCGCCCTCGCGCCTGAAACTGATGCGCAAGCCGATCTTCGGCGCCGGCGGGCTGCAGGTGCTGCTCAGCACGGCGGTGCTGGGGGCGTTGTTCATGGTCCTGGACCTGCACTGGAAGACTTCGCTGGTGGTCGGCCTGGGCCTGGCGCTGTCCTCCACCGCGGTGAGCCTGCAGCTGCTGTCCGAACGCAAGGAACTGCAAAGCGACTACGGACGCCTGGCCTTCGCGATCCTGCTGTTCCAGGATCTGGCCGCGATCCCGCTGCTGGCCGCCATACCGTTGCTGGCCGGGGCCAAGAACGAGACCCTGACCTGGACCATGGTGCTGCAGGCGGTGGGCGCGATCGCGGTGGTCGTCCTGGGCGGGCGCCTGTTCCTGCGGCAGATGTTCCGCGTGGTGGCGCGTACGCGCATGCCCGAGGTATTCACCGCCAGTGCGCTGCTGGTGCTGCTGGGCACAGCCTGGTTCATGCAGCTGGCCGGACTGAGCGCCGGACTGGGCGCGTTCCTGGCCGGCGTGCTGCTGTCGGATTCCGAATTCCGGCATGAACTCGAGTCGCAGATCGAGCCCTTCAAGGGCCTGCTGCTGGGCCTGTTCTTCATTGCCGTGGGCATGGACATCGACGTCGACCGGGTGATGGCCGAACCGCTGCTCATCGCCGGCGGGGTCGCGTCCCTGCTGCTGGTCAAGTTTACCCTGCTGTTCCTGATCGGGCGCTGGCCGGGCCGGTTGCCGGTGCGCTCGGCACTGATGCTCGCGGGGGTGTTGTGGTTGGGCGGCGAGTTCGCCTTCGTGGTGTTCAGCGAGGCGGTGCGCGTGGGCCTGCTGGAGGACGCGACGCGCGACCGGCTGGTGGCCATCGTGGGCGTGTCGATGGCGATGACGCCGTTGCTGCTGATCGCGATGTCGAAGTTGCTGCTGAAGGGCAAGAAGCCGGCGGCGACCCGGGAATTCGACAAGATCGACGAAGGCGACCTGCAGCCGCAGGTTCTGATCGCCGGCATGGGCCGGTTCGGGCAGATCGTGGCGCGCCTGCTCACCGCCCAGCGCATTCCGTTCGTGGCCCTGGAACACAGCCCCGAACAGGTCGAGGACATGCGCCGCTTCGGCAGCCGCATCTATTTCGGCGACCCGACCCGGCCGGAGCTGTTGCGCGCGGCCGGCGCCCAGCACGTCAAGGCGTTCGTGATCGCGGTGGACGACACCGAGACCAACATCAAGGCCACGCGCCTGATCCGGCGCATGTATCCCAAGGCGATGATCTTCTCGCGCGCACGCAACCGCCAGCATGCCTGGCGGTTGATGGACCTGGGCGCAGAAGCCTTCCGCGAGACCTTTGGTTCCAGCATCGAGATGGGCGAGCAGGTGCTGGTGGCGCTGGGCCTGTCGCCGGAGATGGCGGCCGACCACGTGCGCCGGTTCCGCGCCCACGACGAGAAACTGCTGCGCGCCCAGCACCTGGTCTATGACGACGACGCGGCCGTGGTGCAGACCGCACGCGACGCGCGCCAGGACCTGGAAAAACTGTTCGAGGCCGACGTCAGCGACACCGATGAGCTGGACCCAGACGAAGCGACCAAACCCGCGTAGGGCGGGCCCGGGCCCGCCATTGCCATCGGTCACCACCGACGGCAACAAAGCGAAACCACCCCCACGGACGGATTCAGGCGACGCCACGTAGGGCGGGTCTTGACCCGCCATTGCCATCCGTCAATTACCGACGGCAACAAAACGGAATCGCCTGGCTTGGTTAGCGCGTTTGCCGTGTACCGAGACGTGTCCCGGCATGGCAATGGTTGGGCTGTGGCCGCGACATGGTTTGTTCGCTAGGTGGCGAGGCACGGTGCCGGCATGGCAATGGCGGGTCAAGACCCGCCCTGCGTTTACCGCGGCTCGCGCAGGAACCTGGCCATCGAGGCACCCGGCACCACCGGCGAGAACTCGGCGGCCACGTCGACGAAGCCACGCATCACCGCCACTTCGCGCGGGGTGCGGTTGAGCGCATCGCGCAGGTCGGGGTCGGCGCCGGTGCGCAGCAGGCGCTGGACCACGCGCAGCAGGCCGTGCAGGGCGGCCAGGTGCAGCGGCCCGAAACCACGCGGATCCTGCACGTCCAGCGATACCTCTTCATCCAGCAGGCGTTCCAGCGCGGCCAGTACCACTTCCTCGTCGCAGGACGTGCCGGGCTCGGCGCGCGCGCCCAGCAGCAACAGCAGCGGCGTCACCGCGCCGGCGGCGACCTGTTCGGGCTCGGCGCCGGCCAGCAGCAGGGTGTCGAACAGGGCGACCAGGCGCGGCTTGTCGCGTGCAATGAAACCGAACAGCGCCGCGCAATGCAGCGGGGTCAGGCCCTGCGCATCGCTGGCGTGCACGTTGGCGCCAGCGGTCAGCAGGCGCGCGGCGATGTCGGGCAGGCCCAGGGCCGAGGCCAGCATCAGCACGGTGACGCCGCCGGGCAGGCGGTATTCAAGCTGCGCGCCGGCGGCAAGCAGGTCCTGGACGATGTCGGCCTGGCGCATGCTGACCGCCGCCGACAGCGGCGTGGCACCGGTGTTGGCCGCATGCTGCGGATCGGCGCCGCGACCGAGCAACAGGTCGACCGTGGCGCGGTGTCCGCCGCCGGCGGCGCGCAGCAGGGCGGTACAGCCCTGCGCGTCGGGTGAATCCACCGCAAAGCCCAGGTCGAGAAGGCGGCGCACGGCGTCGGCATCACCGGCCATGGCCGCAGCCGGCAGGTCGGCCGCGCGCAACGCGCGTTTGGGCAATGCCCATCCGCGCCAGTCCAGCCAGTCGGCCAGGTCGCGGCGACCGCTGGCCAGGGCCACGCCCAGCGGCGTCTGCCCGTCGGCGGCCCGCGCATGCGGCGAGGCGCCCTTGGCGATGAGTTGTTTCAGCACCACTTCGCGGCCCAGCGCGGTGGCCAGGTGCAGGGCCGACATGCCGTGGCCGTCACGCGCTTCCCGGTCCACGCCCAGGTCGAGCAGGCGGTCGATCAGACGCGACCAGCCCAGCCGCACGGCGAGCGACAGGGCAGGATCATCGGCCTGGGTGGGTGCGAAGGGATCGGCGCCGCGCTCGAGCATTTCCAGCGCGAACGCCTCGGCACCCTGCATCGAGGGATTGCCATGCAGGCTGGCGGCCAGGAAGCGCGACAGGCCGCCGGCGCCGGCGGGCGAAACGCCACGCTGCAGCAGCGCGCGCAACACCGGCAGTGCCTCGGGGCCGCGCGCTAGCAGGGCGAACAAGGCGGTGTCGCCCAGGTCGTCGCGTGCTTCGGCGGCGGCGCCCTGGGCCAGCAACCACTCCACGCGGGCGGCGGCGCCCACCACGCCGGGATCGTGCAGCAGGCTGCCCAGCTCCTGCGCCGAGCAGAGTTTCGCCAGGGCTTGCAGGCCGTCGTAGCGATCGCCCTGCACACCGTCGCGAACCAGTTCCAGCGGGGCACGGTCGGCCGGGACCCGTTCGCCCTCGGCTTCAACCTCGTCGTCGCTTTCTGCCACCGCCGCTGGGAGGACATAGACCGGATCAAGCGCCGACACGATGGCCCAGCGCCCGGCTTCGGCGGCAAGATCGACTGCGCGCTTGCCCTGGTGGTCGGCATGATCGGGGTCCACGCCCAGTTCCAGCAGGCGTCGCACCAGCGCGGCAGGCACCGACTCGCCGGTGCAGGCCAGCATCAGCGCGTTGCGGCCCTCGCCATCCTCGTCATCGCGGTGGGCACCGGCCAGGGCCAGTACATCGAGCGCGGCGACATGACCGCCCCGGGCCGCGTCCAGAAAAGACGTACGGCCGGCGTGGTCGCGGCCCTGCACATCGGCACCGGCCGCCAGCAGGGTGGTGATGATGTCGACGTGGCCGGCGAGCGCGGCCTCATGCAAGGCGCTGCGCCCCTGCGGGTCGCGGGTGTCGGCCTTGGCCTTGTGCTTGAGCAGCAGCTGCACGCCGGCGGGGTCGTCTTCCTCGGTGGCGGCCGCCGCCAGCAGGACCGGCTGTCCGCCTGCGGGTTCCGGCCTGGCGCCACGCTCAAGCAGGAACTTGGCCAGGCGCCAGTTGCCGGCAACGCAGGCCACGCCGAGCGGAGTGACGCCTTCCAGGTTCAATGCATCGATCTCGGCGGCGGCATCGCGCAGCAGCGCCGCCACGCCGGGGTCGGAACTGCGCGCGGCGTGGTGCAGGGGCGTGTTGCCGTCGCGATCGGCCGTGCGCGGGTCGGCACCATTGGCCAGCAGGGTGGTCACCGCGTCGGGCCGGCCATGCCAGCTGTCGCGGGTGGCCGCCAGCAGCGGGGTCATGCCGGCCTGGGCCTGGTTGAGGTCGATGCCGTGCCCGATCAACGCACGCAGCAGACGCAGGTCGGGCAGCACCGCGGCCAGGGTGGCCAGGCTGCGCTGGTCGCGGGGGTCGGCAGGCACGGCCTGCGGATCGGCGCCCGCGTCCAGCAACTCGAGGGCACGCTCGACCCGGCCAGCGCGGGCGGCAGCAAACAGCGACGCGTCCAGGTCTTCGGCACGCGGCACGGCGGCCGCGAACGCCTCATGTCCAGAGGAAACCGGCGCCATCACCACCACCGGCAGCGCACGTGCCGGTGAACTGCGTTGCAGCAACCAGTGCAGCGGGGGCAGCAGCAGCGCATAGACCACCGCCAGGCTTGCCTGCCAACCCGCAGGCACAACCCCAGGCCAGGCCAGCGCGCCGCCCAGGCCGATTGCCAGCGCCACCAGCGCGGCCACGCCCAGGCCGTGCCAGGCGTGGATGTCGCGCTCGGGCAGTCCATGCCAGTGCGCGGCCAGGGTGCCGCCTTCGCGTTCCAATCCCTGCCACAAAGGCCAGGTACGCCACAGACCGATGAGCAGCACGCCTGCCACCGCGCTCAAACCCAGCGCGGCCGGCAGGCTGCCGCTGTCACGCAGGGACGCCAGCGGCCATGCCACCAGCACTGCAGCCACTGCAAAGCCGATCGCCCACAGCGCCAGCAGCGCCAGGCCCTCACGGCGGGTGATCGCCCCGGCGGCGCGCAGGCGGGTGCCTCGCCACCAGGAAACCGCCAGCGCCAGCACCGGCTGCGCCAGCACCGCGCCCAGCACGGCAGCCACTCCGCCCACGGCCGTCAGTGCCGCCAGCGCCAGGCCCAGCAGCAGCGCGATGCCGCTCGCATGCCGGGTCAGCCAGGCCATCCTAGCCATGGGTGCGCCCGTCGTTGCCGGCATCCAGGTCGAAAATCTTCGGCGGAAACTGCAGGTGGAAGCCGTGCGCTGCCAGGTTCTGGCGCACGGTTTCGGTGTTCTCGCGCGCCAGTTTGCGCTCCGGAGTCAGCGCCACTTCCAGCACGAAGCTGAGTTCGCCCAGCGGCACGCGCAGCGACTCGGGAACGCATTCGAAATCATCGCGCTTGGCAAGGTAGACGAAGGTGTCGGACTTGCGCTGGCTCTTGTAGACGTAGGCTTGCATCCGCGCGTGACGCGCCCTGCGTGTTGGGGGTGGTGAGGATTGTGGAGGAAACGCCGGCATAGCGAAACCCGCAGCGCAGCCATCAGGGCGTGGCCGCAGTGCGATTTCAGCGTCGTTTTCGCCGCTATCCGTGCCAAGCGGCCCGGCTCACAACACTGAATCACGCACCCGTCCTGCGGCTTGTTCAGCCGCTGCGAAATTCCGGCGCAGGTGCACTGGCTATACTTCCGCCACTTCGATTTTGCGGAACCACGCGTGCAGCCATCGTCCCCGTCACCCATGCCCGCACTGGCGATACGCGCCTATACGGCGACCACCGCATTGGGACGCGGCCGGCAGGCACAGGCCGACGCGCTGGAAGCACGCCGCAGCGGCCTGCGGGCCAACGATTTCGGCGGTCCGGAGCGGCTGCAATGCTGGATAGGACGCGTGGAAGGGCTGGAACAGTCGCCCCTGCCCGCGCCGCTGGCCGGCTGGGAATGCCGCAACAACCGCCTGGCCTGGCTGGCACTGCAGCAGGATGGCCTGCCGCAGGCCGTTGCCGAGGCCACGGCGCGGCATGGCGCCGATCGCGTGGCGGTGGTGGTGGGCACTTCCACTTCCAGCATCGGCGCCAGCGAAGAGGCCTATACGCGCCTGGATGGCGAAGGCGATGCGCGCCATTTCCCCGCCGACCTGGACCGCCCGATCGTGCACACGCCGCATTCGCTCGGCGATTTCGTGCGCCAGGCCACCGGCTTGGGCGGGCCGTGCATCACCGTGGCCACCGCCTGCTCCTCCAGTGCCAAGGTCTTCGCCCAGGCCGCGCGCCTGATCCAGTCCGGGCAGGCCGACGCCGCCCTGGTCGGCGGCGTGGACACGCTGTGCGGCAGCGTGCTGTACGGTTTCAACGCCCTGCAACTGGTCGCGCCGGAACCGTGCCGGCCGTTCGACGTGACCCGGGTGGGACTGTCGCTGGGCGAAGCCGGTGGTTTCGCGCTGGTCGAACGCGCCGACCCGCAGCCGGCGGCAGGTACGCTGCAACTGCGCGGTTACGGCGAATCCAGCGACGCCCACCACATGTCAGCGCCGCATCCCGAAGGCCTGGGCGCGCAGCTGGCCATGCGTGACGCACTGGCGCGGGCGGGCATCGACGCGGACGAAGTCGGCTACCTCAACCTGCATGGCACCGCCACCCCGGCCAATGATTCGATCGAGGCCGCGGCCGTGGCCGCTATTTTCGGCGACGGCCTGCATGCCAGTTCCACCAAGGGCTGGACCGGGCACACCCTGGGCGCGGCGGGCATCGTCGAATCGGTGATTGCGCTGCTGGCGCTGGAGACCGGGCTGCTGCCTGGCATCCTCAACAGCAGCGTTCCCGACCCGGCCTGTGGCCCGCAGATCCGTTTCGACAACGCACGCCGCCCGATCAACTATGCGATGAACAATTCCTTCGGTTTCGGCGGCAACAACGCCTCGCTGGTCTTCGGCCGCGCATGACCGCGCACGTACTCAGCGCCGGCATTGCCGGTATCGGCTTCTGGACCCGCGGCTTGCCTTCGTGGGACGCCGCACGTGAGTTCATCGCCAGCGGCAGCCTGCCCGCGGACGCGCCCGCGCGGCCGTCGCCGCAGCTGCTGGCGCCCAACGAACGCCGGCGCGCCCCCGACACCGTCGCCGTGGCCCTGGACGTGGCGCTGGCCGCCTGCGTCGACGCCGGGCGCGACCCGGCGAGCCTGTCGTCGGTGTTCACCTCCACCCACGGCGACCTGCCGATCACCCATTACATGTGCGAAACCCTGGCCGGCGATCCACTTGCGATTTCGCCCACCCGCTTCCACAACTCGGTGCACAACGCCGCAGCCGGCTACTGGACCATCGGCGCCGGCGCGATGACCCCGGCCACCGCCATCAGCGCCTATGACGCCAGCTTCGCCCAGGGCCTGCTAGAGGCCATGGTGCAACTGGCCACCGGCGAAGAGGCGGTGCTGCTGGTCGGCTACGACGGCCAGGCGATGGGGCCGCTGGCACGCACCTCGCAAAGCACCGGCCTGCTGGGCGGCGCGCTGGTCCTCAGTCGCGAGGCCGTTCCCGGCCAGCCCCGGTTACGCGCCTGGCTGTCCGAAGCCGGCGCAGAAGCCGCGCCCGGGCCAGGCGCGCTGGCCCGCCTGCTGGCCGGCAATGCAATGCTGCCGATGCTGCCGCTGTTCGAGGCACTGGCACGACGCGAGGCGCGCACCCAACTGCTGGCGGGACCGGGCAGGGTACTGGCGGTGGAAATCGAATATGACTGAGTCCCACCGCCTGCAGCGCGACAACGTCGCCGTGCTGATCCCCGCATTGAACGAGGCGCTGCGGATCCGCGAAGTGGTGCTTGCCGCCTTGGAGCAATCCGCGAACGTCATCGTGGTCGACGACGGTTCCAGCGATGGCACCCACGAATGCATCGGCGACCTGCCGGTGATCCTGATCCGACATCCGCGGCGGATGGGCAAGGGCGAGGCGCTGCGCAGCGGTTTCCGCGAAGCCCGCCAACGCGGCATGCGCGGCGTGCTGACCATGGATGGCGACGGCCAGCACCGCGCCGCCGACCTGCCGCGCCTGCTGGAGTCGGCCAACCGCCACCCGGGATGCATCATCATCGGCGCGCGCCTGCGCAAGCGCGCCTCGCAACCGACCTACCGGCGCCTGGCCAACCAGTTCGGCGACTGGGGACTTGCCTGGGGTACCGGCTACCAGATCACCGACAGCCAGAGCGGCCAGCGCTTCTACCCGGCTGAAGTGATCGCGCTGGACGATATCCCCGGCGAGAATTTCGCCTTCGAGGCGCAGATCGTGATTTCCGCGGCGCGCCGGCTGGGCACCCGCTGCGTATCGGTGCCGATCGAGTCGCGCTACCGCGCCGCCGGCTGCGACGAGCAGTTCCGCGCCAGCCACTTCCGGCCCCTGCTGGACCTGTACCGCATCACCAGTCACATCGTCATCCAGGCCGTGCGCTACGGTGGACTGCCCGCGGTGTATCGCAGCATCCAGGCCAACCCCCCGCTCATCGACGACCCCAGCGGTGAGTTCGGCCATTCCCCCAACCGCGCAGAGAGCCGGAAACCCATATGAAAGAAGCCGCCACCGACGTCGTGATCCTGGGTGGCGGCCTTGCCGGCCTCAGCCTGGCCATCCAGCTGAAGCAGCGCGATCCCGGCATCGCGGTCACCGTGCTGGAACGCCGCGCCCATCCGGTGCGCGAGGCGGCCTTCAAGGTCGGCGAATCAACGGTGGAGATCGGCGCGCACTACTTCGCCAGCGTGCTCGGGTTCCGCGAACACCTGGAAACCGAGCAGATCCGCAAGTTCGGCTTCCGCTTCTTCTTTTCCGAAGGCCGCGAGGACATCGACCGCTGCACCGAGCTCGGCGTCAGCAAACTGCTGCCGGCGCCTTCGTGGCAGCTGGACCGCGGCCGCTTCGAGAATTTCCTCGGCGAACAGGCGCGTGCGCTGGGCGTGGATTTCCGCGACGGCGCGGTGGTGCGCGGCATCGAGCTGGACCAGCAGGAGCAGCCGCACGCGGTGACCTTCGAGCATGCCGGCGAAAAAAGCACGGTCGCGGCGCGCTGGGTAGTCGACGCCGCCGGCCGCGCCGGCCTGATCAAGCGCAAGCTCGACCTGGCCCAGAGCAACGGCCACGACGCCAATGCGGTGTGGTGGCGCGTGGATGGTTTCGTCGATCCCAACCAGTGGTCCGACGACCCGCAATGGCTGGCGCGCTGCACGCCGCCGGACCGCTGGCGCTCGACCAACCACATGTGCGGGCCGGGGTACTGGTTCTGGCTGATCCCGCTGTCGTCCGGCGCCCATTCGCTGGGCATCGTCTGCGACGCCAAGATGCATCCGCTGGAGACCATGAACACCTTCGAGAAGGCGATGGCCTGGGTGCACGAACACCAGCCGCAGGTCGCGCGCTCGCTGGAAAAACCCGAACACAAGTTGCAGGACTTCCTGTTCCTGCGCCACTTCTCCTATGGCTGCAAGCAGGTGTTCAGTGGCGACCGCTGGGCGCTGACCGGCGAGGCCGGATTGTTCCTGGATCCGTTCTATTCGCCAGGCAGCGACTTCATCGCCATGAGCAACACCTTCATCTGCGACCTGATCGGCAAGGACCGCGCCGGACAGTCGTTCGCGCCCTACGCCGACATCTACCAGCAGATGTATTTCTCGTTCTACGAGAACACGCTGACGCTGTATCAGGACCAGTACCCGCTGTTCGGCGATGCCCAGGTGATGCCGGTCAAGGTGATCTGGGACTACACCTATTACTGGGCGCTGCTGGCGCCGTTGTTCTTCGGTGAACGCCTCACCGACATCAACCTGATCGGCAAGCTGCGCCCGCAATTCCTGCGCGGCCGCCAGCTCAACCTGTCGGTGCAGGCGCTGCTGCGCGAATGGGGTGAATGCAACACCGCGCCGCTGACGCCGGACGCGCGTTTCCTCAACCAGTACGAGATCCAATGGTTCCATGAAATGAACCGCGCGCTGCTCGACACGCTGGACGACGCCGGTTTCATCCAGCGCATCGCCGACAACGTGGCGCGCATGGAATGGCTGGCCCGGGAAATACTGGGACGGGCACGTGGCGAGCATCCGGCCATCGACGGCCACGGGCTGGATGAATTACTGCAGGATTCAAGCGGCACCGAGACCTCGCTGGCGCCGGTCTGGTATGCCGACGCGGCCTAGGGGAATGGAAACCAGTTTTGGTCGCAGGCTGAAAAATTAGGTCGTCATCCCGGCGAACGCCGGGATCCAGCTATCGGGACAAGGATGTCCAGGAAACAACCCTGCGTCTATCTGCTGGCAAGCGGCCGCAACGGCACCCTGTATGCGGGCGTGACCGCCAACCTGCTCGCGCGGATTTCACAACACCGCGAAGGTCTGACCGAAGGGTTCACCAAGAAGTACCGCGTGCACACGCTGGTCTGGTTCGAGTTCCACTCGACCATGGCCGAGGCCATTGCGCGCGAGAAGTCCATCAAGGAATGGCGGCGCATACGCAAGATCGAGTTGATCGAGGCATGCAATCCCCATTGGCTGGACCTCTATCCCAGCCTGGTTTGACCACAGGCAGTCAGGCTGCGGATAAAACTCGACCGTCATCCCGGCGCATGCCGGGATCCAACTGTCCGTGTCGCAATCTAGGGACGGGGGACCGTAACCCCACGTCCTTGCCACTGGCTGTGGATGCACCCCATCAGGGAAGGTTGGATCCCGGCATGCGCCGGGATGACGACCCGTATTTTTCTGCGGCCGGAGGGCCTTCTGATGCAGAACGACCGCCACTACCACTGATCCGGATCGACTGCCCGCTGTTCCCCTGATGGAAAACTAACCCATTCCCCCATTGATCCCGATCACCTGCCCATTGATGTAGCCCGCATCACTGCCGCACAGGAAGGCCACCAGCGCGGCCACTTCCTCGGGCTTGCCCGCACGCCCGGCCGGCACGATCTGCTTGATCATCTCGGCCGGAAAGGTGTCGTCGGCCATGCTGCCCGCGATCACGCCGGGCGCGACCACGTTGACGGTGATGTTGCGCGCGGCCATCTCGCGCGCCAGCGACTTGGACGCGCCGTGCAGCGCGGCCTTGGCCGCGGCGTAGTTGGTCTGGCCGCGGTTGCCAAGCACGCCGGCCACCGAGGAAATGCTGACGATGCGGCCCCAGCGCGTGCGCGCCATCGGCAGCAGCAGCGGCTGGGTGACGTGGAAGAAGCCGTGCAGCGACACGTCGATCACCCGCTTCCACTGCGCCTGCGACATGCCGGCCATGGGGCCGTCGTCGTGGATGCCGGCGTTGTTGACGACGACCTGGATGGGCCCGGCCGCGAGCAGCGAATCGATCGCGACGCGCGCGGCATCGCCGTCGGCGACATCGAAGGCGACCGCTTCGGCGCTGCCCCCCGCGTCCTGGATGTCCGCGACCACGGCTGCGGCGCGCGCCAGGTTGCCATTGGCGTGGACGATCACATGCAGGCCATCGGCGGCCAGCCGGCGGCTGATCGCGCCGCCCAGGTCACCGCTTCCGCCAGTGACGATTGCACGCTTGCTCGGCTGGTTCATTGCTCTGTCCTTGCGTATTGGCTTGGATTACCCGCGGGGATTCTGCTCAGGAGCTTGCAGCATCACGGCAGCGCGGCCTTCGGCCAGCAACTTGCCGGCGTGCGAAATACGGAATGCATACTGCTGGCTGCCTTCGCCTTCCACCAGCACGTCGGCCACGCATTCGATCCAGCCCGCCAGTCCGTCCAGCTCCGCGCAGTGCAACTGCACGCCGCGCAAGGCGACCAGCATGCCGGGCCGGGCCGGGTCGCCGCCGTGCTGCGCGCGCAAGCCGCCATGCACCGCCATCGCCTGCGCGCCGTATTCGCACAGGTGCACGGCATGCAAGCGACCGCGCGAGCGCAGAGGATGCTCGGGATCGAGGTGATTCCGGGCGCGCAGGTGCACGCTGCCCGCATCCCATGCCAGCACTTCGTCCCACAGGCACATCTTGCCCTTGTGCGGAATCAGCGCTTCGATCTGCTCACGCGACAGCATTGCTTTCCTCGCTCACCGCTTGCCGTGATACCAGCAGTGCCAGCACGAAGTTGAGCAGCACACCCAGCGCCACCGTGGTGCCGATGGCGCGCAGCACCGGAATCGAGGACAGGGCCAGCAGGCTGAACACCAGCAGGGTCATCAGGCTGCACACGATCAGCGCGTGCAAGGTACGCAGCTGGTCGGCGCGGTCCTCGCCGGCGTGGTCGAAGAACAGCGCGTAATCCAGGCCCAGGCCGGCCGCCAGGATCAGCGCGACCAGATGGAACAGGTTGAGCTCGACGCCGACACCGCGCAGCACGGCCAGGATCAGCAGGGTGGTCAGCGCCATTGGCAACAACACCCGCCAGACCCGCCGCGGTTGTCGCAGTGAAGCCCATACCGTCAGCGTGAGCAGGATCGCGGCCACGCCGAGCGCGGCCAGCACCCGGCCGCGGTAGGCGGCGACCAGTGATTCGGACGCTTCCTTCATGTCCAGCAACTGCGCGCCGTGGTCTGCCGCCACCCGGGCGACGCCAGCCGGATCCTGCAGGCCGTTGAGCGACACCAGCGCGGTCAGGTGCCCGCTGGTGCCCAGCAGCAGGCCGTCGACGCTGGCGGCCAACGGCGTGCCGGCCAGGTCGGCCCGCACCAGCGGCCGCGCGCGACGCGCCAGCTCCACGTCGGCCAGGAAAGGATCAAACGCGTCCGCATTGAAAGGTGAAGCCTGCACCACCCCGGCCAGCAGCGCCTGCATCTGCGGCGCGGCCGGCAACCTGGCCTGGCGCGCGCGCTGCGCCGATGCGCTGGGCAGGTAGCGCGCCGCCATGTCGTAGCCGCCCAGCGCGCCGCTCGCTACCAATCGATCGAGCGCGGGGCGCAGGCTTTCCGAAGCCTGCAACACGGTGTCTTCGGAGGCGCCGGCCAGGGTAAGCACGTAGCGCACATCCGGCGCGCCCAGCTCGTCGCGCAAGACGGCGTCGCGCGCCAGCGCATCAGCGGGAACCGGCGTCAGTTTCGAAAGATCGTTCTGCCACAGCTGGCCGGGTGCGAACGCGATCACGGCCACTGCCACCAGAGCCAGCACGCCCAGCGACCACTTCGGCCGGGGCAGCCTGGCAATGCGCTGCCACAGGCGCGCCAGGAACGGCGAGTCGGCGAAATCCCGCGGGGCAGGATCGATCAGGCCAGGCAGCAGGAAACGCGTGCTGATTGCCGCCGCGCCCAGCCCGGCGATGGTGAACACCGCCAGTTGCTTGAGGCCGTCGACGCCGGAAAACAGGAAGGTGACATAGGCAATGCAGGTGGACACCACGCCGGTGGCCAGGGTCGGCCACAACGAACGCGCATTGGCCCACGGCGAAATGCCCGGCCGCTGGTGGCTGAAAAGGTGGATCGGATAATCCTGCACCACGCCGATCAGGGTGAAGCCGAAGGCGACGGTGATGCCATGCACGCCGTCAAATCCCAGCACCACCGCCGCCAGGCCAGCCAGGCCTGCGGTGGCCAGCGGCAGGGCGCCGAGGATCGGCATCTTCCAGCTGCGGTAGGCGACCCACAGCAACAGGATCAGCCCGATGGTGTCGACCAGTCCGATCCATTGCGCCTCGGCGGCGGTGCGTCCGCCGATCTCGACCGAGAACGCACCCGGACCGGTCAGTACCAGTTCGCTTTTCGTGCCTGCTGAAACCCTGGCGAAATCGGCATGGATGGCATCCACCGCCAGCTGTTGCCCGGTCGGGTCGAAACCCGCCGCGCGTGTCTGCGCAACCAGCAAGGCCTTGCCGCCGGCACGGTCGAACCACACCTCGTGCAGTCGCTGCGGCGCATTGGCGGGTTGCCAGCTTTCGGCCAGTTTCAGCGTTTCCAGGGTCGGATCGGAAGGCAGCAGGGGTTCGATCAACGCCGCCGCCGGCGAGCCCAGGTCCTGCACGCGCGCGTCCAGCTCCTCGCCCAGGAAGGCCGCATCCAAGGGCTGCCGGTCGAAAGTGTCGGTCAGCAGGTAGCGATACGGGCGCAGGCGTTCGGGAATAGCGTCCAGGCTGGCATCGCCGCCGTTGGCGACCAGCGCGAATTCCGGCCTGGCCGCGAGCGCCTCGCGCAGGGCCTGCGACTGCGCCGCGAGCGTGGCAGCGTCGGCGCCGGCAATCGACATCAGCAGCAGGCGCGAGCCGGGGCCTTCGCCCAGTTCGTCGATAAGCAGCTTCTGCGCCGGAGTCTCGGCGGCGGGCATGAACTTGCGCAGGTCGCCGCTGAGTTGCAGCCGCTGGCTGATCGCCCAGCCGGCCAGCGCCAGCAGCGCCAGCCACAGCAAGGCCAGCGCGATACGCCTGCGCGCGGCCGGCATCAGGACGCGTTACCGGCGCGGCACAAGGCGGCCAGTGCGGTGGCGGTGGTGGCCTTGGCAGCCTGGTGGGCGGCGCCCGCCATCAGCGTGCGCTGCAGGTCGCCCTTGAGCGGCCGGGTCTCGATGCAGCGCAGCTCGGCGCCGCGCCCGTACAGGGTGATGTCACGCACCGATGCCTTGACCTGCGCATCCCGCGGCACCAGCACCAGCGTCCATTGCTGCCGCGTGCCCTGGGTGCTCAGGCGATAGTGTTGTTCCAGCAACGCACGGTCACCGGCGAGCAGGGCGCCGAAGCTGGCCTGCAGGCCCGCCAGTTCGGGTACCCGCGACAAGGCGAAGGTGCGCGACGTCTTGCCGGCCCGCGCCAGGGTCGCCTGGCCGTTGCGCAGGGTGGTGGTCTCGGCGTACGGCGAGCGCACTTCGCGCACCAGGGTGTCGTTGTCGGGGCGCCGGTATTCGCCTTCGATGCGCAACGGCGCCTTCAGCATGGGCGAACCACGCAACTCGACGAAGGCGGTGCGCATCGGCGCCGGGCGCGCCAGCTTCTGCAGGATCCAGCCCGCGTCGGCGCGCGCAGCGGCAGGTTCAGGCGCTGCGGCGCACGGCAGTGCGGCGCTGCACAGCAGCGTCAGCATCGGCATGATCAATCGCCACGATGCGCGGTGCGTCGTCGGGCGACGGCATGCTGCCTTCATCTTCATTACCCCAGAAATCATAGAAATTGAACCAGTTGTAAGGAGCGACACGGGCGTGATGCTCCAGCCTGGCGGCGTAACGTCGGATGAGCGAGAGCACGGCCTGCGCACGCTGCTGGCGCGGTACGGCGATGCTGTCGCTGAAGCTCTCGAACGCCAGGTGGTAGCGATGGCCGCCCTGGTACAGGCCGAAGGCCAGCACCACCGGCACCTTCAGGGCCGAGGCGATCAGCCACGGCGCGGTCGGGAACGGCGCGTCGCGGCCCAGGAACTGTGCGTTCAAGGCCGGTTCCCCGGGGCGCGCCCGGTCGACCAGCAGCGCGACCAGCGCACCTTCGTCGGTAGCCTGCTTGATGGCCATGGCAATCGAGGGACCGTCCTGTCCCGCGTCGATCACGCCGGCGGCGATCTCGGGATTCAGCGTATCCAGCATCTGGGTCAGGGCCGGGTTGTGGGCCTTGTCCAGGAGCACGCGGATCTTGTAGTCCGGGCGCTGCTGCGCCAGCACGCGCATCACTTCGAAACTGCCCAGGTGCGAACCGAACAGCAACACGCCCTGCCCGCGGTCCAGCACCTCGTGCAGCTCCGGCAACCCGGTGACGCGCACGTCGAAGCCACCAAAACGCCCACCGAGCAGGAATACGCGGTCGAGGATGGTCGCGGCAAAGGTATGGATGTGGCGGGCCACCGCCCACACGCCGACGGGGCGCCCGAACACGCGCGCCAGGTAGGCACGCGACGCGCGCCGTTCCGGCCCACGCACCAGCAGGAAATACAGGGTGATCGGATACAGCAGGGCCCGGCCGATGCCACGCCCGCCGTGGCGGGCAATCCCGCGGATCAACCACAGCGCAAGCCGGCCGCCACCTTCGGGACGCTGTTTCCAGTTGGCGCTCATGCGCCAGCCGACCCTTCGGCCACCACTTCGCCACTGGCCAGCACCTCTTCACCGCGCAGTACCTGGAAGCGCCAGCGTGGCGACTCACCCTGCAACCGCACGCGCGCCGTTTCACCCGGCAGCAGCGGCTTGAGGAATTTCACCTGCGGCAGGCGCAATGCCGGCAGCGGCATGTGGTCAAGCTCGATCGCTTCCAGCACGCGGTCCAGCAGCACCACGCCGGGCACGATCGGATGGCCGGGAAAATGCCCGGGCAGGCTTGGATGGTCGGCTGTAATGGTGAACTGCATGCCGCGTGTCTTCCTGTTTCCCCTGGCCCCAAGGATACCGGAGGCACGCATGAACCACGTGCCGGCGGGCCTGCACACCGGTCCTGCGCGGGGTTCAGCGCAGCAGCTGGTTCCAGAAACCCGGGCCCAGTTGCGCCATCTGCCGCATGAACTGCAGGACATTGCGATACGGGCGCAGCGGGAACACCAGCTTGCGATACCAGTACTCGGCCAGGAAGAACACGCCCACGATGCCGTAGTTGAGCAGGTTGGCGAACAGGGACCATTGTTCGTCGGTCACCGTCCATGCCGGCCGATGCCCCAGCTGCGCCAGCACGCCACTGGGCACGGCGCACAGGGCCAGCCACAGGTTGGCCAGCGCCAGCACGCCCAGCATCACCGCCCAGGCGGTGGTCAGCTGGCGGGTATAGCGGTACAGGGCCGGCGTCATCGGCATGGCAGCCTGCGCGTACAGGCCCTGCACGATGCGCGTGATCAGCGGCACCTGCCCGGCGCGCAGGGTCCGGCCGAACAGCCAGCTGGCCAGGGCGATGAACACCACCGGCGGGGCCAGCAGCGGCATCAGCGCATAGCGCGATTGCGACACCCACCACAGCCACAGCAGGCACGAGGCCAGCAGCGTCAAGGCCCATGCGCGGCGCCTGAGCAGCGGCTCCAGCAGCAGCAGCAACACGATGTCGGCCATCGCCAGCGCGGCCCAGCCGCCATCGCTGCGGGCGCTGGCAAGGTGGGCAAATACGGGATAGGCCGCGGCCAGCAGCAGCCGCAGGCCCATCAGCAGGCCCCCGGAAACCTCCGCGGCGAGTGGCGTGGGCTCAGGCGGCCTTGTTGGCTTCGACATGCGCCGACAATGCGCGCAGCGACGCGAAGATGCGACGGTTCTCGTCGTTGTCCGAACGCAACTGGAAGCCGTACTGCTTGCTGATCGCAAGCGCCAGCTCCAGCGCATCGATGGAATCCAGGCCCAGGCCCGTGTTGAACAGCGGCGCTTCCGGATCGATCGCCCCGGCCTCGACTTCCTCCAGGTTCAGGCTTTCAACCAGCAGGGTGGCGAGTTCGCGTTCGGCGGCGGTTTGCGTGGACATCCGGTGTGGCTTCCGTGGTGACAGGGGCGACACGATCCTGCATCCGCGCCTGCTTGGCAACCATGGCCGCCTCCCGGCCCCGCGTTATCATGTCCACCTGTTCTTCATGAACGACGAATTATGGTTCAGCCAGGATGATCCAAGCCGACCCCGCAACCGCATCACCCACCCTGCATCCACCGGCTGCGCCGGCCCCCGATCCCCACCCCGTCGACGTGCTGGTCATCGGCGGCGGCCCCGCCGGCACCACTGCTGCCACCTTGCTGGCGCGCCAGGGCTGGCAGGTGGTGTTGCTGGAAAAGGGCGTGCATCCACGCTTCCATATCGGCGAGTCGCTGCTGCCGATGAACCTGCCGATTCTCGAGCGCCTGGGCGTGCTGGACCAGGTGAAGGAGATCGGCGTGTTCAAGCCTGGTGCCGATTTCCCCCAGCAGGACGATGGCAACAGCGTCAACGTGTTCAGGTTCGATCGTGCGCTCAATCCGGTCTTCGGGCACGCCTACCAGGTCAAGCGCGAGGAATTCGACCACCTGCTGTTCGAGAATGCGCGCGCCAGCGGCGTCGATGCCCGCATGCAGGTGGTGGTGGAAAAGGTGGAATTCGGAGCCGATGGCCGCCCCGCCGCCGTGCAGGCGCGCACTGCCGACGGCGAGCCGCTGGCGTTCGCGCCGCGCTACCTGATTGATGCCAGCGGCCGCGACACCTTCATGGGTGCCAGGCTGAAACTGAAGAAGAAGAATGCGCTGCACCAGTCAGCGGCGATCTTCAGCCATTTCCGTGGTGTCACCCGCCGCGAAGGGCCCGACGCCGGCAACATCACCGTCGAGCGCTTCGCGCACGGCTGGATGTGGCTGATTCCGCTGCGCGACGACGTGATGAGCGTGGGAGCGGTGTGTTTCCCCGAATACCTCAAGCAGCGTCGCGGCGATGGCGAAGCACGCTCCAACGAAGCCTTCCTCATGCAGACGCTGCAGGCCACGCCCTCGGTGTGGTCGCGCATGCAGGGTGCCGAGCGCATCGCGCCGGTGCACGTGACAGGCAACTACTCCTACACCTGCTCGAAGATGACCGGCCCGGGCTGGATCATGGTCGGCGATGCCTATGCCTTCATCGACCCGGTATTTTCCTCGGGCGTCTACCTGGGCATGAACAGCGGCGAGAACGCGGCGGCGGTGGTCGATGGCGCCCTTCGCGACCCGGCCAGCGAAGCGCGCCTGCAGCAGGCCATGGAGCGTCGCCTCAAGCGCGGCCTGAAGCACTTCTCGTGGTTCATCTACCGCTTCACCACCCCGGTGATGCAGCGCCTGTTCGCCAATCCGCGCAATGATTTCCAGGTAGAGCAGGCCGTCATCTCGATGCTGGCCGGCGACGTGTTCGACAACCGCGCCGTGCTGCGCAGGCTGCGCCTGTTCCGCATGATCTATGCATTCAACGCGCTGCAGCTGGCGCCGCGCGCGTTCCGCGGCTGGCTGCGCCGCAAGCGCCAGGTGCGCGAGAGTTTCGGCGGCGACACGCTGCAGGAAGGCAATCCATGAACCGGCCGATGACTTCCATGCCCTCCGCGGCAACGCATGCGCGCCTGGAAGTGGACTACGTACTAGGCGATTCGCCGGGCGCCCTGCTGGAAGGCGACGACGTGCTGGCGGTACTGGGCTTCGGCACCGCGGCCCCGCATGACGCCGATCCCCGCTACCTGCGCGTGCCGTTGCAACCCTACGGCGCCGCGCCCTTCGAAGTCTGGCACGCCAACGCGCCGGTGAGCAGCGGCCGCGACGGCGATATTGCCTGGTCTACCGATGGGCAGTTGCTGTTCGGGGCGATTGAAATCAATGAAAGCGAGATCGGCATCGAAGCGGCGGCCCAGAGCGCCTATGCCCAGCTGATCGACTTCGTGCGCCGCAGCGGCACCCCGCAACTGCTGCGCATCTGGAACTACCTGGATGCCATCACCTTGGGCCAGGGCGATGGCGAGCGCTACCGCGAATTCTGCGTCGGCCGCGCGCGCGGCATGGGCGACTTCGACGCCTCGCGTTTGCCTGCGGCCACCGCCATCGGACGCTGCGACGACGAGCGCGTGATCCAGATCTACTGGCTGGCGGCGCGCGAAGCCGGCACGCCGGTGGAAAATCCACGCCAGGTCAGCGCCTACCTGTATCCACGCCAGTACGGGCGGCAGTCGCCGAGCTTCGCCCGCGCGATGCTGCCGCCGCCGGGCGGACACATGCCGCTGCTGTTGTCGGGCACCGCCAGCGTGGTCGGCCACGCCTCCCAGCACGAAGGCGAACTGCTGGCGCAGATCGAGGAAACCTTCGTCAATTTCGACGCCCTGTTGGGCGCGGCGCGGCAGCGTGCGCCCACGCTGCCGGCGCAGTTCGGTGCCGGCACCCGCCTCAAGGTCTACGTGCGCGACCGCGACGACCTGCCCCTGGTGGCCCACGCGCTGGACCAGCGTTTCGGCGAACGCGTGCCCCGACTGTTGCTGCACGCGGCGATCTGTCGCCGCGAGCTGAGCATGGAAATCGACGGCGTCCACGGCTGAGGGGTTGCAGTGCGTCGGTAGTAGCGACGCGAGTGCGATCAGGCGGTGCCAGCGAAGCCGGTTCTCGCCTTCCCCGGCTCCAACGCCTGCTCCCTGCAACCGCCTTACAGCAGTTTCAGCAGCTCCGCGCGTGGCAGCTTGCCGGTTTCGCTGCGTGGCAAGGCCGCCACCTTTTTCAGCGGACGCGGCAGGAACACCGGGTCGATGCTGGCGCGCAGCGCGGCGAGGATGTCGCCCTCGGCCAGCGTCGGCGCAACCACCAGCGCAGCCACCCGGGCCAGGCCGCGGGTCTCGCAGGCATCGAGTTGCAGCATGACGCCATCGTCCACGCCCGGAATGGCCAGCAGGTGCCGGGTGAGATCACCCAGCGAGGCGCGCTTGCCGGCGATTTCCAGCAAGTCCGCCTGGCGGCCGCGCAGGTGGAAGCGACCGTCGGCTTCCACTTCAACCAGGTCAGCCAGGGTCACCGGCTGTGGCAGGTGGCGGGCCTGCACCAGGGTGCCGTCCGGAACGGGTTGCACCTGCACGCCGGGTAGCGGTGTCCACGCGGTTTCCAGTGCGGTACGCCGGCGCGCGATCACGCAGGTCTCGGTGGAGCCGAACACCTCGCGTACCTCGCAGGCGAAGCGCGCTTCGGCGGCGGCAGCCAGTTCCGGGGACAGCGGCGCGGTCGCCGACACGATGCCGCACAACGGCGGCAGCGCGACCCCGGATTCGACCAGCGCGCGCAGGTGCACCGGCGTGGTGGCGAGCAGGCGCGGCGCGGGAGTCTCGGCCAGCGCGCGGGCCACGTCCTCCGGGAAGAACGGCCGCGAGGCATGCAGCCCCGCCGGCCCCAGCAAGGGCAACAACACCGACAGCTCCATGCCGTACATGTGTTGCGGCGGCACCGTGGCCACGATGTGGGGCATGGCATGGCCCTGCCACAGGCTTTGCAGGGCCATCATGTTTTGCGCGGTGCTGGCGCGGAACGCCGCCCAGGTCTTGGCGTTGGGCTTGGGGCTGCCGGTGCTGCCGGAGGTGAAACCGATGGCGACCACCGCGGCATCCTCGATGAGAGGGGTTTCGCCCTGCAACTGCGGCAAGACCTCCGGTAACTGCCAGTGGCCCGGCGGCACTTCCGCCAGCAGCCCGTCGCCCAGGCTGTAGCTGTCGGGGTAGCGCGCGAGCACGTCGATCACCACGGAAGGTGCGCGCGAAGGCGGCAACAAGGTGATCTGGCCGCGTAGCGCGACGGCGCAGAAAGCGACCAGGAAGCGGTAACGGTCCTCGCACAGGTTGACGGCATGGCGGCCGGCCGGCAATGCGGCAGCGAGGCCACGGACCTGGGCGAAGAAGGTGTCCAGGTCGATGTGCCGGCTGCCGTCGATCGCCACCGTGCGTGCACCCGGACCCAGGGCCAGCGCATGGCAGGCGGGAATGCCGGGATTGGCGTGTACGACGGCTGACATCGGGCTGCGATCTCCTGGTGGCGTTCGGCTTCCCTCAGTGGTTCAGCCCTCCCCGCGCCCGTCGCCTGCTGGCGACCGCGCGCGAGGATTGTGGAGGAAACCGCGCGATGAAGGAATCCGGCCCTGCCTCCAGGCAATTTGCAGGGCCGTCCATATCGGGCTGGTAACCTTGCGGTTCAGCATATTGAACGGAAACGCGATGCGTCCCTGCCTGCACGTCCTGTTGTCTGCCGCCGCCCTTGTCCTGGTTCCCACCGTCGCCGCGCAGGAAAGTCCCGCCCTGAGCATCGAACAGGTCATGGCCGATCCGGACTGGATCGGTCCACCGGTGGAGGGTGCCTGGTGGGCCTGGGACGGCAAGCACGTGCAATACCAGCTCAAGCGCCAGGACAGCGCCATCCGCGACACCTTCCAGCAATCCACCTCCGGCGCCGCCGCGCAGCGCGTGGGCGACCGCGAACGCGACACCCTGGATGCCGCCACCCCGGTCTATGACGGCCAGCGCCGGCACATGGCCTTCGTGCGCAATGGCGATGTGTTCCTGCGCGACCTGCGCAGTGGCGCGCTGGAACAGCTGACCCGCAGCAACGACGAGGAATCCCAGCCCCAGTTCGCCAGCGACGGCGGGCTGGTCTGGCGCGTGGCCAACCAGTGGTATCGCTGGACCTCGACCGGCGGGGTGGTCCAGGCCGCACTGGTCAAGGCGGAGAAGGATCCCAACGCCAAGCCCAAGCCCGACGCGTTGCGTGAGCAGCAGCTGCGCACCTTGCAGACGCTCGCGCGCGACAAGGCCCAGCGCGATGCGCTGCAGGCGCAGAACGAAAGCTGGCGCAAAGCGGACCCCAGCCGCGCCGCGCCGCCGGTCTACCTGGGCGATGACGTGCAGATCGTGCAGAGCGCAATGTCGCCGGACGCGCGCTGGCTGCTGGTGGTCACCCAGAAGAAGAATGCCGAAAGCGGGCAGGCAGGCAAGTTGCCGCGTTATGTGACCGAGTCCGGCTACGAGGAATTTCAGGAGGTGCGGACCCGCGTCGGCCGCAACGCGCCCCCGCCGCAGGCACTGTGGCTGGCGGATCTGGCCAATGGCAGCGTCCGCGAACTCAAGTTCGACGCCCTGCCCGGCATCGCCGATGATCCGCTGGCTGCGCTGCGCAAGGCGGCCGGCAAGGAGGCCCTGAAAGGCAATCGCGACGTGCAGGTGGCCACCAGCGGCGACAACGGCGAGGGCAGCACGCTGCGCTGGAGTGCCGACAGCCGCAATGTCGCGGTCATGGTGCGCGCCATCGACAACAAGGACCGCTGGATCGCCGGCGTAGACCTGGCCGAGGCCCGCCTGCAGCCACGCCATCGCCTCACCGACCCGGCCTGGATCAACTGGAGCTTCAATGACTTCGGCTGGGCCAACGACAACCGCACCCTGTGGTTCCTGTCCGAACAATCCGGCTATTCGCACCTCTATACGCAGCGCGAAGGCGGCAAGCCGGTGCAGCTCACCTCCGGCGCCTGGGAGGCGTCGGCGCCGGTGCCCGCCGTCGACGGCGACGGCTACTTCTTCCTGTGCAACCGCAAGCAGCCCGGGCGCTACGAAGTCTGTCGCGTCGACGGCGGCAAGCTGCGTGAATTGACCGACCTGGGCGGGGTGGAGGATTTCACCCTGTCGCCCGACGGCAGCCAGCTGCTGCTGCACCACTCGGCCAGCTACCTGCCTTCCCAGCTCAGCGTGATCGGCGCCAACGGCGGCAATGCGAAGTCGCTGACCGACACGCGCACGCCCGCGTTCAAGGCGCGCCAGTGGATCGAGCCGCAGATGGTGCAGGTGCCCTCGCGGCATGGTGCCGGCCAGGTCTGGGCCAAGTACTACGGCCCGGCCACGCTGGAGCCTGGCAAGCACTACCCCATCGTGATGTTCGTGCATGGCGCCGGCTACCTGCAGAACGTGCATGCGCGCTACCCCGCCTATTTCCGCGAGCAGATGTTCCACAACCTGCTGGTGCAGCGCGGCTACATCGTGCTGGACATGGATTACCGCGGCAGCGAGGGATACGGACGCGACTGGCGGACCGCGATCTATCGCAACATGGGCCATCCGGAACTGGACGACTACCTGGACGGCCTGGACTGGCTGGTCGCCAACAAGCAGGGCGACCGCGACCGCGCCGGCATCTACGGCGGTTCCTACGGCGGCTTCATGACCTTCATGGCGCTGTTCCGCGAACCGGGCAAGTTCAAGGCCGGCGCCGCGCTGCGACCGGTGGTCGACTGGACCCAGTACAACCACGAATACACCAGCAACATCCTCAACACGCCGGAACTGGACCCCGAGGCCTACCGCAAGTCCTCGCCCATCGAATACGCCGCCGGCCTGCAGGACCACCTGCTGATCGCCCACGGCATGGTCGATGACAACGTGTTCTTCCGCGATTCGGTGGTGCTGACCCAGAAGCTGATCGAACTGCACAAGGACAACTGGGAAATCGCACCGTATCCGCTCGAGCGCCACAGCTTCACCCGCGCCGATTCCTGGCTGGACGAGTACAAGCGCGTGCTCAAGCTGTTCGAGGAAAACCTGAAGTAGGCGATGGTGACGACCACGCCACGTTCGGAGTTCGTCACCGTCATGGCCTGGATCTCGCTGGCCCTGGGCGTGGCGGGCGTGGCCTCGGGCGTGGCGCAAGGCCTGATGCTGCTGGTCACCCCTGTCGACCATGAGCTCCAGGAACTGCTGGCGGCGATCGCGCCCGGGGTGGAATTGCCCCCGGCGTTGCGCTGGACGATCGACCATCTTGGCCTGTTGAACTTCCTGTCGCTGCTGTCGTCGGCGCTGTTCACCGCGGTCTCGTACGGCCTGCTGAAGCGTTTCGAATGGGGACGCGTGGGTTTCGTGCTGTTCCTGGCTGCCAGCGCGCTGGCTGGCGTGCTGGGCGCGGCCACCTTCGTCCATGCCCTGCCGCCGGCCGACGGCATGGCCGCTGCCGATATCGCCGCGATCGATCCCGCGTTCCAGGGCCTGCAGTCGGCGATGAAGCTGGTGATGGGCGTGGGCGCGGCACTGGTAGCGGCATTGCACGGCGCCATCATCTGGAAGTTGTACCGGCCCGAGATACGCGCGGAGTTCAAGCGCTGATCGGCGTGGCGGGCGGGCGCCGCTAGAATGGGCGTATGAACGAATTCGACCGCGTCCGCGACTACCTCACCGGCCTGCAGGACCGCATCTGCGCCGCCATTGAAACCGCCGATGGCGGCGCGCGATTCACCGAGGACAACTGGACGCGGGCCGAAGGCGGCGGTGGGCGCACGCGCATCCTCCGCGACGGGGCGGTGTTCGAGCAGGCCGGCATCGGCTTTTCCGATGTGTCCGGGACCAAACTGCCACCCTCCGCATCCGCCCACCGCCCCGAGCTGGCCGGCGCCTCGTGGCGCGCAGTCGGGGTGTCGCTGGTGTTCCATCCGCGCAATCCCTACCTGCCCACCACCCACGCCAACGTCCGTCATTTCCGCGCCGAGCGCGATGGCCAGGCCGTGGCCTGGTGGTTCGGCGGCGGCTTCGACCTGACTCCGTTCTATCCGTTCGACGAAGACGTGCTGCACTGGCATCGGACGGCGCGCGCATTGTGCGAGCCGTTCGGCGGCCAGGAACGCTACGACGCGCACAAGCGCTGGTGCGACGACTACTTCTTCCTCAGGCATCGCGACGAGACCCGTGGCGTCGGCGGCCTGTTCTTCGACGACCTCGGCAAGGACTTCGAACGCGACTTCGCCTACCAGCGCGCGGTCGGCGATGGTTTCCTCGACGCCTACCTGCCGATCGTCGCGCAACGCAAGGACACCGCCTATGGCGAGCGCGAACGCGAGTTCCAGCTGTACCGGCGCGGACGCTACGTGGAATTCAACCTGGTCTACGACCGCGGCACCCTGTTCGGCCTGCAGAGCGGCGGCCGCGCCGAATCGATCCTGATGAGCCTGCCGCCGCGGGTGCGCTGGGAATATGGCTTCGCTCCCGAGGCGGGCAGCCCCGAATCCCGGCTGGCCGACTACCTCAAGCCGCGCGATTGGCTGCAGGATTTCTCCACCTTGTAGGAGCGTCCTTGCTTGTAGGAGCGCCCTTGGGGCGCTGTTACGACGGATCGCGCCGGACCAGGGTGACATGGCCGTTGGTCTCGAGCACCGCCATGCGGATGTCGCCGATGTCATCGATCCCCGATTCGCGCATGGCCTTGTCGAAATCCGCGCGACTGATCAATTCGCGCCGCAGCACGTCCTTGTAGACCTGTCCGTCGCGCGCCAGCAGCACCGGCGTGCCCTCCACCAGCGCCTCCATCTTCTCGCTGCGTGCCGAGACCAGCCCGACCAGCCAGTTCAACAGCAGCAGGGTCGTGGCCAGCAGCAGGCCGCCGCCGACCGAAGTGTCCTTGCCCAGCAGCGCGTTCTGTACCGCATTGCCCAGCAGCACCACCAGCAGCATGTCGAAGGGCGTGAATTGCCCCATGGTGCGCTTGCCGGAGGCGCGGATCAGGGCCAGCAGGATGAAATACACGATGCAGGCACGCAGCACGAAATCCCACCACGGCATCGCCAGGTCGAACATTTCGTTGAATGCATGCGCCATGGTCGGATTCCGGAAGGTAGTGCGCGCACCTTAGCGCAGTACGTTTGCTGAGCCGCATGGAAAATGATCGCGCAATAAAAAGCCCCGCAGACCAGGGGGGGGTCGGCGGGGCCAGGGAACTCGGCCTGGGGAGG
>NZ_QOVG01000015.1 GCF_010119615.1 Pseudoxanthomonas gei
GGCTGGGGCGGAGGTGGCGGTGGCTTCGGTGGTGGTGGCTGGTCCGGCGGCGGCGGCATGTCCGGCGGCGGCGGTGCTTCGGGGAGCTGGTGATGCGTTTTTTCCGCCATCTGTTCACGCGTTCGGCCCGCCACCTGTTTCCCGAGGACAGCCTGCATCGCATCGCCGATGCCATCGCAGCGGGCGAATCGCGCCATCGCGGCGAGATCCTGTTCGCAGTGGAATCCGAACTGCCGGCGGCCATGGTGTTGCGGGGCGTGCAGGCGCGCGCGCGCGCCGAGGCGGCCTTTGCGAGGCTCCGCGCCTGGGATACCGAAGCCAACAACGGCGTGCTGATCTACCTGCTGCTTGCCGACCATCGCATCGAGATCGTGGCCGATCGTGGCCTTGCCGGCCGGGTCAGTCCCGAGCAATGGCGTGGCGTATGCCTGCTGGTCGAAGAACGCATGCGTGCCGGCGAGCCCGAACAGGCCGTGGTGCGGGGCATCGAGGCCGTTTCCGACCTGCTGGCCACGCACTTCCCGCAGGTCGATGGCAACCCCGACCGGGACGAGCTGCCGAACTTGCCGCTTATCCTCGACTGAGCCATGCGCCTGCCCCGTGACGTTGGGCGCTGGACGGCGGCCTGGGGCAAAATGGCCGCCTGACCCCTCGATTGCAGGCCGCATGACCTACCTCCACCAGATCGACCCGATAGCGCTGTCCGCCGGTCCCCTCAAGATCCACTGGTATGGCGTGATGTACCTGCTGGCGTTCGCCAGCGCGTGGTGGCTGGGCCGAAGCCGGATCCGCGCAGGTCGCCTGCCCGGTACCGACATGAATGCATTCTCGGACCTGCTGTTCTACGGAATGCTGGGCGTGGTGCTGGGCGGACGCATCGGCTACATCCTGTTCTATTCGTTCGGCGCGTTCCTCGAGAACCCGCTGATGATATTCAAGGTCTGGGAAGGCGGCATGAGCTTCCACGGTGGGCTGCTGGGGGTGATGCTGGCGGGACTGTGGTGGACGCGCAGGCAGAAGCTGCATTACTTCGACACCATGGATTTCGTCGCCCCGCTTATCCCGCTCGGATTGGGCCTGGGCCGCATCGGCAACTTCATCGGCGCCGAGTTGTGGGGCAAGTACACGCACGCCGGCTGGGGAGTGATCTTTCCCAGCACCGATCCCAACATCCTGCAGCTGAAGCTGTCGCCGGAACAATTGCAGGCCCAGTACGCGGCCGGCGCCCTGGACGGTTTCGCGCGCCACCCCTCGCAGCTCTACCAGGCCTTCCTGGAAGGCGTGCTGATGTTCGCCATCGTCTGGTGGTTCTCCAGCAAGCCACGCCCGCGTTACGCCGTTGCAGGCATGTTCGCGCTGCTCTACGGCGTGTTCCGGTTCCTGGTCGAGTTCGTGCGCATGCCGGACGAAGGCATCGGCTACCTGGCCTTCGGTTGGCTGACCATGGGCCAGGTGCTGAGCCTGCCGCTGATCGCGCTGGGACTGTTCCTGTTCTGGATGGCGCGCCGTTCGCCGACCCTGCATCCCGTGCTGCCAGCCAAGGAGTCGACGTGAAGCAATACCTCGAGCTGCTGCGCCACGTGCTGGAAGACGGCGCGGAGAAGTCCGACCGCACCGGCACCGGCACCCGCAGCGTATTCGGCTGGCAGATGCGTTTCGACCTCAACCAGGGCTTCCCGCTGGTCACCACCAAGAAGCTGCACTTGCGCTCGATCGTGCACGAGTTGCTGTGGTTCCTGAAAGGCCAGACCAACATCGCCTACCTCAAGGAGCACAAAGTGGGGATCTGGGACGAATGGGCCGACGAAAACGGCGAGCTCGGCCCGGTCTACGGCAAGCAATGGCGCCGCTGGGCCACCGCCGAGGGCGGCGAGATCGACCAGATCAGGTGGGTGGTGGAAGAAATCAAGCGCAACCCCGATTCGCGCCGGCTCATCGTGTCCGCCTGGAACGTCGCCGACCTGCCGCAGATGGCGTTGATGCCGTGCCACACGATGTTCCAGTTCTATGTGATCGGCGGCAAACTCAGTTGCCAGCTCTACCAGCGCAGCGGCGACATTTTCCTGGGCGTGCCGTTCAACATCGCCAGCTATGCATTGCTGACCCACATGGTGGCCCAGGCCTGCGGCCTGGGCGTGGGCGACTTCGTGCACACCCTGGGCGATGCGCACCTGTATTCGAACCACTACGAGCAGGCGCGCGAACAGCTTTCGCGTGAACCACGCGCGCTGCCGCGCCTGCAGCTGAATCCGCAAGTGAACGACCTGTTCGCCTTCACCTACGACGATATCCAGATACTCGGCTACGATCCGGCCGCGGCCATCAAGGCGCCGGTGGCGGTCTGAGCCGATGCTGATCTCGCTGGTGGCCGCGCTGGACCGCATGGATGCGATCGGCAAGGGCAATGCGCTGCCATGGCGCCTGCCGGACGACCTCAGGCGTTTCAAGGCGCTGACCCTGGGCAAGCCGGTGCTGATGGGGCGCAAGACCGCCGAATCGCTGGGCCGTGCGCTGCCGGGCAGGACCAATCTTGTATTGACGCGTTCGGGCGCCGTGCCGTTCGAGGGCATGCGCGCGGTGGATTCGGTCGAGGCGGCAATCGCAGCGGCCAGCACGGAGAATGCGGATGAGCTGTGCGTGATCGGCGGCGGGGAAATCTATGCGCTGACGTTGCCACTGGCGGATCGATTGCACGTGACCCACGTGGAAACCGAAGTGGGAGGCGCCGACGCGTTCTTCCCCCGGTTGGATCAGGCGCACTGGAAAGCCGTTTTCCGCGAGACGCACGCCGCCGACGACAGGCATGCGTACGCATTCGAGTTCGCGGACTACGTCCGGAAATAGCCGATCCGTCGCGGAGTGACAACCTCGCGTATCGCCGCCGCAAAGCACGTGCGTGCGATCAGGTAGAACCCGGACCGCATTGCAGCGGCATAGCGCAGGCAAGCGCGACCACGGATCAGGAAAACCTGTCCGACCACCTCATCGGGGTGGCGGCACATCCCGACCAGGCACCTGTACCAGCCGCAGCTCCTCGCTATCCAGCTGCAATGCGGTGAGCTTGCCGCCCCAGACCGCGCCGGTGTCGATGGCATGCACGCCATGGCCGATCATCAACCCAAGCGTCGACCAGTGCCCGCAGACGATCTTCAGGTCGCGCGGCGCCCGCCCAGGCACTTCATACCAGGGATACAGGCCCTGGGCCTGGGTGCCGGGGCCACCTTTCTCCTCGATCGCCATGCGTCCGCGCGGCGTGCAGTAGCGCATGCGCGTGAGCACGTTGATGATGGCGCGCGAGCGGTCATAGCCACCCAGCTGCGGAGACCAGTTGGGCTTGTCGCCGTACATGCTGCGCAATAGCTTGCCGTAGCCGTTGCCGTGGAGTTGCTTCTCCACTTCGCGTCCGTGCTTTTCGGCCAGCGTGGTCGTCCACTTCGGTGCCAGCCCGGCATGGATCATCATCCAGCCCAGTTCCCGGTCCACGTGGACCAGCTCCTGCATGCGCAGCCAGTCCAGCAGCACGTCGCGGTCGTCGGCCAGCACGATGCGCTGCAGGTCGGGATTGACCTTGCGCTGTTCTTCGGGCGTGCGGTCGCCAATGGCCAGCAGGGACAGGTCGTGGTTGCCCAGCACCACCACGCTGCTGGCACGCAGGGAATGGACCAGGCGCAGGGTTTCAAGCGACTGGCCACCGCGGTTGACCAGGTCGCCGCAGAACCACAGCCTGTCGACGGCCGGGTCGAAGCGCAGGCGCTCCAGCAGGCGCTGGGTCGCGTCGTAACAGCCTTGCAGGTCACCAATGGCCCAGACACCCATGCGCCGGCTCCTTCAGTGGACCGTGCGGGGAATGGACAGGGTGAACGCGGCGATGGGCGCGTCGAAGCGCGTGCCGTCATCGGCCAGCATGCCGTAGCTGCCCTGCATCGCGCCGTACGCCGTCTCCAGCACGGCGCCGGAGGTGTATTCGAACTGGTCGCCCGGACGCAGCCAGGGCTGTTCGCCGACCACGCCCTCGCCCCGGACTTCCTGGACCTTGCCGTTGGCATCGGTGATCACCCAATGGCGATCCAGCAGGCGGGCGGGAACGGTGCCGGCGTTGCGGATGCCGATGGTGTAGGAAAAAACGAAGCGACCTTCCTCGGGCGAGGATTGATCGTCGAGGTAACGGGTGGCTACGTCGATTTCGATGGCGTAGTCGGGTGGGCTCATACCCACAGTGTATGCAATGCGGGCCTAAGGTTCGACCGGCATTGCCACCGGCAGGTTGGCCAGGCGAATGAAGGAAGCCACTTCGACCTGTTCGGCGCGCGCGTCGGGACGCACGCCCGCCGCTTCCATCTGCTCGCTGTCGCAGACACCCATCAAGGCATTGCGCAGGGTCTTGCGGCGCTGTCCGAAGGCGGAGCGCACTACTTCGGTAAAGCGTTGCGGATTGGCGATGCCGACGGCGCCCGCAGCGTGCGGCACCAGGCGCACTACCGCCGAATCCACCTTCGGTGGCGGCCGGAACGCGGCCGGAGGCACGTCGAACAGCGGGGTCACCGTGCAATAGGCCTGCAGCATGACGCTCAGGCGGCCGTAGACCTTGCTGCCGGGACCGGCTGCCATGCGGTCCACCACTTCCTTCTGCAGCATGAAATGCATATCGCGCACCACGGCGGCGTGGTCCAGCGCGTGGAACAGGATCGGCGAGGACAGGTTGTAGGGCAGGTTGCCGACCAGGCGCAGGGTGCCTTCGCCGGCCATGCGGGTGAAATCCACCTGCAATACGTCCTTGTGGATGACGGTCAGCTGGCCGACGCCATGGGCCGCCGCGGACAGGGGAACGACCAGGTCGCGATCGAACTCGATGGCGGTGAGTTCGCCATGCCTGCGCAGCAGGGGCAGGGTGATGGCGCCCTGGCCCGGCCCGATTTCCACCAGGCGGTCGCCGGGCTGCGGATTCACCGCCAGCACGATCATGTCGATCATGTTGCGGTCGGTCAGGAAGTGCTGGCCCAGTGATTTCTTGGGGGGTGCCTTGAAGTTCATCCGGCGAGTCTACGTTGCGCGGCGATGCGCGCGCAGGTTTCCACGGCTGCGAACAGGCTTGATGGATCGGCGCTGCCCTTGCCGGCCAGTTCGAGCGCGGTGCCGTGATCCACGGCCACGCGCGGATAGGGCAGGCCCAGGGTCAGGTTCACCGCCCGCTCGAAGCCGCTGTACTTGAGCACCGGCAGGCCCTGGTCGTGGTACATCGCCAGCACCGCATCGAAACCGGCCAGCTTGCCCGGCAGGAATGCGGTGTCGGCGGGAAGCGGGCCGACCAGGCGCATGCCTTCGGCGCGCAGCGCTTCCAGCACGGGGCCGATCACTTCGATTTCCTCGTTGCCCAGGTGCCCGGCTTCGCCCGCATGGGGGTTCAGTCCCAGCACTGCGATCACCGGGGTGTCGATGCCGAAATCCCGGCGCAGCGCGGCGTGGATGATGCGCAGCGAAGACAGCAGCCCGTTGGCAGTGATCGCATCGGCGACCGCACGCAGGGGCAGGTGGGTGGTGGCAAGCGCCACGCGCACGATGTCGTTGGCCAGCATCATCACCACGTCGCAACCGGCGCGTCCGGCCAGCAGTTCGGTGGTGCCGGTGTAGGCGATGCCGCCGGCGTTGATGGCCGCCTTGTGCACCGGGCCGGTCACCAGGCCGTCGAAACGGCCTTGCAGGCAGGCATCGGAAGCCAGCTCCAGCGCTTCGATGACCGCACGCGCATTGCGTGGGTCCGGCGTGCCGAAATGGTTGCTGGCGGTATTGGAGACGGCATGCAGCCGCAGGTCACCCGGAATCCGGACCTGTTCGGCTTCTCCTATCAGCCTGAGCGGCAAGTGCAGCGCAACGGCCGCGGCCCGCAGGGTGTCGGCGTCGCCGAAGACGAGCAGATCACAGTCGCTGCGCGGCTGTTGTGCCAGCCGCACGCATAGTTCCGGGCCTATCCCGGCCGGCTCGCCCGGAACCAGCGCGAGCCTGGGTTTCACACTCAGCCGCCGCTGGCAGCGGCCGCTTTCTCGCCGCGTACGTTGACGTAGGCTTCGCCGCGCAGTTCCTGCAGGTAGCGGTTGTACTCTTCTTCCAGCTTGCGGCGGCCGATCGTCTCGCGCACCTGGGCGCGCTGGGTGGCGTTGGTGACATCGCTCTGGCGCTGGCCGACCCGCTGCAGGATGTGCCAGCCGGCTTCAGTGCGGAAAGGCTGCGAGACCTGGCCGTCGCCGGTGCCGGTCACTTCCTTGCTGAAGGCCGGACCGAACGCGTCGGCCTGGAACCAGCCCAGGTCGCCGCCTTGTGCCTTGCTGTTGGCGTCATCGGAGGATTCCTTGGCGACTTCCACGAAGTCGGCGCCGCCGGCAATGCGCGCGCGCAGGGTGTCGATCTTGGCCTTGGCGGTCGCCGCGTCCTGTACCGGGGTGACCCGTACCAGGATGTGGCGCGCGTTGTACTCGGTGACCGTGCGTGCGGCAGCCTGGGCAGCATCGCGTGATTCGACCAGCTTGAGCAGCTGGAAGCCGCTGGGACCGCGCAGCGGCCCTACCACCTGTCCGGGGCTCAGCGACTTCAGGGTGTCGGCGAATGCGCGCGGGATCTCGTCCACGCTGCGCCAGCCGAGGTCGCCGCCTTCCAGGGCATTGGGGCTGTCCGAATAGCGCACCGCGGCCGCTGCGAATTCCATCTCGCCGCTGTCGAGCAGGCCTTTCACGCCGTCGATCTTCTTTTGCGCGGTGGCGATCTGCTCGGCGGTCGCGCCTTCCGGCAAGGCGACCAGGATGTGCGCCAGGTGGTATTGCACGCCATTGGTCTGGGTGGCGAGGGCCGAATCGACTTCCGCCTCGCTGACCTGGATGCGGCTCTGGCCGAAACTCTGGCGCAGGCGCTGGATGATGATTTCCTCGCGGATCGAGTTGCGGAAATCCGCGAACGAAACGCCTTCGCCGGCCAGGCGCTGGCGCAGCGCATCGACGCTGGCGCCGTTCTGCTGGGCCACGCTGGCGACGGCGGTGTTCAACTCCTCGTCGCTGACGCGGATGCCGGTTTCGGCGGCGCGGGCGACCTGCAGCTTCACCAACACCAGGCGCTCGAGCACCTGGCGTTCCAGCACCGCTTGCGGTGGCAGCTGGCCGGGCTGGTTGGCGTACTGGGCGGACACGTTGCGCACGGCGCGATCCAGTTCGCTCTGCAGGATCACATCCTCGTTCACCACGGCCGCGATGCGGTCCAGGGGCTGCAGGGTTTGCGCGCCCACGGGCGCGGCCAGCATCAGCGCGGCGATCATGCCGGCAAGGAAAAGTCGGGGAGTCATAGTCTTCATGGGGTTGTATCCGGTCCGGAATCGTTGTCGTCGGGGTCCGGCGCGGTGTTGCTTGGCGGGACGAGATAGAGGTCGTCTCGGTTGTAGCCGAGAATAGCACGGCGCAAAGTGCGCTCGGTGTCCTGGCCGGCCGAGCCCAGCCCCTTGAGCACGAACTCGACCTGCAATGCGTTGTTCATGTCGCCCTCGCGGTTGCGCACGTAACGGCGCGCGATCACGCGCACCGCCAGGCAGCAACTGTCCCATTGCACGCCGGCAATGGCTTCCAGCGGCTTGTTGTCCAGCAGCGAGTGGTAGTAGCGGCCCACCACGCTCCAGCTCGGCGTGACCGGATAGAGGAAGGACAGATCGGCCTGCTCGAGCAGGTCCGCCTCGGAGCTTGGATTGCGGCGATAGCGATAGGACAGGTTGACCACGCCGTCATTGGGCAGCAGGTAGCGCGCACGCACGCTGGCCAGGTCCTTGCTGTGGTATTTCGGACTCCACTGGTAGGACGTGCCGATGGTCCAGCGATCGGTCGGCGAATAGTTCGCGTCGGCCACCCACGCCGACTTGCCGCTGTCCACCGGCGCTTCGCCCGGCACCACCACGGTCGACTCGTCGAAATAGAAGATCTGGCCGATGCTGGCCGACAGCTTCTCGTGGCCATCGGACTCGCGCAGCAGGCGACTGGTCATGGCGACGGTGAGCTGGTTGGCGTCGGCCTGGCGGTCCGGACCCGAATAACGGTTGTCACGGAACAGCTGGCCCCAGCTGAAGGTGAAGGGGCGGGTATCGAACAGCGGGATATCGTCCTGCGCGCGGTACGGCGCGTTGAGGTAGAACAGCCGCGGCTCCAGGGTGTGCAGGAAGCGCTGGCCCTTGATCTCGGTATGGCGGTCGAAGAACAGGCCGGCGTCCAGCGAGGCAATCGGCAGGCTGCGGGTGGGGTTGCTGTCGGGAAACCGGTTGAGCGGATCGGCGGCAAAGCCGTCGTCGAGGCGGTAGGCCGTGTAGCGCCACGCCAGGGTCGGGGTGATGTACCACGAGGCGCCTTGCAAGGGCATGGAAACATAAGGCTTGAGGTCAAGCCGGCTGCCGCCGGGCACTTGCTGTGGGGTGGCGCCGCCGAAGCTCACCTGGTCGTGCTGGAAGCGCACGGTTTCGGCCTGCAACCCGGCCCGGAACCACCTGCCGAAAGGTTGTTCCCAATTGAGGTACAGGCGCGGCAGGCGGTTGTACGGAAGTGCGCTTTCATTGAGGTTGGCGTCGGCCAGTTGCCAGGTGTCGGCCATGATGCCGGCGTTCCAGTAGCGGCCCTGGCCGAACACGCCCACGGTGCTGATGATCGAGGAGGCCGAAGTGCCATACAGCGAATTGCTGAAGTCCTCGACGTAGCGGGGATCACTGATCCAGGCCACGTTGGCGCGCGCCTGCCAGGTGCTGTCGATGTTGTGGAATCCGGCGAACCGCAGCATGCCGCGGGTGTCGCCGGGATCGATTTCCTCGGCCGGGAACTCGTCCGCGTGTTCCTGCAGCAGGTCGTCGCTCGGCATGTAGTTGGCATCAAGCACGCCGCGCCCGTTCTCATACAGGTAACGGAACTGGCCGCCCAGCGACACGCCGCGATTGCTCATGTAGCGCGGGGTCAACGTGGCGTCGTAGTTGGGCGCCAGGTTGAGGTAGATGGGCTGACGGTAGTCGAAGCCGTTGCGCCCGGAATTGCTGATGGTCGGGTACAGCACACCGGTGTGGCGGCGGTCGTCGATCGGGAACTTGATCCAGGGCATGTACAGCACCGGGACCTTGCCGATGCGGATGGTCGCGCCGCGGGCCACGCCCCAGCCCTCGTCGGTGTCCACGTCGATGCGCTTGGAACGCAATTCCCACACGCGCTGGTCTGGATCGCAGGTGGAATAGGTGGAGCCGTTGAGCTGGCCCTGCGCGCCATTGAGGTTGATGCTGTCGGCGCCGCCATTGCCGCGTCGCGACACCAGCTGGTACTGGACGTCCTCGATGACGTGGCTGTCGGTGTCCTGGTTGCCGTGTGCACGCGCCGCGATCACCCGCATCGTGCCGTCCTGGTAACGGACGTTGCCATCGGCGACGTAGGTACCCTGTTCCTGCTGGAACAGCAGGTTGTCGGCGTTGAGGTACTGGTCGCCCCTGCGCAACACCACGTTGCCCTTGTATTCGGCATCGGTCTCGGTGCCGCTCAGCAGGTCGCCCTCGATGGCGGTCGCCTCCTGGGCGCGCGCGGCGCGGACCTTGGCGTTGTCTGCCGAGGGCTTGCCCTCGGTGGCTGGATCAAAGGAGGGGATCGCATCGCGGATCGGGCACAGGTCCCAATTGACGGGCTTGTCGTCTGCGAATGCCGGCAGGCACAGGGCGATACTGAACGGCAGCGGTAGCAGGCGAAGGACTGGGCGCACGCGGTGCAAAGCTCCGTGGGGTGAGGTCAAAAGCGGCCGCTAGCTTGCCGTATCGACGGCATGCGGGCAATGAAGGCGGCGGCAAGCCGCCGGGCGAGGTTCATCATGCACCAGTGGCCATGGGGATGCCGGGGCGGTCAGCGCAGGGCGTCGACGTGGGCCACGCTGCATTCGCGCAAGGCTTCCAGGTCGTAGCCACCTTCCAGCATGGACACGATCCGGTCCGATGCGTGGCGCCTGGCGATTGCGCGCAGTTCCCGGGTCAGCCAGGTGAAATCCTCGGTCTCCAGCATCAGGTCGGCCAGCGGATCGCGCATATGCCCGTCGAAGCCGGCGGAGATCAGCAGCAGCTGCGGGCGGAATTCATCCAGCGCCGGCAGCAGGTGGTCGGCCCATACATTGCGGAAGCGGAAGCCCCCGGTGCCCGGAGGCAGCAGGGTATTGAACACGTTGCCGACCCCGCGCTCGTGCGGGCTGCCGCTGTTGGGGTAGATCCCCGCTTCGTGGGTGCTGAAGTAGGCCACCCGCGGTTCGGCGTAGAAAATCGCCTGGGTGCCATTGCCGTGGTGCACGTCGAAATCGACGATCGCCACCCGTTCCAGGCCGTGCCGGTCGCAGGCATGGGCGGCCGCCACGGCAATGTTGTTGATCAGGCAGAAGCCCATGGCGGTGTCGCTGGTGGCATGGTGCCCCGGTGGGCGCACCGCGCAGAAGGCGGTCGTGCCGGCCTTGCTTCCGGCCACCATCACCGCATCCACCGCGGCCACGCCCGCGCCGGCGGCCCGCATCGCGGCCGCGCGCGAATCGGCGCACATCACCGTGTCCGGGTCGAGCATGCGGTAACCCTCGAAGCTGCTTTCCAGGACTTCGTGCAGCAGCGATTCGGTGTGGACACGGCGCAGGTCGCCCAGCTTGGCCAGCGGCGCTTCGCGCCAGTCCAGGTCGCCATGGGAATGCCGCAGGCCCAAGAGCACCACTTCCAGGCGCTGACGACGCTCGGGATGCTCAGGCCCGGCGTCGTGGGCCAGGCAGGCGGGGTGGGTGTAGATGAGCATGCGGCGGCGACCGGTCCAGGCTCAGGAGTGGCGCCGGTCGTGGCTCCACAGGACTTCGCCCTGGCCATCGGCGCGCGCCAGCACCCGGGCGAGGACGAACAGCAGGTCCGAAAGCCGGTTGAGGTACCGGATTGCCTCCGGGCGCACCGCGTCATGGCGGGCCAGGGTCACGGTCTCGCGCTCGGCGCGGCGCACGATGGTGCGGGCCAGGTGGCAGCGGGCTGCCGCCTCGCCGCCGGCCGGCAGGATGAAATCCTTCAGCGCCGGCAGTGACTCGTTGTAGTGGTCCAGGTGGCGTTCCAGCGCATCCACGTCATCGCCGCTGATCGCCGAGTGGCCGGGGATGCAGAGCTCGCCGCCCAGGTCGAACAACTGGTGCTGCACGGTGGTCAGCAGCGCGCGGATGTCGTCGGGAACGGGCGCGGCCAGGACCACGCCGATGCAGGAATTGGCTTCGTCCACGGTGCCATAGGCGTTGACGCGGGCCGAATCCTTGCCGACCCGGGTGCCATCTCCCAGGCCGGTGGTGCCGTCATCGCCGGTGCGGGTATAGATCTTGGACAGGCGGTTACCCATGAGGTCTGCCGGTTGCGGATCAGCGAACGGACCGGATCCGGCCCTGTAGTCGCAGCGCCTGGGTGACGCCGACGTGCACGATGACAGCCAGGCCTACATAGATGGCGGAGGTGCGCAGGTATGGCACGAACCAGTCGCTGTAGTTCTTCCACCAGCCGGCGAAGGTCGGCTCGGTAACGCTGTCGCTCAGCCAGTAGAAGCTGCCCTGGCTCAGCAGGTGGCAGACCACCACCGAGGCCAGCAGGCTGGTCGCCAGCACCGCCAGCGCCTTGCCGTTGGCGCCCTGGTAATGACGGCGCAACTGCATGCCGCCAAACCACAGTGCGAAATAGGCCGGCACCAGGAACCAGTAGGCCGCGGACATGCAGTAGTGGGCAAAGAAATCCATGCCCTGGCCGCGGATCACCAGGTAATCCACCAGCACCGCCAGCGCCATGAACACCGGGAAAGCCCAGCGCGAGGCAGCGCGCAGGTAGAAACCGCCCAGGAAAAACGCCGCCCACGAGGCATCGGGAATCGGCCCGAAGTGGGTCAGCGATTGGGGCAGGTTGAGCCGGGTAGCCACCAGCAGCGAGGCCAGCAGGACGAAGAAGAGCGCGTTCTGGGTATTGCGGTTCATGGGAGGCCTTCCGGGAAGCTCAGGCGCCCATTCTAACGGAGTGCCCACCGGGGCGGGCTTATCATGGCGGCATGAGCGAAACCCATGACGTACTCATTGTCGGCGGCGGCCTGGTAGGTGCCAGCCTGGCCATTGCGCTGGACCGCCTGGGGCTGCGCGTGGGACTGGTGGAAGCCACGCCCGGCGGGGTGATGCCGGCGGTGTTCGACCAGCGCAACCTCAGTTTCGCCGGAGCCACGGTCAATGCCTTGACCGCGCTGGGGGTCATGGCGAAGTTGCGGACTCCCGCTGGAGCGATCCGCCGCATCCATGTGAGTCGCCAGGGCGACTTCGGCCGCACCGTGCTGGACGCCGCCGACTATGGCCGCCAGGCCTTCGGCCAGGTGGTGGTCGCGCGCGATTTCGGCGAGGCACTGGAAGCACGCCTGTGCGAGTTGCGCGGATTGACCCGTTACCGGCCCGCGCGGTTCATTGCATTGGGTGACGCCTCGCCGGAGTCGCGCAGCCTGCGAATTGCCGATGAGTCGGGCGAGCATGAGCTGTCGGCGCGCCTGCTTGTCGCAGCCGACGGCACCCGCAGCGCCATGCGCGATGCGCTCGGCATCCAGGCCGGGGAACACGATTACCTGCAGACGCTGTTCGTCGCGCGCATGCGTGCGGCCCAGGCCCCGGACGGCACGGCCTATGAGCGCTTCGGCGCGCACGGGCCCACCGCCCTGCTGCCACGCGGCGACCGCCATTTCGGCGTGGTCCACGGGGTGGCGCGGGAACAGGCGGACGCAGTGGCAGCCGAAGGCGAGGTGGCCTGGCTCCAGCGCATCCAGGAGGCGTTTGGCTGGCGGGTGGGGCGTTTCCTTGCCACCGGCGAACGCAGCGCCTATCCCATCGTCAAGGTCGTGGCCGAACGCGTGGTGGACGCGCGCGCCGTGGTCCTGGGCAACGCCGCGCAGACCCTGCACCCGATCGGCGCCCAGGGATTCAACCTGGGCCTGCGCGATGCGCTGACCCTGGCCGAGCTGGTCGAACAGGCCGAGGACCCTGGCGCGGCGGCCGTGCTGGACGCCTACGCCGAACGTCGCCGCGAAGACCGGCGCCGGACGCTCGAGTTTTCCGACAGCTTGGCCCGCATCACCGGCAACGCCTCGCCGCTGCTGCGCCCCCTGCGCAGCCTGGGCCTGATGGCGGCGGACAACTCGCAGGCGCTGCAGTCGATGCTGGTGGGCGGGGCGATGGGCTTTCGCGGCGAAGTGCCGGCACTGTGCCGGGAGATTGCCCCGTGAGTAGGCGTGGGCGCCTGGATGCAGTGGTGGTGGGCGGCGGCGTGGTCGGTGCTGCCTGCGCCCTGGCGCTGGCCGGGCTGGATCTTTCGGTCGCGCTGGTGGAAGGCCGCGAACCTCCGCGCTGGTCCGCCAATGCGCCCGACCTGCGCGTGTATGCCTTTGCCCCCGACAACGCCGCATTGCTGGAAGCGCTGGGCATCTGGGCGTCGGTCCGCAATGCGCGTGCCCAGCCTTATCGACGCATGCGGGTCTGGGACGCTTCGGGCGGTGGCGAGCTTTCCTTCGACGCCGACCTGCTGGGACGTGACCAGCTTGGCTGGATCATCGAGAACGATTTGCTGGTGGATCGCCTGTGGGCGGCGCTGCCGGCGGCGGGCGTGCAATTGCATTGTCCGGCGCGGATCGAATCAATGGAGCAGGACGCGGAGGGCGTTCGCCTGCGGCTCGATGATGGCAGCCGCCTGGAAGCGCGCGTGGCCATCGCCGCCGATGGCGCCGGTTCCACCTTGCGTGGGCTGGCTGGCGTGGGCGTGTCCGCCCATGACTACGGACAGCGCGGCGTCGTGGCGTTTGTCGAAACCGAACGTTCCAACGAACTCACGGCGTGGCAGCGCTTCCTGCCCGACGGCCCGCTGGCCTTCCTGCCGTTCTCGGACCACCTCAGCTCCATCGTCTGGACCTTGCCGACGGCGGAAGCCGAGCGTGTGGTCGCACTCGAAGAGGTGGCTTTCAATCGTGAATTGACCAGCGCGTTTGGAGCCAGGCTGGGCGAGGTGCGCGTGGTTTCCAGCCGCGCCGCCTTCCCGTTGCGGCGCCAGCTGGCCGAGACCTATGTCGCCGGCCGGGTACTGCTGATGGGCGATGCCGCCCACGTCGTGCACCCGTTGGCGGGGCAGGGCGTGAACTTGGGCCTGCGCGACGTGGCTCGCCTGCGCGCCAACGTCATGGATGCGCAATCGCGCCGCGCCGACTGGACTTCGCCGCACCGCCTGGCGCGCTGGTCGCGCCAGTGCCGCAGCGAGAACGCGGCCGCGGCCTATGCCTTCGACGGCATCAACCGCCTGTTCTCGAACGACGAGATGCATGCCACCTTGCTGCGCGGTTTCACCCTGGGCCTGGCTGGCAAAGTGCCGCCACTGGCCAACCTGCTGTGGCGCCGGGCGTCGGGCATCTAGCTCCTCCCTTGCGAAGCAGGGGAGGGTTGGGAGGGGTGCTCTTCGCAATAAACTGTCAGCCCCATGCCCGCTTACAAGGGGCTCTGTCTCCCACCTTTACTGTGGAAACAAAAGTCGCTGGGTCCCCGCCTTCGCGGGGATGACTGGGGTCTGGATCCCGGCGCGCGTCCACTGCACGTGCATCATCCCGGGATAAACGGAAACACGATCTTCAGCAGACCCTTCAGGCCACCTTCGGCGGTGCTGGCGATCGCCTTGGCGCCCAGGCTGTTGAGCGCGTTGCGCACGTCCTGCCAGCGCAACTTGGCCAGGTCCTTCTTCAGCAGGTCGGCAACTTCCTCCGCGGCCGGCGACAGCTTCTTCAATTCCCTGGCAATCGCCTCGGGATCGGGCTGCAGGTAGCCCCATTTCTCGGCGATCTTCAGCAGGGTGTCGAAGCGCACCGCAACCACTTCGCGGTTGCGTTCGTACACCGGCAGCGCGCCGACTTCCAGGATCGCCTGTTCGAACTGTTGCTGGTCGTCGGGATGCTCCACCCGAACGGCGAGGAAGCCTTCCTTCCTGGCCCGCTCGCTGACGTGCTTGGCGCCCGAGCGCAGGTTGTCCTCGGTCAGCACGCTGGCGACGATGCGCTGCAGCGCGGCCTGGCTTTCCTCCGGCACCAGCGCACGCCAACGCGCATAGCCGTCGCGCCGGAACGACTTGACCTTGGCCGGCGTGACCCGCAGGCGCAGGGCGGCGGCGGCGTTGGAATCGCTGCGCTGGATGGCGCCGTCGCGTTCCAGCAACACGAAGATCAGCAATTCCAGGTCGCGCTTGGTCAGCGACTGGAAACCCTGCAGCAGGGTCAGGCGCAGGAATTCGTTGGCGAACCCGGCCGGGTCCTTGAGTTCGATCGGTTGCATGGCGGCGGTTCTCCTCAGGCAGGCAGATTGCCACGCCGGGGTTGCAGGGGATGAGACCCCGCCAGCCTGCAATGCCCGCGCTCAGCGCGCCAGTGCGTAGGCAGCCAGTGCGAAGGCCAGGATTGCGACGGTGGTGGCGACCAGGGTGAGCTGGCTGGCGCGGCGCAGTCGCCGTTCGGCCTGGTCGGCGCCGAGCTGCAGGACCTCGATGGTCTTCTGCATGTCGGTGGCGAGTTTGCGGATGGAATCCGCGTTCTGCGTCGCGGCATCCTGCAGCTCGGCGATCTGTTCGCCGATCACGTCGAGCCGCAGCTGCTGCGAGTTGTCGGCCGGCGGCGTGCGCGTGAACAAGGGGCGCGCCATGCGGATTATCTCGGGCAGCGAGGAAGCGGCGATGCTGATCCAGGTGGCGGCCATGGCTCAGGCCTTCTTGAGGAAGCAGGTCTTCAGCACCAGGTCCTTGATCTTCTCGACCCGGCACTCGATTTCTTCCTCGTCATCGGTCAGGTGGATGCCCTTGATCAGGGTGCCGCGCTTGAGGGTGAGCGAAGTGCCCTTGACCTTCAGGTCCTTGATCACGGTGACCGAGTCGCCTTCGCTGAGCGGGGTGCCGTTGCTGTCGCGTACGTTCATTGGAATGTCCTTGGAGTTATCGCTCGTCGCACGAGCTGCGTAGGCCGCGAGCGTGGACCGTATCTCTTCGGTGCATTCCAACGATGGAATGCATGCGGTCGCAGCTTGCGTAGCGCCTGCAAAAGCTTGTCAGCGCCGGGTAGTGGCGAAGACGGTGATTTCCTCGCGGTCGTGATAGAGCTGCTTGGCGCGAACCATCACCGGTCTCTCGGCCTGTTCGACGAACAGGTCCAGGCACAGCCGGGTTTCGTCCCAGCGCTTCTTCATTGGCAGCTTGAGGTTGAACACCGCATGCCGGCACCAGCCTTCGCGGAACCAGGTCGCCATGCGTTCGGCGACGCGACGGGGCTGCTCGACCATGTCGCAGACCATCCAGTCCAGCGAGCGCGATGGCTTCCACTGGAAACCGTCGGCGCGCAGGTGCTCGACCAGCCCGCTGTCCATCACGTTCTGCTTCAGCGGGCCGTTGTCGACGCTGGTCACGCGCAGGTGGTGGCGGGTGAGGATCCAGGTCCAGCCGCCCGGCGCGGCGCCCAGGTCGGCGGCCGTCATCCCGGCCTTGAGCAGGTGCTCGCGTTCGCCGGCATCGAGCAGGCTCAGCAATGCTTCTTCGAGCTTCAGCGCCGAGCGCGACGGCGCGTCCGACAGCAGCTTCAGTCGCGGGATGCCTAGCGGCCATGGCGAGGCGTCGGCGGGATCGGCGATGCACAGATAGGCATGGTTGCCGTCGACGAAGACCACGTGCAGGCGCGGCAGCCGTGGGTTTTCCTTGTCGCTCAGCAGGCCGGCCTTGCGCAGCGCAGGACGCAGCGCGTTGCCGAAGCTGCGCGCCAGTCCGGCCAGCGGCTTGGCCGTGTCCGAATCCGGATGCTCCACCCACAGGTCGCCGAACCTCGTCTGCCCTGCCAGCGCTGCAAGCATGGGGGTGATGCGGTCCTTCGGGTCCAGCGCGGGCAGTTCGGCGATCAATTGCAGCTTCTGCCGCGCATAGATCAGTTCGCGCCAGGGCAGGGCGCGCGACAGCCCGCCGGCGTCTTCGCCCATGAAGACGACGAAGGCGCTGTTGCGTTCGGTGCGGGCATAGCCGGGGAATCCGGCAAGCGCCGCGCGCTCGCCCAGCTCGGCGGCCAGTTCCGGTTCAAACCCCTGCCGGCAGTAGCAGAGCAGGCCGCTCATGCGGGCTGGTGGACGTCAATAACGATCGCCGCCGCGTTCGCCGTAGGCGCGCAGCACCTCGCGCGCCGCGTCACGGTTGAGGTCGCGCACCACCTCGATGCCGCGCTTGTTCATTTCGCCTACCCAGTCCGCGGGCAGCGGGCCTTCATCGAATTCGGTCAGTTCCATCACGTCCTCGGCGCGCGCGCCGATCAGCAGGCGGTCGATGCCGGCCCAGACGGTGGCGCCATAGCACTGGCAGCAAGGCTGCGAGGAAGTGGCCAGGGTCACGGTGCCGCCGACGCGTTCGTTGAGGCGGGCAGTCTGCAGGCGCTGCTGGGCCAGCATGTAGGCCATGTTCTCGGCATGGGCCAGCGACGTGTTCTGCGGCAGCACGCGATTCACGCCGATGGCGATGATGTGGTCATCCGGCCCGAACACCACTGCGCCGAAAGGCCCCCCGGTTGCTGCTTCCATGTTGATGCGCGACAGCTCGATCGCCAAGGCGACCTTGTCCGCATCACTGACGTGTCGTGCCGAAGCGTCGACGCTTTCGTGCACCCACGCGGGCAGGGTCAGGTGTACTTGCGCGTAGAGCATCAGCGCACCGGCTCGGCAGGATCGACGGAGGGTTCCGGGTTGGCCGGGCCGGCCGAAACGCATTTGCCGTTTTTGCATTGGCAGGCGGTCAGTTCCTGGAAGCCACACACGCTCATCATGCCTCTGGCCTTGCAGTGGGCCTGCACCGCCGCCGGGTCGGTGGGGCTGTCCTCGTTGACGCAGGCCGGCATCGTGCCGCAGCAGTTGCCCACGTCCTTGACCACGCAATCGGCGCTGGTGCTGCAGGTGGTGATGAGCGCCACGGGTGTACCTGGCGTGCGCGGAGGCGCAGGCGCGCTGGGTGGAGCGGGCGCCGCCGGTGGCGCAGGCGGATTTTCGACGGCTTGCGCGCCCGCGGGCGGTGAGCTGGTCGATGGGGCCGCGCAACCGCCCAGCGCCATCAGGGAAAGCAGCAGGCCAATGCTCAGGAAGATCCGGGACATGGTGGTACTCCTTGGATAGGTGGCGGGCAGCGTAGCCCGCCGGTGGATGTCGCCGGTGAATTGGTGCGGGCGAAGCCTGGCGTCAGCCCTTGGCCGCCCAGGTATCGCGCAAGGTCACGCTGCGGTTGAACACCGGCGCATCGATGGCATGGTCGCGGCGGTCGGCGACGAAATAACCGGTGCGCTCGAACTGGAACGACTGTTCGGGCGCGGCGATCGCGGCGGCGGGCTCGACATAGCCGCGCACCGACCTGCGCGATTCCGGATTCAGATAATCCTGGTAGGTCTTGCCTTCCGATTCGTCGTCGGGGTCGGGCACGGTGAACAGGCGGTCGTAGAGGCGGATTTCCGCCGGCACCGCGTGCCTGGCGCTGACCCAGTGGATGGTGCCCTTGATCTTGCGTTCGGCGCCTTCCATGCCCGGGCGTGATTCGGGATCCAGCCAGCCGTGCAGTTCCACCACTTCGCCGGCCTCGTTCTTGACGACTTCATCGCAACGCACGATGCCCGCGCCACGCAGGCGTACTTCACCGCCCGGGACCAGGCGCTTGAAGCCCTTGGGTGGGATCTCGGCGAAGTCCTCGCGCTCGATCCACAGCTCGCGGGAGAAGGGAATCCCGCGCTTGCCGAAGGATTCGTCCTTGGGATGGTTGGCGAAGCTCAAGGTTTCGTCGTGGTCTTCGGGCAGGTTCGCCAGCACCAGCTTCAGCGGCTCGACCACGGCCATGCGCCGGGGCGCGGCCGCGTCCAGGTCATCGCGAAGGCATCCTTCCAGCACGCTGAAATCCAGCAGCGAGTTCTGCTTGCTGATGCCGACCCGGTCGATCAGCAGGCGCAGCGCGGCCGGCGTATAACCGCGGCGGCGCAGGCCCTGCAGCGTCGGCATGCGCGGGTCGTCCCAGCCATCGACCAGCTTCTCGCCGACCAGGGTGGTCAGCTTGCGCTTGCTCATCACCGTGTAGTTGATGTTGAGGCGGGAGAACTCGATCTGCCGCGGCTTGGCCGCTTCGTTCTTCAGCCCTCGGTCCAGCAACGGCTGCAACAGGTCCGGGTGCGCGGTCAGCGCCACGTGGTCCACGCACCAGTCGTACAGCGGGCGGTGGTCCTCGAACTCCAGCGTACACAGCGAATGGGTGATGCCTTCTATGGCATCGCCCAGCGCATGGGCAAAGTCGTACATCGGGTAGATCGGCCAAGCATTGCCGGTGTTCTGGTGTTCGACGTGCTTGATGCGGTACAGCGCCGGGTCGCGCAGGTTCATGTTGCCGCTGGTCACGTCGATCTTCGCGCGCAGGGTGCGCGCGCCATCGGGAAACTCTCCGGCCCGCATGCGCCGGAACAGGTCCAGGTTCTCTTCCACCGGGCGGTTGCGGAACGGCGATTCGCGTCCGGCCACGGTCAGCGTCCCGCGGTATTCGCGCATCGCCTGGGCGTCCAGGTCGTCGACGTAGGCCAGGCCGTCGCGGATGAGTTTTTCGGCGGCCAGGTAGTAGACCTCGAAGTAGTCCGAGGCATGGCGCAGCGAGGACCATTCAAAGCCCAGCCAGCGCACGTCGTCCTGGATGGCAGCGACGAATTCCGGGTCTTCCCTGGCCGGGTTGGTGTCGTCGAAGCGCAGGTTGCAGACGCCGCTGAACTCTCCGGCGATGCCGAAATTCAGGCAGATGGCCTTGGCATGGCCGATGTGCAGGTAGCCGTTGGGCTCGGGCGGGAAGCGGGTGTGGATGGCCGCGTGCTTGCCGCTGGCCAGGTCCTCGCGGACGATCTGGCGGATGAAGTCGTTCTTTTCGCCGGCCACGTGGCTTGCGTGGGCGGGCTGGGGCGTGGCGGAAGCG
>NZ_QOVG01000016.1 GCF_010119615.1 Pseudoxanthomonas gei
CCGGGCGACAACGTGAAGATGGTGGTGTCGCTGATCAACCCGGTGGCGATGGACGAAGGCCTGCGTTTTGCAATCCGCGAAGGCGGCCGCACCGTTGGCGCCGGCGTGGTGGCCAAGATCATCAAGTGACGCCCTGACCCCTGCGCCCAGTGCGCAGGGCTTTGTCAGGTCGTCATCCCCGCGAAGGCGGGGATCAAGCGGCTTGATGGAGCAGCGAATGGCGGGCCGAACCATCGGTCCGCCTTCGCCGTCTGAAGGGTTCGCAACAAATCAAAACGCGTCAGTAGCTCAACTGGCAGAGCAGCGGTCTCCAAAACCGCAGGTTGTAGGTTCGAGTCCTACCTGGCGCGCCATTCGGAAGACCCAGCCAGCGCTTCAATCGCTGCGATGGCTAACAAAAAAAGAGTCGGATGAACAGCAAGGTCGAACATTCCAAAGGCGCCTCACCCCCGGCGGGCGACGTCGTGAAATATGTCGTCGCGATTGCCTTGGTCATCGCCGGCTTGGTGGCCTGGTGGTACTTCGCGGGCCAGTGGGCAACGCCCTTGCGGGCGCTGGCCGTGGTCGCTGGCCTGGTGCTGGGCGCGTTGGTTTTCCTGGGCACCGCCAAGGGTCGCGACACCCGCGAGTTCCTCGTGGAGTCCCGTTTCGAAATGCGCAAGGTGGTCTGGCCTACCCGCCAGGAAGCCATGCGCATGACCTGGGTCGTGGCGATCGTGGTGGTGATCCTCAGCCTGTTGTTGGGCGGCTTCGACTGGGTCATCCAGGCATTGCTGAAACTGTTCTTTACCATCGGTCGTTGAGGAGAATGTCGCAGTGAAGCGTTGGTACGTCGTACACGCCTATTCGGGTTTCGAGAAGTCAGTGGCGCAGGCGCTGCGCGACCGCATCGTCCGCAATGACATGCAGGAGCGCTTCGGCGACGTGCTGGTGCCGACCGAGGAAGTGATCGAGATGCGCGCCGGGCAGAAGCGCCGCTCCGAGCGCAAGTTCTTCCCCGGTTACGTGCTGGTGCAGATCGAGACCCATGAGGAAGCCGGCATTCCGCGCATGGACAACGAGAGCTGGCACCTGGTGAAGGAGACTTCCAAGGTCCTGGGTTTCATCGGCGGTACCGCCGATCGTCCCTTGCCGATCCGCGACGAGGAGGCTGATGCGATCCTCCAGCGCGTGCAGGACGGTGTCGAGAAGCCGCGTCCGAAGGTGTTGTTCGAGCCCGGCCAGATGGTGCGAGTCACCGAAGGCCCGTTCAACGACTTCAACGGCGTGGTCGAGGAAGTGAATTACGAGAAGAGCCGCATTCGCGTGGCTGTTCTGATTTTCGGGCGTTCCACCCCGGTCGAACTCGAGTTCGGCCAGGTGGAGAAAGCCTAAAGGCCGGGGGCCATTGCGGTCCCTGATTCAAAGCGAACGGAGGAGTCCCGCAGTCGAAAGACGTGCAGACGCTTGAACTCCAGGAGTAAATCAAGATGGCAAAGAAAGTAGTCGGTTACATCAAACTGCAGGTCAAGGCTGGCCAGGCGAATCCATCGCCGCCCGTCGGTCCTGCGCTGGGCCAGCGTGGCCTCAACATCATGGAATTCTGCAAGGCGTTCAATGCCGCCACGCAGAAGCTGGAGCCGGGCCTGCCCACTCCGGTCATCATCACGGCCTATTCCGACCGTACGTTCACCTTCATCACCAAGAGCACGCCTGCGGCCGTCCTGTTGAAGAAGGCGGCGGGCATCACGTCCGGCTCCAAGCGCCCCAACACCGAAAAGGTGGGCAAGGTCACCCGCAAGCAGATCGAAGAGATCGCCAAGATGAAAGAGGCCGACCTGACTGCAGCCGAGCTGGAAGCGGCGGTGCGTACGATTGCGGGTTCGGCCCGCAGCATGGGCTTGACGGTAGAGGGCTAAGACGATGGCACAGACCAAACGACAGAAAGCGATCCTTGCCGCCGTTGCCCAGGGCAAGGCGTATTCCATTGACGAAGCATTGAAGATCGTCAAGGACAACAGCAAGACCAAGTTCGTGGAAGCCGTCGACGTGGCCGTGCGCCTCGGCGTGGACGCCAAGAAGTCCGACCAGCAGGTGCGCGGTTCCACCGTGCTGCCCGCCGGTACCGGCAAGTCGGTCCGCGTGGCGGTGTTCGCACCGGCTGGCGCCAAGGCCGATGAAGCCATCGCCGCCGGCGCCGAAGCCGTGGGCATGGACGACCTGGCCGAGAAAATGCTGGCTGGCGACCTGAACTACGACGTGGTCATCGCCACGCCGGACGCCATGCGCGTGGTCGGCAAGCTGGGCCAGGTGTTGGGCCCGCGCGGCCTGATGCCTAACCCGAAAGTCGGCACCGTTTCGCCGAACCCGGCCGAAGCCGTGAAGAATGCCAAGTCGGGCCAGGTGCGCTACCGCACCGACAAGGCCGGCATCATCCACTGCACCCTGGGCAAGGCCAGCTTCGACGACGCATCGCTGAAGTCGAACCTGACCGCGCTGCTGCTGGATCTGGTCAAGGCCAAGCCGTCCACCGCCAAGGGTACCTACCTGCAGAAGATCTCGCTGAGCTCGACCATGGGCCCGGGCGTGATCGTGGACCTGTCTTCGCTGTCACTGAAATAAAGCGGTAAAGGGTGAAGTCGCGCACTTCGTGCGCTGCGAATGGCAAAGAGTCAGTGCAGTTCCATTGACTCTCTGCAGGCGACCAGTTCGCCGACTTTCCGGGCCGCGCGGCGGCCGACTTCACCGCAACAAATTTGAGGGCAATCGCAAAGGTTTCGGCCAGCGCGATGGCTATCAAAGACCGCAGGCGCGGTCAGCGCATATCGATGACGGGCATGGAAGCTTGGTTACGGCACGGAGTCGCCGTCGATACAGCGGGTCGCTTAATTCGAATCTCCCATGGGATTTCCCATGGATGACTCGGGCCGGCGTAGATGGTGCCGCCTTCTGGAAGTATTTCTGGAAAGGCCACCACCGGGAAGCCATTCGGCATCCCCGGTCCCCACGGAGGGGTACCGCCCAGGACCGCAAGCGGCATGAGCCGTGAGCGGAGTTCATTTGGAGGAGTGTATGGCTCTAAATCTGTCTCAGAAGCAAGAAGTAGTAGCCGAGCTGGCAGGTGTCGCCGCCAAGGCCCACTCCTTGATTGCTGCCGAGTACGCGGGCATCACGGTCGGTCAGCTGACCGCGATGCGCAAGAAGGCTCGTGAGAACGGTGTGTACTTGAAAGTTGTCAAGAACACGTTGGCCTCGCGCGCCGTCGAGGGTACCGAATACGAGTGCGTCAAGGACTCGTTGGTTGGTCCCCTTCTGTACGCGTTCTCGACGGAAGAACCCGGTGCTGCCGGGCGTCTGATCAAGGAATTCGCCAAGGGTAACGACAAGCTGCAGCCCAAGCTCGTAGCACTGGGTGGCCAGTTGTATCCGGCCAGCCATGTCGACGTGTTGGCCTCGTTGCCGACCCGCGAGCAGGCCCTGGCCATGCTGGCACGCGTGCTCGCCGAACCGGCAAGCATGTTCGCCCGTGCGATCAAGGCAGTGGGCGACAAGCTGGGCGGAGGCGACGACGTCGCTGACGCAGCAGCGGAAGCCCCGGCTGAAACCTCGGTTGAAGCGGCACCCGAAACGGCGGCAGAAGCCCCGGTGGAAGCAGCGGCGCAAGCCCCGGCTGAGACCCCGGCCGACCCGGCCTGATTTCGCACCGCTGCACTGAAACCCATCCCAGAAATATTTCGAAAGGTAATCAACATGTCCCTGTCTAACGAACAGATCGTCGACGCAGTCGCTGAAAAGTCTCTCATGGAAGTGATGGAGCTGGTCAAGGCGATCGAAGAAAAGTTTGGCGTCTCCGCCGCCGCCCCGGTCGCCGCTGCAGCTGCAGCTGGTCCCGCCGCCGTCGTCGAAGAGCAGACCGAGTTCAACATCATCCTGAAGTCCCCGGGCGACAAGAAGGTCGAGGTCATCAAGGCCGTTCGCGCCATCACCGGCCTGGGCCTGAAGGAAGCGAAGGACCTCACCGAAGCCGGTGGCGTCGTCAAGGAAGGCGCTTCGAAGGAAGACGCCGAGAAGATCAAGAAGGACCTCGAAGCCGCCGGTGCGACTGTCGAAGTGAAGTAAGCGCTATCCGTCGCCTTGCACCATCGGCGACAGGCCAGGGCCGGGGGCGAAAGCCCCTGGCCTTCGGTCGTTGTTGAAAATGATCCATTGAAAACCCGAGTTGGTAGTTGGAAGTAGCAAGAGAAGGCGTGCTGGTGCCGGCAATACCAGCGACTTCCAACTGACGATTTTCCCGTTCCGCGCAGGGCTCCTGCCGCGGACAGATGTTCCCCCCGGACCCGCGGACGCGCGGCTCCCAGCTAAAGGCGATAAGTCACATGGCATACTCGTTCACTGAAAAGAAGCGTATCCGCAAGGATTTCGGCAAGCAGCGCTCGATCCTCGAGGTCCCGTTCCTGCTGGCTATCCAGGTCGATTCCTACCGCTCGTTCCTGCAGGAGAACATCGAGCCTTCCAAGCGCGTCGACCACGGTCTGCACGCCGCATTGAAGTCGGTGTTCCCGATTTCCAGCTACAGCGGCAATGCCGCGCTGGAATACGTTGGTTACAAGCTCGGCGACCCGGTGTTCGACGAGCGCGAGTGCCGCAACCGTGGCCTCAGCTACGGCGCGCCGTTGCGCGTGACCGTGCGCCTGGTGATCTACGACCGCGAGTCGTCGACCAAGGCCATCAAGTACGTGAAGGAACAGGAGGTCTATCTGGGCGAAATCCCGTTGATGACCGACAACGGCACCTTCATCGTCAACGGCACCGAGCGCGTGATCGTCTCGCAGCTGCACCGTTCGCCGGGCGTGTTCTTCGACCATGACCGTGGCAAGACCCACAGCTCGGGCAAGCTGCTTTACAGCGCGCGCATCATTCCCTACCGCGGCTCCTGGCTGGACTTCGAGTTCGACCCGAAGGACGCGCTGTTCACGCGTATCGACCGTCGCCGCAAACTACCGGTGACCATCCTGCTGCGCGCGCTGGGCTACAACAACGAAGAAATGCTCAATGAGTTCTTCGACATCAACACCTTCCACATCCTGCCGGAAGGCGAGGGCGTGCAGCTGGAGCTGGTGGCCGAGCGCCTGCGTGGCGAGACCCTGAACTTCGATCTGGCCGATGGCGACAACACCATCGTCGAAGCCGGCAAGCGCATCACCGCGCGCCACGTCAAGCAGCTGGAACAGTCGGGCATCGCCGCCCTGGCCGTGCCGGACGACTACATCGTGGGCCGCATCCTGTCGCATGACGTGATCGACGCCGCCACCGGCGAGCTGCTGGCCACCGCCAACGACGAAATCACCGAAGAGCAGCTGGGCAAGTTCCGCAAGGCCGGCGTGGATGCCGTGGGCACGTTGTGGGTCAATGACCTGGATCGCGGTCCTTACATCTCCAACACCCTGCGCATCGATCCGTCGAAGACCCAGCTGGAAGCGCTGGTCGAGATCTACCGCATGATGCGTCCCGGCGAGCCGCCGACCAAGGATGCCGCGCAGAACCTGTTCCACAACCTGTTCTTCACCTTCGAGCGCTACGACCTGTCGGGCGTGGGCCGGATGAAGTTCAACCGCCGTGTCGGCCGCAAGTCGGTCACCGGCGAGTCGGTGCTGTTCGACAACAAGTACTTCGGCAACCGCAACGACGACGAATCCAAGCGCCTGGTGGCCGCGCAGGGCGAGACTTCCGACATCCTGGAAGTGATCAAGGTCCTGACCGAGATCCGCAACGGCCGCGGCACCGTCGACGACATCGACCACCTGGGCAACCGCCGCGTACGTTCGGTCGGTGAAATGGCCGAGAACGTGTTCCGCGTGGGCCTGGTCCGCGTCGAGCGCGCGGTCAAGGAACGCCTGTCGATGGCCGAGAGCGAAGGCCTGACTCCGCAGGAACTGATCAACGCCAAGCCAGTGGCCGCCGCGATCAAGGAGTTCTTCGGTTCCAGCCAGCTGTCGCAGTTCATGGACCAGAACAACCCGCTGTCGGAAGTCACCCACAAGCGCCGTGTTTCGGCCCTTGGTCCGGGCGGCCTGACCCGCGAGCGCGCCGGCTTCGAAGTGCGCGACGTGCACCCGACCCATTACGGCCGCGTCTGCACCATCGAGACACCTGAAGGCCCGAACATCGGCCTGATCAACTCGCTGGCCGTTTACGCGCGCACCAACAGCTACGGCTTCCTGGAAACCCCGTACCGCAAGGTCGTGGCCGGGCAGATCACCGACGAGATCGAATACCTGTCGGCGATCGAGGAAAACGAGTTCGTCATCGCGCAGGCCAATGCGCTGCACGATGACAGCAGCCGCCTGACCGAGCAGTTCGTGCCGTGCCGCCACCAGGGCGAGTCGCTGCTGAAGCCGCCGGGCGAGGTCGACTTCATGGACGTGTCGCCAATGCAGACCGTGTCCATCGCGGCCGCGCTGGTCCCGTTCCTGGAGCACGATGACGCCAACCGCGCGCTGATGGGCGCCAACATGCAGCGCCAGGCCGTACCGACGCTGCGTGCGCAGAAGCCGCTGGTCGGCACCGGCATCGAACGCGCCGTGGCCCGCGACTCCGGCGTGACCGTGAACGCGCGCCGTGGTGGCGTGATCGAGCAGATCGACGCCGCGCGCATCGTGGTCAAGGTCAACGAGAGCGAGATCGGCGACAGCACCGACGCCGGCGTCGACATCTACAACCTGATCAAGTACACCCGTTCCAACCAGAACACCTGCATCAACCAGACCCCTCTGGTGAACGTGGGAGACGTCATCGAGCGCGGCGACGTGCTGGCCGACGGTCCGTCCACCGACATCGGCGAGCTGGCCCTGGGCCAGAACATGCTGATCGCGTTCATGCCCTGGAACGGCTACAACTTCGAGGACTCCATCCTGCTCTCCGAGCGCGTGGTGGAAGAGGATCGGTACACCACGATCCACATCGAAGAGCTGACCTGCGTTGCCCGCGACACCAAGCTGGGGCCGGAGGAAATTTCCGCCGACATCCCCAACGTGTCCGAGCAGGCCTTGAACCGTCTGGACGAATCCGGCGTGGTGTACATCGGTGCCGAAGTGCGCGCCGGCGACATCATGGTCGGCAAGGTGACGCCGAAGGGCGAAAGCCAGCTGACCCCGGAAGAGAAGCTGCTGCGCGCGATCTTCGGCGAGAAGGCTTCCGACGTTAAGGACAGCTCGCTGCGCGTGCCGCCGGGCATGGACGGCACCGTCATCGACGTGCAGGTCTTCACCCGCGATGGCATCGAGAAGGACAAGCGTGCGCGCCAGATCGAGGAAAACGAGATCAAGCGCGTCAAGAAGGACTTCGACGACCAGTTCCGCATCCTCGAGAACGCGATCTTCGCGCGCCTGCGTCCGCTGCTGGTGGGCAAGGTCGCCAACGGCGGCGCTGACCTGAAGAAGGGCGACACCATCACCGACGCGTACCTGGATGGCCTCAAGAAAGCCGACTGGTTTGCCCTGCGCATGAAGGATGACGACGCCTCCGACGCCATCGAACGCGCGCAGAAGCAGATCCAGGCGCACGAGAAGGAATTCGAGCGTCGCTTCGCCGACAAGCGCGGCAAGATCACCGCTGGCGACGACCTCGCCCCGGGTGTGCTGAAGATGGTCAAGGTGTACCTGGCCGTGAAGCGCCGCATCCAGCCGGGCGACAAGATGGCCGGCCGCCACGGCAACAAGGGTGTGGTCTCCACGATCGTTCCGGTCGAGGACATGCCGTACGCCGCCGATGGCAGCACCGTCGACATCGTGCTGAACCCGCTGGGCGTGCCTTCGCGCATGAACATCGGCCAGATCCTGGAAGTGCACCTGGGCTGGGCCGCCAAGGGCCTCGGCATCAAGATCCAGAAGATGCTCGATGCACAGGCCAAGGTCGCCGACCTGCGCAAGTTCCTCGACCAGATCTACAACCACGACCTGAAACTGGGCGAACAGCGCGTCAACCTGGGTGAATTCAGCGATGACGAACTGATCCGCCTGGCTGGCAACCTGACCGATGGCGTGCCGATGGCTACGCCGGTGTTCGACGGAGCGGCCGAGTCCGAGATCAAGCACATGCTGACCCTCGCCGACCTGCCGACCAGCGGCCAGACCCAGCTGTATGACGGCCGCACCGGTGAAGCGTTCGATCGCCACACCACCATCGGCTACATGCACATGCTGAAGTTGAACCACCTGGTGGACGACAAGATGCACGCGCGTTCGACCGGTCCGTACTCGCTCGTCACCCAGCAGCCGCTGGGCGGCAAGGCGCAGTTCGGCGGCCAGCGCTTCGGCGAAATGGAAGTCTGGGCGCTGGAGGCTTACGGCGCCGCGCATACCCTGCAGGAAATGCTGACGGTCAAGTCGGATGACGTGCAGGGCCGCAACCAGATGTACAAGAACATCGTCGACGGCGAACACGAGATGGTCGCGGGCATGCCGGAATCCTTCAACGTACTCGTGAAGGAAATCCGCTCGCTGGCCATCAACATGGAACTGGAAGAGTGATGTGAACCGAGGCCGGTCGCGCGCAAGCGCCGGCCGGCTTCGTGACCGTTGCCCGCCATTCCCTCGACACCAGATTTTCCTCCTACCCGGAGAAACAAAATGAAAGACCTACTGAATCTCTTCAACCAGCAGCGCCAGTCGCTGGATTTCGACGCCATCAAGATCGCGCTGGCTTCGCCCGACCTGATCCGTTCGTGGTCCTTCGGCGAAGTGAAGAAGCCGGAAACCATCAACTACCGTACCTTCAAGCCCGAGCGTGACGGCCTGTTCTGCGCCGCCATCTTCGGACCGATCAAGGACTACGAGTGCCTGTGCGGCAAGTACAAGCGCATGAAGCACCGTGGCGTTGTCTGCGAAAAGTGCGGCACCGAAGTCACCCTGGCCAAGGTGCGCCGCGAGCGCATGGGCCACATCGACCTGGCTTCGCCGGTCGCGCACATCTGGTTCCTCAAGTCGCTGCCGTCGCGCATCGGCCTGATGCTGGACATGACCCTGCGCGACATCGAGCGCGTGCTGTACTTCGAAGCCTACGTGGTCACCGAGCCGGGCCTGACCCCGCTCGAGCGCCGCCAGCTGCTGACCGAAGAGCAGTTCATGACCGCGCGCCAGGAACACGGCGACGACTTCGATGCGGCCATGGGCGCCGAGGCGGTCTACGACCTGCTGCGCACCATCGACCTGCAGTCGGAAATGGTGACCCTGCGCGAGGAAATCGCCAGCACCGGTTCGGAAACCAAGCTCAAGCGCCTGACCAAGCGGATCAAGCTGGTTGAAGCCTTCCTTGAGTCCGGCAACCGCCCGGAGTGGATGGTCATGACCGTGCTGCCCGTGCTGCCGCCGGACCTGCGTCCGCTGGTGCCGCTGGATGGCGGCCGCTTCGCGACCTCCGACCTCAACGACCTGTACCGCCGCGTCATCAACCGCAACAACCGCCTGCGCCGCCTGCTGGAGCTCAACGCCCCGGACATCATCGTGCGCAATGAAAAGCGCATGCTGCAGGAATCGGTCGACGCCCTGATGGACAACGGCCGTCGCGGCCGCGCCATCACCGGCACCAACAAGCGTCCGCTGAAGTCGCTGGCCGACATGATCAAGGGCAAGCAGGGCCGCTTCCGCCAGAACCTTCTGGGCAAGCGCGTCGACTACTCCGGTCGTTCCGTCATCGTGGTCGGTCCGTACCTGAAGCTGCACCAGTGCGGCCTGCCGAAGAAGATGGCGCTGGAACTGTTCAAGCCGTTCGTGTTCGCCAAGCTGCAGCGTCGTGGCCTGGCCACCACCATCAAGGCTGCCAAGAAGCTGGTCGAGCGCGAAGAGGCGGAAGTCTGGGACATCCTGGAAGACGTCATCCGCGAACATCCGGTGCTGTTGAACCGCGCGCCGACCCTGCACCGCCTGGGCATCCAGGCGTTCGAGCCGGTGTTGATCGAAGGCAAGGCCATCCAGCTGCATCCGCTGGTGTGTACCGCATTCAACGCCGACTTCGACGGTGACCAGATGGCCGTGCACGTCCCGCTGAGCCTCGAGGCCCAGCTGGAAGCGCGCGCGCTGATGATGTCCACCAACAACATCCTGTCGCCCGCCAACGGCGAGCCGATCATCGTGCCGTCGCAGGACGTGGTGCTGGGTCTGTACTACATGACCCGCGCGCTGGAAAACAAGAAGGGCGAGGGCATGGCCTTCGCCAACATCGCCGAGGTCAAGCGCGCCTATGACAACCGCGTGGTGGAACTGCACGCCAAGGTCAAGGTCCGCATCACCGAAGTGTTGACCGACGAGGAAGGCAACAAGAGCAAGCAGGCCAGCATCGTGGAAACCACGATCGGCCGCGCCCTGCTGGCCGAGATCCTGCCCGAGGGCCTGCCGTTCGTGCTGGCCAACACCGAGTTGAACAAGAAGGCCATCAGCCGCCTGATCAACTCCAGCTACCGCATGCTGGGCCTGAAGGACACGGTCGTGTTCGCCGACAAGCTGATGTACACCGGTTTCGCGTACGCAACGCGCGCCGGCGTCTCCATCGGTATCGACGACATGCTGATCCCGATCGAGAAGAAGGGCATCCTGGGCGAGGCCGAGGCCGAGGTCCTGGAGATCCAGGAGCAGTACCAGAGCGGCCTGGTCACCGCCGGCGAGCGCTACAACAAGGTGGTCGACATCTGGTCGCGTACCAATGAGCGCATCGCCAAGGCGATGATGGACACCATTGGTACCGACAAGGTGCAGAACGCCAAGGGCGAGACGATCAACGAAAAGTCGATGAACTCGCTTTACATCATGGCCGACTCCGGCGCGCGTGGTTCGCAGGCGCAGATCCGCCAGCTGGCCGGCATGCGCGGCCTGATGGCCCGTCCCGATGGCTCGATCATCGAGACGCCCATCAAGGCCAACTTCCGCGAAGGCCTGAACGTCCAGGAATACTTCAACTCCACCCACGGTGCGCGTAAGGGCCTGGCCGATACCGCGCTGAAGACCGCGAACTCGGGTTACCTGACCCGTCGCCTGGTCGACGTGGCCCAGGACGTGGTGATCACCGAAGTCGACTGCGGCACCAACGAAGGTCTGATGATGACCCCGATCGTGGAAGGCGGCGACGTGGTCGAGCCGCTGCGCGAGCGCGTGCTGGGCCGCATCGTGGCCGAGGACGTGTTCCTTCCGGGCAACGACGAGGATCCCATCGTCACCCGCAACACGCTGCTCGACGAAGCCTGGGTGCAGAAGCTGGAAGACGCTGGCGTGCAGGCCCTGAAGGTGCGTTCCACCATCACCTGCACCTCCGACTTCGGCGTGTGCTCGCATTGCTACGGCCGCGACCTAGCCCGTGGCCATATCGTCAACATCGGCGAAGCGGTCGGCGTCATCGCCGCCCAGTCGATCGGCGAGCCCGGTACCCAGCTGACCATGCGTACCTTCCACATCGGTGGTGCGGCTTCTCGTGCGGCCGCCGTGGACAACATCACGGTCAAGACCACCGGTTCCATCAAGTTCAACAACCTGAAGTTCGTCGAGCACACCAACGGCCACCTGGTCGCGGTGTCCCGTTCGGGCGAACTGTCGGTGCTGGACGGCCACGGCCGCGAGCGCGAGCGTTACAAGCTGCCGTACGGCGCCACCATTGCGGTCAAGGACGGCGCGGCCATCAAGGCTGGCCAGTCGGTCGCCAACTGGGACCCCCATAACCACCCGATCGTGTCGGAAGTGACCGGTTTCGTGCGCTTCATCGACTTCGTCGACGGCATCACCGTCATCGAGAAGACAGATGACCTGACCGGCCTGACCGCGCGCGAGATCACCGATCCCAAGCGCCGTGGCTCGATGGGCAAGGACCTGCGCCCGGTCGTGCGTATCGTCGACAAGGCCGGCAAGGACCTGAACATCCCGGGCACCGACCTGCCGGCCCAGTACCTGCTGCCGCCGCGTTCCATCGTCAACCTGCAGGACGGCGCCGCCGTCGGCGTGGGCGACGTGGTCACCAAGGTGCCGCAGGAAGCGTCCAAGACCCGTGATATCACCGGTGGTCTGCCGCGCGTGGCCGATCTGTTCGAAGCGCGCAAGCCGAAGGATCCCGCGATCCTGGCCGAGCGCTCGGGCATCATCAGCTTCGGCAAGGACACCAAGGGCAAGCAGCGCCTGATCATCAAGGACACCGATGGCAGCGAACACGAGGAACTGATTCCCAAGTTCCGCCAGATCATCGTGTTCGAGGGCGAGCACGTGGCCAAGGGCGAGACCGTGGTGGACGGCGAGCCGTCGCCGCAGGACATCCTGCGCCTGCTGGGTGTCGAGCCGCTGGCCGCCTACCTGGTCAAGGAAATCCAGGACGTGTACCGCCTGCAGGGCGTCAAGATCAACGACAAGCACATCGAGGTGATTACCCGCCAGATGCTGCGCAAGGTCGAGATCACCGATGCCGGCAACACCAAGTACCTGCACGGCGAACAGGCCGAGAAGCAGCGGGTGCTGGAGGAAAACGTCAAGATCCTGGCCAAGAACGAACTGCCGGCCAAGTACGACCCGGTCCTGCTGGGCATCACCAAGGCCTCGCTCGCCACCGAGTCGTTCATCTCGGCGGCTTCCTTCCAGGAAACCACCCGCGTGTTGACCGAGGCTGCCGTCCGCGGAACCCGCGACAACCTGCGCGGCCTGAAGGAGAACGTGATCGTCGGCCGTCTGATCCCGGCCGGTACCGGCCTGACCTACCACGCCGGGCGCCGCAAGAACGCCTCCGGCCTGACCGATTCCGAGATGGAAGCCCTGGTTTCCACCACTCCGGCGGAAGTCGCGGTCCCGGCCGTTGCGGAGCCGGTGGCAGATGTGGTCTCCGGCGACGCCGAAGAGTAAGCAGCAGGCCCTTCCGGCCTTGCCGGCGGGGAAGTCCAGAGAAATGGGGCGCAGGATGCGCCCCGTGTTCCGGCCCGGGATGGGCCAGGCAGGCCGGAGCCGTCAGTTGACGGGCTTTTGCCCTGCCAGCTATACTTTCCTGTCTCGGCGGGCCGTCATGCGGCCTGCCGTCATTTTCACGCACAAGGCTCCGGCCTTACATCCGAAGAATCCATAAAGATGGCAACGATCAACCAGCTCGTCCGCAAGCCGCGGCAGGCCCCGACCTACAAGAGCCAGTCGCCCGCGCTGGACAAGTGCCCGCAGCGTCGCGGCGTTTGCACGCGCGTGTACACCACCACCCCGAAGAAGCCGAACTCGGCGCTTCGCAAGGTTGCCAAGGTCCGCCTGACCAACCAGGAAGAAATCATCAGCTACATCGGTGGTGAAGGCCATAACCTGCAGGAGCACTCCGTGGTCCTGGTTCGTGGCGGTCGCGTCAAGGACTTGCCGGGCGTGCGCTACCACACCGTCCGCGGTTCGCTCGATGCCTCCGGTGTCGCCAAGCGTCGCCAAGGCCGCTCCAAGTACGGCGCCAAGCGCCCGAAGTCCTAACAGGTAAGCAATCATGTCCCGTAAAGGCTCAACCCCACAGCGTACCGTCCTGCCCGATCCGAAGCACGGCAGCAACACCATCGCCCGTTTCATCAACATGGTCATGTATAGCGGCAAGAAGTCTGTCGCCGAGAAGATCGTGTACGGCGCAATGGAAGTCATCAGCGAGAAGAACCCCAACGCCCTTGAGCTGGTCGAGAAGGCGCTGGACAACATCTCGCCGACCGTCGAGGTCAAGTCGCGTCGCGTCGGCGGTGCCACCTACCAGGTGCCGGTCGAAGTGCGTTCGTCGCGCCGTCTGGCCCTGGCAATGCGCTGGCTGATCGATTCGGCCCGCAAGCGCGGCGAGAACTCGATGCCGCGCAAGCTGGCAGCCGAACTGATCGATGCCTCGGAAAACCGTGGCGGCGCCATCAAGAAGCGTGAAGAAACCCATCGCATGGCGGAAGCGAACAAGGCGTTCGCCCACTACCGCTGGTGATTGCCCGGTCCGCGGGCGCTGCGTGGTTCAGCTGGCGCCTTGAATAGCGGACCTTTAGACGCCAACTAGGCGTCCATGCGGCGACTTCCGCCGCATGCCGAATCCGAAGGCCGCCCACGGGCGGCGTTTGGCCATCCGCAAACACAAAAAAAAGAGAGACTGTCGTGGCTCGCACCACCCCCATCGAGCGTTACCGTAATTTCGGCATCATGGCCCACATCGACGCGGGCAAGACCACCACGTCGGAGCGCATCCTGTTCTACACCGGCGTCAGCCACAAGATCGGTGAAGTGCACGATGGTGCCGCGACCATGGACTGGATGGAGCAGGAGCAGGAGCGTGGCATCACCATCACGTCTGCTGCGACCACGGCGTTCTGGAAAGGCATGGACAAGTCCATGCAGGAACACCGCTTCAACATCATCGACACGCCCGGACACGTTGACTTCACCATCGAAGTCGAACGCTCCTTGCGCGTGCTCGATGGCGCCGTGTTTGTGCTTTGCGCGGTAGGCGGCGTACAGCCCCAGTCCGAGACGGTGTGGCGCCAGGCCAACAAGTATTCCGTGCCGCGTATGGCGTTCGTCAACAAGATGGACCGTACCGGCGCCAACTTCGACAAGGTCGTCGAGCAGCTGAAGGCTCGCCTGGGTGCTTACGCCGTGCCGATGCAGGTGCCGATTGGTGCCGAGGAAGGCTTCGAAGGCGTGGTCGACCTGATCAAGATGAAGGCGATCCATTGGGATACCGCCTCGCAGGGCACCACGTTCGAATACCGCGAGATCCCGGCCGAGTTGCTGGACAAGGCCGTTGCCGCTCGCGCGTTCATGGTGGAAGCTGCGGCCGAAGCTACTGAAGAGCTGATGGACAAGTACCTCAATGAGGGCGAGTTGTCCGAGGCCGAAATCATCGACGGCCTGCGCCAGCGCACCCTGAAAGTCGAGATCGTGCCCGTGTTCTGCGGCAGCGCGTTCAAGAACAAGGGCGTGCAGGCCATGCTGGACGGCGTAGTACATCTGCTGCCGTCGCCTTCCGATCGTCCGCCGGTTGCGGGCATCGACGAAGACGACAAGGAAGATTCGCGTCCGGCCACCGACACCGCGCCGTTCTCGGCGCTCGCGTTCAAGATCATGACCGACCCGTTCGTGGGCTCGCTGACCTTCTTCCGCGTCTATTCCGGCATCCTCAATTCGGGCGACGCCGTCTACAACCCGGTCAAATCGAAGAAAGAGCGCGTCGGCCGCATCCTGCAGATGCACTCCAACGAGCGTAGCGAGATCAAGGAAGTGCGCGCGGGCGACATCGCAGCCGCGGTCGGCCTGAAGGACGTCACCACCGGCGACACGCTTTGCTCGCAGGACCACATCATCACCCTGGAGCGCATGATCTTCCCGGAACCCGTCATCTCGATGGCGGTGGAACCCAAGACCAAGTCTGACCAGGAAAAGATGGGCGTTGCACTGGGCCGCCTGGCCCAGGAAGATCCCTCGTTCCGCGTGCGTACCGACGAAGAATCCGGCCAGACCATCATCGCCGGCATGGGCGAGCTGCACTTGGACATCCTGGTGGACCGCATGAAGCGCGAGTTCAACGTGGAAGCCAATGTCGGCAAGCCGCAGGTCGCCTACCGCGAGACCATCCGCAAAGCGGTCAAGCAGGAAGGCAAGTTCGTGCGCCAGTCCGGTGGTCGTGGCCAGTACGGCCACATCGTCATCGAGATGGAGCCGCAGGAGCGCGGCGTGGGTTTCTCGTTCGAGAACGCCATCGTCGGCGGCGTGGTGCCGAAGGAATACGTCACCGCGTCTGGCAAGGGCATCGAAGAAGCAATGAAGAGCGGTCCGCTGGCCGGTTTCCCGGTGGTGGATGTCGCGGTCAGGGCCGTCGACGGCTCGTTCCACGACGTGGACTCCAATGAAATGGCGTTCAAGGTGGCCGGCTCCATGGCATTCAAGGAGGCCTTCGCGAAAGCCAGCCCCGTGTTGCTTGAGCCGGTTATGAAGGTCGAGATCGTGACGCCCGAGGATTACCTCGGTGACGTGATGGGCGACGTCAGCCGTCGTCGCGGCATCCTGCAGGGCCAGGAAGACAGCCCGTCGGGCAAGACCATCAACGCCATGCTTCCGCTGGGCGAGATGTTCGGTTACGCAACGACGCTGCGCTCCATGTCGCAGGGCCGCGCCACGTTCACGATGGAATTCGACCACTACGCCGAAGCGCCGGCCAATATCGCCGAAGCGGTCGTCAAGAAGAACTGAGGGTCGCCGGCCAGTGGCCGGCTTTCCCATTCAACCGATCACAAGAATCAGAAGGTAGAAAGTCATGGCAAAGGGTAAATTCGAACGCACCAAGCCGCACGTGAACGTGGGCACGATTGGTCACGTTGACCACGGCAAGACGACGCTGACGGCGGCGCTGACGAAGATCGGTGCGGAACGTTTCGGTGGC
>NZ_QOVG01000017.1 GCF_010119615.1 Pseudoxanthomonas gei
ACCCCACCCCACCCAGCCGTAAAAAAGCCGCCCCGGGGGCGGCTTTGTCTGTCACAGCAACGCGGCTGTCCCGGGACTACTTGAACACCAGCTCGCGCAACAGCTCGCTGCCCAGCACGGTGCGCATGACGGTGCGCTTGCCGGAAGCCTCGTCGGCCTGCTTGTAATTCATCTTGGTGACCTTGGCCTGGATCGGGTCCATCTTTTCGTCGATGCCGTCGAAGGCCGCCATGTTCGGATAGGTGACGACCAGGTACAGGTCGGCTTCGTTCGGGTTGTGCGCCTGGGCGCTGTAGACATGGTAGTCGGTGACCAGGCCGGCTTCCTTGGACGCGTCCTGGACCTTGCGCCAGGTTCCATGCAGGTACGCCATGTAGTTCTCGAACTGCCCATCCATGACCTTGATGGCGCTGACCACGATGACCGGGCCATCGGCATAGGGCTTCTGCTGGGCAAGGGCCGGTGCGGCGGCGGCAATGGCGAGGAACAGGCATAACAGGCTTGCGTACGTGCGTTTCATGGAGTGCTCCCTCTGGAAGAGCCATGCGGACACCCGCATGGCGTGACCGCCTCCCCTGTCCGGCGGGTCGCACGTGGCCCAACGCGGTGAAGCGCGGGAAACGGCCAGCGGTTCGCCTGATGCCGCCGGATGCCCGGCTTGCGCGCGCTGCCCTGGGAATTCCAGCAAACGACCTTTTCACACGCGCAAGGCACCGACTGGCGAACATGTCGGCACTGTCCATTCCCGCCCACCTAGGAGAACGAACATGACCCGCATCCATGCCATTTCCATTTCCCTTGCCGCTTCGGCCCTGTTGCTCGGCGGCCCCCTCGCCGCCGAAACCGCAGCGCCGCAGATGACGCCTGAAATGAAGGCGATGATGGAGGCCTACCAGAAAGCCGGCACGCCCGGCGCCGAACACCAGAAGCTGGCCGCCATGGCCGGCACCTACGACCTCACGGTCAAGAGCTGGCACACACCGGGCGCCGAGCCCGCCATCGACGCCGGTACCGCCACGCGCAAGCTGATCCTGGGCGACCGCGTGCTGGTGGAGGACGTGAGTTCGCAGATGATGGGCCAGCCCTACACCGGCCAGGGGCTGCACGGCTTCGACAACGTCACCGGCAAGTACTGGTCGACGTGGAACGACAGCATGAGCACCGGCCTGATGGTCAGTGAAGGCAGCTGCGACGCCAGGTTGTCCTGCGCCTTCACCGGCACCTACCACGACCCGGTCAGCAAGAAGCCGCAGACCGCGCGCATGACGACGCGCTGGACCGACCCGAACACCGAGGTGTTCGAAATGTACGCACCCGGCCCGGACGGAAAGGAATCCAGGATGATGGAAATCACCTACAAGAAGCGCGCCCAGTAGCCCAAAAAAAGCCCTTGTAGGAGCGACGCAAGTCGCGAAGCAGTGAAGCCCCGAACAGGCATCGGCTGCGAACTCCACTGCTTCGCGACTTGCGTCGCTCCTACAACGGCCGTGCTCCTGCAAAGGCTGTGCTGCGACGATGCCGACACTGCGTTTACAGCGGCCGGTCTAGATTCACGTGTCTCCTGCGCGCCGCGCCAGCAACTGCGGTCCGGCGGGCTGGCGCCTCCTTCCCTGTCCTTCGAGCAGCCTGCCCATGAGCTCCCTTGCCTCGCCACCTCGTCCGGTGGCGGCCCACGCCATCTACGCGCTGCTCAACCCCATCCCGTTCGGGTGCTTCGTCGCCGCACTGGTGTTCGACATCGTCTACCTCCGCAGCGGGGTGATGCAGTGGGCCAAGGGGGCCGCCTGGCTGCTCGCGATCGGCCTGGTGTTCGCGGTGGTGCCGCGCCTGCTCAACCTGGCGCGGGTCTGGTTCACCGCGCGTCACCTGGCGACCCGCACCGACAGGTTCGACTTCTGGCTGAACCTGTTCGCGATCGTCGCGGCCATCTTGAATTCGTTCGTGCACAGCCGCGACGCCTACGCCATCGTGCCGGCCGGGCTGTGGTTGTCGGTGCTCACCGTAATCCTGCTGTGCATCGGCGCCGTGGTGGTTGCCGTCCAGGGCATCCGCCAGGGGAATACCGGCCATGAATAAGCGTCTTGTCCGCAACGCGGTGTCCCTGGCCCTGGCGGCCATGCTGGCCGGATGCGCCGGCGATGCCGCGCTGGAGCCCGCGCAGCAATCCGGCAGCAGCCCACCCCTGCCCCAGGCCAGGAATTTCCTGGTGCCGCCCATGCAGGTTCCCGAAGGCGTCGGCTGGAAGCAGGGCCAGGCGCCCACGGTCGCCGCAGGCCTGAAGATCGAGAAGATCGCCGCCGGCCTGATGCATCCGCGCCAGCTGTACGTGCTGCCCAACCACGACGTGCTGGTGGTCGAATCCAATGGCCCCGGCACCGAACCGGTCACTACGCCCAAGCAATGGATCGCCGGCAAGATCAAGGGCCGCTCCGGCAAGGGTGGCAAGGGCGGCAACCGCATCACCTTGTTGCGCCGCAAGCCCGGTGCAGGCGGTCAATGGGAGCAGCATGTCTTCCTGGAGAAGCTCAACTCGCCGTTCGGCGTGCAGCTCATCGGTGACTGGCTGTATGTCGCCAACACCGACGGCATCGTCCGCTACCCGTATGCCGCCGGCGCCACCCGCATCAGCGCGCCGGGGGTGCCGTTCGCGGACCTGCCCGATACGCTCAATCACCACTGGACCAAGGCCTTGCTGGCCAGTCCGGATGGCAGCAAGCTCTACGTCGGCGTGGGTTCCAACAGCAATATCGGCGAGAACGGGCTGGAAGTGGAATACCGGCGCGCCACCGTGCTGGAAGTGGATGTCGCCACCGGCGGCAGCCGCGTCTACGCCTCGGGCATACGCAACCCCACCGGCCTGCAATGGGAACCGCAGACCGGCAAGCTGTGGGCCATCGCCAACGAACGCGACGAGATCGGCGCCGACCTGGTGCCCGATTACCTGACCTCGGTGCAGGACGGCGGCTTCTACGGCTGGCCCTACAGCTACTACGGGCAGCACGTGGACACCCGCGTCATGCAGCAACGTCCCGACCTGGTCGCCAGGGCAATCACGCCCGACTACGCGCTGGGCTCGCACGTGGCCGCGCTTGGACTGTTGTTCTCTCCGGCCAATGCGCTGCCGCTGCAATACCAGGGCGGCGCCTTCGTCAGCGAACACGGCAGCTGGGACCGCTCGCCATTGAGCGGTTACCGGGTGATCCATGTGGCGTTCCGCAATGGCAAGCCGGTCGGCGTGCCACAGGCGGTGGTGACCGGCTTCTATTCCCCCGACCAGTCACAGCTGTACGGCGCACCGGTCGGGCTGGCCCAGGACGAGCAAGGCGCCCTGCTGGTCGCCGATGACGTCGGCGACGCGGTGTGGCGGGTGACTGCCAGCACGCCCGTAGTGGAAACCCAGCCTGCGGTAGAGGCCTCCGCGTCAGGATAGGCACAGTAGGGCCGATCCTGCAGGCCGCCGGTTCGTCCGCGACCGCTGCCGGCGAATCGCGGATTCCCGTACCTACTACGGCTGCTGCTTCTCCACGAACCTCTGCAGCAGCTTCTTGCCTTCCGGCGACTGCGCCAGGCCTTCCAGCATGCTCGCCACCGCAGTGCCGCCATCGGCCGAGAACAGGTCCATGACGCTGGACAGGCCCTTGCCGGGGGTGCCGGCGTTGGAGATCACCTTGACGTCGGCCGACTTCAGCGCCTCCGCCTGCGCGGTGCCCACCGCCTGCGCCGCTTCGATGTTGCGGATGCCGAGCAGGTAGGTCTGGTAGCCCTGGTCGCTGCCGATCTTTTCGGCCAGCTTGATCTGCGCGTCCACCGGCGCCATCAGGATCGCGGTTTCCGCCGAACCTTTGGCTTCGCCCTCCACCGCGATGCCCTCGGCATTGCGCTTGGCCGCCTCCAGCTTGCCCTCGGCGGTCAGCACGGTCTGCTGCTTGCTGCCTTCGGCCGAGACAATGGCCACCTGCTTGGCCGCGTCGGCCTGCACGATCGCCACTTCCTTGGCCTGGGCGGCGGTGATCACCGCGACCTCGCGATTGATCTCCGCGCCACGCACGCTCTTGACCTGGGTGACGTCCATTTCCTTGGCCGCGGTTTCGCGCTGCTGCACCTTGACCTGCTGCGAGGATTGCTCATTGGCCACGCCCACGTTCTTTTCCTTTTCCGCGGTGCGCAGCCCCACCTGCTCGGCCGCCTGCTGGCGCGACATCTCGATTTCGCGGGTGGCGGCGATCTCGGCCATCTCGGCCTGGCGGGTGTTGTCGGCCACCACCAGGCGCGACTCGCGCTCGATGCCCGAGGTGCGCTTGGCCATGATGTTCTGGATGACCTCGCTCTCCTTGGAATCGCGGATGTCCATCAGCTCGATGTTCTTGATCGCCTCCACGCCCCATCCGCCCAGTTGCGGCGTCACTTCCTTGGTGAAGGCTTCGCCGAAGCGGCTGCGGTCAAGCATGATCTGGTCGATCTCGTGCGCGGCCAGCACGGTGCGCACGGAGCCCTGCACGATGGCGGTCAGCTGTTCCTTCAGTTCCTCGAACGAGGCCACGCGCTGGGCGGCGGTGTTGGAATCGCTGATGCGGAAGAAGGCCATGACATGGACCAGGAACGGCACGCGCTCCTTGTCGTAGGCGGCGTAGTCCGGCAGGTCGATGGAGAAGTTGGACACCGGCAGGGTCACCCGCACCAGTCCAATCATGGGAATGCGCGACGGCCATTCGTAATAGGTGTTGCTGGCGAAGCCCTTGCCGTAGGACACCGTGTTCTTGCGGGTCTGCACGATGTGCACTTCGTTGACCGGCACCACCCGGCGCAGGGCGATGGTCCAGAAGAACAGGCCAAGGCCGATGACGGCCAGCACGACAGCGACGGCGACCAGAAGCAGGGACATGCCGAACATGGGAAATCCTGGGGTGTCTGCAAGGACGGCCAGTATAGGGGCGACCCTTTGCCCCGGCCGCCGCCGCCGTGCCTGCCGACGCGCCTGCACGGAACCGCGGATCAGCGCGTGCCGGCGGTGGCGGCCGACGCCCGCGGTTCGCTCACGTCCCGGGCCAGGCTCATCTCTAGCACGCGCAGCGAAGCGCCTTCATGGAAGCCGGTCTCCGGCGCGAAGTCGCGCGGATTGCGGAACGTGCCGAACAGCATGTCGAAGACCGGCAGTTCGGAATAGTTGTCGCGATGGCGTCCGCGAGCGTGGTGCCACGAGTGGCTTTCCGGACGCTCGATCAGGTAGCCCAGCCAGCGCGGCGTGCGCACGTTGGTATGGGTGAACATGGCCAGCAGGCTTGCCGACAGCAGCGCCACGGTGGTGGCTTGCGGGCTCAGGCCCACCACCAGCGTCAGCGCGATGCTGGCCACCGCGGTCCAGCCCGCTGTTTCCAGTGGACTGAACCAGAACGCGCTCAAGGTGTCCAGGCGTTCGGCGCTGTGGTGCATCTGGTGGAAACCGCGCCAGGCCCAGTCATGCGCATGGATGGCGCGATGCCAGCCATAGGCGCAGGCCTGGTAGACCAGCAGGCCGACCAGTCCGCCCGTCCACGCGCCCAGGTGGGCCAGGTCGAACAGCTGCAGCGGCAACAGGTAGCGGCCCCACAACAGCGGCAGGTAGGACGACAGCAGGAAATAGCTGGCGAACACCAGTGGCGCGCGCCAGTACCACCCCGGCACCGCGGGCAGGCGGCGCGCAGGCGCGAGGAATTCCCACAGCATCAGCACCGCGAACAGTGCGAACAGGGCCAGGGACACGGGGTGCAGCAACAATTCGATCGGGCTTGGCATGACGGCATCGGCTTTGGTCTACTGGGGGAGCCGGCACGTTAATGCGCGCGTGCGCCCTGCCCTGCAGCCGTTTCGGACACCAACCGGACATTTCGGCCATGCCCACCATGCAGCCGCTTCCCGTCGCCGCCATCCTCATCACGCCCTACGCCGCGGCCTCGGTGGTCTATGGCATGTACGACCTGTTCCGCTCGGCGGGCCGCGACTGGGGAATGATCCAGCACGGCGTGGCGGGTGTCGGCGTGGTGCAGCCGGTGCTGGTCGCCTCGCAGCCGGGGCCGCAGCCGATCCTGAACGGCGTGGTGATCGAGCCCGAAGCTACCCTCGACGCGATCGGCCTGCCGCAGATCGTCTGCATTCCCGAGGCGACCGGCTACCCGGCGCACGACGTGAGCGGCCAGTACGGCGCCGAGATCGAATGGCTGCGGCGATGCAGCGGGCACGGCTCCATCATCGCCTCGACCTGCTCCGGCGCCGTCCTGCTTGCACAGGCAGGGCTGCTGGACGACCAGGACGCGACCACCCACTGGGCCTTCGCCGAAGTCTTCGCCACGCGCTTCCCGCGCGTGCGCCTGCATCCGCGCAGCGCGCTGGTCGCCTCGGGCGAGGGCCAGCGACTGGTGATGGCCGGCGGCGGCGCGTCGTGCATGGACCTGGCCCTGTACCTGATCGCGCGCGTCGCCGGCCTCGGATGCGCCATCCACACCGCCCGCGTGAACCTGGTCGACTGGCACACCGTCGGCCAGCAGCCTTACGCGCAGCTGGCGCGCTCGCGGCAATCCGAAGACGCGCTGATCGCCGGGTGCCAGGCCTGGATCGCGGAACACTATGCGGAGGCGGCGCCGGTCGCGGGCATGGTCCGGCACAGCCGCCTGCCCGAACGCACCTTCAAGCGCCGCTTCGAGCAGGCCACCGGACTGTCGCCGCTGGATTACGTGCACACGCTGCGGCTGGAAGAGGCCAAGCACCTGCTGGAAGCGGGCGACGACAGCCTGGACGCCATCGCCAACAGCATCGGCTACGAGGACAGCGGCTTCTTCGGGCGCCTGTTCAAGCGCAATGTCGGCATCACGCCGGCCGAGTACCGGCGCCGTTTCGGCGGCCTGCTGCGCATGTTGAAGGCGGGCTGAGTCCGGGGCGGCAGCGCGTTGCCTGCGCCCTGCACCGGGTCTGTGTGCCTGCAGGACGCGACCCCGGATGACCGCCTACTGCTGCGGGCCGATCAGGTCCCTGACCCGATTGGCGAAGATGTCCAGCGCGAACGGCTTGGTGACCACGTGCATCCCCGGCGCCAGATGGCCATGGCTGAGCACGGCATTCTCGGCATAGCCGGTGATGAAAAGCACTTTCAGGTCGGGACGGATCAGGCGCGCGGCATCGGCGACCTGGCGGCCGTTGAGCCCGCCCGGCAGGCCCACGTCGGTGACCAGCAGGTCGATGCGCGCCGTGCCGTTGATCACCTTCAGGCCGGCACTGCCGTCCTCGACCGCGATCACGTGGTAGCCCAAGCCTTCCAGCACTTCACTGACCAGCATGCGGATGGTGGGTTCGTCGTCGATGAGCAGGACGGTTTCGCCTTCCTCGCCCCGCGGTGCTTCCGCATGCTCGGGCGCGAACGCCTCATCCTCCGCCTCGCCGTTGTGGCGCGGCAGGTAGATGCAGACGTTGGTGCCCTGGCCGACCTCGGAATAGATGCCGACCGAACCGCCCGACTGCCGCGCGAACCCGTAGATCATGGACAGGCCCAGGCCGGTGCCCATGCCGATCGGCTTGGTGGTGAAGAAGGGATCGAAGGCCTTGGCCACCACCTCGGGGGTCATGCCGGCGCCACTGTCGGACACGCACAGGGAAATGTACTGGCCCGGCTCCAGCTGCCGCTCCCTGGCGGTGCGATCATCCAGCCAACGGTTGCCGGTCTCGATGGTGATCGTGCCGCCATCGGGCATGGCGTCACGCGCATTGATGCACAGGTTGAGGACCGCGTTTTCCAGCTGGCTGGGATCGATCAGCGAAGGCCACAGGCCGGCCGCATTGACCGTCTCGATCCGGATGCCCGGCCCCACCGTGCGCTGCACCAGTTCCTCCAGGCTGTTGACCAGTTGCTTGATGTCGGTGGGCTTGGGGTCGAGCGTCTGCCGGCGCGAGAACGCCAGCAGCCGATGGGTCAGCGCGGCCGCGCGGCTGGCCGCGCCCTGGGCCGTGGCGATGTAGCGCGGCAGGTCCTGGGTGCGGCCGGCATCCAGGCGCAGCTGCATCAGTTCCAGGCTGCCGGCGATGCCGGTCAGCAGGTTGTTGAAGTCGTGCGCCAGGCCGCCGGTGAGCTGGCCCACGGCCTCCATTTTCTGTGCCTGCCGCAACACCGCCTCCATGGCCATCAGCTCGGCGGTGCGTTCCTCCACGCGCAGTTCCAGCGTCTCCTTGGCTTCGATCAGCGCCGCTTCCCCGCGAATGCGCTGCTCGGCGGTGCGGATGCGCTCGGCGAACTCGCGGATCAGTGACAGGTCCTCGTCTTCCCAGCGCCGCACCTCGTCGACGTTGACGTAGAGCACCGCCACCAGCTTCTGGTTCTCGACGATCGGCACGTTGACGAACGATCGCGCGCTCTTGGCTTCCAGCGCCTGGTGGCTGCCGGCGGTGCGCGGGTCTTCGCGCACATCGCCGATGCTGACGATCTCGTCGGCCTTCAGCGAATCGATGAACGAGCCGTAGTGGCGCAGCTCGAGCACGCCGGCCAGGCTCTCCACCCCGGGTGCGGTCCAGTCCCGCGACACGTGCAGGGTTTCCCGCACCTCGTCGATCGAGGCGTAGCCCACGCGTTGGGCGCCGAGCGCCTTGCCCAGGATGGCGGCGGCCACGAATCCCAGCTCATCGGGGTCGCGCTGGTCGCGGATCACGTCGGTCAGGTCGATCAGGGCCTTGCGCCGGGCTTCGGCGAAGGTCTGGTCGGTGACGTCGAAACCCTCGACGAAGATCCCGGTGATCTGCTGGTCGGCGCCCTTGATGGGCTGGAACACGAAATCCAGGACGCGTGGACTGACCGGCCCCTCCGGCGTGGCCTGCATAGCGAAATGTTCGCCATGCGCCCGATAGGCGATGCCGGTGCGGAATACCTCGTCCAGCACCTGCACGTAGCCCTGCTCGGCGGCGTCGGACATGGCGTCCTTCACCGACTGGCCGATGACCTGGCGGTGGCCGATCAGTTGCTGGTAGGCCGGATTGGTGAGTTCGAAGACGTGCTCCGGCCCGCGCAGCACCGCCATGAACGAAGGCGCCTGTTCGAACAGCTGGGCCAGGCGCTGGCGGTCGGCCGCCTTGACCCGCTCGGCATTCACCCGTTCGGTGGTTTCCACCACGATGGCCAGCACGCCGATCGCCTCGCCGGTTTCATCCAGCACGGGCGAATAGTCCAGGTCCAGCCACAGCTGGCGCGCCTGGCCGTCGCGGTTGAGCGTCAGCTCCATGTCCTTGTAGGACAGGGTCTGGTTGCCGACGAGGACGTGGTTGAGCACGTGGTCGTTGAAACTGGCCACCTCTCGCCAGCCCTGCCTGACCTCCGAGCCGAGCAGGCCCGGATGGCGGTCGCCGGCAAAAGTCGAATAGGCGTCGTTGTAGATCATCACCCCTTCGCGGCCCCACAGGGTCACCAGGGCCACCGGTGACTGCAGCATCAGCGAGACCGTGGCGCGCATGACGGGCGGCCAGGAATCCAGTGGCCCCACGCTGGTGGCGGCCCAGTCGAAGTCGGCAATCAGCTGCCCCAGGGCATCTCCGCCCAGCAAGAATTGATGCTTCAAAAGTGATTCCCGATAAGGCCGCTGTACTGCAATGCGGCCATGGTGAGGGTTTGGCGGGTGAAATGTCCGTTAGCCACCCTCGAGCGTGGCGCCTTGCGCTGCCAGTTGTCCGTACTGCGCCGGAACTGCAGCACGTGTGCGGCGGCCTGCGAACTGCATGGCCCGCTGCATCTGGCGGCCACCATCGCACGTCCCGCGCCCGGTCCGCACCCCATACGCGCTCGACCGACTCCAGCAGCGCGGTGGCTGCCCGAAAACAGCCACGCCCGAACGTGGCGGGCACTTGCGCCTGGCTGGTCCCTGCGTGCTTGTCCGTTGTCACAGGGACGCCCGCCCAACAGCGACCGACCCGCGGGCGTACGCTCGGGGCGCGCCTCTCCTTTCCGCACCCGGAGCAATGCCATGCGCGACCTTCTCACCGACGCCGCCGAACGCTCGATCCGCTACCTGCAGGGGCTCGACGCGCGCGCGGTCGCTCCCGACCCGGCCGCGGTGCAGGCACTGTCCGCGCTCGACACCGCCCTGCCCGACGCCGGCAGCGACCCGCACGAGGTCCTTGCCCTGCTCGACCGCCACGGCTCGCCGGCGACCATGGCCACGGCGGGTGCGCGCTTCTTCGGCTTCGTCATCGGCGGCACGCTGCCGGTCACCCTGGCCGCCAACTGGCTGGCCGGCGCCTGGGACCAGAACGCGGGACTGGACGCCATCACCCCGGCGGCGGCGCGCATCGAGCAGGTGGCATTGCGCTGGCTGGTGGACCTGCTGGGATTGCCCGCCGGTACCGGCGGCGCCTTCGTCACCGGCGCCACCGTGGCCAACTTCACCGCCTTGGCCGCCGCGCGCCACGCGGTGCTGCAACGCGCCGGCTGGAACGTGGAGGCCGACGGCCTGTTCGGCGCGCCACCGGTCACCGTGGTGATCGGTGGTGAAGCCCATCCCACCCTGACCAAGTCGCTGGGCCTGCTGGGTTTTGGCCGCAGCCGCGTGGTCCACGTTCCGGTCGACACCCAGGGCCGCATGCGCGCCGATGCGTTGCCGGACATTGCCGGCCCCACCGTGGTCTGCGCGCAGGTCGGCAACGTCAACACCGGCGCCTGCGATCCGGTGGGCGAGCTGGGCGCCCGCCTCCGCGGCAGCGGCGCCTGGCTGCACGTGGACGGCGCCTTCGGCCTGTGGGCTGCGGCGGCGCCGACGCTCCGGCACCTCGTGGCGGGCATGGAAGTCGCCGATTCCTGGGCGACCGACGCCCACAAATGGTTGAACGTGCCCTACGACAGCGGCCTGGCCTTCGTGCGCCAGCCCGATGCCCTGCGCGCGGCCATGGCCATCACCGCCGACTACCTGCCCACCGAGTCGGCCTTCCGCAATCCGTCCGACTACACCCCCGAATTGTCGCGGCGCGCACGCGGCATCGAGATCTGGGCGGCCTTGCAAGGGCTGGGCAGGCAGGGCGTGGCCGCGATGATCGAGCGCAACTGCCGCCAGGCGCGGCGTTTTGCACAGGGCCTGCGTGAGGCGGGTTTTGAAGTCCTCAACGACGTCGTGCTGAACCAGGTGCTGGTCAGCTTTGGCGCACCGGCGACCACCCAAGCGGTGGTCGCGGCGCTGCAGGCCGAAGGCACCTGCTGGTGCGGCGGTACCGTCTGGCAGGGCCGCACCGCGATGCGCATCAGTGTGTCGTCGTGGGCCACCCGCGATGCCGATGTCGAGCGCAGCCTGGAGGTGATGCTGCGTATCGCGGCGCTACAGGCCGTCTGAATGTCGTCAAGGCGTGATCTAGCCCGGTCAAGGCGAGCTACGCCTGGCACGTGCATTCCAGGGATTAACTAGCCCCGGGTGCGCTCCGCTTACCCGGGCTACCGGACGGCTGCCCCCTTGCGGCGATGTTTAGCCGCGCACGGACCGGCGCGCGGGGTGCGCGAGCCGGCGTGCGAGGTCGCCGGGTCGGCGCGCGGGGTTCGTGAGCCCGCGCGTGGAGTCGCGGAGCCGGCGCGTGGGGTTCGCGACCCCACACGTGGGGTTGCAGAGCAGACGCACGGGGTTCGTGAGCCCGCGCGTGGGGTCGCCGAGCCGGCGCGTGAGGTTCATGAGTCCACGCGTGGGGTCACTGAGCCCACGCGCGGGGTTGGCAAGCCCGCGCGTGGGGCTCCCGAGTCGGCACGCTGGTTTCCCGAGCCGGCACGTGGCAGCGCCGGGGCGCGCCCCGGCTACCTGGGGCGCCTGCGGTCAAAGGCCACGGCCTTGGTGGGCAAGCCGTAGATCCGAGCTTGCCCGGCTGCCGTCACCTGGCTGGCAGGGTTGCCGCGAAGCGCGGCCGGCAGGCCCGGCGCTACAGGGTGGTGCCCCTATTCGCGCATGAAATGGCAGCTGTACCCGCCCGGGTGCTTGCGCAGGTAGTCCTGGTGGTAGGACTCGGCGCTGTACCAGGTCGCTTCCGGTTCAATGGAAGTGGTGACCGGCTGCTTCCACTTGCCGGAGGCATTGACCCGCGCGATCACGGCCTCGGCGGTCGCCTTCTGCTCCGGGCTATTCGGGAACAGTGCCGAGCGGTACTGGGTGCCCCTGTCGTTGCCCTGGCGGTTGAGCGTGGTCGGGTCGTGCAGCTTGAAGAACCAGTTCTCCAGCAATTCCTCGTAACTGAGCACGGACGGGTCGAAGGTGACCCGGATCGCCTCGGCATGGCCGGACTTGCTGTCGTGGGTATCGTCATAGGTGGGGTTCTCCAGCCAGCCGCCGGTATAGCCCACGTCGGTATCCATCACCCCGGGCACCGCGCGCAGTATTTCCTCCACGCCCCAGAAACAGCCGCCGGCCAGCGTGGCGATCTCGCTGCGCGGCGTGCCGGTGCTTGCGTTGCCGCTGGTGTTTTCGTGTTCGCTCATCCTGGTGCTCCTCATCGCGTGGTGTTTCGATAATGGGGGCTGTGCGGGTCCGTTCCAATCATGCTGCATGCAGAGGGCGCCTTCCGTCGCTCCTCTCCTTTTGTGGCGCCCGCAGGGGCAAGGCGAGAAGTGGCCCGGAATCCTCTCCTCTCCCCTTGTGGGAGAGGGTGGCCCCGGGCGCTTTATCCGGGGGACGGGAGAGGGGTGCTCTTCACGATCCACTGCCAGCAGCAGCCTTGAGCAACGACAACAGCACGCATCGCTACGCTCGCGCGCCCTCTCCTGCCCGTTGGGCATCCTCTCCCGCAAGGGGAGAGGAGAAAGCATGCATTGCGTGCGCTTTCCCCGTAGCTGCGTAAAGGTAGAAGTGGCCACGGGATTGTCTCCTCTCCCCTTATGGGAGAGGGTGGCCCCGGGCGCTTTATCCGGGGGCCGGGAGAGGGCGCTCTTCGCGATCCACTGCCAACAGCCAGCCTTGGGCAACGACAACAGCACGCATCGCTACGCTCGCGCGCC
>NZ_QOVG01000018.1 GCF_010119615.1 Pseudoxanthomonas gei
GGGGTGGGCGAGGCGGGCCGGGACGGGGCGAGTGAGGCCCGATGCTAAAATTCCCGCTTCTCCAGGACCACGCAGGGCGAGTGACGCGATGACCACCGAAGCCTTCTATCCCATTGGCACGCCCGGCATTGCGTGGGGCCCTGCGGAACTGGCGCAGTGGCGCGCGCTGCAGCTTCCGCAACGCAGTTACCTGTCCGACGTGGTGGCGTTGGTTGAACGCCTGCGCGAGCGCTTCGACGTGGCCGAATACGGGCGCCTGGACTACGGCGTCGACACTTACCCGCTGTTTGCCGTGCGCAGCCGCCAGTGGCGCGACGAACTGCCCTGCGTGCTGGTCACCGGCGGAGTGCACGGCTACGAAACCAGCGGGGTGATGGGCGCGCTGCAGTTCCTGGACCAGCATGCGGCGGACTACGCCGGTCGCGTCAACCTGGTGGTCGCGCCCTGCGTCAGTCCCTGGGCCTACGAGCGCGTGCAGCGCTGGAACGCCGAGGCCATCGATCCCAATCGCTCGTTCCGGCCGGATTCTCCGGCCCAGGAATCGGCGGCGCTGATGCGCCTGGTGGAGCCCTTCCGCGACCGCGTGCTGTTGCACGTGGACCTGCACGAGACCACCGACACCGACGAGTCCGAATTCCGCCCGGCGCTGGCCGCCCGCGACGGCATCGCCTATGAGCCGGACGCAATCCCCGACGGCTTTTACCTGGTGGATGACAGCGAAAACCCGCAGCCGGCGTTCCAGCAGGCGGTGATCGCCGCCGTGGCCAAGGTCACCCACATTGCCCCGGCCGATGCCCGCGGCGAAATCATCGGCTCGCCGGTGGTGGCCGAAGGCGTCATCCAGTACCCGCTCAAGCGCCTGGGCCTGTGTGCGCGCGTCACCGATGCGCGCTATACGACCACCACCGAGGTCTATCCGGACAGCCCGCGGGCAACGCCGGCGCAATGCAACGCGGCGCAGGTGGCGGCGGTGCGCGCGGCCATCGACTACGTGCTGGCACAGGCGGGCTGATCCGCACACTGCTTCCTGCGGACTGGCATTGGCATTCGATATAGCGATATAGCAAGCCGCACAGGCGCGACGCCTGCTCCACACCTGTCCGCTGCAACGGCGCCCTGCCGTTGTTTTCAGGATGGGCTGTCCCGGCCCGCACTGGAAGGTGGAATGCCATGCCCCTGAGTCGCCGTCGCTTCCTCGCCGCTCCGGCCGCCGCCCTGGCCGCCGGCGCCCTGGCTCCCTCCGCCTTGATGGCCGCGCTGGCCGAGCCGGCCGCGCCAGCCACCGATCTTTCCGACTGGGACAAGGTGCGCGCGCAGTTCAACCTGGATCCGGACTACCAGCACTTCGCCAGTTTCTTCATCGCCAGCCACCCGGCGCCGGTGCGCGAGGCCATCGAAACCTATCGCCGCGTGATCGATGCCAATCCCTTCCTGGTACTCGAACGCGGCCTGTTCGAGGATGAAGCCCACAACGTGCCGCTGCAGGTACAGACGGTGATCGCCGACTACCTGGGCGGACGCGCGCAGGACGTCTGCCTGACCCCCAACACCACCACCGGCCTGGCCCTGGTCTACCACGGGCTGCCGCTGCAAGCGGGCGATGAAGTGCTGTGCACCACGCACGACCACTACTCGCACCATGAATCCATTCGCCTGGCCACCGCACGCGCTGGCGCCAGCATGCGCATGATCCCCCTGTTCAAGGATGCGGCCGCGGCCAGCACCGATTCGCTGATCGCCGCGTTGCTGGCCGGCATTGGTCCGAAGACCCGGGTGGTGGGCCTGACCTGGGTGCATTCCAGCAGCGGCATCCGCCTGCCCATCCGCGAGATCTCGGCAGCGCTGCGCGCGCGCAAGGGTCCGCCGGTGCTGCTGGTGGTGGACGGCGTGCACGGGCTCGGCAGCACGGACGAGACCGTCGCCACCCTGGGCGCCGACTACTTCTGCGCGGGCACGCACAAATGGATGTTCGGCCCGCGCGGGACCGGACTGGTGTGGGCCAATGCCGACAACTGGGCGCGGTTGCGGCCAACCATTCCCAGCTTCAGCGACCTGGACCAGTACAAGGCATGGGAGCAGGGAACAGCACCGGCGTCGCCCAACAACGCCAACCGCATGACACCCGGTGGCTTTGTTGCCTATGACCACCAGTGGGCCACCGCCGCTGCGTTCCGCATGCACCAGCAGATGGGCAAGGCGCGCGTGGCGGCCCGCATCCGCAGCCTCAATGACCAGTGCAAGGCCGGGCTGGGCGAGAACCGCAAGGTCAGGATCCATACGCCCGTATCCGGCGATCTTTCCGCCGGGCTGGTCTGCTTCGAGGTGGAAGGAATAAAGCCCGCCGATGTGGTTAAACAACTGCTGGAGCGCAGGATCATTGCCAGCACCAGCCCGTATGCCATCACCTACGCGCGGCTGGCGCCCAGCCTGGTGAACACTCCGGAACAGGTGGATCGCGCGGTGCGCGCGGTGCGCGAGATCTCCGGCTGAGCAAGGTCGTGGCGTGCAGGCGGGCGGGGCGCATTCCCAACAATTGTTGGCGCCTGCTGCACGTAGCGTTCACCGCCTCCAAACCTGCCGTTGCCTAGCCTGCGGTCTCTTTTCCGCAGGAGATTCCCATGGCCGCTACAGGCAAACGCATCGCCATCCTTGCCACCGATGGCTTTGAACAGTCCGAACTGATGGACCCGCGCCAGCGCCTGAAGGATGCGGGCTTCCATGTCGATGTGGTGTCGCTGGAAAGCGGCAGCATCCGCGGCTGGAAGGGCAAGGACTGGGGCGAAAGCGTGGCGGTCGATGTGGAACTTGCACAGGCCTCCGCCGCAGACTACGACGCGCTGGTGCTGCCCGGCGGCGTCCTCAATCCCGACAAGCTGCGCATGCAGCCCGCGGCGGTGGACTTCGTGCGCGCCTTCGACCAGGCCGGCAAGCCGCTGGCGGCCATCTGCCACGGTCCGTGGCTGCTGGTGGAGTCGGGTGCGGTGAAGGGCAGGGAAGTGACCTCGTGGCCTTCCCTGCGCACCGACCTGGTCAATGCCGGTGGTCTCTGGAAGGATGCCGAAGTCGTGATCGACGGCCACCTCATCACCAGCCGCAAGCCTGCCGACATTCCCGCTTTCAGCCAGGCGGTCATCGACGCGCTCAAGGATTCATGACGGAGGAAGCCATGCCGATCACCGGAAGCTGCCACTGCGGCCATATCCGTTTCAGCATCGATGGCGAATTGCCGGCGCAACTGACGCGCTGCACCTGCTCGTTCTGCGCCAAGCGTGGCGCCTTGCTCGCCTATTACACGCCCGAGCAGTTGCATGTCGTCGTGCAGGGTGACGATGGCATCTATCGATGGCAGACCAGACTGGTGGACCACCACTTCTGCGGCCGATGCGGCTGCGCCACCTACAGCGACAGCCCCGACTTCAAGCCCGACGGCAGCTGGGACCAGGTCACCCGCAGGATCGGCGTCAACGCGCGCCTGTTCGATGACTATGACGCCGCGACGCAGAAGATCGTGGTGATCGACGGAAAGAGCCTCTGGTAGGGCGTCCGATCGACAGCGTCGCACACCGGGCTGGCGAGGCCAGCCCGGCTTGGAGGCCTTCAGGCCCTGATGAAGGCCAGCAGGTCCGGGTTGATGATCTCCGGATGGGTGGTGCACATTCCGTGGGGCAGGCCTGGATAGGTCTTCAGCGTGCCGTTCCTCAACAGTTTCACCGACAGTGGCGCTGAATCGGCATAGGGCACGATCTGGTCGTCGTCGCCGTGCATGACCAGGGTCGGCACCTCGATCTGCCTGAGGTCTTCGCTGAAGTCGGTTTCAGAGAACGCCTTGATGCAGTCGTAGTGGGCCTTGATCCCGCCCATCATGCCCTGGCGCCACCAGTTGGCGACCACGCCTTCGGAGACCTTGGCGCCGTCGCGGTTGAAACCGTAGAACGGCCCGCTGGGCACGTCGCGATAGAACTGCGCCCGGTTCGCGGCCAGGGCGGCGCGGAAGCCGTCGAAAACCTCCATCGGCAGCCCGCCCGGATTGGCATCGGTCTTCAGCATGATCGGTGGCACCGCGCCGATCAGCACCGCCTTGGCCACGCGGCCCTTGCCATGCCTGGCCACGTAGCGCGCCACTTCGCCGCCACCCGTGGAATGGCCGACGTGCACGGCGTCCTTCAAATCCAGGTGCGCGGCCAGCGCCGCCACGTCGGCGGCATAGGTATCCATCTCGTTGCCGCTGTCGGTCTGGCTGGAACGTCCATGGCCGCGGCGGTCGTGGGCGATGACGCGGAAGCCCTTGCCCAGGAGAAACTGCATCTGCGTATCCCAGTCGTCCGCGCTGAGCGGCCAGCCGTGGTGGAACACGATGGGTTGTCCATCGCCCCAGTCCTTGTAGAAGAGTTCGGTTCCGTCCTGTGTGGTGATCGTCGGCATGCGCATGTCCTCGGTGGGGAGCAGGGAGGTGTGTTGGCGGGCCTGTCGATTGCAGCGTCAGCGTCCCGGCCCCGCCGGACGCAACGCCTGGGCAGCCTGGCCAGCACCGGCGAATGGGCCGTTACCGCCTGCCAACACGGATAGTGGCATCACAATCGTGGCGCCGGTCGGTTTCCGGCAAGGTACTGCCCCTGCCAACCGGCGCGCGCCATCACGGGATGCGCCCCAGGCTATTGTTCCGGCATGGCATGCAGGGCCACGTTCAAGCGGTCCACGACCATCGCCCAGTCGGCATCGTCCAGTCGCTCCTCGCGCAACAGCTGGGCCTGCGCGGGTGACCAGAACGGGGCATCCTCCAGGCGCATGCCGTCGGGCAGCGGTGAATGCGTGGCGATGAAGCGCTGGATGCCGTCGTTGTCGTCCGCAAGGCCGAGCTGGGCGAAAAGTTCTGAAAAGGGATGCACGCTGGGTTCCATGTCGGGCTCCTGCAAGATGAGGAAGACAGGGTAGCCATCGCCAGGTTAAGCGCCTGCCACGGCAGCGGCGCGTGGCCGTGGCAGGAAGCCGCTTATTGCGGCACGCTGTCGCGAAGGTGGCGGTACCATGGGACGGCGCCATCCTGGCAAACCGGCTGATCGAGGGTACTGCAGATGGTTGTACGTCGTGGGTCACACCTGCCGCAGCAGGAATCGCTGTCCGGTTTCGAGCCCCGCTCGCAGACCGACCGGCTGTTCTTCTGCCTGTTCCCGCCAGCGGCCGTAGGCGAAGCCATCGCGGTGGAGTCCGATGGCCTGCGCGCGGAACATTCACTGACCGGGCGCTCCATTGAAACGGCCCGGCTGCACCTCACCCTGCATCACCTCGGCGATCACGTGGATGCGCGCGAGGACATCGTGCAGGCGGCATCCGGCGCGGCGTCGCGCATCGACCTTGCGCCATTCGAGATCATCCTGTCATCGGCCTCCAGCTTCGCCGGCCGCGAAGGCAACCATCCTTGCGTGCTGCAGGGAGGCGAAGCACGCCAGCCCGTGCATGCATTGTGGCGGGAACTCAGCAACCAGCTGATGGCCGCCGGGCTGGGGCGCTACCTGAAGCGCGAGTTCACCCCCCACGTCACCCTGCTGTACGACAAGCGCGTGCTGCCCGCGCAATCCATCGACCCGATCTCCTGGACGGTGCGTGACTTTTCGCTGGTACGCAGCCTGCTGGGCCAGAGCCGGCACCAGCTGCTGGGCACCTGGCCCTTGCGTGGCAAGGGCGTCGACGCTAGCGGCTGACTTGCCCGGAAAGCTCGGCCATTTTTTCCCGGTATAGGTTGCGGGTTGCGTCGTCATGCGACAGCTCCAGCGCGCGCTCCAGCGCGCGCGACGCGCGGCGCTGGTTTCCGCCCAGGATGAAAGCCCGCGCCAGCCCGTAATAGAAGCGATGTTCGTCGCCGTACAACCTGATGGCCCGCTGGTAGTGGCGGATGGCCAGCGTCGCATTGCCCTGGCGCTCGTACTCGGCCGCCATCAGGAACTGGTGGAACGGATCAGCCTGCTGCACCTTGTCCAGCCGGCGCCGGTACGACTGCTCGAGTTCGCGGTTGCCGCTGCGCTGGTACAGGCCCACCAGGTTGAACAGTGCGGCGGCATTGTCCGGATCCAGGCGCAACGCCGTCTCGTAGTCCCGGCGCGCGCCTTCGGGGTCGCCATCGTGCAGGCGGATTACGCCGGTGTTGCTCCAGGTGATGGGATAGGCAGGGTCGAGTTCCAGCGCTACCTGCGCATGCGCGAGCGCCGGTGCCATCTGCCGCTCGCTCATCAGCATGGCGGCGTGGTTGTTGTAGTACTGCGCCAGCAGCCGCCGCATGGAAATGCGATGTGCCGGGTGGCGGGCGATCACGAATCCGATCCCCACGTCCACCGTGTAGCGGTGCGTGCCGATACGTACGCCGGCGTTGACGTGGTTGGTGCGGTAGACGATGCCGTCGCGCTGCTGCCACGCCAGCGTTTCCTCGATCTCCTGCGGATAGGCGTCCAGTCCGGCCTGTTGCGCCAGCGCGAGGAACAGCATCGTGTAGGTGACGCAGTTGGCCTGGCGGTTGAGGTAGGCCTCGGCGACGCTCTGGGTCGCTTCGTCGTTGTACAGCATGGCCAGGCCGGGCTCGTCGTCGGACAGGAAGCGCAGCAGGCGTTGGAGGCGCTGGTGCTCGCCGCGAGCGGGCTCGATGACCTGCGCCTGCATCCGCGCGCGGAGTTCCGCCGGCACCACCATCAGCGTTACAGGGTCAGGCGGCGGTGCGACCTCGGCCCCGGCACCCGGGAGCGCCAGTGCGGCTGCCAGCACCCAGCTGATCATCGGTAAGTCCTCCGCAGCGACCCGACATGCCGTTGCCGGGAAGTTTATGCCTCCACCCGCGGCTGCGTGCGTGTCCGGGCTTTAAAGCCGCAGCTGCCCCGTTTTGTGCGCCCGCCCATGCAGCGCGCACGCCCCATTTCGTTCATGGGTCCGGGTTTATCCTCCGGCACCACAGGATCCAGTTCTCAGGAGGCAGTCATGGCAACCGGATGGGCAGGCGACGGGGCGGTGCAGGACCAGATCGACGCCACCGTGAACGATGGCATCAAGCGAGCGCGCAGCCAGCTGCCGCAAGGCCCCAGCCTGGAGCGTTGCGAGGAATGCGACAGCCCCATTCCCGAGGCCAGGCGCAAGGCCATACCGGGCGTGCACCTTTGCGTGCCATGCCAGGAGGCCCACGATGCGGACGACGGCGGGCACAGCGGCTACAACCGCCGGGGCAGCAAGGACAGCCAGTTGCGTTGACCTGCCGGCTGCTGCGTTGCGCGCTTGTCGGCGGGCGAGGGCTGCCGGTACGCTGGCCGCATGCCTACTTCGCTGATCATCGTCGACGACTTCCTGGACAACGCCCAGGCCCTGCGCCAGGCCGCGCTGCGGCTGACCTACCCGCCACAGGAAGGGATGTTCCCCGGGCGTAATTCGCTCGAGCGTATCAACATCGATGGGCTGGACCAGCAGGTGTCGCGGCTGGTGGGAGAAAGCGTGAGGGCGATGCCCCCGCCGCAGGCGCATTCCAAGAGCCGCATCACCCTGGCCGCCGACAAGGGCAAGGCAAAAGTGCATGTCGATGGCGCGCACTGGTCGGGAATCCTGTTCCTGAGCCGCCCCGAAGACTGTCGTGGGGGCACTGAATTTTTCACCCACAAGGCCACTGGTACCGACCGGGCGCCGTACACCGACGCGGAGGCCGCCAAATTCGGCTATTCATCGGCCAAGGGCATGGTCGACCAGATCCTCGGCCAGGACAGCACGGATGACACCCGCTGGGACATGAGCATGCGCGTGCCAATGCGCTTCAACCGGCTGTTGTTGCTGCGCCCCTGGTTGTGGCACACGGCAGGCCAGAACTTTGGCGACTCGATGGAAAATGGGCGCCTGGTGTACCTGATGTTCTTCGAGTCTGCCGAGCAGGCCTGAGCCGCAACCTGGCATCCAACAGAAAACGCCCGGCATGGCCGGGCGTTCCTGGGGCTGCGGGCTGTGTGCCCGCCGTCAGTGGATCACCTGCCGTCAGTGGATGACCTGCAGGGCCACGATCGCGGCCAGCACACCGGCGAGGATGGCGTAATTGCCATCATTGCCGCGTCGGCCGTAACGGTAGTCGTTGCGGTAGGAGTCTTCGTAGCCGCGCTGGAAGCCCTGGCGGAAGTAATAGTTGTACTGGTCCTGGTCAAGGTAGTAGCCGTTGTACCCGTAGCTGGCATCTTCATAGGCGTAGCTGTTGCGGTAATCACTGCGCCAGCCGTCATCACGGTCGGCACGCCCGGCGCGCAGGCCTTCCTGGTAACCGTAGTTGACCGCCTGGTTCATCAGGTCGCGGCCGTAGCGGTTGGTCTGGTAGGAACGGCCGCCGTACGAATAGCGATAGCTGGCGGGGGTGTAGTAGTAAGGGTCGTTGTAATAGTTGTAGTTGCTGGAGACGAAGCGCAACTGCTGCTGGCGCAGGCGGTCGTAGTACTGCTGCTGGTAGCGGTACTGCGAATTGCGGCGCTGCTCGCGCAACTGGCGCGCGTAACGATCTTCCCACTGGTTGCGGCTGTCGCGCTGGTGCTGCTGGCGGAAACGGTCGGCACGCTCGCGTTCCTCGCGGATACGACGTTCCTGCGCGTCGCGTCCCAGCCTGCCCTGGTCGTTGCGACGATCGTCCCTGCGATTGTCGCCAAAGTCCCCGGTCCCCTGGCCAGAGGCCTGGCGCTGTTGCAGCTGGCGCGCTGCCGCCTCACGGTCGGCGCGGTTGCGTGGGTCGGTCGCCGAGCGCACACGGTAGGGTTCGTTGCCGCGGTTGCCCAGGCGCTCGACGCGGTCACGCTCGGCCTGCTGGCGCTGGACCGGCAATTGGCGAGGATCGCTGGCGCGCTGGATCTGCTCGTTGCGCTGACGAGCAGCCTGGGCGCGCTCTGCAATCCCGCGCTGCTGGGCGGCGCGGTCGAGTTGCACGCGTTGGGCCTGCTCGCGAGCCTGGTTGTTACGTTCCAGTTGCTGGCGCTCACCCTGACGGGCAGCCTGTTGCCGTGCCGCTTGTTCGCGCTGCTGGTCGCCGCGCTCTGCCTGCTGGCGCTGGACCTGCTCGCGGACCTGCTGGTTGCGCTCCTGCTGCTGACGCTCGCCCTCGCGCTGGACCTGTTGCGCGCGCTGCTGCTGACGTGCCGCCTGCTCACCCGCAGCCTGCTCTCGCCGCTGCTTGACCTTGTTGTTGTCGCTGTCTTCCTGTTCGGTGTTGGCGCGGGGACCACCACGGTCCTGGGCGCTGGCAGCGGTGCCCATGCCGAGGGCCAGGGCCGTACCCAGCGCGACCGACCACAGGGACTGTTGGCGGGAGGAGAGTTTCATGTTGGTTCCTTGCTCGGGTTGCCAACGGTGTAGTTGGCCTGCGCGTAGTTCACCGCTTGACCAATGAATGGCCTATGAGGCGCACCTGGGTCATTTAGCTGGCGGAAGGCGTAATCGGTTCCATGCGAGGTCTGCTTCAAGAACTGCGAGGTGTGCCTAAGAACTTCACCCGGACTGCGCACAGTGCTTTCGTCGCCATCACAGGGAATGGCGGATTTTGAGCCTTGCCTGTTCCACCAGCTCGGGAGTCAGATTGCCCAGCACGCCGCGACGATCGGCCGGGATGTGCGCGGCCGGGTCCTCCTGGTTGAAGACGTAGTGGTCCAGCAAGGTCTTCCAGGCTGCACGTTCTGCGGGTGCAAGCGACTTGAAGGCGAGGAGGGCGTGTGTCAGTGCACCCATTCCCGACTCGGCAATGCAGCCATCGGTGGTCGGTCCCTTCCACCAGTAATTGACCAGTGCATTGAGCGGCTGCATCGATGCCACGTGATGCCACCACAGCGGCGGGATGTAGAGCGCATCGCCAGGCACCAGTTCGGCCGTCAGCGAATGCTCCAGGGCCACGCGCAGGCGCGGGAAACGTGGGTCGTCCGCCTGGTCCAGGCGCGCCATGCTGATGGCCGCGCCGGTGGGCGCGAAATCCAGAGGTCCGATATAGAGATTTCCCACCTGCTCGGGCGCGAACAGGGTGAAGCGTCGCCGCCCGCACACCACTACCGCCAGGTTGTGGGAAGCGTCGAAGTGCGTGGGCGTAGTGACCTGGTTGCCGATCCAAAGGCGCGGAAGGATACCCGGCGCGAGCAAGGGCATGGGATGCGCTTGCTGGAATGCAGGCAGACAGTCCGGGATCAGCGCGCTTTGCAGGGCCACACCCGGCGTGACTCCCGGGTGCCGGCTGTAGGCGGCCAGGCGCTGCAGGACCTCGGTGACCGAAACGCGGAAGTGCCGGTAGTTGAAGCCATTCAGGTGCGCGTTGTAGCCAATCACGCCCGCTTCCTGGGGCGCCATCAGCAGGGTGTCGACGGCGCTGCCATTGTCCAGAGAGGACAGCTGATGGGCGAAGGCGCTGTCGGATTCGCGCCCCGCACGGACCAGCGGCCAGTCATTGCAGGCACCACGGATCACCAGCGGGCGGGCGAGGCCGGCAAGGTCGTCGGGACTTAAGTCCCCAACTTGCGAGGACAATTCATCGATGGGTGCGGGCATGCGGGATCCGGCTGGCGACAGCGTTCGCAAATCCTAACGCACGGGGGCGACATCACCGCGCGGAACAGAGAGAATTGCCGGGCCCCCTGCCTAGACAACCGTACTCAACGCCCAGGAGCCTGCATGCACGTCCGAATCTTCCTGCGATGCCTGCTTGTAATGATGCTGGTGCAGCCGCTGCTGTTGCTGGCCCAGGCAGCCACCATGGGCGCCGCCGTCACTTATGCCGGTGGCGACGGCACCACCCTGCGCAAGTCCGTCGTCATCGTTGGTGCACATACCGCAGCCGAAGGGGTGGCAGCCGAGTTGCACTGGATAAGCGAACATCTGCCCGGCGCCACGGTCGAGTCGAGGGGGCAGATCACCGGCCCTCCCCATTACGACGTACTTACCGTGAAGCTTGCCGATGGGAAGCGGGTAGACCTGCACTTCGATATCACAGCGTTCCACGGCAAGTAGGGCCGGCTGCATGTCCTCCAGCGTGGGCGGTACCGGGCTGATCGCCTGGAGCGATTTCGAGAAAGTGGAGTTCCGCGTCGGCCGCATCATCGCCGCGTCCGAATTCCCCGAAGCCCGCAAACCGGCTTACCTCCTGCAGGTGGATTTCGGCCCGGCCATCGGCGTGCGCAAATCCAGCGCGCAGGTCACGGCCCTGTACCGGCCCGAGCAACTCGTCGGCCGGCTGGTCGTGGCGGTATTGAACTTCCCGCCGAAGCAGATCGGGCCGGTGATGTCCGAATGTCTGGTAACCGGATTCCATGATGCCGAAGGCCGCGTCGCGCTGTGCGTACCGGATGGCGAGGTGCCACTGGGAACCCGCTTGCTTTGAGGCGAAGGGATGCCTGCTTTGGCAAGGTTGCATTGCCGTAGCTTCCGCATTTGGGGCAAGCTTGCCGGTAACCGGGGGGAAACCATGATCAGACTTCTACTGCTGGCAGTGCTGCTTTGTGCTGCCTGCTCGCATGCGCCGCCATCCATGGTGCCGGCTACGGCAGGCAGCACAAAGCAGCACTGCCAGCAGTAGAAGTCTGATC
>NZ_QOVG01000019.1 GCF_010119615.1 Pseudoxanthomonas gei
ATTCCACTGTGTTACAAATAATCGTACCTTTGTGCCACTATTGGAAGACCTTCAGGCCGCGCGGGAGAGCTGTGTTGAATAGGACACTGGAAGTGCGTTTTGAACAGTACGGGGAAGTAGTTGCTGCCGCCCTGTCCCATGCGGATCGCAAACAGCCCGCACACTGGTACCTGAAGGGGTTGCTACTGCCTGGAGGGCGCAAGAGCGTGGAGCCCATGGCCGCGCGGGTGCACCCGCAGAACGTGCGCTCAGCCCATCAATCGATGCACCATCTGGTGGCCGATGCCGACTGGAGCGATCAAGCGCTGCTGGCGGCGGTGGCGGCACAGGTGCTGCCGCCCCTGAGCAGGAAGAGCGCAGCGTGTCACTGGATCGTGGACGACACGGGATTTTCAAAGAAGGGGGTGCATTCGGTCGGTGTTGCACGCCAGTACTGCGGCCGCCTTGGCAAGACGGACAATTGCCAGGTTGCCGTGAGTTTGTCGATCGCCAACGAACACGGCAGCCTGCCAGTGGGCTATCGGCTGTATCTTCCCGAGCAGTGGGCTCAGGACACTGTGCGGCGCAAGAAGGCAGGCGTTCCGGATCAGGTCGTGTTTCAGACCAAGACAGCGCTGGCCATGGATCAGATCGACAGCGCGCTGGCGACAGGGATTGCGGCAGGCGTCGTGCTAGCCGATGCGGCCTACGGCACCGAGACCCACTGGCGAGACCAGCTCAGCGAACGCGGCCTGCTGTACATGGTTGGCGTCCGCAGCAACACGAAGGTCTGGTGGGGATCGCACCAACCTGCGCCCATGCCGCCAGCCAGCCCTAAGGGCGGTCGGCCCCGCACACGACCGATGCGCGATAGCGCACATGCGCCGATCTCGGTACATGAAGTCGCGCAGCGCTTGCCCGCAAGGACGTATCGGCAGGTCAGCTGGCGCCAGGGCAGCGACGCAACGCTCAGTTCGCGGTTCGCGGCGGTGCGGGTTCGTGCCGCCCACAATTGCCCGGCACATTACGAGCAGTGGCTGCTGGTCGAG
>NZ_QOVG01000001.1 GCF_010119615.1 Pseudoxanthomonas gei
GGGGGCAGCGAATCGGTCGTCGGGAGGTCTGGCGAATGAGCCGGCTCCGGGCGGGCCGCTGCTTCCGGCCGTGCAATGGAACCAAGAGTAAGCGGTGGCGGGGCGGGTGTCCAGCGCCGACAGGAGCGGCGGCCTTTACAATCCAGCCCTGGAACGATGAGGGAAACAAAGCATGTGGTATGCCATTGAAGGTTACGACGCGGTCGACGCACTACCCAGGCGCCTGCAGGCCCGGGCCGCGCACCTGGCACGATTGACCGCCTTGCGCGACCAGGGGCGGCTGCTGCTGGCCGGTCCCTGCCCGGCGATCGACGCCGAAGACCCGGGTCCCGCGGGCTTCAGCGGAAGCATCGTGATTGCAGAGTTCGAGTCGCTCGCCGAAGCACGCACCTGGGCCGACCAGGACCCGTATGTGGCAGCCGGGGTCTATGGCCGGGTGGAAGTAAGGCCATTCCGCAAGGTGCTTCCGTGACGCGCCTGGAGCGCATCCGCGCGGCATTGGACGCTGCCTTCCAGCCCACCCACCTGCTGGTGAACGACGACAGCCACCTGCATGCCGGTCACGCGGGCGCGCAGGACGGTCGCGGTCATTTCGGCGTTGAAATCACCAGCGCGGCGTTTACTGGCAAACCTTCCCTGGCCAGGCACCGCGCGGTGTATGCGGCGCTGGGCGACATGATGACCACCGACATCCATGCACTTTCGATACAGGCGATTGCGCCTGGAGAGTCCAGTCTGGACAGCTGAGGGCTGCAGCACTACAAAATGACGCGACGCAACACGAACGGGCCTGCAATGACAGCGGCAACCCGCTGAAATAAAAGGACTTTTCTCAACAGATAACATTGGCTTTACATCTGCTTGTGGAAACGTTTACAGTCCGCGCAGCTCGCTGAATCCCGGCTCGCGGAGTGCACTGAATGGCGCGAACCCACGTCACCATCAAAGATGTTGCACGTGAGGCCTCGGTCTCCGTAGCCACCGTGTCGCGTGCCCTGAACGGGCATGAGAATGTCGCCGAGGGCGTGCGCAAGCACGTGACCGAAATCGCCAACCGGTTGCGCTACCAACCCCATGCCGCGGCACGCAGCCTCAGCAGCCGCAGGACCCAGACCATCGGGGTGGTGCTACCTGACCTGTATGGCGAGTTCTTCTCCGAGCTGATACGTGGCATCGACGTGGTTGCCCGCAGCCGGCGCCAGCACCTGCTGGTTTCCAGCTATCACGGCCATCCGGAAGAGCAGGGCGAGGCCTTGCGTGCCATGCGCGGCCGCGTCGATGGGCTGCTGGTGCTGTCTCCTTACGCGGACCGGCCGGGTTTCCTGACCGACAACCTGCCGATGGCATTGCCGGCGGTACTGATCAACACGCACCTGCCCGATGCCACCTATCCGGTCCTGAGCATCGACAATTTCGGCGGTGCCTCGGCCATGGTGAAGCACCTGGCCGAAGTCGGGCACCGCCACGTCGCCTTCATCTGCGGCCCCGAAGACAATTTCGACGCACGCGAACGGCTGCGCGGCTACCGCAGCGCCCTGGCCGAACACCTGCCGCAGGCCACCGCCATGGAATTGCCGGGTGACTTCGACGAGTCCTCCGGTTATGAAGCCGGCAAGCAGATACTGTCCGCCGCCCAGCGGCCCGACGCGGTTTTCGCCGCCAACGACATGATGGCGCTGGGTTGCCTGTACGCGTTCAACGAAGCCGGGGTGAAGATTCCCGACGATATCGCGCTTGCGGGTTTCGACGACATTCCCCTGGCGCGCTTTGTTCACCCTACCTTGACCACGATGCGGGTCAGCATTGCCGAGCTCGGTGGCCTGGCGTTGTCCCGGCTGCTGGTTTCGATAGAAAGCGACGAAGAGCAGGAAGTCACTTCGCAAACGCTGGTGCCGGAGTTGATCGTTCGCGAATCCTCCATCCGCGCGCCCCAACGTCAATCGGACACCGATGGTTCATGAGCCATTTTTTTTCGCTGCCTGATGTAACCGGTTCCAGATGTAGTTCTCCAACTCGATTGCAAACCCTGGGAGGGGATAGGTCATGAAGAGCCACAAGCAACGCAACATCCGTCCCACACGCAAACTGCTCAGCTGCGCCCTCGCCAGCTGCCTGATGCTGGGCGTGGCGCCAGCGGTATTCGCACAATCGACAGCAGCAACGATCCGCGGCCAGGTCTCTGCTGACTCGGCGCCGGCCACGGATGCGAAGGTGACCGCAACCAACGTGGCTACGGGTTTGACCCGCAGCGTCCAGTCCAATGCGAGCGGTGGTTACTCGCTGGCCGGCCTGCCACCGGGAACCTACCGGATTGAGGTTTCTGCGGCCGGACAGACCAGCTCGCAGACCGTGACGGTCGCCGTGGGCCAGACCGCAACGCTGAACCTCGGGGTGGGTGGAGTGGCTGAGACCGCGGCGGGTGAAGCGACTGACCTGGAGGCAGTCACGGTACAGGGCACCATGCTGACCGAAACGAAGACGTCCGAGATTGCGACCTACGTGTCGCAGAAGCAGATTGATTCGCTGCCGCAAGGAACGCGCAACTTCCTGGCTTTCGCCGATACGGTTCCGGGCATGCAGTTCCAGACTGCTTCCGATGGTTCCACCAAGATCAAATCGGGGGCCCAGAGCGCTAACGGCGTGAATGTCTTCATCGACGGCGTCGGGCAAAAGAACTATGTATTGCAGGGTGGCGTCAGCGGCCAGGATTCAAGCCGGGGCAATCCGTTCCCGCAGTCGGCCATTGGCGAGTACAAGGTGATAACCCAGAACTACAAAGCCGAGTTCGACCAGTTGAGCAGCGCGGCGATCGTTGCCACCACCCGATCCGGCTCAAACAACTTCTCCGGAAGCTTCTTCTGGGACTATACCGATACGAACTGGCGTAAATCGACTGAATTCGAACAACGTTCGAACACCAAGGCCGAGTCAAAGGACGAGCAGTACGGCATCTCGTTCGGTGGTCCAATCATCCAGGACCAGGCGCACTTCTTCGTGGCGTATGAAGCGAAGGAATACGAGTCGCCGCGCACGATCATTCCCGGCCGCGGATACACCATCGACGAGCTTCCGGGCGATATCCAGGCCCAGATCGGCACCGGCTTCCTCACCGCCCCGTTCAAGGAAAACCTTTATTTCGGCAAGGTCGACTGGGCATTTGGCGACAATCATTATTTCGAGCTGACCGCGAAATACCGCGACGAAGTGGAAGTCACCAACATCGGCGGTGAAAACCTGCCCAGCTACGGCACCGACAAGGTCAATGATGAAACCCGGGTGGACCTGCGTTATCAGTTCAACACCGGGAACTGGCTAAACGATGCGCACCTCATCTATGAAGACACCAGCTGGGGTCCTCGCCCGAGCACCAGTGGGCGCGGCTACATACTGACGGACGTCACCGGATGGAACGATGTGATCATCCGGACGGGCGCCGGCCCCGACTACCAGAACAAGGGACAAAGCGGCTACGGGTTCCAGGACGACCTGACCTTTACCGGCTGGGAAGGCCACACCGTGAAGATGGGCGTGAAGTACAAGCGTATCGAAGTAAGTGCGCAGGAGCAGTCTCCGTACAACCCGGCCTATTACTACAACATTGGTGGAAGCCTTACCCAGCCGATCCACGTCCGCTTTGGCTTGCCGATTGCCGGAGTGGGTGACAACAGCGCAGTGTCCCGCAACAACCAGTTCGGCCTCTATATCCAGGACGACTGGGAAGTCAACGACAAGCTGATACTGAATTTCGGCGTGCGCTGGGACTATGAGGAAAGCCCGACCTACCTGGACTACGTGACGCCGGCCGATGTTGCTTCCTCGCTGCGCTCTTCGACTGCGATCAACAATCCCAACTCGGGCGTCAATGTCGAGGACTACATCAGCGATGGCAACAATCGCAAGTCGTTCAAAGGCGCATGGGCGCCACGCCTCGGCTTTTCGTATGACCTCGCCGCGGACCAGCGCCATGTGATCTATGGAGGTGCGGGTCGTTCGTACGACCGCAACCTGTTCGACAATCTGCAGCTTGAGCTGACCAAGGCGAGTTTTGCCACCTACGACTTCGCGTTCCAGCCATCGTGTCCCGTGGCCGGCGTCGGCGGTTGCCTGGCATGGGATCCGAGCTATTTCGACCCTGCAGTCCTTGCCGGACTTGCTTCCGCCACCGGCGCGGGCCGCGAGGTCTTCATGTTGAAGAACGAGCTGAAGACGCCGTATTCGGACCAGTTCAGTCTGGGCATGCGCAATGCGCTGGGCGACTGGATGACGGACGTGACCATCTCGCATATAGACAGCAAGGATGGCTTCGCTTTCCTGTTGGGGAATCGCCGCCCCGACGGCAGCTTCTTCCCGCCTGGAAGCACCTGGGATCCGAAGCCCTGGGGCCAAGGCTTTCCCGGGTTCGGCAATCTGATCCTGGGCACCAATGGGATCGAAACACGATCCAATGCGCTGTATGTCAAGGTTGAAAAACCCTATACGCCTTCCTCCGGATGGGGCGCGACCTTCGCTTACACATACACCGACGCGGAAGAAAATCGCCAGGCCGGCGAGGTCTTCTCACTGGACAAGCCAACGCTTGCCGATTATGGGTGGAAGAAGGCGGGCGGCGTTTCGCCACACCGGTTCGTCGCAACCGGTATCTACGACGCGCCGTGGGGAATCACCGTCTCGGGCAAGTTGACGCTTGCCACCCAGGCGCCGCGGTACATAACCAATTGCTTCGACGCTCCCGATTTCAATAATTGCTCGTTCGATCAGTATGAGCCAGATGGAACCCTGGGCTTCAAGCAGTTCGACCTGGCAGTCATGAAGCAATGGGCGGCAAGCAGCAACGTCAAACTGCGTGTCAGGGCGGACGTATTGAACGTATTCGATTGGGTGAACTATGCGGGCTACGACGACTGGCGCGGCGGCCCCGGCGATGCGAACCTGAATTTCGGAACGCCCAATAGCCAGTCCCTGCCGACACGTACCTTCAAGCTGTCGTTTGGCCTGGACTGGTAAGAAGATCAGGCCCACCCGGCCGCCGCACAGGCGGCCGGTTTTTAACGCTGGTCTGCAGATGTCCAAATATCGTGTTAACCCACGCACGGATGTAACCGCTTCCAAGAGGTTCAAAGGTTTCAATGAAGTCTCGTCGTCTACGTGTGTCGCTCTGCATCTGTCTCGCTGCGTTGGTCGCCGTGGCTTCTTCATGCAAGAAAACGCCCGAACCCGAACCGCGGAAGACAACAGCGCAGGTCGCCGGGCAGCCGGCCAAACCCGCCGTGCCTTCGCGGCCTGAACTGCCGCCGCTGTTCCGCGACATCGAACGCCGCACCTTCCAGTTTTTCTGGGACACCACCAATGAAACCAACGGACTGACGCCGGACCGCTTCCCGTCGCGTCCCTTTTCCAGCATCGCTTCGGTCGGTTTCGCATTGACGGCCTATCCGATCGGCATCGAGAACAACTGGATCAGCCGCAACCAGGCGGTTGACCGCACCTTGCTGACGCTGAAATTCTTCCGTGACATACCGCAGGGTCCGGAACGTACCGGCAAGGGGGCCTACAAGGGTTTCTACTATCACTTCCTGGACATGCAGAAGGGCGCGCGCTACGACAGCTGGGTGGAACTTTCCAGCGTAGACACCACCCTGCTGATGATGGGCGTGTTGTTCGCCCAGTCCTACTACGACCACGATGATCCGCGCGAGGTCGAAATCCGCAAGCTTGCCGAGGAACTCTACCGCCGCGTCGACTGGACCTGGCTGCAGCAGAACAAGCCGCTGATCTCGATGGGCTGGTTCCCCGAAAGCGGCTTCATCAAGCACGACTGGATGGGCTACAACGAAGCCATGATGACCTACCTGCTGGCGCTGGCTTCGCCTACCCATCCGGTCAGCCCGGATGCGTGGGAAGTCTGGACGCGCAGCTACGACGAAGTCTGGGGCGTCTACCAGGACCAGGAATTCCTGGCCTTCGGCCCGATGTTCGGGCACCAGTACACGCACGTCTGGGTCGATTTCCGCGGCATCCAGGACGACTACATGCGCGAGCACGGCATGGACTACTTCGAAAACAGCCGCCGCGCCGCGCTCGCCCAGCGCACCTATGCCATTTCCAATCCGATGAAGTGGAAGGATTACGGCGAGAACGTGTGGGGGCTGACCGCCAGTGACGGCCCGCAGCAGACCCTGCAGGAATACCGCGGCGAGCAACGCGAATTCCGCCATTACTCGGCGCGTGGCGCCGGCCTGCGCGAGAACTTCGACGACGGCACCATCGCGCCGACCGCGGCGATCGCCTCGCTGCCGTTCGCGCCGGAAGTGGTGATTCCGGCCACCCTGGAAATGCACAAGCGCTACGGTGAGTACATTTATTCCAGCTATGGCTTCCTGGACTCGTTCAACCGCAGCTTCGACTACGACATCCCGCTGAAGACGGGCCGACTGGTGCCGGGGGAAGGTTGGGTGTCCAGTGACTACATCGGCATCGACCAGGGCCCGATCCTGACCATGATCGCCAATTACCGCAACGAGTTCGTCTGGAACGTGATGAAGAAGAACCCGCACATCCGCACCGGACTGGAGCGGGCCGGCTTCAAGGGCGGCTGGCTGGCGCCGAAGGGCGTACCCGCGCCGACGACGAAACCGGCGGACGTGGACGCAGCCAACGCGCGTTCGCTGGGGATGGCCGAATCGCGCGCCAGCAGCCAGGAAAGCAAGGAACCGCCGCCGAGGCCGCAGGCGCCGCAGTAAGCTGTGCAGATGCGTACCGTGGCCAGGTTCCATTCCACAGCAGTGCTGGTGAAGACGGCAGGCTGGTTGCTGTTGGGGTGCTGCGCGCTGGCGGCTGCTTCGTGCAAACGCGATCAGGACGGACGCGAGGTCGTCACCTTCTGGGCAATGGGTTACGAAGGCGAAGTGGTCGCGAAGCTGCTGCCCGAATTCGAGCGCCGGAATCCCGGCATCCGGGTGAACCTGCAGCAATTGCCGTGGCTGTCGGCGCACGAGAAGCTGCTGACGGCCTTTGCTGGCGAGTCGTTGCCGGATGTTTCGCCCATCGGCAATACCTGGATCCCCGAGTTCAGCGCGCTGGGTGCGCTGGAACCGCTGGACGATGAGATTTCCGCCAGTCCGGGCTTCAATGTGCCCGACTATTTCCCTGGCGTCTGGGACAGCGGCGTGGTCGATGGAAGCACTTACGCGGTGCCCTGGTATGTGGAAACGCGCCTGCCTTTCTATCGAACCGATCTGCTGCAGGCGGCCGGAGTCAAAGTGCCTCCGCGCAGCTGGGACGAGTGGCGCGAGGCGATGCACGCGATCAAGCGCGAAGTCGGCCCGGACCGCTACGCGATCCTGCTGCCGCTCAACGAGTTCGAGCCGCTGCTGAGCCTGGCCATACAGCAGCCGGATCCCTTGCTGCGCGCCGGCGGCCGCTACGGCAATTTCCGCAGCGCCGGTTTCAGGAAGGCGATGGGCTTCTACAAGGAAATGTTCGACCACAAACTTGCCCCCGTGGTGACCAACAACCAGATCTCCAACGTGTGGGATGAGTTCGGCAAGGGCTTCTATTCCTTCTACATTTCCGGCCCCTGGAATATCGCCAAGTTCAAGGAACGCCTGCCGCCGGCGCAGCAGGGCGACTGGATGACGATGCCGCTGCCGGGTCCGGAGGGGCCCGGTGCTTCGTTGGCGAACGGCACCAGCTTCGTGATCTTCCGGCAGTCCACCCACAAGGCGGCCGCGTGGAAACTCATCCACTTCCTGTCCCTGCCCGAGACCCAGGCACGCTTCCACGCGCTGACCGGCGACCTGCCACCGCGCCGTTCACCCTGGCTCACGCCGGCATTGGCAAGCGATCCCTATGCCACGGCGTTCCGCGAGCAACTGGAACGGGCCATCCCCACCCCCAAGGTGCCGGAATGGGAACGCATCGCCCAGGAGCTGCGCGTGGTCGGCGAGGAAGTGGCGAACGGAAAAATGAGCGTGGACGAAGCAGCCGAGGAAATGGACCGGCGCGCTGACCGCTATCTCGAGAAGCGGCGCTGGATGCTGGACCAGGCCGCCGCGGTCGGCGTGCCATGAAGCCGTCCACCGCAGGCTGGATGTTCGCGGCACCGGCGCTGATCGTCATCGGCCTGTTCTTCGGCCTGCCGGTGATTGCCGCACTTGCCCTTAGCCTGACCGATTTCGATATCTACGCACTGGCCGACCTGGGCAACCTGCGCTTCGTGGGGCTCGACAACTACGTCGGACTGCTGCAGAACCCGTTGTTCTGGAAGTCACTGGGCAACACGCTGTATTTCGTGGTCGTCGGAGTGCCGCTGTCGGTGGCGATGTCGTTGGGCGCCGCGTTGCTGCTGCATTCCAAAGCCGGACGGCTGAAGCCGTTCTTCCGCACCGCCTATTTCGCGCCCGTGGTGACCACGGTGGTTGCCGTGGCGGTGATCTGGCGCTACCTGTTCCATACCCGCTACGGGCTGGTGAACTGGGGACTGTCGGCCATCGGCGTCGATGCCATCGACTGGCTGGGGGATCCGCGCTGGGCCATGCCGACCATCATCCTTTTCGCCGTGTGGAAGAACTTCGGCTACAACATGATCATCTTCCTGGCCGGCCTGCAGAGCATCCCGGAAGACCTCTACGAAGCCGCACGCATAGACGGCGCCGGCACCTGGAAGCAGTTCCGCCACGTGACCCTGCCGATGCTGGGGCCGGTGCTGCTGCTGGTCGGCATCCTGACCATGGCTGGCTACTTCCAGTTGTTTGCCGAGCCCTATGTGATGACCCAGGGTGGTCCGCTGGAAAGCACCAAGAGCGTGCTCTACCTGATGTACGAGGAAGGCTTCAAGTGGTGGAACCTGGGCAACGCATCGGCCGTGGCGTTCCTGCTTTTCCTGCTGATGGTCGCCACCACCAGCGGACTGCTGTGGTTCGCGCGCAGGAAGGGCGTGGAATGAAACGCAGCCTGCCGTCGGTATTGCTGATCAATGCGCTGCTGGTGCTGCTTGCCGTGGTGAGCCTGGCGCCGTTGCTGTGGATGCTGTCGGTGTCCTTCATGCAGACCGGCGAAGCGGGGCATTTCCCGCCGCCACTGCTGCCTTCGCATGCCACGCTGGGCAATTACCGCGAGCTGTTCGTGCGCGCCGGCATGGGCCGCTTCCTGTTCAACAGTTTCCTGGTTTCCAGCTGCGTGATGGTACTGTCGGTGCTGTTCAATACGCTGGCCGGTTATGCCTTCGCCAAACTGCGTTTCAGGGGCCGTGATCGCACCTTCCAGGCGCTGCTGGCCGCGCTGGTGATACCGGGCCAGGTGGCGATGATGCCGCTGTTCCTGCTGTTGAAGCAGATGGGACTGGTCAACACCTATATGGGTGCCATCGTGCCGGGCATGGCGGCGATCTTCGGGATCTTCCTGGTGCGCCAGTACGCGCGCTCCATCCCCGACGAACTGCTGGAAGCGGCGCGCATCGACGGCGCCGGTGAATGGCGGATTTTTTTCCAGATCGTGCTGCCGGCGTTGAAGCCGATCCTGGTGACACTGGCAATCTTCAGTTTCCTGGGTGCATGGAACGACTTCATGTGGCCGCTGATCATCCTCAGCGACGAGAGCCTGCAGACGCTGCCGGTGGCGCTGGCATCGCTGTCGCGCGAACACGTGATGGACTACGAACTGATGATGGCCGGCTCGGTGGTCACCATCCTGCCGGTGCTGCTGCTGTTCCTGGTGTTGCAGCGCTACTACATCCAGGGATTGCTGCTGGGGAGCGTCAAGGGGTGAGAATGGATGGCAACCGTGCTTTTTTCCTGTCGTCATTCCCGCGCAGGCGGGAATCGCTATCGGCGGGGTGCCGGATCGACAATGGTCCTCACCTGCGCGCAGATCAGAAGCTTGGAGCGATTCCCGCCTGCGCGGGGTTTCCAACCGCCGTACGGCGGGTCATGACGAGCTTGTTTTCTATCGTCGCTTTAATTGCCCTCACTTCGTTTCGTGCTCACGCACAGGACGAATCCAGAATCCTGGACAACTTCGCCGACCCCGCTGCATGGCGCGTCGTCACCTCCAACCAGGTCAACGGCGCGCTGCGCCAGGTCCAGGGCGCGGACGGCAAGGCGCTATGCCTGGATTACGATTTCAAGGGTGTCTCCGGCTACGCAGGACTGCAGCGCGACCTTGCGCTGGATTACCCGGAAAATTACCGTTTCGACTTCCAGCTGCGCGGCGACTCACCACGCAACGACCTGCAGTTCAAGCTGGTCGATGCCAGCGGCGACAATGTCTGGTGGGTCAACAATCCCAGGTACGACTATCCAACAGCCTGGACTGCGGTCCACTACAAGAAGCGGCACATCGACAAGGCATGGGGGCCGGATCCGGACCGCGTGCTGCGCAAGAGCGCGAAGCTGGAGTTCACCGTCTACAACAACGCCGGTGGCAAGGGCTCGGTGTGCTTCGACGAGCTGACGCTCACCCCGCTGCCTCCACAACCTTCCACCCCTTATGCGCCAAAAGCGCGGGTGGCGGACATGGCCAGTGGCGTGCCCACAGGCAATGACGCGCTGGCGCCGCTGGCCGTGGATGATCCTGGTGCAGACACTTCGCTGGTCTGGTCTGCTGCGGACGCGCCTGCCCAGCCGCTGGTACTTGATCTCGGCGCGAGCCGCGAGTTCGGTGGATTGAGCTTGCGCTGGGGCGCGGTTACGCGAGGCATGCCGACGGTGTTCGCCTCCAGCTACGAGATCGCGCTTTCCGATGACGGCAGGCAATGGCGCATCGCGCGCACCGTGTCTGGCGCCAACGGTGGTTCGGACTGGATTGCATTGCCCGAATCCGAAGCGCGTTACCTCAGGCTGAGGGTGCTGAAAGCGCCGGCTTCGCGGGTGGTGCTCGAAAACCTGACCGTCCAGCCGCTTGGGTTTGCGGAGACACCAAACGCCTTCCTGAAATCCGTGGCGAGGCAGGTGCCCAGAGGCTGGTTTCCACGCGGCTTCAGCGATGAGCAGTCGTACTGGACCATCGTAGGCCTCGATGGTGGATTGCAGCAGGGGCTGATAGGAGAGGACGGCGGCATCGAGATCGGCCGCGGCGCACCCAGTGTTGCCCCGATGCTCTACAGCGAAGGAAGGCTGGTGACCTGGCCGGACGTGCAGATCACCCAGTCATTGCAGGGCGGATACCTGCCGATTCCCAGCGTCGAGTGGAAGGACGGCGACACGGAACTCAAGGTGACCGCATTCGCACAAGGCACGCCCGCGCATTCGCAACTGGTCGCCCGCTATCGCCTGAGCAATCGCTCCGATACCGCCCGTGACTATGTGCTGGCGCTCGCCGTGCAGCCTTTCCAGGTCAATCCTCCCACCCAGTTCCTGAGCACTGTCGGCGGTTTCTCGCCGCTCAATACCCTGCAACTGGGGCAGGACAGGGTCAGCATCAACGGCAAGGCCAGGATCTTCCCCACCACACGCGCTGCCGCAGTGCTGGCGACGACTTTCGACGCAGGCATCATCGGCGAACGCCTGGAGGGCGCTTACCTGGATCGTCCGGATGCCTGGCTGCGACGGGACGTGGTCGCCGATGCGGCCGGCATGGCTTCCGGCGCATTGCTGTATCCCATTCACCTGGAACCTGGCGAAAGCCGCGAGCTGGGCTGGGTGGCTCCATTGCAGGGCGAATACCAACAACAACAGGGATTCGATCTGGAAGCCGCGCAATCGCGGGTCGCGGCCTCGTGGCGCGCCAGGCTGGACAGCGTCCGTTTCGAGGTGCCTCCGCAGGGCCAGGCCCTGGTGGATACCTTGCGCACTTCCACGGCGCACATGCTCATCTCGCGCATCGGCCCGCGCCTGCAACCCGGTACGCGATCCTATGCCCGCAGCTGGATCCGCGACGGCGCGATGATCTCCGAAGGGCTGTTGCGGATGGGCAGGAAAGAGGTGGTGCGCGACTACGTGGACTTCTATGCGCCCTACCAGTTCAAGGACGGCATGGTGCCGTGCTGCGTCGATGACCGCGGCAGCGATCCGGTGCCGGAGAACGACAGCCATGGCGAACTGATCTTCAACATCGCCGAGCTGTACCGTTACGACGGCGACAAGGCCTTCCTGCGCAGGATGTGGCCGCACGTGCTGGGCGCTTACACCTATATGGAAAAACTGCGGCTCAGTGAGCGCACCGAGGGCAATCGCGCGGTCAATCCGGCGTTCTACGGAATGATGCCGCGGTCGATCAGCCACGAAGGGTATTCGGCCAAGCCGATGCATTCCTACTGGGACAATTTCTGGGCCCTGCGTGGTTACAAGGACGCGGTGGACGTGGCCCGCTGGCTGGGCAAGGAAAAGGAAGCAAGGCGTTTCGAGGCCTCGCGCGATGAGTTCCGCCAGGACCTGCAGGACTCGCTGCGTGCGGCCGCGAGCCTGCACGGTATCGATTTCCTGCCCGGTGCGGCGGAGCTGGGCGATTTCGATGCCACATCGACCACGATTGCGCTGGCACCCGGTGGCGAGCAGGGCAGGCTGCCGGAAGACCTGCTGCACAACACCTTCGAGCGCTACTGGCGGGAATTCGAGCAGCGTCGGGATGGTCAGCGCGAGTGGAAGGATTACACCCCGTACGAATGGCGCAACGTGGCGGCCTTCGTGCGGCTGGGCTGGCGCGAACGCGCGTGGGACGCGGTGCAGTTCTTCTTCAAGGACCGCGTGCCGCAGCCCTGGAACCAGTGGGCCGAAGTAGTGTCGCGCACCCCGCGCGCCCCGTTTTTCCTGGGCGACCTGCCGCATGCCTGGGTGGGTTCGGATTTCGTCAGGTCGGCACTGGACATGTTTGCCTACTCGCGTGAGATCGACGACAGCTTCGTGCTGGCCGCCGGTATCCCCACGGACTGGCTGGAAGGCAAGGGCATTGCCATCCACGACCTGCGCACGCCGCATGGCAGGCTCGGTTATTCCCTGCGCCGAAACAAGGGTGAGCTTTCGCTAAGCGTGGAGGCGGGGATGAAGCTGCCGGTGGGTGGCCTGGTATTCCCGTGGCCCTACAGGACGCCGCCGGGCAAGGTCACGGTCAACGGAGCTCCTGCCGAATGGAAAGATGGCGAGGTGCGGATCCAGTCGCTGCCGGCCACCGTGGCCATGGAAGCAAGGTAGCCGGATATTGTAGGAGCGACGCGAGTCGCGAAGCTCGTTATGGTTCGGTTCTTCAGGGCTTCGCGACTCGCGTCGCTCCTACATAGCGGTTGGCGACGTCATGGGTTGCCGGGCTCGCTGATCGCCACGACCTAGTTCTAACAGCAACTTTGAGCCGGTAGCCGGGAGTCGACGGCGCCGATCAGGCGGTGCGCGCCCGCGACACCAGCGCGGCGGCCCTGGCCGAAGCCGCTTCCACCTTGTCCCATTCGCCTGCATCCAGCCAAGCCTTGGGCACCATCCATGAGCCGCCCACGCAGACGACATTGGGCTGGGCCAGGTATTCGGCCGCGTTGTCCTCGGTGATGCCACCGGTCGGGCAGATCTTCAGGTCGGACAAGGGGCCGGCAAGGCCTTTCAGCATCGCCAGGCCGCCGACGGCGCTGGCCGGAAACAGCTTGCACACGCGGAACCCGCGCGCCATCAGCGACAGCAGTTCAGTCGGCGTTGCCGCGCCGGGCACGACGGGAAGTGGAGCCTTCGCCAGTGCATCAGCCATCCCGGCCGGTGTGCCAGGGGTGACCAGGAAATCGGCACCCGCCGCGATCGACTGCTCCATCTGCTCGATGGTCAGCACGGTGCCGGCGCCGATCACGATGCCGGGCAGTTCCTTCTTCAGCATCGCCAATGCTTCCATCGCCACCGGCGTGCGCAGGGTCAGTTCAATCGCCGGCAAGCCGCCTGCCAGGAGCGCGGCCGCTACCTTGCGCGCCTCATCCAGCGTGTGCACGGTGACCACTGGCAGGATGCCCGCCGCACGCAGGAGTTGTTCGGCTTTTTGCTGGTGCTGGGTGATGGTCATGGTCATAGGTGGGGATTCTGGTAGTCGGGCCGCTCTCCCATCGGGAGAGGAGTTGGGGTGAAGGTACGACGGAGTTTGCTGTGGTTACCGGCGTTGTTGGCCTCGCCGTAACCTCACACCCCAAGGGTGCTTCCTTCGGGGCGTCCGTCGCTTCGAGCCACCCCCGCCTTCGCGGGGGCAGGCTCTTGTCCCGACGGGGAGAAGGTAATTTCTCAAGCATCCTTCGCCTCATGCGGCGCCGCTGCCGCGGCCGAGTCGCCGCCCAGCTCGTATTCGGCGTCATATTCCCAGCCGCCTTCAGGGGAGGGCGGGCCACAGGATATCGACAGCGCGCCCTGGTCCGCCGGCGTCACCAGGTTGCGGCTCCAGGCGAACAGGTTGCGTCCCATGTCCTGCGCAGCCGGGGCGGTGTTGGCCGCGTGGCTGCGCGCGTTCCATTCGTCCGCGTCGACCAGTACTTCCAGCGTGCCGGCGTTGGCATCGAGCCGGATCATGTCGCCTTCGCGCAGCTTGCCGATCGGGCCGCCGCGCGCGGCTTCGGGGGTCAGGTGGATGGCGGCGGGAATCTTGCCCGAAGCGCCGGAAAGCCTGCCGTCGGTGACCAGGGCCACCCGGCGACCCTGGTTCTGCAGCAGCCCCAGCAGCGGCGCCAGCGAATGCAGTTCCGGCATGCCGTTGGCGCGCGGGCCCTGGTAACGGACCACGGCGATGAAATCCTGCGGCAGCACGCCGGCCGCATGCAGCTTGTTGAGCGCACGCGGGTCGTCCAGCACCACAGCGGGTGCCTCGATGCGGTGGTATTCGGACTTCACCGCCGAAATCTTCATCAGCGAGCGCCCCAGGTTGCCGCGCAGCAGGCGCAGGCCGCCCTGAAGGTCGAAGGCGGCGATGACCGGGCGCACCACGGCGTCGTCTGCGCTGGTCGCGATGCCCGGGGTGTAATCAAGCTTGCCGTCGGTCAGCCGCGGCTCGTCGCAATAGGCACGCATGCCGCCAGCTGCGACGGTGACCACGTCCCCATGCATCAGGCCGGCATCGATGAGTTCGCGGAACACGAACTGGGTGCCGCCGGCGGCAGCGAAGCGGTTCACGTCGGCCTCGCCATTGGGGTACACCCGGGCCAGCAGTGGAATGATCCGGGAAAGATCATCCATGTCGTCCCAGGTCAGCATCACGCCGGCGGCGCGTGCGACGGCAATCCAGTGGATGGTGTGGTTGGTGGAACCGCCGGTTGCCATCAGCGCGACCATGGCGTTGACGATGGCGCGCTCGTCGACCAGCCGGCCGATGGGCCGGTAGTCGTCGCCCAGTGCGGTGATGCGAAGTACCCGTTCGGTCGAGGCACGCGTCAGCGCGTCGCGCAGCGGCGTACCGGGATTGACGAACGAGGTTCCGGGCAATTGCAGGCCCATCGCTTCCAGCAGCACCTGGTTGGAATTGGCGGTGCCGTAGAAGGTGCAGGTGCCGGCCGCGTGGTAGGACGCCGCTTCCACCTCCAGCAGCTCCTCGCGGGTGGCCTCGCCGGCCGCGTAGCGTTCCCGCACTTCGGCCTTGAGCTTGTTGGGAATGCCCGGCGTCATGGGCCCGGCCGGCACGAACATGGCCGGCAGGTGGCCGAAAGCCAGCGCGCCGATCAGCAGGCCGGGGACGATCTTGTCGCACACGCCCAGGTAGAGCGCCGCGTCGAACATGTCGTGGCTCAGCGAGATCGCGGTGGCCTGGGCGATGTTGTCGCGCGAGAACAGCGACAGCTCCATGCCCGGCCTGCCCTGGGTGACGCCATCGCACATGGCTGGCACGCCGCCGGCGACCTGCGCGGTGGCGCCCAGCTCGCGGGCGACCCGGCGGACGATTTCCGGGTAGTGCTCGAACGGCTGGTGGGCCGACAGCATGTCGTTGTAGGCATTGATGATGCCCAGGTTGGGAGTCACGTCAGCACGCAGCCGGCCCTTGTCCGGCGAATCGCTGGCGGCGAAGGCATGGGCCAGGTTGCCGCAACTCAGGCGCGTGCGGCTGGGGCCTTCGCGATGGGCCGCATCGATGCCGCGCAGATAGGCGGCGCGGGAATCAGCGCTGCGCTTGCGGATGCGTTCGGTGATTTCATGCAGGCGTGGGTGCAGGGTCATGGCGGTGGCGCTATCGGCTCGGAGAGGGCGGAGGCGATTGGAACTGGGACCACGACAATACCAATCCTGTCAGCGCTTCCCGGAAATCAAAGCCTCCGGCCTGAGTTTACCCGCTTCGGATCCTTAGTTGCCGTCAGGATCAAATACCAGATGCATACCAGATGGGATCCCCGCAGAGCGGCTAAAGCCCAGAGAAGCTTTCCACGGCAAATGCCGCCGCGCCCAGCAGGCCCGGGCGGGGGTGGATGACGGCCAGGGTCGGCACACGCGCCATCGCGGGCGAGAAGCGACCCTTGTGCTCGAAGCGCTGGCGAAACCCGGAGTGCTGCAACGACGGCAGCAGCTTGGGTACCAGGCCGCCGGTGAGGAAAACGCCATCCCAGGCGCCGGCGCTGAGCACCAGGTCGCCGGAAATGGCGCCGAACACCGCGCAGAACACATCCAGCGTGCGCATGCAGCGGACATCGCCGGCGGCCGCGCGCGCGGTCACGTCGGCAGGCTGCATGGGGCCGGGGTCTTCGCCGGCGATCTCGCTCAGGGCGCGATGCAGGTTGACCAGTCCGGGGCCGCAGATCAGGCGTTCGTTGGACACACGCCCGAACTGTTCGGAAAGACGGATGAGGATTTCGATTTCCTCGGGTGTGCCGGGCGGGAAGCTGACATGCCCGCCTTCGGTTTCCAGTGGATAGCGCTTGCCCTCGCGGACCAGCAATCCGCCCACGCCCAGGCCGGTGCCCGGACCGATCACCGCGTAGGTTCGGTCGGCCGAGGCCGGCGCCGGCGTCCACTGCGCACCGCCAATGGCAACCACGTCCGCCGGCGTCAGCAGGGAAACCGCCATGGCCTGGGCGGCGAAGTCGTTGACCAGGCGGATGTTCTCGAAGCCCAGCGCGGCGCGGGTACGCGACAGCGAGATCACCCAGGGGTGGTTGGTGATGCGCGCTTCGTCGCCATCGACGCGGCCGGCCACTGCGAAGACGCCGTTCTGGGCGGTGGCCCCGGTCTGGTCCAGGTAATGCTGGGCGGCGTCGGCCAGCGAAGGGAAATCGGCGACCGAAAACCCTTCCACGCTGTCGACGATGAGCGGCGTTTCCGAAGAGGTATCGGCCAATGCGAAACGCGCATTGGTGCCGCCGATGTCAGCGAGCAGGACGCGGGCGGTGCCGGTCATGCGGAGTACTTCAAGTAATGGCTACAAAGAGTATTCCGCTGCATTCGGCTCAGTCGTCCTCGTTGGTCAGCGCTGCGCCGTGGCTGGCGACAACCTTCGCATAATAGCGTGCGCTGTCCTTCGGGGTGCGGGTCTGGGTTTCGAAGTCCACGTGGACAATACCGAAGCGTTTGGAATAGCCCAGCGACCACTCCAGGTTGTCCAGCAGCGACCAGACGAAATAGCCGCCGATATCGCAGCCGGCCTCGATGGCGTTGTGCACTGCACGCAGGTGCTGGCGCAGGTAGCTCAGGCGCAGGGGGTCGCGCACACGACCGTTCTCTGCCTTGGGCGGGTCGAAGAACGCGGCGCCGTTCTCGGTGATGAAGACCTTGGGATTGCCGTAGCGTTCCTTCACCCACAGCAGGGTATCGGTGAGTCCCTGCGGGAAGACCTCCCAACCGGTTTCGGTATAGGTGTGCTGGTTCTGGCGCACCGGCACCACCTTGAGCGGCCAGTTGAGCTCGTCGTGCTTGGACACGTTGCGGGTGTAGTAGTTGACGCCGATGAAATCCAGCGGCTGCTTGATCAGGTCCATGTCGTCCTGCGACCACTCTGGCCAGGCTTCGCCGAAGATCTCGCGCAGCTCTTCCGGATAGGTGCCGAAGAAAGCCGGGTCCAGGTACTGGCGATTCATGTAGGCCTCGGCGCGCCGCGTGGCGGCGAGGTCCTCGGGACTGTCGCTGGCCGGGTACTTCGGCTCGATGTTCACCACCAGGCCGATCTCGTGCTTGCCCACTTCGCGGTATACCTTGACCGCGGCGCCATGCGCGCGCATCAGGTTGTGCGAGGCGATGGGCGCTTCGAACCGGTTGCGGTGGCCTGGCGCCAATGCCCCGTGCAGGTAGCCGCCATCGGTGACCACCCAGGGCTCGTTGAGCGTGGCCCAGCGCTTGATGCGCCCGTCAAGGCGTTCGAACATCACCCGCCCGTACTCGGCGAACCAGTCGGCGACGTCGCGGTTCAACCAGCCACCCTGGTCGTCCAGTGCCGCCGGCAGGTCCCAGTGGAACAGGGTGGCCACCGGCTGGATGTCGTTTTCCAGCAGCGTGTCGACCAGGCGCTCGTAGAAATCCATGCCTTTCTGGTTCACGCGGCCCTTGCCCTCCGGCATCACCCGGCTCCAGGAAATGCTGAAGCGGTAGGCCTGCATTCCCAGCTCTTTCATGATGTCGATGTCGCCACGCCAGCGGTTGTAGTGGTCGCAGGCCACATCGCCGGTGTCGTTGTTCAACATGCGGCCCGGCGTATGCGCGAAGCGCTGCCAGATGCTGGGGCCGGCGCCGTCGGTCAGGGGTGATCCTTCGATCTGGTAGGCAGCAGTGGCGCTTCCCCAGACGAAGCCGTCCGGGAACTGGTAAATATTCGACATGGCCCCTCCGGCGCGTCGGTGGATCTGGCTACGGGATTTGGTGCTGCTTTGTGAAAACGGTTACATGGCAGAATACCCCATGCCCATAGCCAGCGGAACGGTTCAGGGCAGACAAGGGGCCCGCGGCCTCGATAGTGCGACGTAGCGCAAAACGCACGCAGCGGCGATGTCACCGGGAGGGCCGGCGACAACGTGCAAGCCAGGTGCCCAATCCAATCGCCGGAGACAAGATGGCCAGCGTTCGACTCGACAGTGTTCGCAAGGTGTATGACAACGGCCAGGTGGCTGTGCAGGGCGCGAGTTTCGAAGTCGCCGATGGCGAACTGATGGTGCTCGTGGGACCGTCGGGCTGCGGTAAATCGACTTTGTTGCGGATGATCGCCGGGCTTGAGGACATCACCTCGGGCACCTTGTCGATCGGCGACAAGGTGGTCAACGACATCGCGCCGAAGGATCGCGATATCGCCATGGTCTTCCAGAGTTATGCGCTGTACCCGCACATGACCGTGGCCGAGAACCTGGCCTTTGGCCTGAAGCTGCGCAAGCACGACCAGGCCACCATCGACCGGCGCATCGGCGCGGCCGCCGAAACGCTGGGCCTGACCACGATGATGGACAAGCGGCCCGGGCAGATGTCGGGCGGCCAGCGCCAGCGCGTGGCCCTGGGCCGGGCGCTGGTGCGCGAGCCGTCGGTGTTCCTGCTCGACGAACCTCTTTCCAACCTGGACGCCAAGCTGCGCCATTCGGTGCGCACCGAAATCGCGCGCCTGCACCGCCAGCTCGGCACCACCATGATCTACGTCACCCACGACCAGGTCGAAGCCATGACCCTGGGGCAGCGGATCGTGGTGCTCAAGGACGGCGAGATCCAGCAGATCGACACCCCCATGGCGCTTTACGAGCGGCCGGCCAATCTGTTCGTGGCGGGTTTCCTGGGCAGTCCGGCGATGAACATCCTGCAGGGCAGGCTGGTGCAGTCCGATGGCCTGTTCCTGCAGACCAAGCAAGACCTGCGGCTTCCGCTGGGCGCGGCCCGCATTGATCCGGGCTGGCTCGACACCGAGCTGTCGGTCGGCATACGCCCGGAAAACCTGCAGCCCGGGTCGGGCCAGGCGGAGAGCTTCGAGGCGGTGGTGGACGTGATCGAGCCGGTGGGCAACGAGGCGTTCCTGAGCCTGCGCCACGGCATCCATGAACTGGTCGCGCGCGTCGCCCCGGAAAACCTGCCGCGGGTGGGCGACCTGCTCAAGCTCCATGTGGCGCCGGACCGCCTGCATTTCTTCGACCCGGTCAGCGGGCGGCGGCTGCTGCCTGGCTGAGCTGCGAAAGCGGCCGGCGTGCCGGCGTAATCCCTGCAGCCCAGACGTGCTGCGATGCCCTCCAGGCCAAGGGTTTTGCCCTCAGGACAACGCAGGCTGTCGGCTATACTCGCCCGTGGAACCGCAGTTTGATAGCGGTTGAGCCAATCGAATCAATGGGTTGGCAATCACTCTTAATACAACTTCTTATAAAGAGCAGCGTTACCGCCCTGCGGCGACGCTGCCGGAAACCCACGCCGCATGCGCCTTTCCACTATCAAGCTCGCCGGTTTCAAATCCTTCGTCGACCCGACCACGCTGCATCTGCCGACCAACATGACCGGGGTCGTGGGTCCCAATGGCTGCGGCAAGTCCAACATCATCGATGCGGTGCGCTGGGTGATGGGCGAAAGCTCGGCCAGCCGCCTGCGCGGCGATTCGCTGACCGACGTGATCTTCTCCGGCTCGGCGGCGCGCAAGCCGGTGTCGCAGGCCACGGTCGAGCTGGTCTTCGACAACAGCGACCACACCATCGCCGGCGAGTTCGCCGCCTTCAACGAGATATCGGTCAAGCGCCTGGTCAGCCGCGACGGCACCAGCAACTACTACCTCAACGGCACCAAATGCCGCCGCCGTGACATCACCGACCTGTTCCTGGGCACGGGCCTGGGTCCGCGAAGCTACTCGATCATCGAGCAGGGCATGATCAGCCAGATCATCGAGGCGCGCCCCGAAGACCTGCGCGTGTACCTGGAAGAAGCCGCCGGCATCTCCAAGTACAAGGAGCGCCGCAAGGAAACCGAGACCCGCATTCGCCACACACGCGAAAACCTCGATCGCCTGGGCGACCTGCGCGAGGAAATCACCAAGCAGCTGGAGCACCTGAAGCGCCAGGCCAGGCAGGCCGAGCAGTACCAGGCACTGCAGGAAGAGCGCAAGGTCAAGGACGCCGAGTGGAAGGCGCTGGAGTACCGCGGCCTGGACGGCCAGCTGCAGAAACTGCGCGAAGGCCTGTCCCAGGAAGAAACCAAGCTGCAACAGCTGATCGCCGAGCAGCGCGAGGCCGAGCGCCAGCTGGAGACCGGCCGCGTCGGCCGCGAGTCGGCCAGCGAAGCCCTGAACAAGGCGCAGGGCGAGGTCTACCAGGTCGGCAGCGCCCTGGCCCGCATCGAGCAGCAGATCCAGCACCAGCGGGAACTGGGCGAACGCCTGCAGAAGGCGCGCGATGAAGCCCAGAGCGCGCTCAACGAACTGGGCCAGCACATCAGCGGCGACGAAACCCGGCTGGGCGTGCTGCGCGCCTCGGTCGACGAGGCCGAGCCGCAACTTGCCGAGTTGCAGGAGAACGACCAGTACAAGCAGGAAGCGCTGCGTGAGGCAGAAGCCAGGCTGCAGGACTGGCAGCAGCGCTGGGAAACACACAGCCGTGATTCTGCCGAGGCCTCGCGGGCCGGTGAAGTGGAACGCACCCGCGTCGACTACCTGGACAAGCAGTCACTGGAAGCCGACCGCCGTCGCGAGGTCCTGACCAGCGAACGCAGCGGACTGGACCTGGACGCGCTGGCGGCCGTGTTCGAAGACGCGCAACAGCAGCACGAAACCCAGAAAGCAGCGCTCGACGGCCTCAATACCGACCTGGAAACCCGCAAGCAGTCGGTGGGCGCGCTGCAGGAACAACAGCGTGGCGCGCAATCCGAGCTGGCCGACGTCCGCAAGAATACGCAGGCGGCCCGCGGCCGCCTGTCCTCGCTGGAGACCCTGCAGCATGCCGCGCTGGGACAGGAGCAGGGTGCTGCGGTGGCCTGGCTGAAAGCGCGCGGGCTGGATTCGGCGGCGCGCGTTGGCGAAAGGCTGTCGGTCGAGTCGGGCTGGGAAAACGCAGTGGAAGGCGCGCTTGGCCAGCTGATCGAAGGCGTGCTGGTCGATGCGCCCGAAACCCTGGTCGAAGCGCTGGGCGAACTCGGCGAAGGCCGCATCGCACTGGTGTCGTCAGCTGATGACGGTTCTTCCTTCTCGCCGACTTCGCTCGCGGCCAAAGTGCAGGGACCTCTTGCCATCCGCCGCCTGCTGGCGCGCCTGCACGTGGCCGAAGACCTGGCCGAAGCCCGCCGCCTGCTGCCGCAGCTGGCCGAAGGCGATTCCATCATCACCCGCAATGGTGAACGCATGGGCGCCGGCTGGGTGCGCGTGCTGCGCTCCGGCGCCGCCAAGCAGGGTGCCTTGCTGCGCGAACGCGACATCCAGTCGCTGCGCGTGGAAATCGGATCGCTGCAGAAGCGCGAAGCCGAGCTGGACCAACTGCTCAGCAGTTTCCGCGACCAGCTGCTGGCGGCCGAGCAGCAGCGCGAAGACGCACAGCGCGCCCTCTACATCGCCCATCGCGGCGTTTCCGAACTGGCCGGCCAGTTGCAGAGCCAGCAGGGCAAGGTCGAATCGGCGCGCAACCGCATCGACCGCATCGACGGCGAACTCCTGCAACTGCACGAGACCCTGGACACCAGCCGCGAGCAGGCCCGCGAGGCGCGCTCGAAGCTGGAGGACGCGATCAGCCGCATGGCCGGACTGGAAACCAATCGCCAGTCACTGGACGCCGAACGCCGCCAGCTCGCCGAGGCCCGCGATGCCGCCCGCGATGCGGCCCGCAACTCGCGCGATACCGCCCATGCGCTGGCATTGACCCTGGAATCGCAACGCACCCAGATCGTTTCGCTGAGCCAGGCGCTGGATCGCATGGCGGGCCAGCGCGGCCAGCTGGACTCGCGCCTGGGCGACCTGTCCTCGCAGCTGAGCGCCGGTGATTCGCCGGTGGAAACACTCGAGAACGAACGCCAGGCTGCGCTGGAACAGCGCGTGCTTGCGGATCGCGCGCTGGGCGAGGCGAGGGCGGCGCTGGAAGGGATCGACAACGACCTGCGCAATTTCGAGCAGGTCCGCCACCAGCGCGACGAGCAATCCATTGCCCAGCGCGAGGTCATTTCCCAGCGCAAGCTCGACCAGCAGGCGCTGAGCCTGAAGGCCGACCAGCTTTCCTCGGCCGTGGTGAATGCGGGCTTCGTGCTCGAGGACGTCATCAACAGCCTGCCCGAGGTTGCGGCGCTGGCCGACTGGGAACAGGCGGTAACCAGCATCGACGGCAGGATGCGCCGGCTGGAGCCGGTCAACCTGGCCGCCATCCACGAATACGGCGAAGCTTCGCAGCGTTCCGAATACCTGGAAGCGCAGAACCTCGACCTGACCTCGGCCCTGGAGACGCTGGAAGAAGCAATCCGCAAGATCGACCGCGAGACCCGCGGCCGCTTCAAGGACACGTTCGACAAGGTTAATTCGGGCGTACAGGAGCTGTATCCGCGCCTGTTCGGCGGCGGCCACGCCTACCTCGAACTCACCGGCGAGGACCTGCTGGATACCGGCGTGGCCATCATGGCGCGTCCGCCGGGCAAGCGCGTCTCCAATATCTCGTTGCTGTCCGGTGGCGAAAAGGCGATGACGGCGGTGGCGCTGGTGTTCGCCATCTTCCAGCTCAACCCCGCGCCGTTCTGCCTGCTCGACGAGGTCGATGCGCCGCTGGATGAGGCCAACGTCGGCCGCTTCACCGCCATGGTCAAGGAAATGAGCGAGAAGGTGCAGTTCCTGTTCGTCAGCCACAACAAGTCGACGATGGAAGCCGCGCACCAGCTGAGCGGCGTTACCATGCGTGAGCCTGGTGTCAGCCGGCTGGTATCGGTGGACCTGGAAGAGGCCGCACGGCTGGCGGGAGCAGCCTGATTGCCGATACGATGATGGCGAACCCGATGACGGCAGGCCGGATGACGACTGATTCAACAATGACAGCCGGCATGATCCTGAAAAAACCCATTCCCTCAGCGACCCCCGCGCGGAGAAACAGATAAATGTCCGACATGGCCTTGCTTCGTATCGGCATCCTGATTGCTGGCGCACTTTTGATCGTGGCGATCGTGTTCTTCGGTCGACCCAAGAAATCCAGCCAGGGCAAGCGCATCGAGCCCGGCGAACGTGATGCCACGCGCAGCGAACCCAGCCTGGCCGGGGAACTGTCGGCCGATGGCGCGGGACTGGACTACAGCAGTGATGCGGTTTCCCAACCCGAGCTCGGCCTGCCCGGGGCGTCCATCGATTCGGACCTGGGCAAGCGGCCCAGCCAGGATTTCGACAAGATCGTCTCGCTTTATGTCGCCGCACGCGCCGGCCATGCCTTGCGTGGCGAGGACATCGTGGTGGCTGCGGAAAAAACCGGCCTGACCTTCGGCCACATGAATGTGTTCCACCGCCTGGTGGAGAATCACCCGGAACGCGGCCCGATCTTCAGCATGGCCAATATCCTGCAGCCGGGCAGTTTCGACATGGCCAACATCCGGGAGCTTGAAACCCCGGCCATCGCCTTCTTCCTGACCCTGCCGGCGCCGCTGACCGCGCTGGACGCCTGGGAGAAGCTGCTGCCCAACGTGCAGCGCATGGCCGAGCTGCTGGATGGCGTGGTGCTGGACGACAGCCGCAACGCCCTGGGCCGCCAGCGCATCATGCATATCCGCGAGGAACTGCGCGCCTACGACCGCCAGCACGAAGCACCACCGCTGACCAAGTCGCCGCGCTGGTGATACAAGCTCCTCTCCCGTCGGCGCCCGAAGGCTGTCCGCAGGTGAGAGGGGTTGGGGTGAGGGTAGGGCGAAGTCATGATGGTTCGGACGCCGCCGACTCCGCCGTACCCTCATCCGGCGCGATGCGCCACCTTCCCAGCCTTGCACACCCCTGATGGGGCGCCGAGAGGAGAAGGGTTAACAAGCCACCGCTGAATCATGACCAATCCCGCCGCCCGCGCCGCCCGACTCCGCAGCCAGCTGGAAGACGCCAGCCACCGCTATCACGTCCTCGACGAACCCAACATCCCGGACGCGGAATACGATCGTCTGCTGCGTGAACTGGAGGAGCTGGAAGCCGCCCATCCGGAATTGCTGACGCCGGATTCCCCGACCCAGCGCGTGGGCAACGCGCCGTCCGCGAAATTCGCCGAAGTCCGCCATGCCATTCCCATGCTTTCGCTGGGCAACGCCTTCAGCGAAAGCGAGGTGCGGGATTTCGTGCGCCGCATCGAGGAAAAGCTGCGGCGACCGGTACTGGAATTTTCGGCCGAGCCGAAGCTCGATGGCCTGGCCATCAGCCTGCGTTACGAAGACGGCAGCTTCGTGCAGGGCGCGACCCGTGGCGACGGCGCCAGTGGCGAGGACGTCACCGCCAACCTGCGCACGGTGAAGGCCATTCCGCTGCACCTGCGCGGGACGGGCTGGCCGCAGGTACTGGAGGTGCGTGGCGAGGTCTACATGCCCCGCGCGGGCTTCGAGCGCTACAACGAAAACGCCCGCCTGCATGGGGGCAAGGTGCTGGCCAACCCGCGCAACGGTGCTGCGGGCTCGCTGCGCCAGCTCGATCCGCGCCTGACCGCGCAACGGCCGCTGGCGTTCTTCGCCTACGGCATCGGGCTGGTGGAGGGCGGCGCGCTGCCGGACACGCATTCGGCCACCCTCGCCCGACTGCGTGAATGGGGTTTCCCGGTCAGCGCCGAATCGAAAGTGGTGCAGGGTGCTGACGGGTTGCTTGGCTATTACCAAAGCATCGGGAAAAAACGCGACGCGTTGGCCTTCGACATCGACGGGGTGGTCTACAAGCTGGACGACAATGCGGGCCAGCGCGAGATGGGCTTCGTGTCGCGCGCGCCGCGCTGGGCCATCGCCCACAAGTTCCCGGCGCAGGAGCAGGCCACCACGGTGGAGGCGATCGAGATCCAGATTGGCCGTACCGGTGCCGCTACCCCGGTCGCGCGCCTGAATCCGGTGCAGGTCGCCGGCGTGGTGGTGACCAATGCGACCCTGCACAACGCCGACCAGATCGCCCGCCTGGACGTGCGCGTCGGCGATACCGTCATCGTCCGCCGCGCCGGCGACGTTATTCCGGAAGTGGCCGGCGTGATGCTGGAGCAGCGGCCGAAGAATGCGATGCCGTGGGCCATGCCATCCACTTGTCCCATCTGTGGATCGGAGATCGTGCGCGAGGAAGGCGAGGCGGTCTGGCGCTGTTCCGGCGAGCTGTCTTGTCCGGCGCAGCGCAAGGAAGCCATCCGCCATTTCGCTTCGCGGCGCGCCATGGACATCGAAGGCCTGGGGGATCGCTTCATCGAAGATCTGTCCGACTTCGGTTACCTGCAGTCGGTCGCCGACCTCTACAAACTCAACCTCGAAGACCTGCTGGAGATGAAGCGCCGGGTCGACGAGCGGGATGGAACCACGCCGGAGACAGTGAAGGCGGGCAAGGTAGCGACCAGATGGGCGGAAAACCTGGTCGAAGCCATCGACCGCAGCCGCAAGACCACGCTGGAACGCTTCCTCTTTGCGTTGGGCATCCAGCATGTTGGCGAAAGCACCGCCAAGGCACTGGCCAACTGGTTTGGCGATCTTGAACTCATCCGCCACTTGCCCTGGCCGCTGTTCAAGCACGTGCCGGACGTGGGGGGCGAAGTGGCGCGCTCGATCGGTCATTTCCTTGACCAGCCCGGCAACCAGCAGGTCATCGACGCGCTGCTGGCCCGCGGGGTGGTGATCAGCGACACGCACCTGCCGACCGCGAAACTGCAGGAAAGCCTGGATCTGGCGAACCTGCTGCTGGATCTGGAAATTCCAAAGATCACCCGCATTCGCGCCGACCAGCTAGGCAAAGCATTCGACTCGGCACAGGCGCTGGTCGATGCGCCTACCCATCATTTCGTGACTGCGGGTCTGCCGGCCGAATCAGCGGAGTCATTGGCCGCATGGCTGGAGAAGCCGGGCAACGCCGCCTTGTTGCTGCTTGCGGGCGCTGCACTCGCCACGCTGCAGGCGATGGTGCCCCAGGGGGACGAAAGCACCGCCGGACCGCTGGATGGCAAGACGGTAGTGCTGACCGGCGGACTGGCCTCCATGAGTCGCGGCCAGGCCGGTGAGAAACTCGAAGCACTGGGCGCAAAACTCGCTGGCAGCGTATCGAAGAAGACCAGCCTGGTGGTTGCCGGCGAAGCGGCCGGATCCAAGCTGGCAAAAGCCGAGGAGCTGGGCATCGAAATCTGGGATGAAGCCAGGTTGCTCGAGTTTCTGGAAGCAAACCCATGACCAGGGCGAAGTCATTTTGCAGGGCCGACGCAAGTCGCGCGCCGCTGAAACTGCAATGGCTTCGCGACTTGCGTCGCTCCTACATGCGGAGCTGGGCATCTTGACTGGCGCCGGGCTGGAGGCACTGCGTTTGCGCGCCGCGGTCAATGCCTTGTTCCGCCTGTATTTCGCGGAGCGCGACGTGCTGGAGGTGGAGACCCCGATCCTTTCGGAGGCGGGCAACACCGAGCCCAACATCGAGAGTTTCACCACCACCTTCACGGGCCACTCCGATGCGGGCGCACGCACGCGGTGGATGCGGACCTCGCCCGAATACCCGCTCAAGCGCCTGCTCGCCGCCGGCGTGGGTGACTGCTACGAACTGGGGCGCGTGTTCCGCAACGGCGAGGCCGGCGGGCGCCACAACCCCGAGTTCACCATGCTGGAGTGGTATCGCGTCGGCTGGGATCACCTGCAGCTCATCGACGAGACCATAGAGCTGGTGCAGCGTGCACTGGCGTTGATCCGGCGCCAGGCCGAAGTGGTATCGCTGACCTATCGGGAGCTCTTCCTGCAGGGCCTGTCGCTGGATCCGTTCACTGCATCCGATCAGGAGTTGCAGGCGCCGCTGTCAACGCAGCTCATCGATGGCCGTGGCCTGACCCGTGACGACTGGCTGGATCTGCTGATCACCCATCTGCTGCAGCCGGACTTCCCGGTCGATCGCATTACCGTGGTCCGCGACTGGCCCGCCAGCCAGAGCGCACTGGCCAGGATCAGGCCGGGCGATCCCCCATTGGCTGAACGTTTCGAGCTGTACCTGGGCCATCACGAACTGGCCAACGGCTACCACGAACTCACTGACGCCCACGAGCAACGCCAGCGTTTCCATCGCGACCTTGTAGTGCGGGAAGCAAGAATCGTCTCGCTGCCTCCACTCGACGAGCGGATGCTGTCGGCACTCTCGGGCGGTATGCCGGCGTGCACCGGCGTAGCGCTGGGAGTGGATCGTCTGCTGATGGCCATGCTGGACACCGACCAAATCGCGGACGTACTGGCTTTCGCATTCAACGAAGCCTGAACAAAAGCTCCAGGTAACGCGCCCACACCGTCCTTGCAGCTGCGTTAACGGTCTTCATGGGACCCTTGCCGCAGAGACAGGGGCAGTGTGGACATGAAAGTATTGGGCAAGAACTGTGCGGCCGGCCTGGTGTTGGCGGTGGCCATCAACGCCAGCTTATCCGCAGCGCCTGCCGTGCAGGACGGTATGCGTTTTCGCTGCGAAGCCGAGCGCAGCCAGCAGCATTACTGCAGCGTCGACACCCGCAATGGCATCACCCTGGTCAAGCAGCTTTCCGGCACGCCGTGCCTGCAGGGACGCAATTGGGACTACGACCGCCATGGCGTGTGGGTGTCGCATCGCTGCCGTGCCGAGTTCATAAGCGGAACCCTTCCCCCGGAGCCCCAGCCCACTCGCGCCACCACGGTCCGATGCGAATCACGAGCCAACCGCATCCAGCACTGTGCCGCGGACACCCGTAAGGGTGTTCGCCTGACGCGGTTGCTTTCCTCCTCGGACTGCGTTGAAAACCGCGACTGGGGCAGTGACGGGGAAGGCATATGGACGGCCAATGGCTGTCGTGCGGAGTTCGCGCTGGAAGGCGATGCTGAGTCCGGCTCAGGGCGCGACCCGGCCGCTGTTCCCCATCGCCTGACCTGCCAATCGATTGCGCAACAGCGGCAGCATTGCGCGGCCGCGGCCAGCAAGGGGGTGGACCTGATCCGCCATCTGTCGAAGACGCGATGCGTGGAAGGAGCCAACTGGGGATGGAACCCGACAGGCGTTTGGGTCGACAACGGCTGCCGCGCCGAATTCCGCGTGCGTTGAAGGGCGGCATCGGGCGGGGCCACTGCTTCCGCAGGGGTGCTCTAAACTGCGCTGATGGACAGACCAATCGACTACGCCCGCTACGACCGCATCCGCCCCATCCTTTGGACCGGCGACACCCTGGACCTGCTGGACCAGCGCAAGCTGCCATTCCAGGTCGAGCACCTGAGTTCCTCCACCAGTGACGAGGTCGCCGCGGCGATCCACGCGCTGGCCGTGCGTGGCGCGCCGGCCATCGGCATCGCCGCCGCCTGGGGTGTGGTGCTCGCAGGACGTGAAGTGGAAGCGGCAGACGGTGCCGAAGCCGCTTTGAAGATGGAGCCGGCCCTGCAGCGGCTGAATGCGGCGCGCCCCACCGCAGTGAACCTGGCATGGGCCCTGGCGCGCATGCGTCGGGTCCTGCAGGTCGCGGGCGCCGACTGGCGGCTGGTGCTGGAGCGCGAGGCGCAGGCCATCGCCGACGAAGACCTGGCCGCCAATCGCCACATGGGCGCGCTGGGTGCCGGACTGATCGAGGCGGGCAGCGGCGTGCTGACCCATTGCAATACCGGTTCGCTGGCCACTGCCGGCTTCGGTACCGCGCTGGGGGTGATCCGCGCAGGTGTGGCGCAGCATCGCATCGGCAAGGTCTTTGCCGACGAGACCCGCCCCTGGCAGCAAGGCGCACGCCTGACGGTCTGGGAACTCCAGCAGGATGGGATCGACGCCACCCTGATCGCCGATTCCGCCGCCGCGCACCTGATGAAGACCGGGGCCGTGCAGTGGGTGGTGGTGGGTGCCGACCGCATCTGCGCCAATGGCGACACCGCCAACAAGATCGGGACCTACCAGCTGGCCATTGCCGCGCGCCATCATGGGGTGAAATTCATGGTCGTTGCTCCGTCCTCCACGGTGGATATGGAAACGGCCAACGGCGAACTGATCGAGATCGAGGAGCGCGACGCCAGCGAAATGCTGGGTATCGGCGGCGTGCGCATCGTGGCTGAAGGCATACACGCCTGGAATCCGGTGTTCGACGTCACTCCTGGCGACCTGATCGACGCCATCGTCACCGAGAAGGGCGTGATCGAGCAGCCGACCCTCGATAAAATGCGTGCCGCCTTCGGCTGAAGGGTGACTGCGCCGGCCTGGCGTCTGTAGGAGCGACGCGAGTCGCGAAGCCGGTAAATCATGGGCCCGGACCCTGGTGCCAATCAGGCGCTACCTGCCTCGCGACTCGCGTCGCTCCTACAGCCGGTTGCCCCGATCGCCAGCCCGGCGCAGGCCGGAAGCCGCCTCATGGGGGAAGGTGCGTGGAGCGGGCAGGGGCCGACGCATCGGGCCATCGCAGGAGTCCTTGCACTGGCTTTGCTGGTAGGGCGATGAAATCGGTGGGCCACGCAGTGGCCGCGTGACCGGTACGGTCACCACGAAGAAAAGCGGGGATCAAGGCCGGCATTTCGACGCCAGCTCTGAGCCCCTAAGTGCTTGTTTTTCCGACCTTCCAGCCCTGCGTTGAAGCCCCTATCCGTGGTACACTTCCGCAGTTGAAAATCCCCTCGATTTCCGGCTCGCCGAACCCGCTTCGGCAGCATGGTTATTGACCGAAGAAATCACCAGCAGACGGAACCCGAATGGCAGATCTCGCCAAGGAAATCATCCCGGTCAATCTCGAAGACGAGATGCGCAAGAGCTACCTGGATTACGCCATGAGCGTAATCGTGGGGCGCGCGCTTCCCGACGTCCGCGATGGCCTGAAACCCGTCCACCGCCGCGTGCTGTTCGCCATGAACGAGCTCGGCGCGCACAGCAACAAGGCCCACTTCAAATCGGCCCGTATCGTCGGTGACGTGATCGGTAAATACCATCCGCACGGCGACCAATCGGTCTACGACACCCTTGTGCGCATGGCCCAGCCATTCTCGCTTCGCTATCTGCTGGTGGACGGGCAGGGCAACTTCGGTTCGGTCGACGGCGACTCCGCCGCCGCGATGCGTTACACCGAGGCGCGCATGGCGCGCCTGACCGACCAGCTGATGGCGGACATCGACAAGGAAACGGTCGATTTCCAGCTCAACTACGACGAGAAGGAATACGAACCGACGGTCATGCCGACCCGGTTCCCGAACCTGCTGGTCAACGGCTCGGCCGGCATCGCCGTCGGCATGGCCACCAATATCCCGCCGCACAACCTTACCGAAGTCATAGACGGCCTGATCGCGCTGATCAACGATCCGGAGATCGACGTCGACGGCCTGATGCAGTACATCCCCGGTCCCGATTTCCCCACCGCCGGCATCATCAACGGCACCAGTGGCATCGTCGCCGGTTACCGCACCGGCCGCGGCCGGGTGCGGATGCGCGCCCGCGCCACCATCGAGGTCAACGACGACACCGGCCGCGAGTCGATCATCGTCACCGAGATCCCCTACCAGGTGAACAAGGCGCGGCTGATCGAGAAGATCGCCGAGCTGGTCAAGGAAAAGAAGCTGGAAGGCCTGAGCGAGCTGCGCGACGAGTCCGACAAGGACGGCATGCGCATCTACATGGAGGTCAAGCGCGGCGATTCGGCCGACGTGGTGCTCAACAACCTGTACCAGCAGACCCAGATGGAGTCGGTGTTCGGCATCAACATGGTGGCGCTGGTCGACGGCCGCCCGCAGACGCTGAACCTGAAGCAGATGCTGGAGGCGTTCATCCGCCACCGCCGCGAAGTGGTCACCCGCCGCACCATCTTCGAACTGCGCAAGGCCCGCAACCGCGCCCACATCCTCGAAGGCCTGACCGTCGCGCTGGCCAACATCGACGAGATGATCGAGCTGATCAAGACCTCGGCGAACCCGGCCGAAGCGCGCGAGCGCATGCTGGCCAAGACCTGGGAACCGGGCCTGGTAGGCGCCTTGCTGGCAGCCAGCGGCGCGGACACCTCGCGGCCCGAAGACCTGCCGGCCGGCGTCGGTTTCCTCGACGGCGTCTACCAGTTGACCGAGGTGCAGGCCACCCAGATCCTGGAAATGCGCCTGCATCGCCTTACCGGCCTTGAGCAGGAAAAGCTGACCGAGGAATACAAGGAGCTGCTGGCCGTAATCGAAGGCCTGATCCGCATCCTTGAAAATCCCGACGTGCTGCTGGACGTGATCCGCACCGAACTGCTGAACATCCGCGAGGAGTTCGGCGACGCGCGCCGCAGCGAAATCCGCCACAGCGAGGAAGACCTGGACATCCTCGACCTGATCGCCCCGGAAGACGTGGTGGTCACCCTGTCGCATGCCGGCTATGCGAAGCGCCAGCCGGCCAGCGCCTACCGGGCGCAGCGTCGTGGCGGCCGTGGCCGCAGCGCGGCGGCGACCAAGGAAGAGGATTTCATCGATCAGCTGTGGCTGGTCAACACCCACGACACCCTGCTGACCTTCACCAGCAGCGGCCGGGTGTTCTGGCTCTCCGTCTACCAGTTGCCCGAAGCCGGTTCCAACGCGCGTGGACGCCCCATCATCAACTGGATTCCGCTGGAAGCCGGCGAGCGCGTGCAGGCGGTGTTGCCGGTGCGCGAATACGCCGAAGACCAGTACGTGCTGTTCGCCACCCAGGACGGCACGGTCAAGAAGACCCCGCTCACCGAGTTCGCCTACCGCCTCTCGCGCGGCAAGATCGCCATCAACCTGGACGAAGGCGACGCGCTGGTCGGCGTGGCCCTGACCGATGGCAGCCGCGATGTGATGCTGTTCGCTTCCAACGGCAAGGCCGTGCGTTTCGCCGAGAGTTCCATCCGCAGCACCGGCCGCAACACCACCGGCGTACGCGGCATCCGCCTGGCCAAGGGCGAGCAGGTGCGAAGCCTGATCGTGGTCGAGGGTGACGGCGATATCCTCACCGCCAGCCAGCGCGGCTATGGCAAGCGCACGCCGGTCGAGGATTATCCGCGCAAGGGTCGCGGCACCCAGGGCGTGATCGCCCTGCAGACCACCGCCCGCAACGGCCAGCTGGTCGGCGCAGTGCAACTGTCGGACCACCATGAGGTGCTGCTGATTTCCGATGGTGGAACCCTGGTACGTACCCGGGCAGCGGAAATCTCGCAGGTGGGCCGCAATACCCAGGGCGTGACCCTGATCAAGCTGGCCAAGGACGAAACCCTGCAGGCGGTCGAACGCCTGGATGCGTCGCTGGACGAGGAAGAAGAAACCTCGCCCGACGCCGCCGTTGTTGCCGAGCCGCCGCCGCCCGAAGCATGAGGATCGCGGCGCCCGTCAGCGGGCGACGTTGACCCTTGGCCGACTTTGTTTGCGTTCTATACTGCCAATACATTCTGGGCAGGGAAATGCAAATGGAATTGGCATCTCGGGGAAATCAGAACGCGCGCAGCCGGCTGGTGCGCGCGTTTTTCGTTGCGGCGATGCTGGTGCTGGCACTGGGTGCCTGCAAGCGCAATGAAACCGGCCAGCTCCCCGCACCCAGCGGTGAGCCGATCAAGGCACAGAAGGAAGAGATAAAGGGCTTCGCCCTGTCCAGCGCGTATCCGGACCAGCACGACGGCGACCTTTCCATCGCGCTTGAATTCAGCCGCCCGCTGGTGGGCTCGCAGGACTTCGACGCGCTGTTGGCGGTGACCGACGACAAGGGCGCCACGGTCAAGGGCAGCTGGGTGCTGGATGACAAGGGCCTGGTCCTGCGCTTCCCGTTCGTCGAGGCCGCCAAGGATTACGAGGTGCTGGTTCGAGCCGACCTGCTGGCGGCCGATGGCAGCCGCCTGGGCAAGGAGCTGAAGCAGAAGGTCCATACCGGGCAGCTCGACCCTGCCGTCGGCTTTGCCTCGCAGGGCAGCGTGTTGCCGGCGCGGGAAAGCCGCGGCCTGCCGGTGGTGTCGATCAATGTGAAAGAGGTGGACGTCGAGTTCCTGCGGGTCACCGAAAAGAACCTGCCCAAGTTCTTCTCCGAGTACCAGCGCGGCGGGCGTCGCGGCAGCTGGGACCTGGACAGCGAATACGATGACCACACACCCATCGGCGAACTGGCCGAGCCGGTCTACGTCAACCGCTTCCTGCTGGGCGGCAAGCCCAACGAGCGCATGCTCACCTACCTGCCGATCCAGGGCGTAAAGGAGCTGCAGGAACCCGGCCTGTACTTCGCGGTGATGAAGCGCACCGGAAAGTTCTCCGGCGATTTCGAAACCGCGTTCTTCACCATCAGCGACCTGGGCCTGCATGCGCGTGCCTACAAGGACAAGCTGTTTGTGCACACGGCCTCGCTCAACAGCGGCGCCGCGGTCGGCGGGGTGGAGTTGAAGGTGCTGGACCCTCAGGGCGAGACCTTCCTGAAGGGTGAAACCGACAGCAACGGCAACGTGCTGCTGAACTACAAGCTGGAAGCCGGCCACGTGCTGGTCGCCCGGCGCGGCAAGGACGTGTCCATGCTGCCGTTCAACCAGCCGGCACTGGACCTGTCCGAGTTCTCCGTCGCCGGACGGCAGGCGGCCTGGTTCGACGTATTCGCCTGGTCGGGCCGCGACCTGTATCGCCCAGGCGAGACCGTGCGCATCAACGCGCTGCTGCGCGACAACGACGGCAAGCCCGTCGTCGCGGCTGGAAAAGTCGGCCAGCCGATCTTCCTGCGCCTTAAGCAGCCGGACGGCAAGACCTTCCGCGAAACGCGCCTGCAGCCGGGCGCCCAGGGTTATTTCAGTTTCGAGCAGGTCATCCCGCTGGAAGCGCCGACCGGACGCTGGCAGGTGGAGTTCCGCACCGATCCGGACAGCAAGGAAGCCGTGCAGGGCATGACCCTGCGCATCGAGGAATTCCTGCCCGAGCGCATGAAGCTGGACCTGCAAACCAGCCAGGCGGTGCTGAAGCCCGGCGAGCCGTTCAAGCTCACCGCGAAGGCGGCTTACCTGTATGGCGCTCCCGCGGACGGCAACCGCTTCACCGCCAAGCTCGCGGTCGCGGTGGAGCAGCATCCGCTGGAACAGCTGCCCGGGTATTTCTTTGGCGACCCCACGCTGAGCCTGCCCAAGGAAGCCAAGGACATCATCGATGCCAGCTTCGGCGCCGATGGCGTCTATGCGGAAGAGATCGCCTTGCCTGCGGAGGTCAAGCCCACCAGCACCATCGCGGCGATCGTGACCGGCAGCGTGTATGAGACGGGCGGTCGCACGGTCAATCGCTCGCTCAAGCGCGTGCTGTGGCCCGCCAGCGCGCTGGTCGGCGTGCGCCCGCTGTTCGACGACAAGGACGGCGCAGACGCCAACAGCAACGCGCGCTTCGAAATCGTGCGCGTCGATGCCGCGGGCAAGGCCCAGCCAGCCAAGGGGCTGAAGGTCACCCTGGTCCGCGAGCACCGCGACTACCACTGGAACTACGACGACGATGACGGTTGGGATTACGACTTCACCCAGCGTTTCGAAAATCTGGAAGTGAAGACGGTCGACGTGGGCGCCACGGCGGCGAAAATCGATTACCCGGTGGAGTGGGGCGGCTATCGGCTGGAGGTGTTCGATCCGGCCACTGGCCTGACCACGCGCTATCCCTTCAACGCCGGCTGGGGCTGGGACGACCAGAACCAGGGCCTGGATGCGCGCCCCGACAAGGTCAAGATCGCCCTCGACAAGACCGGCTACAAGGCCGGCGACACCATGAAGGTCACGGTGACCCCGCCACACGCCGGCCCGGGCCTGCTGATGGTGGAGAGCGACCGCATGCTGTATGTGCAGGCCATCGATGCCAAGCCGGGCAGCACGTTCCAGATCCCGGTGACCAAGGACTGGGAGCGCCACGATGTGTACGTGACCGCGCTGGTGTTCCGGGGCGGTTCGGTCTCCAGCAAGATAACCCCGGCGCGCGCCGTGGGCGTGGCCCACGTGCCGATGGATCGCCGGGCCCGTCGGGTTGCGGTTGGGCTGGTCGCGCCCAGGCAGATGCGACCCGAGCAGGACATGCCGGTCACCGTCAGCGTGCCCGAGCTTGCCGGCAAGACTGCGTTCGTGACCGTGTCGGCAGTGGACGTGGGAATACTCAACATCACCCGCTTCCCGGTGCCCGATGCCAACGCGCAGTTCTTCGCCCAGCGCCGCCTGGGCGTGGATGCCTATGACATCTATGGCCGGGTGATCGAGAGCTTCGAAGGCAGTACGGCCAAGATCCGCTTCGGTGGCGACATGGCGTTGGCGGCCCTGCCGCAGGCCAAGCGCCCGACTTCGCGGGTGCAGACCGTGGACCTGTTCGCAGGACCGGTGCAGCTCGACGCCAGGGGCAATGCGCGCATCAGGCTGAAGGTGCCTGATTTCAACGGCACGCTGCGGGTTTCGGCACTGGTGTATTCAGAGGAGCGCTATGGCAACGCCGACCGCGAAACCGTGGTGCGTGCACCGATCGTGGCCGAAGCCAGCCTGCCGCGGGTGCTGGCGCCGGGCGACAGGAGCACCGTGACCCTGGACGTGCAGAACTTCACCGGCACGGCGGGCGATTTCAAGGTCCAGGTCGATGGCATCGGGCCGCTGGATATCGCGCAGGCTTCGCGAAGTGCAAGACTCGGGAAAGATGCCAAGACAACGCTCAGCTTTCCCATCACCGCGCGCGAGGGCTATACGACGGCGCAGGTGCGAGTGCGCGTGGACGGCGGAGGTTTCAAGGTCGACCGCAAGTACGACCTGCCGGTGCGCGCCGGCTGGCCTTCGGTATTGCGTTCGCAGACACGGGTGCTCGATACGCTGTCTGCAATCGAACTGGGCAGCGGTTTCGCCGAGGGCCTGATGACTGGTTCGGTCACCGCACGCATGATGGTCAGCGCCTTGCCGCCGATTCCGTTCGGCAGCGCGCTGCAGGGTGCGCTCGAGTATCCGTATGGCTGCGCCGAACAGACCACCAGCAAGGGCTATGCCGCGCTGGAACTGGATGACGCCACCGCCAGGATGCTGGGTGTAAAGGGACTGGACCCGAAGAAGCGCCGCGAACGCATGGAAGGGGCGTTCGGGCGGCTGGCCTCGATGCAGGTTTCCAGCGGCCACTTCTCCATGTGGGGCGACGATGACTACGTCAATCCGGGCCTGACCCCGTACATCGTCGAGTTCCTGCTGGATGCGAAGGAGGGCGGTTTCGCCGTCCCCGATGCGGTGCTGCAGAAGGCCTTGAACCGCCTCAGCGAAGACCTGTTGGCCGGCGGCGCGCAGTTCTACGGTTACGACTCGCGCGAGCACCTCAGGTTCGCCAGCCAGGCGTACTCGGGCTATGTGCTGGCGCGCGTCAACCGGGCTCCGCTGGGAACCCTGCGTGCGTTGTACGACAACGAACGCGCCAGGAGCCTGACCGGTTTGCCGCTGGTGCACCTGGGCATCGCGTTGAAACTGCAGGGCGATGGGAAGCGGGGGGCCAAGGCCATTGCCGATGGTTTCGCCAAGGCCGGCGATCGCCCGGGCTACCTGGGTGACTACGGTAGCCGCGTGCGTGACGATGCGTTGATGATTGCGCTGGTGCACGAGCGCAAGGTCGCCAGACCGGAATACGACGCGCGCTCGGTGTCGCTGGGGCGCGAGCTGGATGCGCGCCGCAATAGCGGCTGGCTGTACCTCAGTACCCAGGAGCAGGTGGCGCTTGCGCGCCTGGGCAAGGCCCTGATGGCCGACCAGAAGAAACTGGTGTCGGGCAGCTACAGCGTGGGTGGCGAAACGGAAGCGATCACGCCGGTGAAGCTGTTCGGTCGCGCCTTCGATTACGCCACCCTGGCCAAGGGCGTGAAGTTCACGCCCGAAGGCGCACCGCCCCTGTTCGCCAGCCTGGAGATTGCCGGCATTCCCCGCAGCGCGCCGGCCTTCGACAACCGGCAGATCGGCATCGAGCGCAAGTACTACACGACCGACGGCAAGGACTGGAAAGGCGGCCCGCTCAAGGAGGGCGAAGCGTTGATCGTCCGCGTCAGCATCACCGCCAACGTGTCGATGCCCGATGCCTTGTTCACCGACCTGCTTCCTGCCGGGCTGGAGATCGAGAACTTCAACCTGGGCGACGCCGAGCAATGGGCGGACGTGGTCGTGGACGGCATCAACATCACCGACCGTTCCAGTTCGGCCGACGTCAAGCATGAGGAATATCGCGATGACCGCTACGTGGCGGCGCTGAAGCTTGATCGGGGCGATGCGGCCAGGGTCTTCTATCTGGTGCGCGCGGTTACGCCCGGCACCTACACGGTGCCGCCGCCGCTGGTCGAAGACATGTACCGGCCGGAAATCCGCGGGGTTGGCAAGTCGACACCTGCCTCGATCACGGTGGTGCAGCCCTGAGGAGTTGGCGCCGTGAGGGTTGACCGACGTCATCCCGGCGCAAGCCGGGATTCCTCCTGATCTGGTTCCTGGTTGTCATGTGATGGGTTGGCTGAAAAGAAATGTGGATTGCAGCCGCGGGCAGCCCGGATGGCGTCGACTGTCTCTGCTCAGGTGGAGTACGGTCGTCGTGCTGGTCACGATACTCGTACTGGATCTGGCTTCGCCCCCGCCACTCCCAAAGGCTCGCGACACCAGCACTCTGGTGGTCGCCCGCGATGGCACGCCGCTGCGCGCCTTCGCCGACCGCAATGGCGTGTGGCGTTATCCGGCCACGCCCGAATCGGTATCGCCGCTCTACCTGCAGGCGTTGCTGAATTACGAGGACCGCTGGTTCTGGAAACATCCCGGCATCAATCCCTGGGCGCTGCTGCGTGCGGGCGGGCAGTGGCTGCGCGGAGGGCGCATCGTGTCCGGCGGGTCCACCCTGACCATGCAGGTCGCGCGCATCCTCGACCCGCATACGCGCACGCCCTGGGGCAAGGCCAAGCAACTGTTGCGGGCGCTGCAACTCGAAGCTCATCTGTCGAAGCGGGAAATACTCCAGCTTTATCTGGAACGCGCGCCTTTTGGCGGCACCATCGAAGGCGTAGAGGCCGCCAGCTGGGCCTACCTCGGAAAGCCTGCTTCGCGCCTGTCGCAGGCCGAAGCCGCACTGCTGGCGGTTCTACCGCAGTCACCCAGCCGCCTGCGCCCCGATCGCCATCCCGATGCTGCCCGCAGCGCGAGGGACAAGGTGCTGCGGCGCATGGTCGCGCTGGGGGTATGGTCGCAAGCGGAGGTGGACGATGCCCGCATCGAACCGGTGGTGGCGCGCTCGCTGAAGCCGCCGCTTAGCGCCGCCTTGCTCGCCGAGCGCCTGCACCAGGCCGATCTCCGGGCGGCGCGCATCGTCTCCAGCATCGATGCCGGCCTGCAGCGGACGCTGGAAGAACGCGTGAACGCCTATTTCTCGACCTTGCCGGCGCGTACGTCGGCCGCCCTGCTGGTGATCGACAATGCCAGCATGCAGGCACGTGCCTATGTGGGTTCGGTGACCTTTGCCGACACCGAGCGGCTGGGCCACGTGGACATGGTGCGGGCGTGGCGTTCGCCCGGTTCCACCCTCAAGCCATTCCTGTACGGGCTGGCGTTCGATGACGGGCTGATCCATTCGGAAAGCCTGCTGGTCGATGCCCCACAGACCTTTGGCGGCTACCGTCCGGGCAATTTCGATTCGGCGTTCAACGGCCCCATCGGCGCGGCCGAAGCATTGCGCTTGTCGTTGAACGTGCCGGCTGTGGACCTGCTGGACCGCGTCGGGCCGGCCCGTTTTTCCGCACGCCTGGCCAATGGCGGCATCGAGCTGAAGTATCCGCGCGGCGGCAAGCCGAACCTCGCCATGATCCTGGGTGGCACCGGCGCGCGGCTCGAGGACCTGGTCGGCGCCTTCGCCTCGTTCAACCGGCAAGGCCTGGCCGGACGGGTGCGGTACACGCAGGACGACCCGCTGGTCGACCGGCGGATGATGTCGCCGGGAGCGGCCTGGATCCTGCGCGAGATCCTGGAGGCCAATCCGCGCCCCGGCTACGGCCTGGGCACCTTCGACATCGGCTCGCGTCCACGTGTGGCATGGAAGACCGGCACCAGCTATGGATTCCGCGATGCCTGGGCCATTGGCGGCACGCGCCGCTATACCGTGGGGGTCTGGGTAGGGCGACCGGACGGCACGCCGTTGCCGGGTCAGTACGGCGCGGTCACCGCCTTGCCGTTGCTGTTCGAAGTGATCGACAGCCTGCCACGCACGCGCAGCGACGGTGTGCCTTCGCCGCCACCGGCCAACGTGGCCGAGATCGACGTCTGCTGGCCCCTGGGTTTGCCCCCGGAAGACGAGGCGCCGCAGCTGTGTCAGCGAAAAATGAAGGCGTGGTCGCTGGAAGGCGCGGTGCCGCCCACGTTCCCCGAACGCGACGCGCGCCTGTGGAATGCCGGGCGCGAACGCTTCGAAGTGGATGCCAGTACTGGCATGCGGCTTTCCGGTGAATGCACGCGGCCACACCAGCCACGCGCCACGCAGATCGCCCGTTGGCCCGCGCTGGCTTCGCCGTGGCTGTCGGCGCAAACGCGCCAGCTGTCGGCACTGCCACCACTTTCGCCTGACTGTATTGCCGATGGGCGCGAGGCTTCCAACGAATTGCGCATTGAAGGCATCAATGACCGCGCCACCATAGCGCGGGCTCCCGGCAGTCGGCATGGCGCAAGGCTGCAGTTGCGCGCCTTGGGCACCGACGCGCGCGTGCAATGGCTGCTGGATGGAAAGTGGATTGCCGAGACGCAGGGCGCGCAGGCATTCCAGCGCGATTACGAAGAAGCCGGCGAACACTCCCTTACTGCATTGGCGGAAAGCGGTGCGTGGACGCGGATAAACTTCCGCATCCTCGAGCCATAGCTCGGGGACGCTGGTCCGAGGTCAGCCGGGAGACGCAAAAGGCCTTCGGCGGGAAACCGAAGGCCTTTTTTTAATCGCGAATCAAATCGTTCCCGCGATGCCGCACGGGATGCCGGTACTCAGTCTCCGATCCAGCCATCAAGCATGTCGGAGAATTCATCGGCGTGCTCTTCTTCCTGGGCAAGGATGGATTCCAGGATCCGCTTGGTGGTCGTATCGCGGTTGCCGATGTAGCTGATCATTTCGCGGTAGCTGTCGATGGCGATGCGCTCGGCCACCAGGTCTTCCTTGACCATGTCGCGCAGGTCCTGGCCTTCCTTGTATTCGGCATGTGCCCGCGCGGTAAGGGTGTCCGGATTGAGGTCCGGCTCGCCGCCCAGTTGCACGATGCGCTCGGCCAGCTGGTTGGCATGGGCCTGTTCCTGCTGCGCATGCTCCAGGAATTCGGCCTTCACCGAGTCGGCCAGCATGCCGGAGGCCATGAAGTAGTGGCGGTAATAGCGCAGCACGCATACCCACTCTGTCGCCAGCGCCTCGTTGAGCAGGCGGATCACCACTTCCTTGTCGGCGCCGTAAGTGCTGGTGATGGCGCCATCCTCGATGTTCTTGCGGGCATTGGCGCGCAGCGTCGCTTTATCGGTGAACACGCCACCACGGGCTTTCTCCAGGGCGGGCGAGCTGGCGGGTTGGGACTCGTTGGCGGGCTTGGACATTGACTGGCCTTTTTGAAGTGAAGGGGAGAATCAGCTCGGCAGGTTTTCCAGCACGTACTCGGCGGCGGAGACCTTGAATTCGCCTGGGGACTCGATCCAGAGCTGCTTGACGATGCCGTCTTCGGCGTACAGGGCATAGCGCTTGGAGCGCAGGCCCATGCCATAGCCGCTGGAGTCCATTTCCAGACCCAGCGCGCGGGTGAAATCGGCATTGCCGTCGGCCAGCATCTGCAGGCCCTCGGGCACGTCCTGCGACCGTCCCCATGCCTGCATGACGAAGGGATCGTTCACCGACACGCAGTAGACGTCGATTCCCCGCTCATGGAATGTTTCATAGTGCTCGACGTACCCGGGCAGGTGGCGTTCCGAGCAGGTGGGGGTGAAGGCGCCCGGTACCGCGAACAGGACCACCTTGTGGCCCTCGAACAGGGTAGGGGTGTCCACTGTTTCCACGCCCTCGCGAATACGCTTGAGGGTGGTTTCGGGAATGGCGTCGCCGATCTGGATGGTCATTGCTGCTCCTTGGGGATGAACGAGGGTAGGTCTGGCGATGGTAAGGCAGTGTCAAAGACTTGAAATGTCCGGGTTGGAACTCATGTTCCGGTCATGGCGGCCTGGTGCCGCCCCCAAAGCCTTCCAGGAGCATGCAATGCACATCGTCCACCACCGCCCGTGGCCGCGCCAGATCGCGCGCCAGCAGCAGATCAACCAGTTGTTCGAGCGCATCCTCGACAATGACGCGTCCCGCGTAGCCAGCAAGCCCCAATGGGCGCCGCGTGTCGACGTTCGCGAGGAAGCAGCACGTTTCGTGATCCTTGCCGACCTGCCGGGTATCGATCCCGATCAGATCGAGATCCAGATGGACAAGGGCGTGCTGAGCATCAAGGGCCAGCGCGGCACTGCTGTTGCCGACGCGGAATTGGGCCGTCATACGCGCATGGAACGGCCGCAGGGCAGCTTCCAGCGTGACTTCGCTCTGCCCGACAGTGCCGACGCCGAAGGCATCGTCGCCAGCGGCAGCAACGGGGTACTGGAGATCAGCATTCCCAAGAAAGCCGAGGCCTCGCCGCGTCGCATCCAGGTGGGCGCGTCGTCGGTGCAGTGAGCCGCGTCGCAGGCGTCCCTGTCCGCGGCCGTCGCCAACGATGGCCCGGACGGGCCGCGCAGTAAGTAGAATCGGCCCGCAGTCCGCAGGATTGCGGGCCGATTGTTCGAGAGGTACACGATGCAGTTCAAGGATTACTACCAGATACTCGGGGTCGAGCCGACCGCCGGCGATGCCGAGATCAAGACGGCGTACCGTCGCATGGCGCGCAAGTACCATCCGGACGTCAGCAAGGAGGCCGGTGCCGAGGAGAAGTTCAAGGGCGTGAACGAGGCCTACGAGGCTCTGCGCGACCCCCAGAAGCGCAAGGCCTACGACCAGCTGCGTTCGCAGGGCTACCGTCCGGGTGAGGAGTTCCGCCCGCCGCCCGATTTCGGTCGCGGTGGCGGCGCCGGCGGACAGGGCTTCGATTTCGAGGAAGTGTTCGGCAGCGATGGCAGCGGTGGCGCCGGGTTCAGCGACTTCTTCGAAGGCCTGTTCGGCCGACGTGCCCATGGTTCGCCCGGTCCGCGCGGACCGCGTCCGCAGGGTGATACGCGGGCGAAGGTGTCGGTGCCGCTGCAGGCGGTCTACGACGGCGGCCATGTGCGCCTTGGCCTCAACGGCAGGCAGCTCGACGTACGCGTGCCCAAGGGCGTCAAGCCCGGACAGGTCATCCGCCTGTCAGGGCAGGGGGATGGTGGCGGCAACCTGTTGCTGGAAATCGAATACGCCGCGCATCCGCAATTCGAAGTGGATGGACGCAACATCATCCACGTGCTGCCGGTGGCGCCATGGCAGGCGGCGCTGGGTGCAACGGTCAGCGTGCCCACGCTGGGGGGATCGGTGGACCTGAAGATCCCGGCCGATTCGGAAGCCGGGCGAAAATTGCGGCTGCGCGGACGCGGCTTGCCCGGCGCGCCGGTGGGCGACCAGATTGTCGAGCTGGAGATCACCGCCCCCAAGGCCGTCAACGAACGGCAGCGCACCGTTTACCGGATGCTGCAGGGCGCCTTCGAGGAAAACGAAAACGACGGGTAGGACCCGTCGTTTTCATTGCAAAACCTGTTGCCTTGACTCAGGCAGCCGTGGAAGGCGGCCTCTCGGTCGTGCTGAAAATGCGATCGATGACCTCGGCCAGCTCGTCTTCCGAGAAGGGCTTGGTCAGGTAGGCCTTCGCGCCCTGGCGCAATCCCCACATGCGATCGGTGTCCTGGTCCTTGGTGGTGACCAGGATGACCGGGATGTGCTTGGTGGTGGCCTCGCGACTCAAGGTGCGCGTGGCCTGGAACCCGTTTAGGTTCGGCATCACCACGTCCATCAACACCATGTCGGGCAGCTCGCGCTTGGCGACCTCCACCCCTGCGGCGCCGTCTTCGGCGGTGAGTGATTCATGCCCCAGTTTTTCAACGATGCGCTGGATGCCCAGCAGCTGCGAAGGCGAATCGTCGACGATCAGAATGCGCGCCATGCTTTACCCCATGTTGTCCCCAATGCCGATTGTAGTGTGACTTTGGCCTCGCGGAAAATGGGGCAGGAGCCGCAGCCGTGACCGGGTTCGCGTTTATCCGGTTTTAACCAGGGTGCGGCCGAAGGATTGTCCGGCGAGCATGCCGTTGAATACCTCAGGAAGCCCGTCCAGCGTAGTTTCCCGCGTGCAAATGGCTTCCAGGTGCCTGGGTTTCCAGTCGTCGGCCAGATGCCGCCAGATATCGTCGCGTATGCCGCGGGCGGTTCCGGCGGAGGCCACGCCCAGCAGAGAGACCCCACGGATGATGAAAGGCATGACCGTGGTGGGCAGTTCGTGGCTGGCCACCAGCCCTGCGGATGCGACGTTGCCGTAGGGCGCGGTCTGCGCCAGCAGGCTGGTCAGCATGCTGCCGCCGACATTGTCCAGGCCTCCGCCGAAGCGCACGGATTCCATGGGCCGCTTGCTGTCGAGCGCTTCCCTGCCAAGGACTTCCACGGCACCCAGCGACCTGAGGTAGTCGGCACGATCGGCCTTGCCACTCACGGCATGCACCTGGAAACCGGCACTGGTGAAGATGTCGACAGCCAGCGAGCCCACGCCCCCGGTGGCGCCGGTGACGGCCAGCGGACCCAGCTCGGGCGTCTGGCGGTTGTCCAGCATCCTGTACAGGGCAAGCGCGGCGGTGAAGCCGGCGGTGCCCAGGATCATGCTCTCGCGCAGGGTCAGGCCCGCGGGCAGCGCAATGACCCATTTCGAATCCAGTCGGGCGTACTGCGCGTAGCCGCCGTCGCGGGTTTCGCTGAGCCCCGAGCCGGTCACCAGCACCGCGTCCCCTTCCTTGAACGTGGGGTCGGTACTGGCAACCACATGGCCGGCTACATCGATGCCGCCCACCAGCGGGAATCTGCGCAGGATCTTGCCCTGGCCCGTGCCTGCCAGCGCGTCCTTGAAGTTGACCGATGAATACGCGGTCTTGACCACCACTTCGCCGGGATTGAGGTCGTCCAGCGAAATCGACTCGATGCCCGCGCGGTAGCCGTTGGCGTCGTCGTGGATGCGGAAGGCGGGGAACTGGTTGGGTACGGTCATAGCGTGCTCTCGACCCTGTCGGACGCAGGAATACAGTGACGAGATTCTGCGTCAACGGCTGCGCGACTGGAAGGAACAGGCCTGCTACTTTCGTCTTGCGCGCGACCTGTGCGAGCAGTCCGGGATCACGCAGCTCCTGATCAAGCAGGCTCAGCGCATCGCCAGGCGACGCTTCTCGCCGATCTGCGCCGGCTGATAGTTGCGCATCCACTGAAGCATTGTCGGGATGTCCTCGCCATGCCAGAGGTCGGCGCGCTGCTCGGCATGCAGGAAACGCTCTTCCACCATGCGGTCGATCATGCCGATCAGCGGGGCGTAGAACCCGTCGACGTCGAGGAACGCGCACGGCTTGTTGCCGATGCCGAGCTGTCGCCAGGTCAGCATCTCGAAGATCTCTTCCATGGTGCCGAAGCCGCCGGGCAGGGTGACGAAGCCATCGGAGAGGTCGAACATGCGCGCCTTGCGCTCATGCATCGAGCCGACGATTTCCAGCTCGGTCAGGCCACGGTGCGCGACTTCCCAGTCCGCGAGCTGCTTGGGAATCACGCCTGTGACCTGGCCACCGGCTTCCAGCACGGCATTGGCCACCACGCCCATCAGGCCGACGTTGCCGCCGCCGTATACCAGCCGCAATCCTTCCCTGGCGATGCGGTCGCCCAACGCCGCCGCGCGTTCCGAATAGATGGCCTTGCTGCCGGAGTTGGAACCGCAATAGACACAGATGGATTTCATAATGGCCGTAGGAATAAAGGGAGCGGACGCAGCGCGTGCTCAATGAAGAATTAGAAACAGGAAAGGGGAAGGGCGCTTTTCTTCACCCTTCCCCCTTTTCTGTTTGCTGCTTTCAGTTGACCTTGTGGATCGAACGCTTGGACACCGCCATGGCCGCATCGTGCACGGCTTCGGACAAGGTCGGGTGCGCGTGGCAGATGCGGGCCAGGTCGTCGGCCGAGCCGTTGAACTCCATCGCGATCACACCTTCGTGCACCAGCTCGGACACACCTACGCCAACCAGGTGCAGGCCGAGGATGCGGTCGGTCTCGGCATGTGCCAGGACTTTCACGAAGCCGGCCGGCTCGCCCATGGCCACGGCCCGCGCGATCGCCGCGAACGGGAAGCTGCCGGCCTTGTACGGAATGCCTTCGGCCTTGAGCTGTTGTTCGGTCTTGCCCACCCAGGCGATTTCCGGCTCGGTGTAGATGACCCAGGGCACGGTGTCCAGGTTGACGTGGCCGGGCAGGCCGGCGATCAGCTCGGCAACGGCGATGCCTTCCTCGAAGCCCTTGTGCGCGAGCATCGGGCCGCGCACGCAATCGCCGACCGCCCACACGCCGTCGACGCCGGTGTGGCAGTGTTCGTCGACTTCGATCTGGCCGCGATCGCTCAGCTTCACGCCCGTGCCTTCGGCCAGCAGGCCTTTGGATGCCGCCTTGCGTCCTACGGCTACCAGCAGCCTGTCGACCGCGAGCGTCTTCTCGCCTTCACCGTCGGCATAGGTAACGTGGACTTCCTTCTTCTTGATCTCGGCCTTGCTGACCTTCGCGCCCAGCTTGATGTCCAGGCCCTGCTTCTTGAATTCCTTGGCCGCGGTCCTGGCGACTTCCGCATCTGCGGCGCCCAGGAATTCCGGCAGGGCTTCCAGGATGGTGACTTCGGCTCCAAGGCGCTTCCACACGCTGCCCAGTTCCAGGCCGATCACGCCGGCCCCGATCACCGCCAGGCGCTTGGGCACCGAGGTGAAGTCGAGGGCGCCGACGTTGTCGACGATGTATTCGTTATCGAACTTCGCGAAGGGCAGCTCGATGGAATCCGAACCGGCGGCGATGACGACGTTGGTGCCCTTGAGCTCGACTTCGCTGCCGTCGTGCTGCTTGACCTTGACGATGTTGCCGGGCTGCAGCTGGCCGAAACCGTAGTAAGGCGTGATCTTGTTGGCCTTGAACAGCATCGCGATGCCGCCGGTGAACTGCTTCACGATCTTGTCCTTGCGGCCGATCATGGTGGCGACGTCCATCTTGGCGTCCTTGACGCTGATGCCGTGGTCGCCGAACAGGTGCTGCAGGTTGTAGTACTGGCGCGAGCTGTCCAGCAGCGCCTTGGAAGGAACGCAACCCACGCGCAGGCAGGTGCCGCCAAGAGCCGGCTTGCCATCCTTGCCCAGGGCGGCGTCGATGCACGCGACCTTCATGCCCAGCTGCGCGGCGCGGATGGCAGCGTGGTAGCCGGCCGGGCCGGCACCGATGACGACGACGTCGAATTGTTCGCTCATTGTGGTTCGTTATCCTTTGAACGGACGCTCATCGCATGATGAGCGGGGCAAATGGCAAATCGTGAAGGGTGAAGAAAAGCGCGCTTGTCCTTCACCATTGAGCGCCCAGCGCGCCCCATTCACCACTTACATGCCAAGCAGCATGCGGCTCGGATTCTCAAGCTGGTTCTTGATGTCCACCAGGAACAGGACCGCGTCCTTGCCATCGATGATGCGGTGGTCGTAGGAGAGCGCGATGTACATCATCGGCGCGGCAATGACGACGCCGTTCTCGACGATGGCCCGTTCCTTGATGGCGTGCATGCCCAGGATGGCGCTCTGCGGCGGGTTGACGATGGGCGTGGACATCAGCGAACCGAAGGTGCCGCCATTGGTGATGGTGAAGGTGCCGCCCTGCAGGTCTTCCAGCGCGAGCTTGCCGTCGCGGGCCTTCTTCGCATACTCGCCAATGCCTTTCTCGATTTCGGCGAAGCCCATGCGCTCGACGCTACGCAGGACCGGCGTCACCAGCCCCTTCTCGGTCGACACGGCGATCGAGATGTCCGCATAGCCGTGGTAGATCACGTCGTTGCCGTCCACCGACGCATTGACCGCCGGATGGCGTTGCAGCGCGTTGGCGGCCGCCTTGGCGAAGAAGCTCATGAAACCCAGCTTTACGCCATTGGCTTTCTCGAACGATTCGCCCAGCTCCTTGCGCATGGCCATGACCTTGCCCAGGTTCACTTCGTTGAACGAGGTGAGCATGGCGATGGAGTTCTTCGACAGCATCAGGCGCTCGGCGATGCGCAGGCGCATGCGGGTCATCGGCACGCGCTCTTCCGGACGCGAACCGCCGGTCACGCCGGCGGTCTTGCCGCTGGCGTAGTTGATGAGGTCTTCCTTGGTCACCGCGCCCTTGCGGCCGGTACCTTCGACTGCGGCCGGGTCGATGCCTTCGGAGACGGCGGTGAAACGCGCGCCTGGCGGCAGGCCATCGGTCGAGGCGACCGGTGCGGGCTTGGTGGAAGCAGGAGCCGCCGCCTGGGCCTTGCTCGCTTCGGCCCTGGGTTGGACTTCCTGGGCGCCCGCGGCCGGCGCGGCCTCGGCCTTCTTTTCGGGAGCCGGTGCGGCGGCCGCCGCGCCTTCCTCGATCACCGCCAGCAATTGCTGGCTGGTCACGGTGGCGCCTTCGGCGAACTTTATTTCCTTGAGAACGCCGTCGACGGGCGACGGCACTTCCAGCACGACTTTGTCGGTTTCAAGGTCGACCAGGTTCTCGTCACGCTTGACCGCGTCGCCGGCCTTCTTGTGCCAGGTGGCGATGGTGGCGTCGGAAACGGATTCGGGAAGAACCGGGACTTTGACTTCGGTGGCCATGTTGGAAAGGCTTCCTGTTAAGGGTTGTCGAATGGATTATTCGGCAACGATGTCGTTGCCGAACTTGTTGACGAGGGCATCGGCGACCAGTTGCAGCTGCTCTTCCACGTGCTGGGCGAAATGGCCGGCGGCGGGCGAGGGCGAGCGTGGTCGACCGGCGTAATACAGTTCCTGCCTGCTGCCGGTGCATGCCTTCAGGTGGTGGCGGATCTGGTACCACGCGCCCTGGTTCTGGGGTTCTTCCTGGCACCAGACGACCTCGGTGGCCGCTGCATAGCGCTTGAGTTCGGCTGCCAGCAGTTCGCGCGGGAAGGGATACAGCTGCTCGATGCGCAGGAGGGCCACGTCGTCCTGGCCGCGCTTGCGCTGGTCTTCCAGCAGGTCGTAATAGACCTTGCCGGAGCACAGCACGACGCGCTTGACCTTCTTGACGTCGGCGGTGGCATCGGGGATCAGGTGCTGGAATTCGCCATTGGCCAACTCATCCAGCGAAGACACCGCCAGCTTGTGGCGAAGCAGCGACTTGGGCGTCATCACGATCAGCGGCTTGCGCGTGGTCATGCGCAACTGGCGGCGGATCATGTGGAAGCACTGCGCCGGAGTGGTGGGTACGCAGACCAGCATGTTCTCGAGTGCGCACAGCTGCAGGAAACGTTCCAGGCGGGCGGAGCTGTGCTCGGGACCCTGGCCTTCGTAACCGTGTGGCAACAACAGGGTCAGGCCGCTGATACGGCTCCACTTGGCCTCGCCGGCGGCGATGAACTGGTCGATCACCACCTGCGCGCCGTTGGCGAAATCGCCGAACTGCGCTTCCCAGACGTCGAGGGTGTTGGGGTCGGTCGTGGAGTAACCATATTCAAACGCCATCACCGCTTCCTCGCTGAGCAGCGAGTCGATGATGGTGGCGTCTTCGGGGTTTTCGACCAGCTGGCGCAACGGCAGGTAATAACTGTCGGTCTTCTGGTCGTGCAGGATCGCATGGCGGTGGAAGAAGGTGCCGCGACCCGCGTCCTGGCCGACCAGGCGCAGGCGGTGGCCTTCCGAAAGCAGGGTGGCGTAGGCCAGGTTCTCGGCAAAGCCCCAGTCGCCCGGCAGCTCGCCCTTGGTCATCTTCATGCGGTCGTCGTAGATCTTGGCTACGCGCGGGTGCAGGGTGACGCCAGCCGGTATCGTGTTGATGATCCTGGCCAGCTGGTCCAGCGCGGTGCGCTTGACCTTGGTGTTGACCGGGTCGGTGACCTTGCCGGACAGGTATTTCGACCAGTCGATGGCAAGTTCATCGGGCTTGGGCTTGGCCAGCTCGGTGGTGACTTCACCGGAATCCAGCTTGTTGCGATAGCTGTCGACCAGCGCCTGGGCCTCACCCGCGGCGATGACGCCGCGCGCTTCGAGGTCCGCCGCGTAAAGCTCGCGGGTGGTCTTGTGGGCACGGATCACCTGGTACATCAGGGGCTGGGTAGCGGCAGGTTCGTCGGCCTCGTTGTGGCCCCAGCGGCGGTAGCAGACCAGGTCGATCACCACGTCTTTCTTGAACTGCTGGCGGAAGTCGTAGGCCAGGTTGGCGCAGAACACCACGGCTTCCGGATCGTCGCCATTCACGTGCAGCACCGGCGCGCCGACCATCTTGGCCACGTCGGTGCAGTACAGGGTGGAACGTGCGTCATCACGGGTGCTGGTGGTGAAGCCGATCTGGTTGTTGATGACGATGTGGACGGTGCCGCCGACCGCGAAACCGCGTGCCTGCGACATCTGGAACAGTTCCATCACCACGCCCTGGCCCGCGAAGGCGGCGTCGCCATGGATGATCACCGGCAGCACGGCCTTGCGCTCGCTGTCGCCACGTCGTTCCTGGCGCGAGCGCACGCTGCCCGCAACCACGGGATCGACGATTTCCAGATGCGAGGGATTGAACGCCAGCGCCAGGTGCACGGGATTGCCGGGCGTTGCTATGTCGGCACTGAAACCGTTGTGGTATTTGACGTCGCCGGTGTGGGCGCGGTCGTCGGCAACATATTCGAACTTGCCCTCGAACTCGTCGAACAGCTTGCGCGGCGACTTGCCCAGGGTATTGATCAGCACGTTCAGGCGCCCGCGGTGGGCCATGCCCAGCACGATGTCCTTGACGTTGTCGGTGCCGGCGCGGCGGATGGTCACGTCCAGCAGCGGGATCAGCGAGTCGCCGCCTTCCAGCGAGAAGCGCTTCTGGCCGACGTACTTGGTGTGCAGGTAGCGCTCCAGGCCCTCGGCGGCGGTCACGCGTTCCAGAATGCGGCGTTGCGTCTCGACATCCAGGCCGTAGTTGCCGCCCGCTGCTTCGAGGCGCGAATACAGCCACTGGCGCTGGGCGACGTCGGTGATGTACATGAATTCGGTGCCGATGGAGCCGGCGTAGGTGGCTTTCAACCGGGAGAACAGGTCGCGCAGCTTCATGCGCGGCTGGCCGGCGACCCCGCCGGTGCTGAATTCGCTGTCCAGGTCGCGGTCGGACAGGTTGTGGAAGCCCAGCTCCAGGTCCGGAGAATCCTGGCGCGGGGTCAGCCCGAGCGGATCCAGGTTGGCGGCCAGATGGCCACGTGAGCGGTAGGAGGTGATCAGGCGGCCGACATTGCGCTCGCGCTCATCGCCCGGGCCGGCAGCTGGTGCGGCGGCATAACCATTGTTGGCGGCGTGCCGGGCGGCTTCGCTGATCTGGGCGATGACGACCGAATGGGGTACGTCGCCAGCCTCGTGGCCCTTGAAGCCATCAAAGTAGGCCTTCCATTTGGGGCCGACGCTCTCGGGAGAGACCAGGTACTGCTCATACAGGTCTTCAATGAAGGAGGCGTTGCCGCCGCCGAGTTGCGAGGATTGCGCAAACTGCTTCAGGAGGTTGTCCACGATGGCGTAGGTAGGCTTGTCGAAGGGCCGATGTCTGGCTTGTGGGGTACCGGCAGGAACAGGGGAGCGAGGCCTGCGCGGGCGAGATGAATGCGCGAAATTATACCCGTATGGGGATAACGGCGCTGGCTCCTTGGACTAAAGGCCCATGCCCCGTACGGGTCCACGGTTGTAGCCAGCAATTCCTGCTCAGATGCCCAGTGCACGGAACTCGGTGCATGGCCGGGCCCGTTCCCAGAAACGGCCGAACTCGTCACGCAGTTGCCGCGCGCGACCGGCGCCATCCAGGTTGACTTCCCCATCGAAACGATGGCCCAGCGTGCGGAAGTAGTAGCCACTGGTGTCATTGGCGACAAAGGCCGCAGCGTAGGCCCTGTCGACCGGCTCGCGCACTTCGCGGAACGTGAACACGCTGGGCAGGCGCTGTGCCAGGGTCAGCAGGGGCGCCAGCGCGCGCTGTGGCGTGCCGGCGTCCTGCACCAGGATATGGACCTCGCCACCGCGCGTGGCCGTGGCGAAGCGCCGCAGCGCGTCGAGCACCTGCGGATGGTCCAGCAGACCCGGATCCAGCTCGCGGGTGTAGATGCGCAGGCCGCGCCGCGCATGGGTGACCACCGCCAACATCGCCGCGATCGCTCCGGCGCCGGTCTCCACCAGGGTGGTGCCGTGCAGCGCGCGGCGCATGGACTGATGCTGGATGCCCGCCTCTTCGAAGCGTTCGCCGTGCGGAATGAAGCCCTGGCGTGCGTAGAAGGCTTCAGCCGAGACCTGCGCATTCAGCGATACCGCCGGCCATCCCTGGTTGCGGGCTTGCTCCATCAACGCCAACAGCATCGCATCGCCCACGCCTTGTCCGCGCCAGGCGGCCAGCACCGCCATGCGTCCGATCCTGTGCTCGGGGGTCAGCCTGCCGGTGCCAATGGGATGGCCGTCCTGGTCGCGTGCGATGACGTGATGGCAAAGCGGATCCAGTGCATCCCACTCTTCCTCCAGGGGCACCTGCTGCTCCTGGACGAAGACGGTCTCGCGGACGGCGCGCAGTTCTGCCAGGCCGCTGGCATAGTCGATCGGCATCACCTGGAACGCGCGGTCGGACATCACTCCTCCTCGTCGGCAAGCAGCTGGTAGTGGCCCTGTGAATAGAGCTCGAAGGCGATATCGCGCCCTGCGTCGGAAAGGGCCGCATAGCCGCCGCCGTCCAGCAGCTCGGCCGACGCCAGCGCCTGTGCGTCCTTCACCGGTAGTGTGAACTCCAGGCCGCTGCAGAACAGTGTCGCCAACCGGCCGCTCCTGCGCCAGGCCAACCGGGAGAACGGATGTCGCTGCAGCTCGGCACCCTGCTGCAGGTCCCATTCCACTTCAATGCGGGGACGCGGCTGCCCGGCCACGGCCACTTCGCCGCCCGCCCGATAGGTGGTGATGAAACGCCCGAACCAGTCGCCCAGCTTGTCCGGGTCATTGAGGCGCAGGGTATTCAGCGCCTCCACGGCGCGCACCATGGCGGCTGCATCGATCTCGTTGGGGTCCTTCGGCGGCGCAAGATCAGGGTCGTGGTAGCGCATCGACTCGTCGGCGTCGGCGATCAGGTTGTCCAGGTAGTCGCTGACCAGCTCCGCCGATGAGGGCGCGCGCATGCCGACGGAGAGGGTCAGGCAGGGGTTCAGGGCCACCCCGTGGTGCGGTACACCGGGCGGGAGGTACAGCATGTCGCCGGGTTCCAGCACCCAGTCATGGCTGGGAGTGAACTGGCGAAGCAGTTTCAGTTCCACATCATCGCGGAAATCGAGCGGCGGGTTGGCTCCCGCATCGATCTGCCAGCGCCGTTGCCCCTGGGCCTGCAGCAGGAACACGTCGTACTGGTCCACGTGCGCCCCTACCGAACCACCGGTAGCGGCGAAGCTGACCATCACATCGTCGATCCGCCAGCGCGGCAGGAAGTCGAATCGCTGCAGGATCGCGCGCACGTCCACGTCCCATTTGTCCACGTCCTGCACCAGCAGGGTCCAGTCGTGGTCGGGCATGCCCGGGAACTCGTCTTCGGTGAAGGGGCCGGTGCGCAATGTCCATGCGTCGCGCGCACGGTCATGGCTGACGATGCGCGACAGGGCCATTTCCTCGCAGGCCAGCCCAGCCAGGTCTTCGGGCTCGATCGGCGAAACGAAGTCGGGAAAGGCATTGCGGATCAGCAGCGGCTTCTTCTGCCAGAATTCCTTGAGGAATTTCGCCGCGGGCATGCCAAGAAGATGCTTTGCGCTGGCCTGGACTTCAATCATGGGCTATTCCTTTTTTCATTTGCGGCGGCTTCTTCCGCCACGCGCTGGTCAAGGCGCTCGGCAGCCCTGGCGGCGTAAATCCGGCATGCGCTGGCGTCGACCAGTGGCTGGGTCGCACCGGGACCGAGCCGTGACCATAGCTGGCTGGCGGAAGGATGGGGCGTGAGCAGGATCTCGCAATCCAGCCTCGCCACGCGCAACAGCGTCTGCCGGAAGTCCGCCAGCACGCCCGGATGCGCGGCGTCGTCGGTATACCGGTACACATCGTCGGAGATGGCGGTAAGGCTGTCGGCGTATACCAGTTGCCGGCACTTGCGCTTTTCGCAGGAGCGCCAGCTCCAGCTGGTGCCCCCGGGGGTGTGTCCCGGCGTCGCGATGGCCTGCAGTGCCAGCGGGCCAACTTTCACGGCCTCGTCGTCAGCGATCAGCTGCACGCGCGCGACGGCGGGAAAGGAACGCAGCACCAGGAATTGCGGGTCGCTGCGATCGCTTGCGCCGCGCTTCAGTGTTGCCGCGGCGGGCGCACGCGCCAGCACCGGCGCCCCGGTGGCAGCTTGCAGCGCGGCCAGCCCGCCGGCGTGGTCCAGGTGTTCATGCGAGGACACGATCGCGCGCACATCTTCTGGCTTGAAACCCAGTGTGCGGATATTGGCAAGGATCTGCGCGCTGCCCGTGGGCGTGGCCCCGTCTATCAGTACGTGCCCCTGCACGGAGGTGACCAGCACTGCGCTGATGCCACAAGTGCCCACGAACCAGGTGTTGCCGTAGATACGTCGCGGCGTAGCGGGGTCGTCCCACCCGGCATCGGCGGCGCAAACAGTGGCCGCAGCAGCTGGCCCGGCGGCTGCGTGCGCGCCTGCGGAGGCAAGCAGCGTCGAGGTGAGAGCCATCAACCGCATGAGCAGTGAAGTGCGTGCGTGCAAGATATTTTCCTTCAATCGCAGAGTTCGTCGTAACCGCGGCCCAGGAACTGCAGCAGGCACCAGCCGTGGCCGAACGGATCGGCCAGCTGGACGATACGCCCCCAGGACGCTTCGCGGATTTCTCCTTCCTGGATGGCCCCGGCGGCCAGCGCGCGGGTCAGTGCCGGTTCCAAATGGTCCACCACCACATCCAGGTGGATGGGCATCCAGTGGCGTTGGTAGTCCCGCGTTGCCATGGCTGCGGCAATGCTGCCGGCAGTGTTTTCAAGCAGGTAAACCGGTACGTCTCCTCCCAGCATTTCCTGCACATGTGCGCCCAGTCGCCGGCCACGGTGCAGGCCGAATGCGCTGATGTAGAAACGCTCGGCTGCAGCCAGGTCGGGAACGTCGATGTTGATGAGCTGCTTCATGGCCGCATCACCCTGGAAATCACAAGCTCAGATATCCGCCGCCAGTGTGCCGGCGAGTCCTGTGTAGCTGCCAGGAGTCAGATCCAGCAGCCGCTGTTTCGCATCCGCCGGCAATTCCAGCGAACCGATGAACTGCCGCATCGACTGTTCGGTGATGCCCTGTCCGCGCGTCAGCGCCTTCAGTTGCTCGTACGGGCTCGGCAGGCCATGGCGGCGCATCACCGTCTGCACGGCCTCGGCCAGCACTTCCCAGGCTCCATCCAGATCTGCGTCCAGTTTTTCCGGGGCGACACTGAGCTTGGCCAAGCCCTTGCCCAGCGAATCCAGCGCCACCAGGGTATGGCCGAAGGCGGTGCCCAGTGCGCGGAGCACGGTGGAATCGGTCAGGTCGCGCTGCCAGCGGCTGATCGGCAGCTTGGCACTGAAATGTTCGAACAGCGCATTGGCCAGGCCCAGGTTGCCCTCGGCGTTCTCGAAGTCGATCGGGTTGACCTTGTGCGGCATGGTGCTGGAGCCGACTTCGCCTTCCTTGAGCGTCTGCTTGAAGTAGCCCAGCGAGATGTAGCCCCAGATGTCGCGGGCAAGGTCTATGAGGATGATGTTGGCGCGGCGCGTGGCGTCGCCGATCTCGGCCACGTTGTCGTGCGGCTCGATCTGGGTGGTGTAGGGGTTGAAGACGATGCCCAGCCTGCCGATGAAGGCCTGGGTGAAGGCTGGCCAGTCCACTTCCGGATAGGCGATGACATGGGCGTTGTAGTTGCCCACTGCGCCATTGCTCTTGCCGGTCAGTTCAACGGCGGCGATCTGGCTGCGCTGGCGCTGCAACCGCGCGACCACGTTGGCGATTTCCTTGCCCAGTGTGGTCGGCGAGGCAGTCTGGCCATGCGTACGCGACAGCATCGGCTGCGAAGCCTGGGCATGCGCCAGCGCGCGCAACTGGGCGATGACCTGGTCCAGCGCGGGAAGCAACACGTTGCTGCGCGCCTGTTCCAGCATCAATGCATAGCTGAGGTTGTTGATGTCTTCGCTGGTGCAGGCGAAATGCACGAACTCCAGGGCCGGGCCCAGCTCTGAACCAAGATCGCCGGCATCGTCCTTGAGCTGCTCCTTGATGAAGTACTCGACCGCCTTGACGTCGTGGTTGGTGGTGCGCTCGATCTCCTTGACCCGCGCCGCATGCGCGGTAGAGAAGCCGTCGGCCAGGGCGCGCAGGCGCAGGGCCGCGTCCTCGCTGAACTTCGGCAACTCGACGATGCCCGGCTCGTCGGCCAGCGCCAGCAGCCACTCCACCTCGACCTTCACCCGGGCCTTGATCAGGCCGTACTCGGAGAAGATCGGCCGCAGCGCATCGACCTTGGCGGCATAGCGGCCATCGAGCGGGGACAGGGCGAGCAGGGCGGATTCGGACATGTGGGGATGCTGGGGATGTGGGGGCCACATTCTAAACGTTGCGGGCGTATCCTTCAGAAAACCGGTTTCGCCATTGTGCGAAGGCTGGACCCAGCGTCTTCCACGCCTAGTGTTTTCGGATGAAGTCGCTGGATTGCGCCATCGCCGGATGGCAATGAACCATATCTGGGAACGGAGACCGTCATGAGTGATTCCTTTCGCATCGAACACGACAGCATGGGCGAGCTGCGCGTGCCCGGCGAGGCGCTCTGGGGCGCGCAGACGCAGCGCGCGCTGCAGAATTTCCCCATCTCGGGCCAGCCCATCCCGCGCGGGTTGATCCGCTCTCTGGGCCTGATCAAGGCCGCTGCCGCCGAAGTCAATGTGGGTCTGGCGCTGTTGCCGAAAGGGGTCGCCAAGGCCATCCGCAGCGCTGCGCTGCAGGTTGCAGCAGGCGAATACGACGCGCATTTCCCGATCGACATCTACCAGACCGGCTCGGGCACCTCGTCCAACATGAATGCCAACGAGGTCATCTCCAACCTGGCTTCCGCATCCGGCAAGGTTCGGGTGCATGCCAACGACCACGTGAACCTCGGCCAGAGCTCCAACGACGTCATTCCCACCGCGATCCGGGTATCGGCCCAGCTCGCCGTGGTCGAAGAGTTGCTGCCGGCCCTGAAACATCTCAGGCAGACCATCGACAGGCGCGGCCGCTCACTGGCCAAGGTGGTCAAGACCGGGCGCACGCATCTGATGGATGCGATGCCGCTGACCTTCCAGCAGGAATTCTCTGCCTGGTCTGCGCAATTGAAGTCGGCCGAGGATCGCCTGCAGGATAGCCTCAAGCGGTTGCGTCGCCTGCCGCTGGGTGGGACCGCGATTGGCACGGGCATCAACGCCGATCCGCGCTTCGGCGCCAGGGTGGCGCGTGCGCTGTCACTGCTTACGAAGACGCGCTTCGAATCGGCCGCCAACAAATTCGAGGGACTGGCGGCGCAGGACGATGCGGTCGAGCTGTCCGGCCAGCTGAGCGCGCTGGCCGTGGCCCTGATCAAGATTTCCAACGACCTGCGCTGGATGAATTCCGGGCCGCTGGCCGGACTGGGTGAAATCGAATTGCCCACGCTGCAGCCTGGCAGCTCCATCATGCCCGGCAAGGTCAACCCGGTGATTCCCGAAGCCACGGTAATGGTCTGCGCGCAGGTCATCGGCCACCACACGGCGATCACCGTGGCCGGGCAAACCGGCAACTTCCAGTTGAACGTGACCTTGCCGTTGATTGCAGCCAACTTGCTGGAATCGATCCACCTGCTGGCCAATGTGTCGCGCCTGCTGGCCGATTCGGCGATCGCGGGCCTCAGTGTCCGCCATGCGCATATACGCGAGGCGCTAGACCGCAATCCCATCCTGGTGACTGCCCTGAATCCAGTGATTGGCTACGAAAAGGGCGCGGCCATCGCCAAACAGGCCTACAAACAGGACCGGCCGGTGCTGGAAGTGGCAATGGAAGTCACCGGGCTACCGGAAAAGACCCTGAAGGCATTGCTGGACCCGGCGCTGCTGGCCAAGGGCGGGATCCACGGCAAGCCGGGTGGGGGCGCGGGCTAGGGTGCGCTCCGCCCGGTCTCTTTCCGCGCCGGCCATTCGCCGGGGAGTGCCGCGCCGGCCATCATCCCGAGCGCGCCTTCGCACATGCCCAGCTTCTCCTTGCGGGTTCCGGTTTCCAGGCGTGACAGGCGGGAAGCGATAACGTTTTCCCGATACGCCTTTACGGTTTGTCCTGGGGGAAACTCCGCCAGCGTCAGCAGCCGACCGCGTTCGATCTGGTCCTGGTGTGTGTTGACGTAGCGGAAATAGAGCGGGGCAGCTTTTTGCAGGTAGCCAGCATCAAGGCCCGCGCATTTCTCTATGAGCAGGGGAAGCGCGAAGGTCGCGACGTAGGCAATGTGGTCCTGGTAGGCAAGGTTGAGCTGAGGATCGTCGCCTGCCGACGCATGGCTGGAACCCATCACGAGTGCAATCGCAAGCAAGGCTGGTGCGGATTTCATGGTGGGCTCCGGTGCGGAAGATTGACTCTCCACCTCTGCGTGCAGGTGGAACTGGCTTTTTGCGAGGGCGACTGTCAGCGGTTGCTGGCGTCGCTCTTGGCGGCGGCATCGGCCTGGGCGGCAGCATCGCCTGACTCTGCGGCCTCGTTCCTGTCTGCCTTGACGGCCTTTGCCAGGGAACCACCGACCTCCTTGCCGGCGGCGTAGCTGTCGCTCTGGCTGGATCCGCAATCATCCACGTCGGAAGTCTCTATGGTGGCGTAGGGCTTGAAGGCGGGAAGCTGCGTCGCCAGCGCATCCTGCGATGCCTTGATCGTCACCAGGCGTTTGCACAGTTGCATGGCCTGCTGTTCGATTTTCTTGGCCTCGGCTTCTATCTTTGCATCGACCTGGTCGCCGTCGCCTTTCATTGCGCCCTTGATGGCTTCCTTGATCGCGGTACCAGCCAGCGCCGCTCCCTGCTTGCCGATCTCGATGCCGTCGCTCGTCATTGCATTCAACTGCGTGTGGTAGCTCTGCAACAAGACGCGTTGTGCAGCGCTCACTGGTACCGCCTTGCCGTCTATGGTCAGCTCGCCAGCCGTGGAGATCTTCGCGTCGGGGTGGCCGTCTGCATGCAGCACGATGTTCTTGCCGTCGCTGGAGACGTTGCCCTTGTCAGTAGAGACATGCGTGCCGGGATTGCAGCCTGCGAGCAAGGCGGAACAGGCGATTGCCAGCAGGGGATAGTGCAGGCTTTTCATTGGGAACCTCGGTAGCTGCAGCGGTATGGGGTCAATGGCCGGGCGGCAAACAGGCGCGGCGGTGGATGCAGTTGGGGTGATCACTGGGCGACGTGGGCCTCAATGGGTGAAACGGAGGCCGGTCGACAACCGGCCTCCCACCCTCTACTCAGTCGGCCAGCTCGCGCCAGCGGCGCAGGTAGATGGCCAGTGCTATGAAGGCCGCGCCGATGGCGGCGCCAATCCACAAGTCTGCCGATCCCAGCACGTCCAGGTTGCTGACGTTCATCAGGCGCATCAGGTCGGCCGGGCCCTGGATGTCCGAGTTCTGCGCATGTTGCATGTTGTTCTCGAAGGCACTGCTTGCTGGCGCCCAGCTGCCTGGCACTACGCTCATCAGACCGCGGTAGACCAGGGTGTACCAGATCCTGCCGTAGTTGATATCGGTGCCGGGCAGGATACCCACCATGCTGACCATCACACATGCCAGCACCGGGAGCAGTACGGCCCACAGGAACGGCTTGCTCCGCGCCCAGGCGGAACACAGCATCAGCCAGCCTACGGCGGGCAGGGCCCAGAGCAGGTAAACCGGCACGATGGTCAGCGTGTTGCCGATGACGCTGAAGGGATTGGCATGGGTGAAGATGGCCGATGCATTCGGCATCCCGGCCAACGCCGCGGCTGCGCCGATGATCACCCAGAGGACGATTCCGATCGCCACGCCCACCACGATCGAGATGATGGGTGCCAGCAGCAGCGCCCAGCTCGCCTTCGAAAGCACCATCTGCAGGTCCGATGCCGGCAGCGATTTCCAGAACAGCACACTGCGGTCGCGGCGGTCGTCGTACAGGCAGCCAAGCGCGTAGAAGAACACGACGAACGCCAGCACCAGGGTGGTCAGGCTGATGCCCACCAGCAAGGCGGTGTCGCCAATGCCACCAATCTGGCGGGCATGCTCGGCCAGGCTGCCCTCAAACCGCATGCTGTCGCCGGCGTGACTCTGGTTGAAGCGCACCAGTCCGATAACAGCCAGCACCAGGGTCAGCAGGCTGACGATAGCGCCGGTGATCACTGGCGCCCACAGGAACCCACCGCGGTTCTCCCAGAATTCCCGTTTCAGCAGCCACTTGAAGGTGTTGGTCTTGTGGTTGTGGGTGGTGACGGCATTCATGCGTAGGTTCCTTTCATGATGGCAACGAACAGATCAGCCAGGCCGGGATTGCGGGTTTCGCCAAAGGCGGCAAGCTGCTCGCGTGGGGCGCCGTCGAACAGCATCACCGTCTTGCCGAACGGAAGGGAGCGCTCATCGATGGGCTTGAGTGCGCGCGCGGCTTCGACGCTGTCGGCCGAAGCCAGTACTTCGGTATAGCGGTCGGCGACTTCGTCCATGGCGGCGGTCAGCACGATCTTGCCGTCGCGGATGAACATCACGTCGGTGAGGATGTGCTCGATCTCCTCGACCTGGTGGGTGGTGATGATGATGGTCTTCTGCTCGTCGAAGTAGTCCTCGAGCAGGCGCTGGTAGAACTGCTTGCGGTACAGGATGTCCAGGCCCAGGGTCGGCTCGTCCAGCACCAGCAGCTTGGCGTCGATGGCCATTACCAGTGCCAGGTGCAGCTGCACGATCATGCCCTTGGACATTTCACGCACGCGCAGGTTGGGGTTGAGCTGGGTATTGGCGATGAAGCGCTCGCACTTGGCGCGATCGAAGCGCGGATGGATGCCGTCGACGAAATCGATGGCCTCCTTGACCTTTATCCAGCGGGGCAAAACCGCCACGTCGGCGATGAAGCAGACATCGTTCATCAGCTCGTCGCGCTGCTTGCGCGGGTCCATGCCCAGCACTTTCAGGTCTCCCTCGAAAGGCACCAGCCCCAGGATCGCCTTCAGTGCGGTCGTCTTGCCCGCGCCGTTGGGGCCGATCAGGCCGATGATCCTGCCGGCTTCGATATCGAAGCTGGTGTCGTTCAGGGCCAGCTTGCTGCGGTAGGCCTTGCGCAGGTTTCGCGCGGTAATAACGGTATTGCTTGCGACAGCGCTCACTTTGCACCCCCTTGGCGCAACAGTTCTTCGGTGGACAGGCCCAGGCGATTGATGCGCTCGGCGACTGCCGGCCATTCGTCCTGGAGAAATCTTTCACGCTCGCTGGTGAGCAGTTTTTTTGCCGCTTCCTCGGTCACGAACATCCCCAGGCCCCGGCGTTTCTCGACGAGTGCCTCGTCCGCAAGTTCCTGGTAGGCGCGCGAGACGGTGATCGGGTTCAGCTGGTACTCGGCCGCCACCTGGCGCACCGAGGGCAGTGCATCGCCCGGCTTGAGTACACCGTCCAGCATCATCGCGATGACGCGATCCTTCAGCTGGCGGTAGATGGGAGCGCCATCGCTCCACTGGATTGAGGTCAGAGTCATCATGGTTCAGCCCTGCGGGCGCAGTGATTGCGCGAAGGAGAAGTAAGGCATCGACAACGACGCGCGGCCGCGGCGATGTCTGCGCGGGGCAGGGGCCATGTCGTCGGCTGCCTCAAGGGCCCCGGCTTCGATGGTTTCGACCACGCCACCTTGTGGACCGGCCGCCTGGCCGGCTGCATGACCACCTGGCATCAGGCCGACGACCAGCAGCGCGCTGCTGATGGAGAGGCTGGACAAGGTGGTGAACAGTTTGTGGTTCATGAGGTTCCCCGCTGCGTTGGGTGAGTGGTGTTGTATTGAACTATAACACCTAATCAAAACCCGTCAAGCGTTGATGGCAAATTTGTTACCCAACTAAAGGCATACTGCCCGCCGATACCCCACCAGAGCCCTGCCTGTCATGAGTAAATCATTGAAAATAATGGCGTTTGTAATGTTGGTCGCCCTTTCAGGCGCGGCTTTGGCAGGCGGCTTGCTGGATCATTCGTATAGACCGTTGGCAGGCAAGGCCCCGATCAACCTGAATAAAACCTATGCCGGGCAGGTCGTGCTGGTGGTCAACACGGCGAGTAAGTGCGGTTTCACTCCGCAATACGAAGGCCTGGAAAGTCTGCAGAAGAAGTACGCGTCACGGGGTTTGGTGGTGCTGGGATTCCCCTCCAACGACTTCATGGGCCAGGAACCGGGCAGCGAAGCGCAGATCAAGGAGTTCTGCACGCTGACCTACGGGGTGAAGTTCCCGATGTTCGAGAAGGTGCACGTCAAGGGCCCAAACGCCACGCCGCTCTATCGTGAACTCGCCAAGGAAACGGGCGTGGAACCGGGCTGGAATTTCCATAAGTACCTGATCGGGCGCGATGGGCGCGTGGTCGCCAATTTTTCCAGCAAGGTCAAGCCCGGTGATCCCGCACTGGTGACGGCGATCGAACGCGAACTGAAGGCGGCCCGTCCTGCCAGGTAGCAGTAGGCAGCGTACGCGGGGCGCGTGCGACAATGTCGACCTCGCGCCAAGCCGGTGCGGATTGATCAATCCAATTTTCCCCGGGAGTTTCTGATGAAGCGGGCAATGCGCGGCGTAGCCGCATTGATGGCGGCCAGCCTGGCCATGATGGGAAGCAATGTGTCTGCACAGACGACGCAAGGCGACAAGACGGCGCTGGTTTCGGAGAAGGAAAAAATCAGCTACGCCATTGGCATGGACGTGGGCCGCTCGTTCCAGCCGGTGGCCGAGTACATCGATCTGGGCGCGTTCGAGCGCGCGGTGAAGAATGCATTCGCCGGTGCCCAGCCTTTGCAGTCGGAAGAGGAAGCCAAGGCCACCGACCAGGCATTGCGCCTGAACATGGCCGTCAAGCAGGGCGCGCCTGTGCCGGGCATGCCGCCGGGTTCGGCTCCGCCGGCGGTGGCGAAGGACAAGGTGGGTCTGATGCTGGGCGATCGTGCGGTAGGCCCGTCGTTGGCGCCTTTGAAGGACGAACTGGACCTGCCGGTGCTCATGCAGGCGATTCGAACCTCGTTCGCGAAGGCTCCGCTGCTGCTTACCGAGCAGGACGCCACGGCGACCCTGCAGGCCTACATGACCAAGAAGCAGAGCATGGCCGGCCAGAAAAACCGCGAGGAAGGCGCCGCCTTTCTCAGCAAGAACAAGGCAGTTCCGGGAGTCATCACCACGCCGTCCGGCTTGCAATACATGGTATTGCGGGCCGCCAACGGCCAGCGTCCGACGCCTTCCAGCCGCGTCCGTGTCAACTACGAAGGCAAGTTGCTCAACGGCAAGGTATTCGACAGTTCCTACGTGCGCGGGCAGCCGGCGGAGTTTGGCCTCAACCAGGTCATCGCAGGCTGGACAGAGGGTGTCTCGCTGATGCCCAGTGGTGCCAAGTACCGTTTCTGGATTCCGTCCAGCCTGGCCTACGGTCCGGCTGGCAGCCAGAACGGACCGGTCGCCATCGGCCCGGATTCCACGCTGGTGTTCGATGTCGAACTGATGAGCATCCTGCAATAACTGCAAGGCGGGACGAGTCCAATGCGGGTAGCAATCTTTGGAACCGGTTATGTCGGTCTGGTGACCGGCACATGCCTGGCTGAAGTGGGCCATGACGTGGTCTGCGTCGACATTGACGAGGGCAAGGTCGAAGGGCTCAAGCAGGGCGTGATACCTATTTACGAGCCTGGGCTGGCGCCCATGGTCAAGCACAATTTCGCCGCGGGCCGCCTTGCATTCACTACCGACGCCGCCCAGGCTGTTGCGCATGGGGAACTGGTATTCATCGCCGTCGGCACGCCGCCTGATGAAGACGGCAGCGCTGACCTGCAGTATGTGCTGGCCGTGGCCCGGACCATTGGCCAACATGCGAGCCAACCGATCGTGGTGGTCAACAAATCAACGGTGCCGGTGGGTACCGCCGACAAGGTCAACGCCACGATTGCCGCTGAACTTGCAAGCCGCGGCGTGCAGGTTGCCTACGACGTGGTGTCCAATCCGGAATTCCTCAAGGAAGGCGATGCGGTAGCCGACTGCATGCGTCCCGATCGCATCATCATCGGCGCCGACAGCAACGCCGCGATCGACAAGGTCAAGCGCCTGTACGCGCCCTTCAACCGCAACCATGAACGCTTCGTGGTGATGGACGTGCGTTCCGCGGAACTGACCAAATACGCTGCCAACGCGATGCTGGCCACGAAGATCAGCTTCATGAACGAGATCGCGAACATCGCCGAGCGCGTCGGTGCCGACATCGAGCAGGTTCGCCAAGGCATTGGCTCGGATCCGCGCATCGGCTGGCACTTCATCTACCCGGGCGCAGGCTACGGCGGCTCGTGCTTTCCCAAGGACGTGCAGGCGCTGGCCCACACGGCCCGGCAGCACGATTACCAGGCGCGCCTGCTCGACGCGGTCGAGGCGGTGAACGAGTCGCAGAAGGGCCATCTGTTCGAGCTCATCCAGCGTCACTACGGCGTGGGCAGGGACGAAGGCGTGCGCGGCAAGACCTTTGCGATATGGGGGCTTGCCTTCAAACCCAACACCGACGACATGCGTGCAGCCTCCAGCCGCCGCCTGCTGGAACAGTTGTGGGAAGCCGGCGCCAAGGTTCGCGCCTACGACCCCGAAGCCTCCCACGAAGCGGCCCGCATCTTTGGACAGCGCGACGACCTGGTGCTGTGCGATTCGGCGGCCTCTGCGTTGCAGGGCGCCCATGCGCTGGCCGTGGTGACGGAGTGGAAGCAGTTCCGCAGCCCCGATTTCGCCCGGCTCAAGTCGGCCCTGGGCGATGCGGTGGTGTTCGATGGTCGCAATCTCTACGAGCCGCGGGAGGTCGAAGCCGCCGGCATTGCGTACTACGGGATCGGACGCGGGAGATCGTTGCATGCAGACTGATCCAGGCAAAATGGATCCCGTGCTCGAAGAGCGCCTGATCGAGCTGGAGACGCGGCTGGCTTTCCAGGAACACGCATTGATGGAATTGAGCGAAGCCCTGGCCGATGCACGGGCCGAAGGCAACCGCACTGCCGAATTGATGCGCGGCATGCTGTCGGACCTGCGCAAGGTGCGCACCGAGTTGTACCCCGACGCGGCCGACGAGCCGCCTCCACCGCACTATTGATACGCTGAGTGCTCCCGGGAGTGGCGACACGCCCGCATCCATTTCCTACCGCAAACGACCATGACCGATTCCTTACGCGACCAACTCCTGGGGCTGGGCTTCAAGCCGGCGCCGAAGCCTGAGCGCAAGCCCGAGGCCAGGCCGGAACGCCGGCCCGATCCGCGCCCGGGTGCGCGGCATGCCGAGGGCAGGCCCACGGGCAAACCCGGTGGCAGGCCAGGGCAGGGTGGCCGACCGGGCAACAGCGCGCCGCGTCCCTCCCAACCCAAGCCTGCGCAAGCCGGACCCGCACAGGCCAGGCCCGCTCGCTCTCGCGAGGAGATGGACCTGGGCAAGGCCTACGCGATCAGGGCCCAGAAGGAGAAGGAAGAACGCATCGAGGCCGAACGCGTCAAGCAGGAAGAAGCGCGCCTGCGTCGCGAGGCCAAGGCCAAGGTCGATGAATTGCTGAAGGACAAGTCGCTCAACGACCCGGCGGCGGACATCGCGCGTCATTTTCCCTATGGCGGCAAGATCAAGCGCATCCACGTCAATGCCCAGCAACTGAAGGCCCTCAATGCCGGCGAGCTGGGCGTTCTGCAGCAGAATGGCCGCTACCTGCTGGTGACTGCCGCGTTGCTGGCCGAAGCCGAGGCGCTGTTCCCGGCTTGCGTTGCGTTGAAGGTCGACCCTGACGCACCCGCGGGCGAAGATCCTTACGCCGACCCGCAGTACCAGGTACCGGACGACCTGGTCTGGTAAGACACCAGTCCTGTGTGAGCGACGCCCCCCAAGGGGACTTCCTTCGGGGCGCAAGTCGCGAAGCAGTGGAATCCTGATCGCCCGCGAGCTTCGCGACTTGCGTCGCTCCTACAGCGATGGCGCGCCACTGACGGAAGGCTGCCTGACCAGCCAGTACCAGGCGATTGCCGCTGCGAGCAGCGCGACGCAACCCGAGGCCAAAAACGCCACATTGCCGCCGAAGTGCCAAAGCTGTCCGGCGGCCAATGCTCCGATCACGCCACCGACCCCTGAAGACAGGCCGTAGAAGACGCCCTGGCCATGGCCGTTCATGCGGCCGGGGAAGAACCGCACCAGCAATTGCATGACCGCCGCGAAGAACGCGCCGAAGTTCAATGCATGGGTCAGCTGGGCCAGCAGCATCAGCGGAATGCTGTCTGGCCACAGGGCCGTGGCCCACCAGCGCAACGCGGCGCTCAGCAGGGCGAACACCAGCACCTTGCCTGCGTCCCAGCGCCGGAATATGCGGCTGGACAGGAAGAACACGCCGATTTCCGCCAGCACGCCGACCGTCCAGAACACACCCAGCATGGTGGCCGAGTAATGATGCTCGGTCAGGTAGATCGAGAAGAACGTGTAGTACGGCCCGAACGAGACCTGGGCCAGGAATGCCGCCACGAAGAAGGCAATGACCCGGGGTTGTTTCAGTCGCGCGCGGAATCCCACGTGGTTCTCGTCGCGCAGCTCGTCTACCGGATGCGCGTAGGCATTGGCGAACGACGAGGCAAGCAGGCCCGCCAGTAACGGCAGCATCAGCCAGGGCAGCGTCTGCACGCCGAAACGGTCAAGCAGCACGCCAAACGACGACACCACGGCGATGAAGCCGATCGAGCCCCATACCCGGATGCGCCCGTAGAGGTCGCTGCGCGTGCCCAGGTGCGACATGGTGATCGATTCGAACTGCGGCATCACCGCGTTGTAGGCGAAGCAGAAGGCGCACATCACCGCGAACAGTCCGGCGAATCGCAGCGGCAGCAGGAAGGCGGCGAAACTCGCCAGTGTCAGCAGGCAACCCAGCTGCAACCAGCGGATCGGGTGTGGCGAACGGGCCGCCAGCGTGGTCCAGGTGCTGGGCGCCACGATGCGCGTGGCATACCAGAGGCTCATCAGTATGCTGATCGCGGCCACGTCCATGCCACGCGATTTCAGGTACAGGCTCCAGTACGGGGTGAACGCGCCCAGCGCCGCGTAGTAGGCGAAGTAGAAGCTTGAAAGCCGTGCTCCCGGGATGCGGGCCACCGTGCCAGCGCGATCGGCATTGCGGCCCGTCCTATCCATGGCGTTTCACGATCAGAACAACTCCCCGATGGGGGTATTCAGCAGTTCGCCGGCGTCGTGGGCTAAAACGCGCAGGCTGGAAATGCCGAGGTCGCGTATCAGCGAGTGGGTCTTGTGTGGCAGCGCCGAGTCGTAAAGGTCCTGCGGCGCGATGTTCTTTCCATGCACGCCCGGCGTGAACTCCACGCCTGCGGCGGCATAGCAATGCTGGACCATGGCCGAGCAGTACAGCGCGCCCTCTTTGGCCAGCAGGTTGTCGCGCTTGCGCAGGCGGGTGCTGTGCATGGCAAACAGGGTGCCAACCAGCTCACTCAATGAATAGCTGGACAGTCCCGCCAGCAGGTCCAGGCCGGCGACCTGCACCTGGCGCGTCGTGGTGTCATCCAGCCCGAAGTCCAGGATGGCCAGGTTGGGAAACGCCTCGTCATTGAAATAGCGGTCGGCACGGTTTTCCTGCACGCCGAGGCGGATCTGCCGGTAGCGCAGGTCCAGGTCCGATTCCAGCACCCACCAATGCCCGTCGAGGCGCTGTTCGCTGAAGAGGAACGCATGCGACCAGAGGCTGCGATGGCCGTCGTTGGTCAGCGGTGCCTGCGCCTTGCGGATGACCTTGTTGATCCAGTCGGTCCCGCCGCACAGGCCGATACGGCCGGGGCCGGCGTGCTTGCGGATGAAAGCTGCATTGGCGGAGTGGGGAGGGTCAGCGATCACATCCATGTGCAAATTCCTGGTTCTCGGGATCGGGTAAGCGCCCCATGCAGGCAGGCGTCGATTGAACGAGCACCCCGCCATGAACCCGGGTGTGGCCGCATGCGGACAACTACATCATTCGGGATCGTAGTCGAGGTTCGAAGCCAGCCATCGCTCTGCCTGCACAAGCGTCGCTCCTTTGCGCCTGCCGTAATCCTCAGCCTGTTCCTTCGAGACCCGCCCAACCACGAAGTACTGGCTTTGCGGGTGGCTGAAATAGTATCCGGACACCGCCGCGGTCGGCAGCATGGCAAAACTCTCGGTGAGTGTCATGCCGGCATTGCTCCCCGCGTCGAGCAACTCGAACAGCGTGCCTTTCTCGCTGTGTTCGGGACAGGCCGGGTAGCCCGGGGCAGGGCGGATGCCGACGTATTTCTCGGCGATGAGTGCCTCGTTGTCCAGCGCCTCGTCGACCTGGTAGCCCCAGAACTCCTTGCGCACCCGCTGGTGCAGGCGCTCGGCCAGGGCTTCGGCGAGGCGATCGGCGAGTGCCTTGAGCAGGATCGAGTTGTAATCGTCATGGTCGGCCTCGAAGCGGGCCACGTGTCCGTCGATGCCGATCCCGGCGGTCACGGCGAACGCGCCAATCCAGTCCGGCTTGCCACTGTCGCGTGGCGCGATGAAGTCGGCGAGGCAGAAGTCGGGGCGGTCTACCGGCTTGTCGACCTGCTGGCGAAGGAAGTGCAACGTGCGCGCTTCACCGTCAACGTCCAGGACCACGTCATCGCCCACGCTGTTCGCTGGCCACAGGCCGAAGACCGCCCTTGCGGTCAGCCACTTCTCCGCGACGATCTTCTTAAGCATCGTGCGGGCATCGGCGAACAGTTCGGTGGCCTGCTTGCCCACCACTTCGTCAGTGAGGATGGCCGGGTACCGGCCCGCCAGTTCCCAGGCCTGGAAAAAGGGAGTCCAGTCGATCAGCTCCACCAGCTCGGCCAGCGGGTAGTCCTCGAACGCGGTGATGCCGGGCTTGTTCGGGGCCGGTGGCGTGTAGGCATCCCAACCCCCGTCGAACTTCTGTCCCCGCGCCTTGGCCAGTGAGACCAGCCGCTTGGCATCGCCGCGGTTCCGGTGGCGCGCGCGGATCTCGGCGTAGTCCGCATCGTTGGCGGCCATGAACGGCCCGCGCAGGTCTTTCGATATCAGCGACTGGGCCACGCCGACCGCACGCGAGGCATCCTTCACCCAGACCGTTGGCGATTTGTAATGCGGGTCGATCTTCAGGGCGGTATGAGCGCGAGACGTCGTGGCGCCGCCGATCAGCAGCGGCAAGGTCATGCCCTGGCGCTGCATCTCGCGCGCCACGTGGGTCATCTCTTCAAGCGAAGGTGTAATCAGTCCCGAAAGGCCGATCAGGTCGGCATTGTGTTCGCGGGCGCTGTCCAGGATCTTCTGGGTGGGCACCATCACGCCCAGATCGACCACATCGAAGTTGTTGCAGGCCAGGACCACGCCGACGATATTCTTGCCGATGTCATGGACGTCGCCCTTGACCGTGGCCATGATGATCTTGCCGTTGGACTTGCCGACTTCGCCGGTGCGCAGCTTCTCGGCCTCGATGAAGGGCAGCAGGTAGGCCACCGCCTTCTTCATCACCCGTGCGGACTTCACCACTTGCGGCAGGAACATCTTGCCGGCGCCGAACAGGTCGCCCACCACGTTCATGCCATCCATCAGCGGCCCTTCGATCACATCCAGCGGACGGGTCGACATCTGCCGGGCTTCCTCGGTGTCGGTTTCGACATACTGGTCGATGCCATGCACGAGTGCGTGGCTCAGGCGTTCGCGCACCGGCTTGTCGCGCCAGGCCAGGTCGGCGACCTGGACCTCGCCTTTCCTGCCGCGGTATTTTTCGGCGATTTCCAGCAGGCGTTCGGTGGAATCCTTTCGCCGGTTGAGGATCACGTCCTCGACGCGCTCGCGCAGGTCGGGGTCCAGGTCATCGTAGATGGGCATGCCGCCGGCATTGACGATGCCCATGTCCATGCCGGCGCGGATGGCGTGGTACAGGAACACCGAATGGATGGCCTGGCGCACCGGCTCGTTGCCGCGGAACGAGAACGACACGTTGGAGACACCGCCGGACACGTGCACGCCCGGCAGCGTCTGCCTGATGATGCGCGTGGCCTCGATGAAGTCGACCGCGTAGTTGTCGTGCTCCTCGATGCCGGTCGCCACGGCGAAGATGTTGGGGTCGAAGATGATGTCTTCCGGCGGGAAGCCGACCTGTTCGGTCAACACCTTGTAGGCGCGGGTGCAGATTTCGACCTTGCGCGCGCAGGTGTCGGCCTGCCCGTCCTCGTCGAAGGCCATGACCACCGCGGCGGCGCCATAGCGCATTACCTTGCGGGCGTGATCGATGAAGGCCGCTTCGCCTTCCTTGAGCGAGATCGAGTTGACCACGCTCTTGCCCTGCAGGCACTTCAGGCCCGCCTCGATGACGCTCCATTTGGATGAATCCACCATCACCGGGATGCGGGCGATGTCGGGCTCGGACATGATCAGGTTGAGGAAACGCACCATTGCCGCTTCCGAATCGATCAGGCCTTCGTCCATGTTGACGTCGAGGATCTGTGCGCCGCTGGCCACCTGCTGGCGGGCGACTTCCACGGCGTCTTCGAAGCGACCTTCCTTGATCAGCTTCTTGAACTGGGCGCTGCCGGTGACATTGGTGCGCTCGCCGACGTTGATGAACAACAGGTCGGGAGTGATGACCAGCGGCTCGAGGCCGGAGAGGCGGGTGTGGCGTGGTTGCATGCTCATGCGGCGTCCGCAAGCTCCAGGTCGGCGGGCAGGCGTCGCGGCGCAATGCCCGCAACGGCTTCGGCAATGGCCTTGATGTGCGCGGGCGTGGTGCCGCAGCAGCCGCCCACCAGGTTGAGCAAGCCGGACTCGGCGAACTCCTTCAGCGTGGCGGCCATTTCCTCTGGTGTCTCGTCGTATTCGCCGAATGCATTGGGAAGGCCGGCGTTGGGATGCGCGCTGACATAGCCATCGGCGACGCGCGCCAGTGTCTCCACATGCTCGCGCAGGTCCTTCGCGCCCAGGGCGCAATTCAAACCCACCGACAGCGGCTTGCCATGGGCGACCGAGGCATAGAAGGCCTCGGCGGTCTGGCCGGACAGGGTGCGGCCCGAGGCATCGGTGATGGTCCCGGAAATCATCACCGGCAGCCGGCCGCCACGCGCCTCGAACACTTCCTCGATCGCATACAGCGCCGCCTTGGCATTGAGCGTATCGAAGATGGTTTCCACCATGAGGGTATCGGCGCCGCCGTCGATCAGCCCCTCGATGGCCTCGCGGTAGGTGCCGCGCAGTTCGTCGAAGTTGGTATTGCGGTAGCCCGGATCATTCACGTCGGGACTGATCGAAGCGGTACGGCTGGTCGGACCGAGCACGCCGATCACGAAACGCGGCTTGTCCGGCGTGGTGGCTTCGACTGCGTCGCAGCAGGCACGGGCGACGCGCGCGCCTTCCTTGTTGAGCTCGTAGACCAGGTGTTGCAGGTGGTAGTCGGCCTGGCTGATAGAGGTCGCGTTGAAGGTGTTGGTCTCCACCAGGTCGGCGCCGGCCAGCAGGTATTCGGTATGCACGCCGGCGATCACTTCAGGCTTGCTCAGGAGCAGCAGGTCGTTGTTGCCCTTGAGGTCATGCCCTGCAGTAGCATGGCCGCAGGCGCCGTCATGGGAATGCCGGCTGTCGAAGCCGTCGGCGAAACGTTCGCCGCGATAGTCGGCTTCTTCCAGGCGATGGCGCTGGATCATGGTGCCCATGGCGCCGTCGATGATGAGGATGCGTTCGGCAAGCGCCTTCTGCAGCGCTTCGGCGCGCGACGGATTCAACCAGGGCAGGGTCTTCATGGCTTGATTCCAATCAGCGAGATCACTTCGAAATGGGGAGGCCGGCGTTCGCGGGTCACCGTGCCCAGGTTGGACACCTGCAGACCGGCTTTCTCGGCGAACTTGCGCAGCTCCTTGTCGCTGAAGCCCAGGTTGAGGTGCCCGTAGGCGTGCACCGCGGCCTGGTGTTCATGCCGGGCCAGGCTGCTCAGCAACAGGCGGCCGCCACGCTTGAGCACGCGCGCGGCTTCGGAAACCGCCTGCGCGGGCTTCGACGAATAGGTGAGTGCATGCATCAGCACCACCAGGTCGAAACTGTTGTCCTTGAAGGGCAGGGCGTGCATGTCGCCTTCGCGCACCTCCACGTTGGGGAAGCGCCGCAGGCGCTCGCCGGCCGCGGCAACCACGCGGGCGCTTGTGTCCACGCATACGTAGCGCTGCGCATGGGGCGACAGCAGTTCAGCCAGCACGCCATCTCCGGAGGCGATATCCAGCACGTCGCCGGTTTCCAGCAGCGGCAGCGCGGTACGCGCCATCGCTTCCCAGGTGCGGCCGGGCGAATAATGGCGCTCCATGTCGCCGGCCACGCTGTCGGCCCAGTTCTGTTCGGCCGCACGTGAAGCCAGTACCGAGGCCACGCGCTCGGCGTCCTGGCGCAGCAGCGGATCGTCGCTGCCGTCGCGCAGGCTGCGCCAGAGCTCCCGCTGCGCAGTGTCCAGGTTGTCTTCGTCGAAACGGTAATAGGCCGAAACGCCGGCGCGGCGGTCGCGCACCAGGCCGGCTTCCTTGAGCTTGGCAAGGTGGGTGGACACGCGCGGCTGGGCCAGCTGGGTGATGGCCGAGAGCTCGGCCACCGTCAGTTCCTCGCGGGCCAGCAACAGCAGCAGGCGCACGCGGGTCGCGTCGGCGAACACCTTGAGCCGGGTCGACCAGGCTTCCAGATCCATCAATATCTTCCTATCGCGATATAAAGATATTGTCTCCCCGCCGGTGCCCGCGGTCAACCCACGTACGTCTGCGTAGGGTGGCCCGGTACAATATGCGGACATGCTGACAGGAAGGGGTTTGCCGTGGATTTCGGATTCACCGAAGAACAGTTGATGCTGCAGGACGTTGCGCGTCGCATCGCGCAGGAAAAGATCGCCCCGAGCGCCGAACATTTCGACCGGCTGGGTGAGTTCCCCGTCGACAACATGCGCATGCTCGGCGAGAACGGGCTCATGGGCATCGAAGTGCCCGAGGAATACGGCGGCGCCGGCATGGACCCGATCGCCTACGTGCTGGCCATGATCGAGATCGCCGCCGGCGATGCCGCGCACTCGACCATCATGTCGGTCAACAACTCGCTGTTCTGCAACGGCATCCTGCTCAATGGCACCGAAGCGCAGAAGCAGAAGTACGTGCGTGCGATCGCCGAGGGCCGCGAGATCGGCGCCTTCGCCCTGACCGAGCCGCAGTCCGGTTCCGACGCCACCGCCATGCGTTGCCGCGCGGTCAAGCAGGCCGATGGCAGCTACGTGGTCAACGGCAAGAAGAGCTGGATCACCTCCGGCCCGGTCTGCAAGTACATCGTGCTGTTCGCGATGAGTACGCCCGAACTGGGTGCGCGCGGCATCACCGCCTTCCTGATCGACACCGCCAATCCCGGTTTCCACCGCGGCAAGACCGAACCCAAGCTGGGCATCCGCGCCTCGGCCACCTGCGAGATCGAATTCCAGGACTACGTGGTCGCCGCCGAGGACGTGCTGGGCGCCGAAGGACAGGGCTTCAAGATCGCCATGGGCGTGCTGGACGCAGGCCGCATCGGCATTGCCTCGCAGGCGATCGGCATCGCCCGCGCCGCGTACGAGGCGACCCTGGAATACGTGAAGGAACGCAAGGCCTTCGGCGCCGCCATCGGCACCTTCCAGATGACCCAGGCCAAGATCGCCGACATGAAGTGCAAGCTGGATGCGGCATTGCTGCTGACCTTGCGCGCCGCGTGGGTGAAAGGGCAGGGCCAGCGTTTCAGCAACGAGGCTGCCATCGCCAAGCTCACCGCTTCCGAAGCGGCCATGTGGATCACCCACCAGGCGGTGCAGATCCACGGCGGCATGGGCTACTCGAAGGAAATGCCGCTGGAGCGTTACTTCCGCGACGCCAAGATCACCGAGATCTACGAAGGCACCAGCGAGATCCAGCGCCTGGTGATCGCGCGCAACGAGACCGGGTTGCGCTGATACCGCTGATGCATGCAGCGGCGCCACGCTGCTGCATGCATAGTCGGTGTTGCGGATCACCTGGGCTGTGCGCCTGACCTGGCAGTTGCTGTCCGGCTCGATGTTCACTGCAATCGGACGGCCCGCATGGGTTCAGTTAGAGTCTCCAGGTGCGGGGGGTTGTCTCCAGCACTTCCATGGAGAACCCGATGCGCAAGACCCTGATCTTCTGTGCCCTGGCCCTCGCGACCAGCGCCCATGCCGCTGCACCCGTGGCAGGCGATGTCGCCACGCCAGTGGCGTCCGTGTCGTCGGCCGATGTCATCGCCGAAACCGGACGGCTCAACCAGTGGTTCGAGAAGAAGTATGAGGAGCAGTTGCGATTCAGTCCGATCCAGCTGACTTTCCAGGGCCGCAAGGAGCTCTACGACCAGTTTGACGACCTGTCCGACGAGGCGGTGCTGAAGCAGGTCGCCTGGCAGAAGGCCAGCGTCGAGGAAATGGAAAAGACCTTCGCCTACGCCGCGCTCAGCGACGAGGGCAGGATCTCCTACGACCTGTGGAAGCTGCAGTACGAGAACGCACGCGACGGCGTCCCCTTCCTGGGCGACGCTTATGCATTCGAACAGATGAATGGTGCGCAGGGTTTCCTGCCGACTTTGCTGATCAACTTCCACAAGGTGGAAGAGGAGTCGGATTACACCGCCTACATTTCACGCCTGAAAGCGGTGGGGCCGGCTTTCGACCAGTTGCTTGAACGGGCGCGCAGGTCGGCCGGGCAGGGCGTGCGTCCGCCGAAGTTCGCCTACGAAGGCGTCATCGACCAGTCACGCAAGGTCATCGCGGGTGCGCCGTTCTCGGCGGGCAAGGATTCGGCCATCTGGGCCGACGCGCAGGCCAAGGCCGATGCGCTGGTGACAGCTGGAAGGATCAATGCAAAGCGTGCGGCCGTGTTGAAGGAACAAGCGCGCAGGGCGCTGCAGGATCAGTTCAAGCCTGCGTATGAGCGGGTGATCGCGTGGTCGACCGAAGAACTGCCGAAAGCGGCAGTGAACGCCGCGGGTGTCGGGACCACCCATGCCAATGGCAAGGCGTACTACGAGTACCAGTTGCGGCAGATGACCACCACCGACATGAGCGCCGAGCAGATCCACACGCTCGGCTTGAACGAGGTGGCTCGGATCCAGGGCGAGATGACCACGTTGAAGGACGCGGTGGGCTTCAAGGGCGACTTGAAGGCATTCTTCTCATTCATCGATTCGGACCCGCGTTTCGTGTTTCCCGATACCGACGCCGGGCGCCAGGCCTACATCGACCAGGCTTCGCAGGCCATCGCCAACATCAAGAAGCAATTGCCGGATTACTTCGGCCTGCTGCCGAAAGCCGACCTGGTGGTAAAGCGGGTGGAAGCCTTCCGGGAACAGGATGGCGCCGCCCAGCATTACTACCCGGGCACCCCGGATGGCTCGCGACCCGGCGTTTACTACGCGCATCTTTCCGACATGAAGGCGATGCCGAAAATCGAGCTCGAGGTGATCGCCTACCACGAAGGGCTGCCCGGCCATCACATGCAGATCTCGATCGCGCAGGAGTTGAGTGGCGTGCCCAAGTTCCGCACCCAGGCCAGCGTCAATGCCTATGCCGAAGGCTGGGGCCTGTATTCCGAATGGCTGGCCAGGGAAATGCCCGGCACCTACCAGGACCCGTACTCCCGGTATGGCCAGCTGAGTTCGGAGATATGGCGTGCGATCCGCCTGGTGGTCGACACCGGGCTGCATGCGAAGGGCTGGACCGAGCAGCAGGCGGTGGACTATTTCGATGCCAACAGCGCCATACCGCTGGCTGCGATCAGATCGGAAGTGCAGCGCTACCTGGTCATGCCGGGGCAAGCCACCGGATACAAGATCGGCATGATCCGTATCCAGGAAATGCGCAGGAAGGCCGAAACCGCGCTTGGCAAGGACTTTGACATCAGGGGTTTCCACGATGCCGTGCTGGGGGGTGGCGCACTGCCGCTGACCCTGCTGGAGCGTCGCGTCGACCAGTGGATCGCCAGCCGCAAGGCGACAGCCAAGGTGGCCACCAGGTAAACCTCCCTGGATCAGTGATTGCCGTTCCCGAAAAAAACCCCGGTCTTGCCGGGGTTTTTTTTCATGGTGGGTGGTGGTCCTGGTTAGGGAGATTTCACTGCAGGCGCGAAGCGGTCGCCGAAGAAATCACCCTGGTTCCACTGTGGCCTTGCCGAGGCATTTCCCGCCAGCGTGCCAATGCGTGCATTGAGGCGCGCCAACCGCGCCGCGTCTTCATACTGGATCGGCTGCGAGGCATCGTCGCAGGGCCGGTGGTAGCAGTTGCGCAGGAAGGCGTCCAAGGCGTCCCTGGGGCTCGCACCGCCGGCAGACGCGGGTTCCACGCCACCATCCAGGTAGACCGCCGGTATGCCTTCCCGCACGAACGAATACTGGTCGCTGCGCACGAACACCACTTCTTCCGGGAACGGGTCGGCTGACAGTTCCAGGCCGATCTCGCTGGCGGCGGTGTCCAACGCGCTCTTCAACGTGGAATGCTCCACGCCTATCGGCACCACGTCCCTGGCTGGCGCCAGCAGCACCGGCATGTCCATGTTGATGTTGGCGACCAGATCCGTCTTGGGCACGGTGGGATGTTGCGCAAACCAGGTCGAGCCCAGCAGGCCCTTTTCCTCGGCGGTCAGTGCGATGAAAAGCAGCGAGCGCCCGGGCTTCTTCGATGCCCCGGCAAGCTCGCGTGCGGCTTCCAGCATGATCGAAACTCCCAGTGCATTGTCCAGCGCACCGTTGTAGATGCGGTCTCCGTTGACCGCGGCGCCTATCCCGATGTGGTCAAGGTGCGCCGTGTAGGCAATGAACTGGCGCGCCAGTGCAGCGTCGCTGCCATCCAGGCGGGCGACCACGTTGCGCGATTCGGCTGGTTCAATGCGGGTGCGCCCGGCCAGTGTCAGCGTGCCAGGCAGGTCGAAGGCCTTCAGCTTGCCGTCCTCGGCCTGCCGGAACAGCGCCTCGGCCTCGTGTGCGCTACCGGCGAACAGGGTCTTGGCCGCCGCTGCGCTGATCGACGCAGTGGCCTTGAGCTGGGGGAAGGTGTCGACGCCGGTGCCGTCCTCGTTGCGCAGGCGCATCCCAGGCATGCTCCATTTTTCGGCCGCACTGGCCCAGGAGCCACGCTTTTCGTTTTCGGGCGTGCCGACGTAGACGACGCCGACTGCGCCGCGTTCGGCCAGCGTGCGCAGCTTCTGCGTGCGGTTTGCATAGTAGGCGCGGCGATCATTGTCGAAACGCGACGGTGCGCCACCGAACAGCACCGCGATCTTGCCACGCACTTCCACGCCGGCCAGGTCGTCCTGGCCCAGCTCGGGGGCGATAACCGCCTGGCCGACGAAGACCGCGGGGGCGGTCAGGGAATGCGAGGGCGTGTTGTAGTTGACCCCGGGGACGAACTGTTCGACAAACTCAAGCGCGGTCCGTGCACCGTTGCGCTCGATGATGAAAGATGCCCCCTCCGGCACCAGTGTGCCTTTGAGCAGGGGCACGCGCTGGAAAAATCCGCCATCGTCGCCAGCGGGTTTGAGCCCGATCTCGGCATAGCGCCTGGCCACGTATTCGGCGGCCAGGTCATAGCCACGCGTGCCGGTGTCGCGGCCTTCCATGCGGTCGTCGGCCAGGGTGCGGACGTCGGCCTGGATGCGTGCTGCCGCAGTGGAGACCGCCTTGTCGGCGACGGGTGCAGAAGACGGTGGAGCCGTGGCTTCCTGTGGCTTGCAGGCGGCCAGCAGGATCAGCAACGAGACCAGCGGGACAGTTCGGCGCATCGGGAATCGCTCGGCTACAAAGAGCGGGAACCCTAGCATGCAGTGCTGGCGCAGGCCGAGTGCCGGAACGCACGTGCCAGCCGCGACCGTTCCGGAGATCTATCCACCCGGCTTGGCGAATGGTCCTTTCACTGGGCTGGCGCCACCGGTGATTGCATGCCGCCCGACAGGCCGTGCTCGGCCACCGGCTGCGCGTGGTCGCGTGCCAGATACAGGTAGAACGCAGGCAGCACGAACAGGGTGAACGCGGTGCCGATGGCCATGCCGGAAGCGATCACCACCCCCATCGAGAAGCGCGAGGCGGCACCGGGACCGCTGGCGATCAACAGCGGGATCATCGCGAACACCAGCGCCGCCGTGGTCATCAGGACCGGGCGCAGGCGGATCGAGGTGGCTTGTTCGATGGCCTCGCGCTTGCCCAGGCCTTGTTCGGTCTGCAGCTTGTTGGCGAACTCCACGATCAGGATGCCGTGCTTGGAGATCACGCCCACCAGGGTGACCAGGCCGACCTGGGTGTAGATGTTGATGCTCATGCCGGGGAAGGCCTCGATGCCGGCGAATTGGAGCATCCCGGCCGCCAGCGCCAGCACGTTCAAGGTGAGCAGGGCACCGCAGATCGCCATCGGCACGGTCAGCAACATGATCAGGGCGTCGCGGAAGCTCTCGAACTGCGCCGACAGCACCAGGAAGATCACAATCAGCGCCAGTCCCAGGGTCAGCAGCATCGCCGAGCCCTCGGCCCTGAACTGTCGCGATTCACCGGCGTAGTCGACGCTGTAGCCCTCGGGCAAGACTTCCCTGGCTGCCTGGTCCAGGATCTCCAGCGCCTCGCCCTTGCTCACGCCCGGCCGCGGCGCAAAGCTGATCGAGACGGCATTGAGCTGCTGGAAGCGTTTCAGCGATTGCGGTTGCGCGCTCTCCTTCAGGGTGACCAGGGTCGACAGTGGGATCAGCTCGCCGTCGCGGGTGCGCGTGTAGTAGTTCTGCAGCGCGCTGGCGTTGAGGCGGTCGCTGCGCTGCACCTGCGGGATCACCAGGTAGGAGCGGTTCTGCATGGCGAAGCGGTTGGTATAGCCACCCGACAGCATGGCCGCCATGTCGGCCGACAGCGTGCGCATGTCGATACCCAGGGAAGCGGCCTTGTCGCGGTCGATCTGCACTTCGATCCGCGGCTTGTCGATCTTCAGGTCCTTGTCCAGGAAAATGAAGCGCTTGCTGGCCATCGCCTTCTGCAGGATCGCGTCAGCCAACTCGCTGAGCTGGCTCAAGTCGCCGACGCCGCCGACGATGAACTCCCCGCCGCCGTCGCCGCCGGCGCTCGGAAGCGAGGGCGGCACCAGCGCGAACACGTTCAGCCCGGTCACCTGCGACATCTTCGGCTGCAGCTCCTGCTCCAGGACCGCCTTGGTGGACTTGTCGCGCTCGCCCCAGGGCTTGAGCACGAAGCCCGCCATGGCCATGGGGCTGGCGCCGCCGCCACTGCCACCGAAGCCGCCGTTGAACAGGAAATAGTCCTGTACCTCCGGAATACCCTTGGCGATGGAGGTGATTTCCTCGGTGTAGCGTTCCACGTAGTCCAGCGTGGCGTAAGGATCGGCATTGGCGATGGAAAATATGAAGCCTTCGTCCTCGAGCGGAGCCGGTTCCTTGGGCGCGGTCAGGTACAGGAAAGCACACGAGACCAGCACGATGGCGCCAAAGGTGGCGATCACCGCCCGCGTCTCCAGCGCGCCGTGCAGCCTGCGCTGGTAGCCCTGCCGCAGCCAGTCGAAGCGCCGGTCCAGCCAGGCCTCGAGCCGGCCCTTGCCACCTTCGACATGCGGTTTCAGGATCAGCGAGCACATCATCGGCGTCAGGGTCAGGGCGATCACCCCGGACAACAGCACCGCGCCCGCCAGGGTGAAGGCGAATTCGGTGAACAGCACGCCGGTCAGGCCGCCCTGGAAGCCGATCGGAAGATAGACCGCGACCAGGGTGGTGGTCATGGCCACCACCGGCCAGGCCAGCTCGCGCGCGCCCTTGATCGACGCATCGAAGGGCGACATGCCTTCTTCGATGTGGCGATGGATGTTTTCCAGCACGATGATGGCGTCGTCGACCACGATGCCGATGGCCAGCACCATCGCCAGCAGGGTCAGCAGGTTGATGGTGAAGCCCAGCAGCAGCATCAGGAACAGCGAGCCGATCAGCGACAGCGGCACGGTCACCGCCGGGATCAGCACGCTGCGCAGCGAACCCAGGAACAGGAAGATCACCACGATCACGATGATCACCGCCTCGACGATAGTGGTGACCACTTCGTTGATCGCGTCCTGGATGGATTCGGTGCTGTCGTAGGGAATCGTCGCCTTGATGCCTTGCGGCAGCTGCGGCACGATCTGCCCATCCCACAGCTTGCGCACGTCCTTGATCACGTCCAGCGAGTTGGCATCGGGCGACACGAAGATGCCCATGAAGGTGGCTGCCTCACCGTTGATGCGCACCGAGGTGCCGTAGTTTTCCGAACCCAGCAGTACGTCGGCCACGTCGCCCAGGCGCACGATGGCGCCGTCCTGTTCGCGTATCACCAGCCGGCGGAATTCATCGGCGTTGCGCAGGTCGGTACGCGCCGTCATGTCGATGGCGACCATCTGGCCCTTGGTCGAGCCCACGGCGGACAGCACGTTGTTGGACTCCAGCGCGTTGGCCACGTCGCTGGCGGTGACCTTCAGCGCGGTCATGCGGTCGGGCTTGAGCCAGATGCGCATGGCGAAGGTGCCGGCGCCCAGGATGTCGGCGCGCTGCACGCCACGGATGGTGACCAGCTTGGGCTGGATCACGCGGGTCAGGTAGTCGGTGATCTGGTTGTTGTCCAGGGTGTCGCTGGCGAAGGACACATACATGGCGGCGATCTGCTGGCCCTGCTGCAGGTCGATCACCGGGTCCTCGGATTCGGGTGGCAGCTGGCCACGCATCTTGTTGACCTTGGCCGCGATCTGGGTGAGTGCCTCGTTGGGGTCCTGGTCCAGGCGGATGTAGGCCTGGATGCTGCTGACCCCGGCCGAGCTGGTCGAACTCATGTACTCGATGCCCTCGGCGCTGGCGACCTCGCGCTCCAGCGGAGTGGTGATGAAGCCCTGGATCAGGTCCGCGTCGGCGCCGAAGTAGGTGGTGCTGATATTGACGACCGCATTGCGCAGCTCTGGATACTGGCGCACGTTCAACTCGCTGAAGGCACGCATGCCGAACAGCAGGATGAACAGGCTTACGACGATGGCCAGCACCGGTTTTGTCACGAAGATGTCGGTGAACTTCATCGCAGGTCCTCAGCAGTTGCGATGCGCCTAGCAACGGGCGATACGCAAGATCAGCGGTTGACGGCCTCCGGCCTGGCGTCGGCCGTGGGCAACACCTTGTTGTTGATGACCACCTCGGCGTCGTTGCGCAGTTTCAGCAGGCCGCTGGTGGCGACCTGTTCACCCGGCTTCAGGCCGCCGGTCACCGCGATCAGGTCACCCCGAGTGGCGCCGGTCTTGACGAAGCGCTGGGTGACGACGAGCTTGTCGCCGGCCAGCGGCTTGCCCTGCATGTCCTTCTCGCCCGCACCACGTTTCACTTTGGAGATCACGTAGACGGCGTTGCCGTAGGGATTGAAGCTGATGGCCGTCTGCGGCACCACGATCACCTTGCTGGCGCCGCCGGTATCGAAGCCGACGTGGGCGAAGGTGCCCGGACTCAATCTGTAATCCCGGTTGGGCACGGTGGCCTGCACCTTGAAGTTCCTGGTGTTGACGTCGACCTGTGGCTCCACCGCGGTGACCGTGCCCTCGAAGTCCTGGCCGGGCAGGGCATCGACGCTGGCGCGGATCCGGGTGCCCTTGGCCACCGCGCCCATCTGCTGCTCGGGCAGCGAGAAATCCAGGTAGATCGGATCCAGCGACTGCAGGCTGACTATCGGATCGCCGGGGTTCACGAACTGGCCCAGGTTGACCTTGCGCAAGCCAAGCACACCGTCGAAGGGGGCGCGAATGGTCTTCTGGGCGATCAATGCGCGCTGCGCGTCGGCCTGCGCACGGGTGCTGGCGGCATTGGTGGCCCGCTGTTCCACCTCGTCCTGCGACACCAGTTTGTCCTTGCCCAGTTGCCGCCAGCGCCTGCTCTGGACCTCGGCCAGGCGTGCCGAGGCATCCAGCGATTTGAGCACCGCCAGTTCATTGGCCGAATTGAGTTGAACCAGCACGGTTCCCGCCTTGACCGGCTGGCCGGCGTTGAACATGAGCTGCTTGACGACTCCCGCCGACTCGGTGGTGACGTCGGTTCCATTGATCGCCACGAAAGTGCCCACCGACTCCTGCGCATCCGTCCATTCCTCCTGCCGGGCGGTATAGGCAGTGATGGCCGAGGCCGGCTGCGGCATGTTGTCGAAGAATTCGTTCATGCCCTTGCTCATGACCGCCTTCAGCCCGAACACGCCGCCAAAGATCAGCAGGGTGGCCAGCAGCATCCAGATCATGCGCTTGCGGAATGAAGCGGGTTTCCTTTTTGCCTTTTCGGTCATGGATGGACCTCGGATCAACGGGAATCTTGGCGCAAGGGCCGGAGCAAATGGACCGCCGGTTGCCCAGCCATGTGCAACCTCCTGGCCTCGTGGCTGGAGGAGAGTCTGGTCTGGTTTTTCCCGCGGCCTTGGCACTACAACGTGCCGGGGGGTCCGGAATCGACAGCGTGGCGCACTTGCCGACACGCGGCCCCGCGAGTTTGCGAGGGTAAGGTCCAGCCCGCGTAACGGTCATTACTACGCACAATCCTCGTCATTGCGGACAATCCAGGCAAAAAAAACCCCGGCCAAGCCGGGGTTTTCCTGTCCAGTCGCGCGCAGCGGTCAGCGCGGCGCAGGCTGGCTCTTGTGCTCCAGGTATTCCCTGGAGGACTCATCCAGCTTGTCCCCCAGCATGCGTCGCACCACCACGAAGAACACCGGGATCAGCAGCAGGCCGATGAAGGTGGCGAACACCATGCCCCCGATCACGCTGGTGCCGATGGCATGGCGCGCGTTGGCGCCGGCGCCGGTGGAGATGGCCATCGGCATCACGCCCATGATGAAGGCGAACGAGGTCATCAGGATCGGACGGAAACGCAGGCGGCAGGCTTCGATCACCGCCTCCCGCAGGGTCTTGCCCTCGCGACGCTGCTCCACCGCGAACTCGATGATCAGGATGGCGTTCTTGGCCGCCAGTCCGATCACCGTGGTCATGCCGATCTTGAAGTAGAGATCGTTGGGCAGGCCGCGCAGCATGGAGAAGCTGAGCGTGCCCAGCAGGCCCACCGGCACCACCATCAACACCGCCAACGGGATGGACCAGCTTTCATACAGGGCCGCCAGGCACAGGAATACCACCACGATCGACAGCACCAGCAGGAGCGTGGCCGTGTTGCCTGCCAGGATCTCCTGGTAGGACATGCCCGCCCAGTCGTAGCCGAACCCCGGGGGCAGGTCGTTGGTGACGATGTTTTCCATCGTGGTCATGGCTTCGCCGGAGCTGCGTCCCGCGGCCTGCGAGCCCACCACGTTGACGGCCGCATAGCCGTTGTAGCGGGTCAACGAAGGCGGGTTGGTGACCCACTCGCTGCTGACTACGTTGCTCAGCGGGATCATGCCGTTGTCGGTAGACGAGGTGCCGGCCGCCGCCAGGTTGCTGGGGGTGTAGAACCGCGACAGCGATTCGGGGCCCATGCGATACGCCGCGTCGGCCTGCATGCTGACCCGCTTGATGCGGCCTTCATAGAAGAAGTCGTTGACGTACACCGGCGCCAGCATCAGCTGGATGGCGCTGTAGATGTCGTTCACCGACATGCCCATGGCCTGGGCCTGAACCCGGTCGACGTGCAGCTGCAGTTGCGGTGCGTTTTCCAGGCCGTTGGGACGCACCCCCATCAGCGCGGGATTCTGCGCGGCCGCCCCCAGCAACTGGTTGCGGGCCTGGGTCAGGGCCTCACGACCCGCGCCCGAACGGTCCTGCAGCCACATGTCGAAGCCGCCGAACTGGCCCAGCCCCTGCACCGTGGGCAGGTTGACAACGAAGATCTGCGCTTCCTTGATGCCGAAGAAGGCGCCATTGGCGTTCTGGATGAACTCGGTCACCGCCACGTCGCGTTCTTCCCAGGGTTTCAGCCTGATGAAGCCCATGCCGACGTTCTCGCCGGCACCGACGAAGCTGAAGCCGGCGATCTGCAGCAGGCCTTCGAACCCGGGCATCTTTTCAAGCTGGCCGCGCATTTGCGTGAACACCTTGTTGGTGCGCTGGATGGTGGCGCCGGGTGGCAGCTGCACGATCGCCAGTGCATAGCCCTGGTCTTCCTCGGGCAGGAAGCTGCCCGGAATGCGGGTGAACAGGAAGCCGGTCAGGATGGCCAGCACCGCGAACAGGATCATCCATCGCGGCGCATGCTTGACCGCGCCGGTGATGTGGCCCACGTAGGTGCGCTGGACCTTGTCGTAGTACTTGTTGAAGAACCGGAAGAAGCGGTTCGGCTGCTTGTCGTGGTGCTCGGATTTCAGCATGGTCACGCACAGTGCCGGGGTGAAACCCAGCGCCAGGAATGCCGAGAACCCCATGGCAATGGCGATGGTCAGTGCGAACTGCTTGTAGATCTCGCCTGAAGCGCCGCCCTGCATGGCGCTGGGAATGAACACCGCCGCCAGCACCACGGTAATGGCGATCACCGCGCCGGTGATCTGATCCATCGCCTTGCGGGTAGCTTCGCGTGCGGGAAGCTTCTCCTCGGACATGATGCGTTCCACGTTCTCGATCACCACGATGGCGTCATCGACCACGATGCCGATCGCCAGGACCATGGCGAACAGGGTCAGCTGGTTGATGGTGAAGCCGATCAGGCTCATGCCCAGGAACGTGCCGAGCAGCGCGACCGGGATGACCAGGGTGGGGATCAGCGTGGCGCGCAGGTTCTGCAGGAACACCAGCATCACCAGGAACACCAGCACCATCGCCTCGATCAGCGTCTTGATCACTTCCTGGATGGAAATCTTGACGAAGGTGGTGCTGTCGTAAGGCGAGAACCATTCCACGCCCGGGGGGAAGCTCGGCGCCAGCTCGTCCATCTTGGCGCGTACGGCCTTGGCCACGTTCAGTGCATTGGCGCCGGGCAGAAGCTGGATGGCGAACGCGCCGGTCGGCGCACCGTTGTACTGGGTGTCCACGCCGTAGTTCTGCGCACCGAATTCAACCCGTGCGACGTCTTTCAGGCGCACGGTCGAACCATTGCTGTCCGCACGCAGGATGATCTCCTCGAACTGCTGCGGCGAGCTGAAGCGGCCTTCAGCCGATACCGTGGCGGTGAAGGCCTGGCCGTCAGGGGAGGGCGAAGCACCCACCGAGCCGGCGGCGAACTGCACGTTCTGGCTGCGTACCGCGGTCAGCACCTGGCTGGCGGACAGGCCATAGCCCTGCAACTTGTCGGGGTTGAGCCAGATCTTCATCGCGTATTCGGCGCCGAACTGCTGGGTGCTGCCCACGCCCGGAATACGCGAGATCTGCTCCAGCACGCGCGAGCCGATGATGTCGTTCAGGCGATTGCGGTCGATGCTGGCGCTGGTCGAGCGCAGGCCCACCACCATCAGGAAGCCGGCGTTGGCTTTGGCCACGACCACGCCCTGCTGGGTCACTTCGGTGGGCAGGCGCGGGGTGGCCAGGGCTACCTTGTTCTGCACCTGCACCTGGGCGATGTCGGCATCGGTGCCGGTCTCGAAGGTCAGGGTCACGCTGACGCTGCCGCTGGAGCTGGACGAGGAGGTGAAATAGAGCAGGTGGTCGATGCCGGTGAGTTGCTGCTCGATCACCTGGGTGACCGACTTTTCAGCGGTATCGGCACTGGCACCGGGATAGGTGGCGTTGACGGTGACCTGGGGTGGAGCGATGGACGGATACGACTCGACGCCGAGCCCCAGGATCGCGATCACGCCGGAAAGCGAGATCAGGATCGCCACTACCCACGCGAAGATGGGATGGTCGATGAAAAACTTGGACATTGTCTGGCGCCTCTATCAGTTCTGCTGCGCGCCGGGCTGTTCGCCCTGCGGCTTGGCGGCAGGCGCCGGGTTGGTTTTGGTGCCGGCTTCAGTGCCGGTTGCAGGCGCAGGAGCAGCGGCTGGTTTGGCGGCTGCGCCCGGTGCGCCCGGCTGGGCCGCATTGGCAACCCAGGGCACGGCCTTGGCCGGCGCGCCTTCCTTGACCTTCTGCAGGCCGGCCACGATCACCTGGTCGCCACTGGCCAGCCCCGAGGTCACCAGCCACTTGCCGTCACGCGCACTGGCAGTGTCCACGTTCTTGCGCGCCACCATCCCGTCCTTGCCAACGGTCATGACGTAGGCGCCCACGGTGTCGCGCTGCACGGCGTCCTGCGGAATCAGGAAGACGTTGTTCTGTTCGCCCAGGGTCGCCTGCAGGGTCACGAAACTGCCCGGCAACAGCGTGTTGCCTGGATTCGGCAGCTTTGCCCGCAGGGAAACGGCGCCGGTCTGCGGATCCACCACCACGCCCGAGAAATCCAGCGTGCCGGGTTCGCCGTACACGGTGCCGTCGCCCAGCAGCACCTGCACGCTGGCCTGGCCGTCGCCCTGCAACGCCACCCCGCCATTGCCCTGCGCCTTGCGCAGGGCTTCGAGCTCGGCCACGCTCATCGAGAAGTTCACGTACAGCGGGTCGAGCTGGTCCACGGTGGTCAACAGGGTCACATCGCCCTGGCCAACCAGCGCACCTTCGGTGACCTGCTGCTTGCCGGCACGGCCCGAGATGGGCGCGCGCACGCTGGCGTAGTCCAGGTTGATACGCGAGCTGGTCACGCCGGCCTTGGCCTGCTGCACGGCGGCGGCGGCGCTGCGCTCGGCGGCCTCGGCATTGTCCAGGTCCGAGCGGGACACGTACTTCTGTGCGATCAGCTGGCGGGCACGCTGGGCGGCCACGTGCGCATTGGCATAACTGGCCTGGGCCGAAGCCAGCTGCGCCTGGCTGGCACTCAGCGAGGCCTGCAGCGGGGCCGGGTCGATCAGGAACAGCACCTGGCCCTCCTTCACGTCGCTGCCTTCCTGGTACACGCGCTTGGTGAGCACGCCGGGCACGCGCGCGCGGACGTCCGCACTGCGGAAGGGGGCCAGCCGGCCCACCAGGTCACGCTGCAGGGGCACGGTCTGCGGCGTGGCGCTGATTACGCCCACCTCGGGCGGCGGCGGTGCGGCCTGCTCCTCTTTCTTGCAGGCGGCCAGCACCAGCAACAGGGCGGCGCCAAGGGCGAACGGGCGAAGGGTCGGGTTCATGGGGTGGAGCTCCAGGTGGGGGCTTGGAAATGGAATGGGGTACAAGCGGGTTATGCGTGGCCGCTGGCGGCCAGCGGCTGGAATGAATGCAGGAAAGCATCGACGGCGTATTCGGCCCAACGCCGTCGCAACGCATCGGTATCACGATGCGGAAAGGCGAATCGCTGCCGCTCGAAATCCAGTCCCACGATCATGCCCAGCAACAGCTCGGCTGCCCAGGAGGCGTCGTCAAGCCGCAGCTGGCCCCGGCGCATGGCCAGGGCCAGCCACCCGGCAAGGCGTTGTTGCAGGGTGTCGCAGCCGTCGCGGTAAAGCGTGCGGGCCTCTTCCGGGAACTGCGCAGCCTCTGCACTGAGCAACTGGCAGGTAGTGACCACGTGCGGATCGGACAGGCGTTGCAGGTGTTCCACCGCGAAGGCCAGCAGGACCGTGCGGATGTCACCCTGGCCGTCATCGAGCTGCGCCGTGGCCATGTCCAGGTGTTCCTGCATGACGCTGCGCATCAGCTCCTGCTTGCTGCCGAAATGCGAGTACAGGGTCTGCTTGGAACAGCCTGCACGGGCAGCGACCGCATCCATGCTGATCCGGAACCCCTGTTCTGCCATCAGCTCGCGCACTGCTTCATGCACGCGCAAGCGTCGCTGAAGGGCGGGAGAGGGAGTAGGGGCGGGCTGCATCGGTCGGTACTATACCGTCCAGTACACAATTTGAACAGCATTTTTGTCCAATGGAAATCGCCTGATACGCGAGATCGCGTGCGCGCCACCGCCTTGACTGCGCCGTGCTTCCGTGCACCGCACGGCATTTCACTGCGTGATATTCCACTACCAGTCCCGCACTGATCGTTGCATGAAGATGCGCGCTGTTTTGCGGCCGCGCAACAAGGTTGTTGTGACGGTCGAGGCTACAATTGCGTACTGCCAACAAAACAGAGCCATGTACTGCATGAACGCTGTTCGAAAACCAAAGAAGAACGCCGCAAAGTCCCCGTCCAAGACAGTCGTCGGTAAGACGGTCTTGAACAAGGAAGCAACCGCGACCACGAAGAAAGTGCCGGCAAAGAGCACGCTTGCGAAGAGCGGGGCCGCGAAGATCGCACCGGACAAGGCCGTGGCGGGCTTCTCGCTGGAACCTATCTTCACTGCCATCCGCAAGCGCGCGTCCGGCGCCCGCCAGGCCGAGGCCACGAGCTTCGCCGAGGCCTTCTACAAGCGCATGGAAGATGACGAATACCCGCACCACAGCCCCGACGCGTGGGCGGCGCTGGCCTGCGACATGCTGGAATTCGCACGCGTGCGCAAGCCCGGTACCGCCAACGTCCGCGTGTTCAATGCATCCAGCAAGATCCATGGCTGGGATTCTCCGCACACCGTGTTGCAGATAGCCAACGACGACATGCCGTTCCTGGTCGATTCGGTGAGCATGGCCCTGGCCGAGGCCGGGATCGGCGTGCACGTGCTGGGTCACCCGTTGCTGCGTTTCACGCGCGACAAGGCCGGCAAGCTGACTGCAGTAGGCGAAGGCAAGCCGGAATCGCTGATGTTGCTGGAGATCGACCGCCAGCCCGCCGAGCAGATGCCGGTGATCGAAGCGCGCATACGCAAGGTGCTGGGGGAAGTGCGTTCCATAGTCCAGGACTGGAGCGCGATGCGCGGGAAGATGCTGGCGCTGGCCGACGAACTGGCCACCCGGCGCATGCCGGTCGGCGATGCCGGCCGCCGCGAGGCGCAGGAATTCCTGCGCTGGGCCGCGGGCGATCACTTCACCTTCTTCGGCTATCGCGAATACCGCATCGAACAGAAGGGCGGCGAAGACCTGCTGGTTGCGGACGAAGGCGGCCTTGGTCTGTTGCGGGGCAAGCAGCAGTCCACCACGCGCAACGTCAAGTCGCTGGCTGCCCACTACATCCCGCAGTCCGGTTCGGTCGACACCCTGATCCTGACCAAGACCAATGCCCGTTCCAGCGTCCACCGCCCGGGCAACATGGATTACATCGGCGTGCTGGAGTTCGATGCCAAGGGCAATCCGGTAGCCGAACAGCGTTTCATCGGCCTGTACACGTCGAGTGCCTACAACCGCCGTCCCTGGGAAATCCCCGTGGTGCGCGAGCGCCACCAGCACGTCATGCGGCAGTCGGGATTGTCCCCTGACAGCCACAGCGGCAAGGCGCTGCGCCATATCCTGGAAACATTGCCGCGCGAAGAGCTGTTCCAGTCCAACGAGGACGAACTCAGCCGCACCAGCCTGGGCATCCTCGGGTTGCAGGAGCGCGTGCGCAGCAAGCTGTTCCTGCGTCGCGACCGCTATGGCCGCTTCTTCTCGGCGCTGGTCTACATCCCCCGCGAACGCTTCAACACCGACGTGCGCCTGCGCATCGAAGCCCTGTTGAAGGAAGCACTGCACGGCGAGTTCGTCGATACCAACGTCCAGCTGGGAGAATCGCCGCTGGCGCAGTTGCACGTGGTCGTGCGGCCCCGCGCCGGCGAGCAGGTCGACGTGGACACCAGCGAACTGGAAGCACGCCTGGCCCACCTGCTGCGCAACTGGCAGGACGACCTTCGTGAAGCGCTGATCACCCGGCATGGCGAAGCCAGGGGGCTCAAGCTCTCGGGCATGTACGCACGCGCACTGCCTGCCGGTTACATCGAAACCGTATCGCCGGAGATCGCAGCGAGCGACGTCGAGCATCTGGCCGAGCTGAAAGGCCCTGACGACCTGCGCCTCAGCCTGCACCTGTCCCGTCGCCAGCGTGAAGGCGAGGGCAGGCTGCGTCTCAACCTGTACCGGCAGAACAAGGACCTGCCGCTTTCCGACGCTTTGCCGCTGATGGAAAACATGGGCTTGCGCGTCATCTCGGAGCATCCGTTCCGGCTGGACGTGGGCGACAGCCCGGCCTACATCCAGGAGTTCGAAGTCGAGTCGACCTTCGGGGAGATCGATATTGAAGCCCGCAGCCGTGCCTTCGAGGAGGCCTTCGCCCGCATCTGGCGTGGCGATGCCGAGAACGACGGCTTCAACCGCCTGGTGCTGGGCGCCGGCCTGGAGTGGCGCCAGGTGGCATTGCTGCGCGGGTACTGCAAGTACCTGCTGCAGACCGGCGTGCCGTTCTCGCAGAGCTATGTCGAGGAAACCCTCAATCGCTACCCGCTGCTCGCCCGCCTGCTGGTCGAGCTGTTCGAGGCCCGGTTCGATCCCTGTACCGGCAAGGAGAGCAAGGCCGAGATCAAGCAGGGCCAGGAGCGCTTCTCGCAGCAGTTGCGTGCATTGGCCGGTGCCGACGAGGCCACGCTGAAGTCGCTGCAGTACGTGATCGACACGCGGGGCGACGCGCGCGACCGCCAGGTCGAGGCTACCCACAAGACCCTGCTCAAGCTGATGGATCGCGTGTCCAGCCTGGACGAGGACCGCATCCTGCGCAGCTTCATGGGCGTTATCGAAGCGACCCTGCGCACCAGCTATTACCAGAAGGGTGCCGACGGGTTACACACCCACACCATCAGCTTCAAGCTGGACTCGGCCAACGTGCCGGACCTGCCCAAGCCGCGCCCGTATCGCGAGATCTTCGTCTACGGTCCGCGCGTTGAAGGCGTGCACCTGCGCTTCGGCCCGGTCGCACGCGGCGGCCTGCGCTGGTCCGACCGGCGCGAGGATTTCCGTACCGAAGTGCTGGGCCTGGTCAAGGCGCAGATGGTGAAGAACACGGTGATCGTTCCGGTCGGTGCCAAGGGTGGTTTCTTCGTCAAGCAGCCACCGGCAGGCGGCGACCGCGACGCGGTGCTGGCCGAGGGCATCGCCTGCTACAAGATGTTCATCCAGGGCCTGCTGGACATCACCGACAACATCGTCGGCAACAAGATCGTGGCTCCGCTCGACGTCGTGCGCCATGACAACGATGACCCGTACCTGGTGGTCGCCGCTGACAAGGGAACCGCAACGTTCTCCGATATCGCCAACGGCCTGGCCATCGCCCATGGTTTCTGGATGGGCGACGCCTTCGCGTCCGGCGGGTCGGTCGGCTATGACCACAAGGGCATGGGCATCACCGCGAAGGGCGCATGGGAATCGGTCAAGCGCCACTTCCGTGCCCTGGGCCACGACTCCCAGACGCAGGACTTCACCTGCGTCGGCATCGGCGACATGTCCGGCGACGTGTTCGGCAACGGCATGCTGTTGTCCAAGCATATCCGCCTGGTCGCGGCGTTCGACCACCGCCACATCTTCCTGGATCCGAACCCCGACGCAGCCCGCACCTTCGTCGAACGCCAGCGCCTGTTCCAGGTCCCGCGTTCCAGCTGGGCCGACTACGACATCAACCTGGTCTCCAAGGGCGGCGGCGTGTATCCGCGCTCGCTCAAGGCCATCGCGATCACGCCGGAAGTGCGTGCGGCGCTGGACCTGGCAGAAGACGTCAAGTCGCTGTCTCCCAACGAGCTCATGAGCGCTATCCTCAAATCACCGGTCGACCTGCTGTGGAACGGCGGCATTGGCGTCTACGTCAAGGCCAGCACCGAACAGCACTCCGATGCCGGTGACCGGGCCAACAACGCCTTGCGCGTCAACGGCGGCGAGCTGCGCTGCAGGATCGTGGGCGAGGGCGGCAATCTGGGCATGACCCAGCTGGGCCGCATCGAGGCGGCACAGCATGGCGTGCTGCTCAATACCGACTTCATCGACAACTCGGCCGGCGTCGACACCTCCGACCACGAAGTCAATATCAAGATCCTGCTCAACGGCGCGGTGCAGGCAAAGAAGCTCAGCCTGCCGGACCGCAACAAGCTGCTGGCGTCCATGACCAACGAGGTCGCCGGGCTGGTGCTGTTCGACAACTACCGGCAGAACCAGGCGATCAGCCTGATGGAGCGAATGAGCGTGTCGCGCCTGGGTTCCAAGCAGCACTTCATCCAGACCCTGGAGGCGCAGGGACTGCTGGACCGGCAGATCGAATTCCTGCCCTCCGATGCTGAACTCGCCGAGCGCAAGGCGCGTGGCCAGGGGCTGACCCGTCCGGAGCTCGCGGTGTTGCTCTCGTACTCGAAACTGGTGGCGTTCCAGCAGCTGCTGGATTCGGACATCCCCGAAGATGCCTACCTGTCCAAGGAACTGCAGCGCTATTTCCCGGAGCCGCTGCAGAAGAAGTACGCCGGCGAGATGGAGAAGCATCGCCTTAAGCGGGAGATCATCGCCACTGCGGTGACCAATTCCACCATCAACCGCATGGGTGCGACGTTCCTGCTGCGTATGCAGGAAGACACCGGGCGCAGTCCCGCCGAAGTGGCCAAGGCGTTCACCATCACCCGCGAGACCCTGGACGCGCGCGCCTTGTGGACGCAGATCGACGCGCTGGACGGCAAGGTGCCCGAGTCCGTGCAGATCGATGCGCTGCAGGTGATCTGGTCGCTGCAACGCTCGTTCACCCGTTGGCTGCTCAGCCGGCCGGGTGCGATTCCCGACATCGCCACGGCCGTGGCGCGATACCACGACGGTTACAACGAGATCAGGGCCGCCGATGGCGTGCTGCCGGCTTCGCTGCGGCCGGCCTACGAAGCGAGCCTTCGGGACTGGAAGGCCAAGGGCCTTCCGCCCGCACTGGCCGGCCAACTGGCCGCGCTACCTTATCTGGAGCCGTCCAGCGACATCATCGAGCTGGCGCGAGCGCGCAAGCTCAAGCCGGTGGAAGTGTCGAAGGTACATTTCCGGCTGGGCGAAGCGCTGCACCTGCCATGGCTGTTCGAACAGGTCGAGGGACTGCAGGTCGATGGCCGCTGGCACGCGGTGGCGCGCGGCGTGTTGCGGGATGAGCTGGTCACCCAGCAGCGCCTGCTCACCGACCAGGTGCTGTCGATGCCGGGCGCCAATGCCGAGGCCAAGGTGCGCCACTGGATGGAACGCGACGATCCGGTCCTGCGCTTCACGCTGTCCATGCTGGATGAGCTGTCCGCGCAGAAGACCCTCGACTACCCGACCGCATCGGTCGCGGTGCAGCGCCTGTCGCAGTTGACGGCCAAGCGCTGACAGGCAAGCGTGGCTGGAAGAGCCGGGCTTGCCCGGCTCGCTCTCCGCCTTCAATCATGAGCAGCCGGGCAAGCCCGGCTCTGCGCCCAGGCAGCTCACGCCGCCGGCGTTGCTTGAGGTTATGCTGCGGCCATGACGACGCCACGCATCGCCTTCCTGGCAAGCCCCACCGATGAAGCCCAGGCTGCACTGAAGCAGTTGACCGCGCGCCATGGCCCTTGCGAACCCGGAGAAGCCGACGTGCTGTGCGCGCTCGGCGGCGATGGCTTCATGCTGCAGACCCTGCATCGCCACGGCGGGCTTGGCAAACCCGTGTTCGGCATGAAACTGGGTACGGTCGGCTTCCTGATGAACCACTACCGTGACGACGACCTGTTCGACCGCATCGCCAACGCCGAGCCGGCCAAGCTGCGGCCGCTGGAAATGCTGGCGCAGACCGAGTCGGGAGCCACGCAGGCTTCACTGGCCTACAACGAAGTGTCGCTGCTGCGACAGACACGCCAGGCCGCGCACCTGGGCATCGATCTCAACGGCCAGACCCGCGTCGAGGAACTGGTTTGCGACGGCGTGCTGGTGGCCACCCCGGCCGGCAGCACGGCCTACAATTTCTCGGCGCATGGGCCGATCCTGCCACTGGGCTCGCACACCATCGCACTCACGCCCATCGCCCCTTATCGCCCGCGCCGCTGGCGTGGCGCCATCCTCAAGGCCGATACCGAAGTGCGTTTCCACGTACTCGATCCGTACAAGCGACCGGTCAGTGCCACCGCCGACTCGCATGAAGTGCGGGACGTGGTGCAGGTCACCATCCGCGAATCACGCGAGCGCACGGTGACCCTGTTGTTCGATCCCGAGCACAACCTGGAAGAACGCATCCTCAGCGAGCAGTTCGTGGTCTAGCAGCACGCTTCCGTAAAAGGGGTATGCTGCCGACAGCCGCGTTAACTGGCGGCCGTGAAACACATCTGATTAGGGGAGGGGTCTCCTGATGAAGAGCAAGTGGGTGGTCGTGCTGTGCGCGATGTTTGCCGTGCAGGACGTTGTTGCGTGTGGAATGACCAGCAAGCTGGTTCCGTTTTCCATGGCAGAAGGCAGTCCGCCTGTCGACGTTGCGGGCGGTGAAATACCTGCGCCGACAGCGGTGGTCACCGAGCTGGTCCGTGGCATCGGGCCCAACCATTCTTCCTGCGATGACACCGGTCTGCTGACGGTGGTGGTCGAGTGGCCGCGTGGTGGCTACAAGCTGCGGGAGCTGGGTTTCGAGTTCAAGGTAGTGGCGGGGTCCACGCCGTACGCGATCTTCCCCGAAGGCGTGGTGCAGGCGCCGATCAGCGGGCGCAGCAGCGATTTCCTTTTCATGTGGCGCGAAGGCGCGCCAGCCCAGCAACAGCCCATCGACCTGCAGGTGGAGGTGCGGGCGGTCACCCGGGACAACCAGCGCGGGCCGCCTGCACGGATCCTGGTCAGGTCCGCTCCTGGCGCATGACCCCCGGGCCCGGCGCTCGCGACCTGCATGCCTGATAATGGCGCATGTCTTCCGATAACACGCCACGCCTGCTCACTGTCGCCGTCACCTCAAGGGCGCTGTTCGACCTGGAAGAAAGCCATGCGCTTTACGAAAGCGACGGCGTCGAGGCCTACAGCAGTTTCCAGCGCACCCATGAGGATGACGCGCTTGCACCGGGCATGGCGTTCTCGGTGGTGCGCAAGCTGCTCGCCCTCAACGAGGGGGCGCCGCTGGATGCACCCCGGGTCGAGGTGATCCTGCTGTCGCGCAATTCAGCCGATACCGGGCTGCGCATCTTCAATTCCATCCAGCACCACAAGTTGGGCATCACCCGTGCAACCTTCACCTCCGGCGAGCCCACCTGGCCGTATGCGAAGCCTTTCGGCGCGGACCTGTTCCTGTCCGCCAACCCGGAGTCGGTGCGGCGCTCGCTCGAACATGGCATCGCGGCCGCCACCATCCTGCCGGCCAAGGCCTTGCAGCAGCGCTCGGATCAGCTGCGCATCGCCTTCGATGGCGACGCGGTGATCTTCGGCGACGAAAGCGAGCGGGTGTCCCGGGAACAGGGGGTGGAGGCATTCGGCCGGCACGAGCGCGACCGCGCGCGCGAGGCCCTGTCGGGCGGTCCGTTCAAGGGCTTCCTGTCCGCGCTGCACGACCTGCAGGCCGCCTTCCCTGCGGGCAAGGAAGCACCCATCCGCACCGCGCTGGTCACCGCCCGTTCGGCCCCTGCACACGAGCGGGTGATCCGCACCCTGCGCGAGTGGGGCGTGCGCCTGGACGAGGCGCTGTTCCTGGGCGGCCGCCACAAGGGCCCGTTCCTGGAAGCGTTTGGCGCCGACATCTTCTTCGATGATTCCCAGCACAACATCGACAGCGCGCGCATGCATGTGGCCACCGGCCATGTACCGCACGGCGTGGCCAATTCCTGACGCTCCTACATCGGCAGGCGGACGTCCGCCAGTTTCCAGTCCAGGCCCTTGCGCTTGAATACGAACACCACCGGTTTGCCGTTTTCATCCTGGATGGTGGCCGTGAATCTTGATGGTGATTCGTAGTGATGGGTCGCCGTTTTCAATGGGTCGGCCGGCACCGGCTTGCCGTAGGCGTCGCCATCCACGGTCTCCCGGATCGCCTGTTTCCACATGCTGCGGCCCTGCAGCAGGGCGCCAATGCCCAGCGGCGTGACCATGGCGTCGACGCCGGTGCCCACCACGCTGTTGGCCAGCGACAGCGCAATGGCGCCGAAGAAGTTCGACTGCAAATCGCTGCCGGCTTTTCGTGCCAGTGAGTCTTCGACCTGTGCCCTGATGCTGACGCGCAGGGCAGGGAAATCGACGTGCCGTTCGAGCTTGCCGGTGTCCTGTTCGGCGAGTGCGGTGCGTATGCCGTTGATGGCCAGGTACGGGCCGGCGGCAACATAGGCGCCCAGGGCAACCAGCAGCAGGACAACGGCCGCGATCCACTTCTTCATCTCAGAACTCCAGGTCCAGGGCAGCGCAAAGGTAGTCCACGAACGGCGCCAGGGCGGCGAGATCCGTCGCCAGCACCTGTCGCAGTCTGGGACCGGTGACGGTTTCATCGTCCAGCGAGCGCCAGAAGACGAAGTTCTTGTGCTTCAGGTCGTCGATGAACTCGAAATCGGCGGGGAAGCCGCGCGGAGGCCGCGACAGCAGCTCGCCTTCCTCGAACTCGAAGCGCCTGCGGAAGGGGGGCGCATGCGCGGCCGCTTTCCAGCCGCCCGGGTTGTCAACGATGAACTGGCGGATGCGGCGCTGGGTGGGCGGCTCCGGATGCCACAGCCCGGCGCCCACGAAACACTCTCCGGGCTGCAGGTGCAGGTAGAAGGAAGGAGCGGGCACCTGCTTGCGACGTTCGTGGTACAGCCGCGCACCCTGCCAGGGCTTGTATGGGGACTTGTCGTTGGAAAAGCGCGCGTCGCGATAGATGCGGAACAGCGAGCCGCCCACGGTCTTTGGATCGGAGCGGTAATGGGTGCTGACCGTCGCCAGATCCGGCTGCAGGTCGGTCAGCAGGCGCAGGAAGGGCTGCCGCACATGTTCTTCGTACTTGGGCTTGTTGGCGGTGAACCAGGTCTTGTCGTTGTGCCTAGCCAGCGCGCGGAGGAACTTGAAGCTGGCGTCTGAAAAATAAGTGCTCATAGTGCCGCTGGGTCGAAGTCTGGGCAGGAAGGGAACTACGAGAGTTCGGCCTTGAGGTCCTGGCCCCATACCTGCAGGTGGTCCAGGAGCGCCTGTTTCGCACCGTCGTCGGGAAACTGCTGGCGCAGGTTCGAGATTTCCGCCTCGTAACTTTCGAATGTATATTCGGACAGGCCGCCGTCCACCGTAAGGCGCTGCCTGCGATAACCATCCCATAGCCGCTGTTCGGCCTGCGTCAAGGTGCCCGGCCAGTTGCGGGCCCTGTACCGGAACAGCAATTCAGGCAGTCGCTGATCAGTGAAGCCGAATTGGCGTGTTGCAAGATGCTCGGGCGGGGTGCCGCGCACCTCGTCCATGCGACGCTTGTCGCCATCGCCGATGAAACCGTTGTACAGCGAGGCATCGGCGTCCGGCTTGTCGTGGGCGCGCTCGCTGCCGAACACGTTGCGCATCTTCTCCGCCAGCTGCGCCGCATGCGGGCGCAACGCGTCGGCATTTGCCTCGACGCCGGCCCTGTCGATCTGCAGCCGCAGGAAATCTTCCTCGCGCAGGTGCGACCAGGCCACCAGCGCGGGCGAACGGTTGAGATGGACTTCCTTCAGCGGGATGCGTTTCTCCCCCGGCGGCAGGTCGGCCGCGGGGACGTACAGGCGGTCCGTGATCTCTTCCGGAGAAAGGTCCAGCAGCGATTGTGGATCGCCATCCAGGTCGAACACGATGATGCGGTTGTCGAAACGCGGATGGCGCGCCAGCGGCAACACCGGCGCGGCGCACATGCGGCTGGCCGGGTATCGCTGCGACACGTGCAGTGCCGGGGTCAATGCGACGGTGTCCAGCAGGCTGGCGGCGAAACGCTTGTTGCGCAGCTTCAACGCGTAGTCCCACAACTTCGGTTGCGCGTCGCGGAACGTGCGGGCCATCCCCAGGGTTGCATACACGTCGGAGAGGGCCTCGTGCGCGTCGCCCTGGCGCACCCCGTTGGCCAGTGCCAGGTGCTCCAGCTTGAACGAGGTCGCGCCGTCCTCGCGTTTCGGCCAGACGATGCCGTCAGGACGCAGGGCGTGCGCCAGCCGCATCACGTCCAGCAGGTCCCAGCGGCAGTTGCCACCACGCCATTCGCGTTCGTAGGGATCGTGGAAATTGCGGAACAGGCCATGGCGCACGAACTCATCGTCGAAGCGCAATGAATTCCAGCCCAGCGTGCAGGTCTCGGGGCGTGACATCTCGTCGGCAATGCGGCCGAAAGCCTCGGCCTCGCCGACGCCTTCGCGCCAGGCATGCTGCGGGGTGATGCCGGTTATCAGCGTGGCCACGGGCGAGGGCAGCAGGTCGTTGGCCGGTTGCACGAAGAAACTGACCGGTTCCTCTACGAGCTTCAGTTGTTCATCCGTGCGCACGGCGGCGAACTGGGCGATACGGGTGCGGCGCGGGTCGCTGCCAAAGGTTTCCAGGTCGTAGAACAGGAAACTGGCGGCCATCAGGCGGCGTCCACGAGCACGTCAAGACGCGCCAGCACCTGCGCATCGACCGCTTGCCAGTCGACGTTCGCCAGCGAATCCAGGCCGCGCGTCGCCTCGACCAGGATCTCGCGCTGGATATCGCTGCGCAGCAGCGCCGTGGCATACGGAATCAGCATGAAGGTGACCATGGTGTAGTGGGGCACGAAGCGGCCGGGATGGCGTTCCTGCAGCTGCTGCTCCAGGTCGCGCTGCAGCAGGAAGTCAGGGTCGTCCACGCGGTCGCGCATCTCCAGGTAGTTCTCGAGTGCCATCTGCTGGATCGCCGAGGCATTGGGCTTGCGCTCGGCCTCGAAGGCGGCGAAGGCCTCCGTTAGGTCCGTGTGGGCCTCGAGCTTGCGTGCCAGCACGACGCAATCCTCGAACGCGCAGTTCATGCCCTGGCCATGGAACGGCACCATGGCATGCGCGCCGTCGCCGAGCAGTACCGCGCGGCCCTGCAGGTGCCAGCGGTCGAGGGTGAGGGTAGCCAGCAATCCAGGCGGATTGCGCTCCCAGTCCTGCTCCAGCTCCGGTATCAAGGCGATCGCATCGGGAAAGTCCCGTTCGAACAGGGCCCTGGCCTCGGTGCCCGTTTTTACCGAGGCGAAGCTGGGCTCGCCCAGGTTGGGCAGGAAGGCGGTGAAAGTGAAGGTCTTCTCGTCGTTGGGCAGCGCGATGCACATGTAGCGGCCACGCGGCCAGATGTGCAGCGCATTGGGTTCGATCTGGAAACCGCCGTCGGCTGCCGGCGGAATCTCCAGCTCCTTGTAGGAATGATCGAGGAAATCGGTGCGCTCGCCCAGGTCGTGCTGGCGCATCATCGCGGCGCGCAGCGAGGAACCGGCACCGTCGGCGCCGACCAGTGCGGTGAAATCGACGCTGTGCGAGGAACCATCGCGGTCGTCGACGAATCGCGCGTTGCGGGCTTCGAATTCCACCGCGTCCAGGCGCTGGTGGAAGTGCAGGTGCGCGCCGGCCTGCTGGGCCAGGTCCAGCAGCACGATGTTCAGGTCGCCGCGATGGATCGACCAGATCACTTCCGAATCGTCCCGCCCGTAGCGCTGCAGCTGCTGGCGGCCATCCAGGCTGTGGACCATGCGGCCGCGCATCATCACCGCCTGCTTCATCACCTCATCGTCGGCATCGGCATGGCGCAACGCATTGCGTCCGCGCTCGGCCAGCGCCAGGTTGATGGAGCGGCCACCCTCGTAACCCTTGACGCGAGGATCGCCGCGCTTTTCGTACACGTCCACGCGCCAGCCGCGGCGAGCCAGCAGGATCGCCAGCAGCGCGCCGGCCAGGCCCGCGCCTATTATCGTGATGGATTTTCCGGTTTCTATGCGCAAGATAATTATTCCGTCATTCCCGCGAAGGCGGGAACCCAGTGACTTTGCTCCGCCCCTGCCATACCAGGGTAATTCCAGTATCGATGCAGTCCTCGATCCTCTGCTCCGCGGGCCTTGTTCCCGGGGTGCAAGTCGCTGGATTCCCGCCTCCGCGGGAATGGCGATCCTGAAAAAATCTTTACACCCCTCTCCAGGATTCGACCTCCTCCACGAACCGGTAGACATCCATGAACCGGTTGTACATCGGCGCCGGCGAAATGCGGATCACGTCCGGTTCGCGCCAGTCGCCGATGGTGCCGATGGAGGCCAGGTACTCGAACAATTCACGCCCGCGTTCGCGTCCGCCGGTAACCCGCAGCGAGAGCTGGCTGCCACGGCGCGATGGATCGGCCGGGGTGATGATCTCCAGCGTGTCCGATACGCGCGCACGGATCAGCGCTTCCAGGAAACCGGTGAGTTTCTCCGACTTGGCGCGCAGGGCCGGCATGCCGCCGGCCTTGTCGAACAGCTCCAGCGAAGCCAGCAGGGGCGCCAGCGCCAGGATCGGCGGATTGCTCAGCTGCCAGCCGTCGGCGCCGGGCGTGGGCCTGAATTGCGGACCCATCTGGAAACGCGTGTCCTTTTCGTGTCCCCACCAGCCAGCGAAGCGCGGACGATCGCTGTGGGCGTGGCGTTCGTGCACGAAGCAGCCCGCCACTGCGCCCGGACCGGCATTCATGTACTTGTAATGGCACCAAACCGCGAAGTCGACCTGGCTGTCGTGCAGCGAAAGCGGGACGTTGCCGGCGGCATGGGCCAGGTCGAATCCGACCGTGGCGCCTGCGGCATGGCCCAGACGCGCGATTTCCGCCAGATCGAAGGCCTGGCCGGTGCGGTACTGGATGCCTGGCCACAACACCAGGGCGACCCGGGAACCATGCATGGCAATCGCGCGTTCGATCGCACCCATCGAAAAGGTCCCTTCGGCCTCGTCGGGTTCCACCTCGATGAGGTCGGTCGCCGGATCGAAGCCATGGAAGCGGATCTGGGATTCGATCGCGTAACGATCGGAGGGAAATGCACCCGCCTCCATGAGGATCGCGGGACGCTCGCCGGTAGGGCGGTAGAAGCTGACCATCATCAGGTGCAGGTTGGCGGTGAGCGAATTCATCGCCACCACTTCCGCGGGCTGCGCGCCGACCACCCGCGCCAGTGGCTCGCGCACCTGCTCGTGGTAGGTCATCCACTGTGCCTCGCCGGTGAAATGGCCTTCCACCGCTTCGTGGCTCCATTTCTCCAGGACCTGCAGCACGTGGCTGCGCGCACCGCGCGGTTGCAGTCCCAGGGAATTGCCGCAGAAATAGACCTGCTCGTTGTGCTTGTGTTTCGGAATCAGGAAGTCGCCGCGCAGCGGACGCAACAGGTCCGCGGCGTCAAGGGCGATGGCGTGGGTGCGGGAAAGCAGGTCGGTCATTGGTATCCAGTTGCGAAAAAGGGAAAAACACAGGAGCGACTCACCTCGTTCCTGCGTCGATGAAATCGGAAGTCATGCAAAACGCGACGCCGGCAGGCCCAGCCATTCCAGCGCCGTGCCGTGGTACAGGCGCGCCTGGCCCGCCGCGTCGAGGCCAAGTGCGGCGATGCCGGCGCCCGGCTCCTGTTCGCCCAGCGGGAAGGGATAGTCGGTGCCCAGCATCACCCGGCTGGTGCCCACCGTATCCAGCAGGTACTGCAGGGCGCGCGGATCGGCGACCCAGGAGTCGAAATACAGCTGCTTGATGTAGTCGCGCGGATTGCCCGGGTTGTCGGTAGCTACCAGGTCCGGACGCATGTTGAAGCCGTGCTCGATGCGGCCGATGGTGTACGGGAAACTTCCGCCGCCATGGGCCAGGCAGATCTTCAGCTTCGGCAGGCGTTCCAGCACGCCGCCGAAGATCAGGCAGCAGGCCGCGCGCGATTGCTCGGCAGGCATGCCGACCAGCCAGGGCAACCAGTACTTGGGCATGCTTTCGCTTCCCATCATGTCCCACGGATGGACCAGGATCGCGGCGCCCAGGTCGGCCGCCGCCTCGAAGAACGGGAACAATTCCGGCGCATCCAGGTTCCAGTGCTGGCCGTCGGCAAGCTGGATGTGCGAACCGATCTGCACGCCTTGCAGCCCCAACTGGTCGGTGCAGCGTTCCAGTTCCTGCACGGCCAGCCTGGGCGACTGCAGCGGAACGGTGCCGATGCCGGCGTAATGGCGTGGATACTGGCGACAGGCTTCGGCGGTGTGGTCGTTGAGGGACTGGTGCAGGTCCAGCGCCTGGTTGGCCTTGGCCCAGTAGCTGAACATCACCGGCACCGTGCTCAGCACCTGCACCTGCACGTCGAAGCGCGCGTAATCGTCGATGCGCACTTGCGGGTCCCAGGTCTTGGGCCAGATTTCGCGGAAGAACTTGCCGTCCTTGTAGATCCGCGCACGGCCATCGTCGCCGTGGTGGATCACCGGGAAACGGTCGTCGTTGTATTTCTTCGCCAGGTCCGGCCAGGTATGCGGCAGGTAGTGGGCGTGCGTGTCGATCTTGAGCATCCCCGGAGTTTAGCCGAGCGGGGCAAGGCGATGGCGCGTGGAATCCGGAACCACGCATGGCGGGTCATCGCCTTGACCCTGCATGGCCGGCTTGGGACTAGAATGACGCCGTTGCCTCCACCCTGGTACAGCTGGTGCCCAGCCTCGATGCCTTGCTGCTTGCGCGGATCCAGTTCGGCTTCACGATCTCGTTCCACATCATTTTCCCGGCCATCACCATCGGCCTGGCCAGTTACCTGGCGGTGCTCGAGGCGGCGTGGCTGCGCACGCGCCGGCAGGTTTACCTGGACCTTTACCAGTTCTGGATGAAGGTGTTCGCCGTGGCCTTCGGCATGGGCGTGGTCTCGGGCATCGTCATGGCCTACCAGTTCGGCACCAACTGGAGCGAGTTCTCGCGCTTCGCCGGCGGCATCACCGGACCGTTGCTGACCTACGAGGTGTTGACCGCGTTCTTCCTCGAAGCCGGCTTCCTCGGCGTGATGATGTTCGGCATGCAGCGGGTGGGGCCGGGCCTGCACTTCCTCTCGACGGTGGCGGTGGCGGTAGGCACGCTGATCTCGGCCACCTGGATCCTGGCCTCCAACAGCTGGATGCACACACCGCAGGGCTACGAGATCCTCGATGGCCGCGTGGTGCCGGTCGACTGGCTGGCGGTGATCTTCAATCCCTCGTTCCCTTACCGGCTGGCGCACATGGTGACGGCCGCGTTCCTGGCCACTGCGCTGATCGTCGGCGCCACCGGCGCCTGGCACCTGTTGCGCGGGCGCAGCGACCCGGCCGTGCGCACCATGTGGTCGATGGCGATGTGGATGCTGCTGTTCACTGCACCCGTGCAGGCGCTGATCGGCGATATGCACGGCCTCAATACGCTGCAGTACCAGCCGGCCAAGCTGGCGGCGATGGAAGGGCACTGGGAAAACAAGCCGGGCGAAGGCGTGCCGCTGATCCTGTTCGGCATCCCGGACATGGAGCAGGAGCGCACCCGCATGGCGGTGGAGATCCCCCGCCTGGGCAGCCTGATCCTGACCCGCAGCCTGGACGGCCAGTTCAAGGGCCTGAAGGAGTTCCCGCGCGAAGACCGACCCAACGCGCTGGTGGTGTTCTGGACCTTCCGGGTGATGGTCGGGCTGGGCCTGCTGATGATCGGCCTGGGCCTGCTGGCGGCACTGGCGCGCTGGCGCGGGCGACTTCACACCTCCAGGCCGTTGTGGCGCATGGCCGTGCTGATGGGCCCGGCAGGACTGGTGGCGATCCTGGCCGGCTGGTTCACCACCGAGATCGGCCGCCAGCCCTGGATCATCCACGGCCTGATGCGCACCGCCGATGCGGTGTCGCCGCACACGGGCGGCGCCGTCGGCCTGACCCTGGCGGTATTCGTGGTGGTCTATTTCACCGTGTTCGGCGCGGGCACGGTGTACGCACTGCGTATCATGGGCAAGGGGCCGTCGCTGCACGAAGGCGACTCGTCGCCGGAAGGCGGGCCCGGGCAGCCGCGCCAGCCGGCAAGGCCGCTGTCGGCGGCGACCGATGTGGAAACCGCAGATGGCCGGCTGCGCGAAGGCGAGGTGGACTGATGGGCATCGACCTGCCGCTGGTCTGGGCGGTGATCATCGTCTTCGCGATCATGATGTACGTGGTCATGGATGGCTTCGACCTGGGCATCGGCATGCTGTTTCCGTTCTTCCAGGAAAAGGCCGATCGCGACGTGATGATGAACACCGTGGCCCCGGTCTGGGATGGCAACGAGACCTGGCTGGTGCTGGGTGGCGCCGGCTTGCTGGCGGCGTTCCCGCTGGCGTATTCGGTGGTGCTGACCGCGCTGTACCTGCCGCTGGCGGGGATGCTGATCGGCCTGATCTTCCGCGGCGTGGCCTTCGAATTCCGTTTCAAGACCGAAGCCGGCAAGCGCCGCCTGTGGGACCAGGCCTTCATCGCCGGCTCCTATATCGCGACGTTCTGCCAGGGGATGGTCCTGGGCGCCTTCGTCAACGGTTTCCGGATGCAGGGGCAGCGCTTCGTCGGCGGAGCATTGGACTGGATCACCCCGTTCTCGGTGTTCACCGGCGTGGGCCTGGTGGTGGCCTACATGCTGCTGGGCAGCACCTGGCTGCTATGGAAGACCGAGGGCAGGCTGCATGACGAAATGCGCCAGCAGACGCGCCGCTGGATCTGGGCGCTGCTGGCCGCGATCGTGGTGGTCAGCCTGTGGACCGCGCTGGCCCAGCCGGGCATCGCTTCGCGCTGGTTCAGCCTGCCCAACCTGCTGTTCTTCGCACCGGTGCCATTGCTGGTGGGGCTGGTGATGTGGGCGCTGTTGCGCGCCCTGGCCCGCGGCGCGGAACTGGCGCCGTTCCTGCTGACCCTGGCCCTGGTGTTCCTCGGCTACAGCGGGCTGTGCATCAGCGTGTGGCCCAACATCATTCCGCCCGGCATCTCGATCCACGAAGCCGCCGGCCCGCCGCAAAGCCTGGGTTTCACCCTGGTCGGCGCGCTGCTGATCATCCCGGTGATCCTGATGTACACCTCGCTGGCCTACTGGGTCTTCCGCGGCAAGGTGCGCGACGGCGACGGCTACCACTGATGGAAAGCGGGCCGAGGCCGCGATGGGGCAGGCGGATCGGCTGGCTGCTGCTGATCTGGGCGCTGAGCGTGGCGGGCCTGGGCTTGCTGGCCTGGCTGCTGCGGTTGCTGATGCGTGCCGCCGGAATGACCGCCTGAGCGACCGACGCCGACGCGCTCAGGTATCCGGCATCACGTAGCGGGCCGGCGCCGGGTTGAGGTGCCCGCACTGCTTGCAGGTGCGATGCTCCGTCGAGGAATAGAAGCGGTCGAACACCGGCGGGAAGTCCTTCTCGATGTCGTGCAGGTGGAAGTATTCCTCGTAGACCTTGTGGTTGCACTGTTCGCAGAACCACAGCAGGCCATCGTCCTCGTGGTCCAGGCGCCTGCGTTCGATCACCAGGCCGATCGAGTCCGGCATCCGTTGCGGCGAATGCGGCACCCGCGGCGGCAGCAGGAAGATCTCTCCCGCGCGGATCGGGATGTCGCGCACCGCGCTGGAGCCGTCGTCGGCCTGCTCCTGGATGCGCAGTACCATCTCGCCTTCCAGCTGGTAGAACCACTCGGCGCCTTCATCCCAGTGGTAGTCGGTGCGCGCGTTCGGGCCGCCGACCACCATGACGATGAAATCGCCGGCATGGATGACCTTGTTGCCGACCGGCGGCTTCAGCAGGTGGCGGTGTTCCTCGATCCAGGCGTGCAGGTTGAGCGGATTCGGCAGCATTGGCTCATTCCTCGAAGGCGGCGACGCACTTCAGTTCGATGGCGATGGGCGTCGGCAGGGCGTCGATGCCCAGCGTCGTGCGGCAGGGGGCGGCGGCCGCGTCGGGGAAATACTCGGCCCAGACGCGGTTGTAGGCCTGGAAGTCCCGTTCCATGTCGGTCAGGTACACGGTGACGTCGACCAGCTGTTCCCAGCGCGCGCCGCTGGCCTGCAGCACCGTGCGCACGTTGGCGAACACCGCCCGGCATTGGGCGTCGATGTCGTAACTGAGCAGGCGACCTTCGGCGTCGTGCACGTTGCCGACGATCGCATTGGTGGCCGGATCGCGCGGTCCGATCCCGGACAGGAACAGCAGCCCGCCGACCCGGCGCGCATGCGGGTAGTGGCCGACCGGCACCGGCGCGGAACCGGCCTGGATGGCTTCGCTCATGGCAACTCCCGCCGCCCCTTGCCGGAATGCGCCGGGACGCCGCACTCATTCATGGCGGTCGTCCTGGGGATGCACCGAGGCCACCGCCTGCAGGTAGGCCGGGGCCAGCGCCTCGGTCGATGAAACGTCCATGCCCAGCTGGCGCACGCGGCCGTCGAACAGGCTGTAGACCCAGCCATGCACCGAAAGCCGCTGCCCGCGTGCCCATGCGTCCTCGACCACAGTGGTCTGGCACACGTTGAACACCTGTTCGATCACGTTGAGTTCGCACAGCCGCGCATGGCGCAGCGACTCGGTGTCCACCCCGGCCAGCAGCGGGGCATGCTTCTGGGCCACGTCGCCGACGTGGCGCAGCCAGTTGTCGGCCAGCCCGAGGCGCGCGCCGGTCATCGCCGCGTGCACGCCGCCGCAGCCGTAGTGGCCGACCAGCAGGATGTGCTCGACCTTGAGGATGTCCACCGCGAACTGGATCACCGAGAGGCAGTTGAGGTCCCCATGCGACATCACGTTGGCGACGTTGCGATGCACGAACACCTCGCCCGGGTCGAGGCCCAGGATCTGGTTGGCCGGCACCCGCGAGTCCGAGCAGCCGATCCAGAGGTAGCGGGGCGACTGTTGCTGCGAAAGGCGCTTGAAGAACCCGGGGTCCTCGTGCTTGATCCGATCGGCCCATTCACGGTTGTTGCGCAGCAGTTGGTCGAGTTCACTCATGCTTTCATTATCCCCGATCAGGTTGGCAGGGCCAGGCAGACATTCTTGGCTTCGGTGAAGAAGCGCATCGCCTCGGCACCGCCTTCGCGGCCCAGGCCAGAAGCACCCACGCCGCCGAATGGCGTACGCAGGTCGCGCATCAGCCAGGTGTTTATCCACACGATGCCCGCATGCAGCTGGGCAGACAGCCGATGCGCGCGATCGAGGTCGCGGGTCCACAGCGACGCGGCCAGGCCGTATTCACTGGCATTGGCGAGGACCAGCGCATGCGCGTCGTCGTCGAAAGCTTGCAGCGTGACCACCGGCCCGAATATTTCCTCGCGATTGCTGGCGCAGTCGGGACCGAGTGATTCGATGACGGTCGGTTCGATGAACCAGCCCTCGCGTTCGACCCGGTTGCCGCCATGCAGGAAACGGCCGCCTTCCTCGCGCGCACGCGCTATGCAGGTCATCACCTTGTCGAAATGCGCCTGCGAAACCAGAGGACCGAGTTTGGTTTCCGGCGACATGGGGTCGCCGATGGCCAGCATGCGCACGCGGGCCACGAAGGCTTCACGGAATTCGTCGTAGATGCCGCGCTCCACCAGAAGCCGGGAACCGCACAGGCAGATCTGCCCGGAGTTCTGGAACGCCGAACGCACCAGCGTGTCCAGCTGCCCGCGCCAGTCGCTGTCGGCGAAGACCAGGGTGGGATTCTTGCCGCCGAGTTCCAGCGACAGCTTCTTCAGTGCCGGCGCCGCCAGCGAGGCGATGCGCTTGCCGACCGCGGTACTGCCGGTGAACGAGACGGCCCGCACTTGTGGGTGTGCCACCAGTGGCTCGCCGACTTCAGGGCCCAGTCCGTGCACGATGTTGAGCACGCCAGGCGGAAAGCCGATCCCGGCGGCAAGTTCGCCCAGCATGGTCGCGGTCAACGGGGTGACTTCCGACGGCTTGGCTACCACCGTGTTGCCGGCGGCCAGGGCAGGGGCGATCTTCCAGGTGAACAGGTACAGCGGCAGGTTCCACGGCGAGATGGTTGCCACCACCCCAAGCGGCGCACGCAGCGTGTAGTTCAGGCCCGCCTCGCCGTGGTGCGACTCACTGGCGAACTGCACCGCGGCCTGGGCGAAGAAGCGCAGGTTGGAAACCGCACGCGGGATTTCCGCATCACGCGCCAGGGCGAAAGGCTTGCCGCCGTCCAGGGACTCGGCGCGGGCAAAGGCATCAATGCGCGATTCAAGGGCCGAAGCGAGTTTTTCCAGCCATGCGGCACGTTCACTGTTGCGCAGGGCCGACCAGGAAGGAAGGGCGGCGGACGCTGCGGCGACTGCCGCTTCCACGTCACGCGCATCGCCACGCGCGACCTGTGCGTGCGGCTTCGCGGTTGCAGGATCGAACACCTCCAGCCAGCCACCTGAGTGCGGCGGATATGCCTGGCCATCGATCCGGTGGTGCAGCTTCTGCATCCGCCAAGCTTACCTGCGACGGCTGGGGACGTCATTGTTGGCAGTGGGGGCACCAGTACAACCGGCGGCTGGCGATCCGTTCCATCACGATCCCGCTGCCGCAGGAAGGGCACGGTTCGCCTTCGCGTTCGAATACCTTGAAGCGGAAGGTTTTCGCGGTCTGCGCCAGATAGTCCTTGCTGGAATCGGGTAGCGCGCCCTTGAACTTCGAACGGTAACTGCGGCGGGACACCGCCAGCAGTGCCTTGGCCAACGCGCGCGCTTCCCTGGGTTCAAGCGAGGCTCCGGTGCGCAAGGGCGCAAGCCTGGCCTCATACAGCACTTCCGAGCGCAGGTAATTGCCCATGCCGGCGGCGAACTCCTGCTGCAGGAGCAGCACCGCCAGCTTGCGACGGGCGAACGGAGGCGTGCCGACACGTTCTACAAACTCATCAGCCGTTACTTCGGATCCGAGGACGTCGGGGCCAAGCTTGGAAAGGAAGGGGTGGGACTCGATGGCGCTGGTCTTCCACATCTCCACCTTGGGCGCGATATGCAGGCTGGCTGCGCCTGATGCGGTGGCCAGCCACACGCGTGGCGAGCCGGTGGGCGGATCAGGCGGGGTCTTGGCCTGGAAATCCCAGTAGCCCAGCAACTGGCTGTGCGTGTAGAGCGTCAATCCGTTGTCGAAACGGGTGAGCAAGGCCTTTCCCCTTGCCTGCACGTCGACAACGCAACGACCCTTGAGTCGCTTTTCGTAGCGTTTCAGCTCCGGAAGCGAGAACCTGGCCGTGACCAGCGGCTTGCCGGCCAGCAGCTGGCGTGCGCGGTCGGCGATGTAGTGGGTTTCGGGACCTTCTGGCATGCCGCGATTGCAGCAAGGCCGGCGTTCGCATGTGGTGACGGGAATCGAGTGCGCCGGCAGCCGGTCAGATCGACTGCATGCGGCCGCCATCCACGGCAAGGCTCACACCATTTATGTAGCCGGCGGCCGGACTGGCGAGGAAGGCGATCGCCGCCGCGATCTCCCCCGCCCCGGCAAACCGGCCCACCGGCACTGTCGACAGCATGGTGGCGGCGATGGCATCGCGCGCCTTGCCGCTGGCTGCGGAGCGGTCATCGAGGATCTGTTCCAGCCGCTGCGTGCGCGTATAGCCCGGCAGGACGTTGTTGACGGTGACGCCGAGCGGGCCGAGCTCCCGCGACAGCGTCTTGGCCCAGCTGGCGACCGCGCCGCGGATGCTGTTGGAGACACCCAGGTTGGCGATGGGTTCCTTCACCGACGTCGAGATCACATTGACGATGCGGCCCCATTGCGCGTCCTGCATCGAGGGCAATACCGACTGCACGAGCATCTGGTTGGCCAGCAGGTGCCTGTGGAAAGCATCCAGGTAGGCTGCCGCATCGGCGTCGATCGCACGGCCGCCAGGCGGGCCGCCGGTGTTGTTGACCAGGATATGCACGGGGTGTGCCGCGGCGAGCGCCTGGACCTGGGCCGCAAGATTCTCGTGGAGGCTGACGTCTGCGGCTATCCAGCCATGCCACTGCCCGGCTGCCTGCCGCGGCAGCGCCGCGGCGGCCGATTCCAGTGCATCGGCGCGGCGCGCGAGCAGGGTGACGTTGGCACCCAGCAGCGCCAGCTCCTTCGCTGCTGCGCGGCCGATACCTTCCGAACCGCCGCAGACCAGGGCGTGCTTGCCATCGAGATTCAGGTCCATGTGATTCCTCAGTCGTGGGTGCGTCGGTGCAGGTGGTCAATCATCAGGCCGGCGACCTCATGGGCCTGCGGGTCATCCAGCCCCTGCAGTCCGGTCACGGCGCCCTGGACATTGGCGAGCGGATGGTTCTGGCTGAGCTTGAACGCAAGTTCGATTCGCTCCGGCACGAAACGGAAACCGGTGATGCCGCGCAGCTGGCTGCGATGGCTTTGCCGGTCATGCTCGTAGCGCCAGTCGCTTCCCAGCGCCGATTCATGTCGCGCACTCAGCCGGTCGACGATGCCGGCGAGGAACGCCTCGTCCTCCGAGCTTTCGAGCGAGCCACTCAGATGCGCCACCGCGTAGTTCCAGGTGGGCACCCGCGAGGCCTGTTCCTTGTCCGCATACCAGCCGGGCGAGATGTAGGCATGCGGGCCATGCACGATCATCAGTGCGGGGCCCGGGTGCCGGGTCTGCGGGTTGACCCTGGCCCAATGTCCTTCGACCAGCACGTTGTCGCCGTTGCGCGTGTAGATCACGGGCAGGTGGCTGGCGAACGGTGCGCCCGTGGGCGCGGTCACCAGGGTGACGAAGGAATCGCGTTCGAACAGCCGGTCCAGCGCTTCCAGGTCGGTCTCGACGAAGGCGCGTGGCGTGTACATCGGATCAGGCGCGGGCGCCGAGCGATTGCACCATCAGGTGACGCAGGTCGGCCTCGTTCTCCGCACGCGGTGGCGAGACTTCATCCAGCGAGAAACCACGCGCCAGCGCGTCTTCCTCGTCCAGCCCGTCGAAGGCGACGAACTCCGCGTCGAACAGCGCCGCCCGGGCGGTGTCGTCGCTGTCATAGGTCAGGGTATTGCCGTCGCTGTCGAACACTTCGGCCGTGCCGGCCTCGCGCACCCGCAGTCGTGCCCAAACCAGCATGCGGCCCAGGGAGGCCACATACCACTGGTACTGGATGGGCAGTTCGATCGGATCAGTCATGACATCACCGTGGACAGCAGCCAGAGCAGGCCCGCCCCAAGCACCCCGCCGAAGATCACCAGCAACGATACCTTGGCGGGGGTCGCCAGGCCGGTCAGCGCGCGATCGCCGGTCTGGCGATAGCGCCCGCTCAGCAGCCAGCCCAGCGCGACCGGTTTGAGGAAGGCGCCGGTTCCGAATTCATCGGTGATGGCCGGGTGGCGATCGCGCACATGCACCAGGGTCAGCGGCCAGAAGATCACGAAGGCACAGAAGCCGGCGATGGCGGTGGCGAAGAACAGCAGGGCGAAGAACAGGATCATCGATCAGAATTCCGCATTGCCGGGCGCGCGCGGGTAGGGGATCGAATCGCGGATGTTGGACAGGCCGCACACGTACACCACCAGGCGCTCGAAGCCCAGGCCGAAGCCCGCATGCGGCACCGTGCCGTAGCGGCGGAAATCGCGGTACCAGCCGTAATGCGCGGCATCCAGGCCGAACTGGGCCATGCGCGAATCCAGCACGTCCAGGCGTTCCTCGCGCTGCGAGCCACCGATGATCTCGCCGATGCCGGGCGCCAGCACATCCATCGCCGCGACGGTCCTGCCGTCGTCGTTGAGGCGCATGTAGAAGGCCTTGATGTGCTCGGGATAGTTGGTCACCACCACCGGCCGGCCCACGTGCTGCTCGGTCAGCCAGCGCTCGTGCTCGGTCTGCAGGTCCAGGCCCCATTCGACCGGGAAATCGAACTTCTGCTTCGAGTCCTGCAGCAGCCTGATCGCATCGGTGTATTCGATGCGTTCGAACGGCGCATTGATGAAATCCTCGAGCTTGCTGATCGCGGTCTTGTCCACGCGCTCGGCCAGGAAAGCCAGGTCATCCTGGCGTTCTTCCAGCACCGCGCGGAACAGGTACTTCAGGAACTCCTCGGCCACGCGCGCGTCCTCGGCCAGGTCGGCGAAGGCGATCTCCGGCTCGATCATCCAGAACTCGGCCAGGTGGCGGGTGGTATTGCTGTTCTCGGCGCGGAAGGTCGGGCCGAAGGTGTAGACCTTGCTCAGCGCCAGGCAGTAGGCCTCGACGTTCAACTGGCCCGATACGGTCAGGAAGGTTTCCTTGCCGAAGAAGTCGCGGCTGAAATCGACTTCGCCGCGCTCGTTGCGCGGCAGGTTGGCAGTGTCCAGGGTGGATACCCGGAACATCTGCCCGGCACCTTCGGCGTCGGAGGTGGTGATGATGGGGGTGCTGATCCAGTTGTAGCCGTTCTGGTGGAAGTAGCGGTGGACGGCCTGCGACAGGCAGTTGCGGATGCGGGTCACCGCGCCGAACAGGTTGGTGCGGGGACGCAGGTGGGCGACCTCGCGCAGGAACTCCAGCGAGTGTGCCTTGGGCTGGATGGGGTAGGTCTCGGGGTCTTCGACCCAGCCCACCACTTCCAGCGAGACCGCCTGGATTTCGAAGCTCTGGCCCTGGCCCTGCGACGCCACCAGGGTGCCGGTGGCGATGACCGCGCAGCCGGCCGTGAGGTGCTTCACTTCGGATTCGTAGTTGCCCAGCGTGTTCGGGACCACGACCTGGATGGGCGCGAAGCAGGAGCCGTCACTGACGTTGACGAAGGACAGGCCCGCCTTGGAATCGCGCCGCGTGCGCACCCAGCCACGTACGGTCACTTCTCCACCGGCCGGGATCTTTCCCGCCAGCGCATGTTCGACGCTAACCACCGTCATGACTTGAATCCTTATGGAACACAACCATTAATGGAACGCGGAGTTTACCGGAGCAACGCCGGGAACGCCCTTCCCCCGGGCCTATACTTGCCGCAACAGGAGATCCGATGTCCATTACCCTCACCCCCGTCGCCTTGCAGCGTGTGCAGCGTTTCGTCGCCGAAAGCGGTGCGCTGGGCCTGCGCTTCGGCGTGACCCGCACCGGCTGCTCGGGCTGGGGCCACGTGGCCGACCTGGCGCGCGAGCAGCGTCCTGACGACACCGTCTTCGAGCACGAGGGCGTCAAGGTCTACGTCGACGCCGACAGCCTCTCGCTGGTGGATGGCACCGAGATCGATTTCGGCAAGCAGGGCCTGGGCGAAACCTTCCTGTTCCGCAACCCCAACGCGACCGCCGAGTGCGGCTGCGGGGAAAGCTTCACCACCCAGGCCGACCTGGCCTGACCGGTCGGCGACGGCGCCGGAGTTCCTTGCGGCCGTCGTAAACAGCCGTCGTGTCGTATTAAGCTCGCGGGTCGCCGAACCCGGAGTTGCCCATGTTGCGTTTCCCCCTGCTGGCCGCCCTTGCGCTCGCCAGCGTCCTGCCTGCCCAGGCCCAGGCCCAGTCCAGCGCCCACCAGTCCAGCGCCCAGGATCCGGTCCTGCACCGCCTGTTTGACGAGGAATGGGAACGCGGGCTGCGCGAAAGCCCCGAGAACGCCAGCTACAACGGCGACCCGCGCTTCAACGACCGCTGGAGCGACTTCAGCCTCACCGCCATCGCCAGTCGCGAGGCGGCTGACCGCGAGGCACTGGCCAGGCTGCACGCGATCGACCGCAAGCGCCTGTCGGCTGCGGACCAGCTCGACTACGACACCTTCGAGTGGAACCTGCAGCGCAGCATCGAACGCCAGAAATTCCGTGAATACCTGCAACCCATCAGCCACCAGGGCGGACCGCAGACCGCCGATGGCATTGCCGAGGTGCTGCCCTTCGCCACGCTCAAGGACTACCAGGACTGGCTGAAGCGGCTGCAGGCACTGCCCACGGTTATCGAACAGATCACTGTGCTGATGCAGGAAGGGCTGAAGGCCGGGAACCTGCCGCCACGCGTGCTGATGCAGCGCGTGCCCGCGCAGATCGCAGGGCAGGTGGTCGATGACCCGGCGAAAAGCGCGTTCTACAAGCCGTTCCTGAAATTCCCCGAGGGCATTGCCCAGGCCGATCGCGACCGCTTGCAGGCAGAGGCCAGGCGCATCATCGCCGCCGACGTGGTGCCGGCATATCGCAGGTTCGGGAGTTATTTCAACGAACAGTACCTGCCCCGGACCCGCGCCTCGATCGCGGCGGTGGACCTGCCCGACGGCAAGGCCTATTACGACTTCCTGGCCCGCTACTACACGACCACCAGCCTCAGCGCCGACCAGATCCACGCCATCGGCCTGAAGGAAGTGGCGCGCATCCGCGGCCAGATGGAAAAGGTCAAGGCCCAGACCGGGTTCAAGGGCAGCCTCGCCGACTTCTTCACCTACCTGCGCACCGATCCCAGGTTCTTCCACAAGACGCCGGCGGAGCTGCTGACCGCGTACCGGGCGCTGTCCAAGCGCATCGATCCGGAGCTGGTGAAGGTGTTCAAGACCATCCCGCGGCTGCCGTATGGCGTGAGGCCGATTCCGGACAACATCGCACCCGACACCACCACCGCCTACTACCAGCCGGGCGCTTCGGATGGCACCCGGCCCGGCTATTACTACGTCAACCTGTACAAGCCCGAGATGCGGCCCACCTGGGAAATGCTGCCGCTTTCCCTGCACGAGGCCGTGCCTGGCCATCATTTCCAGTTCGCCCGGGGGCTCGAAATCCCGGATGCGCCGATGTTCCGCCGCACCGCCTACTTCGTGGCCTACGGAGAAGGCTGGGGGCTGTATGCGGAGCAGCTGGGCTTCGAAATGGGCCTCTACGACGACCCCTATGACCACTTCGGCCAGCTGGTCTACGAAATGTGGCGGGCCGTGCGCCTGGTCGTGGATACCGGCATGCACTCGAAGGGCTGGAGCCGCGAGCGCGCCATCGCCTATTTCAAGTACAACGCCGCCAAGACCGACCAGGACGTGGTCAACGAGATCGACCGCTACATCGGCACTCCCGGTCAGGCCCTGGCCTACAAGATCGGGCAGATGAAGATTTCCGAGCTGCGGGCCCGGGCCAGCCGCGAGCTGGGGCCGAAATTCGACCTGCGCGAATACAACGATGCGGTCCTGGAAACCGGCTCGGTCCCGCTGGAGGCCCTGGAGCGCCATATCGACGCCTGGATTGCCGCCAAGAAGAGCGCCGGATAGCCTGCGGCTTGCAGCTAAGTCATTGAGCTGACATAATTTCCGGCTTCCCGCGGGCCTGGCTTGCGGGATTCCTTGCCCCACCGCGTCCCCCCATCTTCAGCCGGGGGACGGCCGGGGGGCTGTCCGGCCCATCAGGGCCACATCCGAAAGGGTTACAACGATGCGTCATTATGAAGTCGTGTTCCTGGTCCACCCTGACCAGAGCGAGCAAGTGCCGGCCATGATCGAGCGTTACAAGACGCTGGTCGAAAATGGCGGCGGCAAGATCCACCGCCTGGAAGACTGGGGCCGCCGTCAGCTGGCGTACCCGATCCAGAACCTGGTCAAGGCCCATTACGTGCTGTTCAACATCGAAGTCGAACAGGCGATCCTGGCCGAACTGACCGAAAGCTTCCGCTTCAACGATGCGGTGCTGCGCCACCTGATCATGAAGCGCGATGAAGCCGACACCGAAATGTCGATCATCATGAAGAGCAAGGACGAGAAGGGCGACAAGCCGGAGCGTGGCGAGCGTCGCCGTCGCGATGACGAGGAGGGTGGCGAAGTGGTTGAAGCCGCCGCCGCAACCGATTCCGACTCTGCCGAAGCCGCATAAGGAGTACCGCCATGTCCAAGTTCTTCCGTCGCCGCAAGTTCTGCAAGTTCACCGCCGAGGGCGTGAAAGAGATCGACTACAAGGATCTCAACACCCTGCGCCAGTACCTGACCGAAACCGGCAAGATCGTCCCCAGCCGCGTCACCGGCACCAAGGCGCGCTACCAGCGCCAGCTGCAGACGGCCGTCAAGCGTTCGCGCTTCCTGGCCCTGATCCCGTACACGGACAGCCACGACAATTGATTTTGCGGTAAGGGGTGAAGTCGGCGGCTGTTGCCGCCTGTAAATGGCAAAGAGTAGAAGCCTTTCATTCTTTGCAGCCCGCGCAGCGGGCGACTTCACTCTTGACCCTTCACCACTCCACTGTCATTCGGACAGCCCACCGCTGCGGGATCAACCCGCTAACGAATACGGAATAAAACCATGCAACTGATCCTCCTGCAGAAAGTGACCAACCTCGGCGTCCTTGGCGACAAGGTCGATGTGAAGCCGGGCTATGGCCGCAACTACCTGGTGCCGCAGGGCAAGGCCGTGCCGGCCACCGCCGCCAACGTCGCCGAGTTCGAAGCCAAGCGCGCCGACTACGAGGCCAAGGCCAAGTCCGTGCATGACGAAGCCGAAGCGCGTCGCGCCAAGCTGGAAGGCGCCAGCGTCACCATCAGCGCCAATGCCGCCACCGAAGGCAAGCTGTTCGGTTCGGTCGGTCCGCGCGATATCGCCGATGCCTTCACCAAGGCCGGCCATCCGCTGGAGAAGAGCGAAGTCATCCTCGGCGAAGGCGCGTTCCGCCACATCGGCGAGTACGACGTGCTGGTTCACCTGCATGCCGACGTCGAAACCACGGTCAAGGTCATCGTCATCGCCGACGCCTGATCCTGCCGCAAGCAAGACCCGGACGGGCGCCGCAAGGCGCCCGTTCTGTTTCCGGCGCCCGGACCGGTATCGCAGCGGCTGAGACCGTCGCCGGCTACAAGCAATCGTACTTATCCACAGGTTGTGCCATCGCGGGTACACAGGCGGAGCACCTACGATGGCGGACTGGAACCTCCAGGCGATGCGTTTCACCCGCGCGCCCCTCATCACCGGCCTGGCACAGGCAAGCTTCGCAAAGGAATACCCCGCCACCATGTCCGCACGCCCCGGCTTCCGTTACGACCAGCACGACGCCCGCATCGAACAGTTGCGCGTGCCACCGCATTCCATCGAGGCAGAGCAGGCGGTGCTGGGCGGGTTGATGCTGGCGCCTGAGGCCTACGACCGCATCAACGACAAGCTCAACGACACCGACTTCTACCGTCGCGACCACCAGCTCATCTATCGGGCGATCAGCGAACTGGCGGAGAAAAGCCGCCCCTATGACGCGGTCACCCTGGGCGAGTGGTTCGAGTCGCAAGGCCAGATCGAACAGGTCGCCGGCGGCGCCTACCTGGTGGAACTGGCCACCACCACGCCTTCGGCCGCCAACATCGTGGCCTATGCGGAAATCGTGCGCGACAAGGCGGTCATGCGCCAGCTGATCGAGGTCGGCACGGCGATCATCAACGACGGCTTCCAGCCCGACGGCCGCGACAGCTCCGAACTGCTGGCCAAGGCCGAGCAGGACGTCTTCGCCATTGCCGAGGCCGGCGCGCGCGGACGCACCGATTTCACCGCGGTCAACACCGCCCTGAAGGATGCCTTCGAGGTGCTGCAAAGCCGCTTCGAGAACGGCGGCAGCATCACCGGCCTGCCCACCGGCTACCACGACTTCGACGAGATGACCGCGGGCCTGCAGCCCACCGACCTGCTGATCCTGGCCGCCCGGCCGGCCATGGGCAAGACCACCCTGGCCCTGAACATCGCCGAGTACGCGGCGATCAAGTCGAAGAAGGCGGTCGCCGTGTTCTCGATGGAAATGTCGGCCTCGCAGCTGGCCTTGCGCCTGATTTCCTCCAACGGCCGCGTCAACGCCACCCGCCTGCGTACCGGCCAGCTGGAGGACGAGGACTGGAGCCGGGTCACCAGCGCCATCCGCATGCTGAAGGAAACCAAGATCTTCATCGACGACACGCCGGGCCTGTCGCCGGACGTGCTGCGCTCCAAGGCGCGCCGCCTCAAGCGCGAGCACGACCTCGGCCTGATCGTCATCGATTACCTGCAGCTGATGGGAGTGCCGGGCAACAGCGAAAACCGCGCCACCGAGATCTCCGAGATCTCGCGCTCGCTCAAGGGCCTGGCCAAGGAACTCAATGTGCCGGTGATCGCGCTGTCGCAGCTCAACCGCTCGCTGGAAACCCGCGCCGACAAGCGCCCGGTGATGGCCGACCTGCGCGAATCCGGCGCCATCGAGCAGGATGCCGACGTCATCATCTTTATTTACCGCGATGACTACTACAACAAGGATTCGCCGGACAAGGGCCTGGCCGAAGTGATCATCGGCAAGCAGCGTAACGGCCCCACCGGCTCGATCAAGCTCAAGTTCTTCGGCGAGTACACCCGCTTCGACAACCTGGCCCACGATGCGGTGGGCAGCTTCGAATAAGCGTGGCCGCCGCGCGGGGCGGGTGCCTGCCCGGGCTCAGGAAGTGCCGGTCGCGGGTTTGTCCTGGGTCACCTTGTTGAGCAGCTTGACCGCATAGCCACTGCCGGGCACCACCGCCGAGGCCACCTCGGCGCCGAGTTCGAACAACATGTCGCGTGACATGGCAATTTCGACCTTTTCGCGGAACCATTCGCCGTTCTCCACCACCTCGCCGGTCAGGCCGTCGATCTCGATCACGCCCAGCTTGTTGTTCCACGCGTACTCGAAGGCGAACACCGGCCGGAAGTAGAGGTGCGCGGTGGTGAACTCCAGCGTATCGGCCTCGATGGAGTGGGCATCGATGGGTTCGGCCGCCAGCTTCGCCTTGACCATCTGCACGGCCGCGTTGAACGGCAGTTGCGGCGGAATGGTGCCTTCCACGTCCAGCTGGTTGCGTTCGACGGCTTTGTAGCGGTCGATGTAGCCCTGCATCCTGGCCGTTTTCAAATTGCGCTTGAGTGCGTCCTGGTGCACGACCGCGTCGATCTTGCGATGGCAGAACTCGTGCAATGGCACATCCACGCGCGGCTTGCCGTTGGCGGGAATGATCTCGAAGGCGGTGCCGGCGATCTCGATCCTGCGCGCATGCGGGTTGGTGACCTGCAGCGCATACACCGACTCATGCATGTAATCGACCTGGCGCCTGGCCACCAAGTGCCAGAAAGGCTCGTAGCGAAGTTCCCACTTCGAAAGCTTGACCGTTTCCGGCCGGGGGCGATTCAGGGGATTGAGGCGGGCGAGGGTGCCGAATGCGTCCAGCTTGCGCTTCTCGGCCTGCTCTTCGGCGGCCCGGCCTGGATATACCTCTTCGAAGTAGAGGATGCGGTAAACCGAACTGTCCGGCGTGGGCGTTTCCATCATCGATCCTGCGCGGCGGCAATCCTCATTCCTACGCAATCCGCCGCCGCGGCAGGCCAAGCGCCGATCGATGCGGGAGGCTTCACGGCGCCCTGTTCGCGCTGCAAACCAGGGCGGCCCGCTACAATTCCACGATGCCCGATACGCTTCCTGCCAGCACGCCCAGCACGGGCACCCACTACCGCGCCGAGGCCAGTGACCGCCCCACGCGCATCCGCGTGGACCTGGATGCCCTGGCCCACAACCTGCACGCCCTGCAGCGCCATGTCTCGGTGCCGGTCATGGGCATTGTCAAGGCCAATGCCTACGGACATGGCCTGGTGCCGGTGGCGCGCCACCTGGAAGCGCAGGGAATCGCCCAGTTGGGTGTCGCCTTCGTCGAAGAGGGCCTGGCCCTGCGCCGCGCGGGAGTGCAGGCGCCGATCCTGGTGCTGGGCGGCATCCACGCGCCGCAGGTCAGCCAGTTCCTCATCCACGACCTGGAAGTGACGGTGTCCTCGGTCGACAAGCTTCGCCAGGTCGAGCGTGCGGCCGAATCGATTGGCCGCAAGGCCGTCATCCACCTGAAGATCGACACCGGCATGGAGCGGATCGGCGTGCACAGCGAGAGCGCGGCTCCATTCATCGAAGCGGCCGCGGCGTCGCGCTGGTGCACGGTCAAGGGCCTCTATTCGCATCTGGCCTGTTCCGACGATCCGGCCTCGCCGATGACCGCCGTGCAGTTGCAGCGTTTCCTCGCGGCCAGCTCCCACTTCGACCGCATCGGTGCGCCCATGCCATTGCGGCACCTGGCAAATTCGGGTGGCGTGCTGCACTTCCCGGACACCTGGCTGGACATGGTGCGTCCGGGCATCGTGCTGTACGGGGTGCTGCCGGACCCGGCATCCCGGCGCAGCTTTCCGCTGAAGCCGGCGCTGTCGCTGGTGTCCAGCGTGGTGTACTTCAAGGTGGTGAAAGCCGGTCGTACCGTGAGCTATGGCGCGACCTGGACCGCCGGGTCGGACACGCGTGTCATCACCCTTCCCATCGGCTACGGCGACGGTTACCCGCGCGCGCTGTCCTCGCGCGGCGAAGTGCTGGTGCGCGGCCACCGCCATCCCATCGTGGGCCGCATCTGCATGGACCAGTTCATGGTCGACATCGGCCCGGCCGGCAGCGCCTACAACGGTGACGAAGCGGTGCTGATCGGTCGCCAGGGCGATGCGATGATCGATTGCGAAGCGGTGGCGCAGGCCGCCGGCACCATTCCCTATGAAATCCTGACCGGGCTCAACGAGCGCATCCCACGCGAGTACGCGCTCGCGAGCGCCCGCACCGGCACGGGCGGCGCGTAGCACGTGCAGGCCAGGTCCGCGTCGCTGCCTCTCGCCCTGGTCTGGTTCCGCCAGGACCTGCGCCTGGACGACAACCCGGCCCTGCATGAGGCCCTGGAACAAGGCTATGCGCCGGTGCCGGTCTACGTGCATGCGCCGGAAGAAGAGAGCGGCTGGGCACCAGGAGGCGCTTCGCGGGCCTGGCTGCACCGCTCGCTGCAAGCCCTGGATGCGGACCTGCGCGCACGTGGCTCACGCCTGCTGCTGCGCAACGGCCCCACCGGACCGGCGCTGTCCGCGCTCTTGCGGGAAACCGGCGCCGACGCCATTTTCTGGAACCGCAAGTACGAACCCGCCACCCAGCCGCGTGATGCCGCACTGAAACGTGAGTGGCGCGAGCAGGGCCTGGTGGCCGAAAGCTTCAACGGCGCGCTGCTTTTCGAACCCTGGGAACTGGCGACCCAGCAGGGCGGCCCGTACAAGGTGTTCACCCCGTTCTGGCGCAATGCGCTGGGGCGCCTGCGCGTGCCTGCGCCGCAGGCCGTTCCGGCAACCTTGCCGTCTGTCGCTGAGACTTTCGCCAGTGAGGACCTCGATGCACTGGGTCTTGCCGCGCGGCCTGCCTGGGACAGCGGCTTCTGGGACAAGTGGCATGCGGGCGAGGCGGGCGCGCACGAGGCACTCGAAGTTTTCCTGGATGGCGCGTTGCATGGCTACCGCAGCGACCGCGACCGTCCCGATCGCGTCGGCACCTCCCTGCTGTCGCCGCACCTGCATTTCGGCGAGATCGCGCCCTGGCGCGTGGTGGGCGCGCTGGAACAGGTGCGCACCGCCGCCAATGCCGCCGATGTGGATGCCTACCTACGCGAACTGGGCTGGCGCGAGTTCGCCTATCACCTGCTGCATCATTTTCCGGCCACCACCACCGCCAACCTCAATCCGCGCTTCGAACATTTCGAATGGGCGCCGGGCGACGACAGGCAACTGCAGGCGTGGCGTCATGGGCTGACCGGCGTGCCCATCGTCGATGCGGGCATGCGCGAGCTGTGGGCCACCGGCTACATGCACAACCGCGTGCGCATGATCGTCGGCAGCTGGCTGACCAAGCACATGCGCCAGCACTGGCTGCACGGGGCGCGCTGGTTCTGGGACACGCTGGTGGACGCCGACCTGGCCAACAACACGCTGGGTTGGCAGTGGGTCGCCGGCACCGGTGCGGATGCCTCGCCTTATTTCCGCGTATTCAATCCGGTTACACAGGCGCAGAAATTCGACCCGGCGGCGACTTACATCAGCCGCTGGGTTCCCGAGCTGCAAGCGCTGCCCGTGGCCGCGCGTTTCGCGCCGTGGCTGCATGCGGAACTGGCCAGGCGCCTGGCACCTTCGTACCCGCGCGCGCCCATGGTTGACCTGGCCCAAGGACGCGATGCCGCGCTGGCGGCCTACAAGCGCAGCGCGCCCGCCGAATCGCGTTGACGCCCTTCGTTGCCGCGTGCTTCACTCGGGCAGGGGAGAGGAGAGCACGATGGCAACGACCAAGGCGCCGCGAAAGCCACGCAAGGAGCCCATGTCGCGGGTCGATACCGCATGGCTGCGCATGGAACGCCCCACCAACCCGATGATGATCACCGGGGTGATGATGTTCGACGAGCCGATGAGCATCCAGCGGCTCAGGGAAGTCATCATGAAACGCTTCCTGGCCTATCCGCGCTTCCGGCAGAAGGCCGTGGACACGCCTGCCGGCGCGTCGTGGGTGGAAGACGAGAATTTCGACATCGACCTGCATGTGCGCCTGACCGCGCTGCCGGGGCGTGCCGACCGGAAATCGGAGAAGAAAGCCTTCGAGCGCTTCGTCAGCCAGCTGGCTTCCTCGCCGCTCGACAAGTCCAAGCCGCTCTGGCAATTCCACCTGATCGAGAAATACGGCACCGGCTCGGCCGTGGTCGCCCGCATCCACCACTGCTACGCCGATGGCATGGCCCTGGTGCAGGTGATGCTGTCGATGACCGATACCGCGCGCAAGCCGGTCAAGGACAGCGACCTGCGTGCGGCGTGGCTGAAAAGCGACGGTGCCAACGTGGAGCGCCGCATCGGTGCCATCGGCCGCTACATGAAGATCGGCGGCAAGGTGCTGGACAAGGGCATGGACCTGTACCACCACCCCAGCCTGGCCAAGGTGCTGGCCAAGGAAGGCGGAGAGATCGGCCGCGAACTGCTGGCCGCACTGGCCCTGCCTGATGAACCGCCCACCCTGTTGCGCGGCGCCCTGGGCGTAAGCAAGCGGGTGGCCTGGGCCGAGCCGCTGGACCTGGATGAAGTGAAGGCCGTTGGCCGCGCCTGCGACTGCACGGTCAACGACGTGCTGATGGCCACCGCCGCCGGGGCCTTGCGCAGCTACATGCTGGAGCGTGGCGAATGCCTCGAAGGCGTGACCCTGCGCGCCACCGTGCCGGTGAACCTGCGTCCGCTGGAACACGCCAAGAAGCTGGGCAACCACTTCGGACTGGTGTTCCTGGAGCTGCCGGTGGGCGAGGACAATCCGATCCGCCGCGTGGAGCGGGTGGCCCGCTGCATGACCGATCTGAAGAACTCGCGGCAAGCCGTGGTCACGTTCGGATTGCTGGCCGCCCTGGGCATGGCGCCGGCGGCGGTGCAGGGCATGGCCCTGGACCTGTTCAGCCGCAAGGCCACTGCGGTGGCGACCAACGTGCCGGGCCCGCACCAGCAGTTGTACATGGGCGGCAGCGCGATGCGGGAGATGATGTTCTGGGTGCCGCAGACCGGCTCCGTCGGCATCGGCATCTCGATCCTGAGCTACAACAACAAGGTCCATTTCGGTCTGATTTCCGATGCCAAGCTGGTGCCGGATCCGGATGCGGTCATCAAGCGCTTCGGCCCCGAGTTTGAAAAGCTTCTTTACCTGGCGCTGATGGGCGACTGGGACCACAGCCTGGACGCGGCCGCGGCAGAAAAGCTGATGGCGTCTGCAAACTGAACGGATCCCAATGAAAAGTTAACGTCTTCACCTGGCTTTAGCCAGCAGATCTCCGTTGTTGGGTACTTTGCCCGGGCCAACCACCCGGTTCCAGTCAAGGAGAATTCTGAAATGAAGACACAAGCAATCAAGGCCACGGTCGCCGCCCTCATCGCCACGCTCACGCTTGGCGGTTGCGCCACCTACACGGGCCAGACCAGCGACCCCAACGATCCGAACCGCACCCGCAACAACGCCTTGATTGGCGCCGGCATCGGCGCAGTGGCCGGCCTGCTCAGTGGTGGCGACGCCACCGAACGCCGCCAGCGCGCCTTGGTTGGCGTGGGCGTGGGTGGTCTGGCCGGTGGCGCGATCGGCGCCTACCAGGACCGCCAGGAAGCCGAGCTGCGCCGCCAGACGGCCGGCACCGGCATCGAAGTCAGCCGCGACGGCGACGTGATCAAGCTCAACCTGCCCGATGGCGTGACCTTCGATTTCGGCAAGGCCAACCTGAAGTCGCAGTTCTATCCGGCGCTCGACAACGTGGCTTCCACGCTGGCGCAGTACAACCAGACCATCGTGGAAGTGTCCGGCCATACCGACAGCGTCGGCAGCGATGCCGCCAACCAGACCCTGTCCATCCAGCGCGCCAATTCGGTGGGTAACTACCTGATCGGCAAGGGCCTGGTACGCGAGCGCTTCGAGATCGTCGGCTTCGGCGAGACCCGTCCGGTGGCCAGCAACGACAACGATTCGGGCCGTGCCCTGAATCGCCGTGTCGAGATCCGCGTGCTGCCGCTGAAGTCGTAATCCCCAGGCTGTACCAGTGACCAGGAAAGGGCCGCGCAAGCGGCCCTTTCTTTTTGGGCGACAGGCAGTGGGAGCGGGGTGTGTCGAGCGGACCGCAGCTTGAACACAGGCTCCCCGGCTTGAACGCAGGCTCGGCGACTCCGGGTGCCTGCCCAAACACCCCGCGCGCTGGCTCCGCAACCCCGCGTGCGGGCTCAGCAACCCCGTGCGCCACCTCCAGCACCCCACGCGCCGCCTCGCGAACCCCACGCACGGGGTCCGCGACCCCGCACGCCGACTCCAGCACCCCATGCGCCACCTCGCGAACCCCACGCACGGGGTCCGCGACCCCGCACGCGGGCTCGGCGACCCCGCACGCCGACTCCAGCACCCCGCGCGCCACCTCGCGAACCCCACGCACGAGGTCCACGACCCCACACGCGGGCTTGGCGACCCCGCGCGCCGACTCCAGCACCCCACGCGCCGCCTCGCGAACCCCACGCACGGGGTCCGCGACCCCACGCGCGGGCTTGCCGACCCCGCACGCCGGCTCGGCGACCCCGCGCGGCTGTCTTCCATAAAAAAAAGCCGCCTGTGCGGCGGCTTTTTCCTGTTGCGGTTCCCGCTCAGGCAGCGGGGTTGGAATCGCTGGACTTGCGAGAGGGGCGTGCGAAGCGCCCGCCAATCTCCTTCCGCAGTTCCTTCAGGCCGTAGGCATCGCCGACCAGCTTGATCTGGCCGTAGCCGTCCAGGGATACATCCATGATGTCGTTGCCCAAGGCGGCGGTGGTGTCGTCCAGCTGGGAATAAAGCCGTCCCAGCCGTTCCAACACCGGGCGCAGCCGGTCCAGGGTCACGAAGTCGGCCTGGGCGCCGGCCACGTCCAGCATGGGCGGGACGATGTCGGGGTTGTCGCCCAGCACGCGGATGGTGGTGCGGCAGAACACTTCGCTCTTGTCGCCCATCCACAGCAGCTTGCGGCGTTCGTCCGGTTCCAGCGAAAGCAGCCCGGGCAGGGCGGCCTCCACCTGGGCCAGGGCGGCCAGGGCCGCGGCCTGCTGTTCGGGGGTGATGTCCAGCGAGATAAGGTTGAGGCTCATCGGTAACTCTCCATGTTCGATCTGATCAGTGGGTGACCCGGGGACCCGGGCCGGTCGTGCCCCGCCGCGTTTTTGGGTGTGCGGCGGGACGAGGGGAAGCGTGGCAGGGGAAGACGGGCGCGGAAATCAGCGGACTGCCCGTTGTGGGGTAGGGCATTTGCGTCAATTTGGGTAGGGGAATTCCTACGGGCCCGCGACGTGCCCGACCACCCCCAGCAGGCCCAGCCCCGCAGCCGCTCACCCGGCCGGCCCGAAACGCCCCCTTTGCCAAAGGGGGCAGGCGCCCGCGCAGCGGGCGACGGGGATTTGCTCTTGATCTTGATCTTGATCTTGATCTTGCTTGGGCGGTCCCTCAGCCGAAAGGCCAGAGCAAATCCCCCTCAATCCCCCTTTGCCAAGGGGGAGGCAGACCAAGGTCCGTGAATGTTGCAGGTGCGCCGCTTGAGGAACACAGTCCCGTGACACTCGCCACAAGGTTCGCCATGGCCACCCTGAAGATATCCATGCCCGACGACCTCAAGGACTTCATTGACGCCCAGATCGGCGCAAAGGGCTACGGGTCCCGCAGCGAATATCTATGCGAACTGGTCTCGCGGCAGCGTGATGTGGAAAAGCTGCGCAATCTGCTGCTGGAAGGCGCCAATACCGGACCCGGCAAGGTCGTAACTGAAGACACCTTCAAACGCATGCGGGAAGAACTGCGCGGGCGTGTGCTGGATTGAAGCCAGGTATCTGGCGGAGCGACGGAACGCAGTACGTCGCCCGGAACAGTCACCTACCGGCAAGGGCAAGCGAGAAGTTGCTTCAGCTTTCGTCGTGTGGGTGGAGGATGGGACGATCCACGTTCTAGTCACTGCCCCTGCCCACATTGGTTTTTAGGGAAACTCTGACGCCCCCGGTAAGATCGACCCAGGGGACCTGCATTGCGGGTGCTGCGCTGGCCGGAAAACAACAAGAAGAGTCCATGTCCGAGAAGAACAACGAACGTTTCATAGCCGCCCTCCAGGAGTTGGGAGGGTCCGCCGGTAACGGCAAGCTGCGTGGCGAATTGGGGTGGCAGGAATCCACCTACGAACGGGTCAAGGACGGGTTGATCGAATCCGGTGCGATCGTGGCGGGGCGCGGCAGAGGGGGCTCGGTGCGCGTTGCGGACTTCAAAGCGTCGACCGAAGAGACGGCAATCCCACCGCAAAAAGCGGCGCCTGCGCCCAAGCCAGGCCGGCCGGCGGCAGGCCGTGGCTCTGCTTTCGAACAGACCTTCAAGAACATCGACGACATCCTGCACAAGGATGCCGGCTGCACCAGCGAGCTGGATTACACCGAGCAGTCGTCCTGGCTGCTGTTCCTGAAGTACCTGGACGCGCTGGAGCGCGAAAAGGCAATGGAAGCGGAGCTGGAAGGCCGGAAGTACACCTTCCTGTTGGACAAGCCGTATCGCTGGGAGAGCTGGGCCGCGCCCAGGGGCAAGGACGGCCAAGTCGACCACAACGCGGCCATGATCGGCGATGACCTGCGCGACTTCGTCAACGCCAGGCTGTTTCCCTACCTGCATGGCTTCAAGGCCAAGGCCAGTGGGCCGCAGACGCTGGAATACAAGATTGGCGAGATCTTTGGCGAGATCAAGAACAAGATCCAGTCCGGCTACAACCTGCGCGATGTGATCGAGCGGGTGGACGAGCTGAGTTTCGGCTCGCACAAGGAAAAGCACGAGCTGTCGCATCTGTACGAGGCGAAGATCCGCAACATGGGCAATGCGGGACGCAATGGTGGCGAGTACTACACGCCGCGTCCCTTGATCCGCGCCATGATCCAGGTGATCGATCCGAAGATCGGCGAGCGCATCTACGACGGGGCCTGCGGGTCGGCCGGCTTCCTGTGCGAAGCCTTCGATTACCTGACCAGCAAAGGCAATCTGTCCACCAGCGACGCGAAGGCGCTGCAGCAGAAGACCTTCTACGGAAAGGAGAAGAAGTCGCTGGCCTATGTCATCGGTATCATGAACATGATCCTGCATGGCATCGAGGCGCCGAACATCGTTCACGCCAATACGCTGGCGGAGAACCTGGCCGATATCCAGGACAAGGATCGCTACGACATCGTGCTGGCCAATCCGCCGTTCGGTGGCAAGGAGCGGCCGGAGGTGCAGCAGAATTTCCCGATCAAGACGGGGGAGACGGCGTTCCTGTTCCTGCAGCACTTCATCAAGAGCCTGAAGCCGGGTGGCCGTGCGGCCATCGTCATCAAGAATACGTTCCTGTCCAATACGGACAATGCGTCGACCAGCATCCGCAAGTTGCTGCTGGAAAGCTGCAACCTGCATACGGTGCTGGACTGCCCGGGCGGTACGTTCCTGGGTGCGGGCGTGAAGACGGTGGTGTTGTTCTTCGAGAAGGGCGCGCCGACGCGCAGCGTCTGGTATTACGCGCTGGATCCCAGTCGCAATATGGGCAAGACCAACCCGTTGAATGATGCGGACTTGGTCGAGTTTGTGACGTTGCAGAAGACGTTTGGGGTGTCGGGCAAGAGTTGGCGGGTGGATGCGGCAGGCATTGATGAGGCGACGTTCGATCTGTCGGTGAAGAATCCGGATAGTGGCGAAGTAGTTGTGCATCGCAGTCCGCAGGAGATTCTCGAGGAGATTGCTGGGTTGGATGTGCAGAGTGCCGAGGTGCTGGCTGGGATCGGGGCGCTGTTATGAGTAATGGGTGGCATCGAGCGACATTAAAAGACTTGTGTGTCGTCGACTGGGGTAATACAGACCTGACAAAAGCTGCGTATGTCGCTGGTGGTGAATTTCTCGCGGTGTCTGCTGCTGGGTGTGATGGAAGAATTGGCCACAAGGAGCACTCCAAACACACACCTGTCTTGTCAGCCATCGGTGCGCAATGTGGGAAGATGTTTTTCCCCGACGAAGACTTCACTGCGATCAAGAACACAATCACGCTCACGCCAAGAGATGGGCAGTGCACCGGCAGGTTTCTCTATTACCTACTAACGTTCGTTGAACTTCCGCAACGAGGCGCGGGGCAGCCTTTCATATCGAAAGGAGACATACAGAGTTTTGCAATAACCTTTCCGTCGCTCCATGAGCAGCAACGGATCGTCCGCATCCTCGACGATGCGCTTGCGGGCATCGCCACCGCCAAAGCCAACGCCGAAAAGAACCTCCGGAACGCTCGCGCGATCTTTGAGGCTCATATCCAATCCGTATTTACTCAGCATGCCGATGGTCGGAAATCGACAACGCTTGGCGAGGTGATCGACTTGATTGTTGGCTTCGCATTCAAGAGCGCAAAATACACGGATAACGACGATGGCGTCCGCCTGCTCCGGGGCGATAACATCGTTCAGGGCCGCCTGCGATGGGATGACGTGAAGAAATGGTCGGCCAATGATGTTGAAGATTACAAGCGCTACTGGCTTCGGGAGGATGATGTCGTTCTGGCCATGGATCGCCCTTGGGTTAAGGCTGGTCTGAAGCGCGCGACAATTGCTTCTGACGATCTTCCGGCTTTACTGGTTCAGCGAACCGCTAGTCTCCGTAGTCGAGCCAATATAGACAGCCGATTCCTGATGCACTTGATTGGCAGTGAAGGGTTTGTCCGTCACATCCTTGGCGTCCAAACAGGAATCGGCGTTCCTCATATCAGTGGACAGCAGATCAAGGATTTCAAATTCTCCCTGCCTACCTTGGCTGAGCAACGACAAATATCGAATATTCTGGAGTCCCTGCGAGTCGAAACCCAACGCCTCGAATCCCTATACCGTCGCAAACTCGCCGCCCTCGACGCCCTCAAGAAATCCCTGCTGCACCAGGCCTTCTCCGGCCAACTCTGACGATGACGACCGGGCGCTACGCAGTTGATGGCAACGAAGGCGCGTTCCAGCCCGGATCACGAGGCCGCGTACTCGCCAACCAACTCGGCATCGTCCGCGTCGGTGACATGCAAGCCGCCGAAACCGCTGCGCTGCTTCAACTCACCGATGCGCTGCTGGACGAAGTCGGAGAAGCGCAACAGTTCAGCGTGCAGGATCTGTGCAACTGGCATCTCCGCTGGTTGGGCCCCATCTACCCATGGGCAGGCGAATACAGGCAGGTCAACATGGGCAAGGGCGGCTTCCAGTTCGCCAGCGCCCACCTCATCCACGGGTTGATGGCCAGCTACGAACGCGATGTGCTTGCCGTGCAAACACCGTGCAATGACATGGACGAAACACAGCTGTTGCCAGCACTGGCACGAACCCATGCCGAATTCATCCTGATCCACCCCTTCCGCGAGGGCAACGGACGCTTGGCGCGACTGCTCAATACCCTGATGGCATTGCAGGCAGGTTTGCCAGTACTGGATTTCGGCGGGCTAAGCGGGCGTGCCAAACAGGAGTACATCGCCGCCATCCATGCGGCTGTCGGCTGCAACTACGCGCCTTTGGAGCAAGTGTTCGCCAACGTGGTGCGGCGTACCCGCAAGACCGCTATTTCTTCGGCCGCTGCTCTTTGACGACAATCCTGCCCCGGTCCTTGGAACCGGTCACATACTGGCCGGTGGCCGCGTTGCGGAATACCTTGCTGGAGACGCCTTCGATAGCGGACGAACTGCGTACATTGCGCTCCACGCCGTCCTTGCGGGCCGAAGCGGTGCTTAGATGACGGTTACTGGCGGCAAGCGTTTTCATGGACACATTTTACCATCCGGTCGCTGTATGGGCTGCGGGTGGAAGCGAAGGGCCCCGGCGTACGCGCCGGAACCACAACGCCGGCCAAGATCGCCCAACCCACTTGCCAGTCATGGTACCCGTCAGGGCGCCAGCTGCAACCAGGATGCGGTAAGCCGCAGGCACACCGCCTGGATCGCGTGGTCATGGAGGTAGAGCGCGAGGTTGCGGAAGGTTCGCGACCGATTCCGTTCGCGGTGCACACCACTTCCTGCCGGCTTCACCTGTGGGAGGGGCTTCAGCCCCGACGCGCGTGATCCCAAAAGCGTCGGGGCTGAAGCCCCTCCTACAACGGCTGCTCTTGTAGGTCGGAGCTTGCTCGGATGCGGTTGGCGGAGGATCAAGAGCATCCGAGCAAGCTCGGACCTACATGGCGGGCTGGCTGAGGCGCCTGTTGATCAGGCCGCAAGAATCTTGAACTCGGTCGCCATCGCCACCGGCCTCACGGTGTTGTTGTTGCGCTCCATCTCCACGATGCCGTAGTGCGCCATGGTCTTCAGCGTCCGCGACAGGTTGCCAGGCTTGCGCCCGGTGGCATCAGCCAGTGCCGCAATCGATTCGGGATGGGTTTCGCGGATCACCCGCAGCAGGGCACGGTTGTCATCGCTCAGCACCTCGGCCATCGACTTCATCGACGTGAACCACACCTTCGGATCACCCGGCTTGGGCTTCAACGCACCCTTGGCAATGGCCAGCGCCCGCTCGCGGATGGCCTGCTGGGACGCGATGCCGATCGTGATCGGCCGGCTGGTGCGTTTTCCGGCGGATTTGGTGACTTTCATGCGGACCTCACTTGTTCCAGTACCCGGTCGACCTCGGCAAAGAAATCGACCAGCAATTGATGGGCGGTGGTGTAACCGTAGGGCGTTCCCTTGTCGCTGGCATGCCGGTGCCTGTGGTCGTAGGGGAATACGCGACCGGCATACTTGAACTTCTTCGGCGGTTTGATGGCGTGGGCGTTGTCGAAACCAAGGATGCGTTTGCCATAAGGCTCATGCAGGGTCAGGCAATAGCGGATGCCATGCGGAATACCGGTGTCCGGCTGCACCCGCCAGGCCTCGATCTTCAACCAGTAGCCGTCGCCCTGGTCGAAAATGCTGCCATGCAGGTCCAGCAGGGTCTCGACGTCCTTGTCTTCAGCCATGACCAACAGTATCACCCGGTGATATGAAGTCAACACGCCCCGTACTGCGCGTTGAAGCGTTCCCGGGCTGTTATCCTCGCCAATCAAGGGGATAAGCACGCATGAACGAAGCGGAGACCAGGGCAGAGCACATCGACCCGGCCCTCAAGGCCGCCGGCTGGGGCGTGGTCGAGGGCAGCCGCATCCTGCGCGAGCACGCCATCACCCAAGGCCGTCTGCAAGGCAACGGCCAGCGCGCCAAGGCCGAGATCGCCGACTACGTGCTGGTCTACCGCAACACCAAGCTGGGTGTGGTCGAAGCCAAGGCCTGGGACAAGTCGACCAGTGAGGGCGTAGGCCAGGCCAAGAGTTACGCCGCCAAGCTGGCCGTGCGTTTCACCTATGCCACCAATGGCAAAACCATTTACGGCATGGACATGGCCGACGGGACCGAGGGCGATGTGGCCGCGTTCCCCAGTCCCGACCAATTGTGGGCGCGCACCTTCGCCATCGCCAATGCTTGGCGCGACCGCTTCGCCGCAATTCCCTTCGAGGACAAGGGCGGCGCCTGGCAGGGCCGCTATTACCAGGACATCGCCATACAGCGCGTGCTCGACGCCGTCGCCGACGGTGACGACCGCATCCTGTTGACGCTGGCCACCGGCACCGGCAAGACCTTCATCGCCTTCCAGCTGGCGTGGAAGCTGTTCCACAGCCGCTGGAACCTCAGTGACTGGAAGGGAGAAGGTGAACCCACCCGCCGGCCACGCATCCTGTTCCTCGCCGACCGCAACATCCTTGCCGACCAGGCCTACAACGCCTTCTCCGCATTCCCGGATGACGCATTGGTTCGCATCGCACCCGACGAGATCAAGAAGACGGGCAGGGTGCCCAAGAACGGCAGCATCTTCTTCACAATCTTCCAGACCTTCACCAGCGGACCCGGCGACACCCCGTACTTCGGCGACTACCCGCCGGACTTCTTCGACTTCATCGTCATCGACGAATGCCACCGCGGCGGCGCCAAGGACGAAAGCAGCTGGCGCGAGATCCTGGAACACTTCAAGCCCGCCGTGCAGCTGGGCCTGACCGCCACCCCCAAGCGCCGTAACAACGCCGACACCTATGCCTACTTCGGCGAGCCGGTCTACAGCTACTCGTTGAAGGAAGGCATCAACGACGGCTTCCTGACCCCGTTCAAGGTCAAGCAGTTCGCAACGACTATCGACGATTACCTCTACACCCCCGATGACGCCGTGGTGGAAGGCGAAGTCGTGCAGGGCAAGCGCTACAGCGAAGCCGAGTTCAACAAGATCATCTTCATCCGCGAACGCGAGGCCTACCGGGTCAAGTTGTTCATGGACCTGATCGATCAGCGGGAAAAGACCCTGGTGTTTTGCGCCACCCAGGAACACGCGGCGATGGTTCGTGACCTGATCAACCAGACCAGCAAAAGCACCGATCCCTTCTACTGCGTCCGCGTGACCGCTGACGACGGTGGCCGAGGCGATCAGTTTCTGCGTGAGTTCCAGGACAACGAAAAGACCATCCCGACCATCCTGACCACATCGCAGAAGCTTTCTACAGGGGTGGACGCCCGCAACGTGCGCAATATCGTGCTGATGCGGCCGATCAACTCCATGATCGAGTTCAAGCAGATCATCGGGCGCGGAACTCGCCTTTACGATGGCAAGGACTTCTTCACCGTCTACGACTTCGTCAAGGCGCACCAGCATTTCAGCGACCCCGAGTGGGATGGCGAACCGCTGGAGCCCGATCCCCCCAGGCCGCCCAAACCGCAGGATGAGGGCGGTGATAAACCACCGGTTGGTGATCCCCCTCCCAAGGAACCCCGCGCTGCGAAGATCCAGGTCAAGCTCGCCGACGGCAAAGTCCGCCAGCTCCAGAGCATGGTGGCCACCACTTTCTGGAGCGCCGACGGCCGGCCGATGTCCGCCGCCCAGTTCCTCGAAAGCCTGTTCGGTGCCTTGCCCGACTTCTTCAGGGACGAAGATCAGTTGCGGGAAATCTGGAGCGACCCCTCAACCCGCAAGGTGCTACTGCTAGGCCTGGCCGACAAAGGCTTCAGCAGGGACGCCCTGGCCGAGATGCAGAAAGCAATCGAGGCCGAGAACAGCGACCTGTTCGACGTGCTCGCCTACGTGGCCTATACCCGCGCCCCGATTTCCCGCGAGGAGCGCGCGGTGCAGGCCAAGGCCGCCATCAATACGAGCTACAAGAGCAACAAGCAGCTGGCCTTCCTTGAGTTCGTGCTGAGCCACTACGTGGAAGAGGGCGTGGACGAACTGGACCTGGACAAGTTGTCCCCGCTGTTGAGGCTCAAGTACAACGTTATAGCCGATGCAGCGGCGGAGCTGGGCACGCCGCAGCAGATACGGGAGGTGTTTGTGGGGTTTCAGAAATATCTGTACGCATAAGCGAGACCTGACGATGCCAACGCTGCATTGTGATCGGGCTCACGACCATCGCAACAAGCGCGGAGGCAGTTAGGCAAGAGCAAAAGCACGGAGGCGGCGAGTGCCGTATTCAGACGATCATAGGGGTGGTAGGACATGATTTACTCGATTTCCAGCGACTCAAGCAAGGCGATGAAAATTGCACAAAGCAGTTTCGTTGGCCTGAATATATGGGAGCGGACTCATATCCAGGAATGGGTTAGGTCCAGCCCAGAGATTCTTGGCGAAGATCTGCTTGTCGTTAGTATTGAATTCGACCGGTTCAGCAATAGCAGCGACCGTCTGGATCTTCTGGCCGTAGATCGGCAAGGAAATCTGGTTGTAATTGAGTTAAAGCGCGATGCCGCTGCCGGATACGCTGATTTGCAGGCAATACGATATGCCGCAATGGTGTCATCCATGACAATTGAGAAGCTGGTTCCGTACTATCTGGCATATAAAAAGAAATATGACAATGAGGTTTTGTCAGATCTCGACGCCAAAGAGCAGATCATAGAGTTTGTGGAATCAGATTCTTTTGTCGAACTATCAACGCAGCCGAGAATCATTCTATGTTCGGAAGGTTTTTCGCAGGAAATAACCACAACCGTGCTGTGGCTACGGGCATCCAAGATCGACATAAGTTGCGTATCGATTACTCCCTATAAAGTTGACGGGAAAGTCGTCATCGTTCCGAAGCTAGTGATTCCCCTGCAAGAAGCAAAGCAGTATCTGATTGATATTAAACAGAAGCAGGAGCAACGCGAATCGGTGGGCCGTCGAGCACGGCCAAAGACCATGAAGATTCTTCTTGATAATGCGCTGGTCGCCGAAGGACAGAAGCTTTCTCTAAAGAACGCACTGCCAACGTGGATCAAGTATGAAGACGCTAATCCAGTTTTTCACGCAACAATTACCGGCAAGCGTGGCCAAAGCAATGCAGTATTGTGGGAGAAAGATGGTCAGGAGTACGCCGTCTCTGCGCTAGCATGGAAGATTTTCAAAGAAAGCCACCCAGACAATACGGATCCAGGCGGTGTGAACGGAAATTGGCACTGGGTGCGTGAGGATGGCAAGTCACTATGGGAAGTCGCAGAATCATTCCTTGCTCAAGAAGCCGACGCTGAAACTGCGGTATAGGCTGCAGGCGCGCTTCGGAAACAGAAGAGGGGAAGGTTTTGGGAATAACTTCGGAGTTCGCCCGGTATGGGGCGAAACTGGTCAATCATCAATGGGCGGTTTCCGCACTTACGGATGACGAATGGGTGGCCAGTCTCTGGTTCCACAGAATTTCTTCCGAAGAGGGGCAGTTGGTCTATCGCGACCTTCTTAGCCGCTGGACCGGTAATGGGAACCGCCTGTTCGCAAAACACCTGGAGCTGGTTTTCGCAGATCAACGTCCGGTGCGGCTGGTCATAGCCAAGACGGATAACGTGGCCTTGATAGAGGGCGGCGGCGACGGTTCGAAGGCCAAGAATACGTTCAAGGCCAGGCCGGAATGGATCGGGCGGGTCACTGATTTCGATGGGAACAATTTCACCATCAAGTTCGATAAGAGCTAATCGGATCGAGGGACATGGATCTCACTCTTGTTCCGTTTGGACTCCATGAAGCCTCCAATCAGTTGGTGGATGTCGCCGAAGTTCAGCGTGGCAAGGCGTCGGGGTGTATTTGCCCCTCGTGCCGAGCTCCGCTTGTAGCGAAGCATGGAGAGGTGAATCAATGGCACTTTGCGCACCTGACCCGGGGCACATTCACACGGACGCATAACGAATGTCATTTCTCGTTCTTCGTTTCGGTGCGGATGATGGCGCGCCAGGTGATCGGGCAATCGATGCAGATCGACCTGCCGACATGGACGGACAAGGTCTCGTACCAGACGAGCGATTACAGTCGGCCAAGAGAACGAAAGTTCTTGGTCACGGAAGCAAGGACAGTGACCCTCACGAACGTCGAGGTTGAAAGGGATTTTGCCGGTGTCCCGGTCGACCTTCGCGGACTGATTGGCGAGTTCCGATTCGTCATTTACTTCCTTCATCCCGGCCGGCCGCTGCCGGAGGCACTACAGTCCGAGCAAATGGAAGAGAGGAAATGCGGTGTGATCGCCATCGACCTCAGTGGATTACAGCCCCTGTTTTCGGAAGCGAAGCTCAAAGGGGAAACCTATGCCGCGCTACTTGAGCGATTCATTGCGCATGACTTGCGCTCCAAACGTTGGGTATTCCATCCGCGCTACAAAAAAGCCAGGGAGTCGGCCCTGGAGCAATTGAGCAGATATGTGTCGGATACTGCTGTCATTCCAATGACCATGCCGTTCAAGACTCAGGCTGGAGAAGTGAAGAAGTTTGAATGCGTAATCTGCCCATTCGCTTGGGATAGCAATGATGCAGGGTTACCCGCATGCCCAAAGTGCAATAGCCACCTCTACGTCAGAACCATGTGAGCCAATGTTGCCCGGCTAAGCGCAACGCATCCGGGGCATTTCGACGCCTCGCGATAGAAGCCCCTGGGTGCAGCCTTCGGCTTTATCCGGGCTACCCGGTCCGGTCGGCTTCCCTTCCACCACTGCCTTCCCACACCACCGCGCAGTAGCATGCACCCATGCGACCCCACCGTTTCCCCGTCCCCTGGACCCAGATCGCGCTGTATGCCGCCTTGCTCGCGGCCGGCACGCTGCTCCTGCAATGGCTGGACTACCAGCGACTGGTGCGCAGCCATGCCTCGGTGGTGTACGAGGCGCTGCTGGCGACCGGGTTCCTGGCCCTGGGCGTGTGGCTGGGCGTGCGCCTGCTGGCGCGGCGCCCGCCGGGGGAGCAGGGCGAGGGCAATCCCCAGGCGGTCGCGGCGCTGGGCATCAGCCCGCGCGAACTGGAGGTGCTGCAGCAGATCGCCGCCGGCCATTCCAACAAGGAGATCGCGGCCCGGCTGCACGTCTCCCCCAACACCGTGAAAACCCACGTCGCCCGGCTGCTGGAAAAGCTCGAAGCGCGGCGCCGCACCGACGCCCTGCGCCGCGCGCGCGAGCTGGGCCTGGTGCCTTGAACGGTCGTGACGACGGGTGATCCGGTCGAAATCACCCTTTCGGACGATGGACGCAACGCCGCCGATGGCCTGCAATCGCGCTCCAATTCGCACAGCAACGGAGGTGGGGCATGTGGCGTGACATCCTGAAGTACGGCGTGATTGCGGGGCTGGTGGTGGGCGGCGCGATGGTGGCCACGTTCGCCGCGACCGGCGGGCAGATGCCGCATGGCGGGCTGGGCATGGCGGTGGGCTACGCCACCATGCTGGTGGCCTTCAGCGCGGTGTTCGTGGGCATCAAGCACCAGCGCGACGTCGGCGGAGGCGGGGTGATCCGGTTCTGGCCCGCGTTCGGCATGGGGCTGGCGATCTCGTTCATCGCCGCGTTGTTCTACGTGGCCGCATGGGAACTGGTGCAGGCCACGATCGTGAAGGACTTCGCCGGCAGCTACGCCGAATCGGTGATCGCCGCGCAGCGGGCCAAGGGCATCGACCCGGCGGCGCTGGCCAAGCTCACTGCGGAGATGGACGCGTTCAAGGTCCAGTACGCCAACCCGATGTTCCGCCTGCCGATGACCTTCTCCGAAATCTTCCCGGTCGGCGTGCTGGTGTCGCTGGTGTCGGCGCTGGTGCTGCGCAACCCGCGGGTGCTGCCCGCGCGCGCAGGCTGAAGACGGTGCAACCGATGCGACAGGGCCGCAGGATCCCGCAGGCCTCCGGTGCAATGCCTGTCCTGCGGGGTCGACCACGATGACGTGTGCAACAGCCAACAAAACACGCTCTGTGCTGATGAGGTGCTGACTCAGGGCTGCGCCACCCCAATGCGGGCACCCGGTTCATCGCCGCTGTGAGATGGTCGGGGTACTCATCCCCCCAAGGGGAAACGCATGACCGACTTCTCGTGGCTCGATGCCACCGCGGACCAGGACTGGCAGAGCCAGAGCAACGGCTCCTGCTTCAGGCAGATGAAGTGGTCCGAGTTCTGCCTGCGCTCCCATGATGGCTCGACCCGGCAGGTCGTCGTCGACCGCTTCGACCTGTGGGCCGACCACCATCCGCTGCACAACTACTCGCTGGCCTGGGACCAGCCCTGCAGCCTGCGCAGCGATGTTTACATCTGCAGGGACTCGCGGCTCAACACGCGGCCGCGCGAGCACTAACTGTTTCTCCCGGGTCCGCGTGCAGTGACTGCGGTGGACGTGCCGTGGGGGGCTTGCGCGGGCCACGGGGTGATCCCACTCCGGGCCCGCACAGCCTGCGCGAGATGATCTGGAAGCGGCGCCGGGCGCGGTGTACCTTTTGCCCATGGCCAAGCCCGTCGCATCCATCATCTTCAAGGCGAAGCTCTCCCGCCCCGCAGAGCCGAAGGCCGCCACCTGGAGTTTCGTGGTGCTGCCCGCCGCCGCCAGCAAGCAACTGCCCACGCGCAGCATGGTCACCGTCGACGGCACGATGGAAGGCCAGGCGTTCCAGGCCACGCTGGAGCCGGACGGGCAGGGCAGCCACTGGTTCAAGGTGGAAAAGAAACTGCGTGAAGCGGCCGGTGTCGCAATCGGCGACAGCGTCGCCTTCGAAATCGCGCCGGTGGAAAAGGAACCCGAACCCAGCGTGCCCGCCGACCTGAAACAGGCGCTGGCCGGCAACGCCGCTGCCAAGGCGACCTGGGCCGACATCACTACGGTGGCGCGGCGCGACTGGATCCACTGGATCACGTCCGGCAAGAAGGCTGAGACCCGCGAGAAACGCATCGCTGTGGCCTGCGACAAACTCGCCAGCGGCAGCCGCCGCGCCTGCTGCTTCGACCGCTCCGGCATGTACAGCAAGGGCAACATGGGCGCGCCCGCAGAAGCGGAGTAGGGTGGGCCCCGGCCCACCATTGCCATCCCTCCGTTCGCGATGGCGGCGGAGCGAAAACGGTGGACCAAGGCCCGCCTGCACACCTGCTCAACAGGGGGGCGCCGGAAATGGTGAGAAGGGTTCCACGTAGCCCGCATGCCCGGGTAGCAGCTCGCGGCGGCAACCCAACGCCCACCACGGGCTATTCCCACCCAAAAAAAACGGGCCGCTTTCGCGGCCCGTTTCTACACTGGATGGTGGAGATGGCGGGAATCGAACCCGCGTCCGAAGGTACTCCATCCCCGGTACTACATGCTTAGCGTTCCGTTAGGTCTCATCCCCGAGCAGCACGGCACGCAAAGCGCACCCGGAGACCAGCCTGTTTTGGTTAAGCCGTGACTGACAGGCAGCCGTCACAGCCGGTTCCGTGATAATGACCCTACATCCACGAGCACGGGCACAAGTGGGTTCGGGGGTTCGCCTTAGGCGGCTTTAGAACTACAACTCACACTGCTGTTTAGGCGGCGAGAGCGAAGTCCGAACCGTAGTTGTCGTCGTTGGCAACTAGAAGTTTGCTACTGGATTAACGAGGAAAGTCGCCCCCTCGGCATGCACCAGGCAATTTCGCAACCCCCGTCGAAACCAGTGCATCCCCGGGGATCAGATTTCGCTGATGGCCGCAGTGTAGGCCTCATGGACCCGGGTCACAACTTTTGCGACTGCCGCTGGTTAGCATCGCTTCATCACTTTCCAGCGCTCCAGCTCCTGCAAGGGATGCGGGGCAGGGCGAGGCTTCGGCATGGCCACCAGGAAGACAGTAAGGCGCGCAGTGACCCCGCCACCCGTGGGCGGAACGGCCAGCAAACGCGCCACTGCCAGGTCCGCCAAGGGGGCATCGCCCAAGCCGGTCGCGCCGCAGCGTTCCGCCTCCAGGGCCGCAGCCGAGGCAGAAGCCAGGACCGTCATCTACATGCACGGCATGGGCAACAAACCGACCCAGGCCGTGCTGCGCTGCCAGTGGGACAACGCACTGTTCGGACGTGCGATGGGCAAACGCACGCGGTTGGCGTACTGGGTGAACCGCGAACGCTATCCCACGCCCGAACCCGGCACCTGCGACGACCGCGACCAGGGACCCACCCTCAACCTGGCCGAACAACGCGTGCTGCGCGCGCTGGGAATGGAAGCGGGCCCTGATCTGATGGAACTGGCAAACGCGGTGGCCGCCACGCCCGCTGAAGCGGCCTTGCTGAAGACCATGCTCAAGGAACTTGGCGCCACGACGCCGCGCGCGACGCTGGACCCGGCCAGACGCGGCGCGTTCGACGTGTTCAACCGGATCCTGCTGCGCCTGATCTCCGTGGCGCTGCTGCAGGACGTGCACGACTTCTTCTTCGACCGCGTGCGGCGCGAGTCAATGGAGCGCAGCCTGCTGGAGCGGATGGAACCAGGCGGCGGCCCCTTTGTGGTCATCTCCCACAGCCTGGGCTCGGTGATCGCCTATGAAGCGCTGCGCAAGCTCGATCCGGCCCGGTATGACGTGGCGCTGTTCGTGACCTTGGGCTCGCCGCTCGGCCTTCCCAGCATCCGCAGCATGTTCAAGCGTTCGCTGAAGGAACAGGGGTTGCCGAAACCGGACAAGTTGCCGTTCCCCGCCTGCGTTCGCCACTGGTACAACGTCGCCGACCGCCAGGACCCGGTGGCGCTGGACGGCAACCTGAGCGATGACATCGACACTCCCGGGCAGCGTTTCTCCAACCTGCAGGGCATGGACGTGAATGCGGACAGCCCGCGCAACCCGCACTCGGGGTCGGGTTATCTGTCGAATCTGCACGTCCGGGCCAAGGTGCGCCAGGTGTTCGGGCCGGCGTCGGCCAGCCGGTTTCCAACCCCGTCCTGATCCTTGTTCTGATCAAGGACCTGCCCGAAGGCAGGCCGTGCGATCAGGCGTCGCGGTTGTGCCGGCGCATCACGCGCTGCTTGTCGCGTTCCCAGTCGCGATCCTTGGCGGCGTCGCGCTTGTCGTGGGTCTGCTTGCCCTTGGCCAGGGAAATGCCGGCCTTGACCTTGTTGCCTTTCCAGTACAGCGACGTCGGCACGATGGTGTAGCCGTCGCGTTCCACCTTGCCGATCAGCACGTCGATCTCGCGCTTGTGCAGCAGCAGCTTGCGCGTGCGGCGGTCATCGGCGACCACGTGGCTGGAGGCCTGGATCAGGGGCGTGATCTGGGCACCGAACAGGTACAGCTCGCCCTTGCGGACTACCGCATAGGCCTCGGTGATGTTGGCGCGCCCGGCGCGTATCGCCTTGACTTCCCAGCCCTGCAGCGCCATGCCCGCCTCGTAATGTTCCTCGAGGTGGTACTCGTGGCGCGCGCGCTTGTTCTGGGCAATCGTGCCAGTGCTGTTTGCTTTATCCTTGCCGGGTTTCTTCGCCATGGCGCTATTGTCGCCGATGGTGCAGGTGCAAGCGAGTCCAGTCGCCATACGAGAGCCCGTTCCACCATGCAAACCATCCGCCGCAGCGCCCTGGTCGAACATTCCACCGCGCGCATGTTCGACCTGGTGAACGACATCGCCGCCTATCCGGCCCGTTTCGACTGGTGCAGCGCCGCGCAACTGGTCGAAGCCGGCGCCGAGCGCGTGGTCGCGCGACTGGACCTGGGGCTGGGCGCCCTGAGCACCTGGTTCACCACTGAAAACACCCTGGACCGTCCGCACAGCATCGACATGAACCTGGTCGACGGTCCGTTCCGCAAATTGCATGGGCGCTGGGAATTCCATGCGCTGGACGAATGCGCCAGCAAGGTCACGCTGACCCTGGAGTTCGATCCCAGCAATCGCCTGCTGGGTCCTGCCATTGCCCTGGGATTCCAGGGCCTGGCCGACCGCATGGTGGATGACTTCGTGCGGGTAGCCGACCGGGGCGAGTGATGCGGGTCGAACTGCTCATGGCCTGGCCGCGGCGGCACCAGTCGTTGCAGGTGGATGTGGCCGAGGGAACGACCCTGGCGCAAGCGCTGCAAGGTGCCGGCTGGGCTGACATCGAAGGAGTGCAGGGCTACGCCATCTTCGGCGTCATGGCCGGGCCCGGGACACTGTTGCGCGAGGGTGATCGCGTGGAACTGTTGCGGCCCCTGCAGGCCGATCCCAAGGATGCACGCCGGCGGCGTGCGTCACGACCTGGGAGCTAGGGAGCCGCCTGGTATCAGCGACGCGCGCCCTTCTTCTTCTTGTCCTTGGCCAGGTTGGGACCGAACTTGCGCACGTCCTTGGCCAGTTGGATGTCGTTCTCGGGGAAATATTCGCCTTCCCATTTCGAAACCGTGTCGCCTTCGAAGAACACCGTCAGGTTCTTGATTTCGGTACTTCCGCGGCGATTGGTACGTTCGCTGGCGGTGTAGTCCCAGCGCTGCGCATGGAAGGGGTCGGCGATGGACGGGGTGCCCAGCAGCGCCACGACCTGCTGCTTGCTCTGGCCGACGGCCAGCTGGTCGGCGTTGGTCTTCTCGATCAGGTTGCCCTGGTAGATAGGCTGCTTGTAGAGGATGCCGCAGCCGGAAACTGCGAAGGTGACGGCGGCGATCAACAGGTATTTACGCATCGGGAAGGGCACCGCGATTCGACAGAGGGGTCAGCGGGCGATGATACACTTCGGACGACCGCCGCAACCCAGTCCGAGGCAGCTGGCGTTAAACCGCCAATGAACGGAGAAGGCCATGGAATCCCAGGACCTGCGCAAAGTGGGACTCAAGGTGACGCATCCGCGGATGCGGGTATTGGAATTGCTGGAACAGAGCCAGCCGCGGCACATGACCGCCGAGGACATCTACCGGCACCTGCTGGACCATGGCGACGAGATCGGCCTGGCCACGGTGTATCGCGTGCTGACCCAGTTCGAGGCGGCGGGCCTGGTGCTCAAGCACAATTTCGAAGGCGGCCAGGCAGTGTACGAACTGGACCGCGGCCAGCATCACGACCACATGGTCGACATCGACACCGGCAAGGTCATCGAATTCTCCAGCGAGGAGATCGAGGACCTGCAGGCCAAGGTGGCTGCAGCACACGGCTACGAGATCGAAGAACACTCACTGGTGCTGTACGTGCGCAAGAAGCGGTAGGGCGGGCCCCGGCCCGCCGTTGGCATCCTTTAGATTGCGATGGCAACCCGCTGATCCAGCTTTCCCACTTGGTCTCGCGATCAGGCCGCTGACGCGCAAGGCGAGGCCAGGCATGGCCGTGGCGGGTCAAGACCGCCCGCGCCTGCGGATCAAGTGACGTCGCTGAGCAGGCGCTTGGCTGCCGCGCGCGCTTCCTTGCTGACTTCCACGCCACCCAGCATCCGGGCCAGTTCTTCCTCGCGTTGGCTGGCCTGCAGCAATTCCACCGAGCTCTGGGTCATGCCTTCGACCGGCGCCTTGCTGACCCGGTAATGCGCGTGGCCCTGCGCCGCGACTTGCGGCAGATGGGTCACGCACAGCACCTGGCATTTCTCGCCCAGGGCGCGCAACTTCTGGCCGACGATGTCGGAGACCGCACCGCCGATGCCGGAGTCAACCTCGTCGAAGACCATGGTCGGCACCGCATCCAGTCCCAGTGCGGCCACTTCAATGGCCAGCGAGATGCGGGAAAGTTCGCCACCCGACGCCACCTTGCGCAGCGCGCGGGGCGGTTGGCCTGCGTTGGCCGAGACCAGGAATTCCACCCGTTCGCTGCCCAGGGGGTCGGGGCGTTCGGCCTCGTTCGGCTCGATGGCGATTTCAAAGCGGCCGCCACCCATGCCCAGTTCGGCAATCAGCGCGGTGGTCGCGCGGGCCAGCTGGGTGCCGGCCTTCTGCCGGGTTTTTGCAAGTGCGGCGGCCGCCTCGCGCCACGCGCTGCTGGCCGTGGCGATTTCGTTGTTGAGGCCAAGCAATCGTTCGCCTGCACCGCGCAGGCTGTCCAGCTCGATGGCGATGACATCGCGACGCGCTTCCAGTTGCTCGGGCGCGATGCGGTGCTTGCGTGCCAGGTCGTGGATGCGGGTCAGCTTGCGCTCCAGTTCCATGAACTGGGCCGGATCGGCATCCAGGTCATCGCGCACGCGGTCCAGCACCACCAGGGCCTCGTCGAGCTGGATGTTGGCGCTGTCCAGCAGGGCGTCGACCTCGCGCAACCGGGGTTCGTGCTGGGCCATGCGTGCCAGTTCACTGCGGGTCTGCTGCAACTGGCGCAGGGCCGACGGCGCTTCCTCGCCGGCCAGGCGGGAGAAGGCGGCATTGCATGCGTCGATCAGGCCCGAGGCGTTGGCCTGGCGCCGGTGGCTGGCCGACAGCGCTTCGATGGCGGTCGCCGCCAGCTCCTCGCGCTCCAGTTCCTTGAACTGGTGCTCCAGGTAATTGATGCGGTCGGACACGTCGCCTTGCGCCGACAGCGCGTCGCGCTCCTGCAGCAGCGCGTTCCAGACGCCCGCGGCTTCGCGCACCGCACGGCGCTGGGCCTCGTTGCGCGCATAGGCATCGAGCAGGCCAAGCTGGCTGGGACGCGAAAGCAGCGCCTGGTGCTCATGCTGGCCGTGGATCTCGACCAGCAGCCCGGACAGCTCGGCCAACTGGGCCAGGGTCACGCTGCGGCCGTTGATGAAGGCGCGCGAACCGCCATCGGCGCGGATGACCCGGCGCAACTGGCATTCAAGGCCGTCATCAAGCTCGTGCTCGCGCAGCCAGGCCTGCGCCGCGGAGGAATCACCCAGGCCGAATTCGGCGGACAGTTCGGCGCGCTCGGCGCCGTGGCGTACCACGCCGCTGTCGGCGCGCAGACCGGAGAGAAAGCCCAGCGCGTCGACCAGCAAGGACTTGCCGGCGCCGGTTTCGCCGGAAATCACGGTCATGCCCGGGCCGAATTCAAGCTCGGCGGTGCTGACGACGGCGAAATCCTTGAGGGCGAGGTGTCTGAGCATGGCCCGGCATTGTAGTGGCATGCGGCGCATGGGCTGAGACGCCAGTTTCGATTTGCGCGCTTGCATTGGCTTGCCGCTGGGGCTATCTATCCCGCATGTCGTTCCAGCCCAATTCCCTAGATCCGCGCTCCCGCCACCTGCTGCGCACGCTGATCTCCCGCTACATCCGCGATGGCGAGCCGGTAGGGTCGCAGACCCTGGCCCGGCACGCCGGCCTGGATGTCAGCGCGGCCACCATCCGCAACATCCTGGGCGACCTGGAGGAAGCCGGGCTGCTGGCCTCGCCGCATACCTCGGCCGGGCGCGTGCCCACCGCCCAGGGCTACCGGATGTTCGTCGACAGCCTGGTGCAGATGCAGCCACTGGGCGAGGGCGAGGTGGCGCGGCTGCGCGCTGAACTGCCGGCCGGATCCGGTACCCAGGCCCTGCTGGGCAATGCCTCCGAACTGCTGTCGGCCATGACCCATTTCGTGGGCGTGGTCGGCGCGCCCAAGCGCGAGCAGTTCGCTTTCCGGCACATCGATTTCGTGCCGCTGGACGGGCGCCGGGTCCTGGCCATCCTGGTATTCGCCGACAACGACGTGCAGAACCGGGTCATCGAACCGCGCCGCGCCTATGACCCGTCCGAACTCGAGCGCGTCGCCAATTACCTCAACTCCCATTTCGCCGGCCGCCCACTGGTGGATATCCGCGCCACCCTGCTGCGTGAGCTGCGCAACGCGCAGTCCGAAATGGAAGGACTGCTGGCCCATACGGTGGAGCTGGCCGAACACGCCTTCGTCCCGGCCGACGACGACATGGTGCTGACCGGGCAGACCCGCCTGATCGGCGTGCAGGACCTGTCGGACCTGGATCGCCTGCGCGAACTGTTCGAGACCTTCGCCCGCAAGCGCGAAATCCTGCAGTTGCTGGAACGCACCCTGCAGGCCCCGGGCGTGCGCATCTTCATTGGCGAAGAAACCGGCCTGGCGCCACTGGACGGGGTCTCGGTGGTCACTGCGCCCTATCTGGCCGGCGGCAAGGTGCTGGGCGTGCTGGGGGTGATCGGGCCCACGCGCATGGCCTATGAACGGGTCATTCCGGTCGTCCAGGCGGCCGCCGACGCGCTGGGTGCGGCCATGGATCGGCCGGAAGCCTGACCGCTCCGCCTTGAATCCCGCCGGGCCGGGCCCCATAGGTTGGGCTGACGCTGCCCGCCACCGGGGCGGCCCCGCCACGGAAGTCCTCATGACCCAGATCCAGAACGAATCCAATCCCGCCGCCGAACTCGATCCGGCCGAAGCCGATGACAAGCTGCAGGACCAGCTGGCCAACCAGGTCGAGCACCTGCGCGCCGAGCTGGAACAGACCCGCGCCGATGTGCTGCGCGAACGTGCCGACCTGGAAAACCAGCGCAAGCGCGTCAGCCGCGACCTGGAGCAGCTGCGCAAGTTCGCCAATGAGCGCCTGCTCGGCGACCTGTTGCCGGTATTCGACAGCTTGGATGCCGGCCTGGCGGCGGCGGGCGACGAACCCAGTCCGTTGCGCGATGGCCTTGAGCTGACCTTCCGGCAGTTGCTGAAGGTAGCGGCCGACAACGGCCTGAGCATGGTCGATCCGGTCGGCGAGACCTTCAACCCGCAGTTCCACCAGGCCATCAGCCATGTGGAATCGCCCGGCGCGGCGCCGGACAGCGTGGTCCAGGTGTTCCAGAAGGGCTACGTGCTCAATGACCGCCTGTTGCGGCCGGCGCTGGTCGTGGTCGCCAAGCACGAATGATTTTCCGGGCTTTCCCTTGAAGGGGAAGGCTTGAACCCCACATTCCAACCATCACCGGCGCGTCGCCGGCCAAAGACACACCTTAGGGAGCAAGCAACATGGGCAAGATCATCGGCATCGACCTCGGTACGACCAACTCGTGCGTGGCGATCATGGATGGCGGCAAGGCGCGCGTCATCGAGAATTCGGAAGGCGACCGCACCACGCCCTCCATCGTCGCCTACACCAAGGACGGCGAAGTGCTGGTCGGGGCCTCGGCCAAGCGCCAGGCGGTCACCAATCCCAAGAACACCTTCTACGCGGTGAAGCGCCTGATCGGCCGCAAGTTCACCGACGCCGAAGTGCAGAAGGACATCGGCCTGGTCTCCTACGGCATCGCCGCGCATGACAACGGCGACGCCTGGGTCACCACCGCCGACGGCAAGAAGCTGTCGGCGCAGGAAATCTCCGCGCGCATCCTCGAGAAGATGAAGAAGACCGCCGAAGCCTTCCTCGGCGAGACCGTCACCGAAGCGGTGATCACCGTGCCGGCCTACTTCAACGACAGCCAGCGCCAGGCCACCAAGGACGCCGGCAAGATCGCCGGCCTGGACGTCAAGCGCATCATCAACGAACCCACCGCGGCCGCGCTGGCCTACGGCCTGGACAAGGACGGCGGCGACCGCAAGATCGTGGTCTATGACCTGGGCGGCGGCACCTTCGACGTGTCCATCATCGAGATCGCCAACGTCGATGGCGAGAAGCAGTTCGAGGTGCTGGCCACCAACGGCGACACCTTCCTGGGCGGCGAAGACTTCGACAAGCGCGTCATCGACTACCTGGTGGAAGAGTTCCAGAAGGACCAGGGCATCGACCTGCGCAAGGATCCTTTGGCCCTGCAGCGCCTGAAGGATGCCGCCGAGCGCGCCAAGATCGAGCTGTCGTCCTCGCAGCAGACCGAAGTCAACCTGCCGTACGTGACCGCCGATGCCTCCGGACCGAAGCACCTCAACATCAAGCTGACCCGGGCCAAGCTCGAGGCGCTGGTGGAAGACCTGGTCAAGAAGACCATCGAGCCGTGCCGCATCGCCATGAACGACGCCGGCATCCGCACCAGCGACATCGGTGAAGTGATCCTGGTCGGCGGCCAGACCCGCATGCCCAAGGTGCAGGCGGCGGTGACAGAGTTCTTCGGCAAGGAGCCGCGCAAGGACGTCAACCCCGACGAGGCCGTGGCACTGGGCGCCGCGATCCAGGGCGGCGTGCTGGGCGGCGACGTCAAGGACGTGCTGCTGCTGGACGTGACCCCGCTGAGCCTGGGCATCGAGACCCTGGGTGGCGTGTTCACCAAGATCATCGAGAAGAACACCACCATCCCGACCAAGGCATCGCAGACCTTCAGCACCGCCGAGGACAACCAGTCCGCCGTGACCGTGCACGTGCTGCAGGGCGAGCGCGAGCAGGCCCGCTTCAACAAGTCGATGGCCCGCTTCGACCTGTCGGGCATCGAGCCGGCGCCGCGCGGCCTGCCGCAGGTGGAGGTGTCCTTCGACATCGACGCCAACGGCATCATCCACGTCAGTGCCAAGGACAAGAAGACCAACAAGGAACAGAAGGTCGAGATCAAGTCCGGTTCGGGCCTGTCCGAAGCCGAGATCCAGCAGATGGTGGCCGACGCCGAAGCCCATCGCGAGGAGGACAAGAAGTTCCACGAGCTGGTGCAGGCGCGCAACCAGGCCGACGGCCTGATCCACGCCACCCGCAACGCCATCACCGAGCATGGCAGCAAGGTCGACGGCAGCGTCATCGGCACCGTGGAATCGGCCCTGGCCGACCTGGAAACGGCGATGAAGGGCGACGACAAGGGCCAGATCGAAGCCAAGACCAAGAACCTGGAAGAAGCCGGCCAGTCGCTGTACGCGGCCGCCGCCGCCGCTTCGCAGGGCGGCGACGCCGGTGCGGCGCCGCAGTCCGGTACCGCCGAGGACGTGGTGGATGCCGAGTTCACCGAGGTCAAAGAAGAAGACGGGAAGAAGTGACCGGGAAACGATCGTGATCCCGTGACACCGATGGAGCGGGGCACCTGCCTCGCTCCATCTTGTTTTCCGATCCACTGAACCCTGGTCCTGATTTCCGACATGAGCAAGCGCGACTACTACGAAATTCTGGGCGTGGCCCGCAACGCCAGCGAGGAAGAGCTGAAGAAGGCTTACCGGCGCTGTGCGATGAAGCACCACCCCGACCGCAATCCGGGCGACGCGGCTGCGGAAGCGGCGTTCAAGGAATGCAAGCAGGCCTATGAAGTGCTGTCCGATGGCGGCAAGCGCCGCATGTACGACCAGCATGGCCACGCCGCTTTTGAGCACGGCATGGGCGGTGGCGGGCCGGGCCCCAACCCGGCGGACATGGGCGACATCTTCGGCGACATCTTCGGCAACATCTTCGGAGGGGGCGGTGGCGCCCGTGGCGCGCGTCGTGGCGCCGACGTGGGCTACGTGATGGAGCTTGACCTGGAAGAAGCCGTGGCCGGCGTCGAGAAGCGCATCGAGATCCCGACCCTGGCCGCTTGCGAACCCTGCCACGGTTCGGGTTCGGAAGACGGCAAGACCGAAACCTGCACCACCTGCGGCGGACGCGGCCAGGTGCGCATGCAGCGCGGCATCTTTGCCATGCAGCAGGCTTGCCCGCATTGCGAAGGACGCGGGCGGATCATCCGCAACCCCTGCAACACCTGCCATGGCGCCGGCCGCGTGGAGGAAGAGAAAGTCCTGTCGGTGAAGATCCCGGCCGGCGTCGACAACGGCGACCGCATCCGCCTGGCGGGCGAGGGCGAGGCGGGCCCCACCGGCACGCCGCCCGGCGACCTGTACGTGGAAGTGCGCGTGCGCGAGCACGACATCTTCCAGCGCGATGGCGACGACCTGCATTGCGAAGTGCCGATCCGCATTTCCCAGGCCGCGCTTGGCGATACGGTGCGGGTGCCGACGCTTGATGGCGAAGCCGAGATCCGCATTCCCGCCGAAACCCAGACCGGCAAGCTGTTCCGCCTGCGTGGCAAGGGCGTGAAGTCGGTGCGCAGCCGCAGCCATGGCGACCTGTTCTGCCGGGTGGCGGTGGAAACCCCGGTCAACCTGACTCCCGAACAGCGCGAGCTGATGGAGCGGTTCGAGGCGACCTTCACCGGCGAGGACGCGCGCCGGCATTCGCCGAAGTCGGCGACCTTCCTGGACGGGGTGAAGTCGTTCTGGGACCGGATGACCTCGTAAGTCCCGGCCTGGCGCGCGTGCGATACTCGCTGCATGCATAAAGGCGAGATCACGGCCAACGGCTTGCGGTTCGCGTACCTGGAGCAGGGGCAGGGTCCCCTGGTCCTGCTGCTGCACGGGTTTCCCGACAACGCCCATACCTGGGAGCGGCAACTGCCGATGCTGGCCGATGCCGGATATCGCGTGGTGGCGCCATTCCTGCGCGGCTATCCACCGACGGAAATCCCGCATGGCGGGTATTTCGACCTGGCCACCCTGGCCACGGACATCAAGTGCCTGATCGAAGTGCTTAACGACGGCAAGCCGTGTTTCCTGGTCGGCCAGGACTGGGGCGCGGCGATCTCCTATGCAGTGCTGGCGGCCTATCCCGAAAGCTTGCGCCGAGCCGTCATCCTGGCCGTGCCGCATCCGCTGGAAGTGCGTCGCACCCTGCGCAGATCGCCCCGACACATCCTGCGCTCCTTCCACTGGTTCCTGTTCCAGCTGCCATGGCTGCCTGAAGTGCTGTGCAAGGCGAATGACTTCGCCTTCATCGAGTTCCTGTGGAAGCTGTGGTCGCCGGCCTACGACGATCGCGAGCACGTGGCGCAGGTCAAGCGGATGCTCGCGCAACCCGGCGCCATGGAAGCCACGCTGGCCTACTACCGCGCAATGATGAACCCGGCCAGGGCCGACCCGTCGCTCGCCGCCATCACGGCACGGTTGGGCGATCCGATCGCCACGCCCACCCGCGTGCTGTGCGGATCACACGACATGCGCAGGGAAATGCTCGGCAGGCAGCAGGATCTGTTCAGCGGTCCGTATGAGTGGGGCGTGGTCGAGGGCGCCGGCCACTTCCTGCACCGCGAGCGTCCGGAGGAAGTGGGCGCTTCGATACTCGAGTGGCTGGGGAAGGCCGGAGCCTGATCACCGGCCATGGCCGTCACCAGGCCGGCACCACAACACCTGCTGGTTGTTCCGGCCAGCCTTGCAATCGGGCGATTGTGCGGCGCCGGCACCAGTGGCCTTTACCCAGCTACGTAGGGCGGGTCTTGACCCGCCATTGCCATCTCCCCGCTTGCGATGGCAATTGGATGCAGCCCATGGGTCGCCATGCCCTTAAACGCGGATCGCGGCCGGGCGTTACCTGCGTCGGGCGTCGTCGACGCTCGCGGGACGGTAATGGCGGGTCAAGACCCGCCCTGCGCGGGGATGACGACCGCCGAGGGCGGCTTGTCGCAGGTGCGACGCACTTCGCGAAGCCTGGAAATCAGGGGCGCGAACAAGGGCCGCTCAGCCCCTTGGCGTGATAGCCCGGGCAGGAGCCGTTAAACTGCGGGCATGACAAACCCAATCCAGATATCCAAGCGCGCCCAGGGCCTGACCAGCTCGGCAATCCGTGAAATTCTGAAAGTGACCGAACGCCCCGAAGTGATTTCCTTCGCCGGCGGACTGCCTTCCCCCGATACCTTCCCCATCGAGCGCATGCGCTGGGCCTGCACCAAGGTGCTGGACGAGGCCCCGCAGGCCGCGCTGCAGTACGGCCCCACCGAGGGTTACACGCCGCTGCGCGAGTGGGTGGCGGCACGCTTGAGCAAGAACGGCGTCACCATCCGCCCCAGCCAGGTGCTGATCACCACCGGCTCGCAGCAGGGCCTGGACCTGCTGGGCAAGGTCCTGATCGACGAAGGCAGCAAGGTGCTGGTGGAAACACCCAGCTACCTGGGCGCGCTGCAGGCGTTCTCGCTGTTCCAGCCGGCGTTCTCGGCCATGGAAACCGACGAGCAGGGCATCGTCACCGACGCATTGACTCCCGAACAGCTGGCCGGCGCGCGTTTCATGTACTGCCTGCCCAACTTCCAGAACCCGACCGGCCGGCGCATGCCGCTGGAGCGTCGCAAGGCGCTGCTGGAAAAGGCCATTGCCGCCGGCGTGCCGGTGGTCGAGGACGACCCCTACGGCGAGCTCTGCTACAGCGGCGACATCCTGCCCAGCCTGCTGTCGATGGCGCCGGAGCACGTGATCTACATGGGCTCGTTCTCCAAGGTGCTGGCCCCGGGCCTGCGCCTGGGCTTCGTGGTGGCGCCGGAGGAACTGCACGGCAAGCTCGTACAGGCCAAGCAGGCCGCCGACCTGCATACGCCCTCGTTCTCGCAGCGCATCGTCTATGAAGCGGTGCAGGACGGTTTCCTGGACGCGCACATCCCGACCATCCGCACCCTGTATGCGCACCAGTGCCAGCTGATGCTGGCGGCGCTGGACAAATACTTCCCCAACGAAGCGCGCTGGAACCAGCCCGAAGGCGGCATGTTCATCTGGGTCGACCTGCCCGAGGGCGTCGACAGCAGCAAGCTGCTGGCCAAGGCCATCCAGGAGAACGTGGCGTTCGTGCCGGGCGCGCCGTTCTACGCGACCAACCCCAAGCCCAACACGCTGCGACTCTCGTTCGTCACCGTGCCCGCCGACAAGATCGAGGCCGGCGTGAAGATCCTCGGCAAGCTGCTGAAGGCCGAGATCGCCGCTACGCGCGAAGGCCTGGCCACCGCCTGAGGCAGGCCAGGAACGAGGCCGGGAAGCCCGGGCGGCTCGCCCGGGTCGTCCGCCGGGCAGTCGCAAGGGGCTCCGGGTCCTGATCGCATGGCTCGGAGCGTTGCCCTCAAGGCTCCTGAGCCCCGGGCGCAAGGCAGATGAGCCCCGGTTGCTCTGCACATCGGCCTGCGGACGTTATCCTGAAGCCATGACCGCACCCATCCGACTTCTCATCCATGGCGCTTCCGGTCGCATGGGCCAGGCCTTGCTGCGGCTGTGCAACGAATCCGGCAATTGCCAGGTCGTCGCGGCGGTGACCCGCAAATCCCCGCCCCAGCGCGTGGTTGATGGCGTGCCTTTCTTCGCCGCCAGCGAACTGTCCGGCGTGCCGGCATTCGACGTGGCCATCGACTTCAGCCTGCCCGAAGGCTTCGACCCGGTGCTGGCGCTGTGCGTGGCCCGCCGCGCGGCCCTGGTCTCGGGCACTACCGGCCTGTCCGAGGCCCAGCGTGGCGAGCTGGCTTCGGCGGCCAGCGTGATCCCGGTCCTGTGGGCCTCCAACTTCAGCCTGGGCGTGGCCGTGCTGAACGAATTGGTCGAGCGCGCCGCTGTGGCCCTGAAGGGCTGGGACGTGGACGTGGTGGAGGCGCACCACGCGCAGAAGAAGGACGCACCTTCGGGCACCGCGCTGACCCTGGGCGAAGCCGCCGCCGCGGCCGGCGCCCACGTCAGCTATGCCAGCCTGCGCGCCGGCGACATCATCGGCGAGCACACCGTCCAGTTCAGCGGGCCGGGAGAGCGCATCGAGCTGGTCCATCGGGCCGGCAGCCGCGACATCTTTGCCCGCGGCGCCCTTCACGCGGCCTCGCGCATCGCCGGCAAACCGCCGGCGGCCTACCGGGTGCGGGATTTGCTGGACTGAGGCCGGCAGCGGGCAGAAACGGCTGGCGCAGCGGGGCACTCCTCCGTACAATTCCCGCTCGCCTGTTACCCACCGCCACGGACCGGAGAAATACCGAGTTCGCGGTTTCTTGCAGCCGCAAGTTGGAGGGGCAGGGTTCCTCCACCCCAAGGCGAACCCAGTGACGCAACCCGCAATCCTCGTACTCGAAGACGGAACAGTGTTCGAGGGCGAATCCGTAGGCGCGGCCGGCCTGTCCGCCGGCGAAGTGGTGTTCAACACCGCCATGACGGGCTACCAGGAAGTCCTGACCGATCCTTCGTACGCGCGCCAGCTGGTCACCCTGACCTATCCCCATGTCGGCAACACCGGCTGCACCGCCCAGGACGACGAAGCACGCCAGGTGTGGTCGGCCGGACTGATCGTGCGCGACGTGCCGCGCCGCCCCAGCAACTGGCGCAACCAGCAGGCGCTGCCCGAGTGGCTGGCCCAGCGTGGCGTGGTTGCCATCGCCGGCATCGATACCCGCAAGCTGACCCGCATCCTGCGTGACCGCGGTGCCCAGAACGGCGCGCTGATGGCCGGCGCGATCGATGTCGAAAAAGCCCTCGAGACCGCGCGCAAGTTTCCCGGCCTGAAGGGCATGGACCTGGCCAAGGTGGTTTCCACCCCGAACAGCTATCCGTGGACCGAAGGACAGCTGGACCTGGACACGGGCAACCCGGTCAACGCGGCGCCCCGTTTCAAGGTCGTGGCCTACGATTTCGGGGTCAAGCTCAACATCCTGCGCATGCTGGCCGAGCGCGGCTGCGAGGTGACCGTGGTCCCGGCGCAGACCCCGGCTGCCAAGGTCCTGGCGCTGAAGCCGGACGGCGTGTTCCTGTCCAACGGACCGGGTGATCCTGAGCCGTGCGACTACGCCATCAGCGCAATCCGCGAATTCGTGGACAAGAAGATCCCGACCTTCGGCATCTGTCTCGGACACCAGCTGCTCGCGCTGGCCGCGGGCGCCCGGACGTTGAAGATGAGCCATGGCCACCACGGCGCCAACCATCCGGTCCAGGACCTCGACTCGGGCCGGGTGATGATCACCTCGCAGAACCACGGTTTCGCGGTCGACGAAGCCAGCCTGCCGGCGAACGTGCGCGTGACCCATCGCTCGCTGTTCGACGGCACCAACCAGGGCATCGAACTGACTGACGCGCCGGCGTTCTCGTTCCAGGGCCATCCGGAAGCATCGCCGGGCCCGCGCGACGTGGCGCCGCTGTTCGACCGTTTCGTAAAAATGATGAAATCTTGACTCGCGGGCGCTTGTCCCGGGTTTTCTTGTTGCAAAGATGAAAGGGGAGTTTTGATGAGGATCACGAGCATTGGTTTTGCGCTGCTACTGGCTTTTCTATCGGGCACCGCCATGGCGCGGGAAATTCCAATCGACGATTTCTTCAGGGATTCGGAGTTCACCAGCGTCAGGCTTTCGCCAGACGGCAAGCATTTGGCGGTAATAGTGCCGCAGGCTGATCGCACCGTTCTGGCTGTTCTGGATACCTCGAACCGCAAGGTCGTGGGCAAGTGGGATTACGGCCAGGACCGGCATTTCTCCGAAGTTGTTTGGGCGAACAACAAGCGATTGCTGTTCTGGGTCGGGATCAAGACCGGCAGCTTAGATTTCAAGGTCGCCAAGGGCGACCTTTACTCCTCGAACCTTGATGGCAGCGGCCGCATCGATATTCCGAACGGCGCCTTCTACAGCATCGTCGACCTGACGCCCGAGGACCCTGACACCATTCTTGTGGAACGATCGCTTGGCTCTGCGTTCCTCTTCAAGCTCAACGTCAACAATGGCCGCACTACCACGGTCGCAAGCGCACCGGTGGACGGTGGCGGCTTCCTCGTTGACCACGATGGAAACGCGCGTTACGCCTACGGCGAAATGGAAGACGGGCGTGAAGTAACTTACCGTCGCGATGGCGAGAAGTGGAAATTGGTGCATGAAGTGCCGCGCAGCGGCGCCGTGTACCGGCCCTTGGGCTTTGCCGCCGACAACCAGCATGTCTATGTTTCCAAGGGGGATGAAGGCAAGCCCGAGGCACTGATGCTGATCGATCCGGAAACCAACACCGAGAGGCAGCTTTCAAGCGACGGCATCGTCGATCCAAGCGGCTACCTGTGGAGCAGCGACGACAAAACCTTGCTTGCAGTGCGCTACGACGAAGGTATCCCCTATTGGGATTTCGTTGCCCCCGAACATCCCGAGGCCAAGGTCTATGCGGGCGTGATCAAGGCCTTCCCAGGCAAGGCCGTCCTGTTCGGCGGCATCACCGATGATGGCGGCCGTTTCGCTTTCCGCGTCTATTCGGACACCGATCCGGGCGAGGTGTACCTGTTCGACATCGCAGGTGGAAAAGCCACCTACATGCTGTCGTCACGTGAGTGGATCAAGCCGGCAGAGATGTCCAAGATGAAGCCGGTAGAGGTTACTGCTCGCGACGGCAAGAAAATCTACGGTTACTTGACGATCCCGACAGCGAGCAATGGTCGTAATCTTCCGCTGATCATCAACCCGCACGGCGGCCCGCATGGCGTGCGTGATGACTGGGGTTTCAACCCGGAAGTGCAACTGCTTGCAAACCGTGGCTACGCCGTTCTGCAGATGAACTACCGCGGCTCTGGCGGATATGGAAACGCCTTCATCAGCGCCGGCTACCGCAACTGGGGTACGTCCATGCAGGACGACCTGACCGATTCGGTGAAGTCACTCGTCAGCCAGGGCATCGTCGACGGCAACCGGGTCTGCATCTACGGGGCTTCCTATGGTGGATATGCTGCCTTGATGAGCGTCGTGCGCGAGCCCGACCTGTACAAGTGCACCGTGGGCTACGTGGGCGTCTATTCACTGCCGATGATGTTCGCCAAGGGCGACATCCAGGAACGAAAGAGCGGGCGCAACTTCCAGAAGGATGTACTGCCGCAGGGCAATGCCGCGCTGGAAGCCAACAGCCCGGCGTACAACGTGGCCAAGATCCATACCCCGATCATGCTGGTCCACGGCGCAAAGGATCAGCGCGTGCCGATCCAGCAGATGCACTTCCTGATTGGCGAGCTGAAGAAGGCGGGCAAGCAGCCGGAGGTAATGGTTGTGGAGGAAAAGGAAGCCCATGGATTCCGCGACCTAAAGAACAACGTGAACCTGTACACCAAGATGCTGGCGTTCTTCGACAAATATATTGGCCCGAAAGCCGCCCCCGCATCCGCGACCCAGTAAACCAATAAAGCGATTTCCCATGCCCAAGCGCACTGACCTGAAAACCATCCTGATCATCGGTGCCGGCCCCATCGTCATCGGCCAGGCCTGCGAGTTCGATTATTCGGGCGCGCAGGCCTGCAAGGCCCTGCGCGACGAGGGTTACCGGGTGGTGCTGGTCAACAGCAATCCCGCCACGATCATGACCGACCCGGAAATGGCGGATGCGGTCTACATCGAGCCGATCACCTGGCAGATGGTCGAGAAGATCATCGACAAGGAACGGCCCGATGCGTTGCTGCCGACCATGGGCGGGCAGACCGCCCTGAACTGCGCACTGGACCTGGCCGACAACGGGGTGCTGGAGAAGTACGGCGTCGAGCTGATCGGCGCCAAGCGCGAGGCGATCATGATGGCCGAGGACCGCGAGCTGTTCCGCGTGGCCATGGGCGAGATCGGCCTGGAATGCCCGAAGGCCGAAGTGGCGCGTTCGCTGGAACAGGCGCTGGATATCCAGACCCGCGTCGGCTATCCCACCATCATCCGCCCCAGCTTCACCCTGGGCGGCAGCGGCGGCGGCATCGCCTACAACCGCGAGGAGCTCGTCGACATCGTCACCCGCGGCCTGGAACTGTCGCCGACCAGTGAAGTGCTGGTGGAAGAGTCGGTGCTGGGCTGGAAGGAATTCGAGATGGAAGTGGTCCGCGACACCGCGGACAACTGCATCATCGTCTGCTCGATCGAGAACCTCGACCCGATGGGCGTGCACACCGGCGATTCGATCACCGTGGCGCCGGCGCAGACCCTGACCGACAAGGAATACCAGCGCCTGCGCGATGCCTCCATCGCGGTGCTGCGCAAGATCGGCGTGGACACCGGCGGATCCAACGTGCAGTTCGGCATCAATGCGCAGACCGGCCGGGTGGTGGTGATCGAGATGAACCCGCGCGTGTCGCGCTCGTCGGCGTTGGCATCGAAGGCCACTGGCTTCCCGATCGCCAAGGTGGCGGCCAAGCTGGCGGTCGGCTACACCCTGGACGAGTTGCGCAACGAGATCACGGGCGGTTTGACCCCGGCCTCGTTCGAGCCGGCGATCGACTACGTGGTGACCAAGATCCCGCGTTTCGCCTTCGAGAAGTTCCCGGCCGCCGACGCGCGCCTGACCACCCAGATGAAATCGGTGGGCGAGGTGATGGCCATGGGCCGCACCTTCCAGGAATCGCTGCAGAAGGCGCTGCGTGGGCTGGAAACCGGCAAGGTCGGCCTGGACCCCACCGGGCTGAACCTGCATGACGCAGACGACCTGACCATCCTGCGCCGCGAGATGAAGGAACCCGGCCCGGAACGCCTGTTCTACGTGGCCGATGCCTTCCGCGCCGGCATGAGCGTGGAGGACGTGCATGCGCTGTCGTTCATCGATCCCTGGTTCCTTGACCAGATCGAGGAGCTGATCGCCGAAGAGAAGCAGGTCGCCGCCGAAGGCCTGCGCGCACTGGATGCCGCGCGCCTGCGCAAGCTCAAGCGCGCCGGTTTCTCCGATGCACGCCTGGCCCAGCTGGCCTCCACCGACGAAGGCGCAGTGCGTGCGCTGCGCAACCTGCACAAGGTCAAGCCGGTGTACAAGCGTGTGGACTCGTGCGCGGCAGAATTCTCCACCAGCACCGCCTACCTCTACTCGACCTACGAGGACGAGTGCGAAGCCGAGCCCACGGGTCGCGACAAGATCATGATCCTGGGCGGCGGGCCGAACCGTATCGGCCAGGGCATCGAGTTCGACTACTGCTGCGTGCACGCCGCGCTGGCGCTGCGCGAGGATGGTTTCGAGACCATCATGGTCAACTGCAACCCGGAAACGGTCTCCACCGACTACGACACCTCCGACCGCCTGTACTTCGAGCCGCTGACGCTGGAGGACGTGCTGGAGATCGTCGAGCTGGAGAAGCCCAAGGGCGTGATCGTGCAGTACGGCGGCCAGACCCCGCTGAAGCTGGCGCAGGCGCTGGAAGCCAATGGCGTGCCGGTGATCGGCACCTCACCGGACTCCATCGATCTGGCCGAGGATCGCGAGCGCTTCCAGCAACTGGTCGACAAGCTGGGGCTGAAGCAGCCGCCCAACCGCATTGCCCGCAACGACCAGGAGGCGCTGGTGCTGGCGCGCGAGATCGGCTACCCGCTGGTGGTGCGCCCGTCCTATGTGCTGGGCGGCCGCGCCATGGAAATCGTGTACGGCGAATCCGACCTGGCGCGCTACGTGCGCGACGCGGTCAAGGTCTCCAATGATTCGCCGGTGCTGCTGGACCGCTTCCTCGACAACGCCGTGGAAGTGGACGTGGACATCATTGCCGACAACACCGGCGCGGTGCTGGTCGGCGGCGTCATGGAACACATCGAGGAAGCCGGCGTGCATTCCGGCGACTCGTCGTGTTCGCTGCCGCCGTACTCGCTGTCCGCGAAAACCCAGGCCGAACTGCGCAGGCAGGTGGTCGAACTGGCCAAGGCGCTCAACGTGGTCGGCCTGATGAACACCCAGTTCGCCATCCAGACCAGCGACGAGGGCGACGACACCATCTACCTGCTGGAAGTGAACCCGCGCGCCTCGCGCACGGTGCCGTTCGTGTCCAAGGCCACCGGCATGCCGCTGGCCAAGATCGCGGCGCGTTGCATGGCCGGCAAGTCGCTGGCCGAGCAGGGCGCGCTCAAGGAGATCGTGCCGCACTACTACTCGGTCAAGGAAGCCATCTTCCCATTCGCCAAGTTCCAGGGTGTAGACCCGATCCTCGGCCCGGAGATGCGTTCCACCGGCGAGGTGATGGGCGTGGGCCGCAACTTCGGCGCCGCCTTCGCCCGCGCCCAGGAAGCCGGCGGCATCAAGGCGCCGCCCGTGGGCAAGGTGTTCCTGTCGGTGCGCGACCCGGACAAGTCACGCGTATTGCCGGTGGCCAGGGACCTGATCGAGCGCGGCTACACGCTGGTGGCCACCCGCGGCACCTGCGCCTGGCTGCAGCAGAACGGCCATGCCTGCGAACAGATCAACAAGGTGGTGGAAGGCCGGCCGCACATCGTCGACCTGATCAAGAACGGCGAAATCGTGTATATCGTCAACACTACCGAGGGGCGCCAGGCGATCAACGACTCCTTCTCGATCCGGCGCGAGGCCTTGCAGCACCGCGTCACCTATTCCACCACCATTGCCGGCGCCAAGGCGCTGGTGCATTCGCTGGAGTTCCGCGGCACCGGCCCCGTATGGGCGCTGCAGGAACTGCACAAGGAGTTGCAGGCGTGAATACATTTCCCATGAGCATCCACGCGGGCACAACCGCATGAGGGCGCCATTGACCATGAAGGGCGCGCAGCGCCTGCGCGAGGAACTCGACCAGCTGAAATCGGTGAAGCGGCCCGAGGTGATCAATGCGATCGCCGAGGCGCGCGCGCACGGCGATCTCAAGGAAAATGCCGAGTACCACGCCGCGCGCGAACAGCAGAGCTTCATCGAGGGCCGCATCAAGCAGCTCGAGGGCGAGCTGTCGCATGCCGAGGTGATCGACGTGGCCCAGCTCAATGCGGGCACGCGCGTGGTCTTCGGTGCGACGGTGACCCTGGCCGACGTGGAGACCGACGAAGAGAAGAAGTACCAGATCGTCGGCGACCTGGAAGCGGACATCAAGCTGGCCATGATCGCCATTTCCTCGCCGCTGGCGCGCGCGCTGATCGGCAAGAACGAGGGCGATTCGGTGGTCATCGAGGCCCCGGCCGGGCAGCGTGAGTACGAGATCGTCAGCGTCGCGTACGCGGGCTGAGCGCGCGCACTGATGGCGTCGGCCACGCTGCTGCTGCCGCTGCGTTCGCGCTTTGCCGGACAGGCGTTGCCGGCCGGTCTTGCCGGTGCGCTGGCGCGGGCGGACCGGGACACCGGTGATGCCGGTGAGCGGGCGCAACTGCGCCGCCACTTCCAGTTGATCCCGGACCACTGGCCGGTGGCCGCGCTGACCCGGCAACGGGATGCCGGTGATGCCGCCCAATCATCCTGGCTGCGTGTCGACCCGGCCCACGTGGCCCCGGACATGGGAGGGGCCCGCATGCTCTCCCATGGCGAAGCGCTGGCCCTGACCGCCGAAGATGTTGCCCAGTTGCTGCCCGCGCTGCGGCCATTGTTCGGCGATGCCGGATTCACCCTGGACGCACCCCATCCCGCGCGCTGGTACCTGCGACTTCCGCGCGAATCGAAATTGCCGGCGTTCGCCAGCCCCGATGAAGTCCTGGGTGAGGACCTGTTCGCGCACCTGCCAGAAGGCGACCTGGGACGGCGCTGGCGCGCCCTGCTCACCGAGGCCCAGGTGATCCTGCACAACCACCCGTGGAACGCGATGCGCATCTCGCTGGGAAAACCGGCGGTCAACTCGTTGTGGTTCTGGGGCGCGGGCGCGGCGCCGGACTTCGTGCGCACGCACTACCGCCAGGTGAAGGGCAATGACATTTTGCTGCGCTCGCTGGCCGGGGTGGCAGGCGTTGTCGATGGCAGCGGCGAAGCCGAAGAGGTCGATGCACTGGTCGACCTTCGCCACCTGCGTGACCTGGCCGTGCTGGCGCGCGACGCGGTCCAGCCACTGATGGACGCGGTACGCAAGCGCGAACTGCAATCGCTGAGCCTGGACTTCGAGGACGGCGCTATCTTCCACCTGCGTCGCGACCAGCGCTGGCGTTTCTGGCGCAAACCGCTGTCGAAGCTGGACGCATGACCGCCGCACCCAGGATCCGTCGCCGCCAGATGGAAATGGAGGGAACCTGGCCGGAAGGTCTTTCCCCGCTGTTGCGACGCATCTATGCCGGGCGCGGCGCGTCCAGCCTGGAGCAGGCGCAGCCGAAGTTGGCCCAGTTGCTGCCACCGGACAGCCTGGGCGGGCTGGCCGCAGCCACCGATTTGCTGGCCGCGGCCATCGCCACCGACAAGCACATCGTGGTGGTCGGCGATTTCGACTGCGATGGCGCCACCGCCTGCGCGGTGGGCGTGCGCGGCCTGCGCATGCTGGGCGCCACGCGGGTGACGCCGGCGGTTCCCAACCGCATGATCCATGGCTACGGATTGTCGGCGGCGCTGGTGCAGGAACTGGCCGCGCTGCAACCCGACCTGCTGGTGACCGTCGACCACGGCATCGCCTGCCATGCCGGCATCGCGGCGGCCAAGGCATTGGGCTGGCAAGTGCTGGTCACCGACCATCATCTTCCGGGCGAGCAGTTGCCGCCGGCCGATGCCATCGTCAATCCCAACCTGCGCGGCGATGCCTTCCCCAGCAAGATGCTGGCCGGTGTGGGGGTGATGTTCTATGTACTGCTGGCACTGCGCAGGAAACTGCGCGATGCCGGCGTGGTGGCAGGCAACGGGCCCGATCTTTCCGTGCTGCTCGACCTGGTGGCGGTGGGCACGATTGCCGACCTGGTTCCCCTGGACGTCAACAACCGCGCCCTGGTGGGCGCCGGGCTGCGACGCCTGCGTGCGGGACAGGGCTGCGCCGGCTTGCGCGCGCTGATCGAAGTCTCGGGGCGTGACGCCGCGCGGCTGACCGCCGCCGACATAGGTTTTGCCATCGGCCCGCGCCTCAATGCGGCCGGTCGCCTGGAAGACATGGCCATCGGCATCGAATGCCTGCTCAGCGATGATCCGGTCCAAGCCTACGAGCTGGCGCAGGTGTTGAACGGCATCAATGCCGAACGCCGCGGCGTGCAGCAGCAGATGGTCGATGAAGCCGAAGCAGCCCTGGCCAGGGTCGACCAGGGACTGCAGGACGCGCCCATCGCGCTGTGCCTGTACGACGCCGAGTGGCATCCGGGCGTGGTCGGCCTGGTGGCATCGAAGATGAAGGAGAAGCTGCACCGCCCGGTGATCGCCTTCGCCCCGGCCGAGCCCGGCGGCAGCAGCCTGCGCGGCTCGGCGCGCTCCATCCCCGGTTTCCACATCCGCGATGCGCTGGCCAATGTCGACGCCGCCCATCCGGGCTTGATGGGCAAGTTCGGCGGCCACGCCATGGCCGCGGGCCTGAGCCTGGAAGAAAGCGAACTGGCCCGCTTCCAGGCGGCCTTCATCGCGCAGGTCGAAGCGATGATGGACCCGGCCATGCTGCATGCCGAGCTGCTGAGCGACGGCGAACTGTCGTCCGACGAATTCGTTGCGGTGAACGCCGAAGCCCTGCGCAACGGCGGGCCCTGGGGCCAGGGCTATGGCGAACCGCTTTTCGACGGCGTGTTCGAGGTACTGGACTGGCGCGTGGTCGGCGAGCGCCACCTCAAGTACAGCCTGCGCCTCGACGGACGCCGCGAGCCGCTCAACGCCATCCATTTTGGCGGCTGGCATGACCAGCAACCCGGCTCGCGCCTGCGCATGGCCTATCGCATGGTGCCGGACGACTACCGCGGCGGTAACGCCATCCAGCTGATCATCGAGTGCCACGAGCCGGCGTGAGCCGCGTGCCCGGTGTCGCCGAGGCCACCGTGCGGCTCCGGCGTTTCAGTCCGAACAGGGGTCGCAGCAGGTTCGAGCGACGGATCAGCAATTCGTGCAGCAGCAGGCAACCCGCGAATGTGCCAGCCAGCACCAGGACCGGTTCCCATACGGGTCCCAACCGCAACGGGATCAGCAGGAAGGCGATCGGCACGATCAGGCTCTGGTGCAGGATGTAGCACGGGTACACCGCCTCGGTGGCGTACGGCAGCCAGCGGAACGGCCTGTTCAACCACACATGCGACCAGGCAAACACCGCCAGCAGCGCCGTCCATGCGTAGGTGGCGCGCGCGATGCGCTCGACGGTGCCCCATGGAACAGCCTGCAGGAATTCCGGAACGCGACTGGCAGGCAGGTATTTGCCCGCCGCCCGCAACGACAGCTCCACCGTGATGCAGGCCAGCGCGATGGCCAGCGTAGTCCAGCGCAAGCGCTGCAGACGGTCCCAGAATCGGGCGTCGCGAGCCACGGCATAGCCGAGCAGGAACAAGGGGAACGACTCGGCATGCACGTACCAGTCGCCGAACAGCGCATGGGTCTCCGGATAGCGCGGCGCCAGCCACAGCAGGCAGGTCGCCATCAGGACCGCGGGCAGCAGGACCAGCAGCGCGCCAGGCAGGCGGCCGGGCAGGGCCAGCAGCATTTGGCCGGCACGCGTGCGCAGCAGTGGCATCAGCGCCAGCAGCAACATGGTGTAGGTCCACAGGTAGGCCAGGTACCAGAGATGGTTCCAGGTGATGCCGTGTTCCCAGCCCGCGAAGCTGCCTTCAGGCCACGGCCTGACCTGCCAGTAGCGCAGCAGGAACGATCCGAAACCCGGCGCCACCAGGCCGTTGGCCACCCCTTCGCAGTAGGCCTGCACCGGCACCACCGCGAACATGCCGAACAGCAATGGCAGCAGCAGGCGCCAGCAGCGCGACCAGGCGAAACGGCCGGGCGCGGCCTCGGGCCGGAACAGGCCGATCGCCATGCCTGAAATCATGAACAGCAAGGGCATGCGCCAGCGGTTGAGCACGATCATCGGCCACTGCAGCCATTCAGCCTGGTAGCCGCTCTTGATGTGGTAACCCCAGTCGGCCACGTAGACCATGGCAACGTGGTAGAGGATCAGGAGGCTGAAGGCGATGACGCGCAGGGCGTCGATGTCGTGGCGGCGTGGCATGGGCGGTTCCGTTGTCGGCGATGTGCGCATGCTGGGCAGCAAGGGGCTCGCCCGGTACCTGGAGTGACCGCATGAAGCCCGGTGGTGACCAATGGCGGGATGCAGGGACCAAATGCGGTGGCAGGGCGGGGCGTCTGGCTAGAATGCGCGGATGACCAATGCCCCGGCGCCCGCTGCGCCACAGCCAGCCGCCGACCGCTACCTGCCTCTGCGCCGCAGTGTCGAAGTCGGCTACTGGGTGGTTTCGTTCTGCCTGAGCGCCGCGGTCAACACCGCCACCGCGCTCATGGACTACCAGCGCGACGGGCGTCCCATCCAGGCCTGGGAACCCATGGCATGGGAATGGAGCAGCGCGCTGGTTTCCCTGGCCCTGGTGCCGGCCGTGATCTGGTTCACCCGGCGGTATCCGCTGCATTTCGACACCTGGCTGCGCCGGCTTGCGCCCTACCTGGCTGCAAGCGTTGCCTGGTCACTGCTGCACGTGCTGGGAATGGTCGCCCTGCGCAAGCTGGCCTATGCAGCGCAGGGCAGCAGCTACGATTTCGGCGACTGGCCCAGGGAGCTGTTCTACGAATATCTCAAGGACGCACTGACCTTTGCCGGCATGGTGGTGACCATCCACGTCTACCGGATGCTGCTGCGCAGGATGCAGGGTGAAGCCAGCCTGCTGGCGGCGCCGGATGCCGGGCCGCCGGTCGAGCCGGTGGAACGCCCGCAACGTTTCCTGGTCAGGAAGCTCAACCGCGAGTTCCTGGTCGCTACCGACGACATCGAGTGGATGCAGGCATCCGGTAACTACGTGAACCTGCGCGTGAGCGGTCGTGACTACCCGCTGCGCAGCACCATCGCCGCCATGGAGTCCAGGCTGGACCCACTGCGTTTCAAGCGGGTGCAGCGCAGCTATATCGTCAACCTGGACCACATCGCCTCCATCGAGCCGCTGGACAGCGGCGATGCGCGCGTCCACCTGAAAGATGGCGCCACCATCCCCTGCAGCCGCCGTTACCGCGAGGCCCTGAAGCCCGGCTAGGGGCGGCGGCGCGGCGCAGGGAACCACCGTCTGGGCTACAATCGGCGGCCAATTTCCAGCGTGTTTCGCCCCATGATCGAGCTCAATCCCGTCCGCCAGCGCATCGCCGATCTCCAGCAGCGGCTGCTTTCGCTTCGGGGGTATCTTTGACTACGATTCCAAGCGCGAGCGCCTGGAAGAAGTAAACCGGGAGCTGGAAAACCCGGATATCTGGAACAACGCCGAGTACGCGCAAACCCTGGGCCGTGAGCGCGCCGGCCTGGAGAAGAACGTCAACGGCATCGCCAGCCTGGAAGACGGCCTTGGCGAGGCAAGCGAACTGCTGGAACTGGCAGAGGGCGAAAACGACGAGGAAACCGCACTTGCGGTGGTAGCCGACGTGGAGGGCTTCAATACCCATGTCGAGAAGCTTGAATTCCAGCGCATGTTCTCGGGCGAACTGGATCCGGCCAACTGCTTCGTCGACATCCAGGCTGGCGCTGGCGGGACCGAGGCCCAGGACTGGGCCGAGATGATGCTGCGCATGTACCTGCGCTGGTGCGAGTCGCGCGGCTGGAAGACCGAACTGATGGAAGTCAGCGCCGGCGAAGTGGCGGGCATCAAGTCGGCCACCTTCCGGGTGGAAGGTGAATATGCCTACGGCTGGCTGAAGACTGAAATCGGGGTGCACCGGCTGGTGCGCAAGTCGCCGTTCGATTCGGACAATCGCCGCCACACCTCGTTCACCTCCGTGTTCGTTTCGCCGGAAGTCGACGACAACATCCAGATCGACATCAATCCGGCCGACCTGCGCACCGACGTCTACCGTTCCTCGGGCGCCGGCGGACAGCACGTCAACAAGACCGAGTCGGCGGTGCGCATCACCCACATCCCGACCAACACCGTGGTTGCCTGCCAGACCGGCCGCAGCCAGCACCAGAACCGCGACAACGCGATGAAGATGCTGGCCGCCAAGCTGTACGAGCTGGAGATCCAGAAGCGCAATACCGAACGCGATGCGCTGGAAGCCACCAAGTCCGATATCGGCTGGGGCAGCCAGATCCGCAATTACGTGCTGGACCAGAGCCGCATCAAGGACCTGCGCACGGGCGTCGAGCGCACCGACACACAGAAGGTGCTGGACGGCGACCTGGATGAGTTCGTCGAGGCCAGCCTGAAGTCCGGCCTGGAAGCCGGCTCCAAACGCAGCGATGCGTGAACGAGGGAGGAGGGAGGAGTGCTAGCTCCCGCCCCTCACTCCTCACTCCTCACTCCTCACTCCTCACTCCTCACTCCTCACTCCTCACTCCTCACTCCTCACTCCTCACTCCTCACTCCTCACTCCTCACTCCTCACTCCTTGCCCTATGACCGACATCACCCCCGCGCCGCCTTCCCCCGACGAGAACAGCCTCATCGCCGAGCGCCGCGCGAAACTCACGGCATTGCGCGCGCAGGGCGTCGCCTTCCCCAATGACTTTCGCCGCGTGGAATACGCAGGCGACCTGCAGGCGCAGTACGGCGACGCCGAACTGTGGTCGGCCGAGGCGCTGGAAGGCACGCAACGCCAGGTGAAGATGGCCGGCCGCCTGATGGCCAAGCGGGTGATGGGCAAGGCCAGCTTCGCGCAGATCCAGGACGAGTCGGGCCGCGTGCAATTGTTCCTGCAGTCCAACACGCTGGGCGAGGTCTACGACGCCTTCAAGGGCTGGGACGTGGGCGACATCGTCGGCGTGGAAGGCAGCCTGACCCGCACGCGCACGGGCGAGCTGTCGGTCAAGGTCTCGCAACTGCGCCTGCTGACCAAGTCATTGCGCCCGCTGCCGGACAAGTGGCACGGCCTGTCGGACGTGGAACAGCGTTACCGCCAGCGCTACGTCGACCTGATCGTCACCCCGGAAGCGCGCGAAGTCTTCATCAAGCGTTCGCGGATCATCCGCGCCATCCGCGAATGGCTGGATGCGCGGCGTTTCCTGGAAGTGGAGACGCCGATGATGCATTACATACCCGGCGGCGCGACGGCCAAGCCCTTCACCACCCACCACAACGCGCTGGGCATGGACCTGTATCTGCGCGTGGCGCCGGAGCTGTACCTGAAGCGCCTGGTCGTCGGTGGCATGGAGCGCGTGTACGAGATCAACCGCAACTTCCGCAACGAAGGCGTCAGCACCCGCCACAACCCTGAATTCACCATGCTGGAGTTGTACGAGGCCTACGCCACCTACAACGAGATCATGGACCTGACCGAGGGCGTGATCCGCGACGTGGCCCAAGAGGTGCTGGCAACTGGCCAGGTGACCTGGGATGGCGAGCATATCGACCTGGTCCCGGCGTTCCGCCGCTGGCGCATGGACGAAGCGGTGCGCCACCACAACCCGGAGATCTCGCTGGCCGACTGCACCGATCGCGATGCGCTGGCAAGCCATTGCGAGCGCCTGAAGATCCACGTCAAGCCGGGCTACGGCTGGGGCAGGCTGCTGCTGGAGATCTTCGAACAGACCGTCGAACACACACTGATCCAGCCGACCTTCATTACCGACCACCCGGTGGAGGTCTCGCCGCTGGCGCGCGCCAAGGACGACCAGCCCGGCTACACCGACCGTTTCGAGCTGTTCGTCAACGGCAAGGAACTGGCGAACGGATTCTCCGAGCTCAACGATCCGGAAGACCAGGCGGCCCGTTTCCTGGCCCAGGTCGAAGCGAAGGAGGGCGGGGATGACGAGGCCATGCATTTCGATGCCGACTACATCCGCGCCCTGGAAGTGGGCCTGGCGCCGACCGGTGGCCTGGGCGTCGGCATAGACCGGCTGGTCATGCTGTTGACCGGATCGGATTCGATCCGCGACGTGCTGCTGTTCCCGTACATGCGGCCAGAAAGCGGCAGTTGAGCTAACACGCCTGAGCGGGCAGGTGACGCCTGGCGGCAGCTTCTGCCTGTCCAGGCCGGGATCATCGCGGCAACCAACCGCCGGGATGGCCTCTCCTGCGCCAGCGAGCCCCGCCGAATCGTGACGCTGGCCGCGTTTCTTCCGGGAACCGTACCGGAACGGCGTGAATGGCATGGTTTCTGCGTTACTTTCACATACCAGGCCGTCCTCCGTTCCCCCTGAACTGCGGGCGACGGTCCCCCAGTTCCGCAGCGCCGGTATATTCGCCAATCAAGGCGGATCGCCGGGAGGTCCCCAAGCAATGCTAGATGCCACCAGAGTCTTCAGCGGAGTATCCTCCCCCGATAGCCACACAGCGTGGCCCAATGGGGTAGGAAGCGCCTTGGATATCGTCATCGTCGACGATCAGACGTCTGCGCGCACGATGCTGCGGCATGTAATAGAGGACATCGCCCCGGAGCTGTCGGTGCACGACTTCGGCGATCCGACGGTTGCGCTGGCATGGTGCGAAGCCAATCGCACCGACCTGCTGCTGCTGGACTACCGCATGCCGGGCATGGATGGCCTGGAGTTCGCCCGGCGCTTCCGGCGCCTGCCGATGCATCGCGACATTCCCATCATCCTGATTACCGTGGTGGGCGACGAACCGGTCCGCCAGGCAGCGTTGGAGGCCGGCGTCATCGATTTCCTGGTGAAGCCGGTGCGTCCGCGCGAACTGCGCGCCCGCTGCCGCAACCTGCTGCAACTTCGCCAGCAGAGCGAAAACATCAAGCAGCGCGCCATGTCGCTCGAGCAGCGCCTGCTGTCCAGCATGCATGAGGTGGAGGAACGCGAACGCGAGACCCTTTCCCGGCTTGCCCGTGCCATCGAATACCGCGATACCGGCACCAGCGCCTACCTGGAGCGCATGGCCCATGTCGCCGGGCTCATCGCCGAACAGATGGGCCTGCCCGAAGACGAAGTGCGCGCCATCGAGATGGCCGCCCCCCTGCACGACATGGGCAAGATCGCCATTCCCGATTCGGTGCTGATGAAGCCGGGCCCGCTGACCGAGGAAGAGACCGAGATCATGCGCCGCCACCCGCGCATCGGCCACGAACTGCTGAGCGGCAGCCACAACCGTTTCATCCAGGCCGGCGCGATCATCGCGCTGCGCCACCATGAGCGTTACGACGGCAGCGGCTACCCCGATGGACTCAAGGGTGACGCCATTCCGCTGGAAGCCCGCATCGTGGCGGTCGCCGACGTCTTCGACGCGCTGATTTCCCCGCGTCCCTACAAGAAGGCCTGGGACAAGGACGCAGCGCTGGCTTACCTGTACGCACAGCGCGGCCGTCTGTTCGACCCGGCCTGCGTGGATGCGCTGGGTCGGGGTCGCGCCAGGCTCGATGAGATCTGCGAACAGTATTCGACCGTCAACGTCCGTCCTGGCATGCAATAACCATGCAGAAGCTGGCTACATGGGTGACCGGCAGGTTGTCGAATCGACCCGACAGCGAACACGGGCAGGCCCTGGTCCGCATCGGCTTGATTACGCTGATCCTGGCCTATGCATTGCTGCCGTCTTCGCGGCAATTGCTCAGTGAGCGTGACTATGCGGTCGTGCTTGCCATCGTACTGTCCGGCCTGGCCAACGGCATCGGCATCATCCTGTGGCTGCTGGCACGACCCGGCAAGTCCGGCCCGCGCCGCGCGCTTGGCATGGTGGCCGACTACGGCCTGATGGCGGCAGCGATGATCGGCATGGGCGAGCCGCTGGCCTGGGCCTACGTCGTGCTGATGTGGGTCACGGTCGGCAATGGTCTCAGATATGGCAACAGGTATCTGACCATTGCCGTCGCCATGGCCTGCGTGAGCTTCAGCTTCGTGCTGGTGCTGAGCCAATACTGGGTCGAGAACCGCACCCTGGGCATCGGCCTGCTGCTCGGTCTGATTGCCGTGCCGATGTACCTTTCGGGATTGCTGCGCCAGCTGACCAACGCGACCGAAGAGGCGCACCGCGCCAACGAGGCCAAGAGCCGGTTCCTGGCCAACATGAGCCATGAGTTCCGCACGCCACTCAACGGCTTGTCGGGCATGTCGGAATTGCTGGCGACCACGCAGCTGGACAGCGAGCAGCGTGAATGCCTGTCCACGATCCAGGCCTCCACCCGCAGCATGCTTGCCCTGGTCGAAGACGTGCTGGACATTTCGGCCATCGAGGCAGGCAAGCTGAAACTCGACGTCGCCGAGTTCTCGCCGCGCGAACTCACCGACAGCATCGGCATGATCCTGCTGCCGCAGGCACGCGCCAAGCAACTGAAATACGAGGTGTGCATCGCGCCCGACGTGCCGGCGAAACTGCGTGGCGACATCCGCCACCTTCGCCAGATCATGCTTAATCTGGCGGGCAACGCGGTCAAGTTCACCAACGCCGGCACCGTGCGCCTCGAAATCAAGCTGGCTGCGACGCAGGGCGACAAGGTCAACCTGCGCTTCATCGTCAGCGATACCGGCATTGGCATACCGGCCAGCATCCGCGCACGTCTGTTCGAGGCCTTCGAACAGGCCGACGTCAGCATGGCCCGGCATTACGGCGGCACCGGCCTGGGCACAACGATTGCCAAGGGCCTCACCGAAGCCATGGGTGGAAGCATCGGCTTCGAGAGCACCGAGCACCGTGGCAGCAGCTTCTGGGTGGAACTGCCCTTCGACCCGGCCGTAACCTCCGCCGCACCAGTCACGCCGGCCTGGATCGAAGACCAGGTGCCGCACGGTGCCGAGAACATCATCGCGTTCTCCGACCCGTTCCTGCGCCACCGCGCGCGCGTTCGCAGCATGCAGATCCTGGTGGCCGATGATCATGAAGCGAACCGCATGGTGCTGCAGCGGCTCCTGCAGAAGGCAGGCCATCGCGTGGTCTGCGTCAATGGCGGTGAAGAAGTGCTGGACGCGCTTGAAATAGCCGACTACGACACCGTCATAGTCGACCTGCACATGCCGGGCGTGAGTGGTCTGGACCTGCTGAAGCAACTGCGTGTCATGGAAGCCGGCGGCGGCCCACGCACGCCGGTGCTCGTGCTCAGCGCCGACGTCACGCCCGATGCCATATCGCGCTGCGAGCAGGCAGGCGCACGTGCTTTCATGGCCAAGCCGATCGTGGCTACACGCCTCCTGGATATCCTGGCGGAAATCGCGCTCAACGGACGCGTCACCACGCCGGTCGTGGCAAGCAGGGTCTCCGCATCGGCGACCGCGTCGGATGAAGTGCTGGATCCAGGGGTTCTCGACGAGTTGAGCGCGCTCGGCATGGGTGAAGGCTTCGAGCGGGAATTCATCACCCAATGCCTCAACGATGCCGATGGGTGCCTGGGCGCGATGGCGCATGCGATGGAGTCGGGCGATGGCGCGCACATGCGCGAGCACGCGCACGCACTGAAGGGCGTGGCCAGCAACCTGGGCCTGGTGAAGCTTGCAGCCGCGAGTGGCGAGTTGATGCAGCTGGCCGATTCACTGATCGCGAAGGAATGGCGCCATCGGCTGGCAATGCTGAATGCCAACCTCAGCCACGGCCGCACTGCGCTGGAGGCGAGAGGCCGCGCTCGCGAAACCACTGAAAAAGGCACCGATCGCCTGTAGTGGAGGTGGCCGTGGCAACAGCTGGCAGTCACATGATTGCAGTGACGGTTCCAGCCCTGCTGGAACCGTAATTGACCCACGCTACTTGGCGGCGCGCCACTTGCAAACGCGCCGCATAGCCGGAATTATCCGAAGCAATCAGGCAGCCCGCACCGCCGCGCGTTTTTCCTGCGCCCTCACGATGCGCTCCATCATGCGCAGCGATTTATCGCCCAGGGCCAGTGCTGTCTCCACCCACACCTCTGTGATGCGCATCAATTCGTCGTAGCCGACGGGTTGGGCCAGGTTGCGGCATGCGTTCATCGCAAGATAGGCATGCGATGAGCGTCGCTGCTTGTTGATCAGGTCTTGTACGGCCGATGCGCCCTGGCCCTTCGGGACGAGCACGTCCACCACGCCCATCCTGTACATCTCGTCACTGGTATGGATATTGCCTTCCAGGATCATCTTCTCGGCGAGCTGTGGCGACATGCGCTTGCACAGGAAGGAGTAGGCGCCCATCCCCGGGAAGAGGCCGAACAGTACTTCCGGCAGGCCCATGTCGACGCCTTCCTCGGCCACGATCGTGTGGCATGACAGCGCGATCTCCAGTCCGCCGCCCAGCGCATCGCCCTGGATCAATGCGATGGTGCGCACGTCCCCGCCCAGGCCGGTGTTGAGGTGGTACACGCCATCAATGCAGCGCCGCGCATAGCTCAGCAGGCGGTCGCGATTGCCTTCGCGGATCAACTGCGAGAAAAGGGCCAGGTCCCCACCCAGGTTGAATGCCGAGCCTTCCGAGGCCACCACCAGGTGGCGCAGTTTTCCGGACTGCCGCTGTGATTCGCGCAGGGTGATTGAATTCATGAAACTCAGCACGTCGTCGAGCATGTTGCTGTGGAAGCAGGGACGGACGCCCGGGGCGGAGTCGGCATGCATGTACATCCAGTGGCTGTCCCCACTGGGCTCGGAGTCAACACGCAGTGTCTGGTAAGGGCGGCTTCGCAGCAGTTTTTCGACGTTGTTCATCTGGTTCTTCCTCGGCAAGGTTTTCCCCGATGTGCGGCATCGGGGAATCGGCGGCTATTGTGAGTGGGTTCACACACGCGCCGATCGTACACTTGAACCGCGTACCGGCAAGCCCGTCCACACGCCGTTGCTGCGCGACGGTGGCATTCCACGAGGTCACCCTTCCAGAAAAGTGTGACGTCCGTCATATTCAGCGGGAAATAGAAGGATAAAAAAAGGCCGGCTATCAGCCGGCCTTTCGATTCATGCCACCTCGGCGGGTGGCGATGGGTCGCGCAACTCCTTGCGCAGTATCTTGCCCACGTTGGTCTTGGGCAGGTCGGCGCGGAACTCGACGGTTTTAGGCTGCTTGTAACCGGTCAGGTTTTCGCGGCAATACGCCTTGACCTGTTCGGCGGTAAGTGCCGGATCCTTCTTGACGACGAATACCTTCACCGCCTCGCCAGATTTCTCGTCCGGCACGCCGATCGCGGCCACTTCGAGTACGCCTTCCATGCCCGCGATGACGTCCTCGACCTCGTTCGGATACACGTTGAAACCCGACACCAGGATCATGTCCTTCTTGCGGTCCACGATATAGAAGAAGCCCTTCTCGTCCATCTTGGCCATGTCGCCGGTATGCAACCAGCCCTCGGCATCCATCACGTTGGCCGTCTCCTCCGGGCGTTGCCAGTATCCCTTCATGACCTGCGGACCCTTGATGCAGAGCTCGCCCACTTCTCCCAGCGTGGTGATCGTCACGCCGGCGTCGTCCTTCAGGCAGACGTCGGTGGACGGGATGGGCAGGCCGATGGCGCCGTTGTAGTCCTTCAGGTCCATGGGATTGATGCAGGCGGCCGGCGAGGTTTCAGTCAGGCCGTAGGCTTCGACCAGGGTGACGCCGGTGACCTTCTTCCACTTCTCCGCAACCGCACGTTGCACGGCCATGCCGCCGCCGAGGGTCATCTTGAGGTTGGAGAAATCCACCTGGTCGAAACCCGGTGTATTGAGCAGGCCGTTGAACAGGGTGTTCACGCCAGTGATGGCGGTGAAACGCGTCTTCTGCAACTCCTTCACGAAACCGGGCATGTCGCGCGGATTGCTGATCAGGTGATTCAGACCGCCCAGTTTCATGAAGACCAGTCCGTTCGCCGTCAACGCGAAGATGTGGTACAGCGGCAACGCGGTGATGATGACTTCGTTGCCAAAATCCAGGCCGTTACCCACCCACACGCCTGACTGCTGCATGTTGGCCACCATGTTGCGATGGGTCAGCATGGCGCCCTTGGAGACGCCCGTGGTGCCGCCGGTGTATTGCAGGAATGCGATGTCCTCGCTGTCGATGTCGATCTCGGGAAGCTTGTGCATGCGTCCCAGCGTCAGCGTGTCCTTGAAGCGGATGGCGCCGGGGATATCGTAGTCGGGCACCAGTTTCTTGACGTACTTGAGTACGAAATTGATCAGCGCACCCTTCGGGAAACCCAGCAGGTCGCCGAGGCCGGTGGTGATCACCTGCTTGAGCGGCGTTGAGGCCACCACTTCCTGCACCGTGTGTCCGAAATTGTCCACGACCAGCAGGGCCGACGCGCCAGAGTCGATCAGCTGGTGCTTGAGCTCGCGCGCGGTGTACATGGGATTGACGTTCACCACGGTCAGCCCCGCACGCAGGATGCCGAAGATGGCGATGGGATACTGCAGGCAGTTCGGCATCATGATGGCGACACGGTCGCCCTTCTTCAGTTTCAGCTCGCCCAGCAGATAAGAGGCGAAGTGGCGGCTTTGCACCTCGATATCGCTATAGGTGAGGGATTTTCCGAAGTTGGAGAACGCTGGGCGATCGCTGAACTTGCTGACCGCTGTGTCGAACACCGAAACGATGGAACGGTACTCGTCCATGTCGACTTCATGCGGCACGCCTTGCGGATAACTCTTGAACCACGGACGATCCTGACTCATCTTGAACTCCCTCCCCAGGGCCTTGGTTTGTTTGCGCCGGGCGCAAGCTGCGCATGGCGACTGTGGGGTTCCACCATGCGAGCATACCGCCCCGGATGGAAAAGGCGAAGCCATTGCACTTGATGGGACTGCACGGAGTTCAACGGTTGCGGCGACCACTCATCCTCCTGTTGCTGGCGGGCCTGGTGGCTTGCAAGCGTGATACGCCCGAAGCGGCCCTGCGCGTTCAACTGGCGCAGATGCAGGCCGCGGTCGGGGAGCGCCGGGCAGGGGATTTCATGCAGGCAGTGGCCTCCGGTTTTTCCGGCAACGACTGCATGGATCGTGCTGCACTGCACAACCTGCTGCGAATGCAAGCGCACGGCAATTCGGCCTTGATCGTTACGACCGGTCCAGTGCAGGTGCAAATGCACGGCCAACAGGCCACGATGAAGTTCAAAGCGCACCTGGCGGGTGGCAGCGGACGCTTGCTGCCCGATAGTGCGCAGACCTATTCAATCACCAGCGGCTGGCGCCAGGAAGAAGGAGAGTGGCGCGCGTATTACGCACAGTGGGAAGCCGTGCATTGATTGATACGGAGGATCAGCGCGTCCCCCACGCGCACTCATCTACATCTGGAATAGGGCGATCCGGCTACCAGTGCCTTGTTGAGTGGGGTCAACGGTGGGCCGCCTTTCCAGCCCTCATCCTGTCCCGCTACGGTAAGAATGCCTTTCTTCTCGTCCGCATTGAACATCATGATGATCGGGTAACCGTCTGCCTGCTTGTTGCGGAAGGGAAAGAAAACCCTGCTGATCCCTTCATAGCTGTCGCTGGCACCGCCAAAAAAACTGGCCGCGAATTCAGGGTTGGTGACCCGGGTCCGCGCCGTGGCGACTTCGAAGGTCATGCCGCCTGCGTCGATGACAATCCGCGGTTGCCGCTTGCAGTCGCCTGCCGGGGCGTAGCGGCCATGAAGATCGCTGAAATCCTTCATGTCACTGATTTCCACCGCCTGCACCTGCAGGCAAGCGCCGGCGAGCAGCCACAGTGCACTGATTCCCCATACGGATTTCAGTCGTTGCATGCGCAGGACCTCCAGCAAGCGAGGGATGGAAACGAGGGACCCGTTCGCGCTATGCCGCGATGCGCCGAATCGCTCCACTCGATGACAACAACGCCCGCTGGCGCTGACGGCGGCCATCCTTTCCGGCGCGTCACCATCCTGGTCGTGAGCGCGCCCTGCAGTAGCGGGGCAGCGGACTGATCCGTTGCCCCGTGCGGAATCACGCCGCCTTCTTGGCCGCCAGTTGCCGCAGTACGTAGTGCAGCAGTCCGCCATTGCGGAAATACTCCACTTCCTTGGGCGTAAGCAGCAGGACCTTGGCCTCGAATGCAAGGATGCTGCCATTGGCGCGGGTGGCGGTTATGGTCGCCTGCTTGCCGGCGCCATCCTGCAAGCCAGTGACGTCGAATACCTCGGACCCGTCCAGGCCCAGGGTCTGGGCGTTCTCGCCTTCCTTGAACTGCAGTGGCAGGACGCCCATGCCGACCAGGTTGGCGCGATGGATGCGCTCGAAGCTTTCGGCCACGACTGCTTTCACGCCCAGCAGGTTGGTGCCCTTGGCTGCCCAGTCGCGCGACGAGCCGGTACCGTATTCCTTGCCCGCGAACACTACCAGCGGCACCCCGGCGGCCTTGTATTTCATCGCCGCGTCGTAGATCGGGAGCTTCTCGCCCGCAGGGTTGGAAGCGCTGAAATAGAGCGTATTCCCACCTTCCTCGCCACCGAACATCAGGTTCTTGATGCGGATGTTGGCGAACGTGCCGCGCACCATCACATCGTCGTTGCCGCGCCGCGAGCCGTAGCTGTTGAAGTCGGCCGGCTGCACGCCGCGCTCCTGCAGGAAGCGCCCCGCGGGCGACTCCTTCTTGATGTTGCCGGCAGGCGAGATGTGGTCGGTGGTGATGGAATCCCCGAACAGGCCGAGCACCCGAGCGCCGTGCACATCGTCGATGCTGCCGACGTCCATGGTCATGCCGTCGAAGTACGGCGGGTTCTTGATGTAGGTCGAAGCCTGGTCCCAGGCATAGGATTCGCCATCGGGCGATTCGATCCTGGCCCAGCGGCTGTCGCCCTTGAACACGTCGGCGTAATTCTGCGCGAACAGTTCCGGCCCGACGGTTGCCGCGATGGTGTCGCCTATTTCCTTGTTGCTGGGCCAGATATCGCGCAGGAACACCTCCTTCCCCTGGGTGTCCTTGCCCAGCGGCTGCGTGGTCAGGTCGATGTTGACGGTGCCGGCGATCGCATAGGCCACTACCAACGGCGGCGATGCGAGGTAGTTCGCCTTTACTTCGGGATGCACACGGCCTTCGAAATTGCGGTTGCCGGACAGTACCGAGGCGACAACCAGTTCGTTCTCAGCGATTCCTTTGGAGACCGCATCCGGTAGTGGGCCGGAGTTGCCGATGCACGTGGTGCAGCCATAGCCGACGACGTAGAAGCCGAGCTTCTCCAGGTCACCCAGCACGTTGGCCTTGCGCAGGTAGTCGGTGACCACCAGCGAGCCCGGCCCAAGCGAGGTCTTGACCCACGGCGCGGACTTGAGTCCCTTGGCCACGGCGTTGCGTGCCAGCAGGCCGGCCCCCAGCATCACCGCCGGGTTGGACGTATTGGTGCACGAGGTGATCGCGGCGATGACGACCGAGCCATCGCCCAGTTCGGCATCCTGGTCCTGGATGCGGATCTTCGACACCGGCTTGGCGGCCAGTTGCTCGGCCTGCGGTTGCGCCCCGCCTTCCGCCTTGAACTCGTCGACAGCCAGGCCAACCTTCTTGCGCGTCGCGATAAGAGGCCCGAGGTTTTCGGCGAAATTCGCACCCACCTCCTCCAGCAATACGCGGTCCTGCGGACGCTTGGGACCCGCCAGCGAAGGACGCACCTCGGCCATGTCCAGTTGCAGGGTGGCCGAATAGATTGCCTCGGGTTGGCCGGGCTCATGCCACAGGCCCTGGGCCCTGGCGTAGCTCTCCACCAATGCGATCAGCTCGGGCGGACGGCCTGAAAGTCGCAGGTAGGTCAATGATTCCGAATCGATGGGGAAGATGCCACAGGTGGCGCCGTACTCCGGCGCCATGTTGGCGATGGTGGCGCGATCGGCCAGCGGAAGATGCTGCAGGCCTTCGCCAAAGAATTCCACGAACTTCCCGACCACGCCGAACTTGCGCAGCATCTGGGTGACGGTCAGCACCAGGTCGGTGGCGGTGGCGCCTTCGGGCATGCGGCCGGTCAACTTGAAACCCACCACCTGGGGAATGAGCATGGAAGAAGGCTGCCCCAGCATGGCGGCTTCAGCTTCGATGCCGCCCACGCCCCAGCCCAGCACGCCGAGCCCATTGATCATGGTGGTATGGGAATCGGTGCCGAACACCGTGTCCGGGAAGGCAAGCAACTCGCCGTCCACCTCACGCTCCATCACTACGCGCGCCAAGTTCTCCAGGTTGACCTGGTGGACGATGCCAGTGTTGGGCGGCACCACCTTGAAGTTGCCGAAGGATTTCTGGCCCCAGCGCAGGAAGCTGTACCGCTCCTTGTTGCGCTCGAATTCGATCTTGCCGTTGAGGTCCAGCGCATCGGGCCGGCCGAACACATCCACCTGCACGGAATGGTCGATGACCAGTTCAGAGGGAATCAGCGGATTGATCTGGCTGGCCTTGCCGCCCAGCCTGCCGACCGCATCGCGCATGGCCGCGAGGTCCACGACGCATGGCACTCCGGTGAAGTCCTGCAGCACCACGCGTGCTGGCATGAAGGCGATCTCGGTGTCCGGTTCGCGGGTGGCATCCCATTGCGCCACGGCTTCGATATGGTTCCGGCCCACCGTCATGCCGCCGTCTTCGTGGCGCAACAGGTTCTCCAGCAAAATTTTCATGGAGTAGGGCAGGCGGGCGATATCGAAGTGCCGACCCAGCGCGGGCAGGCTGAAATAGGTATAGGACTTGCCATTGACCTGCAATGAGGTACGGGTGGCGAAGGAATCACTCATTCGGAGGCTCCTGTAGCAGGGGAAAGACGCGAAGCGCGCCGGTGAGAAGCCAGAAACCGTAGGTCCTGGCAGGCAGTCGCTGATTATCGCCGCATGTGGGCGCGCAGGCCCTGCGACCAAGGCCGCATGACCGGCACTGGGCAGTATGCGCGCTTGAGTATGGATAATGAAGTACGTATTATTCAGGCATACCGAGGAGCGCCACGATGGAAGCAACCGTTGCCGAAAGAGGCCAGATCACGCTGCCCAAGGCGGTCCGGGATGCGCTGGGCCTGACCAAGGGCACCACCCTGAAGGTCGAACTGGACGGGGGTCGCATCATCCTGCGCAAGGACGTGAGTGAGGCACTGCGCAAGGTCCGCGGCCAATTCAAGCTGGTCGATGGACTGGGCAGCACCGATGAGGCACTGCGTGCGATCCGGGGCCGCGCCCCCGGGGACCCGCTGGAGTGATCGCGCTCGACTCATCGGTACTGCTCGACATCCTGGTCGGCGATCCGGTCCACGCCGAAGCGTCCGAACAATGCGTCGCCGATGCCCTCGCGCGCGAGGACGTGGTCGTATGCGACGCGGTGGTAGCCGAGGTGCAGGCCATGCTGGATACCTCGGTCAGCCTGATGGATACGCTGACATCGCTGGGCATCCGCTTCCTGCCCACCCAGGAAGCCGCGGCGATGCGGGCAGGGCACATGAACAAGCGGTTCCGCGCGCGCGGCGGCAAGCGCGAACGCGTCGTCGCCGATTTCCTGATCGGTGCGCACGCACTTCTGCAATGCGACGGGTTGATCACCCGCGATGAAGATTTTTTCCACGACTACTACAAAGGGTTGAAGGTCGTCGTTCCCAAGACGTCCTGAAATCCGCAACTGACCTATTCACGGAGAACACCATGCTGCAAGCCTACCGCCAACACGTTGCCGAACGCGCAGCGCTCGGAATCCCGCCGCTGCCATTGTCGGCGCACCAGACCGCCGACGTGATCGAACTGCTGAAGGCGCCGCCCGCGGGCGAGGAAGCCTTCCTGGTGGATCTCATCACCTATCGCGTGCCCGCAGGCGTCGATGACGCCGCCAAGGTGAAGGCGTCCTATTTGGCCGCCGTGGCTTTCGGCAGCGAGCAGTGCGCGCTGATCTCCCGTGAACGCGCTACCGAACTGCTCGGCACCATGCTGGGCGGCTACAACATCCACCCGCTGGTGGAGCTTCTGGATGATGCGCGGCTTGCCCAGATCGCCGCCGAGGCTTTGAAGAAGACCCTGCTGGTGTTCGACGCCTTCCACGACGTCAAGGACAAGGCTGACGCCGGCAACGCGCAGGCGCAAGCCGTGCTGAAGAGCTGGGCCGAAGCCGAGTGGTTCACCAGCCGTCCGGAAGTACCGCAAAGCCTGACCGTCACCGTGCTCAAGGTCACTGGCGAAACCAATACCGACGACCTGTCGCCTGCGCCCGATGCGACCACGCGTCCTGATATCCCGTTGCATGCGCTGGCAATGCTGAAGAACCGACGCGACGGCATCACCCCGGAAGAAGACGGCAAGCGCGGCCCGGTGAAGTTCATCGAGTCTCTGAAGGAAAAGGGCAACCTGGTCGCCTATGTCGGCGACGTGGTGGGTACCGGGTCTTCGCGCAAATCGGCCACCAATTCGGTACTTTGGTTCACCGGTGAAGACATCCCGTTCATACCGAACAAGCGCTTCGGCGGTGTGTGCCTGGGCAGCAAGATCGCGCCCATCTTCTACAACACCATGGAAGACGCCGGCGCGCTGCCGATCGAGCTCGATGTCACCCAGATGCACATGGGCGACGTGGTGGAGCTGCGTCCGTACGAGGGCAAGGCACTCAAGAACGGCGTAGTGATCGCAGAATTCCAGGTCAAGTCAGAAGTGCTGTTCGACGAGGTCCGCGCCGGTGGCCGCATTCCGTTGATCATCGGCCGCGGCCTGACCGCCAAGGCGCGTGAGGCGCTGGGTTTGCCGGCCTCCACCCTGTTCCGCCTGCCGCAGGTACCCGCCGACACCGGAAAGGGTTTCACCCTGGCGCAGAAGATGGTCGGCCGCGCCTGCGGCCTGCCGGAAGGCGAGGGCATGCGCCCGGGCACGTACTGCGAACCCAGGATGACCTCGGTCGGTTCGCAGGACACCACCGGCCCGATGACCCGCGACGAGCTGAAGGACCTGGCCTGCCTGGGCTTCAGCGCCGACCTCGTTATGCAGTCGTTCTGCCATACCGCGGCCTATCCGAAATCGGTGGACGTGAAGACCCACCACGAGCTGCCTGCCTTCATCAGCACGCGCGGCGGCATTCCGCTGCGTCCAGGTGACGGCATCATCCACAGCTGGCTCAATCGCATGCTGCTGCCCGATACCGTGGGCACCGGCGGCGACTCGCACACGCGTTTCCCGATCGGCATCTCCTTCCCGGCCGGCTCCGGCCTGGTGGCCTTCGCGGCTGCCACCGGGGTGATGCCGCTGGACATGCCCGAGTCGGTGCTGGTGCGCTTCAAGGGCGAGTTGCAGCCCGGCGTCACCCTGCGCGACCTGGTCAATGCGATCCCGCTGTACGCCATCAAGGCGGGCCTGCTGACCGTGGCCAAGCAGGGCAAGAAGAACATCTTTTCCGGGCGCATCCTCGAGATCGAGGGCTTGCCGGACCTGAAGGTCGAGCAGGCGTTCGAACTGTCCGACGCGTCGGCCGAACGCTCCGCCGCCGGCTGCACCGTGCACCTGGACAAGGCGCCGATCATCGAATACATCAACAGCAACATCGTGATGCTGAAGTGGATGATCGCCGAGGGCTACCAGGACGTGCGTTCCATCACCCGCCGCATCAAGGCCATGGAAGCCTGGCTGGCCAATCCGCAGCTGTTGGCCCGCGATGCGGATGCCGAATACGCGGCCGTCATCGACATCGACCTGGCCGACGTGCATGAACCCATCGTGGCCTGCCCGAACGATCCGGATGACGTCAGGACGCTGTCGGAAGTGGCCGGCGCGGTGATCGAGGAAGTGTTCATCGGCTCGTGCATGACCAACATCGGCCATTTCCGCGCGGCTTCGAAACTACTGGAAGGCAGGCGCGACATTCCGACCAAGCTGTGGGTGGCGCCGCCGACCAAAATGGATGCTGCTGAACTGACCAAGGAAGGCCACTACGGCACCTTCGGTGCGGCCGGTGCACGGATGGAAATGCCGGGTTGCTCGCTGTGCATGGGCAACCAGGCCCAGGTGCGCGAAGGCGCCACCGTGTTTTCCACCAGCACCCGCAACTTCCCCAATCGCCTGGGCAAGAACTCCAATGTGTACCTGGGATCGGCCGAGCTGGCAGCGATCTGCTCACGCTTGGGACGCATTCCGACGAAGGCCGAATACATGGCTGACATCGGCGTGCTGGATGCGAGCAGCGCCGACATCTACCGCTACATGAACTTCGACCAGATCGAGGACTACAAGGACGTAGCCGACACCGTAACTGCCTGAAATATTTCTTGATCGACCTGAACAAAAAAAGCCCGGCATGCGCCGGGCTTTTTTCATGCTTCAGTCGGGTTCAGCGCAAGTGGTCGCTGGCGGCATCGGCCATGGCCCGGCGCGAGAGCAGGAAGTCCCAGTAGCTGCCACCCAGTTGGCGCCACAGCACGGCAGAGCGCACGGCAGCGAGCAGGATGGCGCGGATCTCGGCCACCACGCCCGGCTGGCCCAGGTAATGCGGATTGCCCTGGATCATGACCCGGGGACGCAGGTGGCTGATCGTGTCCGCATAAAGGCCTCCCAACGCAGACAGCACGTCAGGATGCGTGCTGCCTTTTTCCTCTGCCTGCGAGGCGATTTCCGCGATGCCGCCGCTGACCGCGGCCACGGTGTTGGTTTCCCCCACGAAACGCCGCTCCAGTTGCAGCACCGACAGCGCAAGCCTCGGCAGTCCCTCGTCGCCGGCGGGCTCCTTGTTGAAGTAGTCGCGCAACAGCTTCAGTCCGGGCGCCAGCGCCGCAGCTTGGCCATAGACCTCGCCGGGCGAGTCGGCATCGATGCGGAAGATGCTGTCCACTGCGGTCTGCACGACCGCCGCATCGGATTGCCCGGTCTCGGCGATGCGCCGGACCTGCGCCAGTGCCTGGACCACGCCGGCCAGGGCCAGCACGCGTTCCGAAAGGGGTCTGCTCAAGCTGCCTGCTCCGATAATTGTTGTTCAAGTGGTGCATTGGTCCGCGCAATCACCGCCCCGCCCAGGCATTCGTCGTCCCGGTAAAGGACCACCGATTGACCAGGGGTTACCGCACGCTGCGGCTGGCTGAATTGCACGGTGAGGGTTCCATCTTCGGCCACGTCGACGCTGCACGGTTCGTCGGCCTGCCGGTAACGGGTCTGTGCAGTGCATTGGAAGCTGGCTGCAGGCGCAGTGCCTGCCACCCAGTGGACCGCCTCGGACCACAGCCGGGTGGAGTGCAGGAACGGGCTCGCCGTATCCTGGTCCACATAGAGGATGTTGCGCGCCACGTCCTTGCCGACCACGTACCAGGGCGCGGCGCCACGGCCGCGCACGCCACCGATCTGCAGGCCCTCGCGCTGGCCAAGGGTGAAATAGAAGACGCCCGGATGCTCGCCGATCCTCACTCCGTTCGGGTCCTGCATCTCACCGGCCTTGGCCGGCAGGTAACGCCCCAGGAATTCGCGGAAGTCGCGTTCGCCGATGAAACAGATGCCGGTGGAGTCCTTCTTGTCGTGCGTGGGCAAACCGGCGTCGCGGGCGATCCCGCGCAACTGCGATTTGTGGATATCGCCAATTGGAAACAGGGTCGCCGACAAGGCTGCCTGCCCCAGCTGGTGCAGGAAATAGCTCTGATCCTTGCTGCGGTCGACTGCGCGAAGCAGCTTGAAGATTCCGCCTTCGCCGGCAATGCGCGCGTAATGCCCTGTCGCGATTTTCTCCGCGCCCAGTTCGCGCGCCGCATCGAGGAAATGCTTGAATTTCACCTCGCGATTGCACAACACATCCGGATTAGGGGTGCGGCCGCGCGCGTACTCGGCAAGGAAATGCGAGAACACGCCTTCCCAGTATTCAGCGGAGAAATCGCGGAAATGGAAGGGCATGCCGAGCTTGCCGCACACCGCCACGGCGTCGCGGCGGTCGTCCTCGGCACGGCAATCGCCGCTGCCGTCATCGGCCCAGTTCTGCATGAAAAGGCCGGCTGCCGACTCGCCGGCACGCGCCAGCTTAAGTGCCGCGACCGAAGAATCGACGCCACCGGACATGCCCACGATGACGCGCGGCGCGCTCATGCGAGCTGCTGGACCATGGACAGCGGCGAACGCCGGCCCGCGAGGAAATCCTGCACCACCTGCCAGACCAGCGGGCTGCGGTGGCGTGAGTGCTCGGCCTGCAGCTCCTCGGGGGTCATCCACAGCGCCTGCACGATGCCTTCGTCCAGCGCACGGGTCGCGTCATGGGCCACGGGTTCGGCGGCGAATGCGAAACGGAGATAGTGGCGGCCACCGGCTCCGTCCGAATCGGCGGCCTTCCACTGATAGGCACCGATGAAGGCGGTGAGGTTCACGTCCCAACCGGTTTCCTCGCGCGTTTCGCGCAGGGCCGCGTCGGCCAGACTTTCGTCAGGCTCCAGGTGCCCAGCCGGCTGGTTGAACACCAGCTTGCCCTGCGCGCGTTCCTCGACCATCAACAGCCGGCCTTCCCGCACCACCACCGTGGCCACGGTGACGTCGGGCTGCCAGAAGCGGCCTTCGCGGTAGCTCATTTACAAATCGTCCTTGCCAGGCGTCAATTCGGCTTCCATCTGGTCGGCCAGCGTGACCGCCGAATCGATGGCGTCATCGAGCTCTTCCTTGCCGGCGTCGGCGGCGATCTTGACCACGAACACCGCGTTCCGGCCCTGCTTGACCCAGCCGCCCAGCTTGGCGTCGCCGGAAGCCTCCAGCAGGCGGTTGGCAATCCGCGCGGGGAAGTCTCCGTCCGGAGACGCGTATCCCGGCGACCAGATTTCGCGCACCGCATGGCTTCCATAGGTTTCAACCGGCGAACGCACGTACACGATCTGGCTGCGGTCCGTCTCGTCCACTGCGAACACCAGCTTGAAATCGTTGTCTTCATCGACCTCGTAGTCGTACTCCAGCGCTGACAGCTGGGCCTTTATTCGGGCATCGGCAGACGAGCCGTCGCGGGCAGCCTCGGCGTGGGCGGGCAGGGACAGGGCAAGGATCACTCCTGCGGCAAGCACAAGCGGGGAGTGGGACAATTTCGAGTGCAAAGCGGTTCTCCGGTCCGGACACTGAATTGTGCGGGCAGTCGCCCAGCCCGTCCAATCCGTATAATTCTCCCATGCCCCCGAATACCGAACACGAACGCGACCATGGCGTGATGGTCGAGACCAGCAAGCCTGAAGTGGCGCGACCGCCGCTTTACCAGGTGATGCTGCTCAATGACGACTACACACCGATGGATTTCGTGGTGCTGGTGCTGCAGCAGTTCTTCGCCATGGATATCGAGAAAGCCACCCAGGTGATGCTGCACGTGCATACCCGGGGCCGCGGCGTCTGTGGCGTGTACACCCGTGAAGTGGCTGAATCGAAGGTCTCGCAGGTCAACGAGTACGCCCGCATGAGCCAGCATCCGTTGCTCTGCACGATGGAAAAGGCCTGAGGGCCGGGAAGGGGGAAGGGCAAAGAGGGAAAGCCGCCTTAACCCTTTGCCATTTACCCTTCACCCTTCACTGCTTTCCATATCCTGAACAGTGAAACCCGACAGGGCTGTGGAAATCGGCTATACAGGCCTCATATTGTGGGGAACGGCAGTCGGAGTAACCCATGTTCAGCAAAGACCTCGAGCAAACCATTGGCCAGTGCTACAAGCGTGCACGGGAGGCCCGGCATGAATTCATGACCGTGGAACACCTGCTGCTGGCGCTGCTGGACAACGTATCGGCCCAGGCGGTGCTCAAGGCTTGTGGCGGCGACGCTCCACGCCTGCGCAACGACCTGGAGCAGGCCATCGAAGCCTCGGTCTCCCGGCTCGCCGAGGACGACGGGCGCGATACCCAGCCCACCCTGGGCTTCCAGCGGGTACTGCAGCGTGCGGTCTACCACGTCCAGTCTTCGGGCAAGAAGGAAGTGACTGGCGCCAACGTGTTGGTCGCCATTTTCGGCGAGAAGGACTCGCATGCGGTCTATTTCCTGACCCAGCAGGATGTCACCCGCCTGGACGTGGTCAATTACCTGTCGCACGGCATCGCCAAGCAGGGCGAGGAAAGTGACTCGGGCAGCCAGCCTGACGGCGAGGGCAGGGCCGGTGAAGGCGCTGAAGCCGAAGGCAAGGGCGATGCCCTGGCTGAATTCGCCAGCAACCTCAACGAGCTGGCGCGGGCCGGCAGGATCGACCCGCTGGTGGGTCGTGCCGATGAGGTGGAGCGCACCATCCAGGTCCTGTGCCGTCGCCGCAAGAACAACCCGCTTTACGTAGGCGAGGCCGGCGTGGGCAAGACCGCCCTGGCCGAAGGGCTGGCCAAGCGCATCGTCGAAGGCCAGGTGCCCGAGGTGCTGCTGGACGCCACCATCTACTCGCTGGACCTGGGCGCGCTGGTTGCGGGCACCAAGTACCGCGGCGATTTCGAGAAGCGCCTGAAGGGCGTGCTGTCGGCGATCAAGAAGCTGCCCGGCGCGATCCTGTTCATCGATGAGATCCACACCATCATCGGCGCCGGCTCGGCCAGCGGCGGCACCATGGACGCAAGCAACCTGATCAAGCCGGCACTGGCCTCCGGCGACCTGCGCTGCATCGGTTCCACCACGTTCCAGGAATACCGGGGCATCTTCGAGAAGGACCGCGCCCTGGCGCGGCGCTTCCAGAAGATCGACATCGTCGAGCCCACCGTGGGCGAGACCTTCGAGATCCTGCAAGGCCTCAAGCCCAAGTACGAGGCCCACCACAACGTCACCTATGCCGACGATGCGCTGCAGGCGGCGGTGGACCTTTCGGTCAAGCATATCGGCGACCGGCTGCTTCCGGACAAGGCCATCGACGTCATCGACGAAGCCGGCGCCCGCCAGCAGCTGTTGCCCGAGGGCGTGCGCAAGAGCCTGATCGACGTCGAGGAAATCGAGACCATCGTTGCCAAGATGGCGCGCATTCCCGCCAAGCAGGTGTCCTCGTCCGACAAGGACGTGCTGCAGCACCTGGAGCGCAACCTGAAGATGGTGATCTTCGGCCAGGATCCGGCCATCGAGACCCTGGCGTCGGCGATCAAGCTGGCCCGCTCTGGCCTGGCCAATCCCGACAAGCCGATCGGCAACTTCCTGTTTGCCGGCCCCACCGGCGTGGGCAAGACCGAGGTGACCAAGCAGCTGGCGCTGCAGCTGGGCATCGAACTGGTGCGCTTCGACATGAGCGAATACATGGAATCGCATTCGGTCAGCCGGCTGATCGGCGCGCCTCCGGGCTATGTGGGTTTCGACCAGGGCGGCCTGCTGACCGAGAAGATCGTCAAGACCCCGCATTGCGTGCTGCTGCTGGACGAAGTGGAGAAAGCCCACCCGGATATCTTCAACATCCTGCTGCAGGTCATGGACCGCGGCATCCTCACCGATACCAACGGCCGTGAAGCCAACTTCAAGAACGTGATCCTGGTGATGACCACCAATGCCGGGGCCACCCAGGCCGCCCGGCGCACGATTGGTTTTACCCAGCAGGACCACTCCACCGACGCCATGGAAGTGATCCGCAAGAGCTTCACCCCGGAGTTCCGCAACCGCCTGGATGCGGTCGTGCAGTTCCAGGGGCTGGGCTTCGACCACATCCAGCGCGTGGTGGACAAGTTCCTGATCGAGCTGGAGATGCTGTTGCAGGAGAAGCACGTCAGCCTGTCCAGCACGCCGGCCGCCCGCGACTGGCTGGCCAAGCATGGCTTCGACCCGCTGATGGGCGCGCGCCCGATGGCACGCCTGATCCAGGACAAGGTCAAGCGCCCACTGGCGGACGAACTGCTTTTCGGCAAGCTGGTCGGCGGTGGCCGCGTCAGCATCGACGTGAAGGACGACGAGCTGGTGGTGGAAGCACAGTCCGAACCCGAAAGGTTGCTGCCGGCCACCGTGTGATCCGGCGCATCGGCTACGCCCGCTAGCGACGCTTGCGGGCGTAGACCTCGTATTCGTGCTCGTCGATGCGCACTACTTCGCGAACCGTGCAGTAGTCGCGCCTGCCTGATACCTCGGTTTCCCTGGGGCACAGGCGGTTGGGCTGCCCGTCGGTGGTTATCTTCACGCTTGCGGACATCGCGATTGCGCTGCAACTGCTGCCGAATCCGATGCGGTAGTAGTTGTTGCCGTCCTTGACCAGAAGATACTGGGAGCCGAAACGCGCGGCTTCATAGTCTGCAGGCAGGACGACGCACTCGGACAGCGGCTCGGGTTTATCGCGCGAATGGGCCGCAGGGGAGAACGCGATCAGCGTGGCAAGCGATATCAGGGATGCGGATTTCGGCATGGCTGCTGGCCTGTGACGACCCAAGGCGGGCCTGGTGCAGGCTAGGCCAGCCTCCGCGCAATCGAATCTGCCTGAAGTGCGGGTGACGTTACGCAGGGCGTCGCGACAAACGATGCAAAAGTACCTCGGCCATAACCCTCCAAAGCAAAAGGCGACCCTGGGGTCGCCTTCTTTTGTGCCGGCAGTCGAGCCTGCTACTTCATCCGGTAGGTAATACGACCCTTGGTCAGGTCGTACGGCGTCATCTCAACCTTGACCTTGTCGCCGGTGAGGATGCGGATGTAGTTCTTGCGCATGCGGCCGGAGATGTGGGCGATGATTTCGTGCCCATTCTCCAGTTTCACCCGGAACATGGTATTGGGCAGCGTCTCGGCAACGGTGCCTTCGAATTCAATTGAGTCGTCTTTCGACATGTAGACCTGCAGGTAGAGCGGGCGGCGCGGGGCCGTAAGAGCGAGGATTCTACGCGCCGGCCGGCCTGCATGCAAAAAAAGCGTTAACCGGCACTGACTTCGGCCAGTACAGACGCCGGCAGGATGCCGAAGCGATCTGTCCAGGGGCCTTCGATTCCCGGCATGGCGGTCAACTCCCGGACGCGCGCCAGGAACAGGGGTCGCGGCAGGCTCTCGGCACCGAGGGTCAGCAGGTGGGGGTTCTCCACCTGGGCATCGATCAGCGGCCAGCCCCAACTGCGCAGGCGATGTGCCAGCGCGGCCAGGGCAATCTTGGACCCGCCGGAGGCGCCGCTGTACATGCTTTCGCCAAAGAACATGCGACCGATCGCCACGCCATAGATGCCGCCGACCAGCTGCTCGCCGTCGAACACCTCAACCGAGTGCGCGTGACCCAGCCGATGAAGTTCCAGGTAGGCGGCCTGCATCTCCGCCGTGATCCAGGTGCCATCCTGGCCCGGCCGCGGTGCCGTGGCACAGGCCGCGACCACGTTCGCGAATGCGGTGTCGGCACGCACCTGCCATGGGCTGGATCGCAACCCCCGCCGGAAACGCGAGGAGAGGCGGATGGCTTCAGTGAACAGGACCATGCGTGGATCCGGCGTCCACCAGAGCAGCGGCTGCCTGTCGGAGTACCAGGGGAAAATGCCATGCCGATAGGCATTGAGCAGCCTTGCAGGACGAAGGTCTCCGCCCATGGCCAGCAACCCCTCCGGTTCACGCAGCGCCTGGCTGGCCGGAGGGAAGGGCGAGTCGGGGTCAGGGGACAGGAGAACAGGGCGGCGCACGGGCGAAATCAGTGTGGCGCCTGGGCGGGCGACTTGAAAGGAGAGTGCGCCTGCAGCGTGGTCGCATAGCGCTGGATCGAGTGCGCCTCCTCGACGCACCAACGCCGCAATGCATCGGAGAAGTCGCCATCGGCGATCCAGTGGCGGCTGTGCACGAAATGCGGCAGGAACCCGCGCGCCAGCTTGTGTTCGCCCTGCGCGCCGGGTTCGAATGCGGTCAGGCCCTCACGCAGGCAGTACTCGATGCCCTGGTAGTAGCAGGTCTCGAAATGCAGTCCCGGTGCGGTTTCGCTGGCGCCCCAGTAGCGTCCATACAGGGTGTCGCCGCCACGCAGGCACATCGCGCCGGCAATGGCGCGGCCACCGCGTTCGGCCAGGAAGATGACCAGGTTGCGCGGCATGGTATGGGCCAGGTGGCGAACGAATTGCAGCGTCAGTGCCGGCGAATTCCCGTAGTCGCGGAAGGTCAGCAGGTAGAAGGCGAACATGGTGGCCAGGTCCTCGTCGCTGGCTTCATCCCCGTGCACCACCCGGAACACGATGCCCTCGCGGGCGACCTTGGCGCGTTCCTGGCGGATGTTCTTGCGATGCTTGTGGTCGAACGCAGCCAGGAATCCGTCGAAGTCGCGCCAGCCCGACTCGTTGCGCCAGTGGTACTGGATATCGATGCGCGGCAACCATTCCATCCCGAATGCACCTTCCTCGCCGGCGGCATGGAAGTTGATGTGCGCCGAAGAAGCATGGACCGCCCTGGCCTGCGCGATCACAGCATCCAGCAGGGCCGTGCGGTGGCCGTCGTCGACTGCCAGCAGACGCGGACCGGTCACCGGCGAGTAGGGCACGGCGCCCAGCCATTTCGGGAAATAGTCCAGGCCGTGCTGCGCGTAGGCGTGGGCCCAGGCATGGTCGAATACGAACTCGCCGTGGGAATTGGTCTTCATATAGCCCGGTGCCGCCGCAACCAGCCGGTCGGCTTCCCACAGGGTCACGTGACGGGGAGTCCAGCCCCATTCCTCGCGCAGGCAGCCATGCTGTTCCAGCCCGGACAGGAAGGCGTGCGACACGAACGGATTACGGCCGTCGTGCAACGCATCCCAGCTCGCAGCCGGGAGTTCGGTCAACGCGGCCAGCATGCGCACCGAAGCCATCAGGGGCGCAGGTACAGCAGGTCGATGGTCGGCGGGTTGAACAAGCGCATGGGCAATCCGATCTCGCCAAGTCCCGTGGTGGTGAAGACCCGCACATTTCCCTGGGGCGTATGTGCCAGCTGCTCGCCACGGTCGAAGTCGTAGGCGGTGGGAATCACCTTCCGGTACAGCCACGGGATTCGGATCTGGCCGCCATGGGTGTGCCCCGCCAGCACCAGCGTCGCATCGGCCGGTGCAAGGCGCATGGCGCTGTCGGGGTTGTGTACGAGCACCACGGTAGGCAGGGAGCTCGGCGCGGCCTTGAGGAAGGCCGGATCGTCGTTGCCACCCCAATGATCCCCCAACCCGGCCCAGCGGAAACCGGCTCGGGTGTCTGTGATGCGGCCCTCGATGATCTGGACACCATGGCCCTTCAATGCCTTGCGCAGGGCCCGGTCGATATCCGCGCCGGGAGCCTGCTGGTCATGGTTGCCAAGCACGGCATACACGGGCGTCCGCAGGCGGGCCAGCGGGGAAAACAGGGCCTGCAACGAAGCCGTGCCGGGTTCGTAGGTCAGGTCCCCCGCAATCACAACCGCATCGACGGGGAGGGCGTTGAGGCGGGCGACGACGCGCTCCAGGAAGGCGCTGTCCTTGTAGACACCCAGGTGGACGTCGCTGATCAAGGCGATCCGCGCATGCACGCCGGTGCCGGAGAGCGTGGTTTCCCGCACCCGGATCATCTGCGGTTCGACGAACCGGGACCACGCGAACAGCAGGCTGGCCGCAAGCAGGCAGGCAGCGATCGCGCGACTGCCCGGCTTGCTCATTTTCCAGACCAGCCAACCGATGAACGGGAATACGAGATAACTCCCGTAGAACAGGCACTGCTTGATCAGGATCTTGTCCACGCGTAATGCGCCGTTGCCGGGGGACGGTTCTTCAGGCGTCCTTGTCGAGATAGCGTTCGGCGTCCAGCGCCGCCATGCAGCCGAAGCCGGCCGAGGTGATGGCCTGGCGGTAGTGCTGGTCGGTGACATCGCCAGCGGCGAACACGCCTGGCACGTTGGTGGCCGTGGCATTGCCTTCGGTGCCCGAATGGATCTTCAGGTAGCCGTTGCTCATGTCCAGCTGGCCTTCGAACAGCCCGGTGTTGGGCGTGTGGCCAATGGCCACGAACAGGCCGTGCACGGTGATGTCACGGGTACTGCCGTCCAGCACCGATTTGACCCGCACGCCCGTGACGCCCGCCTCGTTGCCCAGCACTTCGTCGATGGCGTGGTGCCAGACCAGTTCGATCTTGCCCGCCTGGACCTTGGCGAACAGCTTGTCCTGCATGATCTTTTCAGCGCGCAGGGTGTCGCGGCGATGCACCAGGTAGACCTTGCGGGCGATGTTGACCAGGTACAGCGCCTCTTCGACCGCCGTATTGCCGCCGCCGACCACCACCACGTCCTGGTCGCGGTAGAAGAAGCCGTCGCAGGTAGCGCAGGCCGACACGCCGCGGCCCTTGAAGGCCTCTTCAGAGGCCAGGCCCAGGTACTTGGCGGTGGCGCCGGTGGCGATGACCAGGGCATCGGCGGTGTACTCGCCGCTGTCACCAATCAGCTTGAAGGGACGCTGGGCCAGGTCGACCGTATGGATGTGGTCGAAGATCACTTCCGTATCGAAGCGCTCGGCGTGGGCCTGCATCCTCGTCATCAGGTCCGGCCCCATCAGCCCATGGGCATCGCCCGGCCAGTTGTCCACTTCGGTGGTCGTCATCAGCTGGCCGCCCTGCTGCAGGCCGGTGATCAGGACGGGCTTCAGGTTCGCGCGTGCGGCATAGACAGCGGCGGTCCAGCCGGCCGGACCAGAGCCCAGGATCAACAGACGGCAGTGCTTGGAGGAATTGATCGAAGAAAGGCTCATGTATACTCAAAATGAGGGGGAAAAGAACGATGCGCGGGCTTTTTCGGCCCCTCATCGGAGTTGCATAGAGTGGCGGCGGGGCGCAGTTGAAGCAAGGCACGCACGTGGAACGCGAAGATGCACAGGGGTCACGCGACATGCCGGTCGAGACGCGCATAGCCTGCGACTTTCCACTTGTCCGCAGGCATGGCCACTTTCAGCCACACTGCCTTTGATGCTACTGAAATTGCAGCTCGATTCGTTTATTATCAAAGACTAATGAAGCATTCCTAAGGTCTGGTCGATAGGTGGCAAAGCAGGTTCCGGAAACTTCCAAGGCCAAGGGTGCCAATTCGGCCGCCCGCAAGCAGGCGTCGGTGGCCAATCCACGTCGCCAGCGCCTGTGGCGCGACCTGGCGCTGATCGCCATCGCTCCGCTGCTGCTTTATCTGCTGGCGAGTCTCTTCACTTATTCACCCGATGATCCGAGCTGGTCGCAATCGGGCAGCCTCACCGCACCCATCCACAACCTGGGTGGCAGGGTAGGGGCCTGGGTCGCCGACATGCTGCTGTACCTGTGCGGCTATGTCGCCTTCCTGCTTCCCATCATGCTGGGCGTGGTGGCCTGGATCGCCTTGTTCGGCATGGACACCGATGGCGATGGCGAAGCCGACCTGGGGCCGGCGCTGCGCCTGATCGGCATCGTGGGTTTCCTGATTTCCTCCACCGGCCTGCTGTTCATGCGCGCGGTTCCGGCGGCGGATTTTTCAGCAGGGCCGGGCGGCATCCTGGGCCGCTTGGTGGGCGGCTCGCTCAACAGCCTGTTTGGCAGCCTGGGCGGCAATCTTTTCCTGCTGGCGCTGTTCCTGGTGTCGGTAACGCTGGCCACGGGCCTGTCCTGGTTCGCGGTGATGGAACGCATCGGCAAGGGCGTGATGGCGCTGCCGGCGCTGTTCCGTCGCGGCACCCACCAGGCCGCCGAGTGGCAGCAGACCCGGGTTTTGCGCGAGGAACGCGAGGAAGTGCGCAAGGTCGAAGCGGTCAAGCGCGCACGCCGCGAGCCCGTGCACATCGAACCGCCACCGACGCCAGTCATCGAGAAGAGCGACCGCGCCAAGCGCGAGCAGCAGATTCCGCTTTTCCACGGCACCGGTGGCGACCAGTCGGGCATTCCGCCGCTGTCGTTGCTGGATGACCCCAAGCCGCAGACCAAGGGCTATTCCGAGGAAACGCTGGAAACGGTGTCGCGGCAGATCGAGTTCAAGCTCAAGGACTTCCGCATCGACGTCAATGTGGTCGGCGCCTATCCCGGCCCGGTCATCACCCGCTTCGAGATGCAGCCCGCACCCGGCGTCAAGGTCAGCCAGGTCAATTCGCTGGACAAGGACATCGCCCGCGGACTCAGCGTGAAGTCGGTGCGCGTGGTCGACGTGATTCCCGGCAAGTCGGTGATCGGCCTGGAAATACCCAACACCAGCCGCGAGATGATCTACCTCAGCGAGCTGTTGCGGTCCAAGGAATACGACAAGTCGCCCAGCCCGCTGACCATTGCCCTGGGCAAGGACATCGCCGGCCGGCCCACCGTCGCCGACCTGCAGCGCATGCCGCACCTGCTGGTGGCCGGCACCACCGGTTCGGGCAAGTCGGTTGCGGTCAATGCCATGGTCCTGAGCCTGCTGTACAAGGCCAGCGCCAAGGACGTGCGCATCCTGATGATCGACCCGAAGATGCTGGAGCTTTCGGTCTACCAGGGCATCCCACACCTGCTGGCGCCGGTGGTCACCGACATGAAGGAGGCCGCCAACGGCCTGCGCTGGTGCGTGGCCGAGATGGAGCGCCGTTACAAGCTGATGAGCGCAGTCGGCGTGCGCAACCTGGGCGGCTTCAACAAGAAGGTCAAGGATGCGCAGGACGCCGGCCAGCCATTGATGGACCCGCTGTTCAAGCCGGGTTCCAACACCGGCTTCGCCGACCTGGGCGATGCGCCGCAGCCGCTGGAAACCCTGCCTTTCATCGTCATCTTCATCGACGAATTCGCCGACATGATGATGATCGTCGGCAAGAAGGTCGAAGAACTGATCGCCCGCCTGGCGCAGAAATCCCGCGCCGCCGGCATGCACCTGATCCTGGCCACGCAGCGTCCGTCGGTGGACGTGATCACCGGCCTGATCAAGGCCAATATCCCCACACGCATCGCGTTCCAGGTTTCCAGCAAGATCGACTCGCGCACCATCCTGGACCAGTCCGGCGCGGAGACGCTGCTGGGCATGGGCGACATGCTGTACCTGCCTCCCGGTACCGCCATGCCGGAACGCATCCACGGCGCCTTCGTCAGCGACGAGGAAGTGCACCGCGTGGTTGAACACCTGAAGGCGACCGGCAAGGCCGACTACATCGAAGGCGTGCTCGAGGAAGTCCAGACCATGGGCGACGGCACGGTCGTCGGCGCAACCGGCCTGCCGGAAGCTGCCTCTTCCGGTGATGCGGAAAGCGACCCACTCTATGACGAGGCGGTGAAGATCGTCACCGAAACGCGCCGGGCTTCCATTTCCGGGGTGCAGCGACGGCTGAAGATCGGCTACAACCGGGCCGCGCGACTGGTGGAGGCAATGGAAGCGGCCGGTGTGGTGACGCCACCGGAACACAACGGTGACCGCAGCGTGCTGGCGCCGCCGCCACGCTGACCGGACACCGATGCAACGCATAGCCCTGCTATTGCTGGCCGCCCTTGTCGCATTGCCCTCGCAGGCGCAGCAGGCGGCGCAGGCCCAGCCGCAAACGGCGGTGTTGCCTCCCGCGCCCGAAGCCAGCGCGGCGCAGGAACCGGCCAACAGCTTCAGCATCGTGCGCTATCGCGCCGACCACCAGGTCAAGGCCGATGCCACCAGCGTCGAGACCAGCGAATACGAAATCCTTATCAAGACCAAGGCCGGCGTCGACAACTTCAGCCAGGTACGGCTGAGCTACAGCGAAAAGATGGAAACGCTGGAGGTGCTCGCCGCCTACACGATCACCGCGGACGGAACGCGCCACGACGTGGCGGCAGACAAGATCTACACGCAGGAAAGCTATTCCAGCGCCTCGGCGGCCATGTATGCCGACCGCAAGGTCAGGATCATCGTATTCCCCAACCTGGCGCCCGGCACCCGGCTGGTCTACCGCTACCGGCAAAGCCAGAACACCGCCTATTTCCCCGGTTATTTCGGCCTGTGGGAGAACTTCAGCCCATTCGCCCAGTACGACAACGCCGAAGTCACCCTGACCGCTCCGCAGGGTCTGCCTCTGCATCTGTACACACGCGGCGTGCAAGGCAGTGACCAACCCGTCATCAAGGACGGCATCGCGCACTGGTCGTGGTCGTACAGCCGCAGCCAGCCGATGCAGAACCAGAACTGGACGGCGGCCGCCTGGGAATACGGCCCGACCATCATGGCAAGCACCTACGCCGATTTTTCGGCCATGGGACGCGCTTACCAGTTGAAGGCGGGCGAAGCGGCAAGCGTCACTCCGCCGATACGCGAACTCGCCGCGGAACTCACCCGCGGCATCAGCGGGCGTCGCCAGCAGGCCGCCGCGATCTACGCATGGGTGGCCCGGAATATCCGCTACGTGGCCGTATACCTGGGCAACGGCGGGCTGGAGCCCAATTCGGCGGGCAGCATCCTCGCCACCCGTTATGGCGACTGCAAGGACCACACCGTTATCCTGCAAGCGTTGCTGGCAGCCAAAGGCATCGCCAGTTCCCCCGTGTTGATCGGCGCTGACGGCGGACCCACGCTTCCGCCCATCGCGGTGCTGGGCCGCTTCAACCACGCCATCAACTACCTGCCCGAATTCGATCTGTACGTGGATTCGACCAATCCCTACGCCCGCTTTGGCCAGCTGCCGGCAAGCGACCTGGGCGCACCGGTCGTGCATACGGCAGATGGCAGGATTGCGCGTACGCCGGCCAACGACCCCAGCGTCAGCGCCTACAGGTCGCAAAGCTTCTATGACTTCAAGACCGACGGCAGCGTCAGTGGGCGAACCTTGCAGGACAGCGGTGCCTCGGGAGAAATCGGCCTGCGCAGCACCTTCTCGCAACTGACCTCGCAAAACCGTTCGCGCATCGAGGAATCGATCATGTCCGCATCCGGGTTCACCGGGTCGGGACGGATCACCATGCAGGGCGACGTAAACGACCTGGAACGGCCATTCGGCTACTCGTTCGATTTCGATGCAAGCGATTACGTGGACTTTTCGGTCGTGGGCGCAATGATCCTCCCGGACCCGCCCGGCGCCGAGTCCATGCGCAATATCCACGCCACCGCATCCAGCCCGGCCAATGCCACGCCGTTCTACTGCAACAGCAGCCTGCGCGAAGAAACCTATACGCTCCGATTCCCGGCCAGCGTTCCCCTGATCGCAGTACCCCACAACAGCCGCTTCAGCAACCCGGCCGGGCAATACGAAAGCCACTGGAAGCGCCAGGGCGGCCAGGTCGTGGCTACGCACCGGCTCATCCTCAACGCGATCCACGGCAGCGACAGGTTGTGCCAGCCCGACGATTACCCCGCGTTCCGCGAGCTCTACCAGCACGTGCGCCGTGGCTTCCGTGCACAGATCGTCTATGGCGACCTGCGTAAAACCCTCGAAAACACCGGGACCGCGGATTGAGCATTCAGCCTCCGGCCGGCATGCTCGGTACGTATTCAGCTTCGGCTGGCGACACTGTCGCCATTCGATTTACCAGGAAACCCCCATGAAGCAGACCCTCCGCTACGCATTGATCGGCTCGCTCCTGTTCGCGGGCACCGCGTTGGCCGGCGCCCGTGACGACCTCAAGACCTTCACCAATGGGCTGAAGGGACTGGACGGCCAGTTCACCCAGCAGGTCTACGATGCCAAGGGCAAGCTGAAGGAATCGTCGAGTGGTCGCGTAGCACTGTCCGCACCGCGCCTGTTCCGGTGGGAATATGCCAAGCCCTATCCACAGCTGATCGTGGCCGATGGCAGGAAGGTCTGGGTCTATGATCCGGACCTGCAACAGGTCACGGTGCGCGAGCAGGGAAGCGAGGAGCAGAACAGCCCGCTGTCCGCCCTCATCGACCCGACCAAGCTGGACAAGCAATTCAACGTGAAAGAGTCCGGCACCTCCGACGGCCTGCAATGGCTGACGCTGACGCCGAAGAACGAAGGTGATGCCAGCTTCCAGTCCGCGCGTCTGGGCTTCGGCAAGTCCGGCCTGGCCCGCATGGATGTCGTAGATGCGGTCGGCCAGAACACCCGCATCAGTTTCGTCGGCTGGAAGCGCAATCCGGCCTTCGCGGGTACCACGTTCAAGTACACGCCAGCCCGCGGCGTCGATGTGGTCGGCGACATCTGAGCATCGCGGCCCCGGGTTGCTTGCCATGGCCCGGGACCCGGGACGCTAGAATGGTGGCGTGGCCAAAGCCAAGTCAAAACTGACCGACGAACCCGATCTGCTCAGCGTGGATCGCAGTGCCATGCGTCCGCTGGCCGAACGCATCCGTCCGCGCAACCTGGATGAAATGGTCGGCCAGCGCCGTCTGCTGGCCCCGGGTACCGCCTTGAGGCGGGCGGTCGAGTCGGGACACGTGCACTCGATGATCCTCTGGGGCCCGCCGGGGTGTGGGAAGACCACGCTGGCTTTGTTACTGGCCAAGTACGCCGATGCGGAATTCAAGGCGATCTCGGCGGTGCTTTCCGGCTTGCCCGAAGTGCGCCAGGTGCTTGCCGAAGCCGCGCACCGTTTCGCCGACGGTCGCCACACGGTTCTGTTCGTCGATGAAGTGCACCGCTTCAACAAGGCCCAGCAGGATGCGTTCCTGCCACATATCGAGCGCGGCACCATCATTTTCGTTGGTGCGACTACCGAGAATCCGTCCTTCGAATTGAATTCTGCCTTGTTGTCGCGATGCCGCGTGCACGTGATGGAGTCCGTTTCCCGGGACGACATCATGGCGGCCCTGAGGCATGCGCTGAAAGATGGGGAACGCGGTCTGGGCGGGCAGGGCATACAGGTGCCGGACAACCTGCTGGGCGAGATAGCTGGTGCGGCCGATGGCGACGTGCGCCGTGCGTTGACCCTGCTGGAGATCGCCGCCGAACTGGCGCTTGGCGAAGGTGGCGAGATCACCGAACAGACGCTGCTGCAGGTGCTGGCCGACCGCACGCGCCGTTTCGACAAGGGTGGCGAACAGTTCTACGACCAGATCTCGGCATTGCACAAGTCGGTGCGCAGTTCCAATCCCGATGGCGCGCTGTACTGGCTCACGCGCATGCTAGATGGTGGCTGCGACCCTGGCTACCTGGCGCGCAGGATGACGCGCATGGCGGTGGAGGATGTGGGCCTGGCCGATCCGCGTGCCCTGCAGATGGCTATCGAAGCCTGGGAAACCTACGACCGCCTTGGCAGTCCCGAGGGCGAACTTGCACTGGCGCAGTTGGTCATCTACCTGGCGAGCACCGCAAAATCTAATGCCGGGTACAGGGCCTTCGGTGCCGCCAAGCGTGACGTGCGCGAATACGGAACCCAGGACGTGCCCCTGCACCTGCGCAATGCACCGACCAAGCTGATGAAGGAGCTTGGTTATTCCAAGGGTTACCAGTACGACCATGATGCGGAAGGCGGCATCGCCCTGGACCAGACGGCGTTCCCAGATGCCATGGGCGAGCGTGTGTACTACGAACCGGTGGAGCGCGGCATGGAGATCAAGTTGAAGGAAAAGATCGATCACCTGCGGGCCGCGCGTGCGCAAGCCGTGCGCAATGCGCGGAAGTCCTGACGCATGCTGCCAATGGTCTGGTGGCAACAGCTTGCCCTGGTGATGGCGGGCGGGGCGCTGGGTGCCGCGGGAAGGTTCTGGTTGAGCGGGCTGTTGCTGCGGCAGCTTGGCCAGGGATTTCCATGGGGGACGCTGGCGGTCAACCTGATCGGCTCGTTTTTCGCTGGATTCCTGATCATCTGGCTGGAAGCACGCGGTCCTTCGGCGATCTATTGGCGCGCGTTCCTGCTGGTAGGAATCATGGGCGGACTGACTACTTTCTCGGCGTTGATGGTGGAATGCCTGATGTTCGCGAAGACAGATCGAAATGAGCTGATGCTGCTCTATCTCGGCACCAGCCTGATCGCCGGACTGCTGGCGATCTGGATGGGCAGCCGGTTCGCACAGGCTTTCGTGACTTCAATCTGATGGCGCTTCCCGGGCATCTGCATCATGGTGCAGTGCGATAGTGGTTTACCTGCAGTGGCAACTCCCGATACTTATTTTTTTCGTTAATTTGCCGCCGACCGTTCGGCGGTTTTTTTATCGGGTTTGTCCTGATTCTTTTTTTTGCGGCGTTCTTGCCGCAATTACGCGGTAATCACCGATACACACGCAATGCCCGCCAAGGCTTTTTTTTCGCTTCTTTGTTATTAACCATTCGTGGACAGGCCACTAACAAATTCTCTTGTAAATCGGGTGGGCGTCGTCTTCATCAAGCCTCCCCTGGGCTTCTGGCGGCGTGTAGGAGAACAAAATGTTTACGAGAAAAACCCTGATCGCGTCGGCGATAGCGTTGGGCCTCGGACTTCTGGGACCAGCCTACGCGGCGGAAAACAACGAGAGCGGAGATGGCGACGATGTGCTGACCGCAACGGACGCCACTGACAACAGCAATAACAGCGACAACAGTGACAACAGTGACAACAGTGCCAACGGCGTCGCCGGAGCCGAAGGCTATGGCAACGCTGCCGCGAACAACGGCGGTACGGCCACGGCCAACTTCTCCAATTCCTTCAATCACAGCAAGGCCATCGCCACGACCAAGCTTGAAGGCTATGTGAGCGATGTCTACGTGCATGACATTGGCAATGTCGCCAAGAACTACGGCGACGCCAATGGAGGAAAGGGCGGTAAAGGCGGTGCTGGCTATGGTGGTGATGGCTACGGTGGCGAAGGCTACGGCGGCAATGGCGGCGACGGCGGCAACGGCGGCGACGGCGGCAGCGGTGGCGATGCCGACAACGGCAGCGCATCGGCAGGCGATTCCAGCAATGGCAGTGCCACCATTGGCGATGCCTATGCTGGAAACGGCGGTCGTGGCGGGCGTTCCGACCACAACGACAGCGGCCGGGGCGGCGATGGCGAAGGCTATGGCGGTCCGGCCGGCAGCGCGAGCGGTGCGGGCGGTGGCGACGGCTACGCAGATGGCGGCCATGGCGGCGGCCTCAGCGCATCGGCTGGCGGTGACGGCAGCGGCACGAGCGGCGACGACACCTTCGGCGATACCACGGGCACCGGCGGCGCCGGCACATCCGGCGATGGCACCGGAACCGGTGGCTCCGGCACTGCAACCGGTGGCGCCGGCACGGCAGGCGCAGCGACTGCAACCGGTGGAGCGGGCAGTGGCACTGCCGGCAACAGCGGCGACGTGGCAAGCACCGCAGGCAACGGCGGCGATGGCGGATCGGCCACCAATGGCGATGCCACCAATGGCGGTGCGTCCTCCAGTGCAACCAACGGCGATGCCCTGGCAGGCGACGGCGCGACTGGCGCGGTCGGCGCAGAAGGCGGCGTTGGCGGCGATGGCAACGGTGGCGTCGGCAACGGCGGCGTCGGCAATGGCGCTACGGGCGGAGCTGGCGGCGGCGGCGGATCGGTTGTCAACGACGCTGGCGCGTTCGACATGTCCAACAACATGACCAGTGTCGGGCAGTCGGCGGCGGGCATCATGGTGGCAGCGCAGAACAGCGGCATGGCGTCGCTGATCCAGCAGGGCATCACGGTGCAGGCCAACCTGACCGTAGGTCCGTAAAGCGCAGGACGGCATGCATCGGGCCGCCCTTCGCGGCCCGGTGCATCTCACGGAAAGCCGTAGGGGCGGTGATTACGTGCGGGACGTATGGGAGAAGATCATGAGTATTGCTCGTACGATTTTTCTGCTTGCGTGCGTCGTGGGATCCAATACCTGCCTTGCCGAGGAAGAAGCGTTCCCTGTACAGGGGCAGGGCGCTGATTCCCTGGAAATCCAGGTTGAGGCTCCGGGCCTGCTGCCTTCGGCTGATGCCGGGCCGGTCGCGCTGGAGGATTCCAGCGCCATCGGCATTCCGGTCGATGTCGGGATACTGCAGGACCTGCGTGGAGGCGAAAGCAGCGTAGACAACAAGGTCCAGATCGACGGATGGGTGGATGGCAACGTGGCCGAGGATGTGGTCACCGGTTCCAACGCCATCAATGGCGATGCGTTCGCCAATAGCACCGGGATCAGCACCGTAATCCAGAACACCGGGAACAATGTCCTGATCCAGAACGGCATGGTGGTCAACGTGCAGTTCGTCGGTCCCTGACATGGACGTTGGCAGGCTGTGCCTGGCCTTGGCCTTGGCCGCGGTAATTGCGGTGCCGACACGGGCCAGGGAGATGTCATTGCGCGTGCCGCCTGGCGGAAGCTATGCGGTGCGCGTCACCAGCCTGAAGGAGGCGCGGTACCAGACCACCATCGCCCAGCAGTACGACTTCAGCTGCGGCTCGGCGGCTACCGCCACCTTGCTCACTTACCAGTACGGACACCCGGTGGATGAGCGACAGGTTTTCGTGAAGATGTACCAGAGCGGCGACCAGGCCAAGATCCGCCAGCAGGGATTCTCGCTGCTGGACATGCGCAGGTACCTCGAGTCGGAGGGTTTCCAGGCTGATGGTTTCGAACTGCCACTGGAGAAACTCTCGGACGAGGGCCTGCCCGCGATCGTCCTGCTCAATGACCGTGGCTACCGGCATTTCGTGGTGGTCAAGGGCCTGCGCAATGGGCGGGTATTGCTGGGAGATCCTGCACGTGGCACGCGCGCCATGCCGCGTTCGCGTTTCGAGGCCCTGTGGGACAACCGCTTGCTGTTCGTGGTGCACAACCGGCGCGACAGCGCCCGCTTCAACCAGGGCGCGGACTGGCGTACCGCGCCGCCGGCACCACTGGAACTTGGCGTCCAGCGCGACGGCCTGCGCAACATTGCGCTGCCCAGGCGCGGCGTGGGAGATATCTGAGCCATGAACAGAATCCTTTTCCTCGGGTGGCTGGCTGGAATCTGCGCCAGCCCCCCTGCTGTTTCCGCGGATGCTGCGCCGCCTGACGTCGCTGCCGACGCGCTTGGCAGCGAATGGGTGCCGGTCGATCCCGCCCTCCTTGCCGACATGCGCGGCGGAATGGTGCTGCCTTCGGGACTATCGCTTTCGTTCGGCATAGACAGGCTGGTCTACGTCAACGGCGACCTGGTCGCCAGCACGCGCCTGCATATCGCCGACATCGCACAGATGACCCAGGAAGACGCGGCGGCGCTGGTGGCGCTCAACCAAGGCACTGTCATCCAGGTAGGCAGTGGCAACGCCATCAGCCCGGGCCCGGCCACCAATGGGCTGGTGATCCAGAACACGTTGGACAACCAGGACATCCGCGCCCTCACCAGCCTGCAGGTTGGCGTGGATACGTTGGGGCTGTTGCAGGAAATCAATAGCTACGACGCGCTGCATAACGCCTTGATCGCGTCGCCCGGTGGCCCATGAACAGGGAGAAGGCTGTGCAACGGAAATCAATTAAGCATGCTGGGACCCTGATTCCGCTTGTCTGCGCCACCATTTCGTTCTGCTACGGCGCCCATGCCCAGGAGCCTGCCGACACGTGGGATGCGGGTCGGCTGGCGGTCCTTCAGCAGCAGATCAACGAACAATCACAGAAGCTGGAAGACATGCGCCAGTCGATAGGCGTCCAGGAGGAAAACCTGTTCCGTCTGCAGCGTGCGCTGGATGAAGAGGTGCTGGCCAATGCGCGCGCACGCGGTATCCAGCCACCGCCGCCGCATCCGATGCTGCAGGCGGCCCCGGCATATGCACAGGCCCAGGGTCGCCCTGCGGAATCGCGGCAACCCGTCGGTCAGGCGCCGGAAACGGATTCGCGGCCGCCAGAGGTGGCGCAGATCTTCGACCAGCCAGGCGTGTTGACTCCGCCGGGGAAGTTCGTGCTGGAGCCTTCGCTGCAGTACGGTTATTCGTCCAACGACCGGGTTGCGCTGGTTGGCTACACCATCATCCCCGCACTGCTCATCGGGCTGATCGACGTGCGCCAGGTGAAGACCACTTCGGCAACGGCCACGCTGACTGGGCGCTATGGGTTGAACAACCGGTTCGAGCTGGAGGCAAAGATTCCCTACGTCTATGTCAACGGCGACACGGTCAGCCGCGAGATCTTCACCGGCACGGCGGTGGACAATGTATTCAACTCGCACGGCAGCGGACTGGGAGACGTGGAAATCACCGGGCGTTACCAGCTCAACCGGGGTGGCCCGGACAAACCGTTCTACGTGGCCTGGCTGCGCTACAAGAGCCGGACAGGCACGGACCTGTTCGAAGTGGTGACCGACTGCATCACCCGTTGCGTCGGCAACACCACCGGCACCGGCCTGCCATTGGACCTGCCGACCGGCAGTGGCTTCGATGCGATACAGCCGGGCATCACCTGGCTGTTTCCGTCCGACCCGGTGGTTTTTTTCGGCAGCCTGAGCTACCTGCACAATTTCCCCCGCAACAACGTTTCCCGTACGCTGATCGACGGACAGCGGGAATTCCTCGGCGACGTGGAAGCCGGTGACATCATCGGCTTCAACATGGGCATGGGCCTGGCCTTGAATGAGAAAGCGGCCATCAGCATCGGCTACGACCAGAACCTGGTGGCCAAGACCAAGCAGAACGGCGAGGCGGTCGCCGGCTCGGTCAATGTCACCCTGGCCACCCTGTTGCTGGGGGCCACGTACCGCTTCAATGAAAAAGCCTCGCTCAACGTGGCGCTGGGGGCGGGCCTGACCCGTGATACGCCCGACGTCAGCGTGACGGTGCGCGTGCCGGTTACTTTCTGAGAAGTCGTTCGCGCATAGGCAGGGGCGGGTGCACACCCACCCTGGATTTGTCGCTGCAACCCGTCAACGCTTGAAGCGGTAGTGCGCCACCATCCACTCGTTGCCGTTGTCATAGCCGAACAGCTCGGCGCATGCCATCCAGAACATGCGCCAGCGCTGGTACCACAACGGCGCGTCGACCATTCCGTACACGCTCTGCAGGACCCGCATGACCTGGTCGCGGTTGTTGTCCTGGTTCTGCAGCCAGGCGTTGGCGGTCTTCTCGTAGTGCGTTCCCGACAACAGCCAGCGTTGCTCGATGCTGATCTTGTCCTGGAAGGCGAGCAGGGTGTCAGCCGAGGGCATCAGCCCGCCAGTGAAAAAGTGCCGGCCCATCCAGTTGCCTTCGCCCTTGGCCTCGAACAGGTACAGCAGCTCGCGGTGGCAGAAGATGTGCACGAAAAGCTTGCCGCCTGGCACCAGCCAGCTGCCGATGCGCGATAGAAGCTCCTGGTAATTGCGCATGTGCTCGAACATTTCCACGGAGACCACGCGGTCGAAGCTTTCGTCCTGCAGACGCAGGTTGTTGACGTCGGCGGTGATCACCTCGACGTTGAAGATCGCACGTTCGCGGCAGCGCGCTTCGATGAACTCGCGTTGCATCTTCGAGTTGGAAACGGCGGTGATCCGGGATTCGGGATACTGCTTGGCCATCCACAAGGTCAAAGACCCCCAGCCACAGCCCAGCTCCAGGATGCGCTGCCCGTTGCCGAGTTCGGCACGCTCTCCGTACAGGCGCAGCATGTGGTCCTCGGCCATGCTGAGGCTGGTGGTGGCCTCGTCCCAGTAGCAACTGCTGTATTTCAATTGCCGGCCCAGGCAGAGCTGGAAGAACTCCGGCGGCAGCTCGTAGTGCTGGCGGTTGGCGGCCTGGGTTTCAACGGCGATGTCGCTGTTGCGCAGGCCTTCCAGCCAGGCCTGCTGGCGGGCGAAGACCTCTTCGGCGCCACCCTTGCGCTCGTCCTTGAGGCGCTGCGCGCATTGCCGACGGATACCGAGACGCAGCAGATTGTCGGGCAGGCGACCGGACTCGGCCAGGCGGGTGGCGAAGCTTTCCTTTTCGGTGTCTACGATGAAAGGTGAAGAGGTTGACATGCAGGCTCCAGGGATGGACATCAATGCTTCGGGGGAAGCGGTACGAAAGGACTGGTGGTGCGCTGGTACTCGGCGTAATCCGCACCGCGCGTGCGCAAGGCCTGCGCCTCGGTGTAGGGAATGCCGGTGACCCGATACAGGAACGCCAGCATCAGCGCCGGCCCGATGAGACTGACGGCCACCCAGCCCGTGCCCATGCCGATGGACAGGAACACATAGGTGAACCAGTGCAGGAATTCGAAGAAGTAGTTCGGGTGCCGCGAATAGCGCCACAGGCCACTGCGGCAGGTCTTGCCGCGGTTGGCAGGATCCATGCGGTGCGCGGCCAACTGGCTGTCGGCCATGCCTTCACCCATCACTGCGACCAGCCAGACCACGACGGCGATTGCCTTCCACAACGTCCAATGCGCAACCGGGTTGTGTGCGGCAATCCAGAACGGCAGGGAGAACAGCACCACGAATCCCGCCTGTGCCTGGAAGAACAGGAAGAAATTGCGTTGATTGCCGCTCCAGCGCACACGCAGGTTGCGGTAGCGCCCGTCTTCCTCTTCGCTGAAGACGCGCCTGGCCAGATGCAAGGCCAGGCGCGCGCCCCACAGGCCGCCCATCAGGGCCACCAGCACGCGGGGCAGGGCGGCGCCCGGCAACACCAACGCGTAATAGACCGCGGCCACGGCCATGCCGGCCGACCACAACACGTCAACGATGCCAGCGTTGGCCGTCTTCCGTTGCCACAGCCAGCCACCGCCCATCAGCACGGACGCAGCCAGCAATACCCAGAGCAAGGGCCACGCGTTCATCCTGGAACTCCGCTGGACGAGGGTAGGGGGGTTCTCGCGAGGCGCAGCGTGGCATAACTCAACAGCCCCATTGCCGCTCCCCACAGCGCAGCCAAAGGTACCAGTACCGCCGCACAATAATCTGTGAATTGAACCGCACCCCACGTACGCGACGCAATCCAGTACGAGAGCGCTCCGCCCAGCGCGCCAAAGGCGATGGCCAGCAACGGGCGGCGCATGATGCCGGACATCGAATGATTGAAGGTCAGGGCAAAGCCCATCCAGAGCGACAGTATCCACACGGGGGCGAGCGCGGCAGATGGGACGGGCGAGGCATAGCGCAGCAAACCGCTGGCCGCCATGGTCGTATCGACCACGAGGCCCACCGGCAGGGCAAGCAGCATCAGGCCCACGTCACCGCGGGCGCGGAATCGGGGCAAGAGCTGGACCGCGGCAAACAGCAACAGGCACAGCGGGCCCAGCCAGGCAAGTCCACGTGCCGCACCCCCTACCGCTGCCATCCATAGCAGTTGCGAGGCAATGAAATTCAGCCAATTGCTCACGCCGCCGCCATTGCATACGGATATTGCGGCGGGCGCGCATCCGGACGCGTCAGCCACAGGTGCACGTCGCCGATGGAACGTTCGCGGAACCCGCCCTCGCAATAGGCCAGGTAGAAGTTCCACATGCGCACGAAGCGGGTGTCGTAACCCAGCGCCCTGACCCGGGGCAAGTTCGCATGGAAGCGCTCGCGCCAGGCCTTGAGCGTCAACGCGTAACTGGGGCCGATGTCCTCCAGGTTGAACACGCGCAGGTCACTGGCCCGCCCAATGGCGCCAGCCATCGCCGACACGCTGGGTATGAAGCTGCCCGGGAAGATGAAACGCTTGATGAAGTCGACCGACTTCAGGGCCTGCAGGTAGCGGTGGTCCTCGATGGTGATCGCCTGCACCAGGGCCTCGCCGTCGGGCTTGAGCAGGCCGGCGACCTTGGCGAAGTAGGTGTCCAGGTACTGGTGGCCGATGGCTTCGATCATCTCGATCGAGACCAGCCGATCGTACTGCCCGTCCAGGTCACGGTAGTCCTTGAGCATCACCTCGACGCGGTCTCCCAGCCCTGCCTGCTGGATGCGCTGGCAGGCCAGCTCGTGCTGCTCGCGGGAGATGGTGGTGGTGGTGACGTGGCAGCCATGCTCACGGGCGGCATGCAGCGCGAACCCGCCCCAGCCCGTGCCGATCTCCACCACGTGGTGCTGTGGGCCCAGGCGCAGTTTCTCGCATATGCGCGCCAGCTTTCGTGTCGAAGCAACTTCCAGGGTCTCGTCCTCGCTCTCGAATATCGCGGAGGAATACATGAGGTTGTCGTCCAGGAACAGCTGGAACAGCGGATTCCCCAGGTCATAGTGCGCGGCGATGTTGCGGCGGCTGCCCCTGCGCGTATTGCGGGCAAGCGCATGCATGGCCTGCATCGCCCAGCCGCCCAGTTTTGCCAGCCCGGAGTCCATTGCGTCCAGGCGTTCCCGATTGCGTACCAGGATACGCACGAGGGCGACCAGGTCGTCGCAGTCCCACAAGCCCTCCAGATAGGCCTCGCCTGCGCCAACGCTGCCGTTGAGCGCGGCCATGCGGTAGAAGGCCGGGTCGTGGATCCGCAGGTGCGCGTGCAGCGTTGCATCGGCATGGGCCGCGGGTGTGCCAAGGACCATGGTTTCGCCGCTTTCCTCGATCGACAGTCGGCAGTCGCGCAACTCGCCCAGCGTTGCAAGCAAGCGCTTGCGCAGTACCTTTTCAACCATCGAAGATGCAGCCTGCTGGGTGGCGCCATCGAGCACGGGCACATGCGGACGATTCACGGGGATATCCTTTTCTGTGGATGGTCATGGACGGGATTGCCGCGTAGCCAAAGGCGCAGGGCTTGCCAGTGGATGGCGGCCAGCACTTGCAGCGTCATCAGCGGGAAGCGGAGCAGCGCCGCTGCCAGGTGGCGTGAATCGATGGGAGCCCGCCGCAGGACCAGGGTGGCGTCGAACTCACGATCTGTTGGATCACCTTGCGACTCCGGCGACAACACATCCATGTGCACGTGCAAGCTGTCACCAGGAACGTCTAATCGCCATGCGTAGGCGTGTTGCATCGCCATGAAGGGCGAGACATGGAATCGCTTTTCGAATTTCCAGGCGTGCATCCTGCCGTGGGGATTGGCGTCAGCGGCCGCAAGCACATAGACATATCGCTGCTTCCAGGGCGTGTTGGTGATTTCAGCCACCACGGTATCCAGCGTCTGTCCGTCTTCGGCGAAGCAGTAATAGAAGCTGACCGGATTGAAGCACTTGCCGAAGTAGCGCAGGTGGGCAAGCAGGCGTATCGGACCGCGCGGCCGTGGGTGGCCGTGCTGCTCCACGCAGTCACGCACGGCCAAGTCCAGTGGCACTGCAGGGTCGCCCAGGTAGTCACTGCGCCTGAATTCGGCCACGTTGCGCCGCCCCACCGACCACAGCCAGCGACCCGCGAACACCTGCTCGACTTCGGCAAGGTCCAGGTAGGCCATGAACAGGCGATAGCGGAACGCATGCGGATGGGGTGCATGGCGTCGATGCCGCACCCAGCCCGTGTAGAGCCCGCTCGCAAGGTCCGCGGCGCGCGGGCATGCATTGATTTCACTGTGCTGCGGATCCGCCGCAGGGCGCAACAGGGTCATGGCCACTGCACTCCCAGTCCACGTGCGACCTCCACTCCGCTGCGCAATCCATCTTCGTGGAAACCGAACCCCCAGCCCGCACCGGCGAACCAGGTGTGCGCAAGCCCCTGGATTTCCTGCTTGCGTGCCTGTGCCGCTACCGAGGCATGATCCTGCAGCGGATGGCGGTAGTGCAGCCGCCGATGGATCCGTGCCGGGTCAATGTCGGCGTGCCGGTTGAGCGAGACGATGAACTGCTGCGGCGCCTGCAGCGACTGCAACGCATTCATCCAATAGCTGACACTGCAGGGCGCGTTTTTGTCCGCAGGCACCCAGGCGTTCCACGCCGCCCAGGCGCCACGGCGCGTGGGCAGTACGCGGATATCCGAATGCAGGATGGCCTCGTTGTCCTGGTACTGGATCGCGCCGAGGATTTCCCGTTCCCGGGCGGTCGCATCGACAAGCAGGGACAGCGCATCGTCGGCATGGCAGGCAAGCACCACTTCGTCGAAAAATTCGCTGCCAAGCCTGCTGGTCACGCTGGCACCGCCGGTCACCCGACGTACCGAAGTCACTGGCGTCGCCAGTCGTTCCTGCACCGTCCAGCGCGAGCGCAGCGCGCGTACATACGATTGCGAGCCGCCACCGACCACCCGCCATTGCGGCCGGCCCGTCAGTTGCAGCATGTCGTGGTTGGCCATGAAGGCGACCAGGTGCTTCATGGGAAACCCGAGGATGCCGCGCGCGGGCGACGACCACAGCGCCGACGCCATCGGGATGAGGTGGTTGTCGCGGAACATGGCCGAATACCGGTTCGATGCGAGGTACTCGCCCAGCGTGGGGCCTGGAGTACCCGTGCCCAGCACGGCCGGCGCATCGCGGTAGAAGCCCCGAAGCTCGGCCAGCATCCGCCAGAACGACGGGTTCAGCAGGTTGCCGGGCTGGCAGAACAGGCCGCGGACGCTACCGGCGTTGTATTCCAGCCCACTGGCTTCATCGTGGACCGAGAAGCTCATCGTGGTGGGCTGTGATACGACGCCAAGCTCGGCGAACATCGCAGTCAGCAGCGGATAGTGCGCCTGGTTGAAGACAATGAAGCCCGAATCCACCAGGTGGTGCCGGCCATCGACTTCAATGTCGTGGGTGTGGGTATGGCCGCCAAGGTAATCGCCGCTTTCGAACAGCACGACCTGGTGCTGGCGCGAAAGCAGCCATGCCGCGCCCAGCCCCGCAATGCCGGAGCCCACCACTGCAATGCGACTCATGCCGGGCGGCGCCCCGGTCGCGACAGTCCTGCAGGCACCGGTTTAAGGTCGCGCACCAGGCCGAGCCAGGACATCAGTTTCAGGCCATACCAGGTGACGTCGACTTCCCACCAGCGGAAACCCTGGCGTGCCGAGCCTGGGAAATGGTGGTGGTTGTTGTGCCAGCCTTCGCCAAAGGTGATCAGCGCCAGCCACAGGTTGTTGCGGCTGTCGTCCCTGGTGTCGAAGCGGCGGCTGCCGAACACGTGTGCCAGCGAGTTGATGGTGACGGTGGCGTGGAACAGCACGATGGTGGAGATGAAGAATCCCCACACCAGCAGTTGCGGGCCGTTGGTGGCCAATGCCGGATGCGCGTGCTGCAGCCAGTTGCCGCACTGGAAAAGGCCCACGGCCAGCAGTAGCGGCAGAACGATGTCGAAGCGGTCCAGCAACCTGAGTTCGGGAAACTTGCGCAGGTCGGGAATTGCGTCCCAGTCGGTGCGGAAGCCGCGCGGGGTCAGGAACCAGCCCATGTGGCTCCACCAGAAGCCGTGCTGGCGCGGCGAGTGCGGATCGGCCGGGGTATCGGTATGGCGGTGGTGCTGGCGATGGTGCGCGGCCCACCACAACGGCCCGCGCTGCACGCAGGTGGCTCCGATCGCCGCGAACACGAACTGCACCACGCGCGAGGTACGGAACGACTTGTGCGAAAAATAACGGTGGTAGAAGCCGGTCAGCGCGAACATCCGCAGCCCGTACAGCGCCACTGCCACGCCCAGTGCGAACCAGGAGAAACCCACCCAGACCACGGCCAAGCAGGCCAGGTGCATGGCGACGAAGGGCGCGGTGCGCAGCCAATCGATGCGATCGGCGTGTTCTCCGCATTCGGCCGGCGATCCCTCCACGCTGGAATCAAACCAGCTGAGCAGCGTGCGCAACCCGGCGTGGCGCTCGTCGGCAGGCCCGGGGGCAGGAGAAACGGGCGGTGGGCACGGCACGGCGTGGACTCTCGGAGAAGGGATGCTCCGACCTATACGTTCCGCACCTTGTTATGGATGCAGCTGGCCCGACGCAACTTCGCCGGGGCCGAGGGCGTCATGCGCTCAGAGCATTGCGATCGAACCCTTGGCCGTGACCGGGCCGCTGGGATTGCCACCCGGTCCTCCGCCTGGCGGTTCCAGCGTGATCGCGAGAATCGCGCGCGCGTCGAGCAGAGCCAGCCACTTCTCCGGTACCTGGGCCGATTGCGCGCGCTCGGCGCTGACGAGGCCGAGCGAACGCGGGGTGCCGTCGGCCGGGATCAGCCACAGTTCCTGCACGCGCCCCGGCTCGACCACCGGATCGAGCGGGGTGATGGTCATGCGACCACTGCGCTGGTCGACGGTGGCGACGAATCCAGGCCGACCGTCATCGCGAGCCAGGGTGGATGCCATCGGAACCGGTGTCGGGATCGGCGGCGCAACCACGACCGGAGGTGCCGGCGCGGTGTCGGGCATGCGTACGGAATTCAAGAGTGCCAGCAAACATACGGCCGCGGTGACGAAACCACCCACGCCCAACCAGCGCCAGAATCCAAGGCTGTTCCAGAACGGGCCGCGCTCGGCGGCGACCACGCTGCGGGGCGAGGGACCGAATCCGAGCGCGCTGCCGATCCGCGCCCAGACATAGTCGGGGACCGGAACGGGAGCGATCTGTGCGGCCAGCGCCATGAAGCCCTGTTCCCAGCCGGCGACCTCGTCGGCGAAGGCGGGCTCGCGGGCAATGCGCGACTCGACAGCGCGTCGCTGCGCGGTATCGAGCACGCCCAGGACATATTCGCCGGCCAGCACGTCGTCCTCGGGTGGCATCTGATCCATCGGCAGGGAGGGTGTGTTCATCGTTCCAGGCACGCCTTCAGTTTTACCAGGCTGCGCCTGATCCAGCTCTTGACCGTGCCGAGCGGCGTGCCGCTGCGCTGGGCCAGTTCCTCATAGGTAATGCCTTCGAAAAATGCAGTGCGCACCAGTTGCTGGCGTGGCACTTCCAGCTCGCCAAGGCAGACATCCAGCCGATGTCCTTCGAGCATGGCCTCCGCGGCGCCCTGGGCATCGGGCGCGGCGTCCACCAGTTCCTCGGCCAGGTCGATCGGGACCGACTGGCGGCTGGCGCGGCCCGAACGGATATGGTCGATGGCGCGATTGCGCGCCATCATCGTCAGCCAGGTAAGGCCGCTTGCGCGTGCCGGATCGAACTGGGTCGCCTTGCGCCAGACGTTGGTGAACACTTCCTGCAGCACGTCCTCGGCCTCGGCACGCTGCGGAATGATGCGCATGCAGACTCCGAACAGGCGCGGCGAGGTGCTGCGGTAAAGTCTCTCGAAAGCGGCGCGGTCGCCGTTGGCGGTCGCCAGCAGCAGTTGGCCGGGCTCGTCGTGGTCGGACGTGTCTGCGAATCGGGGGACCGGCATGCGTGGGCCTGTGGCGCGGGAGGGTGGACTGACCACCGATGCTACCCCACGCGAGATCGCTGCGTTTTCACTTGCGCGGCCGCGATATCTTCCATAGCAGGACCGCGGCAATGAGCAGCATCCATTCGAGCAGGGCAAGCAGCAGCGTGGCCGGCTCCAGCGGCCACAGTCGCGCCATGCTGACGGCGCGGTACAGCACGATGGGTATGTAGAAGGCCAGCGCCAGCACGACCCCGTTGCGCGGCTGCCGCGTCCGCGCGAAGTAGGCGAACAGGAACGCCATGCCGAGTTGCAGGCCTCCGTAGATGACCAGGTATTCGGACTGCCCGGACCTGCTGAGCACCTGGTAACCCACAGCGGATGCCGTGGTCCCGGGAAACAGCGTGCACCAGAGTGCCAGCAGGGCGTAGAGCACGGCATTGAGGTAGAGATAGGCGTTGACCATGCAAGGCTCACTGGCTGGGGTAGGGGAAGACATCTCATAAGCCGGCACAGCTCTTGACTGCGGATGGATCCATTGGGTGGGTCTTGTCCGCGGGGATCATGCAATGGCGGCCCAGAACGGCCACATGGCCCGGCTGCGAGAGGGCGAATACGTCATTCCTGCGGATCCGTCCGCGCAGGAAGTTCGGTCGCCAGCGGACGGCCCGCTGCCCGAATGCAGCGCCTGTGCAGGCAGTGGGCAGGAAACGAATGCATGTGGCGGGTCCGTTGACGGGCTTCACTGACCATTACGTGAGGCGCCGTCCTACGGATGCACGCGATGCAGCCCGCTTTGCCGCAGCCGTGCAATCGGACACGCTTGCTGCCATGCCGGCACCGGTGCTGAAGGACCAGTCGATGCGCTTGACGATGCTGTTGTTGCTGCTTTCCACCACTGCGTCCGTGCAGGCGCAGCAGGTATACAAATGCGCCGGAACCACCGGCGTGGCCTATCAGTCGCAGCCCTGCCTGCCGTCGCAACGCACGCTGAAGCAATGGGACGCTGCACCGGATCCACCGCCTGCCCCGACAAAGGGCAAGGCCGTCGCTTCCGCCAGGGTGAAACCGCCGTCGAAACCGGCGCGCCGGTCCAGGGGCCCCAATAACATGCGGCAACGCGCCGATCCTGCGGAGGCGCGCTGCAATGCGGCCAAGGCCCGCCGCGTGTCGAAGCTCGAAGCGGTGGGGCTGAAGCGGACCTTCGACCTGCTGCGGAAGCTGGACGACGCCGTGCACCTGGCTTGCCGTTAGCGGACCGGCTGCTGGCGGCTGCCAACGCTCAGCCTATTTGATCCCCACGGCCGCAAATGCGCTTGCCACTGCGGCAACCTTGTACTTCAAGGTTGCGGGCGGGTCTTTGCGGAACAGCGATCGGGTGGCGGCCAGCACGGCGCGGCGGCTGGCAGCGAAATCCGAGGTGCGGGACAGGTGGATGGTAAGGGCCAGGAAAAACATCGCCGCCACCTGTTCGGGGCTGAACAGGAATTTCGAACCGCGCTTCCTGGTCAGGATCTTGTAGGCGGCGAAATTATGGATGCCGCTGTTGTCGTGGACCCAGCCATAGTCGTTGCGCTCGTAGGTGTACGGCGGCACGGACCTGCGGAAATTGCGCATGTGCCTGGGCTGGTCGAAGCGCGTCGGGTCGGCCAGGCTGCGCAGGAACGTGCCAGGCCCGTTGAAATCACGGCCGACTTCCCAGGTCCACTTGCCGACCGGCTTGCCGCGGTTGCTGATGATCACGCCGAAGATGTCCGAGTAGGATTCATTGAGCGCGCCGGCCTGGCTCTGGTATTCCAGGCGCGAAGTTGCCTCGGTCACGCCATGGAACAGCTCGTGCGCCACCACGTCCAGCATCGAGGCGATCGACAGCATCGAGCCATCGGGAAAGGCGACCTGGCCATACACCATCTGTTCGCCATTCCAGTAGGCGTTGCGCCATTCGCGATCGGTGCCGGTGCTTTCCTCGCGATCCCAGCAGTTGACCGTGGAAACCACTTCGCCGCCGCGGTTGTCGATGTTGTTGCGTTTGAGCACGTCGCGCAGGAAACGCACGGTTTCAGCGACGTTTGCATGTGCTCCGATCGCCTCCAGCGGCCAGGGCTTCGGCGGATTTTTATACAGGCTGCCAGGCAGCTTGTCGGCGTCAGCGGTCGGGTCGCGGAAGCGGAAGCCGTAGGTGGTCAGGTTCAGCGTGCTGTCGTGCATCCGGCGCCTGCTGCCGGTTTTCTCGACCGCAATGGTCCGCGCGCGGCCCAGCGCGTCGACCACGGTTTCGTGCACTGCCGACATGGCGGGAATACGGGGCAGGGCGGCGAGCAGGCTACCGGTCAAGGCATCGACGACATAGTCCTTGACGCTGGCGTCGACGCCGCGCCTGCCCGCCTTGGTCACTGGCTGCCTGACGTCTTCCACGATGTAGACGAGTTTCCAACTGGCCCGTCGCTGGTCGAAGTAGTAGTTCAGCCTGGGGGTCTGCGCCAGTCGCGAGACCGCGACGCCAGCCGCCTTCGCCGCGACCGCCAATGCCTCGGCGGGTGCCACCTTGGCCACGTTGGCCACCGCCTTGGGCGTGCCGATGGAAGAATTGATGGCCAGGCACTGGTTGTCGGCACCCAGCTCCACCACCACCAGCGAGCCATAGACCGGAATCTTGTTGAGATGCTGGCGGAACTTGACCAGCGTGGTCCCGGTGAGCGGGCTCACTTCGGTGCCCAGGCTCTTGAAATCACTGGGCACGCCACCGGCGACCGGGCGCGAGAATTTCCGCACCTCCCTGCTTTCAAGCGCCTGGTCCAGGTAATGGCTCGCAGCGGTCTCCGGGTCGAGCCTGCCTAAGTCCAGAGCCGGCCCCGAGGCCACGCGCATTGCACTGCGCGTGCGGGGCAGGGCCGCCAGCTTCGCCCGCTCGCCGGCTGCCGACAGGTCGATGGAAAACCCACTCATGCCGTTCTCCGGCAGCAGCGCCTTGCGCGCCGTGGGCTTGCTGGCGGCGGCGGGCGCTGGCTTCGCGGCACGCTTGGGGGCGGCTCTGGGTGACTTGGACGCCGTCATGTCTGCATGCTCCGGTAGGACTTCGTCGACTTGCTAATCGTAGGCCTTGAGCAGGGCAATCCTGAAATCGGGGGGCAGGTTCGGCTGCGCCCGCAGACGATCCAGGAAGCTGCGGTCGCCCGCGACCGTCAGCGGATCCAGCGTCAGCGGCCCCAGTAATTTCGACAGCGGCGTGGCCAGCGCCTCGCTCGCAACCATGGCCGAAATCCTGCGGGGAGCATCGGGCTCGCCGCGAAAGCGCGTGCGGAGGGACAGTCCGGCCGGCTCCTCATGTTCCAGTTCCAGGAACCAGCGCGGCCTGGCCTTGGCAGCCGCGGTACGCAAGCGCTGCGGCGGGTGCTCGATTGCATGGGCCAGGGCAGGCAAATCCTTCAGGCCAGCCTGCAGGCGATCCACCGCCTGGCGCAAGGTCAGCCGCGAAGCAGAAGCCAGCGGATCGGCAATCCGCAGGTCCAGGCGCCTGCGCAGTCCGGCCACTTTCCAGTCTTCCAGCCGCGCTTCATCGGGCATGAGCCTGGGCAGGCCGTAACGTCGTATTCCGTCGATCACGACCAGGCTGAGGTCGGTTTCGCTGGCTTTGATCAGCTGCAGGTAGGGATCGGCCTCGACCCCGCGCACCACGATCAGGTCGGCGCGCTTGCCCGCTTCCAGCGAACCCAGGCCCTGGTCCCACTTGAGCATTTTCGCCGCGTTGCGCGTGGCCATGGCGACGATGTCCCTGGCCGGAAACAGCCCCCCGTTCTGCTCGCTGTAGGCATGGGCGGCCTTGAGTTCGCCGAGCAGGCTCTTGCTGCCACTGGGTGACCAGTCCGAGCCCAGGCCGATGGTCACGCCTTCGGCCTGGGCAGCGGCCATGTCCGCAGTCTTGCCATACAGCAGCAGGTTGCTGAGCGGGGACCACACCATGCCGCCGCCATGCGCGGCCAGCAGCTTGAAATCGGCGCGCTGCAGGGCCACGCAGTGGATGCCGACCAGGGCATCGGTGATGGCGACCCGGCCGTCTGGAAGGCTGAGGCTGTGGAAGTGGTTGCGCGCTCGTGCATCGGTGCCTTCGCTCAGGTGCAGCAAGAGGCAAGTGCAGGTCTGCAGATGGGCCAGGAACCGGGTGGCGGATTTCGCCTCGACGTCGCCAATGCGTGCCTTGGCCGCGGGCAGGTCCGGCCCGTCGGAGATCTCGACGTTGCGCAGCAGGCCATCGTAATAGCGGCGTATGCCGGAGTTGCTGAAAAGGGCGATGCCCTGCGAGGTCGTGACGCCGCCGAGCAGGCTCTTGCATTCGGCGAAACGCGCGATGGCCTCCGGAAAACCGTCGGTCTGTCCAAGCACGTTCATCGGGCCGCTGATCAGCCGCCGATAGTCCGCGTGCGCACCCCAGTCGTCCCGGTTGGTGTACTGCTTCGGCACCTGCCACAACGCCAATGCGTCATAGCTGAGGTGGTTGTGCAGGTCCATCAATCCGGGATACAGCGTGCCGCCGGTAGCAAGCACCTTGATGCTTTCGAAGCCAGGCGGAGGCGGCGCAGCGGCCGGCGCGATGGCCGTAATCCTGTTTGCATCGATATAGACGACTGCGTTGGCGTGCACACGATCGCCTGCATCCATGCTGACCACGCGGCCCTTGAGTGCAAGCTTCGCTGCTTCGGGCATGGCGTGCGGCTCTCCAGACCAGTCCGGTCGATGGCGCGGGTAAGGGAATGCATTGGCAAGGCCGGCGAAAACAACGCGTCGTTTCCAGCCGTGCAAAGGCCAACCCAGTAGTCAACGCCAGTAGCGAAATTCTGCGGACACTCGTTTGCCTGTGCGGTGGCTTGCCCATGACTGCAGTGGCACCTAGTGCAGGAATTGCGCAGCGGCGGCCGGCATGACGTCGCAGCTGCAGCCTGAGCAGCTGGTCGCGCCTTACCGGCCATCGCGCTTCATGGCATCATTATCGGCAATGAGCGAACCCATCCCCCTGGACCTTGCGCATCTGCGCAAGAGTTGCGCGCATTGCTCGCTGCAACAGTTGTGCCTGCCTGCCGGCATCGATGCGGAAGAACTGGCGCGGCTGGACCAGATCGTCAAGCTGCGGCGCCCCACCCAGCGCAACGAACGCCTGTTCCGCATCTCCGATCCCCTGGTTTCCCTGTACATCGCGCGCGATGGCGCCTTCAAGACGGTCAGCATCAGCGAGGAAGGCGAAGAGCAGATCGTCGGCTTCCATCTTCCCGGCGAGCTGATCGGACTGGATGCGCTGGGTCATGGCGTCCACCGCTGCGAAGCGATCGCGTTGACCACGGCCAGCGTATGCGAAGTGCCGCTGGTGCAACTCACTGCGGTGGCCGCGCAACTCCCGCGACTGCAGCAGCAACTGCTGCGCGTCATCGGGCAGGGCATGGGCCGCGACCAGGACCATCTCAATATCCTGGTGAAGCGCCAGGCCAACGAACGCATCGCGCTGTTCCTGCACGGGCTCGGCGAGCGCTACCAGCTGATCGGGCAATCCGGCCTGCAGTTCAAGCTGCCGATGAGCCGCGAAGACATCGCCAACTACCTGGGGCTGGCGCTGGAAACGGTGAGTCGCGGTTTCACCCGGCTGCAGGAAGACGGTGTCATTTCAGTGCATGGACGCCTGATCGAAATCAGCGATCCCGGCCAGCTCAACCGCCTGGCGCATGTCCGCGAAGCAGCGCCTCTGCCGTTGCGCGGCTCGGCCGGCTGAGCAGTTCGGCGAGCATCTCAGCCAGGCAGGCTGGCGCAGCCCAGGGCAGTCAGCAGTGCGTGTGCAGCAGGCACGTGCATGAGCCACGGCGCGGCCACGGTAAGCAGTCCGGCAAGCAGGATCACGGCGGCGGCAGTGCCGCGCCAGGCCGGTCTTTGCAGCCACCGTCCCAGGCGCTGACCCGACCAGGTCAGCGGCAGCATCACCGGCAGGGTCGCCAGGCCGAAGGCGGCCATGGTCAGACCGCCATTCACCGCATCGGCCTGCAGCCATGCTGCCGCCAGCAGCGTGGTGCTCAGTCCGCACGGCATCCAGCCCCACAGCATGCCCAGCGCAATGCGTTTGCCGCGCGTGTCGGCCGGCAGCAGGCGCCGCTGCAGCGGCTGCAGTTTCCGCCAGACGCCCGCGCCGGGGCGTGACAGGAAGCCGAGCCGGCCGCGGCGGTCGAGCAGGCGCAGCGCGGCAAGTATCAGCACCAGTCCAACGGTTGCCCGCAACGCAGTGCTGAGCCATTCGACGCGTGCCAGGTTGAGGATGCTGCTGCCAAACGCGCCCGCGATCACCCCGGCCAGCGTGTAGCCGAGGATGCGGCCGAGGTTGGGTTCCAGCGCTGCCATCCAGCCGCCGCGCGGCGCCATTGCCGAGAAGCCGGTGGCAATGCCGCCGCACATCGCCGCGCAGTGCACGCCGCCCATCAATCCGGTCAGCGCGGCCGCGCCCAGGGTCAGCCAGTCAATCGGCATCTGGGTTCTGGTCGTTGCCTGCGGCGTCCACATGGGTCGCCGCCGGTGTTGACGGCGCATGGCGCGGCCGCTCGTGCGGATCATCGCGCAGGATGTCGAGTGCGGGCGTGTCCATGTCGTCGAACTGGCCGCGCCGGACCGCCCACACGAATGCCCAGGCGGCGGCGGCCAGCAGGACCAGGCTGAGCGGAATCAGGAACAGCAGGATGTTCATGGCGACATGGCCGCAGGCGCGCAGGTCAGGCGCAAGGCATTCAACGTGACGATCAGCGAAGACACCGCCATGCCCAGCGCAGCGACCCAAGGCGTCACCATGCCGGCGGCAGCCAAAGGCAACGCCAACAGGTTGTAGCCCAGGGCCCAGCCCAGGTTCTGGCGGATCACCTGGCGGGTACGCCGCGCCACGATGACAGCCTGGGGGATGCGCATGAGCGAGGCGCCGGTCAGCACCAGGTCGGCGGCACGCTGGGCCAGGGCCGCGCCTTCGCCCATGGCCAGGGAGACATCGGCGCCGGCCAGCACGGGAGCGTCATTGAGGCCGTCGCCGACCATGGCTACGCGGCGGCCGAGGCCCTGCAGTTCGTGGACGTAGGCGAGCTTGTCCTCGGGCGACTGTCGCGCACGTGCGTGATCGATACCCACCTGCGCGGCAAAGTGGCCCACGGCGGCTTCGCCATCACCGCTCGACAGATGCACGCACAGGCCCTGTGCGCGCAGCGCGTCAATGGCCATGCATGCGTCCTTGCGTTGCGATTCCTGCAGGATGAAACGGGCCGACGGGCGCGTGCCGTCGCCCAGCCAGATGCAGCCATCATCGGCGGCCGCCGCGGCGAAGCCGGCCTGGCCCAGTCGCCAGTGGCGTCCGTCGACCATGCCCTCGATTCCCTGTCCGGCCACGGCTCGCACGGACTGCACGTCCATGCCGGCATCAGTGCCAGCGCCGGCGGCGGCGAGGGCCCGCGCGATCGGATGGCCGCCGTCGCGTTCCAGTGCAGCAGCGACGCGCAGCGCCTGCGCTTCGTCCATGCCGGGGAAGGCCTCGATCCTGACCAGCACCGGCTTGCCGTCGCTCAGCGTGCCGGTCTTGTCGAAAACGATGTCGGTGGCGCCAGCCAGTCGTTCCAGCGCGTTGTCGCGCAGCGGCAGCACGCCCAGCTTCGCCAGCGCGCCGTGCGCGGCGGCCAGTGCGGCGGGCACGGCCAGCGACAGCGCGCAGGGACAGCTGATCACCAGCAACGCCAGGGTGACTTCGAAGGCGCGCGCAGGATCATGCACGCGCCAGAACAGGTATACCGCCACGGCGACCACCAGCAGGACGGTGACGAAGTGGCGGGCAATGCGCTCGGCGCCACGGGCCAGGGCCGGGCGTTGCGCCTGGGCCTGGCCAACCAGTCGCGCCAGTTGCGACAGCCGCGTGGCGCTGCCGGTTTCGGTGACGCGCAGGCGCGCCGGTTGTTCACGGCATACGGTGCCGGCGAATACCCGGTCGCCGGCGGCTTTTTCCATGGGATGCGATTCACCGGTAAGCAGTGCTTCCTCGAAGCGCGCCGGCTCCAGCAGCACGCCATCGGCCGGCACCACCTCGCCCACTGCCACGCAGGCAACGTCGTCGGCAAGCAGTGCACTGATCGGCACGGTTTCACGGCTGCCATCGCCGCGCTGGCGGGTGGCGAAGGCGGGACGGGCGCGGGCCAGGGCGTCCACCTGGGAAGTGGCGATGCGGCGGGCGCGCTGTTCCAGCATGCGCGCGCCCAGCAGCAGGAACACGAACATCACCGCCGCGTCGTACCAGACGTGGGCGCCGCCGCGCATGGTTTCGAACACGCTGGCGAAATAGGCCAGCAAGGTTGAGCCGCCGATCAGCGTGTCCATGCCGGGCTGGCGCTGGCGCAGCTCGCGCCAGGCCCCGGCCAGGAACGGCCAGCCGGCGTAGAACACCACCGGCGTGGACACCAGGAACGTGATCCAGCGGAAAAAATCGCGGGTCGGTACCGACATGGTGTTGCCGAAGTCCAGATACAGCGCCTCGGCGAACATCATGGCCTGCATCGATCCCAGCCCGGCGATGCCGATACGGGCCAGGGCACGGTTGCGTTCGCGGCGGCGTTCGCGCTCGCTGGCCTCGCCACCACCCAGGTAGGGCCGGTAGCCCAAGGTCACCAGGCGCTGCAGCGGCTGCGAGAGGGTAGTGCGGGCGGGATCCCAGGCCAGGCGGATGCGGCCGGTCATCGCATTGGCCCCGGCTTCGATCACACCGGGCTCGCGCGCCAGCACGCGATCGATTAGCCAGGCGCAGGCCGCGCAGCGCATGCCGTCGGTGAGCAGGGTGATCTCGCGGCCGCCTTCCACTTCGTAGGCATGCTCGGCCAGTACCTCGTCGCGATCCCACACCGAAAGGTCGACCGGTTCGGTGCCCACGCGCGCAGCCAGCTGGCTGCGCAACCGGTAGTAGTCGTCCAGGTCGGCTTCGCCGATCCACTGCGCGGCAGCGGCGCAGCCATCGCAGCAGAACTGGCGCCAGCTGCCGTCGACCAGCACGCGCGCGGGCAGGGCGGGCAGGGGTTCGCCGCAATGATGGCAACCCGGGTGGGTGCCCAGGAGCCCGTCATCGCGCGCAGGCACGCCGGGGGTCAGCGCCACCGCCATTGCATCGCCTACCGTGCTTCCAGCCGCGGCTGCAGGTTGGTGGCCAATTGGCCGCGGGGCAGGCGGCCCTGCAGGCGCCAGTGGCCGTCGGCCGGGCCCAGGCGGATGTTCCAGTCATGGCTGGCGTCCAGGTCGGCGGCCGCGCGCCAACCCAGCTCGGTGGGCTGCAGCAGCAGGGCAACATCCAGTTCCGCACGGGTCGGGTGCGCCAGGGCCAGCCGCAGCGGGACGTTGCGCTCGAAGTCGCCGCTCACCGGCAGCACTTCCACCAGTTTTCGCTCAGGGTCCAGCCGCACGATCGCACTGAGCCTGGCCGCGCCCGCGGCTTCGTCCGGGCCCAGGTCGGTGGTCTGGATCTGCGCGGTGCGCCTGACCTGGTCGGGCGAGGTGTCAATGGCGTCACTGCCGCCGGCCACGATGACCATGATGATGCCCGCCACCACCGAGGCCAGCGGCAGGCCGATCACCAGCCACATCACCGGCTGCCGCCAGGGCGACGTCCGCGGCCTGTCATGCGCGGGCTTGCCTTGCGGGGTCGGGTCTTGCGTGGGCTTGGGGGAATTCATCACAGGGGTCCGAAGAAACTGCTTTCAACCGTCTTGCGGGTCTTGCCGTCGGTGGTCTGGATGATGAAGCGCAGATCGTGGCGGCCGTGGATGGTTTCCGGGGCGGTCACTTCCAGCGGCATCGACAGGACCTGCTCGGCGGCGGCGGTGATCGTGGCCGGTGTCGCTGGCGCCAGGGCGATGCCTGGCGTGGCCGACTCCAGCACGATGCGGTAATGCTGCACGGCATCGGTCTTGTTGACCAGCTTGAGCGTGTAGCCGTTCTCGATGCCGTCGGCGCCAACCCGGTACAGCGCATTGCGGTCGCGCAGCACTTCGGCGATCAGCGGGCTGCGGGTGCCGACGCCCCAGATGAAGGCGGCGATCAGCCCCAGCAACAGCAGGCCGTACATGATGATGCGCGGCCGCAGGACCCGCGACGGCTTGCCGTCGATGGCGTTCTGGGTGGAATAGCGGATCAGCCCGCGCCGGAATCCCATCAGGTCCATGACGTTGTCGCAGGCATCGATGCACAGGCCGCAGGCGATGCATTCGTATTGCAGGCCGTTGCGGATATCGATGCCGACCGGGCACACCTGCACGCACATCGTACAATCGATGCAGTCGCCCAGCTGTTCGGCCGCGAACTTCGGCAACGGCTCGACCACCGTGCTGGACGCATCGAAGGTGATGGTGCCGCGCGCCTGGGCGCGCGAATCGGCGGCGCTGGGGTGGTGGGCCGCGCGGAACACGTAGTCGTAAGCGGTGAACTTGTCCAGCAGGCCGCGGCCGCGTTCGATCACGTCACCCAGGCCGCGCTTGCGCGGGCCGCGCGGTTCGCCGCGCATCGGGTCGTAGGCGATGATCAGCGTGTTGCGGTCGAACATCGCGCTCTGGAAGCGCGCGTACGGGCACATGTACTTGCACATCTGCTCGCGCAGGATGCCGGCCCACATCCAGGTGGCGAAGGAATAGAACAGCACCCAGAAGGTTTCCCAGCCATTCCACGAAAACGGCCACAGGCGCGCGCCCAGGCCGGTGATCGGGGTGAAGAAGCCGACGAAGGTGAAACCGGTCCACAACGCGAACACCAGCCACAGCAGGTGCTTGCTGCCCTTGCGCAGCACCTTTTCGCGATTCCACGGGCCCGCATCCAGCTTCATCCGCTTGGTGCGGTCGCCTTCGGTCCAGCGCTCCATCCACAGGAAGGTTTCAGTCCACACCGTCTGCGGGCAGGCGAAGCCGCACCACAGGCGGCCGCCCAGCGCAGTGACGAAGAACAGCACCAGGGCCAGGATCACCAGCAACATGGCCAGGAAACTGAAATCCTGCGGCCAGAAGGTCAGGCCGAAGATGTAGAACTTGCGCGCCGGCAGGTCGAACAACACGGCCTGGCGGGCGTCCCAGTTCAACCACGGAAACAGGTAGTACATCCCCAGCAGCCAGAACACCGACGCCTTGCGCAGCTTGTCCATGCGCCCGGACACATCGCGCGGATAGACCTTGCGCTCCTTGGTGTAATGCGACCCGCCGTCATCCAGCAGGTCTATGTCGATTTTCCTGGTCACGAACGTCTACTCGGGCGGCAATGCCCGGTTGAAGCGGCTGGCCGGGCGCAGCAGCAGCCAGGTGAACAGGCTGGACGAGGCCGTGGCCAGCCAGAACATGAAGAAGGCAATGGTGTAGCCCATGCTGCGGCTGATGTCGACGTCCGGGAAGGTGATGTCACGCAGGTCCAGTGGATCGACGAAAGCGAAGAACACCATCGAGGCCACGCATGCGGCGAAAAAGCTGGGCCAGGCAATGGCCCCGATCCGCTGGGCCAGCGGACGCGGGGGATGGTCGAACGGCGGTGGCGCGAACACGCTCAATGCGCGCTACCGGCAGGTGCGGATGCGGGCACAGGCTTCTTGCCGCCTGGCGGGTTGGACAGCGACCAGACGTAGGCCGCGACCAGGCGCGCACGGGTTTCACCCAGCATTGCGCGGTGCGCCGGCATGACTCCGTGGCGGCCCTTGGCGATGCTCTGGCGCAGGGCTTCCTTGCTGCTGCCGTACAGCCAGTAGCGGTCGGTCAGGTCGGGTGCGCCCAGTTCACGGTTGCCCTTGCCCTCGACGCCATGGCAGGCCACGCAGACGCCGTCATAGAGCTTCTTGCCCTGTGAGGCCAGGTAGTCGTTCTGCAGCGACTGGCCGGGCGTGCCCAGTGCGCGCACGTAGGCCACGGTGTAGTCGATGGCGTTGTCGCCGCCCATGCTGGTCAGCACCGGTCCCCATTCGGGCATCACACCTTCGCGTCCGTCCAGCACGGTCTGGAGGATGGTCTGCGGTTCGCCGCCCCAGTGCCAGATGTCGTCGGTCAGGTTGGGATAACCGATCGCACCCTGGGCCGAGGAGCCATGGCAGGTGGCGCAGGTGTTGGCGAAGATCGAAGCGCCCAGCTTGCGTGCTTCGGGCTCCGCGGCCAGCCGATCGATCGGCTGGCCATCGTAGGGACGGAAGGTCTCGGCCAGGTTGGCGTCCGAGGCGGCCTTGTCGATCTCGTGTTCCTTTTGCGAAGTCCAGCCGCTGTAGCCGGCGTAGTGGCCCATGCCGCCGTACCACGCCACGTAGGCGATGGCGAAGACGATGGTCAGGTAGAAGCCCTGGATCCACCAGCGTGGCATCGGCTTGTTGTATTCGGTGATGTCGCCATCCCAGTAGTGGCTGGTTTCCTCCGGCTTGGGATCGCCCGGCCGGCGCCTGGCCGTGTACCAGAGCAGCCAGACCAGGCCAAGGATGTTGAGGGCCGACAGGGCGATGACGAACCATGACCACGCAGTCGAGATCATGGGCGCTGCCCTTCGTGGTCGCCAGCGGCTTCCAGGTCATCCAGCGGCAGGCGTGCCGCCGCGTCGAAGCCGGCCTTGCGCGCCGGTCGCCATGCCCAGATCCAGCCGCCCACGAACAGCACCAGCAGGGCCAGGGTAATAATTCCCGAAAGCATGTCTCAGCCCCCCTTGGGTGCGTGCTTGCCGAGGCCTTGCAGGTAGGCGACCACGGCGTCCAGTTCGGTGCTGTCGACCACGTCCTTCGGCGCCTGCGCGATCTCCGCATCGGTATAGGGGTCGCCCATGCCCTGCAGGGTGCGCATCTTGTGGGCCAGCTGCGCGCCGTCGATGGAGTTGCGCGACAGCCACGGGAAGGCGGGCATGTTCGATTCGGGCACCACCGCACGCGGATCGTCCAGGTGGACGCGATGCCAGTCGTCGGAATAGCGACCGCCGATGCGCGCCAGGTCAGGCCCGGTGCGCTTGGAACCCCACAGGAACGGGCGGTCGTAGACCGATTCGCCGGCCAGCGAATAATGGCCGTAGCGTTCGGTCTCGAAGCGCAAGGTGCGCACCATCTGCGAATGGCAGTTGCCGCAGCCTTCGCGCACGTAGACGTCACGTCCGGCCAGTTGCAGGGCCGGGTAGGGCTTCACCCCGGGCAACGGGGTGACCGCTTCGGCCTGGTGCATCAGCGGCACGATCTCGGCCAGCCCGCCCAGGGAAACCGCGACCGCAATCAATACGATCAGCAGGCCGACGTTCTTCTCGATTTTTTCGTGTCCAAGGCTCATCCGTGTCTCCTCAAGCCCGCGCCGCTGCGGCTTCGGGGGCCAGCACCGGCATCGGTGCGGCTTCCCGGCCCAGTTCCCAGGTACGCCAGAAATTCCATGCCATCACGAACATGCCCGCCAGCACCAGCAACCCACCAGCCAGCCGGCCGAGGTAATAGGGATAGGTGGCGTTGAGCGCTTCGACGAAGGCATAGGTGAGGGTGCCGTCGGCATTGGTGGCCCGCCACATCAGGCCCTGGGTGACGCCGGCGATCCACATCGCGCAGATGTAGAACACCACGCCTATGGTGTGCATCCAGAAGTGCAGGTCGATCAGCCGGGTCGAGAACATGCCCTGCAGGCCCAGCGTGCGCGGATACATCGAGTACAGCGAGCCGATGGTGATCATTGCCACCCAGCCCAGCGCACCAGCGTGCACATGGCCCACGGTCCAGTCGGTGTAGTGGCTCAGCGAATTGACGGTCTTGATCGAAAGCAGTGGGCCTTCGAAGGTCGCGATCATGTAGAAGCTCAGCGCGACGATCAGGAACTTCAGGATCGGGTCGGTGCGCAGCTTATGCCACACGCCCGACAGGGTCATGATGCCGTTGATAGCACCACCCCACGACGGCGCCAGCAGCACGATCGAGAACACCATGCCCACCGACTGCACCCAGTCGGGCAGGGCGGTGTAGTGGAGGTGATGCGGGCCGGCCCACATGTACACCGAGATCAGCGCCCAGAAGTGCACGATCGAAAGGCGGTAGGAATAGATCGGGCGCCCGGCCTGCTTGGGCACGAAGTAATACATCATGCCCAGGTAGCTGGTGGTCAGCATGAAGCCGACCGCGTTGTGGCCGTACCACCATTGCGCCATCGCATCGACCGCGCCGGTGTAGATCGAGTAGGACTTGGTCAGGCTGACCGGGATCGCCAGGTTGTTGACGATGTGCAGCAGGGCGATGGTGACGATGTAGGCGGCGAAGAACCAGTTGGCCACGTAGATGTGCTTGACCTTGCGCTTGGCGATCGTGCCGAAGAACAGCACCGCATAGGCCACCCAGACGATGGTGATCAGCAGGTCCACCGGCCATTCCATCTCGGCGTATTCCTTGCCCTGGGTCATGCCGCCGGCCAGCGTCACCACCGCCAGCACCAGGCAAAGCTGCCAGCCCCAGAACACGAACGCGGCCAGCTTGTCCGACATCAGCCGCACGTGGCAGGTGCGCTGGACGATGTACAGGCTGGTGGCGAACAGTGCCGAACCACCGAAAGCGAAGATCACGCCATTGGTGTGGATGGGTCGCAGGCGACCGAAGCTGAGCCAGGCGGTATCGAAGTTCAGTGCCGGCCAATACAGCTGCGCGGCGATCAGTGCGCCCACCGCCATGCCGACGATGCCCCAGAAGATCGAGGCGATGGTGAACTGGCGCACCACCTTGTCGTTGTAGAAGCCGGCCAGGCCGGTGTCACCGCTGGCTGCCGGCCGAATGCCTTGCTCGCTCATGATCTGCCTTTGAATGTTCTGGGGTGCATTTTCCGGACACGGGCGCCGGATGACTTGATCTGGATCAAACCAGCTCCGGTATCGCCATGCCTGCCGCACAGGGTACGCGCCCATCCCGCTTCGTGCCTGTCGCAGGACACGAGCGGAGCCGGTGGATTCGGGACCGCAACAGCAACGCAAGTCGCGAAGCCCGTGGCAATCCAGACATTGAGAGCTTCGCGACTCGCTTCGCTCATGCAGTGAAAGCCATCACGCTCATTCCTGCCGCGGAACGGCCGCGGCCTGTTGCAGCCAGGCCCAGCGCAGCATCACCGCGATCGTCATGACCATCAGGAATCCGCCATACGCCATCATCGTGGCCAGGATCTGCTGCCACATGTGGCCGTAGCCGGGTTCGGCGTTGTGCACGCTCCATTGCATGCCGGCAGTGGCGACGCCGGTGGCAAGCAGCAGGGAGGCGATGTCGAAGGCCTTGCGGGCGCCGCCGCGCGGCTGCCGCGGGAACATCCAGAACAGCACAGCCAGGATAGAGAACCACGGGATGAACAGGATCATCGCCAGGTTGAGTTCCACTACGGGATTCACGGCCGCGCCTCTAGGCTCATTGGACCCGCCCATCATCGGCGGACCGTATCAGTTTTAGTAGAATCAGTTCCCGTGTAAAAAACCAGATCAGTTCAGGCATGAAGCGCTACGAGTCGCTGGCGGGGGATATCGCCCGCTCCATCCACGAGGGCCTGCTGAAGCCAGGCCAGCGGCTGCCTTCGGTGCGCCAGGCTGCGGCCACCCGCCAGGTCAGCCCGTCCACGGTGTTCCAGGCCTATTACCTGCTGGAGGCGCGCGGGCTGGTGCAGTCGCGGCCGCGATCCGGTTATTACGTCGCCACGCATGCCAGGCCGCTGCCGCTGGAACCGGAAACCGCCTCACGTCCCGATGGCGAATCACGCGACGTGGATGTAAGCGAGCTGGTATTCGAAGTCCTGCAATCGGCCATGGCCCTCAACGTGGTCCCCCTGGGATCCGCATTCCCCAGTCCGCTGCTGTTCCCATTGGACCGGATCGGCCGCGCGGTGGCCTCTGCAGCGGTGCACCTGGATCCGTGGAGCACGGTCGACGACCTGACTCCGGGCAACGCGGCGCTGCGGCGGCAGATCGCGCTGCGCTACCAGATGGCCGGCATGGACGTGGGCATCGACGAGATCGTCATCACCAACGGCGCGCTGGAGGCATTGAACCTGTGCGTGGCGGCGGTGACCCGGCCCGGCGACGCGGTGCTGGTCGAATCGCCGTGCTTTTATGCCACCTTGCAGGCGCTGGAGCGCAACGGCCTGCGCGCCGTCGAAGTACAGACCCACCCACGCGACGGCATCGACCTCGATGCGCTGGAAATGGCGATCGCGCGACATGCGCCGCGCGCCTGCTGGCTGATGCCGACCTTCCACAACCCGCTCGGCAGCAGCATGCCGGAGGAGCGCAAGCGCGCACTGGTGACGCTGCTGGCGCGGCATGCCATTCCTCTGATCGAGGACGATGTCTACGCCGAGCTGCATTACGCCAGCCAGCGCGCCTTGCCGGCCAAGGCCTTCGATCGCGAAGGACTGGTGATGCATTGCTCTTCGTTTTCCAAGAGCCTGGCGCCCGGCTATCGCATCGGCTGGGTGGCGGCCGGGCGCGAGGCTCGCAAGGTGGCCCGGCTGAAGTTGACCACGACCCTGAACAGCAACGTGCCGACCCAGATCGGTCTTGCCCACTACCTGGAACGCGGCGGATTCGATCGCCACCTGCGACGCCTGCGCGCCACGCTTGCCGCCCAGCAGCAACAGTACGTCGCCGCCATCGGCGAGGCTTTTCCGCCGGGTACGCGGGTCACGCGCCCGGCCGGCGGTTATTTCCTCTGGATCGAACTGGACCACGGCGTGGATGCGATCCAGCTGCAGCGCGCCGCATCGCAACTGGGCATCAGCATTGCACCGGGGCCGATGTTCTCGGCCAGCCGTGGTTTCCGCCATTGCCTGCGACTGAACTACGGCCACCCGCTGGATGCGCGCATGCAGGCCGGCCTGGCCACGCTGGGACGACTGGCCGCCTAGAGCGTGGCCACGACCTCGTCGCTGTACTGCTTGAGGAATTCCGCTGCCTTCGCGTTCTGCTCGCGCGAGAACGAATGCACCACCACCGCAGTGCGGCCCAGCTCAAGCGCTGCGTAGACACGGGTGATGTAGGGATCGTGGTCGGGCCGCAGGGTAAACAGGCCGCCGAGGAACAGGCCTGCCACGGCGCCGAAGGACACGATCACCGCCCCGGCCATCACCGCGGAATTGACGATGTACGGGATGCCCCGGGCATACAGCACCGCGAACAGCACCGCGCCGGCCACCGCGCCCAGCAGCCCCAGGCGCAGGTGCGCGCGCAGCATGGTGCGGAAGATGCCGCGGCTTTCCGGTTCCAGCTTGCTGCCGGGGCGTGGGTCGCCCGGGGCGATCACCTGCACCTGCGCGTCCGCCAGCTCCAGGGACTGGCGCAGACGGGCGGCGGCCTCACGCGCCGATGCGGGGTCGGCAAAGATCGCCGCCACCTTGCTGTTGGACAGTTCCGCGGAAAACGGGCTCTCGTTGGCCATGGCGACTTGCTCCGTGTGGGTCCAGGCATTCTGTCGCGGCCCGGGTTGCGACCGCGTGCAGGCAGGCCCTGCGGACCTTCGCAGCGCAACGCCTGCGCCGCATGCGGCGGTCAGGGAGTGACCACCAGCTTGCCTTTCATGATCCCCGAGTGGCCCGGGAATGAGCAGAAGAAGCTGTAGTCGCCACCGGCCTTGAGCCTGGCGCCAGCGAACTTGGCCGTGGTCTTGCCGCCGCCGCCCACCAGTGGCGTGGCCGCGATGACGCGGGCATCGCCCTTGGGCAGGTAGCCGCCAGCCACGCCGGCCTTCATGCCGGCCGTGGCGATGGCAGCCAGGTCGGCGGTCTTGCTGATCACCACGTTGTGGCCCATCGCGGCGACCGGCAGCTTGCCGGTGTGGCTCAGCTGGATGTTGATGGTGGCGCAGGAAGCGGACACGGTCGCGGTTTTCAGGTCGTACTGCATCTGGTCGTTTGCCTGCAGCTTCAGCGTGCAGTTGGGGGCCGCGCTGGCGTGGGCGGCGACGCCAAGCAGGGCCAGGCCAAGGGCGAGGGCAGGGAGGTGCTTCATGTGGTTTGCTCCATGGAGTGGCTTAAGGGTTGTGGCTTCAGGGGCCGGCGGTGGCGTGGCGCACGGCGGCGAAGAATTCGGGATCGGGCTGGCTGCCCATTTTTTCGGTGCGCGCGAGGATGCGGCCGTTTGCGTCGAGCAGGACCAGCGCACTGGTGTGGTTGAACTCGCCGTCGGCCAGGGCGCGATAGCGGATTCCCAGCACGCCAGCGACTTCCCGCACGTCGGCAGGGGACGGACTGGCCAGCGTCCAGCGTGCGCGATCCAGCTTGCGTTTGGCGACGATGGAAGTCAGCGCTGCCGGCGTGTCGCGCTTCGGATCCATGCTGACCAGCAGGATGCCAAGGCGCGCGCGTTCGGCCGGGGTCAGCTGCCGTTCCACTGCCTTGCCGCTGTCGACGATCAGCGGGCAGATGTACTGGCAGGAGGTGTAGAACATGGCGACCAGCTGCACCTTGCCGCGACGGCTGGCCCAGGCGAATTGCCTGCCGTCCTGGTCGGTCAGCTGCACCGGCAGCTGGTAGACCGAATCACGCGGCAACGGCACGGGCTTGCTGGCGGCGAGCACGGGCGTGCACGCAACGAGCAGCAGCAGACACAGCAGTCTTTTCATTTCAGGTCCTTGGCGCAGCGGAAACCCATGTTGGCGGTGGTGTCTTCCGCATTGAGCGAGGACAGCATCGCCACCCGCATCAGCACCGCATAGTTGTCGCGGTCATCCATCGACAGCGCGCCGGCGCCGCAGAACTTCGCGTTGTCGGCATCGCCCTGGTTGCGGTTGTCGCCAGCCACCAGCAACGAGGAAAAATCCTCGGTCCATTCCCACACCAGCCCGTGCAGGTCCTGCACGCCGTAGGCGTTGGGCGCCTGCAGCCCCGTGCGTGCCAGGGCCTGGTTGGAGGGGTGCGAATACCAGCGCAGGATACGCTCGCGCCACGCTGGGTCGCGGCGCGCGTCGCGCCGTGTTTCATCGGCCGCCGCCGCGTATTCCCATTCGTCCCAGCTCGGCAGCCTTGCGTCCTGGGCCTCGCAATAGGCCTGGGCTGCGAACCAGCTGACCTGGACCACCGGCTGTTGCGGCAGGGCCTTGGCGCCCAGCGCATCGGCGCTTGTCCAGTGCGAGAGATAGCGTGGTTCGGCGAACACCCGCGCCACCCGATCGCGACGCCATTGCGGCTGCGAGCGCACGAAGGCCAGGAATTCGGCATTGGTGACCGGCTTGCGCATCAGCGCGAACGGGGCGATGCGGGTGGCGCCCTTGCGGTCCTCGTACTTCAGCGCGGTGCGGAAGTTGCCGCCCGGCAGCTGCGCGTAGTCCGCGGCGCCGACCGCCAGGCCGGCGAGGGGAATCAGCAGCAGCACTGCCGCCAGGCGGCGCATTGCCTAGTGACCTTCCGAGGCGTTGGCGGGCTTGGCCTTGCGGGCCGCTGCGGCCTCTTCCTTGGTCACGTGGCCGCCGGGGTTGCCCCAGCTGTTGAGGACGTAGGTGGCCAGTTGCGCGACCTCGTCATCGGTCAGCTGGTTCATCGGCGGCATGATCGAGTTGTAGTCCTTGCCGTTGACGGTCACCGGTCCCTGCAGTCCATGCAGCATCACGCTGGGCAGGCGCTTGGTGTCCGCGGCGATGTAGTCGGACTTGGCCAGCGGCGGGAACACCCCCGGCATGCCTTCGCCATTGGGCTGGTGGCAGGTGGCGCAGGTACCGTTGAACAGGTCCTTGCCGGCGGCGATCTGCTCGGCCACGGTGAGTTCGCCGGCGTGCGCGGACTTGGCTGCCGTCGCCACGGCCGCCATGTTCGGCTGCGCGCGATTGCCCAGGTAGACGTAGTCCACTTCCTTGCCGGAGTAGATTGATTTGTTCTCGGGCCCATCGGCCTTGAGGATCGCCAGCGCACCCTTGTTGAAGGCGCGGAAGATGCTGTGGTCGACCAGCACGTAGCTGCCGGGCACCTCGAGGTGGAATTCCATCATCGCCGCGCCGCCCGAGGGAATCAGCGTGGTCTGCACATTTTCCTGGTAGTGCCGGCCGCCCTCGTACCAGACCTTGTCGAAGATCTCGCCGATGACGTGGAAGCTGGACACCAGGTTGGGGCCGCCGTTGCCCACGTACAGGCGCACGTTGTCGCCGACATGTGCGGTCAAGGCGCTGTCGCCGGTGAGCGAACCTTCCTTGCCGTTGAACAGCACGTAGGTCGGGTGCTCGTCGATGGCTTTTTCCATGTCGAACGGTTGCAGGCCCTTCTCACGGTATTTGCCGGTGGTGTAGAAGTCGCCCTGCATCACGTAGTACTCCTTGTCGACCGGCGGCAGGCCCTCCGGCGGTTCGATCAGGATCAGGCCGTACATGCCGTTGGCGATGTGCATGCCGACCGGCGCGGTGGCGCAGTGGTACACATAAAGGCCGGCATTGAGCGCCTTGAAGGTGAAGCGCGAGGAATGACCCGGCGCGGTGAAGCTGGAGGCCGCGCCGCCACCGGGACCGGTGACGCCATGCAGGTCGATGTTATGCGGCATCTTCGATTCGGGCATGTTGCGCAGGTGGAATTCCACCGTGTCGCCCTGGCGCACGCGGATGAAGCTGCCCGGCACGGTGCCGCCGAAGGTCCAGAAGGTGTAGCTGACGCCTTCTGAAATCTCCATCTCCTTTTCGATCACGTCCAGGGTGACGATGACCTTGGCCGGCGCGGTACGCCCGGTGGCCGGTGGCACGTGCGGCGGCGAGGTCAGGATCGCGTCGACCGGCTTGCCCTGTGGCGGGCCGAAGTCGCCCTTGCGCGAGCCTCCGGAGTCGGTGGACGCCGTGGTGGTCGCAGGCTTGTCGTCGCCGCGGCACGCCGACAGCGTGAGTACGGTTGCGGCCAGGACCAGCGCCAGGTAGCGGCTAGCGTGCTTCATGCGGATTCCCCTTGGAGTTTGCGATGCTTGCTGGCCTTTGCGTGCGCGTGCCCGGCAGCGAGCGCATCGGCCTTGGTGGCGTGAACTGTGCCCGGCGCGGTTTCCGGCGGGGCATAGACGGTGTACAGGCGCATCGGCTTGTCGCCGGTGTTGACCAGGTTGTGGCGGGTGCCGGCGGGAACCGAGATCAGCGACCCTTTCGCGACCGCAGATGCCACGCCTTTCAGTTGCACCTGGCCCTTGCCCTTCACCAGGACCAGCAACTGGTCGTTGCCGGCATGGGCCTCCTCGCCGATGTCCTCACCCGGCTGCAGGCACATCACCACCACCTGCGAATGGGCATTGGTGAGCACTTCGCGGCGGAAGTCGTTGTTGGTTTTCGCCAGCTTCCTGATGTCTTTGTTGAACAGGGGCATGTCGGGCTCCTTGTCGGGCCGTCGAGGTGGCCGGGATGGTCGCTTCACACGGTGCGGGCACAGCCTGCAGTGGCAAGGTACTGCCACCGGGCACGGCCGCCTTTGATCTGGATCAAGCCCCGCCAGTCAATCGCGGCAGGCAGGTCCTGGCTGCGCCCGGCTTGACCCAGGTCAACCGCCGGACGCCTTTCACGAAGGTGCAATGCACCCTGCAGGCTTGACCTGGGTCATGGCCTGCGCAGCTGCCCGGTGGTCTGCTGGTGCCGCACATTGAATGCCAGTGGCGAGCGAGGGCAGGGCGATGACAGACGAGTTGTGTTGGGAAGGCTTCGCATGGATGGCCGGGTCGGGTATCCGCGAAGCTCTTGATGCCGCCGGCGTCGACTGCGTCGCCATGGATGGCAGCCCTGCATTCACGCACTCGGGAATTCCTGCGGAGGACGATGCGCATGAGCCGGCCCGCTCTTGAGCGCGCCATGCTGGGGCGTACCGGACCGGGTGCCGGCGGACGGGAAATGGAGATCGATGCCGGCATCATTGCCACCGGGATGGGGCTGGAACCGGCCCGGGTGCAAGCCTTGATGCAGAGCGGGAAGATTACCGTGCTGTGCGAGCGCGGCACCGGCGAGGACCTGGGCTGTCACCGCATCACCTTCCATCATGGCGGGCGACGTTTCCGCATCCTCATCGATGCCTCGGGACGCATTTTCGCCTCAGCATGAAGCCGCCTTCGTGGTGGCTCACGCCTGCCAGTAATGCAGCCACCCCAGCGGGTGATGGGCCAGTGCGATGCCGATGATCGCCAGGTAGACCAGGGTGGCCGCGGCAAGGCAGCAGGCCCGGGTGCGACGGGTGCGGCCGCGCTTCAAGGCCATGCTGCCCAGCACCACGTACACGACCAGCAATACCAGCTTGGTGCCTAGCCAGCCATTGCCGAACATCGCCCAGGGCAGGACCGTGAGCAGCATCATCGCCGCGGTCAACAGGGTGGTGTCGATGGCATAACTGGTCCAGCGCACCGGCAGCGACTGCGGCCAGCGCGCGCCGGCCATCACGCCGACGCCACGCAATGCAAACAGGGCGCCACTCAGCACGATCATCAGTACGTGCACGTATTTGATCTGCGGATAGAACTCGATCATTGCTTTAAAGAAACTCCTGGATTTGTTCTGTGTGCCCGTTTGTCTGAGCATCGATAGCAGGACCAGGAAGGCGGGAGGCGGAGGCGGAAGTCATAAGCATTCACAGCCTGCCGTCGCCCTCACCCCGGCTTCCCATCCGCGCGTGGGCTCAGGTAGATGCGGCCGATGCGCACCAGCCAAGGCAGGAAGGCGAGGAGCCAGCCGCACGCGGCCAATGCCTGCCAGGCGCCGGTATCGGCTGATATTTCGGCGGCCACGCGCATCACCGCCACCAGCTGGATGGCCGCGAACGCGAACCACGCCGCGGCGGGCATCTGCAGCGGCCTGCCGGAATGGCCCTGGGTGACCCGGGTGACCATGGCGATGAGGATGCTGCCGAAAAATCCTATGAAAAGCGCATGCGCCGGGCCGCGGCCCAGCCAGTACACGCCGGTCATCGCGTAGGCGATGCTCTGGGTCGAATACAGCCAGAACGCCAGCGGCAACCAGGCCAGTCCGATGAACAACACGCCAAGCAGCCCGGGTTTGGGTCCCCGCGGCCACCAGCGCCAGCACATCGTCGCGAACAGCATCAACAAGGGGACGTCCACCAGCCACGACCACGCATAGGCGTGGGTCAGTTCCAGCACCAGGTGCGCCAGGCACAACGGCCAGAACGCCGCCAGCAACCACAGCGGCCGCCAAGGCGTGTAGCCGGCCACCGAGCCGCCAGCGAAGAACGGGAACATGCGATGGGCCACGGTCACGTAGACCGGCAGCAGCAGGCCGAAAGTGCCGAGCTTGATGCTGGCGAACACCCACAGTGGCGAGCCGCCGAACACGAACAACACGAAGCCCACCAGGCCCGCATAGCCAAGCACCAGGGCCGCGAAGCACGAGCGTGCATGCCAGGTGGCTCCGCGTTCGCGCCACAGCAACGGCGCCAGCGTCACCAGACCGGCGCTCCAGCCGGCGATCGTCATCAGCAGTCCGACCACGATGCCTGCTTCCCAGCCCATTGCGCCCAGCAGCGTTGCCAGCTGGCCACCGAACAGGCCGATGCCAACCGGCAGGTAACGCCAGCGTTCGAACTCCGGCAATCCCATCCAGCGCGGGAACGTCGTCAGCAGGAAGCCGAAGATGAAACTGGGCAGCACCTGGTACTGCATCACGAACGCATGCAGCCATCCCGCATACGGCGCGGGCTGCGGCATCGCCAGCACCGGCCAGCGCGCGGCGACCAGCCAGGCGCTCCACCACAGCATCGCCAGAAGCAGGTTGCTGGCGCCGACGAAGAACATCAGCCGGTGTGGTGCCTGCGCCAGCAGGCGTGGCGACAGTGCGGCCGCCGCTGAATCAGCCACCGCAGCCGCCGCAGCATTCCGAAGGCACGCGCACGAGCTGATCCTGTGCACCGCCGACGCCTGCCTGGCGCAGGCAGGCCAGCAACTCGGCTTCGGTGGCCACCGAGGAAATCCTCAGCGCCGAGGCAGCCTGGTCGAAATCCACGACCATGGCCGGGTCAAGTTCGGCGATGGCGCGCTCTATCGCGGCGATATCCGGCGTGCCCTGGGTGCTGAGTGTGTACTGCATGCTCTGGTTCTCCTGTTGCGGAAAGTTTGAAAAAAAAGGCGCTCGACGGCCCGGGCGAACCGGGCCATCGCCCGGTCAGGGATCGCCAGCCTCGACCTCGCCGCCCAACGCCACTTCACGTGTCGGCGCGATCCACAGCCGCAGCACGAACCAGGCCAGGGCCACGGCGCCGATGCTGAAGATGGTGTCGCCCGGGACCCGCATCCACACCAGCATCTCCACGATCGGCCGCTGCATGAACTCGGCCGAACGCGCGTAGGCATAGCCGTGTTCCAGCGTGGCCAGCAGTTGCATGATGCCGAGCGGCAACAGGGTCAGCAGGGCCATCAGGGTCAGGCCGATGTTGAGGCTCCAGAAGGCGACCTTGAGCGGCCTCGAATCCCAGACCATCTGTCCACGCAGCCCGCGCAGGCAGAACAGCATCAGCGCGATGCCGAGCATGCCGTACACGCCGAACATCGCCGTGTGCCCGTGCAGCGGGGTCAGGTTGAGGCCCTGCATGTAGTAAAGCGACAGCGGCGGGTTGATCAGGAATCCGAACAATCCGGCGCCGACCAGGTTCCAGAACGACACCGCGATGAAGAACATCACCGGCCAGCGGTAACGCGCCATCCACGGCGTCGACTTGCCCAGCTTGAAGCTGTGGTAGGCCTCGAAGCCGATATAGGCCAGCGGCACCACTTCCAGCGCACTGAAACTCGCACCCAGCGCCACCACCGCCGTCGGCGTGCCGACGAAGTAGAGGTGATGCAGGGTGCCGAGCACGCCACCAGCCATGAATACGATGGTCGCGAACAGCACGGCGGCCGAGGCGGTGCTTGCCTTGATCAGGCCCAGGCGGCTGAAGATCAGTCCCATCACTGCGGTGGCGAAAACTTCGAAGAAGCCTTCGACCCACAGGTGCACCAGCCACCAGCGCCAGTATTCGACTTCGGAGATATGGGTGTGTTCGCCCCACATCAGCGCCGCGCCGAAGAACAGGCCGATGGCGGCGGTGGATGCGAACAGCAGGGCGATGATCGGCTTGGAATCGGTGGCCGGACCACGCAGCACCGGCCACAGCGCACGGCCCACCATGACCACCCAGAGCAGCAGACCCACGAACAGGAACCACTGCCAGAAACGGCCCATGTCGGCGTATTCCCAGCCCTGGTGGCCGAACCAGAAGTTGTTTTGCAGGCCCAGCTTCTGCATCACCGCGAACCACTGGCCGGTGAACGAGCCCACCACGATCACCAGCAGCGAGACGAACAGGAAGTTGACCCCGAAGCGCTGGAATTTCGGTTCATGCCCCGACAACGCAGGAGCGATGTACAGGCCCGTGGCCAGCCAGGCCACCGCGATCCACAGTACCGCCAGTTGCGTATGCCAGGTGCGCGACAGGGAGTAGGGCAGGTATTCTGAAAGCGCGAAGCCGTAGGCCACCTGGCCTTCGACCTGGTAGTGCGCGGTGATCGCGCCCAGCAGGATCTGGCCCAGGAACAGCGCCAGCACCAGCCAGAAATACTTGGCCACCGCGCGCATCGACGGCGTGATGCGCAGGGTCGCCAGCGGGTCGCTGGCCGGAAGCTGGTGCGGTGCTTCCTCGCGGCTGTGGGTCACGGCGTAATGCCAGCCCAGCAGAGCGATGCCGGCAATCAGGAACAGCACGCTGAAGGCCGACCAGGCGAACAGCGGGGCAGGGGGGGTGTTGCCGACCAGCGGCTCGCTGGGCCAGTTGTTGGTGTAGGTCACGCGCTTGCTGGTGGCCGCATCGGCCGGAGAGGCCGCAGCGGCGCTGTCGCCGGCGCGTTCGGTGGTCGCCGCCCAGGCGGTCCACCAGAAGAACGCGGTCAGGGCGCGCCGGTGTTCCAGCGTGTCCACCGTGTCCTGCTTCATGGCATAGGCTTCGCGCAGTTCCAGCGTGGCCGGGTCGTTGCCGAACAGGCTTTCGTAATGCGCGGCGACATTGGACAGCGCGGCGACGCGATCCTGGGTCAGGGTGATGGTCTGCGTTGCCGGGTCATAGGTGTTGACCCGGATCATCGCCTGCAGGCGGCTGCGCAAAGCGCCTTGCTCCTCGGCCGGCAACTGCGAGTAGGTGGCCATGCCGCCGTCGCGGCGCGCCCAGATATCCAGCACGCCCATCGCTTCGCGATGCAGCCAGTCGGCGCTCCAGTCCGGCGCGACGTAGCCGCCATGGCCCCAGATGGAGCCCAGTTGCATGCCGCCCATGGATTGCCAGACCTGGCGGCCCTGCTCGATGTCGGCACGGGTGTAGATGACCGTGCCGTCTTCGGCAACGACGTTCTCCGGTACGGGCGGCGCGGCGCGGAAGATCTCGCCGCCGGCCCACAACAGCACGCTGAAGGATGCGATGAGCAGGACCACCAGGCCCAGCCATAGCTTGCGGGTATTGCCCATTGCAGCTCTCTCCCATGAGGTTTGCGGCATGGTCGGCCGGCGGCCCTCTGCGCGCCCTGACCTGGATCAAGTGCGCCGGTGACGGGGCCGATCGATGCCCCGGATGCCGCACCCTGCCGCTGGGGCTGACATCGCAAGTCAGGCGCAAGGCTCCGGATCCCGGCCGCAAGGCTCCAGAGCCTTGCGTGCGAGTCTTTTTCCTTGCGCGCGAGTCTTTTTGCCTTGCGCACGGTGCTCGGGAACCTTGCGCGCAAGGCTCGGCGCCTTGGAGGGCAGCTGTGGGGTGCAGCCCGCAAAGAGTTCCGCAGACTGCATGGCGGCTGGGGGAGCAGGCTCGGGCGTGGATTCGCCGATACCGCCAGTTGCACTATCGGCTCAGTTGCACCATTGCTGTTCGCAGGGCTCGCCGTCGCCATTACCGTCCATCTGGGTACCGGGACAGTGCTGCAGGAAATAGGTGGCCTCGGCGCAGGAGTTCATTTGCGAACAATGGGTGCGGCCATCGCAGCTGAAGGCCGGGGCGGGTGCAACCATCGTCGCCCGGTCCGGGATACTCGCAGCCCGGCTCCCGGAATCGGCGGGCGCCGGGGTTATCTGCCCGGAAAGGAACGAATAGCCATAGGTCCCCAGGGCGCCGACCGCCAGCAAGCCGAGCAAGGCCCTGCCCAGTCCCCTAGCCGGCGCAGGCGAGTGCAGCCGTTGGGATTGGCGCGGCGTGGCGCGAGCGCCCGGACGCATCACGCGCACCGCGCGTGACTTTCCATCACTGCCGGCCTCGATTTCGAAGGATATGACCTCGTTGAGCCGTGGGCGCTGGCCATCCTTCGGGAATGCCGAAACATGGACGAACAGTTCATCGCTCCCTCCCGCGGGCGTGATGAACCCGAATCCCCGATCGTCGTTCCACTTGCTCAGCGTGCCATGGGTTCGCATGCCTGGATCCTAGAGGAGGCTGCATCCGCAGCTCGGGTTGCCTAACTGCGCAGGATGGGCGCGGCCAGTTCCTGCAGGCGCTCGCGGCCGGACAGTTCTACTTCCCGACGGTCGATCTTCAACAGACCTTCGTCCTGGAACCGCTTGAGCACGCGGCTCACGGTTTCCGGCGCCAGGCGCAGGTAATTGGCGATGTCAGTGCGGGCCATGGTCAGCTGGAAGCGGTCCGGCGAGAAACCGCGCGCGGCCAGGCGTCGCGACAGCCCCAGCACGAAGGCGGCCATGCGCTGGTCCGCGGTCCAGTCGCCGGCCAGCAGCGTGGCCGTGCCAATGTCGCGGCTCATCAGCCGGAACAGGTGCTGCTGCAGCCCAGGCAGGCGGGCGGCAAGCACCGAGATCTTCGGGAACGAAAACCGGCACAGCATCGCCGTATCCAGCGCCACCGCATTGCACGGGTAGCGGTCGCCATCGATGGCGTTGAGCCCGATCACTTCGCCCGGCAGGTGGAATCCCAGCACATGCTCGTGGCCGTCGCGGTCGATGGTGTAGGTCTTGACCGTCCCGGCGCGCACAGCGGCGATGGCTTCGAACGCGTCGCCTTCGCGGAACACGTGTTCGCCGGCGTGCAGAGGACCCACGTGTTCGACCAGCATGTGCAGGTCCATCAACGCGGCCTTGTCCATGCCCTGCGCCAGGCAGGCCTGGGAAAATGCGCAGGTCGAGCAGAATTTCAGCGCGTCGCCGTTGTCGGCGAGGATGCTCGGGTCGAGACGCGGGAATGCCGTGCCGTTCATCGCGCCGCGCCCGCCCGTGTCAGATTGCGCGCGAGAACCGTGCCGGAGCGAGGTCGGTGGGGATGGCTGGCGTTTGCAGGTAGTGGTCGAAGCACATGGCGATGTTACGCAACAACAGCCGGCCCTGCTGCGTTGCCACGATGCGGCCGGGCTCGACGCGCACCAGGCCGTCTTCGCGCAAGGGCTCCAGGCGCTGCAGCGAATCGGCGAAATAGCGATGGAAATCGATGGCATGGCGCCGCTCCAGCGCCTCGATCTGGATTTCGCCCTGGCACATCAACTGCTGGATCAGGTCGGCGCGCAGGATGTCGTCATCGGACAGGCGCATGCCGCGGAATACCGGAAGGCGACCTTCGTCCAGAGCGATCTGCCAGCTCGGCAGGTCGCGCGGGTTCTGGCTGAAGCTGTCGCCGATGTGGCTGATGGCGCTCACGCCCATGCCGACCAGATCGGTCTCGGCATGGGTGGTGTAGCCCATGAAATTGCGATGCAGGCTGCCGCGTTGCTGGGCCAGCGCCAGCTCGTCGTCGGGCAGGGCGAAATGGTCCATGCCGATGTACACGTAGCCGGCCGCGGTCAGTTTCTCGATCGCCAGGCACAGCAGCTGCAGCTTGGCTTCGGCCGCCGGCAGGTCTTCCGCGTCGAGCTGGCGCTGGGCCTTGAACATGGCCGGCAGATGCGCGTAGCCATATACGGCCAGGCGGTTCGGACGCATGTCGATGACCGTATCAAGGGTGCGCGCAAAACCCTGCAGGCTCTGCTTCGGCAAGCCATAGATAAGGTCGACGTTGACCGAGCGCATGCCGTGCGTACGGCAGGCCTCGATGATGGCACGGGTTTCGTCAACTCCCTGGACGCGGTTGACTGCTTCCTGCACAGCGGGATCGAAGTCCTGCACGCCCAGGCTGGCGCGATTGAAGCCGGCCGCGGCAAGTTCGCCCACGTCATCCGGTTTCAGGAAGCGCGGGTCCAGTTCAATGGAAATATCGCGATGGCTGGAATCGCTGAAACGGAACTGGCCGCGCAGCACGTCCACGACCTCGGCCAGCTGGGCCGGCGACAGGAAGTTGGGCGTGCCGCCGCCGAAATGCAGCTGCACCACTTCACGGTCGCGGTCGAACAGGGCGGACACCAGTTCGATCTCGCGATAGAGCCGCGCCAGGTAGATCTCGCCGCGCGCCAGGTCGCGGGTGATGATGCGGTTGCAGCCGCAGTAGAAGCACGGGCTCATGCAGAACGGCACATGCAGGTACAGCGACAGGCGGCGCGGGATCGGGTCGCCATTGCTGAGTTGCACGGCTTCGCGCAACTGCGTTTCGCCGAAGCTCTCGCTGAATTGCGGCGCCGTGGGGTAAGAGGTGTAGCGCGGTCCCGGGCGGTCGTACCGCCGCAGCAATTGCGCCTCGGGCATGGAATCACTGGTCATGCGCTACAGGATATGGAGGCTTCCGGGGCCTGCCTTGATCCTGATCAAGTAGCGGACCCGGCCGAGTGTTCCGCCTGGAGCTTCCCCTCCAAGCTCCGCCCATTGCCTGGTCGCAGTGGCCTGCTCGCGCATGGAGTACGGACCAGCTTGGGCGAAGGTGCTATACCCTGGGCCAGGGGAGACATCATGAAAATCATACTTGTGGCGATCATGCTGCTGGCTGGGTCGACTGCCGGCATGCCGGCCGCAGCGGAGCAGGTCTACAAATGCGTCGACGGCAAGGGCAGGGCTTCGTACCAGTCGGCGCCGTGCGCTCCTACGCACACAGTGACCCGCACCTGGGATGCCGCGCCCGAGGCACCGCCAACCAACGCCGAACTCTGGCGCCAATACCACGCCAAGAAGCGCGGCCAGCAGGAATCGGCCTATCTACGGTCGCTCGCCGGGCGTGGTAGCACGGCGTCCGGAGCCTCCATTGGAACCACCCAGAGCGGTGACTCCTGCGCCGCGGCAAAGCAACACCGGCAGGCCACATTGAACGCGGTCGGTTTGAACCGAACCTATGACTTGCTGCAGCGCCTGGACGCGATGGTCAACGCTGCCTGCAAGTGAGGCTGGTCGACATGGCTGCTGCCATCCGCCTTGCGGAAGCCGGGTGTTGGGTCGTGCGCCCAGATTCGAAAGTCGAGTGAAGTGCAGGAGATCAGTCGAAGCAGGGAGCCAATGTGGCCATTTAGCGTTGGCTGAGGCCCTGCAACGTATTGCCTGCCATTTCGCATAATGCATATTATGTAAAGCGATATCTGACCAGCAGAGGTTATCGAGCTGATTTCTGATCGCCTGGGAATCTCCCCAGCCCTGCAGCTGGCCTCAGCCCTCCTGCTTCTGAAGCTCTCTCATTGCCCGCAGGAGTTCGATCAGGCTGGCGGCATCGCGAGGACCGTCGTAACGCTCGCCGTTGATGAAGAGGCTCGGCGTGCCGTTGACGCCGCTGCGCACGCCGGTCAGGAAATCGTGGCGCACGCGGCCTGCGTACGCTTCGTCCAGCACGGTCTGGAACAGATCGTCGTCCACGCCCAGCGCCCTGGCGTGACCGGCCAGGCCGTTGTCGTCCAGCGTCGACTGGTGCTCATACAGGCGGTCGTGCATCTCCCAGAACTTGCCGACCGTATCGGCGGCCTCGGTCAGTTCGGCCGCATGTTCGGCGTGCGGATGGGCTTCGGCCAGAGGAAAATGACGGAACACGAAGCACAGATCCTTTCCCATCGCTTGCTGGACGGCCTTGATCTGCGGGTACTGCTCGCCGCAGTACGGACACTGGAAGTCGCCGTATTCGACCAGTACCAGGGGCGCGTCCCGGGGGCCCTGCGCATGGTCCGAAGTTCCAACGTCGGGCTTGAGCTGGCTCATGACCGGGCTCCATTGGTCGGCGACAGTGCTTCCAGCGCTTCGAGGATCCCGTCGGCACCCGGATTGATGCCGCTGGGCGACACGTAACTCCAGCGCACGATGCCTTCCGCATCGATCACGAACAGGGCCCGCTCGCTGATGCCTTCCGGCAGCTGGTAGACGCCGTAACGACGCGAAACCTCGCCCTTGGGTTCGAAATCAGCCAGCAAGGGGAAATGCAGCTTGCGGTCCAGCGCAAACGCGGCATGGCACCACGGCCCATCGACGGATATGCCGATGACCGTCGCATGGAATCGCCTGAATTCCGGCATCAGCTCGTTGTACAGCGCCATCTGATCGCCACAGACGGGGCTCCAGTCCGCCGGATAGAACGCCAGCACCACCGGGTGACCGCGCAATTGCGAGAGTGAAAGCGTCTGGTCGGGTGTCGAGTGCAAGGTGAAGTCGGGTGCGGGCTCACCGACTGCGGGCATGGCGGATGCTTCAGGCATGGGGGTGCTCCAGCGTGTCGTTCAGCAGGACTTGCCCTGCGGCGTGGGCCTGCGCACGCAGGCGGGCGAGACTCGCGGAGTCCAGGTGCCCTGCTCCGCAGCCCCGAAGGTAATGCGATCTGCGCTGTCAATCAATCGGCAGGCAAACCCCCGGATAGACGTGACCAGCGCCAGTGTCGGCGTGAAACGAAGCCAGGGCCGGCAACACATTGCACCGGCGCAGCGACCATGGTCTGATCGCCCGTGATGACTACTGATGCACACCGCGCAATCGATGCCGTGTGGCGGGCCGAATCTGCCCGGCTCATCGCTGGCCTGGCGCGCATGGTTCGCGATGTCGGCCTTGCCGAGGAACTGGCGCAGGACGCGCTGGTCATCGCGCTGGAAAAATGGCCTGCAACGGGCGTCCCCGACAACCCCGGCGCCTGGCTGATGGCAACGGCCAAGCATCGTGCCATTGACCGCCTGCGTCGCGGCAAGCTGCAGCAGCGCAAGCACGAGGAGCTGGGGCATGAACTGGAACGCGAATGGGCCGATGCGACCGCGAAGCTGGAAGCGCGGATGGACGACGATATTGGCGACGACCTGCTGCGCCTGGTGTTCACCGCCTGCCATCCGCTGCTTTCCATGGATGCGCGGGTCGCGTTGACGCTGCGCCTGCTGGGCGGACTGACCACCGACGAAATCGCCCGCGCCTATCTGGTTGCGGAATCCACCGTGGCCCAGCGCATCGTCCGGGCCAAGCGCACGCTCTCCGAAGCACAGGTGCCGTTCGAAGTGCCACGTGGCGAAGAGCTGCACGAGCGAATCGGCGCCGTGCTCGGTGTCATCTACCTGATCTTCAACGAGGGCTATTCCGCCACCGCCGGCGATGACCTGATGCGCCCTGCCCTGTGCGAAGAGGCATTGCGGCTTGGGCGGCTTGTCGCGGAGTTGACGCCCGCGGAACCGGAAGCGCACGGGCTGGTCGCGTTGATGGAGATCCAGGCATCCCGTGCCCGCGCGCGCACCGGCAGCGATGGCAAGCCCGTGCTGCTGCCTGATCAGGATCGATCGCTCTGGGACCGGCAGTCGATCGAGCGTGGGTTCGCGGCCCTGGCGCGCGCGTATGCACTCGGCGGTGCAGCCGGGCCCTACGTGATGCAGGGCGCAATCGCCGCCTGCCACGCACGGGCCGCCAAGGCGGAAGATACCGACTGGCATACCATTGCGGCCATGTACGCGGCACTGGCGCAAATGGCGCCCTCCCCCGTCGTGCAGCTCAATCGTGCGGTGGCGGTGTCGATGGCCTCGGGCGCCGCGGCGGGCCTCGAGCTCGTCGATACCCTGGTGGCGGAACCTGCGCTCGCCCAGTACCACCTGCTGCCCAGCGTGCGTGGCGACCTGCTGTTCAAGCTGGGCCGCCATCGTGAAGCGCAGGCAGAGTTCACGCGGGCCGCTTCACTGACACGCAACAGTCGCGAGCAGGATTTCCTGCTGGATCGTGCGCGTCTTTGCGAACAGGGCAACGCGCCCCTGGAATAGGCGCAGCCGCAGCTGCAGGTTATGGAGCCGTCCCGCCCTGCACGGCTTCCATCTGGATGCGCAGGCCCACGTCCATGCTGAAACCGTAGTCCTTGCCCGCGGTCAATCCGAAGGCATCGCGGCGGAAGCTTGCAGAGGCATCGGCGCCGCACAATTCCCGCTTGAGCATGGGGTGCGGAATGCATTTGAATCGATGGATGACCAGGTCCACAGGCTTCGCAATTCCGTGCAGGGTCAGTTCCCCGATTACACGTGTGGGTACGCCGTCGACGAAATCGGCGAGCTTGCCCTTGTACGTGGCATGCGGGTATTTCGCGATGTCGAAGAACGCTGGCGAAACGGCCTGTTCGTGCATGGATTCAAGTCCGAAATCAACGCTGTCAATGTCAATGCTCACTGTTACGCTGCCAGACGATGCCGCCTTGTCCAGCACAAGAGTGCCGGTGGTGCGATTGAATTTTCCGCGCCAGAACGACAGGCCCATGTGATCGGCCTCGAAGCTGGGGAAGGTATGTGCGGGGTCCATTTCGTAGGTCACCGGCGCGGCATTCGCTGCGCAGGACACGGCCGCAAGCGTGGCCATGCAGAGTGTGCGTTTGAATGAATTCATTGCTGATCCTCGGTCTGGTTACGGCGGCTGGCACAGCGGGTCAAGCGGGAAACAGGTGGAAATAAGGTCGTGCCTCCGCCAGCGCCCGCGCGTACGAGGGTCGCCGCATCAACCGTTCCAGGTAGGCTGCCAGGCGCGGATTATGGTCGGCCAGCGGCATGACCTTGTTGGCATAGAACAGCGCTGGTGCCGCTGCGCAATCGGCCAGGCTGAAGCCGTGTCCGTTGGCCCAGGTGGGACCCTCCAGTTCGCTTTCGAGCAGGTCCAGCGCCGTGCGCATGGTGTGGCGAGCCTCTTCCACGCCGTGCGGGTCATGGCCCTCTTCCGGACGCAACCGGTCACCGACGATCTTCTGCATGGGCAGGTGCACGTAGAGGTCGAACAGGCGATCCAGCCTGCGCGTCGCCAGCGCCGCGTCCGCTTGTGTTGGAACCAGTTCCTGGCTGCCCGGGTAGTGATGCTGCAGGTATTCGATGATGATCGTGGACTCGGCAACCGTCACTCCCCTGCCCTCGTCCCGCAACACAGGGAACTTGCCGATCGGCCACATGCGCCTGAACGAGGCGCGCTGCGCCGCATCCCCCAGGTCCACCAGGTGGGGCGTGAATGGCACCTCGTTCTCGTACAGGGCGATCAGCGCCTTGTGGCAGAACGAGGACAAGGGGTGGTAATGCAAGGTCAGCGACATGGGCAAGTTTCCACTTCTGGCGAATTACGATTGCGTCGAACCGGAAAGCGCTGGTTCGACAAACGCACGGTCCCCGGCGGGCACGGTCGACCCGGTGACCAGCAAGACGTGCGGCTGGCTGCAGATCCCTAACCCCTGAGCGCCGCTTCCAGCTGCTGGCGCAGCTCGGGCTTGTGTGCGAACGGATCGGTCGGATTGCGCAGCGCCATGATGTCCTCGGCTCCCTGGCGCACGCCGTCCAGCGCATCAGGATGCGAGACCACATAGAAGCTGCCCGCGCGTATTGCATCGAAGGTGCGCTGGGCGATATCGGCGGCAGAGAGCTTGCCCGAGGTGACCGCCTTGCTGATCATGGCCTGGGCGATCATCTGCGAACGCGTGGCCGGGGATGCATTGGCCAGGTCCGCCGGACGGTTGCGATGCGACTTGTGGATGCCGGTGGGTACGAAGTACGGGCACAGCACCGAGCAACGCACCTGGTCGCTGACCAGCGACAGGTCATGGAACAGGGTTTCGCTGAGCGACACCACCGCGTGCTTGGACACGTTGTAGGCACCCAGGTTGGGCTGGTTGAGCAGGCCGGCCATGGAGGCAGTGTTGACGATGTGGCCGCGGTAGGACGGGTCGGCCTTGGCGGCGGCCAGCATCAACGGCGTGAACACGCGCACGCCATGGATCACGCCCCACAGGTTGACGCCCAGCGCCCATTCCCAGTCGCGCACGCTGTTTTCCCAGATCAGCCCCGCCGTGCCGATACCCGCATTGTTGAACAGCAGGTGCACTTCCCCGAACCGCTCCATGGTCGCTGCGGCAAGCGCCTCGATCTGCGCACCACTGGAAACGTCAACGACGCTTGCCAGTACCTGCGCCCCGGCGGCCGCGACCTCGGCCCGTGTTTCTTCCAGCGCATCGAGCTGGATGTCGGCCAGCACCAGATGCATGCCGAGCGACGCGCCGATACGCGCGAATTCGCGACCGAAGCCCGAACCGGCGCCGGTGATGACCGCAACCTTGCCCTTGAAATCGTCCATCTGCCCTCCCAGGCCGTGCGGTAGTGGGTGCTGCTGAATCAGACCGCGCTGTACCCGCCGTCGACGGCCAGGATCTGGCCGGTGATGTGCTTGCCTGCATTCGAGGCGAACAGCAGCGCTGCGCCCTTCAGGTCTTCGTCGTCGCCCAGGCGCTGCAGCGGCGAGTTGCCGATCAGCGCTTCCTCGCCCAGCGTCTTGATCAGCACGTTCGACATCTTCGACGGGAAGAAGCCCGGCGCCAGCGCGTTGACGGTAATGCCATGCCGCCCCCATTCGCCCGCCAGCGCGCGGGTGAAATTGACCAGCGCGCCCTTGCTGGTGTTGTAGGCGATGGTCTGCATGGCGCCGGGCGGATTGCCGCGCAGCCCGGCGATGGAAGCAATGTTGATGATGCGCCCGTACTTGCGGGGGATCATCGAGCGTTTGCCGATCTGCTGGCTCAGCAGGAACAGGCCTCGGATATTGAGGTTGAAAACCTTGTCCCAGGCTTCGACCGGATAATCCTCGGCCGGCGCGCCCCAGCTGGCGCCGGCGTTGTTGACCAGGATGTCCACGTGGCCCAGCTTTTCAATGGCCGCGTCGGCCAGGCCGGCCACGTCCGCGTCTTTCGAGGCGTCCGCCGCGACCCAGTCCGCGTCGATGCCCATCGCCTGCAGGTGCGCCTGCGCCTGCTGCAGCTCGTCGGCCTTGCGCGCCGACAGCACCAGCCTGGCGCCATAGCTGCCCAATGCTTCGGCCATCTGCAGTCCCAGCCCGCGGGAACCGCCGGTGATCAGTGCGGTCCTGCCGGTGAGGTCGAATAGGTTGCGGTCGGTCATGTTGCCTGCCTTGGTCGTATGTAGTTTTACAAAAGGATGAGTGGGCGTGCATGCGTGTTCAGAAGAACGCGTCCTGCATGTCCAGCGTGGTCCGGTCCAGGCTGGCCAGCAGTTCCAGCTGCGGATCCACCTTGGGCAGTTCCCACAGGAAGAAGTAACGCGCTGCACTGCGCTTGCCGTCATAGAAGTCGCCGCTCTTTTCCTCCGCCGCGAATGCCTGTTCCAGCCAGATCCAGGCAATGGCGATGTGACCGAAGGCTTCCAGATACACGCTGGCATTGGCCAGCGTCAGTTGCGGATCGCCCGCAGCCCACAGGGTGCCGGTCACTTCGGCCAGCCGCAGGAAGCGCTGTTCCAGCAGGTCTGCGTAAGTGGAGAGGCTCGCATGCGCCCTGGCCTTGCCGATGGTCTGTGCAACGCGGCCGGCGAACAGTTTGTAGGCGGCGCCGTGTTCCATCACCACCTTGCGACCCAGCAGGTCCAGCGCCTGGATGCCGTGGGTGCCTTCATGGATGGGGTTGAGCCTGTTGTCGCGGTAGAACTGCTCCACCTTGTATTCGCGGGTATAGCCGTAACCGCCATGCACCTGGATGGCCAGGTCATTGGCAGCCAGGCACCACTGCGAGGGCCAGCTCTTGGCGATGGGAGTCAGGATGTCGAGCAGCAGGGTGAGCTGCGCGCGGTCGTGTTCGTCCGTTGCAATGCGCGCTTCGTCTACCAGGCGCGCGCAATACAGGTTCAAGGCCAGTCCGCCTTCCACGTAAGACTTCTGCGCCAGCAACATGCGCCTCACATCCGCATGCTGGATGATGCGCGCCTGCGGGCTGGACGGATCCTTGCCCTCGGCACCGATGGGCCGGCCCTGCGGGCGGTTGCGCGCATAGTCCAGTGCATGCAGGTAGCCGGTGTAGCCAAGTGCCACCGCACCCAGGCCGACGCCGATGCGCGCCTCGTTCATCATGTGGAACATGCAGGCCAGTCCCTGGTGCGGCTTGCCGACCAGGTAACCGATCGCCCCACCCCGCCCCTGGGGCCGATGCTGCGTGCCTTCGCCGAAGTTGAGCAGGCAGTTCACCGCGCCGCGATACCCCATCTTGTGGTTGATACCGGCCAGCTGCACGTCGTTGCGCTCACCCAGTGAACCATCCGGGTTGACCAGGAATTTGGGGACCAGCAGCAGCGAGATCCCCTTCACCCCCGGAATCAGCCGGCCGTCCGGGCCGGGGATCTTCGCCAGCACCAGGTGCACGATGTTCTCGGACAGTTCGTGGTCGCCTCCCGAAATCCACATCTTGTTGCCGGCCACCCGGTACTGCGGACCGAATGGCGACTCGCCTTCGTAGTCGGCGCGTGTACTGATGTCGGACAGCGACGAACCTGCTTGCGGTTCCGAAAGGCACATGGTGCCGAAATAGCGGCCTTCCAGCTCGGCCTTGGCGAAGGTGTCGATCTGCGCCTGGTTGCCGTGCGCCAGCAACAGGTTGGCGTTGCCGATGGTCAGCAGCGGATAGGCGCTGGTACCGATATTGGCGGCGTAGAAGTAACTCAGTCCAGCTTGCGAAACGACCGTGGGCAGCTGCATGCCGCCCATCGCATAGTCATTGCCGCTGGCGATCAGGCCCGCGTCGGCGAACGCCTGCAAGGCAGGTTTCACGTCATCGATCAGGCTGACGGTGTTGCCGTCGAAATGCGGTTCGTTCTGGTCGGCCTTCTGGTTGTGCGGGGCGAACCGTTCGGTGGCGATGCGTTCGCAGGTATCCAGCACCGCATCGAAGGTTTCGCGATTGTGGTCGGCATAACGCCCGGTCTGGGTCAGCGCGGCCACGTCCAGCCATTCGTACAGCATGAATTCCAGGTCGCGCCGCGACAGCAGCAGCGAACTCATGCGGACCGAGCCTGTCCGGCGAAGCGGCAGCCCAGTTCGGCCAGCGGCTGTACCTGCCGGCCATACTCTGCCGCCTGCGGGCTGCTGGCCGTGCCTTGCTGCACGCGCTTGGCGATGCCCTGCAGGATCGCGGCGATGCGGAACAGGTTGTAGGCCAGGTAGTAATTCCAGTCGCCGGCGGCGCTGCGGCCGATGCGCTGTTCGTAGGCGGCGGTGTAGTCGGATTGCCTTGGAATTCCCAATGCCTCCAGGTCCAGGCCGGCCAATCCGCGCAATGCACCGCCGGGCACGATGTGCCAGCTCATCAGGTGATAGGCGAAGTCGGCCAGCGGGTGGCCCAGGGTGGACAGCTCCCAGTCGATCACCGCCAGGATGCGCGGCTCGGTGGGATGGAAGATGACGTTGTCGATGCGGTAGTCGCCATGCACCAGCGAGACCTGCGGCACTTCCTCCTGCGGAATGTGCCGGGGCAGCCAGTCGATCAGTGTTTCCATTGCCTCCACGCGTCCGGTTTCGCTGGCGCGGTACTGGCGGGTCCAGCGATCGACCTGGCGCGAGAAATAGTTTCCCGCCTTGCTATAATCCGCCAGGCCCAGTGCGCTGAAGTCGACCGCATGCAGGGCTGCGATCACGCGGTTGAGTTCGTCATAGATCGCGGTACGCTCGCCAGGCTCCATGCCGGGCAGTGACTGCTCCCAGAAGATGCGCCCCTCCACGAAATCCATCACATAGAACGCGCGTCCGATCACCGTCTCGTCTTCGCACAGGCAATGCATGCGTGCCACCGGCACCGCGCTGCCGGCCAGTGCACGCTGCAACCGGTACTCGCGCTCCACCGCATGCGCCGACGGCAGCAGCTGGGCCACCGGTGCCGGCTTGCAGCGCATGACGTACTGGTGCGCGGGCGTGGCCAGCAGATACGTCGGATTGGACTGGCCGCCCTTGAAGCGGGTGACCGTGACCGGACCGGCGAAGCCCGGGATCGCCGCGCGCAGATAGGTTTCAAGGTCCGCGACGTCAAAAGGCTCGCGCCCCTGTTCGGCGAGGGGCGCGGTCATGTGGACGTGTCGCTGATCTTGCAGTTCTGCATGGTGGAACTGAATTCCTTTTTCTCGAGCCATGCTACTGAGCGGGTTGCCGGCGTACAAGACGGGCATCCATGAGAAACCACACGACGACGGCGCCGAAGCGTGCCTTTCGCATGGGCCACTTGCATTCACAGGCACGCGGTACGGCGATCCATACCCGGTTGCGAAACCCTTCATTCCTTCATGCAGGCCAGCTCAGCCGTAGCGCTATTGACTGTAGCCCACTCCAGGGTTGGCATAATCCGCGCACCGTTGTCCGGATGCCCTGCATTGAAAGTTTTCCCAGCAACGCACGATCACTCGCGCCGACGTTTCGTGACCGGTCTTGGCCTGGTCGCCGCCGGGGCGCACCTTCCGTTTGCTGCGGCCACGTCTGGCTACCCAACTGCGGGCACTGCACCGGAACTGCGCGGTACCGAGTTCGACCTCGCCATAGGTCCATTGCCGGTGAACCTCACCGGCCGCGCGAGCACCGCCATCGCGATCAATGGCACCCTCCCCGGCCCGCTCCTGCGCTGGCGTGAGGGCGACACGGTCAGCGTGCGCGTGGCCAACCGCCTCGGCGTGGACACGTCCATCCACTGGCACGGCATCCTGCTGCCCTCGAACATGGACGGCGTTCCGGGTTTCAGCTTCCACGGCATCCACCCGGGCGAAACCTTCACCTATCGCTTCCAGCTGAAGCAAGCGGGCACTTACTGGTACCACGCGCATTCCAGCCTGCAGGAAGCCAAGGGCGTGTACGGCGCCATCGTGGTCGAGCCACGCGATGCCGACCCGGTCGCCGCCGATCGCGACTACGTGGTGCTGCTATCAGACTGGAGCGACGAGGATCCCTACGCCATCGTGCGCAAGCTGAAGATCCAGGCCGATTACTACAACCGCCACCAGCAGACCGTGGGTGACCTGTTCCGCGATGCGCGCCGCGACGGCTGGAAAGCGACCGTCGCCGACCGCAAGGCCTGGGGCGCGATGCGCATGAGTCCCACCGATCTGGCCGACGTCAACGCCATCACCTATACCTACCTGGTCAACGGCGTGACCCCCGATGGCAACTGGACCGGGCTGTTCAAGCGCGGCGAGACAGTGCGGCTGCGCTTCATCAACGGGTCTGCGATGACCTTCTTCGACGTGCGCATTCCGGGGCTGAAGATGACGGTGGTCTCTGCCGACGGGCAACCGGTGCATGCGGTATCGGTGGATGAGTTCCGCATCGGCGTGGCCGAAACCTACGACGTTCTGGTGACGCCTCAGGAGGAGCAGCCATACACGATCTTCGCCCAGGCCATGGATCGCGGCGGCTATGCGCGGGGAACCCTGTCGCCGCGTGCGGGCTTGCAGGCGCCGGTGCCCGCGCTTGATGCGCGCGCCGTGTTGACGATGGAGGACATGGGGCATGGCGGCATGGGTCACGGTGGCATGGCCGCCATGAAGGGCATGGAAGGCGGCTGCGGGGCCAGCATGAAAGGCGCTGAGGGCAGCTGCGGTGCGACCATGCAGATGGATCACTCGAAGATGGACCATTCGAATATGGACCACTCGTCAAGCGACGCCGGTGGCGGGGCCGGCATGGTCTCGCATCCGGCCAGCGAAATCGGCAATCCTGCGGTCGACATGCAGACCATGTCGCCGTCCAAGGCGCTGGATGATCCGGGCATCGGCCTGCGCGGCAACGGCCGCCGGGTGCTGACCTATGCCGACCTGAAAAGTACCTTCTCCGATCCAGACCCACGCGAGCCCGGTCGCACGGTGGAATTGCACCTCACCGGCAATATGGAGCGCTACGTCTGGGGCTTCGATGGCATCCCGTTCTCGAAGGCCGAACCCATCCGCCTCAACTACGGCGAGCGCATGCGCATCGTGCTGGTCAACGACACCATGATGGAGCACCCCATCCATTTGCATGGCTTGTGGAGCGACCTGGAAAGCGCGGACGGCCAGTTCCAGGTGCGCAAGCACACCGTCAACGTGCCGCCCGGGCACATCCGCAGCTACCGGGTCAGCGCCGATGCGCTGGGCCGCTGGGCCTACCACTGCCACATGCTGCTGCACATGGAACTGGGCATGTTCCGCGAGGTGCGGGTCGAATGAAGTCTCCTTTCGTCATCCCGCTGCTCGCGCTGTTCGCTGTGCCTGCCCATGCCCAGCACGCAGGCCACGTGCAACCCGCACCGCAGGACCACGCGCAACACCAGGCGCCAGCATCGCAACCGGCTCCCTCTCCCTTCCCTGAGCCCACGGCGGAGGAACGCGCCGCTGCATTCCCCGACCTGGGCGATATGGACATGAGCGCGCACATGCAGGAAGACCCCTGGGTCGCCAGCCTGCGCGTCGACCAGCTGGAATGGCACGAGGACGAGACGTCCGGGGTGAACCTGCGAGCCAGTGCCGGCAGGAGTTTCGACAAACTAGTGCTGCGAAGCGAGGCCGAAAAACCGCGTGGCGAAGATGTCGACGGCGATGCAGAACTGCTGTGGAGCCACGCGACCGGACCCTGGTGGGACCGCGTGGTCGGCCTGCGCAGCGATTTCGGCGACGGCCCGTCACGGCAGTGGCTGGCGCTTGGCGTGGTCGGCCTGGCGCCTTACAAGTTCGAGGTCGCTGCAACCGCCTACCTCGGCGCTTCCGGACGCCTTGCCGCCCGGCTCGAGGGCGAATACGAAATCCTGCTGACCAATCAGTGGATCCTGCAGCCCAAGCTGGAAGCCAACCTGTTCAGCAGGGACGATGTGGAAAACGGCATCGGCAAGGGTCTCAGCGATGCCGAATTCGGTTTGCGCCTGCGTTATGAGTTCAGCCCGCAGTTCGCGCCGTACGTGGGCTATTCCTGGTCGCGGAAGTTCGGAGCGACCGGCGACCTTGCCGAAGCGGCGGGCGAGCGGGCCACGGAACAGGGTTGGGTGGCTGGTTTGCGCTTCTGGTTCTGATCGCATGGCGTGGCGTGCAATCGGCCGCGGCTTTGCCGTGATCGCCGTCGCCGGCAACTGATCCATCACAGGCGCCGAAGCAAACGTCGAGCAGTCGCCCACAACCCTTGACTCTTGACCAGACTCCAGGGTGCAGAATGGCCACTGCCCCATTTCCGGAGTCCGGCATGAACATCGGAGAGCTCGCACGCCTCACCGGCGCGCCCATCGACACCATCCGCTATTACGAACGCCAGCAACTGCTGCCGACGCCCACCCGCAGCGCCAGTGGCTATCGGCGCTACGGCGATGACGACGTCACCCGCCTGCATTTCATTCGCCGGGCCAAGGTCTTGGGATTCAGCCTCGAGGAAATCGGCGAGCTGATGGCGATCAGTGCCGGTCGCCACGGGGATATGGCCGCGATGAAGCAGGCAGCCAGCGACAAACTCGCGCAGATCGAAATTCGCCAGGCCGAACTGGCGCGCATGCACGCCGCGTTGCTGACCCTGGTCGAGGCCTGCCCCGGGCATGGCGCACTGGAGGCCTGCCCCATCATCGCCGCACTCGGCAAGGAACCCGCATGAATACCCCTGGTCACGGCGAGCACGTGGGCCATGCCGCCACCGCAACCACCACTGCGCATGCCTGTTGCGGCAACAAGAGCGACGGACAGGGTGCTACGGATCCGCTGCGCGATCCGGTCTGCGGTATGCGTGTCGATCCGGCAACCACCCCGCACCACGCACGGATCGACGGGCACGACTATCACTTCTGTTCAGCGCGATGCCGCACCAAGTTCGTAGCTGATCCGCAAAAGCACCTGCACCCCGAAACTGCGACGCAATCTGCCCCAGTGCAGCCGCCACTGCCCGGCACGCAGTACACCTGTCCCATGCATCCGGAAATCATCCGCGACGCGCCGGGCTCCTGCCTGATCTGCGGCATGGCCCTTGAGCCGCTGATGCCGTCACTGGATAGAGACGACAACCCGGAGCTGGTGGATTTCCAGCGGCGCTTCTGGTGGACGCTGCCGTTGAGCATCGCCACCCTGGTGCTGGCGATGGGCGGGCAATACCTGCATGCGTTGTCGCCCACGCTGCGCACCTGGTCGGAACTGCTGCTGAGCAGCCCTGTGGTGCTGTGGGCCGGATGGCCGTTCTTCGTACGTTGGGCACAATCCATCCGCAACCGCAGCCCCAACATGTGGACCCTGATCGGTACCGGCGTGGCGGCGGCATATGGTTACAGCGTGGTCGCCACGCTGGTGCCGGGCTGGTTCCCTGCGTCGTTCCACGAACATGGCCGCGTTGGCGTTTATTTCGAGGCAGCCGCGGTGATCGTCTCGCTGACGCTGCTCGGCCAGCTTCTTGAGCTGAAGGCCCGCGGGCAGACCTCCGCGGCGATCAGGGGCCTGCTCGGCCTGGCTCCTAAAACCGCGCGCCGGCTGCGCGACGATGGCGGCGAAGAAGACATCGAGCTGACGCACGTGCACGTCGGCGACCGCTTGCGCGTACGTCCTGGCGAAAAGGTCCCGGTCGATGGCGTGGTCCTGGAAGGGCAGTCGCACGTGGACGAATCGATGCTGACAGGCGAGCCTATTCCGGTAGGAAAGTCGCCGGGAGAAAGAGTCATCGGCGCAACCCTCAACACCTCCGGCAGCCTGGTGATCCGCGCCGAGAAAGTTGGCAGTGCCAGCATGCTGGCGCAGATCGTGCAGCTTGTCGCGCAGGCGCAGCGCTCGCGTGCGCCAATGCAGCAGATGGCCGACAAGGTGGCGTTCTGGTTCGTGCTGGCGGTGCTGGCCGCCGCGCTGCTGACTTTGCTGGGCTGGGGGCTGTTCGGCCCCGAGCCCTCGTGGACCTACGCGGTATTGAATGCGGTGTCGGTGCTGATCATCGCCTGCCCCTGCGCGCTGGGCCTGGCCACGCCGATGTCGATCATGGTGGCCAGCGGTCGCGCCGCGCAGGCCGGCGTGCTGTTCCGCGATGCCGAGGCCATCGAGACCTTGTGCAAGGTCGATACGTTGATCGTCGACAAGACCGGAACGCTTACCGAAGGCCGTCCTGCGTTCCGCGACGTGTCGGCGCTGCCGCCACATTCGCCCGACGAAATACTGCGCCTGGCCGCCAGCCTGGATGCCGGCAGCGAGCATCCACTGGCGCAGGCAATCGTGGCCGAGGCGCGCCAGCGCGGGCTGGCGTTGTCGACGGCAGCGGATTTCGAGTCGGCCAGTGGCATCGGGGTACGCGGCAGCGTCGACGGACACGTGCTGGCGCTCGGTAATACCGCGCTGATGGACGAAACCGGCGCCAGCACCTCGGCATTGCATGACAGCAGCGAACGCCTGCGCGCGGAGGGCGCCAGCGTGATGTTCCTTGCCGTGGATTCGGTGATCGCAGGCCTGGTCGCGGTCGCCGATCCGGTCAAGACCACCACCCCTGCTGCCATCGCAGCCCTGCACCAGGCCGGGCTGCGCATCGTCATGGCCACCGGCGATGGCATGACCACGGCGCGCTCGGTCGCCACGCGCCTGGGCATCGATGAAGTGCATGGCGAAGTGCGGCCCGCCGACAAGCTGGAACTGGTCGCCAGGCTGAAGTCCGAAGGCCGTGTCGTGGCCATGGCCGGCGACGGCATCAACGACGCGCCCGCACTGGCCGCCGCCGATGTCGGCATCGCCATGGGCACCGGCACCGACGTGGCCATGTCCAGTGCGCAGGTGACCCTGGTCAAGGGCGACCTGCGAGGCATCGTCCGCGCCAAGGCCATCTCCGAAGCCACGGTGCGCAACATGCGCCAGAACCTGGCCTTCGCCTTCCTCTACAACGCCCTGGGCGTGCCGATCGCCGCCGGCCTGCTTTATCCATTCAACGGCCTGCTGCTGTCGCCCATGCTGGCCGCGCTGGCGATGAGCCTGAGTTCGGTCTCGGTGGTGGGCAATGCGCTGAGGTTGCGCACGTTGCGGCTGGGCTAGTTCACGGCGTCGAGTGCTGATGATCGCCGGCAGGACCAGAGGCCGTTCGCATCGCGGGCCCACTCGGTCATGATCGAACGATCATCCCTCAATCCGGGTATGTGGGCGTCTGGTTGAATCCAGGCGCCGACCTGCAACGCACTTACGCCATATTCGATGAAAGGCAGCACACCTTCTACGAGCACCCGCTTGGAGCGCGCGGCATTGCTGTCGCATCCCCTGGGATTGCTCCTCTGCAAGCTCGCTCCACCATCAGGGGAGTCGCCATGGACAGAAACGAATTGGACGCGCGTCTGCACAAGCTGCGCGCAGACGTGCCGAGCATGCTGGCCGATGCCGAGGATGCGGAGGACTTCTGGCCGGCGTTTGCTGGCGAGGCCGACGTGATCGGGGGTGGAGCGATGAGCGCGGAGGATGGCCGCTACGTACGCAACCAGCTCAACCGGATCCTGCAGCAGGCGGGAATCGCGGAGAGGCTCTAGCGTGTTGCCGGAACGCGAAGGCTGGGTGGGGTTCGAGCAACCCGGCGCACGGATCAGGAACAAAGTCACCGGGTTGTTGAAGCCAACCCAAGCCTACTGCCCTGAATTGGTCAGCTTCGCTTTGTTTGCTGGCGTGGATTTCAACCAGCATCGGGAAACCGCTTCAGGTGAGCCCGGTCAGCGAGTCTCGACGATGGACCGCACCTTGCCGTCGTAGATCTCGATCTGGATGGTCTTGCCGTCGCGGTAATACTCCCAGCGCTCGCCCACCAGACCGCCGTAGCTGGTCTCCAGCGGCACTACACGATCGGGCTTTCCGGCGACCTGCATGACCTTACCGGGGCCGTCACCATCGGTGATCAGCTTGCCTCCCATGGAAATGGAGTCCGCAAACGCCGGCGCGGTCGCCAGCAGGGCGATAAGAATCAGGCTGCGCATGATCTGCTCCTTCCGTTGGCTTCGGCCCAACTCTACCGCTCGTGGCCAACGGTCTCAACTGGTCGAACGATACGGGCGGTGACCGCACAGTCCCTTCCTGTCCTTCGTAGGCTGGGTTGGTTGCATCAAACCCAGAGCGCAGATAAGGATTAGAAGCGCTGCGCTGATTCGGAGAGCGCACTTGGGAACCTGACTCGACTAAAGCGAATTTTGGAAAACTTGATTGGACAGCTAGAGATCGCAAACAGAGCTTGCCAATTAGCGGCAGAGTCGGGGCCAGTTACCCGGTAGCTTTCGCCGGATGTTGCGCAGTCCCGAGATACCAACCAAATGTCCGACGAGAAATCCCAATTGAATTACCGCAGACCCCGACAGCTTTAACGCCTACCGGTGAGTACTGCACCCATTTACCGCAGACATGAAAAAGGCCCGGTTTCCCGAGCCTAAGTCATTGAATCTATGGCGTCCCCAGGGGGATTCGAACCCCCGTGTCCACCGTGAAAGGGTGGTGTCCTAGGCCTCTAGACGATGGGGACGCAGTGAAACTTTGTTCCCTACCCCGAACAGGCCTATGCCGGGATATTGGTGGAGCCAGGCGGGATCGAACCGCCGACCTCCTGCATGCCATGCAGGCGCTCTCCCAGCTGAGCTATGGCCCCACGGGCTGGAAGGGGCGGAATTCTATCTAGCGGCCGCGCATCGCGCAAGCGTTGTGTTCAAAAAAAATGTCTGCGCGCTTCAGATTCGCAGGCTGGCGCAGCCTCCGGATCGATATTCCGCAGCTGTTTTTCAGGCAGAAGTGGCCACTTCCAGCACCGAAGACTCGCACCTGCGCAACGTGGCCACGCCATGGCCGCGCTCGGCCAGATACTCCAGCCACTTGCCCAGGAACGTGTTCATGCGCATGCGGTGGCTGATCAGCTCCGCCGGTGGCGGATACATGCCTATCGCGTCCTGCCAGCGGCGGCCCACGTAGCAATGGGTGGCTTCCACCTGGCGCGCATCGCGGTACAGGCGCACGAACGCGGACGGATCCGGCTCGCCGGTCTGCGGATCACGCAGCCCGTAGGTCATGCGCAGCTCCACTGTGTACCGATGGGTCTCGATCACGTCCAGGTAAAGGTCCAGGCCGTCGCCGATGCTGGAGACGTAGCGGCCCTCCGCCAGATCGGCTGGAGCGAACAGGCGGGCCAGCCTGGAATGATTCTCGGCGTAGACCGCCATCAACCAGCCGAAACGGTTGAGTTTGGGAATGCTTGCAGCGCGGGTGATGGCCTGGGGCATGGCTCGATCGTACACGCTGATCCGTGATTTCGGCAGCATTGACGTATCGCGTTTTACGGCCTAATTTGGGGTTCCTCCGCTGGCCTTCCGGCTTGCGCGACCCGCCCGCCCCGCCGGGCCGGATTCCACCAGGAATCCCACGGCTGATCGCCGCACAACAATCCCCGCTAGAACAATCCCCGCTAGAACAATCCCCGCTAGAACATTTCCCGCTGCAGGCCCAGCGTGGACATCACCTTGCTCGAGATTTCCTCGATGGAGGTATGCGTGGTACTCAGCGTAGGAATGCGTTCCATCTGGAACATGCGCTCGGCGGCAGCCACCTCGCTGGTGCAGGTTTCCAGCTTGGCGTAGGTCGAATTGGGGCGGCGCTCCTGGCGTATCTGCTGCAGGCGCTCGGGGTCGATGGTCAGGCCGAACAGCTTGCGCCGGTGCGCGCGCAGGCGCTGCGGCAGGCGGTCTGTTTCCAGATCCTGGTCGGTCAGCGGATAATTGGCCGCGCGGATGCCGTAATGCAGGGCCAGGTAGACGCAGGTAGGCGTCTTGCCGGCGCGCGACACCGCGACCAGGATCAGGTCGGCCTCGTCATAGTTGATGGCAATGCCGTCGTCATGGGTCAGCGCATAGTTCATCGCGTTGATGCGCCGATGGTAGGCCTCGAAATTCACCAGTCCATGGGCCTGGCCCACGCGCGACTGCCGCAAGGCACCCAGCTCGTGCTCCATCGGCTGGATGAACGGCGCGAACACATCCAGCATCAGCGCCCCGCTCCCGGCCAGCACTTCACTGATGGCGGGGTCGACGTTGGAGTGGATCACGATGGGACGCGCCTCGTGGCGCAGGCCCGCAGCCCGGATGCGCTCGGCGGCCTGGGTGGCCTTGGCCGGGTCGTCCACGAAGGAAATACGATCGGTAACGAAACTGAACCCGGTGAACTGGGTCAGCAGGCTGTGGCCAATGGTTTCCACCGTGATACCGGTGCCATCGGAGACATAGAACACCGGACGTACGTTCGACATCTGTGCAACCCTTGGTCCCGGCAACGTGTTCACCATGAATCCCCGAGCAAAATCAAGCTTGTCTGGGCTTCTCTTGCACCGCATCATAGCGATTCTTCCCATGGACGCGGCCCTCGCCGTAAGTCTCCGGCGAGGCGCACGGCCGCTTTGGAGCGTTGCGCTTGAACCAGAACACCCCGAATCACAGCATCCTGTGGTTGCACGACCTGCGTCTTTCCGACCTGGCCCAGGTAGGCGGCAAGAATTCGTCGCTTGGCGAAATGATCGGCCAGTTGGCGGGGCTTGGCGTCTCGGTTCCCGGCGGCTTCGCGACCACGGCCGAGGCGTTCAAGGACTTCATCGCCTACAACGACCTGTCCACGCGCATCTTCGACAAACTGGCCACGCTGGATGTCGAGGACGTGGAGGCACTGACCGCAGCCGGCAAGGAAATCCGCGGCTGGGTCATCGATGCGCCTCTGCAGCCGCAGCTGGATGCCGACATCCGCACCGCCTACGCGCAGCTGGCGGCCGAAAATGGCGGCGGTGATATCGCCGTGGCCGTGCGCTCCTCGGCCACCGCCGAAGACCTGCCTGACGCCAGCTTCGCCGGCCAGCAGGAAACCTTCCTCAATGTCACCGGCACCGATGACGTAGTGGTCAAGGTCAAGGAAGTCTTCGCAAGCCTCTACAACGACCGCGCCATCGCCTACCGCGTCCACCACGGCTTCAAGCACGAGGACGTGTTCCTGTCAGCGGGCGTGCAGCTGATGGTGCGCTCGGATGTCGGCGCTTCGGGCGTGCTGTTCACCCTGGACACCGAATCGGGCTTCCGCGACGTGGTGTTCGTGACCTCCAGCCTGGGACTGGGCGAAATGGTCGTGCAGGGCGCGGTCAACCCGGACGAGTTTTACGTCTACAAACCCACCCTGCTGCAGGGCAAGCCGGCGATCCTGCGTCGTTCGCTGGGCAGCAAGCTGTTGCGCATGGTCTATTCCGACCACCCCGGCGAGCGGGTCAGGATCGAGGACACGCCCGCGGAGTTGCGCAACAAGTTCTCCATTTCCGATGAGGACGTGCAGGCACTGTCCACCCAGGCGCTGACCATCGAGAAGCATTACGGCCGCCCGATGGACATCGAGTGGGCCAAGGATGGCGTCAGCGGCAAGCTCTACATCGTGCAGGCGCGCCCGGAGACGGTTAAGTCGCGCGGCAAGGCCACCCAGATCGAGCGCTACCACCTGCTGGAACGCGGCGAAGTCATCGCCGAAGGCCGCGCCATCGGCCAGAAGATCGGCAGCGGCGTCGCCCGCGTGGTGCGCAGCCTGGCCGACATGAGCCGCGTGCAGCCCGGTGACGTGCTGGTCGCCGACATGACCGATCCGGACTGGGAGCCGGTGATGAAGCGCGCTTCGGCCATTGTCACCAACCGCGGCGGCCGCACCTGCCATGCCGCGATCATCGCGCGCGAGCTTGGCGTTCCCGCGGTCGTGGGCACCGGCAACGCACTGGACCATATCGAGGACGGTCGCGAGATCACCATCAGCTGCGCCGAAGGCGACACCGGCTTCATCTACGGCACTGCCCTGCCCTTCGAGCGCATCACCACCGACCTGGCCGACATGCCGCCGGCGCCGCTGAAGATCATGATGAACGTGGCCAACCCGGAGCGCGCCTTCGACTTCGGCCAGTTGCCCAACGCCGGCATCGGCCTGGCGCGGCTGGAGATGATCATCGCCAGCCACATCGGCGTGCACCCCAATGCGCTGCTGGAATACGACCGCCAGGATGCGGAGACCAAGCGCAAGATCGACGCCAAGACCGCCGGCTATGCCGATCCCGTCAGCTTCTATGTGGACCGCCTGGCCGAAGGCATCGCCACCATCACCGCTTCGGTGGCACCTAATCCGGTGATCGTGCGCCTGTCGGACTTCAAGTCCAACGAATACGCCAACCTCATCGGCGGCAGCAACTACGAGCCGCATGAAGAGAATCCGATGATCGGCTTTCGCGGCGCCAGCCGTTACGTCGACCCCTCCTTCGAGCCGGCGTTCGCGCTGGAGTGCAAGGCGGTGCGCAAGGTGCGCAACGACATGGGCCTGGACAACCTGTGGGTCATGATCCCGTTCGTGCGCACCCTGGACGAAGGCCGCAAGGTCATCGACGTGCTGGCCAAGCACGGTCTGGTCCGCGGCGAAAAGGGCCTCAAGATCATCATGATGTGCGAAGTTCCGTCGAACGCGTTGCTGGCCGACGAGTTCCTGGAGATCTTCGATGGCTTCTCCATCGGTTCCAACGACCTGACCCAGCTCACCCTCGGCCTGGACCGCGACTCGAGTGTCGTGGCCCACCTGTTCGACGAACGCGACCCGGCGGTGAAGAAGCTGCTTTCGATGGCGATCAAGGCGGCCAAGGCCAAGGGCAAGTACATCGGCATCTGCGGGCAAGGTCCCTCGGACCATCCGGATCTGGCCGAATGGCTGATGCAGGAAGGCATCGAATCGGTGTCGCTGAATCCGGACACCGTGGTCGATACCTGGTTGCGCCTGGCCAAGCTCAAGGCGCAGTAAGCCGGCCGTGCTGCAGGACATCGCAAAAGCGGCGGTTCCTGCTGCGTCCGGACACTTGATCGACCTCAGCAGGATCGAATGGGAACTGGTCCTCAAGGACTGGGCGGTGGCGCTGATCATCGCCCTGGTCGGCTATTGGCTGGCCAGGTGGATCAGCCGCGTCATCGAGCGCGCGCTGACCCGCGCCCGCGTCGAATCGACGCTGGCCGGCTTCCTGCGCAACGTCAGCTACGCGGTGATGATGGTCATCGTCTTCATCGCCGCGTTGCAGAAGATCGGCGTGCCCACCACCTCGGTACTCGCGGTGGTCGGTGCGGCCGGGCTTGCGGTCGGCCTGGCGCTGAAGGACTCGCTGTCCAACATCGCCTCGGGGGTGATGCTGATCATGCTCAGGCCCTTCCGCGATGGCGACAACGTCCACATCGCCGGCCACGAAGGAACGGTGGAGGAAATACGGATCTTCCAGACCCGCATGCGCACCGCCGACAACCGCCTGGTCATCCTGCCCAACAGCATGATCACCACCGCCCCGATCATCAATTTCACCGCCAAGCCGCAGCGGCGCATCGATGTGCCGCTGACCGTCCGTTTCCAGGACGACCCGGGCAAGGCGCGCGAAATCCTGCTGGGGATCGCCGATGCCAATCCGCTGGTGCTCAAGGCGCCGGCACCGACCGTGGAAATTTCACGACTGGGTGACGTTGGCATCGACATGACCCTGATGGCCTGGTCCAAGACCAAGGACCTGACCGAAGCGCGCTCACAGCTCACCGAGGCTGTGCGCGGCCGCATCCTGGACAGTGGCATGAGCCTGACCGCCGGCAAGCGCGACCTGCACGTCTACCATCACAACGCCGATGGCACGCCGCTGAGCGAGCTCGCGGCGAAATCGATCGCCGATGATTCGGATGTTGCGGTTGCGGCTGCGGGCAAGCAGGCTACGCCTTAGGAGTTGGCAGGGGCCGGGTGATTGCTGGCTTCGGCAACAGTGACGGCTTCGCGACTTGCGTCGCTCCTACAGGTGCCATTGCAACAACTGGTGCGGGCCTAGACTTCCATCTTGCCGAGGTGGCGGCGGTAATGGCGCAGTTCCTCGATGGAATCGCGCACGTCGCTGAGCGCGGTGTGCGCCGACTGTTTGCGCACGCCTTCGAGCACGGCCGGGGCCCAGCGCCGAGCCAGTTCCTTCAGCGTGCTCACGTCCAGGTTGCGGTAATGGAAGTATTTCTCCAGGCGCGGCATCAGCCGATGCAGGAAGCGCCGGTCCTGGCAGATCGAATTGCCGCACATCGGCGACGCATTCGCTGGCAGCCACTCGGCCAGGAAGGCAACCGTCTGCGCCTCGGCCTGGCCCAGGGTCACAGTGCTTTCCACAACGCGCTTCCACAATCCCGACCGCGTGTGCTGCGCGCGGTTCCAGTCGTCCATCGCCTCGAGTGCGGCGAGCGGATGGGCGATCGCGAATTCCGGGCCCTCGGCCAGCACGTTCAACTGCGAATCGGTGACCACCGTGGCGATCTCGATGATGGTGTCGTTGTCGGTATCAAGCCCGGTCATCTCGAGGTCGATCCAGATCAGGCGGTCGCTGTTGGGATTGTTGGCTGGCATGCGCGGGGCTTGGTCCTTGGGGCTGCGCTGCGCCAGTGGCGAGCGTGTTTTGCGGAAAGATCGCATTCTGCCGCATCATAACGCAGCCACCCAAGAGTGCCGCCATGCTCCAGACCAGCGACCAGTTCACGCACTACGCCACGCTGACCGCGATGCTGGCGCCTGCGTTCTTCCTCACTGCCACCGCGTCGCTGCTGTTGTCGGCCAACAACCGCCTGGCCCGCATCATCGATCGCGCACGCACCCTGCTGAAGGAGTTGCCCGGCCTCGAGGACCCGGTCCAGCGCGCGCTGTACGAGCAACGCATTGCCATGCAGCGGCGCCGCAGCCTGATCATCCTGCGTGCCGGGCAACTGCTGTACGTCGCCATCAGCCTGTTCGTCGGCACCAGCCTGGCCGTGGCCGCGGACAACCTGCTGGCCCACCGGCTTGGCGTGCTGCCGACCCTGCTCGCGTCACTGGGCGTGCTGGCGATGTTCGCCGCCAGCATCCTGCTGGCACGCGAGTCGACGCTGGCGGTCAAGGCGGTCAACGAGGAAATGGACCACCGCCACATCGCCAGGCACGCCGACACGTAGGTGCGGGACTTGCCCGCGCTCCCGTTCCAAGCCATGCACGAGCCAGACCGACGGAGGGCCTTTCAGTCGAGCAATGGCCTGCCGCGCTTGGCCCGGAAGTAGTTGGTCAGCCGCCGCGACGCTTCCTCTGCCAACAGGCCGGAGACCACTTCGATGCGATGGTTGTGGCGTGGATCGGCAACCAGGTCGAACACACTTCCGCAGGCCCCGGTCTTGGGGTCGGAAGCCGCATAGACCAGTCGGCTCACCCGCGCGTGCACCAGGGCCATGGCGCACATCGCACAGGGTTCCAGGGTGACGTACAGCGTAGTACCCACCAGCCGGTGGTTGCCTAGCCTGGTTCCTGCGCGGCGCATTGCCACGATTTCGGCGTGGGCGGTGGGGTCGTGTTCGGCCAGGTTGCGGTTCCAGCCCTCGCCCAGCACTTCACCACTCGCATCGACCAGCACCGCGCCGACGGGTATCTCGTCATCTTCGTGCTGGGCACGATCGGCCAGGGCCAGCGCATGGCGCATCCAGCGTTCGTCATCGAGGGTCATGGGCAGGCCAGGCAAGCATCGCGCGGATTGGCGCGCACCATAGCGCAACCCATGCGGACCCGCGTTGCGAGCGTGACCTTACCCGGTTGCAGCACGGGAGCCATCACCAACGCTGGTGCACGTGGGGCTTGATGTCCTCGACGTAGATGCGCGCGAGCGCTTCCATCACATCTGCAGACAACGGCGGCAGCCCTGCAGCGGCCACGTTGTCGAGCGCCTGGCGCGGGTTGCGCGCGCCCGGGATCACCACGGTCACCGCTTCGGCCATCAGGATCCAGCGCAGCGCCAGCTGAGCCATGCTGGCATCGCCGGCCAGCAACGGGCGGATGCGTTCAACCGCCGCCAGGCCTACTTCGTAGGGCACCCCGGAAAAGGTCTCCCCCACATCGAACGCTTCACCGTTGCGGTTGAACTGGCGATGGTCGTTGCTCTCGAAATGGGTATCGCGGCCGAACTTGCCGCTCAGCAAACCGCTGGCCAGCGGCACCCGGGCGATGACCGCCACGTTCCGCTCCCGCGCCTGCTGGAAGAACAGCTCGGCCGGGCGCGTGCGGAACAGGTTGAAGATGATCTGCACGCTGGTCACGCCGGGATACTCGATTGCCTTCAATGCTTCCTCGACACGCTCGACGCTGACCCCGTAATGGCGGATCTTGCCTTGCGCGACCAGCCGCTCCATCCGCTCGAATGCTTCGGGGTGATAGTACAGATCGGTCGGTGGGCAGTGCAGCTGCACCAGGTCCAGGGTATCGGCCTGCAGGTTCTGCAGGCTGCGATCGACGAAGGCGGTCAGGTTGTCCTGGCTGTAGCCCGCGACCGTCTGCTGCGGCAGGCGCCGGCCGGCCTTGGTGGCCACGAACGGGCGTTCGCCGCCCCGGGCTTTCAGCACCTTGCCGATCAGTTGTTCCGAATGGCCGTCGCCATAGACATCGGCGGTATCGATGAAATCCACGCCCGCATCCAGCGCCGCGTGCAGTGCCGCGATGGCTTCGTCATCGTTGACCTGGCCCCAGGCATCACCGATCGCCCACGCGCCGAAGCCGATTTCCCTGACCGAACGGCCGGTACGGCCGAAGACCCTGCTGCGCATCTGTCCACCTCGGGTGCTGGTTGCCTGCAAGACGCTACCGGATGCTTCCGGCAAGCGCGCTCATTCCCGCCCGGTCATTCCCACTCGATCGTCGCCGGCGGCTTGCCGCTGATGTCGTAGACCACGCGCGAGATGCCTCGCAGTTCGTTGATGATGCGGTTGGAGACCGTGCCCAGGAAGTCGTACGGCAGGTGGGCCCAGTGCGCGGTCATGAAGTCGATGGTTTCCACCGCGCGCAGCGCGATCACCCACTCGTAGGCACGCGCATCGCCGACCACGCCCACCGATTTGACCGGCAGGAACACCGCGAAGGCCTGGCTGGTCTTGTCGTAGAGGTCGGCCTTGCGCAGTTCCTCGATGAAGATGGCATCGGCCTGGGCCAGCAGCTCGGCGTACTCGCGCTTCACTTCGCCCAGGATGCGCACGCCCAGGCCGGGGCCCGGGAACGGGTGCCGGTAGACCATCGCGCGTGGCAGGCCCAGCTCCACGCCCAGGCGGCGGACCTCGTCCTTGAACAGTTCGCGCAGCGGTTCCACGAGGCCCATCTTCATGTGCTCGGGCAGGCCGCCGACATTGTGGTGACTCTTGATCACGTGCGCCTTGCCGGTCTTGCTGCCGGCCGACTCGATCACGTCGGGGTAGATGGTGCCCTGGGCCAGCCATTTCGCATTGGCCAGCTTGTTGGATTCCTCGTCGAAGATGTCGACGAACAGGTTGCCGATGATCTTGCGCTTGGCCTCGGGGTCGGAGACTCCTTCGAGCGCCGCGAAATAGCGGTCGGCGGCGTTGACACGGATCACCTTGATGCCCATGCCGCCTTTCTCGGCCTCGCTTGCGAACATGGCCATGACCTGGTCGCCTTCGTTCCAGCGCAGCAACCCGGTGTCGACGAAGACGCAGGTCAGCTTGTCGCCGATGGCCTTGTGCAGCAGCGCGGCCACCACCGAGGAATCGACGCCGCCCGACAGGCCCAGGATGACTTCGTCCGAACCCACCTGCGCACGCACGCGGGCGATCTGGTCATCGATGATGTTGGCAGCCGTCCACAACGTCTGGCAGCCGCAGATATCCACCACGAACCGGCGCAGCAATGCCTCGCCCTGCAGCGTGTGGGTGACTTCCGGATGGAACTGCACGCCGTACCAGCGCCTGGCTTCGTCCGACATCGCCGCCACCGGGATGCGGTCGGTGACGGCCGTAACGGTGAACCCGGGCGGCGCCTTCGACACGTGGTCGCCATGGCTCATCCACACGTCCAGCCGCGGCTTGCCGCCCGCGTGGTCGGTCAGCCCACCGAACAGCCGGTCCGGCGCGACGATCTCGACTTCGGCATGGCCGAACTCGCGCGCATCCGCCGCTTCGGTCGCCCCACCCAGCTGCGCGGCCATGGTCTGCATGCCGTAGCAGATGCCCAGGATCGGCAGGCCCGAATCGAAGACCTGCTGCGGCGCGGCCGGGGCGCCCTGCTCCGTGGTCGACTCCGGCCCACCGGAAAGAATGATGCCCTTGGCGCCGTAAGCGGCGATTTCCGCCGGGTTGTGGTCCCAAGCCCAGATCTCGCAGTACACGCCTAGCTCGCGGATGCGACGCGCGATCAGCTGCGTGTACTGCGCGCCGAAATCGAGGATCAGTATCTTGTCGGTGTGGATGTTGGTCATCAGTGACTGTTCCAGAAATGTGCGTGACATGCAGTGCGATGACCTGCGCGACGGTCGCTCCCCCGGCCCTCGCGCATAGCGCTCGGGCGTTCGCCGATGCGCAGCCTGCCGTAGGCAGCCCGCAAACGCATCGCCTCACCCCATCCGGTAATTCGGCGGTTCCTTGGTGATCTGAACATCATGCACATGGCTCTCGCGCTGTCCGGCACCGGTGATGGTGACGAAGCTGGGCTTCTTCTGCATGTCGTCGATGGTCGCGCAGCCGACATAACCCATGGTCGCGCGCAGGCCGCCGATCAGCTGATGGATGATGTTGCCGACCGGCCCGCGATAGGGAACGCGGCCTTCGATGCCTTCCGGCACCAGCTTGTCAGCGTCGCTGGAATCCTGGAAGTAACGGTCCTTGCTGCCCTTCTCCATCGCGCCCAGGCTGCCCATGCCGCGGTAGCTCTTGTAGCTGCGGCCCTGGAACAATTCGATTTCTCCCGGCGCTTCCTCGGTGCCTGCGAACAGGCCGCCGATCATCACCGTGGAGGCGCCCGCGACGATCGCCTTGCCGATGTCGCCCGAATAGCGGATGCCGCCGTCGGCAATCAGCGGGATGCGATCCTGCAGCGCTTCGGCGACCATGCTCACCGCGGTGATCTGCGGCACGCCCACGCCGGCAACCATGCGCGTGGTGCAGATGGAGCCTGGGCCGACACCCACTTTCACGGCGTCGGCGCCGGCATCCATCAGCGCCAGCGCCGCATCGCCGGTGACGATGTTGCCGCCGATCACCTGCAGCTGCGGGAAGCGCTTCTTGATCCAGGCCACGCGATCCAGCACGCCCTGCGAATGGCCGTGCGCGGTATCCACGATCACCACGTCCACGCCCGCAGCCACCAGTGCCTCGACGCGCTGGTCGGTATCGCCACCCACGCCCAGTGCCGCACCGACCAGCAGGCGCGTGGCGCTGTCCTTGGCCGCATTGGGATTGTCCGTCTTCTTCTGAATGTCCTTGACCGTGATCAGGCCGCGCAGCTCGAACTCGTCGTTGACCACCAGGATCTTCTCGATGCGGTTCCTGTGCAGCAGCTGCAGCACCTCGCCGTCGCTGGCGCCTTCGCGCACGGTGATCAGGCGATCCTTCTTGGTCATGATGTGGCGGACCGGGTCGTCCAGCTTGGTCTCGAAGCGCATGTCGCGGCTGGTGACGATGCCCAGCAGCTGGCCGCCTTCGACCACCGGCACGCCAGAGATGTTGCGTGCCCGGGTCAGGGCCAGCACGTCTCCGATGGTGGTTTCGGGACCGACGGTGAAGGGGTCCTTGATCACGCCGGCCTCGAACTTCTTGACCCGGGCCACTTCGGTGGCCTGCTGCTCGACGGTCATGTTCTTGTGCAGGATGCCGATGCCGCCCAACTGGGCCAGGGCGATGGCCAGGCGCGCTTCGGTGACGGTGTCCATGGCGGCCGAGACGATCGGCAGCTTGAGGCGCAGGTCGCGGGTCAGACGCGTGCCGAGGTCGACATCCTTGGGCAGGACAAGGGAATGCGCGGGGACGAGGGAAACATCGTCGTAGGTAAGAGCTTCAGCCTGGATGCGTAGCATCGGCGGACCCGTTCAGTGGGGAAGCGCGTAATTGTACGCTTTCACGCCTGTCAGCTGCCAGCCGAGGCAGGCGGCACGGAGTGTTTCCCAAGTGCGCTCAGACCGCGGCTTCGGCCGCTTCCAGCGTGTTCTGCATCAGGGTGGCCACGGTCATCGGCCCTACCCCGCCGGGCACCGGCGTGATCCAGCTGGCGCGCTGGGCCGCCGCCTCGTAACCGACATCGCCGACCAGGCTGCCGTCCTCGAGCCGGTTGATGCCGACATCGATGACCACCGAGCCGGGCTTGACCCACTCCCCGGGGATCAGCCCCGGCCGGCCCGCCGCCACCACCAGGATGTCGGCGTCGCGGACCCGGTCTTCCAGCACCTGGGGTGGCGTGAACTTGTGGCAACTGGTCACCGTGCAGCCGGCGATCAGCAGCTCAAGGGCCATGGGCCGGCCGACGTGGTTGCTGACCCCGACGATGGTCGCGTTCTGGCCGCGAACGGGTTTGTCGGTGTAACCCAGCAGGGTGGTGATGCCACGCGGCGTGCAGGGGCGCAGGCCGAACTCGCGCAGGGCCAGGTGGCCGACATTTTCCGGATGGAAGCCGTCCACGTCCTTGCGCGGGTCGATGCGATGGATCAGGCGGCTGGCATCGGGGATGCCGGGCAGCGGCAGCTGGACCAGGATGCCGTGTACACGGGGATCGGCGTTGAGCTTGTCGATCAGCGACAGCAACTCGTTCTCCGACGTACCCGCCGGCAGGTCGTGGTCGAAGGCTTCGATGCCTACTTTCTCCGCCGCCCTGCGCTTGTTGCGCACGTACACGCCGGAGGCCGGGTCGCCCCCGACCAGGACCACCGCAAGCCCGGGACGCGGCAGGCCGGCGGCCACTCGCGCATCGACCTTTACCTTGAGCGTGTCGAGCAGGTCTTCGGCGATGCGGCGGCCGTCCAGGATGCGTGCGGTGTGGGAGGCGGTCATCAGGGCTGCGGTGTAGAGTCGGCAGTCCCCATTGTCCCCGATTACGCCATGGCCGACACCACCGAATTCGAAGCCGCCGCCTTCCGCCGGCTGTTGCAGCACCTCAACGTCGAGCGCAGCGACGTGCAGAACATCGACCTCATGATCCTGGCCGGCTTCTGCCGCAATTGCCTGTCCGACTGGTATCGCGAGGCGGCAGAGGCCGGAGGCCAACCAATGAGCAAGGACGAAGCCAGGGAACGGGTCTACGGCATGCCGTTCGCCGAATGGAAGGCGAAATTCCAGAAGGACGCCACGCCGGAACAATTGGCCGCCTTCGCCGAAGTCCAGCGGCGCCACGACTGAAATGCTCCACAAGCTGCTCGCCACCACCCTGGCCCTGACGCTGCTTGGATACGCGGCCATCTGCGCGCTGCTCTATTTCAGGCAGCGAGACCTGATCTATTACCCCGGCGCCACCACGGTTCCGATCCAGGCCACCGATTTCAGCCTCGTCCGCGGCGGAGTGAAGCTTCGCGGATGGAAGCTCAATCCCGGTAAGGCCGGAGCCTTGATCTATTTCGGCGGCAACGCCGAACGCGTGGAATCCTCGCGACAGGATTTCACCCGTCTTTTCCCGGACCGGACCGTTTATCTGCTGTCCTATCGCGGCTATGGCGCAAGCGAAGGCCAGCCGACCGAAGCGGCCCTCTTCGGCGATGCGCTGGCCTTGTATGACGCGATACGCGGCCAGCATCCGCAAGGGAACATCGCAGTGATCGGCCGCAGCCTGGGCAGTGGCGTAGCCAGCTACGTGGCGTCAGAACGGGCGGTGGAAAAACTGGTCCTGGTCACGCCCTTCGACAGCCTGGCCAACGTCGCCCAGGCACATTACCGCTGGCTGCCTGTGCGCTGGCTGCTCAGTGACACCTATCCCTCGCACCGCTACCTGCAACGCTATCGCGGCCCGTTGCTGATCGTGCGTGCCGGCCGCGACCAGGTCATTCCACCCGGCAACACGGACCGTCTGCTTGCCTCGTTGGCCATTCCCGCTGAGGTGGTCGATTTTCCAGCTGCCGATCACAACGATATTTCGAGCGACCCGCACTACGACGAAACACTGCGCGAGTTCCTCCGCTAACCCGCCCGATTGTCCAGATCCGGACTCCTGATCACCTCGGCGGTCTCTTCGCTCAGAGCCTGGCCTTCGCGCCTGGGCGTGGTGAATGGCGTCGGTTTTGGCGCGACCCTGGGTCCGGTATTGGTGTGCATCATCCCTGCCCCGGCCGCGAGGCCGCCACCGGCCATCTCCAGCTCGAAGCGCTCGGCATCGCGGCGGCGGATCTCGGTGGCGATGCGCGCCGCATCGTCTTCGGAAACTCCCAACTCCACCAGCGCGGCGGCGCCGAAATTCACCGCCGATTCGAAGGTCTCGCGGATCTGGTAGTCCACACCGGCGTTGATCAGCTGCAGGGAATGTTCGCGGTCGTAGGAACGCACCAGCAACCGCGCCTGCGGGAATTCGGCCTTGGCCAGTTCCACGATGCGGTTGGCCGCCACGCGGTCGTCGATGCATACCGCGATCGCGCGGGCCTTGTCCGCGCCGGACGAATGCAGCACGTCCAGGCGGGTGCCGTCGCCGTAGTAGATCTTGAAACCGAATTCCTCGGCGCTGCGGATCATCTCGATATCGGTATCGATGATGGTCACGTCCACGTCGCGCGCGAGCAGCGACTGGCTCATGACCTGGCCGAAGCGGCCGAATCCGATGATCAGCACGCTGCCGCTCAGGCCGTCGGCTTTCTCGATGCCTTCAAACGATTCCTGCCTCTTCGGGCTCAGGCGTTTGAGCAGGATCACGAACAGCGGAGTCAGTACCATCGACAGCACCACGATGGCGGTGAGGTTCGCATTGACGCGCGCATCGATCACGCGCGCGGCGGCCGCGGCGGAGAACAGCACGAAGGCGAACTCGCCGCCCTGGGCCATCAGGATCGCCCGATCCAGCGCGTCCACGTGGGTGCTGCGGGTCATTCGCGCCACCACGTAGATGCACGCGGCCTTGGCCGCCATCATCGCCAGCACACCGGACAGGATCAGTTTCCAGTTGCCAGCCACCACTGACAGGTCCAGCGACATGCCCACGCTGAGGAAGAACAGCCCCAGCAGTATGCCGCGGAAGGGCTCGATATCGGCCTCGATCTGGTGCCGGAACGTGGACTCGGACAACAGCACGCCGGCCAGGAACGCTCCCATCGCCATCGACAGGCCGCCAACCTGCATCAGCAAGGCCGAACCCAGCACTACCAGCAATGCGGCCGCCGTCATCACCTCGCGGGCCTTGGCAGCAGCGAGGATCCGGAACAGTGGATTGAGAAGCCAGATGCCGGCGGCGATCAGGCCGGCAAGACTGGCCACGCCAATGCCGACGCTGAGCCAGCGCGAGCCGTCGGCGTGGTCCGGCACCACCGGCGACATGAAAGCCACCAGCGCCAGCAAGGGCACGATCAGCAGGTCCTCGAACAAGAGGATCGAGACGATCTTCTGGCCGCGCGGCAAGGCGATGTCGCCACGTTCCCCAAGCAGCTGCATGACGATGGCCGTGGAGGTCAGCACGAACCCGGCGGCGCCGATGAACGACACGGCCAGGCTGAATCCGAACGCCAGGCCCACCCCGGTCAGCGCTATGGTGCAGGCGAGGATCTGCAGAGTCCCCAGCCCGAAGATCTGCCGACGCAGGCTCCACAGATGCGAGGGCTGCATCTCCAGGCCGATCACGAACAGGAACATGACCACGCCCAGTTCGGCCACGTGAAGGATCGATTGCGGGTCGGAAAACCAGCCGAAGCCGAACGGGCCGATGATCAGGCCAGCGGCAAGATATCCCAGCACCGAGCCCAGCCCGAGTCGCCGGAAAACCGGCACCACGACCACTGCCGCTCCGAGCAACGCCACGACCTTGATCAGGTCACTTGATACGACTTCGGTAGCCAAAATGCGTTCCCGGCAGGCAGAGGCCTACAGGTTAACCGCCGGGCGCGCTGATGCCGACCCTTGGCATCGCGTCGAAGCAGGTTCGCAGGCAACCGGCCCCCGTTATGCGCCCGAGCCGGCCCCGCAGAACGCCGGATAGTCGATATACCCGGGAAACGGAGTGCCCGGCGCGCATACCACGCAGTCCGGGTCAGGCCGCAGGCGGATTTCCCGAAAGCGCATCGCCAACGCGTCGAAATGCAGCAGGCGGCCGGACAGCGGTTCGCCCATGCCCAGCAGCAGCTTGACCGCCTCGGTGGCCTGCAGCAGGCCGATAACGCCTGGCAACACGCCCAGCACGCCGGCTTCGGCGCAATTCGGGGCAAATTCGGGCGCGGGCGGCTCGGGAAATAGGCAGCGATAACACGGCATGCCGCCGCGATGGCGACCGGCGTCGAATACGCTGACCTGGCCTTCGAAGCGCTGTACCGCCCCGTACACCAGGGGTATGCCGAGCTTCACGCAGGCATCGTTCAACAGATAGCGCACGGGGAAGTTGTCGGCGCCATCGACGACCACGTCCACGCCCTCCAGCAGTCGCTCCACGTTCGCGCGGGTCACGCGCTCGGCAACCGCCTCGACCTGCGTCCGCGGGTTCAGGGCCGACAGGGTTTCCTTCGCGGAGGTCACCTTGCGCTCGCCGATGCTCGCTTCGGTGTGCAGGATCTGGCGGTGCAGATTGCTGCGATCCACCACGTCATTGTCGGCTATGCGCAGATGCCCCACCCCGGCGGCCGCCAGGTAGAAAGCGGACGGGGAACCCAACCCGCCTGCGCCGATCATCAATACCCGCGAAGACTCCAGCCTGCGCTGCCCTTCCACACCCACTTCCGGCAGGCGAAGCTGGCGCGAGTAGCGGTCGAAGAAATCGGCATCGGAAGGGTCCAGCTGCGGGTGTGAGACCGGCAACCCCTCGGCCATCCACCGGGTCGTGCCGCCGGCGACCGAGGCAACATTGGAGTAGCCCGCGGCAACCAACGCCTGCGCCGCCTGCAGCGAGCGTGCCCCACCCTGGCATATCAGCATTACTTCGACATCATGCCTTGGCAGGTGCATGGCGGGATCGGCTTCCAGTAACGCCTTGGCGATGCCAAGTGCACCTTCAGCCTGTCCGCCCATGCGCTCGTGCGTTTCGCGCACGTCCACCAGCACCGCGCCTTGCGACTGCTGCCGGCGGGCCTGGGCGGGGGTTATTTCGATGATTTGCATGACCTGATTATCGCGCCGTTCGCGCCACGGGTCAGTAAGCGATCACTTCGACGACGCTGCCTACCGGATACGCGCGCCGGCCTTCTTCCAGCAGGACCAGTGCATCGCTATCCGTGGCTGCGCGCAAACGGTGCGAGGCATCCGCAGGATTCGGCGCGACGCCGAGCACGCCGTCGTCGCCATGCTGCAGGCGACCGCGCAGGAATTCGAAACGCTCGTTCGATTTATCCCAGTGCGTCGTCAGCCTGGCAAAACGCCTTGCGCGCACTTCGCTCCTGCCCTGCAGGGCATCCAGCAATGGACGGCCCAGGGCAAGAAAGGTCGCCAGTACCGAAACCGGATTGCCGGGCAGTCCCAGGAACAGCGCGCGGTCCAGTCCGCCCAGCAAAACCGGCATGCCCGGTTTCATCCTGACCTTCCAGAAGTGGACCTGGCCGTGGCGCTCAAGCAGGAGCGGCACATGGTCCTTCTCCCCCGCCGAAACGCCACCGCAGGTCAGCACCACGTCGAAGGCGGTAGCGGCATCACGCAAGACCGATTCCATCCGTGCCGGATCATCCGGCAGGGTCGGCCAAGCCACCGGCTCCAGACCCTCGGCGCGCAACAGCCCCATCAGCAGCTCGCGGTTGCTGTTGTAGATCTGGCCGGGCAACAGCGGCAGGCCCGGCTCCACCAGTTCATCGCCGGTGGTGAACACCGCCACCGTCGGGCGCTGCGCGACTTCGAGTTCCGCTATCCCCAGCGCGGCGGCCAGGCTGGCGCGGGCCGGCGAAAGCGGAGAGCCCGCATTCAACACCACCTCACCCGTGCGCACATCCTCGCCCGCATGGCCAAGATGGGCGCCGGCACGAACACCTGGCGGCACCGACACCCGGCCGTCGTGCTCGCTGGCGTCTTCCTTGATGACCACCGTATCGGCGCCGGCAGGCAATGGCGCGCCGGTTGTGATCCTTGCGCACTCACCGGGTTGCAGCACCAGGTCAAGCGCGATCCCGGCGAACTGCTCGGCGACCAGCCGCAGGTGCGTCTCGCCTTCCACCGCCAGGTCGTAATGGCGCAGGGCGAAGCCGTCCATGCGGCTGTTGTCGAAGGGAGGCAGGTCAATCGAAGCAACCACGTCCTGCGCAAGGATGCGTCCGTCGGCACGTCGGACAGCGACGAGCTCGGTCGGCAACCTGTGCTCTACCGCTACGCGCCGGACGATTTCCAGCGCGTCCGCGTAGCCGATGCGGGTGGCGAACACGCTCATCGGGATCGGCTCATCGGGACCGGCTCATCTGAAGCGGCTCATCGAATCCGCGCAGCCCGGCTCACTTGCCGCGCTTGACGTGCCGGATCAGGCGGCGCTTCTTGGCCACCTGCTTGTCGGTCAGCACGTTCTTCTTGCCTTCGTAGGGATTCACCGAATCCTTGAAGATGAAGCGCACCGGGGTGCCGACCATCTTGAAACGCTTGCGGAAGAAATTTTCCAGGTAGCGCTTGTACGATTCGGGCAGGTTCTTGAGGCGCGTGCCATGGACGACGAAGGTCGGCGGGTTCAGCCCGGCCGGATGCGCGAAGCGCAACTTGGGCGCATTGCCGCGCACTGCCGGCGGCGGGTTGGTCTCGTAGGCGACCTCGATGGCCTTGGTGACTTCACTGGTGCCATGTTCGGTGGTCGCAGACGCATGCGCGCGATGGATGGCCTGGAAAAGTTCACGCAGGCCCGAGCCATGCTTCGCCGAAATGCGCACGTTTTCCGCCCATTCCACGAAATTCAGCTTGCGCGACAGCAATGCTTCGGTCTGCTCGCGCTGGTAGGTTTCCAGCCCATCCCACTTGTTGACCGCAACCACGAGCGCGCGGCCCGCGTCGAGGATGGCGCCGAGCACGGTCGCGTCCTGGTCGGTCACGCCTTCGGTGGCGTCCAGCATCAGCACCGCGACCTGGCATTGCTCGATCGACTGCAGGGTCTTGATGATGCTGAATATCTCGACCGCTTCCTCGACCTTGGACTTGCGACGCAGGCCGGCGGTATCGACCAGCCGGTACTGGCGGCCGTCACGCTCCATGTCCACCGAGATCGAATCCCGCGTGGTGCCCGGCACTTCCGAGGCGATCATGCGTTCCTCGCCCAGCAAGCGGTTGAACAAGGTGGACTTGCCCACGTTGGGGCGGCCGACGAAGGCGATTCGCACCCGCGCCGGATCGTTGTCCAGGACCTCGGTGGTGCCCTCTTCCGGCAAACGGGCCTGCACTTCCTCCAGCAGGTCGTCGATGCCCTGGCGGTGGGCAGCGGACACGGTGATGACGTCGCTGAAACCGTAGCGCGAGAACTCCGAGATGGCGGTGGATTCCTCCAGCCCGTCGATCTTGTTGATGACCAGCAGCGTGGGCCGCGAGGATTTGCGTAGCCAGGACAGGATGTCGTCATCCAGGGTCGAGGCGCCTTCGCGGCCATCGACGATGAACAGGACCAGGTCGGCCTCCTCGGCGGCGGCACGCGCCTGGCGGGCGGTGGCACCGGCCAGTCCCTCTTCATCGCCGGCGATGCCGCCGGTGTCGACCAGCATGAACGGGTTGTCCTCGTCCAGGCGGCAGATGCCGTAATTGCGGTCACGGGTCACGCCGGGCTGGTCATGGACCAGCGCATCGCGAGTGCGCGTCAGCGCATTGAAGAGCGTCGATTTGCCCACGTTGGGGCGGCCGACCAGTGCAACGAGGGGAAGCATATGAGGAAGCCGGAAAAGAAGATGGAAAGCGGGCAGCCTGTATCACAGGCCTTCCGGGCCCCGATTATCCCCTATTCGACAGGGCGGCATGGGCACCGGCAAAAACAGACAGCGCACCGGAGTGCGCTGTCTGGCAATCATGGAGCAGGCAATACCGGCCTTATTGCAGGCGGAAAGCGCTCAGTTCGCCGTTGACGTTCTGCACGAGCAGGATGCCGTCGGCCACCACCGGCTTGGCACGCAGCGCCTTGCCGCCGACGCGTGCACGGGCAGCTTCCTGCCCATTGTCCAGACGCAGCCAGTGCAGGTAGCCATCGAAATCACCCACTACCGCGTAGTCACCCTGCACGGTGGGTGCGGTCAGCGAACGACGCGCAAAGGAGGGATTTGACCAGAGTGAATTGCCCGAGGCCTTGTCCAGCGCCCACACCGTGCCAGCAGGATCGGCAACCAGCACGCTCCCGGAAGCCACACCCAGGCCGCCCACGCCGCCATGGTCCTGCGCCCAGAGGGGACGACCACTGGGCCCGTCAACCGCGATGGTCTGCTTCTTGTAACTGGTCGCATAGACCGTGGTGTTATCAAGCACGACAGGCCCATCGACATCCGCCATGCGCTCGAGTTCGGTGCGTCCGTCCGGAACGCCGACCACCTGGTTCCACAACGGCCGGCCGTCGGTGGAGCCCATGGCCGAGACCGTGCCGTCGTCGTTACCAACGAACACAACGCCCGGGCCCAAGGTGACCGGCGCATTGCCGCGAACGGTCAGGCTGGGCAGGTCGTGGGTGGAAAACCACTTGCGCTCTCCGGAGGCGGCATCGAATGCCGACACCCGGCCATCGTTGGATCGCACGAAGACCAGGCCCTGGCCGATGACAGGTGCGGCAATGACCTCATTGGAAACCTTGGCCTGCCACTTCTCCGTGCCATTGGAGGCATCGAGGGCAATGACCTTGCCGTCCAGCGTGCCAACCACCACCAGCCCGTCTCCGGCACCGGGGCCACCGGAAAGGCGCGCATCCGACTTGTATTCCCACACTGTCTTGCCAGTTTGCAGATCGAAGGCGCGCACGCCACCCTTGACTGCAGCGGCGTACACGCGGCCATCGGCTACCGCAGGACCCTGGCCTATGCCGAGGCTGTCCTCGCCCTTGCCCGCATTGGCACTCCAGAGCTTGGAGACGTTGGCGGTCGGCGTGAAATCGACCAGCGCGGCCGGCTCGCTCGGCTTGCCATCGTCCTTGCCCTTGCCGAACCAGCCCTTGACCGTGCTGCAACCAGAAAGGAGCGCTGCCAAGGCAACGATCGCGACAATTCGTTTCAACATGAAGACCGACCTCATCAGATGGGCTTGGCCGGCTTGGGCGGCGTGCCGCCTGCGTCGGTAAGTTTCAGCTCGACCAGCCGACGTTGCGGAGCGGCGACGTCCATGCTGGTCAATGCTTTCAGGTAACTGTCGCGAGCCTGGTCCCGCTTGCCGGAAGCCAGCAACGCGTCGCCGCGCGCTTCAAGTGCCGCACTGCCCGCAGCGTCGCCCAATACCTTCAGGGCCTCATCGGGCTTGCCCGTATCGAGCAGCAACCGGGCCAGGCGCAGGTCGACCAACGGCTTAAGCGATGGATCGGCCTTGATGCCGCGCAAGGTCACAATCGCTGCGCCTGCCTGGTCGGCCTCCACCTGGGCCTTGGCCAGCTGCAAGGCAGCGAGGTCCATGTAGGCGTCCCCGCCCTTCAACTTGGCGACTTCGGCCTGCGCCTTTTTCACGTCGCCTGTGGACAGGCTATCCAGTGCCGCTTGGTAATTCTGGTTGGCCTGGTCGGCCTGCTGGAGCTGGTGCTTCTGCCACCACTGCCAGCCGAAAATAACCGCGAGTCCCAAGGCTACGCCACCGACCAGACCAGCGCCGTTGTTCTTGAGCCAATTGCGGACGCGCTCGCTTTGTTCGTGCTCGTCGAGCAGATCGTCGATCGCCATGCGTGCTCTCGCCCCGTATCCGGAGCATTTCGTATTCGGGTTGGACGGAATGTTTCTGCGGATTCCACGCCGCGGCGGTCAATCAGCGACCGGTGCGATGGAACCCTGAGAGGATACCGCAAAGCGCGCCACGTTGGCTCGCATGTACGGGGTCAGGTCCAACGTACTACCCGCATGCTGAACCTCGACCGCAGCCGCATTGCCCAGAATCACGCGCCCAACTTCTCCATTGCGGAAAGTGCGCTCTTCCCCCGCTTTAAGCAGACCTTTTTCAATGCTGGTTCCATCGGGCGCAATCACCTGCACCCAGCTGTCACCCAGCACGCGCAACTTCAGGGCCTGGCCGATGGCACGCGGCATGGGCGTGAGCGACGCGACATACGGGGCAGTGGGCGCGGGGCGGCTGGCGGCAACCTGCGCATTGCTGTACGCAATTCCATTCGGTGCGCCGGCCGCGACCGGAACCTCGTCCAGTGAGGCGGTGGTGCCGGACCGATTGCCGTCCACATGCGACTGCGTGGCCACCCATACGGGGATGGCAATGGCAGCGGTTATGACCACGTAGACGGCGCGACGCGCCACACTATCCATGATCCGCCTGTATCGCGGGGTGTGGCTGTGGCTTACAAGCTCCGCCGGCCGGACCGGCTGCAGCAAGGCCTGTTCCATGTACGGCTCGATATCGACTTTCAGCAGCTTGGAATAACTGCGCAATTGCCCACGGACGAATACGGTCGCGCCCAGCTTCTGCCAATTCTCTTCTTCAATCGCCTGCAGCACGCGCGCGGGCATCTTCAGCTGGCTACCGGCGTCTTCAAGACTGAGGCCCGCTTTTTCGCGCGCGCTCCGTAGTGCCGCCCCGCAGCCCTGCGCATATTGACCCGCGGCATGCAGGTCAGACCGTATTGGATCATTCATGGCTTCGTCATTTCCCCGGGGTTCGCGGTACCGAGTCAGGGAACTCCGCCCTCAACCGCTGAACATATCGACTGGCGGCAGCCTTGTCGCCCAGTCTTTCTTCTACATCGGATGCCAGTTGTAGCACGGCCGGATTGGCAGGTGCAGCAGCCAATCTGCGTTCTGTGAACGCCCTCGCTTCAAAATATCGACCGGCGTGGTATTCGCTTTGGGCCATCGACGCCAGCGCATAGCCGTTGGACGGGTCGAGGGCCAGGGCACTGCGCAAGTCCCGCTCGGCGCGCTGGTACTGGCCCACCTTCAAGGCACAGCCTCCTGCATTGGCAAGCGCGGAGGCTGGTGTCGCATAGCGTGGATCCTTGATTGCCCGGTCAAACCAGACCAGGGCCTCGGCCGGCGCCCCATTGGTGCACAGCCAGGCGCCGTAATTGTTCAAAGCGCCGCCGTTGGCGGGGGCGAGTTCTGCGGCGCGCTTGTAGTAGCCGCCCGCCTCCGCGGTCTTGCCCTGGGAGTCCATGATCACGGCCAGCAAAGAATAGGCGTCAGCCGAACCGGGCTCGGCCTTCAAAGCCGCCTTGGCTTCACGCTCGGCGGTGACCAGATCGCCGCTGCGCAAGCGCTGGCTGGCCAGTGCAAGCCGGTCCTGCACCTTCAACCGCTGCTTGGTGGCTGCACTGTCGGCAACGCTGTACTCGGACTTCTGCTCGGACACCCGGATCATCTTCGAGGATGGCTTCACGAAGGTCAGCCGCGAGCACCCCGAGGTTGCGCCAGCCAGCAGAAATGCCAGCACGGCGACGTCAAGCAGCCGCATCATCGATCCCCTGTGATTGCAGGTGCAGCTTGAACTCGGCCTGGCGACGGGTCCGATCCACCACCTGCCCCTTCAACTGGCCACAAGCCGCATCTATGTCGTCGCCACGCGTGCGCCGAACCATCGTCAGCACCTGCGAATCCAGCAGGATCTTCTGGAAGGCGCGGATGTCGGCATCGGTACTGCGCTCGTAGCGCGTGCCGGGGAAAGGATTGAACGGAATAAGGTTGACCTTGCCTGCATCCCTGGACTGCACAGTATTGTCGAACTGGCGCATCAGCCGTGCCAATTCGCGTGCGTGCTGCGGCTGGTCGTTGATGCCTCGCATCATGGTGTATTCGAACGTCACCGAATCGCGCTTCTTGCTGGCCTGCACGTAGCGCGCGCAGGCCGCCATGAGCTCGGCGATTGGGTACTTCTTGTTCAAGGGCACCAGTTCGGTACGCAACTCGTCGTTGGCGGCATGCAGCGAGACCGCCAGGGACACATCGGACTCGACCGAAAGCCGGTCGATCATAGGCACCATGCCGGCGGTGGAAAGCGTCACGCGCTTGTTGGCCAGCCCGTAGCCCAGGTCATCGCGCATCACGCTCATGGCGCGCACGACGTTATCGAAATTCATGAGTGGCTCGCCCATGCCCATCATCACCACGTTGGTGAGCTTGCGCTGCAGGTGCGGCACGTTGCCCAGGTGGCACGCAGCCACCCAGACCTGGCCGATGATCTCGGCCGTGGAAAGATTGCGGTTGAAGCCCTGGGTCGCGGTTGAGCAGAACTGGCAATTCAACGCGCAACCGACCTGCGAGGACACGCACAGGGTGCCGCGTCCCTTGTCAGGAATGAACACGGCTTCGATGGCGTTCTTGCCATCCATGCCCAGCAGCCATTTGTGGGTGCCATCGGTGGACGGTTTTTCGAACTGGATCTGCGGAACCACCACCTCGGCATGCTCCTGCAGCTTTGCGCGCAGCGCCTTGCCGAGGTCGGTCATGGCATCGAAATCGGTGACATGACGATGATGGATCCACTTCATCACCTGGTGGGCGCGGTAACGCTGTTCGCCAAGCGTGTCAGCGAAAAAGCGCTCCAGCCCCTCGCGATCGAGGTCGAGCAGATTCTGTTTCTTGACGACCTCGTTCACGGCATCAACTCAGCGCGAGACCACTTCGGTCGCGGCGAAGAAATACGCAATTTCGTTGGCTGCGTTTTCAACTGAGTCCGAACCATGGGCGGCATTGGCGTCGATCGAATCGGCGAAGTCGGCGCGGATCGTGCCTGCTGCCGCATCCTTCGGATTCGTTGCACCCAGCAGGTCACGATGCAGGGCAACGGCATTCTCGCCTTCCAGTGCCTGGATCATCACCGGACCGGAGATCATGAAGTCGACCAGCGCGCTGAAGAACGGGCGTTCGCGATGCACGGCGTAGAAGCCCTCGGCTTCACGGCGCGACAGCTGCTTGTACTTGGCGGCCACGACCTTCAGGCCGGCCTTTTCGAAACGCGAATAGATCTCGCCAATGACATTCTTGGCGACGGCATCGGGCTTGACGATTGACAGGGTGCGCTCCAGCGCCATGGATATTCTCCGTTGGGTGGGCCACTACGGACCCGAGGTTAACATGAAAAACCCGCGTCGAAACGCGGGCTTAGACTAAATTGCGTAGCGCAATTCTAACGTATCGGCCGACACTTTGCAGCCGCTCCATACGGCTCATGGCGCACTGCAGCATGACTTGTGCCGGCAATGGGCAGAGAATCAAACAAGCGTTTGATTACCGAGGTTTGCATGGCCAACACCGCCCACTTCTCCACCAAGGACCGGATTCTCGGCGCCGCGGAGGAACTCTTTGCACAGCACGGCTTCGCCGGTACGTCCTTGCGACAGGTCACCAGCCGCGCCGATGTCAACATCGCCGCGGTCAATTACCACTTCGGGTCCAAGGAGAACCTGGTCAACGAGGTGTTCCGCCGCCGCATGGATGACATGACCGCCCTGCGCCTCAGCCAACTCAAAACCGCACTGGAAGCGCATCCGGGGGAGCTGCAACCCGTCCTGGCTGCCTTCGTCGAACCTGCGCTGGCCATGTCGCAGGACCGCCATGGGGGCGGCGCGTTCGTGCGCGTGGTGGCGCGCGCCTATGCGGAAAAAAATGACGGCTTGCGCAAGTTCCTGTCAGACCATTACGGCCATGTGTTGAGGGAATTCGGCAAGGCCATAGCCACCTGCGTGCCGGGCCTGAGCAAGGAGGAGCTGTACTGGCGCCTCGACTTCCTCGCCGGCGCCTTGACCTATGCCATGGCTGATTTCGGCCTGATCAAGCGGCCTGCCGATGTAACTGAATCGGTACACCGTGAACGCGCAGCGCGTGAGTTGATCCGATTCGCAGAGGCCGGCATTCGCGCCGGCCACTGAACTTTTCAATTTGTAAACAAGGGTTTAGAGAACATGTCTAACAAGTTGCTTGTACGTAAAGTAGCGGTGCTCGGGGCCGGCGTAATGGGTGCCCAGATTGCCGCGCACCTCACCAACGCAGGGGTGGACACGGTGTTGTTCGACCTGCCCGCAAAGGAAGGTCCGGCCGACGGCGTGGTACTCAAAGCCATCGCCAACCTGGGCAAGTTGAGCCCGGCTCCCCTGGCCAGCAAGTCGCTGGCCGAGGCGATTACCCCGGCCAACTACGAGACCGGGCTGGAACAACTGCGTGGCTGCGACCTGATCATCGAGGCCATTGCCGAGCGCATGGACTGGAAGCAGGACCTGTACAAGAAGATCGCCCCCTTCGTCGCCGACCACGCGGTCCTGGCCAGCAATACCTCCGGACTGGGCATCAATGCCCTTTCGGATGTACTGCCCGAGCAGCTTCGCCACCGCTTTTGCGGCGTGCATTTCTTCAACCCGCCGCGCTACATGCACCTGGCCGAGCTGATCCCGACCCGGGTCACCGATGCGTCAGTGCTGGAAGGCCTCGAAACCTTCCTGGTCACGACCCTCGGCAAGGGTGTGGTCTACGCCAAGGACACCCCCAACTTCATTGGCAACCGCATCGGCGTGTTCTCGATCCTGGCCAGCATCCACCACACGGCCGAGTTCGGCCTGGGCTTCGATGAAGTGGATGCCGTCAGCGGCCCGCTGATCGGTCGTCCGAAGTCCGCGACCTACCGGACCTCGGACGTGGTTGGCCTGGACACCATGGCGCATGTCATCAAAACCATGGGCGACACCCTGCCGGACGACCCGTGGCACAAGTACTTCGCCGCGCCCAAGTGGCTGGAAGCCCTGATCGCCAAGGGCGCCCTGGGCCAGAAGACCGGCGCCGGCATCTTCCGCAAGGTCGGCAAGGACATCGTGGTGCTTGACCTGAAGGCGCAGGACTACCGGCCGTCGACCGGCGCTGCCGCGCCCGAAGTCATCGAGATCCTGAAACTGAAGAACCCGGCGGAAAAATTCGCCAGGCTGCGCGAGAGCCAGCACCCGCAGGCGCAGTTCCTGTGGGCGACCTTCCGTGACCTGTTCCATTACAGCGCCTACCACCTGGCTGACATCGCCGAAACCGCGCGCGACGTCGACCTGGCCATCCGCTGGGGTTACGGCTGGTCGCTGGGGCCGTTCGAAACCTGGCAGGCGGCCGGCTGGAAGCAGGTGGCGCAGTGGATCGCCGACGACATCGTTGCCGGCAAGACCATGAGCAGCGCGCCGCTTCCCAACTGGGTATTCGATGGCCGCGACGGCGTGCATGCCGCCGAGGGCAGCTACAGCCCGGCAAGGAACGCGAAGTTGCCGCGTTCCACCCTGCCCGTCTACCAGCGCCAGCGGTTCCCCGATCCGCTGCTGGGCGAGAAATTCCCCGCTGGCGAGACCGTGTACGAAAACGACGGCGTCCGGATGTGGACCGACGGCGACGGCATCGCGGTGGTCAGCTTCAAGACCAAGATGAATACCGTCAACGACCATGTGCTCAACGGGCTGCAGGAAGCGATCGGCATTGCCGAACGCGATTTCAAGGGCCTGGTGCTGTGGCAGAACAGCGAACCGTTCTCTGCTGGCGCCGACCTGTCCGGTGCCATGGGCCTGCTGCAGGCGGGCAACGTGGCTGGCTTCGAGGCCATGGTCGCCAACTTCCAGGCCACCAGCCAGCGCATCAAATATTCGCTGGTGCCGGTCGTGGCTGCGGTGCGTGGACTCGCGTTGGGCGGGGGCTGCGAGTTCCCGATGCACAGCGCCAAGACTGTTGCGAGCCTGGAGAGCTACATCGGCCTGGTAGAGGCCGGGGTGGGCCTGCTGCCCGCCGGCGGAGGCCTGAAGGAAATCGCGGTGCGCGCCTCGCAGGCCGCCGGTCCGGGCGGCGACGTGTTCGCCGAGTTGAAGAAGACGTTCGAGACCGTCGCCATGGCCAAGGTCTCGGCCTCGGCGATGGAGGCGCAGGAACTCGGCCTGATGCGCAAGACCGACCGCATCGTATTCAATGCATTCGAGCTGCTGTACGTGGCCAAGCAGGAAGCACTGGCGCTGGCGGAAAGCGGCTACCGGCCGCCCCTGCCCGCCCGCCGCATCCAGGTGGCCGGCGACGTCGGAATCGCCACCTTCAAGATGATGCTGGTCAACATGCTGGAAGGTCGCTTCATCAGCGAATACGACTATGAGATCGCCGTGCGCATTGCCACCATCCTCTGCGGTGGCGAAGTGGATCGCGGCTCGCTGGTGGACGAGGAATGGCTGTTGAAGCTGGAGCGCAAGCACTTCGTCGAACTGGCCCAGCAGGAAAAGACCCAGGCGCGGATCGGACACATGCTCAAGACCGGCAAGCCGCTTAGAAACTGAGAATAGTGAATCTTGAATCGTGAATCGGCCAAGCCAGTAGCTTTTGCCGTTTCCATTCCCCACTCCCTATTCCCCATTCTCGATTGAGGAACGAAACAATGAGCAAGCAGATCCAGGAAGCCTATATCGTCGCCGCCACCCGCACGCCCGTGGGCAAGGCGCCGAAGGGCGTATTCCGCAATACCCGCCCCGACGACATGCTCGCGCACGTGCTCCGGGCCGTGGTCGCGCAGGCGCCGGGCATCGACGTCAACCGCATCGATGACGCGATCATCGGTTGCGCCATGCCCGAAGGCGAGCAAGGCATGAACGTGGCGCGCATCGGCCTGTTGCTGGCCGGCCTGCCCAACACGATTGCCGCCCAGACCATCAACCGCTTCTGCTCCTCCGGCTTGCAGGCGGTAGCCCTGGCTGCCGACCAGATCCGCCTCGGCAATGCCGACCTGATGCTGGCCGGTGGCACCGAGTCGATGTCGATGGTGCCGATGATGGGCAACAAGATCGCCATGGCCCCCAGCGTGTTCAACAACGACCACGTCGCCATTGCCTACGGCATGGGCATCACCGCCGAGAAGGTGGCCGAGGAATGGAAGATCTCGCGCGAGGACCAGGACGCCTTTGCGCTGGCCTCGCACCAGAAGGCCATCGCGGCCGTGCAGGCAGGCGAGTTCCGGGGCGAAATAAGCCCGTACGAAGTGATGTCGCATGTGCCCGACCTGGCCGGCAACACCATCCAGCTGCGCAAGCTGCTGGTGGAAAACGACGAGGGCCCGCGTCCGGACACCACGCTGGAAGGCCTGGCCAAGCTGCGCACCGTGTTCCGCAATCCGCAATTCGGCGGCACGGTCACGGCCGGCACCTCCTCACAGATGAGCGACGGCGCCGCCGGCGTGCTGCTGGCTTCGGAACAGGCCATCAAGGATTACGGGCTGACCCCGCTGGCCCGCTTCGTGTCCTTCTCGGTGGCTGGCGTGCGTCCCGAAGTCATGGGCATCGGCCCCATCGCGGCGATTCCCAAGGCGCTGAAGCAGGCCGGCATCACCAGGGAGCAACTGGACTGGATCGAATTGAACGAGGCCTTCGCCGCTCAGGCACTGGCCGTGATCCGCGATAGCGGGCTGGACCCGTCCAAGGTCAATCCCCTGGGCGGCGCCATCGCACTGGGCCATCCGCTGGGCGCCACCGGCGCCATCCGAACGGCGACGATCGTGCACGGCATGCGCCGTCGCCAGCAGAAGTACGGCATGGTGACCATGTGCATCGGCACCGGCATGGGCGCGGCGGGCATCTTCGAATCGCTTTGATTCAAGCACCCGTCCGGATGTAGAAAAGGGGCAGCCATCGGCTGCCCCTTTTTGATTCTTGCAGGTGGCCCGGGTCCGCCTATTCCAGCTCGGTGACACCCAGTTCCTTCAGCGCGTTCTGCATCAGTTGCTGCGCCGCATCGCTGAGCTTTTCATGGTCCAGCGCGTAGCGGATGGTCGCCTCGATCAAGCCGATATGGGTGCCGCAGTCGAAACGGGTGCCGCGAAAACGGTAGGCATGCACGGGATCATCGGCGAGCAGCGAGGCGATGCCGTCCGTGAGCTGGATTTCGCCGCCCGCACCGGGCGTAGTCCTTTCCAGCAAGTCGAAAATGCGGGGGCTGAGGATATAGCGACCGACCACGGCCAGGTTGCTGGGCGCGACGTCGGGCTCGGGTTTTTCCACGATTGCCGAAATGCGTCCCTCGCGACCATTGAATGCCTCGGTCGCGACAATGCCGTAACTGCCGGTCTGCTCGCGTGGCACGTCCTGCACTGCGATCTGGCTGGCACCGGATGCCTCAGCGGCGTCGGCCATCTGGCTCAGCGCACCCGGGCCGCGGTTCCAGATCAGGTCGTCCGGCAGCAACACCGCGAAAGGCTCGTTGCCGATGATCGGCTTGGCGCACAGGACCGCATGTCCCAACCCCAACGCCTCGGCCTGGGTGACGAAAACCGCGCGTACGTGGCTGGGCAGCACATTGCGCACCAGCTCCAGCTGCTCAAGCTTCCCAGCGCGCTCAAGCTTCTGCTCCAGCTCGTAGGCCTTGTCGAAATAATCGGCAACCGCGTGCTTGTAGCGGTTGGTGACGAAGATCAGGGTGTCGCACCCGGCCTCAACCGCCTCATCGACCGCGTACTGGATCAGCGGCTTGTCGATGATCGGAAGCATTTCCTTCGGCACCGTCTTGGTGGCGGGCAGGAACCGCGTTCCCAAGCCCGCCACGGGGAAGACTGCCTTGCGTATGCGTTGCGTCATCTTGTCCTTCTTGCGTCGCGTGCCGGGAACTGCACGATGGTGGCCCCGGTCTCCTGTACATGGCCGGCGGGCGAAAACTCGGGTACGGAAGCCCGCAGGATCCGCGACAGCTCTTCGTTGTCATAGGCAGCCGCTGCCGCCTGCAACGACACGATTGCCCGGCTGATCATTTCCACCGAGGCATCACGCGCCCGGGCTTCCAGGATCTTGGAATGGGAAGTGGGACGGTACAGTTCGTCGGCATGGAACAGCGTTTCATGCAGCTTCTCGCCCGGCCTGAGGCCGGTGTAGACAATGGCGATGTCCTTGCCGGGCTGCTTGCCTGCCAGGCGGATCATCTGCTCGGCCAGGACCCTGATCGGCACGGGCTCGCCCATGTCCAGCGTATAGATCGAGGCGTGTGCGGCGCCGGCAGCCGCCTGCACGATCAACTGGCAGGCCTCGGGAATGGTCATGAAATAGCGGGTCACGTCGGGATCGGTGACGGTGACCGGCCCACCCAGGCGGATCTGCTCGCGGAACAGCGGCACCACGCTGCCCGCCGAATCCAGCACGTTGCCGAAACGGACGGTGACGAAGCGGGTGGACTTGCGGTCGTCCATGGTCTGGCAGACCATTTCCGCGAACCGCTTGGTCGCGCCCAGCACGTTGACCGGGTCCACCGCCTTGTCGGTCGAGATGAAAACGAAGGTGGCAACACCCGCATCCCGGCAGGCACGCGCCACAACTTCGGTAGCCAGCACATTGTTGCGTACGGCCTCGCGCAGCTGCTGCTCGAGCAAGGGCACCTGCTTGTAGGCGGCGGCGTGGAACACCGCATCGGGTTCGGAAATCTTCAGCGCATGGGCAATAGCCGCGGGGTCACCACAATTGCCCAATACCGACACGATCTCCAGGTCCGGAAAAGCGCGGCTCAACTCGGCGTGAGTGGTGGTCAGTGCAAGCTCGTCGACCTCTAGCAAGGCAATCTTGCGCGCCCCGTGACGCGCGCACTGGCGGCACAACTCCGAGCCAATCGAGCCACCGGCGCCGGTCACCAGTACGGTACGGCCGCCCAGCCAACCACGTATCAGCTTCCAGTCCGGCGTCACCGGCTTGCGGCCGAGCAGGTCATCGATGGCGACCTCCTTCAGCTCGCCCGGCAACGACCTTCCTTCCAGAACGTCCACCAGTCGCGGCACGGTACGGAAAGGCAGCCCGGTACTTTCGCAAATAGCCACTACCCGCTGCATGTTCGCCGCGTCCAGAGACGGCATGGCGATCACGATCAATTTCGCGGCAGTCTCGCGGGCGATGGCCACGGCATCATCCAGGCCGCCCAACACCGGCACGCCGTGCAGCTTGGTGCCTTTCAAACGGGCGGCATCATCCAGCAGTCCCACGGGCTGGTAGGCACCGCTGCGGCGCAGATCGCGCACCAGCGCTTCGCCCGCACGGCCAGCACCCAGGATGAGCACGCGCAGTGCGACTCCGCTCTTCAGGTCTGAATTCTGGTTGTCCTTCCACGCGCGGAACAGCAACCGGGGCATCCCCAGCAGTCCGACAAGCGCAAACGGGTACAACACCAGGACTGCGCGGGGTACGGTTCCAAGGCGGTTATAGAGGGCCAGCCCCAGCGCCAGGGCAAGCAGGCCGAGCAGCGCGGCCTTCAGGATGTTCCACAGGTCGGGAACGCTGGCGAACCGCCACAGGCCGCGATAAAGGCCTACGCGCCAGAACACCAGGCCCTGGGCCACCAGAACGATGGCAATTTCGGGCGACCACAGGGGGGACGCCGGCGGATTGGGCAACATCGCGTAGCGCAGGTGGTGCAGACCCTGCCAGCAAAGCCACACCATCAACAGGTCATGGCTCACCACGGTAAGCCGCGGTACAAGCGCAGACAGCCGCTCACGCCATGAAATCATTGGCCTGCTTCCTTACTCAATTGAACGTCCTTGCGCAATCGCGCCCAAACCAAGATGCCTGCTGCGTACCAGGTGATCGCTCCAGCGACAATCCAGAACGCGGTCCAGCCTACGGCAGCGAGCATCAGGATCACAGCCAAAAGGCTGAATACCGCATAAGCCAAGGTGACACCGGCGTGCCCCCCGACCTTTCGTACCCATCCTTGATAGAGATGCTGAACATGGGGCTCCCACCAGCGTTCACCAGCTAGGATGCGCATGCACAGGGTGAAGCCCGCGTCTATTAGGAATGCCGACAACGGCAGCAGGAGCAGAAACAGAGCGGGGCCAGGCGCCGGGCTCAACGAGAAGGCAGCGGCCAGCAGTACTGCCAGCATGTATCCCAGTGCGCCGCTACCCACGTCTCCCAGGAAAATCCGCGCCCTGGGGAAATTGAATGGCAGGAATCCGCATATGGAAGCGAACAGCACCGCGGCCAGCCAAAGCCAAGGGCCTGCTCCAAGCAGCCACGCATAACCGAACGCGGCAATTGCTGCCTGGCTGGCCGCCAGGCCATTGATGCCGTCCATGAAGTTCCATACGTTCACCAGCACCATGACGGCCACGAACGCCAATGCCGCGTACTGTATGGCGCCCGTAGCCTGGTAGAGGACCCAGCCCAGGATGAGGGCCGCCAAGGCCTGGATGAACAGCCGCAACAGAGGGGACAGCGGGCGATGGTCGTCAAGCCAGCCTATTCCTCCCACCAGCATGAGCCCGGTGGCGAGCCCGGCCATGGACACCCGGTGTGCTGGGTGGGCGACCGCGATCCAGGCCATGCCCAGCAGCACGCAGGCCACGATCGAAATTCCACCGCCCCTCGGTGTAGCCACGGCATGGCTGCGGCGCTCGCCGGGATGGTCCAGGAGGCTCTTCCCAAGGGCGTATCCCCGGGCCAGCCAGGTTGCAGCGGCAGACAACAGGAAAGGCAGCACCAGCCAGATCGTGACTGCCGCCATCAAACCACCGCGTAGTTGAGCAGCGGCTTGACCGTGCCCCATTCCTTGCAGCTTGGGCATTGCCAATGATGGGTTCGCGCTCCAAACCCGCACCGGGTGCAGCGGTAACTGGGATTGCGAACCAGCAACTGGTCGGTGATGTGCTTCAGGTCGTTCAGGGTCGCGGTGGGATCTGCACCCTCGGCCAGGGTGAGGTCGATCAGTGCCGCCTCGCCACGAACCGAAGGCCGGTCCTTGAGCTGGCGGGCCAGGTAGGCCCGTGCCGCGGCGACCCCATCCTGGCTCTCGACCAGGCGCGTCAATGCCAGCACCGGGGCGATGCCGCGGTAGTGTTCGCACATCTCGGAAAGGAAGGCGCGCGCACCGGCAAGATCGACGCCCAGCTCATAGTTGGCCATCAGACTGGGCAACACTTCCGGCAGATAATCCGGGTCATGCCGTGCAGCGCGCTCGAAGGCCCGTATCGCGGCTTCGTGGTTGCCTGCGTCCGATTCGATGCGCCCTTCAAGTATGCCCGCGCGCACGCAACTGGCATCGGCCTGGTAGGCGCGGGTGATCGAGGCGCGCGCGGCATCGGAATCGTTGGCGGTGCGGTGGCGTTCGGCCAGTTCGCACTCGAACTGGGCAATGAGTTTGCCCATCGGTTCGCCGGCCACTTCCTCGTAGCGCGTGGCGTTGTCGATCGCCTTTTCCCAGTCGCGCTCGGTCTGGTAGATGCCTATCAGGTGCTTGAGGGCCTGCGGTGCGCGCTGGTCTATGCGGGTCAGGTCACTGAACACCGTCTCAGCGCGATCCAATAGTCCCGAGCGCATGTAATCCTCGCCCAGGGCCAGCAGTGCCTGCACCTTCTGCTGGTCGCTCAGGTCGTTCCGCTGCACCAGGCCCTGGTGCAGGCGGATGGCGCGGTCGACTTCGCCACGCCGGCGGAACAGATGCCCCAGCGCAACCTGGGTCTCGAAGGTTTCCTTGTCCAGTTCGGCGATGTGCAGGAAAAGCTCGATGGCCTTGTCAGGCTGCTCATTGAGCAGGTAGTTCAGGCCGCGGAAATAGGTGCTGGAAAGCCGGCTGACCTGGGTGTCGCCATGGCGTTGCCCTCCCCGCCGGCCGATGATCCAGCCGCTCAGGGCAGCCAAAGGCAGGAACAGGAAGAACCAGAACCATTCATTGAGGAATTGCATGCGTCAGGGCCTGCTGTCAGGGTCCCGTGCCGGAACCGGCAACGGGCGTAGCGGCTTGCTTGTTCGCCTTCCGCAACTTGGAATACAAAGGCCAGACCATCGTCGCCAGCACGATCATGCCGCCGATGATCACCCCGGTCAGCAGCGACAGGATGATGGCATTGCCAGGTGTAGTGACCCAGCTGAGTGAAAACAATTTCAGGGTGATCTGCGGACTACCGTTCTGGAAACCGACAATCAATCCGAGCGCAAGAAACACCAGCGCGATGACCAGACGAAAAATATTCATTGGCCGCTCCATGCTTGGGAAGCACTAGCTTAGCCGAGACCGCCGATATCCACACGCAGGGTCAGCGTGGATTCTTGCGCGTAAACCTGATTATTCGCCGCTTTCTTCAAGCGGTGTGACACCACTGACGCGCTCGCGCAACTCCTTGCCCGGCTTGAAATGCGGCACGTGCTTGGCGGGCAACGCCACCGAATCACCGGTCTTTGGATTGCGGCCCAGGCGGGGTGGACGGTAATGCAGGGAGAAGCTGCCGAACCCGCGGATCTCGATGCGCTCACCGTGGGCAAGGGCACCGCCCATCATCTCCAGCAGTGACTTCACCGCAAGATCCACGTCGTCCGCCTTCAAATGCGGCTGGCGACGGCTGAGAATTTCAATGAGTTCGGATTTGGTCATCGTCACGGAGCTAGGCGAAAGGCACCACTACCGGCCCGGGACTAGCCGGGCCGGCGTGGATCGGATGACTTGCTTACTCGGACTTGTTGCCTTCCAGCTGCGCACGCAACAGCGCGCCCAATTGGGTGGTGGCACCGGTGGACGAGGAAGAAGACTGCGACTGGTAGTCTTCAAGCGTCTCACGCATTTCCGCGTCGTCCTTGGCCTTGATCGACAGCTGCAGCACACGGCCCTTGCGGTCCATGCCCACGAAGCGGGCTTCGATCTTCTCGCCGACCTTCAGGTGCTGGCTGGCGTCGTCGACGCGCTCGGTGCTGATGTCGCGCGCGGCCACATAGCCCTCGACGCCTTCGGCGATGTCGATGATGGCGCCCTTGGCGTCCACTTCACGCACCACGCCTTCCAGCTTGGCGCCCTTGGGATTGGCAGCCATGAACTGGCCGAACGGGTCCTGCTCAAGCTGCTTGACGCCTAGGCTGATGCGCTCGCGTTCCGGGTCCACTGCAAGCACCACGGCTTCCAGGGTGTCGCCCTTCTTGTAATTGCGGGCCACGTCTTCGCCGGTCGAGTTCCAGCTGATGTCCGACAGGTGGATAAGGCCGTCGATACCGCCGTCCAGGCCGATGAAGATGCCGAAGTCGGTGATCGACTTGATCTGGCCCGACACCTTGTCGTTCTTCTTGTGGATGGCAGCGAAGGTTTCCCACGGATTGGCGGCGACCTGCTTCATGCCCAGCGAGATGCGGCGACGCTCCTCGTCCACGTCCAGCACCATCACTTCGACGTCGTCACCGACCTGCACGACCTTGGACGGGTTGACGTTCTTGTTGGTCCAGTCCATTTCCGAGACGTGCACCAGGCCTTCGACGCCCGGCTCGATCTCGACGAACGCGCCGTAATCGGTGACGTTGGAGACCTTGCCGAACACGCGGCTGTTGGCCGGGTAGCGACGGGCGATGTTGTCCCACGGATCTTCGCCCAGCTGCTTCAGGCCGAGGCTGACGCGGTTGCGCTCGCGGTCGTATTTCAGCACGCGGACGTCGAGTTCCTGGCCGACTTCAACGACTTCGGACGGATGGCGCACGCGCTTCCAGGCCATGTCGGTGATGTGCAGCAGGCCGTCGATGCCACCCAGGTCCACGAACGCGCCGTAATCGGTCAGGTTCTTGACCACGCCCTTCAGCACCACGCCTTCCTGCAGCTTGTCCATCAGCTGCTCGCGCTCTTCCGAATGCTCGCTCTCGACCACCGCACGGCGGGAGACCACGACATTGTTGCGCTTGCGATCCAGCTTGATGAGCTTGAACTCGAGTTCCTTGCCTTCCAGGTAACCCGGGTCGCGCACGGGGCGCACGTCGACCAGCGAACCTGGCAGGAACGCGCGGACGTCCTTGATGTCGACGGTGAAGCCGCCCTTGACCTTGCCGCTGATGCGGCCGGTGATGGTGGCGTTGGCTTCCAGCGCTTCTTCCAGCTCGTCCCAGACCATGGCGCGCTTGGCTTTCTCGCGCGACAGGACGGTTTCGCCGAAGCCGTTCTCGAGGGAGTCGAGTGCAACCTTTACTTCATCGCCGACCGCAACCGTGAGGGTGCCGTCGTCGTTACGGAACTGTTCGATCGGCACGATGCCTTCTGACTTCAGACCGGCATTGATCACCACTACGTCGTTGCGGACTTCCACGACGGTGCCCATGACGATGGAACCGGGCTTCAGCTTGGTGAGATGGATCTGGCTCTGTTCAAACAGTTCTGCAAATGATTCGATCATTGAATAAATCTCGGTTGATGACGCAGACCGGCACGGGATAAGGACGCGACGGTCCACTCGTTGTCGGCCTGGGCGGGATGCCTGTGACCGTGAGTGTTGTGGTGGAGAAAACCGCTGGGAGGATTCCCCCGGCGGGACTTGCCGCTTCGCTTGATCCTGGCTGGCTCAGGTCTGGACCAGGGCCAGCACGCGCTCAACGACCTGGTCGATGCCCAGGCCGGTGGTATCGACAAGGACGGCGTCTTCGGCCGGCCTGAGCGGTGCCACCGTGCGCTGGGCGTCACGGGCGTCGCGGGCGAGAATCTCGCGTAGCAGACCGCCGATTGTGACCGAAACCCCTTTGTCTTTCAACTGGTTATAGCGCCTTTCCGCCCGTTCCTCGGCGCTTGCGGTCAGGAAAACCTTGTAGGGCGCGTCCGCGAAGATGACCGTACCCATGTCGCGGCCGTCTGCGACCAGGCCGGGGGCCTGCCGGAAAGCCCGCTGGCGCTCCTTCAGCGCCGATCGCACTTCCGGGAAGGCGGCAATGGCCGAGGCTACCGCGCCGGTGGTCTCCAGGCGCAATTCATCGGTGGCATCGGACTCGTTCACCCATACCCGCAGGTCGCCTTTGGCGTCTTCACGGAAGGTCACGACCGTGTCGAACGTGCAGCGGACCAGCGCCGCCGGGTCCGAAACGTCCAGGTTGGCCCAGCTTGCAGCCACGCCGACCGCCCGGTAGAGCGCGCCGGAATCCAGGTAATGCCAGCCCAGCCGCTTGGCGACCAGCCTGCTGACCGTGCCCTTGCCTGCGCCGGAGGGTCCGTCGATGGTCAGTACTGGAATATTCTCGGACATTGCGACCCCGTGGTTTTCAGCCATTATGCCCGCCCGCGCGGCCGTGGCTGCAGGATGCCGAGCCCCCGGATCATGCAAAGGCTTGAACCTCAAGGAAAAAAGCCGCTAGAATGCGCGGCTTGATTTTCGCTGCACCGTCCATTCCAGCCCCATCCCAGAATTTCCACCCAGAATCCTCCAGAGGTATGTCATGAAAGTCCTTTCCTCCCTGAAGTCGGCAAAGACCCGTCATCGCGACTGCAAGGTGGTCCGCCGCCGTGGCAAGGTCTTCGTGATCTGCAAGTCGAACCCGCGTTTCAAGGCGCGTCAGCGCTGAAACAGCACCACCCCGGCGGGCAGCGTTGAGGCGCAGCCACCGGGGTGAACGCAGAAAGCCGCCGCGAGGCGGCTTTCTTGTTTTTCGGCATTCCGTGCCCGTGCGCGTTTGCAAGGCGCCCGTAGTCCCAAGCCGGTGGGGATGTGACAAACCGCGCACTGCCATGCATTCCGGCAGGCCGGCGGTATTTTGTTGGGCTGCTTTTGCTATAAAGACCCGTCCTTTGGGGAGCCACCGCCATGAATCGTCGTCTTTTCGCTGTTCCGATGTTCGCCCTGCTTTGCTGCGCCGGTGTCGCCAGCGCCGAAACCCTGCTGATCGAGCGCGTGCAGGAAGAACCCGCCGCCCTGCCCGCCCGCGGCCAGACCGCTGCCGCGGTGGAAGCCCGGTTCGGTGCGCCCCAACAGCGGCTGGAGCCCCGTGGCGGCCAGAAGCGCCAATGGCCGGTGATCAATCGCTGGGTCTATCCGGCCTTCACCGTGTATTTCGAGAAGAGCCGGGTGATCGACGTGGTCGCCAACCAGGCCGGGCCGGAAGAAATCGGGCCCAAACCCCCCATCCGATAAGAGTTCGACCCGACGTCCATGACCGATGCTTTTCGCTTCCCTGCGGAATGGGAACCCCAGTCCGCAGTCCTGATTGCGTGGCCGCATGCCGAGACCGACTGGGCCGAGCGGCTGGGCGAGGTCGAGGAAACCTATGTGGCGCTGGTGGCGGCCATCACCTGCTTCCAGGCGGTCATCATCTGCGTGGCCGACGAAGACCTGCAGACCTATGCCGAGGCGCGCCTGCGCTCGGCGCGCGTGGACATGACCCGGGTGCGGTTCGTGCCGGCCGAATATGACGACACCTGGCTGCGCGATACCGGTCCCATCACCCTGCGCGTCGGCGACCGCTACAAGCAGCTGGATTTCCGGTTCACCGGCTGGGGTGGCAAGTACCAGGCCGGGCGCGACGACCTGCTGGTCGGCGAACTGGCCGGCATGGACCTGTTCCACGATTATTTCGTGCAGAGCATCAACTTCGCCCTGGAAGGCGGCGCCATAGAAACCGATGGCGCCGGCACCCTGCTCACCACCTGGAAGTGCCTGCACGAGCGCCACCCCGACCTGCCACGCGAGGACCTCACCGCGAAGCTGGCGGGCTGGCTGAAGCAGGACCGGGTGCTGTGGCTGGAGCACGGCTATCTGGAGGGCGACGACACCGACGCCCACATCGATACCCTGGCACGCTTCGCCAGTGCCGGATCCATCGTGTTCCAGGCCTGCGACGATCCCGCCGATTCGCACTTCGCCGAACTGGGCGCGATGGGCAAGGAGATCGCCGCCTTGCGCACGGCCGACGGGCAGCCGTATCGCCTGTTCCCGCTGCCGTGGGCGCAACCGGTGCTGGATGCGGGCCGGCGCCTGGCCGCTTCCTACGCGAATTTCCTGATCATCAATGGCGCCGTATTGATGCCGGCCTATGGCGATCCGGCCGACGATGCGGCAGCCGCCGTGCTGGCTGAGGCGTTCCCGGGCCGCGAGATCGTGCAGGTGCCCTGCCGTGCGCTGATCTGGCAGAACGGCAGCCTGCATTGCATCACCATGCAGCTGCCGGACGGCATCCTCGCCTAGCCGAAATTCCACCGGCCATCGCAACCCCGCGGGACTGCCTCGTCCGTCCCTGCCGCAAGGAATCCACCGATGTCGAACAAAAACACGTTGCCCGTTGCCCTGATCCAGGAAAAGAATCACGGCGACGCGGAAGCCAATCTTGCGGTCATCGAAATGCGGGTGGCCGAAGCGGCGGCGCGTGGCGCCAGGCTGGTCCTGCTTCAGGAACTGCACAACGGCGCGTATTTCTGCCAGCACGAATCGGTCGACGAATTCGACCTGGCCGAGACCATACCCGGCCCCAGCACCGAACGACTTGGCAAGCTTGCCAGGCAACACGGCGTGGTCCTGGTCAGCTCGCTGTTCGAGCGCCGGGCGGCCGGGCTGTACCACAACACCGCCGTGGTCTTCGAGAAGGACGGCAGCGTGCTCGGCAAGTACCGGAAGATGCATATTCCGGACGACCCGGGCTTCTACGAGAAGTTCTATTTCACCCCCGGCGACATCGGTTTCAAGCCGATCGACACCTCGTTCGGCCGACTCGGCGTGCTGGTGTGCTGGGACCAGTGGTATCCCGAGGCCGCGCGCCTGATGGCCCTGGCCGGCGCCGAAGTGCTGCTCTACCCGACCGCCATCGGCTGGGACCCGGACGACGCTCAGGACGAAAAAAGCCGCCAGCGCGATGCCTGGATCCTCAGCCACCGCGGCCACGCGGTAGCCAACGGCCTGCCGGTGCTGTCCTGCAACCGGGTCGGCCATGAGCCATCGCCACTGGCCTCCGAAAAGGCCACCGGTGCCGCGGGCATCCAGTTCTGGGGCAACAGCCATGTGCTGGGGCCACAGGGCGAATTCGTTGCCGAGGCCGGCGCCGAACCGGAAATCCTCAGCGCCGAAATCGACCTGGCACGCAGTGAGGACGTGCGCCGCATCTGGCCGTTCCTGCGCGACCGCCGCATCGATGCCTATGGCGACCTGCTGAAGCGGTACATCGATTGAAACCGCTGTTGCGAGCCGCCACCCGCGCCGACCTTGCGGCGATCCAGCGGCTGTACGCGCAGCAGGTCCGCGACGGGGTCGCCACCTATGAATACGACATCCCCGACGAAGCCGAAATGGCCTCGCGCATGGACGCCGTCCTGGGCGGTAATTTCCCCTACCTGGTCGCCGAATACGATGGCGCCTTCGCCGGTTACGCCTACGCAAGCCCGTACCGCAGCCGCGCCGGTTATCGCTGGACGGTGGAAGATACGGTCTACGTGATGCCCGGCCTGGGTCGCCGTGGCATCGGCACTGCCTTGCTGGAGCGCCTGATGCAGGAATGCGCCGCGCGGGGCTTCCGGCAGATGGTCGCGGTGATCGGCGAACCGGACAATCGCGACTCCGTCGCCCTGCACCAGAAACTTGGCTTTACCACTATTGGAATTTTCCCCGGCCTGGGCCGCAAGCATGGCCGCTGGCTGGACACGGTACAGATGCAATGCGCGCTTGGCCGCGGCACACAACAGGCGCCTGACGATGAATGAACACATGACCCCGATACTCGATGAAGCCGCGCCGGCCGACGGCGCCTACCTGGCTGGCCAGCCGTACCAGATCGTGGAACGCAATGGCGTGCGCTATACCCTGCTGGGCACCGCGCATGTCTCCAGGGCCAGCGTCGATGCGGTGGTCGCGGCGATCGCCGACGGCAATTTCGACGCGGTCGCGGTCGAACTGGACCCACAGCGTCTGCAGGCCCTGGACGATCCCGAGGCATTGGCCAAGCTGGACCTGGTCAAGGTGATCCGCGAAGGCAAGGTGGCGCTGTTCGCCGCCAACCTGGGCCTGGCCGCGTACCAGCGCCGACTGGCGGAACAACTGGGCATCGAGCCGGGCGCCGAGCTGAAAGCAGCCGCCAATGCGGCCAAGGGTCGCGACCTGCCCTTGCACCTGATCGACCGCGATGTCGGCATCACCTTCAAGCGGATTTCCGCCGGGCTGGGTTTCTTCGGCCGCATCAAGCTGGGCACCGGCCTGGTCACCAGCCTGCTCGTCGATGACGAAGTAGGCGAGGAGGAGATCGAGAACCTCAAGCAGGGCGACATGCTGGAGTCGAGTTTCGGCGAGTTCGCCAAGCAGAGTCCTGCCCTGTTCGCCGCGCTGATCGACGAACGCGACCAGTACATGGCGGCGCGACTGCGCCAGATCGAGGTGCCAACGAAGGCGGACGGAACCCCCTACGAAGTGCTGGCGGTGGTCGGTGCGGGCCACCTGCAGGGCCTGGCGCGGTATCTGGGCGAGGAACAGCGCGAACCCGCCGGTCTTTGCGCCGGGCTGGAATATGTGGAGAACCGCAGGAAGCTGCCGTGGTTCACCATCGTCATCACTGCGCTGGTGCTGGGCGGCATCGGCTGGGGCTTCTGGAACGGCGGGCTGGCGGTCGGTGCCGACCTGCTGAAGCAGTGGGTGCTGTACACGGCCGGGCTGGCGGCGCTGGGCTGCGCACTGGCCGGCGGCCACCCGCTGAGCATTCTTGCCGGTGCGATTGCCGCGCCGCTGAAACCGTTCCGCCCCGGGATTCCGTCCGGCACCTTCAGCGCCCTGGTGGAAGTACGCATCCGCAAGCCGGCTTACGGGGATTTCCTGGCCCTGCGCGACGACGCCCAGACCTGGCGCGGCTGGTACCGCAACCGGGTTTCGCGCGTGGTCCTGAATTTCATCCTGACCAACCTGGGCACCGGCGTAGGCGTATGGATCGCCGGGGCGCGGATTTTCGGCAAACTGGCCGGATGAGCAACGCCCCGGGGGCCCGCTGGTCCTTGTAGATCCGGGCTCGCGCGAACCTGCAACAGGCGCCGGCCGACTGGCCGTTGAGGCTTTTCTGCCTTCCGGAAAGCAAAAAAGGGATTCCGTTGGACAAATTTTCATCAACGGAAGCCGGAAAAGTCATTCCGGAACAGCAATTCCGCTTTCCCGAATCACTATTTGGCCTTCCGGAATCACTATTCGGCCTTCCGGAATGACGATCCGGCTTTCCGGAACAGCTTTTTCGCTATCGGGAATGACGATTTGCCCTTCCGGAAAGGCAATTCCGCCTTCCCGAATGACTATTTGGCTTTCTGGAAAGCCTTGGAGGCTTTCCGGACCCGATGTCCCGTTACGGGACGGGGCAGGTTGCCTTGTGGGAGGGGCTTCAGCCCCGACGCTTCACCCTTTCCGCCGTCGGGGCTGAAGCCCCTCCCACAACGGCCAGCAAGAGGCGGAACCCGGCCCGGCGGACGATGTTGATCCGCATTGGTCGCAGGGCGGGTTGAAACCCGCCCTGCATTGGCTACGTCGCTGGCGTCCTGCCTACTCCGCCTTCAGCGCCGTGATCGCCGCGGCCGGCACGCCGCCTTCACCCTTGCGCAGGCGCGCGCGCTGGTTGATGCGGGCGGTGCCGCTGCGCATATCGTCGAGGATGGCGTAGATGGTGGGCAGGAACAGCAGGCTGACCACGGTGGAGAACGCCAGGCCACCTGCGATCGCGCGCGCCATCGGGTAGTACGGCGGGCCGTCGCCACCCATCTGGGTATTGCCCCAGGCGATGGGGATCATCGCCAGGATGGCCGTGCCCATGGTCATCAGGATCGGGCGCAGGCGTTCGCGGCTGCCATCCACCAGCGCATCGGTGCGCGACATGCCGCGCCGGCGCAGGTTGTTGATGTGCTCGATCATGACGATGCCGTTGTTCACCACCACGCCCATCAGCACCAGGATGCCGATGAAGGCCATGATGTTGAACTCGGTGCCGGTCAGCCAGAACAGCCAGAACACCCCGAACACCGAGAACAGCACGCCGCTCATGATCGCCGCGGGGAACAACAGCGATTCGAATACCGCGGCCATGACGATGTAGATCAGCAGCAGCGCGATCACCAGGTTGGTCATCATCTGCTTGCCGGCCTCGTCTTCTTCCTGGAACGCGCCACCGTCGAACGAATAGCTGTAGCCGGTCGGGAACGACACCGATTTCAGGGTGTCCTCCATGGCCTTGCGCGCTTCGGGCACGGTGACCTTGTCGGCCAGGTTGGCCTGCAGGGTCAACGTGGTCTGGCGGTTGGTGCGGGAGATCTGCGTCGCCGCCGGGGTCACGCCCACGTCGACCATGCTCAGCAACGGCACCGTGCGCCCGTCGGCGGCGCGGACCATGAAGGTATCCAGGTCCTCGATGCCGTACTGCTCGGCGCCTGCGAAGCGCACCCACACCGGCACTTCGCTTTCGCCGCGGCGGAATTCCCGCAACGGCGCGCCGCGCAAGGCGACGCCGACGAAACTGGCGACCTCGTTGGCACTGAAGCCGAACGCGGCCGCGCGCTCGCGGTCCACGCGCACCGACAGCTCGCTGTTCTGGTCGCCGGCATCCACGCGCACGTCGCGCAGCTGCTTGCTCTTGGCCAGCATCGGCACGATGTCGTTGGCGATCTCGGCCAGGGTCGAGGTGGAGTCGCCGACCAGCTGGACCTGCACGTTCTCGCCTGGCTGGCCGCCGCCGCCGCCCGGGCCGCCGCCGCCATTGCCTATGCCAAGGGTGGCGCGCGCGGACTTGGGCAGGGCCTTGCGGATCTCCTCGATCAGCTTGGCGGTGTCCTTGTTGTCGAGCGTGCTCATGTCGAACTTGATGCGCGTGCCGCCGTCGCCCTGCTCGCTGTACCAGGAATAGATCTGCTCGACATGGAAGCGCTTGCGGTTGGCGTCCATGAAGTTTTCGACCTTGAGCACTTCGTCGGACATCTGCTGCAGGCTGTAGGAACCCTTCCACTGGTAGAAGATATTGGTCTCGCCGCCATCGTCGCCGCCAAACATGTTCTTCTTGGTCAGCACCATGGGCACGATGCTGATGGCGATGATCAGCGCGATGCCGGTCACGCTCCAGCCACGGTGTTCCAGGGTCCAGCGCAGCAGCCGGGCATAACGCTTCTGCATGCGCGGGATGATGCCGTTGGGGTTGCCGACTGCAGGCGGCGTCTTCAGGCGCGCGGACAGCATCGGGATCAGGCTCACCGCGACCAGCCACGAGGCCAGCAGCGACACCGAGATGGTGATGGCGATCTGCGACAGGTAGATGCTGAGGAAGTTGCGTTCGCCGAACAGGTTGGGCACGAACACGATGCAGTGGCACAGGGTGCCGGCCGACAGCGCGATGGCCACGTGGCGGGTGCCGACGATGGAGGCCAGGCGTGGCTGGCCGGGCATGCGTTCGCGTTCCTGGTAGATGCTTTCGACCACCACCACGGCGTTGTCCACCAGCATGCCGATAGCCAGCAGCAGGCCCATCATCGACAGGATGTTGAGGGTGACCCCGGCGAAATACATGAAGCCCAGGGTCATGATGAAACAGATCGGAATCGCCAGCGTGACCATCATCGTAGAGGGCCAGTGGCGCAGGAAGAAGAACAGCACCGCGATCGACAGCACCAGGCCGATGGCGCCGGCCTCCGCCAGTTCGACCAGCGAGGTGGTGACGTTGTCGCCCTGGTTGTCGATGACCTTGATCTGCAGGTCGCTCAGCGAGGGCTCCTTGCGGATCTCCTCGACTTCGGCCAGCGCGCGCCTGGACACTTCCACCAGGTTGGCGTTGCGCTCCTTGAAGATGTCCAGGCCGACGGCCTGCTTGCCGTCCAGGCGCCTGCCCATGTCCATGCGCGCCTGCCTGAAGCGCACCTCGGCGATGTCGGAAAGGCGCACGCCGTTGCCGATGACCAGGTCGCGCAGCTGCTGCAGGTCGGTGAGTTCGCCCACCGGCTGCACGCGCAGGCGCTGGCCGCCATCGGTGATGGTGCCGGCCGAGACCGAGAAGTTGATCGCCTGCAGCTTTTTCGTGAGGTCGTTGAGGCCCAGGTTGTGCGCGGTCAGGCGGTCCTGGCTGATCGCGATCTCGACTTCATTGGAGGGCGCGCCGGAAATGTCGACGCGCGCCACCCCCGGAATGCGCTCGATGCGCCGCTTGAACTCGCGGTCGATCATGTCGTAGGAGCCGGCCAGGTCCATCTCGCTGGCCAGGCGCACCCGCAGCACCGGCTGGTCGGTCGTGGAGAACTTCAGCACCAGGTAACGCTGCAGGTCGTCGGGCAGGTCGTCGCGGATCGCATCGATGCGCTCGCGCGCATCGGACGCGGCGATGGCCACGTCGCGTTCCCAGTCGGTGAACTGGATGAACAACTGGGCGCCATTGGCATTGGCGCTGGTGTCCATGCGCTTGATGCCTGGCATGGTCGACAACGTTTCCTCCACCGGCCGCAATACCGTGCGCTCCACTTCTTCCGGCGTCGAGCCCACGTAGGGCAGCTGCACGAAAATGAAGGGCGGCGAGACCTCCGGAAAGGCCTCCAGCGGCAGGCGGAAGGCCGCGATCAGGCCGATCACGGTCAGCGACACGAACAGCATGATCGCGCTGACCGGCCGCTTGATGCTGAGTTCGGCGATGCTCATGCGGGGTCGAATCCTTCATTGCCGGCTACCGGCTGCTCGATGGCGTCGCGATGCAGGCGGCCGCGCGTGGCGTAGTACTCGTCCGGACGCCGGTCCAGCAGGTCGTAGACCACCGGAATGACCACCAGGGTCAGCAGCGTCGACACCAGCAGGCCGCCGATCACGGTGATGGCCATCGGCGAACGCACTTCGGCGCCCTCGCCAAAGGCCAGGGCCAGCGGCAGGAAACCGAACAGCGTGCACAGCGTGGTCATGATGATCGGACGCAGGCGCGAGCGCGCGCCTTCCACCAGCGCCTCGCGCTTGGGCACGCCGTGCTCGCGCAGCTGGTTGACCTTGTCGATCAGGATGATGGCGTTCTTGACCACCAGCCCGACCAGCAGGATCAGGCCGATGAACACCACCACCGACACCGGCGAACGGGTCAGCAACAGGGCCAGGACCGCGCCCACCAGCGCCAGCGGGATGGTGAACAGGATCACGAACGGATGCAGCAGCGATTCGAACTGCGAGGCCATGACCAGGTAGACCAGGAACACCGCCAGGCCGAAGGCAAACAGCAGTGCCTTGACCGATTCGGCCAGTTCCTCGCCCTGCCCGCCGATGTGCATGCCCACGCCGGCGCCGACGCTGTCCCTGGCCACCATGTCGCGCACTTCATTGACGGCCCCGCCCAGGTCGATGTCACGCAGGTTGGCCGAGACGATGGCCACGCGCACCTGGTCGGCGCGGTGGATCTCGCTCGGGCCCACTGTGGACACCACCTCGGCCACCGACTCCAGCGTCACCGGCCGCGAACTGCCCGGATTGACGATGAGCTGGCGGATGCTCTGCACCGAATCACGATCCGATGCCTGTGCGCGCACCAGCACGTCGATCTTGCGGTCGCGGAAGCTGTAGCGCGTGGCCACGTCGCCGCGCACTTTCTTCACCACCACGTCAGCGATCTGCCGGGTGGTCAGGCCCAGCGCACCGGCACGGTCCTGGTCGAAGCGGATCTGGATCTCCGGGAAGCCCTCTTCCACCGTCGACTTGACGTCGGCGTAATGCGGGTTGGCACGCAGCATCGCCGCCATCTTCTGGCCAGCGCGCTGGATGGTCTCCATGTCCTGGCCGCGCAGCTCGATTTCCAGCGGCGTGGAGAAACTGAAGAGCTCGGGGCGGCGGAAATCGACCTGTGCGCCGGGATGCGCCTGCATGGTCGTGCGCAACTTCTCGGTTTCAGCCGCTTCCAGCTGCTTGCTGCCGCCATCGGCCATCACCACGGTGATCTTGCCGATGTTCTCGCCACTCTCGGTGGGATTGGCATCCAGGCGGGTGCCGCTGCCACTGACGCCGTACATCGAGCTGATGCCTTCGTCCTTGGCATGGGCCTGTTGCAGCTCGCGCACCAGCTTGTCGGTTTCCGCCAGCGGCGTGCCGGGCGGCAGTTTCACCGTCATCTCGAACCGGTCCTGCGCCAGTTGCGGGATCAGGTCGGCGCCCAGCATCGGCACGGTCAGCATGGTCAGGGCGAAGGCCGCCGCGGCGAAGCCCAATACCAGCCACGGACGCCGCAACGAACCCGGCAGCAGTTTCATGTAACCGCGTTCGGCTTTGTCATAGGGCGCCATGGCGATGTCGCTGGCCTTGCGCATCACCGGACCGACCACGGCCACCAGGCCACGCCACAGCCGGACAAACACCCAGCTGATGCCGAACAGCACGCCACGCGTGCCCTTGCCGATGCCACGCTCGGTCGCTGCCAGCGGCTTCTGCCACTTCGAGGCGGGCGTCCACTGCGGATGCGGCGCTTCTTCCGGGAAGGCCATCGGCGGCCTGCCCTTGAGCGCGCTGAGCATCGGGATCAGCGTCATCGACACCACCAGCGACACGGCGATGGCAATGGCCACGGTCAGGGCCTGGTCGCGGAACAGCTGTCCGGCGATGCCCTGCACGAACACCAGCGGCAGGAACACGGCGATGGTGGTCAGCGTGGACGCAACCACCGCCATGCTGACTTCACGGGTGCCGGTGATCGCGGCCTGCAGGATGCCCAGGCCGCGCTCGCGCGCCTTGGCGATGCTTTCCAGCACCACGATGGAATCATCCACCACCAGTCCGGTGGCCAGGGCCAGGCCGCCCAGCGACATCACGTTCAAGCTCAGGCCCAGCCGGTCCATGAAGAAGAAGGTGGTGACGATGGACGCCGGCAGCGACAGCGCGACCACGAAGGTGCTCCAGCCGTCACGCAGGAACAGGAAGATGATCAGGATGGCGAGGAAACCGCCGATCACCGCATCCAGCTTCACGTCCCTGATGGCGTGACGGATGAATTGCGACTGGTCGTCGATGGGGGTCAGTTCGGCATCGGGCGGGATCAGTGTCTTCAGTTTCTCCAGCTTGGCCTGGATGGCGTCGGCGGTGGCGACGGTATTGGCGTCGCCTTCCTTGTAGATCGCCAGTTCAACGGCCTCGTTGCCGGCCAGGCGGATGATGCCCTCGCGCTCCTTGTAACCCTGGCGGACGTCGGCAATGTCCTTCAGGCGCACGGGCACGCCGCCGGCCACGGTGCTGGAACCTGCCGAGGAAGCGCTCTGCACCGACGCTGCCGCGGCCATCGCCGCCGCATCGCCGCTGGAGGCCGCAATGGCCGCCATCTGCTGTGCCGCCGTGGCCGCCGCATTGCTGCCGCCGCTCTGCGTGGTCACCAGCATGTTGCGGATCTCCTCCACGCTGGCGAACTGGTTGACCGTGCGCACCAGGTAGCGCTGCGAACCCTGTTCCAGGCGGCCGCCGGAGATGTTGATGTTCTCCTGCTGCAGGCGCTGGATCACCGTGTCGATAGGCAGGTTCAGCTGCGCCAGCTTCTGCTGGTCGATGTCTACCTGGATCTCGTCTTCCAGGCCGCCGCCCACCTTGACCGCGGCCACGCCTTCCACCGGCTCCAGCTTCTTCTTCAGGTCCTCGTCGGCGTAGCGACGCAGCTCGGTGAGCTGGCGGATGGAGTCGGCCTCGGTCTTGCCGGCGACTTTCGAGGACAGCGCCAGGCGCATGATCGGCTCGGTCGACGGATTGAAGCGCAGCAGCACCGGCGCCTTGGCTTCCAGTGGCAACTGCAGCACTTCCATCTTGTCGCGCACTTCCAGGCTGGCCTGGTCCATGTTCGTACCCCAGGCGAACTCGAGCACGACATCGCTCTGGCCGGTGCGCGAGACCGACTTCAGCTTGCGCAGGTTCTTGACCACGCCCACCGCTTCTTCCACCGGCTCTGAAATCAGCGTCTCGATTTCCGAGGGCGCAGCGCCGGTGTATTCGGTGCGCACGGTCAGGGTGGGATAGCTCAGGTCCGGCAGCAGGTTGACCTTCAACGCGAACAGCGCGATGCAGCCGAACAGGAACATGGTGACCCAGAACATGGCCACGGTGACCCGGCGACGCGTGCAGAACTCGACCAGGCCGCCACCGGTCAGGCCGGCGGGCGGTGCGAGCGGATCGTTGTTGTTGCCATCGGTGTTGTTGCGTGGACCGGAGCCTCCGCCCGATGCCCCCTGCCCTGATCCGTGGCCGCTCATTGTTTCTTACCGGGTGCTGCAGCCTCCACCTTGGCGGTGGCGGGCTTGGCGACGGGCTGACCGATCACCTCGACCGGCGTGCCATCGCGCAGCGCTATCTTGCCGGCGGTCACCACGCCATCGCCTGCCTTCAGGCCCTGGCGCACTTCCACCCATTCGCCGTCCATGTAACCCAGCTTGATCGACACGCGCGCGGCCTTGCCGGCGCGAACCGCGAACACCGCCGGATCGCTGTCGTCATCCAGCAGTGCCGCACGTGGAATGACCAGCGCATCGGCGCGCTTGTCATAGTCGATCTTGATGCGCCCGAACATGCCGGGCTGCAGCAGGCCGCCGCCTGCGAACGTGGTCACTACGCGGAAAGTGCCGCTGCCCGCATCGACCACCGGCGCGATGCGATCGACGATGCCGGTGAAGTTCTGCCCGGGCAAGGCGTCGGCGGTCAGCTGCACCGGCTGGCCGGCCCTGAGCGTGGCGATCTCGCGTTCCGGCACGTTCAACGTCGCCTCCAGCTTCGAGTTGTCGACGATGCGGAAGATCGGCGTATTGATCTGCACGAAGTTGCCGGTCTTGATCGAGCGCGACGCAATCACGCCGGAAATGGGCGCGATCACCGTGGTGTAGGAAAGCTCCAGCGTGGCCATGCGGTGCTGGGCGCGCGCGTTTTCCAGGTCGAACTTGATCTGGTCGACGTCATTGGCGCTGATCATCTGCTGGGTGACCAGCTGCCGGGCGCGGCTGTAGTTGTTTTCCAGCTTGTGCATCTGCGCCGAGGCCTGGGCCACCGCCAGCCGCGCGCGGTCCGGATCCAGCCGCACCAGCGCCTGGCCCGCGCGAACCTGCTGCCCTTCCTCGACCATGACCGAAAGCGCCACGCCGGACGTCTTGGCCACGACCTGCGCTTCACCGCTGGGCTCCAGCGCGGCGGTGCCGGTGTAACTGGCGGCCACGGGTCGATGCGCGGCCTTGGTGACTTCCACCGGCACCGCATCAGGTGGCTTGGGCGGGTCGCCAGGCTTGGCCTGGGCCTCACCATCACCGCCCTTGCAGCCGGCAAGGCCGACGGCCAGCAGGGAGACCAGGGCAAGGATGCGCAGCGGCCGCATCACGGGGCGGCCAGCGGAAAATTCGGGTCGAGACATGATGGTACCGGGTGGTTGTTAGGTGTAGTAGCTAGGTATATCACCCAAGTTCAAAACCGGCATGCGCCAAACGTCATGGTGACTTGCGTCAGAGGATGTGCTGCCCCTTTCGCAAACGCCGGCTTCCATCCGCCGCGCCCATTGCGCGACCCATGGATGGCCGCCACCTGAACTCGCACGTTATACTCGCCTCAGCCAAGCGCTGCGGTTGGACGTAGCGCGCGCAATCAGAGAGTCCCGGATTACGACATGATGCGACCGCTTCCGCTCGCCGCTTGCCTTGCCTTGGCCGCCACCCTTTCGGTGGCCGCCGTCACGGCACAAACCCCTGCCGCAACCCCTGCCGAGGCAAAGCCTGCCGAGGCCGCGCCCGCTACTCCGGCTGCAGCGGCCACCCCGGCAGCGGCCACCGCCGCAGCGCCGGCCCCGGTTGCCGCCGCCCCGACGGGCAACCCCCAGACCGGACGCACCCTGGCCTATACCTGCCAGGGCTGCCACGGCGTGGAGGGCTACAAGAATGCCTATCCCAGCTTCCACGTCCCGCGTATCGGTGGCCAGTCCGCCGCCTACCTGACCCAGGCACTGACCGAATACAAGCAGGGCAATCGCAAGCACCCGACGATGCAGGCCCAGGCGCAGAGTTTCTCTGCCCAGGACATCGCCGATATCTCCGCCTATCTCTCTACCGTGAAGTAAGCCAACCATGTCGAATGCCGTGCACGCCCCGCGTCTAGCCATCGCCCTGCTCGCCGCCCTCGCCCTGGCCGCCTGCTCCCAGAACAACGAAGTGGCCGCCGAAGACCCCGGCCACGCCAGCGGAGAACATGGTTCCAGCTCTTCGGCCGGCCTTCCCGACGGCCGCATCGCGATGGGCGAGAAACTTGCCAACGCCAAGGGCAAGGCCACCGGCCAGAGCTGCGTCGACTGCCACGGCGCCGAAGGCAATGCGCCCATCGACGCGACCTATCCCAAGCTGGGCGGCCAGTACGGCGACTACCTGGCCCATGCCCTGCAGAACTACCGTGCCGGCGATCGCCAGCACGCGCTGATGACCCCGCAGGCCGCCGCACTGACCGACCAGGAGATTTCCGACCTGGCGGCCTACTTCGGCTCGCGTCCGTCCCAGCTTCGCGACCTGCACGGACTCTGACGGGTTTTCACCAGGCAATCGAAAACGGGGCCGACTGGCCCCGTTTTTTTGGGTTGTGATTGCAACCGGTGATCAACTGTCGGTCGGTATCGGATTCCGTTTCACCGGGATGTCCGGCGGCGGCCGCGCCGTCGCCGGCTGGTCGTTGAGATTGGGATCGAACAGGCTGCAGGCGCCGCCGGCCTGCAGCACCGACACCACGCACTTCACCTTCTTCGAGGTGCCGGGAATGGGGATGTCGACCTCGCGGATCGCACGGCGCACCCATTCGGCCAGCAGGCTCTCGTTGGTGGGGCGCCAGTATTTGTCGAACATGGTCGGTTCGTAGGGAAAGTCCGGGCGCTCCAGCCATTTGCTGGCCCGGTCCGCATCGGCGCGCTGCGCCTGCTTGGAACCCGGCGCACCTGGCTTGCTGGCATTGCCCGTGGCATTGCCGGGAAGGCGCACGCTGCCGTCGCTGTTGAACAGCCCCGGTTTGTCACCGCGGCCACTGCCATCGGCAGCACCGGCGACGTTGCGGGTGGATGCGCCCCAGTCATCGCCACGTACCGGGCCGGGCGCCGCGCCAGGTCGCGCGCTGGCAGCACCCGAACCCGCGGAACGGGCATCGGCTTGCGTTCCTTGCTGCGACGGCGCCGGGTTGGCTGCACTCGACGTGCTGGCGGCGTTGGCGTTGGCAGCGCTGGTGTTGCTGGCCGCCGCCGCGGCGCGACTCGGCGCTGCAATCTCGGCCTGGCGCACGCTGGGCGTGGCGGTCCGCACCTCGGCCGCGGCGATGTCACGTGCAGGCACCTGCACCGCGCGGATCTGCGGCAGGGGGGCGGCGACTTCGCGCTGGCGGACTTCGGGCGTTACTTGTGAAGCCTGTGGCACGGCCAGTTCGGGTTGCGGCACCCGCAACTGGGTAGGCGGCAGCAGGACCACCGTGACTTCGCGGGTAGGAACGCCCAGTTCTCGCGGCCTGATCTGCGGAGGTGCGACCTGCGGGATGCGGGCGGTGGTGGGCGGAAGCACGAAATCGCTGGTCGGTTCCGCCACTTCGGTCACCTGCAGGTTCTGCTGTTCGGTCACCGGCGCGGGCTGTTCGACCTCGGCCTGTGGCACCGACGACACCTGTTCGCTGGCTGCGGAACTGGGTGACTCGGCGACCGACGTTGCGGCCGGGGAGGCGGACGCCTGTTCGGATGCAGGCGTTGCCGGCGGTCCGCCGCCGACTTCCTCCGGAGTGCCCTCGCCCATGAATTCCACCTGCACCCGGCTGCTGTCTTCCTCAACGGCCGGCGGCGCCACGTTGACCAGTGCGAACAGCACCAGCAGCAACGCAAACAACAGATGCATGAGCAGGCTGACCATGCCGGCGAACCAGCGCAGGCCACGTTCCTCGCGCGGCGGCGGGCCCCAGTCCTGGTAGAACAACGAGCGGAATGCCTGCCACCGGTTGAGCGGCATGGAATTTGGGGTAACGGTGCTGGGCCGGTCCGCGAAGCGCTGGACGATGCCCTCGGCCAGCTCGCGCTCGATGATGCCCAGACGCTCCCGCAACCCCTTCAGCCACAGGGCCCAGCCATACGGCATGCCGGTATGGCGCTCGACCACGGGCGCAGGCTTGCCGGCAAGCAGCGCGGCGATGATGTCGGCGGCTTTCGTCACCCGGGGTGCGGAATCAGGCCGCGGTGTCGCGCGGAATATAGGGCGCGTCGCCCGTGTCGTGGTCGGTCACGTCACGCACCGCGGTGACGCCGGGAACGCGGGCCATCAAGGTCTTCTCGATGCCCTGCTTGAGGGTCACGTCGGCCATGCCGCAGCCGTTGCAGCCGCCACCAAAACGCAGCAGCACCACGCCTTCGGCGCTGACCTGCTCCACGGCCACGCGACCCTTGTGCTGGGCCAGCTGCGGGTTGACCTCGTTCTCGACGACCCAGCGCACGCGCTCGACCAGCGAAGCGGATTCGGCCGGCGCCTGGCCCTTGATCTTGGGTGCCTTGATGGTCAGCTGGCTGCCGGTGGCCTGGGTTACATAATCGATCTCCGCACCGTCCAGCCACGCTACGCTGTTGGCATCGACGTAGACGGTGAACCCATCGCAGTCGACGGCCCACTCATCGCCCGCCAGGTCACGGGGCTCGGCGAATTCAAGACGCGCATCGGCGCGCGCGGTGCCAGGATCCACCGCACTGAGCCTCACGCCCAGGCCGGGTAGCGCCTCGCGTTCGATCAACTTGCGGAAATGGGTCTGGGCGGTGTCTGAGAGATGGATCATGGCGGTATTCTAGCGATCAGCCTGTTAGACGTTCATTCGAGCACATAACGGCGGGGGTGGTACGTTCAGCCTGCCGCCGACCAAGGAAAACACCATGTCCGACCTCATTCCCCTGGCCCAGGCGCACTGCCTGTCCCTCAAGGGCAGCGAGCACAAACTCACCCAGGCCCGGGTCGCGGAGCTGATCCTTGAGGTGCCTGGCTGGGATCTTGTCGAGGAAGGCCGCGCGATCTGCAGGACGTACCGTTTCGACAATTACTACCAGACCATGGCCTTCGTGAACGCCCTTGCCTACATTGCCCATGCCGAGGACCACCATCCCGACCTGGGCGTCCATTACGACCGTGCGGTAGTGCGTTACTCCACCCACGACGTTGGCGGACTGAGCGAAAATGATTTCATCTGCGCGGCCAAGGCCGACCTGCTGGCTGCATGAGCGCAGCCGCCTCCACTTCGCCATCCGGAGACCCATGAGCATGGACAAACTTGCCAGCCACTTCAGCCTGTCACGTCCGGCGGCGGTCGCGCTCAGTGCACTGGTGCTTGTGACGGCCTGCGGAAAAAGCGAGCCGGAGGCTGCCTACATTCCCTCCACCATGGTGGCTGCCGTGCAGACACCCAAGCCCGAATATCCCATGGAGTTGCTCTGCGCAGGGATTGGCGGGGTCAGCACCCTGAAAGTGCTGGTGGGAGTGGAAGGCAAGCCGGTGGAAGTCGTCCTGATCGGCAGCAGCGGCCAATCCGCGCTGGATGCCGCCGCGGAGAAGGTGGTTCCCACCTGGATATTCGAGGCCGCCACGCGTAACGGCCAACCGGTCTCGCAATCCATCCAGGTGCCCGTGAAGTTCACTCCGCCGGCAGAAAGGCCCAATGAGTGCTTCAAGCTGGACGAACGGCGCTAGACCTGCTGTATCTGTAGAGCCGAGCAAGCTCGGCCGCCTTCAACAAGGTCGCCGGGAAAGTAAAGCTGGGCAGCCGGCAAGCTCGGCTAAAAAAAACGTCAGGCCAGTCGATCCAGCGCGGATGCAAGGTCATCGGCCAATGGGGCGTTGAGCAAGTACGGCGCCTTGCCGCTGTCCAGGGCGAACTCCAGCGAGGCCGCATGCAGGAACAGGCGCTTCAGTCCCACCTGTTCGCGCAGGCGCTTGTTGACCTCCGCATCGCCGTATTTGTCGTCACCGGCCACCGCATGGCCGATGTGTTGCGCATGCACGCGGATCTGGTGGGTGCGGCCGGTTTCGATACGGACTTCGCAATAGGAATGGCCGCCCCGACGTTCCAGCACCTTGAAGTGGCTCACTGACTCCTTGCCGATCGCATTGACCTGCACATGGCGCTCGCCACCCTGGCGCAGGCCCACATGCAGCGGTGCATCGACGCTCATCACGCCGTCCGGCATCCGGCCGACCAGCAGGGTCAGGTAACGCTTGCGGATGCCCGTGCCGCCTTCCTCACGCATCAGCGCCTGCAGTTCGGTCAGCGCCGAACGCTTCTTGGCCACGATCAGCAGGCCCGACGTGTCGCGGTCAAGGCGGTGCACCAGTTCCAGACTCATGTTGGGACGCAGGGCCCTCAGGGTCTCGATGGCCCCGTGGCTGATGCCGCTGCCCCCATGACTGGCGACGCCGGTCGGCTTGTTCAGCACCAGCAGGCGCGCATCCTCGAACACGATCGCCGCCTCCAGCCGCTGCAGGAACCCCAGCGGCGGCGCTGCCTTTTCTTCCGGATCACTGAGACTGACCGGCGGAATCCTGACCTCGTCGCCCGCCTCCAGCTTGCGATCGGCCTTGGCCCGGCCACCATTGATCCTGACCTGGCCACTGCGCACCAGCTTGTAGACCAGGCTGCGAGGCGCCCCCTTGAGTTGTCCCAGCAGGAAATTGTCGAGGCGTTGGCCCTCACGGTCTTCAGGCACCTTGATGGTGCGAACGGCGGTCTTGGTGGCCCCATCGGGCCTGCTTGCGGGGGGCTGTTCGGTCATGCGGCTTTATCTGATACACTCGGGGAGCGAGATAAGGGTTTGATTTCGCAGGAAGTTAACCAGCATCTTCGTGATGCTGCGGGCCAGAAGCCCAGCTTCCCGCGATTCCGGCAAGATGCGTAACCACTGCCCTCGGGGCAGCCAATGTTACCGCGGCTGGTCGGCGAATCCGGACATCGCCCGGCGTGTCACACGTCGGTAGCTGAACATGTCCCGTGAGGCGCAAGGGTTTCCCGAGCAGCCTCCGGCCCGCAACATATTTTATTGAACCAAAGCGCTCCCGCGGCCTGCCGTGGTGTTGCAGCGCTGGAAACCAACCCCTGCCTCATCGCGCCTGCGCGAGGGGCGGTGATCAGTGTCCAGATTGCGAAACCCACGGTGTTCCGCGCGGTAGCAGCGCGCGAGGAACGCACACATGAAACGCATGCTGATCAATGCGACGCAGGAAGAAGAACTGCGCGTCGCCATCGTTGACGGACAGAACCTGTACGACATCGATATCGAACAACCGTCCAAAGAACAGAAAAAGTCCAATATCTACAAGGGCCGTATCACCCGGCTCGAGCCTTCCCTGGAAGCGGCCTTCGTCGAATATGGCGGCGAACGCCATGGCTTCCTGCCGCTGAAGGAAATCTCCCGCGACTATTTCCAGGCAGGCGTCGACCACAACAAGGCCGGCCTGAAGGAACTCCTGCGCGAAGGCCAGGAAGTCGTCGTGCAGGTCGACAAGGACGAGCGCGGCAACAAGGGCGCCGCCCTGACCACGTTCATCTCGCTGGCCGGCCGCTACATGGTGCTGATGCCGAACTCGCCCACCGCCGGCGGCGTCTCGCGCCGGATCGAAGGCGATGACCGCGCCGAGCTGAAGAAGGCCATGGACGCGCTGGCCATTCCCGAAGACATGGGCGTGATCATCCGCACCGCCGGCGTCGGCCGCGATGCCGAAGAACTGCAATGGGACCTGGACTACCTGCTGCAGGTCTGGCGCTCGGTCGCCGAGGCCGCGCTGAGCAAGCCCGCGCCGTTCCTGATCTACCAGGAGTCGCGCCTGATCGTGCGCGCCCTGCGCGACTACCTGCGTTCGGATGTCGGCGAGATCCTCGTCGATACGCCTGAACTCTATGAAACCGCCAAGGAATTCATGGAGCAGGTGATGCCGCACAACCTGCGCAAGCTCAAGCACTACACCGACGATATCCCGCTGTTCAACCGCTTCCAGATCGAGTCACAGATCGAAGGCGCCTACGAGCGCAACGTGCGCCTGCCATCCGGCGGCTCGATCGTGGTGGACCAGACCGAAGCGCTGACCGCGATCGACGTGAACTCCTCGCGCTCGACCAAGGGCAGCGACATCGAGGACACCGCCTTCCAGACCAACATGGAAGCGGCCGACGAAGTGGCCCGCCAGCTGCGCCTGCGCGACCTGGGCGGCCTGGTGGTCATCGACTTCATCGACATGTCCAGCAGCAAGCACCAGCGTGATGTCGAAAACCGCCTGCAGAACGCGCTCAAGTACGACCGCGCGCGCGTGCAGATCGGCCGCATCTCGCGCTTCGGCCTGATGGAAATGAGCCGCCAGCGCCTGCGTCCCTCACTGGGCGAATCCAGCCAGATCGTCTGCCCGCAATGCGAAGGCCACGGCCGCATGCGCAGCATCGAGTCGCTGTCGCTTTCGATCATCCGCGTAGCCGAAGAGCATGCGATGAAGGAGAACACCGGGCAGGTGCTGGTCCAGGCCCCGGTGGAAATCGCCAACTTCCTGCTCAATGAAAAGCGTGGCGCGCTGCGCGAGATCGAGAAGCGCCACGACGCGCCGATCATCATCGTCGCCGACGAAGCCCTGCACACGCCCCACTACGAAGTGACCCGCGTGCGCGAGAACGAACTGGGTGAAGAGACGGCCAGGCCCAGCTACCAGCGCAATACCCCGCGCAAGCTGCCGGTGCATGCACTGACCAAGGCGCAGCTCAACATCCCCGCGCCTGCCGTGACCCACGTGAAGCACAGCCAGCCGGCGCCGATTCGCGAAGAACGCGAGGAAGTCGCGGTACCCGCAGCGGTCGTGACCGCAGTAGCACCGGTTGTGGCGGCTCCCGCGGCAACAGGCGTGGTCGGCTGGTTGAAGCGCGTATTCGGAGGCTCCGCTGCAGAAGACGGAAGCCAATCCCTCGCCGAGCAGACACGCCAGCGCAACGATCGCCAGCGCACCGACCGTGGCAATGATCGCAACAGCGGCCAGCGCCGTGATGGTCGCGATGGCGGCCGCGGCGGGCAGTCGCAAGGCCAGGGCCGTGGCGGCAGCGCCGGCCAGCGCCGCGACGAGCGCGGCCCGAAGCCGCAGAACGCCGCGCCGGCCACCGCACAGGCAGGACAGCAGCAGAAAGCGCGCACCGAGCCGCAAGCGCCCAAGCAGGCGCAGCAGCCCAGGCAGCAGAACCAGCCCAGGCAGCCGAAGCCGCAGAACGAAAGCGGCCAGAACGCCAGCGGGCGGCCGCCGCGCCAGCCACGCAATGGCGAAGCGCAGAGGCAACCCAGGCAAGAGGGCACGGAAGCTGTCGAGCTCAATTCCGTTCCCGCCCTGGGCGCGGTCACGACCGCAGCGATCGTTGTGCCGGCCGATAAGCCGGCAAGCGACATCACCACGCGCGAAACCGCTGAATCTTTTGCCCAGCCCGAAAGCCAACCGGGAGATGTGCTGGTGGCAGCTGCCAATGACTCGAACGAAACCGATACCGCCGAAGCCGAAGCGGGCGACGGCACCGGTCGTCGCCGTCGTGGCCGCAGGGGTGGCCGACGCAGGCGCCGCGGCGCAGGTGAAGCAGGCGCAGGCCTGGAAGGCGATGGTGCGGACGATTTCAACGACGGCGAGCAGCCACAGGCAATCGTTGGCAATGGCTCGCAGCCGGAATTCGATTTCGATGACGAGTCGCCGACCATGGCCCCGGCCGTCCAGAAGGTTGCAGTGCAGTCGGCTGTTGCCACCGCGGTAACCGCGCCGGTCGAGGCTGAGCAGCCCCGCCCCGCCGCGCCGATCCGGCCCGTGCCGGCGGTCGTAGCGGAGCCTGAGGCAGCATCGGTTGCCGTGTCCGGTGCTGCTCCCGTCACCATGGAACCAGAGCTGCCAGTCCAGGCGCAGCAATTGGTTTCAGCACCTGCCGATCTGCTGGTGGAAGCGCATCGCGCGGACGCCGAAGTGCTGGCGCAGGACATCCTGAAAAGCGATACGGTTGAAAGCTTCAACGTTGTCGACACCGCGCCGGCCCCTGCCGAAGCCGCCGTGGTCGCAACGCAGCCCGTCGCGGAACAGGTCGCGGAAGCAACCGCAGCGCCGCCAAGGAAAGCAGTGGAACCGGCGAAGCCTGCACCTGCCCGGCCTGCTGTCGGCAATACCGGCTCGCTTTTCTTCACCGCCGATGCCGACACGCCTTCCTCGGTGACCCGTCATCTGTTCGAACCGATGCCGCCCATCGTGCAGGCTGCCTCCATGCCGGATGCAGAGGCCGAAGAGCCCAAGCCGGACCCGGCGCTGCTTGCGGGCAACGACGAGCCGATCGAAGAAGGCAAGAACCAGGGCGGCGAACGCGGCGCCTGATGCTGCCGCTCCGCGCGTCCGTCAGATCGGACGCGCGGGGTCCAGCAATCCGTACTGCGTGGCCAGACGCGCCAGTGCGATGCTGTCGTAGATGCCCACCTTCCGGAACAGCTTGGATTTGTGGGTATTGATGGTCTTGGCACTCAAGCTCAGGCGTCTGGCGATTTCCTCCTGGCGAAGGCCCTGGATGAGCAACATCGCTACTTCCACCTCGCGTTGGGTCAGGTCATCGAAAGGTGAAACCGTGCCATCGATGTTGGCAAGGGCCATGTACTGGGCCACATTGCTGCCCAGATAGCGGCCGCCACGCGCGACCTCACGTACTGCCCGCAACAACTCGCTGGCATCCCCCGCCTTGCCCAGGTAACCGGACGCCCCGGCTTCCAGCAACCGCTTGGGCATGGGTCCATCTTCCAGTACCGACACGATGATCACCCTGGCCTCAAGATCGCTGCGTGTGATCCGCTCGGTGATCTCCAGGCCACTCATGCCCGGCAGGTGCAGGTCGCACAACACCACGTCCGGCTGCAGCTCCCTCACTTCGCGCAAGGCGTCGCCGCCATTGTCGGTGTCGCCCACGATTTGAATATCAAACTCGTCAGCCAGGATCATTTTCATCCCGGTGCGGACCAGTGCATGGTCTTCGATCAGGTATACGCGGATCATCCTTGATTCCCCTTATGCCACTCCAAGCGCCGAGCCTAGCCTCCCTGGCAAGGCCTAGGCAAGTCAATCGGCGTGTTTTCAAGGGTTTTTTGCGGCAAAGGGGGCTGGTTGCAGCTACTACTGGTGGCAAGACTCCAGAGGTAACCAAAACCCATACAGCACGTGCACTATTCGACTGCGTCCCAGCACAAAGCCTATTACGCCTGCCGGCTGGATACAGGCAGCACGCCAAGCCTTGCGACATGCGAGCGGAGATATGCGAATGGGCAGCGGCTGGTGGAAAGACCGCTGGCTCGCGCGTCGACGACGATGAGCGAACTGGAATGGCGGAGAGAGTGGGATTCGAACCCACGGTAGGCTCACACCTACGGCAGTTTTCAAGACTGCTGCCTTAAACCACTCGGCCATCTCTCCGTTACTGCGGAGCACGCGGGCCAGCGACTGGCCGCGCCATATTTTCCCATGAACGGCGTGGTCGTGACTACGATGCCTTGCGGACCTTTGCCTGTGCTGCTGGCGCGGCCTGCTCAGGCTCTTCGCACTTGCCGCCACAATCCAGCCGCGAACCTTCGATCTGCGCGGGAAGGTGCTCGGCGAGAAAATCGATGAACACCCGCACCGCCGGCAACATGCCGCGGCGGGAAGCAAAAACCGCGTGGCAGATGCCCTGGGGCAGCGTCCATTCCGGCAGCACAACCTCCAGCTCGCCCTTGCGCACGAGTTCCGCGCATACGGTTTCTGGCAGCAGGGTGATGCCGAAGCCACCGCGCGCCATCGACTGCAGCAGCGGGAAATCAAATCCGGACAGGCGTGGCTGGATATCCACGCGCCGCACTTCGCCATCGGGCCCATGCAGTTCCCAGCGCTGGCGTGCCTCGTCCTCGCTGGTGCTGAGGGTCACGTGCTCGGCCAACTCTTCGGGGCTCTTGGGGCGTCCGGCGCGGGACAGGTACTGCGGGCTGGCAACCATCAGCTGGCGGATCTGGCCGAAGCTGCGCATCACCAGGCTACCGTCGTCATCGAGCTTGGACCGCACCCGCAGGGCCACGTCGTAGCCTTCGTTTATCAGGTCCACGCGACGGTTGCTGATATGCAGCTGCAGTCGGACTTTCGGATATTTGTCGAGGAAGGCCGGCAGTATCTTCGGCAGCTGGGTCTGCGCCACTTCAACCGGAACGCTGACCCGGACCACGCCGCGCGGTTCTGCACTGAGGCGATCCACCACCTCCCGCGCGGCCTGCGCCTCGGCAAGCATGGTCTGGGCATGACGGTGCACGCTCATTCCCACGTCGGTCACCGCAAAGCGCCGGGTGGAACGCTGCAGCAGGCGCACGCCCATGTCGGTTTCCAGCTGGCTGATACGCCGGCTGAGACGCGACTTGGGAATGCCCAGCGCGCGCTCCGCCGCAGCGAAGCCGCCGTGGTCCACCACCATGGCGAAGTAATAGAGGTCGTTGAGATCCTGCATACTTTTATTCCATATGTAGAACAATTAATGGCATTCAAGCATCTTTATTCCATGGAAGCAACAGTCTAACTTGGCCTCCAACGCGGATAACCCGCCTCGCCAGATGGACATTCCATGAAACTCCTGCATCTCGACTCCAGCGCCCTGGGCACTGCTTCCGTAACCCGCGAGCTGAGCGCCGCCATCGTAGCCCGTTGGCAGGACAAACTCCCGCGCCTGGAAGTGGAATACCGCGACCTGGATACCAACCCCCTGCCCCACCTGACCGGCCAGTCGCTGGCCCAGTCCGATCCGGCGGAAAAGGCCGATGCGGCCCGCGTGCTGGAGCAGTTCCTGGCCGCCGACGTGCTGGTGATCGGTGCGCCGATGTACAACTTCTCCGTGCCTTCCACCCTGAAGGCGTGGATTGACCGCATCGCGGTGGCAGGCAAGACCTTCCGCTATACGGAAAACGGGCCGGAAGGCCTGGCCAAGGGCAAGCACCTCATCATCGCCAGCGGCCGGGGCGGACTGCATACCGGTGCACCTACCGATTTCCAGGAAGCCTACCTGCGCCAGGTATTCGGGTTCCTGGGCGTCACCGACATCGACTTCGTGCGCGCCGAGGGGGTGGCGTACTCACCGCAGCACCGCACTGACGCGATCGCAGCCGCCTTGGCCTCAATTCCCGAGCCAACGCGTTTGGCTGCATGACAGCAGCAAAAATGCAGTTCCCCATTGGGCCCGCCACGCGGGCCTTTTTTTAGAATTGAGCGGGCCAACGGGTCCTTTTTTTCAGGACCGGGCCCGCCAGGCGGACCTTTCTTTCTCAGGCGATGACGTCAATGCCGCCCATGTACCGGCGCAGGGCCTCGGGTACGGCAATCGAGCCGTCGGCGTTCTGGTAGTTCTCCATCACCGCGATCATGCAACGGCCCACCGCCACGCCGGAACCATTGAGCGTATGCACGGGTTCGGGCTTGCCGGTGGCCGGGTTACGCCAGCGCGCCTGCATGCGACGCGCCTGGAAATCGCCGCAATTGGAACACGAGGAAATCTCCCGGTAGGTCTCCTGCGACGGCAGCCACACTTCCAGGTCGTAGGTCTTGGTAGCCGAAAAGCCCATGTCACCGGTACACAGCAGCATGCGCCTGTAGGGAAGCCCCAGCTTTTCCAGCACCACCTCGGCGCAGCGGGTCATGCGCTCGTGCTCGGCGTCGCTTTCCAGCGGGCGCGACACCGACACCATTTCCACCTTCTCGAACTGGTGCTGGCGGATCATGCCGCGGGTATCGCGGCCATGGCTGCCGGCTTCGGCGCGGAAGCACATCGAGTGCGAGGTCATGCGCAACGGCAACTTGCCGTCCTCGACGATTTCGTCGCGGATGATGTTGGTCAGGGGCACTTCGGAAGTCGGGATCAGGTAGCGCTTCGATTCGCCGACCAGGGTGGAGAACAGGTCCTCTTCGAACTTGGGCAATTGCCCGGTGCCACGCATGGAATCGGGATTGACGATCAACGGCACGTTGGTTTCCTCGTAGCCGTGCTCGTTGCTGTGCAGGTCCAGCATGAACTGCGCAAGGGCCCGGTGCAGCCTGGCCAACTGGCCACGCAATACCGTGAAGCGGGCGCCGGAAAGCTTCGCGCCGGCATCGCCATCCAGCCAGCCGTGGCGTGCGCCCAGTTCGACATGGTCCCTGGCGCTGAAATCGAAAACCCGTGGCGCGCCCCAGCGATGCTGTTCGACGTTGCCGGCCTCGTCACTGCCCGGCGGCACACTTTCGTGCGGCAGGTTGGGAATGCCCAGCGCAATGGCCTCGATCTCGCCCCGGATCCGCTCAAGCTCTATTTCGGAAACCTTGAGTTCGTCGCCGAAAGCAGCGACTTCGGCCATCAACGCCGACACATCCTCACCCTTTGCCTTGGCCTGGCCGATTGCCTTGGAGCGCGTATTGCGCAGGTTCTGCAGTTCCTGGGTGCGCGCCTGGATCTGCTTGCGCGATGACTCCAGGGATTCGATGGCGGCGACATCCAGCAGGTAGCCACGCGTGGCCTCGAGCCGTTGGGCCAGTTCGGCAGGGTTGGCGCGGAGCAGGGCGGGATCGAGCATGGAATGGCTTTCATGGAAAAATCGACGCGCAATTATCGCCTGTAATGCAGGTACTTGCCTCGTCCAGGACAGCTGCCCATGTCAGAATCACAGGGAATCGACCCGGACCTGTCATGCCTGCTTCCAACCCGCCAGACCACGACTACACCTTCCGCCTGCCACGCAGCGCCTTGCGCATCGCCGGCTTCGCCTTCGGCATAGGCCTGTTGCTGTTCGTGGTCGTGTGGTGGATGGGCCGCGACCAGGCCTTCTACAAGGTCGAGCCCACCGCAACAGGCAAGCCCACCGGACAACTCGAAGCACTGCCGGAGCCCTTGGCCGGCAGCGCGGGTGCCAGCGACATGCCCGATGCAGGGCCAACGGCAACCGAACGCCCACAGCTGGTCGAGGCAGCGCCCTCGCAGGAAATGCCGGCATCCATCGATGAAGAGCTGCCGGCACCGACGCAGGCTCCGGCGACAGCCGAATCCGATGCGCCAGGCGCTACCCCGCTGGCTGCCGGCGACCAGCCGGTGCCCTTGCGCGGGGCGATGCCTGCACCCAGATACCCAGCGGGTGCCCTGAGGCGCGGAGAGAGCGGCACGGTCATGGTGCGTGTGGAAGTCGATGCCTCCGGCATGCCGGCGGGGGTGGCGTTGGTCCAGCGCAGCGGCTCACGGGACCTGGATCGCGCGGCCATGGAAGCGGTACGCGGCTGGCGCTTCCAGCCTGCACAGCGGGATGGCAAGGCGGTGGCCGGCAGCCTGGTGATTCCGGTTGATTTCAGGGCCGACGAATAGCGCCTTGATCCGCGCATAAGGCGTGGACAAGGCGTGGCCTTCACGTCGCCATGACGCCGACGCAACGATCCCGCATGCAAGACTCGTCCCTGTTCATCCACTTGTTCAGGGAGATCAACCATGTCAACACCGAATCCTAATGAGCCTGGCTACAACCGAGTCGATCCCGACGCGCCGGTGGTTGCACCGCCGCGAAGCAGCACCGCGCTGGTCTGGATCCTGCTGCTCGTCGCGCTGGTGTCCCTGGGACTGTGGTGGTACAGCAGGCAAACATCGGTCGTGCCCCCGCCGGCGCCCGCGGCCACCGAAACGCCCGTGATAGCGGACGATACCGCCAGCGCACCTGCGGTCCGTGCCGACAGGCCTGCCGCGGTCAAACCGCAAGCAAAGCCGAAGCCGACGCCCGCCGTCACCCGCGATCCTTCCCCGCTTGCGAGCAACCAACAGCCGAAGTATCCGGGCCAGGCCTTGCGCTCGGGCGTCGAGGGCAGCGTCAGCGTGCGGATCGAAGTCGACGCTACCGGTACCCCTACCGATGTGAAGGTGGTGGAACGCAGCGGCGAACGCAGCCGCGACCTGGATCGCGCGGTGCTCGATGCGGCGCGCAAATGGCGTTTCGAACCGGCAATGAAGAATGGCAAGGCCGTGGCCGGCGCCGTGATCCTGCCGGTCGAATTCAAGAGCGAGTAAAGGCTCCGAAACCGACGCGCCTGGCAAGCGCGTCGTACCCCGGGAACGAGGTAGCGACGTTGGCTACGTCGCCTACCCGCACCGGGCCCGATGCAACCTGGGCAGCCACGCTGAATGCCATGGCGATGCGATGGTCGCCGTGGCTCTCCACCGATCCGGCGCCAATATTGCCGCCATGGAGGGAGGCGCCATCGGCCGTCTCCTCAACGTCGATGCCCAAGGTCCGCAGGCCCGCCGACATGGATGCCAGTCGATCCGATTCCTTGACCCGCAACTCGGCCGCGCCGCGCACCACCGTGACGCCCTCGGCCGCCGCCGCCGCCACGAACAAGGCCGGGAACTCGTCGATCATGTCCGGCACGATTTCGACCGGGACCTCGATGCCATGCAGGGGTGCGTGGCGCACCACCAGGTCGGCGACCGGCTCACCACCATGCTCGCTGCGGTTCTCCTCGGTGATGTCCGCGCCCATCGCACGTAACGCGACCAGCAATCCTGTCCGACGTGGATTCAATCCCACTGCATGCAGGCGCAATTCGGATCCGGGGACGATGCTGGCCGCCACCAGGAAGAAGGCCGCCGAGGAAAAATCGGCGGGCACCGCGATATCTGTCGCGCGCAGGCGCTGGCCGCCCTGCAGGCGTGCGTAGCCCGGCGAGAACTCAATATCCACGCCCAATGCCGACAGCATCCGCTCGGTGTAGTCGCGCGTGGGATGCGGTTCGCGAACCACGGTTTCCCCGCGCGCATACAGGCCGGCCAGGAGGATCGCTGATTTCACCTGGGCGCTGGCCACTTCCAGCGTGTAGTCCATTCCCCGCAGCATCTGCCGCCCCTGGATCCGCAGCGGCGGCATGCCACCCGGGGCCGACTCGATGCTCGCACCCATCCGCGACAGCGGATCGATCACCCGGCGCATCGGACGCCTGGACAACGATGCGTCCCCTACCAGCACCGTGTCGAACGGCTGCGCGCACAGCAGGCCCGCCAGCAGGCGCATGCCGGTGCCGGCGTTGCCGCAGTCCAGCGGACCCTGCGGCGCGCGCAGCCCATCCACGCCCACGCCATGGACGATGCGTTGCGACGGCGACGGCGTTTCGAAGCGCACGCCCAGCTGCGAAAAGATCCCTGCCGTGGCGCGGGTATCCTCGCCTTCCAGGAAGCCGTCAATGCGGGAAACCCCGTCAGCCAATGCGGCGAACATGACCGCGCGATGCGAAACCGATTTGTCGCCGGGAATCCCGGCCTCGCCCCGAAGCGCCGTGCCGGGGGAAACGATCCAGTCCTGCTGCCCGCCCATTGCTCAGGGCACCGCCACGGGATAGGAACCCAGGATCTTGATCTGGGCAGAATGCGCCTTCAGTTCGGCCAGCGCTTTCTTCATCGATTCGTCCTCGATGTGGCCGGCCAGGTCGATGAAGAACCCGTATTCCCACTTGGCGTTGTGCGAGGGTCGCGATTCGATGCGGTTCATGCTGATGCCGTGCCTTGCAAACGGGCTCAGCACATCGAACAGCGCGCCCGGTTTGTCGTGGATGAAGACCAGCACCGAGGTGCGGTCATGGCCGGAGGTCGGGAAGATGCTGCGCCCGATCACCAGGAAGCGGGTGGTGTTGTCCGCGTCATCCTGGATCGAGGACATGATGACTTTCTTGAGGCCGTAGACATGGCCCGCGCTTTCGCCCGCGATGGCCGCCGCGTCATCGGAATTGCGCGCGCGGCGCGCGCCTTCGGCATTGCTGGAAACCGGGATCTTCTCGACCTTCGGCAGGTGGGAGCGCAGCCACGACGAGGTCTGCGCGAATGATTGCGGGTGCGAGTAGATGCGTTCTATGTCCTCGATGCGACCGGTGCGCGACAGCAGGTACTGGTGCACGCGCAGCTCGACTTCGCCACAGATCTTGAGGTTGGAAGTGAGGAACATGTCCAGGGTCACCTGGATGGTGCCCTGCCCCGAGTTTTCCACCGGGACCACGCCGAAGTCGGCATTGCCGGACTCCACTTCCTGGAACACTTCCTCGATGCTCGCCAGCGGAAGGCCATGCGCGGAGCGACCGAAGTGCTTCATCACCGCCTGCTGGCTGAAGGTGCCTTCGGGACCCAGGAAGCCGACCTTGAGCGGCTCCTGCTGGGCCAGGCAAGCCGACATGATCTCGCGGAACACGTGCACCAGCACTTCATCGCTGAGTGGACCTTCATTGCGGTCCACGACCATGCGCAGCACCTGTGCCTCGCGTTCGGGACGGTAGTAGTCGACCGCGGCGGCGAGCTTGCCCTTGGCCTTGCCCACCTGCAGTGCATAGGCGGCACGGTCGGCGATCAGGCCCTGGATCTGACGGTCGATGCCGTCGATGTGGGCGCGCACGTCCGAGAGCACAGGAGCCGCCGCCACGGCGGCTTTTGGGATCTTCCGGGCGGTGGGCTTTGCAGCTTTCTTCGCCGGCTTCGTGGATTTGTCGACCATGGATTCTCTCTTTGTACGGCGGTTGACGGCTGCAATTCATGCAGGAGCAATGCGAATCGCGATGAAGCTCCCGGGACATGGCGACGGGCGTCGCTCCTTCATGCCCCGGTCATTGGAGTCAGGACATTTCTACCCGTTGCGCTGCTGGAAGTCGCGCATGAAGTCGACCAATGCCTGCGCCGCCTGCACCGGCAGCGCGTTGTAGAGCGAAGCACGCAGGCCGCCCACCGCCTTGTGGCCCTTCAGCGCCAGCAGGCCGGCTGCCTTCGATTCGGCGACGAAGCGTGCCGTCAAGGTTTCGTCGGGAAGAAAGTAGGGAATGTTCATGCGCGAACGCGCCTGCGGAACCACGTCGTTGCGATAGAAGCCGCCTGAGGAATCGATGGCCTCATAGACCAGCCTGGATTTGGTCGCGTTGCGGCGGGCGAATTCATCGACGCCGCCCTCGGCCAGCATCCACTTGAACACCAGCCCTGCCAGGTACCAGTTCCAGGTGGGTGGCGTATTGAGCATGGAATCGCGCGCGGCGTGCGAGCGGTAGTCGAAGATGTCGGCTCGCGGCTGGCCGCTCCGTTCCAGCAGGTCGCGGCGGATGATGACCACGGCCACCCCGACCGGCCCCAGGTTCTTTTGTGCCCCTGCGTAGATCACGCCGTATTTCGACACATCGACCGGCTCGGAGGCGATGCTGGAACTGAAGTCCGCAAACAGCGGGACATCCCCCACCACGGGGGCGTCGCGGAACTCAACGCCATGGATGGTTTCATTGGCGGTGATATGCACGTAGGCCGCATCGGGCGTCAGCGTCCAGCTGTCCCTCGCCGGAATATCGTGGAAACCACCAGGCTCCCCGTTAGCCGCGATATGGACGTGCACGTACGGGCTTACCTGCTTGATCGCAGTCTTGCCCCAGTGACCGGTGACCACGTAATCGACCGCCTGGCCCGGGGCGGCGAAGTTCAGGGCCAGCAGCGCCTGTTGGGTGGTGGCGCCACCGGACAGGAACAGCACTGCGTAATCGTCCGGGATCCCGATCAGGCTGCGCAGGTCGGCTTCGGCCTGGGCGGCAACGGCGATGAAATCCGCGCTGCGGTGGCTGATCTCCACGATCGAAGCACCGACGCCGTTCCAGTCCAGCATTTCCGCCTGGGCCTGGAGCAGGACCGATTCGGGCAGGGTGGCGGGACCGGCACTGAAATTGAAAAGGCGCGTCATGGGAGGCCTGCAAACGGGGAGCCTAGTATGCCGCAGCGCAGCAGCGCGGCAACCGGTCGCGATGCGGCTGACTGCATCCCTGCACTGGTTTCAAACGTAACTTGTGCTGTGCTGAAGACCGGCTGCGGGAACCCTTGGCTGCCCGCCTGGTTCTATAGTTGTCGCCACCCCGAGGAACGACCATGTCACTTCGCGATGCATTGAAGATTCCTGCACGCCAGATCACCGAGGAATCGGTCTATCAAGGGCGTCGCACCCTGTTGCAGGCGTTCGCCATAGCGCCCGCCCTGACCCTGGCGGGCTGCGCCGATGCCGAGCCACCGCCGCCGCCCCGGACCGTGGTCACGCCCGCACAGGCCCGCTCGGGGTTCCGCACCAGCGAGGCGCTGACCCGGTACGCCGATGTCACCAGCTACAACAACTTCTACGAGTTCGGGACCGGCAAGACCGACCCTTCGTCCGCGGCCAAGACATTGCGGACCCGGCCTTGGTCGATCGCAGTCAGTGGCGAATGCGCCAAGCCCGGCCGCATCGCGCTGGACGATCTGATCAAGGGCCTGACCCCGGAGGAGCGCATCTACCGCCTGCGCTGCGTCGAAGGCTGGTCGATGGTGATTCCGTGGCTGGGCGTGCCGTTGGGCGAAGTGCTGAAGAGATTCGCACCTACCTCCAAGGCCAAGTACGTCGCCTTCACCACGCTTGCCGATCCCAAGCAGATGCCCGGTATCCGCTACAGCTCGATCAACTGGCCTTATCGCGAAGGCCTGCGCATCGACGAAGCCATGCATCCACTCACGTTGCTGGCGACCGGGTTGTACGGCAAGCCGTTGCCGCAGCAGAACGGCGCGCCACTGCGGCTGGTGGTGCCGTGGAAATACGGGTTCAAGAGCATCAAGTCGATCGTCGAGATCAAGTTCGTCGAAAAGATGCCGGAAACCGCCTGGCACGACCTGCAACCCTCCGAGTACGGCTTCTTCTCCAACGTCAATCCTGCCGTTGATCATCCCCGCTGGAGCCAGAAAACCGAGCGCCGCATTGCCGGTGACGCCAGCAAGCTGTTCGCCAACCGAATCCCCACCCTGCCCTTCAACGGTTACGCGGCCCAGGTCGCTTCCATGTACGCCGGACTGGACCTGAAGAAGTGGTACTGAATACGGGCCCGTAGCAAGCGCCTCCGCCCTGCGCGGGCCGGTTTGCTCTGCACCCGCAGTGCCGTTACCACAATCCATCCAGCTCCAACGACGGAACCCCATGGCACGAACTTCGAGCGGCCTCATCGCGGCAAAAACATTGGTGCATCTGCTGGCCCTGCTGCCCGCCAGCATCCTGGCCTGCCAGTTCTACGATGTCTGGAAGCACGGCAGCGACGCGCTGGGCGCCGACCCGATCGCGGCAATCGAGCATCGCACCGGCCTGTGGGCGCTACGGTTGTTGATGATCACACTGGCCATCACTCCGCTGCGCCAGCTCAGCGGCCAGCCGGTCCTGGTCCGGTTCAGGCGCATGCTCGGCCTGTATGCCTTCTTCTACGCCTGCCTGCATTTCGCGGCTTACCTGGGTCTGGATCTGCGTGGGTACTGGGCCCAGATCTTCGAGGAGATCGTGAAACGGCCCTATATCACCGTCGGCTTCAGCGCGTGGCTGCTGCTGCTGCCACTGGCCGTCACCTCGACCAAGGGCTGGATCAGGCGCCTGGGCCGCAACTGGGCACGCCTGCACAAGCTGGTCTACGCCATCGGCATACTGGCCGTACTTCACTTCTGGTGGCTGGTGAAGTCGGACATCCGCGAACCGGCGCTGTATGCGGCGATCCTCGCAGTGCTGCTCGGCTGGCGTGCCTGGAAAGCCTTCAGCGTGCGCCGAACAGCAGCAACGCGCTCAGCGTAGCGCCCAGGAACAGGGCAGCCAGCAACAGCCAGGGCCAACGCCGGATCGAATGCCTGCCCTTGGCTGGCTCCGACTCGCCGCGGCCGTCGGCAATTCTATCCTCGGTGAATTCCCGCGCGTCGCCTGCCGCTTCCTGCCAGGGCACTTCAAGCACGAAGCGATGCTGGCTGTCGAAGGCGACCTGGTCACCTGCCGCGAGCAAGGCATCGCGCACGGCGGTGCCGTTCACCATGCTGCCGGTGGCCGATCCCAGGTCGCGCAGCAGGACGCGGTCGCCGCGGCGTTCCAGCTGGGCATGGCGCTCGGCGAAAACCGGGTCGTCGATGCGGATGGCCGATGCCGCCGAACGGCCCACCAGGCACGGCTCGAGAAGCGTAAAGCTGCGACCATGGTATTTGCCACCCACTCCACGCAGGACGATGCGCGGATCGGTCGCATCGCCTGGCTCGCCCTTCGGCAGCACGTCCACGCCGTGATGGGATGCCTGCACGAGTATTTCAGCGCCATCAAGGTAAACGGTGTCGCCCGCACGCAGCATGGCCATGCGCTGCACGGGCCGGCCGTTGACATGGATGCCGCGGCTGCCGGTAGGCACCTGCAGCCAGAGGCCGCGACGGTCCATGCAGAACTGGGCAAGCAGCGCGCCTTGCGCACCGTCGCCGACACCCAGCAGGCCGCTGGCCTCACGCACCACGCGGTGCACGCCCGTGACCAGCACGCGATCGGGTTGCTGCCTGTTGCCGAAATGTAGTCTTAGGTTTTCCACGCGGCGCGAGACTAGCATGTCGCGCTGCGGCTTGGACTCGCGGCCCGGCATCCGCACAATAGAGCCAGTACAGAAGGAACCCCTGCATGCCCAGTATCGATATCCGCCACCCGCATACCAAAACGCCGGCCCAGGCACGCAAGGCCGTCGACGGCGTAGCCAAGAAGCTGTCCGAACGCTTCGAATTCCATCATGAGTGGGAAGGCGACACCCTGCACTTCAAGCGTTCCGGCGTGGACGGCAAGATCAAACTCTCGCCCAAGAGCCTGCATGTCACGGCGCAGCTCGGCTTCATGCTGTCATTCCTCAAGGATTCCATCGAGTCTGAAATAAAGAGGGTGCTGGGCGAAAAGTTCGACTGAGCGCGTCTGCATTTCCCCGGCAGCCGCTGGCTAGCGGAAGGGGTCGGGATCACCTGCGAACAGGCGCCTTGCGACCACGCGTTCCGACTTCTCGATATCGGCCACGAAGGCCTTGCCGTCGCCGAGCGCTGAAAAAGCTTCGAAGCCACGCTCCAGGAAACCCTGCAATTCCCCAAGACCGCTGGCCTTGGCCGGGCCGCGCGACAACCGCAACAGCAGGGCCACGCCAGGCGTGCGCACCGCGTTGGCCAGGCCCACGCCCACCCCGGCTATCAGGTCGATCTGGTGCTGGCGCAGGCGCTCATGGCCCACAAGGCGGTAGGCCTTGGCATACAGGGCGTCATCCAGTCGCTTGCGCGTGGGTGCAATGCGCTGCAGTTCCGTCGCCATGCGCAGGTCCAGCGCATGGGTCAGGGCACCGAGCTCGATGCCGTCGGCAACCGTGCCCAGCACTGCCGCTGGCAGCAACCGCTGCATCATCGGCAACACCTTGGCCACGTTGGCATCGCGCTTGCTGAAATCGCGGTCGCCATAGACGTCGGTGACGAAGAATACCGCCGCTGCACGACGCTGCGGATCGTGCAGGAAATGCTCGAAACTGCGTTCCAGGCGCCTGGTCTGCCAACTGCGCAGCAGAGGCAGCCAACGCAACTGGTTGCGGGGTTCCAGCTTGGGGTCGTGCAGCGCCTGATGGGAAGCCAGCCGGCGCCCCAGCCTTTCGATGTGTGGATTTGCACGCGCCATGCGCTCAATGATCGTGTGCGGGGCCTGCATCCGCAAGCGCAATTGCGCAATTCGCGGACTCGCCGGATGACCTTACGGGGCCTCCTGCTTCTCGGCTACACTCTGGGCAGTTTTTCGCAACCGGATGCACATGCTTTCACTACACAGTGCCCGCAAACGCGGCTCCCGGGGTCGTGTCGGCCTCGCCATCGCGGGCGGTGGCCCGATCGGCGGGATGTACGAACTGGGCGCATTGCGCGCCATGGACGAGGCCCTGGATGGACTGGACCTGACCCGCATGGATTGTTACGTCGGCGTCAGTTCCGGCGCCTTCCTTGCAGCCGGCCTTGCCAACCGCATGAGCACCGCCGAGATGTGCCGCATCTTCATCACCGGCACCAGCGACGACGCTGAATTCCGCCCCGACATTTTCCTCAAACCCAACCTGTCTGAATACCTCAGCCGGGCCGCCACCTTGCCTGGCCTCTACGCGGACTGGGCGCGCCGCCTGTTACTCAATCCCCGCAAGGCGACTCGACTTTCAGACCTCATCCTGCGGTTCGGTGGCCTGGTGCCGACGGGTCTGTTCGACAGCGCGGGCGTGGAGGGTTTCCTGCGTGATATCTTCACCCGCCGGGGCCGCAGCAACGACTTCCGTACGCTGGGCGCCGACCTGTTCGTAGTGGCGGTGGACCTGGATACCGGCGAAGCCGTGCGCTTCGGCGAGAAGGGCTGGGACGGCGTACCCATCTCGCAGGCCGTGCAGGCAAGCTCTGCGCTGCCCGGCCTGTATTCGCCGGTGGAAATCAATGGCCGCCACTTCCTGGACGGCGCCCTGCGGCGCACCATGCATGCCTCGACGGTGCTCGAGCGCGGCATCGACCTGATGATAGGCATAAACCCGCTGGTGCCATTCGATGCCAGCCAAGCCGCGCCGCAGGCCGGGGAAGAGGAACGTATTGGATTGGTCGGCGGTGGCCTGCCCGCCGTCCTGTCGCAGACGCTGCGCACCCTGTTGCAATCGCGCATGCAGATCGGCATGGAGAAGTATCCGCACCAGTACCCCAACATCGACCAGCTGGTATTCGAGCCGAACGCCGAAGACAGCGAGCTGTTCTTCACCAACCTGTTCAGCTTTTCCGCACGCCACCGCGTCTGCGAGCTCGCCTACCGCAACACGATGGCCGACCTGCGCAAGCGTGCCGATGTACTGGGCCCGATGCTGGCCGCCCATGGCATCGCGATGCGCAAGGAAATCGTCAACGACCGCCACCGGTCATTGCTGGATGGCCTGGACGTGGTGCCGCGCATGACCGAAACCACGGCGCGACTGCGACGGGCCCTGGATGACGTGGACAGGGTCGTGGCCAAGCGCCGCGCTGCACCCGGGACGCGCCGGTTGCGCTCCAGCGCCTGAGCCTGGCGCACGGCCACCCTCGCAGGTGGTGTGAAAGCTCTAGACAAGCCAGTGATTCTGCGGCTTCCTCATTCTTTGTCGACGGATATCATGGCCAAGCTCAAGAAAACCGCGCGCAAGACCGCCTCGGCGAAAAATCCGAATTTGCAGGACCAGGCCGAGCGCCTGTCGAAGAACCTCGGCGAATCGGCGCAACAGGTATGGCTTGCCGGCGTCGGCGCATTCGGTCGCGCCCAGGCCGAAGGCACCAAGCTGTTCGAATCCCTGGTCAAGGAAGGCCTGTCCCTGGAGCAGATCACCCGCAAGGTAGCCGGCGGCAAGGTTGAAGCAGTACGCGATGTTGTCGAGAACAAGGTCGGACAGGCGCGCGGACGCGCCTCGGACACCTGGGATCGCCTGGAAAAGGTCTTTGAAGAACGCGTACAGCGCGCCCTGCGCCGCCTTGAAGTGCCCAGCCGCGAAGATCTCAGCGCGCTGATCGACCGCGTTGACTCCCTCAACGGTGAACTGCGCAAGCTCGGTGGCCAGGCTGCGCCGCGCAAGCCAGTGAAGAAGGCCCCGGCTGCTCCGCGCAAGGCGCCTGCCAAAAAGGCCGCGCCGGTAAAGAAAGCTGCGCGGAAATCAGACAAATAAGCAGCGCTCAACAGTGGTACTCAGTGTTGCCAATTTTTTTGTTGCACGGCAGCATCTGAAGCGTAACAATCATTATTAGCCCGCCAGTTCCATCGAAGCACGTATGCTCCCCTCCCCTTACGACTTCGAACTGGCGGGCTTTTTTGTGCCAGCGATCCGCCCACCCCGACTTGAATCCCACGGAATGTGTGGCGTAGACATGGCATTGATACGCAACGCGTAGAATGGCGGCGCACTTCCCATACTCGCAAAGGTCTACATGCCCGCCTGGTTGTTCGGAATAGCCCTCACCTTGCTGGTGGGTACGGCCACCACCGCCTATCTCTGGCTGATCCGCCGCCGCGACGATGAAACTGCCGCTGGGCTGCTTGCCCTGGCCGGCATGCGCTGGCGGGATTTTTCCCGGCTGGTGCTGGAAGCGATGGAAATGCGCGGCCTGGCGCGGCTCCCCTCCACGCACGAGGAAAAACAGGAGCACAGCTCCAGCTTCATGCTCGCGGGCAAGGGCGAACAGCTGCTCCTTGCATGCAAGCATGGCTCGGCCTATCGCATCGGCACGGCCGCGGTGGACGAATTCGCCTCCGAGATTCGACTGCGCGGCGCCCATGGCGGAATCCTGGTCACCGAAGGTGTGCTGGACAAGGGCGGCGTTGAAAAAGCGGCCAAGCACAACATCGAGGTCATCGACGGCCCGCTGCTGTGGCCCGCCGTCAAACCCCTGGTCGAAGGCAACCTGCAACGCCGCATCGTAGGTACTGCATCAGCACGCGCGCGCCGCCACATCGGCATCGCCTGGCTGGGTGCGTTGACCCTGGGCCTGGCTTCGGCCCTGGTATTCCCGGCCGTCCTCAAGCCGGCGGGGACGCGGGGCGAAGCGGTGGTGGCTGCCGACAGCACAGCGCAGGCGCCTCCGGCCGCCCCGACATTGGTCATTCCGCCTGTGCAGCCCCCCGCAGTCGTCGCGGCGCCGGTCGTGTCAGCGGCCGATACGGAAAAGCACCGCGCCGAAGTGTCGCGAAAGCTGAGCATCACCCCAGGTATTGGCCGTGGCATGTGGATTTCCCGCTCCACGCTTTCCGTGGACCGCGAGATTGCCGAAAAGGATGCCTGGCCGCTGGTCTGCCGCCATCTGCAGTCGTATCCGGATCTTGTCATGACCCGGGTACAGATGAACCCGCCGCAGGGCAGCACCGACCCGGTGCACTGGCGCCAATGCGAAGCGCTCTGAAACAGCGCTTCGGCTAGACCCGGCTACTCCAGCAGGTCCGGCACGCGGCTGTTACCAATGCACGCCGCGCATCAGCGAGGCGAACGCGATCTGTTCCTGGCTGGGGGCCGCTTCCTTGAGCGCCTTGCGGTCGCCCTTGGCCGCGGCTGAATCAGGGAACAGTTCGAACGCGGTGCTCATGATGACTTCGTAGGCTTTCGGCGCGAACGCATGGATCAGCGCCGAGAAGATGCCCAGGCGCGTGGCGATGCGGCTCGGCTTCTCGATGATGGCCTTGACCAGCAGGTCGGCCGCCTCCTCCGGCGACAAGGTGGGCACGCTGTCATACATCTTGGTGGGCGCGATCATCGGCGTCTTCACCAGCGGCATGTTGATGGTGGTGAAGCTGATGCCCTTGCCGGAGAGCTCGCCCTGCGCGCAGCGGCTGAATGCGTCCAGCGCGGCCTTGGAAGCCACGTATGCCGAGAAGCGCGGCGAGCTGGCCAGCACGCCGATGGAGCTGATGTTGATGATGTGGCCCTTGCGGCGCTGGGTCATGGTGGGCATGAAACCCATGATCAGGCGCACGCTGCCGAAGTAGTTCAGCTGCATGGTGCGCTCGAAATCATGGAAGCGGTCATAGCTGGCCTCGATGGAGCGGCGGATCGAACGCCCGGCATTGTTGATCAGGATGTCGACGTGGCCGTGTTCCTCCAGCACCAGCTTCACCAGCCGGTCGCAGTCGGCCATGTCGGCAAGGTCGGCGGTGTAGGCGAACACCTTGCCGCCGGCCTTCTTCATCTCGTCGCGCGCCTTGAACAGTTCCTCTTCGCCGCGCGCCACGATCACCGTGATTGCCCCTGCTTCGGCCACGCGCTGCGCGGTGGACAGGCCGATGCCCGAGGAGCCACCGGTGATCACCACCACCTTGTTGCGTACCTTGCCCTTCAGGGTGCGGTCGATGAACAGGTCCGGATCAAGGTGCCGTTCCCAGTAATCCCAGAGCCGCCAGGCATAGGTGTCCAGCTTGGGCACCACGATCCCCGTACCCTTCAATGCCCGCTCGGTCTCGCGGCTGTCGAAGCGGGTGGGATAGGTGATGAACTTCAGGACTTCCTTGGGGATCTTGAAGTCGCGCAGCAGCATGCCGATGAAGCGCTTGATCGGGGGCAGGTTGCCCACTGCACCGCGGATGCTGCTGGGCACGAAGGCGAACATGCGCGCGTCCAGGCGCATGGTCATCTCGGGCGCATGGCCGGCCCGGCAGAAAATGTTCAACACCTCGCCGACACGCAAGGGCTCGGGGTCGGTCAGGTGGAAGGTCTGCCCGTCCAGCTTCGGCTTATGCGCAATGTGGTCCATGGCATCGGCGACGAAATCCACCGGCACAATGTTGATGCGCCCGCCTTCGATACCCAGCACCGGCATCCATGCCGGCAGGACTTCGCGCAGCTTCTTGATCAGGGTGAAGAAGTAATACGGGCCATCGATCTTGTCCATTTCGCCGGTCTGCGAGTGGCCGACCACCATGCCCGGACGGTAGATGCGCCACTTCAGGCGCTTCTCGTTGCGGACCAGGCCTTCCGAATCGTGCTTGGTGCGCAGGTAGGGATCGTCAAGGCCTTCGGCTTCTTCGAACATGTCCTCGCGGAAGATGCCCGGGTACAGGCCGGCCGCTGCAATGGAGCTGGTGTGATGGAAGGTGCCCGCCTTGATTGTCGCGGCCAGGTCCAGCGCATGCTGGGTGCCATCGATATTGGCGGCACGCTGCGATTCGGCGCTCGCGGCCAGGTCGTAGATGGCGGCGAGGTGGAAGAAGTGCTTGACCTTGCCCGACAGGGTGCGCAGTTGCGCGGGGGTCAGCCCGCATTTCGCCTTGGTCATGTCGCCGTGCACCACGCTGACGCGCTTGAGGTCCCAGCCGGCCTTCTTGGCGATCGCGTCGAATTTTTTCTGCGAGTCCTTGCGGACCAGCACGTATACCGTTCCACTGCGCTTGAGCAGATTGGTGACCAGGTAGCGGCCAATGAAACCCGTGGCGCCGGTGACGAAATAACTCATGTGCAGTCTGTCCTGGTATGTGGGGACGGCCCCTCCGCCGTGCCCCTGCGCCCTACGTTGCCAGAGATGGCACGCTTCGACAATGCCGCCCTGGCCTGGCCGCCATTGACCCATCCAGCCCCGCATGGTGTGATGCGCGCGATCACCCGGAGGGATCTTACATGGCAGATCTGAAAAGCAGCTTCGAACAGGCATCCAAGGCGGTACAGGCCCTGCCGGAGCGGCCTGACAACGACACCCTGCTGCGGCTTTATGCACTCTACAAGCAAGGCTCCGAAGGTGACGTCGTCGGTGACAAACCGGGTTTCTTCGACTTCGTCGGCACTGCCAAGTACGAAGCCTGGGCCAAGCTCAGGGGCACCTCGCAGGAGGATGCGCAGAAAAAGTACGTCGACCTGGTGAAGAAGCTGACCGCCTGACCATGGGCTGCCCTACCCGGCCCGGCCGACCCTGACCTGGTGGCACGCGACACACGCCAACGCATCCTCGATGCCTCGCTTGCGATGTTCAACACGCAGGGCGAGCCGCATGTCACCACCAACCATATAGCCGACGAGCTGGAAATCAGCCCGGGCAACCTGTACTACCACTTCCGCAACAAGGACGACATCATCGAGCAGCTGTTCGCGCGCTATGAAGAGCGCATGGACGCCGCGCTGGAGACGCCCTCCGGCCGCCTGCCGGGGCTGGAAGACATCTGGTTGCAGCTGCACCTGGTGTTCGAATGCATCTGGGACTACCGATTCCTGTATCGCGACCTGGTCGAGATCCTCAGCCGCAACCGCCGCATCCGCATGCGCTTCGCCCGCATCCTCAAGCGCGCCGACGACAGCGCCCATACGGTGATGCGCGGCATGTCGCAGGCGGGCATCATGCGCGCCTCGGCAGCGGAGCTGGCGGGCACCGCGACCAACGTACTGGTCATCGCCACGTTCTGGCTCAACTACGCCGCTGCGCGTGGGGACAAGGACGAGCAGGTCGCCATTCGCCATGGCATCGTCCAGGTGATGATGCTGCTGGCCCCGTTCCTGCGCGATGCAGAGCGCGTGCACCTGAATACCCTGACGCAGGCTTACCTGGACTGACTGCGGGTGGTCGTCGCTACCCGCCAGGTTCGCACCCTGCACCTGCAAGTGGCGCCGAAGACACCCGCCATGGCGCACATCAGCGCCGCCAGCGGCATGGTGGTGATCGGGAACTGGCTCTACGTGGTGGCCGACGATGAACTGCATCTGGGCGTGTTCGACCTGGCAAGCCCAAACGCGGGCCGCCTGGTGCGCCTGCTCGAGGGCGTCCTGCCCGACGGCCACGCCGAGCGGAAAGCGGCAAAGCCCGATTTCGAAGTGCTGGTGCGGCTGCCCGCGTTTCCCGCACACCCGCACGGCGCCCTGCTGGCCCTGGGGTCGGGTTCAAGACCCAACCGGCGCAGCGCGGCGTGCCTGCCATTGGACGCGTCGGGCCGCATAGCAGGCAAGCCACGTGCAGTGGACCTGTCGCCATTCTATGTTCCGCTGGAAGGCACCTTTCCCGATCTGAATATTGAAGGCGCGGTGGTCGTGGAAGACCAGCTGGTACTGCTGCAGCGCGGCGGCAAGTCGCGGCCACCAGGCGGCCTGGCCTACTTTCCCCTGTCACGATTCTTCGATGCGATAAATGCAGATGGGCCCATCGCAGGGGGGACGGTTCCCAGCCAGGTTCGCCATGTCGACCTCGGCAGCATCGAGGGGGCTACACTCGCATTCACCGACGGCGCGGCATTGCCTGACGGGCGGCTAGTATTCACCGCAGTCGCCGAAAACACCTTGGACAGTTACCTCGACGGACCCTGCCTTGCCGCCGTGGTTGGCATCCTCGACCGGCACGGCCACGTCCAATCCATGCAGCGGCTCGAGCCGACCGCAAAAGTGGAAGGTGTCCACGCCGTGCTGGCGCAGGATCACCTGGAACTGATGCTTGTCACCGACGCGGACGATGCGGCTATACCGGCCAACCTGCTGACGGTACAGATGCCGCTGCAATGAGCGAACGGGCTTCGCGAAAATACGAACGCCCCGCATTGCGGGGCGTCCTCATACCGACACCAGCGACGGGAATCAGGCGCGGGACGTGCGTACCGCGCGCTTGGCAGCCGGCTTGCGGCCCGGCGTGACGCGAGTGCGCTTGGCGACGACCTTCTTCGCCGGCTTGCGGCCGCGCGTGGCCTGCTTCGACTTGGGCTTGAGCCCCAGCTTGACGAGCACCGGCGCCAGGCGTGCCTCGACCTCGGCGCTGAACTGGCTGGCCCTGGCCTCGCCCTGCTCACGCACGCTGGAAAGGCTGCCGAGCAAGTTGACCTGCGCTTCCTCCGCCAGCTTGCCTGCCTGCTTCTTGAAGGACTCGACCTTGGCGGCAGTGTCATGGGTCGCGTTCAGGGCTTCTCGACGCGCGACGGCGACTACGCCCAGGCCGGCCAGCCACAGGTGACGCAGGGTGGTGTCCTGCACTTTGGATCTGGGTTTCTTCTTGGCAGCCATGGGGGAGCTCCGGAATGCCGGCCCCGATGGCCGGCTTATGGGGTGGAGTCTGCCCAGCCGCCATGGAGCAAACACACTACGCTGCCCCGCGCCAGGACCAGGCCGCGGCGGCCCTTTTTTCCGTTTGTACCTAGGAACATGGCGGGCAAGGCCCGCTCCTGCGCGGCCGGACAACACTTGCCAGCCCCACATGGTCCGGCCATGCTCGGCTCAATTCCTTGGAGGGGATCCGTACATGGCAGGAAAATCATCGAAGTGGGCCGCATTCCCGCACGACGCCAAGGCTTACGCCTACAGCGGCGACGCCTTGAAAAAAGCATGGCCTGCTCTGCATGCGGGTGACACCGAACCCTATCCAGATGTCAAGCGCGCGCAGGCGCTTATCGACGCTGCAGGCAAGGCGGCCAAGGGCCTGGATGCAGCGACACTGGCGGCCCGGCTGCAGGATGCATGGCGCTCGTTCCACCACGGCGATTTCCAGGCTGCGTTTGAGAGCGGCGAAGCGCTGGGAGTGCTGGGCGCCTCGGTCGCCGTCAAGGCGCTGGGCATCCACGCCACCTACCTGGTCGATGATGAAGCCGAGAAACTCCGGCGTTTCGAGCAGGCCGCGAAATTGGCCGAGGCTGCGGCCAAGGCCCTGCCAGACGAAGCCAACAGCCACTATCGCCATGCTTTCGCCCTGGGCCGTTACAGCCAGGGCCTGAGCATCGCCAAGGCCCTGAAACAGGGCATTGCCGGCAAGGTGCGTGATTCGCTCGATACGGCGCTGGAACTGGCGCCCAAACATGCCGAAGCCCACACCGCACTGGCGCTTTACCACGCCGAGATCATCGGCAAGATCGGCGCCATGATCGGCGGGCTTACCTATGGCGCCAAAGCCGCCGAGGCCGAGTCGCACATCAGGACCGCGCTGAAGCTGACGCCGGATTCACCCATTGCCCATGTGGAGCACGGCAACATCCTGCTGCTGCTGTATGGCGACAAGAAGGAAGACGACGCCGCGAACGCTTTCGAGAAAGCCGGCAAGCTCAAGCCGCGTGATGCGATGGAAGCGCTGGATTCGGAACATGGCAAATCGCAACTGGAATAAGACCGCGTTGCTGGCGCTGCTCGGGCTGGCGTGGGCGCCGGGCTGCGCGGCGACCGCACAGACACCGCTGCGCGCTCAGGCCACCGCGCCGCCCACGCCCATGCCCATGCCCGTTCCCGTTCCCGTTCCGGTGCTCCCGCCCGCAAGCGTAGGCGCCGATGCACTGGCCGACGCGCTGGCCTGCCGCATTGACGCGGCCCGCTACCCGGGCCTGATGCGGGAGATTCGCGAGGAACGCAAGGACGACTTCAAGCAGCCGTATCGCCAATACAGCGAGCCGATGATGGACGTCTACACGTTGCGCGAGCCGCTCCAGGCGTGGGGCAGCCAGAGCGACACCATCGTGATCGCGCCCAACCGGGTAATGCTGGGAGTCAAGGGAACGCTCGACGCGGTGACCGGGAGGCTAGAACATTCGCTGGAGGAATCCAGCGCATCGCCGTTGTCGGGCGCGCTGGACGACCAGCATGCACTGGTGATCTTCGAAGCAAACCAGCCGGGCCTGGAAGGACTGGTGCTGCTGGGATGCGAGTACCGCATGCAGGATATCTCACTGCTTGAGGATCCCGATGACGCGTGGCGCATGAAACCGTCCCCTGCCATCGCCCCGGCAATTCCCTGAGCTGGCCATCGTGGCCGTCGCCGCCCCCTCCACGCTCCCGCCAGAATCGTTCCTGCAGCCTTACCTGCAGCAGGGCGCCTACGTGGACTGTTATTCGACCCAGCTCCCGGGACTTGTCACGCAAACGCGCTTCGTGGAAGCGTTCTACATGACGCGTCTGTTCAAGCTGGAGCGGGCCATATTGGCATGGGTCGTCAAGCGACCGTCCACCGATGCACAAGCCACCCAACTGGCGCATGGCAGCACCGACTCATTCGCCGCCTGGAACGTGGAGCGGCAATCCGAAAACCAGGTGCTGCTCTGCGACCTGCATGGACGCACGCGCTCGTGGCTGATGGCGGTTGCGGAGGAAGCAGGCGGCACTGCCTGCACGCGACTCTACTTCGGCTCTGCGGTTGTTCCCGCTGCTTCCGGCAGATCAGGCAGGAAGAGGATGGGAACCTCGTTTCGCCTGCTGCTTGGATTCCACAGGATCTATTCGAGAGCATTGCTGGGCGCTGCGCGCGCACGGCTGCTCTCAGACGCAGCCTGACCGCCATTGCCGGCCAGGCCGCGCTTCCTGATTACACCGGCGGCAGGTCGAAGACCAGCACCTCGGCATCGTGACCACCGGAAATATCGATGTCCGGCTCATCCCGGTAGAGCAAGGCATCGCCCGCGGACAGGGCGCGCCCGTTGACCACTACCTGGCCGCGTGCAACGTGGACATAGGCCAGCCGGCCCGTGGAAACTTGAAGACTGGCTTTCTCCTCGCCGTCGAACAATCCCGCATACATGCGCGCGTCCTGATGGATGCCCACCGAACCTTCCGCTCCATCCGGACTGATGACCAGCCGCAGCCGACCGCGCTTTTCGGCAGCCGGAAACTGCTTCTGCGCATAGGAAGGCGCCACGCCCTGCTCGGCCGGGATGATCCATATCTGCAGGAAATGGGTGGTGCCGGTTTCGCTGTAGTTGAATTCGGAATGCTGCACGCCGGTGCCGGCGCTCATGCGCTGCACATCACCCGGCACGATGCTGGAACTGGTGCCCATGGAATCCTTGTGGCCCAACGCGCCGTCCAGCACGTAGCTGATGATCTCCATGTCGCGGTGGCCGTGCTCGCCGAAGCCGCGGCCCGCGGCCACGCGGTCCTCGTTGATCACCCGCAGCGGACCCCAATGCACATGGTCGTCGTCGCGGTAGCCAGCGAAGGAAAAGCTGTGCCAGGAATCCAGCCAGCCATGGTCGGCATGGCCACGTTCGCCAGCAGGTCTCAGGGTGATCATGTTGCGCTCCTCAATCTGGGAGCCGACAGGATGAGGGCACCACGCATGATGCGAAAGGTGCCCGAAACCTACTGATTGTTCTGAATATAGAAATATTGGCCCCGGATCCGTGGGCCTGTTCCACTGGCGACTTACCTGACGGCAGTGCTTTCCTTCGGCACGTACTGCGGCCAGCCGCCTGCCAGCGCCTTGTACAGCGAGACCACGGCCAGCGTGTTGCGCACCCTGCCCTGGGCGAACGCATCCTCTGCCTGCAGGCTTGCGCGCTCGCTCTCCAGAACGTCCAGCACGTCGATGGCGCCGTTGTCGTAGCGCAGGCGCGCAATCGCGGTGGCCCGGGCGCCGGCGGCGGCGGCGCGTTCCAGGAACGCGTTCTCCTCGGCGCTGCGCGACACGCGTACCAGTGCGTTTTCGGTTTCCTCCAGCGCCAGCAGTACCGTCTGTTCGTAGGCGGCAAGGTCGGCGGCAGTGGCCGCATTGGCCGCGGCGATTCGCGAACGCACCCGGCCGACATTGAGGAAGGATCCGTCGATGCCGAAGGCGATCAGCCGGGTCTCGCTGTCGCGCTCGAACAAAGCCCCCGCGTCCAGTGCCTGGCTGCCGATCAGGCCGCCGAGGGTGAAGCGCGGGAACAGGTCGGCCGTCGCGACGCCGACACGCGCGGTGGCCGCGCCCAGCCTGCGTTCTGCGGCCGTGACGTCGGGACGCCGGCGCAGCAGTTCGGCGGGCGTGCCGGTGGCTATCGTTTCGGGCAGCGAGGGCAACGGCGTAATCGCATCCAGGCCGGCCAGCACGCTCTCGGGCGTCTGCCCGGCCAGCACCGCGATGCGATGGGTGGACACGGCGATGGCCGACTGCAACGCAGGCACGCGCGAACGCGTGCTTTCCAGCTGGGTGCTGGCCCGGTCCACTTCGAAGGCGCTGCCGATTCCCGCTGAACGCCGCAGGTCGATCAGGCGCAGGGTCTGGGCCTGGTTGTCGGCATTCTGTTGGGCGATTCGCAATTGTTCCTGCAGGCCGCGCAGGCCGAAGTAGGTTTCGGCCAGGTCACCGACCAGGACCACCTGCACCGCCGCCAGGTCCGCCGCACTGGCTTCGGTGTCGGCGTGCTGCGCTTCCACGCTCCGGCGGATGCGACCGAAGAAGTCCAGTTCCCACAACGCGCTGAAACCTGCGCTGTACTGGTCGCTGTCGCGACCTGCACGACCCACGCCCGGCAACTGGTCGCTGCTGCTGCGCGAATCGCTGGCCTCGGCGCTGGCGCCGAGCGTCGGCAGGCGATCGTACTTTGCATTGCGCAGCAGCGCATTGGCCTGCTCGTAACGGGCCAGGGCAATGCGCAGGTCATGGTTGGAAACCAGCGCCTGGTCGACCAGTCGTTCCAGCACCGGATCGCCGAAGCTGCGCCAGAACTCCAGGTCCACCGCGGGCGCCGTTTCCCCGGCCAATTGCGGCGATTGGCCATTGGAAAACTGGTCCACCGCCGGCAAGGTCGGCCGCACGTAGTCGGGACCGACCGTGCATGCCGCCAGCAGGATGCTGGCGACTGCAATCGTCAATGTGCGCATCACCATGGCAGCACCTCGCCCAGGTGGGTGAACGAGCCGGTCGGGCCGGCATCATCCAGCAATGCCATTTCCACGCTGCTCTTCGCGCCGGTGATGATGTCGAGGTCGCCATTGCTGTTCATGTCGGTCTTCACCGAACCCGGATGGATCGCGTTGACCTTGATGGCGGTGTCGCGCAACTCGTAGGCAAGGTGCACGGTCCAGCCATTCAACGCAGTCTTGGACACGTTGTAGGCCGGCACCTTGTAGTCGTAGATCGGCGACGCGGCATCGCTGTGCAAGGCCAGCGAGCCCAGCCCGCTCGAGACGTTGACAATGCGCCCGGCCGACGATTTGCGCAGCAGAGGCAGCATGGCCTGGGTGGTGGCGACCACGCCGAACAGGTTCGTGTCGAACGTGGTGCGCCAGGTTTCCAGCGATTGCCCGGACACCGGCTTGGCAAGATCATCGATGAAGACTCCCGCATTGTTCACCAGGATGTCGAGATGGCCGTGCTTCTGCGCGATCTCTTCGGCAGCCCTTGCAATGCTGGCACTGTCAGTCACGTCGAGCGCGATCGCTTCCACTGGCAGCCCTTCATCCTGAAGGGTTTTCGCGGCGGCGCCGGCCCGGGCGGCGTCACGCCCGGCCAGCAGCGTACGCACGCCGGCGGTGGCGAGTTGGCGGACGGTTTCCAGGCCGATGCCGCGGGTTGCGCCGGTAACCAGCGCGATTTTCAGGTTGTCGCTCATGCTGTGCTCCATTGATGCGCGCCTTGCGCGCAGGATTTTGCTGCCCGGATCAAGCCGGCAGGCGGTTCTTCACCACGGAAGTATGTTGTCGAGGTGGCGGTACGAGCCATTCGGGCCGGCATCGTCGATCAGCGCCATGGCCACGCTTGTTTTTGCTCCATCCGCAACATCGATCTCGCCTTCGCCCGCGTTCATGTCGGTCTTCACGTAGCCCGGATGGATGGTGTTGACCTTGATCTTGCTGTCCTTGAGTTCGTAGGCCAGCTGCACGGTCCAGGCGTTCACCGCGCTCTTGGAAACGTTGTAGGCGGGAACCTTGAAATCGTAGATCGGCGAAGCCGGATCGCTGTGCAGCGCGACCGATCCCAGCACGCTGGAAACATTGACGATGCGCGCGGACGGCGACTTGTGCAGCAGCGGCAGGAACGACTGGGTGACGGCGACCAGGCCGAACAGGTTGGTGTCGAAGGTCTCGCGCCAGGCCTGCAAGGTCTGTTCCGAGACCTTCCTGCCCTGCTCGTCGCGCAGGATCCCGGCGTTGTTGACCAGGATGTCGAGGCGCCCGAATTTCTTCGTCACTTTTTCGACAGCGGCGCCGATGCTGGCGGCATCGGTGACGTCGAGGACGATTGCTTCCACCGACAAGCCTTCGGCCTGCAGCTTCAGCGCCGCTTCGACGGCCTTGGCCTGGTCGCGTCCGGCCAGCAGCGTGTGGACGCCGGCTTGGGCCAGCTGGCGGACGGTTTCGAAACCGATGCCGCGGGTGGCGCCGGTGACCAGCGCGGTCTTGGATGTATTGCTCATGTGATGCTCCGATTCTTGGTGGGGGGTTATCAGTACCGGGGCGACGGGTTGGCGCCGCCCGTGCAATCTATGGATCGAGTCGCGGCGCCAGGTCGCGCCATCGGGTCCTTGCCTTGGCCTCAAGCCTGCACCGCGTGCGACGGCGGGATGCCGGGCTCGCCATGCTGGACCAGCGGGCGGCCGGCCAGTTTGCGCAGCGCGACGTAGAACACCGGGGTCAGGAACAGGCCGAACAGGGTCACGCCCAACATACCCGCAAAGACGGTAATGCCGGTGACCGAGCGGACTTCCGCGCCGGCACCATGCGACAGCACCAGCGGCACCGTGCCGGCGATGAAGGCAACCGAGGTCATCACGATGGGACGCAGGCGCAGGCGGCAGGCTTCCAGGGCGGATTCAACGATGCCCTTGCCCTGCATTTCCAGCTCGCGGGCGAACTCGACGATCAGGATCGCGTTCTTGCATGCCAGCCCCATCAGCACCACCAGGCCCACCTGCACGAACACGTTGTTGTCGCCGCCGGTCAGCCACACGCCCAGCAAGGCGGACAGCAGGGTCATCGGCACGATCAGGATCACCGCCAGCGGCAGCGTCCAGCTTTCGTACAGCGCGGCCAGCACCAGGAAGGCCAGCAGCACCGCCAACGGGAACACCACCAATGCAGCCTTGCCTTGGGTGGCTTCCTGGTAGCTCAGGTCGCTCCAGTCGATGCCCATGCCGGGCGGCAACGCGGTTGCGGCGATCTCCTTGACCTTGGCCATGGCCTCGGCCGAGGACAGCATGCGTGGATCGGCTTCACCCAGGATGTCGGCGGCCGGATAGCCGTTGAAACGGATCACCGGGTCCGGACCGTAGGTGCGGCTGATCTTGACCATGCTGCCGATCGGCACCATTTCGCCATTGACGTTGCGGGTCTTCAGGTTGCCGATATCCTCGACGTCGTCGCGGAAGGAACCGTCGGCCTGGGCGATGACCTGCCAGGTGCGGCCGAACATGTTGAAGTCGTTGACGTAGGCCGAGCCCAGGTAGGTCTGCAGCGTGTCGAACAACTCCGTCAACGGCACGCCCTGCGCCTTGGCCTTGACCCGGTCCACGTCGGCATCTAGTTGCGGCACGTTGGCCTGGTAGCTGCTGATCGGGAAGCCCATGCCCGGCGTCTGCGAGGCCGCGCCCTGGAATGCATTCACCGCATTCTGCAGCGCGCCATAACCCTGGTTGCCGCGGTCCTCGATGAACAGCGAATAGCCCGAACCATTGCCCAGCCCCTGGATGGGCGGCGGCATCAGCGCGAAAGCGAAGCCTTCCTGGATCCCGGCGATCTTCTGGTTGAGTTCGTCACTGATCTGCTTGGCGCTGTTCTTGCGCTGGTTGAACGGCTTCAGGGTGAAGAACGCCACGCCGCTGTTGGGCGTGTTGGTGAACTGCAACGGGTTCAGGCCGGGGAAGGCGATCTCGCTGTCCACGCCTTCGATGCCCTTGGCGATGGCCGCGACCTTCTTCAGGGCGGCATCGGTGCGCTCGATGGACGCGCCCTCCGGCATTTTCACGCCGGCGATCAGGTACAGCTTGTCCTGCAGTGGAATGAAGCCAGTCGGCACGGCCTTGAACATCACGCCCGCCGCGATCAGCAACACGAAGTAGACCGCGAACACCGCGCCACGGCGGCCCAGCGCCCGCGACACCGCGCCCTCATAGCGCTCGGAACCACGCTTGAAGAAGCGGTTGAAGGGACGGAACAGCCAGCCGAACAGGCGGTCGATCAATCGTGTCGGTGCATCCTTCTCGGCGTCGTGCGGTTTCAGCAGCAGCGCGGCCAGCGCCGGCGACAGGGTCAGCGAGTTGATCGCGGAGATCACCGTGGAAATGGCAATGGTGACCGCGAACTGCTTGTAGAACTGGCCGGTCACGCCCGACAGGAAGGCCATCGGCACGAACACCGCGCACAGCACCAGGGCAATGGCGATGATCGGCCCGGAAACTTCCTTCATGGCCTGGTGCGCGGCTGCAAGAGGCGTAAGCCCCTCCTCGATATTGCGCTCCACGTTCTCAACTACCACGATGGCGTCGTCGACCACGATGCCGATCGCCAGCACCAGTCCGAACAGGGTCAGCGTGTTGATCGAAAAGCCCAGCAGGTAGAGCACGGCGAAGGTGCCGACAATGGACACGGGCACCGCGATCAACGGAATGATCGACGCGCGCCAGGTCTGCAGGAACAGGATCACCACCAGCACCACCAGCAAGGTGGCCTCCAGCAGCGTGGTCACCACCGCCTTGATCGAATCACGCACGAAGATGGTGGTGTCGTAGACCGACTTGATCTCCACGCCCGGCGGAAGGGTCTTGGAGATCTCGTCCATCTTGGCGACCACCGCGTCGCGGATTTCCAGTGCATTGGCGCCCGGCGCCTGGAAGATGCCGATCGCCGATGCGTTCATGCCATCCAGGCGCGCGCGCAGCGTGTAGTCGCCGGCGGCCAGTTCGATGCGGGCCACGTCGGCAAGCCGCACGATCTCGCCATCGGCACCCGCCTTCAGCACGATGTTTCCGAATTCCTCGGTGCTCTGCAGACGCCCCTTGGCATTGATCGGCAGCAGGAAGTCGCTGCCGTTGGGCATGGGCTCGGCACCCAGCTGGCCGGCGGACACCTGCACGTTCTGTTCGCGCACCGCGCGCAGCACGTCGCTGGCGGTCAGGCCGCGCGCGGCCACCTTGTCCGGATCCAGCCACAGGCGCATGGCATAGTCGCCACCACCAAAGGCCTGCGCCTCGCCGACGCCGGGAATACGCGCCATTTCGTCCTTGACGTGCAGGCGAGCGTAGTTGCGCAGGTACAGCGAATCGTATTTTCCGTCGGTGGATACCAGGTGCACCACCATCAGGAAAACCGGCGACTGTTTCTGCGTGGTCACGCCCTGCCGGCGCACGTCCTCGGGCAGTCGCGCCAGCGCCTGGCTGACCCGGTTCTGCACGCGCACGGCAGCCTCGTCGGCGTCAACGCCCTGCTTGAAGGTGACGGTCATCTGCAGCACGCCGTCCGAGCCGGCAACGGACTTGACGTACATCATGTCCTCGACGCCGTTGATCGCTTCTTCCAGCGGCGTGGCCACCGTCTCGGCAATCACCTTGGGGTTTGCGCCCGGATATACGGTGCGCACCACCACCGATGGCGGCACCACTTCGGGATATTCGCCGATGGGAAGCAGCGGAATCGAGATCAGGCCAGCGGCGAAGATGACGATGGACAGCACCGCGGCGAAGATCGGCCGGTCGATGAAGAATCGGGAAAAGTCCATGGGTGGATTTCCTGTAGCTGATGAATCTGGAAAAAAGAAATCCGTCCCCTCGAAATCAGGGAGGTGATCCCTTCCCCTGCGAAGGGGGGAAGGTGCCCGAAGGACGGATGGGGTCGGCTCCTGCCGTCGGAAGTGAGCGCCAAGAGCACCCCTCCCCATCCCTCCCCTGCTTCGCAAGGGAGGGGGCTTTGCATGCTGCTATTTCATGGCCACCGCAGGCATCACTTCCGGCGCACCCATGACCACCGTCTTGTCGGCCACCGGCATGCCCGGGAAGAACACCTTCTGCACGCCGCTGACGATCACCTTGTCGCCGGGCTTGAGTCCGGTTTCCACGATGCGCAATCCGTCGGCGGTACGGCCCAGGGTCACGTCGCGGCGTTGCGCCTGGTGCTTGGCATCAACCACGTAGACGTACTTGCGGTCCTGGTCGGTAAGCACGGCCTTGTCGTCCACCAGCATCGCGTTCACCTGGCCACTGCCCAGCACGCGTACGCGCGCAAACAGGCCGGGTGTGAAGCTGCGATCGCTGTTGTCGAGCAGCGCCCGGGCGCGGATGGTGCCGGTGGCCGGGTCGACCTGGTTATCGAGGAAATCGACCACGCCGGTGTGCGGGAACCCTTCCTCGCCCACCAACCCCACCTGCACTGGCACCCCAGCACCGTTCTCGCTCGGCCGCTCGCCCTTGCGGGCCAGCTCCGCGTAATGCAGGAAAGTGCGCTCGTCGGTGTCGAAATGCACATGCACCTTGTCCAGCGATACCAGCGTGGTCAGCACGCTGGCGGCATCGCCGGCGCTGACCAGGTTGCCGGCGGTGACCAGCGCGCGGCCGGCACGGCCGCTGATGGGTGCGCGTACCTGGGTGAATTCCAGGTTGAGGCGCGCGGCATCCACGGCGGCCTGGGCGCCGGCGACACCGGCCTGGGCCTCGGCGGCGGCGGACCGGCGTTGCTCATAGGTCTCGGTGGAAATCGCCTGCAGCTCTGACAGCTTCTTTGCGCGCGCCGCCTCGCTGCGGCCCAGCTCGGCCTGGCTGCGGGCGCGCGCCAGCTCGGCCTGGGCACGTGCCAGCTCGGCCCGGTAGCTGCGCGAATCGATGGTGAAAAGCACGTCGCCCTTGCGGACTTCCTGACCCTCCTGGTAGTTCACGCGGTCGATGTAGCCGGAGACGCGCGGGCGCAGGTCGACGGTTTCCACCGCCTCCACCCGGCCGCTGAAGTCGTCCCACTGGCTGATCTGCTTGACCAGCACCGGTGCCGCACTGACGGCGGGCGGCGGCGGCTGGCCATTCTCGGCGGCCTGGCCGCTGCAAGCTGCGATCACCGCAACGGACAGGGCCAGCAGCACGCCAAGCGAGGTTGTGCGCAATGCGCGATTATCGATAAGGGATTGGATGTTCATGAGTTCGTCTCGCGGGTGGCCAAGGGGAAGGAGAATTCGGAAAACAACGCGCGTGGCGGCGTCAGGGCGCGGCCGGCATCGAAAGGCACGACCGCACGGGTGCGCTCGGTGCGGGTGAGCAGCGAAACGGCATGCCGGCCCACCGCCATGGCGCTGGGCCATTCGGCGCACGCATTGCGCGCGTTGTCCGGGGTGGTCAGCGGCTTGTCGACCGCCAGCATCTGCACGCGCACGCCCAGGGCCTGCGCTTCCTCATGCAGCACGTTGGTCAGCATGCGCAGCGCCGCGGCGGTGATCGAAGCATGGCCGTAGCCGGCCCAGCCGCATTCCGCGTGCGGGCCGCCGATCAGCACGTAATGCGACATGCCTTCCTGCTCGCCCAGCAGGGGAATCAGGTGGCGGGCGGCGGCCAGGTGTGGCAGCAGGTCGTATTCGAGCTTGTTGCGAAGGAAGTCGGTCGGCTTGTCCAGCAGGCGGCCGCTCTCGAGCGGCGTGGCAAGACTGGCGAATACCGCGCGCAGGGGCCGCTGGCGCTGGCGCAGGATCGCGACCAGTTTTGCGGCGTCCTCGTCGTTGCTGATGCAGCCCGGGGTCATAATTTCCAGCGCGGGCTCGTCGGCAAAGTGGGCCGCCAGTGATTGCATGCGAGGGCCGTCGCGACCCACGGCCAGCACAGGACTTCCGGCTTCGAGCAACGCGCCGACGACGCCTGACCCCACGGTTCCCGCCGCGCCCAGCACCAGGACTTCCGGATTCAATATCCCACTCATGGGACTTTTACTCCCGCGGACGGGATAATCCCGATAGTCGCTATAGTCCCGCGCCCCTTCCGGCCCAGGCGCAGGGCGCCACCGGCCTGGCTGCGATGGGGTGAGGTAAACTCGCGGAAAGCCACGCCGGACAAGCGATCAGTCAGTGCCTTCATCTCGGAAAGCGTTACCTGTTCGTTGATTTCCAGGTCGGGCTGGGCGCGGAAGAGTCGGGAAAACAGCATGGCTTCAGTCGGGTCTGGCGGGAAGTGACGCCAAGATAGACCTGCAATCAGGACTTGATTAGTCCGGATTTAGGGGAATAATAATCCCGCCAGCGGTCCAATACTTTCCCCACACCCCGGGAGCATCCCAATGACCCACGATCTCAACGACACCCTCATCTTCGTCAAGGTGGTCGAGCACGGCAGCTTCATCGCTGCCGCCAATTCGCTGCGGCTTCCCAAGACCACGGTCAGCCGCAAGGTGCAGGAGCTGGAAACCCGCCTGGGCGCCCAGCTCCTGCATCGCACCACCCGCAAGCTGGGGCTGACCGAAGCGGGCAACGTGTACTACGAACATTGCCAGCGCATCTCGCGCGAATTGACCGAAGCCGAAAGCGCGGTCAGCCAGTTGCATGCCGGCCCGCGTGGCTGGTTGAAGTTCACCGCGCCCTACTCCATCGGCATCGACAAGATCGCGCCGTTGCTGGGCGAGTTCCATGCGCGCTATCCCGAGGTGCGCGTTGAGATGATCCTCAGCAATGAGCCGCTGGATCTGATTGGCGGTGAGATCGACGTTGCCCTGCGCATCGGCAACCTGCCCGACTCCAACTTGGTAGCTCGACGCCTGGGCACCCTGCGCACGCAGGTGTATGCCGCCACCAGCTACGTGGCCAAGCACGGCGAGCCGCTGCACCCGGGCGACCTTCAACACCATCGGGTCCTGGCGATGCCAAAGCACCGCCAGGGCAACAGCTACCAGTGGAGCTTGAACGACGGGGTCAGCGACCAGTTGTTCCCGGTCAATCCGATCCTGGTGGCCAATGACCCCGCAGCACTCAAGGGCGCGCTGCTGTGCGGCGAAGGCGTGGTGATCGCCCCTGACGTGATGGTCAAGCCATTCGTGGAAAAGGGCCTCGTGCAGCGCGTGCTGGCCGGCTGGATCGGTGGTGAATACGAACTCAACGCTGTGTTCCCGCGCGGCCACACGCAATCGCCGAAGGTGCGTGCGTTCGTGGATTTCCTGTTGGAGCGGCTGAACCTGGAGATCGATTACATGAGCGTGCACTGCCCGCTCATGCAGGAGCAATTCCGCAGTGCGCAGGTTGCCGAGGACGCCGATGCCGAAGCAACCGCTGCCGTCGGCCTGCGCATCCTGGAAGCCGCGATTCCCTGAGCCGGACTTGTCGGCCTGGTGGGCAGCGTGCATTGACGCGCTCCCACCACGCCCCACACGCCGACGGCGGCATGAGGGCGCACAAGGTGCATTGGAACCCGTTTAATACCTTGATGCTGTCACAGTTCGAGAGCTGCCCGCAGTGGCGGTAATGCGCCTGACTTAGACTTGCGCACAGTCCACTTTTTCAAAGATGGACACTCGATCGGACGTCGTACTGGAATGCCGGAACAAGGGGACCTGGGCGGAGCGGCTTTTGACGCGTTTCCCGCCAGCGCTTGCATCGTAGACGCGATCGGCTCGGTAATCCGGTCGAACAGTGCGTGGGACGCGCGCGGCCGCATGGGTAGCGGCCTTGAGCAGCGCATCGCCCGCAGCGCCAACTACCTCGAGGCCTGCCAGGTCGCGGCCGCCGAAGGAGTAACGGAAGCCGCCCGCTTCCTGCGCGGGTTCAAAAGCCTGCTCCTGCGCGAGGCTGGAGACGTCCGGATCGTCTATGCAGCGCACGCCGGCAACGAAGGTGGCGGGTTCACGGCCACGGCCGCCCGTCTTCGTGGCGGCGATGCGTACTTCCTCATCACCCATGAAGATGCCAAGGCCCGCACGGGACTCGAATCCGGTGCGGGCGAGATCGACCGACCTGGCGTCTTTTCCGGCGCCGGCGCGCGCTTCGGCACCTGGCAATACGACGTGGCCGGCGCGTCGATCTCCTGGTCCGGCAACGCAGGAACGATGCCGGACACTGCCGGTGCAACCCATTTCAGCCTGGACCAGGCCCTTGCTTTCTGCGCCCCCGAGTGGCGCGACGCGCTGTCCACGCAATTGGCCGCCTGCATCGGCGACGGCAGGCCGCTGGATGAGGAATTCGAAGTCATCTCCACGCAGGGCGAGCGCATCCGCCTGCGCTGCCATGGCCTGGCCGAACGCTCTGAAGCCGGACACGTGGTTCGCGTGCACGGCGCATTCCTGGACACGACCGCCGGCCATCAGGCCGAAGCGCAGACCGCCCGGGTCGCGGCGCGCCTGGTGCGCACGCTGGAGAGCGTCACCGACGCCTTCTTCGCCCTGGACGCGTCGCTGGCGTTTTCATACGTCAATGCGCAGGCGGAGAAGCTCCTGCAGAAGCGCCGCCATGAATTGATCGGCCGCAATATCTGGGACGCCTTCCCGAATGCAGCCGGCACCGTATTCAAGGAAAGCTACCGGCGGGCGATGCAGACGGGCTTGCCGGTGGAGTTCGTCGCGCATTACGCGCCGCTGGAACGCTGGTTCGAAGTGCGCGCCTTCCCGGCCGAGGACGGGCTGACCGTCTATTTCCGCGATGTCACCGATCGTCGCGCCGCCCAGCTGGCCCTTGAGCACAGCGAGCAGAGCCTGCGCCTGGCCATCCGCGCCTCGGGACTGGGCACCTGGAGCTGGGACAAGGCGCTGGGCAGGATCTTCTGGTCCGACGAATGCGCCCGCATGTTCGGCGCCACCAGCGTGGGCAGCATCGACTATTCCAGCTTCCTGCTGCTGCTCAACGAGGAAGAGCGGAACCACAAGGACATCACCTTCCGCAACGTGCTGGAGCGCGAACAGGAATTCCGCGTGGACCTGCGCGTGCGCACGGAGGCAGGGGAAATCCGCTGGCTCTCGGTGCTTGGCCGCATGTTCCCCACCGACCAGGAGCACGCCGGCTCGATGCAGGGCGTGGCCTTCGACATCACCGACCAGAAGAACGCGGAAGGCGAGCTCAGGCGCCTCAACGAGCGCCTGGAAAGCAGCGTGGGGCGCCGCACCGCCGAACTGGAGAAAGCGACGCTGGAAGCCGAGTCGGCCAACCGCGCCAAGTCCGCATTCCTGGCGTCGATGAGCCACGAGATCCGCACACCCATGAATGGCGTGCTGGGCATGGTCGAGGTGCTTGCCCAGAGCGAGCTGGGAAGCCGCCAGAGCGAGGCGCTGAAGACCATCCACGATTCGGCCAACAACCTGCTCCGCCTGATCGACGACATCCTGGATTTCTCGAAGATCGAGGCCGGGCGCCTGGAGATCGAAAAACAGTCGACCTCGCTGGAGGCATTGGCTGACTCGGTCTGCCAGACGCTCAACGGCGAAGCACATGCAAAGACCGTAACCGTCAACGTCTTCGTCTCGCCTCTGCTGCCTGCCCACGTCATGGCCGACCCGCTGCGGCTACGGCAGGTGTTCTTCAACCTGCTTGGCAATGCCATCAAGTTCAGTGGCGGCCGCAACCAGCGCGGCAAGGTCCGCTTCTCGATCGAGCCGGACCCGGCCGATGCCCACTGCATCGTCGTCACCGTGGAAGACAACGGCATCGGCATATCCGAAGAGAACATGGACCGCCTCTTCCATGTATTCACCCAGGCCGAAGCCTCCACCACGCGCAGGTTCGGCGGCACCGGCCTGGGCCTGGCCATCTGCAAGCAGCTGGTCGACCTGATGGGCGGCTCGATCCTGGCCGAAAGCGAACTGGGCAAAGGATCCACGTTCCGTGCCCGCCTGCCGGTCGAGCCCTGCACGGCGCAGGCAGAACCCGAACCGCTGCGGCTGGACGGAATACAGTACCTTGTGGTCGATGACCCCCATTACGAAGCGCGCGACATCGCCGCCTACCTGAGCCATGCCGGCGCCAGCGTGCTGCGGGTTCGCAGCGTGCAGGATTCACTCGCTTTCCACGACCCGGCAAGGTCGCAGGTGCTGGTGTATGGCTCGGAATTCCGCGCCCGCAACAGCATGGCGGCGCTGTCGACGCTGGCCTCGGCGGAAGTCTATAGCCGCCTGGTCATCGTTCGCGGGACCCGCCAGAGGATCCGCAAGCTGAGCGACAAGCTGGTGGTGCTGGATGCCGCCAGCCTGCGGCGGCATCCCCTGCTGCAGGCCGCCGCTATCGCTTCGGGTGCGGACATCGATCCGGCCACCGAAGCCTTCGAGTCCGACGAACCCAGGTTGCGGCCCGCTGCCAGGAGTGCGGCGGCCAGCGAACGCATGGCCACGCTTCCGATCCTGATCGCCGAAGACGACCTGACCAACCAGAAAGTCATCCTGCACCAGCTGGAATTGCTGGGCTACCGGGCCGAAGTCACCGGCGATGGCGAGGAAGCCCTGTCGCGCTGGAGCGAGGGGCGCTATTCGCTGCTGCTCACCGACCTGCACATGCCGCATCGGGACGGGTTCTCGCTGGCCTCGGAAATACGCCGGCGCGAAAGTCCCGGCCAGCGCATGCCCATCGTCATGCTGACCGCCAATGCGATCAGGGCCGACCATAACGCCATGCACCCGGATATCGACGACTACCTGGTCAAGCCCGCTACCCTGGCCGCGCTGGCACAGGCCATAGAAGCCGGCATGGGCATGTCTCCGGCGGCCGTCCAGGAAGCTCCCGCGCCGGAAGACGACGGCGCCGGGCACGGCATCCTCGACCTGGACGTGCTGCGCGAACTGGTGGGCAACGACCCGGAAGTGCATCGCGAAGTGCTGGACGCCTACCAGCGGTCGCTGCACCAGGCCACGTTCGAGCTGCAATCCTGCAGCCTGCGTGGCGACATCGCGGCGCTGGCCAGCATCGCCCATCGGGTCAAGTCGTCTTCGCGCGCGGTCGGCGCGGTCCAGTTCGGCGAATTGTGTGCCGAGCTGGAAAAGGCCGGCCTGATGTCGGACGGGCACCTGGCCCAGGACCTGGTCGTGCTGTTCCTGAAGGACGTCGATCCGCTGCTTGCCGAAATAGAAATCCTGACCGGGAGCCCTTGATGGCTTCCACCCCACCGATCCACCCTATTGAAGGAAAACCATCATGAAGATCATGGTGCTGGATGACGACCAGGTGATGCTGCGCATATTGCCCATACAGCTGCGCAACTTCGGCCTGCGGGCCAAGGGCTTCACCGATATCGAGACCTTCGCCGACGCGGCGATTGCCCTGGAACACCTGTACGACCAGCCCGGCCAGTTCCAGCTGATCTTCTGCGACCTGCAAATGCCGGGCATGGACGGCGTGGAGTTCGTCGGCCACCTGGCCGAAGCCGGGTATACCGGCAGGCTGGTATTGCTGACCGGCGAAGACGACAAGATCCTCAGCGCCGTACGCGACCTGGCCATTTCACGCGGGCTCACGGTGATTGGCGCCCTGAACAAGCCGATCTTCCCCGATGCGCTGCAGGCCGTGCTGGCTTCGATAGACGATGTCGAGCAGGTGCAGGCCGCGCCCGTGCCACGGCGCACCCTGCATGACGCGGTACTGGACCACCTGCCCGCTGGTGAGGTGGAAGCCTGGTACCAGCCGCAGGTTTCGTTGCGAACCGGCCAGGTGCTGGGCTTCGAGGCACTGGCCCGCTGGACCGACGAGGAGTTCGGCCTGGTGTCGCCGGCCAACCTGCCTGCGGAGCTCGCCACGGCGGTTGAGATCGAACGCTTCACCGGGCAGGTCCTGCACCAGGCCCTGCTCCAGCTCGCGCGCTGGGCGGCGGATGGCCGGCCGTGGAGCGTTTCGGTGAACGTGGCCGCGCGCATATTTTCCGACGCCGGCTTCCCCGACCGGGTCAGGGACCTGGCCCAGGAACTGGGCGCGCCCCTCGACCGGCTGACCCTGGAAGTGACCGAGAACGAAGTATTCACCCAGTCCAGCGTGCAGCTGGAAACGGCCAGCCGCCTGCGCCTGAAGAAGGTCGGCCTGTCGGTGGACGACTTCGGCACCGGTTATTCCTCGCTGGCCACCCTGCGCGATTTCCCTTTCAGCGAACTCAAGATCGACCGCAGCTTCGTCACCGGCGCTTCCAGCAATCCGCGCCTGGCCACGATGCTGGAAGCCAACCTGAAAATGGCTTCGGAGCTGAAGGTTCGCACGGTGGCCGAAGGCATCGAAAGCGTGGAGGAACTGCGGCTGGTCCAGGGTTTCGGTTGCGATGCCGGCCAGGGCTACCTGTTCTCGCCGGCGCTGCCGGGCGAGGCGATCGACGAATGGGCCTCTTCCTGGGATCCATTGCGCCCCGAGTTCAGGGCCGTGGGCTGGCAGGCTTCGGCGTCACCCCGCCTTTAAGCGAAGCGGCTGGGACGCGCCCTGCAGCCGGCTGCACGATGCTGGCGGCATGCGCAAGCGCCTCGCGCGCGCATGACCGCCGAATGCGGGCGGGCCGCGCCTGCTCCGGTCAGCCCGCGTATTGCGTGAAGCCCGTCTGACACGGGAATGACATACGCCTGCAGCATGCTGGTCTTGCGACGGTCACGCGGCACTCGCGTTGCACCGCCGCCCGGGAGAACAACCATGCTCAAGAAACTGCTGTTATGCCTGCTGCTGTGCCCTGCCCCGTTGCTGGCTGAAGCGCAGGACTACGTGGACCTGGAACAACGCCTCAGCGCCGCGCAGCTGCATGCCACCGGCCTGGACAACCTGTCGCCAGCGCAGCTCGCGTTGTTGAACCAGCTGTTGCGCGGGCAGGCAGCCGATGCGCCGGAAACAGGCAATGGACCGCCCCGCCAGGAATACGCGTCGGGCCGCGGCGCCTCGTCCCTGGTCGGCTACAACGACCAGCCCGTGCGCAGCCGGGTCAAAGGCCCCGTCAGCGGATGGCAACCGGGTACCGAGTTCGCCCTCGAAAACGGCCAGGTGTGGAAGGTGCTCAAAGGCAGCATGACATTGCGCAAGCCATTCGAATCGCCCGAGATCGTGGTCGTGCCGGGCATCGCGGGCCGCTGGTTCCTGCAGGTCGACGAAGACCTGCCGAAGGCACGCGTGTATCGGATCGACTGAGCGGGCAACAGGCAACAGGCAACAGGCAACACGCAACAGGCAACAGTGCCACGGCGACACAAGCCGCTCGCCAGCATGGCTGCCGCGTCGGCCAGGCTTCACTCCGCCGCGACTATCAACACCAGGTCATCGGGATCGTTGGCGTTGGTCCACACCACTGCATAGCGTTGCGATTGCTGCGCGAACGCCCAGTTGCGGAATTCACCGATTACAGATTCGGGCGTGCAATCGCTGCGGCTGGCGAACTCGGCCAGGGTCATGCTGCAGCATCGCCTGTCGCCCAACCCGGTGGTCCAATAACCAGCCTCCAGGCCGGCCAGCCACCGGAAATCGGTCACGTCTGGGTGAAATCCAGGATATGCGCCGCGAGTTCCTCGGTGTCGGCGAACAGGTAGGCCAGTGGCACCTGGAGCACCGTCGCCAGGTCGGCGGCGGTCTGTATATCGCTCTTGGAAGTCTGCTGTTCGTAGCGGTTGACGCGTACGCCACCGGTGGCCTTGCCCAGGCCGAGAAGCCCGCCGAGCTGTCGCTGAGACAATCCACGCATTTCGCGTGCCTGCTTCAGGCGTTGCGAAAAGATGAGTGACGCATTCGGTTTTGTGTGCAATTCGCGGGTTCGGAAACCTTGACCGTCCGAATCATGCCCATCCTGAAAAGGTGTCACCAGACTATACGCACTTCGTAGTGGGATTCCCTACCTCCGGTCAGTGGGTCATAAAGCGGTTCATGGAACGCTTTTACTACTACGTAATGGCAAATGGCCCGAACTGGGAAGTGCGTTCATCGGGGCAATTCGACCTGCAATTGCATGAAACGCAGCAACTCGCATGCCTTGCCGCTGCAACGGCGGCAAGACTGAAATTCGCAGACAGCGGCATCCTGACCGGCGTGCGCATACAGGCCAGCAACCACACATGGCGGCAACTGGATCTGCTTGAATCAGGTGAATTGCGCGAACAACCCGCGTCAATGTGAGCCTGCTGAAGAATAAGGGCGCCGCAAGGCATCCGGCCCGTGGCTGCCATTGGCCTGGCTGCCGGCAGCGTATCGCCTGCAAGGGGCCATGAGCCTTCACCACCTGGGCTATTCAGGCACTCCCGTTTTCCGGGGCGTGCCAGCCACCGTCTTTGCATGGACAATGCGCGGGCGCCACGCCCCGTGTCGCGAGCCAACATGGAACGATCACCACGCATGCGAACCTTCGTACTCAGGGCACGGGCGGCCCCTACCGAGAGCCACAAACTGCTGGCGTCAATCGGCCACGATGCCCACTCGGAAATCCTGGCGCATACGCTGATGAACGCGATCTTCGTCGCCCAGTCGCATCGCCCCGACGTGATCGTCTACCTGGTACTGGAAAGCACGCAGGATTTCTCGCGCACGATCCGTTTCGAGGTCAACGCCATGCATGAGATCGGCGGCTTCGACGAGCGCGCGTTGCTGGGCAAGGTCGCCAAGGCGCTGGACGCCTCGCGCGGCATGGGCAAGGAGGAAACGCGCCCGGTGGAATCGGGCGTAACCGTGCAGACCGTGGCCTTCGAGCGACTGGTGCAGACGCTGGCCGAGGACCACCCGCTGTTCCTGATGGATCCCAAGGGCACGCCGATCGGCGAGCAGGCGTTCGCAGGCAATCCCTGCTTCCTGCTCACCGACCACATCCCCATGCCGAAGAAAATCGTCCCCAGCCTGGAACGCATGGGCGCGAAGAAGATCACCCTGGGACCGACGATGCTGTTCGCCTCGCAATGCGTGGTGTTGATCCATCACGCGCTGGACCAGCGCTGACACGGGGCGCTTGGATTCCGCAGAGCGGGTCTTGACCCGCTTCCGGCAGCAACCGGCAAAGCCAAAGGCGCTCAGGCGCACTGGTCACCGATTACGCGCATGCACGCAAGGCGGGTCAAGACCTGTCCTGCGCACTTGCTGGACCCGGGTTGACCAGCTTCGCTGCTGGAAACAGCCTGGCTCTCCGCCCAGGCTGCCTGCTTATCTCCTGCGCCGCGTTACTTCACCTCATCGAACAGATACTCGTGCTGGCCATCGCGCACGACCAGCTTGCGCGTGCCGTCCTTGTCGGCGCGGACGAACAGGAAGCCCAGCGCCACCGGGTCGATGGTGACGAAGCCCAGGCTGCCGTCGGGTTGCGGCATGGTCGCCACTTCCGAACTGAAGGCGCCGACATCGAAGGACACCTTGTCGTCCTTGCGCGTCACCAGCAATTCGCCCAGCGCATCGTTGTGGTAACGCGAGGCCAGCCCGGCCAGCGCCTGCTTGTCGCCCGGCACCTGCAGCAGCTTGCGGAAGGCATCGAAGCCTTCGCGATTGGCCTTGGAAGCGGCCTTCGCGGTGGCCTCGGCCTGCGCCTCGCCGTCGAACATCAGTTCCATGAGCCGGCGCTTCAGCGGACCGCGCAGGTTCACGCCTTCATCGGCGTTGGTCAGGATCACCGCGCCGACCTTCTGCTCGGGCCACCACATCATGTTGGAATGGAAACCGCCCATGTCGCCGCCGTGGTCGACCACGGTGACGCCATCGCTCTTGTCGACCGCCAGGGCCATCGCGTACTGGCGGTCCACGCCGGTCGCGATCTGCGGCTCGCGGCGCTGCAGCAGCGCGGCCTCGCCGATGTAGCGGCTGCCGTCGGGCAACAGGCCGTGGTCGATCTCCATCTGCACGTATTTCAGCAGGTCGTTGACCGAACTCCAGGCCGCGCCGGCCGGACGCGATGAAACGATGGTGTCGTTCAGGCCCATGCCCATCACTTCGACCTTGTGGTCGATGTCATAGCCGTGCGGCGCGGCATAGTCGCCGGTCTGCGCTTTTGCATAGTCGAACGTGGTGTTGCGCATGCCCAGTGGATCGAACACCAGCGCCTGCATGGCCCGGTCGTAGCCGGCGCCCAGCTCGGTGCCCGGATAGGCCACCTGGCCGCCAATGAAGCCGGCAGCGGCCGCCATCGGGTTGGAGTACTGGAACAGTTCGCCGAAGCCGCTGGTCGGTTGCATGGTGCCCAGCGTGGCCATCACCGTCGCCGGCGTCTGCTTCTCGCCCTCGAACAGCCATTCGAAATCCTGGCGCGGCACGCCTGTGCAGGCGCAGACCAGATGCTTGACCAGCACCTTCCCGGTGGTGGCCGCATCGCCCAGCTTGAATGCCGGATAGACGCTTGCCGCCGGCGCGCTCCAGTCCAGTTTGCCGGCGTCCACCAGCTTGGCCAGCATCAGCGTGGTCAGCGCCTTGGTGTTGGAGGCGATCATGAAGCGGGTGTCGCCTTCGACCTTGTCGGGCTTGCCCAGCTCACGCACGCCGAAGCCCTGCGACATCACCACCTTGCCGTCCTGGACGATGCCGATGGCCACGCCCGGCACCTCGAACTCCTCGCGCATCTCTTCGACGAAAGCGGCAACCTGCTGCAGGCGGGCCTGGTCAAGCTTGTGCGCAGTGCGACCGGCGAAGCTTTCGCGCGTATAACCGCCCGGCTGCAGGCGCTGCGACAGCTTGCCGAACTGCGAGCCACGCTTCTCGGCAATGGCCTGGTCCACGTCGATCACCATCGCGGTCCATTCCTTGCCCTTGCGCAGGGCGCGCGCGCCGACTGCGCGCTTGTCGTTGGCGGCCACGTCGTAATCGTAGAAGCGGCGTGCGTCCCAGCCATCCTTGGGCGCGGCATCGCTGGCCACCAGGAATTTCGGGGTCATGCCCAGCACGGTCCAGGCCTCGGCCACCGCCGCGTCGGCCGTGGCTGCCTTCGCATCGACGATGGCCACGCGCGAGCCATCGGCCTCGGGCGGCATCACCAGCACCGCGTTGCCCTGCACGCGCTGGGTCCAGCCACCGGGCAGGATGAAGGTGGTGCCACGCGGCGTCTTCGAAGGCGTGTCGGCCGCGGCGTCGGCAGGCGCTGCTGCTGCCTCTCCGGCGGCATGGGCAGGCAAGACGGCGAAGGGTGAAGCGAGCAGCAGGGCCAGCACCAGCGGATGGACGGAGGGACGCATGCGGAATCTCCAGTGGAAGGACGGCGCAGGATGCGCAGAACTCCTGCCAGGTACGCAAGTGCTGGGCGTCACAGGCCAGCCGCGGGCCCAACGCACTGCGCCGGCATATGGCTGGTTTGCAGGACAGGCGCAGTTCGACGCAGGTCAACCGGCATGATCGGCCACGCCGGCTGGCGTCGCGCGCCTGCTACGTCTAAGCCGGAACCTGCCTGGATTGTTGCACTGCGCTGTCGATTTCCCGCGCACCCGTACGTCGACAGGGCAACACACACTCCAGCGCAAGGAGAAGCCTCAATGAGAAAACTCATCGTCGCCGCAATGACCAGCCTCGACGGCGTGATCCAGGCACCGGGCGGCCCCGACGAGGACACCGGTGGCGGCTTCGCCCATGGCGGCTGGGCTTGGCCCTATGCCGACGACAGCGAAGACGCGATGGGTGGTGCGTTCAAGCGCCCCTTCGAGCTGCTGCTGGGTCGCCGCACCTACGACATCTTCGCCGGCTACTGGCCGCACGTGCCCAAGGGTGCCCCGCACCAGGACATCGCCGACCTGTTCAACGGCGTGGCCAAGCACGTGGCTACCCATCATCCGGACACGCTGGCCTGGCACAACAGCCATGCGCTGGGCGCCGACCCCGGCGCCGCGCTGCGCGAACTCAAGCGTGGCGAAGGCGCCGACCTGCTGACCCAGGGCAGCAGCGAACTGGTGCACCAGCTGCTGGCCACCGACCTGGTCGACGAACTGCGCCTGCTCATCTACCCCATCCTGCTGGGCCGCGGCAAACGCCTGTTCGATGACCGCGCGCAGGCGTCGGCATTCCGGCTGCAGGAATCCAGGACCGCCTCCACCGGCGTGCTGATCACCCGCTACGTCCGCGATGGCGAGGTGCGAACGGGATCATTCGAATCGTAGGGCGGGTCTTGACCCGCCTTCCGGCACCCCGCGTCAAAGCGTAGGAGCGCCCGCGAAACCCCTGCATTGCTTGCCGCCGCAGAAGGCGGGTCAAGACCCGCCCTACGCCATCCCATCTGGCCTGGCCGCGACAAAGGCCTGTTTGATAGCCATAGACTACGTTCGCGATGGCGACGTACGGAACGGATTATTTGACTCGTAGGGCGGGTCTTGACCCGCCTTCCGGCAATCCCCTGCCCAGTCGGCCGGAAGCAGCCCCGCTGCCACATGGCGATGGAATGAGGAATGCGGCCAATCCGCCACCCGGACGACATGGCCATGCTTTTTTGCGGATTGGCATGCACGTAGTCCACGCACTGCCGCAGATGCGATTCATCGCGCATCAGGCGCTCCCAGTAGCGGCGCTGCCAGATGCCGCGCTCGGACTTCTCCTGGCGTCGCTCCGAAAGGCGTTCGCCTGAATCAATCGAGCGGGAAAAATAGCTCTTGATATGCCGCCAACGGGCTCCGTTGTCGGCGTCACCTTCAGGCAGCCGCCACACGCAATGCAGGTGGTCGGGCAGGACTACCCAGGCCAACAGGAAACAAGGCCTTGCGGCGCGGGCGACACGGAAGGATTCGCGCAGCAAGCCAATGTGATCCACAAGCAGTGTGCGCCTGCGTTCCAGCGGTTGACTGTAAAGGCATAGGTCCCTCCCGGCACCCGCACGCTTCGGTAATTCGGCATGCAGGGAAGATCCTCCCTGCGCCGTCTGCGCACCATCGGCCAATGCCGCGCATCACCATCGGAATATTGCTGACCGGTACCGCCCACGCAGCGCACGTCCTGGCTGGACTTTTCCATCAAGGCACAGGGATCCAGCGCGAGCGATCCCGGAATGGCGGGCCGCCACGGAAGGCGGGCCAAGACCCGCCCTACATTGGCTCGCTCATCGTGCGACGCCCAAACCGCACGCATCACCCCATCGCCGCGCCGTAAAATCTTGCGGCCTGTGCGTTGAAATAGAAAATGCCCAGCCGGAAGCCCGCGTCCTGGAGCGCATCCTGCATCTCCACGCACAGGAATGCAGCGCCGACCGTGGAGCGAATGGCAAGCAGGCCCCGATCCCAGATCGCTTGCCGCTCTGCCACGGGACAGTTCACGCACTCCACCCAAAGCAGGTCCACCAGCTTCTGCAGCGAGCGTTCCAGTTGGGATCCGGTGCTACTCGGCATGGCCGCTTCCTCCGGCAGGCGACGGGCGCTCAGCCCGTTGCGACACCCATCCGTTTCCAGGTGGCCCTTACGATGGCCATGGCGTCGGCCCACTGCAGCTGGTCGCGCTCGTGCAGGCTGGTGTAGCGCCGTCGCAACATCGGCACCAGTTCCGGCAGTTGCTCGTGGTGGTGGATGAGGTAGGTGTCGTAGCCGAACTTGAAAGTAGGCACGTAAGTATCGAAAGGCAGGTGGGCATGGAAGAACCTGCGATGCGGATAGCAGCTTTTCCAGTAGACGAGTTCGGCGGCTATATCCAACACCATCCCCGGCGCCAGGCGATGGACACGCTCTTCTGAGAACAGCGGATACGACATTTGGCGAGGCCAATGGCGCCGCCCTGATTGCAGCGGCTATGCCTCTTGTACTCCTAATTGGCGCACGTGCCGCTCTGATTTACTTGCTGCGTGCATGGGACCGACCAACGGCCATCGGAATGCGTAAAAGCCCCATTTTTGAGGCAAAAACACTACAGCTGCTGAAGTGGTACGCATGCAGGCGGGAGTTTTCGCGGTGTGCATGCGCGCATTTGCAAGCGTCCACTTTCCCGATTGCGGAAACCGACATGCACGACGAAACAGGAGTGGCATGGACGCGATCGCCTCGTTGCCGTGGCCGATAGGCGTGGTGCTGGGACTCATCGCCTACTGCTGCATCCGCCAGCCCAACCGGCGGAGCGGCCAAGGGTTTTTCCTGGCTGCTCGCAATTCCCGAAATGCCGCGGCACAGCTGCAGCGTGATGCCAACGCAACTGGCGTTAACAGGCAATGGCGAGCCCAAGGCTCGTCAACCTGCAGTCCAAAGCGCCCCGGGTTGACCAGCTGTTGAAGCCGCTGTTCCTGCCCGGCCTGCGTCGTTACGCCGGCATCGGCACGGCCCGCATCAATCCTTGACCAGTCCCCCGTCTACCACCAGGTTCTGGCCGGTGATCGCGCGGGCCCAGGGTGAGGCGAAGAACAACACCGCATCGGCGAACTCTTCCGGCGTGGTCACGCGCCGCAGCGGGGTGGCCTGGGCAATCAGGTCGAAGACCGCTTCCGGCGTGGCGGCGCTGGCGTCGGTGGTCCGCAGCAGGCCGCCGGAGACCATGTTGACGGTGATGCCGTCGGGCCCCAGGTCGGCGGCCATGGTGCGCGTCAACGACATCAGCGCGGCTTTCGAAGCGGTGTAGTCGTGGTACGGCACCACCGGGTTCTGCACCAGGTTGGTCCCGATGTTGATGACCCGCCCGTTGCCCTGGGTGCGCATGCCGGGGACGGCTGCCTTCAGGGTGTTGAGTGCGGCGCGCACGCTTCCTTCGAACTGGCGCTCGAAGCGCTCCCAGGCGATGATCTCGCCCTGCGGGCGTGCATCGCCATCGAATGCGAAATCGACCAGCGCATTGTTGACCACGGTGGTCACCGCACTGCCGAAGTGGGCCTGCGCGGTGGCGACCATGGCAGCCACCGCGTCGGGGTCGGTCACGTCCGCCTGTACAGCAAGCGCGCGTCCGGCCGCCTGTTGCTCGATGGCGAGTGCGGCCTCACGGCTGTTGCGGTAATTGACCACTACGCGCGCGCCCTCGCGCAGGAATGCACGGCTGATCGCAGCGCCCAGCCCACGCGCACCTCCGGTGACCAGTACCACCTGTTCGTTCAACGCCAGCGCATTCGACATCCGGTTCTCCATTGAAGGCAAATCAGGTCCGCGGGCGCGCATGCGCGTGCCGGAGGAAGATGGATGGCGCCAGAGCACCCCCGGGTGCGCTTCGCTTACCCGGGCTACTCCGGGCTCGTGGCCCGCCTTGCGCGCGTTATTCCGCCAACACCTTGACCAGGTCGAACAGGTAGTCGCGCCCGGTATAGACCGAGCGCACTTCCAAGCGTTCGTCGAGCCCATGGACTCCGTTGCCATCGGGATCGCCCCACGGGCCCGGCACGCCATAGGTGGGAATCCCCACCGCCGACAGATACAGGCCATCGGTGGCGCCAGTGGACATGGACGGGATCACCGGCACGCCGGGGAAGTACGTCGCGCTCAGCTTTTCCATCGGGCCGATGAGGGCCGGGTCCAGCGCGGGCGACTTGGCCAGTGGCTTGTCCTTGCGTGCCAGCTCGAAGGAGATGTCGGGATTGCCGACGACCTTGACCAATGCGTCCTTGATCTCCGCTGGCGTATGGCCCGGGAAGATGCGGCAGTTGACGTTCGCACCGGTTCGCTGCGGCAGCGCGTTGACCGCGTGGCCGCCGTCGATCATGGTCCCCACGCAGGTGGTGCGCAGCATGGAGTGGAAGGCCTTGTCGGTGTTGACCACCGCCGCCGCCCTGGCGTCGCCCGGATCCTTGGCCAGCGCCACCATCGCCGCCCCCAGCGGGTCCTTGCGCGCGGCACCGGCGCGCTCGAAGAACACGCGGGTGGTGTCGCTGAATTCGGCCGGGAACTCGTGGTCGCGGATCTTCAACAGCGCCTCGGACATGGCGTAGATGGCGTTGTCACGCACGGGCTGCGAGCTGTGTCCACCCGGATTGGTCGCGACCAGCCTGTAGTCCTGGTAGATCTTCTCGCCGACCTGGATCGACTGCGCGACGATGTGGCCCTTGCCGTCGGTGTCGCCGCCGCCACCCTCGTTGAGCGCGAAGGCCGCGTCGATCAGGTCGCGCTTGTGGTTGGCCAGGTACTGCGCGCCATTGAACGCGGTGTCGGTTTCCTCGCCGCAGGTGAGCGCGATCTTGACGGTCCGGGCCGGCTTGTAGCCGTCCTGCTTGAAGCGCACCAGGGTGTCGGCCCAGGTCGCGGCCATCATCTTGTCGTCGGAGATGCCGCGTGCGTAGTAGTAGCCGTTTTCCTCGATCAGCTTGTACGGGTCGCGCACCCAGTCGGCGCGATTGGCCGCCACCACGTCGATATGCGCCAGCAGCAACACCGGCTTGAGCGTGGCCGAGGTACCCGGATAGACGGCGACAATGCCGCCCTCCTTCGGGTGCTCGGGCACGGAGAACAGGGTGATCTGGTCGTCGGCAAACCCCGCCGCCTTGAGGCGCGTTGCGATCTGTGCGGCCGCCCTGGTGCAGTCACCGCTGGTGACCGAGGTGTCGGTTTCAACCAGTTCCTTGTAGAGCGCGAAGAACTGTTGCTGGTCGGGACGCAGTTCGCCCATCTTGCCGGTCGGCACCTGTGCCATCCCCGGCCCCGCCACCAGCGCTGCCATGGCCAATGCAAGCATTTGTAATTTCATGGATCTTTCCTTTGAAGAAATGAAATACCAGCCTGCATTCGACGATCCCGGCCGGGCGCACCACGTGTACCGATAGTAGCGCGCATGCAGAACCGCAGGGCAGGTCGTGTCGGGGCAATGTGCCAGGTGTGTTGCATCGCCGCCTCATTGGCAACGCAGGCAAGTCCGGGCGACGTTTGCATGCGGGTCGGGTCAACCACCACGTCGCGCGCCGCGGCAGGAGGAAATGAATGACCCGCCTTGCGTGCAATGCGATTGGCCGGTGCATGAGCGTGCGCGCGTTGAAAAACCATGACCGGCATTTCGCCGCTGGAGCGCACCCATGGCTGAACGCATCCGCTTTCCCGGTAATGCCGGCAACCCCGCCATCACCGGCGAACTGCCGGTGAATCCTTTCGACCCCGAACAGCTGCGCCAGGTGCTGCTGCTCAACGAAGCGGTGCTGGTGTCGTTCTCCGCCTCGCCCAATCCGCGAGCGCCCTGGGACTGGTCCACGCTGTCCTGGAACATCACCATGCCCACCACGGTAATTCCCGGCGTGCATGTCGAAGTCACCCTGTTTGGCGAAGGTGAGCAGGTGGTGCAACCGCAAGGCAGTCGCCCTGCCAAGCCCTATGGCGACACCACCTACACACTGGTGCTGCGGACCCCGCTGGCCGCGCGGCAACTGGGAAAGGTGGACCTGGCGATCGACTTCGGCAGCTGCTTTGAACTGCCCCAGCGCATAGACGAGGTGCGCGAGATGATCCAGGCCGAGGTCAAGCGGTCATTTCCAAGTACCGGCAAGGTCACACTGCGCGACCAGGGCATCGAGGTCGATTTCGGCATCAACAGCTTCGTCATCGACATTCCGCTGACCACCGACGTACCCAACTGGTTCGACGCGGACATCGACCTGACGGTGGGCTTCCAGGTGTTCCCGGTCGATGGCCGCGTGGGTGCCAGCTACAGTTTCGCAAAGACCACGGTGTCGTTCGGTGCAGCGTCGGCCATTCTTTCCGGCGGTTGTTCGGTGGCGGTGGCCAAGGCATTGGAAGAGCAGTCGGATGGGTTCTTCGATGGCTTCATCGGCCCGGCCATCGCCCGCCAGATCCGCGAAAAAGTGCGGCTCGGCATGAATACCGCGCTTGCCGCCTTCAACAATGGCCGCACGCCACCCTACAAGGTGCACGACTTCACCCTGACGGAGTCCAACCTGCTGGTCCGCATCTGCCCGGTGAGCGCGCCACCCCAGCCCTCAGACCACGGCGGCGTGGGCGGTGGCGAGGTTGAACCCGCGCACGCGTAGTCCTGCGCAAGTAGCCCGGTGCGGTGCGTCTAGCCGGGCTACGCTGCCTACGCCGGGTACGTAGGATGGGTCGAGCCGAAGGCGATACCCATCGGCACGCGGCACCAAACAACGATGGGTAGACCAGCTTCGCTGTTGAAAGCCTCTGCGCTCCACCCATCCTACGGGGCTACGCTGACTTCAGCGGCGCGTGTTAGACGAACCCTTCTTCGATAAGCCTGACGCCTTCGCGCGCAACTTCATGTCGTTGACCCGATCCTCCGAGAACCCGCGACCAGCTTTCGATGACAAGCCGCGTGTCATCTCCCTGCCCCTCACCCCAATAGCTGAAGCCACCGTACATGCCAGGCACGGGAAACCATGTCGCGTCGGCCCGGGTTGGCAGAGGAAACGTCAGCCGGGGCAATGGCACTGCGGATTCCAACTTGAATTCATCGATGCGCCGACGGATCGTCTTGTGCAAGCCTGCCTGCAAACGACTGAGGTCTACCCGCTGGTCCTGCGCGTCAATTGCGGAAGCGGAAAACAAGGCATCGAAGACTTCAGCAATCGAGGCGAGTTTGCGGAATCGACTCTTTGGCACGTTTCGGAGGTCGGGGCGCGCCGCCTTGATTCCGCTTGCGTTCCCTTTGGTGTGCTTCGCAATCTTGAAATCGAGTATTGGAGGGAGCGGCTGACCGGCGTCGTTGCCAAAGAAAAGAAAGGGGCCCAACTCCAGTGTCTCGTTGTCGAACTGAATCCAGACGACGCAGCCGGATGGTTTCTGCGCAAGCCCCAAGTGGATCTTCTGGCTGCTGGCTGCCGCCTCGCGGTGGGAGGTCTTCAGCTGGATGTGACGTACTACACCACTGCGCTCGATGATGACATCGTAGCCACGGCTATCCACCTCTGGCTTAGCAACCTCCAGCGAGCACTCGCCCCTCAACCATGAGGTCCGCAGCAACTCCCCCACGAACAGATGCTCGACCAGCTTCTCGCGGAACGATGAAAACCTGAAGTGCTGATCCATGGACTATTCCTTTGCTATTGAGCGTCTTGCGGATTGCAACTTGGAAACAAGGTGGGCGGTCGCACAGATCGACAAGCTTCTCTCCATGCCAACCCAATCAAAAAGCACGTCGGATGGGTGGAGAAGAACGCGATATCCATCAGCACGCGGCGCCCAAGCAACGATGGGTAGACCAGCTTCGCTGTTGAAAGCCGCTGCGCTCCACCCTTCCTACGGAGCTTAGCGCCCTTCCATCAGCGCTTCTTCGTATCGCCTGTCGTTCTCTTCCAGGATGCGCATGGACTCGGCGTTCTTGCGCTGCCATTCGCGCAGCGCCGTGTCCTGCTGTTGCGCCGAGATCTCTGGCGGTTGAGGACGTTGCCGCTCCACGTTGATTACGACAGGCCTTTGCACTGGCGGGGGCATTGGGACAGAGGCTGGCTTCGGGCGAGTGACCACTGCGGGCGCGTTGACCGACTTTTCGATTGTCTTTCGAAAATAACCAGGCACGCACTGGACCAGGATGACGAGTGCAATGATCCCGACCCCAAGCCTTACGAGGGGCTCAAGCGAGGGCTTCTTATTGAGTTGACCGCTTACTGGCCTTCTCGCTGTCTTGTCCTGGCCCAGGCAGTCAGGTCGCCGGGTGCGATCCAGATCGGCTGGGCTTGTACTTGTTTCGGGCAGAGGACCGAGCATGGCGCGAAGCGCGTCGCCATCTATGAGCTGCACATGCCCTTCGCGTGCGGCAGCATCCTTCGCAGCCTGGGTGAACTCACCACTGGTGATGACTATGGCGCCAGTAGCATTCTGGTTGATCTTGAGACCAAGCAGTTCGTGCACGGCATTGTGTGGAACCTGCTTGGCATTCCAGTGTTTGCACTGGATCAGTACGTATTCTCCGCCCCTGCGCAGCTTCAGGTCGACGCCGCCATCGAAGCGGCTACGGCTGGCGCCCGTTCCCACATGGTCGACACTCCAGCCTTGCCGCCGGTAGTGGTCAGCCAGCATCTTCTCCAGCTGCTTCCAGTCAACGCGCGTCAAGGCATCATCGCGGCGATTGCGTACGTTCTTCAGTCCGTTCATTCCGTCCCCACGGCGAATGATGGGAGTAGCGCATAACCGTAGGGCGGGTCTTGACCCGCCTTCCTTGGTCGCAAGCGCACCACGGGTGGCGCGCAATAGTTCCGGATGCGTTGATGAGATCTGCCGGAAGGCGGGTCAAGACCCGCCCTACTAACACTCCTCAGACGGCAAACGTTTCGGGCCAGAGGAAATAGGCGCCGAAGCGGGGGCTCATGCGGAACTCGCCTCCGGCCTGCTTGCCTTTGTCGGTGAGGTGGGGTTTGCCGGACTTCAGTTCCAGGTGGCCGTTCTCCAGCAACTGGTCTGTCAGCGCGGCGGTCTTCAGCCCCAGCTTACGGGCCAGTTTGGAGGTGGTGAGCTTGCCGCCGGCATCGCCCTCCTCCGTGCCTGCTTCCTCCTGCTCCTCCGGCTTCTGTTCGGTTGCCGTGTCTACCCGCTCCATGGAAATACGGACTTCTTCGCTGATGCGGATGATGCGCGAGGCTTCTTCGTAGGCATCCCGGTACAGCTCGCTGTCTTCGGAACGACGGATGAGGATGCCCATCTCGTTGTTGTTGACCTGGCTGAACTCGTAGAGGTTTAGGCTGGTGATGATGCACAGCTCTTCGTTGAGGTAGCACTTGGCATGCAGATTCTTGCAGAAGCTGGTGCGGATGTAGGTCTGCTCGCGCAGCCAGCTGATCTCGGCCGGCTGCAGCTCGCTCTTGCCGTAGACCATGCGCACGTCGATCTTGAGGCGGTTCTTGTCGGCCAGGAGTTCTTTCACCCGGTCGTTGATCTTCAGATAGGGGCTGATCAGGATCAGCCGGTCCTTTGCGTCCTTGATCAGCTCTTCCAGAAAGTAGTTGGTGGCGCTGGTGTTGAGGAACTTGGCCAAAAGATGTCCTTTCTTAATTTATTGGAGCAACGCTGCCTGCACAACCCATAGTGTCCAGGCGCTTCCGGAAGGCGGGTCAAGACCCGCTCTAAACACTTCAGGAGCCTCCGGAACTAACCCGCCTTACGAGCGATCAGGTCGCCTTCGGTTTCATCATGGCGCTTGACCTAGATAACAGTATCTACGCTGGTACAAACCCGCCCTCCGTAATTGACGTGCCCTCTGTGATTGACCCGCTTACGCGGCGGCCTTTGCGAGGTAAAAAGATCCTAAACATTCATTGCAGCCTATCCTGCCGCCCTAGTTTGACTGCGTAAACGTTCGACTGCCTGCCGTATAGCGTCTTCGCTAGGCGCTTGTGATCCCCACTCTCTCCAGAAGTCGCGGGTTGCGCTATCGGGCGCTATAGCGGGCATATCTAGCTTGATACGGGACGGCAGTAGCACTGCGTCGCCGAGCATTAAAGCCTCACCAGTATCTAGCAAAGGTAAAATGCTCGTAAGGCCAGACAGCGAATCGGGCATCAGCCTCTTGATGACACCTTGATCGGTCTCGTTAGTCAATCGCAGCGATAGAAAATTGTTGCACTGACTCAGAATTGTTTTACTTACGTCGGAAGGTCGCTGACTGACGACCAACAATGAAAAGCCGTACTTCCGCCCCTCTTTTGCAATTCTTTCAAAAGCTCCTAAGGCTTGTCGTTGAACTGCATCAGCATCGTCACGAACCGGAAGATACAGATGTGCCTCATCACAAAGTAACGTCACTGGCGTGCGTCGCTCTTGGACCATCCAGAACTGAATATCGTAAAGCAACCTTGCGAGGGTCCCGGTAACAACAGGGAGAACATCTGAAGGCACTTCCGAGAAATCAATTATCTTTATTCCATGACCTCCGTTCGCACCGAGTAACCGAACAAGCTGACTTGCGAGCCAGTCATAGCTCAGAGCCTGCGCTGGAGGTGAAAACATAAAGCCATACCTGCGATCGCTAAGCTTCGTATCCAATCGCGACAGAAACCGAGTTAGCTTGCCCTCCCACTCACCGACTTTCTCGCCTTTACCATCAGCACGCATTGCCTTGTCGGTATTGTCTTTCTCGAGAAGCTTAACCAAATCATCAATTGAATATGGAATTGGCGAATCGACCGTGAATGTTTTAGCCACTTCCAGCTGATTTTCAACCTTCAATGTTTGCTCTTTTAGACTTCTCACGTGATGCGTAAATCGCGAGGCTTGGTTTGGTGCATTCTGATCACTTCGATCCACTATCATGGATAGCATCTCGTCGCGATTCAGAAGCCAATAAGGCAGGAAGAGCACATCATCACTGGGTTTTTCTAAATCCCCAGGCCCCGCTATCCTCACCCGAGTTGCAAATCCTTTCTTTGCAGGATCTGCAAGTGGCGCGTACTCGCCATGCATGTCAAATACTAAAATATTTGGATATTTAAGTTTAGATGCTCGCTCGAGTATCAATGCCACCGCATAGCTCTTTCCCGAACCTGTACTTCCGAGAATGGCTGCATGTCGCTGGAAGAATTTATCACCACTAGCGATGGCATCTGCAGTCCTATCAGCGACAAATGAGCCCAGCTTCAATCTTTCGTTCTCGGGATATTCCGCCCCTAACGTGCTCATGAATCTCTGCAGATTTCCGGCCTCAATGACATAACACTCACGATCAATTTGAGGAAAGCTGTCAGCGCCTCGCTTGAATGTATTCTTTTTTTCGCCGTCAACAGTTCGGAACGTACCTACTAACGCACCTCGAACCAGATCGGTTGGTACGGCTTCGAGAAGAATATCCTCCTCCCCGATAGGGAGTTCTGTCGGCAGGTCATCACGAAGACTCCTTGTTACCCGCTCAGTAATCGCAATCAAGAACTCTCGCTCAGTACTTCCTCGGATGGCGATTAAATTTCCAATCCCAATTCGCGTTAGGAGGACCGAGTTTGAAACATCGATCGTTACGCGACTAGTATCAACTGACACGACTTTTCCGAGCAAATCTTCCTTCTCGAACTGAAGCGCTGCGGGCACGTCATTCATGGCTCAAAAACCTCCGTGACAAAATATTTAACATCCCATAATTTCAGTTTCGGCAAAAAAATATGGTTGCGATCAATTATTACTCGACTGCCTTCGACGCCATCTCTAAATTCACGATCAATGGCCATTACGTTCCCATACTTACTGGCGAGATCCTTAGCCGAATTTGATAGTTCGTACGTTAAAAGCAGCGTGGGCTTGCCGCCTCGTATCGCGGGAGACAAATGAGTCTCCAGATGATCATCATTGAATCCATATCCGATGATCAGAAAGCGGCTCGCGCGATCTATGGCGTCATTTGCCCGTGCTCGATGCTGATCAAATGGGCTTTCATATCCATTGCGAAACTTGTTCTGTCCAGGCGTAATAATTAGTCTGGCAGCACTTTTCAGCTCGCCTTGATAACTTACGGGCACCCCGTTTCGCAAATACCAATCGAGGCTTCCATGGGGCTTGTAGACGAGCGCCCGAGTTTTGTACTGAAGTATTACTCTTGGTTTCTTATACGTCGCATTTCGACAAAAGCTTAAATGACTCTCCCGCTCATTAAGCGATCCAGCAAATCGGCCCGAGAACATCGTATCCACTCCGAGGCCCGCCTCCTCAACCGCGACCTCAATTAGCCGATCATAGTTGGTAGTAATAATTGGCAGCCCGGAGAAGGGTTTCAGCATGTGTGCTAGCAGCGGAGTAAGGCGCAGAGTCCGCCTCCCTTCGAACACCTCCGAGATTACCGAGCGCTCAGCCTCCGCAAAAAATACACCTGTCTCGGCGGAGATAGCGGCTTCTAAACGTTGCGACGGTGCCTTCTGAAGCAGCGCCGCCTCTAGACCCTTCTCTTGTATAAGCGCAACTATTTCATTCCAATCCTGTGCTTCATTGGATTCGGCAACGATGGTCTGGCACAGATGTGCCGCCAGGTCGCGCATTCCCGGCAAACCCTCTGCACACGAAAGTCCTGAGCCGACCACCAAGATGAGCCCATCGCTAAGGTGGGCCTGCAGCCGTGTCTTCAGTTCATGCAGCTCCATGAAAACTTACCTCCTAACTCAATGCATGTCTGTCTAGGGCTTCTACGCCATCTCGCAACCATTCCTAAATTTCCGACCGCTCCTCAAACTTCCCCTCCGACAACGCTCCCTCGCTCTACAGCCACCTGAACCGCCGCAGCTGCTGTGCAGGGCACTCGTCCTCGGCCGATGAAGTCGTACTCGCGCAACAACTGGCCGGAGCGCGGACTCTAGTTCCCGGATCAGGCGCGGACAGTGACATTACCGATCGCCTGCACACTCCACCTCTTGCAGACCAGCATCCACAACGTGATGCGCCCGAACCAGCGCGCCACTCAGCGCGACCCGATTACCAGCTACCAGCACGACAACCTGGCTGGACCTGCGCCCGCATAGCTCACCGCTACCCATCCCCCGCCCGACCACTTCCACCACAGGCTCGCATTGCGTAGCCACTAGCTGCGCCCTGGCAGTGACTGCCGGTAGCAGCTGATCTGCGTGTAGGGCACCGAAAGGGAACGGCGTCCCGCACCGTCCTCCAGCGAGTACTGCACCTCGTCTTCCCCCAACACGTACCGGATACGGTTCGAATGACGGCTCTGCTTCATTTCCACGGATAGCTCCCCAGCTTCGTTGGAATTCGTGCACGAGGCACGGTGCCCTACAGCGGGGACACGCGACGGCTCCCCCCGCCGGAGCTTGGCCTGTTTTGATGTCCGTGGACCGGATTGGCGGCCTCTGCCGTCTAGGAATAATTCTTGGGGGTATACGCGTCGCGTGGTGGTGACGCCGTCCGGCCCGGGTGTCGCCAGCGCGCGGACGACGGCGAACACGACTGGCGGCGTCACGGGGCTGGGAGGCCATCCAAGCTCACGAAGACTTCGTGCCGGGTCGGCGACCCGGAACGTGGGGTCGCCGAGCCCACGCGTGGGGTTGCGAAGCCCGCGCGTGGGCTCGGCAAGCCGGAGCGCGGGGTTGCGGAGTCGGCACGCGGGGTCGCGGACCTCACGCGCGGGGTTGCGGAGCCGGCGCGCGGGGTCGCGGACCTGACACGCGGGGTCGCGGACCCCGCACGTGGGGTTGCCGAGCCGGAACGCCAGGTCACGGAGCCCGCGCGCGGAGTTGCAGAGCCCGAGCTTCGGATGTGGCGTGGGTGCGCTTGCGTTGTGGGCTGGGTCCCGGCGTTCGCCGGGATGACGGTGTTAGTTGTGGGCGGCGACGGCGCTTCTAGGAGCGATGCGGGTCGCGACACACGCCCCGCCTTCCCCGGTCGTCATCCCGGCGCAGTCCGGGATCCAACTATGAGAGAGGAGGTGCCTGGAGCATGGTCGCGCCAGACGCACCGGATGTGGCGTGGGTGCGCTTGCGCTGTGGGTTGGGTCCCGGCGTTCGCCGGGATGACGGTGTTGGTTGTGGGCGGCGACGGGGTTTGTAGGAGCGATGCAAGTCCGTAGGGCGGGTCTTGACCCGCCATTGCCATGTGCCCGCCTGCGATGGCAACCGAGCGGCCCGCCCTCTCTGATCGTCATCCCGGCGGACGCCGGGATCCAACTTTGAGGGAGGAGGTGCGTGGAGCATGGGCGCGCCCGACGCACCGGGTGTGGCGTGGGTGCGCATGTGCTGCGGGTTGGGTCCCGGCGTTCGCCGGGATGACGGTGTTGGTTGTGGGCGGCGACGGCGTTTGTAGGAGCGACGCGAGTCGCGAAGCACAGATTGCCTGGTTGCCGCGTTGGCTGGAGGCCAGGATTTCCTGGCTTCGCGACTTGCGTCGCTCCTACAGGGGGGCGCGGCGTTGGCCGGGTGCGCTTGCGCTGTGGGTTGGGTCCCGGCGTTCGCCGGGATGACGGTGTTGGTTGTGGGCGGCGACGGGGTTTGTAGGAGCGACGCGAGTCGCGAAGCAGGCATTGTCTGATTGCCCGCCAGGTTGGAGGCCATGGTTTCGTGGCTTCGCGACTGGCGTCGCTCCTACAGGGGCCGCGGCGTTGGCCGATGACGGCGGTCGGTCGGCTTCACCTGCGTTGGGCGGCGTCGGGGGTGCGGGATGGCAATGGCGGGCCGGGGCCCGCCCTATGTTGCTTCCCGGTTGCCCCGCTACTCGCGGAACGCCTGCCAGGTGGCTTCGGCGCGGCAGAACACGCCGCCGCGCTGGCGCATGCCGCTGGCCAGCCATACCGCCGACACCTGGTCGATCGGCAGGTCCAGCACGCGCCACTGGATGCCCAGCGAACCGGGCGCCACCGTGGCCAGGCGATCGGGTTGCGACAACAACGCCGGCAGCGACTGGCGCTCGCGCACCGGCGTGTCGGCCAGCGCGTGCAGGGCGATGCCCAGCAGGCCCAGTTCCTCCAGTGGCTCGCCGCCCAGGCCGCTGACCAGGTAGTCCAGGTGCAGGCCGACCTCGGGCCGCGCCCGGCGGCCGTCCGGGCCCAGCACCGGCACCGCGCGCACCAGCGGCTGCAGGCCGACCCGGAACAGATGGATGGACAGGCCCGAGACTTCCTCGCCCTCGGGCGAAGGCGGCCCCACCAGTACCGCCGTACCGGCGGGCAAGGCAGACTGGATCAGGCCACGCAAGGCATCCGTGGCAACTGCAATCAACTGGTCCGACGACATGGCGACTCCCCTCGCTGCGTTCAGTGGGCCGACAATAACCGAGTAGCGGGCCGCGCGCCCATGGTCACGACGGACCCGGCGCCTGCCCTTGCCCGCCTACGGCGGCGGCTGCAGGTAGCGGGCCGCCGACAGCTCACCGACCTTCTGGCCCATCTCGCGCCCCACTTCGGTGGAGGTGCGGAAATGCACGCCGTCGTAGATGCGGGCCTCGGACACTTCCAGCACGAACGCGTCGATGTCCTTCCACTCGCGGCGCGCGCCATTGGCCGTATAGCTGGTCGTGGCCAGCACCGGCAGCGGATCGCTGCCCACTTCGGCCTTCAGCACCGCACCCATCGCCGCCGACACGATGCAGTGCGCGCACGGGTACTCCGGATGCATGGGCGTGTCGATGAAGGGCAGCCACGAGGGGTCGCGCACGGTGGCTTCATTGACGTCGCGGTCGCCATTGCGGATGGCGGTGATCGGCCGCCAGAAGTTGTAGTGGTACTTGGCTTCGAACACCGCGATGAGGGCATCGTCCATGGCCTGCGCCACCGCCATCATCAGGCGCGCGTTGCGGGTGGGTTCGCGCCCGGGCTGGTCGGCCACCGACTGCACCACCCCGTAATAGATGATCGGCATGTTGGCTTCCCAGAAATGCGCCAGGTCGGTCTGCGCCTGGGTGCGGGCGGTGCTGGTCTTGCCGCCCAGCGACTTGATCTCGTTGTAGTCGCGCGCCCAGGTTTCACTGGACATGGCCGGCGGCGGGCCGGGCCGCAATTGCGCGGCGTTTTCCAGCAACCACGGCGTGCGCTGCGGCCAGTTCGGCACGGCGGGCAACGAGGTGGGCACGTACACGCCGGGCTGGGTGGCGGGGCGGTAGCTTTCCACCGGCTCGATCACATCGTTGGCCCGCGCGGCCACCACCGCCGCGGCGGCCAGCTTGCCGACCTGGATGCCGTCACGCTTGCCCTTGCCGTCGGCGATGCGCTCCAGCGCGGCCTCGTAGGCGGCCTTGACCGCCGGCGCCTGCTCCACCGGCAGCAGGCGCAGCAGCATGACGTAGTTGGCCGAGGCCACCGCCGCGTTCAACGACGCGCCCGCGGGGGCCTTCACCAACGGCTTGTTGGCCGGGTATTCCCTGGTGATGGCATTGACCGCCACGTAGACCGCGGTCTGCACCTGCGCCAACGCCCGGTTGGCCAGCGGCGGCGGGAACTTGGCCTCGGTGGCGACCTGGGTGGCGATGCGGTTCCAGTCGGTGACCACGTCGGCGCGGGCGCGCGGCGCGGCCAGGACGGCGGCCAGCAGGAGCAATGCAGCGGGAATATTCGCGGACGCGACACGGGTGTGGACGACATTCAAGCGGGCGGCATTCATGCAGACTCCTTGGGTGGCCTTCCAGTCACAACGTCCTGCACGAAATGCCCAGGACACCGCAGCTTGCACCATCAGCCGGTTGGGTGTGCGGATGCTGCACGCAAGGCCGCCGCGCCTGCGCTACCAGATGAGGTCGTCGGGGACCTTGAAGCGGCTGTAATAGTCGTCGTCGCTGCCTTCTTCTCCACCGCCGTCCCCGGCCGCGGGCGTGCCGTGGTCCAGCACCACCATGGACGTGTCGCGGGCCAGCACCTGGTCGGCGGCCAGGCGCGGGATCAGGGCGTAGCCCTGGCCGTGGCGGACGATGACCAGGTTGCCGACCGCCAGCTGCGCGCGCACGGTCTCGTTGACCAGCACGTTCCTGATCACGCCGGCATCGGTGAAGCCGTAGGCGATTTCGCCCTCGGGCTTGAGCCGGTTCTGTTCGACGATCTGGCGCGCCTGCGCACGCTGTTCCTGCAGGCGCGCCTGCGCATTGCGTTCTGCCGACAGCGCGCGGTCGCGCTCGGCTTTTTCCAGGCGCGCGCGCTCGGCTTCCAACTGTTCGGCGCTGGCCTTGGGCCCGGACTTGCCATGGCGCTGTTTGGCCTGCTCGCGCGCCACTTCGGCCAGCTTGGATTTCTTGGCCAGGCCGGCTTTCAGGAGTTGTTCCTGGAGGGGGTTACGCATGGGCTTGCTGATCCTGATGCAACGCTACTGATTTGGCACGGCCGGCAGCGGGTCGGTCAAGCGTCGCGCGCAGCCGTGGCTGCCTGCAGCGCCGTCGAACGACAGGCTGCCGGTGAAGGGAAATGCGGCGCCGGACATGTCGTCCTGGCACGCCTTGTCGGTGACCGTCACCTCCAGCGTGCCGCCCGCATCGCGAGCGAGCACGTGGCGGCCGGTGGCGCTGACTTCGTTGCTTTCCACCACGAGCTTGCGTTCGCCGTCCGCTCCGGCCAGCGCCAGCGACGCGCCATCCACCCTGGCCTGCCAGAACGGTTCGTTGGTGGAGACGATGAACCCGGCGGGCACGGTCGAGAGATCCGCTGCGGGAGCGGCGACGGGAAGCGGATTGGTTGCTGGCAAGACGGGTGCCACCGGATCAGTGGACGCGGCGGGCGCTGGCGCGGGGCGATCGGCACAGGCCGACAGGCAGGCGGCGGCCAGGATCAACAGGGTTCGGCTGTACACGTTATGTCCTCTGCGCATTGGGTCGGCGGGTCGATGCCATCAGTGCACTACGGCTGTCTGCTTTTCATCGCCCGAGCATCTGTACAAGCAACTCGTCCCGGGTCATCTCGCGGTGCAAGGCCACATCGCCAAGGATCGAAGCAAGCGTTCCGACTTTCAACGGCGAATGATCGGGAATGGTGAGGGCGTGGGGCCTGGGTTGGTCGCACTGCAGGCGGATGTGACTGCCTGACTGGCGCACCACGCGATAGCCCAGGTGTTGCAGCGCCTTGATCAGTTCGGGAGCGTCCATGTCCCGGGGCAACTTCATGCAGCCAGCACCTCGTCCCTGACGTAATGCAAGCGGATCACCGCAGGCCCTTCGCCCTCCGGGAAATGACAGCGCACCGCGTCGCGCACTTCCTCGCGCAATGCCTCCAGGGTCTCGGCCTGGGTAAAGATGGATTCCCCAAGGGCCCGGGCTGTCAGGCCTCCCTCGGGGGCTTCCTCGACCAGGAATACGATTTCGCTCATGGGGATCTCCCTGCCTGCGGCCATATTACGCCGGATCACATATTCCGCCGGTATTCCCCGCCCACGTCGTAAAGCGCATGGCTGATCTGGCCCAGGCTGTGGGTCTTGACCGCTTCCACCAGCGCCTCGAACACGTTGCGGCGATCACGCGCCGTGGCCTGCAGGTAGCCCAGGCCGTGGCCGTCGTGGACCTCCTGGTCTTCCGATTCCACCACGTGGCCGTGCGAGGTCTCGCCGGCCGGGGCCAGCGCGTTGCGCGACTGCTGCCAGCCGAGCACGTTGGCGATCTGCTGGCCCTTCTCTTCCTCGGTCGAACGGATCAGTTCGATCTCGGTGATCACTTCGCCGGCGTGCTCGCGCGGCAGGAAGGTGTTGACGCCGACCAGCGGCAGGCTGCCGTCGTGCTTTTTGTGTTCGTAGTACAGCGACTCTTCCTGGATCTTGCCGCGCTGGTACATGGTGTCCATGGCGCCGAGCACGCCGCCGCGTTCGCTGATCGCCTCGAATTCCTTGTACACCGCTTCTTCCACCATGTCGGTCAGGTAGTCGACGGCGAAGCTGCCCTGCCACGGGTTCTCGATGAAGTTGAGCCCCAGTTCCTTGTTGATGATCATCTGGATGGCCACGGCGCGGCGCACGCTTTCTTCGGTGGGCGTGGTGATGGCTTCGTCGTAGGCGTTGGTGTGCAGCGAATTGCAGTTGTCGAACAGCGCGTACAGGGCCTGCAGCGTGGTGCGGATGTCGTTGAACTGGATTTCCTGCGCGTGCAGCGAGCGACCCGAAGTCTGGATGTGGTACTTCATCATCTGGCTGCGCTCGTTGGCGCCGTAGCGCTCGCGCATGGCGCGGGCCCAGATGCGGCGGGCGACGCGGCCGATGACCGTGTATTCCGGGTCCATGCCGTTGCTGAAGAAGAACGACAGGTTGGCGGCGAAGTCGTCGACCTTCATGCCGCGCGCCAGGTAGTACTCGACGATGGTGAAGCCGTTGCTCAGGGTGAAGGCGAGCTGGCTGATCGGGTTGGCCCCGGCCTCGGCGATGTGGTAACCGGAGATCGACACCGAATAGAAGTTGCGCACGCCGTTGTCGACGAAGTACTGCTGGATGTCGCCCATCATGCGCAGTGCGAATTCGGTGCTGAAGATGCAGGTGTTCTGCGCCTGGTCCTCTTTCAGGATGTCGGCCTGCACGGTGCCGCGCACGGTCTTCAGGGTCTGCGCCTTGATCCGCGCGTAGGTCCCGGCATCGACCACCTGTTCGCCGGTCACGCCCAGCAGGCCCAGGCCCAGGCCGTTGTTGGTCGGCGGCATTTCGCCGTGGTAGACCGGACGCTGGCGGCCTTCGAACAGCGCTGCGATTCTTGCTTCCGCCTGCCTCCAGCGTTGTTCGTCCTCGCGCAGGTACAGCTCCACCTGCTGGTCGATGGCGGTGTTCATGAACATCGCCAGGATCATCGGCGCCGGGCCGTTGATGGTCATCGACACGCTGGTGGTGGGCGAGCACAGGTTGAAGCCCGAATACAGCTTCTTCATGTCGTCCAGCGTGGGGATGTTGACGCCTGAGTTGCCGATCTTGCCGTAGATGTCCGGGCGCGGCGCCGGGTCCTCGCCATACAGGGTGACGCTGTCGAAGGCGGTGGACAGGCGCGCGGCCGGCTGTCCGACGCTGAGGTAATGGAAGCGCCGGTTGGTGCGTTCGGGCGTGCCTTCGCCGGCGAACATGCGGATGGGATCTTCGCCGGTGCGGCGGTACGGATACACGCCACCGGTGTAGGGATAGCTGCCCGGCAGGTTTTCCTTGCCGAGGAAGGTCAGCAGCTCGCCCCACGACTTGTAGGTGGGCGCGGCGATCTTGGGAATCGGCTGGTGGCTGAGCGAGGTGGTGTAGTTGTCGCCGGTCACCGCCTTGCCGCGCACCTCGTAGCTGAAGTGCTCGTCGGTGATCGACTTCAGGCGCTGCGGCCACTCGCGCAGCAGCTTGAGGTTCTCACTGGTCAGCGACTGCACGGCGTCCTGGTAGCGCTGGCGCAGGGTCAGCAGGGAGCGGTCGACCTGCGCGTCTTCTGTGGGCAGGGCTTTTGTGGGAGGGGCTTCAGCCCCGACGCTTGTGCCTGTCGGGGCTGAAGCCCCTCCCACAAGAACCAGATCATCGGCGGCATAAAGATCCAACGCCTTTGGCAGCTTCCAGTCACCGATCTCGCGCAGCGATTCCCACAGGTGCTGCGCGCGGCTGGCGGTTTCCGCCTGCTGCTCGACGGCCTTGTTGATGCCGCGGCCCTGCTCGGCGATTTCGGCCAGGTAGCGCACGCGTGCGCCGGGGATCAGCACGGTGGCGCGCGGCTCCTTCAGCGAAGTGTCCAGTTGCGGCGTCCACTTGGCGGCGGGCAGCGAGAGCTTGTCGCGCAGCAGGCGGCACAGGTTGACGAACATCCAGCTGATGCCGGGGTCGTTGAACTGGCTGGCGATGGTGGGATAGGCCGGCACGTCCTCGTCGGCGGTCTGGAAGGCGACGCGGTTGCGCTTCCACTGCTTGCGCACGTCGCGCAACGCGTCCTCGGCGCCGCGCTTGTCGTACTTGTTGAGCACGATGAGCTCGGCGAAATCCAGCATGTCGATCTTTTCCAGCTGGCTGGCCGCGCCGTATTCGCTGGTCATCACGTACATGGGGAAATCGACCAGGTCGACGATCTCCGAATCGCTCTGGCCGATGCCCGCGGTCTCGACGATGACCAGGTCATAGCCCAGTCCCTTCAGGAAACCGATGCAGTCCTTCAACACCCGGTTGGTCGCGGCATGCTGGCGGCGCGTGGCCATCGAGCGCATGTACACGCGATGGGACCTCAACGAGTTCATACGGATGCGGTCGCCCAGCAGCGCGCCGCCCGTGCGGCGGCGGGTGGGATCGACCGAGATCACCGCGATGCGCATCTGCGGGAAGCTGGCCAGGAAACGGTTGAGCAGTTCGTCGGTGACCGAGGACTTGCCGGCGCCGCCGGTGCCGGTGATGCCCAGGACCGGGGTGGAGCGTGCAGCGTGGATGGATACAGGAGCATGGGCAGGCCCGGCCGCCCATTGCTTGCGCAGCTTCTCCAACTCCGCTTCGGTGAAGCTGCCGTCCTCGATGGCACTGAGCACGCGGCCTATTCCGATCTCGTCGGCGATATCAGGCATGGAGGGAAGCAAGCCCTTGCCCTTGGCCATTTCCCCTTCGCGCGCCACCGAGGCGCGCTCGACCACGTCCTCGATCATCTCCACCAGGCCCATCTTCATGCCGTCGTTGGGGTGGTAGATGCGCTCGACGCCGTAGGCCTGCAGCTCGCGGATTTCCTCGGGGGTGATGGTGCCGCCGCCGCCGCCGAACACGCGGATGTGCGCGGCGCCGCGTTCGGCCAGCATGTCGACCATGTACTTGAAGTATTCGACATGGCCGCCCTGGTAGGACGACAGCGCGATGGCGTCGGCGTCTTCCTGCAGCGCGGCGCGGACCACGTCCTCGACGCTGCGGTTGTGGCCCAGGTGGACCACTTCGGCGCCCTGCCCCTGGATCAGGCGGCGCATTATGTTGATGGCCGCGTCATGGCCGTCGAAAAGACTGGCGGCGGTGACGAAACGCAGCGGCGTGTGATCGCTCTGCGCGGCGGGAAGATTGGATGCTGGCGTGCTCATGCGCGCGCTCTCTTGCTTCTGGACAGGCGCCGATTGTAGCGGCCGGCGCGTTATGCACCCATGCGCCCGAAGTGGGGTGGGCTTCCATGCCCACCCGTATGCATCGCCTTCTGGGAGGGTCAGGCGATACCAAACGGCAGTTCAAGGGTGGAGACCACGCGATCGCCAACGCATTCGCCGGCCAGGAAACGCAACGCATCGGCGATGACCTCCGGCTGCGACGCAATGCGGTGGTGGCCGAGCCCGGTGGTGCTGAGCAGGCGCGCCTGCGGCCAGTAGCGCGCATAGCGTTCGCCTTCGGCCCACGGCACTTCGCGGTCCTCGATGTCGTGCACGACCAGCGCGGGGCGCGCGATGTATGGCACGTTGAGGTGCGCCTGCATGCCGGCCACGGGGATGCGGAAGCGTCTTTCGAATTCGTCGAACAGGTGGCTGCGCAGCGACGGCGCCAGGCCGACCGCGCTGCCGAAACGATCGGCCGCGGCCAGCGGATCGGCCGCCGGCGCGATCAGCACGGTGCGTTCGACCTGCAACCCGCGCGCCAGCGCCAGCATGGTGGCGGCGCCACCCAGGGAATGGCCGATGACGGCATGCAGCGGACCGTAGTGCCTGCCGACCTGGAACAGCGTTTCCGCGAACGACGGCAGCGTGGCGCGTCGACCGCTGCTGCGTCCGTGGGCCAGCTGGTCGAAGGTGGCAACCGCGTAACCGGCCTGTCGCAGTGCGCCGATCCAGGGAGCGAAGCGCAGGCCGTAGCTGGACCAGCCATGGGCCAGCAATACCAGCGGCTGGGTGGACGGGTCGCCCCAGGTGTAGGTGGCCACCTGGTACGGGCCGTGCTCCAGCACCTGCATGCGCGCGCCCAGGGTGTCGGCGGCAAGTGCCTTTTCGCGGGCGCCGGGCATGGGCGTGCCGAACAGGCGGAAGGCACGATGCAGGGTTGCCCGCGGCATCAGCCAGCCGCCTACGGCGAAACCGATGCGCATGCCGGTGTAGCGGAGCGAGGAAAGAAGTGGTTTTAGTACGACCGTGCTATTTACGGGCCGAATGATGGCAGCCATGGCAGGTTCCTCGGTTGATCAGGGGGAATAGGAAGTGATGAGGCGCTCGAACGAACGACGGGCCAGCGCCTCGGCCGTGGCTGGATCGCGCAGGCGGGCGTTGTGCAGGCCTTCGGCCAGCGCCGCAAGCTCGAAGGCCATGAGTTCGGGGTCGGTATCGGCGGCCAGCTCGCCGGTCTCGATGCAATGGCCGACGGCCTTGGCCAACTGCTGGTGCCATTCGGCCAGCCAGCCGACGATCTGGTCGCGCATGGCGCCGGGACGACCGTCGTACTCGCCGGCGGCGCCCAGGATCACGCAGCCTTCTTCATTGGCCAGCACCCAGTCGAACCAGCCACCGACGATGGCGCGCAGCCGCCGCAGGCCACGCGGCTGCGACAGTGCGGGCCGCACCACGGTGTCGGTGAAGCGCTGCGCCGTCCAGTCCAGCACGCTGCGCTGCAGGTCCTCGCGCGAGCCGAAGTGGGCAAATACGCCGCTCTTGGACATGCCCACCGCCGTGGCCAGCTCGCCGATGGACAACCCTTCCAGGCCATTCCGGCGGGCGATGCCGAAGGCGCGCTCGACGATCAGCTCGCGGGTGGCGGTGCCCTTGGTAGTGGTGGCTGCAGGCGTCATGGCGAGAATAAATAGCACGACCGTTCGTTTCATTCAATGCCGCCCGTCGGCATGTTTGATTGGCGTTGCCGGACCCGGCGGCGCCCTGTCCCGGCCACCGCCGAGGACCGCGGAACGGCACAAGGTGACTGCGATACCCGTCACGGCGATTGGATTAGACTGTGCCGGCGCGACGCCCCTGCCCGTTTCCGGCAACGTCGCTTTTTTGTTTGCAGTCAATCCCTTAGGCAAAGTTCCTGGCAATTTGCAGCAGCCAGCAGGCAGCGCAATTCGGAGCCCTCCCCATGATTTTCGAAACCCTCGACACGTCCGGCCACGAACAGGTGGTGTTCTGCAACAACAAGGACGCCGGACTCAAGGCGATCATCGCCATCCACAGCACGGTGCTCGGCCCGGCCCTGGGCGGCGTGCGCATGCGACCGTATGCCAACACCCAGGATGCCCTGACCGACGCCCTGCGGCTCAGCCGCACCATGACCTACAAGAACGCGCTGGCCGGCCTGAACGTCGGCGGCGGCAAGGCGATCCTGATCGGCAACCCGTCGGTGGACAAGACCGAGACCGTGTTCCGGGGTTTCGGCCGCTATGTCGACTCGCTGGGTGGCCGCTACATCACCGCCGAGGACATGGGCACCGACGTCAACGACATGGAAAACGTGTACCGCGAGACCGAATACGTGGTCGGCGTGCACCAGGTGCATGGCGGTTCCGGCGATCCGGCCCCGTTCACCGCCTACGGTGCGTTGCAGGGACTGATGGCTACCTTGAACCGCAGGTTCGGCAACGAGGAAATCGGCAAGTACAGCTATGCCGTGCAGGGCCTGGGCCACATCGGCATGGAATTCGTGAAGCTGCTGAAGGAACGCGGCGCGAAGTTGTTCGTCGCCGACCTCAACCCGGCGCTGGTGGAACGCGCGGTGGAGGAATACGGCGCCGAGGCGGTCAAGCCCGACGAGATCTACGACCTTCCGGTCGACGTGTTCTCGCCATGCGCATTCGAGTACGCCTTGAATGCCGAAACGCTGCCGCGGCTGAAGGCCAAGGTCATCTGCGGCACCGCCAACAACCAGATGTCGCACGTCACCGGCGATGAAGCGGCCCGGCGCGGCATCCTGTATGCGCCCGACTATGCGGTCAACGCCGGCGGCGTGATGAACGTGTCGCTGGAGATCGACGGCTACAACCGCGAACGCGCGATGCGCCTCATGCGCAACATCTACCACAACGTCGGCAAGATCTTCGAACTGTCCGAACGCGAGAACATCGCGCCGCAGTACGCCGCCGACCGCATCGCCGAGGCGCGCATCGCCTCCATCGGCAAGCTGAAACTGCCGCTGGGACGCACCGCGCCGCGTTTCATGGGACACCTGCGCGGCGAACACTGACGTTCGCTTCGCAAGGCCGCACAGGAGGGAGGACCGGATGCGACCCGCTTCAATAGCTACGTTCCCGCTAGGGGAAGAAATAGACGCGTTGCGCGACGCCGTGCAGCGCTTTGCCGACAGCGAGATTGCACCGCGCGCCGAGGCGATCGACCACGACAATGCATTCCCGCAGGACCTGTGGCCCAAGCTGGGCGAACTGGGTTTGCTGGGCCTGACCGTGCCCGGCGAATACGGCGGCAGCGACATGGGCTACCTGGCCCACCTGGTGGCGATGGAGGAGATTTCCCGGGCTTCGGGTTCGGTCGGCCTGAGCTATGTGGCCCATTCCAACCTGTGCGTTTCCAATCTCTATTCCAACGGCACCGAAGCCCAGCGCCAGCGTTACCTGCCGAAGCTGTGCACCGGCGAATGGAAGGGTGCGCTGGCGATGAGCGAACCGGGCGCCGGCTCGGACGTGGTGGGTTCGATGAGTTGCCGTGCGCTACGGCGCGGTGACGCCTGGGTGGCCAACGGCAGCAAGATGTGGATCACCAACGGCCCCGAGGCCGACGTGCTGGTGGTGTACATGCGCACCGCCGGCAAGGAGGCTGGTTCAAAGTGCATCACCGCCTTCCTGGTCGAGAAGGGCATGCACGGTTTCCGCACCGCCCAGAAGCTGGACAAGCTGGGCATGCGCGGCAGCAACACCTGCGAGCTGGTGTTCGAGGACTGCGAGATCCCGCATGAGAACGTGCTGGGCCAGGTCGACAATGGCGTCAAGGTATTGATGACCGGCCTCAATACCGAGCGCCTGGTGATCACCGGCGGGCCACTGGGGCTGATGCAGGCCGCGCTGGACGCCGCCCTGCCCTATGTGCGCGAGCGCAAGCAGTTCGACGCGGCCATCGGCACCTTCGGATTGATGCAGGGGAAGATGGCCGACATGTATACCGCGCTGCAATCCAGCCGCGCCTACGCCTACCAGGTGGGGCGCGACTACGACGCCGGGCATGTGTCGCGGGCCGCGGCCGCCGGCTGCCTGCTGCACGCTTCGGAAGCCTGCGTGCAGGTCGCGCTGGAGGCCATCCAGGCCCTGGGCGGCAATGGCTATATCAACGAGTATCCGACCGGCCGGCTGCTGCGCGACGCCAAGCTGTATGCCATTGGCGCCGGCACCAACGAGATCCGGCGCATGCTGATCGGCCGCGAGTTGTTCGAAGGCCGCGGCTGAGGTTGCGCGGCAGGCGCCACGACGCCTGCCGATCCCCTGGTCCGCTCAGGCGCCCAGGTCAGAAGCCGTAGGCCAGTTCCAGGGCAACGGCGCGGGCCGGGCTGGTGGCGCCGACACGCTGGTCATAACCGAGCGACAGCCTGCCGTGCCGCAGCAGCTGCAGGTCCAGGCCCAGGCCAAGCAGCCCGCTGGAATCGCGCGCATCTGCCCCCAGCAACGGCGACCAGGACGGCACGCCGACGAAGCTGGCGTCGAATACCAGTCCCTGGCCTGCCAGGAACTGCTGCCATTCACCGTAACCCCTCAGGGTCAGCTGGCGCCCGTCGGCCAGCCGCCAGGCGCGTTCGGCGCGGATTCCGGCCAGCCCCTGGGTGCGCTGGCCACGGCTGTCGCGCGTTGCCAGGCCGAAACCATCCACGCCGCCTTCGCTGAATCCATTGCGATCGACCTGGGTGTGTTCCGCACCCAGGTAGGCGGTCACGTCGGCCGTGGCCGGGTCGAACAGGTGGTAGCCGGCCTCGACGCTGGCGGAGCTGAAATTGCCCGAATAGGCGGTGGCCGTGCCGCGATACCGTTCGCCCAGCAGCAGGCTGCGCTCGGTATGCCGGTCATAGCGGCCGAAGCCGAGCTGGCCCAGTGCATAGGCGCTTCCCTGGGTGGCGCCCAGGTAGAACTGCGCATGGGTCTGGCGGTCGCGGCTGTTGTCCAGCCCGGCCCCGCGCCTGCCGCGCACCTGGGTTTCACCGAAAGCGAAACCGGCGACACCCTGCCGGCCCCATCGCGCTTCCTGGCCCAGCATCCAGCCCGCGGTATCGAAACTGCTGCCGGCATAACTTCCGCTGCCCGGCCCGCCCAGCGCCTGGTACCAGGCCCCGCGTGGGGCCGCCTGCGGTTGGCCGCTGAAATGAGTGGACAGGGCGCGGCGATTCAGCCCGACCGCGTCGTAGGTCATCGCGTCGGCCACTGCATGCAGCTCGCCAGACAGGCTCTGCAACGAGGCCAGGGCCTGCGCCTGGCTGGTGGCCGCCTGGAACCGGCCCGCCGCGGCGATGAAATCAGCGGAGATTCCACCGCCCTCGCGTGGCTGGGCATCGATCAGGCCGAAGGCATCCTCCACGCGTTGCGCCGATCCCAGCGACACCGAACTGATGTTGCCCATGGCCATCGCCGCGGCCGCTACGTTGAGGCGGGTGATGTTCAACCACACGTGGGTGGCGGTGTAAGCCAGGGAGCCGTCCAGGAACACGGTGGGTGCGGCGGTCAGGCTGGCGAACCGGCCCACGATGGCGTTGGCGGCCAGGATGTTCTCGCTGCCGGTAGCCACATAGCCGGGTTTGGTGCCCAGCACATGCAGTTCGCCGTCCAGGTACGCCGTGCCGCCCACGTACAGCGGCGAGGACAACAGCACCGCCATCCGTGCCTGGCTGCCCTGGTAGTAATCCCCGGTCACGTTGAAGGCAGGCTGGTCCAGCCGCAGGGTGCCGTTGTTGCGGAGTTCCGCCACCCGCGCATAGCCCGACAGCGTGCCGGCAGGCCCCACGCTGACCTTCGAGGCAAGCGTGTTGTTGTCGCTGATGCGCAGCTCGCCACCGAGCACCTGGGTCGGCCCGCTGTAGGTGCTTGAACTTGCCAGCACCAGGGTGCCCGTGCCCTGCTTGACCAGGCCGCCGGCGCCGCTGATCGCATTGCCCCAGGTGGAGGTGCCGCCGCTGAAGTTGGCGGTCACATCGCCCCAGTCGAAGCGCGCGGGCCCCAGCACTGCCCTGCCCACGTTCAACGCGCCCTGCCCGAATACCGCGTCGACGCCCGGGGCACCCAGGTCAGTGGCGGTGCCCAGCAGCGTTTGCCGGACCAGGTCGTTGTTGAAGTAGGGAAATGCCTGCCATACCAGCGCCGCGGCGCCCGATACCTGGGGTGCCGCCAGGGAGGTGCCACTCCAGCTCCAGTAGGTGGGCGAAGCCGGCGCGTCGTTGGTGCCGGTGACCACCACCTTGCCGGGGGCGGCAAGGCAATAACGCATCGCCAGGCCACAGGCATTGGAGTAACTGGCCAGTTGCGTGGGGTTGTCGGTGTCCAGCGCCGCTACCGCCAGCCAGCCCCGCTCCAGGTCCGCTGCCGGGAAGCCGCCGCCGGTGCCCGGCTGGCTGGGCAGTGCCGCCATGTCCGATGGATTGGGCCTGGTCTCGTTCCCGGTGGCAAACACCACCAGGCCATCGTTGGCGAATATGAAGTCGCGGTATTCGCTGGCAATGGGTGCGGTGGCCGCGGGGTTGGTCCAGTACAGGCCACCCCAGGAATTGTTCATGATGCGGGCGCCGCGATTGATGAGGTCGCGATGGACGGAAGCCAGGCCCAGCGCGCCATTCACTTCATTGCCCTGGCCCGAACCATCATCCACCGGCGGCTTGTCTGAAATGATCCGTGCCGACACCAGGTTTGCGCCTGGCGCGATGCCGCCCGGCCACGCCCCGAACGGCTTGCCTGCGATGATCTGCGATACCGCCGTGCCATGGCCATCGACGTCATCGATGCTCAGGTTGTTGGGTGGCGAGCTGATGTAGTTGAGGTTGGCGATGACCCGCCCGGCCAATGCCGGGTGGTTGCGGTTGATGCCGCTGTCGACCACGCCGATGGTCACTCCCTGGCCGGTGAAACCGGCCGCATGCGCAGCCGCCGTGTTGGTCAGCAGCAGATGCTTGCCGTAGGCGGGATTGGGCGCTTCCACCACCGGCGGCGTCGGCGGTACCGGCGGCGGGGCGGCGGGCGGCGGATTGACCCGGACAGTGCTGCCTCCTCCCCCTCCCCCGCACGCAACCAGGGCCAACGCCAGCATGCAGGCGCACGCCACCTTGTCAATCTGCTTCGAACGCATTCCTTTCCCCCTCGCGTCGTGTTGCCTGACCGGGGCAATGCCCACGCGCGCCCTTGGACCGGAATCTACACCCAAACACCGCAATTTCCGCCAGCCCTTGCAGGCGTGCCTGCAGTCTCATTTGCCGCTGGGTCGGCGGGCCGCGATAATCGGCCGACAAACCCCCGCAGGAGCATCACCATGTCCGACATCGTCATCGCCGCTGCCAAGCGCACCGCGATCGGTTCCTTCCTCGGCCAGTTCACTGGCGTGCCCACCCCGACACTTGGCGCCGCCGCAATCTCCGCCGCGCTGGAACAGTCCGGCATTGCCGCCGCCGATGTCTCCGAAGTGATCATGGGCTGCGTGCTGCCGGCCAACCTGGGCCAGGCGCCCGCCCGCCAGGCGTCACTGGCCGCCGGCCTGCCGACGTCCGTCGGCTGCACCACCATCAACAAGGTCTGCGGCTCGGGCATGAAGGCGATCATGCTGGGCCACGACCTGATCAGGGCCGGTTCGGCCAGCATCGTGGTTGCCGGCGGCATGGAGTCGATGACCAACGCCCCGCACCTGCTGCCCAACTCCCGCACCGGCAACCGCTTCGGCAACTTCCAGGCCGTGGACCACATGTCATGGGACGGCCTGGTCAATCCCTATGACGGCCAGGCCATGGGCGTATTCGCCGATGCGACTGCCGAGAAGCATGGCTTCAGCCGGGAAGCGCAGGACGCCTACAGCATCGAATCGGTGAAGCGTGCCCAGGCGGCGCAGGCCTCGGGCGCCTTCAACGACGAGATCGTCGCGGTCAAGGTCAGCACCCGCAAGGGCGAGGTCGAGTACGCCACCGACGAGCAGCCGGGCAAGTCCGACGTCAGCAAGATCCCGGGACTGAAACCTGCCTTCAACAAGAACGGCACGGTCACCGCCGCCAGCTCGTCCAGCATCTCCGACGGCGCCGCGGCCACCATCCTGCTGAGCGCCGAGGAAGCGGCCAAGCGCGGCATCGCCCCGCTGGCCCGCATCGTCGGCCACAGCACTTTTTCCCAGGAGCCGCAGTGGTTCACCACGGCGCCGGTGGGCGCAATTGAAAAACTGCTCAAGCAGGTCGGCTGGAAGGTCGAGGACGTGGACCTGTTCGAGATCAACGAGGCGTTCGCCGTGGTCGCCATGACCCCGATCCAGGAACTGGGAATCCCGCACGCGAAGGTGAACGTCAATGGCGGCGCCACGGCGCTCGGCCACCCGATCGGTGCCTCCGGTGCCCGCCTGGTGGTGACGCTGGTACATGCGCTGCGTGCCCGCGGAGGCAAGCGCGGAATCGCCTCCCTGTGCATCGGCGGCGGCGAAGCCACTGCGATAGCGATCGAAATAGTGTGACAAAACCGTACGTTATGTTACGTTTAACGAAGCGTTGACAAAAATAACTGCGCAACCGCTTGACAGCCGAATCCGGATTGTCATCATGTCACCCGGCGCGCAATAGCGCGTTGCCAACTAAACGACGAGGAAATTCCAAAATGACCATCAACAAGACGCTGATCGCGCTGGCTCTGGGCCTGGCCCTGGCCGCTTGCTCGAACAAAGAGCAGGCTGCTGACGCCGCGACCGACGCTGCTGCCACCGCCACCGAAGCCCAGGCTGCTGCTGACGCTGCTGCCGCCACCGGCGCTGCCACGGCCGACGCTGCCCAGACCTCCGCCGACGCTGCCGCCCAGGCTGCTGACGCTGCTGCCACCGCCGCTACCGACGCTGCTGCTGCCCCGACCGCCGCTGCTGCTGACGCCGCTGCCGACACGGCCGAAGCCGCTGCCGACACGGCCGAGCAGGCTAAGGACGCTGCAGAAGAAGCCAAGAAGTAATATCGAAAGATATAGCTTCCGCTTTTCGTAGAACAAGAAGGTCGTCGGCGCATGCCGGCGGCCTTTTTCACTATCAGGCCGGGACCATGGCTCACCAGACTTCGCCTGCGTTGCCGATCTGTTGTTCCCATCACTTCCGGAGATAAACATGAAGACCAAGCTCATTGTCCTGCTGGCCGCTTCCGTACTGGCCCTCAGCGCCTGCACCAAGTCCGAATCCGACCAGGCCGCCAACGACGCTGCTGCAACCGCCGACCAGGCTGCGGCGCAGGCTGACCAGGCCGCGACGGCCGCCACCGACTCCGCGGTTGCCGCGACCGACTCTGCCGCTGCCGCCGCCGATTCGGCCGCCGCCTCGGTGACCGACGCCGCCAACACCGCCGAGAACGCCGTGCAGGGCGCCGCCGCCACCAGCGCCGATGCGGTTGCCGACGCTGCCCAGGCCACTGCCGACAAGGCTGCCGAAGCCGCCGACAAGGCCGAAGCTGCCGCCAAGAAATAAGCCACGGGCCACGGCCGGCGACTGCATTCCAACAAGGCCCGCAACCGCGGGCCTTGTTGCGTCTGGGGCTTTCGGGGATCGGGTTGTATCCTTGCTGCCTCCTCACAGCAGGCTCCGATCGTATGTCGGTACTGACTTCGCAACTCGATCCCCGCTCTGCCGACTTCATCGACAACGCCGCCTATCACCGCGCCCTGGTGGACGAACTGGACCGCCGCCTTGTCCGCGCCGCCGAAGGGGGCGGCGCCAGGGCCCGTGACAAGCACACCGAGCGCGGCAAGCTGCTTCCCCGCGACCGCATCACCGCCCTGCTGGATCCCGGCTCGCCGTTCCTTGAAATCGCGCCGCTCGCAGGCGAGGACATGTACGACGGTGCAGCGCCAGGTGCCGGCATGGTCGCCGGCATTGGCCGGGTGCAGGGCCTGGAAGTCGTGGTCGTGGCCAACGATGCGACCGTCAAGGGCGGCACCTATTTCCCGATGACGGTGAAGAAGCACCTGCGCGCGCAGGAAATCGCGCGCGAGAACCGCCTGCCCTGCATCTACCTGGTCGATTCCGGCGGCGCCTTCCTGCCCCTGCAGGACGAGGTCTTTCCGGACCGGGAGCACTTCGGCCGCATCTTCTACAACCAGGCCCGCCTGAGCGCGGAGAACATCCCGCAGATAGCCGTGGTGATGGGCAGCTGCACGGCAGGCGGCGCCTATGTGCCCGCCATGTGCGACGAGAGCATCATCGTCAAGGAACAGGGCACCATTTTCCTGGGTGGCCCTCCGCTGGTGAAGGCGGCAACGGGCGAAATAGTCGATGCCGAAGCCCTCGGTGGCGCCGACGTGCACACCAGCGTCTCCGGCGTCGCCGACCACTTCGCCGAGGACGACCGCGATGCCCTGCAGATCGCCCGCAACCTGGTCGGCAACCTCAACCGCATCAAGACACTGGCCGTGGCGGTCCGCCCCAGCGAGGAACCGCTGCATGCGGCACATGAGCTGTATGGCATCGTGCCGAAGGACACCCGCCGGCCGTTCGACATCCGCGAGGTCATCGCCCGCATCGTCGACGGTTCCCGCTTCGACGAGTTCAAGGCGCGCTACGGCAAGACCCTGATCACCGGTTTCGCCCACCTGCACGGCTACCCGGTCGGCATCATCGCCAACAACGGCATCCTTTTCGCCGAGAGCGCGCTCAAGGGCGCGCACTTCATCGAGCTGTGCAACCAGCGCGGCATCCCGCTGGTGTTCCTGCAGAACATCACCGGCTTCATGGTCGGCAGGAAGTACGAGAACGCCGGCATCGCCAAGGACGGGGCCAAGATGGTGACCGCCGTGGCGTGCTCGTCGGTTCCCAAGTTCACCGTGGTCATCGGCGGCAGCTTCGGCGCCGGCAACTACGCCATGTGCGGACGTGCCTACGGCGCGCGCTTCCTGTGGATGTGGCCGAACGCGCGGATCAGCGTGATGGGCGGCGAGCAGGCCGCCAGCGTGCTGGCAACGGTGCGCCGCGACGGCATCGAGGCCTCGGGGAAGGCATGGTCCGCCGAAGAGGAAGAGGCCTTCAAGGCGCCGATCCGCGACCAGTACGAATCCCAGGGCAGCCCCTGGTATGCCACGGCCCGCTTGTGGGACGACGGCATCATCGATCCTGCGGATACGCGACGCGTATTGGGGCTGGCGATCTCCGCTTCGTTGAACGCGCGGATCGAGCCGGCCAGGATCGGCGTATTCAGGATGTAATGGAATGAAACCGGCGGCTGGATACTTCTGACCGGCATGTGTGCATGTGTAAGTGTTTACCTGAAGTCCCTTGGCCAAGTGTGCGCTGCACTGGGCGTTTGGTGAGCCAAGTCACAGCACGAACGTGGCCGCGAGGCGATAGTCTGCAATCCCCCGTACTTTGCTGGAGCCATACCGATGTCTATCTGGAAGGATCAGAACCCCGCCCGAAAGGATTCGATCCCGCTGCCACCCGAGCCCGTGACACAGCGCGACCCGCCTGCGGCGGCCGATTTCTCGCCCACCACCACGGCCCCGCCGCGCCCGGCACCGGTCGCCAGCAACGAGCGCGAACTCAAGGAGTCGCTGATTGCCGCTGACCTGACCATCGAGGGCAAGATCGAGGGCACGGGTCATATCCGCATCGCCGGCAAGTTCAAGGGCGACGTCAACGTGCAGGGCGACCTGACCATCGAAACAGGCGCCAAGTTGAACGGCGGCGTGCGGGCCAAGAAGGTCACCATCGCCGGCGAGCTGGAAGGCAATATCGAGTCCGCCTCCCGCGTCGAGTTGCTGAGTTCGGGCGTGATCATCGGCGACCTGAAGGCCGGCTCACTCACCGTTGCAGCGGGTTCCCGCATGCGCGGACAGGCCGACTTCGGCTGGGAAGAAACCAAGGCCACCTCCGGTAAATCCGGCAGCGCCAACAAGGATGCAGGCAACGACGCGGCTTCATGAGCACGCCGCGTCCGGGCACGGCGGGCGCCACACGCAGTTGCCCGCACTGCAAGACCACTATCCTGGAGAGCGCAAGCGTCTGTCCGGCGTGCAAGCATCATCTCCGCTTCGATGAGGCGGCAGTCACGGCCAAACGCGTCGCGGAAACCATCGTGCCCCTGCGCGTGCAGGGCACGGTCCGCCATCCACCCGATGGCGGTCCCTGGGAATACACGGTGGTGCTGACGATCAGGAACGACCGTGGCGACGAGATTGCGCGCCATGTGGTGGGCGTGGGCGCGATGCAGCTCAACGAGGAACGCACTTTCACCCTTGCCGTGGAAGCAGTGCCGCGCAATGACCTGAAGGGCTTGCGCGGACGCAGGGATCACTGAGCGGGCCAGGCCCGCGCAGAAGTTGCAGGACGTCGCAGGAGCGACGCGAGTCGGCAAACTGACAGAAGGAAAGGAAGCGCTGCTTCCTTGATGGCAGTTCGCGGCTTGCGTCGCTGCTGCGGTTGCCCCGGGGCTTCTTTTACGGGGCCGGGTCAGCGCTTTGGGGTTGCCGGCCCGCAGTTGTCGCAGCCACCACAGGCGCCGTCACCCGATTGCGCCACGGGCGAGATCCGCAGCCCGATCGCACGCGCCCACGCGGGCCGGCCCTGCCGCAACAACGGCAATGCCAATGCAACGCGCAGCTTGCGCACGCTGCCCGGGAACTGCTTGCTGGCCACCACCCAGGCGCTCACCACCACGGCAAGCGCAATGACCACGTACTGCAGCAGCAGCGACGTACTCACCCTGCCCCCAGCAGCACCGCGACCTGGTAGGTCACGAACGAGGCGCCATACGCCAATGCGAACAGGTAGATGGTGGCAAAGGACATCTTCCGCCACGAGTTGGTCTCGCGCTTGATCGTGGCCAGGGTGGAAATGCACATCGGCGCATAGATGAACCACACCAGCAGCGACAGCGCGGTGGCCAGTGACCAGCCATCGGAGATCAGCGGCGTCAGCGCCCGGGCGGCGGCATCGTCATCGACCGCCGACAAGGCGTACACGGTGGCCAGTGAAGACACGGCCACCTCGCGCGCCGCCATGCCCGGGATGAGCGCGATGCAGATCTGCCAATTGAAACCGATGGGCGCGAAGATGGCGGTCATCGCATGGCCGATGCGGCCGGCGAAGCTGTAGTCGATCGCCGGCAGGGTCGCGTCCAGCGGCGCGGCCGGGAACGAGAGCAGGAACCACAGCAGGATGGTCAGCGCCAGGATGATGCCACCGACCCGGCGCAGGAAGATCCAGGCGCGTTCCCACAGCCCGATCAGCAGGTCGCGCGGATGCGGGATGCGGTAGGACGGCAACTCCAGCAACAGCGGATGTTCGCTCTTGTCGCGACGCCATTTCTTCATCACCCACGACACCAGCAATGCGCTGAGCACGCCGGCGGCATACAGGCCGAACAACACCAGCCCCTGCTGGTTGAACACGCCCCAGACCTTTTTCTGCGGAATGAAGGCACCTATCAGCAGCGCGTAAACCGGCAGGCGCGCCGAACACGTCATCAGCGGCGCGACCAGGATGGTGGCCAGCCGGTCACGTGGATCCTGGATCGAGCGCGTGGCCATGATGCCGGGGATGGCACAGGCAAAGCTCGACAACAGCGGAATGAAGGAGCGCCCGGACAGGCCCGCCGAAGCCATCATCCGGTCGAGCAGGAACGCGGCCCGCGGCAGGTAGCCGGATTCCTCCAGCGCGAGGATGAAAGCGAACAGGATCAGGATCTGCGGCAGGAACACGATCACCCCGCCAAGGCCGGCGATGATGCCATCGACCAGCAGGCTGTTCAGTGGACCGGCCGGCAACGCCGCACCCACCGCCCCGCCCAGCCCGCCGGTGCCGGCATCGATCAGGTCCATCAGTGGCTTGGCCCAGGCGTACACGGCCTGGAAGATCAGGAACATCACCACCGCCAGCGCCAGCAGGCCGAACACCGGATGCAGCAGCCAGCGGTCCAGTGCATCGTCGACCCTGGCGGTACGCGTGGGCATGCTGACCGCCGCCGAAAGCAGGCGGCGGGTTTCCTGGTGCAGGTCGGCCCCTTCGGCCAGTTGCCTGCGGGGCGCATGCGGTTGCGCGGCCATGCCCTCGATTTGCCCAAGCAGCTCGCTGGCGCCATTGCGCCTGACCGCGACGGTCTCCACTACCGGCACGCCCAGTTCGCGTTCCAGCAGGGCCAGGTCAATTGTGACGCCGCGACGGCGGGCCACGTCGGCCATGTTCACCGCCAGGATCATCGGCTTGCCCAGCTCGCGCACCTCCAACGCAAAGCGCAGGTGCAGGCGCAGGTTGGTCGCGTCGACCACGCATACCAGTACGTCGGGGGCCGGCTCGCCGGGCAGGAACCCACGGCAGAGGTCACGGGTGATCGCCTCGTCCAGGCTGGCCGCATGCAGGCTGTAGGCGCCGGGCAGGTCCAGCAACGCGTAATGGCGTCCGCTGGCGCCCTGCAGGCGCCCTTCCTTGCGTTCCACGGTGACACCGGCGTAATTGGCCACCTTCTGCCGGCTGCCGGTCAGCTGGTTGAACAGCGCGGTCTTGCCGCAGTTCGGGCTACCGACCAGTGCAAGCCTCAGGGGAACCAGCGCGCTCATGCGGTTTTTCCCCCGGCGTGCAGTCGCACGCGCGCCGCTTCCGAACGGCGCAGTGCGAAACGGGTGAAACCCACCTGCACCAGCAGCGGTTCGCCACCCAATGGGCCTTCCGCCACGACCTCGACCTGCTCGCCGGCCACGAAGCCAAGCTCGCGCAGGCGGCGGGCGATGTTGTCGTTGGGAGTGATGTCGTCCACGGATTCAACGATGGCGGGGTTGCGCCTGGGCAGGTCGTTCAGGGTCACGGAGCCACCAAATAGGAACTGTTCTCATTCTATCATCGGTGGGGCGCAATCGCCTTGCCGGCGCCACCGGCTATCATTCGGCCTCGCCGCCGGGAGGGTTGTGATGTCGGAAATGCTGCTGCAGCAACACCAAGGCGAAGTACTGCGCCTGCGCTTGAACAGGCCCAACCTGCATAACGCCTTCGACGCCGGGGTGATCGCCGGGATGACCGCGGCCCTGGCGACGGCGGCTACCGACGCGGGCGTTCGCGTGGTGGTGCTGGAGGGCGCAGGCCCATCCTTTTCCGCCGGCGCCGACCTCAACTGGATGCGCGGCATGGCTGCGGCCAGCGAGGCGGCCAATCGCGAGGATTCGCTGGCCCTGGCCCGGCTGATGCGCACGCTGGATGAATTGCCCAAACCCACCATCGCGCGCGTCCATGGCGCCGCCTTCGGTGGCGGCGTCGGCCTGGTGGCGTGCTGCGACATCGCCATCGGCGTGCCCGAGGCCAGGTTCGGCCTGACCGAAAGCCGGCTGGGCCTGCTTCCGGCGGTCATTTCCCCCTATGTCATCGCCGCCATCGGGCCGCGCCAGGCCCGGCGCTGGTTCGCCACGGCGGAACTTTTCGACGCGCAGACCGCGCTGCAGATCGGGCTGCTGCACCAGGTGGTTGCCAGCGACCAGCTGGACGCGGCGGTGCAACGCCAGATCGACCTGCTGCTGAAAGCAGGGCCGCGCGCGGCGGCCGGGGCCAAGTCGCTGGTCGCCCGCGTGCTGGCGACAGCCGATGGTGAGGCGCAGGACCAGGCCAATGCCAGCCTCATTGCCGGCCTGCGCGTTTCTCCCGAAGGCCAGGAAGGGCTGTCCGCCTTCCTGGATAAACGAACGCCCTCATGGGCAGGCAAGGAGGACAAGCGATGATCGACCACATTGGCATTCCCGTATCGGACTACCCGCGCAGCAAGGCGTTCTACGAGCAGGTGCTCGCTGCCATCGGCGTGTCGCTGGTGATGGAAGTCACTCCCGAGCAGACCGATGACGGCAGCTGGGCGGCGGGCTTCGGCCGCGACCAGAAGCCCGACTTCTGGATCGGCAACGACCCACGTGGTGTGGCCGCGCATACCCATGTCGCTTTCACCGTCGACAACCGTAGCCAGGTGGATGCATTCCACGCGGCCGGCATCGTGGCCGGCGGCACCGACAACGGCGCTCCCGGCCTGCGCCCGCATTACCACCCCCATTACTACGGCGGCTTCATCATCGATCCCGACGGCCACAACATAGAGGCGGTGTGCCATCGTCCGGAATAACCCGATGTTCTCCAAAGTGCTGATCGCCAATCGCGGCGAAATCGCCTGCCGCGTGATCCGTACCTGCCGCCGCCTGGGCATACGTACGGTGGCGGTCTATTCCGAAGCCGATGCCGATGCACAACACGTGCGCCAGGCCGACGAGGCTTATCCGATAGGCGGCCCCCGCCCGGCGGACAGCTACCTGCGTGGCGATGCCATCCTGGATGTCGCCATTCGCAGCGGCGCGCAGGCCATCCACCCGGGTTACGGCTTCCTTTCCGAAAACGCCGACTTCGCCGACGCGGTGGAAAGCGCGGGCATCGCCTTCATCGGCCCCAAGGCCGCCTCGATGCGCAAGATGGGCAGCAAGGCCGGCGCCAAGGATCTGATGGCCGCCGCCGGCGTACCCGTGGTGCCCGGCTACACCGGCGAAGACCAGTCACCCGACGTGCTGTCGCGGGAAGCCGCGCGCATCGGCTTTCCGCTGATGATCAAGGCCGCCCATGGCGGCGGCGGCAAGGGCATGCGCATCGTGCACGGGCTGGATGAATTCCTGCCCCAGCTGGAAAGCTGCCAGCGCGAAGCCGCCAATGCCTTCGGCCGCGACCGCGTGCTGCTGGAACGCTACGTGCAGTCGCCGCGCCATATCGAGATCCAGGTATTCGGTGACGCCCACGGCCACGCCATCCACCTCAACGAACGCGAATGCTCGGCCCAGCGCCGCTACCAGAAGGTCCTGGAGGAATCACCCTCGCCTTTCCTGACGCCCGCGATGCGCGAGGCGATGGGCGATGCGGCGGTGCAGGCCGCGCACGCCATCGACTACGTCAACGCCGGCACGGTGGAATTCATCGTCGACCCGGCCGGCGCGTTCTACTTCATGGAAATCAACACGCGCCTGCAGGTCGAGCATCCGGTGACCGAACTGACCACCGGCCTGGACCTGGTGGAATGGCAGTTGCGTATTGCCGCGGGCGACGAGCTGCCGCTGCAACAGCAGCAGGTGCCCCAGCACGGGCATGCCATCGAAGTGCGCCTGTATGCGGAGGATCCGGAAGCCGGTTTCCTGCCGGGCTCGGGCAAGCTCGAGACCCTGCTGCTGCCCGCCCCCTCGGCGCATGTGCGCATCGATTCGGGCGTGGTCGAAGGCGACGCCGTCAGCATCTTCTACGACCCGATGATCGCCAAGCTCATCGTCTGGGACCAGACCCGGGCCATGGCCCTGGCACGCCTGCGCGAAGCGCTGGCGCACTGCGAGATCGTGGGGCCGAAGTCGAATATCGGATTCCTGGAACAACTGGTGCGGCATCCGGCCATCGTCGACGCCAGCATCGACACCGGCTACCTGGATCGCCACCTGGACGAGTTCATGCCGCCGGCGGGAATCGATCCGGACCTGCTGGTCGCCGCGGCCACCGCAACACTGCTGATGCAGGAGTCGGACGCACGCGCACAGGCCGCGGATTCCACCGATCCCGGCTCGCCCTGGGCCATCGCCGATGGCTGGCGGCTTGGCCACGCCGGCGGGCGCCTGCTGGCGTTCCTGCATCGCGGCGAGGCGCTTGCCGTGGGCGCGCACGGTGCCAATGGCGACTACCGCATCGAGGCCCCGCACGCCGTGGCCGTGATCCAGGGCGCGCGCATGGCGGACGGGCTGCTGAGCTTGCGCATGGACGCCCAGGCCCGCCGTTTCCAGGTACGCGCCGATCCCCGCAAGGTCATGGTCCATGATGGCGAACGGCGCCTGGAACTGGTCCCGGTTCCGGCTTACCTGCCGCAGACCGCGGCATCCGCAGGTAACGATGGCCGCATCATCGCGCCGATGCCGGGTCGGGTCGTGGTGGTCAAGGCCCAGCCAGGTGAGACGGTCGTCGCTGGCCAGGAACTGCTGGTCATGGAAGCCATGAAGATGGAACTGGCGATCCGGTCGCCACGCGACGGCATCGTGGCCGAGCTGCGCGCCGTTGCCGGCGACTTCGTTGATGCCGATGCGGTGCTGGCCACCCTGGAGCCGCTGCCGTGACCCCTTCGCCCCGCTGCGAGGCTGACGTCCGCAAATTGCCGCACCCTGCGTTTGCAGTGAATAACGCCGGAGTTCGTTGCATGCATTTGCGTCATCGGAAGAACGGGCCTGGCACCAGCAAGCGACAGTCTCGGCACGGTGCCGCCGCCGTTGCGGCGTCGTTGCGTGGATCGCTGCCCAGGCGCCGGCGCCTGTTCAAGCGGGTCGACGCGGCAAGCGTGGCCCTGCGCGCGCAGATGGAAGCACCGCTGTGACTTTTCCGGTTCGCATCGTCGAAGTCGGGCCGCGCGATGGCCTGCAGAACGAGAAGTCGATCATCGCCACCGCGGCCAAGATCGAACTGATCAACCGGCTATCGCAAACCGGCCTGCGCAGCATCGAAGCCACCAGTTTCGTCAGTCCGTCGTGGGTGCCGCAACTGGCCGACGCGGCCGAGGTATTCAGCGCCATCGAACGCAAGCCCGGCGTCTCGTATCCGGTGCTGGTTCCCAACGAGAAGGGCTATGAGCGCGCCCTGGCCGTCGGCGCACAGGAAGTGGCCGTGTTCACCGCCGCCTCCGAGGCCTTCAACCGCAAGAACATCAACGCCGGCATCGACGAGTCCATCGAGCGTTTCCGCCCGGTGCTGGAACGGGCCAGGGCCGACGGAGTCAGGGTGCGCGGCTACGTCTCCACCGTGCTCGGCTGTCCCTACCAGGGCGAGGTGCCGCTGGCGGACGTGGTGCGGGTCGCCTCGCGCCTGCACGCACTGGGCTGTTACGAAATCTCGCTGGGCGATACCATCGGCGTCGGCACCCCCCACAAGGCCCGCGCAATGCTCAAAGCCGTCGCCAGCGAAGTGCCGCTGCCTGCGCTGGCCGTGCATTTCCACGACACCTACGGCCAGGCCCTGGCCAATATCCTGGCGTGCCTGGAAGAAGGAGTCGCGGTGATCGACTCGGCCGTGTCCGGCACCGGGGGTTGCCCGTATGCCAAGGGCGCCAGCGGCAACGTGGCCAGCGAGGACGTGGTCTACCTGCTGCATGGACTGGGCATGGAAACAGGGGTAGACCTGGCCAGGCTCAGCGAAACGGGTCTCTGGCTGTCCGCCCTGCTCGGCCGCGACACCGGCAGCAAGGTCTCGAGGGCACTGGCGGCGACATGAACATGCAGGCGCCCACGGAGCGGGAACAGGTTGACTCTGATGCGGTTGACTCTGATCCGGCTGACGTGGCCCTGGACGCCTCCATTCACGACGATCCGGCCGCGGTGATGGCATCGCTCGACAAGGCCGGCGCCGATCCCGCACTGGACGCGCCGACCCGAACGATCATGACCCAGGCCGCAGCGCTGCTGCGCGCCACCATCACCCAGAAGCACTGGGCGTTATTGAGATATCGCGCGCTGTTCGACGCGGTGCCCGACCCGGTCAGCATCCTGTCCGAGGATGGCACCGTGCTCGACCTCAACAAGGCCGGCATGACCGCCTACAAGCGTCCGCGGGCCGCCATCGTCGGCAAGAACATCAACGTCCTCAACCCGGAACTGCCGCACGACCACATGACGCCGGTGTGGGAAGCATTGAACCGCGGCGATACCTATGTCATCGAAGTGACCAACATGCGGGGCGACGGCACCCGCTTCCCGGTGGAAGTGCATTCGGCCAACTTCGTCTTCGACGGACGCAAGAGCCTGGTTGCGGTCGCGCGCGACCTGAGCAAGCGGCGCGAGGCGGAACTGCGCTATCGCGAGCTGATGGAAGTCATCGACAAGGGCATCCTGGTGCAGAACAGCGCCCGCGACATCGTTTACGCCAACCGCGCCGCGATGCGCATCTTCGGCATCGGCGAAGGCAAGCGGCTGGCCGACGAGCTGCAGCTGGACCGCTGGCGCATCGTCGACGAACACGGCCACGAGCTGAGCAGCGAAGCATTGCCGGCGCATCGCGCCCTGCAGACCGGCCAGGTCGTGGAAAGCATGCTGATGGGCCTGTATCACCGCCAAAGCAAGCAACTGATCTGGCTGACCGTGACTTCGGTGCCGCAGTTCGCGCCCGGTGGCGAGAAACCGGCGCAGGTCACCTCCATCTTCAGCGACGTCACCGCGCTCAAGCGCGACAGCGCCCTGTTCGACCGTGCCCAGTCGCTGGCGCATATCGGCGGCTGGGAGTGGGATACCGGCCGCGACCTGGTCTACCTGACCGACGAGGCGATCCGCATCCTCGGCGCCCTGCAGCCGCCAGCCAATATCGAAGAGATGCTGTCCTGCCTGCGCGATCCCGACCGCCGCCGCTTCCGCGGCGCGATGCAGAAGGTGGTCGATACCGGCGGCGGCTTCGACCTGGAACTGCAGGGCAGCCGCGATGACGGCCATCCCTTCTGGATCCGGGTCATTGGCGAAGCCGAAGCCGGCGACCCTTCCACCTCGCGCATCACCGGCACGCTGCAGGACATTTCGGCGGACAAGCGCGCCGAGGAAACCCTGCGCATCCAGGCCCGCACCGACCCGCTTACCGGGCTGATGAACCGCGATGCGGTGCTCAACGAACTCGGTACCCGGCTGATCGATCCTGTCCACGCCAACGTCGCCCTGCTCTACATCGACCTGGACCGGTTCAAGACCGTCAACGACGTGCTCGGCCACAGCGCCGGCGACGAACTGCTGATGCAGGCCGCCGCGCGCATCCAGGGCGCGGTGGGCACCGAAGGCCTGGTCGCGCGCTTCGGCGGCGATGAATTCCTGGTGCTTTGCGACACCAGTGGCGATGCCGAACAGCCCGAACACCTGGCCGACGCCGTGCTCGCGGCCTTCGCCGACTCGTTCCGCTTCGACAAGGATGAATTCGCGATCACCGCCAGCATCGGCATCTCGCGGGCACCCGAGGACGGCGTGCGCCCGCAGCAGCTGATCCAGAACGCCGACATCGCCATGTACGACAGCAAGCACCGGGCCCGCAATGGCTGGCAGGCATTCACGCCGGACCTGGCGCGCCGGCAGCAGGACCGCCTGCAGATCGAAACGCAACTGCGGCGCGCCGTCGACAACAACGAATTCCGCCTGGTCTACCAGCCGCAGGTCGACCTGCGCCGCGGCCAGATCGTCGCCGCCGAGGCCCTGATCCGCTGGCAGAACCACCAGCTCGGCGAATTGCGCCCCGACCTCTTCATCAGCCATGCCGAGACCACCGGCGACATCGTCCGCATCGGCAGCTGGGTGCTGCGCGAAGCCTGCCGCCAGGTCCGCGAGTGGCATGACATGGGGCTGGGCATCGTGCGGGTGGCGGTGAATGTTTCCTACCGCCAGTTCGCCGGCGAGGACCTGGCCGAGAACGTGCGCGCGGTCCTGGCCGAGTACGAATTGCCGGGCGCGGCACTGGAACTGGAATTCACCGAGCGCGTCCTGATCGAGGACGCACCGGCCACCCTCAAGACCTTTGCCGAACTGCGCGCGCTGGGCGTGCTCCTGACCATCGACGATTTCGGCGAGGGCTACAGCGCGCTCAACTACCTGCGCCGGCTTCCCATCCACGGCCTCAAGCTCAGCCAGCTGTTCACCGAAGGCGTGCCCAACAACCGTTCCGACGTGGCCGTGTGCCAGGCGGTCTCGGCCATCGCGCGCAGCCTGGGGCTGGGACTGGTGGCCGAGGGCGTGGAGTCCGAGGCCCAGCGCCAGTTCCTGCTGCAGCTCGGAGTACCGGTCGGCCAGGGCTTCCTGTTCGCACCAGGCCTGACCCCGGATGAATTCGCCAGTCGCCTGCGTTCGCCCGAGGAGCGCGTGTCCAATGGCTGAGCCTGGCTACCGCATCCGTCCGATCGAAGCGTCCGATGACCCCGCGATTGCCGCGATCATCCGCACGGTCATGCCCGAGTTCGGCGCGGTGGGTTGCGGCTTCGCCATCAATGATCCCGAAGTCGACTGGATGAGTCGTGCGTATGCCGAACCGCGCTCAGCCTATTTCGTGGTCGAACGCGATGGCCGGATCCTCGGCGGCGGCGGAGTTGCGCCACTGGAAGGTGGCGATGCCGGCACCTGCGAATTGCGCAAGATGTATTTCCTGCCTGAAGCGCGCGGCCTGGGCGCCGGCGCCGCAATGATGGCCCGCTGCCTGCAGGCCGCGCGTGGCTTCGGCTTCAGCCGCTGCTACCTGGAAACACTGGGCGGCATGGACGCGGCCATGCGCCTGTATGAGCGCAGCGGGTTCCAGCGCCTGGGCGCGCCCCTCGGCGCCACCGGCCACGGCGGCTGCAATACCTTCTACGCGCTCGATCTCCAGCCACCTCCCGCGTCTGTCTAGGAGCGTTGTAGGAGCGACGCAAGTCGCGAAGCCGGGAAACTCCGGCACCCATGCGGACCGATGGAAGGTGATTGCGTCGCGCAACCAACATCCGCCCATGTGGTCATGGTCATCGCCGGCGAGCGCGACAGGCCGGGATGCGTCGCGAGCAAGGACGGATGGCCAGCTTCGCGACTTGCGTCGCTCCTACAACGCTCCTGCAATAGCCGACCAGCGCCAGGCGACCGTTGCCGATGACGTAAAATGCGGGCCTTACCCGCGATGGACTTTCCGCATGCAGCTTTCCGACACCCGCGCCATCATCACCGGCGGCGTTTCCGGCCTGGGTCTGGCCGTCGCCCAGCACCTGGTCGGCCACGGCGCCCGCGTGGCCCTGTTCGACGTCAACGACGACAAGGGCGCCGCCGCGGTGGCCGCGCTGGGCGAGGACAAGGCGCGCTACTTCCGCACCGACGTGTCCGACGAGGACGGCGTCGCCGCCAGTGTCGAGGCCGCGCACGAATTCCTGGGCGGACTGAATGCCGCCATCAACTGCGCCGGCATCCTCGGTGCCGGCCGCGTGCTGGGCCGGGAAGCACCCATGCCGCTGGCCAATTTCCGCGGCACCGTGCTGGTCAACCTGGTCGGCAGCTTCAACGTGGCCAAGGCCGCCGCCAACCTGATGCAGCACAACGCCGCCGGCGAGGATGGCGAGCGCGGCGTGATCATCAATACCGCCAGCGTGGCGGCCTTCGAGGGCCAGATCGGCCAGGCCGCCTATTCGGCTTCCAAGGGCGGCGTAATCGCCATGACCCTGCCGATGGCGCGCGAACTTTCGCGCTTCGGCATCCGCGTGATGACCGTCGCCCCGGGCATCTTCTGGACGCCGATGATGGACGGCATGCCCGAGGACGTGCAGAAGTCGCTGGGCGCCTCCATCCCCTTCCCGGCGCGCCTGGGCAAGCCCGAGGAATTCGCCGAGACCGTCGCCTTCATCGTCCAGAACCGCTACTTGAACGGCGAGACCATCCGCCTGGATGGCGCGGTGCGCCTGGCGCCCAAATAAAGGATTGCGGTCAATGGCAAAGGGTGAAGAGTGAAGTGTAAAAGCCTTCATCCCCACGCGTTCTCCTCACTCCTCACTCCTCACTCCTCACTCCTCACCTCCGGCCCACCAAATGAAAGCCAACGAAATCAAGAAAGGCAACGTCTTCGAACACAACGGCACCGTCTACCAGGTGCGCGACATCGAGCGCAGCGCGCCGCAGGGCCGCGGCGGCAACGTCAAGTTCCGCTTCACCCTGTACAGCATTCCCGGCGCGGTGAAATACGACCTCAGCGTCGGTGGCGATGATGACCTGAAGGAAGTCGAGGTCTCGCGCCGCCAGGCCACCTATTCCTACAAGGATGGCGACGCCTTCGTGTTCCTGGATGACGAGGACTACACGCCCTACACCTTCGACGCCGACGTGATTGGCGACGATGCCGGCTACATTGCCGATGGCCTGGCTGGCAGCTATGTGCAGATCATCGACGACCAGCCCGTTGCATTGCAGCTGCCCCAGCACGTGACCCTGGAAGTGGTGGAAACGCCCCCGGAACTGAAAGGCGGCAGCGCCACCAAGCGCCCGAAGCCGGCCAAGCTGAGCACCGGCCTGGAAATCATGGTGCCCGAGTACATCGTCAACGGCGAACGCGTGCTGGTGAATACCACTACGGGTGAGTTTGGCGGGCGCGCGGATTGAGGCTGACGGCCGTTACCTGTAACTGTTAGCTGTTTGCCGGTAGCCGGTAGCTTGGTGCTTCCCCTCTCCCCTTGTGGGAGAAAGTGGCCGAAGAGCCTGCCCTCGAGTGTTTTAGCAGGGGGCCGGAAGAGGGCAGCCGATAGCTTGGTTTCTCCCCTCTCCCCTTGCGGGAGAGGGTGGCCGAAGGTCGGGAGAGGGGAAGCCGGAGCCTGTGCAATATGGCGACGGACTATCTCGAGTGTAATGAACAAAAGCACGCTCGCTACGCTCCCGCCCCCTCTCCTGCCCCCCCCGACTAAAGCATTCGGGGGCAGGCTCTACCGGCATCCTCTCCCGCAAGGGGAGAGGAGAAAACCGATCAAGCCAACCGCAAAATATTTCAAACGTCGAACAACTTCCCCGGATTCAATATCCCCTGCGGATCCAGCACGCGCTTGATCCCCCGCATCACCTCGATCTCCGCCGCACTGCGCGTGCTTTCCAGGTAACCCTTCTTCACCAGGCCGATGCCGTGCTCGGCGGAGATGCTGCCTTCGTGCTTCTGCAGCGAAGCGGCCAGCAGCGTGGTCACCTGTTCGCACTGGCCGACGAATTCCGCGTTGTCCATGTCGTCCGGCTTCAGCACGTTGATGTGCAGGTTGCCGTCGCCGATGTGGCCGAACCAGACCACTTCGAAATGCGGATAGGCCTTACCCAGCAGCTGCTGGGTTTCCTCGAGGAAGGCGGGCATCGCCGAAATGCGCACCGACACATCGTTCTTGTAGGGCTTGTACGGCGCCAGTGCTTCGGTGATGGCTTCGCGCAGCCGCCATAACTGCGCGGCCTGGGCGTCGCTCTGGCTGACCACGCCGTCGCTGACCCAGCCGCTGTCCATGCAGGCCTCGAACGCCGCCATCGCCGCGGCTTCCTGGACCTCGTCGCCGGAGGCGAATTCGGTGACCACGTAATAGGGGTGCATTTCCTCGAACGGCTTCTGCGCGCCATGCGCCAGCACGTGGTGCAGGGCGCGGTCGGTGAAGAATTCGAAGGCCTGCAACTGCAGGCGTTCGCGGAAGGCGGAGAACACCTGCATCAGCACCTCGAACGACGGCAAGGCCAGCAGCATCACGTTGCTGGCCGGCGCCGGATCGGTCAGGCGCAGGCTGGCTTCGACGACGATGCCCAGCGTGCCTTCCGAGGCGATCATCAGGTGGCGCAGGTCGTAGCCGCTGGAGTTCTTGATCAGGCCGCGGTTGAGGTCGAGCAGCTCGCCGGTGCCGGTGACCACCTTCATGCCGGCGATCCATTCGCGGGTATTGCCGTAGCGGATCACGCGGATGCCGCCGGCGTTGGTGGCGATGTTGCCGCCGATGGAACACGACCCGCGCGAGGCGAAATCCACCGGATACGCCAGCCCGTGGTCGCGGGCCGTGTTGTGCACCGCTTCCAGGGCGATGCCGGCCTGCACAGTCAGCGTGCGGTCCACCGCATTGAAGTCCAGCACCCGGTTCATGCGCTCCAGGCTGAGCACCAGCTCTCCGTTCGCGGCCACCGCGCCGCCAGACAGGCCGGTGCGGCCGCCCGAGGGCACCACCGCCACGCCGTGCTGGCTGGCCCAGCGCACCACCGCCTGCACCTCCTCGACCGTGCCCGGCAAGGCAATCGCCAGCGGCGCCGGGGTCCAGCGCCGGGTCCAGTCGCGGCCGTAATGCTCCAGGTCGGACGGCTCGGTCTTCAGGCGCAAGGCCGGAACGGCTTGCACGAGGTCGGTCAGGCGCGGATCGGTCATGGGCAAAGGACACGTGAGGGGCCGCCAGCGTGCCAGCGATGCTGCGGTGCGTCCACAAGAAAGGCCGCCCGCTGCGCCTGCAGGCCCAGCGGAGCGCGCCCCCTGCCCCAGGAACTTTTCACCGATCCGGAGCGCGTCTTACAGCTATCGAAGCGCACTTCGGGCTTCCCGAACAGCGCCTTGCCCTTTCGGAAGACCGATGTGCTTCTCCGGAGCAGCGATTTGCTCTTCCCGAATACCGATTGCTCTTCCCGAATGCCGATTTGCTCTTCCCGAATACCGATTTGCTCTTCCCGAAGAGCGATTTGCTCTTCCCGAATGCCGATTTGCTCTTACTGAAGAGCGATTTGCTCTTCCCGAATGCCGATTTGCTCTTCCCGAAGAGCGATTTGCTGTTCGGGAATGGCGATTTGCTGTTCCCGAGGACAGATTTGCTGTCCCGGCAAGAGGTCAACCCAGCCCAGCCGACCCTGCCTTGGAGAGCCGATCTTGGTCGGCTGCCTTTTGCGCAGAACATTAGTCCCCTGCCAGGTCCATGGCGCGACGATCGACCCGCACACCTGTAGCCGGGCCTGACGCAGTGCAGCAACCCCGCCCTTCCTTCTGGCATAGTGAAACTCCCTCAGCCGATGCCCGCAGCCCGCATGTCGAAGAAGAAGACCTCGTACCCGAAGCACGACATCCGCATCCTGCTGCTAGAGGGCCTGAGCCAGACCGCCATCGACACCTTCAAGGCGGCGGGCTATTCGCAGATCGAGGTCCATGCCAAGTCCCTGCCCGAGGACGAACTGAAGGCCCGCATCGCCGAAGCCCACATCATCGGCATCCGCTCGCGCACCCAGCTCACCCCGGAAATCCTGGCCCATGGCCGCCGCCTGATGGCCATCGGCTGCTTCTGCATCGGCACCAACCAGGTCGACGTGGACGCCGCCGAACTGGCCGGCATCCCGGTGTTCAACGCCCCCTATTCCAACACCCGCAGCGTGGCCGAGCTGGTCATCGCCGAGGCCATCATGCTGATGCGCGGCATTCCGCAGAAGAGCGCCGAATGCCACCGCGGCGGCTGGTCGAAGTCGGCGGCCGGCAGCCACGAGGTGCGCGGCAAGACCCTGGGCATCGTCGGCTACGGCCACATCGGCACCCAGGTCGGCGTGCTGGCCGAGGCCATCGGCATGAACGTGGTCTTCCACGACATCGAAACCAAGCTGTCGCTGGGCAATGCGCGCCCGGCCCTGAGCCTGGACGAGCTGCTGGAACGTTCGGACGTGGTCACCCTGCACGTGCCTGAAACCGCCGCGACCCGCGACATGTTCGGCGCGGCGCAGATCGCCCGGATGAAGCGCGGCGCGCACCTGATCAATGCCTCGCGCGGCACCGTGGTCGACATCGAGGCGCTGAGCGCGGCGCTGGAATCCGGGCAGGTCGGCGGGGCGGCGGTGGACGTGTTCCCCATCGAGCCCAAGGGCAATGGCGATGCCTTCGTCTCGGCGCTGGCCGGCAAGGACAACGTGATCCTGACCCCGCACGTGGGCGGCAGCACGCTGGAGGCGCAGGACAACATCGGCATAGAGGTAGCGGCCAAGCTGGTGCGCTACAGCGACAACGGCTCGACCCTGTCGGCGGTCAATTTCCCCGAGGTGACGCTGCCCGAGCATGCCGCCAGCCATCGCCTGCTGCACATCCACCGCAACGTGCCCGGCGTGCTGTCGCAGGTCAACGAGATCTTCGGCAAGCACGGCATCAACATCGACGGCCAGTTCCTGCGCACCGATGCCAAGGTCGGCTACGTGGTGATCGACGTGTCGGCCACCGACCTGCAGGCGGTGGACCTGAAGGAAGCGCTGATGGCGATCCCCGGCACCCTGCGCACACGCGTCCTCTATTGACCCGAGTTTTTTTGTAGGAGCGACGCGAGTCGCGAAGCTCATGGCAGTTCAGTTGTCCACTGCTTCGCGACTTGCGTCGCTCCTACAAGCTTTCGCTCTTACGACCTGTTGCCCGCCAGCCACTTCCTGGCCATGCGGCTCATTGATTCGTCGGCATCGTTGGCCACCTCGCTGATCGGCCGCCATGCCAGTTCCAGGGATTCTTCGCTGACCACGAAATCCTCATTGGCGCCGGCGCGGACCACGTAGCGCACGTCGTAGTGCCAGTGGCCCGGCACGTCCTTGCGCTCGGGAATCCAGTGCCGGTCCAGGTCGAAGATTTCCCCGCCATCCACGGTCAGTCCTGGCAGCCCTGATTCTTCCTGCGCTTCCTTCAACGCCACCACCGCCATGTTGCGCTCGCCATCGGCATGGCCGCCGAGCTGCAGCCAGCGCTCCAGCTTGCGGTGGTGGGTCATCAGGATGCGCTGGCCATCGGCGCTGACCAGCCAGGCGCCGCTGGTGAAGTGGCCATGCAGGCGTTCGCGCTGGAAGGGATCCTGACCATCGCCGAGCAATTCCAGGAACGACTGAACCACGCCGGATTCAGCCGGCCAGCGTGCAAGATAATCGACCAACTGTTGTGCGAGGAGAGGACTGACCTGCATCGGTTGCGGCATGTGCGGTGACTTCATGGTTGCCTGTTCAGGCTTGGATTATCGCCTACCTCGCGATCACGACGCTTGTGCGACCAAAGTGTGACGGGTAAGGTTCGGCAAACCCGTTCCGGCCATCCGCAGCCGGGCACGGCCTGCATATCACCGGCTCTGGGGAACCACCGAATGTCATCTTGGCGTGTCAAACCGCTCGACCAAATTCTTGCCACCGCCGAAAGAAAGTCGCTGAAGCGACAGCTGGGCGCCTTCCAACTGACCATGCTGGGCATCGGCGCCATCATCGGCACCGGTATCTTCGTCCTGACCGCCGAAGCGGGCCAGAAGGCCGGGCCGGCGATGATGGTAGCGTTCGTGATCGCCGCGCTGGTCTGCGCCCTTGCAGCGCTTGCCTATGCCGAACTTGCTTCGATGCTGCCGGTATCCGGTTCCGCCTACACCTACACCTATGGCGTGCTCGGCGAAGGCCTGGCCTGGGCCGTGGGCTGGGCCCTGGTGCTGGAATATGCCGTGGCCGCCTGTGCAGTCTCGGTAGGCTGGTCGGGTTACATGAACGGCCTGCTGATCCACAGCGACCTGTTCGGCCTGGTGCAACCCGGGTCCATGGCCCTGCCCGAAGCGCTGCGTACCGGTCCGATGGACGGTGGCTCGTTCAACCTGCTGGCCTTCCTGATCGGCCTGGTGGTGACCTTCCTGCTGGTGATCGGCACCTCCAAATCGGCCAAGGTCAATGCGGTCCTGGTCCTGATCAAGGTGGCGGCACTGATCGCTTTCATCATCATCGCGGTGCCTGCGGCGCAATCCTCCAATTTCGAACCGTTCTTCCCGACCGGCTGGGGCAGCCCGCTGGGCGGGGTCGGCGTGCTGGGTGCGGCGGCGTCGATCTTCTTCGCCTATGTCGGTTTCGACGCGGTCTCCACGGCAGCCGAGGAAACCAAGAACCCCAACCGCAACATCCCGATCGGGCTGATCGCCTCGCTCACCGTCTGCACCATCTTCTACATGCTGGTCGGCTACGGCGCGGTCGGCGCCTCGGGCTCACAACCAATTTTCGGCGCTGATGGCGTGGCCCTGCTGCCCGGCAGCCCGGAACTGGCGGCCGCCTGCAAGGCCAGCGAAGAGCTGGTGTGCAGCAAGGAACCGCTGGCCCACGTGCTGCGCATGCTCGGCTTCCCGAGCTGGGGCAATGCGATCGGCCTGGCCGCGGCACTGGCTTTGCCCTCGGTCATCCTGATGATGATCTTCGGCCAGACCCGCATCTTCTTCACCATGTCGCGTGACGGCCTGCTGCCAGCCGTGCTCTCCAAGGTGCATACGCGGTTCCACACGCCCTACGTGGTCACCATCATCACTGGCATCTTCGTGGCGATCTTCTCGGCCGTGTTCCCGGTCGGCGTGCTGGCCGACATCTCCAACTCGGGCACGCTGTTTGCGTTCGTGATGGTGGCCGTGGCGGTGATGGTCCTGCGCCGCACCCAGCCCACGCGTCCGCGCCCGTTCCGCACTCCGCTGGTCTGGCTGGTGTGCCCACTCGCCATCGCCGGCTGCCTGCTGCTGTTCCTCAACCTGTCGCTGTACACGCTGAGCCTGTTCTTCGGCTGGGCCATCATCGGCCTGGTCGTGTACGCGCTTTATGGTTACCGCAACAGCGACCTGGCCCCGGGCAATGCTGCGCGCGTCGCCGCCGAAGATGCGCGCATCGCGGCCGAACCTCCCTTCCACGAAGGTCCGCAAGCCTGACGGAGCGGTTCCTGCAACCCGGAAACGGCGCGGATTCCCGCGCCGTTTTTGTTTATGGCCGCGTTTTTGTAAACTCGGGCCATGAGCGCACTCCCCTACAACCCTTCCCGCCTGCAGGAACTCGCGCAGGACATCATCGCCAACGTACGCGAGCTGTCGCTGGCCGGGTGGACGCCGGCGACCAGCAGCAACTTCTCCGAGCGCCTGGACGAGCGCCATGCCGCGATCACCGTATCGGGCCGTGACAAGGGCAAGCTGACCGTCGACGACATCATGGTGGTGGATTTCGACGGCCAGGGCGTGGCGACCACGCACCGGCCTTCCGCCGAAACCCTGCTGCACACGCAGCTGTACCGGCGCTTCCCGGAAATCGGCTGCGTGTTGCACACCCACTCTCCCGTGCAGACCATCGCCTCGCGCCTGTTCGCCGGGGCCGGCCATATCCGCCTGGAAGGATACGAGCTGCAGAAGGCCTTCCACGGCAACAACACCCACGACGACAGCATGGACGTGCCGGTCCTGGCCAATACCCAGGACATGCCCACGCTTGCTGCCCAGGTCGATGCCCTACTCGACCGCCAGAAGCTCTGGGGCTACCTGATCGACGGCCACGGCCTGTACGCCTGGGGCCGCGACATGGCCGAGGCGCGGCGGCACCTGGAAGCCTTCGAGTTCCTGTTCCATTGCGAGCTGGAGCTGCGCAAGCTGGGCTGTCGGGGGTGACCTCGTACCACCTCTCCCCTTGTGGGAGAGGTCGCCGCGCTTGCGCGGCGGGAGAGGGCGAGCGGAGTTGTAGCGCTTGAATCACAGATGATTTGCAACAAGCAGCGTCCCGCGGCAGTCATAGGTGAGCTGTGTACACGGACTCGGTTCACCCCTCATCCGCCCTGCGGGCACCTTCTCCCACAAGGGGAGAAGGGGTTCCTCGGTTTGTTACTCTTGCACTTCTCCACGACACTCGAGCCCCCGCCATGAGCCGTCTGCGCATCTTCGACGAAAAGAATCCGGAAACCCCGGAGTTCGCCAGCTTCGATCCCGACTTCATCGCCACCGAGCTGCACAGGATCGGCGTGACCTTCGAGCGCTGGAAGGCGTCGCATCCGCTGGCTCCTGGCGCCAGCCCGGATGAGGTGATGGCCGCCTACAGGACCGACATCGACCGCCTGGTCACCGAGCGCGGCTTCAAGAGCGTGGACGTGGTCAGCATCTCGCCGGATCATCCGCAGCGCGAAACCATGCGCGCCAAGTTCCTCGACGAGCACTATCACAAGGAGGACGAGGTACGTTTCTTCGTCGCCGGCTCGGGCCTGTTCACCCTGCACGTGGACGGCAAGGTCTACGAGATCGAATGCGTGCAGGACGACCTGATCGCCGTGCCCGACAGCACCCTGCACTGGTTCGACATGGGCGACGAGCCCAACTTCATCGCCATCCGTTTCTTCACCGAGCCGGACGGCTGGGTGGGCCACTTCACCGGCGAGGAGATCGCCAAGCGATTCCCGCGCTATGAACCGGGGAGTTCCTCCTGAACACGCCGCGCGCCATCCTCACCGACATCGAGGGCACCACCAGCAGCATCTCCTTCATCCGGGACGTGCTGTTCCCGTATGCACGCGATGCCCTGCCCGGCTTTGTCGCCGAGCATCGCAACGACCCGGAAGTGAGAAGGTGGCTGGATGCGGTGGCGATCGAACATGGCAGCATCTGCAGCGACGAGGTCATAGTCGAAACGCTGCAGGGCTGGATCGACCAGGACCGCAAGCACACCGCTCTCAAAGCCCTGCAGGGCATGATCTGGGAAGCCGGCTATCGCGATGCCGAATTCGCCGCGCCCATCTATGCCGACGCCGCACCCGCGCTGCGCCAGTGGCACGCGGCGGGCCTGCCGCTGTACGTCTATTCCTCCGGATCGGTGGCCGCGCAGAAGCTGTTCTTCGGGCATAGCGAGGCCGGGGATCTCACTTCGCTTTTTTCGGGATGGTTCGATACCGAAGTGGGCGGCAAGCGTGACGCCGCGAGCTATGAAGCCATCGCAGCGCGCATCGGCATGGAGCCCTCGGACATCCTGTTCCTGTCCGACGTGGTGGAAGAGCTGGATGCTGCCGGCACCGCTGGGATGCAGACGGTGCTGGTCGACCGCCCCGAGGACTACGCCACGCCGCGAACCGGTGCGGCGGCACGTGGCCACCACCGCGTGACCAGCTTCGCCGACCTCCTGCTGATCCCCTGACGCGCCGCGTGTCGCCCCCTGGCAAGGCAACACTGAGCGGATTGCTGGCGATCCTGCTGTGGGCGTCGCTGGCATTGCTGACCACGGCCACCGCGGGACTGCCGCCTTTCGAAGTGCTGGCGCTGGGGTTCGGCTTTGCCGCCCTGGCCGGCCTGGTACTGGTCGGCTTGCGTGGCAACTGGGCTGAACTGCGCCAGCCCATGTCGGCGCTGGCGCTGACGACCACGGCCCTGTTCGGCTACCACGCGCTGTACTTCATCGCCCTGAAGCGCGCGCCTGCAGTGGAAGCGAACCTGCTGAACTACATGTGGCCCCTGCTCATCGTCCTGTTCGCCAGCTTCCTGCCGGGCGTGCGCGTGCGCGGGATGCAGATCGCGGGAACGCTGCTGGGACTGGCCGCGGCGGTGATCCTGGTGACGCGCGGCAGCGGCATCGAGATCCAGCCGCAATTCCTGCCCGGCTACCTGGCCGCGCTGGGTGCAGCGGTGATCTGGGCCGCCTATTCGGTGCTCAACCGCCGCCATGCGCAGGTCAGCAGCAGCGCGATCATCGTGGCCTGTGCAGGCGTGGCCGTGCTGGGCGCGCTGGTGCATGCCGCATTCGAGCAGACGGTGTTGCCCACGCCGCTGCAGTGGGGTGTGCTGGCACTGATGGGGCTTGGCCCCGTGGGCATCGCTTTCCTGCTATGGGACCACGGCACCAAGCACGGCGACATTGCCCTGCTGGGCAGTCTTTCCTACCTGGCGCCGCTGTTGTCCACACTGCTGCTGGTGGTGGCCGGCCAGGCGGCAGCCCACTGGTCGCAGGGCGTGGCCATTGGCCTGTTGACGCTGGGTGCGTGGTTGAGCGTGCGCAGGTTCAAGTAAAAAAACTTCGCCTGGAGCGGAAGATCCGGCTCAATGGATCTTTTCGCCGCGAGCAAGCATCTCCGCGAACTTCGCCGCGCGGGCGACGCGGGTTTCGGGTTTCTTCGCCGTGTGCACCCGCCAGCAGAATGCGTAGCGGTTGGTCCTGTCCAGGGTGTCGAAGAAAGCCTGTGCCTTGCGGTCTTTCTTCAATGCAGCCGCCAGTTCGGCGGGCACGTCCATCACCGAGAAGCCGTGATAGGCCGCTTCCCAACGGCCGTCGGCCCGGGCCGCCTCCACCTCGCGCAATCCACGCGCCTGCATCAGGCCGGCAGCGGTCAACCGTTCCACGTGTCCGATGTTGATCTTCGACCAAAGGCTGCGCGGACGTCTCGGGGTGAAGCGCTGCAGGAAGAACTGTTCGTCGAAACCTTTCTTCTGGCCGTCGATCCAGCCATGGCACAGGGCGATGTCCAGTGCCTGCGCGTAGGTCACCGAGGCAATGCCCGAGTCCTTCTTGGCGATCTTCAGCCAGACCCCGGCCGCGTCCGCATTGGCGGACAGCCATTTTTCCCAGGCAGCCGGGGTCTTGAAAGGCTTGACCGGCAGTTCGTCTGTTTGCGCCATGGTGAAAGTGTCCTGCTGATCTGTAAAACCTGTTTTTCAGGCACTGGAGAATCCCCGGTCTACCGCGATCGTCATCCCCGCTCAGGCGGGGATCCACGTATCCGAAGCCATTGAAAGCGAAGTCCCCGGGTTTCCGCCTGCTCGGGACTGACGCCCTCGAGAATGGCCCTCAAAGCATATGCGATTCCGGTTGGCCTCCAGTCAGGGCGGAGCTGTTTCCAGCCGGTAACGGGTACGTGCGGACTGCACGCCACCCTGTTGATCGAAGAACCGCACTTCTATCTCATGGCCACCAACGGCGAGATCGGTCGGCAAGGCGCCGCGCCACAGATGCGTCGAAACCGTTGCTTCCGGTGACCGGTCATAGCCGCGCAGGTTTTCGGCCTGGTCATCCCTGAGGTTTTCCGCCAGCAGGCGTGGGTCGGGCTGGTGCACGCGGGCCATCGGTCTCCAGTCCGCCGCATCGACCCGGTATTCCACGCGCGTGTCAGCCTGTCCCATGAACACGTTGGCATACACGCCCCAGGCCGGATAGGCGCCCTGCCGCAATACTTTCGGTGCGTACAGCGCCAGCGTTTCCTCCGCATCGCGCGCAGGATGCCAGGCCAGCGAATAGGAACCGCCGGGCCGCACCGAAAGACTGGCGTAACCGTTCGGGGTACCGTCGCTCATGCCGGCGTCGGGAATGCCGGCCGCGTCCTTGGCGCCCGACCAGAACGCCCCGCAAACGGCGCCGACGTTGTATTCGTGCAGCGGCTTGGTGCCGTGCCAACCGCTGTCGCCCCCGTGGTAGACGTGTTGCTGGGTGTGGCCATGCCCGCTGAGCAACAGCACGTTCGGGAATTCCTGCAACAGCTTGAACAGGCGCGCGCGATCGGCGTGGCGAAAGGTCTCCACGCCCGGCTTCGCATCGAACAGCGGGATGTGCACGCCGAGCACCAGCAGCCGGTCCCTGGGCACGGTCGGCAGGTAGGTCTGGAGGAAGGCGAACTGGTCCTCGCGCAGGCCGCCGACATACGTGGGCTTCTGCCCGGGCTGGTAGACCACGTCGTCCAGGCCGATGAACACCGCCTGCGGTTCTTCCCAGGCGAACGTATCGGGTCCGTAGCTGTTGCGGAAAGTGAGCAGCGAATCCTCGTCGCGCGCGGCGTCGAAATCCAGGTCGTGGTTGCCGGCCACGTGCAGCCACGGCAGCTGCAGCAGGCGGGTCACCTGGTTCAGTGCCGGATAGAGCGACAGGTCGTCGTTGACGACATCGCCGAGGGTGATGCCAAAGCGTGCGTTGCGCTTGCCAGCCAGCGGCCCGACGATGTCGCGCCGGTAGTAGTCGATGTCTGTGGTGCTCTTGGCCTGGGTGTCGGAGAACACCAGGATCTCCAGCGTTTTGCCATGCCCAGCCTGTTGCTTGCGGGGAACCAGGCCGAAGTTCCTGCAGCTGGGAAACGACGCAGGGATGCCGCCGTATTTCAGGATCGGCCCGGGCGCGATGCGGATGTGGGTCCAGAAGTCCGGCAATCCATCGCCGCGTTGCGGCAGGTCGTAGCCCGGCGGCTTGATGACGAACACCGTTCGGCCATCCACCACCGGCATCAGGTAACGGCCGTCGCCATCGGTCCGCACCAGCTCGACACCATCGGACACCTTGATACCTGCAAGCGGCTTCTCACCCCGGTCCACCACCCTGTTGCCATTGCTGTCGGCCCAGACAAGGCCGGAGTTGCAAGGAGGCGGCAGTGCCTGCGCGGACACGGCGGCCGTCGAAAACAGGACTGCAAGCAGCAGGCGGGACATGGCGATTCCTTGAGGGACGTGCAGGGATTATCGCGAATCGACGTGATGTCGGGTGTTGTCATCTCGAATCTGGGCGTATGCCTTATGTGCGGACATGGCATCTCCGCCGTACCCTCACCCGCCGCTGCGCGTCGACCTCTCCCGTTGGGAGAGGTGGCCCTTTTCCCTTCTCCCATCGGGAGAAGGTGGCGCGTAGCGACGGACGCAGCGAAGGAAGCACCCTTGGGGTGTGAGGGTACAGCGGAGACTCTGCCTCAGAGTGCCGTGAAAGAAGCAAGAAGCGGCCTTTGCGAACTTGGACGCATGCCTCATGTGCAGACATAGCGATTTCTCCGTACCCTCACCCGCCGCTGCGCGCCGACCCTCAGCCGCTTGATGCGGCTTCGATCCGGAGGGAGAGGTGATGTACTTGTGCCGCATCCTTTTCCTTGCTCCGTTCGGCATCGAAGCCGCTTCAAGCGACTGACGGCGCGTGCGCTCAGCCCGAATGCCGCTGCTGCAGCACTTGCGTCATCTCACCCAACGACAAGCCACGCGCGCGCAGCAGGACCAGCAGGTGGAAGACCAGGTCGGCTGATTCACCGAGCAGTGCGGCATCGTCCTGGACCACGCCGGCCAGTGCGGTCTCCACCCCTTCCTCACCCACTTTCTGGGCGATGCGGCGGATCCCGTCTTCGAACAGCGTCGTCGTATAACTGCCCGGCGGACGTTCGCGTTCGCGCTGTGCCACCAGGGCGTCAAGATCGGCCAGGAAATTGGCGGGCGCATCGGGGAAACAGCTGGCGCGCTGCAGGTGGCACGTGGGGCCGTGCGGCCGGGCCAGCACCAGCAGCGTGTCGTTGTCGCAATCGGCCTGGATCGAAACGACTTCCAGCACATGCCCGGAGCTTTCCCCTTTCTTCCACAACCTCTGCTTGCTGCGGCTGTAGAAAGTGACGAAGCCGCTGGAGCGGGTGGCAGCCAGCGCCTCGGCATTCATGTAGCCCAGCATCAGCACGCGCAGGTTGCCGGCGTCCTGCACGACCACCGGCAGCAGGCCATTGCCTTTTACCCAGTCCAGCGAATCCGGTTCAGGCGCCATCTCGCACCTCCAGGCCTTGCGCACGCAGGGTGCGCTTCAATTCGGGAATGGCGATCGCGCCGCTGTGGAAGACGCTGGCCGCCAGCGCGCCATCGACGTCGGCCTGCTGGAACACCTGGGCGAAATGCGCCGCCTCGCCCGCGCCACCGGAGGCGACCAGAGGTACCTGGCATAGCGTGCGCGCTGCCTGCAGCTGCTCGATGTCGTAACCCCGGCGCACACCATCGCTGTCCATGCAGTTGAGCACGATCTCGCCCGCTCCCAGTCGCTGCGCCTCGACGATCCAGTCCAGCGTGCGCACGCCCAGCGCCTTCGTCTTCGAAGGATCGCCGGTGTTGCTGCGCACGCGCCATTCACCGTCGGCTTCGCGCACCGAATCGATGCCGACCACGATGCACTGCACGCCGAAGGCATCTGCCAGCTCGGAGACCAGCGCCGGCCGCTCCAGCGCGGGGCTGTTGACCGAGATCTTGTCCGCGCCGGCGTGCAGCACTGCGCGTGCGGTTTCCACGTCACGGATGCCGCCGGCCACGCAGAACGGGATGTCGAGCAGCGAGGACACGCGGCGCACCCAGGCGTGATCCACGGAACGGCCTTCGGGGCTGGCACCGATATCGTAGAAGACCAGTTCGTCGGCGCCCTGGTCGCGGTAGCGCAGTGCGAGTTCAGCGATGTCACCCATGTCGACGTGGTCGCGGAAGCGCACGCCCTTGACCACGCGGCCGTCGCGCACATCCAGGCAGGGAATGAGGCGTCGACTCAACATGCCAGCGCCGCTTCCAGGTCGATCTTGCCTTCCAGCAGGGCGCGGCCCAGCACGATGCCGGCGCAACCTTGGGCCCTGGCCGCGGCGACGTCGGCGACATCGCGCACGCCGCCGGAAGCCTGAACCTGCAATGCGGGCGCCAGGCTGCGCAAATGCGCGTACAGCGCGCCGTTGGGGCCGGTCAGCATGCCGTCGCGGGCGATGTCGGTGCTCAGCAGGTGGGCCAGGCCGCCCTGCGCGAAACGCACCGCCAGTTCGTCCAGCGTGGCCGCTGCCGTTTCGGTCCAGCCGTGGACGGGAAGCCGCCACGCGCCGCTCTCGTCCTGGCGTGCATCCAGGGCCACGGTGATGTGCCCGGCGCCAAACTCGCCGATCCACTCCAGCACCCGTTCGGGTTGCTGCACCGCCAGCGAGCCCACCACCACGCGCGACGCCCCCGCCTCGAGGATGCGCTGGATGTCTTCGCGTGCGCGCACGCCGCCGCCGGTCTGCACCTTCAGGCCGGTGAAGGCATGGATGTCGCGCAGCAGCGGCGCCAAGGTATAGCCGCCCGCCTTCGCCGCATCCAGGTCGACCAGATGCAGCCAGGTCGCGCCGCGGGCGGCGTAAAGCCGGGCGATGTCGAGGGGATCGTGTCCGTAGACGGTCTCTCGCGCGTAGTCGCCCTGCGCAAGCCGGACCACGCGCCCTTCGCGCACATCGATGGCCGGATAGACCGTGAATTCGTTCATGCCAGTCCATGCTCCAGGAAATTCTTCAACAGGCGGGCGCCGACCACAGAGGAACGCTCGGGGTGGAACTGCGCGCCGGCGACCCGGCCACGCTGCGCCACGGCGGCGAACGTGGCGCCGTGTTCGCACGACAGCACGCAGTCGGCGGTCACCGGCGCGGCATAGCTGTGCACGAAATAAGCGTGGTCGCCTGCTTCGATGCCGTCCACCAGCGAAGTCGCTTGCAAGGGCCGCAAAGTGTTCCAGCCCATGTGCGGAATCCGGATCGCGGCATCGCCGGGCAGCTTGGTGACCTGGCCTGCCAGCAGTCCCAGGCATTCCACGTCGCCTTCCTCCGAACGCTCGTACAACAGCTGCATGCCCACGCAGACGCCGAGCAGCGGCTTCTCCAGCGTGCGCAGCGTTTCGACCAGGTCGAGTTCACGCAGCCTGCCCATGACCATGCCGGCAGTGCTGACGCCGGGCAGGATCACCCGATCGGCCTCTTGAATGATGCGTGCATCGCCAGTGACCGTGGCTTCCACGCCCAGGCGCTGCAACGCGAACAGCACCGAGCCCAGGTTGGCCCCACCCGCATCGACCAGTGCCACCTGCATCAGAGCGTGCCCTTGGTGCTGGGCAGCTCCGCGCCTTCGCGCCGGATCGCCTGGCGCAGCGCGCGCGCGAACGACTTGAAGCAGGCTTCGACCTTGTGGTGGTCGTTGTCGCCCTGCACCTGCAGGTTGAGGTTGAGCCCCGAGGCATCGCAGACCGAGCGGAAGAAGTGCGGCACCAGTTCGGTCGGCAGGTCGCCGACGCGTTCGCGCCTGAATTCGCCCGAAAAAACGAAGTACGGCCTGCCGCTGAAATCCAGTGCCGCACTGGCCAGGGTTTCATCCATGGGCAGGGTAAAGCCGTACCGGCCGATGCCGCGCTTGTCGCCCAGGGCTTGTTTCAACGCCTGTCCGAGCGCAAGCCCGGTGTCTTCGACGGTGTGGTGCTCGTCGATGTGCAGGTCGCCGTCGGTGCGGACGTCCAGGGCGAAGCCGCCATGCTTGCCGATCTGCTCCAGCATGTGGTCGAAGAACGGCAGGCCGGTGTGGACGGCCGGCTCGGCGATGCGGTCCAGGTCGACTTCCACCCGGATCCTGGTTTCCTTCGTATTCCTTTCCACGACGGCGCGGCGCGGCGCATCGGCCAGTTCATGGGCAATCGAGTTCCAGTCCCACTCGCCGCCGAACTGTTCGGTCCTGAGCTGGAAGCCGCGGATGCGCAGGTTCTCGGCAAAGGTGATGTCGGTGATGCGGTCGCCGACCATGGCCGAACGCGACCAGTCGATGCTGCGGTCCTGCAGGTAGGGCAGCATCAGGCCGATGCCTGGCTTGCGCGTGGGCGCGTTGTCCTGCGGCCAGCTGCAATCCACAAGGACCTCGCGAAAGACGATGCCCTGGCTGGCGAAGATCTGCAGCATCAGGTCATTGGGACCGTCAAAAGAGGCGCGCGGGTAGCTCTCGCTGCCCAGGCCGTCCTGGTTGGTGACGATCACGAACTGGTAGCCGGCGTCGCGCAGCTTCAGCATCGCCGGGATCACGTCCTTGACGAAGCGGATCTTCTCGTAGGCGTCGATCTGGAAGTCGGCCGGTTCCTCGATCAGGGTGCCGTCGCGGTCTACGAAGAGTATCGGGGTCATGCGGCGGCCTCCTGCGGGCGCAGGGCGGAGAGCATGCGGTCATTCTGCTCCGGCGATCCGATGGTAATCCGCAGCGCATTGCCCAGCTGCGGGGCGGCGCGCTGGTCGCGAACGACCACCCCTGCCGCCAGCAGCGAGCGGAAGGCGGTTTCGGCATCGTGGAAACGGACCAGCAGGTAATTGCCCTGCGAGCCATAGACCCGGAGAACGCCGGGCATGGCCGCCAGTGCAGCGTGCAGCCGCGCTCGTTCGGACCGCACCAGAGCGACGCGACAGCCAGTCTCGAGTTGTGACTCGCGCGCGAGCCCGGCGAGTGCAATCTCTGCACAAGGCGTGGGTACCGGATACGGCGCCTGGCAGCGTCGCAGGACCCCGATCAGCGCCGCATCCGCGATCAGCACACCAATGCGGGCCGCGGCCAGGGCATGGGCCTTGGAAAGCGTGCGCAGGACTGCCACGTTGGCGTGACGTGCTTGAAGTGTCGAGGCCGAAGCCAGGTCGGAAAATTCGCCGTAGGCTTCATCTACCACCACCAGCGCCGTTCCCAGCAGCCGCGTGGCCAGAGCGGCGATGCCATCGAGCCCGATGGCGCTGCCGACCGGATTGGACGGCGAACAGAGGAAGACCAGCTTTGCCTTCGCGGCGAGCGCAGCCTGGGCGATGGCATCCAGGTCCGCCGCGAAACCTTCCGCACCATCCCGTAGCGGCACTTCTATCACCGGTGCACCCTGCAAGCGTGCCGATACCGCATACATGCCGAACACCGGCGGGGTGACGACCACCGCGTCCCGGCCCGGATTGCACAGCGCGCGCACCAGCAGGTCGATGGCCTCGTCGCTGCCGCGGCCGATCAGCAGTTGGGATTCGTCACAGCCGTACAGTGCTGACAGCGCCGCGCGCAGTGAGGTGGGCTGCGGTTCCGGATAGCGACGGCAGGTGCCCCGCACGTCGGCCGGATTGGCCCAGGCCGATTCGTTGGCGTTCAACCAGACTTCGCCCTGCAGCGATTCAGTGCGCGCGGACTTGTAGCCGCCGAAATCCCGCAGGTCTTCGCGCACCAGCTCCAGCAGGCCGCTCATGCCACTGCCTCCAGCCGCAGCACCACCGCATTGGCGTGCGCATCCAGCCCTTCCGCGCGCGCCAGGGTGACCGCGCAGGCGCCAATGGCACCGATGCCGTCGCGGCTGGCCGATTGCACGCTGACGAAATTCTGGAAGCTGGCCACGCTGACGCCGCTGTAGGCGGCCGCGGCCCCATTGGTGGGCAGCACGTGGTTGGTGCCGCTGCAGTAATCGCCCAGGGCCTCGGGCGTGAAGTCGCCCAGGAACACCGAGCCGGCCACCTGCACCTGGTGCAGCCAGGCACGCGGATCACGCAGCGCCAGGATCAGGTGCTCGGGCGCGTAGTCGTTGCTGATGGCGAAGGCCTGCGCCAGCGAATCGACCAGGATCAGGCGAGAGCCAGACAGCGCCTGGCGCGCCGTGTCAGCCCGCGACAGAGACGCAAGTTGCGTTTCGATCTCGGCTTCGACATTGGCCAGCAAGGTGGCGTCATCGGAAATCAGCAGCACCTGCGAATCGGGCCCATGCTCGGCCTGCGACAACAGGTCGGCGGCGACGAAGGCGGCATTGGCGCCGGCATCGGCGATCACCAGCACCTCCGACGGACCGGCCGGCATGTCGATGGCCACGCTGCCACTGCGCGCGACCTGCTGCTTGGCTTCGGTGACATAGCTGTTGCCCGGCCCGAACAACTTGTCGCACTTGCCGATGGTTTCGGTGCCGAAGGCCATCGCGGCGATTGCCTGGGCGCCACCGAGCTTGAGCACGCGGGAGACACCGGTCAGGCGCGCGGCAACCAGCACCGCAGGGTCGGCGCTGCCGTCCCGGCGTGGCGGCGTGCACATCACCACCTCGTTGCATTGGGCAAGTTGCGCAGGGATACCCAGCATCAACGCGGTCGAAGGCAGCGGGGCCGTGCCGGCCGGCACGTACAGCCCTACCCTGCGGATCGGCCTGATCATGCGTTCGCAGACCACGCCGGGCGCGGTCTCTACCGCATAGGGCTGGGTCATGCCGGCGCGGTGGAAGGCAGTGATGCGCGCCGCTGCCTCCGCCATGGCGTCCTTCAACGCGGGATCGACCCGGGTTTCGGCAAGCGCGAATTCGGCCTCGCTTACTTCGAACGTTTCCAGAGCCACCTGGTCGAAGCGCGCGGTGATTTCGCGGAGCGCGACATCGCCGCGTTGGCGCACGTCGGCGAGCAGCGCCGCCACCGCCTCGCGCGTCGCAGCAGCCACGTCCTGTACGGGGCGCCGCAATGCGTCACGCCTGGCGACCTGATCAAGGCTGGACCACTGCAGCCGGTTCATGCCAGCGACCTCTCCACCGAAAGCACCATCAGGCCCTGGGCGCCGGCGCGCTCCAGTTCCTCCAGCCGCTGCCAGGTCACCAGGCCGTGGCACATGGTCTGCAGCGACTGCAGCCCGGCCAGATCGGAGCTCAGGTACGTCGGCGCATCTGCATCGGGCAGCAGGCGCAGCAGGCCTTCGACCGCCTCACGGTCGGCGCGGAACATCAACAGCTTGCTGTCTTTGAGTCGCAGCACCCCGTCCATGCGCCGCAGCAGCATGGCGGCCAGGTCGGCGCGCTGGTCCTCCAGCTCGCGGGCCGGACCGGCCAGCACCGCTTCGCTTTCCAGCAGCGTCTCCACTGGCTTCAGCTGGTTGGCCAGCAAGGTGGCGCCACTGGAAACCAGATCGCAGATCAGGTCGGCGGTGCCCAGCTTGGGAGCGATCTCGACCGAGCCGGAAAGCTCCACCACACTGGCGCGCACGCCCTGCTGCTCCAGCCAGGCGGCCAGGATGGCCGGGTAGCTGGTGGCGATGCGCATGCCTTCCAGCTGCGCGGGACCTTGCCACTCCCAGGTTTCCGGTATGGCCAGCATCAGGCGACAGCCACCGAATCCCAGGGCATGCATTTCCCGGTAGGCGACCGGCAGGCCCAGGCTCGCCCGTGCCGCGGCCTGCTCGTTGAGTTCGTTGCGCCCGACCACGCCGAAATCGCAAACCCCATCGGCGATCAGCCCGGGGATATCGTCGTCGCGCACCAGCAGCAGGTCCACCGGCAGCGATTCGCCATAGCAGAACAGCTTGTCGCGGCTCTCGCGCCAGCTCAGGCCACAGGCCGACAGCAGGGCACGCGCGGGCTCGGCGAGGCGGCCGCTTTTCTGGATGGCGATGCGCAAACGGTCGCGCGTCGCGGTGGCAACTGGTGGACTCATGCTGGATGGCTCAGTGGGAAGCGGTGCTGGAACGGGACTGCTGGCGGCGCAAGGCGGTGCTGTAACCGCCGGTGCCGCTTTCCAGGGTGCGGGCAACACGCCCGATGGTGGTGACGCTGACCTCGGTGAGGTCATGGATTTCCCGGTAGGGCACGCCTTTCAGCAGCAGCGGAACCACGCGCCAGCGATCGGACATGGCTTCGAGTTCGGCTGGAGTACAGAGGTCCTGCAGGAAAGCACGGACATCCTCCGGCCGGGCCAGCGCAGCCAGGGCCCGCGACAGGGCCTGCAGCGCGGCCGAGGCGGTGTGTTCATCAGGAGCGGGGCGTCGCTTCATGTTCCGGTCGTATCAATGTATTAATGCGTTAATACATGATTACGCAAATGCCGCGCTGCGTCAAGCAGCGGATTGACTGCCCCCGTCATCGAGCCGCGTAGTGCGTTGACCCGTGGCTCGAAGCACTCCAAAGTGCGGGTATGGCGCACGGTCAGGGGCGGAGTAGACTGCAGCGGCCGAACAGGGACCGGGGCCGCGCATGCGCGGCCCGCAAAGGGGTTTGAATGCGCAATTGGCGGAGCCAAGGGGTGGTCTGCTGGCTGGCCTTGATGGCGGCCATCACATTCAATGCCAGCGCGCAGGCGCCACTGGAAGTCACGGCCGCTTCGTCGCAGCATCCTCTCGCGCCGCACACCAGTTATTACCATGACGTCTCCGGCACGGACGACCTGGCCGCTACCCGGCTCAAGCTGGCGGAGGGTGCGTTCAAGCCGCTGCCCGACCAGAACCCTTCCTTCGGTTTCCAGGATGGCGCCTTCTGGTTCCATGCCCAGGTGATCAACCGCGACAGTCCCGATGACAGGTGGCTGCTGGTGCAGGAATACGCACTCAGCGATCGCATCGACGTTTACGCCACATACGCAGACGGCCACGTGGTCCATTCGGCCGGCGGCGACCACCTGCCCTTCAGCCAGCGCAACATCCGTTACCGGCAACCCAATTTCTGGATCGATGTGCCACGGGGGCAGGCTGTGAACCTGCTGGTTCGCGTGCAAAGCGAAAGCTCGATGCAGGTCCCGCTGCGGCTGTATGCGCCCACCGCCTTCATCGAGCAATCACGCGATGCCCAGTTCGCCATCGGCCTGTACTACGGCATCCTGCTGGCGCTCTTCACCTACAACCTGGTGTTGTGGCTGACCCTGCGCGACGCCAGCTATTTCTGGTATCTGTTCCACATCACCGCGTTCGGGGTGGTGCTGTTCACCCTCAATGGACTGGGCTTTGAATACGTGTGGCCCGACTCGTCGTGGCTTGCCGACCACATGGTCCCGCTGTCCATCTGCCTGGCCCTGGTCGGCATGCAGCAGTTTGCCCGCAACTTCCTGGAACTGAAACAGCGATGGCGATTCGGGGACCGCGTGGCCGTGGGAATCATCGCGTTCTTCCTGTTGCTGTTCGTTGCCGCGATCCTGCTGCCCTACCGCAAGGTGACGCCACTGGCTTCGGCCGCGGTGTTCCCGAGCATCTGCTGGATCCTGGTGGAAACCCTGGTGGTGCTGCGGCGCGGCTACAAACCGGCCAGGCTGTTCCTTCTGGCCTGGTTCCTGTTCCTGCTGGGTACCGGCATGTTCTCGGCCATTGCCTTCAACCTGGTACCGAAGAATTTCATCACCGAATACGGGGTGCAATTGGGGTCCGCGCTGGAAATGCTGCTGCTCTCCATCGCGCTGGGCTACCGCTACGCCGCGTTGCGCAACGAGAACGAGCGCATCGTGCGCGAGGCCCGCGACCAGCTGGAGACCAAGGTGGAACAGCGGACTTTCGAGCTGCGCAATGCGCTGGTTCAACTGGAGGATGCGCACCATCGACTGAGCGAATCCAGCCGCTATGACGGCCTGACAGAACTGTACAACCGCACCCATTTCCGCGAGGCTTTCGAACACCTGCTGTCGGAGGCGCGCACCAGCAACCGCCCGATCTCGCTGCTGATGATCGACCTGGACCATTTCAAGAAGATCAACGACACCCATGGCCATCTGGTGGGCGACGACTGCCTGCGCTGGACCTCAAACACCATGGCCGAATTGCTGGCGCCGCATGGGGCGTTGCTGGCCCGTTTTGGCGGGGAGGAGTTCATCGCCGCCCTGCCCGACATGGACCTGGCCCGGGCCAGCGCGGTGGCGGAGGAATTACGGCAGGGCCTGAACCGGCGGCCGTGCATAAGCGGCAACCTGGTCATCCCCGTCTCTGCCAGCATTGGCGTGCATTCGGTGGATATCACCGCCCGGGACAGCATCGAATCGGCGCTGCAGGTCGCCGACCAGGCACTGTATGCGGCCAAGGCCGAGGGCCGCGATTGCGTGCGCACACTGTAGTAGCTGCAGTCGCCCTATCCCCCACCCTGCTTCAGCGCTAGCATCGCGGTTCCCTGTCCAGGAACGACAACAATGCCAGTTCGCCACGTCGCTGCCCTCGCACTATTGCTGGTGATGGAAAACGCGCTTGCCGCCGCCCCTGCAACAACGGCAGCGACCCGACTGGCACAGGATGCGGTGATCGTCGACACCCATATCGATGCGCCTACCGAGTTGCTGGCCGAATGGCAGGACCTGGGCGAGCTGACGCCAAACCGCGAATTCGACTACCCGCGCGCAAGGCAGGGGGGCTTGGACGTGGCTTTCATGTCCATCTACACCTCGCCCCAGGAAGACCAGCTGGGAACCGCGCGCGCCATCGCGCACAGGCAGATCGATGCGGTCGAGGCGATGGTGGGCCGGCATCCCGGCAAGTTCGCCCTGCTCGCCTCGCCCGGCGATGTCGAGCGCCTGCGTGCGGACAACCACGTACTGCTGGCATTGGGCATGGAGAATGGCGCCCCGCTGGGCGACGACCTGGCGCAACTGGCGAAATTCCATGCGCGCGGAGTGCGCTACATCACCCTGGCCCACAGCGCCAGCAACCGCATCAGCGACTCGTCCTACGACCGCAACCGCCAATGGCAGGGCCTGAGTCCGTTCGGCAAGCAGGTCGTCGCCGAAATGAACCGGCTCGGCATCATGGTGGATGTCTCGCACCTGTCCGATGCGGCAGTGAAACAGGCGGTCGAGCTCAGCAGCGTGCCGGTCATCGCCAGCCATTCCGGTTTCCGCCACTTCACCCCGGGCTTCGAGCGCAACCTCAGCGACGAACTGGCCAAGGCGATTGCAGCCAGGGGCGGCGTGGTCCAGATCACCTTCGGGATCGGATTCGTCAATCGCAAGGCCGCCGATGACCTGCAGGCCTACTTCAGCGCCGAAGCCGCGATCGACGAGCGCAATGCCGCCGCGCGCGCCGCAGGCAAGCCGCTTGAAGACAAGGATGCCTTCGACAAGGAATGGAAACGCACCCATCCTGCGCCGGCCACGCCGATCGAGGCCGTGCTCGACCAGGTCGACTACGCCGCCAAGCTCATCGGCATCGACCATGTGGGACTGGGATCGGACTTCGACGGGGTCTCCGGAAACCTGCCCGCAGGCCTTCACAGCGTCGCCGACTACCCCAACCTCATCGCAGGCCTGCAGGCCCGCGGGTACAAGGACGACGACCTGAAGAAATTCCTGGGCGGCAACCTGCTGCGGGTCTGGGCTGCCGTCGAAGCCGGCAGCGAACAGCCGAATCGCTGAGCTGCTGCCTTTTTTGTAGGGCCGCGCAAGCCGCGGCCGTTTTCAAACTGGCCATTGATGCCGTGCGGATGCTGCGCGCGGCGATCGCAGCTGGCGCAGCATCTCCATGACCTGGCGCATCAATGCGCGGAAAGCGCACGCCGCGCGGCATCCAGCAGCGTGCCGGATTCGACCAGCCTGACGGCCGTGGCGACTTCGCCGTCCATTGCCCGGTCACGCTCCAGGAAAGGAATTTCCCCGCGCAGGGCCGCATGTGCGGCGGCAACGGCGCGCCCGGGGTGGAATTCCCCCGATCCCGCAAGCTCCGCACGCAGGCCTTCGACCTCATCCAGGAACGCGGAATCCGCTGCCGGCGTGCCGCCCTGCACTTTGATCGCGAAACCGGCCGCGTCCGCGCGCGTGGAAAGATCGCGCGCCGCATTGATCATGTCCATGCGCAGGTCCAGCGCCTGCGCCGCGCTGTACAACTCCAGCGCCAGCACCTTGCCCAGGTCCCGGGTCATCGCCAGCACCTGGCGTGCTTCGTTGGCGCCCATCGACACGTGGTCTTCGGCGTTGGCACTGGTCGGGATCGAGTACACCGAAGCCGGATTGGCGCGGCTGACCAGATCGTTGACGATCGCGGCGGCGGTGTACTGCACGATCATGTGGCCGGACTCGGTTCCATCCTCGTTGCCGATCAGGAAGGCGGGCAACCCGTCGTTGGTGGCCGGATCGACCAGCTTGTTGAGCCGGCGCTCGCTGATCGAAGCCAGCACCGGGATCGAGGCTTTCACGTAGCTCATCGCCAGGGCCAGTGGCATGCCATGGAAATGGCCGGCCGAGATCACCTGCTCCTCCACGTGGGCGGCATCGGGCTTGTCGGGGAACACCAGCGGATTGTCGGTGACCGAGTTCAGCTCGATCTCGAGCACGCGCTTGGCCTGGGCGACCGCGTCGCGCACCGCGCCGTGCACCTGCGGGATGCAGCGCAGTGAATAGCTGTCCTGTGGCTGGTGCTTCTTGCCGCCGCGGAACGGACGGAAGCGGTTGTAGAATTTTTCACGGCCATGGCGCTGGTCGCTGGGCACCCAGTCCCAGCCGATATCGAACCGCAGCGCCTGCGATTCGGCCGTGTCCCAGCTCTGCGGCAGCCATTGGCGGAACTTCGGCACCAGGTGATAGGGAATATCGGCCAGCGTCGATCCCGACAGCAGGGCGCGCAACCTGCCGGCCACGTGCACCTGGCCTGGATGCGGGCGCAGCGCATGCACTTCCTCGGCGAAAGCGCCGAGGCGGCCTGCGAACGCGTCGATCGTCATCGCCGCGGCCAAGTCGGCCGTGTCCAGCAATGCATCCAGCCTGTGCAGCGACAACACGCCCATGGCCAGCATCTGTGCGGTGCCGTTGTTGAGCGCCAGCCCTTCCTTGTAGGAAAGCCTGACCGGGGTGAGGCCCGCAAGCTCCAGCGCCCGCGCACCAGGCATTCGTTCGCCCTGGAAGAACGCTTCGCCACCGCCCAGCAACACCAGTGCCAGGTGCGACAGCGGCGCCAGGTCTCCCGAGGCGCCGACCGAACCCAGCTCGGGCACCACCGGCACGATACCGGCGTTGAGCATCGCGGCCATCGATTCCAGCGTCTGCACGCGGATGCCGGAATGGCCGCGCAACAGGGTGTTGATGCGGATGCCCAGCATCGCGCGCACCACTTCGGCTGACATGGGCTCACCCACGCAGACTGCGTGCGTGATGATCAGGTTGTGCTGAAGCTCCTCGTGCAAGGAACGACCCGACTTCACTGCGCCGGGCAATTCGTCGCGCAGCGGATGCGCGCCCAGCAGCTTGTCGGCATTACTGCCGAAGCCGGTGGAAACGCCATAGATGGGTTCTTCGCGGCGTACCTGCTCGGCCAGGAAATCAGCGGCGCGGGCCACCGCCTTCAGCGCATCCGCATCGAGACCGACACTGGCTCCAAAGGCGATTTCCACCAGCTGGTCGCGGGTCAGCGACTGTCCGTCGAGGCGAATGGGTTTCATGGAGTGCGCAACTTCATCAGCGGCCTGCCAGTGCGCGGGTCTGTTCCAGCTCGACCCGCAAGGTGGACGCGAGTTGGTCGCGCGTGGTTTCGAACTGCTGCTCGCGCGCCAGGTCCTTGACCGTGACCACGCCGCGCTTCAATTCATCTTCTCCTGCCAGCACCACGAAACGGATGCCGGCCCGCGAGGCGTACTGGAACTGCTTGCCCAGCTTCTTGGGCTCCATCTGCACCTCGGTGTTGATGCCGCCGGCGCGCAGCTTGCGCGCGATGTCCAGCGATTCGGTCAACTGGTTGTCCTCCATCAGCGCGACCATGGCCTGCACCGAGCTTTCGTCGGCGCCCGCTATCAGCCCCGCTTCGCGCAACTGCCAGAACAGGCGCGTAAGACCGATGGAAATGCCGACACCGGGCAGCTTCGACTTGCTGTAATGACTGGCAAGATCGTCATAACGTCCACCCGAACAGATGGAGCCGATCTGCTGGTAACCATCCAGCTGGGTTTCGTAGACGGTGCCGGTGTAGTAGTCCAGCCCGCGCGCGATGGAAAGGTTCAGGCAGTAATCGCTTTCCGGAACGCCCAGGGCATGCACCAGCTCCAGCACCTCGCGCAATTCAGCGATGCCCTGGTTGAAGGTATCGCTGCCCTGCCCCAGCCGCTGCAATTGTGCCAGCGCATCCTGGTGGCCGATCGAACGCACCGCCACGAAATCGAGGATCCTGCCGACCGTCTCGGCCGACAGCCCGAAGCCCTCGCCCGTCAGCGTGTCGCGCACCAGGTCGGCGCCACGCTTGTCCAGCTTGTCGACTTCCCGCAGCACGTCCATCTGCCGGCTGCCGTCGGCAATGCCCAGCCCTTCGAAGAAGCCACGCATCAGCTTGCGGTTGTTGAGCTGGATGGTGAAATCGCCGATGCCAAGCTCGGAGAAAACCGCGTGGATGACCGCCAGGATCTCGGCGTCGAAGCGGATGCTCAGGGCATCCTTGCCGACCACGTCGATGTCGCACTGGTAGAACTCGCGGAAACGCCCGCGCTGGGCGCGTTCGCCGCGATAGACCCGCTGGATCTGGTAGCGGCGGAACGGGAAGGCCAGTTCGTGTTCATGCTCGGCCACATAGCGCGCCAGCGGCACGGTCAGGTCGAAGCGCAGGGCCAGCTCGGGCAGGCCATCGTTGCCCTTCTCCAGGGCTCCGGTGGACTGGGCGAAATAGACCTGGCGTTCGGTTTCCCCGCCGGATTTGGTCAGCAATACCTCTGAAAGCTCGAATACCGGCGTTTCCACCGGCAGGAACCCGAAGCGCTCGTAGTTGCGGCGGATCGTGTCCAGCATGCGCTGGAAGGCGATCTGGTCACGGGGCAACAGCTCCATGACCCCTGGCGGCGTGCGCGGCTTGATCAAGCAAAAACTCCCGGATGGCGGCCGCACAGCGGCAATTGACGACAGGCGGCCATTTTAGCGGCTGAACGCGCCTTGCAGTCGGCGAGGCACGTACTACTTGCCCCGCACCGGGCCGACTGAATACAATACGCGGCTTCATCGGGGTGTAGCTCAGTCTGGTAGAGCGCTACGTTCGGGACGTAGAGGTCGCAGGTTCGAATCCTGTCTCCCCGACCAAGAAGATCAGGAAACCGGCCTAGCGCCGGTTTTTTGTTGCCCTCAGGGCAGGTTCCGGGTCTGGCCGCTGCCGCGCACGACGAAACGTTCCACCGTCAGCGCTTCCAGCCCCATCGGGCCGTAGGCATGCAGGCGCGTGGTGGAAATGCCGATCTCCGCGCCCAGGCCCAGCTCGCCGCCGTCGGAGAAACGCGAGGACGCGTTCACCATCACCACCGCCGAGCGCAGCGAATGGACGAACTTGTCCGCGTTCGCTGCATCGCTGGTGGCAATGACCTCGGTGTGGTCCGAGCCGTACTGGCGAATATGTTCGAGCGCCTGATCCAGGCTGTCGACCACGCGCACGGCCAGGATCAGGTCGAGGAATTCGGCCGCATAGTCGGCCTCGGTCGCTTCGATCGTGATGCCCGCCAGCGCCCGACTGCGCGGGTCTCCGCGCAGCTCGACCTTGCGCGCGGCCATTTCGCGGGCGGCCAGCGGCAGGAAATCGGCGGCAATCCGTTCGTGCACCAGCAGGGTCTCCAGCGAATTGCAGGCACTGGGGCGCGCAACCTTTCCATCTACCAGCAGGCGCAGCGCCAGCTCGAGATCGGCGCTGGCATCGACGAAAAAGTGGCAGACGCCCTTGTAATGCTTGATCACCGGCACGCGCGCGTGTTCGGCGACGAAACGGATCAGGCCCTCACCGCCGCGCGGAATGGCCAGGTCGACGATGTCGGTAAGTTGCAGCAGTTCGAGCATGGTTTCGCGCCGCAGGTCGGTCACCAGGGTCAGCGCGGCCTCCGGCAAACCGGCCTCGCGCAGCGCGCGCTGCAGCGCCGCGGCGATGGCGGTGTTGCTGTGGATTGCTTCGGAGCCGCCGCGCAGGATCACGGCATTGCCTGCCTTGATGCATAGCGCCGCGGCATCGGCGGTGACGTTGGGCCGCGCCTCGTAGATCATCGCGATCACGCCCAGCGGCACGCGCACGCGTTCGATGGCGATGCCGTTGGGGCGGGTCTCGCGTCGCGTCACCTGGCCTACCGGATCGGGCAGCGCCGCGACTTCGCGCAGCGCCGAAGCGATTGCAGCCAGCCGGGAAGGATCCAGCATCAGGCGATCGAGCATCGCGGTGGCGACCCCCTTCCCGGCGGCTGCTTCCATGTCGAGACGGTTGGCTTGAAGGATCGCGGGGGCATCCTGCTCAAGTGCGTCGGCCATTGCCACCAGCAGTTCTGCCTTGGCAGACGAGGAAAGCCGGGCGAGCTCAAGCGCAGCGTCGCGGCAGGCCAGCGCCTGCATCTTGATAGCGGAATTCATCAGGGCACCAGCATCCAAGGCAGCATCATCAGGGCAGCATCACCAGGTCATCGCGGTGGATCACGTTCTCGCCGTAGTTGTAACCCAGGATCGATTCGATATCACGCGAATGACGGCGAGCGATGCGGCGCACATCGACCGCGGAGTACTGGCTGACCCCGCGGGCGATGGCACGCTCGCCGTGCTCGTCACGCAAGCGCACCTCGATCATGTCGCCGCGGCGGAAATCACCCTCTGCGGCGACCACCCCGCCCGGCAACAGAGAAGCGCCCTTCTCGCCCATGGCCCTGGCCGCACCGGCATCGACGATGATGCCGCCCGCCTCCAGCGGCACGTGGCGCAGCCAGTGCTTGCGCGCGGCAACGCGATTCTGCCCGGGCCGGAAGCGGGTGCCGCTGAACCGGCCCTGCGCCAGCTGCCGCACCGCGTCGGCGCGCGTGCCATTGAACAGGAAGGTTTCGATGCCTGCAGCGGCAGCCTTGGCGGCCGCTTCAAGCTTGGTGCGCATGCCGCCGGTGCCGGCGCTGCTGCCCGCCTCGCCGGCCATGGCGAAAAACTCCGGCGTGAGCGCCTCCACGTCCTGCACGGGTGTTGCATCGGCGTTGACGCGTGGATTGGAAGTGTAGAAGCCATCGATATCGGTGGCGATGAACAGGGCATCGGCATCGACCAGCGCGGCAATCACCGCGGCCAGGTTGTCGTTGTCGCCGAGCTTGAGTTCGTCCACGGACACGGTGTCGTTCTCGTTGATCACCGGCAGCGCGCCAAGTGCGAGCAGTTCGTTCAAGGTGGCGCGCGCGTTGAGGTAGCGGCGACGGTTGCGCAGGTCATCGTGGGTCAGCAGCACCTGGGCCACGGGCCGGTCGAAGAAACGCTGCCACAGCCCGATCATCTGCGCCTGGCCCAGCGCTGCCAGGGCCTGGCGTTCGGCCATGGCCGCGCCGGCGGTGGCCTTGCGATGGATGACCGCGCGACCGGCCGCCACCGCGCCCGAGGACACGATGACCACCTCGCGACCCTCCGCCAGGCTTGCTGAGACGAACTGCGCAAGGCCCAGCGCATGGCGAGGACTGAGGCCCTCGCCTTCGGCCGCCAGCAGGCTGCTGCCCACCTTGAGCACGGCGCGGCGCCAGCTCGGCAGCTGCTGTTGCGCGAAAGGCGATTCGGCTTGGCTCATCATGGCCTCAACGGGTGTTCCATTCGTACACGGTTAGCACGGAAGCATCGGAGGTCGCCAGCGGATCCGCGCCGGCCAGGACCTGTGCTTCCTCCAGCGAGCCGACCGACAACACATAGGCGCCACCCGATCCATCGCTGAAACCACCGGTCATTTCCAGCTTGCCTTCACTGCGAAGTGCATCGAGGAAGGCGAGGTGGGGCGCTATCGCCTCTTCGCTGAAGCGGGCCGTGCGCATCGCCAACACCAGGTAGCGTTTCTTCCCAGCCAATCCAGACATGATCGCTCTCCGCGTTGATGGCGCAGTCGCGGCAAAAGTCGCGACAGACCAAGCGAATCCCAGCCCGCCCACCTGTGTTCGCGACTTGCGTCGCCCCTGCCCTCGTGCCGATTACATCTGGCCCAACGACTCCCAACGTGCGTGCAGCAGGTCCAGGCGCAGATCGGCGGCCGCACCCGGGGAAACCCGCGCGGCCAGGCTGGACTCGGGCGTGCGCCCGGAGCCGGCCTGGTCCGCAGACGCCGCGGCGGCGCGATATGCATCGCGGAACGGCACCCCGGCCGCGGCCTGCTCGACCGCCACATCGGTGGCATACATGCCCGAGTCCATCGCCGCGCGCATCCGATCCTGGCGCCATTCAAGGTTCGCGAGCAGGTCGGGCAACAACTCCAGCGCGGACAGGCCGCGACCGAAACCGTGAAAGATTGCGCCCTTGCTGCTCTGCAGGTCGCGGTGGTAGCCGGATGGCAGCGACAGCAGCTGCTCGATCTCGGTGCGTGCGGCGGCCACGCTGGCATGGGTGGCGCGCATCAGCTCGATCACGTCGGGGTTGCGCTTGTTGGGCATGATGGAGCTGCCCGTCGTGTACTGCGCCGGCAGCGCCACGAAACCGAACTCGGCGCTGGTGAACAGCGACAGGTCCCAGGCCAGCCTGCGCAGGTCCAAGGTGGCGCCACCCAGTGCTTCCAGCGCCGCCATCTCGAACTTGCCCCGCGACAGCTGCGCATAGATCGGACTGACCTGCAGGCGCGCGAATGCCAGCGCCTGCGTGGTGTGCTCGCGATCCAGCGGCAGGTTGACGCCGTAGCCGGCGGCCGTGCCCAGTGGATTGGCATCGATCAGGCGGCGGGTGTCGCCGGCGCGAACGGCGTTGTCGATGAAGGCCTCCGCCCAGCCCGCCCACCACATGCCGGCCGAGGAAACCACGGCACGCTGGATGTGCGTATAGCCGGGCAGCGGCAGGCTTTTTTCGGCCTCTGCCCGCTGCAGCGCGACCCTGGCAATCTCCCGGCTCAGCGTCGCGACCTGGTCCAGTTTCTCTTTCAGCCACAGGCGCGTGGCAACCAGGATCTGGTCGTTGCGGCTGCGACCGGTGTGGATCTTGCGTCCGGCATCGCCCAGGCGCTCGGTCAGGCGCGATTCGATCGCCGAATGGCAATCCTCGAACCGCTCGTCCAGCACGAACACACCGCTGCTGAAATCGGCGGCAAGCACGTCCAGCTCGCGCAGCAGGCCGCCCAGCTCATCGGCCGAGAGGATGCCGATATGCTGCAGGCCTTCGGCGTGCGCCTTGCTGGCAGCGATGTCATGCAGGAAAAATTCGCGGTCCAGGATCACGTCATCGCCGGCGAGGAACTTCTGGATACGGGCATCGACGCTGACGCCGGGCTTCTGCCACAACAGGTCGCTCATGCGTCCTCTCCGATGGGAATACTGGTGAACTCGTCGAAGCCGAACGCAAGATTCAGATTCTGCATGGCCTGGGTCGCCGCGCCCTTGAGCAGGTTGTCCAGGGTAGCGACGACCACCACGCGCTTGCCGCCAGGCGCCACGGTGAAACCGCCAATCTCCACGCCGTGCCGGCCGGCGACATGGCTGACCCACGGCGCTTCATCGAGGATGCGGATCAGCGGCTCGCCGGCATAGCGGGCGCGGTAACTGGCGCGGATGTCTTCCACCTTCAACGGCTGGCCCAGCCACAGGTTCACGGTCATGGTGATGCCACGGAAATGCGGCGCCACGTGCGGCATGAATTCCACGGGTACCCCCAGATGGCGCGAGACTTCGCGCTCGTGCAGGTGGTCGGCCAGCGCATAAGGCATCAGGTTGTCGCGCAGCTTGTCGACGTCGTTCTTGTCCGACGGCGTGGTGCCTGCGCCCGAATAGCCGGAGACCCCGAAGCACTGCGGCGGACCCGCCAGGCGATCCAGCATGGGCGCGATGGCCAGTTGCATGGCCGTGGCATAGCAACCGGGGTTGCTGATCAGCCGCTGGCCCGCGTAGCGGCCACGGGTGAGCTCGGGAAGGCCGTAGTACCAGCCCTCGGTGAAACGGTGGTCGGCGGACAGGTCCACGATAACCGTGTCGGGCGCGTCCGCTTGAACCGACGCCACGATCTCCTCGGACTTTCCGTTCGGCAGGGCCAGGATGACCGCATCCAGCCCGCGCGCGCCGACTTCTTCGTGCGACAGGTTTTCGTAATGCAGGTCGCCCGCGAACCCGTCGATATGCTGGCTGACGGCTTGCCCTACAAGCTCACGCGAAGAAACGAAGCCCAGTTCCAGCTGCGGATGGCGCGCGATGAGCCGGATCAGCTCGGCACCGGTATGGCCACGTGCACCGACCAGGCCGACAGTCTTCTTAGCCGCCATGCTGGCGCTCTCCCTGTTGCAGGCGGTGGCGCAGATTGCTTTTCACGCCCGCCCATTCGTTGTCGAGGATGGAAAACACCACGGTGTCGCGCAGGCTGCCGTCCGCGTGGCGGCGATGGTTGCGCAGCACACCATCCTGCTTGGCACCCAGCCGCGCGATGGCGGCACGCGAGGCCTGGTTGAACCAGCTGGTTTCCAGATACACGGCCATGCAGCCCAGGGTCTCGAAGGCATGCCCCAGAAGGAGCAGCTTGGCTTCGGTGTTCAAGCCGGTGCGCTGCACCCGTGGCGCGTACCAGGTATAGCCAATGCTCAATTTGGGAATGGAAGCATCGATGTCGTAAAAGCGCGTGCTGCCTACGACAGCACCACCCGCATCGAGCACCACGAAGGGCACCTCGACTCCCTGGGCCTGCCTGGCCAGGGCCGCCTGAAGCCAGCCATCCACTTCAGACGCTTTTGGGACATTGGTGTACCAGAGTCGGGATAGAGCATCGCCTTCCAGCGCCAACCGCAGTCCTTCCAGGTGTGGCAAGACCAGCGGCTCCAGCGTGACGTGCTGGCCTACCAGCCGCGGCGCCAGCCACGCATCGGGAAGCGTCTCAGGTGTCATGGTGTATCCATCAAGGTAGGCACGCGCGTACGGCAATGCGCCACGCAGCGTTCGATGTCGGCGAAAGCCTCGATGCCGTACCAGAACACCTTCCACTTTTCCTGCTTGTAGCAGCCATCGGACTCTGCGTAATAGAAGATGTTGACCTGGTTGTTGTGGCGCGAGCGCCAGAACAGCTGCGGATTCTCTTCGCGCATCACATGCCAGACCGCGCGGCCCAGGCCCTCGCCCTGAGCATCGTCCAGCACCGCGAATTTGTCGAGGTAGGCGTAGCCCTCTTCCCTGGTCAGGATCAGCGCGGTGCGATAGTTCTCGCTGATGTAGATGCGGTATGGCGTGGTCTTCTCGAAATAGTCGGGCACCAGCGTGCGTCCGAAACTCGATTCGATCAGCTCGCGCATCCTTGCCAGGTCCACGCCTTCCCAGGAATCGAAGCGCAGCACGCGTTCGCCCCGGCGCACCAGCGTGCCCGATCCCTTGTGGGTGAACAGTTCCTTGGCCAGTTCCGCGGGCTTGGTGATCGAGACCGACGAAGTCAGCGGCAACTTGTCCAGCAGGTCCTTGATCTGCTCGATCTTCACCCGCATGCCGCCGTTGATCCAGGGCTGCGCCATCAGCTCTTCATACTCGGTGGACAGGTTGATGGAATCGATCACCGCGCCCTTGTCATCCAGCAAACCACCGGTGCCGGTGAGGAAGATGATCTTGTAGGGCTGCAGGACCTGCACCAGCTCGTTGGCGGCGAAGTCGGCATTGATGTTGAGGATCTGCCCGCCGATGGTTTCGCCCAGGCTGGCGATCACCGGGATGGAGCCGGCCTTTAGGCTGGCTTCGATCGGCGACTGGTTGATGCGCGTCACCTCGCCCACCAGCCCGTAGGTCTGCTGGTCCTTGTACTCGGCTTCGAACACACCGGAAACTATCGAGGTCGCGCGCGCGCCTGATTCCTGCAGGGCCTCCACCAGTGCCAGGTTCTGCTGCAGGAACACCTTGCGCACGATGGCCAGCACTTCAGGCGTGGTAACGCGCAGGCCGTCGACGGTCTGCTTGCTGATGCCGGCGGCGCTCATTTCCTCGTCCAGCTGCGGGCCTGCACCGTGGACAACGATGGGCGTCAGCCCGACTTCCTGCAGGAACGACAACGAAGACGTCAGCGCATCCAGGTCATCGCGCAGCACCGCACCGCCCACCTTGACCACGGCGAAGCGCTTCGCGTCGAGCTGCGAGAAGCGCTTGACGTACTGGGAGATCTCCTTGGCGCTGGCCATGCTGGACAGCAGGCGGATGATGGTCTGGCGTGTTTGCTTCTGCGCTTGCATGGTTCAGTTGTTTCCGAATCAGTGGGTTTCGAAGATGCGCTGCACCGTGTCGGCGTAGCCTTGTAGTTGTTGCAGGGAAACCCATTCGTCTGCGGTGTGCGCTTGGGCGATGTCGCCTGGCCCGTAAACCAGCGCGGTCAGGCCCGCAGCGGAAAACAGCGAGGCCTCGGTCCAGAAGTCGACCGCGTTGCCGACCGGCAGGTCGAGTTCGTCGGCGAGGTCGCGGGCCGCGAGCCGGCGCTCTTCGGCGCGGCCCACGTCGCCCGAAGGCAGCGAGGGCCCGCGGAAGGTTTCCTCGTAGTCGGCCAGGGCTTCGGGGTTGGCGAGGTCACGAAACTGCGCATGCAAGGCGTCCATGTCCTGCGACGGCAGCGGGCGGAAACCGAAGCGCACTTCGGCGCTTGGCGCGATCATGTTGGCCTTGATCCCGCCTTCCACGCGCCCGACGTTGAAGCGCAAGCCGGTCAGTCCACCAAAACGCAGGTGGTTCTGCGCTTGAACGAAATCCAGTGCACCGGTACCCCAGCGCATGGCGTTGTGCACGGCGCTGAGGGACAGCGCGTTCTCCGCCGAGGCATGGCCCGCCTGGCCCTTGAATGCCATGCGCACCGCACTGATGCCGCGATGGGCGAGCACGGCCCGCCCCTGGGTGGGCTCGGCGATGATGGCCTGGGTGAAGCCATGCGCGCGCGCCAGGAATGCAGCGATGCAACGCGGATCGTTGGCTTCCTCGTCACTGGTGAACAGGAAGGCGGCATCGCCCTGTGTGGTCTGCGCCGCCGCTATCAGGGCCGCTGCCGCTCCCTTGATGTCGCAGGCACCCAGGCCGATCGCGCGATCGCCAGTAACCCGCAGCTTCAGCGGATCAGCGCTCCATGCAGGTGAAGACGGCACCGTGTCCAGGTGGACATTGAAAACCCGCCCTGGATTGCCGCGCACTGCGAACAGCGATACCGCGCCAGCACCGTGGTCCACCACCTCGACCTGGAAGCCGGAAAGCTGCGACCGGATGTAATCGAAGATGCCGCCGGTAGTGATGGCACGCGGCGGGTTGCGGGTGTCGTGCGACACCAGTACTTCGAGATGCCTGAGGACGGAGTCGAGCATCAGCGGTTGATCTCGGCCCACAGGGTCGAGCTCATGCCGAACAGCTTGATGAAGCCCTCGGCCTCCTCCACGCCCCAATCGGCCGACTGCGCATAGGTCGCGCCCTTGGCGTTGAGAATGTGGGGCGACTCGATGGCCACCGCATCGACGCGGCCGCCGCGCGTTTCCAGGGTGACGGTGCCGTTGACGGTGGATTGCGACGACGCCAGGAAGGCCTCGAGGTCAGTCTTGAGGGGGTCGTGATAGAAGCCTTCGTACACCAGCTCCACCCACTTGCGCGCCACCTCCGGCTTGAAGCGGTTCTGCTGCTTGGTCAGCACGGCCTCTTCCAGGGCACGATGGGCGCAGAGCAGCGCCACCAGGCCCGGCGCCTCGAACACGATGCGTCCCTTCAGGCCGATGGTGGTATCGCCGGTATACATGCCACGGCCCACGCCGTATTGCGCGAACAGGGTGTTGAGCTTGGCCAGCAGCGCGGCGCCCTCCATGGGCTTGCCATCGAGTTCGACAGCCACGCCGTTCTCGAACTTCAGCGTTGCGGTCAGGGGCTCGATCGGCCATGCACTGCGCGGCGCGCACCAGCCACGCGCACCTTCACCCGGCGCATCCCAGCGATCGATCTCGCCGCCGGACATGGTCAGCCCCAGCAGGTTCTCGTTGATGGTGTAGGCCTTCTGCTTCGCACGCACGCCAAAGCCGCGGTCTTCCAGGTACTTCTGCTCGTAGGCGCGGGTCTGCGTATGTTCCTTCTGGATTTCGCGGATCGGCGCGACGATCTGGTAATCGCCCGAAGCTTTCACTGCCAGGTCGAAACGCACCTGGTCGTTGCCCATGCCAGTGCAGCCGTGGGCGATGATCTTCGTGCCCAGTTCATTGGCACGTGCCAGCGCCGCATCGACGATCAGGTAACGGTCGGAAACCAGCAGCGGGTACTGGCCCTGGTAGCCCTCGCCCGCCCAGATGAACGGCTTGACAAAACCTTCCCAGATGGCAGGGCCGCCATCGACGGTGACATGGGTGGCAGCGCCCAGTTCGGCGGCACGCTTCTCGATGAAGTCGCGCTCCTCCGCATCCACGCCACCGGTGTCGGCGAACACGGTGTGCACCGCGTAGCCCTGCTCCTGCAGGTAGGGAATGCAGAAGCTGGTATCCAGGCCGCCGGAAAAGGCGAGGACGATGTCTTTGGTCTGGTTCATGGGGTCTCGTGTTCCGTTTTTTGATTACTGGTTGGCGAGTGCGGCCATCACGGCCTTCTGCACGTGAAGGCGGTTTTCGGCCTCGTTGATGGCGATGCATTGGGGCGAATCCATCACTGCGTCGGTGGCCTTGATGTTCCGGCGCAACGGCAGGCAATGACTGAAGACCCCGTTGTTGGTGAGTGCCATCTTGCGTTCGTCGACGATGAAGTGCTTGTACTGGTCGCGGATGGGTTTTTCGGGTTCCCAGTTGCCGAAGTAAGGCAGCGCGCCCCAGCTTTTGGCGTAGATGATGTCCGCGCCCGCATAGGCACTGTCGGTGTCATGGCTGATGGACAGCGAACCACCGTTTTCGGCCACGTTCTGTTGGGCCCAGCCCATGTAGCGCTCGTCCAGGATGTACTCGGGCGTCGGGCACAACAGAGTCACGTCCATGCCCATGCGCGTGGCGATGGTCAACGCGGAGTTGGCCACCGCGGTGTTCAGCGCCTTGGGGTGGTACGTCCAGGTGAGAACGTACTTCTTGCCGCGCAAATCCGGGGTGCCGAAGTGCTCCTGCAGGGCCAGCACATGCGCAAGTTCCTGGCACGGGTGGGTGATGGTTTCCAGGTTGATAACCGGCACCGTCGCGTGCTGGGCAAAGCCGCGCAGCACCTGGTCCTGGCGGTCCTTGGACCAGTCGATGAACTTGGGGAAAGCGCGCACGGCGATCATGTCGACATAGCGCGAGAGCACCCTGGCCACTTCGGCAATATGTTCCTCGGTGTCGCCATCCATCACCGTGCCGAGTTCGAACTCGATCGGCCAGGCATCCTTGCCTGGCTGCAGGACCACCGCGTGGCCGCCCAGCTGGAAGGCGCCCAGCTCGAAGCTGGTGCGGGTGCGCAGCGACGGATTGAAGAACACCAGGGCTATGGACTTGCCCTTCAGCGCATCGCCCAGCTTGTGCTGCTTGTACAGCGAGGCCTGCGTGAGCAACGCGTCCAGGTCGGTGCGCGACCAGTCCTGCGTATTCAAGAAGTGTTTGATGGCATGCGGCTTCATTGCGACTTCCCAGGGATCAGAAACGAGAAAACCCAGCGCCAGGCTGGGTTCCGGTTGAACAAGCAAAAACGTCCGGCGACCCAGCTAGATACGCGGTTCCGGTCGGCGGGCACGGGACGTCATTCCCGAAGCCATCCGGGCGGCGCTTGCGTGCAGGTGCGTGTTCATCTTCATTGGCCGCATCGTCGCATGCGCAATGCTGCGGTGCAAGGCTTCAGGGCGTGGCGAAGCTCTGGCCCGGTATATAGGGCATCACCGACACCCGGATGCGCAGCCGATTGCCCGGATCCTCGGCCAGGCGAGATCGATACTTGAAGCCCTTGTAGAGGTAGTCCACGTCATAGGCGATGGGACGGCGGAACTCCCGTTCCACGGGGACCATGCGGCATGTGGGTTTGGCTGGTTCGACCTTGGGCTGGGGTTCCGGGTCGCGGGTAAACACGCCTTTGACCGAGTCCACCAGCTTGTTCCAACGCCCGTCATCCTGCATCGGCGGCGCCGGCCGCGGGGCCGGCTTCTCTTCGCATTTCATCTCGGTACGCGAGGCGCGGAGGGTCTGGTAGACCGGCTCCACTGCCAGCACCTGGGCATAGTCGAGGCGCACGTTCTCCACCGGGACCACCGTGGTCGGGCCCTCCTGCGCAGTCGCGGGGAATACCGCGGGCACAAGGAGGCAGAGCGCGAACAAGGTGCGGTGGTACAAAGGCATGAGGCCACTGGGATGGAATCGCGGCCTCCAGTGTAGGGGCCATGCCTTGAGTGGGGCTGAATCGATGCTGTTGATTCCCGGGAGGGCCGGTAGAATCGACGGGTCTCCGCCACCACCCCACCCATGACCCTGAGATTGCACAACAACCTGACCCGTCAGGTCGAACCGTTCGCGCCGCTGGATCCTGCCTGCCCCACCATGTATCTGTGCGGCCCCACGGTCTACAACTATGTGCATATCGGCAATGCCCGCGGCCCCGTCGTGTTCGGGGTGCTTGCGGCCCTGTTGAAGCGCCGCTTTGGCGGCCTGCGCTACGCCCGCAACATCACCGATATCGATGACAAGATCAATGCATCGGCGAAGGAGCTGGGCGTTCCGATCACCACCATCACCGACAAGTACGCCGCCGCCTACCGCGAGGACATGGCCGGCCTGGGCGTGGTTCCGCAGGACCTGCAACCGGAAGCGACCGCTCACGTCCCCCACATCATCGCGATGATCGAGCGGCTGATCGAGCGCGGCCACGCCTACGCCGCCGAGGGCCACGTACTGTTCGCGGTCGCCACGTTCGATGGCTACGGCAAGCTGTCGCGCCGCGACCCCGATGAAATGCTGGCGGGTGCGCGGGTGGAAGTGGCGCCCTACAAACGCGATGCCGGCGATTTCGTGCTGTGGAAGCCTTCCACCGATGATCTTCCGGGCTGGGACTCGCCCTGGGGCCGTGGTCGGCCGGGCTGGCACATCGAATGCTCGGCCATGATCGAGGCGATCTTCGGCGAGACCATCGACATCCATGCCGGTGGCGTGGACCTGCAGTTCCCGCACCACGAGAACGAAATCGCGCAGAGCGAATGCGCGCACGGTGGCAAGGTCTTCGCCCGCTTCTGGCTGCACAACGGCATGCTCAACTTCGGCGGCGCGAAAATGTCGAAGTCGGTGGGCAATGTGGAAAGAGTGCACGAACTGCTGAAGCAGCACCCGCCCGAGGCACTGCGCTATGCGCTGATTTCCGCGCATTACCGCCAGCCGCTGGAATGGTCCGACGCACTGGTCGAACAATCGGTCCGCACCCTGGATCGCCTGTACGGCACGTTGCGCGACCTCGCAGGGGTGCGGGCGGAGGCGCGGATTCCCGACACGGTGGAAGCCGCGCTGGATGACGACCTGAACACTCCGCAGGCGCTGGCTGAACTGGCGAGGATCGCGGGCGAGGCGCGCAAGGCTGCCAGCGATCAGGACAGGACCCGGCTGAAGTCCGAGCTGCTCGGCGCGGGCCTGGCCCTGGGACTGCTGCAGCAGGATTCAGCCGACTGGTTTGGGCGTGGCGCTTCGGTCGATGACGATGTGCGCATACAGGGCCTGATCGACGAACGCAACGAAGCCAAAAAGAATCGCGACTTCGGCCGTTCCGATGCCATCCGTGACCAGCTGGCCGCGGAAGGCGTGATGCTGGAAGACACCGCGCAGGGCGTGCGCTGGAAGCGCGGATGATGCGCGTCGAAACCAGCCCGCCCATTTTCCCGCTGGAGCCGTCCGCGGCAGAAGCGCAACGCGAGATCAAGGAGGAGTTCGGCTTCTTCAGTGACTGGTCCGAGCGCTACCAGTACCTGATCGACCTGGGGCGCAAGTTGCCGCCCTTCCCGGATGCGTGGAAAACCGAGGAAAACCGGTTGCTCGGTTGCCAGTCGCTGGTCTGGATCGTGCCGCGTGGCGATGCGAGCAGGCTCGATTTCGAGGCGATCAGCGATTCGGCGATCGTGTCGGGCCTGATCTACCTGGCGCTCCGCGTGTACTCGGGGCGTCCGGCGGCCGAAATCCTCGCGACCACACCCGACTACATCGGCGACATAGGCCTGGCCAGGCATCTGTCGCCAACGCGCAGCAACGGCCTGGCTGCAATCCTTGCCTTCATCCAGGACACCGCGCGCAGCCGCGCATGAACGCAGCGAATCTTCCCGGATCGCCATTGCGCAGTCCGGCCTTCGTCGGCCTGCTGGTGTACCGCCTGCTGGCCTTGCTGTCCTACCAGATCACTGCGGTGACGGTGGGCTGGCACATCTACCAGCTCACCCGCGACCCACTGGCCCTGGGATTGATAGGCCTGGCCGAAGTCATTCCGTATTTCTGCTTCGCGCTTTTCGCCGGCTATGCGGTCGACCACATGCGTCGCCGGCGCCTGGGCATGTATGCCTGCTTCGGCCTGCTGCTGACCACCTTGGCGCTGGCAGGCGTGGCCAGCGGCCACCTGCCCTCGTTCGGGACAGCCACCATCTACGCGGCCATCGCCGTCAACGGCGTCGTGCGCGCGTTCTTCGCGCCTGTCTACACGGCGTTGTTCGCCCGCATTCTGCCGCGCGAACAATATGCCCGTGGCGCAGGCATCGGCAGCGTGGTCATGCAGACCGGCCTGGTGCTGGGTCCTGCGCTGGGCGGCCTGCTGGTGGCCTGGGGTGGCAATACCCTGGCCTATCTGGTGGCATCGGGATTTGCGGCTGCGGCGGCGATTGCGATCATTTCACTGCGGGTGAACGAGCCGCCCGCGACCACCGAACGCGCACCCGTATTCAAGAGCATCGGCGAAGGCCTGCGCTTCGTGTTCAACAACCAGGTGGTGCTGGGCGCCCAGGCGCTGGACATGTTCTCGGTGCTGTTCGGTGGTGCCGTGGCGCTGCTGCCCGCCTTCATCCACGACATCCTGCACTACGGCCCGGAGGCCTTCGGCCTGCTGCGCGCGGCGCCAGCAGCCGGTGCGGTACTGGTCGGCCTGTGGCTGGCGCGGCATCCACCGCAACGCAATGCGGGACGCCTGCTGCTCTACGCGGTGGCCGGGTTCGGCCTGTGCATCATCGGCTTCGCCTTGTCCCGCGATTTCTGGCTGTCGATGCTGATGCTGGTGCTGTCAGGCATGTGCGACGGCGTCTCCGTGGTGCTTCGTTCAACAATCCTGCAACTGGCCACGCCCGACGATATGCGCGGACGGGTTTCCTCCATCAACGGCATCTTCATCGGTTCCTCCAATGAACTGGGTGCATTTGAATCAGGACTGGCGGCCAGGCTCCTGGGTCTGGTGCCCTCGGTGGTATTCGGCGGCATGATGACCCTTGCGGTGGTCGGCGTAACCGCATGGAAGGCGCCGAAGCTGAGGCGCCTGAACCTGCACGACCTGCAGTAGCAGCTCTCGCGGTCACGCCCATGAAAAAGCCCCGCAATGCGGGGCCTTTTCTGCAGCCGAAGCAAGCGCGGCGGATCAGTCGCCCTGCTGCTTCTGCATATGCTCCCAGCGTTCCTGCGCATCGATGGTGCGCTCGGCGGTCAGGCGCGCCTCCAGGCGGTCCAGGCCGATTTCCTCACCGGTGTCGGCGCAGTAGCCGTAATCGCCGCCTTCCAGCCGCTTGAGCGTGCTGTCGATCTTGCCGATCAGCTTGCGGTAACGGTCGCGGGTGCGCAGTTCCAGTGAGTTCTCGGTCTCGCGGGTGGCGCGCTCGGCTTCATCGCCTACGTCGCGTACTTCGTCCTTGAGGTTCTCGATGGTCTGCTTGGATTCCTCCACCAGGTCGGCACGCCAGGTGAGCAGGCGCTGGCGGAAATATTCCAGCTGCAGGGTGCTCATGTACTCCTCGTCCGCCGAGGGCTTGTAGCCATTCGGGATGAGCGGACGGCCGGTGGTTTCATCATTCCTGAAGGGCACGACCTTGACCTTGCCGCGTGGAGCGGGCGTGGCCGAAGGCTTGTTGACCACGGCAACAGCCACCTTGCCGGTGGGACGCGGGATGGGTGCCTTGGCAACGGGGGCCGGCGGAGCGGCTGCGGATTTTGAATTTTTGGATGTCTTGGGGGAAGGCACAGTTTTGATTGGATTCGATTTGACGGCTGGCGCCGGTGCCGGAGTTGCAGCAGCCTTGGGAACAGGCGCTTGGGCACGGCCAGCGGCCGGGGGAGCGGGCTTGGCAGGAGTCGCTTTGGCCGCAGCAGGCAGGGTGGCCGGCTTCGGTACGGAGGGAGTGGGTGCAGGCTTCTTGGCCGGTGCGGGCTTCTTGGCCGGTGCGGTCTTTACGGCAGGTTTCGCGGCAGCAGGCTTCACAGCAGCCTTGGCTGTGGGCTTGGGCGCGGGCTTGGGTGCGACCGCCTTCTTGGCGGGCACGGGTTTCTTGGCGGCAGGCGCTTTCTTGGCCAGGGTCTTCTTGACCGGCACCGCCTTCTTGGCCACGGGTTTCTTGGCGACCACCTTCTTGGCAACCGTCTTGGCAGGCGCTTTCTTGGCCGCCACAGGCTTGGCTGCAGGCTTTTTCGCCGGTGCCGGTTTGGCGGCAGGCTTCCTGGCAACGGGCTTGGCGGGTTTCTTGACCGGCTTGGCGGCCTTCTTCGCAGGTTTCTTTGCAGCCACGAAAAGCGCTTCCTTCAACTTCCCGGGTCCGGGAAGGGGGCGCCTTTATAGCCTACCGCGTCCGGCGCGGCAACCACCGCTTCACTGAAGTCGCCGGGCAACTCGCATATCATCCGTGGATGGTCGGCCGTTTACTCATCTTCCTCCTGCGACTTTACAAGCGCTTCATCAGTCCGTTGCTGGGACCGCGATGCCGCTTCGCGCCCAGTTGCTCGGAATATGCGATGCAGGCCATCGCCGGCTTTGGTCCTTTGACCGGCAGCTGGTTAGCCGTCAGGCGTATAGGTCGCTGCCATCCCTTCCATCCCGGTGGACACGACCCCGTGCCCGACAAGCCGGTCCATGCCAACCACTCCACTGGAACCCCCTGATGCCCGGCACCCTCATAGTCAACGCACGTCTGGTCAACGAAGGCCGTGAATTCGACGGCGACCTGCGTTTCGCCAATGGCCGCATCACCCATGTGGGCGGCGAACTCAAGGCGCAGCCGGGCGACCAGGTGATCGAGGCCGGCGGGCGCTGGCTGCTTCCGGGCATGATCGATGACCAGGTGCACTTCCGCGAACCCGGTCTGACCCACAAGGGCGACATTGCCACCGAGTCGGCGGCGGCGGCCGCTGGCGGCCTGACCACCTTCATGGACATGCCCAATACGACCCCTCCCACCCTGGATGCCCAGGCGCTCGAGGCCAAATACCAGGCGGCGACGGGTCGGGCGTGGGGCAACTTCGGTTTCTACCTGGGCGCCAGCAACGACAACCTGGAAGCGGTGCGCAGCCTGGATCCCAGGACCGCCCCCGGCATCAAGGTATTCATGGGCGCCTCCACCGGCAACATGCTGGTCGACAACCCCGAGACGCTGGATGCGATCTTCCGCGAGGCGCCCACCCCCATCATCACCCACTGCGAAGACACCCCGACGATCGACGCCAACCTGGCCCGGTTCAAGGCGCAGTACGGCGAAGACATCCCGGTCGAATGCCACCCTGACATCCGCTCGCGCGAGGCCTGCATCAAATCCACCCGGCTGGCCATTTCGCTGGCGCGCAAGCACGGCACCCGCCTGCACGTGCTGCATATTTCCACTGCCGACGAGCTGGCCCTGTTCACGCCCGGGCCGCTCGTCCATGCCGACGGAACCCGCAAGCGCATCACCGCCGAGACCTGCATCCATTTCCTGCGCTTCGACCGTGGCGATTACGCGCGCCTGGGCAATCTGATCAAGTGCAACCCCGCCATCAAGGATGCCAGCGACCGCGAGGCGCTGATCGGCGCGCTGGCCGACAACGTCATCGACGTGCTGGCCACCGACCACGCGCCACACACCCTGGAAGAAAAATCCCGGCCCTATTCGCAGGCTCCATCGGGCCTGCCGCTGGTGCAATACGCGCTGGTGGCAGCGCTGGAGCTTGTGCACGAGAAGAAGTCGTCAGCGGCGCAGATCGTCAACAAACTGGCCCATGCGCCCGCGCAACTGTTCGACGTGAAGGAACGCGGCTACCTGCGCGAAGGCTACTGGGCCGACCTGGTGCTGGTGGACAACGAACCCTTTACCGTCAGGCGCGAAGACGTGCTGTCCAAATGCGGCTGGTCGCCGTTTGAAGGTGCGACCTTCCAGTCGCGGGTCGCAGGCACGTGGGTCAACGGGCGCATGGTGTGGAACGGTGAACAGCTCGTTGGCACTCCGAATGGAAGGCGCCTGGAGTTCAGCCGTTGAGATTGCCGCTTGCCTGGGCACTGCTGGCATTGGCCACGGTACCGGCGTTGGCCCAGCAGACCGCCACCAGCCCCGCGAGCCAACCAGCCGTCTTTCCCGCCAGCGTTTCGCAAGGTGCACTGGTATTCGGCAAGGTGCCGCCAGGCAGCAAGGTGCGCTACGCCGGACGCGAGCTGCGCGTCAGCGGCTATGGCACGGTGGTGTTTGGCGTGGGCCGGGATGAACGCGGACCACTTGTCGTGGACATAGTCCGTCCCGATGGCATGCGCGATACAGCCCAGGTCGCGGTGATCCCGCGTGACTGGCCGGTGGAACACGTCAATGGAGTGCCGCCGAAGACCGTCAATCCGCCACCGGCCATTGCCGAGCGGATCAAGCGCGAACAGGCGCTGGTGACTGCCGCGCGCAACCGTGACGACGACCGCACCGATTTCGCCAAGCCGTTCGTGTGGCCGGTGCAGGGACGCATCAGTGGCCGCTTCGGCAATGGACGCGTCTACAACGGGCAGCCCGGCGCCGGCCATTCGGGCATGGATATCGCGGCTGCGACGGGCACTCCGGTCAAGGCCCCGGCGGCTGGGGTGGTGACCTTTGCCGCACCCGATCTTTACCTGACCGGCGGCACCCTGTTGCTGGACCACGGCTTTGGCGTCAGCTCGAACTTCCTGCATCTGTCGCGCATCGACGTGAAGGTCGGGGACCGCGTCGAGCAGGGCCAGGTCATTGCCGCGGTCGGTGCGACGGGACGGGCGACCGGGCCGCATCTGCACTGGGGGATGAGCTGGCTCGACGTACGCATAGATCCGCTGCTGGTGCTCGAACGCGGAAAGTAGGAACCGCGGTCCCTTAACCGGGGGCACTGCGGCGCGTTGCCGACATCGGCTGGATCGCCTCTGCTTCAACCTGCGTCGCGTTGTACCGCTTCAGTGAGCCGTTGCCTCAGGCGTTGTTGCCGCTGACCCGTGCGACAGCATCATGCGGATGCAGGCTTTCATAATGGGAGACGCTGGCCTGGTAGCTTTCGACGCGTGCGTCGGCGGCCAGCACCGAGGCCACGCGCCGCGCGGCGTCTTCGCAGAACATCAGGTTGTCGGCATTAAGGCGAGCGAAGGCCTGCTCGTCGACACGCTTGACCGCGGTCTGCACCGGCGTGGCCAGCACTTTTTCCAGCGCGTCGATCAATGGCAGCAGCGGCAGCTCATCGAACTGCGTGCGCAGCTCTACCCGGACCTGCGCGCGGCTGCGCTGGGCGTGCGGGGTGGCCGCCATGCCGCGCTCGGACTGCAGCCAATCGTGCACGGCCTGGGTGGACGCCGTGCCGGCAGCGTCGAAATCCTCGCTGAAACGCTCGGCATTGAGCTGGCGCGACAGCGCCGCCGAGGCCGGGCAGGTGCTGGAATATTCCAGCGAGAAACCCAGCGCAAGTTGCAGGTGCCCGTCGCGCAGCGTGGCTTCGATTTCCACCGGATAGGATTTCCAGCCGCTGTTGTCGCTTTCAAGCGCGCGCCGTTGCAGCAGCGCCTGGTAGCGGATTTTCAGGCGCGCCTGCGAAGCCAGCCCCGCCTGCGAGGTGATGCTCTCCTGCAGCAGGTGGCGCAGGCCCGCCGGGGTGATTGCTTCCCGGGCCAGGCCCTCTTGCAGCTGCAGGTAGAGGCGTGACATGTGGATGCCCCGCGCCTCCGCATTCACCAGGTTTACCGACAGGTCGACGCTGGCAGCGACCTGCAGCTGGCCGCCAGCCCCGTCGGAAACCCGCATCGGCAAGGCGATGCCTTCCATGCCCACCCAGTCCAGCGCACGCGCCAGGGGCACGGCGTGGCCGGCGACATCGGGAAGATCGGTTCGCGGAACTAGGGGGGTCGGGGCGGACATCAGGGGAGCCGTACATGCGAAACAGGGGGCGATTGTACCGGCTCCCCTCCGGGCGTTCCTGCAACGGAGCGTTACGTCAGGAATCCCTTGCGGCGCGCCAGCCCAGCCACAGCGCCCGCGGCGGCGCCAGGGTCGTGACAGGCTCCCCACTGCCCTTGAAACGCTGCAACTGCGTGCGTGCCAGGGCCGACGCCAGGCGCCTGGGCAGCGGTCCGCTCGCGCGCGTGGGCCAGTGCTGCAACAGACGTGCGGCCCAGTCGGGTTGCGATGGCGCTGGCTGGGTTCCTGCCTGGACAGGTATCGCGGCTGCGCCAGCGCCTTCCAGTCGTGCCGCCAGCAATTGCGCGGCCACCGCAGTGGTCCAGCGGCCTGTTGCCGGGGGGGCAAACAGCACGCGCTCTACCTCGGCTATCGCCGTAGCCAATGGCATTGCCGTTTCGAAGGCCTGCTCCTCGTTGCGCGGCTGTTCGCGCAGGCGGATCAGGGCCGGCAGGGCCTCGGCCAGTTCGAACCAGGGCGCCCGGTGCGGCTCCAGCACCCGACCCAGTGGATGCCGCGAGCGCTGTTGCTGCCAGTCGCGCAATTCCTCGCCCCACCAGGCCAGCTTGGCGTCAGCCGGCAAGGGGTCGCCGGCGATGTTCATCGCATCGGTGAATTCCTGCAGCAGGGAGAACCAGGCCAGCGCCACGGGCCGCTGGGCCACCGGCACGAAAACCTCGACCACGCGCCATTCCGGCCAGCGGCTGCGCCATTTGTCCAGGAAACTGTCGAGTGCGGTGGTGTCGGTCATTTCGGGATGTTGGGAACTTCGTCGGTTGCGACTTCGGAATCAGATGCGGGCAAACCTGGCAGCGCATGGCCGGCCCAGGTCGCAGCTTGCGCAGCGCCTAAAGAGCCTGCGGCCAATTGCCGGCCTCAAGCAAGGCCGATGGCGATTCCAGCACGATGTCCGCACCCCACTGCGCGGGATCTTCATGGTCCTGTCGATAACCCCACAAAGCCGCGATGCAGGGCATGCGCGCCGCGCGTGCGGCCTGGATGTCGCGTTCGTCGTCGCCTACGTACACGCAATCGACCACCGCCATGCCCATGCGTTCGGCAGCCACCTGCAGCGGCAACGGATGCGGCTTCTTCTGGGCCAGCGTGTCGCCGCCGATCAGCACCGCGCAGCGTGATTCCCAGCCCAGCTGGGGAAGGATTTCGCGGGCCAGGTATTCAGGCTTGTTGGTCACGATGCCCCAGGCGCAACCTGACGCTTCCAGCGCCGCCAGCATCGGCTCGACATCATCGAACAGCACGCTGTGCCTGCCCAGTTCCTGCAGGTAGGTCTCCAGGAATGCGGGAACCATGCTTTCCCTGCCAGCCGTATCGAGATCCGCGAAAGCCGCGCCCAGCATGGCGCGTGCGCCCTTGGATACGTGCGGGCGAAGCTGCGACAAAGTCATGGGCGCCCTGCCCTGTGCCTGCAGCAGGCGATTGGCGGTGGCCAGCATGTCGGGGGCGCTGTCGAGCAGGGTGCCGTCGAGGTCGAACAGCGCTGCACGCGGGAACCGGGCAGGCGTCATGCGGGCTTTCTGGCGCTGGCCAGGTAATTCACGTCGGTGCGACCGATGATCCGGGCCGCATTGCGCCAGGGTTCGTAGGCCAGCCCGCTGACATCCTCAAGCTGCAACCCGGCCTCCCGCAGCCAGCCGGCAAGCTCGGCCGGCTTGATGAAGTCCTGGTAGTGATGGGTACCCTTGGGCAGCAGGCCGGCCACGTATTCGGCGCCAACGATGGCCAGGGCGAAAGCGGCGGGGGTGCGGTTGAGCGTGGACACGAACAACTGCCCGCCCGGCTTCAACAAGGTGGCGCAGGCCGAGATGATCGCCGATGGATCGGGCACGTGCTCCAGCATTTCCATGCAGGTGATCGCATCGAAGCTGCCCGGGCGTTCCTGCGCCAGCGACTCCACCGATTGCAGCAGGTAATCCACTTCGACCTTCGATTCCAGCCGGTGCAGCTTGGCAACCTTGATCAGTTCGGGCGCCAGGTCCGTTGCCGTCACCGCGGCGCCCTCCCGCGCCAGCGCCTCGCTGAGCAGGCCGGCGCCGCAGCCGACATCCAGCACCGTTGCGCCGTTCAAGGTGACTCGCTGTTTGACGTAATCCAGCCGTACCGGATTGAGCGCATGCAGCGGCTTCTGTGGGCCCTGCGGATCCCACCAGCGATTGGCCAACGCGCCGAATTTATCCAGTTCGGCCTGGTCGAAGTTGTCGGGAGCCTGGGCCGTGGAACTGTTCATGCGGTAGGTCCTTGTGGGTTCGTTTTCCATGAAGCCATGTTCAACGCAGGACCCCGGCAATCCGCGACTGCCATTGCCTGGCGTTGGCGATGATGCCCGGCATGTCCATGTCGACCAGTTCACGCGCGCGCAACCGGGACTTGCCGGCGATCCACACATCACTGACCTGGTGGCGACCGGTGGCATAGATCAGCTGGGAAACCACGTGATGCAGAGGCTGGGTTTCCAGCGCCGACAGGTCCACGCAGACCAGATCGGCCTGCTTGCCCGGCTCGATGGAGCCGACCAGGTGATCGAACCCCATCGCCTTCGCCCCGCCCAGAGTGGCCGCACGCAAGGCGCTGAAGCCGTCGAAGCCGGCCGCATCGTCGGCCACGGCCTTGGCCAGCAGGGCCGCCGTGCGGGTTTCGCCGAACATGTCCAGGTCGTTGTTGCTGGCCACGCCGTCGGTGCCGATCGCCAGGTTGACACCGGCGCGTTGCAGCGCGCAGGCCGGGCAAAAACCCGAGGCCAGCTTGAGGTTGGATTCCGGGCAGTGCACCACCGAGACGCCGCGCTCGGCACAGAGATGGATTTCCGCGTCGGTCAGCTGGGTCATGTGCACGGCGATCAGGCGGTCGTTGATCAGGCCCAGCCGGTCCAGGCGCGCGATCGGGCGTTGGCCATGTTTGTCCTGCGACTGCGCCACTTCCTGGGCGGTTTCGTGCAGATGCAGGTGCACGGGCACGTCCAGCTGGTCGGCCAGCATGCGGACATGTTCGAAATTGGCGTCCGACACCGTGTAGGGGGCATGGGGCGCAAACGCAGTGGCGATGAGGGCGTCGTCGCGCCATTGGTCATGGACCTCCCCCGCCCGATCGAAATACTCGGCGTCCGAGCTGGCCCAGGCGGTGGGGAAATCGATCACCGGCAAACCGACACGCGCGCGAAAACCATGGCGCTTGTAGGTGGCGGCCTGCACGTCGGGGAAGAAATAGTTTTCATTGCAGCAGGTGGTGCCGCCACGCAGCATTTCGGCGATGGCCAGGGTGACGCCGTCGGCGACGAATTCCGGCCCCATCACGGCGGCCTCGATCGGCCAGATGTGTTCCTGCAGCCAGACTTTCAGCGGCAGGTCGTCGGCGACGCCGCGCAGCAGGGTCATCGGGTTGTGGACGTGGGCGTTGACCATGCCGGGAATCAAGGCCGCGTCCGGCCGCGCGACCACTTCGCGCGCCGCGAATCGCAGCCGGGCCTCCGCGATTGGCAGGATCGCCACGATTTCGCTGCCTGACACGGCCACGGCATGGTCTTCCAGCACTATCCCGTGCGGGACCACTGGGACGACGAAGCCGGCTTCGATGAGGAGGTCGCAGGGTTGGGGTTGGAGGTGGTCGGTCATGCGAGGCACTCGTGACAGGCCGAAATGCTGTATGACCAGCCATGCGGCTGTTGAAAGCCCCGCCTGCGCGGGGATGACGATCTGGCAAAACCGTGCGCGTTGCGCACGGGCCAGCTGCATCGGCTTGGCCACATCGCCCGACGCTCGTTCAAGGCCACGTCGCTGGATGACCAGCCATGCGGCTGTTGAAAGCCCCGCCTGCGCGGGGATGACGAGCTGGCAAAACCGTGCGCGTTGCGCACGGGCCAGCTGCATCGGCTTGGCCACATCGCCCGACGCTCGTTCAAGGCCACGTCGCTGGATCCCCGCCTGCGCGGGGATGACGAGCTGGCAAAACCGTGCGCGTCGCGCACGGGCCAGATCGTCACTTGACTCTTGACTCGTATTCGCCGGTGCGGGTGTTGACCTTGATGATCTCGTCCTGGCTGACGAACAGCGGCACGCGGACCACGGCGCCGGTTTCCAGGGTGGCTGGTTTGCCGCCGCCGCCGGAGGTGTCACCGCGCACGCCGGGGTCGGTCTCGACGATCTTCAGCTCCACGAAGTTGGGCGGGGTCACCTGGATCGGCACGCCGTTCCACAGGGTCACCACGCAGAGTTCCTCGCCCTTCAGGTACTTGGAGGCATCACCCACGCCGGTCTTGTCGGCCTGGACCTGCTCGAAGCTTTCCGGCTGCATGAAGTGCCAGTACTCGCCATCGGCGTAGAGGAACTGCATGTCGGTGTCGACCACGTCGGCAGCTTCCAGGTCGTCGGTCGCCTTCATGGTCAGCTCCACCACCCGTCCGGACTTGATGAAGCGGTACTTCAGGCGGGTAAAGGCCTGGCCCTTGCCGGGCTTGACGTACTCGGTCTCGGTGATGACGCAGGGTTCGTTGTTGACCAGGATCTTCATCCCGTTCTTGACATCGTTCATGCCGTAACTGGCCATGCAAAGCTCCTGGAGATGGGGCAAGCCCGCCGCGTATCGTGGCCGGCCGGATAGAATGGGAAGCCCGCCGGGACCGGCAGGCGCTTGTTTTTCAGACCGCCAATGATACCTGCAGCCGCCATTTCCCCGCACCTCATACTCCCGGATGCCGTCCCCTCCGAACCCGTCCGCTGGCAACAGCTGTGGCGCGAGGCAGTACGCGATCCGCGCGAGCTGCTCGCCCTGCTCGGCCTGGGGGCACTGGCGGACCGCATCTCCGACGAGGCCGCGGGGCAGTTCCCGCTGCGGGTGCCGCGTGGTTTCGTGGCCCGCATGCGCCATGGCGATCCCGATGACCCCCTGCTTCGCCAGGTACTGCCGCTGGACGAGGAAATGGGCGTCAGAGCGGGTTTCTCGCTGGACGCAGTGGGCGATGCCGCCGCCCGTACCGGGACCGGCCTGCTGCAGAAGTACCGGGGGCGCGCGCTGCTCGTGGCCACAGGCAGCTGCGCGATCAACTGCCGCTATTGCTTCCGCCGCCACTTTCCCTACGCCGCTGAAACCGCCGCCCGCGACGGCTGGCGCGAGACGGTGGAGGTCATCCGGGGCGACCGCAGCATCGAGGAAGTGATCCTGTCCGGCGGCGATCCGCTGTCGCTGGCCACCTCCAAGCTGGCCGAACTGACCGCGGAGCTGGAAGGCATCGCCCACATCAGGCGTCTGCGCATCCACACCCGGCTGCCGGTGGTCCTGCCCGAGCGCGTGGACCAGGACCTGCTGCAGTGGCTGCAGCGCGTGCCCTGGCCGGTGGCCATCGTGCTGCACGCCAACCATGCCAACGAGTTCGATGCCGCCGTCGACGCGGCACTGGCTAGGCTGCGTTCCAGCGGCGCGCTGTTGCTCAACCAGGCCGTGCTGCTGCGTGGTGTCAACGACAGCGCCGGGGCCCTGGCCGACCTCAGCGAGCGCAGCTTTGCCGCCGGCGTCCTGCCTTATTACCTGCACCAGCTGGACCGTATCCAGGGTGCGGCCCACTTCGAAGTGTCCGACGACCAGGCCAAGGCCCTGCATGCGACGCTGGCAGCGCGGCTGTCCGGATACCTGGTGCCGAGGCTGGTGCGCGAGGTTGCCGGCGATAGCGGCAAGCGACCGCTGTAGGGTTCCCTTTGGCCTCAAAGGCGCGACTGGGGCCCCGTTCCGAAGCCGGGGCGATGGACGCTTCCGCACTCATCGTGTATTAAATCGGCTCCCCCGGCGGATGTGATGCATGCAGATCGGCAAAGACACCACGATCCGGTTGATGATCGTAGACGACAGTGGCGAAGACGCAGAAGCCGTCGTCAGCGCGTTCCGCAATGGCGGCATTGCCATTCGCCCCCATCGCCCGCTCAATGCGGCGGAACTGGCCAGCACGCTGGCTTCCCAGCCCATCGACCTGGTGCTGGCCGCCAAGTCCTCGCAGGCCATTTCGCTGGAAGCGGTGCTGGCCCAGGTGGCGGCCAGCGGCAAGGACATCCCCGTGATCGCGCTGGCCGACAGCGTCGACGAGAACTCCCTGATCGGCGACCTGGCCCTGGGTGCGCGCGCCATCGCCATGCGCGGGCGCTACGAACACCTGCTGAAGGTATTGCAGAACGAATGGACCGACCTGGAGGCGCGCCGCGCACTGCGCCTGCTCGAGGCCCAGCTGCGTGAAACCGAGCGCCGCTGCGATGCGCTGATCTCCTCTTCGCGCGATCCCATCGCCTACATCCACGAAGGCATGCACATCCGCGCCAACGAGGCCTACCTCGAGATGTTCGGCTTCGAATCCTTCGAGGACGTCGAAGGCCTGTCCCTGCTGGACCTGGTGGCGCCGCAGTACGTGGCCGAGTTCAAGTTGCTGCTGAAGAAGCTGGCCAAGGGCGAGGCGCCACCACGCTTCGAGCTGGAAGCCCGCTCAATGGACGGCCAGAGCTTCCCGGCGGCGCTGGAGTTCGCCACCGCCACCTACGAAGGCGAATCCTGCGTGCAGGTGGTGTTCCGCCGGCGCGAATTCGAGCAGGATCCGGAACTGGCCCGCGAGGTCGAGGACCTGCGCCAGCGCGACATGGTCACCGGCCTGCTGAATCGCTCCACCTTCCTGCATGCGCTGGAGGACGTGGTCAGCAAGATCGCCCACGGCGAAGGCAAGTACGCGCTGTTGCTGGTGGAACCCGACCATTACCAGCGCCTGCTGCAGGACTTCGGCCTGGACTCGGCCGATGCCCTCATCTCCGGCTTGGCTGCCCGCCTGGTCGAGCACCTGGAGCCTGGCACCATCACCGCGCGCTTCGGCGAGCGCAGTTTCGCCGTCCTGCTCAAGGGCGACCATGCGCAGACGGCCGAACTCAGCGAGCGGGTGCTGGCGGCGTTCGCGTCCAACATGATCAACGTGGGCGCGCGCTCGGCGGTGATCACCGCCAGCATCGGCGGCGTGCAGATCGGCGAAAAGATCGCCACCGTCGGCCAGGTCCTGAACCGCGCCAGCGAGAGCCTTCAGAACGCCAGTGCACTGGGTGGCAACCGCAGCGAGATCTTCGACCCGGGCGCCGTCGACCGCGCCGAGGAAGAACGCGTGCAGAGCTGGGTCACGCTGATGCGCGAGTCACTGGAGAACGACGGCTTCCTGCTGCATTTCCAGCCGGTGGTCAGCCTGCAGGGCGAACCGGGCGAGCTCTACGAGGCCTTCCTGCGCCTGGAGAACAACGGCGAGCTGGTGCAGCCGCAAGCCTTCCTGGGCATCGCCGAGGACAACGGCATGCTGGATGCGCTGGACCGCTGGGTGGTCAAGCGTTCCATCCAGATCATCGGCGAACGCATGCGCGGCGGCCACGACACTCGCATGCTGGTCAAGGTCAGCCCGTTCTCGTTCACCGACGACCGCCTGTTGACCCTGATCGAACAGCAGCTCGCCGAACAGGCCGTGCCGGCCGACCGGTTGTGGCTGCAGGTACAGGAAGCCAAGGTGTTCACCAACCTGCGCCAGGCCCAGGTCTTCCTGGCCGGCACCACCCGCCTGGGCTGCAAGGTGGGGCTGGAAAAATTCGGTTCCGGGCTGGACTCGTTCCAGCTGCTGGCCCACTTCAAGCCGGCCTTCCTCAAGATCGACCGCAGCTTCACCGAAGACCAGGCCAAGATGACCGAGCATCAGCCGAAGATCCGCGAGATTGCCGCGCGGGCCCGCGCCGAAGGCATGCATACCATTGCCGAATTCGTGCAGGACGCGGCCACCATGAGCTTCCTGTTCGGCGCTGGCGTGGACTTCGTGGAGGGCTTCTTCCTGGCCTCGCCCTCGGCGACCATGAACTACGATTTCTCCTGAATGATCGCAAGCAGAAAGCCCGCCTTGCGGCGGGCTTTTTTTTGCCTGGAGAAAAGACAGGCGCGTCTAGCGGACGGTGCCGGCCTGGACCGTGGCGGTGGCCTGCTGGCGCAACGCCGCGATTCGTTCCTGCATGGGTGGATGGCTGAGGAACAGTTTCTTCAGGCCCTGGCCGATGCCCCCGGCAATACCGAAGGCTTCGACCTGCGCCGGCAAGGTGCTGGGGCGGTGGCTGGCTTCCAGGCGCTCCAGCGCCGCGATCATCTTTGCGCGTCCCGCCAGCGAGGCGCCGCCCGCATCGGCCCTGAATTCACGCCGGCGTGAGAACCACATCGCGATCATCGTCGCGAACAGGCCCAGCACCATTTCCAGCACCATCACGATCAGGAAATAGGCCAGGCCGGGCCCGCGGCTTTCCCGGTTGCCCGACAGGTAGCTGTCGATGATGCCGCCGACCACACGCGCCAGCACGATCACGAAGGTGTTGAGCACGCCTTGCAGGAGCGCCATGGTGACCATGTCGCCGTTGGCCACATGGCTGATTTCATGGCCCAGCACGGCCTCGGCTTCGTCGCGGCTCATGCTGCGCAGCAGGCCGGTTGATACCGCCACCAGCGCCTTGTTGCGGTTGGCGCCCGTGGCAAAGGCGTTGATCTCGGGCGCATCGTAAACCGCGACTTCGGGCACGCCGATGTCTGCGGCCAGCGCCTGGCGTTGCACGGTGGCCAGCAGCCACTGCTCGCCCTCGTTGCGCGGCTGGGTAATGACCTGGGCGCCGGTCGCGCGCTTGGCCATGGTCTTGGACAACAGCAGCGAAATGATCGAGCCGCCGAAGCCGAAGATCGCCGCCATCACCAGCAGGCCGCTCATCTGGCCGGGATGCACGCCCAGCAGGGACATGACCACGCCCGCCAGCAGCAGGACCGCAAGGTTGGTAGCCAGGAACAGGGCGACGCGATTGAACACGGGGGAACTCCAGTTGATCCGGGGGCACGGCCGAGGTCATCAACCACGGCCATTGCGATCTGCGGCTGGGCGCCAGTGAATTCAAGCAGCCAGCTGACTGGTGATTCAGTTTTTGCCGATAATGCCGGCGATGCCGGACAGCCCTTCCTATCGCGGACGTTTCGCGCCCTCGCCCACCGGACCGCTGCACTTCGGCTCGCTCACCACGGCACTGGGCAGCTGGTTGCTGGCGCGCCACGCGCACGGCCAATGGTGGGTGCGGGTGGAAGACCTGGATCCCCCTCGCGAAATAGAAGGTGCGGCCGCCGGGCAACTGGCCGCCCTGCGTGCCTTTGGCCTGCACACCGACGCGCCCGTCGAATCACAAAGCCAGCGCGGCGCGCTCTACCAGTCCGCGGTCGACCGGCTGCTGGACGAGGGCAAGGCCTTCCTCTGTCAATGCAGCCGGTCGGACCTCGCGGCCCACGACGGCATCCACCATCATTGCCTTGGCAGGGGCAAGCGTGCTGGCAAGGCCATACGACTGCGGGTACCGGAAGGCGCGCGGATTTCATTCGTCGATGGCCTGCAGGGCAGCATCACCCAGGACCTCTGGCGGGACGTGGGAGATTTCGTCCTGAAACGCTCGGACGGATTGTGGGCCTACCAGTTGGCGGTGGTCGTGGACGATGCGGACCAGGGCATGACCGATATCGTCCGCGGCGCCGACCTGCTCGACTCGACGCCCCGCCAGATCCTGCTGCAGCAGGCACTCGAGCTGACGACACCTCGTTACCTGCACCTGCCCGTCATCACCGATGCAGGGGGCAACAAGTTGTCCAAGTCATCCGCAGCGATCCCCGTCGACGCCCTTGCGCCGTTGCCGGCCCTGCACGCCGCGTGGCGGGCACTGGGACAAACCGGGTTGCCAGGCCGGGCCGCGAATGACGTCGCTTCCTTCCTGGCAATCGCACGGACGTGTTTTGCCCCCGCACAACTCCCCCGCAGCCGCAGCATCCCACTCGCTGCAGTGCACAACGAGACTGACACCAACGCTGTCTAGAATCCTTGCGACCCCGCTTATCGGCGCGGACAAGGAGACAGACATGACAGCACGCGTCGCTTTGGTGACTGGTGGAACCGGCGGTATCGGCAGCGCCATCTGCAGGAAACTCGCGGACATGGGCCACAAGGTCGCCACCAACTACCGCAACGAGGAAAAGGCCCAGGCCTGGCTGCAGGACATGCGCGCCAAGGGTTACGACTTCACTGCGGTCAAGGGCGATGTGTCCTCGCCGGAAGAAGCCGAAGCCCTGGTGCGCGAAGTGGAGGCCAGGCTGGGCCCGGTGGACATCCTGGTCAACAACGCCGGCATCACCCGCGACACCACCTTCCACCGCATGACCGCGGCCCAGTGGAACGAGGTGATCAACACCAACCTCAACTCCGTGTTCAACGTGACCCGGCCGGTGATCGACGGCATGCGCGAGCGCAAATGGGGACGGATCATCCAGATAAGTTCCATCAACGGGCTCAAGGGCCAGTACGGGCAGGCCAACTACGCCGCCGCGAAGGCCGGCATGCACGGCTTCACCATCTCCCTGGCCCAGGAAAACGCGAAGCTGGGCATCACCGTCAATACGGTGTCGCCCGGCTACATAGGCACCGACATGGTGATGGCGGTACCCGAGGAAGTGCGCAACAAGATCGTGGCGCAGATTCCCACCGGACGCCTGGGCACTCCGGACGAGATCGCATATGCCGTTGCCTTCTTCATTCCCGACGAAGCCAGCTGGATCACCGGTGCCAACCTGTCAGCCAATGGCGGGCAGTACATGGGCTGGTAGCAGCGACTCCCTTGGTGTTCCCGGCTGTTGGGAGGCATGAGCGGGGTTTCGTGGCCCACGCCGGGCAGGGATCCAACCCGCGTCCCCGGGAACCAGGCTACGCCGCCCGCCCTGTTGCATCGCCTGCTGCGCTGCGTCATGCTGCACGCCAATGGTATTAGAGTGATTGCTCAATGGCTGCGATGCGCATCATCAAGAAATATCCGAATCGTCGTCTTTACGACACGGAGATCTCCAGCTACATCACCATCGAGGACGTTCGCCAGCTGATCGTGGATGGCGAGGACTTCGAGGTCCGCGACGCCAAGACCGGCGACGACCTCACCCGCACCGTTCTGCTGCAGATCATCACCGAGCAGGAGCAGGACGGCGAGCCGATCCTGTCCACGCAACTGCTCAGCCACATCATCCGCTTCTACGGCGATTCCATGCAGGGCTTCATGGGCAACTACCTGGAGCGCAGCGTCACCTTGTTCATGGAACAGCAGCAGCAGTTCCGCCAGCAGATGGGCGGCATGCTGGGGCAGACGCCGTGGACCATGATGAACCAGCTGACCGAGCGCAACATGGAGCTGTGGCAGGAATTCCAGCGCAACCTCGGCGGTGCCGGCCTGGCGCGCCCGGCGGTGAAGCCGGAAACCCCCCAACGCGAAACGCCGAAGACCTCGCGCTCGCGCTGAACTCCTTGTGTAATACCGCAAGCCCGCGCAGCGATGCGCGGGTTTTTTATGCCAAGACTATGGGGAACCGAAACATGGGCAAGCGCATCGCCGTGGTCACAGGTGGCATTGGTGGCCTGGGAACTGAAATCTGCAAGGCCCTGGCGCAGGCCGGCCGCACGGTGATTGCCGTGGACCTGGACTCGCGCGCAGAGCGGCTTGCCGCATTCGCCCAGGAAGTCCAGGGCCTGGACATCCATTTCGCGGCGGCCAACGTCGCCGACTACGAGAGTTGCGGCGAGCTCGTGCGCGGCATCGAGAAAGAGCGCGGTTCGCTGGATATCCTGGTGAACAACGCCGGCATCACCCGCGATGCCACGCTGCGCAAGATGGACCGCGCGCAATGGGATGCAGTGCTGGATGTGAACCTTGGCAGCGCGTTCAACCTGTGCGGCCACGCAATGGCCGGAATGCAGGCCCGCGGCTTCGGACGCGTCGTCAACATCAGCTCGGTCAGCGGCCAGACCGGCAATTTCGGGCAGACCAACTACGCGGCCGCCAAGGCGGGCCTGCACGGCTTCACCATGTCGTTGGCGCGGGAAACCGCCACCAAGGGCATCACGGTCAACAGCATTTCCCCTGGCTACATCGAAACCGCGATGACCGGCGCGATGCCTGCCGAAGTCCTGGCCCGGATCAGCGGCTCCATTCCCGCCGGACGCATGGGCCAACCGGCGGATATCGCACGCACCGTGACTTTCCTCAGCGATGACGCAGCCGGCTATATCACCGGGGCGAACGTACCGGTCAACGGCGGGCTTTTCATGAGCTTCTGAGCAATCCGCCGCGCGTCATCGACGGATCAGGGGTCAGATCGAAACCACGCGCGAATCAACGTGGAAGCCCGGCGAACTAGGGACGGGGAGCCTGCTTCCGAAGATACGCTGCCAGGCCACCCAGTTGCAGCGCCTGCACCTTGTCGACCACGGGCACGAATTTTCCCAGGTCGTCTGGCGTGTAGCCGCCGGCCCGATACCACAGGGTGATGCGGGTACCACCCTTTTCCGCAGCAAAGCGCCACTCCAGCACACCATCCAGGCCCATGCCCTGCAACGGACCCAGACCCCCGGTCATGCGCATCAGCTTGGCGGGATCCACGAACGTCACGGTCATGTGCCAGGCCTGTTGCGCGCCGTTGAGTTCGCAGAAACAGCCGCCCACCCTTTCCGAGATCGACAGCTTCGAAGCGTCGCCCCACCAGCTGTGATCGGCAGGCCACCAGTGGCCTACATCGTTGACGAACGACTTCCAGCTGGTGTGCGGATCGGCGGGCACCCACTCCGAATTTTCCAGGGTGAAACCGTTCGCTGCCTGGTCGACGATCCTGGCCTGCAGGCTGGGACACGCGAACGCGCCCACCAGCATCGCCAGCCAGAGCACGCGGCGCATCAGCGACTGCCCGTGTTACCTGTCGCGCCCGCGCCCTGCCCGCAGTACTTCGCGTAGAACTGCTTGGCCTGTGGCATCAGCGCCTGAAGGTGCTGGATGCGATTGGCGGGATCGGGATGGGTGGATGCGAATTCGGGCGGCCGTTGGCCACCTTCCATCTCGGACATCCGGTTCCACAGCGGCACCGATGCTTCCGGGTTGAAACAGGCGGCGGCGGCCAGCATCAGGCCGACTTCATCGGCCTGGCTCTCATGGTTCCGGCCATATGGCAGCACCACGCCGTACTGGACGCCGGCGCCAATGGCCGACATCACCTGCGGGTCGATGCCTGAAACACCTGCGGCCATCTGTCCCATCTGCACCAGCTTCTGCTGGGCCATGCGCTGGGAACCGTGCCGCAGCAAGGCGTGCGCGATTTCGTGGCCCATGACCACGGCCAGGGCATCGTTGTTCTGGGTAATCGGCAGCAGGCCGGTGTAGACGGCGATCTTGCCGCCCGGCAGGCAGAAGGCATTGGCTTCCTGCGAATCGATGACCGCCGCGCTCCATTCGAAATTGCGGTAAGTGGTGGGCGCCTCCACGCCGTTGGCGGCAGCGAGATCGGCGCTGACCCGGTCCACCACATTGATCAGGCGCTTGGCGATCTGGTTGACCGCCTGGCTTTGCGGGCTGTCCGGCGGCAGCAGTGCGCCCTGCGCGCTGGCATCGCCCACGACCTCCTGGAATGCCTGCGCGCCCAGTTGCACTTCTTCTTCAGGCGAAGCGCCGTAATGCGCGGCCTCACCCGTATACGGGTCGGTCTCCTTGCTGCCCATCCAGCTGACCACGGCGTAGATGGCGAACCCGGCCAGGATCAGCCAGCGCACGTTGCCGAACAGGCCCCGGCCACGCGACGCGCCCTGTTGCTGTTGCTGGCGGCCTTGGCCGAATGGATCGTTGCTCATTTTTCTCTCCCTGCCCTAGATGCCACGCACGACGCGGAAACCCACCCGCGCATTAGTCATATCCGAGTCCGATGCCGAACGCCACGCCGCCCTGGCCTGGGCCGGGGAACTGGCCCAGGAACCGCCGCGAACCACCCGCGAACGGCAGCCGGGATTGAACCACGACGCACCATCCGCGGGGGCGCGCCGGTAGCTGGCGTGCCAGCAATCGCTGACCCATTCGCTGACGTTACTACCCAGGTCGTGAAGCCCCCATGCATTCGGCGCGTAGCTGCCCCCGGGCGCCGGCCCCCAGAACCCGTCGCCATAGGAAACGAAGGCATTGTTCCAGTGGCGGCCACTGGGCGAAACGTCGTTGCCCCCGGTCAGGTTGCCGAAGCGGCCGGGTGGCACGCCGCTGTTTCCCCAAGGGTAGCGGCCCTGGCTGCCCGCCCGCACCGCGTATTCGAACTCGGCCTCGCTGGGCAGCCGGTAGCCGTGGCCGGTTTGCGCGGACAGCCATTCCGCATAGGCCTCGGCATCCCGCACGCTGACATGCAGCACCGGCAGGCTGTCGGCGGCGCGCCCACCGGCGTAGTCCGATTGCCAGTCCACTCCGCTGCGGCGGACGAAATTGCCACTGCGCTCGTCGTAGACCGTGGAGTGGCCGCGCCGCGTCGCCCGCGGCCGGTACCGGGTGGCCTGCACGAAGCGCCGGAACTCGGCCACGCTTACCGCCTGACGGGACATCGCGAAGCCGCGGTCGAAACGCACGTAGTGCGCCGGCTTTTCGGTTTCCGCCGCCCCTACCTCCTGGGTCTTTGCCCCCATGCTGAATCCGCCGTGCGGGACCACCACCATTTCCGGTCCACGGCCGCCATTGGCCAGCGCTTCGGTGAAGGCCTGGCCGGGCTTGAAGCTGCCGTAGTAGGTGGCCAGGTCGATGCGCTCGCGGAAATCGGCCGCCACCGGGTCGCCCGGTTCGGCGATGCGCAGCACTTCGGCCAGCAGCAGCCGCGCCGTGCGCAGCCCGCGCATGGTCTTGAGGTCACGGGTGCCGGACTCGCGCAAGGAAGCAATGCGAGCGTTGCGGATGGCGCTGATCCGCTGGCGGGCGTCTTCGATGGTGGCTGCGTTGTCACGCACGCCCGCTGCACGCCCCAGCCAGCGCGCGGCAAGCTCGAAATCGCCCGCCAGCGCCTGCTCTTCGGCCATCCGGATCATCGCGCTCTCGGACGCGGCAAGTCCCTGCTGCGCACGCGCCTGGCCAGGACTCAGCGCCAGCGCTTCGCGAAATCCTTCCACCACGCCGGAGCCATCGTTTCCAAGCTGGCCGTTGCGCAGATCGCGCTCGCCCTCGGCATTCAATTTCCACAATTGATCGGCCCGGTCGACGCGCTCGAGATACGCCGCCACGCGCTCGTCCTCTGGCGCCAGCGTGCGCGCGACCGCTGCGATTTCACCGGCCCGGCTCAGGGCATCGGCCTGGTCATCGGCGTCGCCCAGCGCCCGCCCGCCTTCGGCAAGCAACTGGCGCAAAGCCTTCTCCAGTCCGGCGGCGGCCTGCTCGTCACCCGGCAGCAGGGACTGGATGGCCAGGTAAAGGGGAATGGCATCACCGGGCCGCTCGAACAGGCGTTGCCGTGCCAGTGCATCGGCCGCTTCGCGTCTGGCCGCCGGGATTCCTTCCAGGGTGAGCTGCGGCGTGGGCGGCTGCCAGTTCCACGCTGCCGCTCCACTCTCATCGCCGCTGACCGTGATGCTCGGCAGGCGTGGGTCCACCGCTTCGGTCCGATCGTTCGTGGCCGGCGCAACTGCTTCGGGCGCGGGCTTGCACGCGGCCAACAGCAGTGACGACAACAGCAACAGGTACCGGATGAGGCGCATCTTCCTCCACAATGTCCACCTGCCGCAGGCGGACCGACGTTAGGCTATTGTCGCCCGCTCCTGCAACCGATGCATTCACGTGGAGATTTCGTGCCCCTCTGGATAGACCAGCCCGCCACATTGCGGGCGCAATTGCAGGATCCCCCCGCATGGGTGGGACTGGATACCGAATTCGTCCGCGAACGCACCTACTGGCCGCAACTGGCGCTGGTGCAGATGTCGATAGGCGAACGGATACTGCTCGTCGACCCGCTGGTGCCGGGCATGGCCGACGCACTGCGCCCCCTGTTGACCGATCCAGGCGTGCTGAAGGTGATGCACAGCGCCAGCGAGGACCTGGTGGCCTTGTCCCACGACTGCGATGCCCTGCCCGCCCCGCTCTTCGACACCCAGATCGCCGCGGCGCTGTCCGGCGTAGGCGGTGGCATGGGCTACCAGAAGCTGGTGCAGGAAATCACCGGCGTGGCGCTGGCCAAGGGCGAGACGCGATCGGACTGGTTGCGTCGTCCGCTCAGCGATTCGCAATTGGAGTACGCCGCCGACGACGTGGTCCACCTGGGCGCGATCTACCACGAACTCGATGCGCGCCTGCGCGCGCTGGGCCGCCGCGACTGGCTGGACCAGGACGGCGCCCGCATGCTTGCCAACGCCAACGAAGACGGCGAGCGCTGGCCGCACCTGTCCATGCGCAGCGCGCAATTCCTGGAAGGCGACGCCCAGCTTCGATTGATGCGACTGTTGCGCTGGCGCGACGTGCAGGCGCGTTCCAGCGACAAGCCGCGCAGCTGGATCCTGGACAATGAACTGGCCACGCAGTTCGCACGCATGCCACCAACTGACCGTGCGCAGCTGCAGTCGCAGCTGGAAGCGCATCCCAAGGCCCCACGCAAACTCGGCGACGCCATCTGGCAGGCGTTGCACACCGCGTTCGACGACGAACCGCACATGCCACTGGCACGCAATGCCAGCACCGAAGACAAGGCCGCACTGAAACGCATGCAGGATGCGGTGTCCGCGCGCAGCACGGAACTGGGATTGCCCGACGGCATCCTCGCCTCGCGCCGTTACCTGGAATCGCTGCAGGAAACCGGCCACTGGCCCACCGCGCTGTCGGGCTGGCGCCGCGAGATCCTGGAACCCGCACTGGCACCGATGCTGCCGCAGGCGCAGTAGTACGGGACTGGGCGACTGATACGGGCTTGCCCGGTTGCTCCTGAACGTCCCGACCATAACCGTGGCCCTGATCGTGCCGACGGCCGCAGGGCACCCAGCATCACAAGGCTGCCGGCACAGCGGTAGCGTTTAGACTGGCGCGGTAGCTGCCCGCCCGTACTGCCGGCGTAGCCAGCCCATCCAGAGACCTCCCTGCATGCCGTTTTCCTCACTGGGCTTTTCCCCCGAACTGCTTCCCCTGCTGCAGCGCGCACTGCAGGAAAAGGGCTATGCGGCGCCTACGCCAATCCAGGCCCAGGCCATTCCGGTGATCCTGCAAGGCGGCGATCTGCTGGCCTGCGCGCAGACCGGCTCGGGCAAGACGGCGGCGTTTGCGTTGCCGCTGCTGCAACAGTTCACCCAGGCTTCGCCGGCACCGCCGCGGCGGGTACGCAGCCTGGTGCTGGTGCCCACGCGCGAACTGGCTGCGCAGGTGGGCGACACCTTCACCCGGTTCGCCCGTCACCTCGCGCCGCGCATCAAGGTGGCGGTGTTGAGTGGTGGTGTTTCCATCAATCCGCAGATGATCGACCTGCGCTGGGGTGCCGACATCGTGGTCGCCACGCCCGGCCGTCTGCTGGACCTGGTGGACAACAACGCGCTCAGCCTTGCGCACGTCGGCACCCTGGTACTGGACGAGGCAGACCGGCTGCTGGACCTGGGCTTCGAGGAAGAACTGCGCCGCATACTGGCATTGCTTCCCGTGCAACGGCAGACGCTGCTGTTCTCCGCCACCTTCCCGCCTGCGATTGAAACCCTGGCCGGCACCTTGCTGCATGATCCGCGGCGCATCGAAGTGCAGGCACAATCGGTGTCGGCGCCTGACATCCAGCAGCGCGCCATCGAGGTGGATCCGGGGCAGCGCACCCAGTTGCTGAAACACCTGCTGCTGCAGGAAGGCTGGAACCGTGCGCTGGTGTTCGTGGCAACCAAGCATGCAGCCGAAGTGGTGGCCGAGAAACTTGCCAAGGGTGGCATCCCGGCCGAGGCGCTGCATGGGGAACTGAGCCAGGGCCGCCGCACGCGGGTGCTGCGCGAGTTCAAGCAGGAACAGGAGCACGTGCGCGTGCTGGTGGCTACCGATCTGGCGGCACGCGGCATCGACATCGCGCAACTGCCGGTGGTGGTGAACTACGACCTGCCGCGTTCCACCAACGACTACACCCACCGCATCGGGCGCACCGGCCGCGCGGGCGAAAGCGGTATCGCCATCAGTTTCGTCAGTGCCGCCACCCAGGCGCATTTCCGGCTGATCGAGAAGCGCGAACGCTTGCGCGTGCCGCGCGAACGGATCGCGGGGTTCGAGCCGGTGGAAATATTGCCTGCCAATGCCGCCGATCCGGCCGCAACCGGCGGCGTCAAGGGCACGCGGCCCAGCCGGAAGGACAAGCTGCGTGCTGCGGCCGCGCTGGGAGAGGCATCGCCCGGCTCACCGGACTCGCATTGAAAAGACGAGGGTGCGCGCACAGGCGCAGCGTGGGTGGCCAAGGCTTTCCAGATGATCGGGATTGGCGCCCAGTCCGCCCTGCGCTGGGGTTGCCCTCAGTCTTCGCCAGGCTCCTCACCCGACGCGCCCCACACATTGGCCGGCGGCGGCTTGACGCTGCGATGGCCCGCCTTGCTCACCACTTCGACATAGAACTGGTCGCCACCGCCGGCCACCAGGGCATCGATGGACGGGAACAGGTCGGCGTAAGGCACCACGACTGCACTGGCCTCGTCCACCCCTGACTTGGTATCGAAATCCCAGTAGTCCACGCCCGCCGGCAAGGTCTTGTTGCGCTCGCGTTTCAGGTACTTGCGGATATCGTGCTTGCTGGCTTCCAGCAGACGATCGCGGTTCTTGCCTTCGATATTGAGCGTGTAGGTCTTTCTCACTGGAATCCTGATGGGTTGGCGGTTCTGGCCGGCACGCAGGGATAAGGCCTGCGAAGCGGACATGGGTAATCAAGCCTGGGCGTTTGCCCCCTTGCGCAGCAGGGGAGGCTTGGGGAAGGGTTGCTCTTGATCCTGCTTCGTTCTCTTGCCGGCGCTCACGCCCGGATGGGAAAAGCGACATGCGGCGATGCCGCGAACGATACTCCACCTCGCCCGGAAGGGTCGGCCTTTATTGCGTCCGGACACTGGAAAAAACATGCGCCCGCCTCCGCCAGCCACAACGGACAGGCCTCGGGCTGGCGTCGCACGCGCCCATGGCGTTAGACTTCCTCCGTACCTGGGGCGGTAGCTCAGCTGGGAGAGCGCCACGTTCGCATCGTGGAGGTCAGGGGTTCGATCCCCCTCCGCTCCACCACAGGATCACCAAGGGCTGCGGGCAACCGCAGCCCTTTTTTTGTGACAACCCGTGCGCCGGTGCGGCCACTTCGCCCAGGTGGATCACTCAAACCGAATGCCTCCGGCGGGTTACCCACGCAAGCAGGACAGGGCTCACCTGGGACGGTGTGCAAACAGCTGACGGCGCCCGCATTCCCCAGCCGGACCACACCCTCGGCGCCCAGGGTAACGACATCAGGGATGTCGCCCTGGAGGGCTTCGGCCAGATCAAGCGGGTCGGCGACGCCTGCGACCTGAAGGAACCGCTCAAGGACACTGGCTTCTCCCTCACGCAAAGCGCCGAGCCCGAAGCCGCAGCCTGTGCGCACATTGCAACAGCAGAGCCCCGCACAGGCGGTTTTTTGTGGGCGAACGGCCACGCGGGGTTTTCGGGGCGGCGTGCGAGGTCGCGGACCCCGCACGTGCGGTGCTGGAGCCGGCGCGTGGGGTTGGAGGGTCGGCGCGTGGGGTTGAGGGGTCGGCGCGTGCGGTGCGGGAGCTGGCGCGTGAGGTCGCTGAGCCCGCGCGTGGGGTTGCAGACCCCGCACGCGGGGTGCAGGAGCCGGCATGTGAGGTCGCTGAGCCCACGTGCGGCGTTCCAGGGGCGGCGTTTGGGGTCCGCCACCCCGCGCGCCAGGTTTCAGAACCGGCGCATGAGGGTCGCCGGTACCCCACAGCTCGTCATCCCGGCGAAAGCCAGGACCCGGCGGTTGCTGGCCCCTCTGTCGCGCTTATGGTTCCACAGGGGTGCCGGCTTTCGCCGGGATGACAGGTTGGAAGGTGAAGGTGGGAAGCAGAGAGCAGACGCTGGGTCCCGCCCACGCAAAAAGGGCTGCGGTTTCCCGCAGCCCTTCTGGTTTGCATCAGGTGCCGATCAGAACTTGTAGGTCAGCCCGAGCAGGAAGGTCCGGCCCCACTCGGCGTATTCGAGCGGTCGGTCCTTGGTGCCGGCGTAGGTGCGGTAGGCCTCGTTGGTCAGGTTGCTGGCCTGGAACAGCAGGGACAGGCCGCTGAAGGCGGACCCGTCGCTGAAGGTGTAGCTGACCTGAGCATCGGTGATGTTTTCGCCGACGACATAACGCAAGGTACGGTTGCCGTTGAAGTTGCCGATTTCGCCGATGAAGTCAGAGCGTCGACGCTGGTTGACGCGTGCCTCGAAGCCGTTCCTTTCGTAGTAGACGGTCAGGTTGTAGACCCGATCGGACAGCCCGGGCAGGCCGATGTCGCCGCTGCCCACGCTGGTCGAACTTTCAGGATCACGGATGGTGATGTTGCTGTCGTTGAAGGTCGCGCTGGCCACGACGCCAAAGCCTTCCAACGCGTCGGAGACCATCTCCAGCGGCAACGATGCAGTGAGCTCGAGTCCCTGCAGCGTCCCGCCCTCGCCGTTTACCGGCCTGGAGTAGCTGCCGATCGGGTTGACCCCGACGCCGGGATTGTTCGGATTGGTGGGGATGTCAGGTGTGTACAGCGACAAGTCGTAGAAAGGATCGGTCTGGGTGTAGATGTAGGACTGCAGGTCCTTGTAGAAATAGGCAGCCGCGACATACGCCCTGGTGCCGAAGTACTTCTCGTAGGAAATGTCGAAGGCGTTGGCACGCCACGGGTCGAGCTCGGGGTTGCCGCCGCTGGCGAAGCTGTCACGCAGGTTGCTGCCATTGTTCGGGTTCGGACCATCCGACGCGCTCACTTCCAGCGAGGCGCGCATCTGGTCCACGCGCGGGCGCGCCACCTGCCGTGCAAGGGCCAGACGCAAGGTCTGGTCGTCGCTGAAGCCGAAAGCCAGGTTCATGCTCGGCAATACGTCGGTGATGGTCTTGCCGAGGTGGATTGGCTGCGGATTACCGCCACCGCTGAGCCGGATGGCATCGGAAGACTGGTCGGTACGCTGGACCTGCACGCCCACATTGCCGCGCACGCTGACGTCGCCCCAGTCAGTGTCGATGTTGCCGCGCAGGTAGGCCGTAGTGGTCTTCTCGGTCACGTCCCAGGCCTTGGCCACCAGGTACGGGAACGCCGTGGCGCTGGGTTCGAAAGTCATGTACTGGGCAACCGCACCGGGAACGTTCCACGCGGGGATGTAGCCCACGCCAGCGAAGCCCAGGTTGACAGGCGAGAATTGCAGGTTGGACGCGATGGTCGTGTTGCCCTGCGCGCCAAGATTGATGTTGCCTTCGGGCTGGCGCTTGTTCTTTTCACGGTCGGCGTAATTCAGGCCGAAATCGATATCCGAAAACCACTTGAACCAGGCCGGCGCAGGCACCGAAACAGCCAGCTTGGCGGTCCTCAGTTCATCGACGACCTTGGGCACCTTGCCATAGCCCGAACCGTAGATCGTGCCGGTGAGGAAAAGCGCATTCGGGTCCGAATAGTCCCTGCCCGGATTGATCTGGGAAAAGCCGTTGTTCCTGATCGACAGTTGCAGCGTGTCCAGCTGTGGTGCCGGGAGCATCTGCGTATTGTTTTCAAGGTTGAGCTCGTCGCGCTTGGCGCGGGACCAGCCGATGTCGGCGACGATGCGCGCCTGGCCGGCGGTGAATTCGTTGTTCCAGCCAAAGGCGTTGATCTCGTCCTCACGCCTGTTGAACATGCCACGCACCAGCGGATAAACGTTGGCGACCGTGCCACCGGTGAAAGTGTTGTCGCCGTTGATGGCCGGATTGGTGACGTTCAAGCGGCCATAGCCGCCGTTGTAGTCGCCGATATGGACTTCAAGCTGGTTGGCGGTATCGACCTGCTCGGCCGAGGAGTGGAACATGTCCAGCGTGCTGGTCCAGGCATTCGAAGGCCGGTACTGCAGCGTGGCCATGATGCCGGTGCGGGTCTGCTCGCCGGTGCGGCGCAGCGCCTTGATGCCGTCGGAGTAGAAGGTGCCCGCGGGCACGCCCGGGCGCCAGTTGTCGCCGATGGCCTGCCAGGGTTCGTACAGGCCGACCTGGTTTTCCTGGATGGGCGTATTGGAATAGGAAAAACCCAGTGCAATGCCGAAGGTGTTGTCAGCGAACTGGTCGATGTAGCTGAAGTTGTAACGGCCACCCGTGGCATCGCGGTTGGCCGCCGATCCCAGGGAGTTGCGCTGGCCGCGAATGCCGACGACGGCCGCTGACCCGTCATAGCTCAGCGGGCGCACGGTCTGCATGTCGATGGTGCCTGACAGGCCCTGGCCGATGAGGCCGGCGTCAGGGGTCTTGTACACGGTCACGCCGCTGACGAGCTCGGATGGATACTGGTCGAATTCGACGCTGCGGTTGTCGCCGGTGCTGACCATCTCGCGACCATTGAGCAGCGTGGTGGAGAAATCCGGTGACAGGCCACGCACGCTGATCACCTGTGCACGGCCGGCGACGCGCTGCGCTGCCAGGCCAGGCAGGCGGCCCAGGGATTCGGCAATGCTGACATCCGGCAACTTGCCGATGTCTTCGGCCGTGATCGCCTCGACGATGGAAGTGGAGTCACGCTTGACCGATATCGCGCCTTCGATGCCGGCGCGGATGCCGGTGACGGTCACCGTTCCCAGTTCCACTGCATCCTTGCTGGCGGCTTCCTTCTTGGCTGCGGCCTGTGCAGCAGTTTCTGCTGCAGTCTCGTCAGCCGTCTGTGCATAGGCACCGTTGGCCGCCAGTGTGATTGCGGACACCAACGCCACGCTCAACAGATTACGCTTCAACTTCACCATCTCCCCGCCACTCCCATGGTTGGTCTTTCGTTTGTTCCGGGATGCATGCCGCGTCGATCGACTGCAGTGCGTGCCCCGTGCGCCCGTGTGCGAAAACCGCCGTCGGTACGTGCGGCAATGGTAGTCGTGGCACTTGCCGCACAACTTGTGCTGCATACGTATTCATGGCGCCAGTCCGTGCACCACTGCAACGGTTGTCATGTGCGCCATGGCCGGCATGCGTTCAAAACAAAAGCCAATGCGAACTTGAATAACCTGTGTGCGTGGACGTGCGCCTGTTCACGTTGCAGCGCAGCACGCGATTGCACTGTTCCGCAGCGCTCACGCAGCACGGCATCGGTACAAGGCAATGATTCCGCCGCGGCCTATCGCATCCGTAATTCCCGCTACGCTCGGCGCACCGGCCACGGCCGGCAGCAGGTTCAGGCTTCTTGCCGACCCGCGGCTTTTCCACCTGTCGGCGCAACCAGCCGGTGGCTTTACTTCAGCGTGATGAACTCAGTCAATGGTGGCGTAGAACACGCCGTGCGCGGGCAACACAAGCACGTTGCCTTGCAACTGGCCTGCGACCAGGCCATGACCTTCGACGGCCTGCGCGTGGCGTCCGCCGGGGATTGGCCACTCCACCGCACTGGCGGACAGGTTGAACACCACCAGCATCTGCCGGCCGTCGAAGCTGCGGATGAAGGCCAGCACCGGCTCGGGTGTGTCGAGGAAATGGATGTCGCCCCACTGCAGCGCCGGCGTGGACTTGCGCCAACGCAGGAACCCGCGCGTGGCGCTGAGGGTGGATTCCGGATCGCGTTCCTGTCCGTCCACGGCCAGCGCGCGATGCGCGTCGGCGATCGGCAACCATGGGCGGCCGCTGCTGAAGCCGGCCTGCGCGCTGTCGTCCCAGGGCATCGGCGTGCGGCATCCGTCGCGGCCCTTGAAGTTGGGCCAGAAGGTCTTGCCGTACGGATCCTGCAGGTCTTCGTAGGGCACGTCAGCCTCGCCCAGGCCCAGTTCCTCGCCCTGGTACAGGCACACCGAACCGCGCAGCGAACAGACCAGCGCGACCAGTTGTTTGGCCAGGATGGCGTTGGGCGCAGCGCCGCCCCAGCGCGTGACCGCACGCTGCACGTCATGGTTGGAGATGGCCCAGCAAGGCCAGCCATCGGCCATCTTCGCTTCCAGCGCCTGCGCGGTGCCGCGGATGTAGGCGGCACTGAAGTCGTCGGTCAGCAGCTCGAAGCTGTAGCCCATGTGCAGGCGGCGTTCGTTGACGTACTCACCCATGGTCGCCAGTGAATCCTCCGATGAGATTTCACCCAGGGTGGTGGCACCGGGATACTGGTCCAGCAACGCCCGCAACTTCTCCAGGAACACCAGGTTCTCGGGCTGGGTGTTGTTGTAGTAGTGGTACTGGAACGCGTAGGGATTGTCGGGGCTGAAGCCGCGCCCTACCCGCTTGTCCTCGGGCTTGGGCGGGTTGTCGCGCAACTGGCGATCGTGGAAGCAGAAATTGATCGCATCCAGGCGCAAGCCGTCGACGCCCTTGTCCAGCCAGAATTTCACGTTGTCCAGCGTGGCTTGCTGCACGGCCGGGTTATGGAAGTTCAGGTCGGGCTGCGAGGACAGGAAGTTGTGCAGGTAGTACTGGCCGCGCCTGGGTTCCCAGCGCCACGCCACGCCACCGAACAGCGACATCCAGTTGTTGGGCGGGCTGCCGTCGGGCTTGGCATCGGCCCACACGTACCAGTCGGCCTTCGGGTTGTCGCGGCTTTCGCGGCTTTCCCGGAACCATTCGTGTTCAACCGAACAATGGCTCAGCACCTGGTCGATCATGACCTTGATGCCCAGGGCATGCGCCTTGGCCAGCAGCAGGTCGAAATCCTGCAGGGTGCCGAACAGCGGGTCGACGTCACGGTAGTCGGCGATGTCATAGCCGAAGTCGGCCATCGGCGACTTGAAGAACGGGGAGATCCAGATTGCATCGACGCCCAGGCCGGCCACGTAATCCAGCTTGTCCACGATGCCCGGCAGGTCGCCCACGCCATCGCCGTCGGTATCCATGAAGCTGCGCGGGTAGATCTGGTAGATCACCGCGCCGCGCCACCAGTGTGCCATCGACATTCCCTTCCCCAACGCTGAAAGCGCGCGCCAAGCCGGTGCGCTGATCGGCAGCCACTATTCCATGGCGCGCGTAAATGCGTGTTGTCCATGCCGGTGCCCAGGCCATGAATACGTATGCACCTGCAGGCCGTCACACTGGCTGGCCACACGTCAACCGGCCACGCCATTTTGCGAAAAAGTCGGGATAACCCCTTTAAACAAGGCATCTTCGCGCATCGGCACATGCGCATGCGCACGGCTGGCGCGCAATGGAAACACCGGAAAGTGTTTGCACTGCAGCATGGTTTCCAGCGGCAATGCCTGCACCATGTCCCGAGTCGCAATGAGGGGACAGGGAATGAATATGCACTCTGCAGGCATGCCGGCCAGTCAGCACAAACCGCGGCTGTCGTTCTGGCAGATCTGGAACATGTGCTTCGGGTTCTTCGGCATCCAGTTCGCCTTCGCCCTGCAGAACGGCAGCATGAGCCGCATCTTCCAGACTCTGGGCGCGGAGATGGACGACCTGGCCGTACTGTGGATCGCCGCGCCGATGACCGGCCTGCTGGTGCAGCCCATCATCGGCTACTACTCGGACCGTACCTGGACCCGGCTGGGACGGCGGCGGCCCTATTTCCTGGTCGGCGCGATACTCACCACCCTGGCCTTGTTCGTGATGCCGAACTCGTCGGTACTGTGGTTCGCCGCGGTCATGCTGTGGCTGCTTGATGCTTCCATCAATGTCTCCATGGAGCCCTTCCGCGCCTTCGTGGGCGACCAGTTGCCGCCCGAGCAGCGCACGCGCGGGTACGCGATGCAGAGCTTCTTCATCGGCGCCGGCGCGGTGGTGGCCTACCTGCTGCCGGAAATACTGAGCCGCCTGGGCGTGGCCAATACCGCGGCGCTGGGCGAAATACCCCCCAGCGTGCGCCTGTCGTTCTACATCGGCGGCGCGGTGCTGATCTGCGCGATGGGATGGACGATCCTGCGGACCCGTGAATACCCGCCGGAACAGCTGCAGGGTTTCGACGACGCCGGATCTACCGCGCTGGCCGCCCTGGCACCGTCATCGAATGCACGGCTTTCCACGGAAGTGGCGGTTTTCGCGGTCCCGGCTGCAATCCTGGCGGTGTGCATCCGCTACTACGCCCTGGACAAATCGCTCTATCTGCTGGCGGTCGGACTGGCGGCGTACGCGCTGTTGCTGCTGGTCACCGGCGGCGGCAGGCGCGGCGGCGGCCTGGGTGAAATCATCCAGGACATGCGCAACATGCCGGCGACGATGCGGCAGCTGGCGGTAGTGCAGTTCTTCTCGTGGTTCGCCCTGTTCGCCATGTGGATCTACACCACGCCCACCGTGACGTCCCTGCATTTCCACAGCACGGACACCACCTCGGCTGCCTACAACGATGGCGCGGACTGGGTGGGCGTGCTGTTCGCGGCCTACAGCGCGTTCTCGGCACTGGCGGCGTTCGGGCTGGCTCCCCTTTCGCGCCGCATCGGCCTGCGCGCCACCCACCTGACCTGCCTGGTCATTGGCGGCCTCTCGTTCCTTTCCTTCCGCTTCATTGCCGACCCCCACTTGTTGCTGCTGCCCATGGCCGGCATCGGCGTCGCCTGGGCCGCGATCCTCGCCATTCCCTATTCACTGCTCAGCGGTGCGGTGCCGGCCAGGAAGATGGGCGTGTACATGGGCATCTTCAACTTCTTCATCGTCATCCCGCAGCTGGTCGCCGCCAGCCTGCTGGGTTTCCTGGTGAAGACATTCTTCAACAACCAGCCTGTCGATGCCCTGATGATCGGCGGCGTCAGCCTGGTCATCGCCGGCCTGTGCGTGCTGCGGGTACAGAAGGAGACGGTCGCGTGAAAAATACCATCCTCATCAAGAGGCTCGCCCTGGTTGCCGCGTGCGCGGTATCGATGCTCGCCAGCGGCGCGCAGGCGGCCGATGGCGACGGCTTTTATGGGACCACCGAGCCCTTCGCCAGCGAAGCGGTCTACTTCGTGCTGACCGATCGTTTCGTCAATGGCGATCCTTCCAACGATCATCGCGACCAGGGGGGAAAGAACGGGACTTTCGACGTGCCCACGCCGGGCGCGCCGGCCGGCGAGAGCGACAACATCGGTTACCTGGGTGGCGACTTCAAGGGCATCGTCGACAATGCCGGTTACATCCGCGAGATGGGCTTCACTTCGGTATGGGTGACGCCGATCGTGGACAACCCGGACGAGGCATTCACTGGCGGAACCCCGGCCGTGTGGGGCAGCAGTTTCAGTGACCGCGGCAAGACCGGCTTCCATGGTTACTGGGGCATCAATTTCTACAAGCTCGATGAGCACCTGCCCAGCGCGGGACTGGACTTCGCCGGCTTCACCCGGGCCATGAAGGAACAGAAGCTGGACGTGGTGCTGGATATCGTCGGCAACCACGGCTCGCCCGCCTTCAGCATGCCGGTGATGCAGCCGCAGTACGGGAAGGTGTATGACCGCAACGGCAAGCTGATTGCCGACCACCAGAACCTGGACCCGTCTAAGCTGGATCCTGCGCGCAATCCACTGCACGCCTTCTACAACACCCGCGGCAACCTGGTGCAGCTGTCGGATTTCAACCAGGACAATCCGGCGGTGCTGGAGTACCTGGTGGGTGCGTACGAACAATGGATCGACCAGGGCGCCGCGGCCTTCCGCGTCGACACCATCGCCTGGCTTCCGCATTCGTTCTGGAAGCAGTTCGCCGACCGCATCCGCGCCAAGCGGCCGGGCTTCTTCATGTTCGGCGAGGCGTTCAACTACGACGCCGCGCTGATCGCCGGCCATACGCTGGAACGCAACGGCCACTTCAGCGTGCTCGATTTTCCGATGCGCGGGAAGATGGCGGCGACCTTCGAGAAGAAGGGCAGCGATTTCGCCGAGCTGGCCACGGCGCTGTACCTGGAGGATGGCCCCTACGCCAATCCCTATGACCTGGTGACCTTCTACGACAACCACGACATGGCGCGCATGAACGCCAGCGACGAGGGTTTCATCGACGCCAACAACTGGCTGTTCACCGCGCGCGGTATCCCGGCGGTGTACTACGGATCGGAAACCGGCTTCATGCGCGGCCGTGCCGAACACATGGGCAACCGCAACTACTACGGGCAGGAGCGCGTGGATGCAGCGGCCGGAAGCCCGATCTATCCGGCACTGAAACGCATCGCCAACCTGCGCCGGCAATCACCGGCGCTGCAGCGCGGGTTGCAGCTGAACCTGTCGATGAAGGGCGATGAAGCCGCGTTCTACCGCGTTTACGAACACGACGGGGTGGCCCAGACCGCGCTGGTGATGTTGAACAAGGGCGATGAGGCGCGCACGGTCGAATTGGATGAACACCTGCAGGCGGGCAACTGGCGGGACGGTTTCAGCAAGGCGAGGATCAAGGTCGGCAAGCAACTGCGCATCGTGGTCCCGGCGCACGGCGTCCGCGTGCTCTTCTTCGACCAGCCGCTGACGCGCACGGACCTGCGCGCGAAGCTGGCTGATTCCATGGCGCGCAAGGATCGCTGAGTCCGGCCAGTGCAGGAGCAAGGCGCGGCCTTCTGGCCCTCTTCACGACGCCACGAGGTCGCAAAAGGCCGGGAGGACGATTGGAGTGGAGTCCCGATGTCCAGCTCCGTAGCGCCGGGCTTGCTCGGCTGCTCCTGCCTGCTGGTTTTGTAGGAGCGACGCAAGTCGCGAAGCGCTCATGGCCTGATTGCCAATGTTGCGGGAGGCCGGGATTTCCTGGCTTCGCGACTTGCGTCGCTCCTACAAGGCACAAGCGCCCCCGATCACTGCCGGGCCGGCTTGGTAGGAGCGACGCAAGTCGCGAAGCGCGCATGGCCTGATTGCCAATATTGCGGGAGGCCGGGATTTACTGGCTTCGCGACTTGCGTCGCTCCTACAGGCACAAGCGCCCCGATCACTGCCGGGCCGGCTTTGTAGGAGCGACGCAAGTCGCGAAGCGCGTATGGCCTGATTGCCGAATATGCCGAATGCCGCAGTGCGGCAAAGTCACAGGGCGCCGGACGAACGCCTCAGGGCGAGCTTGACCGGAATGGTCCGGCTCTCTGCCGGCTCGTTATTGATCAGGGCCAGCAGCGTCTCTACCAGGATCCTGCCCGCCAGCTTGGTGTCCTGCTGCACGGTGGACAGGCTGGGGTTTACGAAAGCCGCCATCGGGATGTCATCGAAGCCCGCCACCGCCACGTCTTCGGGCACCCGCAGGCCATGTTCGTGCAGGGCTTTCATCGCGCCGATGGCGATCAGGTCGCTGGCCGCGAAGACCGCGTCGAAGGCGATGCCTTTTTCCAGCAGGACGCGCGCCGCTTCGTAGCCCGATTGCTCGGTGGTGACGGCATCGACCTGCAGCAGCGGCTGCACGCGCCGGTCCTCGGTCAACAAGGCATGCGCGTAACCGCGGTAGCGTTCGAAGAACTCGGGGTAATGGTTGGACGCATGCCCCAGGAAGGCGATGTTGCCGCGGCCCTGCGCCAGCAGGTGCATGGTGATGTCGTGCCCGCCCTGGAAATTGTCGCAACCGATGGAGATACCCGGCTGGCCCGGCAACACCGCGCCCCAGCGCACGAAATGCGTGCCCTGCTCCACCAGCCGTTCCAGCCGCGACTGCGATTCCAGGTAGTCGCCATAGCCCAGCAGGATCAGGCCGTCGGCCTTGTTGCTGTCTTCGTAATCGGCCTGCCAGTTGGTGGAAAGCTGCTGGAACGAGATCAGCAGGTCATAACCCTGCAAGGCGCAGGCGCGGGTGATCGAGCCCAGCATGGACAGGAAGAACGGGTTGATCTGCGAATCATCCGGCGTGGGATCTTCGAAGAACAGCAGGGCGATGGTCCCCGAATGCTGGGTGCGCAGGTTCGACGCGTTCTTGTCGACCTTGTAGTTCAGCTGCTCGGCGATGGCCTGGATACGCTTGCGGGTTTCCTCGTTGACCATCGGGCTGCCGCGCAGCGCGCGCGAGACCGTGGGCTGGGAAACCCCGGCCAGGTGCGCGATATCAAGTGAAGTGGCCTTGCCCTTGATCGGCGGATTCACGGCGTTCCTGGGGCGGCTGGGGCAGCGCGGATGATGCCACGGACGCAGGCGGCGGGCCCGGCGTGGATGTACTAGCGCCGGCCGCCGGCCAGTGCGGCCGAAGCGCCCTGGCCGCACCCGGCGTCCAGCAGCTGCGAATGCTGCAACCAGTCGCGGTCCGGATAGTAGGCGAACACGAACGAGCCGCCGCGGATGGTGTCGATCAGCTGCCTGGCCACCGCCGGGCGGACGGCCGGACAACCCAGGCTGCGTCCCAGCCGCCCCTGGCTGCGGATCAGGTCGTTGCTGACGTAGGGCGCGCCGTGGATGACGATGGCCCGCTCGTGGGCCTGGTCGTTGAATCCCTGCTCCAGCCCGCGCAGGCGCAGCGAATAACCGTTATGGCCCACGTAGGCCTCTTCGGTCTGGAAGCCGCCGAGGCTGGACATGTAGCTGCCCTCGCTATTGGAAAACCGGCTGGCCAGGTTTTCGCCGGTGTTACGGCCATGGGCTACCCATTCCTCGAACAGCAGGCGCGACCTGGCCAGATCGAACACCCACAGCCTTGGCTCGGTGGAAGGCCGGGAATAATCGATCACGCTGAGGGTGCCGCCACGGGAGGCCGCACCGGGACGGCGCAGGGAGCAGGCCAAGGCCCGGGTAGCCAGGCTGAGGACCTTGCGGTCCAGCCGGGGCGCGCTGCGCGCCAGGGCATCGACCAGGGTCTCGGGGGCGGCTCGCTGCTGTGCATCCGCGCTGCAGGCCAGCAATGGCAGCAGCAGGCAGGAAAGCACATGGAATGGGCGAAGGCGCATGGTGGCAAGGACCTGAGGGGTTCCCTGGGAAGTTCAGGGCGGACCATTTGCAATGGGTCCAGCTTGGTCCGATTCCAACACCGGTTGCAAGTCCTGTTCGGCCGGGGTTGCACGTACTGCCGGCAGATCGGTCAGCAGCACGGTCGCCCCGGGCAGCAGGGCCGCGTACAGCTTGCGCGCGAATTCCGGCGCCACCTTCAGTGCCCCGTCGCGCCATTGCGCCTGCTGCACCGCCAGGCTCGCCGCATCGGCCCCAAGCAGGGGAAAGGCGGCCCACTCATAGCGATTGCGCTGCGGGTCCAGCAGGCTGGCGGTCTGGGTGATCTGGTTGCTCATGACCAGCAACACCGAGCCATGGACCGTGAAATCCGCCGCCACGGTCAGCCCGGCCTCGCCGATGGCCACGCCATTGCGCATTACGAAAACGCGTCGGTCACCCACGCTGACCAGCACGCTGACCGGACCCTGGGGCGACAGCGAATCGTCCCAGAAATAGCCGGGTTCGGCCTCGTTGACCGGCATCGGCAGGCCCTGCCGGCTGATCGGGGCGAGCAGCGCCGGGTGCACCACGCTGGGCGAGGACGCGCGCGCATTGGCCACCACTACCGTGTCGCCGGTGCGGGTGATGGCGAAAAGCTTCTGCGCGAAGGCCTGCGGCAACCGCACGCAGCCATGCGACGCCGGGTGCCCGGGCAGCGCACCCCCATGCAGGGCAATGCCACCCCAGGTCAGGCGCTGCATGTAGGGCATGGGCGCGTCGTTGTACAGGTTGGAGCGGTGGTCCTTGTGCTTCTGCAGGATGGTGAAAATACCGGGCGGCGTTTCCTTGCCAGCCTTGCCGGAACTGATCGTGGACACGCCGATGGCAATGCCGTTGCGATACACGTAGGCGCGCTGCTCATCCAGGCTGACCACCAGCACCACCGGCCCGCTCGGGGCAATCTGCGGGTACCAGAGATAGTCGCCCGGCTTCAGCACCGGCGCGGGCAACGCCGGCTTCGGCTGCACCTGCGCCTGCGCGGCCACGTCCGCTACCTGGGCCTGCCCGTCCAGCGCCAGGGCCAGCACCAGCACCCCCAGGAGGTGCAGGAACCGGCTCCTTTGCAGGCCCGGCACGCGCAGCTTCCCAGCGTGGCCTGGCAGTCCGGGAAACACGCCGCGCGTCACTGCCAGGCTCCGAGCAGCCGATCCCGCAGGCTCTCGTAGTCAGGCTGCATGGCCTCGGCATGGGCCGGGCGCGCAAGCAGTTCCGCCAGGGCGGGAGGCACCGCCAGCGCACGCCCGATCAGGGGTTCGACCACACTCTCGAACTTGGCCGGGTGGGCGGTCGCGGCCACCGCCCACGGTCCGGCCGCGCCCTGGGCCCGCAAGTCCTGCAACACCTTCACCGCGGTGGCGGTATGCGGGCAGAACACTTCGCCATGGCGGGCGTGGCGTTGCCGGATGGTGTCGACGATTGCGGCATCGTCGACACTGCGGGCACTGAAGTCCGCACGCAGCGCGGCATCGTCTCCCTGGTACAGCCAGCGCAGGCGTTCGAAATTGCTCGGAGCTCCCACATCCATCGCGTTGGCCAGGGTGGCGACACTGGCGGCGGGCACGTAGTCGCCGCCGCCGAAGTAGTCCGGCAGCACCCGGTTCGCATTGGTCGCCAGCACGATGCGGCCCAGCGGCACGCCCAGCCTGCGGGCAATGATCGCCGCCATGGCGTTGCCCAGGTTGCCGGTGGGGATGACGAAGTTCAGCGCGTCACCGGTGGCGCGCTCGTGCTCGAGCGCCGAGTGCGCGTAATAGCTCATCTGCGGCAGCAGGCGTCCCAAGCTGATGCTGTTGGCCGAGCTCATCGGCGCCGCGACCTGCAGCGCCTGGTCGTTGAGGGCCCGCTTCACCAGTGCCTGGCAGTCATCGAAGGATCCGGCCACGCGCAAGGCAGTGATGTTGTCGCCGAAACACCCGAGCTGGTGGGCCTGGCGCGGCGAGACGCGGCCATCGGGATACAGCACGATCACCCGCAGCCCAGGCTGGTTGTGGAACGCAGCCGCGACTGCGGCGCCGGTGTCGCCCGAGGTCGCCACCAGGATGGTCAGCGGCCGATCTTCCTGCCTCCGCAGGCGCGCAAGACACGCCGCCAGGAACCGCGCACCGAAGTCCTTGAATGCGGCGGTGGGTCCGTGGAACAGTTCAAGCACATGGTCGCCAGGCGTAGCCAACGGCAGCAGCGGCGCCGGGAAATCGAAGGCTTCCCCGCAGATCGCCGGCAGCTCGTCCGCCAGCGCGTCGCCTTCGAAGAAGGGTGCGATGAGTTTTGCAGCGGTGTCGGCCAGGTCGCTGCCGGGCTCGAGCGTGCGCACCGGCGGCAGACGTTCCGGAACATACAGGCCGCCGTCGGGCGCCAGTCCAGCGGCGATGGCCTGGCTGAGGGTGACGGTGGACGTGCTGTTGCGCGTGGAGATGAAATTCATTGTCGGTCGATGATCCGTTTCTTTCCTTCTCCTCCGGGAGAAGGAACAACTAAAGCAGCTTCGCCGCCGGGCTGTCGATCGGCGACACCCAGGCCTGGCTGTCGAATCCCGCAGCCGCGAACGCGGCCTGGATCGCAGGCGCCGATGCTTCGGCCTGCGCCCGCGTCTCGAACCACCCGAACACGCTGGGACCGGCGCCGGAAATGCTGGCGCCCATCGCGCCGGCAGCCAGTGCCGCCTGTTTAGCGGCCCCGAAGCCACCGATCAGCGGCGCGCGGCGCGGCTCAACCAGCACGTCCTGCAGGCCCGCACGCACCAGCGTCGCATCGCCGGCATGGCAGCCGGCAAGCACCAGCGCAAGATTCGCCGACTGGGCCACGAATTCGCCCAGCGCGTAGCTGCCCTGCAACGCTTCGCGCGCGCGTCGGGTTTCCAGAATCGCATCCGGATGCACCAGCACGCTGTGCCACTCCGCGGGCACGGGGATCTTCACCAGCCGCTCGGCCGTGGACAACACCAGTCCGCCCAGCAGCATCGGGCCGACGTTGTCCCCATGGAGTCCACCACTGGCGACCGCTTCCCCGCTCAGCGCGAACCGGTACAGCGCCTCCCGCGACAACGGCACGTCCAGCAGTGCGTTGGCCGCGACCAGCGCCGCCACGCAGGACGCCGCCGAGCCCCCCATTCCCGAACCCAACGGAATGCCCTTGTCGATCTCGATCTCGAAACCGAAGGGCAACTCCAGCGCTGCGCGCAATGCGATCAACGACGCACCCGCGGTGTTGCCCGGCGCGTGCATGGGCAAGTCCACCGCGGCGCCGCGGATCGCGGCGATGCGGACTTCACCGGCCTCGATGCGCCGCACGGTGACGGTATCGCCGACGCCTTCGATCACATGTCCCAGGATGTCGAAACCCACGCCCACATTGCCGACCGACGCGGGTGAAAAAGCCTTCGCCACCGGGCTCACAGCCTGGCCCCCTGCCCGGCCGCCACGCGCAGCACGTCGGCGAACACGCCGGCGGCCGTGACTTCGGGCCCGGCACCGGGACCCTGCACGATCAGGGGGTTGTTGCAGTAACGACGGGTGGTGAACTGCACGATATTGTCGGTCAGGCTGAGGTTGGCGAAGGCATGGGTCGCGGGCAATTCCACCAGCCCCACGCTGGCTTGGCCGTCGGCATCCAGCCTGGCCACGTAGCGCAGCACCTGTCCGTTCGCCTTTGCTTTTTCGAGCCGCCCGGCGAACACCGCGTCCACTTCGCCAAGCCTGGAAATGAAACCCTCGACGCTGGCCTCGCGCAGGGCGGCGGGCACCAGGCTCTCCACCGACACGTCTTCCAGGTTCAACCTGCGCCCGGCCTCGCGCGCCAGGATCACCAGCTTGCGCGCCACGTCCGTGCCGGACAGGTCGTCGCGCGGATCGGGCTCGGTGTAGCCCAGCCCTCGAGCCTCGGTCACCAGCTGCGAGAACGGCACGCTGCCGTCGAAGCGGTTGAACAGCCAGGCCAGCGTGCCGGAAAAAATCCCTTCCACCGACAGGACTGCGTCGCCGGTATCGATCAGGTCACGCAGGGTGGAGATCACCGGCAAGCCCGCGCCGACGGTTGCCTCATAACGAAAACGCGCGCCGCTGGCCGTCGCCGCTTCGCGGATGGCGTCGTAGCGGCTGCCGGGTCCGGCGCCTGCCTGCTTGTTCGGCGTGACCACGTGGATGCCGGCCGCCAGCCAGCCGGCGTAATGATCGGCCACCTCCGGGCTGGCACTGCAGTCCACGATCACCAGGTGCGGCAGGTGCGAGCCGACCAGGTGTGCGGTGAAGACATCCAGGTCCAGCGCCTGGCTGGCGTTGGCGAAGCGCTCGCGCCAGTCGCCGCTGATGCCGCGTTCGTCCAGCAGCATCTTCCTGCTCGAGGCAATCGCCCGCAGCCGCAGGTCCAGGTTGGCCTTCCCCAACAGTTGCGGTTGCGCCGCGCGCAGCTGGTCCAGCAGGGCCGCACCCACGTTGCCCGGCCCGATCACGCCCACCGCGAAGGTCTGCGGCGACAGCCAGAATCCGGCATGCGCCGCGCGCAGGGCCTTGGTTGCGTCGGCGCTGTCGATGGCCACCGAGATATTGCGCTCGGAGGAGCCCTGCGCGATTGCGAGGATGTTGACGCGTGCCCGCCCCAGCGATTCGAACAGCCGCGCCGCCACGCCCGGCTGGCCGGCCATGCCGTCGCCCACCGCGGCCAGCACGCTGACCCCCTGGGTCAGCTGCACGCGCTGGATCTGGCCGATGTTGAGTTCGTGGGCGAAGGCGTTCAACAGCGCGGCCTGCGCGCGCAGCGATTCGGCGCTGCGGACCACGCAGCAGATGGAATGCTCGGAGGATCCCTGCGAGATCATCACCACCGACACCCGTGCTTCGCGCAGCGACGCGAACACGCGCTCGGCCGTGCCGGGCACGCCGATCAGGCCGGTGCCTTCCAGGTTCAGCACGGCCAGGTCGGGACTGAGGGTGAGGCCCTTGACCGGGCCGGTGACGTCGCGTTCGGCGGTGATGCGGGTGCCCGGATGCTCGGGGTGGAAAGTATTGCGGATGATGATCGGCAGCCCGCGCTCGATGGCCGGGGCCATGGTCTGCGGATGCACGACCTTGGCGCCGAAATAGGCCAGCTCGCAGGCCTCGTCGTAGCTCAGCGCGCTGAGCTGCACGGCTTCGGGCACGACCCGCGGGTCGGCGGACAGCACGCCATCGACGTCGGTCCAGATATGCAGCTCGGCGGCGTTGAACAGGGCGGCGAAGATCGCGCCGCTGTAGTCGCTGCCGTTGCGCCCCAGGGTGGTGACGCGATTGGCGCGGTCACGGGCGACGAAGCCGGTGACCACCACGCGCCGCTGCGGGTTGCGCCCGCGCCATTCGGCCAGGCGGGCCGCACTGGTGTCCCAGTCCACTTCCACGCCCAGCTCGCGGCGGTCCACCACCAGCACCTCGCGCGCGTCCAGCACCACGCAATCCTCGCCCTTCGCCTTCAGGTAGTCGCCCAGCAGGCGCGCCGAACAGATTTCACCCAGCCCTTGCACCCGCTCCAGTACTTCATGGGGCAGCTCGCCGATCACCGACAGCGCGGCCAGGATCTCGGCCAGCTTCTCGAAACGCTGGTCCAGCCATTCGATGGTCGGGCCCGAATCCTCACCCAGCAGCGAGACCACCACGCCGCGGTGGCGCGCGCGCAGTTCGTGCCAGGGATCGCGCCATTCGGTGCGGCTGGCCGAAGCCAGTTCGCACAGGGCGATCAGGGCGTCGGTGACGCCTTTCATCGCCGACACCACGGTGACCTGCTCGTCTTCGTCCCGGGCAAGCAGCAGGCTGGCGACGTGGCGGAAACGCTCGGCGTCGGCGACCGAGGTGCCACCGAATTTGTGCACGATGGTGCGATGCGGATTGCTGGCGGGCGCGGCTGACGGCATGGAACGTGGAACCCCTGGATGAGGTCCCCGCGCGGTCCGGGATGCGGGTTCCCCCGCATCCTGATCCGGGTGCGGGGACGTGGTTTGCGAAACTACGCGAACACGATCCACCGCACCCCGTTGATCCGGGTAGTGGCGGTGGTAATGCGGGCAAGGCCGGCCGTATGGCTCGCGCCCGACAGGAACGTCGAGGCGGATGCGCTGGCGATGAGGGCGGCGGAATGCATGGCCCTAGGGGACAGGATGACCCCGGCGGCTGTCAAGTGTTGCAGTGCGACAAGTTGCACGTGCAACCAAAATGGTGGTGACCCCGGCGCGATTCGAACGCACGACCTGTCCCTTAGGAGGGGACCGCTCTATCCAGCTGAGCTACGGGGCCTTGGCGGAAATTGTACCGGCTGCCGCGGTCCGCATGGCAGCCATCGGCAACGTGGAACCGCATCGCCAAGGCTCGTGACCCGGCCATACGCTGCGCGTGCTAACTTTCCCTGGCCTGCGGAATGCTTTGCCCGCGGGCATCGGGGGCGGCTTCATCGGGGGGAAATCGGAATCCAGGCGGCGCAGGCGCCACTGGTTGCCGTCGCGGCGGCGAAGCGCACAGCCTTCAGTTCCAGGAGTGGTTTTGCATGTGTCCCAGTAAGGTCGCCGATGGCGATGAAAGAGGTTGGATCATTCCCATCGGCGGCGCCGAGAAAAAGGAAGACAACCCGCGGATCCTCAAGCGTTTCCTTGACCTCTGCGGCGGCCGGGAGGCCGAGATCGTGGTCATCCCCACCGCCAGCCAGCTGGCCGACACCGGCAGCCGCTACGAAACCATATTCGGGGACCTGGGTGCCAGCCGGGTCGATGTGATGGACTTCGATACCCGCCGCGACTGCCACGAGCCCAACCGCCTGGCTCGCATCGAAGCAGCCACTGGCATCTTCTTCACCGGCGGCAACCAGTTGCGCCTGTCGACGATCCTGGGCGGCACGCCGGCGGCAAAACTCATTCGCGAACGCAACGCCGCCGGCGTCACCGTGGGCGGGACCAGCGCCGGCGCCAGCATCCTCAGCGAGCACATGATCGCGTTCGGCAAGGAAGGTGCCTCGCCGCAGGCCGACAGCGTGCGCCTGGCACCGGGCCTGGGCCTGACCAACCGCTTCGTGATCGACCAGCATTTCCGCGAACGCGACCGCCTTGGCCGCCTGGTCGCCGCACTGGCCTACAACCCCTTCGCGATCGGCATCGGCCTGGACGAGGACACCGCCGCCTTCATCGGCCCGGACAACACCCTGGAGGTCGAAGGCAGCGGCGCGGTCACCGTGGTCGATGCCGACGGCCTGACGTTCTCATCCATGGCCCAGGTCAGCGAGAACGACCCGGTCTGCCTGCTCGGGCTGACCGTGCACATCCTGGTCGCGGGTGCGACTTTCAACCTGCATACGCGCAAGGCGTCCGCGGGTTCGCTGGGCAATTCCAAATCTGCCTGATGGGCATCCTTCATTCCCGTACCACTTCCTGATCAAGAGGCAAGGCATGCGCATCCTCGAACGCTCCGTCTACGTTGGCCCCTCGCAATACGCGCACTTCCCGGTCATCCGGCTGGAGCTGGACCTGCAGGAACTGGAGGCCTGGCCGACCGGGAAACTGGGCACGGGTTTCGTGGATGCGCTGGTGGCCGCCCTGCCCGGGTTGGCCGGACACGGCTGTTCCTATCGCGAAGCCGGCGGCTTCATCCGCCGCATGCGCGAAGGAGAAGGCACCTGGCTGGGCCACGTGCTGGAGCACGTCGCCATCGAACTGCAGAACGTCGCGGGCGAGGACGTCACCTTCGGCCGCACCCGCAGCGTCGGCGACGACCGCCCGGGCGTGTACACCGTGGTCTACGAATATGCGCAGAAAGAGGAAGGCATCGCCGCCGGCGAACTCGCGATCAAGCTGCTTTCCTCGCTGCTGCCCCTGGAACTGCGGCCCAAGGGCAGCGTGCCCGCCGACTGGGACTGGGACAGCGCCCGCGACGACTTCATCCGCTATGCGCAGCGTCGGGCGCTGGGTCCGTCCACCTCCTCGCTGGTCCGCGCCGCCGAGGAACGCGGCATCCCGTGGCTGCGGCTGAACCAGCAATCGCTGATCCAGCTTGGCCATGGCAAGTACCAGCAGCGCATCCAGGCCACCGTCACCGGCAAGACCCCGCACATCTCGGTGGAGCTGGCCAGCGACAAGGAGGAAACCAACAAGATCCTCGGCCTGCTGGGCCTGCCGGTGCCGCGCCAGGAACTGGTCAACGACGCGGCCAGCGCGCTGCGCGCCGCGCGCAAGCTGGGCGGCACCGTGGTCACCAAGCCCTACAACGGCAACCATGGCCGCGGCATCACCATCAACATTTCCGGCGACGACGAGATCCGCGAGGGTTTCGCCGCCGCCCGCGAGCATTCGCGCTCGGTCATCGTGGAAACCTATATCGGCGGCGACGACCATCGCCTGCTGGTGGTCAATGGCGAACTGATCGCCGCCACCAAGCGCACGCCCGGCCACGTGGTCGGCGACGGCAAGAGCGACATCATCGAGCTGGTCGACCAGGTCAATTCAGACCCGCGCCGCGGCGTCGGCCACGAAAAGGTGCTGACCCGTCTGGAGCTCGACGCGCAGGCCGACCTGATGCTGGAACGCGTCGGCTACAACCATTTCTCGGTGCCCAAGGAAGGCGAAGTCGTCTACCTCCGCTCCACCGCCAACCTGTCCACCGGCGGCACCGCGACCGACGTCACCGACATCATCCATCCCGACAACCGCGACATGGCGGTGCGCGCCGTGCGCGCGATCGGCCTGGACGTGGGCGGCGTGGATTTCATCTCGCTCAACATCGCCGAGAGCTACAAGAGCATCGGCGGCGGCATCTGCGAGATCAACGCCGCGCCCGGCTTCCGCATGCACGTGGCGCCCAGCGAGGGCACCCCGCGCGACGCCGCCGGCCCGGTCATCGACATGCTGTTCCCGCCAGGCACGCCCACCCGCGTGCCGATCGCCGCCATCACCGGCACCAACGGCAAGACCACCACTGCGCGCATGCTGGCCCACATCACCAAGATGGCCGGCTACACACCCGGCCTCACCACCACCGATGGCGTCTACATCGACGGCCAGCGCACGGTGGAAGGCGACATGACCGGCCCGGTGTCGGCGCGCATGGTGCTGTCCGATCCGCAGATCGACATGGCCATCCTGGAAACCGCGCGCGGCGGCCTGCTGCGTTCGGGCATGGGCGTGCCGGAGGTGGATGTGGGCGCGGTGTTGAACGTGGCGTCCGACCACCTCGGCCTGAAGGGCATCGACACCCTGGAGCAGCTGGCCGAGATCAAGCGCATCGTGGTGGAAGTGGCGCGCGAATGCGCGGTGCTCAACGCCGACGACCCCAACGTGCTGAAGATGTCGGCCTATACCGACGCCAAGGTGATCTGCTACGTCACCCTGAACCCGTCGCACACGCTGGTACGCGAGCACATCCGCGCCGGCGGCCGCGCCTGCGCCCTGGAAGCCGGCGTCAACGGCCACATGATCACCCTGTACGACAAGGGCAGCCACATCCCGCTGATGTGGACCCACCTGATTCCCGCCACCCTGGAAGGCCGCGCCCTGCACAACGTGCAGAACGCGATGGTCGCCGCGGCCATGGCGTTCTCGCTGGGAGTCAAGCTGGACGCCATCCGCCAGGGCCTGCGCACCTTCGACACCACCTTCTTCCAGGCCCCCGGCCGCATGAACGTCTACAACGAGCATCCGTTCAAGGTGCTGATGGACTACGGCCACAACGCCCATGCGGTCGGCATGATGGCCGACCTGGCCCAGCGCCTGGACGTGCCCGGCCGTCGCATCGTGGTGCTGACCGGCCCGGGTGACCGCCGCGACGAGGACCTGCGCGCGATCGCCGATGCGGTCGCCGGCAAGTTCGACCACTACATCGTCCGCCGCGACGATTCGCTGCGCGGCCGCGATGGTGACGAGGTGCCGCGGATCATCGCCAAGGCCCTGCTTTCGGCAGGCGTGGAAGAGGCGGCCCTGTCGGTCATTCCGGACGAGCAGGAATCGGTCACCGCCGCACTGCGCATGGGCGAGCCCGGCGACCTGATCCTGGTCTTCGCCGATGCCTTGACGCGCACCTGGAAGCAGATCACCAAATTCCAGCCGGACGGGGAAATGGTCAAGGCTTCCCCACGGATCGAGCTGCCCTCCCTGGAAACTTCAGTGGACGACATCCCGTTGGCGGAGATGGAAGGCGTGATCCGCGAGGAACGCGGCCTGGTGTTCGAACGGGAAGAGAGCGATTGACTTCCGTGCTCCCGGAACCCTTTCAGGACTCACGCCGGCTGACCGGCAGCAACCTGTATTTCGACGGTCCCGGCGCGGCCCTGGAGACCGCGCGCGGACTACATTTCGACGACGCCACGCTGTCGGCCTGGACGCGGAACATCGAAGCGGCGCGCACGGCGCTGGGCTGGCCGGAAACCGAAACGGTATTGCGCCGGCATGACTCCGGCGTCTCGCTGGCGTTCACTGCGCCTGCCGACCAGCTCTATACCGCCACCGAAGTCAACGAGTGGGCCTGGTGGGCCGCTCTTGACGTTCCCTTCTCCCACCGGGAGAAGGTGGCCGAAGGCCGGATGAGGGAGGGAGCTCGGGGATCCACCACTACACCCCGGAGGAAGCTTCCTTTCGACGCAGAGACTCAAGACTTCATCCGCGAGCTGAGAAAGAACTCTACGGAACCCGAACAGCTGATCTGGTTCTTCCTGCGCGACCGCCGCCTGCATGGACAAAAATTTCGCAGGCAAAAATCACTTGGCCCGTACGTGCTCGACTTTTATTGCCACGAACTCAAACTGGCCATCGAACTGGATGGCGCCCAGCATAATGAGCCCGACAAGCTGGTTCTCGATGCCAAGCGTGATGCCTTTACTGCAAGCCAGGGAATAGCCACGCTGCGGTATTGGAACCACGATGTCCTGGCAAGCACGGAATTGGTTCTTGAAGACATCTGGAATCAGGTGTATGCGCGCGCCTCGGATGACACTGGCGGTGGTAAGTCCATGCCCTCATCCGCCCTGCGGGCACCTTCTCCCGAGGGGAGAAGGAAGCAACCGCCAGCGCGCTTCCACGCCCCCGGCCACGCTGCCACCTGGGATGAAGAATCCGCGCTGCAGACCCTGCGCGCCGTGGCCAGGGCCGAAGCGCGCCCTGCCCTGATCACGCTGATGCGGGCCGCCCGGTCCCATCACCTGCCTTTCCTGGCCGACGACGACGAAGTCACCCTGGGCGAGGGCGAAGGCGGCCGCACCTGGTTCGTCGACGAGCTACCCACGCCCGACGGCGTGCCGTGGGAACAATTGCACGCCATCCCCACCGCGCTGGTCACCGGCTCCAACGGCAAGACCACTACCGTGCGCCTGCTCGCCGCCATGACCCGCGCGCACGGCTGGCGCACCGCGCACAGCTGCACCGACGGGGTCTTTTTCGACGGACTTGCGCTTGAGGCAGGCGACTTTTCCGGCCCTACCGGCGCGCGCACCGCGCTGCGGCAAGGCCAGGCGCAGGCGGCGATCCTGGAAACCGCACGCGGCGGCATGCTGCGACGCGGCCTGGCGGTCGCCCATGCCAACGCGGCCATAGTCACCAACATCGCGCCGGATCATTTCGGCGAATACGGTATCCACGACCTGGACGACCTGGCCAGGGTGAAGCTGGTGGTGGCGCGGGCGATCGATCAAGACGGGCTGCTGGCGCTCAATGCGGACGATCCGGTGCTGGTCCGGCAGTCCGCGGCGCTGGGCTGCCCGCAAGGATGGTTCGCGCTGGATTTCGATCATCCGCTGCTGCAGGCCGCACGTGCCGCCGGCCGGCCGACCAGCGGGCTGCGCGATGGCCGCCTGCTGCTGCAACTGGCCGATGATGCCCACGACCTGGGCGAAGTCGCGGCCATGCCGCTGACCCTCGGCGGCCGCGCCATCTACAACATCGCCAACATCGCCGGCGCCGCATTGACGGCGGCGGCGCTGGGCATCCCGTCCGGCACCATCGCCGCGGTGCTGGCGCGGTTCGGCCGCGACCAGGCCGACAATCCCGGACGCCTGCAGCATTGGCGCTTTGGCCAGCTGGAAGTGTTCGTCGACTACGCCCACAACCCCGACGGCCTGCGCGGGCTGCTGCACGCGGTCGCCGCGGACAGGCGCAGCGGCAGGCTGGCCATGATCCTGGGCCACGCCGGCAACCGCGAGGATGCCGACCTGCGCGCCGTGGCCACCACAGCTGCGAGCGCGCGACCCGAACTGGTGGTGTTGAAAGATATTGCCGGCTACGAGCGCGGGCGTGCCGCGGGCGAGGTGGCTTCGATCATGCGCGCGCAGCTGCTGGAGGATGGCGTGCCCGCCGACGCGATCAGCACCTGCCTGGACGAAGTCGAAGCCACGCGCATTCCGCTGTCCTGGGCGCGCGATGGCGACCTGCTGGTCCTGCCGATCCATGAACTCGATGCACGCGAGCAGGTCACCAACCTGCTCGATGCCATGGCCGCTGCAGGCTGGCGCGCAGGCGATGCGCTGCCGCCCATCACGCCGGCCCCGCCCCTGTAGGAGCGACGTCCCCCAAGAGGACTTCCTCCGGGGCGCAGGTCGCGAAGCAGCGGACCTCCGCAGTTGACGAGCGTCGCGACTGGCGTTGGCCCTACAGGGGCCGCGGCAGCTCTCATGCGGGCCGGTCTGCTAAAATCGCCGCACTCTCGGCCGCGCTCCCCCGCTTGCGGCCCAATCCCGAACTCAGGAGCTCCACATGTCCGTTGACCTGCTCAAGGCGCTTGGCCTTGGCCCGAACAATTCCGGTACCTATCTGGGCCGTGGCGAATGGTCCACCGCTACCGGGGCGGGCGTCCTGCAGTCGGTCAATCCCACTACCGGCCAAACCATCGCCACGGTCGAGGCCACCGTTGACGCGGACTACGAGCGCATCGTCGCCCGCGCCCAGGCCGCCTTCAAGGTCTGGCGCACCACGCCGGCGCCGCGCCGTGGTGAAGCCGTGCGCCTGTGCGGCGACGCGCTGCGCAAACACAAGGACGAACTCGGCTCGCTGGTCGCGCTGGAAATGGGCAAATCCAAGCCCGAGGGCGATGGCGAAGTCCAGGAAATGATCGATATCGCCGACTTCGCCGTCGGCCAGTCGCGCATGCTCTACGGCTACACCATGCACTCCGAACGCCCCGGCCACCGCATGTACGAGCAGTACCAGCCGCTGGGCCTGGTCGGCATCATCAGCGCCTTCAATTTCCCGGTCGCGGTATGGGCCTGGAATTCGTTCCTGGCCGCCATCTGCGGCGACATCTGCATCTGGAAGCCGTCCAACAAGACCCCGTTGACCGCCATCGCCTCGATGAAAATCTGCAACGAGGCGTTGAAGGCCGGCGGCTTCCCGGACATCTTCTTCCTGATCAACGACGCGGGCATCGAGCTGGCCGAGAAATTCGTCGACGACAAGCGCATTCCGCTGATCAGCTTCACCGGCTCCACCGCGGTCGGCCGCCGGGTCGGCGAGCGCGTCGCCCACCGCATGGGCCGCAGCCTGCTGGAGCTGGGTGGCAACAACGCCATCATCCTGGACGAGACCGCCGAGCTGAAGCTGGCCATTCCCGGCATCGTGTTCGGCGCGGTCGGCACCGCCGGCCAGCGCTGCACCAGCACCCGCCGCTTGATCGTGCACTCGTCCATCTACGACAACGTGCTGGCCACGCTGTTCAAGGCCTACAAACAGGTCGAAGGCAAGATCGGCGACCCCATGGACCCGACCAACCTGATGGGTCCGCTCAACAGCGCCCACGCGGTCGAGCAGTTCCTGTCCTCCATCGCCAGGGCCAAGGCGGCGGGCGGCACCGTGGAAACCGGCGGCACCGCCATCGACCGCGCCGGCCATTTCGTGCTCCCGGCCATCGTCACCGGCCTGAAGAACACCGATGAAGTGGTGCAGCACGAGACCTTCGCGCCGATCCTGTACGTGATGAAGTACGAGACCCTGGACGAAGCCATCGACATGCAGAACGCCGTGCCGCAGGGCCTGTCGTCATCGATCTTCACCCAGAATCTGAAGGCGGCCGAGCAATTCCTGTCCGCCGCGGGTTCGGATTGCGGCATCGCCAACGTCAACATCGGCACCAGCGGCGCCGAGATCGGCGGCGCCTTCGGTGGCGAGAAGGAAACCGGCGGCGGCCGCGAGTCGGGTTCCGATGCCTGGAAGGTCTACATGCGCCGCCAGACCAATACCATCAATTATTCCGATTCGCTGCCGCTGGCCCAGGGCATCAAGTTCGATCTCTGATCCCGGGTAAACCCGCACCAAGGAAACATGCCAATGAATGGCGTCGTACGACAGAACAGTTCCCTGGCCATCATCAGCCTGGTAACCGGCATCCTGGGCTGGACCCTGCTGCCGTTCCTTGGCAGCATCGTGGCGATCGTCACCGGGCACATCGCGCGCAAGGAAATCCGCCAGGACCCGACGCTGGGCGGTGACTCCCTCGCCCTGGTGGGCCTGGTGCTGGGATGGGTGGCGGTGGCCGGCGCGGTGTTGGCCATCCTGGCCTTCATCCTGTTTTTCGGCGGCCTCGCCTGGCTTGGCACGCGCTGAGGGATGTACAACTTCGCCCGCCCCTTCCTGTTCGGACTGGATGCAGAGACCGCCCACGGCTTGGGCCTCAAGGCGCTGGAACTGGCCTATCGCACCGGCACCAACCCGCTGCTGGCCGGAAAGATCGACCCGCTGCCGACCAAGGCCTTCGGCCTGACCTTCCCCAATCCGGTCGGCCTGGCCGCGGGCCTGGACAAGAACGGCGCGCACATCGATGCGCTGCTGGCCCTGGGATTCGGTTCCATTGAAATCGGCACGGTCACGCCGCGCGCGCAGCCGGGCAATCCCAAGCCACGCATGTTCCGCCTGCCGCAGCACCAGGCGATCATCAACCGCCTGGGCTTCAACAACGAAGGCGTCGACGCGCTGGTCCGCAACGTCGGGCGCGCGCGCCGCAAGCACGGCCTGCTGGGCATCAACATCGGCAGGAACAAGGACACGTCCAACGATCGCGCCGCATCCGATTACCTGTACTGCCTGGAGCGCGTGTATCCGCTGGCCGACTACATCACCGTCAACATCTCCTCGCCCAATACCGCCGGCCTGCGCGAATTGCAGGAAGAGCAGGCGCTGCGCCAGTTGATCGGCACCCTGCGCGAGTCGCAGGAGGAACTGGGCTCGCAGCACGGCAAGCGCGTGCCGATGCTGGTCAAGATCGCGCCGGATCTCTCCGATGAGGACATCGACGCGGTAGCGCGGGTGTTGCGCGACCTTTCCGTCGATGGGGTCATCGCAACCAACACCACCGTCTCGCGCATGAGCGTGCAGGACCACAAGCTGGCCCGCGAGACCGGCGGCCTGTCGGGCGCACCGCTGATGAACCAGTCGACCATGGTCATGCGCAAGCTGCGCACGCGCCTGCCCGACAGCATCCCGGTGATCGGCGTGGGCGGCATCCTGTCCGGCGCCGATGCGGTGGCGAAAATGTCGGCCGGCGCTGCCCTGGTCCAGTGCTACACCGGGCTGGTGTACCGCGGCCCGGAGCTGGTGCGCGAATGCGTGGACGCCATACGCCGCCGTCGCGAACACCGCAGCGGCGGCCCGGTCGCGCCCGAGTGAGCACGCCCGCATGAACACCCCTGCATGAACACCTCTGCATGAAGCAGCAGTACCGGCTGACGGCCAATGCCGACCTGCGTTCGCGCAATACCTTCGGCATCAGCGCCCGCGCGAACCAGCTGGTGGAAATCCAGGAGGTCGACGCCTTGCCCGAGGTGCTGGCCCTGCCCGCTTTCAGGGACAATATTCCGCTGGTCCTGGGCGGCGGCAGCAATCTGCTGTTCGCCAGCGATCCACAAGCACCTCTGCTGGCCTTCGATACGCATCGCGTTGAAATCGTCGATGACGACGGCGCCACCGCCTTGCTGCGTGCCGAAGCGGGCGTCGAATGGCATGCCCTGGTCATGCGTTCGCTGGAGATGGGCTTGTGCGGACTGGAAAACCTGGCACTGATTCCGGGTACCACGGGCGCCGCGCCGATCCAGAACATCGGCGCCTACGGCACCGAAGTGGGCGAGTTCGTGCATGCGGTCGAAGCCTGGGACCGGCAGCGCGGCAGCATGGTCCGGCTGGACCGCGACGCCTGCACTTTCGCCTATCGCGACAGCCTGTTCAAACGCCTGCCTGACCGCTACCTGCTGACCGCGCTGGAACTGGCATTGCCCAGGCAGCGGGAATTGCGGCTGGACTACGCGGGCATTCCCCAGGAATTGTCTGCGCTGGGCATCGCTGCGCCCACCGCGCGCGACGTGGCCGAAGCCGTGGTCCGCATCCGTCGCCGCAAGCTGCCGGATCCAGCCGTGGTCGGCAATGCGGGCAGCTTCTTCAAGAATCCGATCGTGCCGTTGCCGCAAGCTGAAACGCTGCTGCTGGCGAACCCGGGCCTGCCGCTGTTCGGTGGCGACGACGAAGCGACTGGCAAGCTCTCGGCCGCGTGGATGATCGAACAATGCGGCTGGAAGGGATTCCGCGACGGCGATGCCGGCGTGGCGGCCTCGCATGCCCTGGTGCTGGTCAACCACGGCCTGGCCAGCGGCGCGCAGCTGCTGGCGCTGGCGCGCCGTATCGCAAACTCGGTACAGGAGCGGTTCGGCGTGGACCTGCAGCCGGAACCACGGATCATCGGCGCGCAGTGGTGACCGGCCGGTGCTGAAGTTGTCTTCGCAACCGGCCGCGATCCGCGCCGCGCTGCTGATGCTGGGCAGCACCCTGGCCTTCGGCATGATGGCCGTGGCGATCCGCCTGGCCACCGCCCACGTGCCGACCCCGGAAGTGGCGTTCTTCCGCAATGCCTTCGGCCTGCTGGCGTTGCTGCCGCTGCTCGTCAGGTCCGGGCAAGGACTGCCGCGCACGACCCAGTTGCCGCGTTATTTCCTGCGTAGCAGCATCGGCCTGGGTTCGATGCTGTGCGGGTTCTGGGCGGTCGGCCACCTGCCGCTGACCCAGGCCGTATCGCTTTCCTATTCAACGCCCCTGTTCGTGACCATCGCCGCGGTGCTGTGGCTGGGCGAGAAAGTGCGCATGCGGCGCTGGGCGGCCGTGATCCTGGGCTTCATCGGCGTGATGGTGATCGTGCGCCCGGGTTCGAGCGATTTCACCCCCGGCACCTTGGTCGCGGTATTGGCCGCGGTGCTCAGCGCGGTCGTCGCCATCCAGATCAAGCAGCTCACCCGCACCGACAGCGCCGACACGGTGGTGTTCTACACCTATGTCTTCTGGGTGCCGCTGTCGCTGGTCCCGGCCCTGTTCGTCTGGGTCTGGCCGGCAGGAATCGCCTGGCTGTGGCTGGCCGCGACGGGCGTGGCCGGCACCCTGGGGCAGCTGCTGTGGACACGCGCGCTGCGCCTGGGCGAAGTCTCCGCCCTGACCCCGATCAGCTTCATGCAATTGCCGCTGGTGGCGCTGTTCGGCTGGGCGCTGTTTGGCGAATCACTGGATCGCTGGACGGTACTCGGCGCGGGCATCATCCTTGCCTCCAATGCCTACATCGCCCATCGCGAAGCCGTGCTGGCACGCCGTGCCGCCAGCCAGTCGCCCACCGCCGCGGCCAAGCCCGGCGAATAGCCGCCAGCGACCCATCACACCCCTACCAGGAGCGCCGCCATGGCCATGTCCGAATCCGATATCCAGAAAGGCTGGATCTACCGCACCAGCAACAACCAGGAGCGCCTGGTACTGGGCTGGGATCGCGACGGCCGCGTGGTGTACTGCTCCAAGGGCAAGGACAAGGAACGTCCGTTCCAGAACTGCCATGTACGCATCACCGGGTTGAAGTTCGCCCAGCGCGCGATCGGCAAGGTCAGCCAGATCGAGGACCTCAAGCCCTACATCGTCGCCAACAAGGCCACTACCGTGGTCATGCGCTGACAGGACATTCGTAAGCGCCAGCCGCACGACTGGCGCTCACCGGCACCCGCGCCGGTCGGGCCATTGCCCACGGACAGTGGGCCGGCATCGTCGCCAATCGCCATCCAACGCCCCCGTGGGCGGCCTTCGTGCGGGTAATGCGTTGACCGGGGCCCAACCTCCTCAACGGGGAATGGCGCGCTGACGGGCGCCCAGTCGGCAGGGTTCCCTCGCCGCATTTGAATGCTGCGTCGCAGGAAGTACACGGGTCCCCTACGCCCCTGCGCGGGGGAGATTGCGGCCAAATGGCGGGCAAAAACAGCCAAACACTGGGTTCCGGGCCTGCCGCAATGGCCAAGGTGTCCGGCCGGTGCTAATCCAGCCGTGCTGTATGGAGCCGCCCCCGCTGATTCCGGCTCACCACCCGTAGCCCAACTGGCATTCCACAGCTCATCTCGGAGGATCCGAACATGGCAGCACCAGGACGTGTCACCGTCGTACTTGCAGCAAGTGCCGTCACCCTGCTCACCGCATTGCCATTGAAAGCGGAGGAAGGCGACTACAGCGTCTGGCAGACCCTGGTAAACCTGGTGTCGCCGCCCAAGGCCGACAACAAGGTCACCGCGGCGCAGCGCCAGGGCAATTACCCGCTGCGCACCAATCCCTCCGGTTTCGCCGACGGCTTCAGGCCCGGCGCCTACAGCGAATGGCAGACCGTGCAGCTGGCGCCGGAAACCGGCGCGGTATGCGGCGATGGTTCGCCCTACAAGTTCTTCGTCAATCGCACTGCCAACACGCGCAATACCATCCTCTACATGGAAGGCGGCGGCGCCTGCTGGGATTACGCCAGTTGCACCGGCCAGACCGGCGTGCGCGGCGCGCGCAACCCGAACGGCATCCCCGACGATTACATGAGCCTGCTCAATCCCGGCTCCAGCCTGGTCAGCCCCTTCGTCACCCGGGTCAGCCCGTTCGACGCGGTGAAGACGCAGCAATGGAACATGGTCTACGTGCCTTATTGCACCGGCGACATCTACAGCGGCGACAAGGTCGCGGTGTACAACGATCCCAGTGGCGGGGCCGCGCCCTTGGTCTGGCATCACAATGGCGTGCGCAACACGCGGGCGGTGATCGCCTGGCTGAAGGACAACCTGCCACGGCCGACGCAGATGCTGTCCACCGGCTGCAGCGCCGGCGGCGCCGGCAGCCTGACCAACTACTACCCGACGCGTCGCGACCTGGCACCCACCCGCGGCTACCTGATCGACGACTCCGGCCCGATCTTCCCCACTCCGGCCAACGGCAACCCGCAGACCTATCCCTCGCAACCGCTGATGGCCAAGATCCGCGGTGTCTGGGGCCTGGACGCGGCCAGCGGCCCGCTCCCCTACCTGGCCAGCGGCATGCCGCAGTTCGACCTGGGCGAGCTGGGCTCGCTGTACACCGCGCTGTCGGCGAAGTTTCCCAACGACCGCCTGGGCCACACCCACTTCTGGAAGGACCTGAACTATTCCGGATACTCGTACGAGCGCTTCTACCCCGAGATCTACAACGCCCCGACCCAGGCCGCCAAGGAACAGCAGATCCATGCGCGCTGGGACATCGATACCGGCCGGCTGTCGCAACGCCTCAACGGGTTGGACAACTTCGGTGGCTATTTCCCGCAATACCGTGCCCTCAACGAGAGCCACTGCACCACGATCGTCGATTTCAAGAATGCCGACATCCAGGCGCAGAACCTGCAACTGAAGAACTTCATCGACAGCGTGCTGGATGGCCAGGGCAAGGTGCTGGACGCCAGCGAGCAGAGCGACCAGGCCGACCGGGCCAAGCCGTTCAACCTGCTGTACTGGCTGGTGGACCAGTTGCTGGCATGAGGTTGCGCGCATCACGGCGGCACGCGTGCTGCCGTGATGCCATCCAGATATGAAACCGGCACCCGCCATCGCCGCCACCGTGCTCCTTGCCTTGCTGGGACTCTGGGCTTGGGTGGGCGCCCAGGGCGTTGGTACAACGGCGCCGGCAGGGCCTGGCCCGACGCCCCGAGCGGTGCAGGGATCCGAACCGGCCGGCGCCGACGCCTTGCAGGCTTCGCCGCAGGCACGGGCGTGGCAGGAACGCCAGGCGTTCGAAGCGCGTGCCCGCCGCTTCATGCGTGATGCGCCCGGGCTGGGCGCGGTGCAGCGCTCCGAACAGGCGCGTGACCTGTCGGCCAGCATCGACCATTACGAAAGCAACGGCGGCCTGTCCGCGGGTGAATCGCTGTTGCTGCGCAGCGGCTTGATCAAGGCCAGCGTTGACGACCCGGCACTGCAGGCCCAGCAACTTGCCGACCTGATGGAGCGCTACCGTCGCCATGCCGACCAGCGCATGCAGGCCTACACCGCGCAGCACGCCAACGATCCGCGTTTCCAGGATTACAAGGCGCGTGAACGGGCCATCGTGGCCGAGGTCATGGGACTGGCCGCCATTCCGGGTGGATTGAGCCGCGACCAGTACCTGCGCCAGCGCCTGCAGCAGGCGCGTGTCGCCGCCTATCGCTGAGGCGGTTGGCCGCCGCGCTCCTGCCAGGGATGCAGGACGCGATGGAACAAGGCCAGGTAGGCAGCCACCACCCAGGCCGCGCCCGCCATCCAGCCGGCCAGGATGTCCGAGGGAAAATGCACGCCCAGGTAGATGCGCGAATAACCCACCAGCCAGGTGAAGGCGACCATCAGCGCGATCATCGGCCACCGGGCGCGCGTAGGCCAGGCCAGCAACACCACCGTGGCCGCCAGGGTCATCGAACCCATCGCATGGCCGCTGGGGAAACTGAAAGTGCCTTCGGGTGAAATGGATTCCCACAGCGTAGGCCGGTGGCGCTGGAAGAACTGCTTGGCGCCCAGGTTGAGCAGGGCCGAGCCCACGAAGGCGACGGCGGCGAACGTCGCCTCGCGCCAGCGCCGCATGGCCAGCACCGACACGACGATCAGAAGGTCGATGACGGCCACGCCCTCGTAACCGATCCTGGAAACAAGCAGGAAGAAGTGGTCCAGCCCGGGCCCCGCGAAGGCGTGGGCGCGCAGCAGGATCGGGTCGTCGAACACGAACTGCTCCAGCTCATGCACCTCGTCGGCCAGCTCGGCGAAGATCCACAGCGGCAGCAGCATGCCGGCGAACAACAGCGCGATGCGGCGGCCATTGCGCCGCAGCAGTCCGGCGATGGCACGGACACCCGATTGCGCGCCAGCCGGCGCGGCCTCAACCCGCGGTTCGTGCATAACGCTTTTCGACATAGCCATCGATCAGGGCAACGAACTCCTGGGCGATGTTCTCGCCGCGCAGGGTCAACGCTTTCTCTCCATCGATGAACACCGGCGCGGTCGGCGCCTCGCCGGTACCGGGCAGCGAGATGCCGATATTGGCGTGACGCGATTCGCCTGGGCCGTTGACCACGCAGCCCATGACCGCCAGGGTCATGTTCTCGGCGCCGGGGTGGCTGACCTTCCATTCGGGCATCTTGGCGCGCACGTGGTTCTGGACCACGCCGGCCAGTTCCTGGAAGAACTCCGAGGTCGTGCGGCCGCAACCCGGGCAGGCGGTGACCATGGGCGTGAACGCACGCAGGCCGGTGGTCTGCAGCAGTTCCTGGGCGACGATGACTTCCTGGGTACGTGACTGGCCCGGTTCGGGCGTCAGCGAAATGCGGATGGTGTCGCCGATGCCTTCCTGAAGCAGCACGGCCAATGCGGCCGAAGAGGCCACGATGCCCTTGCTGCCGATGCCCGCTTCGGTGAGGCCCAGGTGCAGGGCGAAGTCCGAGCGCTGGGCCAGGTCGCGGTACACGGCGATCAGTTCCTGCACGCCACTGACCTTGCAGCTCAACACGATGCGCTCGCGCGGCAGGCCTATTTCCACCGCGCGTTCGGCCGAATCCAGCGCCGAGCGGATCAGCGCTTCGCGCAGCACCAGGCTGGCTTCCCAGGGTTCGGCACGCAGGGCGTTCTCGTCCATCAGCTGGGCGGCCAGCGACTGGTCCAGCGAACCCCAGTTCACGCCGATGCGCACCGGCTTGTCGTACTTGAGCGCGAATTCGATCAGCTGGGCGAACTGGGTGTCCTTCTTGCGCCCGAAGCCGACGTTGCCCGGATTGATGCGGTACTTGCCCAGCGCCTCGGCACAGGCCGGTTCGTTGGTCAGCAGGGTGTGGCCGTTGTAGTGGAAGTCCCCGATCACCGGCACTTCGATGCCCATCATCCGCAGCTTCTCGACGATGTGCGGCACGGCGGCGGCCGACTCGGGATTATTGACCGTGACCCGGACCATTTCCGACCCGGCCCGCCACAGGTCCGCCACCTGCTTGACGGTGCCGGCGATGTCGGCAGTATCGGTGTTGGTCATGGACTGCACCACCACCGGGTGGCCGCCGCCCAGGGTCACCGCGCCCACCTGGACAGTGCGATTGATCCGTCGCGGCGACGGGCCCGAGGGGATGGGAAGTTTGCAAGGGGCAAGCAGGTTGTTCATGGCGGCCATTTTAGCCCCTGCCACGCCGGCCGGCCCGTGCGGATGCGGGAAGAAGACGGGCTTCAGCTATTTTGTGGGAGGAAGCACCTCCCACAACCGCTGACTCCCGACAATGAAGCCCCGCCGACGGGCTTCTGCTGCGAAAAATCCGGCGCTTCGGTTAGGGTAGCGCCCATGAACCAGGACCCGGCACGCGACATCCTCACCCCCAGCCAGCTCAACACGCTGGCGCGCGACCTGCTGGAAAGCGCCTTCCCGCTGGTATGGGTCGAGGCTGAACTGGGCAATGTCACCCGGCCCGCATCCGGGCACCTGTATTTCACCCTCAAGGACGCGCGCGCGCAGATCAAGTGCGCGATGTTCAAGCCCAAGAGCACGTGGCTGAAGTTCGTCCCGCGCGAGGGCCTGCGCGTGCTCGGCCGCGGCCGCCTGACCCTGTACGAGGCGCGGGGCGACTACCAGCTGGTGATGGACCACCTTGAGGAAGCCGGCGAAGGCGCCCTGCGCCGCGCCTTCGACGAGCTCAAGGCCAGGCTGGCGGCCGAGGGTCTGTTCGACGAGGTACGCAAGCGTCCCCTGCCCGTCCATGTGCAACGACTGGCGGTGATCACTTCCCCCAGCGGCGCAGCGGTGCGCGACGTGCTGAGCGTGCTGGCTAGGCGCTTTCCCCTGCTGGAAGTCGATGTCCTGCCGGTCCAGGTGCAAGGCGAAGCCGCGGCCGGCCAGATCACCACGATGCTCAAGCGCGCGGGAGCCTCGGGCCGCTATGACGCGATCCTGCTGACGCGCGGCGGCGGTTCGCTGGAAGACCTGTGGGCGTTCAACGATGAACAGCTGGCGCGCGCGATCGCCGCCTCACCGGTGCCGGTCGTATCGGCCGTCGGCCATGAAACCGACTTCAGCCTCGCCGACTTCGCCGCCGACCTGCGTGCGCCCACGCCGTCGGTCGCCGCCGAACTGCTGGTGCCCCACCGCAGCGACCTGCTCACGCGGCTGCAGGGACTGCACCGACGCATGGCATCGCTGCAAGCGCAGTCGCTGCGCCAGTCCATGCAGCGGGCCGACCGCGCCGTCCTGCGCCTGCAGGCCTTGCGTCCGCAGGCCCGCCTGCAACTGCTGCAGCGCCGCCAGCTGGAAGCCCAGCGCCGGCTGCAATCGACATGGCGCGAACAACTGGAACGCCGCCACGCCTCGTTGCGCCATGCCGCCGCCGTGCTGCGGGCCAATCAACCACGACGACGCGTGGCCTTCCTGCAGGCACACCTGCTTGCACTGGCGCAGCGTGCCCAGGCAGCCACCGCGCGCACCCTGCAACGCGAGGCATTGCAACTGCGCGGGCTGGCGCGATCTCTGGAAGCGGTCAGCCCACTGGCGACCATTGCGCGCGGTTATTCGATCCTGCAGCACGAGGCCGGGGGTGTCGTGCGTAGCGTGCATGAAACCGCAGCCGGTGATCGGCTCATCGCACGCCTGCACGATGGCGCGTTGAAGGTTCGCGTCGAAGACGCCGACACCTGAGTGAGCCGTGACCATGCGTGGATGCGGCTTGCCTATCGGGCCGCATAACCGCCATCACCGAATGTAATCACGCATACACACTGATCACCGGCTTTACGGCCGGAAATCCCGTTATTTCCTGTCAAAAAAATGTTATTAGTCGCCGCGAGTTGCCATGTCCACCATGCCAACCGGGCGCTACAGGGGGCGTTTCGATATCGACTGACCATTCCACTGGGAGGAACCATGTCCAAATATTCGCACGCATTCCGCAAGCCACGCTTCCACTCCAGCACCAGCCCTCGCCTTGGGCTCTTGGGCCTCGGTGTCCTGCTGGCCATGCCAGCCGTCGCACAGCAGGCTACGCCTCCAGGTCGTGAAGCGACCGACCTGGACAGGATCCAGGTACTGGGTTCACGTGCCCGCGGCCGCACCGCCGCCGAAACCGCGGCGCCGGTCGATGTGATCAACCGGGAGCAGCTCGAGCGCACTGGCGCGCAGGAGATCGGGCAGATCCTGCAGATGCTCGAGCCCAGCTTCAATTTCTCGCGCACCACCATCAGCGACGGTACCGACATCCTGCGTCCCGCCACCTTGCGCTCACTGGGTCCGGACCAGGTGCTGGTGCTGGTCAATGGCAAGCGCAGGCACCAGCAGGCCCTGGTCAACGTGCAGCAGACCATCGCGCGCGGCTCGGCCGGCACCGACATCAACGCGATCCCGGTCTCGGCGATCGAACGCATCGAAGTGCTGCGCGATGGGGCCGCAGCCCAATATGGCTCGGATGCAATCGCCGGCGTCATCAACATCGTGCTGCGACGCCAGACCGATGAAACGCGGGTGTCGTTCGAAGCGGGACAGACCTACGAAGGCGACGGTACCGTGCTGCATGGCGGCGTAAATACCGGGTTCGCGCTGGGCGACGAAGGTTTCCTCAACCTGAGCGTGGAATACCGCGACCGCGGGGAAACCAATCGGGCCGGTCCCGACCTGCTGCGCGTGGATCCGCCGCGGGTGACGCAACGGATCGGCGATGCGGACGCCCAGGACGCGTACGTATGGCTCAACGGCGGCCTGCCGGTCGGAGCGGGCGAGCTGTACTGGTTCGGCGGCATCTCCCGGCGCGAGGGAGATTCCTCGGGCTTCTTCCGCAGCGCAGGCGACGGCCGCACGGTGCCGGACCTGTACCCCGACGGTTTCCTGCCCAACATCATCACCACCGTGGAAGACGGGTCGCTGGCGGTCGGTTACCGCGCGCCGCTCGGCGACAAGTGGGACTGGGATGTGTCGGTGAATCACGGGCGCAGCAAGTTCGGCTTCCACGAACGCAATTCGGTCAACGTCAGCTGGTGGTACGAGCCGGCGCCGGGTGGCGGCATCTACGGCGAATCGCCCACTTCGGCGGATACCGGCACGCTGGAATTCGACCAGACCACCTTCAACCTGGATTTCCGCGGCAGCGTCGACTGGGGCATCGGCAAGGAACCGCTGAGCCTGGCGACCGGCTTCGAATACCGACGCGACAACTACGCGATCAAGGCTGGGGCGCCGGTGTCGTACACCTACGGACGCACCAACGATCCTTCCATTCCGATCTTCGACCAGAACGGCGGCTTCGCCGCGCCCGGCATCCAGGGCTTTCCGGGGTTTTCGCCGAACGAGGCCGTGGATGAAGGACGCCACAACTACGCGGTGTACTTCGATGCCGAATCGCGCCTGAGCGAGCGCTTCCTGCTCGGTGCGGCGGTGCGTTTCGAGGATTATTCCGACTTCGGCAACACCACCACGGGCAAGCTGTCGGCGCGCTTCGACTTCAGCGACAAGTTCGCCCTGCGTGGCACCGTGTCGACGGGCTTCCGCGCTCCGGGCGTGCAGCAACTGTTCTACAGCCAGCGCTCGACCAACATCGACCCGGCCACCGGCAACCTGGCCGATACGCTGACCGCGCGGCAGGACAGCGACGTCACCCGCGCGTTCGGGATCGAGGCCCTGAAGGAAGAGGAATCGACCAGCGCGACCCTGGGGCTGGTGTTCCGGCCCAGCGAGAACTTCAGCCTGACGGTGGATGTATTCCGCATCGACATCGACGACCGCATCATCTTCTCCAGCAATATCCGGCCCGAAACCCTGGGCGGCGATGGCTTGCCCTGCGACGCCAGCAACAGCAACTGTCCTATCCGCGCCATCCTCAGCCCGTTCGACGTGGCCCAGGCGCAATTCTTCACCAACGCCATCGATACCCGCACCACCGGCATCGACATCGTCGGCGAATACAGCACCGAGGCCGCGGGCGGCACGCTGGACCTGACCGCCCTGCTGCACTGGAACAAGACCGAGGTCACCGACCGTCGTTCGCAGTCGGCGATCCTGCCGCCGGCCACGCTGTTCGACGACAGCCAGGTGACCTTGATCGAGGAAGGCCAGCCCGGGGCACACCATGTGTTGCAGGGCGTGTACCAGATCGGCAACTGGGACTGGACCTTGCGCGCCAACTACTACGGTTCGGTATCGGGCTCCGGCTTTGCGCCCAAACAGACCTGGGATGGGCAAACCTTGTTCGATGCGGCCGTCGCCGTGGACATCACCGACAAGCTGCGCTTCTCGATAGGCGCCAACAACCTGCTGGACACCTATCCGGACAAATGGAAAGTGGGCGCGGACAATCCCGACGTCAATCCGTTCCCGTCGCTCGGCTTCATCTATGGCTGGGAGACTTTGCCGTTCGGGATCAATGGCGGTTATTACTACGCACGGCTCGACTTCAGGTTCTGATCCAGAGCGAGGCAAGGCCTGTTCCTGCCGAATCACGCAAACAGGCAAGCGCAGCCGGGCAAGCTCGGCTCTAAGATGAAAACGCCCACGACGCGGTCGTGGGTGTTTTCCGTGCATGTCCCGCGAGATGGCTTAACCCCACTTCCGGACCTGCGGCGTTGAACTCCCTGTCCACCACGGGAGATCCGCCATGCAATGCCGCCTGCACCGCACCACCTTGTTCACCGCCAGCCTGGTCGCCATCGTCACGCTTGCTGCCTGCAAATCAAGTCCGCAAAGTGCCCGCGAGGCGCCTGCGGCAGATGATGGCACCCAGGAGGCAGTCGCCCTGGACCGCGTGGAGGTCACCGGCAGCAGCATCAGGCGCGCGACCCTGCAACAGCAGGAACGAGCCGGTGCCGCAGCCAAGTCCAGCGCTGCCTACGCACCATCGGCACCCCCTCCCGCCCCGCTCGCAGTTTCCGGCAACTACGCAACCGATGGTTATGCGGCTTACACGCGCATCGCGCCCGCACAGGCGCGGCCCGAACCCGCCAATACCGAGAAGTACGCCGATCGCACCGACAACCCCGTGCATCGCACCAGCGAGCAACCCGTCTCCACCTTCTCGATCGACGTGGACACCGGCAGTTACAGCAACGTCCGGCGCATGTTGCGGCAAGGCGTGCGTCCACCGGCCGACTCGGTGCGCGCCGAGGAATTCATCAACTACTTCAATTACGGACATCCGGCGCCCACCAGCCGCAACGTGCCGTTCCGCGTCACCACCGAGCTGGCGGCGGCGCCATGGAACACACGACGCCAGTTGCTGATGATCGGCATCAAGGGCTACGAGGTGCCCAAGGCGACCCTGCCGGCATCCAACCTGGTGTTCCTGCTCGACACTTCCGGATCGATGGATTCGCCGGACAAGCTGCCGCTGCTGAAACAGGCCTTCTCGATGCTGGTGCCGCAATTGCGCGCGCAGGATCGCGTTTCGATCGTGGTCTATGCCGGTTCCGCCGGCCTGGTACTCCCGCCCACCGCAGGGGATCGCCACGACGAGATCCTGGCGGCCCTGGACCGCCTGCAGGCGGGGGGCAGCACCAATGGCGGCGACGGCATCCAGCTCGCCTATGCGATGGCGAAAAAATCGTACCTGGCGGGCGGCGTCAACCGCGTGATCCTGGCCACCGACGGCGATTTCAACGTGGGCACCGTCAGCCAGGAGGCGCTGGAGACGCTGGTCGGCGACCAGCGCAAGTCGGGTATCGCGCTGACCACGCTGGGCTTCGGCCAGGGCAACTACAACGACGCCATGGCCGAGCGCCTGGCCGACGTCGGCGACGGCAATCATTCCTACATCGATACGCCGCAGGAGGCGCGCAAGGTGCTGGTCGATGAGATGCAGAGCACGTTGATGACCATCGCGCGCGACGTGAAGATCCAGATCGAGTTCAATCCCGCGCTGGTCTCGGAATATCGCCTGATCGGCTACGAAAATCGTTTGCTGGCGCGCGAGGATTTCGCCAATGACCGGGTCGACGCGGGGGACATCGGCGCGGGCCACGAGGTGACTGCGCTGTACGAGGTCACCCCGGCAGGATCAGGCGCTGACCGCCTGCCTGCGCTGCGTTATGGCAAGGACAAGACCCCGGCAGGCATCGGCGGCGAACTGGCCCATCTGCGCATGCGATACAAGCTGCCCGGGGCCGCGGCCAGCCGGCTGATCGAAACACCGGTCCTGGCCTCCTCGCTGGCGACCCGGCCCAGCCAGTCGTTCCGCTTCGCCAGCGCGGTGGCGGCCTACGCGGACCTGCTGCGTGGTGGCACCCATGTGGAGGCATGGAACTGGAATGACGTAGGCAGTGCCGCGCGGGGCGCCCAAGGGGACGACCGTTTCGGCCTGCGTCGCGAACTGGTCGAACTGGTTGCCCAGGCGCGCCAGTTGGCCGGCGCCGGTGATCGCAAGCCGGCCATCGCCGGAGAGTAGGCAATGGCAGGGCCGCACTTTCGCAAGTGCGGCCCTGCCTTCAGTCCGGATCCGGCAGATTGCCAAGTTCCGCGGCGGGGCGGCCCAGCAGGTACCCCTGTCCATGCGTGCAGCCCAGGCCGATCAGCGCCTCTCGCTGATCCCTGGTTTCCACGCCCTCGGCAATCGTGTCGATGCCCAGGGTGCCGGCCAGCGCCAGGATCGCGCGTACCAGGGCCAGGCTTTCCGGCCTGCCCTCGCCACCGATCCCGGCGATGAAACTGCGGTCGATCTTCAACACCGAGATCGGGAAGCGGTGCAGGTAGGACAAGGCCGAGAAACCGGTGCCGAAGTCGTCGAGTTGGGCCAGGATGCCGTGTTGCCTCAAAGTGCGCAGCGTGCGCAGCGTGCGCGGGGCGTCGTCCAGCAGCGCCACTTCGGTGATTTCCACGCGCATGCGCGAAGGATCGGCGCCGACCGCGTCGAACATGGCCAGCAGCCGGTCGGCGAAATCAGGCGAGCGGAAATGGCGCGGCGACACATTGACCGAGATGTAGCCCTCGCCCCCGCGTGCAAGCTGTCCGACCACCTGCTCGTACAGCAGCCAGTCCACCTGCTCGATCAGGCCGCTGTCTTCGCCCAGGCTGATGAATTCCGCAGGCAACAGCAGGCCGCGGCGCTCGTGCTGCCAGCGCAGCAGCGCTTCGTGGCCGATGATCGCGCCATCCTCCAGCCGGCAGATCGGCTGGTAGAACGGCAGGAAATCCCGGTTGTTGATGGCCCGGCGCAGGTCTGCCTCCAGGTCCAGGCTTTGCATCGCCTCCTCGCGCATGGCTTCGTCGAAGACCGCATAGCGATCGCGGCCCTGGGCCTTGGCGCGGTACATCGCCGCGTCGGCGTCGCGCAGCAGTTCCTCGCCATTGCGATAGCGCGGGTGCCACGCTGCGATGCCGAGGCTGGCGGACGGAAACAGTTCGCGGCCGGCCACCCACATCGGCCGGCCAAGGACCGCCAGGATGCGCTGGGAAAGATCGCGCGCGCTGTCCAGGCCGTCTGCGCACTCGATCAGGATCGCGAACTCGTCGCCCCCGAGGCGCGACACCACGTCGTGGTTGCGCACGGTGGAAGTGATCCGGCGCGAGACTTCCACCAGCAATTCGTCGCCCGCGGCATGGCCGATGCTGTCGTTGACCAGCTTGAAACGGTCCAGGTCGAGGAACAGCACCGCGAATTCCTGGCCGTCGCCATGCCGTGCGCGCTCGATCGCCGCCGACAACCGATCCAGCAGGTGCGGCCGATTGGGCAGGCCGGTCAGGCCGTCGTGGGTAGCCTGGTGGATCAGCCGCTGTTCGGCGCGCAGGCGCTCGCCGATCTGGGCGAGCAGCTTGGTATTGGCTTCGGCAAGTTCGTGGGTGCGCGCATCGACGCGCCGCTCCAGCTCGGCATGCGCGGCGCGGAGATTCTGTTGCGCACGCTGGCGGGCCAGGCCGTTGCCGATGTTGTGGGCCACGAAGGTCAGCAGGTTCTGGTCGTGCGGGCTGAAGCTGACCTCGGGCGAATAGCTCTGCACCGCCAGCACGCCCACCACTTCTTCGTCACGGTACAGCGGGACTCCAAGCCAGCTGTAGGCATGCGGCCCGTATTCATGCACCTTGCCCTGCATTCCGAGTTCGTCGAGCTTTGCGCGGTCGGCCAGCAGCGGATGCCGGCTAGAGATCACATGCTCGGTAAGCCCGTCGGTCAGCTTGCGCGAAAGCCGGATCGGGTCGCGTTCGTCGATCGAATACGGGAAGTCGAGCGTCTCGCCGTCGTCGGAAAGCAGCGCGATGTAGAAGTTGCGCGCGTAGATCAGCTCGTCCACGACCGCGTGCACGTCGCCATAGAAGCGCTCCAGGCTTTCCGAGGTGATGGCCAGCTCGGCGATGCGGAACAGCGCACGCTGCAGCTTCTCGGCGCGCTTGCGCTCAAGGATCTCGCCCTGCAACTCGCGGTTGGCACGCTGCAATTCGCGGGTGCGCTCCTCGATGCGCCGCTCCAGGTCGTCATGGGCGTGCTTGCGGTCCAGCGCGGTCAGGATGTGCTGGGCCACGTAGCCCAGCAGCGCGCGATCCTCGTCTGCGTAGCTTCCGGGCGTGTCGTAGCTCTGCACGACGATGGCGCCGCAGATGCGGTCCTCGCGCCGCATCGGCACGCCCATCCAGTCAAGGCTGTCGGGTCCATGGGAGAGGTCCGGGATCACTCCCAGCTTCTGCCGGACCAGCGTGGAGGGCCCGCGGACCGCCTGGCCATGCCGCAACAGCGCGAAAGTCATGCTGTTGGGCATTTCCTCCTCGGTGAATTCACGGTCAGGCTCGGCGACGTAGGTGTCCTTCTGGTCGACGAAATGCAGGAATCGCACGCTGCGGCGCTGGTCGTCGTAAAGCACGATGTAGCAGTTGTCGGCGGACATCAGCGAGCCGACCACGGTGTGCAGGCGCCGGAGCATCTCCGGCATCTCCAGGTCCGCGCTGGCCAGGTCGGCGATCTCGTAAAGGGCTTGTTGCAGGCGCTTGGATTTCTCCAGCGAGACGATGCGCGCATGCGCGCGCGACGCGTCCAGGGTCGTTGCCACCAGGGTGCGCGCCAGCGCCAGCCACGACGCGGATTCGGCCCTGCCCATCGCCACCGGCAGGGAGGCGGCCACGGCGATACGCGCATTGCCGTCGCTGTTCTCCCAGGCATCAACCAGCAGGGTTCCTTCGGCGGATTCCCCATCCGGATCGGACAGTGCCGTTTCGGCGCACCGGCGCAGGCCCGGGCTTGCCCCCGGGGTCATCGCCGCGCCGCTGCCCAGTGCCCAGTCACGCCAGCTGACGGCTACATGGGCGCCCTGGGGCAGCAGCCCACAGAGGGTGGTCACGATGCGGTCGGTCGGCGACGATTGTTCGGCCCGCAAGACGGGCTCCAGGGCCGGATCGGGGTCCGGACGGGCGGCTTCCGCAGCTTCAGTTTCAGGCAGGCGCACGGATTCCCCAGGATTGAGTGATGAAGGCGAGGCACCGGGGTGCCACCGCAACGGGAACCCCTTCCCGCCCGGTGGACGTTATCAGGTTCCATGCACAGCGCCACGGTCCCGGCCACTTGTCCACTTCCCTGTCATTACGAATTAGCACCACTGCTGCGGCCAGCCACCCGGGCCGGCCGCGCTATGCGTATTGTGGCGCAGGCTTTACGCTTGTTGCGGTGAACGACTTCTCAGAACCTGCCGACGAAACCCTGATGCTGGCCTATGCGGCCGGCGACACGGCGGCCTTCGAACAGCTGTATTCACGCCATCGCACCCGCCTGTATCGTTTCCTTCTGAGGCAATTGCGCGACCCGGCGCTGGCCGACGAATTCTTCCAGGACATCTGGCAGCGCGTCATCTCCGCACGGGAAGGCTGGAAGCCCGAGGCGGCGTTCACGACCTGGCTGTTCAGGATCGCCCACAATCGCCTGACCGACCATTGGCGTGCACTCAAGCACAGGCCGCCGGCCCCGGCCGACGGAGACGAACGCGCCGCACGGGTGCCCGATCCGGATACGCCTGAGCGCAACCTGTCCGACTTTGAACAGCGTCGGCGCCTGCAACTGGCGATGGCCGAACTGCCGGACGACCAGCGTGAAGTGCTGCAATTGCGGCTGGAACAGGAACTGAGCCTGGAGGAAATCGGCGAAATCACCGGCGTGGGCCGGGAAACAGTCAAGTCGCGGTTGCGTTACGCGATGGACAAGCTTCGCGCGAGATTGAACGAATGAAGACCATCCCCGACAACGCGCTGACCCCCGAAGAACGCGAACTGGCAGTGCTGCTCAACCGGCAGGGTCCGCATGGAGAGCCTTCGGCCGCCCTGGATTCGCGCATCCTCGGCGCTGCGCACGCTGCCGTGACCAGGCACGCGGCACGCAAGCCGAAACCGCGCTGGCCGGTGGCCATGGGCCTGGCAGCGTCCGTGGTGTTCGCGGTAGGCATCGCCTGGCAGCTGCGCCCGGTGCAGCAGTCCGTCACCCTGTCCGAAGCACCGGCGGCTTATCCGGCGGGCGAAACCTCCGCAGCGGCGGCGTCCGATTCTGGAATGGATCGCGCGCAGCCAACGCCAGCCGCGAACGAAGCGGTCGTTGCCGACAGTGCAGCAAGCGTCGCAACCGCTTCTGCCGAGGTGGTTCCGCCCCCGGCCGCGCCGAACCCCAAACCACAGCCCATGCCGGCGCCCGCGCGCGGCAGGCAGCCTCGGCCGACCACGCAGACCAGCGCACCGCCGGCATCGCCGGCTGGCGGGTCACCGGGCCGATACAGCGCAGGCATCTCGCCCCCAGCGCCACCCCCGCCGGCACCTGCGGCGCCGATGGCCCCTGCTGCGGCAGCGGAGCCGGTCCCCGCTTTCGTTGCCGATGCGCAGGCCGATGCATTCGCGCGTCAACAAGCGGCGGCGGTGCAAGGGGCCACGCGCAGCTCCAATGCCGCTGCGGCCAAGCAGGCCGCGCCACGCGAGGAGGCCAGGGCCGCTGCCGCTCGTGACATGGAACAGAGCCGTGAGCTGGACCGGGTGGAAGTCAGCGGCTCGCGTCTCAAGCGCACCGACCTGCAGGTGCCGGTCTCCGAAGATGCGCAGCTGGCGGTCGATGATTGGCTGGAACGCGTGCGCACGCGCTATGGCCTGGGCGATGCCGGCGCAGCCAGGCAGAGCCTGTTGCTGTTCGTCAGGGACCATCCCGAAGAGCCCGTGCCGGAAGACCTGGAACCCCTGCTGGACAAATGAGCGACACCTTGGCGACCCCAGCCGCCCAGCTCATCGAGGTCAGGCACAGTCGCTTCCTCGCCCAGGCACAGTCGGCGGATTCACCCGCAGACGCGCTGTCCTTCATTGCGCGGGTGTCCGACCCGGACGCGACCCACAACTGCTGGGCCTACCGGGTCGGCACCGAATACCGGTCGAGCGACGATGGCGAACCTTCGGGCACTGCCGGGCGGCCCATCCTCGCCGCCATCGACGGTCAGGGCTACGACCAGGTCGTCTTGGTGGTCACGCGCTGGTATGGAGGCATCAAGCTTGGCGCGGGAGGGTTGGTGCGTGCCTACGGCGGCGCAGCGGCGGAATGCCTGCGTACCGCTCAACGCCGCCCGCTGGTCGTCATGCAGGTATTGTGGCTGGCATGCCCGTTCGAAGACCTGGGCAACGTGCATGCGGCGCTTGCGCTCCACGCTGCCGTGAAGGTGGGCGAAGACTTCGATGCTTCCGGCGTCACCTTGCAGTTGCAGCTGCCAGCACAGCGCATGGCCGCCTTGAAAAACCACCTGCGCGACGCCACCCGTAACCGTGTGCGCTTCATTGAACCGGACTCCGAATGACCTCTCCTGCCGTTGGCCCTTCCCTTCCCCCAGCGGCAATCGACCCGGAGTCGCCAGCAACCAAGGCAAAGCCCCGGCTGGGCAGCCTGCGGGCGCTGTGGCCGTTCGTGCGCAGCCACAGCGGCCTGTTCATCGCCTGGCTGCTGGCGCTGGCGGTCGCTTCGGCGGCAACGCTCAGCCTGCCGATCGCGGTCAGGCAGATCATCGACCAGGGCTTCAGCAGCGGCAGCAATGTCGACCGGGTCTTCCTTTCACTGTTCGGTGTGGCCGTGGTGCTGGCCCTGGCCAGCGCCGCGCGCTTCTATTTCGTTTCGCTGCTGGGCGAACGCGTCGTCGCCGACCTGCGCCGCAAACTCTACGGGCACCTCATAGGCTTGGGCGCCGGCTTCCACGACCGCACGCGCAGTGGCGAACTGGTCTCGCGACTGTCGGCCGACAGCGAACTGCTGCGCAATGTGGTCAGCACCAGCATGTCGGTGGCCTTGCGCAGCACCATCACGGTGATCGGCGGGTTGGTAATGCTGTTCGTCACCAGCCCGGGACTGGCCTCATTCGCCCTGCTCGGCATTCCGGTCGCGGTGCTCCCCATCGTGCTGGGCAGCCGGAGACTGGGGAAGGCTTCGCGGGCCAGCCAGGATCGCGTTGCCGATGCCAACACGCTTGCCAGCGAAACCCTGGGCGCTGTGCGCACGGTACAGGCGCATGCGCGCGAGCCTTACGAGCGCGACCGCTTCGGCAGCGCCGTCGACGTGGCCGTGGAAACCGCGCGCAAGCGCATCCGCGCGCAGGCTGGCGTGACTGCCGCCGCCATTACCCTGATATTCGGCGCCATCGTGCTGATGCTGTGGACCGGCGCCCATGACGTGATTGCCGGCGACATGACCAAGGGCTCGCTGGCCCAGTTCGTCGTCTATGCGCTGATCGCGGGTGGCTCGGTAGGCGCACTGGCCGAGGTCTGGAACGACCTGCAACGTTCCGCCGGCGGCATGGGACGTATTACCGAACTGCTGCAGGAAACCTCCGACATCCTGCCGCCGGCGCAGCCGCGGCCGCTGCCCACGCCATTGCAGGGCAACATCCGCTTCGACAACGTGGTCTTCCACTATCCCTCGCGCCCCGACCTGCCGGCGCTGGATGGCTTCGACCTGGAAGTGCGGCCGGGCGAAACCGTGGCGCTTGTAGGCCCTTCTGGCGCGGGCAAGAGCACCGTGTTCTCGATACTGCTGCGTTTCCATGACGCGCAATCCGGAAGCGTGCGCATCGATGGCGTCGACCTGCGCGAGCTCGACCCCGCAGACCTGCGCGAACATATCGCGCTGGTGCCGCAGCAGCCCACCATCTTTGCCGCCAGCGCCGCTGAAAACATCCGTTATGGAAAACTGGACGCCACCGAAGCGCAGCTGCAGGCGGCCGCCGAATCCGCGGAAGCCGACGAGTTCATCCGCGAACTGCCGCTGGGTTTCGCCAGCGAGCTGGGCGAACGCGGCGCGCGACTGTCGGGCGGTCAGCAGCAACGCATCGCCATTGCCCGCGCGCTGTTGAAGGACGCACCGATCCTGCTGCTGGACGAAGCCACCAGCGCGCTGGACGCGCAAAGCGAGCGCGCCGTGCAGAACGCGCTGGAACGACTCATGCAAGGGCGCACGACCCTGGTGATTGCGCACCGGCTGGCGACCGTGCTCAAGGCCGATCGCATCGTGGTCATGGACCGCGGCCGCATCGTTGCGCAGGGCACCCATGCCGAACTCATCGCCCAGGACGGCCTGTATGCCGAACTGGCGCGCCTGCAGTTCATCGATTGAAGATTGCCTGGCTTACCTCGGTAGAGCCGAGCTTGCTCGGCTGCACTTGACGCAGACCTGAAAGCAGCCGAGCAGGCTCGGCTCTACAAGGTTGCAGGTCAGCTGGATTGCGTCTGCAGCGACGCGGCCACACGGCGCGGCTGGCTCGGCCACGCGTGGCGGAGGATCCGCCAGATAACCTGGCCGAACTGCCTGGGCAGCGAGCCGGTGTTGTAGTGCTGGCCATAGCGCGCGCAGATCTGCTTCACTTCCACTGCCATCTCCGCGTAACGATTGGCCGGAAGGTCGGGGTAGAAATGGTGCTCGATCTGGTGGCTCAGGTTGCCCGACATCACGTTGAGCAGCTTGCCGCCGGACAGGTTGGACGAGCCGCGCAACTGGCGCAGGTACCAGTGGCCGCGGGACTCGTTGCGGATCGATTCCTTGGGGAAGGTTTCCGCATCGGCGGTGAAGTGGCCGCAGAAGATGATCACGTAGGTCCAGATGTTGCGCAGCACGTTGGCCACCACGTTGCCCAGCAGCACGGACAGGAAGAAAGGGCCCGCCAGCAACGGGAACACCACGTAGTCCTTCACTACCTGCCGCAACATCTTCTTGCCGGCCGGCCGCAGCGCCTTGCGCATGTCGGCGTTGGAGGTCTTGCCCGCCCACCAGCGACCCAGCTTGAGGTTCTGCACGGCCACGCCCCACTCGAACAACAACGCGAAGATCACCGCGATGACCGGTTGCAGCAGGTAGAACGGCTTCCAACGCTGTTCGGGGAAGATGCGCAGCAAGCCGTAGCCGATGTCGTCGTCCATGCCGCGCACATTGGTATAGGTGTGGTGGCGGAAATTGTGGGTGTGGCGCCAGTTGTCGCTGGTGCCGGCGATGTCCCACTCGTAGGTCTTGCCGTTGAGGTGCGGGTCGTTCATCCAGTCGTACTGGCCGTGGATGATGTTGTGCCCCAGCTCCATGTTCTCCAGGATCTTGGACACCGCCAGCATCAGCACGCCGACGATCCAGGTTGGCCAGAACATTCCGGCGAACGCCAGCGGCAGTGCCGCGAACAGCAGCACGCGGCCGCCGATTTCCATGTAGCGTATGGCTTTCACGATGCGGCGGATGTAGTCGGCGTCGCTCTGGCCCAGCTTGGCCACGGTGCGGGCGCGGACGCCATCCAGCTCGGCCGCGAAACTATCGAGGTCGGCGGCGGTGAGAGTGCGGCTGCGGAATGCTTGGGTCATCGTGTTCACAGGTCCAGTACCAGGTCGGTGACCGCACTGTTGATGCAGAGCTTGAGCGCGGAAACGGGTTCGCCGGCGAGTTCGCCGGTATTGAGGTTGCGGGTTGCGCCGGCGGACTTGCCGCAGGCACAGGTGTTGCAGATGCCCATGCGGCAGCCGGAGGGCGGGCGCAAGCCTTCGGCTTCCAGTGCCTTCAGCAGTGAGGTACCGCGCGGCAGGGTCAGCGTCCGGCCGCTGGCCGCCAGGGTGACCTGGACCTCGCCGCCTTCCTGCACCACCTGCGGCAACGGCGTAAAAGCCTCCGCCTGGAAGGACTGCGTGCGCGACTCCAGCAGCGACCTTGCGGAGTCGACGAAACCGCCCGGCCCACAGGCGAACACCTGGCGGGACTCCAGGTTATCGACCAACTCATCCAGATGCAGTTCGGAAATGCGGCCTGTGGTCTCGTCGTCAGCGATGCCGTCTTCGCGGGTCAGCGCAAAACGGACGTTGAAGTTCGCATGGCGGGCGGCGAGGGCGCGCAGCTCATCGGCGAAGCAGAATTCGCCGCGCGTCCGCGCCCAGTAGACCAGCGTCAGCGGCACCGGCATGCCCTGCTGTTCCATGGCTCGCACCATGGCCATGAGCGGCGTGATGCCACTGCCGGCGGCCAGGAACAGCCAACTTCCAACAGGCGTTGCCGGCAGGATCATGTCGCCAAAAGCCTGGCCCAGGTCGAGAACGTCGCCTACGCGCGCACGTTTGTGCAGGTACTGGCTGAGCCGTCCGCCCTCGATGCCCTTGATGGTGATGGACACGCAGCCCTGCACCGGGTATGCGCTGGTCAGGCTGTAGCTGCGGGTCACCCGCACGCCGTCGATCTGCGCACTTATGTTGAGGTGCTGCCCGGGCCGGGCGCCATTCCAGTGCCGGTTCGGCCTGATCCACAGGGTCACGGAGTCGGCGGTTTCGGCATGCCGGCGCACGATGCGGCCCAGTGGGCGCTCCCAGGACCACGCGGGATTGACCTGCGAAGCCCAGAAATCAAAGACTTGTGGCGAAACCAGTGGCTGCAGGACGCGCTTGAGGCGATTGCGTGGAGGAGCGGCAGGAGTACGGACCAGTGCGTTCATAGGCTGACTATACAGGCGCAAATACACGTGTGTATACACATGTATATTAACAACCCCGATATGATGCGCCCGACCCACCCGTGAGCCCCGCCATCGCCGTGATCCTGCACCCCGAACTCCACCCCGACGGCGATGTCCACGCCGGACGCAAGGCGTCCATCTCACGCGAGGACCTGATCTCGGCGGCCCTGAAGCTGATCGGGCCGCACCGCAGCGTGTCGACCCTGAGCCTGCGCGAAGTGGCGCGCGAGGCCGGTATCGCTCCCAACAGCTTCTACCGGCAGTTCCGCGACATGGACGAGCTGGCCGTGGCCCTGATCGACCTGGCCGGGCGCTCGCTGCGCAAGGCCATTGGCGGGGCGCGCCAGCGCATCGGGTCGGACAAGAGCATCGTGCGGGGCTCGGTGTCGGCCTTCTTCGACCAGTTGCGCGCCGATGACAAGCTGTTGCACATCCTGCTGCGCGAAGGCACGGTCGGATCGGATGCTTTCAAGCACGCGGTGGAGCGCGAACTCGAGCATTTCGAGGAGGAGCTGCGCATCGACCTGATCCGCCTTGCCGCCGCCGAGGGCGCCAGGCTGCATGAGCCCGCACTGGTATCCAAGGCCATCACGCGGCTGGTATTCGCCATCGGCGCCACCGCGATGGACCTGCCGCCGGAAAAGGACGCCGAGCTGATCGATCAGCTGTCCCAGATGGTGCGGATGATCATCACCGGCGCGCGCGCGTTGGCTGAAGGCAGGTAAAGCCGCGCATTTCCGGTGCGGCCCAGCGCCAGGGACCAGGGTGCTTCTTGCCTTGACTGTGCTTGGTCATTGCAGTGAATGCAGCCGCCCTGTCACCTATCCAGCCTGCGTACTTATCCCTTGACGTTTCAAGCTGCGGACAGCCCGCAACTCACGGCAAGGCGCGGCTGATCAGCTGATCGACGCTATCGTTCGCGGGCAAGGTACCGAATGCGAGTCCGTGCGCACGCTGGAGCCGCGAATGCACGAACAGACCGGCGGCCGCACTCTTCGAGCGCAGCAGGACCGCAGCCTGCAACGCCAGTGCCAGCCGTTCGACCAGCAGGCGTGCGCCGTATTCGTCGAACCGGCCCGCTGACAGCTCGTCGCGCAAGCTGGCGGCGAACCCATCGAATCCGGCGTCGCATCCCTGCACCGATTCCAGTTCGGCCACCAGTGCAGCCCCCGTTTCGGGTTCACGCGAAAGCGCGCGCAATACGTCCAGGCACTGGATGTTGCCGCTGCCTTCCCAGATGGAATTGAGCGGCGCCTGCCGGTAAAGCCGGGGCAGGATCGATTCCTCCACATAACCTGCCCCGCCCAGGCATTCCTGCGCCTCGTTGACGAAGGCCGGCGCACGCTTGCACAGCCAGTACTTGCCGATTGCGGTGGCGATGCGTGCGAAGGCGGCTTCGGCGGGATCGCTTGGCGCTGAATCCACTGCACGCGCCACGCGCAGCGAGAAGGCCAGCGCCGCTTCCGCTTCCAGCGCCAGGTCACCCAGCACATTGCGCATCAGCGGATGTTCGACCAGCGGCTTGCCGAAGGTGACGCGATGGCGGGCGTGGTGGATCGCCTGCGCCAGGGCCATGCGCATTTCCGCCGCCGCGCCGAGCATGCAATCCAGGCGGGTGAACATGACCATTTCAATGATGGTGGCGACGCCACGGCCTTCCTCGCCAATGCGCCGCGCCCATGCGCCGGTGAATTCCACCTCGGACGAGGCATTCGACCAGTCGCCCAGCTTGTCCTTCAGGCGCATGAGCTGGAAGGCGTTCTTCGATCCGTCCTCGCGCCTGCGCGGCAGCAGGAAGCAGCTCAGCCCGCCCGGCGCCTGCGCCAGCACCAGGAAGCCATCGGACATCGGTGCGGAGAAGAACCACTTGTGACCGACCAGGGAATATTCGCCCTCCCCGGCCATCGGCGTGGCGATGGTCTGGTTGGCGCGCACGTCGGAGCCGCCCTGCTTTTCGGTCATACCCATGCCAAGGGTGATGCCGGGCTTGTCGGCAATCGGAACGTCGCGTCCGTCGTAGGCGGGTGCTGCCGCCTTGTCCGCCCACCCCTGCAAGGCAGGCTCGCGGCGCAGGACCGGCACCGCCGCGTGGGTCATGGTCAGCGGACAGCTGGTGCCGGCTTCGACCTGGTGGTGCAGGTAACTGAGCACGGCCCGCGCGACGTGCGCACCGGGTCGGGGGTCATGCCAGGACAGACCCGCGACCCCGTGCGCCTTGGCGGCGTCCATCAGCCGGTGGTAAGCCGGGTGGAACTCCACGCTGTCGATGCGCTGGCCGAAGCGGTCGTGGGTTTTCAGGCGCGGTCTGTCCCGATTGGCATCGAAGCCGATGCGATACAGCTCGTCGCCGGCCAGGCGCGCGTATTCCGCAAGCGATCCGGAGAACGAAGCCGCGCCCTCGCGCGCCACCGCGGCGCGCAGCACTTGGTCGTCGGCCCAGAGATCACGCGGCTCGAACGGGGGCGGCTGGTTGTCGACACGATGGGTCTGGAACGGGGGCAGCTTATCCATGGCGCGATTCTAGCGCCCGGGCCCTTGCCGGAGCTGCGTCAGCTGCGACCCCAATCTCCTCGCACTTCCGGGTCCCGGTGGTTACCCGTGGCGATAACGGGTGCTGTAGGAGCGACGCAAGTCGCGAAGCCGGTATCGCATGGGCCCGGAGGATGTTGGCGATCCGGCGCTGCGTGCTTCGCGACTTGCGTCGCTCCTACAAAGGCCTGGCGGATTGGTCCGGCAGAGGCCAGGCATCGCCACGCCCATTCCAACCGTCATTCCGGCGGAGGCCGGGATCCAACCGTCAGCGTAAGCGCACCAGCCACGCCCGCTGCGTCGGCACACCGATGCTCCAGTCACCTTCTCCCCGAGAGTTGGGTCCCGGCCTTCGCCGGGATGACGACCTGGTGGGGTGAGGTTTGCGCCAGGATGATTGCAGGATTCAGGGTCGCAGTTGACGCAGCTCCTGCACAACAGAGTGGGTCGCGATGGGTGAGATCGCAACGCGGCACCTTAGCAATTCGTGCACATCCCCTGCCCCACAGTCTTCGCATGCCCGCCCACTCCCCAGACCTGATCGTGCTGCGCCCCGAAGGCCTGTATTGCCCGGCGGGCGACTTCCACATCGACCCGTGGAAGCCGGTGCCCCGCGCGATCATCACCCATGGGCACGGCGACCATGCGCGCATCGGCATGGGCCAGTATCACTGCACCATCCAGAGCCTGCCGATCCTGCGCTGGCGGCTCGGCGAGCAAAACTATTGCGCGCACGACTATGGCGAGAGCTTCGGGCTGGGCGCGGCGAAAGTGTCGTTGCATTCAGCCGGCCATGTGCTGGGTTCGGCGCAGGTGCGGGTGGAAGTCGATGGCGAAGTCTGGGTCGCGTCGGGCGACTACAAACGCCAGCACGATCCCACCTGCGCGCCATTCGAAGTGGTGCCCTGCGATACCTTCATCACCGAGGCCACCTTCGGCCTGCCGGTGTACCGCTGGCCGCATACGGCCGACGTGGCGCGCGAGATCGTGGACTGGCGCCGTGACTGCGGCGAGCGCGGCGAAGCCGCCATTCTTTATTGCTACGCGCTGGGCAAGGCCCAGCGCGTGCTCGCCGAACTGCTGCCATTCGATGACCAGCCTGCCTTGCTGCATGGGGCCATCGCCGCAGGGGTGGAGGTCTACCGGCAATCGGGCATCGCCATGCTGGACACGCGACTGGTGGCGGACCAGGAAAAGGGCGCCGATTTCAGCGGCAAGCTCATCATGGCTCCGCCTTCGGCCGCGGGCAGTCCGTGGATACGCCGTTTCAAGCGCGCCCAGCAGGGCTTCGCGTCGGGCTGGATGCGCATCCGCGGCAATCGCCGCCGGCGCAACTACGACCGCGGCTTCGTCGTATCCGACCACGCCGACTGGCCGGACCTGTTCCGCACCGTACGCGAGACGGGCGCAAGGCGGGTGATCGCCACCCACGGCAACACCGACGCCATCATCCGCGCACTGCAGGAACAGGGCATCGCCGCGGAAGCATTCCGTACCGACTATGGCGGGGAAGAATGATCGCCCTGGCGAAATTTTTCCGGCGTCATTCCCGCGCAGGCGGGAACCCAGGGACGTTGCGCTTGCACGCGCCCAACCCGCCACTGCGAAAGCTGCGTGGAATATTTCCGCGCGGGACCCACGACCATCCCGGGTCGCGCGCATGAAGCAGTTCGCCCACCTCTACACCGAACTGGACCAGAGCACCGCCACGGGCGACAAGCGCGCGGCCCTGGTCCGCTATTTCCGCGAAGCGCCACCCGACGACGCTGCGTGGGCCATGTGGCTGCTGGCCGGCGGCAAGCTGGCGCGCATTGCCAATACGCGCGAGCTGCGCGAATGGGTCGTACAGGAAAGCGGACAGCCGGAATGGCTGGTGGAAGACAGCTACGACCACGTCGGCGACCTGGCCGAAACCCTGACCCTGCTGCTGGACGATCCACCCGGCACTCACGAAGACCGGCCGCTGGTGGAATGGATCGAAGGCATCCTGCTGCCCATCGCCAACAAGGCACCGGAACTGCGACGGGCCGCAGTGGTGGGCGGTTGGCATGCTTTGCCGTTCGACCAGCGCCTGCTGTTCAACAAGCTGCTGACCGGCGCGTTGCGCGTGGGGGTCTCGCAACGCCTGGTGCAGCAGGCGCTGGCCGAGATGTCGGGCATCGAGATCTCCCGCATCGCCCAGCGCATGCTGGGTACCTGGACACCCACACCCGATTTCCTGAGCAGGCTGCTGACGGTGGAGGAGCTGCCCGAAGACCGCCAGCAGCCCTACCCCTTCTTCCTGGCCTCGCCGCTGGAGAATGAGGCGCCCACGCTGGGCGACATTGGCGACTGGCTGCTGGAATGGAAATGGGATGGCATCCGCCTGCAGCTGATCCGTCGCGATGGCGAAGTGGCGCTGTGGTCTCGCGGCGAGGAACGCCTGGATGGGCGCTTCCCCGAAATAGAGGTCGCGGCCGCCACCCTGCCGCGTGATTGCGTCATCGACGGTGAACTGCTGGCCTGGCGCGAGGGCGACGCACCGATGCCGTTCACCGCGTTGCAGACCCGCATCCAGCGCCGCAAGCCGGGGGCCAAGACCCTCGCCGATACTCCAGCAAGAGTGCTGGCCTATGACCTGCTGGAACTGCAGGGCGAGGACCTGCGACTGCGTCCCTTGTCAGAACGCCGCGCCCTGCTGGAATCCTTGCTGGGCGAACACGCCGATCCTCGCATCGTCATTTCTCCACGCGTGGAAGCCACGGATTGGGACGTCGCTGCAGTGCTGCGCGAGGACGCGCGCGAACGGGGCGTTGAAGGATTGATGCTGAAACGCGCCGCATCCACCTACCAGTCGGGACGCCGCCGCGGCGACTGGTGGAAGTGGAAGATCGATCCGCTGACCATCGACGCGGTGCTGCTGTACGCCCAGTCCGGCCATGGACGCCGCAGCACGCTGTATACCGACTACACCTTCGGCGTCTGGGACGGCGAAACCCTGGTGCCGGTGGCCAAGGCGTACTCCGGCCTGGATGACAAGGAAATCCTGTCGCTGGACAGCTGGATCCGCGCCAACACGCTGGAGCGCTTTGGTCCGGTGCGTTCGGTCAAGGCGCACCACGTCTTCGAGCTCGGCTTCGAAGCGGTGAACGTCAGCAAACGCCACAAGTCCGGCATCGCCGTGCGCTTCCCGCGCATCCTGCGCTGGCGCCTCGACAAGCCGATGGCAGAGGCCGATCGACTGGAAACCCTGCAGGCCCTGGCGCGATGAAGGCCAATGCCGCCGCGGCGCGCATCGCTTCCGACAAACCGCTGGTCGCCTGGTTCAAGGCACGGGGCTGGAAGCCACTGCCCTTCCAGCGCGAATTCTGGCGCCATTACCTGCAGGGCGACTCCGGCCTGTTGCATACGCCCACCGGCAGCGGCAAGACCCTGGCCGCCTTCGGCGGCCCGTTGCTGGAGGCACTGGCTGCGACGCCCGCACCCTTGAAAAAAAAGAACGCGACGCGCGAACTCAAGGTCCTGTGGATCACCCCGCTCAAGGCGCTGGCTACAGACACCGTGCGTGCATTGCGCGAACCCATCGACGCGCTGGGCCTGGACTGGCAGGTCGGCCTGCGCACCGGCGATGCCAGCGCGCGCGACAAGCGGCTGGCGCGTGGTGGCAAGCTCGATGTGCTGGTGACCACGCCCGAATCGCTTTCACTGCTGCTGTCGTATCCGGATACCGCGCCACAGCTTGCCGGCATCCGCGGCGTGATCGTCGATGAGTGGCACGAACTGCTGGGCAACAAGCGCGGCGTGCTGCTGCAGCTGTCGCTGGCGCGGTTGCGCGCGCTTTCTCCCGACATGCGCCTGTGGGGATTGTCGGCGACCCTCGGCAACGTGGAAGAAGCACGCGACGTGCTGTTGCCGCACCTGTCCGACGCTCCCATCGTGTCCGGGGTGGCGCCCCGCAGGATGAAGCTGGAAACGCTGATGCCGGCCGCCGGCGAACGCTTTCCCTGGGCCGGCCACCTGGGCCTGTCGCAACTGTCGCGCGTACTGCAGAAGTTGATGGCGGTGCGCACCAGCCTGGTATTCACCAATACCCGCGCGCAGGCCGAGCTCTGGTTCCAGGCATTGGGCGCGGTGTGGCCGGAAGACGCAGCCACGCTGGCCCTGCACCACGGCTCGCTGGACCCGAAACTGCGTGCCGCCGCCGAAGCCGGCCTGCGTGACGGTTCACTGCGCTGCGTGGTGGCGACTTCCAGCCTGGATCTCGGCGTGGATTTCCCGGCGGTGGACCAGGTGCTGCAAGTGGGCAGTCCGAAGGGCGTCGCGCGGCTGATGCAGCGTGCCGGACGCGCGAAACACCGCCCGGGCGAATCCGGCCATGTGGTGTGCGTGCCCTCGCATGCGCTGGAACTGGTGGAGTACGCCGCGGCGCGACGCGCCATCGCGCGCGGCGCCATAGAGTCGCGCCATCCACTGCGCCTGTCGCTGGACGTGCTGGCCCAGCATTGCGTCAGTTGCGCGCTGGGTGGCGGTTTCGGAAGCGGCAAGCTGCTGGAAGAAGTGCGCGGCACCCATGCGTTCGCCGGGCTCGATGAAGACGTGTGGCAAGCCGTCCTGGACTTCATCGTGCAGGGCGGCCAGGCGCTTTCCAACTACCCCGATTTCCACAAGGTAGTGCGTGGAGACGATGGCCTTTTTCGCGTGGAGGACCGGCGGGTCGCGCTGCGCCATCGGCTTTCCATCGGCACCATCACCAGCGACGGCAGCGTCAACGTCAAATTCCTGCGTGGCGGCGGCCTGGGCTCGGTGGAGGAAGCGTTCGTCAGTCGGTTGCATCGGGGCGACCGCTTCCAGTTCGCCGGCCGCACCCTGGAACTGGTTCGCCTGGAGGACATGACCGCATACGTGCGGGTTGCCAAATCCGGCCAGGGCACGGTGCCCAAGTGGATGGGCGGACGCATGCCGCTTTCTTCGGAACTGGGCCGCGAAGTGGAGGCCGTGTTTGGCGGCGACCACCAGGAACCCGAATTGCGTGCCATCACGCCGTTGCTGGCTTTGCAGGCGCGACTGTCCTCACTGCCCGCCACCGGCAAGCTGCTGGCCGAATCCATCCGCGCGCGTGACGGCCTCCATCTGTTCGTCTATCCGTTTGCCGGCCGCCAGGTACATGAAGGCCTGGCTTCACTGCTGTCGTCGCGCTGGGGCCGCCTGCAGGCCAACACTTTCAGTTTCGCCGCCAATGACTATGGCCTGGTGCTGTCGCCTGCCAACCCGGCGGAACTCGATGCGGCAGGGCTGCGCGAGTTGCTCGCACCGGCAGGCCTGCTGGAAGACCTGCGCGCCAGCCTCAACCTGGGCGAGCTGGCGCGACGCCAGTTCCGCGAGATCGCGCGCGTATCCGGCTTGCTGTCACCTTCGCTGCCGGGTCGCACGCCCCGCAGCCAGCGCCAGCTGCAGGCCTCCAGCGGCCTGCTCTACGACGTCCTGCAACGTTTCGACCCGGGGCATCTGCTGCTGGCCCAGGCCGAGCGCGAAGTAATGTCGGCGCAGCTGGAAGTATCGCGCCTGGCCGACACCCTGGCTGACTGCGCGGAGCGCGACATCATCCTGCACCAGCTCAAGAGCCTGACCCCGCTGTCGTTCCCGCTATGGGCCGAAAGCACGCGCGGCCAGCTCAGTACCGAGGACTGGAAAACGCGCGTGCAACGCGCTGCCGCTGCGCTCGAGAAGAAGCATGCAAGCCGGCTTTGAAACAACGCTGGCCGGCGAGACCGTGCACCTGCTCGGCGGGCGCGCCCTGCACTGGCCGGCACGGCGACGCCTGCTGATCGCGGACCTGCACCTGGGCAAGGCCGATGTATTCCGCCATGCGGGCATCGGCCTGCCCTCCGGCGGCACCCTGCACGACCTGGCCAGACTGGACGCCTTGCTGGCTGCCACGCAGGCGCTGGAACTCTGGATCCTCGGCGATGTGCTGCACGGACCGGCGCTGCCATCGCGCTGGCGCGACGGTTGGAACCAGTGGCGTGCGCAACGCGATCGGCTTCGGGTGGTCGCACTGGCCGGCAACCATGACCGTGCCCTGGCCCAGGCCGGCCTGGACATCGAACTGGCCGGCACCCTGGTCGAGGACGGGCCGTTCGCACTGCGCCATGACCCCGACCCGCATCCCGCACTGCATGTGCTGTGCGGCCATGTGCATCCGCTTGCCGACCTGCCGGGGATGCGCCGGCGCTGGCCGGCCTTCTGGCTGCGCGAACGCATGTTGCTGCTGCCTGCCTTCTCGGAATTCACCGCAGGCGTGGTGCCAATGCTCGGTGCAGGCGAACAGCTGGTCGCCTGCGTGGAAGGCGAGGCGATTCCCCTGCCTGCCCATGCGTGCCGTTCGTAGAAACCCGCTTGCGGTTGCAGGCGCGGCGCAAGCGGCGCGACGCCATCAGCCGATCCTGCAGCAATGGCTTCGCGACTTGCGTCGCTTCTGCAGTGGTCCGTTTATTGCGCCGTGCCTGGAGGACGATGCATCACCAGCGCCCGCATGAATTCCTGCTGCAAGGCCAGCTTGCCGAACCAGCCCTGCTGGGTGCCGCTGAGGATGCGCAGCATGTGCCCACGTCCACCAGGCAGCCTGCCGAGCGGCAGGAAGCTCGCATCGCGGATCCTGGCCACGGTGCCATGGTCGGACTGGAACAGCGGGGTCAGCCAGTGGCTCCAGAAATGGTAGATGGAGACATGCCGGCGTCGCACCTGCTGGTAGTGCGCCAGCGCTGCATCGACGCTGTTTTCGGTACGCAAGGCATCGCGCAAGGCCATCGCGTCCATCAGCGCCATGTTCACGCCCTGACCCAGCTGCGGGCTCATCGCGTGCGCCGCATCGCCGGCCAGGACCAGCCTGCCGCGATGCCAGCGATGCTGGATCGCATCGCGGTAGCTGGCGCGCGCCAGCTGCGTGCAGTCGCTGAGTGCTTCCAGGCGCGTGCTGATCTCGGGCCAGATGCCGCACGCTTCGTCGCGCCATGCCGACATCCCGCGCGACTGCCAGCCGTCGAAATCGGAGGTCGGCAGGCTCCAGAAAAAACTCAGGCGTGGCGTGTCGTCGCCGGGCCGGGTGCCGACCGGCAGCATGCCGATCATCTTGCGCGCGGCCACGTAGCGCTGGCGCAGCTCGTCGGGCCATGGCCAATCGCCACTGGGCAACAGGCACCACAGTGCTCCCCAGGGGTAAAGCCGATCGATTCGGCTGGCCGACACCGAGGCGCGCAATTGCGAAGCCGAACCATCCGCGGCAATCACCAGGTCGAACGGGCCTTGCTTGCATCCATGTTCGTCGACCAGCCGGCCCGAGTCCGCGTCCACGCTGACCACGCGCGTGCCGCGATGCAGGCCGGCGTGGCCTTCCCAGGCATCGGCCATGAGGTTGAACAATGCACCGCGCTGCATGCCCAGACCGTAGATGCCCGGATCCAGGTGCTGGTAGCGCATGTCCATGACCCCACGCCCGGCGGGTGTTTCGCCATACAGCCGCGTGACCGGCGCGCCGTGCGCCAGCGCTGCCGGCAACAGGCCCATCTGCCATAGCACCTGCAGCCCGGTGGGTTGCAGCAGGAAGCCGGCACCGACCGGCCCGGGTTCGGCCGCGCGTTCGAACACTTCGACACGATGTCCATCACGCGACAGCAGGATGGCCAGCGCCTGCCCGGCCGTACCGTAACCGACGATCGCGATGTTCAAGTTCAAGCCCACGCCCATTGCCCGCCCCTGCGCTTGCGGCATAAAAAACCCCGCCGAAGCGGGGTTCAAGTGAAGCAAATTTCAGATCAGGCTGCGGAGGGCTCGATGTTCGATGCCTGTGCGCCCTTCGGGCCCTGGGTCAGCTCGTAGCTGACGCGCTGGCCTTCCTGCAGGCTGCGGAAGCCCTTGCTGTTGATCGCGGAGTGGTGCGCAAAGACATCGGCGCTGCCATCTTCCGGCGCGATGAATCCGAAGCCCTTGGCGTCATTGAACCATTTCACGGTACCGTACGGCATAGCTCTGGTATTTCCTTGGTTGGGTGGTGGTGTGTGCGCATGGCGCACCGGCGGAGTATGCAAACACCGGGCGGCGTTGACAATCACCCTCGCGCCAGCTCGGCCACCAGCTCCGGCAATCCGTTCGACGCGGCCTCCACATTGGCCAGTACTTCGGCCATGGTGATTTCCTCGCCGCCGCCGCAACCGGCCGCCCAGTTGGCGACGATGGCCAGGCAGGCATAGTCCAGTCCAAGCTCGCGCGCCAGCGCGGCTTCCGGCATGCCGGTCATGCCGACCAGGTCGCAGCCATCGCGCCGCAGGCGGGCGATTTCCGCGCGCGTTTCAAGGCGTGGACCCTGGGTTGCGCCATAACAGCCATGCCCCACGAGTGAAACGCCGGTTACGCGGGCGGCCGCGATGACCTTGTGCCGCAGCATGGTGGTGTAAGGGTCGCCGAAATCCACGTGCAGCACCTCGCTGCCCGCCTCTTCGCAGATCGTCGAAATGCGCCCCCAGGTGTAATCGATCAACTGGTCCGGGCAGGCCAGCACGCGCGGACCGAAATCATCGCCAATGCCACCGACGGTGTTCAGAGCCAGCACCCGCGTCGCCCCGATATCCTGCAGCGCGGCCAGGTTGGCGCGGTAGTTGATCAGGTGCGGCGGCACCGAATGGCCTTCGCCGTGGCGCGCCAGGAACGCGACCCGCTGGCCCAGCAAGGTTCCGATGCGGATCGGTCCGGACGGCTTGCCAAAACGCGTGTCCACCTCCCGCGTGTCCACGTCCTGCAGGTCGGCGAGCCTGTAGACGCCGGTACCGCCAATCACTGCCAGGGCAATGCGATTCATCGTCTAGTCCTTCAGGGCATAGATGCCCGGCAGGTTGCGGCCCTGCTCGTGGTAATCCATGCCGAACCCAAATACATAGCGGTCCGGCACTTCCAGCCCCACGTAGTCGGCGCTGATGCCGGCAATGGTGCGAGTGTGCTGTTTGGTGGCCAGCGCGGCGATGCGCACGTCGGTCGCCCCCTGCTCCATGCACCATTCGCGCACCGCGGCCAGCGTGTAGCCTTCGTCCAGTATGTCGTCCACCAGCAACACGCGGCGCCCGTAAAGCGCAGTCGCCGGACGATGTTTCCAGACCAGTTCGCCACCCGTGGTTTCGCCGCGGTAGCGGGTGGCATGCAGGTAGTCGAATTCCAGGTCCAGGCCCAGCGCGCCCAGTTCCAGCGACAACTGGCCGGCGAACGGCAAGGCGCCATGCATGACGGTCAGGTACACCGGCACCTCGCCGGCGTAGTCGCGGGCGATGGGCGCAGCCATGGCGGTGATGGCCGCATCCAGCGTGGCGCGATCGATGACGAGCTCCGCGTTGGCCAGCGCCGCCGCCAGCGGATGCGAACGGCTCATGCGATGTTGCCCGTGGCGCCGATCGGCAGCCGCGACTGCGCATCGCCGTAGCGCGCATCGGCCAGCAGCCCATCCCAGCCCAGGCCCCCTCGTCCCATCAGCCCGATCAAGGCCGCGGTATTGGAAGTGCGCCCTTCCATGGCCTTCAAGGACTCCTCCACCAGCTTCGGCGCGCATACCAGCACCACATCGCAACCGGCATCCAGGTGATCGTCGATGCGTGCCTTGACGCCACCCGCGGAGAAGGCGGCGGCCATGCCGATGTCATCGGAGAACACCACGCCACGGAAACCCATTTCACCGCGCAGGATCCCGTTGATCCACAGCGGCGAATAGCCCGCCGCTTCGGGCGCGACCGCCGGATAGGTCACGTGCGCCAGCATCACCGCATCGGCGCCGGCTTCGATCCCGGCCACGAACGGCACCAGGTCTTCCTTGCGCAACACGTCCAGCGGACGCGGATCCACTGCATCGTCGAAGTGGGTGTCTTCCAGCACCGTACCATGCCCTGGGAAATGCTTGAGGGTGGCGGCCATGCCGACGCTGTGCATGCCCTGCACGTATGCGCGGGTGAATGCGGCCACGACCTGCGGATCGGCGCTGAAGGCGCGATCACCGATGGCGCGGTTGCCGCGCGCAAGGTCGACCACGGGCGCAAAACTCAGGTCCACGCCACTGGCGCGCACCTCGCTGGCCATCAGCCAGGCATGTTCCTCGGCAAGTTTGAGCGCGGCGGCAGGATCGGTGGCATACAGGGCCCCGAACCTCTCCAGCGAAGGCAACGGGCTGTAACCATCACGGAAGCGCTGCACGCGGCCGCCTTCCTGGTCCACGCAGATCAACTGCGGTCGTGGCGAGGCGGCACGGATCGAAGCGCACAGCTCCACCACCTGTTCGCGCGAGGCGAAATTGCGGGTGAACAGGATGATCCCGGCCACCGCGTCGTGCTGCAGCCAGTCGCGCTCCTGCGCGGTGAGTTCGGTGCCGGAAATGCCGATGACAAGCATGCGTGTTGAGTCCTCAGGAAAGGTCGGTGGCGGAGCGTTCGTCGCCGGTCCATTGCGAATAGGGATACGACGCCAAGGCCAGATTGTAATAGCGCAGCGCATCGGTAGCCTGCCTGCCGGCCCATTCAGGCAGGGCGAAGGCTTCATCGGCGTGTTGCAGTTCTATTTCAGCCACCACCAGGCCTGCGTTGTCACCGAGAAACTCGTCGACTTCCCACAGATGGCCTTCGTAATTCACGTAATGGCGAAGCTTGTCTATCAGCCCGCCGACGCACAGGGCCAGCAGGGCCCGGGCCTCTTCCACCGGGATTGCATAGTTGAATTCCTGCCGGGTGTGGCCGCGCTCGCGCGATTTCAGGTTCAGGTAGGCGTCCTCGCCTTCGATGCGCACGCGCACTGACGCTTTCTGCGCCCCGCCTTCAACCATCGCCAGATCATTGAGGTAACCCTGCGCCATGGGCACGACCTTGTGCGCCGCCTGTCGCCAGGCCTCGCTGGTGACCAGGAACTTGCGCTCGATTTCAATGCCCATGTTCAACCAGCCTGTGTGTGTGATTTCGCCGAACCGAGCTTGCCCGGTTGCTTCGCGTGTGATTGTTTCCAGCTCGAGGACAGCCGCCCGAGCTCGGTTCAACGAGTTGACAGCTATTTGGTTTCGAACAAGGCAATGCTTTCCACGTGGCCCGTGTGCGGGAACATGTCCATCACACCGGCCGCCTTGAGCTTGTAACCGCGCTCTTTCACCAGGTAGCCCGCATCGCGGGCCAGCGAGGCCGGATGGCAGCTGACATAGACAATCCGGTCGATGTTCTTCAGCGGCATCCGCTTGAGCACCTGGTCCGCGCCCGAACGCGGCGGGTCGAGCAGCAGCTTGTTGAATCCCTGCCGCATCCACGGCGTGCCACGCTGGTCCTCGGTCAGGTCGGCGGCGTGGAAATGCGCATTGGACAAGCCGTTGCGCTCGGCGTTTTCGCGAGCACGTTGCACCAGTCCGGCTTCCCCTTCCACGCCCACCACCTCGCCCACCAGCCGCGCCATGGGAAGGGTGAAATTTCCCAGCCCGCAGAACAGATCGAGGATGCGGTCCTGCGGTTGCGGATCCAGCAGTTCGAAGGTGCGAGCAATCATCTTCTGATTGAGGCTGGCGTTGACCTGGATGAAATCCAGCGGGCGGAAGGCCAGCTCGACATTCCACTGCGGCAATGCGAAGGAAAGCTCCGGCGCTTCCGGCCACAGCGGCACCACCGTATCGACGCCGCCGGACTGCAGGTAGATGGCGAAATCGTGCAGTTGCGCGAACGCGGCCAGCTTCGCGCGATCGCCTTCGTTCAAGGGCGACAGGTGGCGGAACACCAGCGCTACGGTCGCGTCACCAGCGATGAACTCGATCTGCGGGATGTCGTTGCGCGCATCCAGGCTTTCCACCAGCAGCGCCAGCGCTTCCACGCGTGCGCCGATGTGCGGGATGACGGTATGGCACACGCGTACGTCGGCAACGAAACGCGGGTCGATCTCGCGGAAACCGACCAGCGTCCGCTCCTTCTTGGCTACACGGCGCACTGAGAAGCGTCCCTTGCGGCGGTAGCCCCAGCTGTCGCCAGTCAATGGCGGCAGCACTTCCTGCGGGGTGACGTGGCCGATGCGCTCCAGGTTTTCAAGGAGCACGCGCTGCTTGAGCAGGATCTGTTTGTCTTCGGCCAGGTGCTGCAGCACGCAGCCGCTGCAGACGCCAAAGTGTTCGCAGCGCGGCGTGACGCGGTCCGGCGAGGCCTGCAGCACTTCGACCGTGCGGGCTTCATCGAAGTGCCGGTTCTTCGCGGTCTGTTCGGCCATGACCCGTTCACCTGGCAAGGCGCCGCCAACAAACAGGGTCTTGCCATCGCGTCGGGCCACGCCACGGCCGTCGTGGCTGTGGTCGACGATCTGGGCTTCGAAGGGGGTCTTGTCGATGCGGGGGGTGCGGGGTCTTGCCACGTGGCTGGAGCTGCATGCGATTGCGGGTGCGTATTGTCGCAGACGCGGGAGCCGGGAGCCGGGAGCCGGGAGCCGGGAGCCGGGAGCCGGGAGACAGTAAAGATGATTGCGTGTCCGCATCTCATCCCAGCGACCACACATTACAGATTCCGATTCCCGATTCCCGATTCCCGATTCCCGATTCCCGGCTACCGGCTACCTGCTACCGGCTACCGGCTACCGGCCTTCAGGCTATTTCTGCTTCCAGCTGCCGCCCGCCGCCTGGTACCACCAGCCCGCGTGGGCGCTGGCAATCCATTGCTGGGAAAAGATCCCGCGAATCTGGCTTTCCCACTCCGGGTGCCCGTTGGCCACGGCCACTTCACGGTAGACCGCCTTGCGGTCGCGGTTGTCGTCGGCCACCGCCTGGGTAATGGCCACGCGGTCCTTCAGGGCCAGCTTGGAGGCATCGCGAACCTCGACCATGCCGTCGCTGGTGAGGCCGAGCGCGCCCGCGTCGAAGCCGGCGCGCAACTGCGCGCTGAATCGCGAAGCCATGCGGCCCTGGATGGCCTGTATGGCCGGCGTCTTGATGGTGATGTCGGCGCTTTCCTGCGCATACGCCGTGCCGATGCCGACCAGCGCAAGCCAGTTGAATGGCCGCTGCGGCCCTTGCAGAGAGGCACTGCCGCCTCCTGTAGCAGGGGGCGTGGGCTTGGCATTGGCTGGCACCGTGTCGCCGATGACCTTGTCGACGAACTCCTTGGCCGCTTCCTTGGCTTCAGCCGCCGGGAAATAGACGTTGATGGTGACGCAGGCAGTGAGCAGCAGCGATGCCGCGAGTGAGGTTCCCAACCAACGCTTCATTTCCTTCTCCCTAGTTGATCCGATGACTGCATCATTCGATGACCGGCTTGCTTTCGCCCTTGGTGACCGCCACCAGTCGATCAACCAGCGTAGGCCAGTCGACGCGCCGGTTGTAACCCACCACGGTCAGGCGCGGCAGGCCCGATCCCTGCACGATAATAAAGCCGTTGCCCGCTGAACCGAGCCCGTCCATGTCGCATACCTGCTCGGACAGGCGGCAGCTGATGCCTATCCGGCGATAGCCGAAATCCTCGAAAAGTTTCAACGCCTGCGCCTGCAGGCTGCTGCCCAGGCCGCTGCCACCGGCGCCGCCTACGTTGGAAAGATCCTGCACGGCGCGTTGGCTGATCCGGCGCCTGCCCTTCCAGGAAGGATCGGTGTGCAGGTCGGCATCGAAACCCTCCGCGCTCCAGTCCACCAGGCGCAGGTTGCGGATGCTGCCATCCAGCGCGCCGGTGATCTCGCCAAAGCCGAACACCTGCGTGAGCGACTGCAGGTTCATATTGTCCAGGGTGATATCGGCTGCCAGCGTGGGCGCAGTGCCAAACGGTCGTTCCATGGCCAATCCGGTGACCTGGACGGTGCCATCGAACATGTGCGTGGTGAGCGCACCGTCGAAGTCGAGACGGTCGTCGGCATAGCGCGCCTTGGGAATGCGCCCGTCCAGTCGTCCCTGGAAGGCGGGCCATCCCAGTGCCTTGGCCAACTCACCTACATCGATGGCCTCGATGGCCAGGCCGAAGCCGAATTCGAGGCCGCGCCCGCCCGACGGCGGGCGAAGCTCCAGATCCTCGAATTTCAGTCTGCCGCCCAGCATCGGCACGCTGACTGGCTGGCGCAGGCCGATCTCGCCTGCCGCGCTGGTCAACGGCAGGCTCGCCGCACCGAAAGCCAGGCCATGAACGTGTCCTCCCGTCCAGCTCAGTTCGCTGTTGGCGGGCGCATGCGCCGAGAACAAGGGATTGCCGCTGAGCCCCTCGAGTCGAAAGCGTTGCTGCCCGTCGACCAGCGAGACCTTGCGCAGACCGGTTTCCACGCGTTGCAACACACCGCCCTGCACCAGCAGGTGCATATCCAGCCCGCCCTGCATCTCCAGCTCGCCCAGCCCGGCCAGCCCTAGCCAGCCGGACAGGTAGCGCGGTCGCAGCGGCGCGATGTTGTTGCTGGCCAGGCGCAGGTCTGCGTCGTGCAGGTTTGCCCCCGGGTCGAACGCGATGGACCCTTCCACCCGCATCGCATCGCCGTCATCCCAGCTCAGTTGAGGGATCTCCCAGCCGGAATTGCCTTGCTGGCGTGCCGCAATGCGGATGGCCACCGGGCTTGCGGGCAGCGCCACATAACCACTTCCGACCAGCATTTCACCGCCGCGCAGGCTGCCCTCGACGGTGACCAGCGAGAGCCCGGCGGATTTGCGGTAATCGAGGTCCAGGTGCGCGCCCAGATTTTCGGCAGCGATGCTGCCGTCGGGCGTATCCAACCCCAGGCCGCTCACTTCCAGGCGCCCTTCGACGCGCAAGGGTCGTGCCTGCGGCGTATGCACGCCGAGCGACCCGGTCATCGTGCCCGCCTTGAAGTTGGCCTCGTCCCAGGCCAGCGACAGCAGCGCCTGTGCCCAGGCCAGCGGCACGCGGGCCAGGTCGATCCGGGTCAGGTCGGGCGTGGCCGCGCTGCGATGCAGGGAGAGGACCGTATTGCCGGCGGAAAGCGCGGCATCGGTGGTCGCGGTGGCCAGGTCCACTGACAGTTTGAGCGGCTGGCGGCCGGCACTCCTGATCTCGCCCTCACAGCGCCAACCTTCCGCAGTGCCGGTCCGCTGCAGGGGACATTGCCAGGTGAGATCGTCAAAGCGGTAGCCGAGGTCCGGCGCCCGCACCTGCCGTGCGGTCAAGGTGAGCCGGCCACTTTGGGCATCCGCCGGCCAATCCAGTCGTATGCTCACGCCTTGCAGGCTGGCCACGGGTGTGGTCACCTTCGCCATGCGGGCACTCAGTGTCCTGCCCTGCGCCGGGGCGGCGATGCCCAGCAAGGGCAGCAGGAACAGCAGGAGCAGCGCTAGGACGCGACGGAGCATGGAGGCAGCATAACGATGTCGGATCACACTGGAATGAAACCGCGCCTGCTGCTGGTGGAGGACGATCCCATCAGTTGCAGTTTCATGGCCGCGGCATTGGAAGCAATGCCGGCGGAAGTAGAGACGGCCGCTTCGATGGCAAGCGCTTTGGCGCAGGAAGACCGGCACGACCTCTGGCTGCTGGACGTCAACCTTCCGGACGGCAGTGGCATCGGACTGCTGGAAACACTCCGCGCGCGTTGCCCTGGCATCCCTGCACTTGCGCACACCGCCGATGATTCACCCCTGCTGCATGCGCGATTGCGTGCCGCCGGATTCGACGGCGTACTGGTCAAGCCGTTAACGGCGGCGCAGTTGCAGGAGGCGGTGCGCGGCCAGCTCGGCGCATCGCCGGCGCCCGCGATGCGCGTGGAAGAGGCCGGCGGGACTTTCGGCACCCTGCCGCTATGGGACCAGGCCACTGCGTTGGCCGCGCTCAATGGCAGCCATGAGCATGTCGCCACCTTGCGCAAGATGTTCCTCGACGAGCTTGGCCGCCAGCACGATGAAATCCGGCTGGCATTGCATACAGGCGACCCGCAAGTCGCGAACAAGACGCTGCACCAGTTGAAGGCCAGCAGTGGGTTCGTGGGCGCCTTGCGATTGAACGCGGCGGCGGCGGCTCTGGAAAAGTCACTCGCGGATCCGGCGATGTTCGAGCATTTCTCCCGCTGCGTTCGTGATACCCGGGCATAGAGTCTTGACCGGTAATGGAGCCGGCTTACCGAGCCCATTGCAGTCGCTCTCGATCCATCTCGTCGCGGTGGCGCTGGTAGGTTCCTGGTTACCCCGATCGACTTACTCGCGCTGCCTGAGGCGGCCCAACTCGCCGAGCATCTCCCAGGACTTGAGGCCCCGCCCCCCAAGGTGATGGGCCAGCACGCTGCGCAATGCAAGGCGCAGGCTGGCCAGGTCGTCCGCCTCGGGCTGCCGGTCTGCCGCCAACGCGAGCAATCCGCTGCCGGTGGCGGCGGTGTTGCGTTCTTCGCGGCCCCGGTCACTCAGCAACCGCCGCGGGCCCTGCTCAGGATCTATCCGGTAACGGGCAGCAGGATCGAGGGCGACGCCGTCAGCATCCTCCCTGAAATCAAATCCGGAACCCAGCGATTCCAGCAGGTCGCGCTCAAACCTCCGCAGGTTCCACGCCAGCGCTTCGCCACTGCCCAGCCGGGCACGCGCCTGGCCATAAATGCGATACAGATCGCCATGCGGGTCCTGCCGCGGTGCCAGTCGCATCACCAGTTCGTTGATGTAGAAGGCAGCCAGCATCGCATCGCCGGCAAGCCGCGGTGCCGCGTCCAGGGCTTCGGCGGACACCAGCTGGGCAAGCTCGCCACGCTGCACGGCATCCAGCCGGATGTGCTGCAGCGGTTGCAGCGCGGCGCGCAGCACGTGCTTCTTCTGGCCTTGCACGCCACGCGCGACCAGGCCAAGGCGCCCGTGGTTCTCGCTGAGCACCTCGACCAGCAGGCTGGTCTCGCGCCAGGCACGCGCATGCAGGACGAAAGCAGGTTCGGCTGTAATACGCATCAGGGGATGGATTGCACAGGCAAGCGCGCCGGCGCGTTACTCGTTGTAGCCGAACGCCTTGAGAGCGGCCGCGTCACCGGACCAGCCTTCGCGCACGCGCACCCAGGTTTCCAGGAACACCTTGCCGTCGAACATGCGCTCCATCTGCATGCGCGCCTTGCTGCCTATTTCCTTCAGGCGGGCGCCGCCCTTGCCGATGACAATGGATTTCTGGCTTTCGCGTTCGACCCAGATCACCGCGCCGATGCGCAACAGGCCCTCTTCTTCGGCAAAACGCTCGATCTCCACCGTGGTGGCGTAGGGCAGTTCATTGCCAAGCTGGCGCATCAGTTGTTCGCGCAGCAGCTCGCCGGCCATGAAACGCTGGCTGCGGTCGGTGATCTCGTCCTCGCCGAACATCGGCGGCCCCTCCGGCAGCAACGCCAGCATGTCCTTCACCAGTTGTTCCAGCCCGTTGCGCTTCAGCGCCGAGATCAGGTGCACGCTGGCGAAAGTGCGGCCTTCGGTGATACGGCCCAGGAAGGGCAGCAACTCAGCCTTGAGCTTGATCTGGTCGACCTTGTTGACCACCAGCATCACCGGGATGCCGCTGTCGCTGAGCACGTTGTAGGCCAAGGTGTCTGCTTCGTCCCAGCGCCCTGCTTCGATCACCATCAACGCCGCGTCGACGTCCTCGATGGCGCCCCGGGCGGCACGATTCATCACTTTGCTCATCGCCGAGGCGGAGAACTTGCCCTCCTGCTTGTGCAGCCCGGGCGTATCGACCAGCGCTATCTGCCCCTCGGGGAAAGTCGCAATGCCCAGCAAACGGTGGCGCGTGGTTTGCGGCCGGTTGGAAACGATGCTGACCTTGGCCCCCACCAGCGCATTGGTAAGGGTCGACTTGCCCACGTTGGGCCGGCCGATGACGGCAATGCTGCCGCTGCGATGCGCGGTGTCGGTGTTCATTTGGAGAGGTCCAGTTTTTCCAGCACGCCCAGGGCGGCGGCCTGCTCGGCGTTGCGACGCGAGCTGCCCTCGCCTTCTGCGGTCAGGGTGGGATCGGCGATGGTGCAGCTGACCGTAAACAACTTGGCGTGGTCATCGCCGCTTTCGGAGACCAGTTCGTAGCTGGGTAGCGCGCGCTGGCGGCCCTGCAGCCATTCCTGCAGGCGGGTCTTGGCATCCTTGCCTGGCTTGCCGACCGGCAACGCAGCCAGCGATTCCTCGAACCAGGGCAGCACGGCCGCCCGGCAGCCCTCGAAACCCGCGTCCAGGTAGATCGCGGCGACCACCGCTTCCAAGGCATCGGCCAGGATCGAATCCCGGCGATGGCCACCGGATTTCATTTCGCCCGGGCCCAGGGTCAGGCGCGCGCCCAGTTCCAGCCGGCGGGCAATGGTGGCCAGGGATGCCTCGCGCACCAGCTCGGCACGCGCGCGTGTCAGCGCGCCTTCGTCGGCCTTTGGCCAGCGCTGGAACAACACCTCGGCAACCGTCAGGTTGACGATGCTGTCACCCAGGAATTCCAGCCGCTCGTTGTGCGGCGCACCTGCACTGCGATGGGTCAGGGCCTGCTGCAGCAGGCCCGGATCGGCAAAACGGTAGCCGTCAAGCTCACCGTGCCGGAATTTCAGGTCAATCGGTACCACCGCCACGAGTCAGGTCCTGTGAAATATCGAACACACCCACCACGTCGAGGTTGCCCACCAGCGGGCGCCGCACTTCGTAGTTCACCTTCATCCTCCAGCCACTGTCAATGCGATCGAACTTTACGTTCTCTTCCTTCACATTCTCGGAATAGTTGATATCCAAGTGCTTGAACAACATCGACTGAATCTTCGACGGATCCATATCCCCAACGCCTGGCTCGGCCGCAATGGCCTTGGCTGCACTTCGCACCGAGTAATACTCCTGGTACATCGGGAACAGCTTCATGCCGATGTAGGCGGCGAAGCCGACCACCGCGAGCACCACCACGAAACTCGTCAACGTCATGCCGTCTTGCTTGTGCTTCGCTTGCAGTGTGCGCTTCATGTGCATTTCCCCGGGATGGACAACATGTCTATTGAATGCTGGGTTCATTGGATGCTGGGTTTACTGGATTCTCGTTCCGATCCTGGACGCATCGAAACCATCCTTGCAGACCCAACCCTCGCAATTCAGCCAGATCAGGAATGCCTTGCCGCGAAGGTTTTCTTCGGGAAGGAAATTATGGTCAGGCAACAACTGGCCGTCCGCCCCCACTTCCGGCCACAGACGACCATCCTGGCTATTATCACGATTGTCGCCCATTACGAAATAGTGCCCGGCCGGGACCACCCATTCGCCCTGCCCTTCGGCGCGGTCGCCCTCCAGTATCTCGTGCGGGCGCCCGGGCAGGTTTTCCTGCAGCAGCGCGGCGCTCTCGGTCCCCTGGGCCACGCCGCGGCCCGTATAGGTGCCAAGGGTCTGGTAGCTCATGGCCTGGTCGTTGATGGTCAGCGTATTGCCCTGGAAGGCGATGCGGTCGCCCGGCAGGCCGATAATGCGCTTGATCCAGTTGTTCTCCGGATCGTGCGGAGGCTTGAACACCACCACATCGCCGCGCTTGGGCTCGCTTATGGAGATGAACTTCTTGTTGTTGATCGGCAGGCGCAGGCCGTAGGTGAACTTGTTGACCAGAATGAAATCGCCAATCAGCAGGTTGGGCATCATCGATGCCGACGGGATCTTGTAGGGTTCGGCGATGAAGCTGCGCAGTATCAACACGACGGCCAGCACCGGGAAGAAGGCGCGCGAGTAATCGACAAGCACCGGCTCCTCGTCCAGCAATCCGCCACGCGCGGCGCGGCGCCTGGCCAGGAACAGTTTGTCCAGCAACCAGACGATGCCGGTCAGCAGGGTGAGCACCACGAGGATTGTTTCGAACCAGACCATAAGATTCCTTGGAGGCGGTGAATAGTTAAGGGCAAAGAGTGAAGAAAAGCGCTCTTCTTTCTATTTACTGCTTACCCTTCCCCGCTGTTACTTGTTGTCCATCTGCAGGACCGCCAGGAAAGCTTCCTGCGGTATCTCGACATTGCCCACCTGCTTCATGCGCTTCTTGCCTTCCTTCTGCTTTTCCAGAAGCTTCTTCTTGCGGCTTATGTCGCCACCATAGCACTTGGCCAGAACGTTCTTCCGCATGGCTTTTACCGTGCTGCGGGCGATCACCTGGGCTCCGACCGCAGCCTGGATGGCCACGTCGAACATCTGCCGCGGGATCAGTTCGCGCATCTTCTCGGTCAGCTCGCGACCACGGCGATCGGCGTACTGGCGATGAACGATCAAGGACAGTGCATCGACCTTGTCGCCATTGATCAGGGTGTCCACGCGCACGAACGGGCCGGCCTCGAAACGCAGGAAATGGTAGTCAAGCGATGCATAGCCGCGCGACACCGATTTGAGGCGATCGAAGAAGTCCAGCACCACTTCGGCCATCGGCAACTCGTAGCTGATCTGCACCTGCGAGCCCAGGTAGTTGATGCTGATCTGGCGGCCGCGCTTTTCCTCGCACAGGGTGATCACGTTGCCCACGTAGTCCGGGGGGGTCAGCACGTTGGCGCGGATGATGGGCTCGCGGATCTCGTCGATCAGGTTGGCCTGCGGCAGCTTGGACGGGTTGTCCAGGCTGAGGATGCTGCCGTCGGTCCTGAGCACTTCATAGACCACGGTGGGCGCGGTGCTGATCAGGTTGAGGTCGTACTCGCGCTCCAGGCGCTCCTGCACGATCTCCATGTGCAGCATGCCCAGGAAGCCGCAGCGGAAGCCGAAACCCATGGCTTCGGAGCTCTCGGGCTCGAAACGCAATGCCGCATCGTTGAGGCGCAGCTTTTCCAGCGCCTCGCGCAGGTCCGGGTAGTCATCGGCATCGACCGGGAACAGTCCGGCGAACACGCGTGGCTGCATTTCCTGGAAGCCCGGCAACGGCTTGCTGGCCGGGTCGCTGGCCAGGGTCAGGGTGTCGCCGACCGGAGCGCCGTGGACGTCCTTGATCGACGCGTTGATCCAGCCCACTTCCCCCGCGCCGAGTTTCTTCAGCTCCTTGCGCTTGGGGGTGAACACGCCGACCTTGTCCACCAGGTGGGTGCGGCCGGTGGACATGACCAGCATCTTGGTGCCGGGCACGATCTCGCCCTGCATCACCCGCACCAGCGAGACCACGCCCAGGTAGTTGTCGAACCAGGAATCGATGATCAGCGCCTGCAGCTTGTCGGTGTCGCGCGGGACCGGCGGCGGAATCCGCTCGACGATGGCTTCCAGCACATCGACCACATTCAGGCCGGTCTTGGCGCTGATGGCCACGGCATTCTCGGCGTCGATGCCGATCACGGCCTCGATCTCGGCCTTGACCTTCTCGATATCGGCGGTAGGCAGGTCGATCTTGTTGATCACCGGCACCACTTCCAGGCCCTGCTCCACGGCGGTGTAGCAGTTGGCGACCGATTGGGCCTCTACGCCCTGGGCTGCGTCGACCACCAGCAGCGCGCCCTCGCAGGCGGCCAGCGAGCGGGAGACCTCGTAGCTGAAGTCGACGTGCCCGGGCGTGTCGATGAAATTGAGCTGGTAGACCTGCCCGTCCTTGGCCGTATACGGCAGCGACACGGACTGGGCCTTGATGGTGATGCCACGCTCGCGCTCGATCGGGTTCGAGTCGAGGACCTGCGCTTCCATCTCGCGGGCCTGCAAGCCGCCGCACAGCTGGATGATGCGATCAGCCAAGGTCGACTTGCCGTGGTCGACGTGGGCAATGATGGAAAAGTTGCGGATATTCCGCATGGAATCGGGGGACGGGCTGGACTTGGGCTGCATGAGGGCGGCCAGCGGGGGCCGTCAGGAAGAATAACGGCGCATTATCGCATGGCCGCCGTGCTGGCTGCCCGTCGGTCGCCCTACGGGCCTCGTCTTTCCCGATACCGGCTGCTATTCGTCCTCGCCCGCGGTCACCGGAACGAAGGCTGTGCCGCCCCGGGGGCTGCGGACGAGCAACATGACCACCTGGCCCGGCTTGACTGCACGCAGCTCCTGGTTGAACTGGGTGACGCTGCCGACCGGCCTGCGGCTTACCTGCAGGATCACGATCCCCGGCTGCAACCCGGCCTCGCCAGCGGACGTGCCGGTCACCCGGGTGATGCGAATGCCTTCGCCAGCCTTCAGCCCCATCTGCTTGCGGGTATTGGCATCCAGGTCAGCGACGGCGATGCCAAGGATTGCAGACTCCGCGCGCGCCGGATTGGAGGGAATGTCCGCCTGCGCGGGACCCCCTTCCGCAGTTTCCTGCGAGGTCTCGTCCAGTACCGACAGGGTCACGGCGACATCGCGCGGCTTGCCGTCGCGCAGGATCCCTAGCTTCACCTTCGAGCCGGGCGCCATGGCGCCGATCAGGGGCGGCAGGTCACTGGAGTTGGCGATTTCAACGCCATTGACCGAACGGATCACGTCACCTGCCTCCAGTCCGGCCTTCTGGGCGGCGCTGTCGGCCAGCACATCGTTGACCAGTGCGCCGCGGGTGTCGGGGAGCCCGAAACCCCTTGCGGCATCGGTGCTGATCGCCCCGACCTGCACGCCCAGCTGTCCACGACTGACCTTGCCGGTCTTCTTCAACTGTTCGACCGCACTCATGGCCAAGTCGATTGGAATGGCGAAGCTGATGCCCATGTAGCCGCCGGAAGCAGAGAAGATCTGCGAATTGATGCCAACCACTTCACCACTGGTGTTGAGCAGGGGACCACCGGAATTGCCCTGGTTGATCGCCACGTCGGTCTGGATGAAGGGGACGTAGCGCTGGTCCGCGTAGGGATTGCTGCGGCCGGTGGCGCTGACGATGCCCGCGGTGACCGAGTGGTCCAGGCCGAAAGGCGAACCGATTGCAACCACCCATTGGCCCGGCTTCAGGCTGTTCGAATCGCCAAGGCGTATCGATGGCAAACCCGTGGCCTGGATCTTCAGCAACGCCACGTCGTACTGCTGGTCACTGCCGATGACCTTGGCAACCAGCTCGCGTCGATCAGACAGCTTCACCGTGACCTCATCGGCACCATCAACAACATGGTGGTTGGTCAGCACATAGCCATCGGGGGAGATGATGAAGCCGCTGCCCATCGACGTACCGCGGCGCTGGGGCGTGCGCGGACCCTGCTGTGGCCCCGGCATCTGGAAATCGGGACCGAAAATGCGGCGGAAAAACTCTGGCATCTCGTCGTTCCCGGGCATCTGCCCCTCGGCGGGCTGCGCGCCCCGTGCGCTGGGGCGTGAGCCAACTTTCGCTTCGATATTCACCACACCCGGGCCTACCTGGTCTACCAGGCGGGTGAAATCAGGCAAGCCGGTGACAATTTGCGGAGCACTGCTCTGGGCAATCGAACTGACCACGGCAGGTGCGGCACCGGGCTGGGCTGGGCTGGGCTGCTGGGCGCAGGCCGCCAGCGGAGTGGTCAGGATGCACAGTCCAAACAGGCTGTTACGGATACGGACACTGGGGGTCATCGAACGCATGCCTCGATAGGTGTGGATAGTGGGAAAGGAGCAAGACCCGCCTGCCTGGATGCAGCTGGCCGCGGGTCGGGCACCTGCGGCCTCAGCGATTGCGCGCAGGGGCTTCCGGCAGGGTGACCGGTGGAGTCGACGGCAGCCGCGGCTCGAACGGATAGAAGGTCTGGGTGGCGCGATCAGTCGAATAATCGGCATTGAAGCCCCCGCTGCCCGAGGAGTACTGCGGCAGCACGGCGCGCGGCCAGGGACGTGCCAACGGGGCATTCATCTGGGCTCCGGAGAAAGGATCACGTCCTTCCGTCGCAGGCACGCCGGCAATGGCATGGACCACCGGAATCGAAGCGGAAGCAAACGCACGATCCGGCAGCTTGCGCAGCGTGGCGGCATTGCGCGCAGCCTGCTGGCTGCGCGTGGCACTGCGCCGCGAAGCCTCGACCTGCCGGCGCGGCACGCTTGCCACGGCCACGCTTGCCGAGGTCACCGTTGTCGCTGCCTGGACAGCAGGCGATGACAGCGCTGGCGTCGTCGAAGCAACTGGAGACTGCCCAGCCACGGCAGGCGTTGCCTGTGAAGGGCCGTCGTCGGGCACCTGCTGGCGCACCATGAACAGCGCTATCGCCGCGACGGAAGCGGCCAATGCGCCTCCACCCCAGCGGGCCAAGGTGCCGCGGTTTCGACCGGAGGCACTATTCGGCGTTGCCTGCGCGGGCTCTTCTGCAATGGCGGCGGCGATGCGTTCGGCGAAGCCCGCTGGTGCAGGCGCCTGCGCCTGGCCACGCAAGGCATCCCCGCACAGCTGCCAACGCTCGAGGCAGGACGTCAGATCGGTGTCGTGCTGCATGCGCCTCAACAGGAAGCGCGCCTGGTCAGGGGCCAGGTCGCCATCCATCAGCGCTGACAGCTGCTGGAAATAATGGGTGTCGATCTTGTCGGTGGTCATGTGCGGGTACGCTCCCGGGTAGCGCTTTCGGAATCGACCAGGGGTCGAAGTTCGGCATCGATGGCCTCGCGGGCACGGAATATGCGCGAGCGCACGGTGCCGATGGGGCAATCCATTTTCTGCGCGATCTCGTCGTAACTCAGGCCATCGACCTCGCGCAGGGTGATGGCGGTCCGCAGCTCTTCCGGCAACGCATCCACGGCCTTCATCACCGTGCGCTCCAGCTCCTGGCGCATGAGCTCGCGTTCCGGCGTATCGGTGTCGCGCAGGCGGCTGCCCGTGTCGTATTGCTCAGCATCGCTGGCGTCTACGTCGTCGGTTGGCGGACGGCGGTTGTGGGCGACTAGATGGTTCTTGGCTGTATTCACTGCGATCCGGTGTAACCAGGTATAGAACTGGGCATCGCCGCGGAAATTCCCAATGGCGCGGTAAGCGCGCATGAAAGTGTCCTGGGCAACATCCTGGCATTCGCTCCAGTCATGGATATAGCGTCCGATCAGGGCGATGATCCGATGCTGGTACTTGCGCACCAGCAGGTCGAACGCCGCACTGTCGCCACGCTGCACCCGCCTGACCAGTTCAAGGTCCAGTTCCTGCGGTGGGGCTGTTTCGGTTTGGGTAAGCACATCGGCCATGCCGGGCCGCACTCCTGTCGGCTCGGCTGATGACCGAGCACTGTGACCGCCACTGCGGGGAAAAGTTCAGAAGCACGCGCAAACGGCTTCCTTATCAACGATTTAACCTGAAGACCCGGGTTATGCCCATGCCTGCAGTCATGACCCTGTCAATGAGTGGGGATTTGACGTGGGTTAAACAACCTCGGGATGATAGTCGCCTTCCCCATACGCGAACGGATGGTTTTGATCATGGCAGCTAGCTTCGATGGGCTCCGATTCAGTCATTGGCAAACGGAGTCACGCGAGGACGGCATCGTCGTGCTGAGCCTTGATCGCCAGGGGGCTGCGGTCAATGCCCTGTCGCAGGATGTGTTGATCGAACTGGGCGACCTGGTCGAACGCATTGCCATCGATCCGCCCAAGGGCGTGGTGATCCGTTCCGCTAAGACGGCAGGCTTCATTGCCGGCGCCGACCTGAAGGAATTCCAGGAATTCGATCGCAAGGGCACGGTCAACGATGCGATCCGCCGCGGCCAGGCCGTCTTCCAGAAACTCTCGGAGCTTCCCTGCCCCACCGTGGCGGCGATACATGGGCACTGCATGGGCGGCGGCACTGAAATCTCGCTGGCCTGCCGTTACCGCGTAGCGTCCAATGATCCCTCCACGCGCATTGGCCTGCCGGAAGTAATGCTCGGCATTTTCCCCGGGTGGGGAGGCAGCGCGCGCTTGCCGCGCCTGATTGGTGCCCCCGCGGCGATGGACCTGATGCTTACCGGCCGCACCTTATCGGCATCGGCTGCCAAGGCTACGGGCCTGGTGGACAAAGTAGTGGAGCCTGCCCTTTTGCTCGACGCCGCCGTCGCCCTGGTGCAGAAGGGAACGCAACGCGCGTTCAAGCAACGCGCAACGGCCTGGGCCACGAATACATGGCTGGCCAGGCAGTCGCTGGCGCCGCAGATGGCCAAGCAGGTTGCGCGCAAGGCACGCAAGGAACACTACCCTGCCCCGTATGCGCTGATCGATACCTGGAAACGCAGCGGCGGCAGCAACATCCAGGCGCGCCTGGATGCCGAACGCCGTGGCGTGGTGAAGCTGGCGGCGACGCCCACCGCACGCAATCTGATCCGCATCTTCTTCCTGCAGGAGCGCCTCAAGGGTCAAGGTGGCAAGGAACATGGCATCAAGCACGTACACGTGGTCGGCGCCGGCGTCATGGGCGGCGACATCGCGGCGTGGTCAGCCTACAAGGGTTTCGAAGTAACCCTGCAGGATCGCGAGCAGCGTTTCATCGACGGCGCACTTACCCGGGCCGCGGAGCTGTTCAACAAGCGCGTGAAGGATGATTCGAAACGGCCGGCGGTCGTCGCCCGCCTGAAGGGCGATCTGGCCGGAGAAGGCGTGGCGGTTGCCGACCTGGTGATCGAGGCGATCATCGAGAACCCCGAGGCCAAGCGCGATCTCTACCAGTCGGTCGAACCCCGGTTGAAGCCCGATGCCCTGCTCACCACCAACACCTCGTCCATCCCGCTGACCGAGCTGCGCGAACACATCCAGCGCCCTGCGCAGTTCGCGGGCCTGCATTACTTCAACCCGGTCGCCCAGATGCCGCTGGTGGAAATCATCCGCCATGACGGCATGTCGCCGGAGACAGAAAAGCGCCTGGCCGGCTTCTGCAAGGCCATCGACAAGCTGGCCGTGCCGGTTGCCGGCACGCCGGGCTTCCTGGTAAACCGGGTGCTGTTCCCCTACATGCTGGAAGCGGTCACCGCGTATTCGGAAGGCATTCCGGGCCCGGTGATCGACAAGGCCGCCGTGAAGTTCGGCATGCCGATGGGACCCATCGAACTCATCGACACAGTCGGCTTGGATGTCGCCGCGGGCGTAGGCAAGGAGCTTGCGCCGTTCCTCGGGCTGCCGATCCCCGCGGCCCTGTCCGCTCCGCCGGAAGCCGGCAAGCGCGGCAAGAAGGATGGCCAGGGGCTGTACAAATGGGAAAACGGCAAGGCGATCAAGCCTGAGGTGGCCAAGGACTACCAGGCCCCATCGGACCTCGAGGATCGCCTGATCCTGCCGCTGCTCAATGAAGCCGTGGCCTGCCTGCACGACGGCGTGGTCAGCGATCCGGACCTGCTGGACGCCGGCGTCATCTTCGGCACCGGCTTCGCACCGTTCCGCGGGGGTCCGATCCAGTACATCAAGGCTGCGGGCGCCGATGCGCTGGTCGAGAAGCTCAAGGCGCTGCAGGGGCGCTACGGTGATCGTTTCTCGCCGCGCCCCGGCTGGGACTCGCCAACACTGCGGAAACCGACCGTCTGATTGCCCCGGCAGGACGGACTACCCTCCATTCCCAACCAAAGACGGACTCATACCCAATGTTCAACCTCAGTGCTCCCACCGCGGGCATGTTCTTTATTTCACTCTTGCTGGGCGGCATCGGCGTGGCGGCCAAGCTCGGCTATATCCCCGCGCTGGCTGGCCAGGCGTTCTGGATACTGTGTGGCGGGCTGGCCGTATTGATAGCCGGAAATCTGTTCAAGGGGCTTTGAAGCAACATGACCTGCAATGAAAAAAGCCCGGCATGCCGGGCTTTTTTCATTGCTTCCAGACGGCCCGCCAGCTCTACATCGTGCTGGTGGGCTTGTCCGCGTTGAGGGTGCCGGCCAACAGCGTTTCGATCTTGCTCTTCACCGCTTCGCCTTCACTGGTATCGGCGAACTGCACGCCAATACCGGCAACCCGTGCGCCCTGTGCGCCTACGGGGGTCACCCAGATCACCTTGCCGGCGACCGGCAGGCGCTCGCTGGAATCGGGAAGCGTGAGCAGCACGAACACCTCGTCGCCCAGGAAATAACGCTTGGGCGTGGGCACGAAGATGCCGCCGTTCTTCACGTATGGAATGTAGGCGTTGTACAGCGCCGCCTTGTCCTTGACCGCCAGGGACAGGATGCCCTGCCGTCCACCACCCGCTACTGCATTCACGCCCTATCTCCTTTGGCGGCCCGGGTCCGGTCAACACCGCGCCAGGCCAAGAGCAAATCCACTATTGCAAGATCGCCGCGAACCGTGGTCCCCAACAGGTCGCGCGTACGGTTTGCGGCATCGAACCACGTTGCCAGCTTGTGCAATCGGGCCGGATCGGTCAAGCCGGCAGTGCCCGCCTGCGCCAGCACCAGGTCGGCCGCGTGGCTCAGGCGAAGGTCGGCGTGCTCATCGGAAGCCCAGCGTTGCGCGGTTTCAATGACGCCGATGTCGCCACGCTCCAGCTTCTCCAGGTCGCTGGCCACCGACTTCCTGAGGGCCATGCCACCGTCCCGCAGCCACTCATCCGCCAGGCCGGGATGGCCGCGCGCCGCGCCAAGCGCTTCCTCTGCATCCTTGCTGGAATGCCCCGAACTGACCAGCCAGGCCAGCGCTTCGTCCATGGGGGGCAACTTGAATTCGAGCTTCTGGCAGCGACTGCGGATGGTCGCCGAAAGGCTGGCGGGCTGCGCACTGATCAACCACAGGTAACGTCCGGGCACGGGCTCCTCGAGTGTCTTCAACAAGGCGTTGCTGGCGCTCTCGTTCATGGCCTCGGCCGGATCGATGATGGTGACCAGTGCCTCGCCATATTGCGGTGTCTTGGCAAGCCGTTCGGACAACACGCGCACCTGGTCCACCACGATCTGGGTGAGTTGGCGCGCCGGCGAAGGGCTCATGCGCCAGGCATGGCCGAGGAAGATCACATCCGGATGGGTTGGATGCCCGTGGGGATGGGCCAGGGATTTGTCGGGCCGCAACTCCAGGTTCTCGCGCTGCGAACGCGACAGATAGAGCAGGCAACCCCGGCACTTTCCGCATGGCTGGTGGCCGACCCGGGCGGTGCAAAGCACGTACTGGGCCAGGTGCTCGGCCACGGCGCGCTTGCCCAGGCCCTTGGGCCCGCAGATCAGCAGGCCATGGCCCAGGCGACCGGCCTCCAGCGCCACGACCGCCTGTTCGTAGGCACGCTGTTGCCAGGGTGAGAATTCAGTACGCATGCCGCCCCCCGCAAGAAACATGCCGCCGCTTCGCCGCCTGCGGAGGAGGCAAAGGACTCACGGGTTCGCCTCAAGCCAGCTGGTGACCGCGCCGTGTACAGCGGCACCCACGGCCGCAGGCGGCTGGCCGGCATCGATCACCCGGAACCGCTCGGGCTCGGCAAGGGCGCGCTTGCGGAATCCTTCCCGCACGCGCTCGAAGAAGTCGTCCTGTTCGCTTTCGATCCGGTCCGGCCAAAGATCGCGGCCGCTGGTGCGCGCCCGGCCTTCGCGCACGTCCAGGTCCAGCAGCAAGGTGAGTCCTGGTTTCAGTCCCACCACCCTGCGCTCGAGCTCCTCTACCAGGGCGCGATCCAGCCCGCGGCCATCGGACTGATAGGCATAGCTGGAATCGGTGAAACGGTCGGTAACCACGTAGGCGCCGCGCTGCAGCGCCGGGCGGATGACCTCGCGTACATGCTGCGAACGCGAGGCGAACATCAGCAGCAGTTCGGTCTCAGGCGCCAGCGGCTCCTCATGGGAACTCAACAACAGCTCGCGGATGCGCTCGGCCAGCGGCGTGCCGCCAGGCTCGCGGGTCAGCACCACTTCATGGCCGCGAGACTGCAACAGTTCGCGGATTGCGGCGATGGCACTGGTCTTGCCAGCACCCTCGCCGCCCTCGAGGCTGATCAGGCGCGGATGCTTCAGCAGGGCTTCCCTCATTGCTGCGGCTCTTCCTGCGGCAACGCCGGGCGTCGCAGCTGCTGCAGGTAGCGCGCGACGGCAGCGTTGTGCCCGTCCAGCGTGGGCGAGAACACGTGGCTGCCACTGCCATCACCCAGCGCAACGAAGAACAGCGCGTCGCCCTGGGCTGGATTCACAGCCGCGCGCAGTGCATCGATGCCCGGCATGGCGATGGGCGTGGGAGTCAGGCCGGCACGCGTGTAGGTGTTGTAGGGCGTATCGGTGAGCAGGTCGCGACGGCGGATATTGCCGTCATAGGTGCTGCCGATTCCATAGATCACGGTCGGATCGGTCTGCAGTTTCATTCCCAGCTTCAGGCGACGGGCGAACACGCCGGCAATCTGCGGGCGCTCGGAGGCCAGCCCGGTTTCCTTCTCGATGATGGAGGCCAGTATCAAGGCCTCGTCCGCCGATTTCAGTGGCACGTCCCGGGCGCGCGCGCTCCATGCTTCCGCAAGCACTTTCTCCATTGCATCATGGGCGCGCCTGAGCACGTCCGCGTCGCTGTCGCCGCGCGAGTAGACATAGGTCTCGGGAAGGAACCTGCCTTCCGGATGTTGCCCCGCATGCCCCAGCAAGGTCATCAACGCGGCATCGTCCAGCGCGGTGGTTTCATGCAGCAGCGGCGTGGCCGCATTGATCGCTGCGCGCAACTGGCGGATGTTCCAGCCTTCGACAATGGTGAAGCGGTAGTTGATGACCTTGCCGTTGCGCATGTTCAGCAACAACTGGCGTGGCGTGAGGCCCGGCGCCAAGGCATATTCGCCCACCTTCAGGCTGCCGGCCACGTCGAGTTGGCGAGCCAGTGTGCGCCACTCCAGGTCCTGACCCTGGTCAACGCCCGCCGCGCGCAACTTGCGCAGCACGCCCGGGAACGAATCGCCGGATGCCACCACCACGCTGTCTCCTGCCTGCAGGCCTGCAATGGGCCGGTCGCTGAAGCCGGTGTAGCGCTGCAGCAGCCACGCGCCGCCTGCGGCCGCCAGTGCGAGCAGGACCAGACAACCTATGACGAACGCACGGCAACCGCGCTTGGGAGCTGGGGACACGATTTCCTCGGACGATTGGGTCATGGAGTGCAGGATACCTTGCGCCCCGTTGAATTTAGGAAGCGCCCACGCCCTGGAGCACCAGCGACCTTTCCCAGCCAGCCGCTCAGCGGCCCAACGCCTGCAAGGGTCCCAGCGCTTTCAGCATGCCGCGCGCCTTGGCCCGGGTCTCGTCCAGTTCACGCTCGGGAATGGAGTCGGCGACGATGCCGGCACCGGTGCGGAACACCACGTTGCTGCCGCCTCCTTCAGCGGGAAATATCTCCGCGCTGCGGATCAGGATGTTCAGGTCAAGGTCGCCATCGCGGTTCAGCCAGCCAAAGGCACCGGTATAGGCGCCGCGCGCCTGGCCTTCGAGCTCGGCGATGATCTGCATGCACCGCACCTTGGGACAGCCGGTGATGGTGCCACCCGGAAAAGTGGCGCGGATCACTTCGCCCGGCGTCGTGCCCGGACGCAGGCGGCCACGCACGTTGCTGACGATGTGGTGCACGTGGGCATAGCTTTCCACGGTCATCAGTTCGTCCACTTCCACGCTGCCGGGCTCGCAGACGCGCCCCAGGTCATTGCGCTCCAGGTCGATCAGCATCACGTGCTCGGCACGCTCCTTGGGATGGCCGACCAGTTCGCGCATGCGTGCGGCATCATCGTCGCCCTCGAAGCGCGGGCGCGTGCCGGCGATGGGCCGCGTTTCGACCACCTCGCCACGAACCGAGACCAGCCGTTCAGGCGAGGAGCTGGCGACGGCCCACGCACCAGCAGAGAACAAGCCGGCGAAAGGGGCAGGATTTGCGATCCGCAGGCGCGAGTAAAGCGCGGCAGGATCCACGCTTTCCTCGAAGCGGGCGCGCCATGCGCGTGAAAGATTCACTTGGAAGATGTCGCCTGCGGCGAGGTATCGCAGAATGCGTTCGACTCCGTCGATGAAACGCTGCGGTGGTTCCTCGAGGATTTCCGCCGGCTCACGCCACGGCCCCAGCCCAGGCGCCGAACGCGAAGCTGCTATGTCGTCGGTTATCGCGGCGAGCAACGCCGTAGATCCGGTTTCGGCCACGGCTACGCAATGGCCGGTGAGCCGGTCGCGCAGGATCGCGGCGGGACAGCGCAACGCCAGTGCCACTGGAACGGCCCCGGGCCCTGCCGGAAGCGCCAGCACCGGCTCGACCTGCGCGGCAAGTTCGTAGTTGAGCAACAGCGCCCAGCCGCCCCGGAACGGCCATCGCGGTTCCTCGCGCGGAATCCGCAGGGACTGCCATTCGGCGTCCAGCGCGTCCAGGAAATCCGCTTTAAGCGGTTGGCCATCCAGCGTTGAAGTGAGCCCATCGATGCCCAGGCGCAGCCCGCTGCCGTCGGTGGCCAGCAGCAGGTCCCACCTGCCCTGCGCCGTGCTGGATGCAACGGACTCAAGCAGCAGCGGGTAGCGCGACGGGGCCAGGCGATGCAAGCCGAGCAGGTCGGTATCGGCGGGTAGCGAGCGGGATTCGATCATTCGGTATTCTTCATCGCGGCATTACCTGGATCCGCCTTGTTTTCGGCTGTCCCCCCCGCATGAGGAAAGGCGACCCGCGCAATCCAGTACTGCATGAATGTCGGACGAAGCCCGCTGTAAGCGGCAGCCATCGGCAAGGAGGAATCCGTGCATCTGATTTCCATGCTGCGCTGGCCTTCAGCGGCCGAGCACTACTCAGATGCGCTTGAACACCAGCGTGCCGTTGGTGCCGCCGAAGCCAAAGCCGTTCGACATGGCCACGTTGATCTTCTTTTCACGCGCGACGTTGGGCACGTAGTCCAGGTCGCAGCCTTCGCCCGGATTTTCCAGGTTTATGGTCGGCGGAATGATGCCCTTGTCTATGGCCAGCACCGAGAAGATCGCTTCCACGCCACCGGCGGCGCCCAGCAGGTGGCCGGTCATCGACTTGGTGGAGCTGACCATGGTCTTGTAGGCGTGGTCGCCCAGCGCGCGCTTCATGGCCAGGGTTTCGGCCAGGTCGCCGAGCGGCGTGGAGGTGCCATGGGCATTGAGGTACCCGACCTGGTCGGCGTTGATCCCGGCGTCCTTCATGGCCATTGCCATGCAGCGCGCCGGACCCTCGCCGTTCTCGCTGGGTGCGGTCATGTGGAACGCATCGGAGCTGGCGCCGAAACCCGCCAGCTCGCAATAGATGCGCGCCCCACGAGCCTTGGCGTGTTCGTACTCCTCGATCACCAGGATGCCGGCGCCGTCACCCAGCACGAAACCGTCGCGGTCCTGGTCCCAGGGACGTGAAGCCGCCGTCGGATCGTCGTTGCGCGTGGACATCGCCTTCATCGAGCAGAAGCCGCCCACCGAAGTCGGCGAAGAGCCACGCTCGGCACCGCCGGCAATCATCACGTCGGCATCGCCGTACTGGATCATGCGCATGGCCATGCCGATGGAATGGTTGGAAGTGGCGCAGGCCGAAACCGCGGAGAAGCTCGGCCCCTTGATGCCCTTCATGATGCTCAACTGGCCGGGCAGCATGTTGATGATGGTGCTGGGGATATAGAACGGCGAAATCTTGCGCGGCCCACCCTCGATGTATTTAGCGGTCTGTTCCTCGATGCCGAGGATGCCGCCAATGCCGGCGCCGATGATCGCGCCGATCCGCTCTGCGTTCTGCTCGGTGACTTCCAGTCCCGAATCCTCCATCGCCATCAGCGAGGCGGCGACACCGTAATGGATGAAGGCATCCATCTTCTTCACGTCCTTGGGGGACATGTACAGGGTGGGATCGAAGCCGCGGATCTCGCCGGCGATGCGGGTGGTGAACAGCGAGGCATCGAACGAGGTAATCGGGCCCAGCCCTGAGCGGCCATTGATGATGCCATCCCAGCTGCTGGCAAGGTCATTGCCCAGGGGCGAGATCATGCCCATGCCGGTGACTACGACGCGACGCTGGTTCATTGCGATTCCTCATCCTGTTGTGGGTGCGCGCCGACCCTACGCCGGCGCACTGACACCCTGCAAATGCACGGGGCCGCAAGCGCGGCCCCGGCACGACTCATCTAAACGTACTGCTCAGGCCTTGACGTGCGCCTTGACGTAGTCGATGGCCTGCTGCACCGAGGTGATCTTCTCGGCGTCTTCGTCCGGGATTTCGCACTCGAACTCTTCTTCCAGCGCCATTACCAGTTCCACGGTGTCGAGCGAATCGGCGCCGAGGTCATCGACGAACGATGCGCTGGTGGTGACTTCTTCTTCTTTGACGCCAAGTTGTTCTATGACGATCTTCTTGACGCGTTCTTCGATGCTGCTCATTGGTTTTGGCTCCAGACGGAGTTGAGTGAACGGGGAGTAGTTTAGTGTAAACCGTCGATTCGGTGCAGGCCTTGGCAACCGCCCTGCAATCAATCACTTACATGGCAAAGGTACTACCAATTATGTTACGGCATGTACATGCCGCCATTCACGTGCAGGGTTTCGCCAGTGATGTAGGTGGCCGAAGGGCCCGCCAGGAACGCGACCGCGCGCGCGATGTCAGTAGCCTCCCCAAGTCTGCCGAGTGCGATCTGGCCGATCAGCGCCTGCTTGGCGTCTTCAGGCATGGCACGGGTCATGTCGGTATCGATGAAACCCGGCGCCACCACGTTCACGGTGACGCCGCGGCTTCCGATTTCCTTCGCCAGTGATTTCGAGAAGGCGATGATGCCCGCCTTGGCGGCGGCATAGTTGGATTGCCCCGCGTTGCCGGTCACGCCAATGACCGAGGCGATGTTGATGATCCGACCCTTGCGCGCTTTCATCATGCCGCGCATGACCGCCTTGGATGTGCGGTAGACGCTGGTCAGGTTGGTGTCGAGGATGGCCTGCCAGTCATCTTCCTTCATACGCATAAGCAGGTTGTCGCGGGTGATGCCGGCATTGTTGACGAGAATGCTGACGCCGCCGAATTCCTTGCCGATGGAATCGATCAATGCCTCCACCGCGGCCGCATCGGTGACGTTCAACTCACGCCCGTGCCCCTGCTGAGCGGCAAGTCGCTCGCCGATCGCGGCAGCGCCGGACGCCGATGTCGCCGTGCCGATGACGATTGCGCCCTGCGCAGCCAGTTCGTCGGCGATGGCGGCGCCGATGCCGCGACTGGCGCCGGTGACCAGAGCCACTTCCCCTTCGAGGATCCGGATATCGCTCATGCCTGCTTCCATTCTTCCAATGCGGACTGGAAATCGCCGGCCGTGGCCAGTGATCGTGCTTCAAGGGATTTGTCTATGCGCTTGGCCAGGCCTGTGAGCACCTTGCCCGGCCCACATTCGGCCACGCGCGTGATGCCCTGTGCGGCAAGCGCCAGCGTGCAACCGGACCAGCGCACCGGCAGGTACAACTGCCGCACCAGCGCATCGCGGATCGCGTCCAGCCCTGCCTGCACCTGCGCGTCCACATTCTGCACCACAGGCAACGAGGGCGTGTTCCAGTGCATGCCGCGCATGGCCTCTGCCAACCTGTTGGCGGCTTCGCGCATCAACGGCGTATGCGAGGGCACGCTCACCGCCAGTTTGACGACCTTGCGCACACCACGTTCGTTGAACAGCGCGATGGCACGATCCACCGCCTCCGCGTCGCCACCAATCACGACCTGGCCGGGCGAATTGAAATTGGCCGGCACCACGACCTGGCTGCCGGACGCCTGCACGCAGACTTCCTCGACCAGCTCATTGTCGGCGCCGATCACGGCGGCCATGGCGCCGACGCCAGCCGGCGCGGCGTCCTGCATCAGCTGTCCGCGCAGGCGGACCAGATGCGCGCCGTCCACCAACGACAGCGCGCCTGCGGCTACCAGCGCGGTGTACTCACCCAGGCTGTGTCCGGCCAGCAGGGACGGCATGGCTCCACCTTGTGCCTGCCACGCACGCCACACCGCGATTCCTGCTGCCAGCAAGGCCGGCTGCGTGTATTCGGTGCGATTGAGCATTTCTTCCGGGCCGCCCTGCGACAGCGCCCACAGGTCGACACCGGCGCCCTCGGAGGCCTCGACGAAGGTCTCGCGGATGACGGGATGGAATTCGGAGAGTTCGGCCAGCATGCCGACCGATTGCGAACCCTGGCCGGGAAACACGAAAGCGAGTTGCGACGAGATGTCTGACGCCTGGGTCACGCGGAGTCCGCCTTTCGAAAACAAGCGGCGATGATAAGGGCCAATCGGCGCCAGCGTCTGTACGACTGCGTATGTGAATCAGTAGCGCAGCAGCGCCGAACCCCAGGTAAAGCCGCCACCGAACGCTTCCAGCAACAGCAGCTGGCCACGTTGCACGCGCCCGGAACGCACTGCCTCATCCAGCGCCAGCGGCACCGAGCCCGAGGAAGTATTGCCGTGTTTGTCCACGGTGACCACAACGCGGTCCATCGACATGTCCAGGCGTTTGGCCGTGGCTTCGATGATGCGCAGGTTAGCCTGGTGGGGAATCAGCCAGTCCAGGTCGTGCTTGGACAGGCCATTGGCTTCGAGGGTCTCGTCGACCACGCCATCGAGTGCCTTGACCGCGTACTTGAATACGTCGTTGCCCTTCATGTGGATGCGCGAACCGCCATTGGGCTGGTCATGCTTGAAGCCCGACGAAACACCCACCGGGTTCCACAACAACTCTTTTTTCGCGCCATCCGCATGCAGGTGCGTGCTGAGGATGCCGGTTTCGCTGTCGGCCTTGAGCACGACGGCACCGGCGCCGTCGCCGAACAGCACGCAAGTGGTGCGCTCGGTCCAGTCGACGATGCGGCTGAGCGTTTCCGCGCCGATGACCAGCACGGTCCTGGCATCGCCGCAGCGGATGAACTTGTCGGCCACGCTGAGTGCGTATACGAACCCCGAACATGCCGCGTTTACGTCAAGCGCCGCACAGCCATTGGCGCCGATCCGTGCCTGGATCAGGCAGGCGGTGGACGGAAATATGAGGTCGGGGGTGGTCGTGCCCACGATGATCATGTCGATCTCGGAAGCAACAACGCCTGCCGCTTCCATCGCGCGAACCGCGGCGTGGTAACCGAGGTCGCCGGTAGTCTGGCCTTCGGCGGCTATGTGGCGTTCACGGATACCGGTGCGACTGCGGATCCATTCGTCGCTGGTATCGACCTGCTTGGCCAGGTCGTCGTTGGTCAGCAGTTTGTCGGGCAGGTAGCTGCCCGTGCCGGCGATGCGCGCATAGATACGCCCAACAGGCGACGGCCCGTTCGAAACACGCTCGCTCATGCCCGCTCCTGCTGCTGGCCCCTGCAGGGCCGGGAAACCCACCGCATCAAGTCAAACCACCGCGCGCCGACGGGCGCGCAACGGGATCAATCCTCGTCGGAAACCGAGTCGGCCTTGGTCGCGATGACCTTCTTGCCGCGGTAGTAGCCGTCGGCGGTCACGTGGTGGCGCAGGTGGATCTCGCCGCTGGTGGGATCGGTAGCCAACTGCTTGGCGGTCAGGCTGTCGTGCGAACGACGCTGGCCACGACGGGACGGGGTGACGCGGGATTTCTGCACTGCCATGGTATTGCTCCGAACTATTTCGCTGGTGTTGCGTTGTGTTGGTGTGCCGGCCAGTACGACGACCGGTGTGCTTGTACAAGATGCTACTGATCAGTTCTTCTTCAGCGACCCCAACCCTGCGAACGGGCTGGCCTTCGCCAATTCCTCTTCCGGAATGGGCCAGTCGCGATCCACCGCGTCCGACCGGGGATCCGTCGGGATGGCGGGAACCGCCAGCACCAACTCATCCTCCACCAGGTCCAGCGCCCGCAACATGCCGTCTTCGGGCACCAGCAGGGCTTCGTATTCAGCAGGCAGCGCGGCTTCGTCCGCTTCATCACGGATCAGGCCGAGCCGCTGCACGATATGCACCGGGAACAGGAACCTCTGCAGGCTGCGCTGGCATTCCAGCGGCAACTCCGCATCGATCCGCAATTCCACGTAAGCCAATTTGAGCAACGGATCGCTGTCGAACTGCAGCGAGAAGGAAACTTCGCCTTGAGTGTCGATCAGCAGGTCCCTTACGCGCTCCAGGGCGGATAGCGGAAAGGTGCCCTCGAAACCGCGCCTGGCCGCGACCATGCGCCAAACATCCAACATCTCGGGCACGTTCACAGGCATAAGCCGCTGAATTTTAAGGATGCCGACAGGTGCTGTCAAACCCGGGCAGCCCATCAGGACGTGATTTGCCGGATGGGCGGTGCTTATGCAGAATCCGGTCCGGCCCAAGGAGCATCCCATGCCACTGATTCTGGCCTCCACCTCCCGCTACCGTCGCGAACTGTTGGAGCGGCTTGGACTGCCCTTCCATGTCGCCCGACCAGACGTGGATGAGTCTGCCCTCGCCGATGAATGCGCGGACATGCTGGCACAGCGCCTGGCCCGGGCCAAGGCGCGGGTGATCGCCGCCCAGCATCCGGAGGCCTGGACCATTGGCTCAGATCAGGTCGCCACCCTGGCCGGCCTGGCACTGGGTAAGCCGGGTACTCGGGAACGGGCGATCGCCCAGCTTCGGGCCATGTCGGGCCGGAAAGTCGAATTCCATACCGCTGTCTGCGTGATGCGCGGGGACACCTGTCTCGAGGCCATAGATATGACCCTGGTGACCTTCCGCATCCTGCAGGACGATGAAATACATCGCTATGTGGACTCAGAGCAGCCGTTCGATTGCGCCGGCAGCTTCAAGTGCGAAGGCTTGGGGATCTGCCTGTTCGAGGCGATTGAGTCGCGCGACCCCACCGCGCTGGTCGGACTGCCGCTGATAGCGCTGTCCGGCATGCTGCGACAGGTGGGCTTTGCGCTGCCCTGATGCGGCCCGAGGTTCAACGGACCTCGATCGGCTGTTCCGCCCAGTCCTCCACGCTGCCATCACTGCCATGCAGGCGCAGGCCCAGCCAGTGGCGCCCCGCTGCTACTGAGGTCACGTCGACCTCTGCGCGGAAACCCACGTTGGGGTGGTTGGGATCGGTCGAAACCTTCCAGTAGGCCGCCGTGCCTGGGCTGGGTGTCCCGTAGTGCGCGCGGGCCACCGGGGCCCCATCCAGCAGGATGTCGACGCCTTCCAGGCCGGCGCCGTCCTTGAATGCCCAGCCCGAGATCTGGAACCGGCCCGATGCGCCGGCTTCGCTTTCAGGGGTATCGATCCAGGCGAACGCAGGCAAGGTGCAGGCGCCCGCGGGCCTTTCGGCCGGCAGGGCGAACAGCAGGAAACGCTGGTGGCCATGGTCCACGTTGACCACGCGCGGTGCCGGCAGCGGACCGACCTGTTTGCAAAGCAGCTGGTAGTACTCCAGCAGCGACTTGAATTGCACGTCGCCCGAGCCCACCACCAGCAGGACGGGCGTGTCACGGCTGCCATCGCTTGTGAGACCCCACAAAGCGAGCTGCGGCGCCCTGCCGTGCTTGTGGTTGAGCGGATGGTCAAGCACCGGGATGCGCGGATCGCCCAGCGCGAAACCGAGTTCCGCTCCCGACTTGAAACTGTTCGCAAGCAGGCGGGTGCCGGCAGGCAGACGGGCCTGCTCCTGGCGTACGGCGGCGGCAAGTGCATCCCATCCGGCGAAGTTGGCCGGATAATATTTTTCCGCGGCGAAACGCTCGCGCCATTGCGGCGTCGACAGCACCAGGTAATACGCCAGCACGATCAGCAGGCCTGCCCCGCTGGACAGCCAGGTGGCGATGCGCCAGCCGCGCGGCCATTCACGCATCAACGCGGGTACCGCGATCAACAGCGGCAGGTAGCCCGGCAATGGCCAGTGGAAACTCACCCGCTCGACGTCGGCGAAAAATCCAAGCGCGAAGAAGCCGACGGTTGAGACGCCACCCAGCAACCCGAAATACCGCCACTGGGCCGGCATGCCCTGGTCGTTCCGGAACGAGCGCACGAACACCTGCATCAACGCGAAGAACAACAACGGAGTCACCAGCGCAGCCTGTACCACCAGGAACCAGAGTCCCGCGGCCTGGAACGACCACGGATGGCGGTCCACCAGCTGGAATCGCAGGCCTGCATCGGAGTTTTCCAGGTTCCAGGCGATCAGCGGCGCCCAGGCCGCTATGCCCACTGCCAGCGCCACCCAGATGCGGGGGTCACGCAGGACCTTGCGTCCCTGCGGCAACAGCAGCAAGGCCACCACGCCGACCCCGATCACGCCAATGAACCGGTAATGGCTGAGCGCGCCTATGGTCAATCCCAGCGCCAACTCCGCCGCCGAAGCGGCATCGATCTCGCGCAACAATCGCGCGCCTGCATCCAGGCACAGCACCGTGGCGAAGGCCATGGGCACGTCCGGCAACGCCAGTACCCCCAGGCTGCCGGCCAGTGGCATCAGCAGCGCCAGGCTGCCGGCCCGCCACCCGGCGGCTTCACCGAACCAGCGGCTGCCGATATGCGCAATCAGCCATGGCAACAAGGCGGCCAGCAACAGGAAAGGCCCGCGCAGGGCCAGTACGTGCTGGCCGCCCAGTTCGGTGCCCAGACGGGTCATCCATGCGGTCAATCCCGGCAGGTCCGAGTAGGCTGCAGCCAGGTGGCGCCCTTCCTGCCAGTAGAACGCTTCGTCAACGAAGAGCGGGAGGCGTGCGGCGATCAGGATCTTGATCGCGGTCACCACTGTCCAGAGGATCAGGAAGGTAAGTTGCGCGCGGGTGGCGTCCTGCATTCTTTCGTCCCGCATATGCCGTTAGACTTCCTTCAAACAGACCAGGGAACACAATGCTCGCCGACGCTTCTGCACGCGGAATGCTACCCGATGCGTTGTTGCAGGCCATGAAGGCCGCGCAACAGCAGGTCAATTCGCTGGTGCTGGGCAAGTCCCAGGAGGTGAGGCTGGCCTTCGTGGCATTGCTCTCTGGCGGCCACCTGCTGATCGAGGACTTGCCGGGCCTGGGCAAGACCACGCTGGCCCATGCGCTGGCGGCGACGCTGGGTCTTGGTTTCCAGCGCGTGCAATTCACCTCCGACCTGTTGCCCGGCGATGTCCTGGGCGTGTCGGTATATGACGCGCAATCGCGGCAGTTCCAGTTCCATCCGGGCCCTGTGTTCACCCACGTGCTGCTGGCAGACGAGATCAACCGCGCCCCGCCACGCACCCAGAGCGCATTGCTGGAGGCGATGGCCGAGCAGCAGGTCACCCTGGATGGCATGACCCGGCCCCTGCCCGATCCGTTCTTCGTCATTGCCACGCAGAATCCGGTCGACCTGTCGGGCACTTATCCATTGCCTGATTCGCAACTGGACCGCTTCCTGCTGCGGCTCACGCTGGGTTACCCCAGCCAGCAAGCCGAGCGCGCATTGCTGGCCGGCACCGACCGTCGCGAACTGATCGCGCAGGCCCAGCCGCTGCTTTCCAGCGCCGACGTGCTGGCGTTGCGCAATGCGGTCAACGAAGTGCACGCCAGCGACGCACTGCTGGATTACGTGCATGCGCTGGTGACGCGCAGCCGCCAGCAGCCCGGCGTGCGCGTGGGCCTGTCCCCACGTGCAGGCATCGCCCTGCTGCGTGCATCGCGCGCGTACGCATTGCTGCTGGGACGCACGCACGTGCTGCCCGAAGACGTGCAGGCGCTGTTCGCCGCGGTGGCCAGTCATCGCCTGGTGCCGGAAGCAGAAGCCTCCACGGCGCAAGCGCTGGCCAAATCGATATTGCATGCGGTCGCCGTGGACTGAAAGCGGTGGCGAACCTGCGCGAACGCCTTGCTTCCCGGGTCGCGCTGCTGGCGCGCCCGCGCTTGCCCGAATCCCTTCCGGTGCGCCTGGACCGGCGCCGCGTCTACGTGCTGCCGACGCGCTTCGGCCTGTTCTTTGCAGTGCTGGTCTGCGCGATGTTGCTGGGAGCGCTGAACTACAACAACAACCCGGCCTTGCTGCTGGCCCTGCTGCTGGCCGCCACCGGCCTGTCCAGCCTGATCGCCGCGCACCTGCAGCTGTCAGGGCTGGGTATCGACGCGGTTTCAGCCGAGCCGGTCACCGCCGGTGATCGGCTGTCAATGCACCTGGCGCTCTCGGCAAACGACGCGCGGGCGCGCCGGGGGCTGCAACTGCGTTGCCTGGACGCCACTGCCGTTGCATCGCTTTTGGGAAACGGCCCAGCCAGCACCGTCCTGGAATTGCCGACGTCTCAGCGCGGTTGGCTGGACCCCGGCCGCATCCGCATCTCAACCACCCAACCGATGGGACTGGCCCTGGCCTGGGCGTGGGTCTGGCCGGACACCTCCCTGTTGGTTTACCCGGCCATGGAATCACAGGGGCCGCCACTGCCGCCGGGCGAAGGCAATGCCGGGCTGGCACGCCTGCATCCGGCCGGTGACGAACTTCACCACCTGCGTGGCTACCGGCCCGGAGACGCCCGGCGCGCAATCGCCTGGAAGCCGTCCGCGCGTCGCGACACGCTGATGGTGCGTGAGTTCGAACAACCGCTTGCGGTCGAGATCAGCCTTGATTGGCGCGCGCTTGCTCCACTTGGGAACGAACAGCGCATCAGCCGCCTGGCGCGTTGGGTGGACCTGGCCGAACGCGAAGGTCGACGCTATCGGTTGCAACTGCCGGGCCAGCCCGTGCTGGGTCCGGACCACGGCGCTGCCCATCGTCACCTGTGCCTGCGGGCGCTGGCTCTTCTGCCGCGCGACCATGGTCACTGACGTGGCTCGCGATCGGATCGACAAAGCCAGCCGGCTCTGGACGCTGGCTACCGCGGGCCTGTCGCTGATGCCGCTGCTGTTGCAATTGCCGGGCGGGCTGGCGTTGGCGATCGTCACCGCTGCACTGCTGGCCACCGCGGTGGCCTGGCGCAAGCCCATGCCCGCCGGGTTGCGACTGTTGCTTGCGCTGGTGGTGGTGGCTGCGGTGCTGTGGAAAATGGAATTCCGGCTGGGACGTGATACCGGCTGCGCCTTGCTGGCGGCCATGATCGCCATCAAACCCTCTGAAACCAGCACCTTGCGCGACGCACGCAGCATGGTCGGATTCGCCTTGTTCGCGCCGTTCTCGGCGTTCCTGCTGGACCAGGGGCCGATGACGATGCTGCTGGGCCTGCTGGCGGTACTGTGCGCGCTGGTGGCGCTGCAGCGGCTGGCCGCAGTGGAATCAAGCTCCCTGGCTGGCAGCCCCTCAGCGGCGCAACAGCTACTGGCGGTAGGCAAGCTGGTCGGCATCGGATTGCCCCTGGTATTGACTGTCTTCTGGCTGTTTCCGCGCCTGGGCTCGCCGCTATGGGGTATTCCCGGGCGGGCGCTGGGCCGCCCGGGCCTGTCCGACCAGATGACCCCCGGCGGCTGGCTGGACATGATGGCCGACGACAGGCCGGCGATGCGGGTGGAGTTCTTCGGTCCCGCGCCCTCGCAGCAACAGATGTACTGGCGGGGACCGGTGCTCTGGGATTTCGACGGACGCAGCTGGACCCAGCCACGCTGGATACGCGGCCTGCCGGCGAAGCCCATCGACACCGGCAACACGCGCTGGGACTACCAGATCGAATTCGAGCCGACCGATCGCAGGCAGCTGGTGGCGCTGGACCTGCCGATGTCGGCCCCGGCCGGCAGTTTCCTGTCCTCCGATTACGGCCTGTATGCGGCCAGCCCGCTCAGCGCACTCACCCGCTGGCGCCTGCAATCCTCGCCGCCGACCCGCTTCCAGCCGCAGCTTGAGGCCACGCTGCGCCAGCACGCGCTGGCGCTTCCGGCCGGCTACAACCCGCGCACCCTGGCGCTGGCACGCCAATGGCGGAGCGAAACCGGTGATGACGACGCAGCCCTGGTCAGACGAGCGCTGGCCTGGGTGACGAGCGACTTTGCTTACACGCTGGACACGCCACTGCCTGGCCGCGACGGCGTGGATGAATTCCTGTTCGACCAGAAACAGGGTTATTGCCAACACTTCAGTTCTTCCTTCGTGGTGCTGATGCGCGCGGCTGGCATTCCGTCCCGGGTGGTCACCGGTTTTGCCGGCGGCGTGCGCAATTCGATCGGTGGTTACTGGGTGGTGCGCAACATGGATGCCCACGCGTGGGCGGAAGTGTGGTTGCCGGAGCGCGGATGGGTGCGCGTGGACCCCACTGCCGCGGTGGCGCCCGAACGGATTTACGACACGCTGGAGGACCGCCTTACTGCTGGCTCTGGCGCGTTGGGCCAACTTGACCGGCTTGGTGATTTCAGCGACTGGATGCGACGGGGCTGGAATGACCTTGTCCTTGGCTTCAATGCCGACCGCCAGCAACGGCTGCTGCAATCCTTCGGTATCGAACACCTGGGTGGCAGCCGCCTTGGCATGCTGCTGGGCGTGTTCGCCATGCTGGCCCTGGCCTGGATGGGCTGGCTGCTTGCCCGCGGCGAACGTCAGCGCGACCCATTGTTGCGCGCCTGGCATCGGCTGGACCGCCGCTATGCGCGTCTTGGCTTGCAACGGCAGCCGGATGAACCCGCACTGCGCTGGGCCGAACGCGTTGCCCGCGAACGGCCGGAAGCGGCCGGTACGCTGGTTTCGCTCAGCCGCCGTTTCGCTGCAGCGCGCTACGCTCGCGGCGTTGGGGACGCTGCACTACTCAACGACCTGCGTCGGCACCGTCCCTGAATTCCCGGAGATTCGCCATGAACACCAAGACCCGCATGATCGCCCTGGCCGCCAGCACCCTGCTGCTCGGTGCCTGCGCTACCGCACCCAAGCCGCTGCAGGGCACCTTCAACCCGGTATCCCCGCGCGATGCCGTTGCCGGAAGCCAGACCGGAACGTCGGTACGTTGGGGTGGCCGCATCGTCGAGACCAGGCCGGGCCAGGACAACACCTGCTTCCAGCTCATCTCGCGCCCGCTGGGTGGCAGTGGCCGCCCGCTGAGCAGCGCGCCGGACGCGACCGACGGCCGCTTCATCGCCTGCAGGGCCGGGTTCTATGATCCGGCGGTGTTCACCGAGGGACGCGAAGTCACCTTCATCGGGCGGGTCGACGGCGTGGAATCCACACGCATCGGTGATTACGACTACCGCCTGCCACGCATGACCGCCGACGTGGTCTATCTGTGGCCGGAAGTACGCGAAGTCGAGATCCGTCCGTCTCCGTTCTATGACCCGTTCTGGGGTCCGCGCTGGGGACGCTGGGGCTGGTGGTAAGCCGGGCACGATAAAAAAGCCGCTCATCGAGCGGCTTTTTTTTTGCGTGCCACCGATCGGATTACCTTCCCAGGGCGCCGAAATGACCCAGCGGCGCGCCGGCCAGCAGGTGCAGGTGGATATGGAACACGGTCTGACCTGCATCGTCCCGGCAGTTCATCACCACGCGGTAGCCGTTTTCAGCGAATCCCTCGCGCCGCGCGTAGTCGGCGGCGGCCAGCACCAGCTTGCCGACCAGCGCGGCGTCGCCTGGCTGCAGGTCATCAAGCGTGGCAATGGGGTCGTGCTTGGGAATGAACAGCACGTGCACCGGCGCTTGCGGGGCTATGTCCCGGAACGCAAGCACCTCGTCGTTTTCGTACACGATGTCGGCGGGGATTTCGCGGCGGATGATCTTGCCGAATATGGTGTCGTTGCCAGCCATGGGGCTTCCTCTTTGGTTACTTCGGCATTTCGCTGCGCGTACCGAAGGCATGCGACAGCGTGCCCCGGTCCACGTATTCCAGTTCGCCACCCAATGGCACGCCGTGGGCCAGGCGGCTGGGATGGACGCTCTGCTGCCTGGCCAACTGCGCCAGGTAATGCGCGGTGGCTTCGCCTTCCACCGTGGGATTGGTGGCGATGATCAGCTCGGTGATCTCGCCTTGTGCAAGGCGCTCGGACAGCGCATCCAGGCCAAGCTCGCGCGGGCCTATGCCATCCAGCGGGGACAGGCGTCCCTGCAGGATGAAATACAGGCCGCGATAGCCGGTGGCCTGTTCGATGGCCAGGCGGTCAACCGGCGATTCGACCGCGCACAGCAGGTGCTGGTCGCGACTCGCGCTGGCGCAGATGGCGCACACCTCGGTCTCGGTGAAGTCCCTGCAATGCCTGCAGTGGCCGATGCTGTCCAGGGCCACCGCCAGCACTTCGGCCAGGTGCTTGCCGCCTTGGCGTTCGCGTTCCAGCAGCTGGTAGGCCATGCGCTGGGCCGTCTTCTGGCCAACGCCGGGAAGCACGCGCAAGGCCTCTATCAACTGTTCCAGAAGGGGCGCACTCACGGCGACATGTTCCCGGGCACGAAGAACAGGGAAATCAGAACGGCATCTTCATGCCGGGCGGCAGTTGCATGCCCGCGGTCGCCGCGCCCATCCTGCTCTTGGACTCGACATCGATCTTGTTGGACGCATCGTTGAAGGCCGCGGCGATCAGGTCTTCGGCCATCTCCGGGTCAGCCAGCACGCTGGGGTCGATGCGCACCTTGCGGCATTCCTTGGTGCCGGTCAGGGTCACGCTGACCATGCCGCCGCCCGCGCTGCCCGTCACTTCCAGGCTGGCCAGTTCATCCTGCGCGCGCTGCATGTTTTCCTGCATCTTCTGCGCTTGCTGCATCAGTTGGGCGATATTTCCACGCATCTTTCTCTACCTGTCATTCGTCGAAGGGGCGGATGGAATCCGGCACCAGCTTGGCCCCGTGCTGCTGGATAAGGCGCTGGACTTCCGGGTTGCTCATGAAATTTTCCTCATCCGCGCTCTGGCGGATATTGCGCTCGCGATGGCTGCGCTGTTGCAGGGTCTCCGACTCGGCCAGCGCATGGTCGAACACGATGCGCGGCGCACTGCCGAACCTGCCGGCAAGGGTCTTCTCCAGCTCTGCAAGCGACTTCTCGGAACGCAGGTAGTCAAAACCGGCATCGAGGGAAAGACTCAGCACGCCCTCGCTGGCAGCGACGAAGCCTGCATTTTCAGCAAGCTGGCGCGCCGCGCCGCGCATGCCGCTGCTGCTGGCGAACTGCAGCCATTCCTCTGCGCTGGCAATGGCTGACCCGGTGACAGGCTCGCGCACGGGCGCCTCGTCAGCTGTCGGCCTCGTCACCGACCTGGCTGCAGGCGGCTGCACGGGTGCCGGCTCGGGCACCGTGGGCTTCGTGGCCGCAGCAGGAGCGACCCCGGCGGACACGACCGGCGCGGCTGCGACCGGGGCTGCAGTTGATATTCCGGTCACCGGCTTGGGGGCTTCCCCTGCCATGGTGGGCCCGGCCGATACCTGTCCCGCACCGGCAGGCCGGAATGCAAGCATCCGCAACACGCTCATCTCGAAGCCGGCCCGGGTACTGGGCGCCAGATGCAGGTCGCGACGTCCATTGACGGCCATCTGGTACCAGAGCTGCACCACTTCCGGTCGCAGTCGCTGGGCAAAGTCCCCCGCATCGACGCCATCGGCCTCGATGCTGGCACCGGGCACGAGCTGGCACACCTGGATGCGGTGCAAGGCTTCCGCCATTGCGTCGAGCACGCCATTCCAGTCCGGGGAAAACTCGGCCAACGCGGCAACGATCTGCAACAGGCTTGCTCCATCGCCTGCGACCAGTGCCTCGAGCATGGCGCCGACCTGGGTGCGGTCCACCGTGCCCAGCATGGTGCGCACGCCCTCTTCACGCAGCGCGCCACCGTTGCCGCTGCCGGTGTAGGCGATGGCCTGGTCCAGCAGCGACAGTCCATCGCGCAGGCTGCCGTCGGCCGCCTTGGCAATCTGGCGAACCGCGCTGTCATCGGCCTCGATACCTTCGGCCAGCAGGATCCTGGCGATCTGGCCCGATATCTGGTCTTCATCCAGGCGCTTCAGGTTGAATTGCAGGCAGCGCGACAGCACCGTGACCAGCAGCTTCTGCGGATCGGTGGTGGCCAGCAGGAACTTCACGTGCTCCGGCGGCTCTTCCAACGTCTTCAGCAGCGCGTTGAACGCCTGCTTCGACAGCATGTGCACTTCGTCGATCAGATAGACCTTGTACTTGCCCCGCGACGGCATGTATTGCGCGTTCTCGATCATCTCGCGTACGTCGTCGACGCCGGTGTTGGAGGCCGCATCGATCTCCAGCAGGTCCAGGTAGCGGCCAGAATCGATGTCCAGGCAGGTCGAACACTCGCCGCAGGGCTCGGCGCTGGTGCCTTCCTCGCAGTTCAGCGACTTGGCGAATATCCGCGCGATGGTGGTCTTGCCAACCCCCCGCGTACCCGTGAACAGGAACGCATGGTGCACGCGCCCGCTCTCCAGGGCGTTGGTCAGCGCACGTACCACGTGCTCCTGTCCGACCAGCTCGGAAAAACGCTTGGGGCGCCACTTGCGGGCGAGGACGAGGTAGGACATCAGGCAACCGATTTCATCTGAAAGGCCATTGTGCCGCGCCGAGTGGATCTGTCCAAGGAAAGAATTTCCCGACCCGCCGCCACGGGCCCGGATAATGAACGGCCAGGTGAACCGCGCTCCACCCGGAACGCGGGACTCGCATTAAGTCGCCGCGCCAGCTAGAATTCGCGGCCCTGAAAGCGGCTTTGTGCGCCTTCAGGTCCCGGAGAGGTGTCCGAGCGGTTGAAGGAGCACGCCTGGAAAGTGTGTAAGCGTCTAAACCGCGCTTCGGGGGTTCGAATCCCCCTCTCTCCGCCAGTTTCATGGTGTCGCGCAACGCGCATCAGTCCTATGGTGGCCCTGTCGGCCCCTCGCGACGCTAGGTTGAAAACTCCGCCAGGGCCGGAAGGCAGCAACGGTATTGACTGATGCGGGTGCCGAGGTCAGCCGGCAGGGCTGCCACCTTCTGGCGGCATCCTGCTTACCCGGCCAGCCGTCGGGGACGGCGCGTCACGCAGGCAAATGCCGTAGTCAGTGTTCCGGTGGCGCAGGCGTGGGATGCAGCCAGCCTGCATCGCCTTCCCGGTAGCGCTCGTGTTTCCAGATCGGGACGCGCGACTTCACTTCATCGATGATGTAACGGCACGCATCGAACGCGGCGCCGCGATGGGCGGCACTGACCCCCACCCACACCGCAAGCTCGCCGACGGCCAGTTCCCCGATCCGATGCACGCAACGCGCATCGACAATGGCGAACTTCTCGAAAGCTTCCCGTAGCACCCGCTCGCCCTCCTTCCGGGCCAGCTCGGCGTAAGCCTCGTAACGCAGCCCGTCCACGGCGCGCCCGTCGTTGTTGTCGCGCACCCAGCCCTCGAAGCTGGCGAAAGCGCCGGCCATCGGATGCTCAAGCGCGGCGCGCAGCGGTGCCATCAGGATGGGCGCCTCGGCAAGGTCGAATAGATTCATGCTCGCGCCAAGACTGAATTGGCCATTCGAGCATTTTCCGGCACATCGCGCGCGTCGACAACGAGGCAGCAGCACATCGCCCTAGCCTCCCGATACCGGCGGAATGAAGGCGATTTCGCTGCCATCGCGTACGCCATCGCCCCACCCCGCGAAGTCCCCGTCCATCGCCACCCGCAGGCGATTCACTGGCAGGCTGAAGCCATGGCGCGACTGCAGCTCGGCATACAGGGCCTGCAGGTCGGGCGCGCTCGACTCCACCTGTTCAGAGGCCAGGCCGCGGGTGTCACGCAGGCTGGCGAAATAGAGCACGGTCACCACGGCCATCAGGTGTCACCGAAATCATGCTTGCCGCCTCGCTTGCCCCGCAATTTCGCCGGACCGATCACGATGCGGTGCGAGAGCGCCTTGCACATGTCGTATACGGTCAATGCGGCCACCGTTGCACCGGTCAGCGCTTCCATCTCCACGCCGGTGCGATGGCTGGTCCGGACCGTGCACTCGATGTTGAGCACGCTGTCGCCCTTCCAGTCGATGAGGATGCGGCAGCCGTCGATCGGCAGCGGATGGCAGAAAGGGATGAGTTCGTGGGTGCGCTTGACCGCCAGCGTGCCGGCAATGATCGCGGTTTCCACGATGCCGCCCTTGGCGCTGCGCAGTCCGCTGGCGCGTAGCTGGGCCGCCACGTCGGCGGGGAAACGGACGCGGCATTCGGCCGTAGCCGCGCGCGCCGTCACTGCCTTGGCGGATACATCCACCATGGCCGGTAAGCCAGCCGCGTCGATATGGGTCAGCGTTTTCTTGCGTGCCGGCATTCAACCCCCGATGAGGAACATTTCAACGTGCCGCCCGCTGACCGCATCGCGTTCACCACGCAGCTCGCTGTAGCGGTCGGCGCGTCGCGACCAGAGTGCGCCGAGGTGATCCGAAAAACCGGTTTCTCCCAAGGCAAGCTTGCCGCGCAGTGGGGTTCCCTCCGAGGCGAACAGGCAGGTGAACAACCTGCCATCAGCTGACACCCGGGCGCGATGGCAATCGCCGCAGAAGCTTTCGCTGACCGAGCTGACGAAGCCCAGCTCACCCGTGCCATCGGTGAAGCAATAGCGCTTGGCGACTTCGCCGCGATAGTTCGCACCCACCGGCTGGATGTCCCAGTGCCGGGCGATGCGGTCACGCAGTTCCGCCGAAGTGACCACCTGTCCGCGCTGCCAGCCGTTGCAGGTCCCCACGTCCATGTACTCGATGAAGCGCAGCACATGGCCACTGCCGCGGAAGTGTTCGACCAGCGGCAGTACCTGGTCCTCGTTGATCCCGCGCTGGACCACGCAGTTGATCTTCAGGGACTGGAATCCTGCACGCACGGCGGCGTCGATGCCCTGCAGCACGTCGGATACTTCACCGCGACCGCCCGACATGGTGCGGAACAATCCCGTGTCCAGCGCATCCAGGCTTATCGTCAAACGCCGCAATCCCGCGGCATGCAGGGCGGCGGCATGGATGGCGAGCAGTGACCCGTTGGTGGTCAGCGCCAGGTCGTCGATGCCCGGGATCGTCGCCAGCCGCGCAACCAGCTCAGGCAGGCGCTTGCGCAGCAGCGGCTCACCGCCGGTCAGGCGCAGCTTGTTGACGCCGATACGCGCAAAGCCGCGCACCAGGGTTTCAATCTCGTCGAAGGACAGTCGCGCAGCCGAGTCCAGTCCGTAGTCATCAGGCACCTGCTCTGCGGGCATGCAGTAACCGCAGCGGAAATTGCAGGCTTCGATCACCGACAGGCGCAGATCGCGGAGCGGCCGGCCGCGCCTATCCACGGGCCAGGTCGGTGCTTGCAGTACGGCGTTCATTTCAGGGGAATGGAGCTTGCCAGGGGCTCGCGCAAGGCTACCACTTCACCCCTGTTGGCCACGCGATGACCACGCGCGCGCAGCAGTTCGCCGTCGGCTTGGCTGGCGTAGTGGTAAAGCAGGCAGCGCGCCAGCAGCTCGGAGTCGTATTCACGCTCCAGGTCATCGATGCCGCTATGCGAAGGATTGCCGTGCAGGCTGCAGTCGTGTGCGACCAGCTCGCCGGCATCGGCGTACCTGGCCAGCACCTCGGGGATCGGCCGGGTATCGCCGGTCCACACCAGGCTGCCGGGCAGTCGCAATCCATAGGCGCTTTCCGGCCAGTGGTGACGGGCCGCGAATACCTCGAGGCGCACGCCGTCATGCCAGAAGGAGCTTCCGACCGGAATGACGTGGAACGCATCCCAGAAATTCACCCCGCCTTCGGCCAATGCGTTCGGATATTCGCCCACGCGTTTGTGCAACAGCGGCACGACCGTGGCGGGCACATACAGCCTGACCTTGCCGCGCCGCGCCGGATCGAACCAGCTGGCGACGAACAATCGCTCGAAGCCCGCGACATGGTCCAGGTGGGTGTGGGTAATGAACAAGGCCTGCGGCATGGAGCCGTAGTGCTGCAGGTAGGCCGTCAGGCCCTCGGCGCCGCAATCGATGGTCAGCCAGGGCGCGCCGTCGCGCTCGATGGTGGCGTTGGCCGATCCCAGCTCCACCGCCGAGGCATTGCCCACGCCGAGGAAACGCAGTGCCCAGCCCATCAGAATCCCCGCTGCCAGGCGATGTCATATGCACCTCGCAGGCGCGCGAAGTCCTGCAGCACTTCCTCGCGGCTGCGCTTGCCGCGCAACTTCAACAGCGAGCGCTGCAGACGAACCAGATTGTTTTCGCGCCAGCGCGTAGCCGGAATGCGCAGGGCGCCGCGGTCGAAATCGATCAACCAGCCCTTGCCCTGCGGGTTGAACAACACGTTGTGCGCATTGAGGTCGGCGTGGTCAAGGCCCTTGCGGTGGAACAGTGCGACCAGCCGCCCGGTCTCTTCCCATGGGGCGTCGCTGCCCGCGACCTGTGCGCGGTCGGCCAGTGATCGCACATCGGGGATGCGTTCGATCAGGATCGAGGCGCGATAGCTCATGCCGTCGCGTACATAGCTGGCGGCAATGGGGCGTGGCACCGGCAAACCCTTGGCCAGCAGTGCGCGCGTAAGGCGGAATTCCTCGAAGCTGCGGGTCCGATTGGCACCGTGCCACAGGTACTGGTCACGGCTGAGCCTCGCCGCCCAGCCGCCGCGCAGGTACTGCCGCAGCAGGCTGGCGCCGAATGGCGCATCCACGAACCAGGCTCCGCCGCGGCCACCACTGGCGACCGGACGCGCAAGCTCGCCCCACCGGGACGGCACGAACCAGTCGGGATCGACTTGTCGCATCTGCTTGGAGTCGAACAGAATTGCGCCCCATCGGCTATCTTCGCGAAAGGGCGTCATGGATTCCGTGGCGTCAAAATCGACCATGCCCGGAGTCTAACAACACTTGTCGACCAATCCCTTATCGAGTAATCCTTCATCGCTCTGCCTGCTGCGCCTGTCGGCCCTGGGTGATGTGACCCACGTGGTGCCGTTGGTGCGCACGCTGCAGCACGCGTGGCCGCGGCTGCAGCTGCACTGGATCATCGACAAGGGGGGACAGAAACTGCTCGAGGGGCTGCAGGGCGTCACCTTCCACACCTACGACAAGCGTAGCGGGCTGGCGGGCATGCGCGCCCTGCGCGCCCAATTGCCCGAGGAAGGTTTCGATGCGCTGCTGCAGATGCAGGTCGCTTTCCGCGCCAACGTGTTGTCGGCCTTCGTGCCCGCAAGGCGTCGCATAGGCTATGACCGCGCGCGTGCCAAGGACCTGCATGGCTTGTTCGTCAACGAACGCATCCCCGACCGGCCGGGCATCCATGTGCTCGATGCCATCGGCAGCTTCTGCGAGCCGCTGGGACTGAAACAGCAGGAAGTCGTCTGGAACCTGCCCGTACCCGACTCAGCGCGCGATTGGGCGCATGCGCAATGGGCGGATGACGGTGCTCCGGTGCTGATGATCTCGCCCTGCTCCAGCCATGTCCGCCGCAACTGGTATCCGGACCGCTATGCGGCCGTGGCCGACCACGCCGCCGCAAGGGGCTGGCGCATCGTGCTGTGCGGGGGTCGCAGCGAACTGGAGCGCAGCACCACCGATGCAATCCTTGCCGCGATGAACGCGCCAGCGCTGGACCTGGTGGGCAAGGACACGCTCAAGCAGCTGCCGGCCCTGCTGGAACGGGCCGACCTGGTGATGACACCGGATTCGGGACCGATGCATATCGCCAATGCGATGGGCACCAAGGTGTTGGGGCTGCATGCGGCCAGCAATCCGCTTCGAAGCGGCCCCTATTCGGACGTGCGTTATTGCGTGGACAGGTACGACGCGGCGGCGCGCAAGTTCCTGGGCAAGGACGCGCAGGCATTGAAATGGGGCACCAAGATCGAATTCGACGGCGTCATGGAGCTGATCAGCACTTCCGATGCCATCGACGCGTTCGAGCGCCGTGTCGCCGACCAGGCCTGACGGGACCTGCTGCACCCCTCAGGCTGCGGAATCGGGCCGGTAGTCCTGGTAGGACTTCTCTTCCACGTAGCTGGACCCCAGCGCCAGGTTGATGTCCTTCTTGATCCGGGCGCGCTCGTCGTTCTGGAAGTAGACCGCACGTGCCAGACGGATGAACTCGGCATCGAATTCCTGGGCTTTTTCCTTGATGCGGATGTCGTCCTCGATGGCCCACAGCCGCTCGTTCACCGCCTTGAGCCGGGCGCGCAGTTCGACGATGTTGTTGCCAGCGGCGGGATGCGCCATCCAGGTCGTCTCCAGCGCCGACAGCTCGTTGCGCACGTTGGCAAGCTTGGTCTCGTCGCTCATGCGCTCGGACTTGATTTGCAAAATGGCGATCTTGTCGAGCAATTCGCCGAATGAAACGGGGGCCTGGATTTCGGACATGGGGCTTCCACTCTTTGCAGGAAGCCGGATTCTAAGGGGTCGGCCGGTACCTGGCCTAACCGGCGAGATGCAGACCGGGCAGGCCATGCCGGAAGACGATGCGCGTAATCGCCTTTTGCCGCAGCGAGGCGGACTTGCCCATGATCGGAAGGCTGCCCCATGAAGAGCCTGGCGCCTGCGCCGGATCCAGGCCAGCAGCCCCCAGAATGCAAAAGCCCCCATGCGGGGGCTTTTGACTTGTCTGGCGGAGAGGGTGGGATTCGAACCCACGGTTGGCTTACACCAACGCCTGATTTCGAGTCAGGTACATTCGACCACTCTGCCACCTCTCCGGTCGCCCCGCCCTGTTGGCCGGGGAGGTGAATGATACGGGGCGGGCACCCCCGGGACAAGCGGGCGCGGTGCAAAAGCATGCGTCCCACCGCCCTTGCCAGACCAATCCGGCCTGGAGGGCCGGAATATCTTGATGCATGTCCCGTTCGCCACGATGATGTCGTTAGAGCCGATACGGACTATCGGATCACGACCATCTACAGGGCGCCATGATCGAATTCGGACACCTCACCCACGTGGGCCTGCGTCGCGACTTGAATGAAGACACCTATTACGGCGACAGCGAGCTGGGTTTGTGGCTGGTGGCCGATGGCATGGGTGGGCACGCCTGTGGCGAGGTCGCCAGTGCCCTGGCGCGGGAAACGATCGTCCGCGAAATCCGCGACGGCACGCCGCTGGCCCAGGCCATCCGCATTGCCGACGAAGAGATCATCCGCACCTCAAAGCGTCGCAACGACACCCTGCCGATGGGCACCACGGTGGTGGCCGCCCGCGTCAACGGCAACCGTTTCGAGGTGGCATGGGTCGGTGACAGCCGTGCCTACCTGTGGCGCGACGGCAACCTGGCCCAGCTGAGCCAGGACCACAGTTACGTGCAGGAACTCATCGCCCAGGGCGCCCTCACCAGCGAACAGGCGCGCTCGCACCCGCACCGCAACGTGGTGACCCAGGCACTGGGCGTGACCGATCCCAACCACCTCAACGTGGAAACCATGACCGGGGAGCTGAAGCCGGGCATGCAGTTGCTGCTGTGCAGCGACGGCCTCACCGAGGAAGTGGACGACAAGGGCATCGCCAGCACGCTGCGCCACGACGACTGCAGCGCCCAGGAATGCGTGGATACGCTCATCGCCGCGGCGCTGGACGGAGGTGGCTCGGACAACGTCACTGCCATCCTGGTGCGCTGCCACTGAGCCCACCCGCGCAACTGCGGAATGGCGTCGGGCATCGGGCGGCGGCCTGCTCCTGATTCCGCAAAAGATCATGTGGAAAGCAGCCGGGCAAGCTCGGTTGTACGGCGTGCGTCAACACGGCCGCAGGATCTACAGGGCTACGGCGTCCCAGAGGCAGCGGTCACCCGATTTCTTGCGCAGGACTGCAAGCCGGCCTTCATGGGCCAGCATTTCGATGTCGCTGATCAGCACCCGCGGGCGGATGCCCTGCGCTGCCCCGGCAAATACCGGCACCGCCGATGCGGGCTGCACCGGTTCGTCGCCGCCGAAGCCGATCTCGCTCTGCCCCGCGGTCATGTGCAGGTAGACCTCGCACAGCAATTGCGCATCGAGCAGCGCGCCATGCAGCTGGCGGTGCGCGTTGTCCACGCCCAGGCGCCTGCACAGCGCGTCCAGTGAATTGCGCTGGCCGGGGAAACGCTGCCGCGCCATCAGCAGGGAATCCTCGACCTGCACGCGGTCGCGCAGCCGGCCGTAGCGCTCGCCGAGCAGCGACAGTTCGTTGTCGAGGAAGCCGACGTCGAAGGCCGCGTTGTGGATGATCAGGTCCGCACCGTCGATGAACGCCAGGAAGTCGTCGGCGATATCGGCGAACAACGGCTTGTCGGCAAGGAATTCCAGGCTGAGGCCGGTGACTTCGGCCGCGCCCTGCTCGAACTCGCGCTGCGGATTGATGTACTGGTGGTAGGTATTGCCGGTGGGGCGGCGTTCCATCAACTCGACGCAGCCGATCTCGACCACTCGGTTGCCTTTCTTCCATTCCAGCCCGGTGGTTTCGGTATCAAGGATGATCTGGCGCATGCGTCGAGCTTACCCTGCGGCTGTGGAAGCGAACAGCTTGAGCTCGATGTCGTCAGGTGCTAGCCGCACCATCTTTTCGAACCGGAAATCGAGTTTCTGCAGCACGCGGATGGAGCCGGCATTGCGCGGATCGGTGATGGCGACGATGCGACCGATGTGCAGCCTTGCGCGGGCTTCCGCCAGCACTGCCCTGGCGGCCTCCACCGCATAACCGAGGCCACAGAATTCGGGAAGCAGCGCGTAGCCCAGGTCGGCGTCCTGCAAGGTGGCGCGCTTGACCAGGCCGCACAGGCCCGCGGTTTCCCCGCTGGCCTTTACCTGCACCCGGTAAAGGCCGAATCCATGGGTCGCATAGCTCGCCATCGGTCCCTTGCGCAGGTAGCCGCGTGCATCCTCCGGGCTATGCACGCCGCGATCGCCTATGTTCTCCAGGAAGCTGGGCTCGTTGAGCAGGCGATAGATGAAGGCCACGTCGCCAGGTTCGTCGGCGGACAGCTCATGCAGCGACAGCCGGGCGGTTTCCAGGATGGGCCGGGGCACCGTTCAGGCCACCGGCCTGAGGTCGCGATAGCGTTCGGCCGCTTCGCGCGCCAGCAGGTCCACGCGTTCGTTGTCCGGATCGCCGGAATGGCCCTTCACCCACCGCCACTCGATGGTGTGACGCTGGGTCGCGGCATGCAGGCGTTCCCACAAGTCGCGGTTCTTGACCGGAGCGCCGCCTGCGGTCTTCCAGTTGCGCCGCACCCAGTTACCCATCCACTCGGTGATGCCCTGGCGCACGTACTGCGAATCGGTCTGCAAGCTGCCGCGGCAGGGCTCGCTGAGCGCTTCCAGGGCCATGATCGCGGCCATCAGCTCCATGCGGTTGTTGGTAGTCAGCGCCTCGCCACCGGCCAGCTCTCGTTCGCGGCCCTGGTAGCGCAGCACGGCGGCCCAGCCGCCGGGGCCGGGATTGCCCAGGCAGGAGCCGTCGGTATGGATTTCCACTTCCTTCATTGGTCGTTCTTCTCTCTCATGCGGGTGCGGCGCCGGCTTGCCATTGGCGCTTGACCGGGGCCGGCGGGATAAGGGCAGCAGTACGGTTTTCCATTTCCAGCAGGCAGCTGGCGCGCAGGCGGCGAGTGGCCAGTGCCTGCGGGTGGGCGGAGGTTCGCCAGATCGGTCCCAGGTAGGTGGTTCCCTCGCCACAGGGCTGCAGACCCAGCGCGCGCAGGCGCATTGCCCAGGCCTGCGGATCGCGTGGCTGCAGGCCGCTGCGACGCCAGCGGGCGCGATACGGACTCCAGGGATTGAGCACGAACAGCCACAGGCGTCCGCCCGGTTCCAGCACGCGCGTGCATTCGTCCAGCAGCTCGTCCCGGCCATCGTCCAGCACGTGCTGGAGGATCACGTTGCCGATCGATTCGTTGGGCAGGGGAAGGGGCAGCCCGCATTGCAGGCTGCCGGCATAGCGATCGCCGCGGGGATGCAGCCACAGGCTCCGCGCCGGCAGGTCGGGACCCTGCGGGGAGCCCGGTTGCGCCGGACCCAGCCACAACCAGGGCTGTTGCGCCGGACGTGTCACCAGGGCAGCGCGAATGATGTCCTGCTCGGCTGCCAGTACCCCCAGGCCACGGGGGGTCTCGAACCAGGCCATGGCATCGGGTTGACGGCTGATCTGCAGGACAGGCATGGTCGGAATTGTAGAGGACGGCTGAAGACGTCGCCCCGCGGACTGACTCCACGAACCGGTGACCGATGCGCCTGACCGCCCTGACTGCATTCGAAGACAACTACATCTGGGCGCTGGTCGACGATGAAGGCAATGCCGTGATCGTGGACCCTGGCGACGCCGCACCCGTGCTGGCGGCCAGCGAGCTGGGGCTATGGCCGGCGGGGGTGCTGATCACCCACCATCACGCCGACCATGCGGGCGGGCTTCCCGCCCTGCGCCAGCGCTGGCCCGCCCTGCCGGTGTTCGCGCCGGAAGATCCGCGCATTCCGGAGGCCACGGAGCGGGTCGGGGAAGGCGCCCGGTTCCATTTGAACGGCTGGGATTTCCAGGTGCTGGCGGTCCCCGGCCACACCAGCAGCCACATCGCCTTCCATGGGGTGGAGGGGCACCTGTTCTGCGGGGACACCCTGTTCAGCCTGGGCTGCGGACGCCTGTTCGAAGGTACCCCGTCACAAATGCTGGCCTCGCTGGAGCACCTCGCGGCCCTGCCGGGTGCCACCGCCGTATGCTGCGGCCACGAGTACACTCTGGCCAACGCCGCCTTCGCCCGGGCCGTGGACCCCGCCAACGACGCCCTGCGTCGCCGCACCGAGGAAGCCCAAGCCATGCGCACTGCCGGACGCCCCACCCTGCCCTCCACGCTCGCCACTGAGCTGGCAACCAATCCCTTCCTGCGGGTCGACACCCTGGCCATCCGCGATGCGGTGTCAGCTCGGCTGGGCCGGGAGCCCGTCGACCGCGTGGAAACCTTTGCCGAACTGCGGCGCTGGAAGGACGGATTTCGCGCATGAGGGCACGCGCCGGCCGTGCCTGGCTGCTGTCGTGCGTACTCGGATTGGCGGGTCTGTCCCAGGTGCAGGCCGCTGCACCGTCGGGAACTACCGGTCCGGATGTGACGATATCGACAGGTGCTGCCACCGGCGGCACCCCGCCCCTGCCAGTGGAGCCGCTGCCCGCATCGAACCAGCGCAACGGGCGTGAGATCTACGAAGAGTTCCGCCACGGGCTGGCCGACCCCCGCTGTGATGCCTCCACCACCAGCGTTCGCTGGAAAAAGCATTTCGGCCACGCGCCCGGCCAGCTCGCTCGTGCCAACGACGATCTCCTGCCCCTGTTCGGATACGTGGTCGATGCGTTGCGCGCAGCTGACCTGCCGACCGAATTCGCCCTGATTCCCTTTGTCGAAAGCGGCTACAAGCCGGGCGCCCGCAGCGCCAGCGGGCCCGCCGGACTCTGGCAGTTCATCGGCGTGACGGCGCGCAATCACGGCGTTTCGATGCGGGCTGGCTACGACGGCCGCCTGTCGCCAGTCGACTCGACCCAGGCGGCAGTGCGCTACCTGAAGACACTGCACGGGATGTTTGGCGGCGACTGGCGCTTGGCCGTGATGGGCTACAACGCGGGTGAATACAGGATCCTGCAATCGATGCGCCGCGCCGGCATGAACGCGCAGAACGCCAAGGCCGCGCAATTGCCGGGCCTGTCCGCCATCACCTACGCCTATGTCGAGAAGTTGCACGCGTTGGCCTGCATCCTGCAGCTGGCCGATGACCGCGAGGAATGGCTGCGAACGCTTGACCGGCCCGTTCCGCGACTTGCCTCCCAGACCCTGCCGGGCGACGTGGCCAGCCTGGAAAGCTGGGCCACCAGGCAGGGCCACGACCCCTCACTTTTGCGCAGGCTCAATCCCGCCCTTGCCGGTGGAATTTCTCCAGGCAGCAAACCGATGCGCGTACTTGCGCCATCGGATGCCAGGCCCAGCCGCGCAATCGACTACATCGCCCAAGCGCCCGCGCGCACCGAGGCAACCATGCCAGCGCCCGCGCAAGGCTCCAGCCCCGGCGGTTCCCACACCGTACGTCGCGGCGAATCGGCGTGGACCATCGCGCGCCGATACGGCATGCAGCCGCAGCAGTTGCTGGCCCGCAACGGCCTGGCCAGCAGTGCGGTGCTGAAACCGGGCATGGTGTTGAAGCTGGAGGCTGATGCAGGCGGAAGATGACCCGCGCACCAGTTGCCATGTCCAGGTAGCGAAAAGTGGCAAAATGGAGCCATTGCTCAATCAGTGAGAAAGTCCATGGGTTTCCTGCAAGGCAAGCGCGCACTCATCACCGGCATCGCCAGCGACCGTTCCATCGCGTCGGGCATTGCCGAGGCCATGCATCGCGAAGGCGCGGAACTGGCCTTCACCTACCAGAACGATCGACTCAAGTCGCGCGTTGAAAAGGCGGCGCTTGAATATGGCAGCAAGATCGTACTGCCGCTGGACGTGACAGACGATGCACAGATCGCAGCGTGCTTCGAGCAACTGGGCCAGCACTGGGACGGCTTCGACATCCTGGTCCATGCCATCGCATTCGCTCCGCGCGAGGCAATTACCGGCGGCTTCCTGGACGGCCTGACCCGCGAGAATTTCGCGCTGGCCCATGATATTTCGGCCTATTCGCTTGCCGCACTGGCCAAGGCCGCGCGCCCCGCCATGCAGGGTCGACAGGGCGCGATCCTGACGCTCAGCTACCTGGGTGCCGAACGCGCCCTACAGAACTACAACGTGATGGGCGTGGCCAAGGCCAGCCTCGAGGCCACGGTGCGCTACCTGGCACTCAACCTCGGGCCCGAGGGCATTCGCGTCAACGCGGTGTCGGCCGGCCCGATCAAGACCCTGGCGGCAGCCGGCATCGGTGGTTTCCGCAACATCCTTGGACACGTGGAAGCGTACTCGCCGCTGCGCCGCACCGTGACCATCGAGAACGTCGGCAACGTGGCGGCCTTCCTGTGCTCGGACCTGGCGGCCGGCGTCACCGGCGAAGTGACCTATGTGGATGCCGGTTACAACATCCTTGGGATGACCGGTATCGGCGACGAATAACCGCTCGCCGACCACAAAAAAAGCCCGGCAATGCCGGGCTTTTTTATTCCAGCCCCCCCGGGGCCGACTCCTTGCAGGCTGCCCCTTACAGGCGATCCTCGTTGCGCGCCACCCTGAAAATCTTGCGCAGGGACTTCACGAACGCTTCAACCGCCCCTGCACCCTGCACCTGGGCGACCTGCTGCTGCAACTGCTTGCGGTTCTCCTCGGGAATCTTGGCCAGTTCGCCCTGATTGACCTTGTTGACCACGAACACCGCGTAGGCGCCATTTTCCAGCTTGGCCTTGGCAGCGGACACCTTGCCCGGCACGGGCGCTGGCGCCTCGAAGATGGCCTGGTTGATTTCAGGCGAAGGCACCGGTTGCCCGCGCGGAATGCCAGGCAGTTCGCCTGTCTGCAACTTGCCCGCCGCCGCGATGGCCTGCAAGGTCTCTCCCTTTGCGATGCGCGCCAGTATCGCGTCAGCGGCCGCCTCGGCCGCCTTGGAGCTGCGGTCCGCGCGGATTGCAGCTACGACGGCATCGCGCACCTGGGCCAGCGGCTGGGCCTGTTCCGGAACATGCTGCAACACGCGGATCACCACGCTGTGATTCGGGCCGAGTTCGATCGGATCGCTGACCGTGCCGTCCTGTACCAGCGTCTCGGAGAAGGCCGCGCGCAGCACCGCCGGATTTGCCGCGATTCCCGAGGCCGTGGCGCGCGAGAACGGGCCGATGCGCTGCACCGGCAAGCCCACGTTCCGGGCCGCCGGCCCAAGCGCGGTCGGGTTCTTCAGGACTTCGTTGACCAGGCGCCCGGCAAGTTCGTTGTAGGCGCGGTCGCCTTCCGCCTGGCCCTGCTCGCGGGCCAGCTCGTCACGGACTTCCTCGAATGTCTTGCCCTGGCCGGGCTTGATCTCACGCAACTGCAATACGTGATAGCCGAAATCGGTCTTGACCGGGCCCCGGATTTCCCCGGCCTGCATCGAGAACAGCGCATCGTCGAAAGGCTTGACCATGACGCCCTTGTCCACCCAACCCAGGTCGCCACCGGCGTCCTTGGAACCCGGATCCTGGGAGTTGGCCTTGGCCAGTGCCGCGAAGTCGGCGCCCGGCGCCTTGGCCTGCGCAGTGAGCGCGTTGGCCTTGTCTTCGGCAGCCTTGCGGGTCGCCGCATTCGCGTCCTCCGGCACCGTGATCAGGATGTGCGAGGCATGTCGCTGTTCCGCTGACATGAAGCGCGCCTTTTCCTGCTCGTAGCGCTTGCGCAACGCGGCCTCGTCTACCGGCGCAGCAGTGGCGGGCAGCTTGGAACCGTCAACCTCGACGTATTCGATGGCTACCGACTCACCCTGCTTGAAGTCGGATTGGTGGCTGTCGTACCAGGCCTTGGCCTGCGCATCGCTTACCGCTGCGGCGGCTTCGTCTGCGGCCGGTGCCGGCACCGCGACGATGCTGACATCACGGGTTTCGAACAGCAGCTTTGCCAGGCGGTCGAATTCCTTGGGCGTCACGAAGTCCGACTGCCGGATTCCCGTCGGCACCAGCTCTTCCTGCATGCTCTGGCGAATCTTGTTCTGGAACTCCACCGGGGTCATCGCCGGCGTCTGCGAGGACAGCATCAACGCGTAGCGCGATGCATCGAACTTCCCATCCACCTGAAATGCAGGTTCTTCGGCGATAGCCTTGCGCACCACCGCGTCGCTCACCACGATGCCTGAGCGCTTCGCCGCAAGGGCAAGCACCTTCTGGTCGATCAGTCGCTCCAGCACCAGCAACTTGTTCTCGGGGGTTTCGAAATCCCGCGGGTCGAAGTTCTCGCCCATCGCCTGCCGCTGCTGCTGCCGCGCCTGCTCGAATCCAGCACGGAACTCCTCGCTGGTGACTTCTTCGTGTTGCCACAGCATGGACAAGGGCCACCAGCCTGGCGCCGATTGCCACCAGGTGGGCGGTGCCTCGACCTTGGCCACGGCGCTGTCCTTGCCTCCGCCCATGTATTCGTTCACGCCGACAAAGGCGAATGGAACAATCAGCAAACCCAGGACGGCGGTCGCAATCCAGCCGGAAGTCTTGTCGCGGAGTTTCTGCAGCATCGTGGAGTCAGGCCCGGTTCGTAAGCCGCGCAGTTTAGCGCGCTTCGACGGCTTCCCAAAACGCAATGGAAGCGGGAAGCCCCTGTTCCACCCGCCCTGCAGGAAGGCGGGCCGGGCCATTGCGGACCGGGGAGAAGAACCCGAATACACAAAGGGCGCCCTAGGGCGCCCTTTGTGCTCAAGAATGGCGGAGTGGACGGGACTCGAACCCGCGACCTCCGGCGTGACAGGCCAGCATTCTAACCAACTGAACTACCACTCCGCGTTGAACTGTTGCTTGGTGCTGATGGTGGGTGCTGAGGGTTTCGAACCCCCGACCCTCTCCGTGTAAGGGAGACGCTCTACCGCTGAGCTAAGCACCCAAGCGAGTTGATTAGTTTACGGCATCCTTCAGAGCCTTACCAGCCTTGAACGCAGGATTTTTCGATGCAGCGATATTGATGGTGTCGCCGGTCTTGGGATTGCGGCCGGTGCGGGCAGCGCGCTCGCGCACCTGGAAGGTACCAAAGCCCACTACGGTGACGTTGTCGCCCTTCTTCAGCGCTTTGGTCACGGAAGAAATCACGGCGTCAACAGCGCGCGCCGCATCGGCCTTGCTCAGGTCGGCGCTTTCTGCGACGGCATCGATCAATTCGGTTTTGTTCATCTTGGAGACTCCCTGTGCGGCATTGCCGCGGAATAAGTGATCGGGCATCGCCAGCGCTGTGGTCTGGCGATGATCCGAGCGAGTGGACCGTGAGGCGCATCATCAAAGCGGGCGCCCGCGGGTCATGCAGTTATACCAGCGGGCAATAACCCACGCAACCTGAAAACCCAACAACGGCGCGGGTTTCGCGGTAATTTCCCTGGCTTTGCCAAGCCTGTTTCAATGCTTGACGTCGGTCTGCACCGATGCCTTGCCGGACTCGCGCACCGGCACTTTCTCGCCGCCCCCCGAAGCAGCCGGAGTCAATGGACGCTCCAGGGCCAGGTCCAGCACCTCGTCGATCCAGCGCACCGGTACGATCTTCATGCCCTGGGTGACGTTGGCCGGGATATCGGCCAGGTCCTTGCGATTCTCTTCAGGGATGATGACTGTGGTGATGCCACCGCGAATGGCCGCGAGCAGCTTTTCTTTAAGCCCACCGATGGCCGAGACCCGTCCGCGCAAGGTGATCTCGCCGGTCATGGCCACGTTGGCGCGAACCGGGTTCTTGGTAAGCGTGGATACCAGTGCCGTGGCCATGGCGATGCCCGCGCTCGGACCATCCTTGGGAGTGGCGCCATCCGGCACATGCAGATGCACGTCCTGCTTCTGCAGGAAGTCGGTATCGATGCCCAGGCTCTCGGCGCGCGAACGGACCACCGACAACGCAGCGGAAGCGGACTCCTTCATCACATCGCCCAGTTGACCGGTCAGGGTCAGGCCTCCCTTGCCCGGCACCAGGCTGACTTCGATCTGCAGCAGGTCCCCGCCGACCTCGGTCCATGCAAGCCCGGTGACCAGGCCGATCTCGTTCTGTTCCTCCGCGCGACCGTAATCAAAGCGGCGCACGCCCTGGTATTTTTCGAGGTTCTTGGAAGTAACACTGACGGCTGCAGTTTTCTTCTTCCCGGGCCTGGGGCCAGCCAGGGCAATTTCCTTTACCACCTTGCGGCAGATCTTGGCGATCTCGCGCTCCAGGTTGCGCACGCCGGATTCACGCGTGTAATAGCGCACGATGTCGCGGACGGCGCTCTCGGCGATCTTCAGTTCCTCGGGCTTCAGCCCATTGGCCTTGAGCTGCTTGGGAACCAGGTAGCGCTCGGCGATATTGAGTTTTTCTTCCTCGGTGTAGCCCGGGATCCGAATCACTTCCATGCGGTCGAGCAACGGGCCGGGAATGTTCAGGGTATTGGACGTGGCCACGAACATCACTTCGGACAGGTCCAGGTCCACTTCAAGGTAGTGATCGTTGAAAGTGTTGTTCTGCTCCGGATCCAGCACTTCCAGCAATGCCGAGGAAGGATCGCCACGGAAGTCCATCGACATCTTGTCGATTTCATCCAGCAGGAACAGCGGGTTCTTGCTTCCCGTCTTGTTCAAGTTCTGCACGATGCGGCCGGGCATGGAACCCACGTAGGTACGACGGTGCCCACGGATCTCGGCTTCGTCGCGCACGCCTCCCAGCGACATGCGCACGAACTTGCGGTTGGTGGCCCTTGCAATCGATTGCCCAAGCGAAGTCTTGCCTACCCCGGGCGGCCCCACCAGGCACAGGATCGCTCCCTTCATCTTGGTCACGCGCGATTGCACGGCCAGGTATTCCAGGATGCGTTCCTTGACCTTCTCCAGGCCATAGTGATCGGCATCCAGCGTGTCCTGGGCGACCTTGAGGTCCTTGCGTACCTTGGTGCGCTTCTTCCAAGGCACGCCCAGCAACCAATCGAGGTAGTTGCGGACCACGGCAGCTTCGGCCGACATCGGCGACATCTGCTTGAGCTTGTTGAGCTCGGCCTTGGCCTTGGCTTCCACGGGCTTGGGCATGCCGGCCTCGGCGACCTTACGCGCCAGGTCCTCGAGTTCATTGGGCGCGTCATCGAGTTCGCCCAGCTCTTTCTGGATCGCCTTCATCTGCTCGTTGAGGTAGTACTCGCGCTGGCTCTTCTCCATCTGCGACTTGACCCGGCCGCGGATGCGCTTTTCCAGCTGCTGCACGTCGATCTCGCCATCGACGAAACCGACAAGCAGCTCCAGCCGATCGGCCACTTCGATGGTCTCCAGCAAGCGTTGCTTGTCACTCAGTCGCACGCCCAGATGGGCGGCAATGGTGTCGGCCAGGCGGCTGGGCTCGTCGATCCCTGCAAGGGTCTGCAGCAGTTCGGGCGGCAGCTTGCGGTTCGTCTTGACGTACTGCTCGAACAGGCTCAACAGCGACCTTGCCACCGCTTCGACTTCACGTCCTTCACGCAGGTCGGTCGAATCGATTTCCTGGCCGCGACCGTAAAGGGAGCCATCGCGCTCACTGACTTCGGTGACATTGACGCGAGCGGTGCCTTCGACCAGCACCTTGATGGTGCCGTCGGGTAGCTTCAGCAACTGCAGGACCTGCGCCAGGGTACCGATCGAATACATGTCGTCGGCGCCCGGGTCATCGGTTTCGGCCGACTTCTGCGCCAGCAGCAGGATGCGCTTGTCCGCCTCCATGGCCTGCTCAAGTGCGCGCATGGATTTGTCGCGGCCGACGAACAGCGGGATGACCATGTGCGGGAAGACCACGACGTCGCGCAGCGGCAGCACCGGCAGGTCGAGGAGGTGGGAATCGGAACGGGCCATGCGTGCTCCAGCAAAATGCGGACAAGGCGGTGCAATGCACCATGGCCCCGTTATGGGGCCATCTGCGAAGGGATGCAAGTGGGGCTGGAAAAGCCGTTGCGGTTCAACGGCTTGGGCGGCTTATTCGGCCGAGGCAACCTTGGGCTGCGGGGGCGTGTTCTGGTAGATCAGGTAGGGCTCGGACTTGTGCTCGATCACCGATTCATCCACTACCACCTTGCCGACGTTTTCGAGGGAAGGCAGGTCGTACATGGTATCCAGCAGAACCGACTCGACGATGGTGCGCAGGCCGCGCGCGCCGGTCTTTCGCTTCAGCGCCTTGCGGGCGATCGCGGACAACGCATCGGGACGGAACTCCAGCTCCACGCCTTCCATGTCGAACAGTTTCTTGAACTGCTTGGTGATCGCGTTCTTGGGCTCGGTCAGGATCTTGATCAGGGCGGGCTCGTCGAGTTCCTCGAGGGTTGCCACGACCGGCAGGCGGCCGACGAACTCGGGGATCAGGCCGAACTTGATCAGGTCCTCGGGCTCGACTTCCGACAGCACCTTGCCCATCTCGGCCTTGATGGTGGAGCTCTTGATCTTGGAACCGAAACCAATCCCGCTGGCCTCGGTCGAGCGCTGCTGGATGATCTTGTCCAGGCCAGCGAACGCACCGCCGCAGATGAAAAGTATGTTCTTGGTGTCCACCTGCAGGAATTCCTGCTGCGGATGCTTGCGCCCGCCCTGCGGCGGCACGCTGGCCACCGTGCCCTCGATCAGCTTGAGCAGCGCCTGCTGCACGCCTTCGCCGGACACGTCGCGGGTAATGGAGGGGTTCTCGCTCTTGCGCGAGATCTTGTCGATCTCGTCGATATAGACGATGCCCTGCTGCGCTTTCTCGACATCGTAATCGCACTTCTGCAGCAGCTTCTGGATGATGTTTTCAACGTCCTCGCCCACGTAACCGGCTTCGGTCAGCGTGGTGGCATCGGCAATGGTGAACGGCACGTTGAGCAGGCGGGCCAGCGTCTCGGCCAGCAGGGTCTTGCCCGAGCCGGTGGGACCGGCCAGCAGGATGTTGGACTTGGCGAGCTCGACCTCGTCGTTCTTGCTGCGGCTCTCGATGCGCTTGTAGTGGTTGTACACGGCCACGGCAAGGGTCCGCTTGGCGCGCTGCTGGCCGATCACGTACTGGTCCAGGACCTCGAGGATCTCGCGGGGCTTGGGCAGGCTGCTGCGTGCCGACTGGGCTTTTTCCTCGAGTTCCTCGCGGATGATGTCGTTGCACAGCTCCACGCATTCATCACAGATGAACACGCTCGGGCCCGCAATCAGCTTGCGGACTTCGTGCTGGCTTTTGCCGCAGAACGAACAGTAGAGAATCTTGTTGCTGTCGCCGGAACGGCTTTGCCGATCTTCGCTCATGTTTCGGTTGTCCAGTCACCCGACCCGTCGAGCGGGTGTTCGGTTTGAGAATAGCAGTTCCGGCCGGGGCATGTAGGCATCGGCAGGAACGAGTTTCCAGGGGGGCTTGCGGCGTAATGCAGCGTAAGTCAGCCAGCCTGGATGGAGTCTTCCGGACGCCGTTCCAGGACCTGGTCCACCAGGCCGTAAGCCACGGCATCGGCCGCGCTCTTGAAATTGTCGCGTTCAGTATCGCGGGCAATGGTCTCGAGCGACTGGCCGGTGTGCTTGGCCATGATCTCGTTCAGGCGCTGGCGCATTGCCAGGATTTCACGTGCCTGAATATCGATATCGGTGGCCTGGCCCTGCGATCCGCCAGAAGGCTGGTGGATCATGACCCGCGAGTTCGGCAAGGCGTACCGCTTGCCGGCGGCACCGGCCGAAAGCAGCAGTGCACCCATGCTGCATGCCTGGCCAACGCAGATCGTGCTCACGTCCGGCTTGATGTACTGCATGGTGTCGTAGATCGCCATCCCCGCGGTGACCACGCCACCCGGCGAGTTGATGTAGAAGCTGATGTCCTTTTCCGGGTTCTCGGCTTCCAGGAACAACATCTGGGCGACGATCACGTTGGAAACATGGTCGTCCACGCCGCCCACCAGGAAGATCACCCGCTCCTTCAGCAGGCGCGAATAGATGTCATACGCCCGCTCGCCGCGGCTGGTCTGTTCGACCACCATCGGGACCAGGTTCAGTGCTTGTGGCTGGATATTGCTCATTGTGTGCTTGGACCTGGTTGAGGGCGGGAAGCCCGGGGGATCGCACCCGGACACGGTCTGCGTCGCTTACTGGCGAATCGCTTCCTGGAAGGAGAGCGCCTGCTCGGTGTGCTGGGCGCGCTCGGCGATCCAGTCGATCACCTGCTCTTCCATCACGCGGTTCTGCAGTCCACCCATCAACTGGGGGTCATTGCGGTACAACTCAATGACCTGCTGCGGCTCTTCGTAAGTGGAGGCGATAAGACGCAACGTCTCGTTCAGGCGCTTGGGGTCCAGGCGCAACTGATTGCTACGCGCCACTTCGCCGACCAGCAGGCCCACCAGGACGCGCTTGCGCGCGGCATCCTTGAAGCCTTCATGGGCGTCGGCCGGCACCTGCAGCTGCTGGCCGTTGCGCTGGGCCTGCTCGACCTGCTGCTGCAACATGGCGCGCGCTTCGTTCTCGACCAGGCGCGGCGGCATCTCGACATGGGAGTAAGCCGCAATCAGCTGTTCACCGACCTCGCGGCGCAGGCGACCCATCAGCGCGCCCTTCAACTCGCGCTCCAGGTTGGTGCGGATGTCGGAGCGGAACTGCTCCACGTCGCCACCCTTCACGCCAAAGCTCTTGACGAAGTCCTTGTCCACTTCCGGCATCACCGACTCGGAAACCTCGGTGGCCTTCAGGTACACATGGACCTGGCGGCCGGCCAGCTGGGCCACGCGCCAGTCCGACGGGAAATTGACGGTGATGTCCTTTTCCTCGCCCTTGGACATGCCTACCAGCGCGTTTTCGATCTCGCTGTACATCACGCCGGAACCGATCAGGGTGGCGCCCTTCTCGATGCCCTCGGCCGGCAGGCGCTCTTCGCCGGCCTGCGACCAGGTCTCCAGGGCCACGCGGTCGCCCTGCTGGGCAGCGCGCGGGACTGGCTGGAAGGTGCGGCGCTGCAGGCGCAGGTTCTCGATCATCTGGTCGATGTCGGCGTCGGCGACCTCGGCGGTGTGCCGGGTCACGCTGAGCTTGGACATGTCCACGTCACCGAAATCCGGCACCACCTCGAAAGTGGCGATCCACTCCAGTTCGCCGGCACCGGCCGGCTCAAGGCGGGGATTGCCGGCCAGTTGCAGGGCCTGTTCGCGCACGGCCGAATCGAAGGTCTCGCGCAACAGGCCGTTCAGGGCCTCGCTGCGGACCTGCTGGCCGTAGCGCTGCTCGATGACCTTCTGCGGGACCTTGCCGGGGCGGAAGCCCTTGATCCGGGTGGTCCGGGCCAGCTCGCGCAGGCGGCCGCCGATATGGGTATCCAGGCGCTCGGCCGGAAGGGTGAAGCTCATGCGGCGCTCGAGGTTGCCAAGCGATTCGACCGAAACTTGCATATCCACTGACTCCTGCGGCCACGGGAAGGCCCGCGGCACGATGTTGATGATCTGGTTTGGGGTGGCGCTGCCGGAGGACTGCGCGGGCACCGACGCAACGCAGTAGTTTCGCCGATTACGGGGCTGGCTGCCACTGCAAGCGCAGGATGTAGCCAGCCGGGGCATATTCAGGACCGCGACGGCGGGACGGACCCGCAGGCACTCCGGCAGGAAATCCACAGGGGTGGACGCGGCGCAGCCGGCCATCAGCCTCGAATCCCGGAATTCGCTGGCCCCCATCGGCGCTGGGCTGGCTGGGCAATCAGGCTGCAGGCCTGGTGCGAAAGGCGGGACTCGAACCCGCACGGGGATTACCCGTCAGAACCTAAATCTGGTGCGTCTACCAATTCCGCCACTTTCGCTCGGGCCCGTCCATTGTATCCATGCGCCCGGCCGGCCACAAAAAAGCGCCCGGCGGAACCGGGCGCTTCATGTTTGGTGGGCTGTGAAGGATTCGAACCTTCGACCTATTGATTAAGAGTCAACTGCTCTACCAACTGAGCTAACAGCCCTGAAACTGTCTGGAGATTGTAACAAGTCATTGCGGAATCAGTAACCCGCCGCGACAACTTTCGATATGGGGTGGAAGACGGGATTTGAACCCGCGACCCCCGGAATCACAATCCGGTGCTCTAACCAACTGAGCTACATCCACCATATTCAACACACACAAGATACCGCAGTGGCGCGCCCGACAGGACTCGAACCTGTAACCGCCGGCTTAGAAGGCCGGTGCTCTATCCGGTTGAGCTACGGGCGCCCGGTCCGGGATTGTCGCATCCAGCCAGGAGGACATCCTGTCCAGAGGCCAGCACCTGAAGTGGTCGGGGTAGAGGGATTCGAACCCCCGACCCTCTGGTCCCAAACCAGATGCGCTACCAGACTGCGCTATACCCCGACTCGGGCCCCGCGCTGCCGTACAGGCCAACAAGGCCGCGTATTGTCGGAACCTGCGCTGCTGCTGTCAAACCAGACATTCAGGCTGACGCGCCGCCGCAGCTTCCATGCGATATCCTCGACGCATGTGGACACCTGTCCAAACCAAGGGGCGCAAGCAATGATCCGTAGTGGTAATCCGGCACTGAAAGAATCCACCTTCCTTGACCTGGGTACCGGCGCGGTCGTATCGCGCGATGCCGGGGCGATGACCCTCAATGGCACCGTGAACAAGACCGGCATCCTGCTGTTGCTGGCCGTCATGACGGCCACTTTCGCATGGAGCCAGATCGAATTCACCGACGCAGGTCCGACCGGCGGCGGCCTGTACCTGTGGGGCGGGCTGATCGGCGGCTTCGTACTGGCCCTGGTCACCACCTTCAAGAAGACCTGGGCCCCTGTCACCGCGCCGCTGTATGCGCTGGTGGAAGGCTTTTTCCTGGGCGCCATCTCGGCCATGTACAACCACATGTACAACGGCATCGTGCTGCAGGCGGTGATGCTGACCATGGGCACGCTGTTCGCCCTGCTCTTTGCCTACCGCAGCGGCCTGATCAAGGCCACCGAGAACTTCAAGCTGGGCGTCGTGGCGGCCACCGGCGGCATCGCCCTGGTGTACCTGGCCACGATCATCCTGGGCATGTTCAACATCAACATCCCGCTGATCCACGAGTCGGGCCTGGTCGGCATCGGCTTCAGCCTGTTCGTCATCGTGATTGCCGCGCTGAACCTGGTGCTGGACTTCGACTTCATCGAGACCGGCGTCGAGCAGGGCGCGCCCAAGTACATGGAGTGGTACGGCGGGTTTGGCCTGATGGTGACGCTGGTATGGCTGTACATCGAGTTCCTGCGCCTGTTGTCCAAGCTCAACTCGCGCTGAGTAGCAGCCAGCGATTGCACGAAGGAAGGGGCGCATTGCGCCCCTTCTTTTTTTCAGGCTTCAGCCACGATGCGTGCCTTGCGGCGGTGCGGCCACAGCATGAAGGCAATGGTCACGCCGAGCAGGAACCAGCAGTAATGGGCGGTGCCGACCAGCGCCAGCGGCGACAGCCCTGCCAGCGAGGCAGCCAGCAGGATCTGCGCGCCGTAAGGCAGCAGGCTTTGCACGCTGCATACGAAGATGTCCAGCAGGCTCGCCGCGCGCGCGGGTGGCACGTCATGGCGCTCGGCGATATCGCGCGCGACGCTGCCACTGATCAGGATGGCCACCGTGTTGTTGGCGGTGAATACATCGGTGACCGAAGCCAGCGCCGCGATACTCCACTCGCCGGTGCGGCGTCCCTCGCTGCCGCGGGCGATGCGCGAGATCGCCCGGGCCAGCCAGGCGAGGCCGCCGCTGGCCTTGATCAGCGCACCCAGGCCGCCGATGAACAACGCCAGGAGGGTGATTTCGAATACGCTTTCGAAGCCGGAATAGATGTCCGTCGAGAACGCCGAGATGCCGTAGTCGTGCCCGTTCAAATAGCCGAACAGCCCCGCAACCACCAGGCCCACGCCGAGCACCAGCAGCACGTCCAAACCAATCACGGCCAGAACGAGCACCAGTACGTAGGGCAACACCAGCCACGGTGATGCCGGTTGCGCCGCCTGCGCGGGCGAAGCATCCCCCACCATGGCCAGCAACAGCACAGTCAGTACGGCCGCTGGCAGGGCTATCTTGAGGTTTTCGCGGAATTTCTCGCGCACGCTGCAGCCCTGGGTACGGGCAGCGGCTATGGCGGTATCGGAGATTACCGAAAGGTTGTCACCAAACGTGGCGCCGCCGATCACCGCGCCGATGACCAGGGCGCGGTCCAGCCCGGATGCGTCGGCAATGCCCAGAGCGATGGGTGCGACCGCGGCGATCGTGCCCATCGATGTGCCGATGGCCAGCGACAGGAATCCCGCGATCAGGAACAGACCCGGCAGGATCAGGGCTGGCGGCAGCGCCCCAACGCCCAGCGACACCACCGCATCGACCGCACCAATCTGCTTGGTGACCATCGCGAATGCGCCGGCCAGCAGGAAGATCAGGCACATCAGGATGATGTTGGAATCGCCAATGCCACCCAGCAGCGTGTCCACCGCTTTGATCCCGCGCCTGTGCGCGATCCACAGGGCCAGCGCAAGGGCTGGCAGGATCGCCACGGGCGCATGCAGCTGGTAGAACCCCATCGCATCGCCCTGCGAGGTGAAATACAGGCCCGCACCGAAGAAGACCAGCAGGAAAACCAGCAGCGGTGTCAGCGCGACTGCGCTAGGGCGGACTTGCATGGCATCTGCTCTGGGTGGGGCCGGCCCGTGATTGTGCGTGGCATCGCGGGCGCCACAAAGCCCACGCCTGGGACAGGCTGAAACAAAAACGGGACGCTGAGCGTCCCGTTTTTGTACGAATTACCGGCGCACTCAGAGGCGGGTGGCAATCGCCTTGGCGAACGACATCGTCGTGCCCTCGCCGCCCAGGTCCGGCGTCAGCGAATCCTTGGCTTCCAGTGTCGCCACGATGGCGTGGCGCAGGCGCTCGGCATTTTCCAGCTGGCCGATATGCTCGAGCATCTGCACCGCGCCCAGCAGCAGCGCGCATGGGTTGGCCACGCCCTTCCCGGCTATGTCCGGGGCCGAGCCATGCACTGCCTCGAAGATCGCCGCGTCCTTGCCGATATTGGCGCCCGGCGCCAGTCCAAGGCCGCCGACCAGGCCGGCGCACAGGTCGGAGATGATGTCGCCGAACAGGTTGGTGGTGACGATGATGTCGAACTGCTCCGGACGCATCACCAGCTGCATGCAGGTGTTGTCCACGATCATCTCGTTGCAGAGGATCTCGGGATACTCGGCGGCCACTTCCCGCGCAACCTTCAGGAACAGGCCGGAGGTGGATTTGAGGATATTGGCCTTGTGCACCACCGTGACCTTCTTGCGGCCGGTGCGGCGCGCCAGCTCGAAGGCATAGCGCACGATGCGCTCGGAACCGGCGCGCGTGACCTTCTGGGTCAGGGTAGCGGTCATGCCGTCCTCGGACGTCATCTGGCCTTCGCCGATGTACGCGCCCTCGGTGTTTTCACGCACGGTGATGAGGTCCACGCCGGTCGGGAAACGCGATTTGGTGTTCGGGAACGACTTGGCCGGGCGCACGTTGGCGTACAGGTCGAAGCGCTTGCGCAGCTCCACGTTGATGGAGCTGAAACCTTCGCCGACCGGCGTGGTCAGCGGGCTTTTCAGGGCGATGCGGTTCTTGCGGATGGAATCCATGGTCGCCTGCGGCAGCAGCTCGCCGTGCTTTTCCAGGGCCACCAGGCCGGCGTCGGCCTCCTCGTAAACCAGCCCGGCCTTCATGGCGTCGAGCACGTAGAGGGCGGCATCCATGATTTCCGGGCCGATGCCATCGCCGCGGATGACGGTGATCGTCTGGGTCATTGCGTTGGGTTCCGAACAGGGGCGAAGCCCGGCTCGCAGCCGACGCACTCGCGAAAATTGAAGGCCAATTATGCCTCAAGGGGGGTTGCCGACCCAAATAGACCTTGGTGCAAGGGCCCGCGCAGGCGGTTTCAGCCGTGGTCGTGCACCGCCGGCGGCGGACTGCCGGCTTCAAGCTGGTCCAGGAAATCCACCGCGCGGCGCAGGTGCGGAATGACGATGGAGCCCCCCACCACCAGGCCCACCGAGAAAGTCTCGAAAAACTCCTCGCGGGTCACGCCAGCTTCCTTGCACTGGGCGACGTGGTAACTGATGCAGTCGTCGCAGCGCAGCACCATGGACGCCACCAGGCCCAGCAGTTCCTTGGTCTTCAGGTCCAGCGCGCCGGCCTGGTAGGTCTGGGTGTCTAGGGCGAAGAAGCGGCGAACGACCTGGTTCGGCTCGGCCAGGATGCGTTCGTTCATGCGCTGGCGGAACTGGGTGAACTCCACCAGGCGGTCGTTGCCGGACCCTTCTCCTGCGCCACTCACGCAGCGTCCCCGGCACCAGCGAACAGGGGTTCCAGTTTTCCGGCACGATGCAGGGCGATCATGTCGTCGTAGCCACCCACGTGGGTCTGGCCGACGAATATCTGCGGCACGCTGGTACGGTTGGCCTTGGCGATCATGGCCTGGCGCTGTTCGAAGTCCAGGTCGATCCGTACTTCGGTCCACACCTGTCCCTTGCTCTTGAGGAAGTTCTTGGCGGCCACGCAGTAGGGACAGATGGCGGTGGTGTAAAGGGTGATCTCCGGGGCAGCGGACTCGGTCACGGGAATTCTCGGCAGGAAACAGGGTCAGACAACTATGGTGGCATGGCACCCCGTTACCAGCCTGCAAACTGGAACGCTGAAGCTTAACCACCCATTCACTCGACCGGCGACGCGACACGTCATCCTGCGCCGGCCTGCAAGACCTGACCCCCCGGAGTAACGCTTGCGCCCATCCCTGCTCGCCTTCGCACTGACCTTGGCCCTGGCGGCCCCCGTGGCCCAGGCACAGGACTCAAGCCTGCCCGACATCGGTTCATCGGCCGGCGAGTTGCTCACGCCGGCGCGACAGGCCGAATACGGCGGAATGATGTTGCGCGAGTTGCGCAACTACAACTATCTGCTGGAGGACCCGCTGCTGGGCGAATGGCTGCAGAACATGGGCGGGCGGCTGGGCGCCGACAGCGACCAGCCCCGCCAGCCCTACAACTTCTTCCTGCTCAAGGACCGCCAGATCAACGCGTTCGCCACCCTGGGGGGCTATATCGGGGTAAACGCTGGACTGATCCTGACCGCCGAGCGCGAGGACGAGGTGGCCGCGGTGATCTCCCACGAGGTGGCCCACGTTACCCAGCAACACGTGCTGCGCGGAGTGGAACGGGCGCAACGCGACCAGATTCCGATCCTGCTGGGCATGCTCGGCGCGATCGTGCTGGCGCAGGCGGCGGGTGGGAATTCAAGCGGCGATGCCTCGCAGGCCGCCATGGCCAGCGCGATGGGACTTATCCAGCAGCGCCAGATCGATTACACGCGCTCCAACGAATCCGAGGCCGACCGGGTGGGCATCCGCACGCTGGCGCGCGCGGGCTACGACGTGGATGCCATGGCCGGCTTCTTCGAACGCATGTCCCAGGCCATGCGCGGCAATCGTGGCGGTGATCGCGAGCGCACGCCGGATTACCTGCAGACCCACCCGGTTACCACCACGCGTATCAGCGAGGCGCGCGAGCGGGCCGCACAGATCAGGATCACGAGCGCCCCCACCACCAGCGTCAGCAGGTCGACCGGCACTGCGCCTGGCACGCTCAACCCGCTGCTGCCCGTTTCCCTGGTGTACGCAGTCGGCGACCTGGGCAAGGGCGGCAGCGGCCAGTTCGAATGGGCCAGGGAAAGGCTCCGCGTGCTCAGCGCCGACACTCCCGGATCGGCCGTGGCCGAGTACGAGAGGATCCGCCAGAGCAGCGGCAAAAGCCTTAGCGATGCCCAGAAATACGGGCTGGCGCTGGCCCGTGCACGCGGCAACAGTCCGGCAGCGGCCATGGCCGAACTGGAACCCCTGCTGGACAAGCATCCCGACAACCTGTGGTTGGCCCTGGCCATGGGCGAAGCGGAATCCCAGAGCGGCCGGGCCGCAGCCGCCAACCAGCGTTTCACTGCGTTGCTGCGGCAGGCACCGGACAACCGGGTCGTCGCACTGTCGTTCGCGCATGTGCTGAATGAACAGGGCACGGTGGAGTCGGGTCGTCGCGCCCAGGCCGTCCTCAGGCCGCTGCTGGGCAATTCCGCCGACAACCCGGTGTTCCAGCAGGATTTCGCCCGCGCCAACGAGCTGGCGGGCGACCTGGCCCGCGCCGGCGAGGCCTATGCCGAGGCCGCCTTCCTCAATGGCCGCGCCGAGCAGGCGCTGATCCAGCTGCAGAACCTGAAGAAGCGCGAGGACCTGGATTATTACGCCAGGGCACGCGTGGACGCGCGCATCGCCGCGATCACGCCACAGGTGCTGGAACTGCGCCGGCAGGGCATCCGCGACCCGGACGTGGACCGGCGCCGCTGACACCCTGTTGTCATATGCGCGGGTGCCGTAGTGGCAGGCCGATTGCGGCGCTGTCACCGGACAGTCATAAAAACGTCGTCTACTTGCGTCCGATGGCCCCAGGTGCCACGGTAAACGCAGGAAGGAACCCATGCAGAAGCACATTCTCATCGTAGACGACGAACCCGCAATCCGCGACATGGTCGCGTTCGCCCTGCGCAAGGGCGACTTCGAGCCCGTCCATGCCGGCGATGCGCGCGAGGCGCAGAACGCGATCGCCGACCGCGTCCCCGACCTGATCCTGCTGGACTGGATGCTTCCGGGCACCAGCGGCCTGGAGCTGGCGCGGCGCTGGCGCAAGGATGCGATGACCCGCGACGTGCCGATCATAATGCTGACCGCGCGCGGGGAAGAGAACGACCGTGTCGGCGGCCTGGAGGCCGGCGTCGACGACTATGTGGTCAAGCCCTTTTCGGCACGCGAACTGTTGGCCCGCATCCGCGCGGTGATGCGCCGCTCGCGCGAGGATGACGAGGACGGCAGCATCGCCGTCGGCGGGCTTCGCATCGATGGCGCCGCGCACCGGGTCTTCGCGGGTGAGTCGCCGGTACCGATCGGCCCTACCGAATACCGCCTGCTGCATTTCTTCATGACCCATCCCGAGCGGGTCTACAGCCGCACCCAGTTGCTGGACCACGTCTGGGGTGGCAGCGTCTACGTGGAGGAGCGCACGGTGGACGTGCACATCCGCCGCCTGCGCAAGACCCTGGAGCCACACTCGGTGGAAAACATGGTGCAGACCGTGCGCGGCTCGGGCTACCGGTTTTCGGCGTCGATGTGAACGGCCAGGGCACGGCGCGTGCCGGGCACGGCAACCCTCTTTTGTCGGGTGGGGCGACCGGGTCACGGCCAGCGTCCGTCCCGGTCCGCGAAACCGCAATACCGGTCTGACACAATCCTGCCATGCCCAAGCACATCCGTTCCGCCTGGTTCAAGACGCTCGGCCAGTTGGTCCTGGTTCTGGCGGCCGCCGTGTTGCTGGGCTGGCTGCTGGGTCGCCCCTGGCCGGTAGTCACCCTGGCGGCCCTGGGCGTGGTGGCCTGGCACTACTGGAGGCTGCGCAAGGTGCTCATCCGCCTCACCGCCCGCCAGCGCATCGAACCGGCCCATGGCGCCGGCGTATGGAATGAGCTGGATCGCCTGCTCTACCGCAGCCAGTCGGAAATGCGCGCCCGCAAGCGCCGCCTGCTGGACATGCTGCGCGCCTACCGGGCGGCCGCGGCCGCGTTGCCCGACGCGGTGGTGGTGGTGGATCGCAACACCCAACGGGTGCAATGGTTCAACAAAGCCGCCACCACGCTGCTCGGGCTGCAGCAGCAGGACCTGGGCGGGCCCGTCAGCCAGCGCCTGAATTCGCTTTCCCTGTCGCACTGGCTGGCTGCCGGGCGCAATGCCGAACCGATGCTGGATGCCATCTCCCCAGCGGACCCGGACCTGCGCCTCAACCTGCGCCTGATTCCCTATTCGGACCAGTACTGGCTGCTGGTCGCGCGCGACGTCAGCAAGATGCTGCGGCTGGAACAGATGCGACAGGATTTCGTCGCCAATGTCTCGCACGAGCTGCGCACGCCGCTGACCGTGATCCACGGTTACCTGGACATGCTGGACCCCACCGACTTCCCCGAATGGGCGCCAATCCTGGCCGAAATGCAGCGCCAGTCGCAGCGCATGACCCAACTGGTCGAGGACCTGCTGACCCTGTCGCGCCTGGAGGCGCAGGACAGCCTGCCCGACGAAAGCGTGGCCATGGCGCCGATGCTGGCCACGCTGAAGCGCGAGGCCGAGGCGCTCAGCCAGCACCGCCATGCACTGGTGGTCCAGGATGAAGCCGGCTGCGACCTGTGGGGTTCCAACAAGGAACTGCACAGCGCGTTCTCCAACCTGGTCAGCAACGCGGTGCGATACACCCCCGTTGGCGGCACCATCACGCTGACGTTCGCGCGCGAGGGCGATGGCGCGGTGCTCAGCGTGCGTGACACCGGCTACGGCATCCCGCAGTCGCACCTGCCGCGCATCACCGAACGCTTCTACCGCGTGTCCACCAGCCGTTCACGGGAGAGCGGCGGCACCGGCCTGGGCCTGTCCATCGTCAAGCACGTCCTCAACCTGCACCAGGCGCGACTGGAAATCGAAAGCGAAGTCGGCCAGGGCAGCGTGTTCTCCATACACTTCAACCCGGAGCGCGTACATCCGCGGGAACCCGCGAGCGCCTCGTCCCAACTGCAGGGCCACACCGCATGACCGTTGCACATCCCAGCCTGCCCGCCATCGACATCCCCAACGAAGGCGACCCGCTGCGCGATCCGTCCCTGTACCTCAACCGTGAACTGTCGCAGCTGGATTTCAATTTCCGCGTGCTGGCCCAGGCGCTGGATCCGCAGGTGCCGTTGCTGGAACGGCTGCGCTTCCTGTGCATTTCCTGCACCAACCTGGACGAGTTCTTCGAAATACGCGCCGCGACCGTTCGCCACGCCATGGATTTCGGGCTGCCGGCCGCTGCCGACGGCATGACTCCGGCCGCCATCCTCAATCGCATCCACGAGCGCGCGGCCGAACTGGTTGACGCGCAATACCGGTGCTGGAACGAGGTCATCCGGCCGTCGCTGGGCGAGGCCGGGGTCCGTGTATTGCAGCGCGACACCTGGAATGCGCGGCAGACGCGCTGGCTGCGCGCCTACTTCCGTGACGAAATCATGCCGGTGCTGTCGCCGCTGGGACTGGACCCGTCGCATCCGTTCCCGAAGATCCTCAACAAGTCGCTGAACATCGTGGTGGTGCTGAAGGGCAAGGATGCCTTCGGGCGCGCAGGCCACCTGGCCATCGTGCGCGCGCCGCGCTCGCTGCCGCGCATCATCCACCTGCCGCAGCGCGTGTCTGGCGGCGAGCATGACTTCGTGCTGCTGTCCTCGGTGCTGTCGGCCTTCGCCGACGAGATGTTCCCGGGCATGGAGGTCAAGGGCGCCTACCAGTTCCGCGTGACCCGCAATTCCGAGCTGGTGGTGGACGAGGCAGAAGTCGAGAACCTGGCGCTGGCCCTGCGTGACGAACTGATCGGTCGCGGCTACAACCCCGCCGTGCGCCTGGAGATCGCCAAGGACTGCCCCAAGCCCATCATGCGCACGTTGCTGCAGAACTTCGACCTGCCGGAAAAGGCCGTGTACCTGATCGACGGGCCGGTCAACCTCAACCGCGTCACCCAGGTCTACGACCTGGTGGCCCGGCCCGAGCTCAAATACCCCGCCTTCACTCCGCGCACGCTGCGCGGCCAGGACTCGATGTTCGAGACCGTGGACGATGGCGACGTGCTGCTGCACCACCCCTTCGATGCCTTCACCCCGGTGCTGGAACTGATCCGCCAATCCGCCACCGATCCCAACGTGCTGGCGATCAAGCAGACCCTGTACCGCACCGGCAAGGATTCGGCGATCGTCGACGCGCTGATCCTTGCCGCGCGCAACGGCAAGGACGTCACCGTGGTGGTGGAACTGCGCGCGCGCTTCGACGAGGACGCCAACCTGGGCGTGGCCGACCGGCTGCAGGAAGCCGGCGTGCAGGTCGTCTATGGCGTGGTCGGCTTCAAGACCCACGGCAAGATGCTGCTCATCGTGCGCCGCGAAGGCCGCAAGCTGCGCCGCTACGTGCACCTGGGCACCGGCAATTACCACAGTGGCACCGCACGCGCCTACACCGACCTGGGCCTGATCACCGCCGACCCGGACATCGGCAATGACGTCCACCTGTTGTTCCAGCAGTTGTCCGGTCTTGCGCCTTCCACCCGGCTCAAGCGAATGCTGCAGTCACCCTTCACCCTGCACCCGGGCCTGATCAGGAAGATCGAGCGGGAAGCCAAGCTCGCGCGCAGCGGCAAACCGGCGCACATCATCATCAAGATCAATGCCATCAACGAGCCGCGCATCATCCGCGCTCTGTACGGCGCTTCGCAGGCCGGGGTGAAGATCGACCTGATCGTGCGCGGCGCCTGCGCACTGCGGCCGGGCGTTCCGGGGATTTCCGACAATATCCGGGTGCGCTCCATCGTCGGGCGTTTCCTGGAACACAGTCGCATCTACTGGTTCGGCAACGATGGCGACCCGGAGCTCTATTGTGCAAGCGCCGACTGGCTGGAACGCAACCTGCTGCACCGCGTGGAGACCTGTTTCCCGATCCTCGATGAGGACCTGGCCAGGCGCGTGTTCAAGGAGGCGCTGCAGAACTACCTGGACGACAACACCAATGCGTGGGAGCTCGAGCAGGACGGTCAGTACCACAAGCTGTCCCCGGCCGAGGGCGAGACGCCCCACTCCGCGCAGGCGATGCTGCTTTCGAAAGTCTGAGGAAGGTGGGCCGCAATGAGGGGTGGTGACCTGCTGGCGTTTCCCGCATCACCAGGCTGCGCAGCGGCGTTGGAATGCGGCTTGGCGAGTGCCTCGCCGCCTTCATGCTCCGGTTACCGTTAAACTTCCGCCATGCCCGTCCTCGCCTCTGTCGCTTCCCAACCCCTGCAGGACGGCGACCAGCTTGCCGCCGTTGACATCGGCTCCAACAGTTTCCACATGGTCGTTGCGCGCTACACGCTGGGCCAGCTGCGCGTGGTCGACCGGCTGCGCGAGACCGTGCGCATGGCCGACGGACTCGACGGCAAGGGCGGCCTGTCCACGGCAGCGCGGCAACGCGGCCTGGAATGCCTGGCGCGTTTCGGCCAGCGCATCCGCGACATTCCCGCCCTGCGCGTGCGCGCCCTGGCCACCAACACCGTGCGCCAGCTGGCGTCGCCGCAGAGCTTCCTGGTGCCGGCTGAAACCGCGCTGGGACACGCCATAGAAGTGGTTTCCGGCCGCGAGGAAGCACGCCTGATCTACCTGGGCGTGGCCCACGCGCAACCGCCCAAGCCGGGCCACCAGCGACTGGTGATCGACATCGGCGGCGGCTCCACCGAATTCATCATCGGCCGCGGCTTCGAGCAGATCGAACGTGAAAGCCTGCAGGTCGGCTGCATCGCCAGCACGCGGCGCTTCTTCCCGGGCGGCAAGCTTTCGAAGAAGCGCTGGAAGGAAGCCCTGACCGAGGTCGGCGCCGAGTTCCAGCAATTCGCCGGAATCTACCGCGCCCTGGGTTGGCAGGAAGCGCTTGGCTCGTCGGGCACGCACAAGGCCATCGGCGAGATCTGCGCGGCGATGAAGCTGACCAAGGGCGCCATCACCGCCGAGGCGCTGCCGCAGGTGCGCGATCGCCTGCTGATGGCCGCCAACATCTCCGCCATCGAGCTGCCCGGCCTTTCCAGCGACCGCCGCCCGATCATCGCTGGCGGCGTGCTGGTGCTGGAGGCCGCATTCGAGGCATTGGGACTGCAACGCCTGATGGTCAGCAAGGCGGCGATGCGCGAGGGCATCCTCTACGACATGCTCGGTCGCGGCAGCGACAACGATCCACGCGACGCTTCGGTGGCCTCGCTGACCCAGCGCTACGGGGTGGACGAGTCGCAGACCGCGCGCGTGGAGGGCACGGCGATGCGGATGTTCGAACAGGTGGCGGACGACTGGAAGCTGGACGACGACGATGCACGCCAGCTGGGCTGGGCCGCGCGCCTGCACGAAATCGGCCTGGCGGTTGCCCACAGCCAGTACCACGTGCATGGCGCCTACCTGATCGAGCACTCCGACATTGCCGGCTTCTCGCGCCAGGAACAGCAGGTACTGGCCGCGCTGGTACGCACCCAGAGGCGCGGCATTCCGAAATCCGCCTTCGATGCCCTGCCCGATCGCCTGCTGCTCAGCGCCCGGCGCAAGGCGGCCCTGCTCAGGCTCTCGGTGCTGTTGCACCGCGCCCACGAGGCTGGCCCCATCCCGCGCCTGGAACTGCAGGCCAGCGAGGACTCGCTGCAGCTGATCATCTCCAGGAAGTGGATCGACGCCCGGCCGCTGCTGCGCGCCGACCTGATCGGCGAACCGCAGGACATGGCGGGCTTGAACGTGGTGTTTCGTCCGTTCGTGGATTGACCGGTGAAGCGCTATCTGCTCCCGCACAGCGAGCTGCCGGTTTCCCGGATTGGCTACGGGTGCATGCAACTGAGCCGCGCATGGGACGCCACCGAAATTACCGCCGCGGAAATCTCTTCGACGCACAGACTGGTCGACACGGCGCTGGAACAGGGCATCAACCTGTTCGACCACGCAGACATCTATGCGTGCGGCAAGTCGGAACTGTTGTTCGGCGAGGCATTGCGGCAACGACCCGGCCTGCGCACCAGCATAGTGCTGCAGTCCAAATGCGGGATCCGCTTCGCCGGCGATCCCGAAGCCGGCAGTCCCGCGCGCTACGATTTCAGCCGTGGGCACCTGGTGCGTTCGGTGGAAGGCATCCTCAAGCGGCTGGATACGGATTACCTGGACCTGTTGCTGCTGCATCGCCCTGACCCGCTGATGGAGCCGGCGGAAGTCGCGCATGCGTTCGACCACCTGCACGCCAGCGGCAAGGTGCTGCACTTCGGCGTGAGCAACCACGGCGCTACCCAGATTTCGCTGTTGCAGGAACACCTCGAGCAACCGCTGGTCGTCAACCAGGTCGAACTCAGCCTGCTGCACCATCAGCTGGTGTCCGACGGCATCCTGTTCAACCAGGCCGGCGACACCGGCGCCGGACGCACCCTCGATTACTGCCGCGAGTACGGGATCCTGGTGCAGGCGTGGTCACCGCTGGCAGGCGGCAGGCTCTTCGCCGAAAAGCTTGCCGCGGAATTGGCACCGGCCGCCGGGTTGGTGACCCAGCTTGCCGCAGCGAAAGAGGTCAGCCCGGAGGCCATCCTGCTGGCGTGGCTACTTAGACATCCGGCAGGTATCCAGCCCATCGTGGGCACCAGTAGCCCGGAGCGACTCATCGCCAGTTGCCAGGCAGACGCGATCGAACTCAGCCGCGAGGAGTGGTATGCACTGCTGGCTGCGGCGCGGGGCGCTCCGGCTCCGTAGGACAGCCCAGCCATGCACCTGCGCCTGCAGGTGCCATCGTCACCCGGACGGCATCGTCACCCCCCGGTCATTGTTCTGCAACCACGGCTTCATCGCGCGCGCCCAGCATGCGCAAAACGTGGAGCTGCGCATGCGTTATGCCATCGTCACCGAGACCTATCCGCCCGAGATCAACGGCGTTGCCTTGACCGTGCAGGGGCTGGAACTGGGGCTGCGCGCCCGCGGCCACGCGGTGTCGGTGGTACGCCCGCGCCAGGACGGCGAAAGTGCCGCCCAGCCCGACACCCTGCTGGTGCGCGGTGCGGGGCTGCCGCGTTATCCCGGCCTCAAGTTCGGCCTTCCTGCCAGCGCGCGACTGCTGCGCCAGTGGAGCCAGGCACGGCCTGACGCGATCTATGTCGCTACCGAGGGTCCCCTGGGCTGGTCGGCGTTGCGCGTGGCACGCAAGCTCGGCATACCGGCAGCGACCGGATTCCATACGCGTTTCGACCAGTACATGCGCGACTACGGCCTGCCCTTCCTCGGCAACACCGCGCTGCGCTGGATGCGCCGGTTCCACAACAGCGCCCAGGCCACGCTGGTGCCGACGCGCGAGCTGGGCGAGTTCCTGCAATCACAGCGGTTCACCCGTGTGCGCCGCCTGGCCCGGGCGGTGGATACCCAACAGTTCCATCCCGGCAGGCGCGACTCCGCGCTTCGCAGGCAATGGGGCATTGAAGAAGGCGCGCTGGCGGTGGTCTACCTCGGCCGCATCGCCCCGGAAAAGAATTTGGAGCTGGCCGTGCGCGCCTTCCGCGAGTTGCAGCGTCTACGAGCCGATGCCCGCTTCGTGTGGGTGGGCGATGGCCCGGCCCGGGCACAACTGGCACAGGAGAACCCGGACTTCATTTTCTGCGGCCTGCAACGCGGCGCCGAAGTGGGGCGGCACTTCGCCAGTGCCGACCTGTTCCTGTTCCCCAGCCACAGCGAAACCTTTGGCAATACCACGCTGGAAGCAATGGCCAGCGGCCTGGCCGTGGTGGCCTTCGACTACGGCGCGGCGCGCGAGCACGTGCACCACGGCGTCGATGGCATTGCTGTCGGCAACGATGCCGACTTCATCGCCGCCGCCACCATGCTTGGCAGCGACGACGCCGCGCGGCTTGCCATGGGCCTGCGTGCGCGCAAGGCGATGGAGCGCCTGCATCCCACGCAGGTCGCGGCCGATTTCGATGCGCTGCTTGCCGAGCTTGCCAGCAATCCCGGACCTGCGGGGAGGCCACATGCGTTCACCAGCGCTGCTTGAGCCGATGCACCAGCAGGACGCCGGCCTGTGCCTGCGCGCCAATCGATTGTGCGAGCGGGACCCCGCTCGTCGCTTCTTCGCCGTGGTCAGCCGGTTGGGCGACGGCATCTTCTGGTATGCGCTGATGGCAGCGATGGTGATCGCCGATGGCTGGAACGGCCTGGCTGCTTCAGTGCACCTGGCGGTGACCGGGGTGATCGCCCTGGCGGTCTACAAACTCCTGAAACGCTGGACCCGGCGACCCAGGCCGTTCGCTGCCGATGTGCGCATCCGTGCCTGGGTGGCGCCCCTGGATGAATTCAGCTTTCCTTCGGGGCACACGCTGCACGCGGTGGCCTTCAGCATCGTTGCCCTGGCCCATTACCCGGCCTTGGCGCTGTTGCTGGTTCCCTTCACCCTGTGCGTGGGCGTGTCGCGGGTAGTGCTGGGCCTGCACTATCCCAGCGACGTGCTGGCCGCAACGGCGATCGGATGCGCACTTGCCGCCCTGTCGCTGCGCATCGCGCCGTTGCAGGAGCTGGTGTAGGAGCTAGGACGGCCTGGACACATGGGCTCGCACCACGCCCGGTGCAAGCTGCCCGCTCCAGTCGCGGTCATTGGCGACCTGCGCGCCGGCGCGACTGTGTTCCAGCGTGGCGAAATCAAGATCGGCCAGTGCCCACAGCTGGGTGCCCGTGGTCTGGGCCAGGACGCCGTCGGCCGGCAGTCCCGCATCCATCGGCGCATAGATCGCAGCCTCGCCGGTGTTCACGTCCAGAGCGGGGCTCCACGGCGCCTGCCCTGCCGTGACCGCCTGGGCGACGAAAATGCGGTTCTCCAGTGCGCGCGCCAGGCAACCTGTGCGCACGCGCGTGGCACCTGCCTCGGTGTCAGTGCAACTGGGCACCAGCAGCAGGCGTGCGCCGCTTTCGTATTGCGCCCGTACCGGCAGCGGGAACTCGCTGTCGTAGCAGACTGAAATACCGGCCCGCACTTCCCCGCTTTCGAACACCTTGAGCGCATCACCGCCCTCGATCACACCGGACGAGTATTCAAAGCCGGTCAGCTGCAACTTGTCCTGCCAGGCATGCGTGCCCGTGGGCGTAAACCAGTCGCTGCGATTGCGGTAGCGCCCTTCTGCGGTAGCCAGCAGGAAAGTGCCGGCCACGAGGTGCAGCTGGTGCTCACGCGCCAGTTGCGAGAACAGCGCAAGCCAGGGCTGCCGGTACGCCTGTATGGCCGCCAACGAAGCGTGCAGGTCGCCACTGATGGAGGCATCGAAGCTGGCGGCGAGCTCCAGCGAAAGATATTCCGGCAGCACTGCGATGGTGGCCCCCGCACGTGCCGCCTCTGCGATCACCTGGGCCTGCTTTGCCGCGAACTCATCGAAACCGGCGGGCTGCCCCACCGGATATTTGGCGACGGCGACCTTCACGCGACCTGCTCCAAGTCGCGCAGCCAGAAGGTGAGCGGATGCATGACCTCGCCCCGCCCCGGCTCCTGCCATGCGAGCTGCATGGTCATGCCAGCGCGGCGCCGGTAGCCGCGCTTGTCCCAGAACGTTTCGTTGCCCCGGTGGCCGGCAGGGCGACGCGCGTCGTCGGCAGGCCGGTCCACCGCGCAGAACGCGGTCGATTCGAATCGGCCCAGGCTGCGCGCATGTCCTTCACGATGATCGAAGAACGCATGACCGATGCCGCGCCCGCGGTGCGCCGGCAGCACTACCGACTCGCCGAAATAGAAGATCGACTGCACCGGGATGCCCTGGTCCAGGAAAGGCTTCTGGAATGCAGCGCTGTCATCGGCCAAGGGCAATCCGGTGGACGCACCCACCACCTCACCGTCCTCCATCGCCAGCACGAACAGGCTGTGGGGTGAACGGGCATAGGCCGCGAGGTAATCGCGTTCGTAATCGGCATCGCCTTCATACAGGTACGGCCAGTCACGGAACACGGTCATGCGCAGACGGGCCACATCCGCAAGCCAGGGCTTGATCTCAGGCCCCCGGAACAGGGCAATGGTGGGCGACGGATCCATGGCCCGACTTTACCGCACGCCCTTGTGTGCGGCGAGGCGATGCGCTGGGGCGGCCGCCTGGCTTGCGTGCAGACGCGTCAAGCGGACTGGATGCCATCATCACACCACGCGTAGATCGCCAGGCGTTCCGCCGGCACCACGATCACCCAACCCTTGCCATCGTCCTTGCTGCTGAAGAACACCGGCATCGAAGCCGCAGTTCCAACCGTGGGCTCCCGCACCGGGAGCGATGCGGAATGCCACGGCCGGTACCCCACCGGATCGATGCATCCGTCCAGGCCAGCGCGAGCCGATCGGGCCTTGCGCAGGTAGGACAACGGGTCATCACCCATCGCTGCGATGGTCTGGCCCGCAATGCGGAAGGCCACCGAGCCACTCGACCTGCGGCGCATCGAGAACAGCATCGAGGCCAGTTGGCGCTGGCCTTCGTCGTCCAGCACGATGCCGGAGGTCTTGATGACCTCCGGCAGGACCCGCGCGGCACGGCGATGCAGCAGGCTTGCGTTCGCCATGTCCGCGGCCTCAGCGCAGCGAGGTGCCGAGTTCGTACCAGTCGACCTTGCGCGTGATCCACATGATCGCGGCCAGGATGCCGAACAGCAGCAGCGAACCCATCAACAAGGCATTGTCTTCGGAGACCAACAGGCTGTAGAGCACGCCATACAGGGCGGTCAGCATCACCGCGAATCCTCCCGCACGGCCCCAGCTGCGGAGCACGCCGGAGAGATAGACGAACTGCAGTCCGATGCAGGCAACCGCCGATACCACGTAGGCCTTCCAGAAATCGATGTGCTCGGACAGGCTGAGCAGCAACAGGAAGAAGATCGCCAGCGCCAGGCCCACCAGCAGGTACTGCAGCGGATGGATCGGCAGGCGCTTGATCAGTTCGAACAGGCCGAATCCGACAAACGTGAGGATCACGAACAACACGCCGTATTTGCTGGCGCGATCGGCCTGGGTGTAGACGTCGACCGGGTCGACCAGGCTCACCTGGATGCTGTCGATCGCGGTCGTCAACGATTCGTCCTGTCCGTAGCGCTCGGACGTCGCAGGTCCGATGCGGGTCAACATTCCCTCGCCTTTTTCCAGTTGCGCCTGCGCCGCGCTGGCCATGGCCGAGATTTCCCACTCCGCGTTGAAGCCGCTGGCGCCGATGGTGCGCTTGCTGGGCAGGAAGCGTCCGGCGAAAAGCGGATGGGGCCAGCTTGATCCCAGCGTGATGGTGTTGTTGTCCGCGACCGGGGAGATCCCCAGCGACTGCGTGCCTGTCAGCCTGAAGTGGGCGGACACATGGCTGGCCGGCAAGGCCTCGCCGGCCACATGCGGCAGGTTGGCGTGGACGCCTGCCAGGCGATCGGTCATTGCGCGCGTCCCCGACTCCAGCGCCAATGCGCGGTTGTCCACCTTCAGGTCCGGGGTCCCGACCAGGCCGCGCACGTCGGCAAGCCCCAGCACCAGGTAAGGTTCGCCGTACTCGCGCCCCGGCACCGGCGCCAGCGCAAACGCATCGAAGGCTGCCTCCACGTTCGCCTTCCATTCGAAGGTGCGCACGCTGTACAGGCCGATGCGCCTCGTATCGGGCAGCATGCCGCCGCTGGCATGCAGGGTCTTCGGTGTCTGCAGCAGGTAGCCTTCGACCACTTGCGCACGCAGCACGGGCTTGCCGCCCGCATCGGTCTCGGTGACCTGGCGGGTCTCTCTCCACGGCACCACGCGCAGCGGGCCCACGACCTGTTGCGGCCCGGCCATGCTTTGTGAAACACGCTCCACCGCCTGCGCGCGATAGCGCTGCCGGTCCTGGACGGTGCCGCGGATCATCATCAGCGGGATGAGCAGCAGCAGCACCAGGCCGCCGACAGTGAGAAAGCGCAACAGCAACTTCAATGATTTCATGGTTTCTGGCCCCGGTTGAACGTGGGTGCCAGCGTGGATCGTGCCTGTGTGTAGGGTTTGAGGCGAAGTTGAAGCCTGTGTGAAGTCGGCATACCAGCTAGGCGCGGCCTCAATGCCTTGTAGAGCCGAGCTCGCTCGGCTGCTTCTCGCCCAAGTCCCTAGCCGAACCGGACGCGCGAGCTTCGTCCTACACTGCCGGCACGCTCGCGCTTTCACGAACTTTCTCTGTGCAATTTGGGTCCCGGCGTGGGCCGGGATGACGACCTGTTGGGGTGTAGGCCTGCGCCAAGATGATTACCGTGGCGGCCGCCGTTCTCATGTAGGAGCGACACGAGTCGCGAAGCCTGGAAATCATGGGTCCCGATGCTGTGTGCAATCAGGCAGCGGGCGCTTCGCGACTTGCGTCGCTCCTACAACGGCAGGGGCTGCACTTTCGCCCGACGAGCCACACTTGCTCGTGCCAGTCCCCGCCCCTGCAGGGATAGCGCCCTTCTTGTAGGAGCGACGCGAGTCGCGAAGCCTGGAAATCATGGGTCCCGATGCTGTGTGCAATCAAGCGCTGCGTGCTTCGCGACTTGCGTCGCTCGTACAACGGCAGGGCTGCGCTTTCGCCTCGCCTTCAGGCCACTGGCAACCGCAACGTCGCCATTGCGCCGCCCGCAGGCAGGTTCTCGAGCGCCGCTTCGCCGCCATGCAGGCGTGCGACCTCGCGCACGAAGGGTAACCCCAGCCCGGAACTGCGCAGGCCGGTGGCGGGATGGGCCAGTGAATAGAAGCGCTGGAACACGCGGTCCTGTGCGTAATCCGGAATGCCTGGGCCGTTGTCCACGACACGTATATCCAGCGTCGCCTCTTCAATGATGCACGAAAGTTCGATTTTGCCGCCCATCGGCGCGAAGGCGGCCGCGTTGTCCAGCAGGTTCGAAACCGCCTGGCGCAGCAGGTAGGCATCGCCTTGCAGCTTGGCTTGGGCGTCGACGGGCAGCACAGCCAGAGTGATGTCGCGCGCAACCAGCTTCGCGGCCACCCCTTCGGCGGCTTCTGCCAGCAGCCCGGCCACCGGCACCGGCTCACGGGTCTGCAGCCAGCCGTGCTGTTCCACCTCGGCCAGCGCCAGCAGCTTGTCGATGGTCTCGGTCAGGCGCTGCTGCTGGACGCGGATATTGCGCGCGAACCGTTGCCGATCGACTTCCGGCAATGGCTCCTGCAGCAGCTCGGCGGCGCCGCGGATCGCGGCCAGCGGACTTTTCATTTCATGGGTCAGTGATTGCACGTACTGCTCGACATAGGCCTTGCCTTCCAGCTTGCGGCGCATGGTCTCCACTGCCCGTCCAAGGTCGCCGATCTCATCGTGGCGCACGGGTAACGGTGGGGCCAGTTCGCCATTGCTCACCGCCTGCGCATAGCGGTTGAGCCGGTTGATTCCACGCATCAGCCACCAGGTGATCAGCACCCCGATCAGCGCCGACAGTCCGATCAGCCACGCACCCTGGCGCATGATGCTGCGCTGGCTGGCCTCGATGAAAGGATCGATGCTGGCGTTGGGCTGGGACAGGGTCAGCACCCCGATCAGCTGGTCGCCATCGCGGATCGGTGCAGCCACGTGCATGACCGTGCGCTTGCTGTCTCCGGGGATCTCCGGGCTGGAGCGGGCCCCATATTCGCCGCGCAGGGTGCGGTAGACATCGTTCCAGCGCGAGTTGTCGCGGCCGACGTCGCGGCCTTCGGAGTCGTAGACGACGATGCCGCGCGCGTCGGTGACGGTGATGCGGTAGTCGATCCGACGCTTGGGGAACTGCCACACCCTGGCGCGCAGGTCGCGTTGCCCGGCCTGCTCGAGCTTGCGCACGAAGTCCCCATTGGCAATGCGGCCGGCCTTCATGTCGTCGCCGGCCATCACTGCCAGCACGTTGGCCGCGTCAACCAGCGTCGATTCCATCGCCTGGCGCACGCCGGGTTTCACTTCATTGACGAACACGCGCATGACGAAGAACGCGGCCAGGCCGACGATCAGGAAGAACCCCAGGAACAGGCGCAGGCCGAGTCGCAACTCAGGCCTCCAGCGCGTAGCCGAGGCCGCGATGGGTGCGGATGGGGTCCGGATCGGCCCCGGCCGCACGCAACTTCGCGCGCAGGGTCTTTATGTGCGTGTCGACGGTGCGGTCGGCACTGTCGGCATCGCTGTCCCAGCCGCGATCCATTAGTTGCGCCCGGCTGAGGATGGCGCCGGGACGCTGCAACAGCGCCGCCAGCAGCATGTATTCGTAGCGGGTGAGTTCCAGCGCCATGCCGCGGAAGCGGATGCGGTGGCCCTCGCGGTCCAGCTCGAAGTCGCCATGCGTCGTTATCTGCCCCGTCTCTCCACTCGCCTGGCTGCGGCGCAGGCGTGCGCGCACCCTGGCCACCAGTTCGCGCGGCGAGAACGGCTTGGCCATGTAGTCGTCGGCGCCCAGCTCCAGGCCCAGCACGCGGTCGATCTCGTCGTTGCGCGCGGTCAGGAAGATCACCGGCACCTCGTTGACCCAGGCTTCCGGGGCGCTGCGCAGTTCGCGACAGACGTCGAAGCCGCTGCGATCGGGCAGGCCCACGTCCAGCACCACCACGTCGACCCCACCCGCACGGACGCGCGGCACCACTTCGCGCCCAAGGAGGCAATGTTCGGCCTCCAGGCCCTCGCTGCGCAGCGCATACAGCACGGTGTCGGCGATGGCGGACTCGTCTTCGGCAATCAGGATAAGGGGCATGGCGGGAAGCATACCGGTATGCTTCCGGCATGAACTACCGACACGCCTTCCACGCCGGCAACCATGCCGACGTCCTCAAGCACATCGTCCTGCTGGCGCTGCTGGATGCGCTGAAGAAGAAGGAAGCGCCGTTCTTCGTACTGGATACGCACGCCGGGCGCGGGCGCTACCTGCTGGCTGCCCCCGAAAGCCGCAAGACCGGCGAGTCCGATGCCGGCATCCTGCGGCTGATGGGCGAGGCGAAGATGCCCGAAGTGGTGGAGCGCTACCTGCGCGCGGTGGAAGCCAACAATCCGGTAGGCGCGCTGATCGCCTATCCCGGCTCGCCCCTGCTGATCGCGCAGGCCCTGCGCGAGCAGGACCGGCTTGCCGCCTGCGAACTGCAGCCCGACGAGGCCAGTGCGCTCAAGGAGTTGTTCGCACACGACGCGCGCGTGGCGGTGCATGCGCGCGACGGCTACACGGCGATGAAGGCGATGCTGCCGCCCAAGCTCGGCGCATTGAAGTTTGCGCGCGGGCTGGTGCTGATCGACCCGCCGTACGAGGTTCAGGACAACGAATACCCGATGATCATCTCGACCCTGCGCGAAACCCTGGAGCGCTGGCCGCAGGCGACTTACGCCATCTGGTACCCGATCAAGCTGCGGCGCAGCCTGCAGCCGTTCTTCCGCAAGGCGGCCGCGCTGCCGGCCAAGTCGGTGATGCTGGCCGAACTGCAGATCCGCGCCGACGATTCGCCGCTGCGCTTGAACGGCAGCGGCCTGGTGATCGTCAACCCGCCATGGCAGTTCGACCGGCAGCTCGCTCCGGCCCTGCCCCTGCTGAAAAAGACCTTGGGCGAAGCCGGGGCGATGACCCGGCTGGAATGGTTGAAGCCGGACGCCTGAGCCCGACCTTGCGGCGCCGCGCGGACGGCCCGGTCAGCGCGCGATTTCAGGTTCGAAGAAGCTCCAGCGCACCGTCGGGAACTGCACCTTCAGGTCGCGCTCCACCTGGCTGATGTCTTCGAGCATCACGGTGGCCAGTTCGACCTGTCTCATGCTGGCCTGCACCGAAACCATGACCTCGTTGCCCAGCTGCAGGGTGATCAGGCTGATGACCTTGTCGATCTCGGCGCGGCCCTCGTAGAACGCCCTGATCTGCGATTGCAGCAGCGGGTCGACACTCTGCCCGATCAGCATCGCCTTGACCTCGATGGCCACGAACACCGCCACCACGATCAGCAGCACGCCAATGGCCAGGGTGCCCAGCGCGTCCCACAACGGGTTGCCGGTGACGATGGTCGCCAGCACCGCCAGCAGGGCCAGCACCAGGCCAAACAGCGCCGCCAGGTCCTCGCCGAAGATCACCACCAGTTCGGCCTGGCGGCTTTCGCGGAACCAGCGCCACAGCGAGCGGTCGCCGCGCGCCTTGTTCACTTCCTGCAGGCAGGCGCGCATCGAGACCGACTCGGCGATGATCGCGAATACCAGCACCCCCACCGCCCACCACAGCTTGCCGCCGTCCAGGGCTTCGGGATGCTGCAGCTTGTGGATGCCTTCGTAGGCCGAGTACATGCCGCCGACGCTGAACAGCATCACCGCGACCAGGAACGACCAGAAATAGATTTCCTTGCCATGGCCGAGCGGATAATCCGGCGAGGCCGGCAGCCTGGACTGGCGCAGGCCAAGCAGCAGCAGCAGCTGGTTTCCGCAATCGGCCATCGAGTGCACGGTCTCGGCCAGCATGGCGCTGGAGCCGGTAACGAAGGCGGCCACGCCCTTGGCCACGGCGATGGCGAAGTTTGCGCCCAGCGCGAACACGATCGCGCGGTTAGAATCACCGCCACCTGCCATTGAAGTGTCCCGCTACTGGATGGCCGGGGAGTTTATCAGGCCGGCTGGATCAATCGTTCATCGCAACTCTGGGAACATCTTCACGCTATGAATGGCCACAAACGACTTCCCCCCTGGCACGAGCACTTCCGCCTGCCCAACGGGCGCGAGCTGCTGATCCGCCCGATCCGGCCCGAGGACGCAGATCCCATCCAGGGCGCGTTCGCACTGCTCGGACCGGAGGAGGTGCGCCAGCGCTTCCTGTATGCGCTGAAGGAATTGACCCCGGAAATGGCCCAGCGCCTGTGCCATCCGGACCCACGCACGGAGTTCGCCCTGGTCGCGGCCGAGAACCTGCCGCCCGGCGAAGCCCTGGTGGGCGCCGTGGCCCGGGCCTCGATCACGCCCCGTACCCGCGAGGCCGAATTCGCCATCCTGGTCAGCCATTTCGTCGCCGGCCAGGGACTCGGCCGCCAGCTGATGCGCAAGCTGGTGAAGTGGACCAGGACCAAGAAGCTCGATCGCCTTTACGGCGACGTGCTGGACCACAACCACCCGATGCTGCAACTGGCGCAGTCGCTGGGCTTCAAGCGCATGCGCGAAGACGACACGCCGGGCCTGGTACGGGTGGTCCTGGACCTCAACGAGCTCTAGCTGGAGTTCCTCGGCCGGCCGCCCCGCCGCCCCACCGCTGCATCTTCCCGCATGCATTTCCGCACGCATCTTTCCGCCTCCATGCCCCGCCTGCACCTGTCCGCCACGCTGCGATCCTTGCGTTGCAACTTGTGGAGGCGCAATCCCGCGACCTTCAGGACCATAAGGGGAAATCGTGGAGCGAACAGATGAGCGTAAACGAAGCAAAACTGAATGAATTCCTGGGCAAGGCCGTAGGTGATCTCGGCGCCGCCATCAGCGCCAGCCTGATGCTGGTCGGCGACCGGCTCGGCCTCTACAAGGCCCTGGCGACCGCGCCCGCCACGCCGGCTGAACTGGCCGCACGCACCGGCACCCACGAACGCTACATCCGCGAATGGCTGGGCAACCAGGCCGCCGGCGGTTATGTCAGCTACGACGCGGCCAGCGGCCGCTACACACTCAGCGAGGAACAGGCCCTGTGCCTGACCGATCCGGAAGGCCCGGTGGACCTTGCCGGCGCCTACAACATCGTCGAGGACACCTTCCACACCCTCGACCGCACCATGGAGAATTTCCGCAGCGGCAAGGGCATGGAATGGGGCGAGCACCATGAGTGCCTGTTCCATGGCACCGAGCGATTCTTCCGTGCCGGCTACCACGCGCACCTGCTGGGAGAATGGCTGCCTGCGCTGGATGGCGTGGTGGAAAAGCTCGCCGGCAACGGCAAGGTTGCCGACGTCGGCTGCGGCCACGGTGCCAGCACCGTGCTGATGGCCAAGGCATTCCCGCAATCGCAGTTCATCGGCTATGACTACCACCCCGACTCCATCCGCATCGCCACCCAGCGCGCCACCGAGGCCGGCGTGGCCAATGCCCGTTTCGAGGTGGCCGATGCGACGGGTTACAAGGATCGCGACTTCGACCTGATCGCGTTCTTCGACTGCCTGCACGACATGGGCGATCCCGCCGGCGCAGCGCGGCATGCCCGCCAGGCGCTGAAGCCCGACGGCCATTGCCTGCTGGTGGAACCGTTCGCCGGCGACAAGGTGGAGGAGAACCTGAACCCGGTTGGCCGCGTCTATTACGGCGCCTCCTCGCAGATCTGCGTGCCGGTTTCGCTGGCCCGCAAGGGTCCGGCACTGGGCGCCCAGGCCGGCGAGGCCAAGTTGCGCGGAATCATGGTCGACGATGGCGGATTCAGCCGCTTCCGCCGCGCCACCGAAACGCCCTTCAACCTGGTCCTGGAAGCGCGCCCTTGAACGCAGGCCCCGGAATCCATCGCACAGGAGCAAGCCAATGCCCAGATACGTGATTGAACGCGACATCCCCGGTGCCGGGCAGCTGTCCGCCGCCGAGCTCAAGGCCATCTCGCAGAAGTCCTGCAGCGTGCTGCAGGGCATGGGGCCGCAGATCCAGTGGCAGCAGAGCTACGTCACCGGCGACAAGGTCTATTGCGTGTACATCGCGCCGGACGAGGCGGCGGTGCGTGAACACGCGCGCCAAGGCGGCTTTCCCGCCAACCGCGTATCCGAGGTGACCACGATCATCGACCCGGTCACCGCCGAGGCCTGACGGCACGGGTTGCGGGTTCGGTGTGCACGGCTGCAGACATGAGCCGGCAGCCGGCACGCTAGACTGCGCGGCCCTTCCATGCGCCGGGTGCAAACGTGCCCGGCGCTGCTGCTGTTGTGCGAGCCGATGCCTGTCGAACCCAAAGCCCCTCCCTTTCCCGCCCCGCCGCTGCCCAGGAGCGGCCACCTGCGCACCTGGTGGCGGGCGCCTGCTTCCCCAACCGCACTGGCCTGGTTCATTGCCCGGGCCGCCGAGGCCCATGCCGGACCGGTGGTGGTGGTGGCACGCGACACCCAGGGCGCACACCAGCTGGAATCGGACCTGCACAGCCTGCTTGGCGATCACGCCGGGCTTCCGGTGTTTCCTTTCCCGGATTGGGAAACCCTGGCCTACGACCGCTTCAGCCCGCATCCGGACATCATTTCCCAGCGCCTGGCCGCCCTGCATGCCTTGCCCGGCCTGAAGCGCGGCATCGTAGTGGTGCCGGTACAGACGCTGATGCAGCGGCTGCCGCCGTTGCGCTACGTGGTCGGCGGCAGCTTCGACCTGAAGGTCGGTCAGACCCTGGACTTCGACCAGGAGAAGCGTCGCCTGGAAGCGGCCAGCTACCGCAACGTGCCCCAGGTGCTGGACCCGGGTGACTTCGCCATCCGTGGCGGCCTGCTGGACGTGTTCCCGATGGGCGCCAGCGCGCCGCTGCGCATCGAGTTGCTGGACGACACCATCGACTCCATCCGTGCCTTCGATCCGCAGAGCCAGCGCTCGCTGGAGAAGACCGAGGCGGTGAAGATGCTGCCGGGCCGCGAGATCCCGCTCGATGATCTCTCCGTGAAGCGCGCCCTGGACACGCTGCGCGAACGCTTCGACGTCGACACCCGCCGCAGCTCGCTGTACCAGGACCTCAAGGCCGGCATCGCACCGGCGGGCGTCGAGTACTACCTGCCGCTGTTCTTCGAACAGACCGCCACCCTGTTCGACTACCTGGATGGCAGCGCGCTGCCGCTGATCGCCGATGGAGTGACCGAGGCAACCGAAGCGTTCTGGGCGCAGACCACCAACCGCTACGAGCAGCGGCGGCATGACCTCGAACGCCCGCTGGTGCCGCCGGACGAGCTGTACCTGCCACCGGATGCATTGCGCGAACGCCTGAACAAGAGCGCGCGCATCGAGGTCTGCGGCCCGGGGCATCCGCGCCACGAAGAAGCGCGGGCGCTGGGCGAACAGCCGGTGCCGGTATTGCCGCTGGCGGCCAAGGACGCCGAACCGGCGGAGGCGGTGAAATCTTTCCTTTCCAGCTACGCCGGACGCGTGCTGGTCGCCGCCGATTCACCGGGCCGCCGCGAAGCCCTGATGGAGGTGATGCAGGCTGCGGCGCTGGTGCCCGAGGTCGTCGCCGATCTGCCGGCCTTCCTGGCAGGCACGGCGCGATTCGCGCTGGCGGTCGCGCCACTGGAAGACGGGTTCGCCCTCGATAAACCGCAACTCGCGATCCTCACCGAACGCCAGCTGTTCCCCGAACGCGCCACCCAGCCGCATCGGCGCCGCCGCACCGGGCGCGAACCCGAAGCCATCATCCGCGACCTGGGCGAGCTGAGCGAAGGCGCGCCCATCGTCCATGAGGACCACGGTGTCGGCCGGTACCGCGGTCTGGTGGTGCTGGAAGCCGGCGGCACGCCCGGCGAATACCTGGAAATCGAATACGCCAAGGGCGACCGCCTGTACGTGCCGGTGGCCCAGCTGCACCTGATCAGCCGCTATTCGGGCGCGTCGGTGGAAACCGCGCCGCTGCATTCCCTGGGTGGCGAAGCCTGGACCAAGGCCAAGCGCAAGGCCGCCGAAAAGGTCCGCGACGTCGCCGCCGAACTGCTTGAAATCCAGGCGCGCCGGCAGGCACGCGCGGGCCTGGCGCTGCACCTGGACCGTTCGATGTACGAGCCCTTTGCCGCAGGTTTCCCGTTCGAGGAAACCCCGGACCAGCACCACGCCATCGAATCGGTGTTGCGCGACCTGGCCAGCTCCCAGCCCATGGACCGCGTGGTCTGCGGCGACGTCGGCTTCGGCAAGACCGAGGTCGCCCTGCGCGCCGCTTTCGCCGCCGCCAGCGCCGGCAAGCAGGTCGCGGTGCTGGTGCCGACCACGCTGCTGGCCGAACAGCATTACCGCAACTTCCGCGACCGCTTCGCCGACTGGCCGCTGCGGGTGGAAGTGCTGTCGCGCTTCAAGACCGCCAAGGAGATCAAGGCCGAACTGGCCAAGGTCGCCGAAGGCACGCTGGACGTGATCGTCGGCACCCACCGCCTGCTGCAGCCAGACGTCAAGTTCAAGGACCTGGGGCTGGTCATCGTCGACGAGGAACAGCGTTTCGGCGTGCGCCAGAAGGAGGCACTGAAGGCACTGCGTGCCAACGTGCACCTGCTGACCCTGACCGCCACGCCGATCCCGCGCACGCTGAACATGGCCATGGCCGGACTGCGCGACCTGTCCATCATCGCCACCCCGCCGCCGAACCGGCTGGCGGTGCAGACCTTCATCACCCCCTGGGACGCGCCCCTGCTGCGCGAGGCCTTCCAGCGCGAACTGGCGCGCGGCGGCCAGATCTACTTCCTGCACAACGACGTGGAAAGCATCGGCCGCATGCAGCGCGACCTGTCCGAGCTGGTGCCCGAGGCCCGCATCGGCGTGGCCCACGGGCAGATGCCCGAGCGCGAGCTGGAACAGGTGATGCTGGACTTCCAGAAGCAACGCTTCAACGTGCTGCTGTGCACGACGATCATCGAGTCCGGCATCGACATCCCCAACGCCAACACCATCATCATCAATCGCGCAGACCGCTTCGGCCTGGCCCAGTTGCACCAGTTGCGCGGCCGCGTCGGCCGTTCGCACCATCGCGCCTACGCCTACCTGGTGGTACCCGACAAGCGCGCAATGACCGGCGATGCCCAGCGCAGGCTGGATGCCATCGCGGCCATGGACGAACTGGGCGCGGGCTTCACCCTGGCCACCCACGACCTGGAAATCCGCGGCGCCGGCGAGCTGCTGGGCGAGGACCAGAGCGGGCAGATGGCCGAGATCGGCTTCAGCCTGTACACCGAACTGCTGGAACGCGCGGTGCGCTCCATCCGCCTGGGCAAGCTGCCCGACCTCGATGCCGGCACCGCGCATGGCGCCGATGTCGAACTGCACCTGCCGTCGCTGATACCGCACGACTACCTGCCCGACGTGCACACGCGCCTGACCCTGTACAAGCGGGTAAGCAGCGCGCGTGACGCCGATGAACTGCGCGACCTGCAGGTGGAGATGATCGACCGCTTCGGACTGCTGCCGGACCCGGCCAAGCATCTGTTCGCCATCGCCGAACTCAAGCTCACCGCCACCGCGATGGGCATCCGCAAGCTGGACCTGGGCGAGAACGGCGGGCGGCTGGTGTTCGAGGCGCAACCGAACATCGACCCCATGGCGGTGATCCAGATGATCCAGAAGCAGCCGCGCATCTATTCGATGGAAGGCCCCGACAAGCTGCGCTTCAAGCTGCCGCTGCCCGAAGCGGCGGACCGCTTCAATGCGGCGCGCGGGCTGCTGGCTGCGCTGGCGAAGTCCTAGGCGGAAAGGTCTTCCCGGCGCAAGCCGGAGCGACCTTGCGGTAATGCACTGGCTTGGCGGGCCATGGCCGGCGCGGAAGACGATCCTCTGCCGCGTGACTTTGTCTGCTTTAATCGCTTCGACACCACGGGGGCTACCGAGATGGACACTGCACAGTTGCTCTGGGGCCTGCTCTTCAGCTCGATAGGGCTGGGCTATTTCCTTTACGGCAAGAACCAGAAGGCATTGGCGCCGGCGCTGTGCGGCGTGGTGCTGATGGTCTTTCCCTACTTCGTCTCCAGCTCATGGTTGCTGGTCGGCATCGGCGTGGCATTAATGGCGATTCCCTACTTCGTGCGCTTCTGAGCAAGCTTCCGGGCCCGGTCCGGGCTGTCCTCTGCGGGCGCAGGCATCCGTTGGTTGCTGTGTCTCCCCTCATGGCGGTCCCGATGGCACAGTTCAGCGTCAACGCACAGCGTTACGACCCATACAAGAATTTCAAGTTCCGGATCAAATGGGACAACCGCTACGTGGCCGGCATCAGCCATGTCAGTGCGCTCAAGCGCAGCACCGAGGTGATTGAGCACCGCGAGGGCGGCGATCCCAGCAGTGCACGCAAATCTCCTGGCAGGACGACCTTTGAACCGATCACCCTGGAGCGTGGCCTCAGCCATGATCCCGAGTTCGAGCGTTGGGCCAACAAGACCTGGAACCTCGGCAGCGGCCTGGGCGCGGAAGCTTCGCTCAAGGATTTCCGCAAGGACATCGTCATCGAACTCTGCAACGAGGCCGGTCAGCTTGCGATTGCCTACACCGTGTTCCGTTGCTGGGTTTCCGAATTCCAGGCCCTCCCCGACCTGGATGCAAACGGCAACGCCATCGCAATACAGCGCCTGACCCTGCAGAACGAAGGCTGGGAGCGCGATGCCACAGTGACCGAACCGTCCGAGCCGGGCTTCAACGAGCCCGCCTGAGCCACAACAGGAGATGCCTAATTCGCCTGCAGGAGTGTCTGGGCCTGTCATGCCGAGTGCCGATGCGCGCAACTGTCCGCTGCATTACCATCCGGATGATCGCCGGAATGCGCCGGCCTTTTTCGCCAGCGAGAACACTGCCATGACCACCGTGTCCCTTCAGCCGGCGCATGCAGCGCTTTCCTTTTCCATGAACGCCCTGCGAGCCGCTCTCCTGCCCGCCTTGGCCATGATGCTCGCGGCCTGCTCCACTGGGACACCTGCAGCAGAAGGCAGGGCGACGACCTTCATCGTCGTGCGCCACGCCGAAAAGGGCAGCGACGACGCACGCGATCCCTCGTTGAGCAGCATCGGCCTGGCGCGGGCCGAGCGGCTGGCGGCGCGACTGGCGCAGGAACCATTGGCGGCCGTGTATGCCACCGCCTACCGTCGCACCCGGCAAACCGCGAAGCCTGCGGCCGATGCGCATGGCCTTGCGGTCACGATCTACGACGCGCAGCTGCCTGCCGAGGCATTCGCGTCGCAGCTGCGTGTCGCGCACAGGCAGGGCACCGTGCTCATCGTGGGGCATAGCAATACGGTTCCCGACATCGTTGCCGCGTTGTCCGGCGCGGACGTTGAAGCGATGACGGAGCAACAGTTCGACCGCTTTTACCGTGTCAGCATCGGCGCCGATGGCAAGGCCACGTTGAGCCAGGACCACTACTGAGCCCGCTCCTCCTGATCCGGCGGCGCGGCTTTCCCTGACCGCGCGCGCCGGCCACTTCCTGCACCGCATGCATTGCCCTGCCCCTAGTCTGTGCACGGCGCCAGGAGGCGCTGCCGCGAACCAGACCAGGGATGGAAACCATGCATCTGCGCCTGTTGTTGACCTTGTGCCTGTCCCTGCTTCCGCTGGCCTCGCTGTCAGCGGCGCCACCACCGTTGATGCTGGCCACCGAGTTTCGCGCTGGCATTGAACCGGGCGATTACTGGATAAGCGAAAAGCTTGATGGAGTTCGCGGGCGCTGGGACGGGCAACGGCTGTTCAGCCGCTCGGGACAACGCATCGCCGCGCCCGCCTGGTTCATCGCGGGATGGCCGAAGGTGGCCATGGATGGCGAACTGTGGATCGGCCGTGGCCGTTTCGACGAGGTCAGCGGCATCGTGCGTGCCGGCATGTCCAATGAATCGGGCTGGCGGCGCGTGCGCTTCATGGTGTTCGACCTGCCCGGCCATGGCGGCCCATTCGAAGCGCGGGTCCTGCGCATGCGCGGCCTAGTTCCGTCGGCCAGGGTGTCCTGGCTGCAGGCGGCTCCGCAATTTCGCCTTGGCGCTGCAAGCCAGCTTGAGAGCAAACTCAGGCAGGTGATCGCTGCCGGCGGCGAAGGGCTGATGCTGCATCGTGCCACTGCCCTGTACCAGGCCGGCCGCAGCGAGGACCTGCTCAAATACAAGGCCTATCAGGATGCCGAAGCCACGGTGGTGGCGCATGCGCCCGGCAAGGGCAAATACACGGGCATGCTCGGCGCGCTGGTCGTGCGCATGCCCGACGGCCGCCAGTTCCGGCTGGGCTCTGGATTCACCGACCTGCAGCGCGCCCGGCCGCCGCCGCTGGGCAGCCTGGTGACCTATCGCTACAACGGACTCACCAGCAAAGGCCTGCCGCGCTTCGCCCGCTTCCAGCGCATTCGCATCGATCCCGCTCCGCCCGACCCTCGATGATGCGCATGCACTTGGGCGCCGCGTGACCGCAACGCAAATGGATGCCTGCCGGCTGGCGCAACAAAGCGTTCCCACAATCCGGCGCAGATGGCCGGCTGTCCTGTGCCATCCTTCGGACCATCACCGGAGGCGCCTAATGACCACGATCATCACCCCCCGCACCCACGACCTCGGCGGTGGCTTCGAAGTACGCCGAGCGGTGCCCAGCCTGCAGGCGCGCAGCGTGGGGCCGTTCGTGTTCGTCGACCACATGGGACCGGCGCTGTTCGAACCCGGCCGCGGCATAGACGTGCGGCCGCATCCGCATATCGGCTTGGCCACCGTGACCTTCCTGTGGGCCGGCGCCATCAACCACAAGGACTCGCTGGGTTCGGAGCAGGTCATCCTGCCTGGCGACGTGAACTGGATGACCGCTGGACGCGGCATCGTCCATTCCGAGCGCACGCCCGTCGACGAGCGCGGCCGCCAGCACGCCGTGCACGGCATGCAGACCTGGGTGGCCCTGCCGAAACCCGACGAGGAAACCGCGCCGGAGTTCCACCACCATGCTGCCGCCACGCTGCCGCAGTTCCGGCGCAACGGTGCCTTCGTGCGCGTGATCGCGGGCCGTGGCTTCGGCGAAGAGTCGCCGGTGCGGGTGTTCGCCGATACCTTCAACGTCGCCCTGGACCTGGAGGCCGATGCCGAACTGTTGCTCGACGACGACCGCGCCGAACGCGCGCTCTATGTGCTGGAAGGAGAAGCGCAGCTGGATGGCGCCGACATCCCCGACAAGCACCTGTTGTTGCTGGACCCGGGCACCCGCCCGCTGCTGCGGGCGAAGACACCACTGAAGGCGATGCTGCTGGGTGGCGAGCCGCTGGATGCACCGCGGCACATGTGGTGGAACTTCGTCTCCAGCTCCAAGGAGCGCATCGAGGTGGCCAAGCAGGACTGGCTGGATGGACGGTTTGGGCAGGTGCCCGGCGAAGTCGAATTCATACCCCTGCCGGAACGCTGAGCGCGCCCGGTTTCCGGCCGTTCGGCGCAAACGCCCTGTAACGGAAAAGAAACAAACACGGCTAAGGCTTCCGATACGTTGCGCATGCCGCCAGCCGGCGGTTCGACACCTCGGGGGCAACATGAATCTTGCAAAGAAGCTCACGGCCGAGTTCCTCGGCACGTTCTGGCTGGTGCTGGGGGGCTGTGGCAGCGCCGTGCTGGCCGTCAATTTCGGCGGTGACGGCAATCCGCTCGGCATCGGATTCGTCGGCGTCGCGCTGGCCTTCGGCCTGACCGTACTGACCGGTGCCTACGCCTTCGGCCATGTTTCCGGCGGCCATTCAATCCCGCGGTCAGCCTGGGCCTATGGGCTGGCGGGCGCTTCCCGGCCAGGGATTTGCTGCCCTATATCGCCGCCCAGGTAGTGGGCGGCATTGCCGGTGCTTTCATCCTCATGCAGATCGCCAAGGGCGGCGGCGGATTCAACGTGGACCCGGCCGCGGCCGGCGCGTTCGCCACCAATGGCTATGGGGCGCTGTCACCAGGCGGGTACACCGTTGCCGCCGCTTTCCTCTGCGAAGTCGTGCTGACCGCGTTCTTCCTCATCGTGATCATGGGCTCGACCCACAGGAACGCACCCACCGGGTTCGCGCCCATCGCCATCGGCCTTGCGTTGACCCTCATCCACCTGATCAGCATCCCGGTGACCAATACGTCGGTGAATCCCGCGCGCTCGACCGCGGTGGCGGTGTTCGCCGGCTCCGGGCAGGTCAGCCAGCTGTGGCTGTTCTGGCTCGCACCGATCCTGGGGGCGATGATCGGCGGCATGCTGTATGGCTGGCTGGGACGCGACGAACCGGACATCGTCGGCAAGCATTGACGGGTCCGGGCCCGGCAGGTGGTTGGAAAAAACCGGGTACGCCCGGTTCTCTCCGACAGGGCCGTTGCGCGCCAATACCGGCCTGGGCTAAGGTCAGGGCAGTCCGGCGGTGTGGGAAGGCCCGCCGGACGGTACCCACGGGCACCGCGTGCCGCACTCTGGCGCCCGTGGCATCTGCAACCGGCCAACCTGGCCGTACGCACTGCGCGACGGCCTTTCAGGGGAAATGTCCATGATCAAGAGTCTGTATCTGCTTGCTGCGTTGCTGGGCCTGCCCGCCGCCGCCCTGGCCCAGCAGGCGCCATCACGATGCCCACCCCTGCCCGCCAGCTCCGGCCTGCAATGGACCGAGAAGGTGGGCAATGGCTTCCTGGCCTGCAAGGCCCTCTCCGCGGACAATCGCCAGTCACTCAACGTGATGCTGACCTCGCGCGACCCCGACCTGCACCTGAGCCGGTCGCAGCGTGCGGAAGCGGGCCGGTTCTCCGGCGAATCGCTGCACTGGTACGTTCCAGAGCTTGCCGGCAGCCAGGATGCAGCTGCTTCACGCAGGATCACCGTGGTCAAGCTGGGCAAGGACCAGTACGCGCAGGTCTGGGTCGACGCTGCTTCAGCCGAGGACCTGGCCCGCCTGCAGACCCTGGCCGGACAGCTGGACGCAAGCGCGGGCGCCAGCTACCTGGTCTCCGGGCAGTAGGCTTAGGCGCACCCAAAGGAAAGCCGGGCATTGCCCGGCTTTTTTTTGCGCGGCAACGCGGGCGCCATGCCCCAGTTGTTGCTCAGAAGCACCCTTCCTGGAAATCCACGAACGCCTGCATCAGTTCCTGCCGTGTATTCATGACGAAGGGACCATGCCGCATCACCGGCTCGCCCAGGGGCCGGCCTGCGACCACGATCAGGCGTGCAGGCTGCTGTCCCGCACGCAGCTGCAACAGCTCGCCGCCGCCCAGCACCGCCATTTCCTGCACGTCCAGCGCGCGCGCGTCTTCGCCCTCGCCCACGGTCACCGCACCTTCGAACACATAGGCGAAGGCGTTGTGGCCCACGGGCAGCCGGTACTCCCAGGACTTGCCGGCCTGCAGCGAAATGTCCAGGTACAGCGGATCGGTGGCGGGCTGCACGATCGGTCCCACCACCGCGTCGACGACGCCGGCGATCACCTTCACTTCCACGCCAGGCGCGGGCGCGGCGACTGGAATGAACTCGGGCGCGAACTCCTGGTATTTCGGGTCGGTCATCTTGTCGCGCGCCGGCAGGTTCACCCACAGCTGGAAGCCGCGCATGCGGCCCGATTCCTGCTCGGGCATTTCCGAATGCACCAGGCCGCGGCCCGCGGTCATCCACTGCACGCTGCCGGGGGTCAGCAGGCCTTCGTTGCCGTGGTTGTCCTTGTGGCGCATGCGCCCGTCCAGCATATAGGTCACGGTCTCGAAGCCACGATGCGGATGGCTGGGAAAACCGGCGATGTAGTCCTCGGCGCGGTCGGTGCCGAACTCGTCCAGCAGCAGGAACGGATCCAGTTCCGGCAGCTCGGGCCCGCCGATGACGCGGGTCAGCTTGACGCCGGCGCCATCGGACGTGGCGCGGCCGCGGATCTTGCGGGCGATGCGTGCAGGCGTAATGGATGTGGCGGACGTGTTCATGGCATCTCCTTTTCGATAGTCGGAAGATGGCACCAGCAAGGCACTATCGGAACACTGCCCCACGCAACCGTCCGTTCCATCGACGGCGGTGCCTGCAGGACCCTGCAGGAGCTGCGTAAGCTGCGACCAGAACCTGTCGGCCTGCGCTGAAACGGTCCTAGCGCTTCCTGTCCGCGGTCGCAGCTTGCGCAGCTCCTACAAAACCGAGGGCTCAGGCCACGTAGACGGACTTGATGTTCATGAATTCGTGGATGCCGTGTTCGGCCAGTTCACGTCCGAATCCGGAGCGCTTGCTGCCGCCGAACGGCAGGCGCACGTCGCTCTTGACCACCGAATTGACGAAGGCCGCCCCGCACTGCAACTGGCGCGCTACCCGGTTGCCGCGTTCGCTGTCGCCGGTCCAGACGCTGCCGCCCAGGCCGAAGCTGGTGTCGTTGGCGACCCGGATGGCCTCGGCCTCGTCGCGGACCCTCAGGATGCTGGCGACGGGGCCGAACAACTCCTCGTCATATGCCGCCATGCCGGGCGCCACCTGGTCGAGGATGGAAGCCGGATAGCCCGCATGCGATGCGTCCGGCTCGCAACCCAGCAGTGGCTTGGCACCTTTGGCGATGCTGGCCTGCACCTGTTTGTGCAGCTCGTCGCGCAGGTCCTGCCGTGCCATCGGCGCCAGTGTGGTCGCCTCGTCGTTGGGATCGCCGAGCCGCAACTTCGATGCAGCCTCGGTGAAACGCTGCACGAAGACGTCGGCGATCGCATCGACCACGATGAAGCGCTTGGCGGCGATGCAGGTCTGGCCGACGTTGCCGAAACGCGATGCCACCGCGCCGGCGACGGTCTTCTCAATGTCGGCATCCTCCAGCACAACGAACGCGTCGCTGCCGCCCAGTTCCATCACGCACTTCTTCAACTGGTCGCCGGCGTTGGCGGCGATCGAGCGCCCCGCCCGTTCGCTGCCGGTCAGGGTGACCGCGGCGATGCGTTTGTCACGTAGCACTTCGGCAGCCTGGTCGTTGTCGATGTGCACCACCGCAAACACGCCAGCGGGCACGCCCGCATCGCGCAGCACCTCGGCTATCAGGTCCGCGCAACGCGGCACGTTGCTGGCGTGCTTGAGGACCGCCACGTTGCCGGCCATCAGGGCCGGCGCGAGGAAACGGAATACCTGCCAGATCGGGAAATTCCACGGCATCACCGCCAGCACGCAGCCAATCGGCTCGAAGCGCACGTAGCTGTTGCTGCCGTCGGTGGCGATGGGCTGGTCCTGCAGGTACCGGGCGGCGTTGTCGGCGTAGTAGTCGCAGGCATCCGCGCACTTTCCCACTTCGGCCAGCGCCTCCTTGCGCAGCTTTCCCATTTCGGCGGTCATGGTCTTCTGGATATCGTCGCGCCGCATGCGCAGTTGCGCGCCTGTCTTGCGCAGCAGATCACCGCGCTCTTCAAGCGGACGCGCTGCCCACGCGGGGAACGCCGAGGCCGAGGCCGCGAGAATGGACTCGACGGCCGCAGCATCCATCAGCTCCAGGGTGTACTCCACCTCGCCGGTGGCGGGATTGACGGTTTCGACGGTCATGGGAATCTGTGGCTCAACGAGGGATGATTATTGTGGCAGGGAGCTTTGGAGCGAGGAGTGAGGGGAGAGCAGTCAGGCGTGAGTCGTTAGTTGAGCGCAAGAACCTGCCACTGATATGCAACTTCGCAATTGAGTGGAAAAAAACAACCCGGAAATCGACCAATTCCCCACGCCTCACGCCGCCTCACCCGTTGTCCTGCACCGCCAGCTGCATGTCGCGCTGCCTGCGCTTGTCCTCGCGGTACATCAGCCACCAGGCCACGAAGGCGCCGGCGGATACCACCACGATCATGATCGTGGCCAGCGCATTGACCTGCGGATTGAGGCCGCGCCGGGCCGAGGAGAAGATCACCATGGGCAAGGTGGTCGAGCTGGGGCCGGAGACGAAGCTCGCCACCACCACGTCGTCCAGCGACAGGGTGAAGGCCAGCAGCCAGCCGGAGACGATGGCCGGCGCGATGATCGGCAAGGTGATCAGGAAGAAGACCTTGACCCGGTTCGCGCCCAGGTCCATCGCCGCTTCCTCCAGAGACTTGTCCAGTTCGGCCATGCGCGAGGACAGCACCACGGTGACGAAGGCCAGGGTGAAGGTGACGTGCGCGATCCAGATCGACAACACCCCGCGCGGCGCCAGGCCGATCAGGCTGCCCAGCGACATGAACAGCATCAGGATCGACAGGCCCAGGATCACTTCGGGCATCACCAGCGGTGCGGTGATCAGCGCGCCGAACAGGGTCTTGCCGGGAAAGCGCCGCATCCGCGTCATCACCAGCGCGGCCAGCGTGCCCAGCACCACCGACGCGGTCGCGGTCCAGAACGCGATCTTGATGCTGATCCACGCCGCGCCCAGCATCTGGTCGTTCTGCAACAGCTTGCCGTACCACTTCAGCGAGAACCCGGACCACACCGTGGCCAGCTTGTTCTCGTTGAACGAATAGAACATCAGCACCAGGATCGGCAGGTACAGGAAGGCAAACCCGAGGCCCAGGATCACCCAGGTGGGCCAGCGCCTGGCCAGGCTGCTCATGTCAGCCTCCCTTCGATCTCGCGCTGTTGCACGCGGTTGAAGATCAGGATCGGCACCATCAGCAGCAACAGCATCACGATGGCGACCGCCGAGGCCGTCGGCCAGTCACGGTTGTTGAAGAACTCGTTCCACAGCACCCGCCCGATCATCAGCGTGTCGGGGCCGCCGAGCAGCTCGGGGATAACGAACTCTCCCACCGCCGGGATCATCACCAGCATGCAGCCGGCGATGATGCCGGCCCGGGACAGCGGCAGGGTGATCTTCAGGAACGCCTTCCACGGCTTGGCGCCGAGGTCGTAGGCGGCTTCCAGCAGGCGCTGGTCGTGTTTGACCAGGTTGGTGTAAAGCGGCAGCACCATGAAAGGCAGGTAGCAGTAGACGATGCCGATGTAGGCGGCGGTGGGCGTGTTGGAGATCTGCAGCGGTTCACTGATCAGGTGCAGTCCCAGCAGAACGTCGTTGAGCAGGCCGTTGGGCTTGAGGATGCCGATCCAGGCATAGACCCGGATCAGGAACGAGGTCCACGACGGCAGGACCACCAGCATCATGGCGATGTTGCGCGCCGAAGGCGGCAGCCTGGCGATCACGTAGGCCATGGGGTAGCCGATCAGCAAGGCCAGCAGGGTGGATATCGCGGCGATCTTGATCGAGCTGAGATAGGCCTGAACGTACTGCGAATCGGTGAACAGGCCGATGTAGTTGGTCAGGTTCAACTTCAGCGATACCGCGTTGTCGACGAACTCCAGGATCGGCGTGTACGGCGGCATGGCGATGGCCAGCCGGGAAAACGAGATCTTCAGCACGATCAGGAACGGGATCGCGAAGAACACCAGCAGCCACAGGTAGGGCACCGAGATCACCGCCCAGCGCGGGTGCGGGAATATCCTCCGCAGCAGCCTGCCGCCTGCCGACGAGCGCCCGGACAGCCTGTTCCTGAGCGTCGCAGTGTTCATGAGGTCAGCACCACGCCTTCGTTGTCGCCCCACGACACCCAGACCTCGTCGCCCCAGGTCATGCCTTCGCTGGCCCAGCGCTGCTGGTTGGCGAAGTTGGCCATGAACTTGTAGCCGCTGGGCAGGCGCACGTGGAACACCGAGTGGCTGCCGAAATAGGCGATGTCCTCGATCTTGCCGCGGGCCTTGTTGTATTGCTGGGTAGGCTCTTCCTTGCTGATGTTGACCTTTTCCGGGCGCACGCCGAACGACACCTCCTGGCCCTCGAAGCCGGAAATGCCATGGCCCACGTAGATGGCGGCATCCAGCGCAGGGGTGACGATGGTGACGTAGTCGGCCATGTCCTCCTCGACCTTGCCCTCGAACATGTTGACCGAACCGATGAACCCCGCGGCGAAGCGGCTGGTCGGCGATTCGTAGATCTCGTCGGGCGTGCCGACCTGGCGGATGCGCCCCGAATCCATCAGTGCGATGCGCGTGGCCATGGTCATGGCCTCTTCCTGGTCATGGGTGACCATCACGCAGGTGACGCCCGAGGTCTCGATGATGTTGACCAGCTCCAGCTGCATCTGCGAGCGCAGCTTCTTGTCCAGCGCCCCCATCGGCTCGTCCAGCAACAACAGCTTCGGCCCCTTGGCCAGTGAACGGGCCAGGGCCACACGTTGCTGCTGGCCGCCCGACAGCTGGTGCGGCTTGCGCTTGGCCAGCTTGCCCAGTTGCACCAGCGCCAGCATTTCCTCGACCCGCTTGCGTATCGCTTCCTTGGACAATCCATCCTGCTTCAGGCCGAACGCGATGTTCTGCTCCACGGTCATATGCGGGAACAGCGCGTACGACTGGAACATCATGTTGATCGGACGCTCGTAGGGCGGCAGGTCGTTCATGACCTGGCCGTCCAGGTAGATCTTGCCGGAGGTGGGTTTCTCGAACCCGCCCAGGCAGCGCAGCAGGGTCGACTTGCCACAGCCGGAACCACCGAGCAGGGCGAATATCTCGCCCTTGCGGATCGACAGGTCGGTGTCTTCCACCGCCACGAAACCGTCGAATTCCTTGCGCACGTCGACGATGCGCAGGTAACCGTCGGTCCCGGCCTTGCCGTTCTGCATCGTCCCGTTCAACTGCTCTGTCGCCATGCGCGTTCCCGTCGAGTGGTGAAGTCGCCCGCACCGCGGGCTGCCAAGGGTGAAGCCGGCGGCGATGCCGCCTGCAAGTTGAAGCGAAAACGGAGCACCACGGTCCTCTTGGCTCTTGGCAGCGCCAACGGCGCGACTTCACCCTTTACCGCCGCCTGCTTACTTGCCGGTCTTCAATTCCGTCCAGATCCGCGTGTACAGCTTGTCCACCTCGGGCGGGATGATCGCGAAAGTGAAGAGCTTGGCCGCGACTTCCGGCGGCGGATAGATGGTCGGATCGCCGGTGATGCTCTTCTCGATCAGCGGCAGCGACTTGGGAATGGCGTTGGGATAGCTGATGAAGTTGGAGTTGTTCGCCATCACCTGCGGGTCAAGCAGGTAGTTGATGAAAGCATAGGCGCTGTCGAGGTTCTTGGCATCCTTGGGGATGGCCAGCATGTCGAACCACTGGGGCGCGCCTTCCTTGGGGATGGAATAGGCGATGTGCACGCCATTGTCGGCTTCATCGGCACGGTCACGCGCCTGGATGATGTCGCCGGACCAGCCGACCACCAGGCAGATGTCGCCATTGGCCAATGCGTCGATGTATTGCGAGGAATGGAAGTTGCTGATGTAGGGGCGGATCTTCTTCAGCAGCGCGGCGGCCTTCTGGATCACCGCCGGGTCGGTGCTGTTGGGGTCCTCGCCCAGGTAGTTCAGGGTGATCGGGATCAGCTCGGAAGGCGTGTCCAGGAACGTGACCCCGCAATCCTTGAGCCTGGAAATGTTTTCCGGCTTGAACACCAGGTCCAGGCTGCGGGTCACGTCGGTGTTGCCGAATACAGCCTTGACCTTGTCGATGTTGTAGCCGATGCCGGTGGTTCCCCACATGTAGGGGATGGCGTACTTGTTGCCGGGGTCCTGCGACTCCAGCTTCTTCATGATCACCGGGTCGAGGTTGGCGTAGTTGGGGACCTTGGATTTGTCCAGCGGCAGGAACACGCCGGCCTGGATCTGGCGGCCGAGGAAGTTCATGGTCGGCACGACCACGTCGTAGCCGCTGCTGCCGGCCAGCAACTTGGTCTCCAGCACTTCATTGCTGTCGAACACGTCGTAGGTGACCTTGATCCCGGTCGCCTTCTCGAAGTTCGGGATGGTGTCCTCGGCGATGTAGTCGGACCAGTTGTAGACGTTGACGACCTTGTCGTCGCCGCCTGCGGCTGCGGCCTTGTCCGGCGCCCCGTCCTTGTCCCCGCACGCGGCCAGCGTGAAGAGCGTCATTGCAGTCAACACAGCTCGCAGTTTCATCTTCATCTCCCCATGGCCCATGCGGCCGGTTGTATTGATGCGCCCTGCGGCAGTGCCGCGGACGCGCGTGCTTGCGTTCTTCCCTGCATCCTCAACTGCCGCAGGCCTCCAGGCCCGCTTCAACAATGCGTCAGCACCTGTTTTCCGAAGTGGCCTACTTGCCGGTCTTGAGCTCGGTCCAGGTGCGGGTGTAAAGGCGGTCGATCTCGGGCGGCAGCACCGCGAAGGTGAACAACTTGGCATCGACCTCCGGCGGCGGGTAGATGGTGGGATCGCCAGTGATGGCAGCATCCACCAACGGCCTGGATTTGGGCACAGCGTTGGGATAGGTCACGAAATTGGTGTTGGCCGCCGCCACTTCCGGCCTCAGCAGGTAGTTGATGAAGGCGTAGGCGTTGTCCGCATTCTTGGCATCCTTCGGGATGGCCAGCATGTCGAACCACTGGGGGGCGCCTTCTTTGGGGATCGAATAGGCGATCTTCACTCCGTTGTCCGCCTCGGCCGCGCGGTCGCGGGCCTGGATGACATCACCGGACCATCCCACCACCACGCAGATGTCGCCGTTGGCCAGGTCATCGATGTACGAGGAGGAATGGAAGTTGCGGATGTAGGGGCGCACCTTCTTCAGCAAGGCCGCCGCCTTGCCGATCACCGCCGGGTCGAAGCTGTGCGGGTCTTCGCCCAGGTAATTGAGCGCGATGGGGATCAGTTCCGACGGCGTGTCCAGCACGGTGATGCCGCAGTCCTTGAGCTTGGTTGCGTTCTCGGGCTTGAAGACCATGTCCCAGCTGGACGCCGCCTCGGTGCTGCCGAAGATCTCCTTGATCTTGTCGACGTTGTAGCCGATGCCGCTGGTACCCCACAGGTAGGGCACGGCGAACTTGTTGCCCGGGTCCTGCAGCGCGATGCGCTTGAGCATCAGCGGGTCGACGTTGGCCAGGTTGGGAATCTTCGACTTGTCCAGTGGCAGGAATACCCCCGCCTGGATCTGCCTGCCCAGGAAACTCAGCGAAGGCACCACCAGGTCGTAGCCGCTGGCGCCGGCCAGCAGCTTGGTCTCGACCATTTCATCGCTGTCGAAGACGTCATAGGTGACCTTGATGCCGGTGGCCTTCTCGAAGTCGGGAATGGTGTCCTCGGCAATGTAGTCCGACCAGTTGTAGACGTTCAGGGTCTTGCCCGCGGCGCCGTCCTTGCCGGCCGCACCACCCTTGTCGCCATCGCCACCGCCACCGCATGCTGCCAGCACGCCCAGTGCAGCCAACGCCGTCAGTACCTGCAGTTTCCTGTTCATCGGCGTTCTCCTGGTTGTTCCATCGTCTTTCCGGATCGGCTTGGCGCAATGGCGGGTCTCAGATGCCCAGCTCCGCGGCGGTTTCGTTCAACGACTTCCAGGCCTTCTCGAACAGTTCGTCGACCTGCGCGCGGCTGATGATCAGCGGCGGCGACAGCAGCATGGCGTCGTAGGTCGCGCGCAGGATCAGGCCGTTGGCCAGGGCCCTGTCACGACACAGCTGCCCCACTTTACCGCGATCATCGAAGAATGCACGCCGGCTCTTTCCAGGCGCGTTCTTGGCCGGCACCAGCTCCAGTGCGCCGACCATGCCGGCGATGCGCGCCTCGCCGACCAGGCGATGCTCACCCAGCTCGGCCCAGCGCTGGGCCAGGTACGGGGCCGTGTCGTTCTTGCAGGTCTCGACGATCTTCTCGTCCTGCAGGATGCGGATGTTTTCCAGCGCCACCGCAGTGCACACCGGGTGCCCCGAATAGGTGCAGCCATGGGCCAGTTCGCCGCCCTGGTTGGCCAGCACGCCGGCGACACGGTCATTGAACATCGCCGCCCCCAGTGGGATGTAGCCGGAGGTGATGCCCTTGGCCAGGGTCATGACGTCGGGCATGAAGCCGAAGTAGTCCGCGGCGAACCACTCGCCGGTGCGACCGAAGCCGCAGATCACTTCGTCGGCCACCAGCAGCACGTCGTACTTGCGGCAGATGCGTTCGATTTCCGGCCAGTAGGTCATCGGCGGTATGTAGACGCCGATCGCGCCCATGATCGGTTCGCCAATGAAGGCGGCCACGCGGTCGGGGCCGAGTTCAAGGATCTTGGCCTCCAGCCGGCGCGCGGCGACCAGGCCGTATTCGTCCGGGTCCAGGTCACCGCCATCGGCGAACCAGAACGGCGGTTCGATGTGGTGGATGTCGGGAATCGGAAGGCCGCCCTGCTTGTGCATGCCGGCCATCCCGCCCAGGCTGGCACCGGCCATGGTGGTGCCGTGGTAGCCATTGTGGCGACCGATGAAGATGTTCTTCTGCGGCTGGTCCTGGACCGCCCAGAAGTGCCGGACCAGGCGCAGGATGGTGTCGTTGGCTTCGGAACCGGAATTGGTGAAGAAGGCGTGGTTGAGGTCGCCCGGGGTCAGCTCGGCCAGCTTGGCGGCCAGCATGATGGTCGGCTCGGTGGTGCACTGGAAGAAGCTGTTGTAGTAGGCCAGCTGGGTCATCTGTTTCGACGCCGCCTCGCCCAGCTCCTTGCGACCGTAACCGACGTTGACGCACCACAGTCCGGCGAACGCATCCAGCAGCTTGTGGCCCTCGGCATCCCACACATAGGCGCCCTCGCCACGGGTCAGGATGCGCGTGCCCTTCTTCGCCAGCGCGGCGTTGTCGTTGAAGGGGTGCAGGTGGTGCTCGGCGTCGAGCTGCTGCAGTGCGCGGATGTCGAGGTGGTCCATTGAAACTCCGAAGTCGGTGTTACTTCTCCCACCGGGAGAAGGTGGCGCGAAGCGCCGGATGAGGGCGGAAGAATCCGGACCGCGGAACCTATCCATTCACGGATGATCCACGCTCTCATCCGCCCTGCGGACACCCCGCCTTAGCGGGGACATGCCCCTCTCCCAAAGGGAGAAGGAAAGAATCAAACGTTCAACAACAGAAACTCCCGCTCCCACGAACTGATAACGCGGAAGAAGGTCTCGTATTCCTTGCGTTTCACCGAGATGTAGGCGCGCACGAAGCGCGCTCCCAATATGTCCTGCAGCGGCTTGCAGGTTTCCAGCTCGTCCAGCGACTCGCCCAGCGAACGCGGCAGCTCGAAACCGAATTCCTGCGCGCTGGTCGACAGCGGCGCGGTGGCCTTCAGTCCCTCGCGGATGCCCATCAGCCCGCAGGCCAGGGTGGCGGCCATGGCCAGGTAGGGATTGGCGTCGGAACCGGCGAAGCGGCTTTCCACGCGCGTGTTCTCGGGCGAATCCATCGGCACGCGCAGGCCGCAGGTACGGTTGTCGTAGCCCCACTGCACGTTGATCGGCGCCACCTGCCCCAGCGCCAGGCGCCGGTAGGAATTCACGTTGGGGGCGAAGAACGCCATCGCCATCGGCACGTACTTCTGCAATCCGCCCAGGTACTGGCTGAAGATCTTGCTCTGGGTGCCTTCGCTGCGGCCGCGGAAGACGTTGTTGCCCTTCTTGTCCAGCATGCTCTGGTGGATGTGCATGGCACTGCCGGGCTCGTTCTCCATCGGCTTGGCCAGGAAGGTGGCGTAGATGCCGTGGCGCATCGCCGCCTCGCGCATGGTGCGCTTGAAGAAGAACACTTGGTCGGCGCGCGACAACGCGTCGGAATGGGTGAAGTTGACTTCCAGCTGCGCCGCGCCTGATTCGTGGATCAGCGTGTCCACGTCCAGTTCCATCGCATCGCAGTAGTCGTACATCAGGTCGAGGATGGGATCGAACTCGTTGACCGCGTCGATCGAGTACGACTGCCGCGCGGTTTCCGGGCGGCCGGAACGGCCGGCCGGTGGCAACAGCGGGAAATCGGGATCGGTGTTCTTCTGCACCAGGAAGAACTCAAGCTCAGGCGCGACGACCGGGGTCAGCCCCGCTTCCTCGTACGCCGCGAGCACGCGCCGCAGCACATTGCGCGGCGCCAGGTCGTGCGGCTTGCCATCCTTGGTGAAGCAGTCGTGGATCACCTGCGCGGTGGGGTCGGCCGCCCACGGCACCATGCGCACGGTGTCGGGATCGGGACGCAGGAACATGTCCGAATCCGAAGGCGAGGTCAGCTCGTAGTAATCGTCCGGGTAATCGCCGGTGACGGTGGTGGCGAAGATGCCTTCCGGCAGCCGCGTGCCGTAGTCGTGGCTGAACTTGTCGGCCGGGATGATCTTGCCGCGGGCGATGCCGGTGATGTCGGGCACCAGGCATTCCACCTCGGTGATGCTGCGCTCCTTCAGCCAGCGTCGTAGCGAACTTTCCGGTTTCTCCGGAGCGGGATTCTTCTGGGCCTGGCGTTGGGTCATGGGTTCGCTTCAATGTCTGCGTTGCGCGGCATGCAAACGGCAGGCATCGCCGAAGGCCTTGAATATGCCGAGATAGAAAGGATTTTCGGTGACACGCCATTCCGGATGCCACTGCACGCCGAGCAGGAAACCGGGACCTTCGTGGCGGAAGGCCTCGATCAGGCCGTCCGGCGCCACCGCTTCCACTTTCAGGCCCTTGCCCAGGCGGGCCACGCCCTGGCCATGCAGCGAATTGACCTGCGCCGAGGGCGCGGACGCGATGCCCGCCAGGATGCCACCCGGGTTGAAGGTCACCGCGTGCACCTGCGCGTACTGGATCTCGAGTGGTTCCTCGAGGTTTTCGCGATGATCGAGGAAACCCGATTGTTCCTGCACCTTCTGGTGCAGGCTGCCGCCCAGGGCCACGTTGACTTCCTGGAAGCCACGGCAGATCGCCAGCACCGGCAGCCCCATCGACAGCGCCAAGGGGATCAGCGGCAAGGTATTGGCGTCGCGCGCGGGATCGTGGCGGTTGCCTTCGTAGCTGGGTTCGTCGCTGTAATGATGCGGTTCGATGTTGCTGACCGATCCGGTCAGCAGCAATCCATCCAGGTGTTCGAGCAACTGCCCCGCTGGCAGCGCCGGCTGCAGGCCGGGCAGCAGGATGGGCGTCGCGCCGGCCCCTTCCACCACCGCCCGCACGTACTTCTCGCCCACCGCGAGGAAGGGATGGGGACCGATCTGTTTACGGTCGGTGGGGAGGCCGACCAGCGGCGGGCTGGTCATCGGGGGATGCTCGTAAGAAGCCTGAACCAACTTACCGCGCCCGTTTTATTTTTACAACACGGTCCCGCATATCGCCGTATTCATCCCGCCGATGGTGCGGCGCGGCACCATTCGGGGCCGTTTCCGGACCGTCTCCCCGCGCAGGGCGTTGAGTATTCTTGACGGGCAGGTGGCTCTGCTAAGCTGCCACGAACCGCCGGTGACGCCCCGATGACCCGTATGCCCGACACTCCCGACGCGCTGGATTCCGCCCTCCCTGCCGCTGATGCGCGGGTCCTCGCGCAGCTCCCGGACTGCGAGCTGGTCGACCTGCTGCTGCCCGACATGAACGGCCTGCTGCGCGGCAAGCGCATCAGTCGCGATGCGCTGGAAAAGGTCTACGCCGACGGCGTGTGCCTGCCGATGTCGCTGATTGCCACCGACATCACCGGCAATACCGTCGAGGAAACCGGACTGGGTTACGACATCGGCGACGAGGACCGCATCTGCCGTCCGGTGCCGGGTACGTTGCGCGCGGTGCCGTGGTCGCCGCGGCCGATGGCGCAATTGCTGTTAACGATGGAAGACAGCAAGGGCGGAAGCTTCGAAGCCAATCCGCGCGAAGTGCTCAAGCGCGTACTGGATCGTTACACCGCGCGGGGGCTCAAGCCGGTGGTCGCGGTGGAACTTGAGTTCTACCTGTTCGACGCCCACCTGGACGCCGATGGCCGGCCGCGCACCCCGGTCAATCCGGTGACCGGCCGCCGCAGCAACAGCACCCAGGTCTATTACATGGAGGACCTCAACGACTACCGTGGCTTCACCGACGCGGTGTCGGCCGCCTGCGTGGCCCAGGGCATCCCTGCCGACACGGCGGTGGCCGAGTACGCCCCGGGCCAGTTCGAGATCAACCTCAAGCATCGCGACGATGCGCTGCTGGCCTGCGACGAGGCCATCATGCTCAAGCGCGCGATCAAGGCCGTGGCCCAGCAGCAGGGCGTGCAGGCCAGCTTCATGGCCAAGCCGTTCGCCGGACAGGCGGGCAATGGCCTGCACATCCATGTCAGCGTGCTGGACGCCAAGGGCGACAACATCTTCGCCTCCACGCCCGAAGCACCCGCCGATACGTTGAAGCACGCCATCGGCGGCCTGCAGCGCAGCGCCGCCGACAGCCTGCTGCTGTTCGCCCCGCATGCCAACAGCTACCGGCGCTTCGTCCTCAATGCCTTCGTGCCGTTGAATGATGCCTGGGGCTACAACAACCGCACCGTGGCCATGCGCATCCCGCACAGCAACGAAGCCAACACCCGCATCGAACACCGCATCTCCGGCGCCGACGCCAATGTCTACCTGGTCACCGCCGCGGTGCTGGCCGGCATGCTGCACGGGCTGGAGAACGGCTTTGATCCCGGCCCGCCGGTGGTCGGCAACGCCTACGAGCAGACCGAGATCCGCACCCCGTACTGGCGCCAGGCGATCAACGACTTCATGGGCAGCGCATTCATCCGCCAGCAGTTCGGGCAGTCCTTCCAGCACATCTACGGCCAGCAGAAGCTGAAGGAAATGCAGACCTTCGAGACCCAGGTGACGACGCTGGAGTACGAGTGGTACTTGCGGGCCGTGTAACTCTGTTCCTTCTCCCTCCGGGAGAAGAGCCTGCCCTCGCGAAGGCGGGGGTGCCCGCAGGGCGGATGAGGGAATGCAGTTCAGGTCGCATCAGATATTGGTCCCCGCTGATAGCGCATTCCCTCATCCGGCGCTGCGCGCCACCTTCTCCCGGAGGGAGAAGGAAACCTCTTTGCGCCGGACTGAATTTCATGATTGCGAGAAACTCCTATCCACCCAGCTGGTACGCCGCCAGCGCCACCCCGCTGCCCACGCAACCTGCCCTGCAAGGCCGCATCGACGCCGACGTCTGCATCCTCGGCGCCGGCTACACCGGACTTTCGGCAGCACTGGAACTTGCCGAAGCCGGCTACAAGGTCGTGATACTCGAAGCCGAGCGCATCGGCTGGGGCGCGTCCGGCCGCAATGGCGGCCAGGCCATCGCCGGCTTTGGCTGCGGCGAAGCGAAGCTGGAGGCGCTGGTCGGATTCGCGGATGCGCGCAGGATGTTCGACCTGTCGCGCGAAGGCCTGCAGTGGTTGCGCGACCGCATCCTCAAGCACGACATCGCCTGCGACTGGCGCGACGGCCACGCCACCGTGCCGATCAAGCCGCGCCAGGAACGCGAAGTGCGCGCGGCTGTGGAGGACTTCCGCAACCGCTACGACTACCCGGTCGAGTGGTGGAGCCGTGAGCAGTTACGCGCGCAGCTGGCCAGCGACCGCTACCTCGGTGCGATGTACGACCCTGAAAGCGGCCACCTGCATCCGCTGGAATATGCATTGGGACTGGCGCGTGCCGCGCTGGCCGCGGGCGTGCGCATCTGCGAGCACTCGCGGGTGACGCAACTGGTGCGTGGTGCCAGGCCGGTGTTCAAGACTGCCGAAGGCGAGGTGCATTGCGACTTCGCGGTGCTGGCCGGCAACGCGCTGGTGCATGGCATCGCCCCGGAACTGGATGCGAAGATCATGCCGGTCGGCACCTACATCGGCGCGACGGTGCCGCTGGGCGAGGAACGGGCGCGCGCACTGATCGGCAACGACATGGCCGTGGCCGACACCAACTGGGCGCTGGATTATTTCCGCCGCAGCCGCGACCACCGCCTGCTGTTCGGTGGCCGCGCCAGTTATTCCACCCTGCCCCCGCCCAACCTGCGCGGCACCATGATCCGGCGCATGCGCCGCGTGTTTCCGCAGCTGGCAGACGTCGGCATCGAATACGTGTGGGGCGGCTACATCGACATCTCCCTCAACCGCGCCCCGCATTTCGGCCGGCTGACGCCCAACGTCTACTTCGCCCAGGGCTTCTCGGGCCACGGGGTGATCGCCACCGGCCTGGCCGGCAAGCTCGTTTCCGAATCCATCCGCGGGCAGTCCGAGCGCCTGGACCTGTTTGCGAAGATCGACCACCACCCCTTTCCTGGCGGCCGCGCCCTGCGCACGCCGATGCTGGTCGCCGCGATGGCCTGGTACAAGCTCCGCGACGCACTGTGGTGAGCGCCCGTCGCCTTTCTTTGTAGAGCCGGGCTTGCCCGGCTGCTTTGGACATGGATGATTGCCCGTGGCGACGGAGTTCTGTTGTAGGAGCGACGCAAGTCGCGAAGCACGCAGCGCATGATCAGCTTCGGGGGCCATGATTTCCTGGCTTCGCTACTTGCGTCGCTCCTGCAAACGCCAGGCCGCGCATTCGCCCGTAGCCGAGCAAGCCCGGCGCTACGGCGCTTCGAATTTCTGGCGCGGCGCCAGCAGCAACGCAATCAAGGTCAGCGTAGCCGCGCCGGCCAGGTAATAGCCCACGTACGAAACGCCATGCCTGCCGGCCAGGTAGGTCGCTATGGAAGGCGTCAGCGACGCACCCAATATCCCGGCCAGGTTAAACGCCAGTGACGCGCCCGTATAACGCACGGCGGTCGGGAACATGTCGGCCAGCAACGTTCCGCATGGCCCGTAGGTCAGGCCGGTGACGGTCATGCCGATGACCAGGAACAGCAGCACGCTGGCGGCGCTGCCGAGACTGAAGAGTGGTCCATAGGCCAAGCCGAACACGATGATCGCGATCGTCGCCAGGATCATCGCCGGTCGCCGCCCGTAGCGGTCGGCCAGCAATGCGGACACCGGGATGCCGGCGCCGAAGAACAGCACCGCGATCATCAGCATCAGCAGGAACTGCTCGCGCGTATAGCCGAGTTTCGAGGTGCCCCATGACAGGTTGAACACTGTCATCAGGTAGAACAGCACGAAGGTCGACACCAGCGCGAAGGTCCCGGTCAGCAGCGCGCGCGGGTGGTCGCGCAACACGGTCAGCATCGGCAGGCGCACGCGCCCGCCCGCATCGAGCGTCTTCTGGAAATCCGGCGTCTCGGTGATGCGCAGGCGCACCCACAGGCCTACGAAGACCAGCGCCGCGCTGGACAGGAACGGGATGCGCCAGCCCCAGGCCAGGAACTGCGCGTCGCTCATCACTTCGGTCAGCAGCAGGAAAATCGCGGTCGAACCCAGGAAGCCCAGCGGCGCGCCCAGCTGCGGGAACATGCCGTACCACGCGCGCTTGCCCGGCGGCGCGTTCTCGGTAGCCAGCAGCACCGCCCCGCCC
>NZ_QOVG01000020.1 GCF_010119615.1 Pseudoxanthomonas gei
ATGAAGGAATGAGCCTGCTGGAGCGGGCGCTTAAAAAATCAGGTTGGCGCGGCCCGCGAGAAACAGGGGCGCAAGGCCTGCAGTACGTTCTTGATCGTGGACGCGCAGAGCGTGAAGAACAGTGATACAGCCGGCCAGAAAGGCTATGACGCGGGCAAGAAGGTATCGGGGATCAAGCGCCACATCGCGGTGGATACGCAAGGCTTTCCACATGCCGTTGCGGTGACCACGGCGGAAGTCACCGATCGTCAAGGTGCGCTGGAGGCATTGAAACGCTGCCGATCGGGTTTAGGTCGGGTGAAACGCCTGCTGTGCGACAGCGGCTACACCGGAGATCCCTTCGCCGAGGGCGTACAGGACATTCTGGGCAAGCATGTCACCGTACAGATTGCCAAGCGCAGCGAGCTGCATACCTTCAAGGTCATGCCCAAGCGCTGGAGTGTCGAACGCAGCTTTGCCTGGCTGGAGAAGAACCGGAGGCTATGGAAGAACTGCGAGCGAAGGCTCAATACCAGCTTGCAGTTCATCCACCTGGCGTTCCTGGCACTGCTGCTCAGGAGATCGTGAACAGGTTCTTAGGCGCGGCGAGTTACTACTCCTTAGCGCGGACGTGATCAAAAATGCCTTTGACGAAAGACAGCAGCGATCCCGTTGCTGGTTGGACGTGCAAGACAGCCAATATTCCGACGACGATGATGATCCGAGGTACTCAAGGCCCAGCATCAAGTCGGCGAGTTCGGTCCGTCAACTACCGCT
>NZ_QOVG01000021.1 GCF_010119615.1 Pseudoxanthomonas gei
CGATTTGGTTACACACCGTATTTGCCGATGGAACCCTTCAACCGTATTAGTCGTGTAGACCACCTTACGAATAGCCGCTGGATACTCAAAAAAACGAGTTAACCGCAGCCAATTCCGTTGCCAGCTTTCAACAACTAATGGATACTTATGCCCCCATCTGTCAATAAAATCAGCCAGTTTTTGTTCTGCTCCGGCCACATTAGCCGACTGATAAATTGGTTTTAAATCAGCCGCCACAGCTTTCTGATCTTTCGAGACTACATACCGCATTGAGGTACGTACTTGATGCACCAGGCAAAGCTGCACATCAGCTTTGGGGTAAACCGTTTCGATGGCATCGCCAAACCCGGAGAGGTTGTCAATCGAGCAAATCAGTAAATCCTTAACACCTCGTGCTTGTAAGTCAGTTAAGACTGAGAGCCAGAAGCGGGCGCTTTCGGCATCACCAATGTAAATGCCTAGTAAGTCTTTCCTCCCCTGTAAATCAATCGCTAAGATATTGTAGGCAGCCTTGCTGATAACTTTACCATCTTGCCGTACTTTGAAGTGAACTGCGTCCAGCCAGACAAAGGCATAAACTGGCTCTAAAGGCCGAGATCGCCACTGTTCAACTACAGGCAGTATTTTATCGGTAATGGTTGATAAATGGCCGGTGCTGATCTGTAAGCCATATAAATCCTCCAGGTGTTCCTGAATGTCTTCATAGGACATACCCTTACTATAAAGGGAAAGAATGCGGTTGTCTAAGC
>NZ_QOVG01000022.1 GCF_010119615.1 Pseudoxanthomonas gei
CGTTGAGGTAAGCCCGTTTTCCGGCCATGTGGCTGGGGTCGCCAATGATTGGCAATTGAGGGAAAATAGATTTCAGCTCAATGGCCATCTGCCACATCGGTACGTTACGGTACTTGGTTGCTTCGCCCGTGGCAAATCCACGGTGAATGGCACCCAGTTTATTAATACCTGCACCCGCAATCCGTTCGAAAGCACCCACCCATAATGCTAAATCTGGGTTGACTGGGTTTTTAATCAAAACGGGTACGTCAACTCCCCGTAGAGCATCGGCAATTTCTTGCACGTTGAATGGATTCACGGTTGTGCGTGCACCTATCCACAGAATATCGACGCCATATTTCAGGGCCAGTTCAATGTGTTCAGGTGTAGCTACTTCAACGGCAAACGGCAAACCCGTTTCTGCTTTTGCCCGCTGAATCCAGGGCAGGGCGGCTTCTCCCATGCCTTCAAAGCTACCTGGGCGGGTACGGGGCTTCCAAACGCCAGCCCGAATGACATGTACCGCATCCAGTTCTTTTAACTGGCGGGCAGTCTCAACTAACTGATCTTCCGTCTCGGCGCTGCATGGGCCAGCGATGATCAAAGGCTTGCCGTTGGTCTCAATCCACGATCCAAGCGGCTCTACGGCTAATTCTACTTTCATACTATACGCTTAATCTGCGAGTAACACCTTTACTCTATGG
>NZ_QOVG01000023.1 GCF_010119615.1 Pseudoxanthomonas gei
GCATTAATCTGCGTAAATTCACTATAGCCTTCATTGGCTACGGTCCCACTGGCGGCCTGAATCACGGCTTTGGCGGCCGCGAGCTGGGTAGCGCTCAAACTACTAAAGGCCAGGCCATTTCGACACGACACCCCACAGGGAAGGTTCGACCATCTTTTGGCATTGGTCAGGTTTAACGTCAGCACGACCGTGGCCTGCTGAGTCGTCGATAAGGTTGCCAAAAAGGCATTCGCGAGCGCAACCACCTGAGCGGGCGTGGCTGCCGTTCCGGTGGTACTAACCGTAAAATCGCTGGTCGAGGCCACGGTGTTGCTGCCAACGGTTACCACGAGTTTACCCGTCGTTGCTCCGGCAGGAACGGCAACGGTCAACGACGTACCGGTGGCGGCTGAAACCGTGGCCGCAACGCCGTTAAAGGTGACGGTATTGCTGGCGGGCGTGGTGCTGAAATTAGTACCGGTAATCACAACCGAGGTACCCACGGTTCCACTGGTGGGACTAAAGGTCGTAATCGTTGGCGAGGTGGTCGTACTGGTGGTGGTCACCGTAAAGCTGGTGGATGAAGTCGCCGTCTGCCCATCAACGGTGACGGTTATGGTCCCAGTGGTGGCGCCTGTTGGCACCGTGACCGTAAGGACGGTAGCCGTAGCTGCGGTGA
>NZ_QOVG01000024.1 GCF_010119615.1 Pseudoxanthomonas gei
TGTTAGGATTGTCTCGCTTGATGACTTTTCGTTTGATTGGGCTCCGAAGATTCAAGCCTAAAGCCTTATAAATTCGGTAGACTCGTTTATGATTCCAACTATAGCCCGACAACCTGATCCGCCCAAAAAGTAAGCCAAATCCCCCATTCAAATGCTTTTTGGATAACACAGTTAGTACCTCTTCGATCTGTTTGTCCTCATTGATGCGCTTAGGTTTAGCATATAGAGTCGCCCGACGTTGCCCTACTACTTGACAGACTCGCCGAAGTGAAGCCTGTCGTTGGATACCAATGGCTTTTGTTCACCTCACCCATTCAGCGGTAGTAGGGCTTACCTGTTTTTTAGAAGCTGGTAAGCGTCATTAAGAATATCGTAGTCCAGGCTCTTGTCAGCCAATAATTTCTTAAGTCGAGCATTTTCCGCTTCTAATGCCTTGCTTTTGCGAAGTTCCTCGGTGTCCATGCCCCCGTAGCGGTTTCGCCAATTGTAGAAGGTAGCTGGCGAGATGTTGTACTGACGACAAATGTCCTCAATAGACTGGCCTTGGCTGGGTAAGGACAGTATTTCGACGATTTTGGCTTCACTAAACTGACTCTTTTTCATGATAAACCATTGATTAGTTGAAAT
>NZ_QOVG01000025.1 GCF_010119615.1 Pseudoxanthomonas gei
GGTATACTCAAACTATACTTTCCATTGCCATCGGTGGTTGTGCCCCGTTGCGTTCCTTTCAGAACGACGCTGACACCGGGTAAACTCATGCCGCTTTCGTCTGTAACCGCACCGCTTATGGTTTGATCGGTCGGTTCCTGAAAAGTCGTCTCGGAAGTTTGCCTGGCTTCATCGGTCGAGGTAGGTTCTGTAACGCTACGTTGCAACAAAATAGCGCCATCGACCAGTCGATAGCTGATGTTAAGCGACTTAAGTGCCGCATCCAACACCTGCGACAGTTTCTGGGCATTCTGGTGTATGGATAGTTTTCGCTGAGCACCAATCGCTTTCGAACTATAGACGAAGTCGACGCCTGTTGATTTTTCGAGGGTATTCAGAAACGTTCGAATATCGACCTGATCGAGATGAATCGTAACAACTCGCTCCAGTACGTTCTGCGCATGGGTTGGGGCAGCGTGAACGGCATTTATCAGAAATGCCACAAAAAGAAGTTGATAAACAGATAGTTTCATAGTCAACCAAAGCCAGGTTTGACAATGTATACGGTCTTTCATACTTTTGAATGTTTGTTAAGTTTTGTACGGATTTAGCAAAAACAGCCCTCTTACACCTGCTAGCGGGTGTTC
>NZ_QOVG01000026.1 GCF_010119615.1 Pseudoxanthomonas gei
AGCAGACGTGCAGACGTAACTTTCGTAGCGATTAATCGGTTCGATGGCTACGGTAATACCCAGTTTCCGGGCGTAATCCGTTCCTTCGACCCACACTTCACAAAGCGTATCCTCTTCTGCTGCCGTCAGGGATTTTCCTGAAAAAACACCAATGCCGCCATGTAATACGCCGGCCAGTAAAGTTGCCTCTAAAGCTGCCGTTTGATCCAGGGCTTTTTTGATTAAGTCCAGAGCTTCTTTCGGATGAAAGGGAATATGAGCAAAAGCGGGCAAATTCAGCGAACAAATCACGTCCAGGTTTGCCGCCTGCAACTGCCGCTTCACCGTCGGGGCATCGAAGTCCATCGAAGGAGGTAATAATATTTCGAGTACATCAAAGCCATACACTGCTGACTGCTGAATGGCATAGGCACCCGTTTCAGCCGTCCAGGCGGGTAAGGTCCAGGTAAGTAAGGAAGCTCCGAATTTCATTTTTTAGTTGTTCGTTATTGGTTTATGGTTGTTCGTCTATTCATCGTTGGTAGTAATAAAACAAGGGTCGCAAAACGGGCGAGTAGCGGATTCATTTGGCTCTACTATCTTCTTAAAACAACCCCCATTCCGATCTTACC
>NZ_QOVG01000027.1 GCF_010119615.1 Pseudoxanthomonas gei
ATACAAGGCTTTTCGATTATGTTGCTGAGACCGTCATCTTGCCCGAAGCGGATAAGCTGTCGATTCGGCAACTGTTCAAACCCGTGTTCGTACCTAGAGACACGATTATTGAGCGGTCGGGACGGATTCCTCAATACCACAACTTTATTGTGTCGGGGTACATGCGGAATTTTCATGTCGATGCGGATAACAACGAAATCACGACGGACCTGAATGAGGGCTCCCGTTTTTTTACGTCGTATTTCCATTTTATGAATCGCACGGTTTCCGACGAGAATCTGCACTGTATTACGGACTGCGAACTGCTGCGAATCAATCGGGACGACGTAGAGATTGGTGCCGAACGTAGCTTCACGCAGAAAGATTATACGATTCGAATCCTGCAAAAACACCTGGAAGCTGATAAAAGGCGACTGACCGATATGGCTAATCTGACGGCAGAAGAACGGTATCGAAAATTTATTCAGGAAAAGCCAGGCATTGTCAGACACGTTCCACTACGTTACATCGCTTCGTATCTGGGGATCACTCAGAGGCATCTGAGCCGACTCCGCCGGGAAATTCCGTTATAACGCTCGCATAGTTATATAACCGTTTATCCGTATTGGACA
>NZ_QOVG01000028.1 GCF_010119615.1 Pseudoxanthomonas gei
TGGCGGTACGGGATGGAGCAAAGCCTGGAAAATTAATTTCTGGGCACGACTCAACGATGGCAATCATGCCTATAAACTGCTGCGTGAGCTGCTACGTATATCAGGAGTTGAAGGAACGAATTACGCCAATGCGGGCGGTACGTATCCCAATTTATTCTGCGCCCATCCGCCGTTTCAGATCGATGGTAATTTTGGCGGTATTGCGGGTATGAGCGAAATGCTCGTACAGAGCCATCTGGACCACATTTATCTGCTGGCAGCCCTCCCCGATCAATGGCAGCAGGGTCAGGTGAAAGGGTTACGTACGCGGGGTGGTTTTGAGATTGTCGAGATGGATTGGCGCGATGGCAAAGTAAACAAGGTGGTGATTCGCTCCACCATCGGGGGTAATTGCCGCATTCGTGTGCCCAACTCGCTGAAAGCATCGGGTAACGTAGCGCTGAAGTCGGCCAGCGGTTCTAATCCAAATCCTTTATTTCAGGGTCCAACCACAAGTAGTGCCCAATCGGCAACCCAGGTCTATGATTTCATGACAAAAGCCGGGCAAAGCTACACATTAACGATGCCGTAAAATTCTTACTATGCATCTGCTTGACCGGAAT
>NZ_QOVG01000029.1 GCF_010119615.1 Pseudoxanthomonas gei
GCCCACAGCCGTGCCTAAGCTGGACGCCGTACTGGTCAACCACGCTGCCAACGATCACTTCAGCGTTCCAACCAATCTGGATCTGAAAGGAGCGACTAAAGCTTACCACTCGACAATCTACGTCGATTCATTGATGCAGAATTTGGGCCTGCCTGCTTTCGGTCATACCATTGGAGATCATTTTACCGTCGGGCCGGTGAAAGTTACCCTAACGCCAGCCGACCATGCCTATCAGAATGCCTATCCGGGCATGAGTAAGCGCCATTTCAAGAATGAGGATGCCTGCGGCTTCTGGATCGAAACGCCCGATGGTGTTATTTGGGCACCCGGTGATTCTCGCCTGATTGCTAATCACCACCTTACCCGGCCAACACCTGATGCTATCTTTTTCGATTTTTCGGACAGTGAATGGCATTTCACCTTCGAGGGTGCGGTAAAAATTGCCAATGCGTATCCGAACACGCCACTGCTACTCTGCCATTGGGGATCGGTTGACGCGCCGGATTTTAATCCGTTTAACGGAGATCCTGAAAAACTGGCCAAAGCAGTTATTAATCCAGGCCGCATTAAAGTACTGGCACCGGGTGAACCCTTTATAC
>NZ_QOVG01000002.1 GCF_010119615.1 Pseudoxanthomonas gei
GGCTGGGCGGGTTCCGCGAGCGCGAGGAGGCCCTATCGCAGGGCTCGCTGTTCGATGCAGTGCAAGGCGAGCCGGTGGTCGAATGATCGGGCGCGGCACTTCATTGTTCTAGACATTTACTTTTCGGAACGCATATCGGATGGAGATGAAATTGGATTTTCCCTACTCGCTGGTCGTATTCGACCTGGACGGCACCCTGGTCGACAGCGCCTCGGACATTTCCGAAGCGGTCAACCGCACGCTGGTGGACTGGTCGTTGCCACGTGTCGATGAAACCGTCATCCGCGGCTGGATCGGCGATGGAGCGCGCGCGCTGGTTGGCAGCGCGTTCGAACATGCAGGGAAAGCCATCGACCTGGACGAGGTCATGCCCGGATTCATGGTGCACTACGCCGACTGCCTGCTGCTCTATCCCAGCGTGTATCCGGGCGTAGTAGACACCCTCGAGACACTGCGCGCGCGCGGCATCGAGGTGGCGGTCTGCACGAACAAGCCCGAGCGATTCGTGCGTCCGCTGCTCGAGGCCTTGCAACTTGGCGATTACTTCGAGTGCATCGTCGGCGGCGACACCCTTGCCCAGCGCAAGCCGAGCGCGGTGCCGCTGCTGCACGTGGTGGAAAAGTTCGGCCTGCAGGTTTCGCAATGCCTGATGGTGGGCGACTCCGCCACCGACGTAGAGACAGCGGCGGCCGCCAACATGCAAATGGCGTTGGTCACCTACGGTTACCTGCGCGGCGTCGATCCGCACGCCGTGGCCGGCGTGCGCGTCATCGATGACCTGCGCGAGCTGCTGCTTGCCGCGTGAGCTGATGCTGGCTGCAGCAACCCCGATCTACGTGTAGAGCCGAGCAAGCTCGGCTCCACGACCGACTTCGCTCAGGGCCCCGGCTGGTAACGCAGGCTCAGGCCGTACTCGCGGCCGGGCTGGTTGTACCAGGCAATGGTTTCGTACTGGCGGTCGAACACGTTGGTCGCGCGTGCCTGCAGGGTCCAGTCGGGATGGAAGGCATATTCCAGTCGCAGGTCGAGCGTGCCGTAGCCGGCAAGGCGGGTCATGTTGGCCAGGTCGTCGTAGCGATGGCTGGCGCCATTGCCGGTCAGGCCCACGCGGAAATCGCCGAAGCTGCGATCCAGGTCGATGCGTGCCGTGTTGCGGGCGCGGCGTGCCAGCAGCTTGTCGTCGTAACCGGCCGAATGGTTGCGCGGATCGATGTGGCTCAACTGGGTGGCAACGTCGAATCCAGCCAGCTTGAATCCAACAGTGAACTCGGCGCCGCGGATGCGGGCCTCGTCCAGGTTGGTGCCGATGCCCAGGTAATCCGGCGGCGGGTAGACGAACACGATCAGGTCGTCGATGCGGGTCTCGAACACATTGAAGGTCCAGTTCCAGTCGTCCACATACTGGGTGATGCCCAGGTTGAAACTTCTCGACTGCTCGGGCTGCAAGCCGGGACTTTCCGAACCCGGGTAATACAGGTCGTTGAAGCTGGGCGCCTTGAAGCCGGTGCCGTACGAAGCGTTGAGACGGAAGCCCTTGCCGAAGGACATGCCCCAGCCGGCGCCGTAGGTGGCATGGCCGCCGAACTGCTCGTTGTCATCGTGGCGCACACTGGCCTGCAGCTGGTGCACGCCGAAGCGGCCCTGGTATTCGAGGTACGCAGCGTTGTTGGAGCGCTCTGTGACCATGAAGCCGGTGCTGCTGGTGATCTGGTCCTGCTGCCAGTCGGCGCCCGCAGTCAGCACCTGCGCATCGGTCAGCGTGAAGTCGCCTTGCAACGCGGCCGTATCGCGCCGGGTTTCAAACGTGTTGACGAAGCTGCGCGTGGCGCCGGTGCGGTAGTACGCATCGGACTGGTCGTCGGCGCGGCCGGCCTGCAGAGCCAGCTTGACCCGCTCGCTGGCCGTCCAGGTCAGTTTCCCGCCCGCCACGCGCTGCAGGTTCTCCGCTTCGTTGCCGCCGAAGCTGCTGCTGTCGTATTCGTTGTCGGCCTCGGCATTGAGGAAGTGGCCTTCGACCGTCAGTGCGTCGGTGAGGTCCATGCCCGCACGCAGCGACACCGACACGTTGCGGTAGCCATCCAGGTCGGGTTCGTCGGTGTAGCAGCCCTGGAACAGGGTGCCGGAACCGCGGCATGCGTTGATGCCGTCGGTCCGGTTATAGGCGCCCTCGGCGCTTATCCAGCCACGCTCGCCGCGGTTGCTGAAACCGGCACTGGCCTCACGCAGGTTGTGGCTGCCGGCGCCGATGCGGAAATGCGGAGCGAAGCCGATGCCGCCCTTGCGGGTGAAGATCTGGATGACGCCGCCGATCGCCTCGGATCCATACAGGCTGGAGCGCGGCCCGCGGATGATCTCGATGCGCTCGATCTGGTCGACCGGCAGGTCCTGGAACGAGGCCAGGCCGGCGGTCGCCGAACCGATGCGCACGCCATCCACCAGCACCAGCACGTGTTCGGAATCGGCGCCGCGCATGAATACGGAGGTGAGCTTGCCCGGACCGCCCTGGTTGCTCAGGTTGATGCCCGCGCGCCCACGCAACAGCTCCGGCAGCGAGCGCGCCTGGGTGCGTTCGATCTCTTCGCGGTCGATGACCTGTGCAGGCACCAGGCTGTCTTCGATGGCCACTTCGGTGCGGGTGCCGGTGACGACGACCTTGTCCAGGTCGGTGGCATCGGCGGCAATTTCCGCCTGCGCCATCGAAGGAAGGCCCAGCGCAATGGCCAGGGCAAGCAGGTGGGAAGAGGGGGCAACGGAACTGCGGTGCTGCATGGCGAGGTTCTCCAGCGCGCACGACCCGTACGCGGAAGTTGGAAGGGGTCGCAAGCAGGGGCAGACGCGCGAGGATCCACGACGGATCGCCGCCGCAATGCCCGCCGCATCGCAACCAGTAAGCTCCAGGGCCGGTCTCCGGGCTTGCGAGTTGAGGCGGCACTCGTTGGAGTGCGACATCGGCCGCGGCGCCTTCCCGCACCTGAGTGCAGTGGCTGTTGCTCTGGCTGGCTCGCTTACCGTTGCGGGGGCAGCGCCGGACTCGTCTTTCGCGACCTGGGTCGGAGGACTCACCGGCTTCCCGTTTCAACCCTTTGGCGCATGCCGCCGGGTCACCTTGAAGCGGGCGCAGTGTACATGATGGGCAAGCCCAGGAACTGGTGGGACAGGGCCCGTCATGCGCCAGTGTCGAGCCGGATGATTACCCTGGCGATGGGCATGTAGGAGCGAGGCGAGTCGCGAAGCAAGCATTGCCTGATTGCGAGCATGGTCCGGGACCAGGATTTCCTGGCTTCGCGACTTGCGTCGCTCCTACAACGGCAAGCCCGCGCATTCGCTCGGATAGCGGCGGCTCAGTCGTCGCTTTCGTCGCCGGTCGGATCATCCAGGAACCCGAAAACGGGCGTTTCCTCTTCGCTCATCTGGGTGGTGGTCACCGGTCCGGCGGCCGGGCGTCCACGTGGTGCGGGCAGCAGGGCGGTGGCCGCCTCGTATTGGGCTACCAGTACATGCCGGCGTGCCTCGGGTACTTCCTGCCAGTGGCAATCGGCGAGCGCGCCTTCAAGCGCATACAGCAGGTTGAGGCTGGGGCGGAACCCCGCGCGCTTGACCCGCATGAACGCGTCCACCGCGCCGGCAGTCGCGATTTCCTCCTGCGTGCGCAGGCCCACCTGGCGCAGCCACGCGGCGGACTTGGGCCCGATATTGCGCATCTTGATCGGCGGGGCAGCGCTCATTGCAGTGACTCCCGGAAAGCATCGACGATGGCTTCCAGCCCGTGCTGGTCTTCCTCATCGAAGCGATTGACCAGCGGACTGTCCAGGTCGAACACGCCGACCAGCGCGCCGGCGTGCACCACGGGCACGACCAGCTCCGAACGCGAGGCCGCATCGCAGGCGATATGGCCCGGGAACGCATCCACGTCGGCGACGCGCTGGGTCTGGCGGGTGCGGGCCGCGGCGCCGCAGACGCCCTTGTCCAGGGCAATGCGCACGCAGGCAGGCAAACCCTGGAACGGGCCGACCACCAGTTCCTTGCCGTCGTAGAAATAGAAGCCGACCCAGTTGAGGTCGGGCAGGGCGTGGTAGACCAGCGCGGCCAGGTTGGCGGCGTTGGCCACGCGATCGGGTTCGCCATGCATCAGGGCGCGTGCTTGCGCGACGAGCTGCGCATACTGCTCCGGCTTGCCGCCGGACAGGGTCTGGGTAGCGAATGACATGGGTCGATTCTATCCAATGGCCGTGATGGGGAGGGTCGGACCCTATCATTGGGGCCAATAACCAAAGAGAACGACGAACGGCGCACAAACCGGTAAGTCGTTGCACCGGAGCGGGTATGGACGCATTCGCAGGGACTGATTGATGGACGGTTTCTTCATTACCGGTACCGACACAGGCATCGGCAAGACCGTGGCCTCGACCGCGTTGCTGCACGCGTTGCGCGCGCGTGGATTGCATGCGGTGGGAATGAAGCCGGTGGCCAGCGGCTGCACGCGCAGTGGCGATGCCTGGCGCAACGACGATGCGCTGGCCCTGCTGGCCGCCAGCGATCCGCGCCCGGCTTATGCCGACCTCAATCCTTATGCATTGCAGGCCCCGCTGGCCCCGGAACTGGCCGCACGGGAAGCTGGCATCGAGATCGAGCTCGAAGTGATGGTGGCGGCGCACCAGCGCCTGCAGGCAACCGCGGACCTAGTGGTCGTGGAAGGCGTGGGCGGCTGGGCCGCGCCCTTGTCCGCCAGCCTGGACCAGGCCGACCTGGTCCGCAGCCTCGGCTTGCCGGTGGTGCTGGTGGTCGGCATGCGCCTGGGCTGCATCAACCATGCGCGCCTGACCACGCGCGCCATCGTCGACGACGGCTTCGCGCTGGTGGGCTGGATCGCCAACCACGTGGATCCGCAGATGGAGCGGCAGGATGAGAACTTCGACATCCTGACCATGAGGATGCAGGCGCCGTGCTGGGGCAGGCTGCCGTTTCAGCCCTGCGCCGACGCCAGCCTGCTGGCGCGCTCGCTTGATCTTCGACAAGCGGGCTTCAACGAATCCCGCAACGCTTAGAGCGAGAACCACCCGCGCGGTGGCCTCACCGCAAAACGATCACAACGGCGTTGCTGCGTAGCCGGAACTATCCGCGGGCAATAAAAAACCCGGCAGCGTGGGGGCTGCCGGGTCGGTTGCGCGGAGGGAGGGGAGCCGCGCAATAAAACGAACTACAAACTGTGTGTTGCTTACTTGCCCTTGGCGGCCTTGGTCGCCTTGGCCACGGTCGCCTGCGCGGTTTCGCTGGCGGCTTCGAACTGGCTCTTGGCCAGCTGGCCCAGCGCTTCGTTGGTCTTCAGGGTCAGGCCGATGACTTCCTGGCCGGCCGCGGCAACGCGCTCGGCATTGTCCTTGGCGATCTGCAGGCCCTTCGGCCACACGGTCTTGTAGGCTTCGACGTCGCGGATTTCGGACAGCTCGCCGAAGAACGCGGTGGTGGCTTCGATGTTCTTCTCGAAGGTCTTCAGCTGCACGCCGAAGATGGTCTCGGCATTCTCGAGGGCCAGACGGTTGGCGCGCGAAGCGGCGGCCGCGAACTGGTGGGTGAAGGTGGTGAACTGCTCGTTGATCTGTGCGGACATGGGATGTCTCCTGGAAAGGGTATTACCGACTTGGTGCGGCGCAGCATACAGCCGTAATTGTTGCATCGCAACAAGACCCGTATGGAATCCGACGAACGGTCAGTAACCGTTTAAAATCAAACGCTTGTATGAAGGCATCAGTGCTGGGGCTTGCCCAGGCTGTCCGACGGTGAGTCGCCGGAGTACGAAATCATGGCGGAACGACGCGCTTCTACCCGCGATAGCGGCAGCCGGAGGTGCAGGTCTCGTGGATAACGATCTCGCTCAGCGCCGGCAGCACCGGCTTCAGGCGTTCCCATACCCAGATCGCCAGCCGTTCGCTGGTCGGGTTCTCCAGGCCAGCGATGTCGTTGAGGTAGTGATGGTCCAACTGGTCGTAGATCGGCTGGAAGGCGGCCTTGATGTCGCCGAAATCCATCACCCAGCCGGTGTCGGCGCCAGGCTCCCCACCCACGCGTACCTCGATGCGGAACGAATGCCCGTGCAGGCGCGCGCACTTGTGCCCTGGCGGCACGTTCGGCAGCCGGTGCGCGGCTTCCAGGGTAAAGATCTTGAAGATGTCCATGGGCGGCATTGTAGGGGAGTGGATGGGATGGGCTGACGGCGGGGATTGCCGTGCATTGCCGCTGGAGAGCAGTTGTGGGAGGGGCTTCAGCCCCGACGCCTTACGCCAGGAGCGTCGGGGCTGAAGCCCCTCCCACAAAGGCAAAAGGCCGGCCCGAGGGCCGGCCTTTCATTGCTCGCTTGGCAACGCTCAGCGCGCCGGACGTGCGCCCTGGCGGTACGGGTTGGGACTGCGGGCGCCATCGCGCTGCTGTCCCGGGCCGCCGGGGTTGCCGGCGCCGGTGCGCTGCTTCGGACCGGCATGCGCATGACGCGGCGCATCGGCATGCGGGCGACGCGCGGTGCTGGCACGGCGCGGGGCATTGTTGCCGCCCGGACGCTCGTTGGGCGGGTTGTCGTTGCCCCAGCGGATCGGCCGCATCGGCTCGAAGCCGGGCACATCGCGGATTTCCACGTCGCGCTTCAGCATGCGGGTGATCGCACGCAGCAGCTTGGCCTCGTCCTGGGCGACCAGCGAGATCGCCTCGCCCTGCGAACCGTTGCGGCCGGTGCGGCCGATGCGGTGCACGTAATCCTCGGCGACCATCGGCAGGTCGAAGTTGATGACGGTCGGCAGCTGGTCGATGTCGATGCCGCGCGCGGCGATGTCGGTGGCGACCAGTACGTTGATGCGGCCTGCCTTGAAGTCCTTCAGCGCACGCAAACGTGCACCCTGGCTCTTGTTGCCGTGGATGGCGGCGACCTTGATCCCGGACTGCTCCAGGAACTTGGCCAGCTTGTCGCAGCCGTGCTTGGTGCGGCCGAAGACGAGCGCCTGCTTGCGCGAATCAACCGCCAGCAGGTGCAGCAGCAGGTCGCGCTTGCGCGGGCCATCCACCGGATGCACGCGGTGGCTGATGGTGTCGGCCACGGTGTTGCTGGGAGTGACCTGGATCTGCTTGGGATCAACCATGAAGTCCAGCGCCAGCTTCTTGATGCTGTCGACGAAGGTCGCCGAGAACAGCAGGGTCTGCCGGTTCTGCTTGGGCAGCTTGGCCAGGATGCGCTGGATCGCAGGCAGGAAGCCCATGTCCAGCATGCGGTCGGCTTCGTCCAGCACCAGGATCTCGATGCCCGACAGGTCCACGTTGCGGCGGTCCATGTGGTCGATCAGACGACCCGGGGTGGCCACGATCAGGTCCACGCCACGACGCAGCGCGTCCTGCTGCGGGCCCATGCCGGCGCCGCCGTAGATGGTGGTGCTGGGGATGCGCAGGTACTTGCTGTAGTCACGCAGGCTGTCATGCACCTGCACGGCCAGCTCGCGGGTCGGGGCCAGGATCAGCGCACGCGGCTTGCGGATGCCATTCACCGCCTGCGGCGAGGTGCCCAGGTGCTGCAGCAGCGGCAGGCCGAACGCGGCGGTCTTGCCGGTGCCGGTCTGCGCGCCGGCCATCAGGTCGTGGCCGGCCAGGGCCAGCGGAATGGCCTGGGTCTGGATGGGGGTGGGGGTGTCGTAACCCTGTTCTTTCAGGGCACGCAGCAGGAAGGGCGAAAGCCCGAGGTTTTCAAAAGACATTCGATGAAGCTCCAGTATTTCGATCAAGGCAGCCCAGGCGGCCACGCAAGGCGCGGACGAGGGAGGACCAGCAGTGGATCGAGGTATTACCCGAAGCGTTCCCGATGAACCGCGCTGCGAGGAATGAATGCGGCCGGCGCCAAAGCGGCGTGGCCGTATCTGCAAGGCGAATGGCGTCGGAGTGGGGGCGGGCGCATCGGTCCGATTGAGGGGACCTGAGGCGCCGGCGATCCCGAAGGGAAACGGACGGCCGCTTGCAAACGGGGCGTACTGTAACCCATCGAAGGCTGAATAGGGGCCTGGCGGCATGGAAAACATCGGCCCTGCCCGTTCAGCAATGGAGCGGGAGCCCGGAAAGCCGGGAACGGAACCACCACTCCTGCTGAAAACACCATGTGGATCCCGCTACCCGAGACTCGGCTACCGCCTCGCCGCGGGCTTCGTGATCTCTGGGGGCAGGTGTTACGGAGTAAGCGGGAACGGCCTCGGCGCATGCGCGGCCAAAAGCAGGCCTGGCGGCGGGCCGCAGGAAATCTACTGCGATGGAAGGTGCAGGGTGGTGCGCGTGCCGCGGCCATCCACCGAGGAAAACCGCAGCTGCCAGCCCAGGTGTTCGCACAGGCGCGAGATCAGGTCCAGGCCGATGCCGCCGCCATCGCGACCGCCTCGCGCGACCTTGGCGTAGATCCGGCTGATGTCCTCCGGCGACATGCCGTGGCCGGGATCGTCGATCACCACGGTGGCATCCTCGCGCAGGCCGATGCGGATTTCGCCGCTGTCGCTGTTCTCGATGGCGTTGCGCAACAGGTTGCCGATGGCGGCCTGCACGATGGCCACCGGCGCGACGATTTCGCAGGCCGGCATGCTGCCCAGCACCAGCACCAGGTCCTTGTCGCGGGTCAGGTGGCGATGGTCCTCGATGATGTCGGGCAGCAACTGCCCCAGTTCCACGCGGTCGCTGGACTCGGCCAGCCGCGACGGATCCTTGGCCAGAGTCAGCAACAGTGAAATCAGCTGCTCGACCTTGCGCGCGGTGCGGTGGATGCGCGCCACCTGGTTGCGCGCCGGGGCCGGCACGTCGGCCTGTTCCAGCACCAGCTCGGCCGCGCCCGCGATCACCGCGATCGGCGTGCGCAGCTCGTGGCTGGAGCTGGCGATGAAGGCCTGCTCGCGCGCCACGAAACTCTGGTTGCGTTGCAGGTAATCGTTGAAGGCCTCGGCGATCACCACCATCTCGGCGCTGGCGGCGGGCCCCACCGTGACCTGCTGGTCGGGGGTTTCCGGCTTCAACTGTTCCACTTGCGCGGCCAGCGTGGCCAGCGGCTGGATGCTCAGGCCCAGCCGCCACATGACCACCAGGCCCAGGATCAGGATCACGATCACGGTGCTGGCCGCCACCGCCAGGCTGATGGTGCCTTCGACGCCTTCGAACTGGGTCAGGTCCAGGGCCATGGCCACCGGCTTGCCGTCGATCTGTTCAATCAGCACCACGCTGTTGACGCCGTCCAGGGACATGTCGTCGTGCAGGCCGGGTTCCAGCGAGGCAAGCTGTGGAGGCAAAACGGGCGAACCGGCGATTCCGTACATGCGCAAGGTGTCGGTGTCGTGCCAGCGATAGGCGGGATTGGCCTGGGTGCGCTGGCCGTAATAGTCCAGCTCCGAACGCAGCAGCGACTCCCACGCCAAGTGCTCGACCCGCTCGTGGATGATGTAGCCGCCAACCAGGACGGCGGTGGACAGCAGCACGGCGTAGATCACCAGCCATTGCAGGATGCGGTATTTCAGTTGCGGCCTATGGGCCATCGGGTGCTTCCTTGGCAATGGCGGCCAGCCGGTAGCCGACCCGGGGCAGGGTGTGGATGAGTTTCTCGGCAAACGGGCCGTCCACGCTGCGCCGCAATTCGTAGATGTGGGAACGCAGCATGTCCCCATCGGGCGGCTCATCACCCCACAGCGCGTGTTCGAGGCGTTCCCGGCTCACGGCCGCGGGGCTGGCCAGCATCAGGGTTTCCAGCAGCTTGCGGCAGGCCGGGTACAGGTGCAGCGAGCGGCCCGCGCGGCTCACTTCCAGGGTGGTGGGGTCCAGGCGCAGGTCGGCCACTTCCAGCAGGCGGCTGCGACCACGGCCTGCGGCACGCGCCAGCAATGCCTCGATGCGGACTTCCAGCTCGGGCAGTGCGAATGGCTTGGTCAGGTAGTCGTCGGCGCCGGCCCGGAAGCCTGCGATCTTGTCGGGCAGTTCGTCACGGGCGGTCAGCATGATCACCGGAACCCCGCAATTGTGCTCGGCGCGCAGCCGGCTCAGCACTTCGCGTCCATCCATGCGCGGCAGCATCCAGTCCAGGATGACCACGTCATAGCTTCCATGGGTCGCCAGATGCAGGCCGGTGACGCCATCGGGGGCGGCGTCGAGCGTATGCCCGCGGGCTTCGAAATACTCGAACAGATTGGCGACCAGGCTGCGGTTGTCTTCGATCACCAGCAGTCGCATCAAGGGTATCCGGTGAGCCGGGCCGGGAGCCGGCATCGCCCTTGATGCTCCCAGCATCGGGGGCTGGCTGTCAAAGAACAACGCCAGCCGCTGGCGGGTTCTGGCGCGTGATCTTTCACGCCAAAGTAACGAATCTACGACAACCTTCAGACATTCCGCTTCCCAAGCTTGCACGCTTCATATGAGTCCGGGACACATCCGCTAACGTTCCGGACCGGCTTTGGTGCAGGATTCACCCGCACCAGACTCCTCCCTGCCGGCGCTGCCAACTTCCATGATCGAAACCCCTTCCTCCGCGCCTGCGGAACTGTCCGTGGTGGTGCCCGTGTTCAACGAACGGGACAACGTGGCCCCGCTGATCCACGAAATCGTGGCCGCGCTGCGCCCGCTGCTGCCGTTCGAGATCGTCTACGTGGACGACCATTCAACCGACGACACCATTGCCCGGCTGCTGGCGCTGAAGCAGGAGGTTCCCGAGCTTCGCGTGCTGGGGCACGGCGTGCAGAGCGGCCAGAGCACCGCCATCCGCACCGGCGTCAACGCCGCCCGGGCCAGCTGGATCGCGACCCTGGATGGCGATGGCCAGAACGACCCGGCCGACATTCCCAAGCTGCTGCAGGCCCGCGCCAAGGCGGACGGCCAGGTGAAACTGTTCGCGGGCTGGCGGGTCAACCGCCAGGACACCGCCAGCAAGCGCTGGGCTTCGCGCTGGGCCAATGCGATCCGTTCGCGGATGTTGCGCGACGACACGCCCGACACCGGCTGCGGCATCAAGCTGTTCGAGCGCGGCGCGTTCCTGGACCTGCCCTATTTCGACCACATGCACCGCTACCTGCCGGCCCTGATGCAGCGGGCCGGCTGGCGCACGCTCAGCATCCCGGTCAACCATCGCAACCGTTCTTCCGGGGTGTCCAAGTACAACAACCTCAACCGCGCCTGGGTGGGCATCAGCGACCTGCGCGGCGTAGCGTGGCTGATCCGGCGCAGCCGGATCCCGCGCGCCCGGGAACTGTGAGCCGCACATGCATCCGATGAACCAGGAAATACTGTGGCTGGGCTGGACCGGCCTGCACATGACGCCGTGGAAGGTGATCGGCATGATTGGCGCGCTGATGTTCGGGGCGCGCTGGCTGGTCCAGTTCGTGGCTTCGCGGCGGGCCCGCAAGCCGGTGATTCCGCGCCTGTTCTGGTACATGAGCATCGTCGGCAGCCTGATGACGCTGAGCTATTTCCTGTTCTCCGCCAAGCAGGATGCCGTCGGCGTGATCCAGAACCTGTTCCCGGCGTTCACTGCCCTCTACAGCCTGCGCCTGGATATCCGCCATCGCGGCTGGAAGCGCGACCGCGCCGGCCACTGAGCCGCGTCTAGCCCGCCAGCTGGCCAGGATCGACCGCCTCTTCGGCGCGCGCCGGGTCGGGCGGGGCGTAGATCCCCAGCCGATAGCCCATGCGCGGCAGGGTGTGCAGGAGCTTGACCGCGAACGGGCCGTCGATGCTGCGGCGCAGTTCGTAGATGTGCGAGCGCAGAAGGTTGCCGTCCGGCGGTTCTTCGCCCCACAGCGCCACTTCAAGGCGCTCGCGGGAGACAGCCGCCGGACTGGCCTGCATCAGGATTTCCAGCAATTTGCGGCAGGCCGGGTAAAGATGCAGGACGCGCCCTTCGCGATAGGCTTCCAGGGTGCGCAGGTCCAGGCGCAGGCCATGGATTTCCAGCACGCGGCTGCGCCCACGTTCACCGCTGCGGGCCAGCAGGGCCTCCAGGCGGACTTCAAGTTCGGGCAGGGCGAAGGGTTTGGTCAGGTAGTCGTCCGCCCCGGCGCGGAAGCCGGCGATCTTGTCGGGCAGTTCATCGCGTGCGCTGAGGATGATCACCGGCTGGGTGGGATGGTGCAGGCGCAGGCGCCGCAGCACTTCGCGTCCGTCCATGCGCGGCAGCATCCAGTCCAGCAGCACGATGTCGTAGGCATGATGGGTGGCCAGGTGCAATCCGGTTATGCCATCGGGCGCGGCATCCAGCGTGTGGCCCCTGGCCTCGAAATAATCGAAGAGGTTGGCCACCAGGCTTGCGTTGTCTTCCACCACAAGCAATCGCACAATCCGGACTCCAGTGGACAGGGATGAAGCGCAGCGCATGTTTCCATCGGGGCGGTCGGAAAAACGTCAGAGCTGCCGGTTCTCACAGAATTCCTACGCTGCCATCGCCACCATTCCTGCACGAATTCCCGGGGTAGCCCTGTCTTGACGTCCAGTCCCCACCGCTTGCGCCTGCCCCCGGCCGGCTTCGTTTTCCTGGTCGTACTCGCCATGCTCAGCCTGTTGGCCGGGCTGGGACTGCGCGAACCTTCGCCGCCGGATGAGCCGCGCTTCGTGCTGGCGGCCCGCGACATGGTCGAATCCGGGCAGTGGCTGTTCCCGCATCGCGGCATCCAGTTCTATGCTGAAAAGCCGCCGGTCTTCATGTGGATGCAGGCTGCCGCGTACGAGGTGATCGGCCAGTGGCGAATCGCCTTCCTGCTGCCGTCGCTGCTGGCGGCGCTGCTGACGCTATGGCTGACCTACGACCTGACCGCCCGGTTGTGGAGCCGGAAGGCCGGCCGTTACGCCGCCCTGGCCCTGTTCGTCTGCCTGCAGTTCGGCCTGCAGGCCAAGCGCGGGCAGATCGACATGGTGCTGGTGGCCATGACCACGTTCTCGCTGTACGGACTGGCGCGTCATCTGCTGCGCGGGCCCGACTGGCGCTGGGCATGGCTGGGATTCTTTGCCGCGGGGCTTGGCACGGTAACCAAGGGCGTCGGCTTCCTGCCACTGCTGGTGCTGCTGCCGTGGGCGGCGCTGTGGTGGCGCAATCGCCAGCAACCCCGGGTGGAGCGGCCTTCCGGCAATGCCTGGCGGTGGGGCGTGGCGGTGCTGTGCTTCATCGCCGGCGCCGGCGTATGGGTGTTTCCGATGCTGCTGGCGGTGTTCAACAGCCATGACCCGGCGTTCCAGGCCTATGCCAGCGAGATCCTGTTCAAGCAGACCGGCAAGCGCTATGCCGGCGCATGGCACCACGTGCAGCCGTTCTGGTATTTCGCCCAGGTGATCGTGACCCTGTGGCTGCCCGGCGCCCTGCTGCTGCCCTGGCTGGCGCCCGCGTGGTGGCGCCGCCTGCGTCGCGGCGATCCGCGCTTGTGGCTGCTGCTGGGCTGGAGCGCGCTGGTGCTGCTGTTCTTCAGCGCCAGTCCCGGCAAGCGCGAGGTCTACATCTTTCCCATGCTTCCCGCCTTGTGCGTGGCGGCGGGCGTGCTGTTGCCAGGCCTGATGAAACGCGTCGGCGTGCAGCGCACGTTGCTTGCCTACCTGCTGGCGCTGTCGCTGGGAATGGGAGCGATGGCGCTGTCCGGGCTGCTGGGTGCAAGCGAGTGGGCGCATCGCCTTGCTGCACAGCGCGACATCGACGAAGCCACGTTGCGGACATTCCTGCAGTGGATGCTGGCCTTCGGCGCATGTTCGCTTGCGGTGGTCCTGTGGGCCCGCACGCGGCGGCTGGGGGCGGCCATGGTGGTGGTGACGGCCTTGCTGTGGGCGACCTATGGCCTGGGCCTGGCGCCCACCCTGGATGCAGACAGCTCGGCGCGCAAGCTGATGCAGCGGGTCGGCGCGCATATCGGGCCGCAGGCGCAACTGGGCATGGTGGCCTGGCGCGAACAGAACCTGCTGCAGAGCGATCGTCCCACCACGGACTTCGGTTTCAAGAAGTCATGGGAGGAACAATGGGCCGCCGCCGGCCCCTGGTTGCTGGCGGACCCGTCGCATCGCTGGATCTTCGTACTCGACAAGGCGTTGACGCCCTGCGCCGACCGGTCCCTGGTGGTCGAGATCGGCCAGTCGAACCGCAACCACTGGCTGCTGGTGCCGGGCACGGCATGGAAGCCCGGCTGCACCACGCCGGCTTTCCCAGGCGAAGAGGGCCAGGTCCCTTGAATCAGGGCTGAGCTGCCGTTCACGGATTAACCCCCAGCGAACATCGCTCCGACCTCGCTCCGACAGTGGCACCGCAATCATCTGCCGCATCCGGTCACCGTGCGCGCGAATGCAATTGCCACCTTTTGTCCTGCTTCCCCAGCCGTCGTCCGCGATTGGCCCAGTCCCGTCCGGCGTCCGCTATCGGGATGGACTGCGGCGGCTTGCATCGTCCTATTACATCCGGCATCTGTGGATGCCGGTAGCCGCCTGGGTGGCCTTGACCGCGGTGCTGATGGGGCTGCATTGGGATTTCTGGCTGGCCGATCGCGTGTATGCGATGGAGGGCCATGCCTGGACGCTGCAATCGGGTTACCTGACCCAGGATCTGATCCACGCCGCGGGCCGCCAGGCCAGCAAGGATGCCTGGTTCGTCCTGCTGCTGATAGCAATCGGGTCGGCGCTGGTGCCCGCTGGCCGTCAGTGGTTCAGGCCGTTGACGTACCTGCTGGTGGCGACGCTGCTGTCCACTGCCGTTGTGGGAGCGCTGAAACGTTGGACCAACATGGATTGCCCATGGGACCTGCTGCGTTACGGTGGCCATCACCTGTATTACGGACTGTTCACCGCCCGGCCGGCCGCGCTCGGGCACGGCCAGTGCTTTCCGGCCGGCCATGCCGGCGCCGGTTATGCATGGATCGCGCTGTATTTCTTCTTTGCCGCCACGCGCCCGCGCTGGCGAGGGTGGGGGCTCGGGCTGGGGCTGGCGGTGGGCCTGGTCTTCGGGATTGCCCAACAGCTGCGCGGCGCGCATTTCCTTTCCCATGACCTGTGGTCACTGATGACCTGCTGGCTGGTGGCATTGGCGCTGTACCGGCTGATGCTGTGGAACCGCCCGGCACCTGCAATCCTTAGGTCCAGGCCATGAGTGCGACCCTGCTCTCACGCGCGCTGGGCAAACGGGCGGTGGGTTCGGCGGCCTGGTGGAAGACGACGCCGACACTTGCTTCGGAAAGCCTGATCCTGCTGGCCAGCCTGCTGTTCACCCTGTTCAGCAATGGCGCGTTCTGGCATGCCGCACTCTCCAGTCCCTTGCAGCAATGGCGGCTTGGGCTTTCGCTGTTCCTGGTGGTGACTGCGCTGCATGCATTCCTGCTGGGCCTGGTCGTCAATCGCTGGACCGCCAAGCCCTTGCTGACGGTGCTGCTGCTGGTGACGGCGGCCGCGGCCCATTACATGAACGTGTTTGGCGTCTACCTGGACGTCGACATGTTGCGCAACGTGCTGCATACCGACAGCAAGGAATCGAGCGAGTTGCTGACCTGGGGCCTGCTGCTGCCCCTGCTGGTTACCCTGGTACCGGTGGCGTTGCTATGGCGCACGCGGCTGTCCAGGCGCAGCTGGCCTCGCGCGCTGCTGATACGCGTCGCATTCCTGGCAGGCATGGTGCTGGTGGGCGGCGCAGGCGTGCTGATGTCATCGCAGGGGATCTCCTCGCTGGTGCGCATGCATCGTGAAGTGCGCCATCTGGTGACGCCGGCCAACTACCTGGTGTCCCTGGTGAAAGTGCTGCGTGCCTCGCCGCCCGGCCCCAAGCGCGCGCTGCTTCCGGTGGGAATGGATGCCAAACAAACCCCCAGGGCGCCCGGCGGCAAGCCCCGCCTGCTGGTGCTGGTGGTGGGCGAAACGGCGCGCGCGCAGAACTGGGGCCTGAACGGCTATGCGCGCCAGACCACCCCGGAACTTTCCCAGATCGATGGACTGCTCAACTTCGGCGACGTGACGGCCTGCGGCACCAGCACCGAAGTCTCGTTGCCATGCATGTTTTCACCCTATGGGCGCCGCAACTACGACGAGGGCAACATCCGCAGCCACCAGTCACTGCTGCACGTGCTGGACCACGCGGGCATTTCCGTTCTGTGGCGCGACAACCAGTCCGGCTGCAAGGGCGTGTGCGACGGCCTGCCGACCGAGCGTCTGGCCGACGCAAATGATCCCGAACTCTGCAACGGCAAGCGCTGCCTGGATGGAATCCTGCTGGCCGGCCTGGCTGCGCAGCTGCCGGCGCGGCCAGGGGACCGGGTGGTGGTCCTGCATCAGTTGGGCAACCATGGGCCGAGCTACTTCGAGCGCTATCCCCCGCAGTTCAAGCGCTTCACCCCCACCTGCGACTCTGCCGAGCTCGACCTGTGCAAGCGCGAGGAGATCGTCAACGCGTATGACAATGCGATTTCCTACACCGACCATTTCCTGGCCCAGGCGATCGGCGTGCTGAAGTCGCAGCCCGACTACGACAGCGCCATGATCTATGTGTCCGACCATGGCGAATCGCTGGGCGAAAAAGGGCTGTTCCTGCACGGCGTCCCGTATGCCATTGCTCCGAAGGAGCAAACGCACGTGCCGATGGTGATGTGGTTCTCGCCTGGTTTCCAGGCCAACGCGTCGCTGGACATGGCTTGCCTGCAGCGCGAGGCGACCCAGCCTGCAAGCCACGACAATCTGTTCGCATCGGTGCTGGGCCTGTTGCAGGTCAGCACCGGAGAATACCGTCGATCGGAGGACCTGTTCGCCAACTGCCGCAAGCCCGGCTAGCCCCGAGGCGCCCGGGCCAATAAAAACCCCGCAATTGCGGGGTTTTTGTTTTATCAATCAACAAGATGCGTTGGTGGCTATGGGTGGACTCGAACCACCGACCCCGTCATTATGAGTGACGTGCTCTAACCGGCTGAGCTACATAGCCGTCGATTGAACCGCGCATTTTTCCCGCCCTGCCGTCGCATGTCAATGAAAACCGCATTGCTTGAGACATCGGCGTGCGCGTGGCACAGTCGGAGCCAGTAGATTTCAGGAGTCCGCATCGTGATCGATCCGGACGGCTACCGACCCAATGTCGGCATAGTGTTGATGGGCCCGGATGGGCGGGTGTTCTGGGCGCGTCGGGTGCGCCGGGATGGCTGGCAGTTCCCGCAGGGCGGCATGAACACCGATGAGACCCCGGTCGAGGCCATGTACCGCGAATTGCGCGAGGAAACCGGCTTGCTCCCTGAGCACGTCGAGGTCCTGGGCGCCACCCCCGGCTGGCTGCGATACCGCTTGCCGCATCGCGCTGTGCGTCATAACGAGCGCCACGTCTGCATTGGCCAGAAGCAGGTCTGGTTCCTGCTGCGACTGGTTGGCGATGAATCCCACGTGCGCCTGGATTTGACTGAAACCCCCGAGTTCGACCATTGGCGCTGGGTGGACTTCTGGTACCCCATGGAACATGTGGTGATCTTCAAGCGTGGCGTCTACGCCCGCGCACTGGGGCATCTGGCGCCATTCGCCCGCGTGGCGGCGGGCGCCCAGGCGATACCGCAGATGCTGCTGGACGCGTGGCTGCCGGAGCTGGGCCTGGGTCGCTCGGTTCCGGGACGGCGTCCGCCCGCCCGCCGTGACGACAGGAATTGACAATCATTCTCATTCGGGATGAAATAGGCACAGCCTGACCGGCTGCCAGGAGTCCCCCCGTGTACGTATGCATCTGCAACGGAGTCACCGACCACCAGATCCGCGATGCCGCGGCCAATGGTGTTCGCAGCGTAGCCGAGCTGACCATGCGCACGGGTTGTGGCGCCACGTGCGGGACGTGCCTGGACACGGCCGCCGCGATCCTCGAGGCACATGCACCGGCGCCGCGCACTGCGTTTTCGGTGCCCATGCTGGGCGCTGCCATTTCCCAGGCGGCTTGACCCCGGTGCCCACCCGGGGCGCGATGAACACGATTCGCGTTCCGCCATGCGGGTGCTCCAGCCGCTAACCTTCGCGCCTTCCCCAAAGCCGGAGCAGTGCCATGAAGGGCGACCCCAAGGTCATCGAATTCCTCAACAAGGCGCTGTACAACGAGCTCACCGCGATCAACCAGTATTTCCTGCACGCCAAGATGCTGAAGAACTGGGGTCTCAAGGAGCTGGCGCAACACGAGTACGAGGAATCAATCGACGAGATGAAGCATGCGGACAAACTGTCCGAGCGCATCCTGTTCCTCGACGGACTGCCCAATTTCCAGATCCTGGGCAAGCTCCGCATCGGCGAGAACCCGCGGGAACTGCTGCAGTGCGACCTGGCCCTGGAATACGAGGCCTTGCCACTGCTGCGCGAAGCCATCGCCCACTGTGAGAGCGTCGGCGACTATGTCAGCCGCCAGCTGCTGGCCGACATCCTGGATTCGGAGGAAGAGCATATCGACTGGATCGAAACCCAGCTGTCGCTCATCGACCGCATCGGCGAGCCGAATTACCTGCTGACCAAGCTCGAAGACTGAGTGGCCGGGCCAGCGTCGCGATTGAGCTGCGCAACGTAACCCTGCAGCGCCATGCGCGCGCGCGCGTATTCGGCGATGACCAGCGCCACGGCCACGGCCGGGCGATCCAGCTTCATCGCGCGCGCGCCCAGCTCCACGCGCTTGGCCGCGGTCGAAAGCGCCATCGCGCCCACGTTCGCGCTCGACGACTTGAGCGTGTGGGCCGCATCGCGCATCGCCTCCAGGTCGGGAACGGTCGATGCGGTCTCAAGCCGGCCGATCAGGCGCGGCGCGTCTTCCAGGAACAGGCCGATGATGCGCACGGTTTCCTCCCCGGCGATTTCCTGCAGCTCGTCCAGCATGCTGTGATCGAGCACGGGGAAAATGGCAGGGTTGACCGGAGCGCCAGGCCTGGCCGGCGGGGCCGCCGTGACCACCGCCAGCTCGGGCCCTTTGCCGAGTAACGGGGTAACCACGCGCTCGGCGAAGCTGGCCCGGCCGGGCAGCCAGCGTTGCAGGCAGTTTTCCAGTTGCTCCCGGGATACCGGCTTGGAGAGGTAATCATCCATGCCGGCGTCCAGGCAGCGCTGGCGGTCGCCGGCCATGGCATTGGCGGTCATCGCCACGATCGGCAGGCGGTTCGGCGACTGCAGCAAGGTCTCGCGGTCGCGCCACTCACGGGTGGCGGTGTAGCCGTCCAGCACTGGCATCTGGCAATCCATCAGTACCAGGCTGTAAAGGCCGGACGCCATCTTGTCGAGGGCGATCTGGCCGTTGACGGCGATGTCACAGGTGTAGCCGAGGACCGACAGCAGTTTTTCGCCCACCGCCAGGTTCACCGGGTTGTCTTCGACCAGCAGCAAGCGGGTATCGGCGGCGAGCGCACTGCTGACACTGGCATCGGCGATGCCGATGGGCGCCGCGGTGATGGGCTCTGGAGCCGGCAGGGCTGCTTCCACTGGTGTCGGCGCATCGAACACCACGTCCGTCGGCGGGTCCGGTGACGGCGCGAACGAAAGCGCAGCATGCAGGTCGGCCCCGTGCGACTGTCGCGGCAACAACGTACTGCCTTCGCGCAACTCGTCCAGGATTTCCTCGTCGCCGTACAGCCAGACCATGCGCACGCTGTCTGCCACCATGTTGCGGGTGACGCCACGATGCAGGGCGCGGGCGCTGGCGCGCAGCCCGGACAGGTCGCCGATCACGATACGGAACGGTGAGCCCCCGGGTGCCAGGCCGCCGCGCAATTTCTCCAGTGCTTCCTGGGTGGTGTCCACCGGCGTGAGCTGGATGCCCCAGCTGGGCAGCAGCAGCGCCAGGCGCTGGCGCATGCGCACGTCGGGCGTCACCAGCAGGGCGCGCATCTGTTCCAGCCTGGGGTCCTGACTGCGCAGGTCGCCGACCACCTTGAGCAGCGGCGCCTCGAACCAGAACACCGAACCGCGTCCGGGTTCCGAATCGACCCCGATGCGTCCTCCCATCAGGTCGATGATGCGCTTGCAGATCGCCAGGCCCAGCCCGGTGCCGCCATACAGCCGCGTGGTGGAGGCGTCGGCCTGGCTGAAGGAATTGAACAGGCGGGTCTGCGCCTCGGCGTCGATGCCGATGCCGGTGTCGCGGACCTCGAAGCGCAGCAGGTGTTGCGCGGCTGTTTCCCCCAGCCTGCGCACGTTGACGGTGATCGCGCCGCGTTCGGTGAACTTGACCGCGTTGCCGATCAGGTTGCTCAGCACCTGGCGCATGCGGATCGGGTCGCCGCGCACAGGCAGGCGAACCGCAGGGTCCAGTTGCAGGTTCAGGCGCAGGCCCTTGTTCTCGGCCGGGCGCTGCATCAGCTGCATGACGCCATCCAGCACTTCGCGCAGGTTGAAGCCGGTGACTTCCAGCTCAAGCTTGTTGGCCTCGAGCTTGGAGTAATCGAGGATGTCGTCGACGATGCGCAGCAGTTGCTGTGAGGACGCGCTCGCCGTGTTCAACATGTCGCGCTGGTCCGGTGGCAAGGCGGCGCGCGAAAGCAGGTCCAGCATCGGCACGATGCCATTGAGCGGAGTGCGGATTTCGTGGCTCATGGTCGCCAGGAACTCGCCCTTGGCCAGCACCGCCGATTCTGCCGCCTGCTTGGCCAGCAGCAGTTGCTGCTCCAGCCGGTCGTGGCGTTGCAGGTCGCGCTGCAGGCTGTCGCGCTCGGATTCGGCCATGGCCGCGCGTGCCTCGGTGCCTTCGTGGCGGGCGGCCAGCGCGCGCCAGCCCAGCAACGCAAAGATGCACGCCAGCGCCGCCAACCCTGCCGAGGCAAGTGCCACCCAGTGCCAGGGCCCGGCAATGCCGAACTGCGGCAACAGCATCGCCGCCACGGCCGACAGGATTGCAACCAGCGCCAGCCAGGGCGCCCACGGCAGCCGCCCCGGAGTCATCGTTACAGCACCGCGTTCTTGAAATCGAAGTCCAGGTCGCTGCCGACGCTCTGGACCAGGTTGCCCTGGATGAAGTCCACCCCGCCCATCCACATCGCGGCCGCTGCCTGCGGGTCCTCGATCTGCTGCCCGATCACCTGCAAGCCGACGCGGTGCGCCATGTCGATCATGCCGCGCAACTGGTCGCGCAGGGCCACGTCCTTGTGCGCGGCCGCATAACGCGCGGCCACGCGCAGGTAGCCCAGCGGCATCTGCGAAAGCAGGGCTTCGGCCTCGCGCCCGGGCTCGAACTGGCTGAGGCAGAACTGCACGCCCGCCTGCATCATGCGGTTGCAGAACTGGCGCAGCGTCACCGAATGGATCAAGGCATCGTCCAGCCGCAGGTCGATGATCAGCGAGGTTCCTTCGATGCCGCGATCTACCAGCGCCTGCAGCAGCCAGTCGGCGAACGCCTCACGCGCCAGTGAGCGCGGCGATTGCGATACGAACAGGCGCAGGGCCCGGCCTTCCATCTGGTATCGGGACAGCAGGTCCAGCACGCGCTCCATCACCTGCCGATCCAGGTCGACGATGCGGCCCGCCAGCTCGGCCGCGGGCACCGCCTGGGCGGCTGAAACCAGGCTGCCGTCGGGCTGGCGCATGCGCAGCAGTACCTGGTACTGGGCCTGCTCGCTGCCGGCCACCGACACGATGGGCTGGTAGGCCAGCTCCAGGTTGTCGCCGGAAAGCGACAGGCGTGCTTCGTCTTCGCTTGCCGGCGTCGGTGGCACATAGGCCGCCACGCCCTCGCGTTGCGAGCGCGCTTCCAGCGCGGCGCGCTCGGTGGCTTCCAGCGCGCTGCCGCTGTCGGAGAACGTGTGCGGCAAGGCGGCGTATCCGATCGCGGCAGACAGCCGCAGGGTTTCGTCGCTGCGAATGGTGAATTCGTGCAGTCCCAGCTGCTCGCGCAGTTTCTGCGCGAAGGCTGCCATGCCCGCTTCGTCCAGGCCCTGGGCCAGGGCCAGAAAGCTGTTGTCGTTGAGGCGCGCCAGCGGGTGCGGAGCTGCCGACAGGGCCAGCTCCCGCCCGGCTTCGGTCATCAGGTGCTCGAAGTTGGCATAGCCATAACGTTCACGCAGGCCCAGGGTGCCGCCGATCTCGATGAAGAACAGGCAGGCAGGAATGCTTTCCTCCAGGATCGCCCCCAACTGCTGCATCAGGGAGGCGCGCGTGGGCAGGCCGGTATCCGGATTCAGGGCCTGGCTGACCGGGATGGCGGGGGCACGCTGGCGGGCGCGCTGGATGCGGTTGGAAACCGCGGCAATCAGGTGGCGCGGGCGGATGGGCTTGGTCAGGAAATCGTCGGCGCCGCTTTCCAGTACTTCGAACTGGCGCTCCGGATCCGGATCACCGGTCAGGAACACGATCGGCAGGTGCAGGAATTCGGGTCGCTGGCGGATCTGCAGGGTCAGGCTCATGCCGTCGCGTCCGGGCATGTGCAGGTCCATCAGCACCAGGTCGGGCTTGAAACGTTCGATGGCCGGGATGACGCCATCGGGTTCCATCTCCACCTCGGCCTGCATGCCGGCGCCGTGCAGCACGCTTTGTGCGAACAGCGCCTGTCCGCGATCGTCCTCGACGATGAGGACCCGGAACGGCACTGGACCGCCGCCCTGCCTGTGGCTGTTTTCCGGCCCCGTATCCGCGCCAGGCGCGGTGGACTTGATGCTGGCTGGCTGCGCCGGGACTTCGTCAGACGACATCGCGGCGACTGGTTCTGCTTCAACCGGGGCGTCACCGGTCCAGCGCCGCCAGTAGCGGGCAGGCGGTGTTTCGGCGCGCAGGCGTGCGCGCGCGGGCTCGTCCTGCGGACGAGAAGTCGGTTCAATGGCGGACATCAGGCTTCCCCAAGCATGTCGCCATTATGCGATGAAGTTCACAGGCTTGTGGCGATGGTGCGGCACGGGTCATTCCAGCGCACCCGGCGACGAGGGCGGAGGCTGCAGCAGGCTGCGCACTCCGCGGGCCAGCTTCCGCCACACCCACCACACCAGCAGTGCCAGTCCCACGCTGATGCCGACCACGCCGGTCAGGGCCAGCCAGGGATGGGCGAAGGCAAGCGACAGCCCTCCGACCACCACCACGTCTTCGGTGACCGACGCGGCGAGGTTGCTGACTGGCTCGGGCGAGGTATTCATCAGTGCGCGCGATCCGGATTTAAGCAGGTGGCTGGTCAAGGCCACCCCTGCGCCGGCGGCCAATGCGCCGCCGCCCAGCTGGCCATCAGGCGACAAGGTCGCCGCGGCCAGGAAGGCGCCGGCCGGCACCCGTGCCAGGGTCTGCAGCAGATCCCAGCCCGAATCGACCCCGGGGATCTTGTCGGCAAAGAACTCGGTCAGCGCCAAGGCGCCCGAGGCACCCAGCACCCACCACGACTGGGTGACCTGCAGCGCCTGCGGCAACTCCAGCCACCCCAGCGCGCCGGCCAGGCCCAGGCCGAATACGGTCAGGTACACGCGAATCCCGGCCATCCATGCCAACAGGATCCCAATTACGAAAAGATGCGCTTCGGACATGGTGGGAATTCCCCTTAGACTGGAGGCAATGCCGGACGGTTTCAGGGGGCCGTCCACCCATGCCGAGTATAGGCCCGTTGCCAGGCTGCCATCTGGCCGCCGCGTGCCGTGCCTGTGCCCGCAGAGAGCTACGGATCCCCCCATGTCCCACGTACCGTCCCGTTACCAGATCGTGCAGCGCCGGCCATCACGCCTGTGGCAGGTGGTGCTGGCGGTAGGATCGCTGTGGCTGCTTTCGCTGGCCCTGGCCTGGCAGTGGGCGCAAGCACGCGCGGCGCCTACCCTGGCCCGGACCACCCTCCGCATGCATGGCGCCGAGCAGCAGCTGCAGGCGCATGAGTTCCGCCTGCGCCAGCTCAGCCAGCGCCAGACCACGCTGAGCCGTTCCGACCAGATCAGCCGCGACGCCAACGGTGACCTGCAGGAAACGCTGGCCGAGCGTGACGAGGAAATCGCCACTCTGCGCGGTGACGTCGCCTTCTACGAGCGCCTGGTGGGTCCTACCCAGCAGCGCAAGGGGCTGAACGTGTTTTCTTCCGAGTTCGTGCCGGGCGCAGGCTCGGCCTGGAACTACCAGATCATCCTGACCCAGAACCTCAACCGTGGCGCCATCAGCCAGGGCCACATGCGCTTCGTGGTCGAAGGCGTCCGCGCCGGCAAGCTGGCAACGGTGGACTGGAGCCAGTTGAACCAGCGCCCGGCGATGCCGGGGCAGAGTTACTCCTTCCGCTATTTCCAGACCATGGAAGGCCAGGTGATGCTGCCACGCGACTTCACCCCGCAGCGCGTCCGCGTCCTGCTGGACGGCGAGGACGTGGCCGTGGAGCAGGCGTTCGACTGGAAGACCGGCAACACCTGACCGGCAGGCCCTTCAGCACCCTCCCCCTTCAGTACGGAGTCCACATGTTCAAGAACAAACAATATGACGGCCAGGCCATCGACACCCTGGTCGGTCCGCAGGTCACGCTGCATGGCGACCTTGTCTTCAGCGGCGGTCTCTACGTGGAGGGCCGCATCTACGGCAGGGTCATCGCCGAGGACGGCAAGCCCGCCGTGCTGACGCTGGCCGAGCAGGGCCGCATCGAAGGCGAGGTGCAGGTGCCGGTGGTGGTCCTCAACGGCGAACTGCAGGGCGACGTATACGCCTCCGACCGGGTCGAGCTGGCCGCCAAGGCGCGCGTGTTGGGCAACGTGCATTACAAAGTGGTGGAGATGCGCGCGGGAGCCACCCTCACCGGCCGCCTGATCCATGTCGACGCCGAGGCCGGCGTGCAGGCCGGTCCCACCCTGGTGGCCGCCAACGGCTAGGCCGAGGTCTGCCGCTCGTATTCAGAGCAACCTGGGCTGCAGGCGCTATCCTTTGCGCCATGCCCGACCGCCCTCATGACCACCTGCCCCATCTGCCTCCGTTGACGCCGCTGGCGCGCAGGAGCCTGTATGCCGGCGTGGCCCTGGTGTTGCTGGCCCTGGTTTTCGGTGCCTGGGGGGTGTGGAAGGTGGTGGCGGGCGGCGAAGGCAACCGGCCCACGGCGGCGCAACTGCAGGCCCAGCAGAAGAAGATCGACCAACTGGAACAGCGCTCCGCGACCCTGGCGCGTTCGGACCAGATCAGCCGCAATGCCAATGGCGACCTGCAAGGCACGCTGGCGGAACGCGACGAGGAAATCGCCGGCTTGCGCGCGGACGTGGCGTTCTACGAACGATTCGTCGGCGCCACCGCGCAGCGTCGCGGGCTGGCGGTGCACGAGCTGCAGCTGCAACCACAAAGCGACCTGGGCTGGCACTTCATCGCCACCCTGACCCAGAACCTGAACCGTGGCGCGGTCAACGCCGGCCAGCTGCAGGTGGCGGTGGAAGGAACCCACGCCGGCAAACTGCAGAAACTGGCCTGGACCGACCTGCGCCAGCAGCCCAATGCGCCTGGCGTGCCGTACTCGTTCAAATATTTCGAACAGGTGGAAGGTGACTTCGTGCTGCCGGCCGGGTTCAAGCCGTTGCGGGTCTCGGTGCGACTGGCTCCGCAGGGCGGCGCCACGCTGGAGCAGTCGTTCTCGTGGGCCGAATCCCTGCCGGTGGCGGCCGCCGCGCCATCCACGGCGCCTTGAGCTTGAACCAGGCGCCCTGCGGCCCCATCCTGAAGCCATGAGTACGCTCGTCTCCCTGCCTGGCATGGCCGCCACTCCCGACTACCAGTCGCTGGACCGGCCCTTGAACTTCACCGGCGCCGCGGCGGCCAAGGTGCGCGAACTGATCCGTGAGGAAGGCAACGAATCACTGGCCCTGCGCGTCTACATCCAGGGCGGCGGCTGTTCGGGCTTCCAGTACGGCTTCGAGTTCGACGAGAACCGCGCCGAGGACGATGTCGCCGTGCGCACCGATGAGGTCACCCTGCTGGTGGATCCGTTGAGCCTGCAGTACCTGATGGGCTCGGAAGTGGATTACACCGAGAGCCTGCAGGGCGCGCAGTTTGTGATCCGCAATCCCAATGCCAAGACCACCTGCGGATGCGGCAGCAGCTTCAGCATGTAAGCCGGCACTCGCCGCGTATCATCCGGTCCCAGTGACCGACCTTCTTCCCCGATATCCCGCCGAACTGTCCGGCTTCGCCTTTGGCGATGCGCCGATCAACCGTTCCGATGCGTTGCGCGACGATCCCGATGCGCTGGCGCAGCTGTGGGCGCGGGGACGGGTGATCGTGCTGGATGCCGACGGCAGCGCGTTCGCCGACGAGGCGGGAAAGTTGCTGGTGACGCGTGGTGACGCACTCGGCGCCGGGCCCGGCACCGCCGTGTTCCTCGGCCGCCATGGCGACGAGGCCTGGTTTTCAGTCGAGGCCGACGTACTGGCCCTGCAGGCGCCGCAACGCGTCGACCTGCGCCGCGCGGCTGCCGCCTGGTCGGCCGCCGATGCCAGCGCGTTCGCGTTCGCGCGCGCCATGCAGCACTGGCGCTCGCGTTCGCGCCATTGCGGCATCTGCGGCGGGGTCGTCGAATTCCGCCGGGCCGGCTATGTCGCCCATTGCACGCAATGCGGTGCAGACCATTACCCGCGCGTGGATCCCGCGGTCATCGTGGCGGTGAGCGACGGTGAGCGCCTGCTGCTGGGCCGCCAGGCCAGCTGGCCTGCGCAGCGCTATTCGGTCGTCGCCGGGTTCGTGGAGCCGGGTGAATCACTGGAACAGACCGTGGTGCGCGAAGTATTCGAGGAAACCCGCGTGCGCGTCCGCAGCTGCCGCTACCTGGGCGCGCAACCGTGGCCGTTCCCGGGCGCGCTCATGCTGGGCTTCGTTGCCGACGCCGAACCCGACGTGCCGCAAGTCGATGGCGAACTGGAGGACGCGCGCTGGTTCACGGTGGAAGAAATCGCCGCCGCGCGCCTGCGCAAGGGCGACGATGCATCGGGAATCCTGCTGTCGCCGCGGATATCCATCGCCCGTTCGCTGATCGAACACTGGTATGCGACGGTCACCGCGGGCGATCGCTGAACCAGCGCTCCTGCCGGCTGGCAGGAACGCCGTCCGTGGCAAGGCAAGCTAGAATCGGCCACGGAGGAACACCCATGTCGATTACCTTGCTTGCCGTTGTCATTGCCCTGGTGCTGGGACACATCGCGCCGGCGCTGGTGACTTCGGCGCGACGCTACGCCTGGTTCGGGCAGTGGCTGCAATGGCTGGGCGCGAATGCAGGCGCGGGGGGGTTCTGGCGCGGTCCCTATGGCATCGCCCTGGCGCTGTTGCCGCCCTTGCTGCTGGTCGCGCTGCTGCAATGGATGCTGCACGCACCGCTGCTGGGGTTGCCGGGCCTTCTGTTCGGTATCGCGGCGCTGGTCTATGCCTGGGGACCACGTGACCTGGACGTGGACGTGGAATCGATTATCGATGCGCCTGATTCGTCAACGCGACGCGAGGCCATCGCCCGGCTGTGGCCCGAGGGCGAGATGGCGGCGGCCGACGGCCCCGCGCTGGTCGAAGCGGTGTTTCGCAACGCCCTTCATCGCTGGTTTGGCGTGCTGTTCTGGTTCCTGCTGCTGGGTCCGTTCGGCGCGCTGCTGTACCGGCTGGCTGCATTTTCGGCTGCCGGTGCTTACGCGCAACTGTTGCCTGCACGCACGCTGGCTGGCGGGCGCACCCTGTATGCGGCGCTGGACTGGCCGGTCGCGCAGTTGATGACCCTGTCGATGGCGCTGGTGGGCAATTTCGATGCGGTATTCACTGCCTGGCGCCAGGCCCATGGCAACCGCTGGCAACTCGACAACGCCTTCCTGGGCGCGGCCGCGCGCGCCAGCGTGCGCAGCGAACTTGCCGAAGAGGCCGAGGAATACGCCGAGGAAGGCATGGTCCAGGCCATGCGCGAACTTCCGGAACTGCGCGATGCGATGAGCCTGGTCTGGCGCATCCTGCTGCTGTGGCTGGCGGTGCTGGCGTTGTTCGTGATTGCAGGCTGGGTCAGCTGAGGCAGCCGCTTCCCTAGAGCCGAGCTTGCCCGGCTGCCTTTGAACTGCCGCCTTGATCTGTGGAACAAGTTGCCTGGGGTCTTGCCCAAGCGCAGCTGAGCAAGCTCGGCGCTATAACTGCCGCTGGCTAGGGGGCCAGCAGGGTGAAGGGAAACCAGGGCAGGTTCCGGGCGACCCAATACACCGGCAGCAGCACCAGCCAGAATCTCGGCTCCGACACCACCGCGATCAACGGCCGCATCCACCTCGGTTGCCAACCCATCTGCCAGCCGGCCAGCAAGGGCGCGATGGCCAGCATCGACATGGCCAGCGGATTCATGGAAAACGCCCGCGCCACATCGCCGTGGACCAGCGCGTGCAGGGCGCGGGTCACGCCGCAGCCGATGCAATACCAGCCGGTGAAGGCATGGAACATGCAGCCCGGGAAAGGACTGCCGGCTGCGTTCGGGTCGAAGGTGCGCAACAGCCAGACGCCGACAACGGCGGCGAAGGCCGTCGTTGTCGCCGCCAGGATCGGCAAGGGCCGCAACAGGCTCACACTCAGCGCGCTTGCTTGGCCTGCTTCATGGCTTCTTCAAACTGGGCCTGGAAGCCATCGACGCCAACTGTCATCAATGAGTAGCAGAAGTAGACGAAGGCCAGCGCCACCAGCGCGGTGGTTATCCAGCACAGGATCTTGGTGGTGTTGGAGGCACGCGCAGCTCCGTCCAGGTCGCCGGCATTGAGCTTCTTGTTGACCTGCATCGAATAGATGATGGCGGCAATGCCGGTGCCGATTCCTGGAATCGAAATGCAGGTGCAGCACAGGAAGGTGGCAAAAACCGTGGAAATGATCGACCAGGCCAGATAGTTCGGCACGGGGCGGGACGTGCCTGCAGCAGGCGGCGGTACGTAGCTCATCTGGGTTCTCCGTCAGGGTGGTGGCGTAGCGTGGTGGGTGTCAGGTCGGGTCGCTACTGGACGCCGCTCAGTGAGCCCAGTACCGCCAGGCCTCCGAACAGGACGAACCACAGGATCAGCAGCACGGGCAAGGATACCGCCGACCAGATAGCCCAGCTGCCCGCTTTGCGAGAGGCTTCCCGTGCTCCATGGATATCTCCCGCTGCACGTTTTCCGTCAACCTGCGAGGCATAGACAATCGATACGATGCCGAGCGGCAGGCAGCAAAAAAGCGTGCTGAGGATGGCCCACACCAGATGGTTGGGCACGAATTCCTGGCCGGTTGAAGCTGGCGGTTGGTAGCTCATCAAAACTCCGTTGACACGTGAACGGTTGCCGCTCGAATCGCCGGCTCCGTTGGTGAAGCATGTTTCCCCGTCGCCAGCGTACCCGAGCCGAAACTCAAGGTATAGCCTCAGGCATCATCGCCGCGCAGCGCACGCACCTTCGCTTCCAGTTGTTCGGCGGTCACGCCGCGGTCATCGATCGGCTCGCCCGCCATCACTTCCACGTGCGCGCGAAAACGCCGCGGGACGCGCATGCGGTGCATGCGTCCGTCGCGATGGCTCCACATGCTGGTCCACATGCCCTTCAGCGCCATCGGCACCACCGGCACCGGGCGCCCGTTTTCGTTGGCGCGCGCCAACACCCGCTCGACCCCGGACTTGAACGGCGCGATCTGTCCGTCCCGGGTCAAGGCACCTTCGGGAAAGATGCCGACCAGCTGCCCGTCGGCCAGGGCCGCATCGATCTCGTCGAAGGCCTGCTGCATCAGCACGGGATCCTCGCGCGCGCCGGCGATCGGAATGACCTTGGCGGTGCGGAAGATCCAGCTCATCACCGGGGTGTTGAAGATCTTGTAATACATGACGAAACGCACCGGCCGCGGCACGCTGGCCGACAGGATCAACGCATCCAGGTAGCTGACGTGGTTGCACACCAGCAGCGCGGCGCCTTCGTCCGGCACGTTCTTCTCGATGCCATGCAGGCGCAGCCGGTACAGCGTGCGCACCAGCACCCAGCTGAGGAAGCGCATCAGGAACTCGGGCACGATGGTGAAGATGTAGATCGCCACCACCGCGTTGGCGATCGCCAGGGCCAGGAACAGTTGCGGGATGGTCCAGCCCAGGAAGCGCTGCAGCACGATGCACACCACCGCCGCCAGCACGATGAAGGCCGCGTTCTGGATGTTCATGCCGGCGATCACCCGCGACAGCTCCTCGCGCGGCGTGCGGCTCTGGATCAGCGCGAACAACGGCACCACGAAGAAGCCGGTGAACAGGCCGATGCCGACCAGGTCCACGATGATCCGCCAGCTGCCGGCCGCGCCCACGAAGGCAGGCAGGGTCAAGCCGGTGGCCACGGGCGCCCCGCTGCGCGCGAAATACAGGTCCAGCAGGAACGCGCTGATGCCGAATGCGCCCAGCGGCACCAGGCCGATCTCCACGGTGCGTGCAGAGAGCTTCTCGCACAGCAGCGAACCCACGCCGGTGCCTATGGAGAACAGCGCCAGGGCGAAGATGTAGAGGGTTTCCGAGCCGCCCAGGTTGACCTCGGCGTAGGTCGGCAGCTGCGAGGTCAGCACGGTGCCGACGAACCAGAACCAGGACACGCCCAGGATCGAATTGCGCACCGCCACCTGTTTACGGGCCAAGCGCAGCACCGCCAATGATTCGGGAATCGGGTTCCAGTTGATCTTGAGGTCGGGCGCGCCGGGTTCGACCCGCGGAATGGCGCGGCTGACCAGGTTGCCGCACACCGCCAGCACGATGATCGCCGTGGCGGCGACCACCGGGCCCTGGTCCCCGGCAAGCTTGAAGATCAGGCCGCCGGAAATCATGCCGATCAGGATCGAGATCGAGGTGCCCATTTCCACCAGGCCGTTGCCGCCGGTCAACTCCTCGGGCTTGAGCACAGAAGGCAGGATCGAATATTTCACCGGGCCGAACAGCGTCGACTGCAGGCCGGTGCAGAACAGCGCCACCAGCAACACGACCATGTTCTGGGTCATGAAGCCGATCGCGGCCAGCGACATGATCCCGATTTCCATCATGGTGGTGATGCGGATCAGCCTGGATTTCTCGAGCTTTTCGGCGATCTGGCCGGCCGTGGCGGAAAACAGGAAATAGGGCAGGATGAAAAGTGCCGGCGCCAGGTTGGTGTAAAGCGTGCGTTCGTCGGCGCTGATGCCCAGATAGAACAGCAGGCCGATGATGGCCTGCCGGTAGACGTTGTCGTTGAAGGCGCCGAAGGCCTGGGTGGCAAAGAACGGCAGGAAGCGCCGTTGCTTCAATAGTGCGAACTGGCTGTGGCTCGACATGCGCGCTCCTTGGATGCGGGCGAGCCTAGCAGAACATTTGTGTCCCGTAGGGGCGTTGTCGGGGGGCGATGCCCTGTGGCGGTCGCGCTACAGCATCCCGGGCAAGTCCCATCCTGCGCGATCAAGAGCGGGCAATGGCACGCCAGCCGATGTCGTGGCGATGGAATTCGCCGGTCCAGGAAATGCCGGAGACTTCCGCATAGGCCTTGCGCTGCGCATCGGCCACGGTGTCGCCGAGCGCGCACACGCACAGCACGCGACCGCCGGAGGTCACTACGTGGTCGCCTTCCAGCCGGGTGCCCGCATGGAAGACCTTGGTGTCCTCGATGTCCGGTACGTCCCAGCTGTTGATGATGTCGCCCAGGCGCGGCGTGTCGGGATAGTTGCCGGCGGCCATCACCACGCCCAGCGCCGGGCGCGGGTCCCACTGGATCTCGGTTTCGTGCAGGCGCTGGTCGAAGGCCGCTTCCAGCAGGCCGAGCAGCTCCGACTGCAGGCGCATCATCACCGGCTGCGTTTCCGGGTCGCCGAAGCGTACGTTGAACTCGATCACCTTAGGGGCGCCCTGCGCATCGATCATCAGACCTGCATACAGGAAGCCGGTGAAGGGGATGCCGTCGGCCAACATGCCCTGCACGGTGGGATTGACCACCTCGCGCATCACCCGTGCATGCACTTCGGCCGTGACCACCGGTGCGGGCGAGTAGGCGCCCATGCCACCGGTATTGGGGCCGGTGTCGCCGTCGCCCACGCGCTTGTGGTCCTGCGACGTAGCCATCGGCAGCGCGGTCACGCCGTCGACCACGCTGATGAAGCTGGCTTCCTCGCCGTCCAGGAATTCCTCGACTACCACGCGCGCGCCCGCATCGCCGAAGGCATTGCCCGACAGCATGTCGGTCACCGCCTGCTCTGCTTCCTGCAGGGTCATCGCCACGATCACGCCCTTGCCCGCGGCCAGGCCATCGGCCTTGACCACGATCGGCGCGCCCCCGCTTTTTTCTGATTGCTCGCGCACGTAGGCAAGCGCGGGCTCGACTTCGGTGAAGACCGAATAGAACGCGGTAGGAATGCCATGCCGGGCCAGGAAATCCTTGGCGTAGGCCTTGCTGCCTTCCAGCTGCGCGGCGGCCGCCGTCGGCCCGAATATGCGCAGGCCTGCTTCCCGGAAGCGGTCCACCACGCCGGCCACCAGAGGAATCTCTGGGCCGACCACGGTCAGGGCAACCTTCGCGTTTCGCGCCAGCGCCACCAGGCCCTCGATGTTGTTCACCGCCACGTTGGCGTTGCGGCATTTTTCCTCGGTCGCCGTACCCGCGTTGCCGGGGGCGACAATGACTTCGGTGACCCGGTCCGATTGCGCGAGCTTCCAGGCCAGCGCGTGCTCGCGGCCGCCTGAACCAATGACAAGTACTTTCATGCACGCATCTCCCGAAGTCGTCATCCCGGCGAACGCCGGGATCCAGGTTCATCTTGCTTCGTGTGTTCCATTTGACGCGTACAAACGCAGCCCGCAGTCCAATGCGTCCAGCTTACGCCGGGACGGCGCCGGCGATCAGTGCCTGAAATGGCGCACGCCGGTAAACACCATCGCCAGCCCGTGTTCGTCGGCGGCCGCGATCACTTCATTGTCGCGCATCGAGCCGCCGGGCTGGATCACCGCCCTGATGCCGGCCTCGGCGGCGGCATCGATGCCATCGCGGAAGGGGAAGAAGGCATCGGAAGCCATCACCGAACCCGGCACCACCAGGTGCGCGTCGGCGGCCTTGATGCCGGCGATGCGCGCCGAGTACACGCGGCTCATCTGGCCTGCGCCCACGCCGATGGTGCGGTTGTCCCGGGCATAGACGATGGCGTTGGACTTCACGTACTTGGCCACGCGCCAGGCGAACAGCAGGTCACGCAACTCGGCTTCGGTCGGCGCGCGCCGGGTCACCACTTTCAACTCGTCCGCGCTCATGCCGCGATTGTCCGAGGACTGCAACAGCAGGCCCGAGCCGATGCGCTTGCTGTCGTAGTTGTTGAGGCCGGCGCCGTGCGGAATCTTGAGCACGCGCACGTTGGCTTTCTTGGTCGCGTAGTCCAGCGCGCCCTGCTCGTAGTCCGGTGCGATCAGCACTTCGACGAACTGGCGGTCGAGGATAGCCCTGGCAGTGGCCGCATCCAGGGTGCGGTTGAAGGCGATGATGCCGCCGAACGCGCTGGTGGGGTCGGTGGCGTAGGCCAGTTCATAGGCGTCGCCGCAGGCCACGCCGACGGCCACGCCGCAGGGATTGGCATGCTTGACGATCACGCAGGCCGGCGCCTCGAACTGGCGCACGCATTCCCACGCTGCATCGGCATCGCCCAGGTTGTTGAAGCTCAGTTCCTTGCCCTGCAACTGCTGGAAGGTGGCGAGCGTGCCGGGCACCGGGCCCAGGTCGCGATAGAAGGCGCCGGCCTGGTGCGGATTCTCTCCATAGCGCAGGTCCATGACCTTGACGAAGGTGGAATTCATCTGCGCCGGGAACTCGTCGCGCACCGGGATGGGCGTGGCCGGGTCGCGCACGGCGGAAAGGTAGTTGCTGATCGCCGCATCGTATTGGGCGACCCGATTGAAGGCAGCCACCGACAGCTGGAAACGCGTGTGTGCCGACAGCGCGCCATCGCTTTCGTCAAGCTCGCGCACGATGGCGTGGTACTGCGACGGATCGGTGGCCACCGCCACGCGCGCAAAATTCTTGGCCGCCGAGCGCAGCATCGCCGGGCCGCCGATGTCGATGTTCTCCACCGCTGCATCCAGCGTGCACGCCGGGTCGGCAGTGACCTGTTCGAAGGGATAGAGGTTCAGCACCAGCAGGTCGATCGCGACGATGCCGTGTTCGGCCATCACCGCGTCGTCGGTGCCGCTGCGTCCCAGCAGGCCGCCATGGATCATGGGGTGCAGGGTCTTGACCCGGCCATCCATCATTTCGGGGAAGCCGGTCAACTCGGAGACGTCGCGCACCTGCAGTCCGGCGTCACGCAATGTCCTGGCAGTGCCGCCGGTGGACAAAAGTTCGACCTGGCGCGCGGCCAATGCGGTAGCCAGCTCGACCAGGCCGGTCTTGTCGGAAACGGACAGCAGGGCCCGCCGGATATTCACGGGGTGGACGGGATGCGAGTCGGAAGTCATCGAAAAACCACGCGCGGGAAAGGTGGCGCGAATTATAACTTCCGCGATGCAGCACCATCGCGCGCAGGCAGCGTGCCGGCGAGATGGACTCAGACCAGCCCGTAGTCCTTGAGCTTCTTGCGCAGGGTGGCGCGATGGATGCCCAGCAGTGCCGCGGCGCGGCTCTGGTTGCCTTCGCAGTGGTTCAACACTTCGACGAACAGGGGGATTTCCATTTCGCGCAGCACGATTTCATACACGTCGTCCGCATCGCTGCCGTCCAGGTCGCGCAGGTAGCGTCGCACCGATTGGGCCACGTGGTCGCGCAACGGCGGTCTGGGTGTGCCACGGCTGGCGTCATGGCGTGCGGCGGCATTCACTAAGGAAGATCCCCGGGGCTAAACGATGGGTGTATGGCCCATCGCACTCTCAGGTGGTTTTCGACGGGGTGGGGAGTCTAGCGCGTGATCTGCGCCCGTGCATCCCTTTGTTTCCGATTCTGCTTTGGACTAGCGGAAGTCGAACGAGAACGCCACCACATCGGGATTGGGCTCGCGTAATTGCAGTGCGATACGCGCGCTCTGCCCCGGCGCCAGCGCGGTCTGCGTTGCCTCGGCACCCAGGTATTCGCCAGGCAGGAAGGCGCGCGAACCCAGCACCCGCCCGTCGGCATCGGACAAGGACAGCAACAGCACGGGCCAGGGTTGCGGCCAGCGTGCATCGTTGCGGAACGTGGCACGCACGTTGAGTCCACCGGCGCTGCCTGCGATTGGACTCACGTCACGACTGAGCATGGAGATTGCACCGGGTTGGTGCCAATCGGGTACCGAGCAACCGAGCACATTGCACAGGGTCAGGACCAACGGCCGCCAGCCCGCATCGGCCGCCAGGCGGGCGCGATCGGCCACCAGCACCTGGGTCATCAGCATGACGGCGAGCGCGAACACCGCGACCCATTGCCACTTCGCCGTGCGTGGCACGGCGGCCCGGGAAGACGACCGCATGAAGCTGGGAGCAGGTTCGCGCGACAGTTCTGCTGCTGGCGGCTGAGGCATGGCCATGGCTGCCACCGGTGAGGCCGCCTCGGCCTGCATGACCGGCGCGGCCTCGATCGCGTCCGAAGCATCGCTGCTTTCTTTTTCGCCAGGCAACACGACGGTGCCTTGTGCCGGGGCGGGCGCTTCGCCCAGCTCTTCTTGCACGGGGTCTGCCGGAGGCACTGCGCCGGATGCGCGGGCAGCGGAAGTGGCCATATCCCCGCCGCGCAGGAAACTGGCGAAGCTCGGTGCGCCGCCGACGGTCGATACCGCTGCGTCGTCCTCGTTTTTCTGTTCCTGCATCGCTCCGCCGCAACGCGGGCACAGCTCAGGCGGTTGGCGGGTTTCGCGATCGGTGGCGACCAGCTCGCGGCAATGGGGGCAGGAAAAGAACATGCCGCTATTCAATCACGAGGCAATCCATCACGGTAGGCGCTGGCCGGCACGCAGCCATCAACGACGCTTGCCGACGATGCGCATCCAGTCGCCATCGCGGGTCGCGGCCAGGTCATCGAACCATTGCCCGTAGCGGGCCAGCAGTTCGTCCTCCTGTCCGTGCAGGATGCCCGACAGGGCGATGCAACCGCCGGGCGCGACGCGCGCGGCCAGGGTGTCGGCCAGTACATCAAGCGCGGACGCCAGGATATTGGCCACCACCACCGGGTAGGTGGCAAGGGGCTCGTCCTGCGGCAGGTAAACCGACAGCTGCGCACCGACGGCATTGCGCTCGGCGTTGTCGAAGGTGGAAATGAGGGCCTGCGGATCATTGTCCACGCCCACGGCGCGGGCCGCGCCCAGCTTCAGCGCGGCCAAGGCCAGGATGCCCGAGCCGCAGCCGAAATCCAGCACGGTGGCACCGTGCAGTTTTTCCTCGCCTGCCAGGCCGTCCAGCCAGCGCAGGCACAGCGCGGTGGTCGGATGGGTGCCTGAGCCGAATGCCAGCCCGGGATCGAGCCGCACCACGGCGGCTTCGGCATTGTCGGCCTCCTCGGGCAGGTCATGGTTCCAGGGCACGATGAAAGTGCGCGCGCCGAAACGCAGCGGCACGTACTGGTCCATCCACGCGCGTTCCCAGTCCTGGTCATCAACGCTACGGAATGCGGTGGTGGACCAGTCGAGGCCGGGGTCGGACGATTCCAGCGCCGCCAGCAAGGCCAGCGCGTCGGCCTCGGCCGGGAACAGCGCGGTCAACACCAGCGCATGCCACAACGGCGTCTGGCCGACGCCAGGCTCCAGGATTGCCTGCTCGTTGCTGGTGTCGGCGTCGGCGTCCAGCAAGGTCACGGCAAGCGCGCCGACGTCTTCCAGCGCATTTTCATAGCGCGGCTGTTCGGATTCACTGCAGCGCAGGGAGAGTTCTAGGTAGGGCATGGTGCCGCTCGGTGGTTAAAGGGCTGGAAAACGAACGGCGCCGGCATGGCGGGATGCGTTTGCGCGCGGGGACTGGATTAAACTGGACACAGCGCCGGTTTTCCGCAGCGCCTCCCGGGGATGATAGCGGAATGACGTATTTCCGCCGACGTCCTGCCGCACCGCTCCTTGCCAAGGATCCGCAAGCAGGTCTTTCTGCCCGTCCCATGCACCTTCCCAGGATCACATCGACGTTGCTTCTGCTCGCGGCCCTTGGCTTGCTGGCGTTGGCAGGCTGGAATCGTGGCGTTGCCGACCCCGTGGAAGCAGTCCCGTACGCGGCGACGGACCTGCGCGGCCAGGTGGTCTCCGCCGCGCCCATGCCTGGGCGGTCCGGCGAGCGGATGCAGGAACGCCGCGACGTGCGCATGGATTTTGAAGGCGCCACTGATCTGTACGCCTATCTGCAGGGTCTTCGGGCCCTGGAAGCCGCCGGCGATCCACGCGCTTTGTGGAATGCCAGTCGCGTGCTGGACTACTGCGCAACCTATGCCTCCGATCCTGCCGGATATGCGCACGACAGCCGTGCGATCCATGCGCTGAAGGGAGCCGCCACCGCGGCCATGGCCGCCACCCGGGATCGGATCAGCCAACGTTGCCGGCGATTCGTTCCGGCTGACGGGTTGTCGATGGATACCCTGCGGGCCAAGCGCCTTGCCGCGGCGCGCGCCGGCAGCCTGGCGGCCGAGGCGGCGCTGTTGTCCATGGGCGAGCCTTTGTCGGCCAGCAACGAATATGCGCAGGATCTGGTCGGGCGCGTACTGCATTCCGCCGAGCCGGAGGCCTATCTGGCCCTTTCCCCGGCCATGGGCATAGCGGCCAGCGGAAGAGAGGCCTATTTCGGCGTGGTGTCGGGCTCCCAGTATTCAGAGCTGGCGTGGCAGCTGGCCGCGTGCCGCCTGGGCGCCGACTGCAGTGCCGGTGGCGTGCTGATGACGTCGTATTGCGCCAACGGCGGCATCTGTTCGCGCAATGCCTCCCAGGATTTTTACACGTTCGTGCTGGATGCCGCGGTCCCGCGGCAGGGTGCGGACACCTTGGACGAAATGGTGGATAGCCTGTTGGCTGATATTGGAGTACCGAAATGAACCACAAGCGATTCGTGCAGAAGGCCAGGAACTGGTTCTGGTTGCTTCTGTTCGTGGCCTATGTCGCTTTCGCGGCAGGCGTCGTCATCGAGACCGTCAGTCCGAAATATCGCGGATTGACCCAGATATCCGTCGTGTCCGCACGGGCACCGCAGGAGATCAGGATGCAGGGTGCCAGCCAGGCGGCCGCGGTCTATCGCGCCACGAGTGGCGCGCCGTTCTCGTCGTTGCCGTCCGGCACGACCTTCAGGATCGTGTGGCCGGACGGGTCGTCGGAAGACATCGTGGTCGGCAGCCCGGCTTCGAGCATCGGAGCGCGCCCGGCGAGTGGCAGGCCAGATCCGGCGCTGAAGTAGGCGCCGTAGTCCTGCCGGCCGCTTGCTTGAGTTGCAGTGTGGCGCCAGCGCGCCGCGCAATCAGGGGATACGCGCGCCGCCACGCGTGATGCCTCTTCAATGAAAGTTGGAGGTTGCCTGGTTGCGATGCGGCTTAGACCAGCGCGATGCTCTTGTTCTTGCGCTCGGCCAGGCGTTTTTCCAGGTAGTGGATGTTCTGCCCGCCGGCCTGGAAGCCGGTGTCGCGCATGATGGTCTGCTGCAGCGGGATGTTGGTCTTGATGCCGTCGACCACCATCTCGCTCAGGGCCACGCGCATGCGGGCGATGGCGGTCTCGCGGTCCGGCCCGTGCACGATCAGCTTGCCGATCATCGAATCGTAGTTCGGCGGCACCCGGTAGCCGGTGTAGATGTGGGTGTCCACGCGCACGCCGGGACCGCCGGGCGGATAGAAGCCGGTGATCAGGCCCGGACTGGGCGCGAACGTGTCCGGGTCCTCGGCGTTGATGCGGCATTCGATGGCATGGCCGCGCATGACGATGTCGGACTGTTTGATCGACAGCTTCTCGCCGCCGGCGATGCGCAGTTGCTCACAGACCAGGTCGATGCCGGTGATGCGTTCGGTGACCGGATGTTCGACCTGGATGCGGGTGTTCATTTCGATGAAGTAGAAATGGCCGTTCTCGTACAGGAATTCGAAGGTGCCCGCGCCGCGATAGCCGATGCGCAGGCACGCATCCACGCAGACCTTGCCGATCTGGTTGCGTTGTTCCTCGCTGATGCCGGGCGCGGGCGCTTCCTCGACCACCTTCTGGTGGCGGCGCTGCATCGAACAGTCGCGCTCGCCCAGGTGGATGGCGCCGCCCTGGCCGTCGGCCAGCACCTGGATTTCCACGTGGCGCGGGTTCTCCAGGAATTTCTCCATGTACACCTGGTCGTTGCTGAAAGCCGCCTTGGCCTCGGCCTTGGTGGTGGCGATGGCGCTGTTGAGCGCGCCCTCGGCATGGACCACGCGCATGCCGCGGCCGCCGCCGCCGCCGGCGGCCTTGATGATCACCGGGTAGCCGATCTCGCGCGCGATCTTGGTGTTGGTGACGATATCGTCGTCCAGCGGCCCTCCCGAGCCGGGCACGCAGGGCACGCCGGCGGCCTTCATGGCACGGATCGCCTCGACCTTGTCGCCCATCAGGCGGATGGTGTCGGCCTTGGGGCCGATGAAGATGAAGCCGGACTGTTCCACGCGTTCGGCGAAGTCGGCGTTCTCGCTGAGGAACCCGTAGCCGGGATGGATGGCCTGCGCGTCGGTCACCTCGGCCGCGGCGATGATCGCCGGCACGTTGAGGTAGCTGTCGCTGGAAGGCGCCGGCCCGATGCAAACCGATTCGTCGGCCATGGCCACGTGCTTGAGGTTGCGGTCGACGGTGGAATGCACGGCCACGGTGCGGATGCCCAGCGTGTGGCAGGCGCGCAGGATGCGCAGCGCAATCTCGCCACGGTTGGCTATTACTACTTTATCGAGCATGGTTCATGTCCTTGGAAGGTGTTCTGGTCGCAGGCTGGCGGCGGGCCGCCCTGGCTTCCCGCTTACCCGATCACGAACAACGGCTGGTCGAACTCGACCGGCGAACCGCTTTCGGTCAGTACTGCCAGCAAAGTCCCGGAGACGTCGGCCTCGATCGGGTTGAACATCTTCATCGCCTCGATGATGGCCAGGGTCTCGCCGGCCTTGACCGCCTGGCCGATGCTGACGAAGGCCGGCTTGTCCGGCGAAGGCGAGGTGTAGAAGGTGCCGACCATGGGCGCGCGCATCACGTGGCCTTCGGGCTGGTCGTTGCCGGCCGGCTTGGCGGAGCCACCGGTCGCCGCTTCGCTGGGCGAGGCCATCGGCATCGGCGCCGGGCTGCGCTGCTCGAACTGCGGTGCGGCGTACATCTGCGGCTGTGGCGAGTAGTTGCCCTTGGGCACTCGCGCCAGGCGCACGGATTCCTCGCCCTCCTTGATCTCTATTTCGGCGAGATTGGATTCTTCCAGCAGGTCGATGAGCTTCTTGATCTTGCGCAGGTCCATGGTGGCCTCTGTGGTGGATGACCGCGCCGTTGCCGGCGCCGGTCGGGATTGGGATTCAGGCGGGAAGACGCTTGAGCGCGGCTTCCAGTGCATAGCGGTAGCTGTCGGCACCGAAGCCACAGACCACGCCCACGGCCAGGTCGCTGAAGTAGCTGTGGTGGCGGAAGGGTTCGCGGGTGTGCGGGTTGGACAGGTGGATCTCGATGAACGGGATCGCCACTGCCGCCAGCGCATCGCGCAGGGCGACCGAGGTATGGGTGAAGGCAGCGGGGTTGACCAGCACGAAGGCGGTGCCGTCGCTGCGGGCGGCCTGAACGCGGTCGACCAGGACGTGCTCGGCGTTGGACTGCAGGCTTTCCAGCGCGTGGCCCGCCGACGCAGCCTGTGCGGTCAGGGTGGCGTCGATCTCGGCCAGGGTGGTCTTGCCATAGACTTCAGGCTCGCGGTTGCCCAGCAGGTTGAGATTGGGGCCGTGCAGGACCAGCAGCTTCGCCATCGGGGTCTCCAGCAGAAGCGCCGCAGTCTGCGTGAAGCGACCAATGCTGTCCAGTTAGCAGAAGTTACCCGCGATTTAAGCGTTCATTTGAATTATTGGCGCGCTCGCCTGCCGGTGGGGCGGATCTGCGGGTGTTCAGGGCCTGGACCAGGCCTCGATTTCACCTGCAGTGAAGGGGCCCACTTTCTGTTTCACCACTCTCCCCTCGGCGCTGACCAGGACCGAATAGGGCAGCACGCCCTTGCGGTTGCCAAGCCAGACGCTGGCATCGGCCGGACCCGGTGTGTCGACCAGGATCGGATAGCTCACCGGAACCTGGCCCAGGAATTGGCGGATGTTGGCGGGCGTATCCAGCGCCAGCCCGATGACCTGGGTGCCGTTCTTTCCCTGCGCACGGGCGTAGCGCTCAAGTTCCGGCATTTCCTCGATGCATGGCCCGCACCAGCTGGCCCATACATTGATCAGCAGGGGTCGACCGGCATACGGACCGGGCAGGGCCTGTGGTTTTCCGTCCAGGTCGGGAAGGTTGATGGCCGGCATCGCGTCGCCGGGTCCGGCGGGAATCACGCCTGCGGGAGGCGGGGGCGCGCTGGCGTCCATCGCGGCCTGCATGGCGCGCTGTCCGGTCTCGCTCCGCAGCAGCGGGTTTGCTTCCCACCAGAGGCTGGCGACGGCGCCGAGCACACCCGCTGCCAGGGCAGCGGCGAGTACGTGGGTCGTGGTGAGCTTCATCGCTTTGCCCGGGCCAGGGCCTTGGACACCAGGTCCTGGGTCAGTACGGTCGGCAGCACTTCGCCTTCGCCGCCATCGCCTGGGAAGACCACGTACAGCGGCACGCCCACGGCCTGGTGTGCTTCCAGGAAGGCGGTGATGGCGGGATCCACGTTGGTCCAGTCACCCTGCATCAGCACCGCATCGGCCTGCCGCATCGAGGCGCGGAATTCATCTCGATCCAGCACGGCCTTCTCGTTCGCCTTGCAGGTAACGCACCAGTCGGCGGTCATGTCGACGAACACCACCCGACCTTGCGCGCGCAGGGCGGCAAGCGTCGCCGCCGAATAGGGCACCACGTCGGCACGGGTCGAGCGGCTGGCGGTCTCGCGCGGCAGGGCGTGCACCCAGGCCAGCGGGACCAGCGAACCCACCAGCAGCAATACAGCCAGGCCGCGCCGCGCTGGCGCCACCTGCAAGCGCAGGCGCTGGTACCACCACAATCCGAGCGCCAGCAGCACCAGGCCGACCAGCGCCAGGCCGATCGCATCCACGCCGCGCTGCTTGCCCAGTACCCACAGCAGCCACACCGCTGTCATGTACATGGGAAATGCGAGGAAGTGCTTGAGCGTTTCCATCCACGCGCCCGGTCTGGGCAGGCGCTGGGCCAGCCCGGGCACGAAGCCGATCAGCAGGAACGGCAGCGCCAGTCCCAGGCCCAGGAAAGCAAATACCAGCAGCGCCACCGCCGTTGAAGCGGTGAAGGCAAAGGCCAGCGCCGCACCCATGAACGGCGCCGTGCACGGGCTGGCAATCACCACCGCCAGCACGCCGGTGAAGAAGTCGCCGAGCGGGCCGCTGCGCCCGGTCAGTTCATGCCCGGCGCCGGCAAAACGATGGCCCAGCGCGAACACGCCCGACAGGCTCAGGCCGACCGCGAACATCAGGTAGACCAGGGCCCCGATCACCAGCGGTTGCTGCAGCTGGAAGCCCCAGCCCAGCGCCTGCCCGGCCGCGCGCAGTGCAATGGCGATGGCGCCCAGGGCGATGAAGCTGGACAGCACGCCAGCGGTGTACCAGAGCGCACTGGCGCGTGCGTGGCCACCACCGCGACCGCTGTCGGCCAGCGACAGGGCCTTCAGTGACAGCACCGGCAATACGCACGGCATCAGGTTGAGCACCAGGCCGCCCAGCAGTGCCAGCAACAGGGCAATCCCGACGCTGATTCGACCCGTCTCCTTCTTGCGGAGTACCTCTGCCGGCGGCGTGGTGCGGGGCACCTGGGAGGGGAGCAGGGAAGGAGCTTGTGTTTCCCCGCCCGCGGACAGGGCCACCGGATCGGCATTCGGGCTTGCGCCGGGCAGCGCTGCGATGAGTGCCGGCTGGACTGCCGCGCCACCGGTGGCGACCGGCGCGGTGATCTTGCCTTTGGGTATGGCCAGTTTTACCGAACGGGTCATGGGCGGATAACAGATGCCGTCTTTCTGGCAGCCCTGGAACGTCACCTTGAGCATGCCGCTGGCCGCATCGGCGTGGCTGCGCATGAGTGGCACCGGGACTTCGACCTGGTCGAAATAAACGATCACCGCGCCGAAGTGCTCGTCGCGGTGCGAGGCACCCCTGGGCCAGCGCGGCTGCCCAAGGCCAATGCCAGCCGCCCCTTCGAGCTGCATGCGGGTGCGGTCGCGGTACAGGTAGTAGCCAGGCGCTGGGGTGATCCGGAGCAGCAATTCATTGCCATCAAAGGCGATGGCTTCGAACGCGAACGCCTGCTCCTGCGGCAAAGGCAGCGCCTCGACTGCTCCGCCCGTTGCCGGAGCCTGGGCGCCAAACAGCGGCAGGCCGCCGGGATTGCCGGGCCTGTTGGCCAGCCCCGGAAGCCCGCCCGCGCCATTGCCGGCGGGAAGCTTGACCAGCAAGGTACGCGTCTGCGGCGGATAGCAGATGCCGGCGTCGGCGCATCCCTGGTACTTCACCTTCAGGCGGACGCTCTCGGTGGCCTCTGCGGGCTTGCCGGCAAGCACTCCGGTCAGGTCCTCGTGGTAGGTCTCCACGTCGCCGAAGAATTCGTCCCGGTGGGCCTTGCCCTTGGGTAGCTGCAGCTTGCTTGCCTGGAAGCCGGGGTCGTCGGTTTCGACGGAGATGCGGTGGCGATAGAGGTAATAGCCCTCGGCGACCTTCCATCGGACTTCGATGCGATCCCGGCCCGGCGCGCTTGCTGTCAGCGCAAAGGCCTGGTCCACGGGAAGGAGGTCGCTTTCGCTCACGGCGTTTGCCGGCAGCGGCAAGGTGGTCAGTGCCAGCGCGATCAATGCCGCGGCCGGCAGGTCTTTCAACAAAATCATCGGGTCGGTCGTCCTGGGGTCCAGGCCGCGATCCTGCTGGCTCGGCCAGGCGAAGCGCGGCTTCGGCCCGGCCGTCATGATCGGCGGCGGACCACAAGATTAACCGGTGGCCAGGTCCCCGGGCTTGATCATGCCGTTCCGGCGGCCATTGCCGCGGCCCAGGCGCTGGTTCGCCAGCTCTTCCATGACCTCAAGCAGTGACAGCCGCGAGCGCAAGGGTGCGGCGCGGAAGGCCGCGACCAGGCGGAATTCCACCGGGTCTTCCACCAGCAGGGCATCGGCCGTGGCAATGGAATCCAGCTGCACGTCCTTGGAAAGCGGCATTTCCCCTCGTCCCGTTGCCAGCCATTCGAACTGGATGCCGGTGACCAGGGCGATCTCCCGCATGTGGGAGACGCTGGGATTCTTGCCCAGGGGCGCTTCCCAGTGGCTGACCGCGCTGCGCTGCACGCCGACCGCCTTCGCCAATTGGGTCTGGGACAGGCCCAGGGCGCGTCGCGCCAGTCGAATCCGTTCCTGCTGGGTCATCGCCTCTCCTAGGCTTTTGTATTGCGCCATGCACATTACCTCACGCCAGGGACCCGACACCCGCCAAATGCTACTATAAGTAACTAGGTGAACAACAATAGGCGCCGCCTGCCTACCATTGGTAACAGGCAAGTTTAAAAAACTATATATATCAATGTGTTTGTTGTTCTATAGATACCAGAAGTAGCTAAAAAATCAGCTGTATTGCCTCGCCATGTCAATGCGGTAGTGGTATCTCTTGCCCCACTGGCCGGATGCCGGTTTCGACAGGATGTCGGCGGGGGGAGAGGCCCGGGTTGAAATTACGCCTAGGAAGGACACGCCACCATCTCCATAAGAGCGCACATGCCCCTGTCATGTGCGCTCTTTTTTTGTGCCCTTGAATAGCCCGGCCACGCGCCCCATCTGTTGTGCATCCCGGCATTGCCGGGTTTTGCTGCCTGCGTTGCTGGCACTCACCTTGTGCGAGTGCTAATATCGCCGCCCTTTCCCTGTGCAATCAATCACTTAAAAGGATTGAAATGAGCAATATCAAGCCCCTGTACGACCGTGTAGTCATCAAGCGCGTGGAAGAAGAGAAATTGTCCGCCGGCGGCATCGTCATCCCCGACTCCGCCACCGAGAAGCCGATCAAGGGCACCGTTGTCGCCGTCGGCGATGGCAAGGCCCTGGACAACGGCAGCATCCGCGCTCCCAAGGTCAAAGTTGGCGACCAGGTCCTGTTCGGCAAGTACAGCGGCACGGAAGTGAAGCTGGACGGCACCGACTACCTGGTGGTGAAGGAAGACGACATCTTCGCGATCCTCGGCTGAGAGCCGTTGAAAGCGGAAAGGGTGAATGGTTAATGGTGAAGAGTCACAGCCACCAGCACCTTATCCATCCGCGATCGCATTGATCTTCCTCTTCACTCTTTTCCATTTTCCATTTCCGGAGTTACAACATGTCCGCCAAAGAAATCCGTTTCGGTGAAGACGCACGCGCCCGCATGGTGCGCGGCGTCAACATTCTCGCCAATGCCGTCAAGGCAACCCTCGGTCCCAAGGGCCGCAATGTCGTACTCGAGAAGAGCTACGGCGCCCCGACCATCACCAAGGACGGCGTGTCCGTTGCCAAGGAAATCGAACTGGCTGACAAGTTCGAGAACATGGGCGCGCAGATGGTCAAGGAAGTCGCTTCCAAGACCTCCGACAACGCCGGCGACGGCACCACCACCGCCACCGTGCTGGCCCAGGCGCTGATCCGCGAAGGTTCCAAGGCGGTTGCCGCCGGCATGAACCCGATGGACCTCAAGCGCGGCATCGACAAGGCCGTCATCGCCGCCGTGGCCGAGCTGAAGAAGATCAGCAAGCCCACCGCCGACGACAAGGCCATTGCCCAGGTCGGCACCATTTCGGCCAACAGCGACGAGTCGATCGGCAACATCATTGCCGACGCGATGAAGAAGGTCGGCAAGGAAGGCGTGATCACCGTTGAAGAAGGCTCGGGCCTGGACAACGAGCTGGACGTCGTCGAAGGCATGCAGTTCGACCGCGGCTATCTGTCCCCGTACTTCGTCAACAACCAGCAGTCGATGGCGGCCGACCTGGAAGACCCGTTCATCCTGCTGTACGACAAGAAGATCTCCAACGTGCGCGACCTGCTGCCCGTGCTGGAAGGCGTGGCCAAGTCCGGCAAGCCGCTGCTGATCGTGGCCGAGGAAGTGGAAGGCGAAGCGCTGGCCACCCTGGTGGTCAACACCATCCGCGGCATCGTCAAGGTCTGCGCCGTCAAGGCGCCAGGCTTCGGCGACCGTCGCAAGGCGATGCTGGAAGACATGGCGACCCTGACCGGCGGCGTGGTGATTTCCGAGGAAGTCGGCCTGTCGCTCGAGAAGGCAACCCTGAAGGACCTGGGTCGCGCCAAGAAGATCCAGGTCACCAAGGAAAACACCACCATCATCGACGGCGCCGGCGAGACCAGCGGCATCGAAGCCCGCATCAAGCAGATCAAGGCGCAGATCGAAGACACCTCTTCGGACTACGACCGCGAGAAGCTGCAGGAACGCGTGGCCAAGCTGGCCGGCGGCGTGGCGGTGATCAAGGTCGGCGCATCGACCGAGATCGAGATGAAGGAAAAGAAGGCTCGCGTTGAAGACGCCCTGCACGCCACGCGCGCTGCGGTGGAAGAAGGCGTGGTCCCGGGCGGCGGCGTTGCACTGATCCGTGCGCTGCAGGCCATTGGTGACCTGAAGGGCATCAACGAAGACCAGAACCACGGCATCAACATCGCCAAGCGCGCGATGGAAGCGCCGCTGCGCGAGATCGTGACCAACTGCGGCGAAGAGCCTTCGGTGGTGTTGAACAACGTGGTCGCCGGCACCGGCAACTACGGCTACAACGCCGCAACCGGCGAGTACGGCGACATGATCGCGTTCGGCATCCTGGATCCGACCAAGGTCACCCGTTCGGCCCTGCAGAATGCGGCTTCCATTGCCGGCCTGATGATCACCACCGAAGCGATGGTGGCTGAAGCGCCGAAGAAGGATGAGCCGGCTGGCGGCGGCGGTGGCATGGGTGGCGGCATGGGTGGCATGGGCGGCATGGACTTCTGATCCAGCCGGCCAGCCTTTGCTGGTTCGTAAATAAAAAAGCCCCGCAGCGATGCGGGGCTTTTTTTTGGTGCCGGGCTGCCGGGCGCAATGATCCAAGGGGATGGGTACGGGCAGCCATGCGCAGGCTTGATAACCGGGCGCCGTGTTCTACCGGGCCGGTGGAAGATTTGCATGCCTCGGCCATCGCGATTGCGCGAACTGACTGAAGGTCTCCCTGTTCAGTTTGTAACCAGGCCAGGTTCAAGCACGTTCTTCGGGACTCGGCGGCGGATGCCCATGGCAGGCAATCTCCAAGGCTCCCAAGGCCTTGGCCGAGCGGTCCGGACGAGGGTGTAGTGGCCTCTACTGAACCAACTGGTTCTGTTTTGCAGTGCAGCGTGCAAGACCGGCGGAGCGTCCTTCACGATGCGCCCGCGTCCCGACGTGGGGGAGGGAGCAAGCCCGCTACTGGCCTGGCCAGTGCGGGCTTTTTTTTGCTCTGCGTCCGCGATCCGGCGTCGCTTTTGCTGGCCACGGTGGCTACGTATCCAAGGTGATGTGTGCCCAAGGCCGGATCGATGTTTCCCGTCCCTGTGCCGCCGTCGCCGCTGCTCCAGCCGGTCATAGGGGCTAGAATCGCGGCATGAACAATGACGCCGGCGCCCGCCTGATTCCCCTACAGATCGTCCCTGCAACCGCATCGGCGGCGCCCTCGCTGGAAACCGGCGTCAAGCAGATGGGGGGCGACAAGATCGGTCGTTCCCCCGTGCAGTTCCTGGATGCGCCGGTGCTGCGCAAGCCCTCCTGGATCCGGGTGCGCATTCCCAGCGACGGCTCGGTGGCCCGGCTCAAGGCCAAGCTCCGGGAAAACCGCCTGGTCACCGTCTGCGAAGAGGCCAGCTGCCCCAACATCCACGAGTGCTTCAGCCACGGCACCGCTACCTTCATGATCCTCGGCGAGGTCTGCACGCGCCGCTGCTCGTTCTGCGACGTGGCCCACGGCCGGCCCAAGCCGCCTGATGCCAGTGAGCCGCTCAGCCTGGCCACCACGGTGGCCGACATGGGCCTGAAGTACGTGGTGGTGACTTCGGTCGACCGCGACGACCTGCGCGACGGCGGCGCCCAGCACTTCGTCGACTGCATCGCGGCCATCCGCGAACATTCGCCAGGCACCCGCATCGAGATCCTGACCCCTGATTTCCGGGGCAAGGGCCGCATGGACCGCGCGCTGGAGATCCTGGCAGCCAGCCCACCGGACGTCTTCAACCACAACATCGAAACGGTGCCGGACCTCTACACCAACGTCCGCCCGGGTGCGGACTACCAGTGGTCGCTGAGCCTGCTGCAGAAGTTCAAGCAGCAGCATCCGCAGCTGCCGACCAAGTCCGGGATCATGCTCGGCCTGGGCGAGACCATGGAGCAGGTGCAGGCCACCCTTCGCGACCTGCGCGCCCATGAGGTGGACATGGTCACCATCGGCCAGTACCTGCAGCCGACGGCGCACCATCATCCGGTGCTGCGTTACTGGACGCCGGAAGAGTTCGCCCAACTGGAGCAGTACGGCAAGGCGCTGGGCTTCAGCCACGTCGCGTCCGGGCCGCTGGTGCGCTCCTCCTACCATGCCGACCTGCAGGCCAAACAGGCCGGCGTCGCCGGCTGAACCGCCGCCCCGCCGTGGCGCGGACGGGAACGAAGCATTCACATTTTGGCGGCTGTGCACCGGTAGGCTGAAAGCAGATGACAAGGCGGGCAACTTTCGTCACTGTCGTCAGGTCCTGTTGTTTGCGGCATTCCCAACGGCCATTGCGCCAACGAGTACCCGAATGAAATTGAAGACCCCCGCCGTAGCCCTGCTGTCCCTGGCACTGGTAGTTCCGCTGGCCCTGCTGGCGCGCGCCGATGGCGACGCCCTGCCGGGTACCGCCGCGCCCACCGCCGACCAGGCCACCACTTCCAAGCTCGTCTACGGCCTGTTGTCCGACAGCCGCTATGCCTACCGGCCGCGTGCGCTGGATGACGCGCTGTCGCAGGACATCTTCAAGCGCTACCTCGAGGCGCTGGACGGCGGCAAGCAGTATTTCACCGTGGCCGACATCGACAAGTTCGGGCCCTACAAGACCCAGATGGACGATGCAATCCGCAGCGGCGAGCTCACCCCCGCCTATGACATCTTCGCCGTCTACAAGCAGCGGGTGGGCGAGCGCATCGCGCACGCGCGGGCACTGCTGAAGCAGGACTTCGATTTCAGCGGCAGCGAGCGCTGGGAATACGACCGCGAGAAGGCGCCGTGGGCGGCCGACACGCAGGAGCTGGATGGGGTGTGGAAGAAGTCGGTGATGAATGACTGGCTGCGCCTGAAGCTGGCCGGCAAGCAGCCCGACGAAATCCGCAAGACCCTGGACAAGCGCTATGCGACCTACCAGCGCACGGTGAACGAGCTCAAGAGCGAGGACGTGTTCCAGACCTTCCTCAACGGCTATTCCAGCGCCATCGATCCGCACACCGACTACTTCACCCCCAAGACGGCCGAGAACTTCAACCAGGCCATGTCGCTGTCGCTGGAAGGCATCGGCGCGCAGCTGCAACGCCAGGACGACCTGGTGGTGATCCGAGAGATCATTCCGGGCGGGCCAGCCGACATGAACGGCAAGCTCAAGGCCGGCGACCGCATCGTCGCGGTCGGGCAGGGCAAATCCGGGCCGATGACCGACGTGATCGGCTGGCGCATCGATGACGTGGTCACCCAGATCCGCGGCAAGAAGGACACCCAGGTACGGCTGGAATACATCCCGGCCGAAAGCGGCGTGGACGGCAAGCATGCACAGGTCACCATTACCCGCCAGAAAGTGAAGCTGGAAGAGCAGGCGGCCAAGGCCGAGACCATCACCCTGCCGGCAGTCGACGGGCAGCCGGAGCGTCGCATCGGCGTGGTCAAGCTGCCTGCGTTCTACCAGGATTTCGAAGGCCGTCGCCGCAACCCCAACGACTACACCTCGGCCACCCGCGACATCGGCAAGCTGCTGGCCCAGTTCAAGGCCGACGGGATTTCCGGCGTGGTCATGGACCTGCGCAACAACGGCGGCGGTTCGCTGGACGAGGCGGTCGAACTGACCGGTCTGTTCATCGACAAGGGGCCGGTGGTGCAGGTACGCGAATCCGGGGGCCGGGTCACGGTCAATGCCGATACCAAGCCTGGCGTGGCATGGGACGGGCCGCTGGCGGTGCTCACCAACCGTGGCTCGGCTTCGGCCTCGGAAATCTTCGCCGGCGCCATCCAGGACTACGGTCGTGGCCTGGTGATTGGCGAAACCACCTTCGGCAAGGGCACCGTGCAGAACATGGTCGACCTGGATCGCTGGCCGGCCAACGAGGCCCCGCGCTTCGGCCAGGTCAAGCTGACCATCGCCCAGTTCTTCCGTGTTGCCGGTGGCAGCACCCAGCACAAGGGCGTGGTGCCCGACATCGCCTTCCCGGTCAGCGTGGATGCCACCGAGTACGGTGAGAGCACCTACGACAACGCCTTGCCGTGGACCAAGATCGCCGCGGTCCCGCACACCCAGTACGGCAACTTCGCCCCGTTGTTGCCGCGCCTGGAAGCACTGCACGCCGCGCGCGTGGCCACCGACAAGGAATTCGAGTGGTGGTCCAAGGACGTGAGCGATTTCCGCATCGAAGCCGCCAAGAAATACGTGTCGCTCAACGAAGCCGAGCGTCGCGCCGAGCGTGACAAGCAGGAGACCCAGCGCAAGCAGCGCCAGGCCGAGCGCAAGACCCTTGGACTGGCGCTGGATCCGCTGGCTGACGACGCGGCCGATGATGGCCTGGGCGCCAACGAACGCGACATCGTCAAGGATGCCGCGCGCGAAAAGCTCGCCGACAAGCGTCCCGATCCCTTGCTGCGCGAATCGGCGGCCATCCTGGCCGATGCGATCGATGTGCTGGGACACGACCGCACGCTGTCGGCGCAGGTGCTGCCGGAATCGACCATGCCGGGTAGCTGGTCGGACTGATGACGGACGGTTCCTTCTCCCGCCTGGGCGAAGGAAGGACACGGCAAGAATCGGATAGCGGGCGCCTGGTGCGCCCCTTACCCTTTGGACCATGCTGAAACACGACGAAAAACTCGAACGCGCCCGGGCCCTGCTCGATGACGGCGAACCCACCCTCGATGCACTGGCGGCCGCTACCGGCCTGAGTGCCTCGCACCTGCAACGCCGCTTCCAGTCGCGCTATGGCCTCAGCCCCGCCCAATACCTGGCGCAGAAGAAACTGGGTTCATTGAAGTCCGGCCTGCGCGCCGGCAGCGATGTCAGCGCGGCGCTCTACGAGGCAGGCTATGGTTCGCCCTCGCGGGTGTATGAGCAGGGCGCGGCCAAGCTGGGCATGACGCCGGCCGTTTATCGTGCCGGTGGCGCCGGCATGCAGATCCGCTGGTCGCTGGTGGACACGGTGCTGGGCACTGCACTGGTGGCGGTGACCGAACGTGGCATCTGCGCCATAGAGCTGGGCGAAGATGCCGCGGTGCTGGAGCACAAGCTGCGCAATGAATTCCCGAATGCCGCGATCCAGCGCGTGGAAGCGGGCAGCGACGAGTTCCTGGCGCCCAGGTTGCGCGCCGTGGCCGAGCGCATTGCCGGGCGTGGCGAAGACGTGGCCCTGGACCTGGTGGGCACTGCGTTCCAGAAGCGCGTGTGGGATGCGCTGATGAAGATTCCGCCTGGCCAGACACGAAGCTATGCGCAATTGGCCGAGGCACTGGGCACGCCGAAGGGCGCGCGCGCGGTCGCCGGGGCCTGTGCTTCCAACCGCGTCGCGGTCGTGGTGCCTTGCCACCGCGTCATTCGTGGTGATGGGTCGTTGGGCGGCTATCGCTGGGGTTTGCCGGTGAAGCAGGGGCTGCTGCAACGCGAGCGTGCCGCGTCGGCAGACCTGTAGGAGAGCGACGCGAGTCGCGAGATGTTGAACTGCCGGGGGTCCACTGCTTCGCGACTTGCGTCGCTCCTACAGAGGTCCGGGGTTTCGCCTTGAGGCCTGTGCAACCTGGCGTTCCATTTATTTCAACCCGTCCGGCAGGGGTGCCCTACGGGCCCCGGTTTACAATGGCACATCGACTGTCGGGTTACCCCCATGACCTCCCCCGTTTCCCCCGCGGCTCCGGCCCGTGGCCTGTCCGTGGTTTTCGCGTTGGCTGCGGTCTACCTGATCTGGGGTTCGACCTACCTGGGCATCCGCTTCGCGCTGGAAGGCGGTTATCCGCCGCTGCTGATGGCGGGTGGCCGCTTCCTGCTGGCCGGCGGCATGATGTTCGCCGTCCTGCGCCTGCGTGGAGAGCACGCGCCGACCCGCGCACAGTGGCGGAACCTGGCGCTGATGGGGCTGTTGATGATGGGCATCGGCAACGGCATGGTCAGCATCGCCGAGCAATGGGTGTCGTCGGGCCTGGCCGCGGTCGCCATCGCTTCGACACCGCTGTGGATGGGGCTGTTCTCGCTGCTGCGCGGCCAGCGTCCCAGCACGCTGGAATGGGTGGGCATCGGCATCGGTTTCATCGGCGTGCTCTGGCTCAATGCCGGCAGCACGCTGTCGGCCACGCCCTGGGGCCTGGTGGCCTTGCTGATCGCGCCCATCGCGTGGGCGTTCGGTTCGATCTGGAGCAAGGGCCGCGACCTGCCTTCGCCGTTCATGTCGGCGGCCGGGCAGATGATCAGCGGCGGCGCGATGATGTTGATCGCCGGATTCATCACCGGCGAAAGCTTCCACGCCATGCCTACTATGAAGGGCACGCTGTCGGTGCTGTACCTGATGACCTTCGGCTCGATCATCGGCTTCACCGCCTACGTGTGGCTGCTGCACCACGTGCGCCCGACCCTGGCCGGAAGCTATGCCTACATCAACCCGGTGATCGCGGTGATGCTGGGGGCGTGGCTGGCCAACGAGCAGTTCACCCCCCATGACCTGGGCGCCATGCTCGTGATCCTGTTCGGCGTGGTCGCCATCACCCTGGGCAAGGCGCGCGTGCCGAAGCCTGCAGCGGCGACCGCCGAGTGACGGCGGCCACGCTCGACCGCCGCGGCCTGTGGGCGGCGGCGGGTTCCTTCGTCATCTGGGGCCTGATGCCGCTGTACTGGCACCTGCTCAAGACGGTGCCGTCGATGCAGATCGTCATGCACCGCATCGTCTGGAGCACGCTGCTGGTGGTCGCCGGCCTGTGCCTGACCCAGGGCCTGGCCTGGCTGCGCATCGCCATGGCGCGGCCGAAGGTGGCCTGGATGCTGGCCTTGAGCGGCGTGCTGATCGCCTTCAACTGGGGCCTGTACATCTGGGCGGTCAATGCCGGGCACGTGGTGGAAACCAGCCTTGGGTATTTCATCAATCCGCTGCTCAACGTGGTGCTGGGCGTGTTGCTGCTGCGCGAGCGCCTGTCGATTGCGCAGTGGGTCTCGGTGGTGGTGGCCGCCGGCGGGGTGTTGTGGCTCACTTTCAACTACGGCAGTTTTCCGTGGATTGCGCTGTCGCTGGCGGCTTCGTTCGGCTTTTACGGCTTCATCCGCAAGCTGGCGGTGGTGGATTCGATCCCCGGCCTGGCGATCGAAAGCCTCTACCTCTTCCTGCCGGCGGTGGCGGCGCTGCTGTGGCTGGAAAGCCAGGGCGCCGGTGGCTTCGGCAGCCAGTGGAGCTGGCAGATCGATGCCCTGCTGGTATTCGGTGGCGTGCTCACCGCAGTGCCGCTGATCGGCTTCTCCTATGCGGTCAGGCGCGTGCCGTACAGCGTGGTCGGCTTCATGCAATACCTCGCCCCGACCCTGCAGCTGCTGATCGGCGTGCTGGTGTTCGGCGAAGTGTTCGACCGCGACCGCGCGATCGGCTTCACCTTCATCTGGATTGGCTTGCTGATCTTCGCCGTCGATGGCGTGGTGCGCGCGCGCAGAGCTGCGCCGCTGTAGCAAGCCCGGTTCAACATCAGCGCTGTTCGGCTTGCCATGCGCGCCGGCCTTGGTCATCGTCTGCCCATGAGCAGCCCCCGCCAGGTCCTGGAAGCTTCCGCCGCCGCGCACCAGCGTGGGGATAACGCCGCACTCGCCGTGGTCGTGGACAGCGAAGGCTCGACCTATGTGCGCGCCGGCGCGATGGCCCTGTTCGGCGCGCGCGACGGCCAGGTCGGCTGGCTCAGCGGCGGCTGCCTGGAGCCGGAAATCGAGGCGCGTGCGCAACTTGCAGCAACGCATGCACGCATCGAATGGATGGACATCGACACGCGCGACGACGAGGACCTGATGGGTGGCTCGGCGCTGGGCTGCCGCGGGCGCCTGCACCTTGCGTTGTTGCCGGTGGCCAGCCTGGTGGAATGGCCCGCGCTGGTGCGTGCCTGGCGCAACGGCGAGGGCGCATTGGGGTTGTCGATCGCAGGCACCGGCACGGTCATCGCGTCGGTGGGGGCGAAGCGACACGAAGCCCGCATCGACACTGCGTCGTCCTCCAACCACAGCTGGCAAGTGCAACTGCCGCCGCCGCGTCGCATCCTGGTGTTCGGCGGCGGGCCGGAAACGCCGACGCTGTTGCCGCTGCTGCAAACCCTGGGCTGGATGAGCACCCTGGTCGAGCGGCGGCCGCGCTGGTTGCCCGAAGCGCGGCACGCCGATGCGCTGATGGAACTTGCGCCGGAGAGTGCGTTGTCCGCGTGTTCGCGTGAGGCATTCCACGCGGCCCTGGTGATGAACCACAATTTTGAAATGGATCGCGAAGCGCTGCATGCGCTGGCGGCCACCACCATCCCCTTCATCGGCCTGCTGGGCCCGGGGCGCCGGCGCGAGGATCTGTTCCGGGTGCTGCCCGCTTCGATGCACGAGGCGTTGCTGCCACGCCTGCATTCGCCGGTGGGATTGAAGCTGGGCGGACAGGGGCCTGAAGCCATTGCGCTGAGCATTGCCGCCCAGCTGCAGGCATTGCGGTTGCCGCAGTGAAGGAATCCCTGGCGCCGCATGTCGTCGTCGTGCTCGCCGCGGGAGGCAGCCGCAGGCTGGGGCGCGCGAAGCAGTTGCTTCAGCGCGACGGTGAAGCGCTGGTGCATCGCACGCTGCGCATCGCATTGGAAACCCGGCCGTTGCGCACGCTGCTGGTCATCGGCGGCCATGGCGACGCGGTCGCCGACGCAGTGCAGGACCTCGACGTCGAGATCGTGTCCAACCCCGCATGGCAGGAAGGGCTCGCCAGCAGCCTGCGGGCCGCCGCGCTGGCGCTGGAAGGCAACGCGGCTGCGTGCCTGGTCCTCGGCTGCGACCAGCCTGCCTTGCAGCCGGGGCACATGCAGAAACTACTGGAGGGCGCAGCGGCCTCGGCGTCCGGTTGCGCGGCAACCGCCCATGGCCCGACGCCCGGCATTCCGGTGGTGGTCAGCGCCGCGATGCTTGCGGAAGAAGCGCGCCGGTTATCGGGTGACCGGGGCCTGCGTACGGCGCTGCAACGCCTGCCGCACGGTTCGGTCCATCTGTTGCACGCCCCGGAACTGCAGTTCGACCTGGATACACCGGCCGATGTGCAACACGCCATCGCGGCGGGCTGGGTAGACGGGTAGGCGATTGGCGCGCCGTATCTGCAGGCCTGAACTTGCCCGCATGTTCCTGATCGGCGCCGTTGCAGGTCCGGGCAAGCTCGGACCTGCAAGGCCAGGACAGCTCAGCTCGCGCGCAGCGCTGCCGTTACCGGCAACTGCGCCGCACGCAACGCCGGGAACAGGCCGCCGACCAGGCCGATGCCCAACGCCCACTTCAGTCCGCTCCACAACAGCTCCGGCGAGACCTTGAACTGGAACACCACCTGGCTGAAGTTGGCGCCCAGGGTCGCCACGCTGTAGCCATTGAAGATGGACCAGGCCAGCAGCCCACCCAGCAGGCCGCCCAGCAGCGCCAGCAGCATGGTTTCCAGCATCACCGCCATCACCACCGGGGTGCCACGGAAACCGATCGCGCGCATGGTCGCGATCTCGCGCGCGCGCCCGGCTACCGCCGCGTACATGGTGTTGAGCGCGCCGAACACCGCGCCGATGGCCATGATCGCGCCGATCACCGTGCCCAGCACCTTGATGATGGTGGTCAGGCCGGTGGACTGCTTGGTGTAGTAGTCGCGCGTGGTCATGGCATCCAGCTTGAGCCGCGGGTCGGCGGCCAGTGCCGCGGTCAGCTGCTTGAAGCCGGGCTTGCCATCCACGCCGACGGTCACCGACTGGTAGGCGCGACGGTCATAGGCCGAGGCCAGCGTTTCGATATCGGTCCACAACTCCGAATCGTGCGCATCGCCGGAAGCGAACACGCCGACCACCGTCCACTCCTGGTTGCCCAGCTTCAGCTTCTTGCCCAGGTCCAGGCCGCGATACTGGTTCTTCGCGCCCTGGCCGACGACCAGTTCGCGCACGCCCACGTTGAACTTGCGGCCTTCGATGAGCTTGACCTGCGGACGGATTGCCCAGGCCGCCTCGCTGACCCCGCGGAACTGCGCGTTGGCGTCCTCGCCGGTGCTCGCGGTGGGCAGGTTCACGATCTGCGACAGCTCCGGCGACAGGATCGGCTTGCCGCTGGCGTCCTTGCGGATGCCGGCCAGCGTGCCGATCAGCGGCACCTGGTCGCGCATGATCACCGAGTTGGTCTCGGCCTGTGAACCACCGCGCAGGATGATGGCGGTATCGTCGCTGCCGGTCTGCTTGAGCGTGGCCGAAAAGCCTTCGCCCATCGCCAGCATCGCCACCAGCACCCCGACCACGCCGGCGATGCCGACGATGATCACGCTGGAAGCGCCCCAGCGCTGCGGCAGGCTGGCGATGCCGATGCGCGTGGCGGCCAGTGCCAGGCGCCCGGTGCGGGTCGCCAGCAGCCACGCCGCCACGCCCACCGCGACCGCCAGCACGCCGTACCAGGGCAGGAAGATCCATACACCCAGGCCGACGGCCAGCAGCACGATCGAGAGCGCGTTCCGCATCCATTGATTCTTCATGAGTCACTCCAATTCAATTGCGTGGACGGCCCGGCGAAGCACGCCGGGCGTTCTCCGAAACTCGCGGCAATGCCGCGCAAGCCGTTTCGGCTCACTAGCGCCCGGCCAGGGCGTCAACGATCTTCAGGCGCATCGCGCGCATCGCCGGCAGCGCGCCGACCACGATGCCGATGCCCAGCATCAGTGAAAGCCCCAGAAGCCAGGTCTGCGACGGAATGCTGGGCAGGCTCAGCAAGCCGTTGCTGGCCGCGCTGAGGATGGGGATGATCACGGCGGCCAGCCCCATGCCGATGACGCCGCCGAGCACGATCAGCAGGATAGATTCGACCAGCACCAGCGCCAGCACCGTGCCGTTGGTGAAGCCCAGGGTCTTCAGCACCGCCAGTTCCGGGATGCGGTCGCGCACGGCCTGGGACATGGTGTTGCCGGTGAGCAGCAGCAGGGTGAAGAACACGGCGCCCATGATCGCGGTGACGATCAGGCCGATGTCGGCGAACTGCTTGGCGAAGGACTGCTGGAACGCCTGCTCGGTCTGGCTCTTGGTTTCGTGGTCCGAATTCTGCGAGATCGCATCGATGGCCCGGGCCACCCGCGTGGCGTGGTCGACGTTGTCCAGCTTGACGATGTACCAGCCGACCATGCCGTTGGTGTACTGGTTGGCTTCGTCGAAATACTTCCAGTGGAATACCAGCTGGTTCTCCTCGCCCTTGCGCTTGCTGTCCTCGAGCTTGAAGGTGCCGCTCATCTTCAGCGGCCAGGCGTTGCTGCCGTCCTTCTGCGGGAAGATCGTGGCCTGCAGGGGAATGGTGTCGCCGACCTTCCAGCCATTGCGCTTGGCCAGCGACTCGCCGACGATGGCGCCGGTGCGGTCGGTCTGCCAGGCCTTGAGCTCTGCGGGATTGACGATGAACTCGGGATACAGCTCGAAGTAGTTGTCGCTGACCGAGAAATTCGGGAAGAAATTCCGCGCGTCCTTGTAGATGCCGCCGAACCAGGCCGCGTACGCAGCCTTCTTCACTCCCGGGGTGGATTCGATCTGCGGGGTCAGGCTGTAGGGCAGCATCTGCGTGATCGACAGGCGCGAGGCCACCACCAGGCGATCGGCGCCGGCCACGCTGCTGCCGCTGTTGAAGGCCACGCGTACCGAGTCCAGCAGGCCGAACAGCAGGAACGCGGCGATCACCGAGAGCAGCGTCAGGAAGGTGCGGGTCTTGCTGCGGAACAGCGCCGACCAGATCAACGAGAAATATTTCATGGTCGCCTCGCTCAGTGCGCGGCCGGCGTGTCCGCCAGTTCGCCCTTGTCCAGGTGGATGGTGTGGGTCGCGTACTCGGCGGCCTTCGGGTCGTGGGTGACCATGATGATGGTCTTGCCGTGCTCCTTGTTGAGCAGCTGCAGCAGGCCAAGCACTTCCTCGGCCGAATGCCGGTCCAGGTCGCCGGTCGGCTCGTCGCAGATCAGGAAGGTGGGATCGGACACGATGGCGCGGGCGATGGCCACGCGCTGCTGCTGGCCGCCGGACAGCTCGTTGGGACGATGCGAGCCGCGGTCGGCCAGGCCTACCAGCTGCAGCGCGATCTCGGCGTTGCGCTTGCGCTGGGCGCTGCCGAGCTTGGTCAGCAGCAGCGGCAGCTCGACGTTCTTCTGCGCGGTCAGGGTCGGCATCAGGTTGTAGAACTGGAACACGAACCCGACGTTCTCGCTGCGCCAGTGCGCCAGCTGGCCGTCGCTGAAGCTGTCGATGCGCTGGCCCTCGATCTCGATCTCGCCGCTGCTGGGCGTATCCAGGCCGCCGATCAGGTTGAGCAGCGTGGTCTTGCCCGAGCCAGACGGGCCCATCAGGGCCACGAAATCACCGCGCGGGATTTCCAGGTCCAGGCCGTGCAGGACGTCGACCTTTTCGGGGCCGCGCTGGTAGGTCTTGTGGAGGTTGCGGATGGAGACCAGTGAGGACATGTGCGTTTCCTTCGACTCGGTTGGATGTATCTGCCGTCATCCCGGCGGTGTCAGACAGCGAAGCTGGTGAAGCCGGGATCTCTTGATCTTGCTACTGCGTTCGTTCGTGCCTGCCTTTGCTTCTACCTCCTCCCTTGCGCACAGCGCAGGGGAGGATCGAGGAGGGGTGCTTTGCTCTTGCCTTGCTCTTCAGCTCGTCATTCCCGCGACGGCGGGAACCCAGTGACTCTGCTCCTTGTTCAAGCAAAGCGCTTCGCGCCAAGCGCGAGTCACTTTTCTTTGAACGGCAAAGAAAGTAACCCGCGGTGCACCTCCATGTGCGCCGCCCTTCGGGTCTGCCTGGCCTGCTCGCCGCGTCTCACAGGTCCTGTGAACGACGTTGACGCAACAGCAAAATCGACAGCAAGGGAAAAAAGCAGAATAGCCAAAACGGCGGCGACCGCAGTTCCTACTTGTTTCGTCGTGGAGCGATAAAGATCACAGGGGCCGTCGCATTTACTCGGCCGCTTCCTCCGCCATCTTCACCTTCGAGCCTTCCTTCAATTCCGCCGGCGGGTCCAGCACCACCGATTCACCGGCCGACAGGCCCTGCAGGACCTGGCGGTCGTCGCCCATCTCGCGGCCCAGGCGCAGCTCGCGCTGCTCGACGGTGTCCTCGTCGCCGACCACGAAGGCGTAGTCCTTGCCGTCGCGGTTGCTGATCGCGGCGGCCGGCGCGCGCACGCCCTGGTTCTGTTGCTGCGTGCCTGCCGGCTTGGCCGCTTCCAGGAAGCTGACCTTGACGCCCATGTCCGGGACGATGCGCGGGTCTTTTACATTCAGTGCGACGCGCACCTTGACCGTGGCCTTGCTGCGGTCGGCGGTGGGAATGATGGCGATGACTTCGCCGGGGATCTTCCATTCCTGGTAGGCGTTGAGGGTCGCCTCGATCGGCATCTTCGGCTGCACGCGGCCGATGAACTGCTCGCCCACTTCCACTTCCACTTCCAGCGAATCCATGTCGACGATGGTGCCGATACCGGTGCGGGTGAAACCGCCGCCGGCCGACAGGGGCGAGATGATCTCGCCCGGCTGCGCGGCCTTGGCAATCACCACGCCGGCGAAAGGAGCGCGGACCACGGTGTTGTCGACGCCGTTGCCGGCGATGTCCAGCTGTCGGCTGGCCACTCCGGCATTGCGTTGCGCGGTCACCAGTTGCGCGCGCAGCGAGTCGCGCTGGGCCACGGCCTGGTCGTACTGGGCACGCGAAACCAGCTGCTGGGCGACCAGCTTCGAAAGCCGTGCCGCATTGGCTTCGGCCTCGCGCAACTGTGCCTGCACGCTGCTGGCCTGGCTCTGCGCCGCACCGAGCTGCGCGCTGGCCAGGCTGCGGCTTGCGTCGGCATCGATCGGGTCCAGGGTCGCCATCACCTGGCCGGCTTCCACGCGCTGGCCTTCCTCGATCATCACTTCCTTGACCTTGCCGGTGATCTTGGCCGACACCGTGGCCATGCGCCGGGCGACCACATAGCCGCTGGCGTCGAGCACCGAAGCCGAGGCGGTGCCGGCGCCGATGGCCGCGGTCGGCGCGGTGCGCACCTCGATGGCCTTGTCGCGGCCGAACATCGCCCAGGCTGCGAAGGCCAGCAACAACAGCACCACCAGCACCGCCAGCCCGATCCATAGCCCGCGCCTCGAGCGCGGCGCCGGTGGCGGCGCCTTGCGGTCGATGCGGAGTTCTTTGAGCAGCTCGGCGGAAGTGTTCATCAAGTAACCAGACGGGGAAGGGGGCAGAGTGTGACGGGCAAGGGTAACCGAGCCCAGTTGCCGGAAGTCACTTTCTGCATTGCCATCCCGGACTGGATTGAAGCGCCAGGGATTTTGTCGGGGTCCAGCTTGCCCGCGGACCAGGGCTGCGGCCAGTGACAGCTGTCACCTGATCGGCCTGATGGTCGGCACTGATGCGCATGCATCCCCGCGCCGACCATGACGGCACTTCCCGCCGAGATGCCGCCATGCCCGCTTCCCCTGAAGTCCTCGCCAGCCTGCACTCCGCACGCAAGTCCTATGGAAAAGTGCTGGCGCTGGATGACATGAGCCTGCAGTTGCGCAGCGGCCAGGTGCTGGCATTGCTCGGAGCCAATGGCGCCGGCAAGAGCACGGCGGTGGCGGTGATGCTGGGGCTGTGCGAGGCCGACCACGGGCAAGCCCTGCTTCTTGGCCAGTCGCCGCGGGCCATGGACGCGCGCCGACGCTGCGGGGTGATGCTGCAATCCACCACGCTGCCCGACACCCTGGAGGTGGGCGAGCTGCTGGCGATGACGCGCGGCTACTACGCACGTCCCTTCAGCGTGGCCGACTGCGTGGCGATGGCCGGGCTGGAAGGCCTGCTGGAGCGACGCTACGGCAAGCTCTCGGGCGGACAGCAGCGGCGCGTGCAATTCGCCATGGCCATCTGCGGGCGGCCGCAGGTGCTGTTCCTCGACGAGCCGACCACCGGCCTGGACATCGAAGCGCGGCAGCAGATGTGGGCGGCGATCCGCGAACGCGCCGCCGCCGGCTGCGCGGTGCTGCTGACCACCCACTATCTGGAGGAAGCCGAGGCGCTGGCCGATCACGTGGTGGTGATGCAGGCAGGACGCACCCTGGCCGAAGGCAGCGTGGAGCAGATCCGCGAACGCGTGCTGCAGCGACGCATCCGCTGCAGCACGCAAGTCAGCGAACACGGCATCGCCACGTGGCCGGGCGTGCGGCGGGTGCTGCGCGACGGCAAGCTGCTGGAGATACAGGCCGAACCGGTGGAACCGGTGGTCGCACGCCTGCTGTCCGAAGACCCCTCGCTGTCGGCACTCGAAGTCCATCGCGCCGGGCTGGCCGACGCCTTCCTTGAAATCACCCGTACTGCGGAGGCCGCATGAACACGATCGTCGCCGATGGATTCAGCAGGCGCGCCACCCTTGCCCTGTACCTGCGCGAGGCGAAATACGAATTCCTGCGCGTCCTGCGCAGCCCGGCTTTCAGCGTGCCCACGCTGGTGTTCGCGCCGATGTTCTACCTGCTTTTCGGCGTGCTCCTCAACCACGGCAACGTCCAGGCCGCCAGCTACCTGATGGCCACCTACAGCGTGTTCGGAGTGATGGGTCCGGGCCTGTTCGGGTTCGGCGTAGGCCTGGCCATGGACCGCGAGCGCGGCCTGCTGACCCTCAAGCGCGTGCAGCCGGTGCCGGCGCTGGCGCCGCTGCTGGCCAAGGTCGGCATGGCGATGATCTTCGCCGCCTGCATCGGCGTGATGCTGGTGGCCCTGGGCATGACCCTGGGCGGCGTGAACATGCAAGCATCGCAGGTAGCGCTGCTGCTATGCGTGGACATACTGGGCGTAGTCCCGTTCTGCGCGCTGGGATTGCTCATCGGCACGCTGGCCAGCGGCAATGCCGCGCCGGCGGTGGTCAACCTGATCTACATGCCGCTGGCCTTGCTCTCCGGCCTGTGGCTGCCGTTGCGCATGATGCCCGAGGTGATACAGACGATTGCGCCGGTATGGCCGTCCTGGCATTTGAGCCAGTTGGCGTTGAAGATCATCGGCCAGGACAGCGGCCGGCCGGCGGGGATGCACGTGGCGGTGCTGCTGGGCTTCTCGGCGATATGCTTGTTCCTGGCGCAACGGCGCCTGCAACGCCACTGAGGACGTCGTGAGCATCGCTTTTTTCCGTACCACGCCCGATTCGCTGGTCTGCAAGCAGCGGGAGAATCCGGACCCCAGCCTGGGCTGGTTTCCGTGGATCAACCTGGTGTGGTCGGTGTGGCTGTTCGTCACGCCGTTCTATGCCAACGCGGCCTACGACCAGTGGTTGTGGCCCACGCTGGGCAGCTATGCCGTGTTCCTGGTGCTGTTCCAGCGTTTCCATTACGGAAGCCACCGGTTGCCGATCGTGCTGGCCATCGCCGCGCTGGGTTTCGCCTTGCTGCCGTGGAACCCGGGCTCGCAAAGCTACATCATCTACGCCTGCGCGTTCTTCCCGTTCTGCATGCGCCCGCGCAACATGATGCTGTCGATCGCAGCGCTGCTGGCGCTCTTTGCCTTCGCCTGGCATGTGGCCGGCATCCCCATGATCTACATGATCAGCGCAGTGATCGCCGGCCCGGTGGTCGGCCTGTTCAACATCGGCATGCGCCAGAAGATGCGCGCCGACGCGCAACTGCGCTTGAGCCATGAGGAAGTCAGGCGCCTGGCCGCGCTGGCCGAACGCGAGCGCATCGGCCGCGACCTGCACGATCTGCTTGGACATACGCTGTCACTGGTGGCGCTGAAATCGGACCTGGCCTCGCGCCTGGTCGGCCGCGACCCGGCGGCCGCGCGCAAGGAGATGGAAGACGTCAGCGGGGTGGCCCGCGATGCGCTGGCGCAGGTGCGGCGCGCGGTCAGCGGCATCCGCGCCGCGGGCCTGGCGGCCGAACTGGCGTCGGCGCGATTGCTGCTGGAATCGGATGGCGTGCGTTTCAGCTACGAGATTGAACCGGTGCCGTTGTCGGCGGAACAGGAAACCGTGCTGGCGCTGGCCGTGCGCGAAGCAGTCACCAACATCCAGCGCCACGCGCGCGCCGGGGGCGCCACGGTGTCCCTGCACAGCGCCGACCAGCAGGTCAGCCTGCGCATCGAGGACGACGGCCGCGGCGGTGCCATCGTGCCGGGCAACGGCCTGGGCGGCATGCGCGAACGCATCGAATCGCTGGGTGGCCGCCTGCGCGTGGATGCCATGCCGGGTCAGGGCACAAGGGTGGAGGTGACGTTGCCGGTGGTGGGCAGCGGGTAGCCGGTAACCGAAAGAATGATGCGAACTGGCTTCGCTTGTCCGGCTTCCGGCTTGCGGTTACCGGCTCCAATCAACCATTTGCTATTTTGCGCGCATGAAATTCCGACCAGGCACCACGTGATCCGCCTCCTGCTGGCCGAAGACCAGGCCATGGTGCGTGGGGCACTTTCGGCGCTGCTGGGCATGGAGCCGGACCTGGAAGTGCTGGGTGCCTCGGCCGATGGCGAAGCGGCCTGGCGCGACCTGCAGCGCCTGCAGCCCGACGTGCTGGTGACCGACATCGAGATGCCGGGGCTGAGCGGGCTGGAGCTGGCCCAGCGCATCCAGCGCCAGCAACTGCCCATCAAGGTCATCATCGTAACCACCTTCGCCCGCGCCGGCTTCCTCCGCCGCGCGCTCGATGCCGGCGTGCTCGGCTACCTGCTGAAGGAATCCCCAGCCGAAGAGCTGGCCCAGGCCGTGCGCAAGGTGCACGCCGGCGGCCGCGCCATCAATCCGGAGCTGGCCATGGAGGCCTGGTCGGAAGCCGATCCACTCAACGACCGCGAGCGCCAGGTGCTGCGGCTGGCCGGCGAAGGTTTGTCGGCGGGCGACATCGCAGGAAAACTGAGCCTCTCGCACGGCACCGTGCGCAATTACCTGTCCGAAGCTATCGGCAAGCTGGGCGTGGGCAACCGCATCGAGGCCTATCGCCTGGCCCGGCAGAAGGGTTGGCTGTAACCGGGCCGGCGCCACTGGATCCTGTTGGCACGACTCCTGCGTACCATGGGCGGATGACCCCGATCCGCCGTCTTGCCAACCAGTTCGGTCCCCTGCTCGCCACCCTGATCTTCATCGTGATCGGCGTCGGCGTGTACCTGTGCGCCGACTCCTTCACCAATGATGCCCGGTGGGTCTCGCACACCAACGAGGTGATCGGCCAGATCGACGAGGTCGATGCGCGGTTGCGCGATGCCGAAGCCGCGCAGCGCGGCTTCCTGCTGACCAACCGGGTCGAATACCTTGCCGACTACCGCAATGCGCGCGACCGGCTGCCCGCGCTCGCCACGCGCCTGTGCGTGCTGGTCGATGACAACCCCGCGCAGCATTCCCACTGCCGCAGGCTGCAGGCCAGCGTGCAGAGCCGTCTTGGGCAGATGGAAAGCACCGTCGGAATCTACCGGGCGCACGGCCTTGCCCGCGCCCAGGCCGCGATCGGGCAGGAGGTGCTGCGCGTTTCCAACGACATCCGCAGGGGCGTGCAGCAGATGGGCGCCGTCGAACGCGACCTGCTGCAGCAGCGCGCCGCCTCCAGCCGCGCCAGCGCCAACCTGCTGCGCGGGCTCGCCCTGCTGGGGATTCCGTTCGGAATCGCGGTGATCGCCATGGTGTATGGCTTGCTGCGGGTGGAAAACCGCCGTCGCGCCGGCGCGGAAGCCGAGACCGGCCATGCCAACGACCGCCTGCGCAGCAGCATCGAAGAACTGCAAAGCCGCACCGCCGACCTGCACGAGCTGGGCAGCTACGCCAGCATGCTGCAGAGCTGCATGCGCAGCGAGGAAGCGGTGGCCCTGGCATCGGACCTGCTGCAGCGCATGTTGCCGGGGGTGGCGGGCAGCATCTACCGGATCCGTGCATCGAGGGACTACGCCGAGGAGATCATCCGCTGGGGTGAGCCCGCCGCCGCCAGCCCGCAGATGCTCGCGCACGAAGATTGCTGGGCGCTGCGCCGCGGCCGGCCCCATGCATGGGACGCCGGTGCAGGCAGTTGCTGCGCGCATGTGCAGGCAACCGGCGTAGGCGAGCTGCATACGCTGTGCATCCCGATGGTCGCCCAGGGCGTGCAGCTGGGTTTCCTCTACCTGTCTTCGGCACGTGCCGGGTTCATGGCGCGGACCGACCTGATCGAGACCGCGATCGAGCAGCTGGCCATGGCGCTGTCCAACCTGAGCCTGCAGGAAACCTTGCGCGTGCAGTCGATCCGCGACCCGATGACCGGCCTGTTCAACCGTCGCTACCTGGAAGAATCACTGGGCCGGGAGGTGGCGCGGTGCGAACGCCGCGAGCTGCCGCTGGCCCTGCTGATGCTGGACCTGGACCATTTCAAGCGCTTCAACGACCAGCACGGACACGCCGGCGGCGATGCCCTGCTCACCGGCTTCGGGGCGTTGCTGCAGCGGCTGTCGCGGCCGGAGGACATCGCCTGCCGTTACGGCGGCGAGGAATTCACCCTGATCCTGCCCGAAACCACGGCCGAGGCCGCCGCCGCCCGCGCCGAAGCCATTCGCGTGGCGGTGGAGGCAATGCGCATCCAGTACCTGGGACGCGACCTGCCCGATGTCACGGTGTCGGTCGGCCTGGCCGCGATGCCCGGGCATGGCAACAGCAGCGATGCGCTGCTGCGCTGCGCCGACGAGGCCCTGTACCGCGCCAAGCGCGAGGGCCGCAACCGGGTGAGCGTAGCGGGCGACGCCTGAGCAGATCGCCAGGCGGCACGTTGCCCGTGGTTGCGGCCGGTTGCCGGGACTGGAACGCTCCCGCGCGCCAGCGCCTGCTTCCCGTCACGCGCCGTAGCGCGCCTTCAACATCGCGAACGCCGAGCGCAGCGCCAGTGCTTCGCCGCCGGCCGGGCGGCCGGGACGGTCGCTGTCGTTCCAGGCGTACACGTCCAGGTGCGCCCACGTCTGCGCGTCGGGCACGAAGCGTTCCAGGTACAACGCGGCGGTGACCGCGCCGGCCATGCGCGAACCGGCATTGGCCAGGTCGGCGATGCCGCTGTTGAGGTAGCGCAGGTACGGGCGCCACAACGGCATCCGCCACAGCGGGTCGCGCACGCGCTCGCCGGCGGCGATCCAGTCGTTGGCCAGCGCATCGTCGTTGGCGAACAGCGCCGGCAGGTCCGGGCCCAGGGCAATGCGCGCGGCACCGGTCAGGGTGGCGAAGTCGAGGATCAGGTCGGGATGCTGTTCGCCGGCATAGGTCAGCGCGTCGCACAGGACCACGCGGCCTTCGGCATCGGTGTTGTCGATTTCCACGCTCAGCCCCTGGCGCGTGGCGATCACTTCGCCGGGGCGGAAGGCCTCGGGCCCGATCGCGTTTTCCACCGCCGGCACCAGCAACGTCAGCTGCACCGGCAGCTTGCGCGCCATCACCAGTTCGGCCAGGGCCAGCGCATGCGCCGCGCCGCCCATGTCCTTCTTCATGTTGCGCATGCCGTCGGCCGGCTTCAGGTCCAGCCCGCCGGTGTCGAAGCACACGCCCTTGCCTACCAGCGCCACGTGCGGATGGCCGCCCTGGCCCCAGCGCAGCGCGATCAGCCGCGGCGCGCGATGCGAAGCGCGGCCCACCGCGTGGATGGCGGGGAAGTTCTGCGCCAGCAATTCGTCGCCAGTGATCACCTGCACCTGCGCGCCGTGGGTGGCGGCCATGGCGCGGGCCACGTCTTCCAGCTCCTGCGGACCCATGTGCTCGGTCGGCGTGTTGACGAGGTCGCGCACGCGCACGCAGGCGGCCAGCAGGTCCGATGCCTCGGCGTCGCGGTCCGACAGCACCAGCCTTGCCGGCGCACGCGCGGCCTTGCGGTAACGGTCGAAGCGGTAGCTGCCCAGTCCCCAGCCCAGTTGCAGTGCCGCGCGCGCGCCGTCCTCCAGCGCCGCGGCCACGTGCCAGTCGCCGGGCGGAAGCGCGAACGGCGCGTGTGCATACGAGTACGGATCGAGCGGATCGCCGATGCCGATGGCCGCGCCGGCCAGGCCGTCTTCGCCCGGCAGCAGCAGCAGCGTGCCGGCGGCGGCGCTGAACTGCTGCGCCTCGACCCAGGCCTGCAGGGCCGGCGCCAGGCCATCGCGCCAGGCGTTGAACTGCGCGGCTTGCAGCACCTGCAGCGGCCGGGCGGAAGAAGAGGAGTCGGCGAATCCGCTTGGCAGGTTCATGCGGCGTGTTCCTTGGCATCCTGGGATGATGCGTTCTTGGATGAGGCATCCAGCCAGTCGGCCAGCGCGGTGAGGTCGGTGAATTCCAGGTCCGGGCGCGGCTCGTGGTGGTCCCAGCCCAGGCCTTCGCGATTGATCCAGCAACTGCGCAGGCCCGCGCGCGCGGCGCCGATCACGTCCATCTCGATGTGGTCGCCCACGTGCAGCACTTCGCCACGGTCCACGCCCAGGCGCTCGCAGGCGGCGTGGAAGATGCCGGGGTCGGGCTTGCCGGCGCCGTGTTCGCGCGAGCCCAGCTGGAACACGAAGTGGTGCATCAGCCCGATCCGCTGCAGGTCGGCATTGCCGTTGCTCAGCGCGGCCACCGGCACCCGCGCGGCAATGCGCGCCAGCGCGTCCAGTGCATCGGGATAGCACTCGACCTGGTTGCGCGCGTCGTAGAAGACTTCGTAGGCGGCGTCGAGCAGGTCGGGATCGCCGCCGCTTTCGGCCAGCGCCTGCTGCAGGGTCAGCCGCCGCAGCGCGCTGAGGTCATGGTGCAGGTGCGGGTTGTCGGCGAAGGAGCGCTCGCGCAATTCGCGCATCGCCTGCAGCGGGAAATGGGCGGCGGTGCGCGGGCTGTGCACCTGCATCCAGTCATGCAGCACCTGGTCGATGCGCGCGCCGATCGGGGCGAACGGCCACAGGGTGTCGTCGAGGTCCAGGGTGATGGCGCGTACGGGAAAGGTCATCCCCGCATTGTAGAGCCGGGCTTGCCCGGCTGCTCCTGGCCCGGGGCGGTTGCGGCGGTCGGCCACCGGCGCAGCGGCGTCACTCCAGCAGCCGCGCCCAGCCTTCCATGCCGTCCACGCGCGCCAGCACCAGCTTCACGCAGACCAGCAGCGGCACCGCCAGCAGCAGGCCGATGATGCCCCACAGCCAGCCGAACACCATCAACGCCAGGATCAGGATCAGCGGCGACAGGGCCATGCGCTTGCCCAGCACGATCGGGGTCACGATCTGGCCTTCCACCGTGTGCAGCGCCAGGTACACGATGGCCGGCATCAGCGACAGCCAGGTGTCGTTGTAGGTCACGAAGCCGACCAGCAGCATCACGCCCATGCCGATCAGCGCGCCCACGTACGGGGCGAAGTTGAGGATCGCCACCATCGTGCCCCACAGCAGCGCTTCCTGCAGCGGTATGTCCAGCGCGTACAGGATGCCCGCGTACACCAGGCCCACCACCGCGTTGATGACGCTGATGGTCAGCACGTAGCGCGACAGTTCGCGTTCCATCGACTGCATCAGGTCGACGGTGAACTTCTTCTTCTGCCGGCTGGGCAGCATCTCGATCACGTGCCGCTGCAGGGTTTCGCCATAGACGATGAAGAAGAAGGTCAGCAGCACCACCGCCAGCACCGAGGCCAGCAGGCGCGGGGTGGCGGTCAGCATCTTGTAGGGGTCATCGACCTGGGTGCGCACCACCTGCACCTTCTTGCCGCTGTCGCCGCCGGCGGCTCGGGCGATGTTCTCGGCCGCGCGGTTGGCGTCCTGCATCGGCTTGGCCAGCTGGCGCAGCTTGGGAGTCAGGTCACGCAGTTCCTTGGGCACGTCGCGGAACCAGTCGCCGGCCGGCACGATCAGCTGGCTGCCCAGTGCGCCGGCGCCGGCAATGCCGCCCACCACCACGATCAACGCGGCCAGGAAGCGCGGCACCATCATCTTCTTCAGCAGGCGGATGATGGGGTTGGCGACCAGGGCGAAGAACATGCCCAGCAGGATCGGCAGCAGCAGGTCCTGCGCCGCCCACAAGGTGTAGCCCACCGCCAGGCAGACCAGCACCACCAGGGCGGCCGACGCACGCGGACGCGGATGCCTGGGCGCCTCGCCGGGGGCGTGCCCGGCGGCATGGGCCGGCTCTGGAACCGGGTGCTGCGGAGGGGGTGCGGACACGGGTGGAAGCGACTCGCTGGAAGGAGTGATCACGTAGGGCAGGCTCGTCGGGAATCGCGCGGTCGCGCAGGCAGGAAAAAAGGAGGGCGCGTCAGCGCTCGGACATTTCGGTGGCGGCTTCGGCCGCCTGCGGCCGCCGCGGGGAACCATTGGCCGCCATATAGGCAGGATCGGCGTCGGCAGGCGGAAGCGGCGCGCCCACCGCCTCGGCGGCGCCGGCCGCCACTTCGCCGGCATCATCGGCCGCGTCCTTGGCTTCGCCTGCCGCCACGGAAGCCTGGGCCGAGGCGAACAGGCTGGACACCGCGCTGACCATCTGCAGGATGCGCGCGCCGCCCACCGCCCCCAGTGGCTCGGCGCGGCCGACCAGGAACCCGCTGACCAGGCCGGCGGAGACGATGCGCAATGGCGTCCAGCCTTCCTGCCAGGCCTGCTTCAGCTGCCGGTAGCGCGAGGACGTGGCACGCTCGCGCGCTTCCAGCAGGTCCTCGGCCTGCTTCACCTTGGCGATCAGCTGCTCGAAGGTGACGTTCTGATGCGGTGCTTTCATGGCAGCGTCTTCATGGCGGCGTGACCCGCACGCCCACGTCGCTGTGCGGTGGCTTGCCGTCGCTATCCTGCGGTGGACGGTTCTCCGTGCCATCGCGGGTCGAAGCCGGCGAAGCCGGGTCCGGGGTGAACTCGGCCAGTTCGCCGATGCCCAGCCGCGCCAGCTGCCGGCGCGTGGCCTGCATGCGGGTGTGGTCGAAATAACGGTCCGCCTGCCACGCCGCCCACACCGTGATCGCGCCGCTCAGCAGCGCGCACAGCAACAGCGACGCCGCCCAGGGCAAACCGAGCTGGCGACTCAGGAACACGATCAGCGCGGCCATCAGCAGCAGCCAGCAGGAGGCACCGAACACGATCGCCACCCCGGTCAGGGCCATGGCCCGGCCGAACGCACTGCGGGCCAGCGACACATCGGCGGCCAGCAGGGTCCGGAACGCCTTGGCGGCGTGCCCGGCTTCGCTCAGCCCGGCCCGCGCCGCAGCGCCGACCTCACGGATCGAATCGGCCAGGTCCGGTGCCGGCCCGCCTGCGGGTGGGTCGCTTTCGCGCGGGTCGCTCACCGGTGCTTACTTGTCGCTGCCGCCGCCGCTGCGCGCCAGCTTGGCGATGATCCAGCCCGCGGCAAAGGCGACGCCGAACGAGGCCAGCGGACGCTCGCGGATCAGGTCGGCGGCGCTGTCGATCAGGTCGCGTCCCTTGTCCATCAGCTGGTCGACCTGTTCCATCGCCGCCGCACCGCCGGATTCGCCCGCGGCCAGTGCCGACAGCGCGCCGTCGGCCAGTTCGGATTTCACCGTGGCCTTGCCCAGCTTCAATTCGTCGCCTGCGGACCCGGCGGCGCCACGGATGGCTTCGCTGGCGGCGGCGGCGGCGGACTTCAGATGCGAACCGGCTTCGCCAAGGTTGCTCTTCAGTGCATCGGTTGCGGTGGGGTTGTTCATGGTCATCTCCTGGGTGTGGAAGACCAGGCGCCGCAGCGCCCGGCCCGATTGGGGAGACATCTATAGCAGGCCGTCATTAACGCGCCGTCATCGGCCCGGCATGGCCACGCTGTGCCTGCAGAAATCCATGCATTCATATCAGCGGCCACGTCGGCGGCGCGCATTGCCACGCGCCTCGGTCGCTGCCGATGGAGGGCGGCTACTGCACCAGCAGGTTGCCGCGCGCATTGCCGCGGATGATCTGCAGCACCAGTTGTTGCGGCTTGCGGGCGAAGCTGGCCTGGAAGCCGGCCAGGTCGGTGAACTCGCCACTGCTGGCCTCCAGCACGATGTCGCCGGGCTGCAGGCGGTTCTGCGCGGCGCGGCTGCCGCGGGCCACGTCCTTGATGACCACGCCGCTGAGTCCGGCGCTGCGCTGGGCTTCGGGCAGCTCGGCGAACGAGGCGCCGGTCAGGCGTGGATCCAGCGAGGCTCCGGCCACCGCGCCGGGCTGCGCCTTCAGCGCCGCGCGCAGGGTCAGCGACTTGCCGTCGCGTCGCACTTCCAGGGCCAGTGGCGTGCCGACCGGCTGCAGGCCCTCGTAGTTGTGCAGGGCTTCGGCGCTGTCGATGCGCTGGCCGTTGGCCGCCACGATCACGTCACCGGTCTTCAGTCCGGCCGCCGCCGCGCCCGAACCGGCATACACCCGCGTCACCACCGCGCCGCGGGTCTCGCCCAGGCCCAGCCCCTGCGCCACCTGCGGGGTCAGCGTCTGCGTCTCCAGGCCCAGGGTGCCGCGGATCACCACGCCGTTGTTCTTCAGCAACTGGTCGACCACGTCGCGCGCCAGGTTGGAGGGAATGGCCAGGCCCAGGCCGATGTTGCCGGCCATGCTGCCCTGCGGGTTGAGGCTGGCGGTGTTGATGCCGACCAGCTGGCCCTGCAGGTTGACCAGCGCGCCGCCGGAATTGCCCGGGTTGATCGAGGCGTCGGTCTGGATGAAGTTCTGCAGGCCCAGCCCGCGGATGCCGCTGCGGCCCACTGCCGAGACGATGCCCGAGGTCACTGTCTGGCTCAGGCCGAAGGGGTTGCCGATGGCGACCACGAAATCACCGACATTCAAGGCGCCGCTGTTGGCCAGCGGAATGGCGGTGAGCTTGTCGGCGGGAATGCGGATCAGGGCCACGTCGGTGTCGGCGTCCGACCCCAGGAACTCGGCCTTGAGCTGGCGCCCGTCGGCCAGGGTCACCGAGACGTCATCGGCGTTCTCGATCACGTGGTGGTTGGTCAGCACGTAGCCGTTGACCGCATCGATGATCACGCCCGAGCCCAGCGACTCGTTGATCCGCTCCTGCGGGATGTTGGGGAACATGCGGCGGAAGAACGGGTCGTCGGCGAACGGGTTGCGCACCCGCACCACCTGCTTGGTGTTGACGCTGACCACCGCCGGCATCACCCGCTGCAGCATGGGCGCCAGCGAAGGCATCGCCTGGCCGTCCACGGCCGCGGGCAGCGAGCCCATGGCCGGCACCAGCGCGGGCGCGGCGGTTACGGCCGCGGCGGCCTGGGCACGCTGGTCGATCAGGGTAGTGAGGCCGGTGGCGGCGAAGCCACCGAAGGCGGCCGCGGCGGCCAGGGCAATCAGGGTGGGGAGCGGGCGCATGGGGTCGGCAAAGCTCGGCTGGAGTCAGGGAAGGGGAGCCGCCGCCGGCCCGGTCAGGGGACAATCGCAAGGCGACCCGGGGCCATTGGAGGCTATATGAACGAGTGTGCTTACCGGCGCCTAAACCCGCAATGAAGTCAGGCCGGGGCCTGGCGCGGGGCCCGGCCCAAAACCTGAACAGGCGGCCCCCCTTTTGCCCGGCAGATCAGAGCATTTCCCGTTGACAGTCCCAGCGGGCCGGCGTAGCTTGCAGCCTTCGCTCCAGCCACTAGATATAGCGGTCAGGTGCGGGGTAGGCCCAAGCAGTAGGGTTTTGGGCTGACAGCCAGGACGCTTTGGGGAGAGCGTAAATAGCGGTGATGACAGTGGTTTTACGGGATCCTGCGCACAGTTTTTCAAACCCCTGCGGCATGCCTTGGCGTGAGCAGTGGAGGCGGCCGGGGCGGTTGGCACCAGGCCGGTAACAAATGCGACATCCACCCCGGCCTGCCGGGGCGGCAGAAAAAAACCAAAAAACAGAAAACACCTTTACACGCAACAGAAACAGGGAGAGCAACAGAACCATGAGCACGGTGCGCCTGGAGGCGGTCAAGAACAATCACGAAGCGGAAGGGTCACTGGTCCCGATGCAGCCGGCCTCGGTGGATATCTGGGACAAGAAGTACCGCCTGAAGACCAAGCAGGGCGACGCCCTGGATGCCGACATCGACGGCACCTACCAGCGCGTGGCCCGGGCCCTGGCCGATGCCGAGCCCACCGCCGAGAAGCGCGCCTACTGGAACGAGCGCTTCGTCTGGGCGCTGCGCCGCGGGGCCATTCCCGCCGGCCGCATCACCTCCAACGCCGGTGCCCAGGAACACAAGCCGGCCACCAGCACCATCAACTGCACCGTGTCGGGCACCATCGAGGACTCGATGGACGGCATCCTGGACAAGGTCCACGAAGCCGGCCTGACCCTCAAGGCCGGCTGCGGCATCGGTTATGAGTTCAGCACCCTGCGGCCCAAGGGCGCCTTCGTCGCCGGCGCCGGTGCGTACACCTCGGGCCCGATGTCCTTCATGGATATCTACGACAAGATGTGTTTCACCGTTTCCAGTGCCGGCGGCCGCCGCGGCGCGCAGATGGGCACCTTCGACGTGTCCCACCCCGACGCCAAGGACTTCATCCGCGCCAAGCGCGAGGACGGCCGCCTGCGCCAGTTCAACCTGTCGCTGCTGATCACCGATGGCTTCATGGAAGCGGTGAAGAACGACGGCGACTGGCCATTGGTATTCCCCGTCAATGCCAAGGAACAGCACGAGATCAACCTGGACGACGAGACCCAGGTGCTGTGGCGCGAGTGGCCGACCCACCGCAGCTACATCAGCCGCGACGACGGCCTGGTCGCCTGCAAGATCTACGGCCACATCCGCGCGCGCCACCTGTGGGACATGATCATGGTCTCGACGTACGACTACGCCGAGCCCGGTTTCATCCTCATCGACCGCGTCAACGAAATGAACAACAACTGGTGGTGCGAGAACATCCGCGCCACCAACCCCTGCGGCGAGCAGCCGTTGCCGCCCTACGGCGCCTGCCTGCTGGGTTCGGTCAACCTGACCACCTTCGTGCGCAACCCCTTCACCGACCAGGCCACGTTCGACTGGGAGGAATACAAGGAAGTGGTGCGCGTGTTCACCCGCATGCTCGACAACGTGGTCGAGGTCAACGGCCTGCCGCTGGAACAGCAGCGCGCCGAGATCCTGCGCAAGCGTCGCCACGGCATGGGCTTCCTGGGCCTGGGTTCGACCCTGACCATGCTGCAGATGAAGTACGGCAGCCCCGAGTCCTGCGAGTTCACCGAGTCCATCGCCCGCGACATGGCCGTGGCCGGTTGGGAAATGGGCCTGGCGCTGGCCAAGGAAAAGGGCGCCGCGCCGATCATGGAGGAGCTGTTCGAGGTCACCGCCGCGATGCTGCGCCTGCGCCCGGAAATGGCGAAGGACGGCTGGCGCATCGGCCAGCAGATCCCCGGCAAGGTGCTGCACGCCAAGTACAGCCGCTACATGCAGCGTGTGGCCTCGGTCTCGCCCGAGCTGGTCGAGGAGCTGGCCGAGATCGGCAGCCGCTTCACCCACCACAGCTCCATCGCGCCCACCGGCACCATCTCGCTGAGCCTGGCCAACAACGCCAGCAACGGCATCGAGCCCTCCTTCGCCCACCACTACAGCCGCAACATCATCCGCGAAGGCAAGAAGTCCAAGGAAAAGGTCGACGTCTTCTCCTACGAGCTGCTGGCCTACCGCCACCTGGTCAACCAGGCCGCGATGCCCTTCGCCGAGGACGCCGCCAGCAAGCTGCCCGACTATTTCATCAGCGCCGACGACATCAATCCCAAGGAACACGTGGACGTGCAGGCCGCGGCGCAGAAGTGGGTGGACAGCTCCATCTCCAAGACCGCCAACGTCCCCACCGACTACCCGTACGAGCAGTTCAAGGACATCTACCGCTACGCGCACGAGCAGGGTCTGAAGGGGTGCACCACGTTCCGCTTCAACCCGGCCGCCTTCCAGGGCGTGCTGGTCAAGGAAGCCGACCTGGAGAACACCACCTACCGTTTCGAGCTGGAAGACGGCTCGGTGGTCGAGGTCAAGGGCAACGAACAGATCGAGTACGACGGCGAAATGCACACCGCCGCCAACCTGTTCGACGCCTTGAAAGAAGGCTATTACGGCAAGTTCTAAGCTTCGCCCCCTCCCTTGCGTAGTCCCCCAAGGGGACTTCCTTCGGGGCGCAGAGGGTTGGGGAGGGGTTGGCTTTTCGCCGTAGCTTTTTCTCCTCTCCCCTTGAGGGAGAGGATGCCCGCAGGGCAGGAGAGGGGGGTGCGAAGCGCAGCGAGCATGCCCCTGGCACTTGACCGCCACACCACCAATCACTCCCAACCTCACATCAACCGGTATAGCATCGCTCTCGTACCAAACCCACGGCCCCAGGAGGGCATCTACATGAGCAATGGAAATGGTGTGGTGGCGACCCTGACGGGCGCTGCAGAAAGCGTGAAAGAAACCGCGAGCAACATCGGCAGCTCCATCGCTTCCACCGCCAGCGACGCTGTCGCCTCGGTGAAGAAGTCCGCAAAGAAGGCACAGAAGGCCGCGACCAAGCAGGTCACTGCGGCCAAGAAGGCAGTCGGCAAGCGCACCGACAAGGCCAGCAAGGCAGTGAAGAAGACCGTGGCCAAGGCCAAGAAGTCGCTCGCCTCGGCCAGCGCTTCGGCCAAGGCCGAAGTGGCGGCGCTGAAGAAGAAGACCGGCAAGAAGACCACCAAGAAAGCCGCAACCAAGAAGACCGCGAAGAAGGCCACCAAGAAGACCGCCACCAAGAAGTCGGTAGGCAAGAAGGTCGCCGCCAAGAAGGCCACGGCCAAGAAGGCAGTGAAGAAGGCAGTCAAGAAGGTGACCCGCAAGGTCGCGACCAAGAAGACCGCCGCCAAGAAGGCAGTCAAGAAGGCCGCGAAGAAAGCTGCCCCGCGCAAGGCCGTCAAGAAGGCTCCGGCCAAAAAGGCAGCCGCGAAGAAGGCCGCAGTGAAGAAGGCCCCGGCCCGCAAGACCGCAAAGAAAGCCGCGAAGAAAGCGAAGAAGTAAGCGCTCCAATGCCCCTCTCCCACCGGGAGAGGGGTTGGGGTGAGGGCCGCGACTCGCGCCCTGCCCGACCAGCAGTCAAAGCATCCAACACACCCGCACCCAGGAAACCGTTCCATGTCCGTCAAGATCGACAAGAAAATCAAGGGTTACACCGTCCTCACGCCGGAAGACAAGGCACGCGAAGCCGCGGTGATCCAGGGTGAGTCGATCAGCCGCGAGAAGGCCGAGGCCGCGCTGCCGGTGGCCGACATCATCCACATGCACGAGCGCATCGAGCGCCCGGAAGTGCTGATCGGCAGCACCTACAAGATCAAGTCGCCGCTGGTGGAGCACGCCATGTACGTGACCCTCAACGACATCGTGTTGAACGCGGGCACCGAGCACGAGCTGCGCCGCCCGTTCGAGATCTTCGTCAATTCCAAGTCCATGGAGCATTTCCAGTGGATCGTGGCGCTGACCCGCATCATGAGCGCCGTGTTCCGCAAGGGCGGCGACGTGACCTTCCTGGTCGACGAGATGAAGGCGGTGTTCGACCCGCGCGGTGGCTACTTCAAGGGTGGCGGCGTGTACATGCCGTCGCTGGTGGCCGAGCTGGGCGCGATCGTCGAGGAGCACCTGAAGTCGATCGGCATGATCCACGACCCGGAAATGAGCGCGCACCAGCGCGCGATCCTGGCCGAGAAGCGGGCGCAGTACGAGAACCGCACAAAAAAAAACTCTGACGTAGGGGCTTCCACCCCTTCCCCTGCGTCAGCGGGGGAAGGTGCCCGCAGGGCGGATGGGGGCGCTCTTGGCGCGGCCAACCAACCCGCCTCCCACGAAGACATCGCCGTCACCGGCGACGGCACCAGCTTCCCGCCCAGCGCCACCCTGTGCCACAAGTGCAACACCAAGGCGCTGGTGATCATGGATGGCTGTGCTACTTGTTTGAATTGTGGGTATTCGAAGTGCGGGTGAGTACACGCGACTAGGTGACGGAATAGGGGGGTCAGGTCCAGAAATGAACCTGACCCTTTTCTTTTGAAATGCCTCCGACCTTTCATCGCCAGAGACAAATTAATGGCATCGCTATATCACTATTGCACGAGTGAAACTCTTGTCTCAATTTTGACAGGTAAAACCATAAGACTTTCATCGTTGACGATGTCCAACGACAGCCAAGAAGGGTCGATCATTCTTGACGTTTTACTTCAGATGGCAAGAGAGTCCGGGCTAGATCAGTACACGTTGGCGCGATTAGAAACTCAACTACGGAGGGCATATGACTTCTTTGACGGCTTGGGCTTCTGTCTTTCGGAAGATGGCGACCTGTTGAGTCAATGGCGGGGCTACGCTAATGACGGGCGAGGCGCGTCTATCGGGTTCGACAGCGACTACTTAAGGCAGCTTTCCGGGAAGTTTAGAGAGAGGAACGAAAGGGGCTTCACTCTCAACAAGCTTGTTTATGATCGAGATGGTCAGCAAGAAATTGCTGCGGAACATTTCGCCAAAATTAAAGCGCTTCTTGAGTTGGGCGCATTCCGATCGGAAATTGGAACGATTTTGCTGCCAACTTCAGAGGGAGATAAAGAGAGAATAAAGAAGGCGACGAGTGATGGAACGTTTGCCATCCTCTCATTAATGCTTCGGATGTTCGAGATAAAAAGCCCAGCATTTGCTGAAGAGAAAGAGTGGCGATTAGTAAGCTTTTCAACGAAATCAGGGGAAGAGTCAGGGACACGATTTAATGCGGGCGTAGATAAAATTGTTCCCTACTTCGAGGTCAAGTTAGAGGATTTGGGTATCGATTCAATCTCAAGCATTGTCCTCGGGCCGAAACATCAAACGCCCCTGCATGTTGTTGAGCGACTTCTTCTGGCCAACGGGTTTAAGAATGCTGCTGTTTCTCGCTCTGCGGCTACCTACCGCTAGCCTGCGTAGCTCGGCTAAGCTGAAAAAGAAAAGAACGGGGTCAGCTTCATTTTCTTCCACTCAAGAAATGAACCTGACCCCCTTTGGTCCCAACGTTAATAAATTTCTTGTGCAGGTCTGCTAGTAGCAAAATACATCTGCGAGTCGATACTTTGATGAAAGTAGTTCTAGACAAAAGTGGATTTCAATCACTTTCACTTAGCAGGCTCCAATGCATTGGTGAGCGATCAGAACTGTTGATTCCAGAATCGCTCATCTATGAATTGCTCACCACTGACGAGCGGCTCAAGGCGGGTCTGTTCGTTAAGCTCAGAGGGCTCCGAGAAGTGGCGCACTTTTCAGGCTCGATAGGCCACCTTCTCAGACTTGAGGTTGGACGTGGTATTCCATCTGTGGTCGGAACGGATGCAGAAGCGGCACTTCCTGAATTGCTCTTTTTTGGAGAAGTCCCTCTCCAAGATCCGGTCTCCCAGCTCATTGTTGAGGAATGGCGGGAGAAAATAGGACAGGAAGTCCGAGGATTTCGCGCTCGGGTGGCTACCATGACGACTATATTTCCCGAACTAGCTGGTTTGAGACCGACTCAAGGCGCCGCAATAGTTGCCGGCATCTTTAACCAGTTATCAGGGGATTCCGATACGGTCCGAGAGGTTTTTGCGCATCTCGCAGATGAAGATCAGCGTGGAGCGGGTACAGGTCCACAGTGGCTCGGTTATCGTCTTGTACAAGCAGAACTACTGTGGGTTCTTGACAATTTCCACAAATTTGGCGATGACGATGCTGCTGTAGCTGCAATCGATTTCGAGAATACTGTTGTAGATAAAGAGTATGCCGTTATCGGCAGCAACGCAGATTTATTGCTTACAAATGACAGGCGATTGATTGAACTTTTCAATCACATGAAATCTGGAACGAGAGCAGGTTTGGACGTGCAAGACCTGTTCCCAGAGTGCTTCGAAGAGGCAGCGTAGTCCGAGTAAGCGAAGCCCATCCGGGGAGCCACATGCTGAAACTCTATGTGCCGTGGGTGCGGCCTTCGGCCTTGGGGCTGCTTTCTCGACATGGATATGGGATATCGTTCGGGGCGGAAGGCGGGCCACCCGCGTCTTCAAAGGAAATTAGATGAAGTGGGTTGCGAGCCTATTCGTGTTTTTGCTGGCTTTCAATGCTCGGGCAGAGGTCGACTTCATGGGACTAAAACTCGGCGCGCCAATTGCTTCAGTTCCGGAATGCGCTTATGTATCAGCGAGCTATAACCAGCGGACGTACTTGGGCTTTGACGCAGGACCATGCTGGCGGTCAGGCGCCATGCGCCCGACAGAGGAGCTGTCTAAAGCAAAAGTCTTCAAGGTGTTTTATAGCGCGCCCAAAGATAAAAAGCCCGAAGGAATAAAGTGGACTCAGGTGCTGGTGGTGGACGGCAAGGTTGCGGGCATCCTGGCGACCACTGACGGCGCTATCCATAAGGACGAGTTGCTAGCACTTTTGTTAGAAAAATATGGTTCTCCTTCAACCGGCGCCCCTGCTAGAAACAGTGAAGAATTACGTCAGCGGCGATTGGATCGACTCAAAGTGGCGCGTGAAGGTCGGACATTTGTCGAAAACGTCGAATGGCTAAATTTGGGCGGCACGGGTATACGCGTTACGTTTACTGCTGTCGAAAAGAAGTCAGGATACGGAAGTATTGAGGTGTTCACGCCGACGGGTGATGATCACATTAGCGTGGTGAAGCCGTTGGAGCCTACGTTCTAGCCCGCGTAGCCTGGGTAAGCGAAGCGCACGCAAGGCGCTTCACACTTGAACTCTACGTGTGCCGGGTGCGGCCCCGGTATCAAGTACGGGCAGGCTCTGGCATTACCCCGCGGAAAAAGGGGTCCAAGTTCATTTCTTTACTCATGAAATGAACCAGACCCTTTTCAGTCCGGTGGTCAAAAACGGGGTCAGGTTCATTTTCTTCGATAAAAAAGGGTCAGGTTCATTTCTTTTATTAAAGAAAATCAACCCGACATCTTTTTCTCAGCGCTCGCTACATCCTAATAGCTCTTCGGCGCGACCCCGGCCGCATACTGCCGGTTGCGTCAGTGTATGGCGGAAGGCGGTATCCGCCATGTTTCGGACATTTTATCTTGTTGGAGTAATCTCGATAAATGGATAAATCCAACAAGCTCCAGATGCATTTCATTTCGCAGGGCATGCTTCTCATAGCCACGATTGCGACTCTGCTCTTGCTGGCCAACGCTGCGCGCGGCGAGTCAGTACACGCCGCAGCGAAAGTCGGCGAGGAGTCTGAAATCAGCATGAGTTACCAGACCGCCGACCAGACCAGTGATGGCTCCTCGGGAAGCTCCAGCGGTCGGGATGCCGTTGTCGAACGCGTGATAGGAGTGCGCGAAGGCGGTTCGGAGCTGGAGTTTGATCTTCCGAAGAAAGCCACAGCAGAGGAGAGAGCGCGCAACTGGCAGTTTCCTGTGCGAGTTTTCAAGCCGACCAGCGGATCGATGGAGTTGCTCAACCGCTCCGAACTCGAAGAGCGAATAGAGGGTTGGCTCAAGGCCGCCGGGTGGACTCGTGCCGCGTGTGGGCGCTGGATTTTTACATGGGCTGCATTTCGTATCGAATGCGAACCAGAGTCGGTGATCGAGTTGGTTGAATCGTACGATCTTGGATCCGCTGGGATGCAGGCGGGAGATACTTACCGGGACGCTAAAGCAAGAAGCCCTGGAGTGTTGACGAGGAAATCGACCGGACCCGACGGAGCGACGTTTGCTGTCGTACTGGAAATCGACCCTGACGTATTCCGTCGCGCTCGCGCCGAATCCGATGTTGCTCTCGGGGAGATGACACAGAAGCCGGTGACGCTGGACGCGGCACTCCGGGAGCGTGCCCAGGAAGAAGTATCCGGCACCATTTCAGTCACTATGGACACGGACCTCGCCGGGAATATATGGAGGCGGACAAAGGTAACCAAGGTGGAAACCAAGGGTCGGAACGGCAGAACCGAAAGCCAGACAGTGTCAGAGACTGTCGAACGCCGACCTGTTCAGCATTAAAAGAAGCCCAGAAAAGCGGTTAGCTTAATTTCTTGTACCATCTCTTTCTCATTTCTCGTCTTAATATCCGACAGCAGCAACCGACAAAGGAATGTGGAAAAAGGGGTCAGGTTCATTTCTTTCTACTTAGGAAATGAAGCTAGCCATTCTGGCCAGCTTCAGAAGCAGGCCCGCCGCATAGTTTTCGCGGTTGCGTTTACCTCCCAGAGAACCCGTAATGATCACCGACGACATAATTGAGGTGTCTCATGGGAATTGCTGGATACGAACACGGTTGCCACACCTGCACACTTTGCTTCACAGGTTCAAAGACCCAAATCACCCATAACGATCAATGGCGCCTAACTAATTGGCCTGCGTATTGGGGCGCAACCAACCCAGAGGTCATGGTGCTCGGCTTCTCTATGGGAGCCAACCAAGCGCGTGCAGCCAGGGAGCGGGAGTTCGATCAGGTCGCCTATATCGGCATGCGTCCAGCCATGGCGAAGATCTTGGCGAGTCTTGGGCTTGAGCTGGGGCAGTCGATCGATTCCTCCATGACCCGGTTTAGCAAGCGGGTTGGCTACTCCTCGATTTCTCGCTGCAGCCTTGAAATGTGGGAGAAAGGTAGTTGGAAGACCAGCGGCACAATCATGACTAAGGCAACCACCGATCCTTGGTCCAATAGCATCCTAGAACGTTGCGTGCAGACCTACCTGCCTTCAATGCCTTTCACCGCCAAGGTGGTGGTGCTATTGGGATCTAGCCCCGTCTACATCAATGGCATTATCAAGCTAATCCGGAAGACCTTCCCAGACTTCGCCTACATCAATGAGGTCGCCTTCAAGGCCGATGGTCGGACTTGGGTGTTTGTTGTCCATCCGAAGGCCCAAGGCAACCAAGTGACTGATTGGCTGACTGGTTTAGCCACGTCAGTAGCTGGCGCAAAGCGGGGGCTCGCCATTACCGCTGTCAGCGCAGCTTTGAAAGCCAAAGTAGATGCAGCACCATCCTCATTGATTGGTCTGCGTCGGCTCGTGAAGCGTACGCCTGTAGTCGCTTAACGTGCGTAAGGCGGAGTTAAAGGGACGGAGGCAATTAAGTGTCCGCGGTAAAACGGGGTCAAGTTCATTTTCTTTCACTCAAGAAATGAACCTGACCCCTTTTGGTCCAGAGTCAGGTCCGAAGGCGATGCAGGCGGGGCGACTGCGGTAGCCTGCGCAAAACCCCGGATGCCCTGCTCGAATGGAAACCCTGCTGCCTAGCCTGTTTTTACTGGCCCTGCTGGACAGCCTGAATCCCTCCGCCCTGGTCGTGGCGTTGTGGTTGCTTTCCCGCCCGCAGCCCGCGTCCCGACTGCTGCCCTACGTGGCCGGCATAGTGGCGACCTACCTGTCTTTGGGTATCGCCATGATGCTGGGCTTCACCGCGCTGAGCCAGCGCCTGGGCCAGGCACTGGACCATCCGGTTGCCCTTATCGTGCAGGGCGTGCTGGGCGCCGCATTGCTGGTGTATGCCATCTTTGCGCCGTCCACTGCCCACGCGGCACCCGAACCCAAACTGCCGGCCACCGGAAAACGGCTGGGCTTCTTCCTGCTGGGCATGGCGGTGACTGCCGCCGAACTGGTCACCGCGCTGCCTTACTTCGCCGCCATCGCCCTGATGATCAGCGACAAACTTGGACCCGCGCAGTGGCTGCCGCTGCTGCTGGGTTACAACCTGATCTTCGTGGCGCCGCCGTTGCTGCTGCTTGGCCTGCATGCGGTGCTGGGACAACGTAGCGACGAACGCTTCGCCCGCTGGCGCGAGCGTCTGCGGCGGGGCGCTCGTGAAGCCACGCTCTGGATTTTCGCCCTCGTCGGCGTGGCCCTGATGGGCGATGCCGCCACCCGCTGGATCGCCGCAGGCAAGGACGCCGCGACGCCTTCGATATCGACGCAACCTGGGGCCTCGTAGGATGGGTCGAGCGTAGCGACACCCATCGCTCTTCCTGCCCGGAGCGATAGAGCACCAAACTGACCATCTATTTTCCTAAGCTCATGGCGGCATTGATGCGTCACGCGTGATGGGTGTCGCTACGCTCGACCCATCCTACGATCTCTCCACATCCGCATGGCAGTCCCGTTACTGGGAGCGCACCGTCCGCGACGAGGCGGAACTCCAGAGGCGCGTGGACTACGTGCATATCAACCCGCTCAAGCATGGGCTGGTGGAGGCGGTGAAGGACTGGCCGCATTCCACCTTCCATCGCTACGTGGACAAGGGCTGGTTGCCGCTGGACTGGGCCGCTCCGGACGACGCCATCGGTGAGCTCGGCGAACGGTGACGGCTTTCCCCGGGTGCGCTGCGCTTAACCGGGCTACTTGCTACTTGCTTGCCTGATGGTCGGATATCGCTGGAATCGGATGCCGGGCGCAACAGACTTCTTCACCCTGGTGGCACTGATCGAGCGACCCGCCATCGCGCGGGTGATAATCGAGCCGACCACGGGCACGACGCCGGTCGCGGACGCGCTGCGCTACTCGCTGCGCAGACCTGACGCCGCGGCCTCGACCGTCCCCGGAGATTCCCTGTATGTCCACGCCTGACCCCAGCGAACGCCGCCGCCAGTTCCGCGCATTGCACCAGGGCGGCTGCTTCCTCCTGCCCAACCCCTGGGATATCGGCAGCGCGCGCTATCTGCAAAGTGTGGGCTTCAAGGCCTTGGCTTCGACCAGTTCCGGGCATGCGTGGAGCCAGGGCAAGGCCGATGGGGCCGAGGACCTGGAACAGGTGCTGGCGCATCTGCGTGAAATGTCCGCTGCCACGTCCCTGCCGTTGAATGCGGATTTTGGCGATGGCTTCGGCAAGACCCCGGCCGACGTCGAACAGGCCGTCCTGCGCGCGATCGACACCGGCGTGGCCGGGCTGTCCATCGAAGACGCCAGTCCGGATCCTTCCCAGCCGCTCAGGCCATTGGACGAGGCGCTGGCCCGGCTGCGTGCCGCGCGCGCGGCGATCGACCGGTCTGGTGCGGACGTGATGCTGATCGGACGCGCCGAGAACTTCTTCGTTGGCCAACCCGATATCGAGGACACCCTGGTGCGCCTGCGCGCTTATGCCGATGCGGGGGCGGACTGCCTGTACGCGCCGGGTATCGTGCAGCGTGCCCACATCGAGGCCGTGGTGGCGGCGGTGGCACCGAAGCCGGTCAACCTGCTGGTGGGTGGCACCAGTGCGTTCACCCTGCAGGACATCGCCGCGATGGGGGTGCGCCGGGTCAGCCTGGGCGGTGCACTGGCGCGCGCCGCCTGGGGCGGCTTCATGCAGGCCACCCGGCTGCTGCAGGAACAGGGAAGCTTCGCCGGGCTGGAAGCTGCGACGCCGGGTGCCACGTTGAATGCATTGTTCGATCACCCGACGCCAAAGCCGGCGTAGCCCGGACAAGCGCAGCGCACCCCGGCGACCTGCTTCGTGCGTTCCGACCGCCATGGCAGACTATCGGCGGGGACGGTGCCATGACGGCGCCGAGGGGAAACATCGAATGCATTGCGTACAGCGGGCCGCCCGTGGCGGGCGTGTGGTGGGTTGGGTCCTGTGCCTGGCACTGCTGGCCGGTTGCGGCGGCGGTCCGGACGGCAACGAATACGTGGACTATGACGGCACCACGCTGGTCGTCGAGGGCACTGAATATGCGCGGGAAAACACCATGGACCCGCCCGGTACCTTTCTTCCCGGACGCGTCGTGGTGCAGCCCGAGGAGGGGAAACTGGACGACGCCGTGGCCCTCATCAAACGCTACGGCCTCACGCTTGAAGGGCGCAGCGCCGAGGGCTGGCTGCTGGCCAAGGCACCCGACGGGTTCGAGATGCAGTGGGCGGCTGCCCTTCAGGCCAAGCTCGGCGGGCGCAGCTTTGCGACCAACGACTCCGCCCAGTCGCCCACGCCGATCGTCGCGGCTGCGGCCGCAGGTGGCGATGCGCCGGTCGCCGAAGAGTCCGTCCCTGCTGATGAGCCGTCCGCCTCGGACGTGCGCCGCATCGCCATCGAGAGATACGAGCGGATTGAGCAGGCCGGCGGCCTTCCCATGACCCTGACTGCCACCGGTCAGCCGCTGCTCCTGCATGCCAAGGTGTTCGATGCACGCAAGGAATCCTGCCGGCGGCTTCCCGGCGCCAAGCCCGGCGAGTGGGAATGCGAAGCCGAGCTGATGATGGGGCTGTGCAACGGCGACTGCGACCCGGCCGACGAAGAACCCCTGCCCAAGGGCGAGCGCGTGGCCATTCGCTGGGATCCTGCGCAGCGTGGTTTCGCGCTCGACGACTGACCTGGAACCAACGCGCCGCGGCCAGGCATGCAGCCGGTGCGCTGCACACTGGAACCCCACGTGCGCCGGCGTGGACTGCGCATTATCAAAACTGTCATGCCGGCTTAAACATTCGTATGGCAGCCTGCAGGGCCAAAAAAAGACAGGAGATCCGTTATGAAGATCGTGACCAGTCTCAGTTTCCGCGGCCAGTGTCGCGAGGCGTTCGAGTTCTACGCGCAAGTACTCGGCGGCAGGATCACCGCCGCCCATCCCTACAGCGAGGCGCCGCCTGACATGCCGGTGAGCGATCCGAAGTACAAGGACTGGCTGATGCATTGCTGGCTGGACGTCGGCGACCAGGCGCTGATGGGGGCGGACATGGACACCGCGTGGGCGCCCAACATCGACAAGCCGAAGAACGGCTTCGATGTCACCCTGCATACCGACGATCCGGCCCAGGCACGCCGCTGGTTCGATGCCTTGAAGGAAGGCGGCAAGGTGGTCATGGATTTCAGCGAGACCTTCTGGTCCCCTGGCTATGGCGCACTGGTCGACCGGTTCGGCGTGCCGTGGATGGTGAACACGGTTCCGGCCTCGCGCACATGAAGGGTGCGCCACCGTGCACCTTGGCAGTCCCGTGATCCGGTGATCCCGTAGGGGCTTGAGCCCACCGCTCCTGTCTCGACGCAGGGCAAGTCTGAAGCGTAAAGGCGGTGGGCCATGGCCCACCCAGGAAATTCTTTTTTCGTGAACAACGCGAGCGCTAAACTACGCGCCACGAAACCACCAGGCTCAAAAGGAAACTTCATGGCATTCACCACACTGGCCTCCGGCCTGCAGTTCGAAGACACCGTCGTCGGCACCGGCGCCGAGGCCGCGCCCGGCCGCAACGTCACCGTGCATTACACGGGCTGGCTCTACGAAAACGACACCCAAGGTGAAAAATTCGATTCCAGCAAGGACCGTGGCGAACCCTTCGTATTCCCGCTGGGCGGTGGCATGGTCATCAAGGGCTGGGACGAAGGCGTGCAGGGCATGAAGGAAGGCGGCCAGCGCACGCTGATCATCCCGGCCAACCTTGGCTACGGTGCGCGCGGCGCCGGTGGCGTGATTCCACCCAATGCCACGCTGAAGTTCGAAGTCGAACTGCTGGGCGCCTGAAGCCACGTAGCCCGGGTAAGCGCAGCGCACCCGGGGTGCTGGATGCTGGAACCTAAAGAGGTGCCCGGAGCGCCCCGGTACAAGCTGCGTGACGGACTCTTTGGCCTTGCCCGCGCTACTCGCTGCCTGCGACACCGCGAAAAGGCGGTAGCCAGCGCGGGCAGGCAGGCCGAACTCAGCTCACGGATTTGCGATGTCGTTCGTGGCGGGTCAAGACCCGCCCTACGCATCGGTGCCATGAGGAGGGCGGGTCTCGACCCGCCATGGCCGGCGCGGCATACCGCACGCCACCGCACAAGCCTGACGGAACAAGGTGGGGTTTTCCGGTTACGCGGGGGCAGCAACGTTGCGATGCTGCATCGCATGCCGAACTACCGACGCGTCTGGGTGCCTGGCGGCACCTACTTCTTCACCGTCAACCTGCTGGAACGCAGGCGTGACCTGCTCACCGGGCACATCGACGCGCTGCGCGACGCCTTTGCCCAGGCCAGGGCGGCCCGCCCCTTTCTCATGCCGGCGTATGTCGTGCTACCCGGCCACCTGCACTGCCTTTGGCGGCTGCCAGCAGGCGATGACGACATCGCCACGCGATGGCGCCACATCAAGACGGCATTCTCGCGTTCGTTGCCGAAGGGCGAACGGTGTTCGGAACGACGTCGTCGCAAGTCCGAACGCGGCATCTGGCAGCGGCGCTACTGGGAGCGCGTGATAAGGGATGAGGCCGATTTCCGCAGCCACTTCGACTACATCCACTACAACCCGGTCAAGCACGGCCATGCGTCCACCGCCTTCGAGTGGCCGCACTCGAGTTTCAGGCAGTGGCTTGCCCGCGGGGTCTACCCGGCGGACTGGGCGGGGCCGGCATAAACGGGGGCAGTTTCGTCCGTTCAATCACCGCGCGTGAGGCGGATCAAAAAAGTGGCTCGCATATTTTCGGCTTCGAAGCTGAAGCAGGTAGCGGACCAGAGTAAGCGCGCGCGCTTCACAGTCGAACGCGCCTGCCACAGGCGCTGCGTTCAAACGGGCTGATTGACGCTCACGAGGCCCGCTCGATCCGGAAGTCGATCGGCTTGTAACTGAAGTTGTTGGACTGGCCGGCCGAACACGCGGTCATTGCCACCACCATCGGCATTTCGGCGCGCAGGCGGATGAAGTCGCCGGCCTGGCTCAAGGGCGGAAGCACGGCGACCGCCCCGGTGCTGCCATCCACCGAGACATTCATGAAAATGTTGAAGGCGACCGGGATACGGTCGACATCGATCCCATAGGGCGCCAACGCCGCGGCCAGGTTGCCTTCGCACCCCGGGCGGCCTTCGGTCTCTCCGTAGAGAAGCTCGAACATCCGCTTGGAACACGGCGTCAGGGTGAAGTCGTGGCGGCCGCAGGTGTCTTCGAGAATGGTGAACATCGGCCGGCTGCGGTTGGAATACAGCACGTCGCCGGTGCTCAGCCACAGCTTGGACGCGTAATCGATGGAGCGCCCCGACGAAAGGTATTCGACCCGGTCTTCCAGCGAGAACGCCGTCAGGTCACTGACCTGCTGGCCCAGCGGGTCGATGACCACCAGCTGGTCGCCGGCACGCAACTCGATCGCATGACCCGAGCAGGGCGCGATGCGCTGGATCGCTTCGGCGTTCAATGCCCGCTCCTCACCCGGAACGGGCATGTCCAGTCCGCGTCGACCTCGCGGCCGCTGTACTGGCGCGTTTCGGCCGCGCTGCCAAAGTCGGACAGGTTGGGATTGATCGACCCCTGCAACGCGACGTCACGCGCGCGGGTGGCCGTCTGCATCTTGGAGTAGCGGCCATCGACGCGGAGTTGTTCGAATTGCCGGTGCGAATTGAAGACCATGGCCGGCCACGCAAACCGGCGCGCCAGCCGCGACGCGCCCGGATGCAGGCCGATCACGAAAAACGGGTGGCCCGCCAGGCTCAGGCTGAAACGCGGATCGTCCGGGTCACTGCTGACGCCGGAAGACCAGCGCGTACCGCGACGCGCGTCCAGGTCGTGCAGGCGCTGCAGCTGTGACCACAGCATCGCCTCGAACCGGCGCTCGTCGGTGTCCTGCGGGCCATCGAACAGGGCAACGAACGAATGGATGGTGGTGTCATCCGCATCGACGCCATCAAGGCGTGCAGCGAACTGTGCCAGCGCATCGAGCAACGGCATGTCATTTGCGCGGTCACCGAGGCGTCCGAATTCTTCCGCATGGATCGCGCCGCGTGCCAGTGCCGCCTTCGAGCCAACGCAGGGGAACGACGGGTCGCCGACGAAAGCCAGGAATTGCGCGGTCCGTTCACCGGAGTCGCGACGGTCGGTGGTCGTCGGTTCGGCGTCATAGGCCGTGATGGAGCTGTCGTCGCTGGATGCTCGAGGGCAATAGTTCATTTGAAGTGAGGATGTAAAGGTCGCATGCGAACCGGATGGGCGCAGCCTAGGCAACGGATCGACAAGGCCCCGTGCACGAAAGCGAGGGGAGTCTTCATGCGCTGCGTACGTTCCTGCCGGAAACGCAGCGTTGCCCGGCCATGTGCAGTGTCTGCAATTGCACGGATGCGATCGGCGGGATTGTCCAGCGATCCGCTTTCGCTACGGCGAACGTAATGGTTCCGCGCCGCACGCGGATCTGCGGCTTCGTTGGTGGTGGGCCAGGACCCGCATTACGATGAATCCCGCAGCATCGCGATGCTCACACCACGTGCAACTTCGCCTTGTCTTCCCGGTAGGCGTCTCCGGAAGCGACGAATCGCCGGATCACCTCCAGCGGCTTGCCGTAGATGTGCAACGACACCGTGGTGGCGTGGCGCAGGTTGCGGCAGGAATGCAGGTCGTGGGGCGGCAGCAGGCTGATGACATCGCCTGCTTCCAGCATCCTGCTGCCCAGCCGATGCATCTTCACCAGCGCGTTGTTCTGTTGATCGATGGCGTAGTCGGTCACTTCCAGGCTGCCGGCCAGGATCGCCTCGATGCCCCACATCTCGCCATGGTCATGGATGCCGCTGGTCTGGCCGGGCGCCCAGGTGATGGCGACGATCTGGTAACCGAGTTCTTCGGAACGATACAGCTCCTGGCGCACGTATCTCCACGGGTCGCTGACCAGCAGGTAGGCGGGCAGTGAAATCCTTGTCCTGAGGATGCTGGTGATGCCCTGGCTCAGCAGTTCCAGCTGCGCGAACTGGGTGCGCGAGCGCATGGCGATATCGGTGAAGGCGATGATGTCGTCCAGAAGCGGAAACTTACGTCCGTGCGCGGACAGGGGCAGGCTCATGGCGAGGCTCGCTGCAGGGGGTGGGTCCAATCTGCGTGGGCAGCGGTTAGACCGATGTTAAAGAGGCCGCCCTTTGGCGCGCCGAACGGTTATCAGCATATGCAAGCTGGCCATGTGACGCCGGCGCGCGGCGTGGCTATAAAGATCACGGGGCGTGGCTTGACGTCCCGGACACCGCGTTGCGTTGGTAATGCCAGCATGGCGGGATTGCGGCCTTGAAAGTTTTCCCGCACTCCTCTGGATCCCGTCCTGCTGGCCTCTTCCTCTTTCACGGCGTGGCTTTGGATTCCATGGATCGACGCGCGTAAGACGATCAACGGCACTCGCGGATCTGCGATTTCGATCATGGCGGGTCAAGACCCGCCCTCCGCTATCCGGATGGCAGAGTAGGGCGGGTCAAGACCCGCCACGGGAGCTCTGGAACCCGCACGTTGCCGGGTACTTCGACGCGGTAGGCAAGGCGTCCTTCGCCATTTGAATCGCGCCATTGCGTAACACGGACACCGGCACTCGCGGATCTGCGATTTCGATCATGGCGGGTCAAGACCCGTCCTCCGCTATCCGGATGGCAGAGTAGGGCGGGTCTTGACCCGCCATGGGAGCCCAGGAACCCGCACGCTGATGGGTACTTCGACGCGGTAGGCAAGGCGTCCTTCGCCATTTGAATTCGCGTCATTGCGTAACACGAACACCGGCACTCGCGGATCTGCGATTTCGATCATGGCGGGTCAAGACCCGCCCACCGTTATCCGGATGGCAGAGTAGGGCGGGTCTTGACCCGCCATGGGAGCTCAGGAACCCGCACGCTGATGGGTACTTCGACGCGGTAGGCAAGGCGTCCTTCGCAATTTGAATCGCGCCATTGCGTACCACGAGCAACGGCACGCGCAGATTTGCGATTTCGATCATGGCGGGTCAAGACCCGCCCTCCGTCAGCTTCAAACTTCCTGGGAGGGGCGATCTGAAGAACGGACGTCTGTGTCTTAACCGCTCCGCAGGATCGCGTTCTCTTCCCTGCGCGCGCCGGGTCGGTGCGAGACGTCCTGGCCGGCCGTTACGGTGCGGGTGCCGGCGGCATCGTGGATGGCCACGCAGTTGCGGCCGCGATCCTTGGCCACATAGCACATGCTGTCGGCCAGTTCGATCAGCTCCTCCACATGACGCTCGCCGTCGCTGAATTCCACCAGCCCGATGCTGGTGCCGATGCGGAATTCGCCGCCGTCCCAGGAAAAGGCGAAGTCGACCACGGCATTGCGGATCTTCTCGGCCACCAGAGCGGCGTCGGCGGATGTGCTGTTTTCCACCAGCACGGCGAACTCGTCGCCGCCCAGGCGCGCCACCGTGTCGTGTTCGCGCAATTGTTTGCGCAACAGCACGGCCAGCTGGCGCAGCAACTCGTCGCCGGCCAGGTGTCCGCCGCTGTCGTTGACCGCCTTGAACTGGTCCAGGTCCAGGTACAGCAGCGCGTTGCGGCTGCCGAATTCGCTGGCGTTGATGATGGCGCGCTGCAGTTGCGCCTCGAAGGCGCGCCGGTTGTGCAGGCCGGTCATGGTGTCGTGATTGGCGTGGTAGCTCAGCTCGCGCGCCAGCTTGGTTGCCGCGGTGACATTGCGGAAGGTGACCACGGTGCCCAGCGCGCGCTTGTCGCGGGCATGGACCGGCGAGACCGCCCCGTCCACCAGGATGACGTGGCCATCGCGGCGCACCAGCGACACGATGGCGTCCGGGTCGCTGGAGAAGCCCTCCGCCAGCACGTTGACCGAACAGCCCTGGTGATCGATGAACTGCACGACCTTGGCCAGCGGGCGGCCCAGGCAGGCGTCTTCCTTGCAGCCGATCAGGTGCGAGGCCACCGGGTTGAGGCAGGTCACCAGCCCCTGCGTGTCGACGATGGCGATACCGTCGGCAATCGCGCACAGCGAGGCGTGGTTGCGTTCGTGCGATTCCTGGCAGTCGCGCAGTTCGCTCCGCACCACTTCAAGTTCGGCACGCAGTCGCGCAAGTTCGGTGGCCGCGGCATGCCCGCTTTCGGGAGAAACCGGGGCGCAGGGAGAAACAGTGGGGGTCATGGGCGAGGCAAGCCGGAAGAAGGCGGCCAGGGGGAGGTGGCCGGCAGGGGAGTGGGAACAGGCGGGGCGGCACTATGGTCGGAAGCCCGTAAAAGCAGATGACGGGCCAGGCCGGATCCGGGAGCGGCCCGCCGCAGCTCCAATGACTTCGACCGGTTGCGCAGGGAAACCACAACGCGCGCCCGAACCCCATGCGCAAGCCTGTGCGGGCCACGCGCCACACTCGAACACCCACGTGCGGGTATGTAGAGTCCCGCGCGTGGGTATGCACAGGCCCGGCCGCGACACTCATGAACCCCAATCGCGGGCCCTGGAGAGTCGCGCGCCACACCCAGAGCCCCACGCGTGGGTATGCACAGGCCCGGTCGCGACACTCATGAACCCCAAACGCGGGCTCCGGAGAGTCACGCGCCACACTCTGAGTCCCGCGCGCGGGTATGCAGAGGCCCGAACGTGACACTCGGGAACCCCACGCGCGGGCCCCGGAGAGTCACGCGCCACACCCAGAGACCCACGCGTGGGTATGCAGAGGCCCGGTCGCCAACGCCAACACACCAACGCAGGCGGTCGTGGCGGGGGTTCTTCAGCCGGATGGCAGCGCAAGCCGCAGGCGCTTGGCCGCGTACATCGCGCGGTCGGCGTGCGCCAGCAGGGTATCGGGGTCGGTTCCATCAGCCGGGAAACAGGCGATGCCGACGCTGGCATCCAGCTGGAACAGGCCCTCGGGCAGCGCGCAGGGCGGGCCGAGGCGCGCGCGCAGGCCGTCGGCAACGACGCGTGCGGCTTCGGCATCGCGGCAGCCGCGCAGCAGGGCGACGAATTCGTCGCCCCCCACGCGCGCCACCAGGTCGCCCTGGCGCAGGCCGTGCTGCAGGCGTTGGGCGACTTCGCGCAGCAGGCGATCGCCGACCTCGTGGCCGGCGCGGTCGTTGGCGGCCTTGAATCCGTCCAGGTCCAGGTAGACCACGGCCAGGCCCTCGCCGGTGCGCGCCGCATGGGAAATGGCGAACTTCATTTCGCGCTGCAGCCGGTGACGGTTGGGCAGGCCGGTCAGCGGGTCGTGGCCGGCAAGGTGTTCCAGCTCCAGTTCGGCCCGGCGCAGTTCGGACACTTCGCGGGCAGAGGCAATACGCACGCCGTATTCCGGCAGCCATTGCGCCGACCACTGGATGTCGACGCTATGGCCGTCCTTGTGGATGTAGCGATTGCGGAAATGGCGCTGCAGTGTGCCGTCCATGACCCGCTGGGCCGATTCGACGGTCGCCGCGCGGTCATCGGGGTGCACCAGGTCGAAGGCGAGCAGCCCCAGCACCTCCTGGGGGGTGTAGCCGAAAATGCGCTCGAAGCTGGCGCTGACAAACACGAAGCGGCCGTCGGCGTCGACCATGCAGACCGCATCGGGCAACAGGTCAAGTACTTCGGTCAGCGGTGGCAATGTAGCCGTCATGGAATTCCCGGGTTCTTGGCGCCCGGTCGTGGTGCGTTCAATTGAAACCAGTATGCAACCGGTGGAGTGATGACCGAATGTGACGACAGTCACCGGTCGGTAAGACAAAGTCCAGATGAACCTCGCGCCTGAACGCATGCACACGCGTGCGGTTCATCGCGGGATCGAAGTTGCCGGCAGGGTACACCCTCCCATCGACGACGTGACCGGCGAGTGCCTCGACCTGGCATGCTTAGCGCCCATGTTCCGGCAGGCCTTGCACGGCGGCGCAGGGTGATGGCATGAGCGGCAGGGGCTGCGGCCGCGCGCGGTCCGGGATTGGGGACGCGCCGGCCGTTGTCAGTGCGGAAGCGGCGGGGCCGGGCCTGGCAAGGGTTCGATGTGAAAGAGGATCCGCCCCCGGTACGGTGCGCCCAGGGGAATCGCGCGGTAGTGCAGGGCGGCGATGCGATCGCGCAGTTCCGGCCAGCGCGTCTGTTTGCATATCCAGATGACATCGCGTTCGCGTTCGGCCAGTTCCTGCGCCAGGTCTCCGTCGTTGACCGGGTCGAAGGCCGCGCGCGGCCCCGGCAGCAGTGAAATCTTTTCCACCTGCGCGCCCAGGTGCAGGTGCAGGCCGTAGTGCGGCATGTCTTCGATGAACACCACTTCGGCAACCGGGCCATCGACCCGGGCGCGGATCTGGCCGGCCCATTCGGCCGCGTTGCTGGACGAGGGCAGCAGGCTGGTGGTGAACTTCAGCGCCAGCAGCGCGACGGTCCAGCCCAGCAGCCAGGGCCAGCGCGGCAGGGCCTGGCCCGCGTGCAGGCGCTGGGCGGCCATCGCCACCGCCAGTGGCGCGAACAAGGGCAGCAGGTACAGCGGCAGCCGTGATCGCGCCAGGCAGAACACCAGCAGCGGCAGCAGCACCCACAGCGCCAGCAGCAGGTCGGCCGCGTTGGCCTCGCGGCCAGCACGATCGCGCCACCAGCGAAGCAGCGACGCGGGCAGGGCGCGGAGCCAGCGCGCCAGGCTGACGGTCCAGGGCAGGGTGCCGACCAGCAGGGTCGGAAGGTAGACCTCGAGCCAGCCATACCACTGCCCATGGCGGCCGAATTCGTCGGTGGCGACGCGGCTCACCACCTCGTCGCCTACCAGGTGGCCGAACAGGCCCGGGTTGTCGAGGATGACGGCGACGTACCAGGGAAACGCCAGCAGCACGAACACCAGCAGGCCCCACCAGTGCACGGTGCGGAAACGCGCCTGCCGTGGCATCAGCGCGTTGAAGGCGAACAGCACCAGCAGCGGCAGCAGCCCGGGTGGCCCCTTGGTCATGAAAGCAAGCGCGAAGCCGGCCCACATCAGCGCCAGCCAGGGCTGCCACCGCCGACTGCCGCCGAAGCGTGCCTCGATGAAGGCCCAGACCGCGAGCGTTTCGCTGGCGGTGAGGATGAAGTCGGTGGTGATCACCTGCGAGGCGCCGAACGGCAACAGCATCGTGGCGTAGATGACCGCGGCCTGGGCCTCCGAACCCGGTGCCAGCCGTTGCGCGATGCGCCACGTCAGCCACACCGTCAGCAGATAGGCCAGTGCCGCGGGCAGGCGCGCGGCCCACGGGTTGCGGCCGAACACCGCCACGCTGGAGGCGACGGCCCAGTAGGTCAGCGGTGGCTTGGTCCAGTGGTCGACCTCGTGGTTGCGGTGCGGATCGAGCCAGTCGCCGCTGTCGAGCATGTTCAGCGCGACGTTGGTATAGCGGCCCTCATCGGGATCCCATATGTCGCGGGTGCCGAGGAACCCCAGCGCCAGCACCAGCGCCAGTACCGCCACCCAGGATCGGCCCGAACGCAGCAGGCGAAGCATCGTTTTTTCCCTACGGACAGAGCGCTGGAGTCCCCCTGCCCAACGCAGGAAGTGCGGCCTTCCGGGCGCCATCGGGACGGTTGCCGGCAGCATCGGGCCGGAGTTGCACATCGCGTGGCGTGGAGCAGCAGCGCCTTGCTACGTCGAGCGTAGTAGCATCCGGCGCGCGGTTGTCGGCAGGCCGTTGCACCCCAATGCCGGCCAATGCAGGAAGATGGCCGCGATCACCTGATCCCACTTCACCAGGACGGCACACATGTTCAATCACATCATGGTCGGGTCGAACGACATCGAGCGCTCCGCGCGTTTCTACGGCGCGGTGCTTGGCGTGCTGGGCGCAGGCGAACCGTTCCGCAATCGCGCGCCCAGCGGCCACCAGCGACTGTTCTATCGCCACGAAGGCAATTCCTTCGGCGTCAGCGAACCGATCGACGGCGGGCCGGCCACCTGCGCCAACGGCGCCACCATCGGCTTCAAGTGCACCTCGCCCGAGCAGGTGCAGCAGTTCCATGACACCGCGGTCGCCGCCGGCGGCACCTCCATCGAGGCGCCGCCGGGGCTGCGCAGCAGCGACCTGGGCCAGCTCTACCTGGCCTACGTGCGCGATCCCGATGGCAACAAGCTGTGCGCGATCCATCGGCCGAAGTAAGGAAACAACGCGCTTCGGCTGCATCCGCTCGTGACCGGCCCAAGCTGATCGATTCGGGCTGATCCATGCGAGCTCAGGGTTAATCCAGTGGGCGCCGGCGTTCGTGCGCCCCCGGACCGATGCGCCCAATGAAGGCGCACCGGCCCGCCAGCCGGCTCAGTGCAGCTTGCGCAACTGGGTCCGGAACATGTACCTGCCGACTTTCTCGCCCAGCTCCACTGCCGCCGTGCAGCCGGTGCGGAAATGGATGCCGCCGTAGACGCGTGCCGAGGCCGATTCGTCGGCCGCCTGGGACAGGCGTGTGTAGCTGCGGCTCACCGCCGGCGGCAGTCCGGTCGCCGTGTAGGTGAAGGGCACCTCATCGGTCCTGAAGGTATCGCGCAGCACTTCGGTGGCCGCGCCGATGGTGCTGGGCAGCCCGCAGGTGTAGTCCGGATAGGGCGGCGTGGTGATGTAGGAAGTCCACTCCGGGTCCGGCGCGGTGCCCGGGTTGCCATCGTTGGCCCAGCGGATGGCGGTGTACGGGCGCCAGAAGTTGTAGTGGTACTTGCCGCGGAACGTGACCACCAGTGCATCGCTCACCGCCATGTTCATCACCGCGTACAGCCGCGCGTTGTCCCAGGGATCGGAGCTGCGGCCGGCCAGGATGACCCGCGTGAAGCCATTGAGGTTCTGGCCGCCACCCGGCCAGAAGCGCGCGATCCGGCTTTCTTCCGAATCGGGCGCCGCATTGCGCACCGCGAACGAGCCGACCTGTTTCACTTCGTTGTAGTCGCGTGCGTAGGCCTTGCCGCGCAGGTTCAGGAAGGGGCTGCCGCCTGCCCGGAACTGCATGCTGCTGACCAGGCCGAAGGGCGTGACGCTGCCCCAGCCGCCGTACTGCGGATACGGCGCCGGCGCGGCCGGCAGGGGCAGCGTCGGCTGGTAGACACCGGCGGCCGGTGCCAGCGTATAGGGCACGTGCGGCGTGGCCGATCCATCGGCTTGCCGCAAGGCCAGGATGGCGGCGGCCGCATTGGCGCCGACGGCCTCGCCCGCGCTGACGCAACCGGGCAATGCGGCCGGGCAGGCCGGCAGGGCCGCGATGTAGGCGGTGTACGCGGCGTTCACCACATCGGCACGCGTCGGCAGCGTCGCCACCAGCACGTCGCGCGCGGCCCGGGCCACGGCGGCATCCGGCGAGGCATTGGGGTTGCCGGGGCTGATGACGGTGTAGGGCCGGTAGCGCCGGTCGATCGCGTTCAGGGCATCGTGCACGGCGATATGCACCATCGCGAAGATCCGGAACTGCTGGGGCGCGCCGCCGGCCGTGGCGATGACCTGGTTGGCCTGGGCGTTCCAGTCGGTGACCGCATCGGCCCAGGCGGTGGCCGGCGCCACCAGGGTCAGCGCGCTGGCGAGCAGCCAGCGACGTGGCGAGCGGAGGGAAGCGCCACGGGGTCGCGGTCCATGGGTGTCCGGGACGGTAGTGGCTGCTGCCGTGGGCGCGCGGTGGGGGGAGTGCGTGGTCTGGCTCATGTCCTTGCTCCGGTGCGGGTGGGAGGGTTCCCACGCCGCACCGTGCGGGCCTGGCGCTGCCGGAGCCATGATCAAACGCTGATATTGTGCTGACATCGTCCTCCGGCGCCCCTGCGGCGGCTGCCACGGGCTACGGGAGTCCAGGACGCCATGCACAGCCTTCGCCTCGGAGACGTCACCGTTGATCCTGCCGCCGGGACCATGGTGGGGCCGGCCGGCCGCGAACAGCTGGACCCCAAGGTCATGCAGGTGCTGGTGGTGCTGGCGCGACGGGCGGGGGAAGTCGTGCCCCGCCACGAGTTGCTGGAGGAGGTCTGGCCGGGCGTGGTGGTCGGCGATGACGTCGTGTCGCGCTGCATCTACCAGTTGCGCCGCCACCTGCGCCAGGCCGGAGGCGAGCGGCGCCATGCCGCGCTGGTCGAAACCCTGCCCAAGCGCGGCTACCGGCTGAACGGTGCACCCGCCGTGGGGCCGCCGCCGGCGATTTCCTCCGCCCACGCAACGCCCGCCGCCCGCGCCCGCCCGCGCTGGCCGCTGGCCGTGGGGCTGGTGGCCGGGGTCATGGCCGTCGCCGCCGGCCTGGCGTGGCGGTCGACCGGTCGCACCGATGCGGACTGGCCCAACCCGCTGGCGGGCGCGCGCTTCACCCGCGTCACCGACTTCGAAGGCGTGGCACCAAGCGTTGCGATCTCGCGCGACGGCTCCCGTATCGCCTTCCTTGCCAGCGGCGACGGCCCACTCGATGCCTGGATCACCGGCGCCGGCACGGGCGAGTTCCGCAACCTCACCCGCGGCCGCGTCCCCGGTATCGACAACCCCGTGCGCAGCCTGGCGTTCACGCCCTACGGCTCGCAGCTGGCGGTGTGGACGCGCAACGTGGATGCCGCCGGCGCCGAAACCATCGATACCTGGGCGGTGCCCTCCACTGGGGGCCTGCCACATCGGTACCTGGACAATGTCGCCGAAGTGGACTGGTCGCCCGATGGCAGGCGCCGGGTCTCGCACCCGGCCGCCCCGGGCGACCCGCTGTCCGTGGCCGATGCGGGCCAGCCGGCCGGCCGCCAGATCTACATCGCACCCAACGGCATCCATTGCCATTACCCGCTGTGGTCGCCGGACGGGGCTTTCATCTATTTCGTCCAGGGCCGCCCGCCCGATGACATGGACGTGTGGCGAATACCGTCTGCAGGGGGCCAGGCCGAACGCATCACCCGGCACGGCTCCCGCGTGTCCCACCCGGTGTTCCTGGACAGCAGGACGCTGGCTTACCTGGCGACGGCCGCAGATGGTTCGGGCCCGTGGCTGCATGGCATGGACCTCGAACGCCGCATCGCCCATCGCCTCGGGCCGGAGCTGGCCGAGTACACCTCGCTGGCCGCCAGCGCCAATGGACGCCGGCTGGTCGCGACCCAGGCCACGCCGCGGACCAGCCTGTGGCGGGTGCCGGTCATGGCGCGCGTCGCGAGTGAGACGGACGCCCGCCGCATCGGCCTGCCGGTGGCCGGCGGACGCTCGCCGCGTGCCGGCCCGGGTTATCTGCTGGTGGTTTCACCCAGCGATGGCCGTGGCATTGGGAGGCTCGCGACCGCCGACAACCGCATGACCGAACTCTGGAACGGCGGACCGGAGCGCTTGGTCGCCGGCCCGGCCATCGACCCGGTGCGCCAGCGCATCGCCTTCACCACGACCGCGCGGGGCAGCACCCGGCTGCAGGTGATGGACGCCGATGGCAGCGGCCTGCGCGCGCTGGCCGCCCACCTGCAGGTCACCGGCGCACCGGCCTGGTCGCCCGACGGAAAAGCGATCCTGGTCGCGGTCACGCAGGGCCTCGACACGCGCCTGTTCAAGGTGCCCGTGGACGGCGCGCCGGCCACGCCTTTCGCCGCCGACTATTCCCGCGACGCCACCTTTTCGCCGGACGGGAGCTTCCTGGTCTTCAACGGGGCCGACGTGGGCCCGACCTTCCCGGTCAAGGCCCTGGGGGCTGATGGGCAGCCACGGGACGTGCCCGACCTGGTCCTGCCACGGGGCACCCGGCACCTGGTATTCCTGCCCGGCAGCAATGCGCTGGTCGTGCTTCGGGGACCGGCGCACAAGCGTGACTTCTGGCGGGTCGACCTGGACACCGGCCGCGAACGCCAGTTGACCGACTTCGGCTCGGCGTTCGCCATCGGCGAGTTCGACGTTTCGGCCGATGGGCGCGAAATCATCTTCGACCAGCTGCGCGAGGAATCGGATGTCGTGCAGATCGATCTGCGTCGGCGCTAGCGCGGCACGCCACAATGCAGTGACGCGTGGGGAGGGAGTCGATCCGCCCGCGTGCGCTCGCAAACACAGCAAACACACGAGGGGAATGCATGGGACCGATATCGAAGAGGGCGCTGCTTGTCGTGCTGGCAGCCTGGGTCGGCCAGGCGACCGCAGGAGAAACCACCGACTTGTTCAGTGGTCGCTACGGCCACGACGCCAGCGAGCCTGCATATGCGCCAGTGTGGGAGTTGAAGCGTGGGGGCGAGGGCTGGCAGGCCGTCGTCGCGGTGATCGAGGGCGAGTCCGTCGATGCGTACCGGTTGTCGTCCGCGGGGCGTGGCGCCTTCTGGCAAAAGATGCACTGGCCCGTCGCCACCGCCGCGGACGCCGACTGCATCTCGTGGGGCGAGGCGCCGCCGGATCTGATGGCGATGCTGCAGGAAGCGCCTGCGGTCGCGCCGCCGGACACGTTTGGGGAAGCGCTGATCTGCCATGTGCCGGCCGCCTCGCGGCACGCCATCGACTGGCTGGCCGATGCCACGGAGGACTGGTTTTACTACGACCCGATGGCGGGCATCATGTCGGTGCGCCAGTTGCACTGACCAGCTGCATCGACCAGCTGCATTGACGCATTGAATGGCGCGATGGCCCCGTAGGGCCGGGCGGGGCCCTCTGTTATGACCCTGCCCTCAGGCGCCCTGGTCACCGATGCGGCATCCCGCGTGCGCGGGTCGGTTTTTCCATTGCGTGCTGATCTGTATTTCACGCAGGGGCCGGTATTGATATGGGCTCCACCGCATCGACCTGACCGATGGCCAAGCGCCCCGCCGCCCGCAAGACTTCCACCACCCGGGCCAAGCCCGGAGCGAAGGCCGCTGCACGCGAAACGGCGCCGGTGCTGACCGCGGCGAAGGCGAAGAAGGCGGTCAGCAAGGTCGCCGCCAAGCTTGATCCGACCCAGCCCACCGCCACGCGCGCGCAGAGTGGCAAGTCCACCCGACGCCCGGCCATCGAGGCCCTGATCCGGGTGGCACGCGGCAGCCTGCCGGTCGCGCTGGCGCACCGGTTCATCGATGCCGACCTGTTGTCGCAGGCGGCCGCGCTGGCCCTGTATGCCTTGCTGTCGCTGGCGCCGTTGCTGTTGATACTGGTGTGGCTGACCAGCGGCATCCTGCCCGACGCCCAGGAAGCGTTGATGCAGCAGATCGCAGCCCTGGTCGGCAGCGAAGCCGAGCAGGTCGCGCGCACCATCGTCAGCAACGCAGCGCAGCGGCCCGACACCGGTTCCATCGCCGGCTGGTGGAGCCTGGCCCTGCTGTTCGTCGGCGCCACTGCGGTGTTCGCCCAGCTGCAGGACGTGCTGAACCGGATCTTCCGCACCGACGCCACCGCCTTGCCGGGGCTGAAGGCGTGGCTGCGCAAGCGCGTGTTCTCGCTGGGACTGGTGTTCGCGCTGGGCTTCCTGCTGGTGGTGTCGATGACCCTCAGCACCGCGATGCAGCTGCTGTTCGGCCGCGTGGAATGGATGCTGCCGCTGGTGGCGACGGCGGCCACGTGGCTGGTGTATGCACTGGCGTTCGCGCTGATGTACCACTACCTGCCCGACCGCCGCGTCGGCTGGCGGCGCGCGCTGGGCGGTGGCGCGGCCACGGCGCTGTTGTTCATGCTGGGGCGCGCGGCTATCGCCTGGTACGTGGGCCGCGTCGATCCCGGCTCGGCCTATGGCTCGATGGGCACCCTCGTGCTGGCGCTGGTGTGGATCTACTACGCGGCGCTGGTGGTGTTCATCGGCGCGTTGCTCACGGCCGTGGTGGATGAGCGCGCCAAGGCACGTGCTGGCGCGCGCAAGCCCAAGGCGGGTTGATCATCGAGTGGCGGGCGGTCGACCGGCCGCATCGGGTCGAGCCGCCACGCGCGCCAGCGTCAGCCGCGCCGTGCCGCTTCGATCGCGGCGATGTCGATCTTGCCCATGGTCATCATGGCCTCGAACGCACGCTGGGCCGCCGCGCGGTCGGGGTCGGTGATCGCCTCGGTCAGCGCACGCGGCGTGATCTGCCAGGACAGGCCCCATTTGTCCTTGCACCAGCCACAGGCGCTTGCCTGGCCGCCGTTGTCGACGATGGCATTCCACAAGCGGTCGGTCTCGGCCTGGTCGTCGGTGGCCACCTGGAACGAAAACGCTTCGCTGTGCTTGAACGCCGGGCCGCCGTTGAGGCCCAGGCAGGGGATGCCCAGCACGGTGAACTCGACGGTGAGTTCATCGCCCTGTTTGCCCGAGGGGAAATCACCGGGCGCCCGATGCACCGCGCCCACCGCGCTGTCGGGGAAGGTCCGGGCGTAGAAGGTGGCCGCCTCGAGCGCGGTGCCGTCGTACCACAGGCAGAGGGTGTTCTTGCTGTTCATGGGGTTACTCCGGAAGGCGGGGATCAACGCGCAGGACCGCCTTTTTACCGCTTGAATGTTAGGGAAGCCTTAAGACCGCCAGAGCGCCTGCGCCGGCCCGGCCTCTGATGTAGGAGCGACGCGAGTCGCGAAGCCAGGACATGACGTGACCCGACAATGATCGCAATCAGGCAATGCGAGCTTCGCGACTCGCGTCGCTCCTGCAAAAGCGCTATGCCTGCCGCCGGGTCGGCGCGGCGGGCACAGCCGGCCGTCAACCACCTCCTCCCTGAAAGTTGGATCCTGGCCCGTGCCGGGATGACGGCCTGCAGTGCTGCCGTCTGATGTAGGAGCGACGCAAGTCGCGAAGCCAGGACATCACATGACCAGGCAATGATCGCAATCAGGCAATGCGAGCTTCGCGACTCGCGTCGCTCCTACAAAAAACGCTACGTCTGCCGCCGGGTCGGCGCGGCGGGCACAGCCGGCCGTCAACCACCTCCTCCCTGAAAGTTGGATCCTGGCCCGTGCCGGGATGACGACCTGCACGGCCGGCGTCTGATGCAGGAGCGACGCAAGTCGCGAAGCCAGGACATCACATGACCAGGCAATGATCGCGATCAGGCAATGCGAGCTTCGCGACTCGCGTCGCTCCTACAAAAACACTGCGCCTATCGCTGGGTCCGCGCATCGGGGACAGCCCGGCCTCGCTCACCTTTTCCCTGGAAGTTGGATCCCGGCCAGCGCCGGGAGGACGAACTGTTCGGCGGCATTTAAAGCGCTCACGGCAGCTCGTTGCCCGAATGCGGGTCGATCGAATACGGATGCACTTCGGGCAGGAAGCCTGGTTGCGACTGCACGCGTTCCAGCCAGGCACGGAAGTGCGGATACGCGGCCAGCGACAGTCCCGCGTCTTCGGCGCGGCTGGCATAGGCGAAGATCGAGATGTCGGCGATGGAGTAACGCCCATCGACGATGAAGAGGCGCGTGGCCAGCTCGTCATCCAGCAAGGCCAGGGTACGCAGCGCGGCCTTGCGCTTGCCGGCGACCAGGGTCGCGTCGCGATGCGGCAGCTTCCCGGTCAGGGTCCAGTAGCGCAGCGAGCCGATGCTCATTTCCACCTGTTCCTGTTCGAATGACAACCACTGGTGGACCTTGGCGCGCAGGTAGCGATCGGCGGGCAGGTAATCACTGCCGTCTGCCAGGTACGCGAGGATGGCGTTGGATTCGGCCAGGGTGCGGCCATCCTCAAGTCCCAGCGCCGGCACCTTGCCGGACGGATTCACGCGCAGGAATGCAGGCTGCCGACCCTCGCCTTCGAAAATGCTCACCGGTATGGCCTGGTAGGGCAGGCCGAGATGGTGCAGCAGCTGCCGCACTTTCCATGCGTTGCGCGAAGGCAGGTAGTCGTAGAGCTTGAGCATGCGGGCAGGCCGTTGACGGGCCTGCAGTGTCGCGGCAGTCGCGCGCCGGCGATATCCGAATCCTGCACTCGCGTCGATGCGCCTGGCCCCGGTGCGGAAGTGCGGTGTCTGCAGCGACACCGCGGACTGCAACCGGACCACCTGCAGCGCGTTCGCCGGTTGTCCCTGCACGCGCCGCCCCGGTCTGTCCGACCCTGCAGTCCGGCCGCGTTGTCCCGACTGAGCGGACCCCACTCCCACGGGAGCGGCCGCGGTCGGTGGGTGCGAGGAGGCAGCACGTGGCCCGGCAGGCGCGCGGCCATGGCCGGGATCCCCGAGCCCATTCAATTTCCCGTGGCGCAAACCCTTGCCGTTGCAGCGCCACCACCGGAGACACTTCCATGAATCAGAACAACCTGCGGGTTGCCTGCGCGATGGCGCTGGCCTTTTCCGTGCCGTGTTCCGCACAGGACCTGGCGGTGACCGCCGGTTCGCAGGCCAAGGTCGTGCTGGACAACGCCAGGGTACGGGTGGTGCAGCTGGAGATCCCGCCAGGCGGCAAGACCGGCATGCACTCGCATGGCGACAACCTCGTCGTCTACCTCACCGACGGCGACGCCATCCAGACCCTCGCCGACGGCTCCAGCAAATCCCGCCACACCACCGCTGGCGAAGTGCTGTGGAGCGATCCGGTGACCCACGACACCCGCAACACCGGCAAGGCGCCGGTGAAGGTGGTGGTGATCGAGTTGAAGGAACCGGCGAAGTAGCGTTTGCACGCTGGGCCGGCGCGCGCCGGTGGGTCGGCGTTGTTCCCCGCTCCCGGTGGCAGGAGCGGGGAATGCATCTTGCAGCGGCCACCATGGTCTGGGTGCGCGTCAACCATGACCTGGAGTACGCGTACGAAGTGCAGCTGCTGCGCAGATTCTGAAACTGCGGCTGAAGTGCGTGCCGTTGCGAACGCATCGTCGTGACATGGACAACACATCGGCGTGCCTACGATGCAGCTCCGTATCGAGGAGAACACGCCATGGCCCAACCGAGCCGCGAAGAAGTGATGATCCAGCTGGATCGCGTCGACACCGCGCTGGAGGCACCCGATGCCGACAAGGCCGCGGTCATGCGCCAGGCCCTGGACTGGCTGGCGTCGAACCCGCCGCCGAACGCCGCCGATGCCCTGTACTACCGCGAGCGCCTGCAGGCAATTGGCGAACGGCATGCGGCTGGCTGAGTGGCGGGCTTGACGGCCTTGCACGTGGACGGCCGCATGCGTCCGGCCACCTTCTTGCAATCGTCATCCCGGCGAACGCAGCGACCCAATCCGCAGCGCTGGCGCACCAGGTTCCAGGCAGGAGGGCGTGACACTCACGCCTGCTCCGGCTGCCCGATCCACAGGCGATTCCCGTCCGGATCTTCCATGCGAAATTCGCTCATGCCATAGAACGAAATTTCCAGGTCGGGGATTTCCAGCCCGTTGGCGCGCAATTGCCGGTGATAGGCGGCGATGTCGTCCGGGTACAGGTAAAGCACCGGCGCGCGCGGCCGCGAGGCGTTCACGTTGATGGATTCATCGACCATCAGCCGGCATTCGTCCAGCCGCAGCATCGCCCAGCGCCAGTGGTCGTTGCGCTTCTCCACTTCGAAACCGAGCTTCTTGTAGAAGGCCACGCTGGCCGGCATGTTGCCGACCGGCAGCATCGGGATGATGCGCGTCATCTTCATCGCAAACTCCGGTTGTCTCTTGTCTCTTCACGGTTCACGGTCCACGGAAGACCCGTGTCGCACCCGGTCGACTTCAGCCTTGCGCCTTCGCCCTGCCTGCATCCGCGCCGCCCAGCGTGCGCTTGAACAGGGCGACTGTCTGTTGCCACGCAAGCGCCGCCGCGGCCTGGTCATAACGTGGCGTGGTGTCGTTGTTGAAGCCGTGCTGGGTGCCGGGTGGCTGCAGCAGCGTGTAATGCACGCCGGCCGCTTTCAGGGCGCGTTCGTACTCCGGCCAGCCCGCATTGACGCGCTCGTCGTTGTCGGCAAGCACCACCAGCAGTTCGGCCTTGATGTGCGCAACCTCCGCGGTCTCCGGCGCGCCGCCGTAGAACGGGGCGGCGGCGATGACCTCGGGCATGCGCGTGGCCAGGAAGTTGGTGGTGGCACCGCCGTAGCAGAAGCCGACCACGCCCAGCTTGCCGTTGCCGCCTTCGATGGCCAGCAGCAGCCTGGCCGCGGCCAGGAAATCCTCGCGGCATTTGGCTTGGTCGAGCTTGGCGAACAGCGCACGAGCCGCATCCTCGTCGCCGGGATAGCCGCCCAGGGAAAACAGCGCGTCGGGCGCGAAGGCGAGGAAGCCTTCCAGGGCCAGGCGCCGGGTGATGTCCTCGATATGCGGATTCAGGCCGCGGTTCTCGTGGATGACCAGGACCACCGGCAACGGGCCCGTTGCGTGGGCCGGTTTGGCCAGGTAACCGCTGCCGGTGCCATGGCCCAGCGGCGCGGCGAATTGCAGGGTGCGCGTCGCCAGGCGCGGGTCGTCCGGCCTGACCTGCTGGGCCGCGGCGAACTGCGGCGTGAGCGCGGCCAGCAGCCCGGCGGCACCGGCGCTGCCGGCGGCAAAACGCGCAGCGCCCTGCAGGAAGCCGCGGCGGTCGATGTCGCCATGCACGTACTGGTCGAACAGGCGCATCACCGCGGGATCGAACGGGTCGGCAGTGGGACGGGGAGGCAGGGGCATCGCGGGCTCCGGATCGGGATAGGCAGGGCGTCCCACCTTACCCACGATTGCCGAAGCCGTGCGAATCGGGCAACGATGCAATCGCGCACTGCGTTCGACGGCCGGTCGCGCGGTCGTGACCGAACGGCCTGAAGCATCCGCGCGGTCTACTGCGCGGACGGGGCGTGCTGCTGTTTCACCTTCAGGAAGAAGCGCACCATCTCGGCCGAGGCGTCGGGACCGCGTGGGTCGGTGTAGCTGCCGTCGCTGCTGCCGCCGAACCAGGCGTGGCCGCCACCGTGCACCTGCCAGTACTCGACCAGCGGTTCACCCAGCGACGTGGTGTAGACCGAGTGCGTGTAGTTTCGCCCATTGGCGGCCACGGCCTTGCGCTGGCTTTCCGGCAACAGTTCGCTGGCCGCGCCCGTGGCCTGCTTCACCAGGGCCTCGCCATTGGCGGGGGCCACGGTGTGGTCGGCATCGCCGTGGAAGACGATCAGCGGCACGACCGGCGCGGGCGGCCGTTTGCCCTGACGGGCGTTGGCATCGGTTTCCGCCGCCACTTCACGCAACGCATGGGTGCCGCCCATGGCCGCGAACGCCGACGGTACGTCGCGCGCGGCGCGATACGGCAAGCCCGAATGCGCGCCGACGGCGGCATACAGTTCCGGATGGGTGGTGCCAAGGATCACCGCCATCGCCGCTCCTGCCGACAAGCCGGCCACGTAGACGCGTCGTGGATCCACCGCATGCTGCTGGATGAGCTGGCGGGTCAGGCCGGCAAGCAGGGCCGGTTCGCCCGCCTCGCGGCCCTGGTCGCCGGGCCGGAACCAGTTCCAGCATTTGGAACCGTTGGCATTGGGTGATTGGGCCGGATAGGCGACCAGGAATCCATGTTCGTCGGCCAGCGCATTCATGCGCGTGCCTGCGGCAAAATCGTCGGGCGACTGGGTGCAGCCGTGCAGCATCACCAGCAGCGGGTAGCCGGGTGTCGCTTCGGCGTCGTAGCCGGCGGGTATATAGAGCTTGTAGCGGCGCGTACCGGCCTCGTTGGAGAAGTCATGCTCCACGAAGGACCCGGGTGACAACGCACGCTTGCGCGGCGTGTCCGGCCTGGGTTGGACAACAGGTTCGGGGGCCAGCAGCGCCAGCTTGGCGACGGGCCGGGTCGCAGGGGCAGGGCCGGGCGTGGGCTGGGCCGGTGCCGCGGCCGGAAGCGGCGCGCGCAACAAGCCCGCTGCGGCCAGGGCATCGTTGATGGTCTTGCTGATGCTCGACTCCAGGTCGCCCTGGCCGGCGGGAGAAGCCCCGCGGCGGGGAGACGGAAGTCGTGCCAGGAGTTTGGACAAAAGGGGCATGGGACGTTCCTAGTCGTTGCTGCAACGCAACATGCCCCACTTTCACCGATATTGCGTGAGCAGGGAATGACGAAACTGCGTCTCGCGGCCCTCGTTCACGGGCGTCGGTCTCAAACGACATTGCGATCCAACTGTGCGCTCCGCAAACGAAGACGGCGGACCGAAGTCCGCCGCCAGGTAATGCCTGCAGTGCCGGAAGTCTTTACAGGCTGTCGGGCGCCAGCTGCGCTTCCGCGTCCACCGTCAGCATGCGATTGACCGCCTGCACGTCGTCGGCGTCCAGGGTGCCGGCCGCCTGCTCCAGCAGCAGGCGGTTCTGCAGGTAGTTGTACTTGGCCAGGGCATAGGACTGCTGCGCCTGGAACAGGTTCTGCTGGTTGATCAGCACGTCCAGCACGGTACGGGTGCCGACCTCCAGGCCCACCTGCGACGCATCGTAGGCGGCCTTGGCCGAGACCAGCGCCAGGCGGCGCGCCTCGATCTCGCTGATGCCGGCTTCCAGGGTCTGGTAGGCGTTGCGGGTGTTGCGCACGATCGCGCGCTTCTGCTGCTCGTAACCGTCCTGGGCGGCATCGCGGTTGGCCAGCGCCTGGCGCACCCGCGACTGGGTGGCGCCGCCGGAGAAGATCGGCACGCTGAGGGTCAGGCCGATGCTCTGCGAATCGCCGTCGCTGGACAGTCCGCCGGTAGCCGAATTGCCCCAGTTGGCGCCACGGCCGAAGTTGCCGCTGAGTCCCAGCGTGGGCAGGTGGCCCGCACGCGCGGCCGCCACGCCGGCATCGGCGGACTGCACCTGGAATTCGGTCGACTTCAGCGCCGGGTTCTGCGCGACGGCGGTTTCGACCCAGCCCTCGGCACTGTAGTCGGTGGGCAGCACCGGCCGGAAATTGTCGGGCAGCGCCTTCAGGTTGCGGACCGGCACGCCGGTGATTTCGGCCAGCGCCTCGTAGGCATCCTTGAGTGCGTTGCGGCTGAGGATCACGCTGGCGCGGGCGCTGTCGTACTGGGCGCGCGCTTCGTGCACGTCGGTGATCGGGGCCAAGCCCACGTCCAGGCGCTTCTGCGCATAGTCGAACTGCTTCTGCAGTGCAGTCTGCTGCGCTTCGGCCGCGGCCAGGGTCTCGATGGCCACCAGCACGTTGAAATAGGCGGCAGAAGTGCGCGTGATCAGCAGGTCATTGGCTGCTTCCAGGTCGAAGTCGGCGGCCTGGCTCAGCGCGTTCTGGCCGCGCAGGTTGGCGTAGCTGGCGAAGTTCAGCACCGACTGGTTGACCGAAACGCCGACGTCGCGCGAATTGCTGGTGCCCGACCAGGAACCACCATCGGGCTTGAACTTGCTGCGGTTGTAGCTGGCCTGGCCATTGATCTGCGGCAGCAGCACGGCACGTGCCTGCACCGCGCCTTCCTTCTGCGCCAGGCGGCCGGATTCGGCGGCGGCCAGTTGCGGGTCGCCGGCACGGGCCAGTTCGTAGGTCTGCATCAGGTCGGCTGCGCTTGCGGAGGCGGCCAGCACGGAGGCAGGCAGGGCCAAGGCGAGTGCCAGGACAAGGGGACGACGGCTCATGCGGTTTCCTTTCAAAAAATCAGAATACGAAGGCGGGCGCGGGAGCGGCGCCGGCAAGATAGGGCAGATCGGTTTCAAACAACGATTCGATGCGGGGACCGTTGACGTCGTTGTGCATCAGCACCGCTTCCATCACCGGCGAACGACCATGGACCACGAACAGGCGGCCACCCGGCCGCAGCCATTGCAGGAACCGCGATGGCAGCACGTCCATCGCCCCGGTCACGCAGATCGCGTCGAAGCGGCGGTCGGTCGAATAGTGCAACGCATCGACGGTTTCGATGCGGACGTTGTTGCCCAGCCCATTGGCATCAAGCTGCGCGCGGGCGCGGCTGGCGAGTTCGGGATTGATTTCCAGGCTGACCACTTCGCGGGCCAGCGCGCCCAGGCAGGCAGCCAGGTAACCGCCGCCGGTACCGATTTCCAGCACTTCCTCGCCTTCCTGCGGCAACAGCGCCTGCAGGGTGCGACCCTCGACCACCGGCTTCATCATCCGCTGGCCGTGGCCTGCCGGGCCGGCTGCCAAGGGAATTTCCACATCGGCATAGGCCAGCGCCCGGTGGATCTCGGGAACGAAGCGTTCGCGCGGCAGGGTCGCCAGCACGCCCAGCACGCGCGCATCCAGGACTTCCCAGGGGCGCACCTGCTGCTCGACCATCATTTCGCGGGCTTGGTTGTAATCGATCGTCATCACTAGGGTCATCCGGCGCGGGAGCCGCGCATTTTAGCGGGTCGCGGTGGCTTTCAATGCATGCAGCTTGGCCGTACTACCACACCGGCACGCAGTGCCGGAAGTCACCGCGACCTCCGTCACCATGGCGGCGCGGCCATATTCAGTGCTTGCCATAGGCACGCATGAACATGTCCACGCTGGCATCGATATGGCTGCTGACGTCGGCGCGCGCCGGCCTGGCGCACAGCCCGCACATCATGCGGCTGTGGATCTCGCCCTTGATCAGCGCGAAGAACTGTTCGGCGGCGCGCTGCACGTCGGGTATTTCCAGTTCGCCGGCCTCTACGCGAGAACGCAGGAAGGCACTGAAGGCGTCGTGCGCGCGCTGCGGACCGGCTTCCCAGAACAGCTTGCGCAGCGGGTCGTCGGCGCCGCCGGGCGTGATCATCATGCGGTGGGTGCTGATGGCCTCGTCACTGCTGACCAGGCTGAAGAAAGCGGAGGCGATCGCCTGCAGCTGGTCGCGCACCGGGCCGCGCAATTCCTGGGTAAACAGGTCATGGGGCAGCATTTCGTCGCACTTGGCCTGCACGGCCGCCGAGAACAGCGCTTCCTTGTCGCCGAAGTGGCTGTACACGGTGAGCTTGGAAACCCCGGCTTCGGCGGCGATCTGGTCCATGCTGACCCCGGCGAAACCCTCCATGGAAAACAGGCGCTTGGCCGCCTCCAGGATCGCGGCGCGCTTGCCCAGATCCTTCGGCCGGCCGGGGCCCGAAAGCTTCGACGCAGCCGACTTGGCAGGGGGGGCGGGAGAGGGGTTACTGGCCATGCCTCAATACTAGACTAATCGGTTCGATATTTATACTATACCGGCAAGTGCATTTATTGATGAACAGGACGGAGTGTTCGAGCCATGAAGAGTGTGTCCCCGGGCAACAGGTCGATCAACGGCCGCTCCATCAACAGCCGCCCCATCAATCGCCGCTCCGTCAGCCTGCTGCGTACGACCGTCCTTCTCATGCTCGCAGCCGGGATGGCTGCCTGCGGCGGCAAGCCCGACACCACCGAGGCCGCTCGCCCGGTGCTGGTCGTGCATCCTGGTGGCGGCGCCCAGGCGGCGCTGTCGGCCTATGCCGGTGAAATACGCGCCCATGAAGAAAGCCCGCTTTCGTTCCGCGTCGGTGGCAACCTGGTCCGGCGCAACGTCGATGCCGGCACCCGGGTCAAGCAGGGCCAGGTGCTGGCGGTGCTCGACGCCGACGACCTCAGCCTGCAGGCGCAATCTGCCCAGGCGCAACTGGCCGCCGCCGAGGCCGACCTCGTCCGTGCCCGCGGCGACCGCGACCGTTACGCCAAGCTGGTCGGCGACAAGCTGGTCAGCCAGTCCACCTACGACGCCCAGAATGCCGCCTTCAAGGCCGCCGAAGGCCAGGCCCGCGCCGCCCGGGCGCAGCTGGACGTTGCCCGCAACCAGGCCGCCTATTCGCAACTGCGCGCGCCCCACGACGGGGTGATCGCCACGCGCGTGGCGGAAGCAGGGCAGGTGGTGGCCGCCGGCCAGACCATCTTCACCCTGGCCGCCGACGATGGCCGCGAGGTGGCGATCTCGTTGCCCGAGGGTCGCATCCGCGATTTCAGCGTGGGCCAGCCGGTGCTGGTGGAATTGTGGAATGCACCCGGTGAGCGCCTGCCCGGGGTGATCCGTGAAATCTCGCCGGCCGCCGATGCGCAGACCCGCACCTACGCCGCGCGGGTCAACCTGGCGGGCGAGGCCGCCAAGGCCGTCGAACTCGGCCAGAGCGCGCGCGTCTACGTGCAGGACAGCGGCGTGGCCGCCGCCCTCAGCCTGCCGCTGTCGGCCGTCCAGCGCGGCGCCGGCAACGCCACCGCGGTATGGGTGGTGGATCCGAAGAGCGGTACGGTGCAGTCGCGTGCGGTGCAGCTGGGCCGCTATGGGGAAACCGACGTGCCCGTGCTCGGCGGACTCAAGGCCGACGACTGGGTGGTTGCCGCTGGCGGGCACCTGCTGCGCCAGGGCCAGGCGGTGACGCCGGTGGACCGTGACAACCGGCCGATGCTGCCGAAACCGGCTGCCGCCACGGCCAAGGCGAACTGAGCCATGAAGCGCTTCAATCTTTCCGAATGGGCGCTGACCCACCGCAGCCTGGTGCTGTACGCAATGATCGTGCTGGGGCTGATCGGCGCCTGGTCCTACCGCCACCTGGGCCAGTCCGAGGACCCGCCCTTCACCTTCAAGGTGATGGTGGTGCGCACCGTGTGGCCGGGCGCCCCGGCCGACGAAGTCGCCAGGCAGGTCACCGAGCGCATCGAGAAGGCGCTGATGACCACCGGCAGCTACGAGTTCATCCGCTCCTACTCGCGCCCGGGCGAGTCGCAGGTGATCTTCGTTGCGCGCGACTCCATGCATTCGGACGAGATTCCCGCGCTCTGGTACCAGGTGCGCAAGAAGGTCGGCGACATCCGCGCCACCCTGCCCGAAGGCGTGGTCGGCCCGTTCTTCAACGACGAGTTCGGCGACACCTTCGGCAACATCTACGCGCTGACCGGCCCCGGCTTCGACTACGCGGTGATGAAGGACTATGCCGAGCGCATCCAGCTGGAACTGCAACGCGTGGCCGACGTGGGCAAGGTGGAACTGGTCGGCCTGCAGGACGAGAAGGTCTGGATCGAGTTGTCCAACACCAAGCTGGCGACGCTCGGGATCCCGTTGAGCGTGGTGCAGCAGGCGCTGGACCAGCAGAACGCAGTGACTTCGGCCGGATTCTTCGAGACCACCAGCGACCGCGTGCAGCTGCGGGTCAGCGGTCACTTCGAATCGGTCAAGGACATCCGCGATTTCCCCATCCAGGCCGGCGGCCGCAGCCTGCGGCTGGGCGACATCGCCGAGGTCCATCGCGGCTTCGCCGACCCGTCGGCGCCGAAGATGCGCTTCATGGGCCAGGACGCGATCGGCCTGGCCGTGGCGATGAAGAGCGGCGGCGACATCATCGCGCTGGGCAAGACCCTGGACGCGCAATTCGAGCGCCTGCAGAAGACCCTGCCCATGGGCATGGAACTGCGCAAGGTTTCCGACCAGCCGCATTCGGTGCAGGATTCGGTCGGTGAATTCGTGCGCGTGCTGACCGAGGCCGTGGTCATCGTGCTGCTGGTGAGTTTCTTCTCGCTGGGCCTGCGCACCGGCCTGGTGGTAGCGGTGACCATCCCGCTGGTGCTGGCGATGACCTTCGCGGTCATGCACTACTTCAACATCGGCCTGCACAAGATCTCGCTGGGCGCGCTGGTGCTGGCGCTGGGCCTGCTGGTCGACGACGCGATCATCGCCGTGGAGATGATGGCGATCAAGATGGAGCAGGGCTTCGACCGCATGCGCGCGGCCAGCTTCGCCTATACCTCCACCGCCTTCCCCATGCTCACCGGCACGCTGGTCACCGCAGCCGGCTTCCTGCCCATCGCCACCGCCGCCTCCGGCACCGGCGAATACACGCGCTCGCTGTTCCAGGTGGTGACCATCGCGCTGGTGGTGTCGTGGATCGCGGCAGTGCTGTTCATTCCCTACCTGGGCGACAAGATGCTGCCGGACCTGCATCAACCCAGGCCGCCGAAACCCGGCTCGCTGGCCGCGCGCTGGCATGGCCTTCGCGAACGCCTGGCCGATCGCCATCCCGCATTTGCCCGCGTGCTCGCCCCCAAGGCCCACAAGGGCAACGATCACGACCCCTACCAGACCGGTTTCTACCAGCGTTACCGCAAGCTGCTCGACGCCTGCCTGCGCCATCGCTGGCTGGTGATCGGCGTCACCGTGCTGGCCTTCGTGCTGTCCATCGTCCTGTTCCGCTTCGTGCCGCAGCAGTTCTTCCCGGACTCCACCCGGCCCGAGCTGATGGTCGACCTGGAACTGGCCGAAGGCTCGTCGCTGCGTTCCACCCAGGCCCAGGCCGAGAAGCTGGAGAAACTGCTGGCCAGGCGCACCGACATCGACAACTACGTCGCCTATGTCGGCACCGGTTCGCCGCGCTTCTACCTGCCGCTGGACCAGCAGCTGCCGCAGGCCAACTTCACCCAGTTCGTGGTCACCGCCAAGGACCTGCCCGCGCGCGAGGCCTTGCGCAGCTGGCTGATCAAGGAAGTCGGCCCGCAGTTCCCGCAACTGCAGTTCCGGGTGACGCGACTGGAGAACGGTCCGCCGGTCGGTTACCCGATCCAGTTCCGGGTGGCCGGCGAGCACATCGACCGCGTGCAGGCCCTGGCCCAGCAGGTGGCCGCGCAGGTGCGCCGCAATCCCAATGTCACCAACGTCAACCTGGACTGGGACGAGCCGAGCAAGGTGGTGCGCCTGACCATCGACCAGGACCGCGCCCGCGCCTTGGGCCTGAGCACGGCCGATGTCTCGCACTTCCTCACCAGCTCGCTGTCGGGGTTGCGGGTCAGCACCTATCGTGAAGGCAACGAACTGATCGAGATACTGCTGCGCGGTCCCGGGCAGGAACGCGCGCGCCTGGACATGCTGGGCAGCCTGGCCGTGCCCACGCCCAACGGCAGCGTGCCGCTGTCCCAGGTCGCCGACATCGCCTATGCGTTCGAGGACGGCATCATCTGGCATCGCAACCGCCTGCCCACGGTCACCGTGCGCGCCGACATCCGTGACGGGGTGACCCCGCCGTCGGTGACTGCGGCGATCCTGCCCACGCTGGAGAAGATCCGCGCCGACCTGCCGCAGGGTTACCTGCTGGAAACCGGCGGCACCGTCGAGGATTCCGGGCGCGGGCAGAAGTCGATCGCCGCCGGCCTGCCGCTGTTCCTGCTGGCCGTGGCCACGCTGCTGATGCTGCAGTTGCGCAGCTTCTCGCGCATGGCCCTGGTGATGCTGACCGCGCCGCTGGGTCTGATCGGCGTGACCTTCGCGCTGCTGGTGTTCCGGGTGCCGTTCGGGTTCGTGGCCATGCTCGGCACCATCGCGCTGTCGGGCATGATCATGCGCAACTCGGTCATCCTGGTGGACCAGATCCAGCAGGACATCGATGCCGGCCACGACCGCTGGCACGCGATCATCGATGCCACCGTGCGCCGTTTCCGGCCCATCGTGCTGACCGCGCTGGCGGCGGTGCTGGCGATGATCCCGCTGTCGCGCAGTGCGTTCTTCGGGCCGATGGCAGTGGCGATCATGGGCGGCCTGACGGTGGCCACCGCGCTGACCCTGCTGTTCCTGCCGGCGCTGTACGCGGCGTGGTTCAAGGTCAGGCCGGAAGAAGGCCGGGCATAGGGCGGGCCCCGGCCTTCCGTCGCCGGGCCGCATCGCCTGCCAACTCGCCCGCCCGCGGTGCGGCGACGCGTTGTCCCGCCTTTTCCCGCCGTGACATGATGCCGGCGCCGACGGTCCAGGTCGCGCGCCCCCATCATTGCCGGGAGAGGAAAGCATGCATACCACTGCCGCTTCGCCACGTCGCTGGACCTTCTGGGTCATCGCCTTCATCGCGCTGCTGTGGAACCTGATCGGCATGGCGTTCTTCGTCATGCAGGTCCGCCTGACTCCGGAAATGCTTGCCGCCATGCCCGCCGCGCAGCGTGCCGTGTATGCCGCCACCCCGGCCTGGATCAACATCGTGTTCGGCGTGGCCGTGGTGTCCGGCGTGCTGGGTGCAATCAGCCTGTTGCTGAAGAAACGCTGGGCCGTGCCGTTGTTCCTGGTGTCGCTGCTGGCCATCGTGGTGCAACTGCTCGGCGCCTACGCGGTGACACCGGTATGGCAGTCTTCCGGAGCGGCGGGGCTGGCGTTGCCGGTGATGCTGGTGGTGATCGCCTTGTACCTGTGGTGGTACGCGCGCGACGCGGCGGCCAAGGCCTGGATTTCCTGAGCCCGCCGATGGCGGACTGCGCGGCGCGTGGCGCTCGCGTCCCGCAACCTTCGCTGCCACCGCAGCGGCCACGGGCGCGCGTGAAAATCTTGCTGTCGCGCAGCATCAGGCGGACCGCGCACGGCGCGCGCGGGCGCCAGCCTGGCGACACGCGGTGGCCGATGTTTTCCAAATGGCCGCCAGTATTGGGTTTTCGCCGGGGCTCAAAGTCCGCGCCGCGGCGCAGTCCGCCGGGCCTGCAAGAAAACGTGACGCAGACCTTGTTATTCGGCGAGCGACTCACTAGGGTCGGGGGTATGGGGTTGGGCCGGGACACTGGCAACGGCCTCCCATCGGCAGGCCCCAGGGGGAACTCGGGCAGGTCGTCATTCATTCGCCTCCCGCATCATTTTCTCTAGGAGCTTTGTCCGTGAAATCCAGCACACCCAGGAATCTACTGGCGACCGCAGCCGTCCTGCTCGGCGCAGCCAGCGTCGTGGCACCGGCCGCAGCGCAGTCACAGATCAACAAAGGCAAGCGCGACCTCGGCGACTTCGTCCGCGGCAACGAAAACAGCAAAGGCAAGCGCGTCACCCCGCCCAAGACCGAGCAGGAAGCGGTCGCCCGCAAGCGCGTCACCGCGCAGGGCCTGGTCGAACTGGAGTTGCCGGAGGACCGCATGGTCAACCTGGTGGCGGTACGCAATGCGGATGGCACGGTGAGCTACCGGCACCAGGACGAAAATGCAGCGCCGGTCGAGCAGGCCGCACAGGGAGAAGTGAAATGAAGAAGACCCTGCTGATTTCCGCGCTGTCGGCTGCACTGTTCGCCGGCAACGCCGTCGCCGCCAACATCATTCCGATCAACGCCGACCCTGCCGGCCAGGGACTCAACGACCCGACCGCGCTGGCACCGGCCGGCGGCAACCCGGGCGTCACCATCGGTGAACAACGCCGCATCGCCTACCAGTACGCGGCCGACCTGTGGGGCGCCGTGCTGGTGAGTCCGGTCAATATCCGCGTGCAGGCCAGCTTCCAGGCGCTGCAATGCGACGCCGCCGGCACCGTGCTGGGTTCGGCCGGTACTTCCCCCATCTACGTACTCACCGAGACGGGCAAGCCGGACACCCTTTATCACGGCGCACTGGCCGACTCGCTGGTCGGCCAGGACCTGCAGAACGGGGCCGGCGTCGACATCATCAGCCGCTTCAACTCATCCTACGGCCTGACCAATCCCAACGGCACCGCCTGTTCGCCGGGTTCGGGCTGGTACTACGGCCTGGATGGCAACACGCCGGCCGGCAAGACCAACTTCCTCAACGTGGTCATGCACGAGATCGCCCACGGCCTGGGCTTCTCCGGCTTCGGCAGCGTGACCACCGGCGCGCCGCTGGCCGGGTACCAGGACATCTACTCGCGCTTCGCCTGGAACAACGTCACCAACCAGGGCTGGTACCAGATGACCAACGCCGGCCGCGTGGCGGCGGTCATCGGTGGCAACCTGGCCTTCCGTGGTCCCATCGTGACCAGCCAGGTCCCGCTGGTACTGGACGAAAAGATCGCCTTGCGCGCCAGCGGCACGGTCAGCGGTGACTACAGCTACGGCACCGCGGCCTTCGGCCCGGGGGCCACGGCGGCCAACTTCACCGGCAGCGTGGTACTGGTCAACGACGGCAGCGCAACGCCATCGCAAGGCTGCGCGGCCTCGCCGGCCGGCGCCTACACCGGCAAAATCGCCATCGTCGACCGCGGCACCTGCGCCTTTGAGATCAAGGCCAGGTTCGCGCAGAACGCCGGCGCCACGGCGGTGATCGTCGCCAACAACGTCAATGCGCTCATCTCGATGGCCGACGATGCGAGCGTGACGGCCACGGTGCCAACGCTGAGCGTGTCTTCGGTCGATGGCGCGGCCATCAAGGCCGGCCTGCCGGGTGTCAACGTGACCCTGGCTGCGATCCCGGGCCGCCTGGCCGGTGCCGATGCCAGCGGTTATGCCTTGCTGTATTCGCCCAACCCGGTCGCATCGGGTTCCTCGTTCTCGCACTACGACACCAGCACCACTCCCAATGCGTTGATGGAACCGGCGATCACCCAGACCCTGGCCGCCAACTACAACGTCGACCTGACCCCCGCACTGTTCCAGGACGAAGGCTGGACGCTCACCGAAGGCAACGCCAAGATCGCCGGCTGCGACACCGGCATCCCGGTCGCGGAAGTGGGTGGCCTGATCATCGGCGCCAACGTGATCGCGCAGAACAACCTCTGCCAGATCAGCTCGGCCAACCAGACGGCGTACACGACCTGCATGACCAACTTCCGCACCAAGCTGCGTGCCGGTGGCCTGATCAATACCACCCAGGCCGGCAAGCTGCAGGCCTGCGTCGCCCGCAACCGCTGAACCACGCTGTATTGAAAGAAGAGAACCGGCGCCTCGTGCGCCGGTTTTTTTTGCGCGGTCCGCTACCGCGCGCAGGTGCTTTGCATAGGGCGGGCCCGGCCCGTCATTGCATGCGGATGCATGCCCGGGGGCATCACGAACGCCGTTGCGAAACTTAACCGCTCGCCTGCCTTGCAACGACCGGTGGCGTTTCCTCACTCGCGATTCACCGCGCGCCGTCGAGACTCGCCGCAACATCCACCAAGGAGCTCTACATGAAAACTTTCAGGCATGCCTGTCTTGCACTGGTCATCGCCACCGGCCTGGGCGTCGGCGCGACCGCCGCGGCGCAGACGGTCGGCTACAACATCAGGACCGGCGATGTGTGGGTGGATTCGCGACTGGGCGAAATCAACGACTACGGCCAGCGCTACCGCGACCCCTTCGTCAACGAGATGACCAGCTACTACGGTGCGCCGCGCAGCCTGGTGGTCGAGTTGCTGGAGCGTCGCCGCTGGGCACCGGCCGATGTGTATTACGCCTGCGCACTGGCCCATTCCATGGGCATTCCCTGCGGCAACGTGGTGCGTGAATACGATCGCCATCCCGGCCAGGGCTGGGGCGCGGTCGCCAAGCGCTACGGCATCAAGCCGGGCTCGAAGGCTTTCCATGCGCTGAAGCGCGGCACCGTGTCCACCTACGATCGCTGGGGTTATCCGGTGGTGCTGGATCGCCCGGTCCGCGTAGACTGGTCCAAGCATGGTCCGGGCAAGTCGAAAGGCAACAACGGCAACAGCCATGGCAATTACGGCAACAACGGCGGCAAGGCCAAGGGTCCGTCGCATGGCGACAACGGCCATGGCAATGACAAGGGCCATGGCAACGACAAGGGCCACGGCAACGACAAGGGCAAGGACAAGGGCCACGGCAAGGGCAAGTAATCGGTTTTGATGCCTTCGCGATAACCCGACAATGGCGGCCACTGGCCGCCATTGTCTTATCTGGGCCCAGCGCACATCGGCCGCACGCGGGTGCCGGGCACCGGCTTGCAATAAGGCAGGCAATGCCGGCGTGACGGATCCGATGCTGGCCCAGCCTCGCCCTCGAACCCGTTTTCAATGGTGCGGGCCAATGCCTGGCTTGTTGCCAAGGTATTTCCACGCGGAGGTTACGTGGACACCGAAGTGCTCATCGTGGGTGCCGGGCCGACCGGTCTGATGCTGGCCAACCAGCTCGCACGGCGCGGCGTGCACAGCCTGCTTATCGACCGCCACGCGCAACCGGCGCGCGAGACCCGCGCGCTGGGCGTGCAGGCCCGCACGCTGGAGATCTATGCGCAGCTCGGCGTCGTCGAGCGCGCGCTGGCCCTGGGCAAGCGCGCCACCGGAGCGCAACTGTGGACACAGGGACGCAAGGCCGCGCGCGTGCCCCTGATCGACGCCGGCAGCCTGCTCACCCCGTATCCCTGCATCCTGGTGCTGGGCCAGGACGACAACGAACGCATCCTTGGCGACCGCCTGGCCGACTGGGACCAGCCGGTCCACTGGAATACATCGCTGCAGTCGCTGCAGCAGCGCGACGGCCATGTCACCGCCACCCTGGCGGTCGCCGCTGGTGCCGTCCGTGAAGTGCGCGCGCGCTGGGTCGCCGGCTGCGACGGCTCGCACAGCACGGTGCGCGCGCTCAACGGCATTCCCTTCGAGGGTGCACCCTACGAGCACGTCTTCTACGTCGCCGACGTGCAGGCCAGTGGCAGCATGGCGCCGGCGCAGGTCAATGTGTTCCTGTGGAAGCAGACCTTCCATCTGCTCTTCCCATTGCGCGGCGATGACCACTGGCGGATCGTCGGCATCCTGCCGCCGGCACTGGCCGGCCGCGACGACGTGGACTTCGACGCGGTGTTGCCGTCACTGCGCGGCGAGACCGGGCTGCACATAGCGGTCGATCGATGCAGCTGGTTCTCGACCTATCGCATCCACCATCGCCGCGCGGCGCGGTTCCGCGCCGGGCGCTGCTTCCTGCTTGGCGATGCGGCCCACATCCACAGCCCGGTCGGCGCGCAGGGCATGAACACCGGCCTGCAGGATGCCTACAACCTGGCCTGGAAGCTGGCGCTGGTGGTCAACCGCCAGGCCCGCGAATCGCTGCTGCATTCCTACGAGGACGAACGCATCCCGGTGGCCACGCGCCTGCTCGACACCACCGATCGCGCCTTCCGCCTGGTGGTGTCGGCGCATCCGCTCGCCGCCCTGTTGCGCACCCAGGTGCTGGCGCGCGTCGTGGCGCTGGCCATGCGCAACCGGCGCCTGCAGGAACTGGCCTTCCGCACCGTCTCGCAGATCGGCATCCACTACCGCGACAGCGCGCTGTCGGTGTCCGATCCGCGGCTGCCGGCGCGCTCGGTGCAGGCAGGCGACCGCTTTCCCTGGCTGCGGCTGGTACTGCAGCCCGGCGAGCCGGCCCAGGACCTGTTCCAGGCGCTCGAGGACACCCACTTCCACCTGCTGCTGTTCGGGCAGCTGCCGCCGCCGGCCCTGTCCGGTTTCAACGGCCTGTTGCGCACCCACGTGGTACCGGACGACGCACGCAACCACGGTGAACTCGAACGTGCCGGCATCCCCGCCGTGTCGTTCTTCCTGCTGCGCCCCGACGGGCATGTGGGGCTGTGCGGAAGCAGGGCCGAGGCTGCGGAACTGGCCGCCTACGCGGAAGCACGCCTGGGCCTGCGCACGATGGCGTGAGGCCATGCAGGTGCACTGCGCGCATCACCTCGCAGGCGCGGTCTCATTGCCGGCGTCGACGTTTCCACCAGCCTGCGGCCGCATCGGCGGCCGCGCGCAACAGCATCACCGCGAAGACCAGGATGGCCACGACCGTACTCAGCAGGGCCAGGGCAATGAATGGCGCCGGGTGCAGGCCCTTGTCACCCTGGCTGGCGACGGCCGCCAGTGCACACAGCAGCGGCAGCACGATGGCCGCTATGAAGAGACGGAACAGGCGTGGATAGGCGATGGTCGGCACCTGGTCATCGTAGCCCTGGCCGGGTGGGGCATGCCTGCTCAAGCGGTTGCCCCGGTCCGCAGCCGCCGCATCGACAGCCCGACCATGCCGACCAGCATTGCGAACAGGATCAATGAAGAACCCAGGGTGCCGAAGTCCAGGCCGCCCTTGTCCAGCGGCTTGGTCAGCAGGTCGCCGAAGGTGGCGCCGAACGGCCGCGTGAGCACGAATGCGATCCAGAACAGGACTACCCGGTTCACCTGCCGGATGCGCGAGGCAAGCGCGGTCAGCAGGATCAGGCTGCCGATCAGCAGCGCGCCACCACCGAAACCCAGTCCCGAATCGTCGGCCAGGAAATCCCCCAGCGCGGTGCCCAGCGTGTTGGAGAACAGCACCGCGGTCCAGTAGAAGGCCTCGGACCGGGGCGAGCGGATGTCGCTGACCGACAGTGTCTTTTCCGACCACTTCCACAGCACCAGCACCAGCGCCAGGCCGCCGGCCAGCAGGCTCGCGCCCAATGCGTAACCCAGCCCGAGCGTGCGGTCGAGGAAGTCCGACAGGGTGGTGCCCGCGGTGCTGGTGGCCAGCACCACCGACCAGAACAGCAGTGGATGGAAGCGGCGCGCGCGCAGTTGCAACGCAAGCAGGCCCAGGAACGCGCTGAACAGGACAGCCGAGCTGAGCAGGTAGCCCAGTTGCAGGGTCATGGACAACAGGTCGCCCGCGGTTTCGCCCAGCGTGGTGGCTGCAATTTTCATCACCCAGAAGCCCAGGCCCACGGCCGCCACCTTGCTGCCCGTCACCGCCACGCTGGAAGCCTGCATCGCCGCACCTCCTCAGGAATCGAGTGCGATCGTGGTCAAGCGCCAGTCGGAAACAGGTCGTAGCGGTGTTTGCAGCGAGTTAAGCCACCGGCATCGGTTCAGCCGCCGGCGTGGCCGGCCCCAGGGAATGTTGTCTAGAAGCCGCTGGCTGAAGGTCGTTGGCTAGAGGCCGTAGGACAAGGTCAGGAAGGGCAGCAGCACGACCCTGGCTTCCTGCAGCCAGCGGAACAGTGGCAAGGAGGCCGAACTGATCGCGCGCGCCATGGTGGAGCCGTCGCGGACGTAGGTGTGGTTGTTCCTGACCAGCAGGCCCTGCTCCAGCTCCGCACCGGTTGCACGTATGTCCTGGCCGTCGAAGGGCCCGTCGCGCAACATCACCATGACACGGCAATCGGGTTGCGCTGCTGCGGGAACGGCGGGCCGCGATGGAACCATTTCCTGTTGCTCCTGTTTTTCCTGATTGTAGGCTGCAACGCCAGCGCCTGCCGTGGCGGGTATGCTGCGGCGACAGGCCAACCCGCCTGTTCCTCTCCTCAGGCATCGGTGCTGCAGACCATGGCCACTTCCAGTTCCTGGTTCTTCTGGGCCGCGTTGTCAGCCTGCTTCGCGGCGCTCACGGCGATATTGGCCAAGCTGGGGATCCAGGGCGTGGATTCGGACTTCGCCACGCTGTTCCGCACGGTCATCATCGTATTCGTGCTGGCCGCGTTCGTGTCGCTGGCGGGCAAGTGGACCGACCCGCGCCTGCTTTCGCCGCGCAAGGTGCTGTTCCTCAGTCTGTCGGCGCTGGCAACGGGCGCCTCCTGGGTCTGCTATTTCCGCGCATTGCAGGTCGGCGCCGCCTCGCAGGTGGCGCCGGTGGACAAGTTCAGCCTGGTGCTGGTGGCGGTCTTCGCCTACGCCTTCCTGGGCGAGCGTCCCTCATGGCGCGAATGGCTGGGCATCGGCCTGGTCGCCGTCGGCGTGGTGGTGATTGCGCTGGCCGGCAAGCGCGCGACCGGCGCCTGATACTGCATCGGCCCGTATCGCCTCAGCCGCCTCGTTTGCGGCCAACCAGTGGGCTGAAAAGCATCATTGCGATTCGACGCACACGATGCGTAGACGCACTACTGCTGGCTGTCGAGGAAACGCATGGCGTCGTCGAACAATTTGGCCATGCTCAGCATGGCCAGCGCCGAACCCAGCCCGAACCAGAACAGCATGCCCGCGCACACGCCCGCGTAGTGTGGCGAAGCGCAATACCGCTCGGGCTCATAGACATGACCCAGGCCCATGACGAAACTGCCGCCGGCCATGATCACCAGCGCCAGCAGTCCGAACCACGCCACGGGAAAGGGCTTCTTCACGGCAAAAAGGGTCGCGCAATCGCGACAGCCGGAAAGAGAACCCAATCCCAGAACCGCGCATGCCGCTCATACGGTGGGCGCCCCCCATTGCTGCATCCCCGGATACCGGTACCAGGTGAGCCAAGCCATCCGGCTGGCTAGTTCCTCCGCTTGACCCCCGGCACCGCCAGCTCCACCAGCTCGGCGGTCCAGTCCTCCACGAAAGCCTGGCAGCGCTCGGCGATGTATTCGCTCTGCCGCGCATACGCCGGCACGACCGGGCCGGCGGTGGAATTTTCCAGGGCTTCGCGCCACGCCTTCAGCAGTTCGTTGGAATCGCGGTGCGTTTGCGCCAACGCGCGCAGCGCGGCACGCAGCACGTAGACCTGGGCCTGCAGGTCGCAGATGATTTCTTCGGTGGTCTTGTCCATGCGCCTTACCCTCCGGTCATGCGCGTGTGGTTGTCGCATGTGGTTGTAATGCTGCCAGTGCAGCCGCCCGGCATGGCCGGGCGGCTTGCGGACCTCCAGTGCACTCGCTTGATCGAGGGCAGTCCTGGCCTCAGGAATTCAACGTGCTGCCAACCTGGATGCGGCGCGGCGTGGTTTCCGGCCGCTTGGGAATGACGATCTCCAGCACGCCATTGCGGCCCGAGGCGGTGATGCCTTCGGGGTTGGCGCTGTCGGGCAGGGCGAAGCGGCGATGGAAGAGTCCGTGGCGGCGTTCAACACGCGAAAAGCTGGTGCCTTCGCTGCGGGTTTCCAGGGTGCGCTCGCCCTTGATGGCCAGCATGCCCTTGTCCATCTGCACTTCGATGTCGCCGGGCTCGACGCCGGGAATATCGGCCAACAGGATGAAGCGGTCGGCTTCTTCCTTGATATCCACGTGTGGCGTCCACTGGCTGGTCACCACATTGGAATCCTCGTTGCCGCCCTGCTGCATGCCGCCGTCGAACAGGCGGTCGAACAGCTGCCGGAGCGGGTCCTGGAGAGTGTTCTGATTCAGCCAGCTGGACTGGCTGACCATAGGCTTGGTCATGGCGAGTCTCCTTTGAATTGTGTATGGGTCTCGGGTGGCACGGCGGGTGCCACAACGCGGAAAATAGTTCGCACCAGGCAGGTTTCAAGTGCGCCCGGGCAGCTTCGATTCAGGCCTTGTTTAGCACTGCGCCAGCGTGCCGGTGACGTCGAAAATTGGCACTACGCGGCCAGTGTTGCGGCCCGGCGGCGCCTTCGTCCGGAGCTTCGCGTACCGCCGAGGCTGAGTTCAATGTTACCGGGGTCGAGTGCAAGGTCGCGGAGCCTGATCACAGGCTTCCGGAGGCTGAGTGCAAGGTCGGGAGGCTGATCGCAGGGTTCCAGAGGCTGAGCGCAAGGTCGGCAAGGCTGAGCGCAGGGTTCCAGAGGCTGAGCGCAGGGTCGGCGAGGCTGATCACAGGGTTCCAGAGGCTGAGCGCAGGGTCGGCGAGGCTGATCGCAGGGTTCCAGAGGCTGAGCACAGGGTCGGCGAGGCTGATCGCACGGTTCCGGAGCCTGGTCGCAAGGTCAGCTAGGCTGCTCACAGCCCACGTAGGGCGGGTCTTGACCCGCCATCCGGAGCCTCGCGGACCGCACCGGCGCTGGATCCAAGCGGCAACCGCCCGCCGCGGCAATGGCGTCCCTGCAAGGGGGGATCAAGGCCCGCCTGCCGACGATTCACTCTTCGCGCTTGGCTGGACTCAATTCCGCAAACAGGCTGGCCATCACTGCACGGGTGGCCTTGTCACCGCCCATGTCCTCGGTGGCGTTGGCCACCACCAGTACGCCGGTATCTGCTTTCGGGAACAGCACCGCCCACGCCAGCCAGTTGCCGTCGGAACCGCCATGCACCAGCACCGGCCCGGCGCGGCCGGCAATCGACGCCTGCACGCCCCAGTCCATGCCGCTGGGACTGCCGGGCTGGGCGGTCTGCATCAGCGCGTACGAGGCCGGCTTCAGCAACTTGCCGTCGCCGCGGCTGCCAGCCAGCTGGTCCAGGCAGAACTTCGCCCAGTCCTGCAGGGTCATGTGCAGGTTGCCGGCGGCGGTGTAGACCATCGGCACGCCGTCGTCTGATTTTGTCATCGGCGCGGTGACCGGCTTGCCGGCGCGATGGCCGCGCGGCTGGCCGTCAACGGTCGGGCCGAAGCCGGCGCTGGCCATGCCCAGCGGCTGGAACACCTCGCGGCGCATCAGCTCCTCGAAATCGGCGCCGGCCGCGCGCTCGGCGATGACCGCGGCAATCAGGAAGCCTGTATTGCAGTAGACGAACGCGGTGCCGGGCGCGGCGACGGGCGCTTCCTTCAATGCCGCGCTGACCAGTGCCAGGCGTTGCACCGGCAGGGGTCGGGCATCGGTGAAGAAGCCGTCCAGCAGCTTCACGTCGCCGATGTTCTCCGGCAGGCCCGAATGGTGCGACAGCAACTGCACCAGGGTCACCGCACGATATTCAGCACGCATGGAACCGGCCAGCTCGGGCAGCATCTGCGCCAGCGGCGCATCCCATGACAGCACGCCGCGATCCACCAGTTTCGCGACCAGGGCTACGGTCATCGGCTTGGCGGTCGAGCCGATCAGCCACACGTCCGCGCTGCGCACTACCTCGGCTTGGTCGTTGCGACGCACGCCGCGCACGGCCTGTGCCATGACCTTGCCGTCGCGCATCACCAGCGCACCCAGCGCCGGCGTCCGCGTGCCTTCCATGGCCTGCTTGAGCACGGCGTCGAGGTCCAGCGTCGCCGGCGCCTGCGCACCTGGCGCATCGGCGGCCCGCGCCGCGTGTGCCTGCAGCAAGAACAGGGGCGCCAGCATCAGCGAGAGGAACAGGCGGCGCTTGAAATGCTTCAAGGTGATTCCCGTGGAAGTCGTTCGCACAGTGGGCACGACGTCGACGCGGCTGTCGAGTGCCAGATGGAGGGAGTCATGCGCCGCGCCCACCCCTGCCGCAGTGACACTGACCCAGTTATCCGGGCTACTCGTTGACTTGCCGGCAACCAGCGGGAAGCTAGGGCAAGACTGAGGGCCCACCCGTGCAACCCGGCTGGCCCGGGCTACGGTGTCTGCGCTACGGGCGGCAGCAGGCCGCCTGCTTCGGGTTCGCTGCGGTGCCGCCCTTGCACACGCTTGCGCAGGTGCTGGAAATAGTCGTCGGCAAACTTCAACGGCAACGCCAGGACCAATGTAGCGAGGAGCTGCAGGGCCACCATGCCGCGTGGGGTGAAGTCGGTCACCCCCATGGCGCGCAGGTGGTCGAAGAAATAGAGCACGCAGACATGGCTCAGGAAGACAGGATAGGACAGGCTGCCCAGCAGGTTGTCCAGGTCCCTTTGCGGTGGTTTTGCCCTGCCCAGCACCACCAATGCGATCGATCCAAGCGCAAGACCGGTAAGCGCCTCGAACGAGTACGGCGCGTCGATGTCCTTGTTGGAGAACGACAGTAGTGCCAGGTGCATGCAGGCGACACCGACAATGGCCCCCAGCACGCGCCGCTCGGCCGGCTTCCCCGACACGTCGTGCAGGATCGAGCCCACGATGAAGAAGAACAGCGTGCCCGGTAGGTATTTGTAGCCCCACAGCACGGCGTCAAGGTGGCCAAGGGATGCCGCGACGAACACTGCGTAGCTCAGCGGCAGCAGCGCGTATTTCAACCATTTGAAGCGCACCAGGAACGGCAGCAGCAGGTAGAACTGCACCTCGGTCCCCAGCGACCAGGTTGCCGGATTCATGATGGTGGGGTGCACGTTGAGACCGAACATGGTCAGGTTGACGAACATGGACTTGCCGTCCAGGTACAGCACGCCGTAACCGGTGGCCCGGACCAGCAGGTAGATCATCAGCAGCGAAAGCAGGTAAAGGGGGTAAATGCGGAACGCGCGGTCGATGTAGAAACTGCCGATGTTTGCCAGCCGCCCCTCGAAATTGGCCTTGAAGGAATAAGTCATCACGTAGCCTGCGATGAGGTAGAACCCCATGACCGCCATCGAGCCGAAGTGGAAATCGGGGGTCAAACCCATGTGACTGAAAGCCACCAGAAGGGCAAGCAGGAAACGAAGAGATCCGAGCATGGCGGGTCCAAGCAGGCGCAAACGGCCATGTTACTGGAGGTTCAAGCGGCGCGCGGGTTCATACGAGAAGCCCGGCTGGGACCAGGGGCCGTGTCCGGGGAGCGTGGAGTTTCCGGGTAACGCACGCGGGTGTACATCGCTGGCCGGGGCTACGCAGGCTTGCGGGCGCCGCCAACCGGCAGGTTGGCCACGCGCCGCATTTCCGCGGTGGCCAGCACCGCGGGATCGGCCAGGTAGGATTTCAGCAGGTCGGTCGCCTTCGCGCCCCAGAACAGCTGCTGGTCGACGACGTGCGTAGGGACGCCGAAGACCCCGCAGGCCAAGGCGTCCTGCGTCTCCCGCCGCAGCCTGTCCTTCACCTCCACCGAAGCAAGCCGCGCAGTATCCACGCCGAGCGATTGCGCGAGGCCCGCGACCAGCGCCGCATCGGCCGGATCGGCGCCCGTCGTCCACAGCGCCCGGTAAATGAGGCCGATGGCTTCAGGCGTGTTGCCGGCGGCAATGGCAAGCCGCAGATAGGGCAGGGGATTGAACGGATGCGCGGCAGGAAACCGGAACGGGATATCGTTCCGGGCCGCCCACCAGGTGCACCAGCGGTAGGTCCACACGCGTTTCGACGGGATTTCCGCAGGGCCTTTCTGCCCGTGCTGCCGGAGCAGCTCGGCGAACAGGACGGGGTGGTAGTCGATGCGCAGGTCGCCGAGTTCCCGCAGGCGCAGGAAGCCGAAGTAGGAATAGGGGGAAACGAAATCGAAGTACCAGTCGGAGCGGCGCATAGGGGATTGGATCCTCGTATCAGTTGGTGGCAGGTAGCCCGGGTAAACGAAGCGCACCCGGGGAGCGTGGAGGATCCGGGTGAGGCGCCCCCGGGTGCGCTTCGCTTACCCGGGCTACGTCGTCATGTCACTTCGCCGTTGCCGAACACGAGGGTCGCTTCCACCGCGCGCTTCCAGCCCGCATACAACTTCTCCCGGCGTTCGCTCACCATCTCCGGCACAAAGCTGCGCTCCACTTTCCGCTGCCGGGCGATCTGCTCACGGCTTTCCCAGAAGCCCACTGCCAAGCCGGCCAGGTAGGCCGCGCCCAGCGCGGTCGATTCCTTCACCGAGGGCCGCTCCACCGCGATATCGAGGATGTCCGCCTGGAACTGCGCGGTGAAATCATTGGCGATCGCGCCGCCGTCCACCCGCAGCGCTTTCAGGGTCAGGCCCGCATCCACCTGCATCGCCGTGAGCACGTCGCGGGTCTGGTAGGCCAGCGACTCCAGCACCGCGCGGATGAAATGCTCCTTGGTGGTGCCGCGGGTCAGGCCGAACATCGAGCCGCGCACGTCGCTGCGCCAGTAGGGCGCGCCCAGGCCCACGAAGGCCGGCACGAAGTAGACGCCGTCCGAGGACAGCGCGCGTTCCGCGTAGGCCTGCGAATCGCCGGCCTTGCCCAGCATGCGCAGGCCGTCGCGCAGCCACTGGATGGCCGAGCCGGCCGCGAACACGCTGCCTTCCAGCGCGTATTCCACTTCACCATCGATGCTCCAGGCAATGGTGGTCAGCAAACCATTGTTGGACTGCACCGCCTTCGCGCCGGTATTCATCAGCAGGAAGCAGCCGGTGCCGTAGGTGTTCTTGGCCATGCCCGGCTCGAAGCAGGCATGCCCGAACAGCGCCGCCTGCTGGTCGCCGGCAATGCCGCTGATGGGGATGCGATGGCCGAACACCGACTGCGCGCTGGTGTGAGCGTACACCGTGCTGCTGTCGCGCACCTGCGGCAGCATCGCCGCCGGCACGTCCAGCATGCGCAGCAGGTCCGGGCACCACCGGCGCCTGTGGATGTCGTACATCAGCGTGCGTGAGGCATTGCTGACGTCGGTGGCGTGGGTATGATCTTCGGACAGGTTCCACAGCAGCCAGCTGTCGATGGTGCCGAACAGCAGCTCGCCGCGTTCGGCGCGCGCGCGCGCGCCGGGCACGTGGTCCAGGATCCACTTGACCTTGGTGCCGCTGAAATAGGCGTCGATCAGGAGGCCGGTGCGCTCGCGCACCAGTTGTGCATGGCCGTCGGCCTTGAGCTGCTCGCAGATACCCGCGGTCTGCCGCGATTGCCAGACGATGGCGTTGTGGATGGCTTGTCCGGTGTGCCGGTCCCACACCACGGTGGTCTCGCGCTGGTTGGTGATGCCGATGCCGGCGATCTGCGCGGCGCTGACCCGGGCGCGCGTCATGGCTTCCACGATCGTGCTCTGCACGCTGCCCAGGATCTCGCGCGGGTCCTGTTCCACCCAGCCGGGTTGCGGGAACAACTGCTCGAATTCGCGCTGGGCCATGCCCACCACCGCGCCGCTGCGGTCGAAGATCATCGCCCGCGAACTGGTGGTGCCCTGGTCGATGGCGAGGAGGTAGGGTTTTTCCATGTGCCGCGGCGCCCAGCAGGAGATGCCCGGATATTAGCCGAGCACGCATACCCCTGTAGGAGCGACGCCAGTCGCGAAGCCCTCAGCCTCGCAGTGATCGACAGACTCCGGATCCGGGATTGCCGGGAGCTTCGCGACTGGCGTCGCTCCTACAGGACCCCGTTAATCGTTTGGCGCGAGGGAGCGATGCGAGTCGCGAAGCCCTCGGCCTGGCAGTCTTGGCGCGAGCTTGTGTAGGAGCGACGCGAGTCGCGAAGCCCTCAGCCTCGCAGTGATCGACAGACTCCGGACCCGGGATTGCCGGGAGCTTCGCGACTTGCGTCGCTCCTACAGGTCAATTGCTCAGTCGCGCAGTTCGGCCACGTAGCAATGCGCCTGCATCTGTTCGATGACGGCGTTGGCGGCTTCGGTGGTGGACAGGCTGCGGCCGTTGCCGGACAGGTCGGCGGTGAAGGCGTGGGCGTTGAGCGCGCCGTCGACCGAGCGCTCGATGCAGTCGGCTTCGTCGAACAGGCCCAGCGAATGACGCAGCAGCATCGCCGCGCTGAGGATGGTCGCGTAGGGATTGGCGATGCCCTTGCCGGCGATATCCGGCGCCGAGCCGTGGATGGGCTCGTACACGCCGGCCTTGCCATCGCCCAGCGAAGCCGAGGGCAGCAGGCCCAGCGAACCGGCCAGCATCGAGGCCTCGTCGGTGAGGATGTCACCGAACATGTTCTCGGTGACGATCACGTCGTACTCGCGCGGATGCGCCAGCAGGTGCATGGCCATCGCATCGACCAGCACGTGTTCCAGGCGCACGTCGGCGAACTCGTCGCGGCCCAGGCGGGTGGTGACATCGCGCCACAGCCGCGAGGTTTCCAGCACGTTGGCCTTGTCCACCGAGACCACGTAGCCCCGACGCTGGCGCGCCAGCTTGAACGCGCTGCGGACCACGCGTTCGATCTCGACCACGCTGTAGGTGCACAGATCACTGGCGCTGTCGGCGCTGCGGGTCTTCTCGCCGAAGTAGATGCCGCCGGTCAGTTCGCGCACCACCATGATGTCCACACCGGTGAGCAGATGCGGCTTGATCGGCGAGGCGTTCAACGCGGCCGGATGCGGGCGCACCGGGCGCAGGTTCGCGTACAGGCCCATGCCCTTGCGCAGGGCGAGCAGGCCCTGTTCGGGGCGCACTTTCGAGTTGGGATCGGACCACTTCGGTCCGCCGACGGCCCCCAGCAGCACCGCGTCGGCGGCCTTGCACGCGGCCAGGGTGGCGGCGGGCAGCGGTTCGCCGGTGTTGTCGATGGCGATGCCGCCGATGTCGTGCTCGCTGAAATTGAACTGGTGGCCGTAGCGGCGCGCCACGGTCTTCAATACCGACAGCGCGGCGGCGGTCACTTCCGGACCGATGCCGTCGCCGGGCAGGACTGCGATGTCAGCTTGCATGGGAATGTTCCTCGTACTTTGAGATCTGCGGGTCGCGCAGCAACAGGTAGCCCAGCTCGTCCACGCCTTCCATCAGGCAGGTGCGGGCGAAGGCGTCGAGCGGGAAAGGGTGGACGTCGCCATTCGGCGTGCGCAGCTCGCGCGCTTCGATGTCGACGGTCAGTTCGTCATCGGGGTGCTGCATCAGCGCCTGCACGATGGTTTCGTCAAGCAAGATCGGCAGCAGGCCGTTTTTCAGCGAATTGTTGCGGAAGATGTCGGCGATCTGGCTGCTGACGATCGCGCGCAGTCCCAGGTCGACCAGCGCCCACGGCGCATGCTCGCGCGAGGAGCCACAGCCGAAGTTGGCCCCAGCCAGCAGGATCTGGCGACCTGCATTCTGTGGCTGGTTGAAGGCGAACTCCGGGTTCGGTGACCCATCGGCCTGCCAGCGCCAGTCGTTGAACGCGTGCTTGCCCAGGCCGGCGCGTTCGGTGGTGGACAGGAAACGCGCGGGGATGATCTGGTCGGTGTCGATGTTGCCCTGGGGCAGCACCACGCTGCGCGAGGTGAGGGCGGCGAAGGCGGTCATGCGGGCGTGTTCCAGGAAGTGATCGAAACAATTGTGGGAGGGGCTTCAGCCCCGACGGCTTTCCGCGAAGTGCGTCGGGGCCGAAGCCCCTCCCACAACAGCGGGGATTGGGCGGCAGGCATCATCACGCGACCTCTTCCACGAACAGCTCCCTGGGATCAGCCACCTTCCCATTTACCGCCGCCCACGCCGCCGTCATCGGCGATGCGAGAAGCGTGCGCGACCCCGGTCCCTGGCGCCCTTCGAAATTGCGGTTGCTGGTGCTGACCGCCAGCTGGCCGGGTGCGACCAGGTCACCGTTCATGGCGATGCACATCGAACAGCCCGGCTCGCGCCATTCGGCGCCGGCGGCGCGGACGATGGCGTCGATGCCTTCGGCTTCGGCCTGGCGCTTGACCAGTTCCGAACCTGGCACCACCAGCATGCGCACGCGCGGGTCGATGCGGCGCTGGCGCAGCACCTGCGCCACTTCGCGCATGTCGCTGAGGCGGCCATTGGTGCAGGAGCCGACGAAGACCACGTCCACGGGCGTGCCCTCCAGCGAATGGCCGGCATCGAAGTGCATGTAGTCCAGCGACTTCTGCGCGGCGCCATCCTTCGCCGCCGGAATTTCCCTGTCAACGGCAATGGCCGTGCCCGGATGCGTGCCCCAGGTCAGGGTGGGGCGGATGTCGCGCGCGTCGATCACCACTTCCTGGTCGAAGCGCGCGCCTTCGTCGCTGCTGAACTGCGACCAGCGCGCCCGGGCTTCCTCGAACGCCTGCCCTTGAGGCGCACGCGGTGTCTGCGCCATCCAGGCAAAGGTCACCTCGTCAGGCGCCACCATGCCGGCGCGCGCGCCGGCTTCGATCGACATGTTGCACAGGGTCATGCGCTGTTCCATGTCCATCGCGCGGATAGTGGAACCGCGGTACTCGAGCACGTGGCCGGTGCCGCCGTTGACCCCGATCACGCCGATGATGTGCAGGATCACGTCCTTGGCGCCGACGCCTTTGGCCAGCGGACCCTCGACGGTGATCGCCATGGTCTTCGCTTTCCGCTGCAGCAGGCATTGCGTGGCCAGCACGTGGCCGACCTCGCTGGTGCCGATACCGAAGGCCAGCGCGCCGAACGCGCCGTGGGTGGAAGTATGGCTGTCGCCGCAGACGATGGTCATGCCGGGCTGGGTCAGGCCCAGTTCCGGCGCGATCACGTGGACGATGCCGCGCTGGGGCGACTGCATATCAAACAGTTCGATGCCGTACTGGTTGCAATTCGCGGCCAGGGTATCGACCTGGGTTTCCGACGCCTGCGTGTAGTAATGGAACTTGCCGTCCGCATCGGCGGGCGTGGTCGGGGTGGAATGATCCATGGTCGCCTTGGTCCGGTCGGGCCGGCGCGGCGCGATGCCGCGCGCACGCAACTCGGTGAAGGCCTGCGGCGAGGTCACTTCATGGATCAGGTGCAGGTCGACATACAGCACCGCGGGCGCGGCGTCGGTTTCGGGCACCACCACATGGGCGTCCCAGAGTTTGTCGAAGAGGGTGCGGGGGGCGGAGCTCATGCGGTTGATTTCATCCGGATCGTTAGGGTTCGACTTAAAAACGTAGAAAATAGAAAACGTCATCCCGGCGAAGGCCGGGACCCAGCGGTCAGCATCTGATTTGCAAGCACCTGATTTGCATCAGTAGATCGACCTCCGCTGCACCTGCAAGTTGGGTCCCGGCGTGCGCCGGGATGACGACTGGACCCTGGTCGTTCGCTGATGGCGTGCTCATGCTTCCGCCAACTCCGACTTCTTGGCCCCGTCGCGCGCACGCAGCAGCCGGTTGGCCACGTCCAGCCAGGCCAGCGCGCTGGCTTCGATGATGTCCTTGCTGGTGCCGGTGCCTTCGTATTCCTCGCCTGCGTAGCGCACGCTGAGGTTGGCCTCGCCGCGGGCGTCGGCGCCCAGGCCGACGCTGTGCACCTGGTAACTTTCCAGGGTCAGGTCGACGCCGGTGGCCAGGGCCAGGGCGCCGAACAGCGCATCGACCGGACCGTCGCCCTCGGCGGTCTCGAACACGCGGTCGCCCTCCGGGTCCGACAGTTCGACGGTGGCACGCGCCCGCTGGCCCACGTCGCTTACCGTCATCGAGGACAGGCGATAGCCTTCGCTGTCGGCGCCGTCCTGCATCAGGGTCTGCAGGTCCTTGTCGTGGACCACGCGCTGCTTCTCGCATAGCGCCTTGAATGAAGCGAACACCAGGTCCAGCTCCGGTTCTTCCAGCAGGTAACCCAGTGCGCGCAGGCGCTGCTCGACCGCGGCGCGGCCGCTGTGGCGGCCCAGGACCATCTGCGAGGACGGCCAGCCCACGTCCTCGGGGCGCATGATTTCGTAGGTGCCGCGGTGGCGCAGCATGCCGTGCTGGTGGATGCCGGCCTCGTGCGCGAACGCATTGGCGCCGACCACCGCCTTGTTGCGCTGCACCGGCATGCCGACCAGGCGCTGCAGCAGTTGCGAAGTCGGCACGATGCGGCTGGTGTCTATGCTGGTGTCGGCGCCGAAATAGGCGCCGCGCACCTTCAGGCCCATCACCACTTCCTCCAGCGCCGCATTGCCGGCGCGCTCGCCGATGCCGTTGATGCTGCACTCGACCTGGCGCGCGCCGCCTTCGATGGCGGCCAGCGAATTGGCCACCGCCAGGCCCAGGTCGTTGTGGCAGTGGGTGCTGAAGACCACGTCGCGCGCGCCCGGCACGTTGGCGATCATGCGTTCGAACAGGCCGCGGATTTCAGTGGGCGTGGTGTAGCCGACGGTGTCGGGCAGGTTGATGGTGGCGGCGCCCGAGGCAATGGCCGCGGCAATCACTTCGGCCAGGAAATCCTCCTCGGTGCGCAGCGCGTCCTCGGCGGAGAACTCGACGTCATCGACGAAACCGCGCGCGGCGACCACGCTCCGCGCCACCGCATCGAGCACCTGGCCGCGGCTCATGCGCAGCTTGTGCTCGCGGTGCAGCGGGCTGGTGGACAGGAACAGGTGGATGCGCGGTTTCGCACTGCCGGCCAGGGCACGCGCGGAGGCCTCGATATCAGCGGGCAGGCAGCGTGAGAGCACGCACAGGGTGGTGTCGCGCAGTTCGGCGGCGATCAGCCGGGCGGCCTCACGGTCGGACTGCGAGCTGGCCGGGAAGCCGGTCTCGATCACGTCCACGCCAAGCTCGGACAGCGCCCGTGCCATCACCAGTTTCTGCGAAGGCGACATGCTGCAGCCGGGCGACTGCTCGCCATCGCGCAGGGTGGTATCGAAAATCCTGACCTGGGCTGGGACCTGGACCGGGGTTGCTACGGGAATGACGCTCACCAGGTGAACTCCTCTTCGGTAACGGCGTGGCGCGCAACGGGTGCATCGACAGCCATGGAAATGATGGGGGAAGCCGGCGCGGCCGAGGCGCTGACGTGGACGCCGGTGTGAACCGGCTCGACCGGATGCAGCTCCTGGGTGCGCCGGCGCGGCTTGCGCGGTGCGCGCGGGCGCACCTCGGAGAGCAGCCCGGCGAGCACGCGGGCATCTATGTTTCCGCCGGAAACGACCGCGCATTTGCGCTTGCCTGAGACGCGCCGCCCGGCGGCCAGGGCCAGCGCGCCAGCGCCTTCGGCAATCAGGTTTTCCTCCAGCGCCAGTCGCACCAGGGTTTCGCGCAGTTCGGCTTCGCGCACGATAACGACGTCGTCGAGCAGGCTGGCGCACAGGCGCCGGGTCAGGAAGCCGGGCACCTTGACCCGCACGCCGTCGGCCAGGCTGGCGACCGGATCGACGAGCGACGCATCACCCTTCAACGCGCGCGCCATCGCATCCACGCCTTCCACCTGCGCGCCTACCACGCGCACACCCTGCGACTTCAGCGCCAGCGCCACTCCCGAGGCCAGACCGCCGCCGCCGATCGGCACAATGACCACGTCCGGCGTGAACGGCGCGATCTCGATGCCGACCGTGCCTTGCCCTGCGATCACGTCCGGATCATCGAAGGCCGACAGGAAGCGGTAGTCGTTCTGCTCGGCCAGCTCGCGCGCGAAGGCATAGGCTTCGTCGTAGCTGTTGCCATGCTGGCGCACGGTCGCGCCCCAATGGGCCACGCCGGCGATCTTGTTCTCGGGTGCGCCATGCGGCATCACCGTGATCGCCTGCACCCCAAGCCGGTACGCGGCCCAGGCCAGGCCTTGCGCATGGTTGCCGGCCGACGCAGCGATGACCGGGCGCTGGTCGCCACGTTCGCGTGCGGCCAGCAATGCATTCAACGCGCCGCGCACCTTGTAGGAACCGGTGCGCTGCAGGTTCTCCAGTTTCAGCATCACCCCGAAGCGTTCGGCATGGTGCATCGGCGTCGGCGGCAGGTAACGCCGCAGCCGCGCCTGCGCCGCCAGCACGTCGGCCACGGTGACGATTACGTCACTTACGTCCGGTTCGTTGCTGGCGCGTGCGTCAGGCACTGGGGTGGAGCCGGGAGCCGGAAGCCGATAGCCGGTAGCCGGAGGGCGTGCAAGCAAAGGAGCGCCAGGATTGCGATGGAAGAAGACGCCTCCGTGAAGTCCTGGTACTGGAAGAAAAGTCGGGAGCGGTGAAGCAAATCCCCCTCAGTCCCCCTTTTTCAAAGGGGGAGGTGGAACGCGGCGACCCGATACTTCCCGAAGCCCTGAACACTCCCCCTTTGAAAAAGGGGGGCAGGGGGGATTTGCCCTTGATCTTCAAGAAACCTCCTCCGCCATAGCGCTTTCCATCGGCACGACTTCTACCGGCGTGATCTCGACTGGCGCGATCTCAACTGGCGTGATCTCCACCGACACGCAGTCGTACACCTTCAGCATCTGCAGCCGCAGGGTCTCGGCGGGGCGCTGGCCGTCGACCACCAGTTCCACCCGCCAGCCGCCGTTCCCGTCGGCGTTGCGGCCGTTGATCGAGTGCGGGGTGAAACCGCGGCGTTCGGCCATGCCGATGACGCGGGTCAGTGCGCCTTCGGCAGGCTTCAGGACCAGGTCAAGCCGATATCGCATGTGCGTGCTCCGTGCGTTCGCTGGCTTCGGCATCGGCATCGGCCGGGCGGGCGTCGGCGGGGTTGTTGTCCAGCATGGTGCTGTTGGCGGTATTGGGCGGCACCAGCGGCCACACGTTGGCGCGGATGTCGATGGCCACGTGCAGCAGCGCGGGACCGGGCTGGGCCAGCAGGTCCACCAGCGCATCCTCGACCTGGTCGCGGCGGTCGATGCGGCGCGCGCGGATGCCGAACACCTCGGCCAGGGCGGCGAAGTCGGGATTGTCGGACAGGTCGATCTCGCTGTAGCGCTTGGCGAAGAACAGTTCCTGCCACTGCCGCACCATGCCCAGCGAACTGTTGTCCAGCAGCACGATCTTCACCGGCAGCTGGCAACGCGCGATCGTCACCAGCTCCTGCACGTTCATCATGAAACTGCCGTCGCCGCTGACCAGCAGCACGGTGCGGTCGGGACAGGCGAACTGCGCGCCCATCGCCGCCGGCAAGCCGAAGCCCATGGTGCCCAGTGCGCCGCTGGTCAAATGGTTGCGCGGATGGTTGAAGCGGCAGTGCTGGGCCACCCACATCTGGTGCTGGCCGACATCGCAGGCAACGATGGCATCGTCCGGCGCGAGTTCGGTCATGCGCTTCAGCAGGGCCGGTGCATAGATGTCCGAACCCGGCGCGTCGTAACGGAAGCCGTGCTTGTCGCCCAGCATACGGCAGCGCTTGCGCCAGCTTTCCTGGGCAATGCTGTCGCAGCTGCTGCGCGCACTGACCAGGGCGCGCAGGCCGGCGGCCACGTCGCCGGGCACGGCGATGTTGGCGGTGCGCAGCTTGGAGATTTCATAGGCGTCGGCATCCAGGTGGATGACCCGCGCGAACGGCGCGAATTCGGCGAGCTTGCCGGTGGCGCGGTCGTCGAAGCGCGCGCCGACCACGATCAACAGGTCCGATTCCTGCACCGCCATGTTCGCCGCGCGGGTGCCATGCATGCCCAGCATGCCCAGGTAGTCGGGATGGCCGCCGGGCAGGGCGCCCAGGCCGCGCAAGGTCAGCACGGTGGGGATGCGGGTGGCTTCGACGAATTCGCGGAACACGTCGGTGGCGCCGGCCAGGCCGATGCCGCCGCCGCCGTAGATGACCGGCTTCTCGGCCGCGGCAATTGCCGCCAGCGCTTCGGCCAGTGCCAGCTGCGATGGCGCCGGTGGCAGTTCCACGTCCGCCGGCACGTGGTCGGGCAGGTGCGAGGCATCGGCCACCTGCACGTCCTTGGGCAGGTCGATCAGCACCGGGCCCGGCCGTCCTTCGCGGGCGATGCGGAAGGCGTCACGCACCACTTCGGGCAGGTCTTCCACCCGGCGCACGATGTAGCTGTGCTTGACGATGGGCAGGGTCAGGCCGAACACATCCAGTTCCTGGAACGCATCGGTGCCCATCAGGTGGGTGGCGACCTGGCCGGTCAGGCAGACCATCGGCACCGAGTCCAGCATCGCATCGGCTATGCCGGTGACCAGGTTGGACGCGCCGGGGCCTGAGGTCGCCACGCACACGCCTACCCGGCCGCTGGCACGCGCATAGCCATTGGCGGCCAGTGCCGCGCCCTGCTCGTGGCGCACCAGGATGTGCTTGAGCTTCGAATCCACCAGGGCGTCGTAGAACGGCATTATGGTGCCGCCCGGGTAGCCGAACAATGTTTCCACGCCCTCGGCTTCCAGCGCCTGGGTCAGCCAGCGTGCGCCGTTGCGTGGGGCTGCGGCGGCGCTGGCGTTCATGCGGCGGCGGCCTTGTCTGTTGAAGTCGCGTCATCGGCATCGGGCTGGGCGGCGTTGGCCGACAGCCACACCATCTTGGCGCGCAGCTTCTTGCCCACCGCTTCGATCGGATGATCCATGTCGGCCTGCTTGAAGCGGTTGTAGTTGGGCAGGCCGGCTTCGTATTCGGCGATCCAGTTTTTGGTGAAGGTGCCGTCCTGGATGTCGGTCAGGATGTCCTTCATGCGCTGCTTGGTGCCGGCGTCGATCACCCGCGGGCCGCTGACGTAGTCCCCGTACTGGGCAGTCTCGGAAATGAATTCCAGCATGCGGGTGATGCCGCCTTCGTAGAACAGGTCGACGATCAGCTTCAGTTCGTGCAGCACTTCGTAGTAGGCGATTTCCGGCTGGTAGCCGGCTTCCACCAAAGTTTCGAAGCCGGCCTGCACCAGCGAGGAGGCGCCGCCGCACAGCACGGCCTGCTCTCCGAACAGGTCGGTCTCGGTCTCTTCCTTGAAGGTGGTCTTGATGATGTTGGCGCGCGCGCCGCCCAGGCCGGCGGCGTAGGCCAGGGCCAGTGCCTCGGCATTGCCGCTCCTGTCCTGGTGAACGGCGTAGATGCAGGGCACGCCGCGGCCGATCTCGTATTCGCGTCGCACCAGCGCACCGGGACCCTTGGGCGCGACCAGGACCACGTCGATGTCCTCGCGCGGCTTGATCAGGTCGAAGTGCACGTTCAAGCCATGCGCGAACAGCAGGCAGGCACCCGGCTTGAGGTTGTCCTTCAGCACTTCGTCGTAGAGCTTGCGCTGGACCATGTCGGGGGTCAGCACCGCCACCAGGTCGGCGTCCTTCACTGCTTCGGCCGGGCTCTTGACCACGAAGCCATCGGCCAGCGCCTTGGCCGTGGTCGGCCCGCCCGGACGCAGGCCGACGGTGACATCGAAACCGGACTCGCGCAGGTTCAACGCATGCGCGCGGCCCTGGCTGCCGTAGCCGATGGTGGCGATCTTGATGCTGGGAAGGGTGCTGGTCATTGCGCTTGGATTCCAGGAAGGGTTGAAGGAAAGGTTGGAAATTTATGCAGGCTCTGAAAACAAAAAACCCCGCACTTCTCAGGGCGGGGTTTTGCGAATCCGGCGTTTGCTGCTGCTTACACGCCTGTTCGTCCCGCTCCGGTTGGCGAGGTAATAAGTACGAGTACCAAGAGCGCGGCCGCAGTGGCGGCGCGTCGGTCTCGTGCAGGCATGTCCTGCGTGGGTGTGTGCAGTTGCAACATAGGGTTAGAGGAACATGGGTTCGCGGGCTTGTCAAGCACACCAACGCAGGCCGGATTCTAGTGCGGACAGGCGCGCAGATGGTTGCAGATGAAACCCCGATAGTTGCAACCGAAACAATGAAAACGAGGCAGTATCAATGCCCCCATATCCCGAACGGAAACGTTCGCGCAGGCCCATGCCCGAGTACCGCTCCAGGACTTCCACCCACGGCCGCAACATGGCCGGCGCGCGCGCGCTGTGGCGCGCCACCGGCATGAAGGACGAGGATTTCCACAAGCCGATCGTGGCGATCGCCAATTCCTTCACCCAGTTCGTGCCCGGGCACGTGCACCTGAAGGACCTCGGGCAACTGGTGGCGCGCGAGATCGAGCGCGTAGGCGGCGTGGCCAAGGAGTTCAATACGATCGCCGTGGACGACGGCATCGCCATGGGCCACGACGGCATGCTGTATTCGCTGCCCAGCCGCGAGATCATCGCCGACTCGGTCGAATACATGGTCAATGCGCATTGCGCCGATGCGCTGGTGTGCATTTCCAATTGCGACAAGATCACGCCTGGCATGCTGATGGCGGCATTGCGCCTGAACATCCCTACCGTATTCGTTTCCGGCGGGCCGATGGAGGCGGGCAAGACCACGCTGTCAGAACACGGCCTGGATCTGGTCGACGCGATGGTGGTGGCGGCCGACGAGAACGCATCGGACGCCAAGGTCGCCGAATACGAGCGCAGTGCCTGCCCGACCTGCGGTTCGTGCTCGGGCATGTTCACCGCCAACTCGATGAACTGCCTGACCGAGGCGCTGGGCCTGGCCCTGCCGGGCAACGGCTCCACGCTGGCCACGCATGCCGATCGCGAACAGCTGTTCCTGCGCGCGGGCCGGGTGGCGGTGGAGTTGTGCCACCGCTGGTATGGCGGCGAGGATGCCTTGGCGTTGCCACGCTCGATCGCCAGCTTCGAGGCCTTCGAGAACGCGATGACCCTGGACATCGCCATGGGCGGTTCCACCAACACCATCCTGCACCTGCTGGCCGCGGCGCAGGAGGCGGAAATCGACTTCGACCTGCGCGACATCGACCGGTTGTCGCGCAAGGTGCCGCAGCTGTGCAAGGTGGCGCCGAACATCCAGAAGTACCACATGGAAGACGTGCACCGGGCCGGTGGCATCTTCTCCATCCTGGGCGAACTGGCGCGCGGCGGACTGCTGCATACGCAGGTGCCCACCGTGCACAGCCGCAGCCTGGCCGAAGCCATCGCCCAGTGGGACGTGACCCAGACCAGTGACGAAGCCGTGCACACCTTCTTCAAGGCCGGTCCCGGCGGCGTGCCCACGCAGGTCGCCTTCAGCCAGTCGGCGCGCTGGAAGAGCCTGGATGTCGATCGCAGCGACGGTTGCATCCGCGATGTCGCACACGCGTATTCGCAGGAAGGCGGCCTGGCCGTGCTGTATGGCAACCTGGCCGTCGATGGCTGCGTGGTCAAGACCGCGGGCGTGGATGAATCCATCCACGTGTTCGAAGGAAGCGCGCGCGTATTCGAAAGCCAGGACGCGGCAGTCAAGGGCATCCTGGGCAACGAGGTGGCCGCCGGCGACGTCGTGGTGATCCGCTACGAAGGTCCCAAGGGCGGGCCGGGCATGCAGGAAATGCTCTACCCGACCAGTTACCTGAAATCCAGGGGACTGGGCACGCAATGCGCGCTGCTGACCGACGGGCGTTTTTCCGGCGGCACCTCCGGCCTTTCCATCGGGCACGCCTCACCGGAAGCGGCGGCAGGCGGCGCCATCGGGCTGGTGCGCGAGGGCGACCGCATCCTGATCGACCTGCCCAACCGCAGCATCAATCTGCTGGTCTCCGAGGAGGAGCTGGCCGTGCGCCGCTCGGGCCAGGACGCCAATGGCTGGAGACCAGTCGAATCGCGTCCACGCAAGGTCACCACCGCGCTCAAGGCCTACGCCCTGTTGGCCACCAGTGCCGACAAGGGCGCTGTGCGCGACAAGGCCTTGCTGGAGGGCGGGCTGGCGCCGCGCGGGCCCGACACCCCGTTGTGGGGTGTGTTCTAATCCGCCCTGAAGCGGGGGTATCGCCGGCCTGGCCGGTGATTGAGACAGTCCCTTCGAACCTGATCCGGTTGAGACCGGCGTAGGAAGCTTCGCAGGATGCGCAATGGAACAGGCTCGGGCCGGCGCCGAAAGCGTCGGGGCTCAAGCCCCTCCCACACGTGCAGTCCATGCGCCGCCGCTTCGTCCCCTTGCCCTTTGGACGAACGCCATGAACGCACTGCCTTCCTCGCTGCTGCAGCAGACCGACCAGCTTTCCGAATCCGTGACCCGGCCCATTCCAGGCTCGCGCAAGATCTTCGTGCAGGGCTCGCGCCCCGACGTGCAGGTCGCGATGCGCGAAATCGTGCAGTCGCAGACGCCGACCCTGTTCGGTGGCGAAGAAAATCCGCCGATCACCGTCTACGATCCTTCCGGTCCCTACACCGACCCGGACGCGCGCATCGACCTGCGCAGCGGCCTGCCGGCGTTGCGCGCGAAGTGGATCGAGGAGCGCGGTGATACCGAACTGCTGGGACAGCTCAGCTCAGAATTCGGACGCGGTCGCGAAACCAACGCCCGCCTGGATGCGGTGCGCTTCCCGGCGCGCACGCTGCCGCGCGTGGCCAGGGCCGGCGCCAACGTCAGCCAGATGCACTACGCGCGCAAGGGCATCATCACCCCGGAAATGGAATACGTCGCCATCCGCGAGAACCAGCGCCTGGACGCGGTGCGCGATGCGCTGCTGCTGAAGCAACACCCGGGCGAATCCTTCGGCGCCAGCATCCAGAAGTTCATCACTCCGGAATTCGTGCGCGACGAGATCGCCCGCGGCCGGGCCATCCTGCCCAACAACATCAACCACCCCGAAAGCGAGCCGATGATCATCGGCCGCAACTTCCTGACCAAGATCAACGCCAATATCGGCAACAGCGCGGTGTCGTCCGGAATCGCCGAGGAAGTCGAGAAGCTGGTCTGGTCGATCCGCTGGGGCGGCGACACGGTGATGGACCTTTCCACAGGCAAGCACATCCACGAAACCCGCGAGTGGATCATCCGCAATTCGCCGGTACCCATCGGCACGGTGCCGATCTACCAGGCGCTGGAGAAAGTGGATGGCCGCGCCGAGGAGCTGACCTGGGAGCTGTTCCGCGACACCCTGGTCGAACAGGCCGAGCAGGGCGTGGACTACTTCACCATCCATGCCGGTGTGCTGCTGCGCCACGTGCCACTGACCGCCAAACGCGTCACCGGCATCGTCTCGCGCGGCGGTTCGATCATGGCCAAGTGGTGCCTGGCCCATCACAAGGAGAATTTCCTCTACACGCATTTCGAGGACATCTGCGAAATCATGAAGGCCTATGACGTGGCCTTCTCGCTGGGCGACGGCCTGCGCCCCGGTTGCATCGCCGACGCCAATGACGCAGCCCAGTTCGGCGAACTGGAAGCGCTGGGCGAGCTGACCAAGATCGCCTGGAAGCACGACGTGCAGACCATGATCGAAGGCCCCGGCCACGTGCCGATGCAGATGATCAAGGAGAACATGGACAAGCAGCTGGCCGAATGCGGCGAGGCGCCGTTCTACACCCTGGGGCCGCTGACCACCGACATTGCCCCGGGCTACGACCACATCACTTCGGCGATCGGCGCGGCGATGATCGGCTGGTTCGGCACGGCGATGCTCTGCTATGTGACGCCGAAGGAACACCTCGGCCTGCCCAACCGGCAGGACGTGCGAGACGGCATCATGGCCTACAAGATCGCCGCCCACGCCGCGGACCTGGCCAAGGGCCACCCCGGCGCGCAGGTACGCGACAACGCCTTGTCCAAGGCGCGCTTCGAGTTCCGCTGGGAGGACCAGTTCCACTTGGGCCTGGACCCGGAGAAGGCCAAGGAATTCCACGACGAGACCCTGCCCAAGGACGCGCACAAGCTGGCCCATTTCTGCTCGATGTGCGGTCCGCATTTCTGTTCGATGAAGATCACCCAGGACGTGCGCGACTACGCCGCCGAGCATGGGGTGGAAGAAACCGCGGCACTGGAGGAAGGCATGGCCGAGAAATCGGCGGAGTTCCGGGCCCAGGGCGCGCAGGTGTACCGGCAAGGCTGAATGAGCCCGGGGCGCGGCTGCGACCGTGCCCCGGCCTCCCGCGTACCTTCACCAAGGGCAAATGAACCAGTGCTAGGTTCAGGCCCAACACGAAGCACGGGAGATCGGACATGAAGTTTCAAAGACGTCTTGCCCTCGCGGGACTGGCAGCGCTGGCCCTGGTGCTGGCGTCCTGCGCCAGCGGGCCGCGCATCAGCAGCGAAGCCGATCCGCAAGCGGATTTCGGCAGCTACCGCAGCTTCGGCTTCTACACGCCGCTGGCGCTGGAGAAGGAGGGCTATGCCACGCCCACCACCGACCGCATCAAGGCGGCCGCACGCGCGCAGCTGGAGTCGCGCGGATACACCTACACGGCCACGCAGCCGGACCTGTGGGTGAACCTCAACGCCTACATGCAGGAACGCACCGACGTCAGCACCATTCCGACGGTCGACTACAACTACTACTACAGCTATCGCGCGCGCAGCTATTTCGCCGTTCCGTACTGGCATGACCAGACCCATGTGAGCCAGTACACCGAAGGCACGCTCAACGTGGACCTGGTCGACCGGCAGAAAAACCGGCTGGTGTGGGAAGGCATCGCGGTGGGCCGGATGGCCAGGCTCAAGCCCGACGAACGGGCGGCGCGCATCGACGCCACCATGGCCGAGATCTTCGCGCGCTATCCGTATCGCGCGGGACAGGCCGCCGCGGCGACGCCTTGATCGGCGCCAGCCATCCTGTGCCGGCGATTGGTCCGGCGCAGGGCGGGTGGCGCGCCTGCACCGCGTGGTCTACTAGCGGCTCATGAAGCAGGTGCGCCGATGACATCTTTCAAACGTCTCAGATGGTGGGTAACCGCGCGGCGGCATCCGTCGGCGCTGCTGCTGGCGGTGCAATTGCTGGGCGTGCTGCTGTATCCGGCCATGGAAGACACCGATGCCGGGCGCGCGCTGTTCGGGGCATTCGGCATGGTGGTCCTGGCTCTTGCGCTGTGGGTGGTCAACCGCAGCGCCTCGATCAACTGGATCGCCTGGTGCATCGCGGTGCCGGCGGTGGTGATGTCCCTGCTTTCGGTGTGGGGACAGCTGCCGGGCCTGCTGGTCTATGCGCACCTGCTGGAAGGCACGTTGTATTTCTATACCGCGGCCAGCCTGACCGCGTACATGCTGCAGGACCACGAGGTCACCCGCGACGAACTGTATGCGGCCGGCGCCACCTTCACCCTGCTGGCGTGGGCGTTCGCGTTCGCCTTTTCCGTCTGCCAGCAGTGGTATCCGGGCAGCTTCATCGCCGCGGTGAATCCGGAGCTGCCGCGCAGCTGGATGGAACTGCTGTTCCTCAGTTTCAGCGTGCTGTCCAGCGTCGGGCTGAGCGACATCGTCCCGGTCCGGCCCGAGGCGCGTGCGCTGGTGATGCTGGAATCCTTCGCGGGGGTGATGTACATCGCGTTGGTGGTCTCGCGCCTGATCGGATTGACCGTCACCCGCGAGCGCAAGGGCGGCTAGCGGCACGCGGCCTCCACCGCACCCGGCCTGCACGGCACCCGGTACCCACCGCACGTGACGGTGCGCAGCTGCGGTTTCCCATGGTGCGGACGTTAAATTCAAGGCAATCGCGACAATCGGCGCCAACAACTGCAACAACCGCGATCAACAGCGGCCGCCTGTCTGCATGACATCGTACGGGGACTCGACCATGACTCGTTGACGCGGGCAGAGGGAATCCACGTGCATCGCAAACTCCTGGCAACCGCCATCTGCAGTGCGTTGGCCTGGCCGCTGGTGGCCGCTACTGCCCGTGCGCAGGAAGACAGTCCTGACCAGCCCGGCGCCGAAGACCAGCCCGCCGCGGCCCCGACCGAGCTCGACCGCATCCTGGTCACCGGTTCGCGCATCCCCCGCGTGCAACTGGAGACCGCCTCACCGGTGGTCACCATCACCGCCGAGGACATCCAGCGCCAAGGCTTCCGCAACGTCTCCGACGTACTGCGCGCGCAGCCGCTGGCCACCGGTGCCGTGCAGGACAACCAGTTCTCCGGCTTCACTCCCAACGCCACCACCATCAGCCTGCTTGGCCTGTCGCCCAGCTTCACCCTGATCCTGATGGACGGCCGCCCGCTGGCCGATTACCCGCTGCTGTACAACGGGCAGAGCAACTTCACCGACCTGACCAGCATTCCCACCGCCATGGTCGAGCGGATCGAAATACTGCCGGGCAACCAGTCCTCGATCTACGGATCGGCGGCCATTGCCGGCGTGGTCAACATCATCCTGAAGAAGCACCTGGATGGCATCCAGCTCGACGCGCGGCTGGGTGGCTATTCCGACGGCGGCGGCGAAAACCAGCGCCTGCAGCTGACCGGCGGCAAGAGCTGGGACAACCTGGACCTCACCTTCGGCCTGCAATACAGCCACCAGGATCCGATCTACATGCGGCAGCGGGATTTCACCGACACCACCGATGACAATCCCAATCCCGACCTGCGCTACGGCAGCCGCACCTTCATCATCCTCAACGGCATTACCGGCCAGTACGACGAGCCGGGCACCGGCTGCGACAACGTGGCGGCCAACTTCGGCGGCACCACCATCCGCGATTTCCGGCCCGGCCGCGGCTTCTTCTGCGGCAGCCGCGCCCAGCCCGGTTTTGCCACGCTGCTGAACGAGGAGGAGGGCGTGTCGGCCTATTTCAACTCGACCTACCGCCTGGGCGACAACGCCAACTTCTACGCCAGCGTCCTGTATGGCAAGAACAAGGCGAAGAACGATTCCGGATCGCGCTTCTGGATCCCCAACTACAACGCCGGCACGGGCGGCTACATCTGGAACCAGGCCGAGCAGACCCTGGAGACCTACCAGCACATCTTTTCGCCGGAGGAGCAGGGCGTCACCAACTACACCACCGACTCGAGCTCCTACAACCTCGCGCTGGGTTTCAACGGCACCATCACCGGCTCGAACTGGGACTACGACCTCTATTACAGCCGCTCCGGCTACGAGGTGAAGTCGGACCAGCTGTGGCCGCTGGTCGACGAGATGGATGCCTTCTTCCAGGAACAGTTCCTGGGCCCGCAGCTGGGCACCACCTCCGGCTATCCGATCTACGAGCCCGACAAGCAGGCGTTCTACCAGTCGATCACGCCCGAGCAGTTCCGTGCCTTCTCCGGCAACCTGCGCAACAACTCGGACACCTGGACGCACAGCTTCAACGTGCAGCTGACCAACCCGGAGCTGTTCCGGCTGCCGGCCGGTGCGGTCGGGGTGGCGGGCGTGGTCCAGTTCGGCTACCAGCACTGGAACAACCCGGTCGATCCGGGCGTGAGCGGCGATGCCTACTTCGGTCTCAGCGGCACCAGCGGCAGCGGCAACCGCGCCAATCGCGCGGTCGGCGTGGAGTTCAGCATCCCGCTGCTCAAGACCCTCACTGCAAGCCTGTCGGGGCGCTACGACTCCTACAAGAACATCCACGCGGGTTCCGACGCCCAAGGCACCTACAAGGTGGGCCTGGAATTCAGGCCGGTGGAAAGCCTGCTGCTGCGCGCCAACTACGCCACCGCGTTCCGCGCCCCGGACATGGGCTACGTGTTCACCGGCGGCAACGGCTTCTTCTCGCAGCAGACCGATTACTACAAGTGCGAGACCTACGGCCCCAACCCGAACTGTCCCTTCGAAGGCAATTCACTGGAAGGCATCCAGGTGGCCAACCCCGACCTGAAGTCGATCAATGCGAAGTCCTACGGGTTCGGCTTCGTGTGGTCGCCGAACGAGCGCCACACCCTGCACGCCGACTACTACAACGTCAGGATCGAGGACGAGGTGCTGCCGCAGTCCTTCTCGCGCACGCTGTTCGACGAGAACGAATGTCGCCAGGGGCGCCTGGACATCAATTCGCCCACTTGCGTGGACGCGTTGTCACGGGTGCAGCGCGGACCGCTCAACGCCAACCCGCTGCTCAGCGAGACGGTGCAACTGGTGACCATCAAGGCGATCAATATCGCCGAGGAGCAGATCAGCGGCATCACCGCCGGTGGCAGCGCGCGTTTCGACTGGGGCAACTGGGGCGAATTCGGATTCGGGCTGGATTACAACCTGACCCTGGACCACACCACCGTGACTTTCCCGGGCGATCCCGAAAACGACCTGCTGTCGCCACAGCAGGCGCTGAGCGCCGAGTTCAAGAGCGTGCTGACCGGCGACATCAGCTGGAGCAAGGGCCCCTGGTCGGCCAATGTGCACGGCATCCGTTACGGCTCCACGCCCAATTACGCCGCCCAGTTCGGCATCGACACCACCCCGGGCACCAGCCAGGGCAAGGTCGGCCCGCACATGCTCTACAACATGAGCGTGAGCTACGACGTGACCGACAAGAGCACGCTGAGCGTGACCGTCAACAACGTGCTCAACACCGAGCCGCCGTTCGATCCCACCTACGATGGCTCGCAGGGCTTCGCGCCGCCGTTCTACAACATCTTTGCCTACAACGGCTATGGGCGCGCGTTCTGGGTGCAGTACCGCATCGACTTCGGGACCAATTGATTGAATGAGCCGGGCCGCCATCCGGCCCCGATTCAATCCAGGCCGGCCAAAGCGAGCCGCAGTGGTTCCAGCGCATTCGCGTAGCCGTGCCATTCCTGCAGCGCGCGCTGGTGGATCGGCGCCCGCACCTGGGCGCTGCTGAGGGTCGCCACCGGTGCCTGGTTGCCGGTCGTGTCCACGCAGGCGGGGTCGAAAGGCAGGCCGCAGAAATCCAGCACGCGGCGCGCGGTCGCGGCGGTGTCGCGCACCAGTGCTTTGTAGGGCACATCAAGCACGGAGCCCGGTGCGACGGCATGCCAATGCGCCATCAGCCGACGGTACTGGCGGTAATGGTGGGCCAGCGACACGGGGTCGTAGCTGTAGACGTGGGCGTCGCCAAAAAACGCGCGGTAATTGGAGAAGCAGACCTGCATGGGTTCGCGGACCATGTGCAGGATCCTGGCGCGCGGCAGGGCCTGGACGATGAAGCCGACCAGCATGAAGTTGGGGGGCAGCTTGTCCACGAAATACCTGCGTCCGCCTGCGCGCCACCGGGTCTGCTGCAGGTAGCGCCTTCCCAGCAGCGCCGCGTCCAGCGTGCGGCTGGCGGCAAGCAGTGGCAGGTCGAGCGCGGCATGCCCGTGGCGATCGGCAGTCCAGCGCAATTGCCTGGGAAAATCGTTGAGTTCGCCCGCCGGGGCCACCTGCGGGTGGTTGCCGACAATGCGCTCGAGCAGGGTCGTGCCGGAACGTGGCATGCCGACGATGAAGATCGGCTGTGGACCCTCATCGTCTGCCGGCTGGGCCGCACGCACCGGCCCGGGGAAGTGTTCGATCACGGCATCGACCAGGGCCTGTCCGGCAGCGGCGTCATAACCCAACCGCCGATGCATGATGCGGTTGCCGCGCTGCAGTGCCTCCCATGCCTGGTCGTGGCGTCCCAGGTCATCCAGCTCCTTGTACAGCGCGAATTCGAGCGCGGCGTGGTCCTCGCTGTCCGCAGTCACCGCTGCCAGTCGCGCCTGCACTGCATCCAGGTGGTTGCGATCGGCCGTCTGCGTGCGCAGGCGGGCCAGGGTGAGCGAGGCGCGGCCAAATCGGGTGCCTTTGGCCAGGCACGCCTCCAGTTCCGTCTCGGCCTCGTCGATACGGCCGTTGAACTGCAGTTGCAGCGCATGGAAATAGAGGAAATCGGCGCTGTCCAGTCCTGCCTGGCGGGCGCGTTCCATCAGCGCCAGTGCCTGCCGGTGCTGGCCCAGACCCTGCTGCACATGGGCCAGGGCAAGCAGTGCCTGGCCGTCCTGGCTGCGTTCGATTTCCGGATGGGCCAGGCAGGAAAGCGTAGCGACGGTTTCGCCAAGCCTGGAAAGTGATTGCGCCACGCGACAGATCTGCGGCAGGTCCGCCGGCAACGTGGGCAGGCAGGCAACCAGTTGCGCGGCGGCACCGCGGACACCGCCCTGGGCCAACATCACGGCGGACAGCAGCAGACGCACGGGCGTTGCATCGGCGTGGGTGCGCAGCAAGCCCTGCAACAGGAGGGTGGCCTGGTCCCAGCGTTTCGACGCGACGTGGCGCTGGGCCTCGGCCCAGGTGGCCTGTTCGGCGGGAGTCATGCACCTGGCTGGCGTGCTGGACATCGCTGCATTAACGTCTCCAGCCTGGCCGCTATCAAGGCAGGGCCCATACGTGGGATGTAGTAACTGCGTGCCGCACTGCCGGTGCCGGTAGCAGGCAGCGGGCGGAAGGCGCCCTGTCCAATGCCAGCGAGAAAAATAAACAGGCGAGTCAATCTGCAGGACCGGGACCTACGGCACATGTACTTCGGCCAGCAGGCAGATGAAGCTGCGTTAGGATTACATGGCATCGCTGCGGCCACACGCAAAAAATTGCGCCCGGAGGCGCAAAGAGGTGAGCCATGCTGCAGGCGGAGAGAGATCGCCTGCGGCTCTACAGCGGGATCTTGTGACCTGACTTTATCCAAGGCCGGCAGCCTGCGTTATCCGCATTGCCAACGCGCGCTATGCAGTCCTTGTCCTCACCATTGCCGCATCGTGCGCAACAGGTGTTGTTTCCAACAGGACCGGAGCACTACTCCCACATGCTGAATCCGCGCGCTTATCCGTTCCACCAGGAATCCGACCGCTTGAAGGTCGGCGACTGCATCGTCGACATACCCAGTCGCGAAATGGTCGGGCCCGCGCATGCCGAGCCCTCGCGCATCACCGTCAAGGCCTTGCACGTGCTGCTGGCACTGGTGGGACAGCACGGCAAGGTGGTCAGTCGCGAAGCGCTGCTGGAATGGGTATGGCCCGACACCCTGCCGACCGACGACGTGCTGACCCAGGCCATCGGCCAGTTGCGCAAGGCCTTCGCCGATGATCGCGAGTCGCCGCGTTACCTGGAGACTATTTCCAAGGGCGGCTATCGGCTGATCGCGCCGGTGGAATGGCTGCCCGATGAGGCCTCACCCGGTCTGGCCGCCGGCACTGCCACGGCGCCGCCGGCCACGCTTGAAGCAGATGCGGAGGCAAGCGCAAGCGCGGCTCCCGCTGCCGCTGCGGTCCCGGTTGCAGGCAGCGGGCGCGCGCCCGCTGCCGGGGCGAGGCGCATGGCGTGGGGTGCGGCGCTGGCGATCGCCTCTCTGGTGGCGGCGTTCGCGTTCTGGCGCATGGGTGCGGTCACGACGGCTGCACCGGTGGCGCCCGTTCCTACGGCCGCGCTGGCGCCGGCGAACCGGTTGGCGTTCGTCACCATCACTTCCAAACCCGGCCGCGAGGCCAATCCGAACCTGTCGCCCGATGGAGCGATGGTTGCCTACGAACAGATGGATGCAAAAGGCTACGGCGTCATCATGCTGCAGGCCACGCTGCACGTGCCCGGCCGCCCCTTGACCCAGCCACCCGTCGGCTACAGTGATTCCATGCCGGTGTGGTCACACGACGGGCGCCGCCTTGCATTCGTCCGCTACAACCCGGACAGCCGCTGCGAAGTCATGGTCATTGCCGCCAGTGGCGGCGATGAGCGCAAGATCGCCGACTGTTTTTCCGGCAGCGCCTCCACCTATGACTGGACCCCGGACGACTCGGGCCTGCTGATGGGCGTGACCACCAAGCCGGCGAGCGAAAAGAGCAGTCCGTTGCGCCTGCTCGACCTGGCCAGCGGGCAGTGGCGGACGCTCGACTACGCCATCGCCGAGGGTGACATCGACATCGACCCGCGCTATTCGCCCGATGGCCGCTGGATCGTGTTCCGCCGCAGCATTTCGCTGTCGGACCTGTGGAAGATGCCGGCCGCCGGCGGCAAGCCGCAGCGCCTGACCAACGTCAAGGGCGACATCCGCGGATGGGACTTCATGCCCGATGGCCGCGCCATCATCTTCAGTTACATCGGCAACGAGGTCGGCCTGTTCCGCTACGACATGGCCACGGGCAAGGTCACGCCGTTGCCTGCCGACGAGATACTTGTTTCCCCTGACATCGCCCGGGCGTCGCCATCGATGGTGTTCACCGTCGACCAGTCCACCTCGGGGATATTCCGCTACACCTTGCCCACCTCGCCTGCCGGCAAGGTGGGCAAGCAGCGCGTGTTTCCTTCCAGCCGGTCGGACATGCTGCCCGCCGTTTCCCCCGATGGACGCCTGCTGGCCTTCATGTCCGATCGCGGTTCACGCTTCGAGCTGTGGGTCGGTGAGCTGGCCAGGCCGGACAGCGCGCGCCCGATCGAAACGCTGATGCCGGTGCCGCGCCATATCCCGGTCTGGTCGGAGGACGGCACCCGGCTGCTGGTGGTCGGCAACCAGACCGGTCAGCAGGCGCTGTATGAAATCGAAGTGGAAAGCGGCCGCATGCACCTGCTGCCGGTGCCGGCGACCAGCCCCATCTATGCCGCCTACACAGACCGTCCCGACCGCATCATCGTCGGTTCCGACAGCGGCAACGGACGCCTGCGCGCGGTGCTGTACGACCGTTCGCAGACTCCGTGGCACGAACTCGCGTCGCTGCCGGACGTGGCCCTGCTGCGTTTCAACGCGGCCACGCGCAAGGTGTACTTCAGCCGCGTGATCAAGCCCGGCACTTGGCAGGCCGACACCAGCCTGCAGTCGGTGCAGGTCCTGGACGCGGATCGCCCGCATTCGCCCAAGGAGTACAAGCGCTGGGACGTGGGCACCGACGGCGCCTATTTCATGGAGTGGACCGAAGACTGCCCGGTAGGCTGGATCAGGATGGGTGCCCCCGCCGGGCAGTCCCCGCTGTGCCTGGACAGCGGCACCGAAGCGTGGGCACTGGGGCCCAGCCTGGAGCGCTCGGGCCGATCGGTCTTCATCACCATGGACCTTTCAAACAACGCGGACATCGGCTGGGCCGACCTGTCCCCAGATCCGGCCGCTGTGCCGATTGCGCAGTCGCCCAAGCAGTAACCCGCGCTAGGCGCGCAACGGGTTGAAACCGGCAGGTTTTTTTTGCAGGGCAAAGATATCGGAAAAATTTCGGAGCCATTTCCTGAGATTCGGACCGGTTTGGGCCAAACCAGTCGCCAAACCCACAGCAGGAATCGGCCATGAAGATGCAAACCGCGTGGATGGATCGCAACCAGTTGCTGGAAGCAGGCGTCGATTTCCAGCATCCGGACCTGGTCAACGTGGTGGCGGCCAGCCGCACCGGCAGCATCGCGGTGGTGGCGCCGCTGGTGTCGTTCTGGCTGGTGGTGCGCGGCACTGCGGACCTGGATGCGCGCGAGGGCCGCTTCAACCTGCGGGTGGGCGAGTGGGTGGTGCTTGAACCGGACTCCCGCCCCGCCGTCTATGCCGGCCGTGGCAGCCTGGTCCTGGGTGTGGTCATGGCGCAGGCGGCACGCACCCGGATCCGCCAGTTCACCCATCTGGACCTGCACACCGGGCGCGGCGCCATGGACCGGCACGAAGTGCGTGAATGCGTGGGCCTGTGGCGCCGGACCGGGGTGTTCGCCCGCAGCGGCCGCCTGCATCCCAGTGACGAGGCCACGCCGCTGGTGCCGCTGCTGCGCGAGCTCTGCAACGCGCAATACGAGTTCGGCCGCCTGATCGATCACTGCCCCGGGCGTTCGATGCGACGCAAGAGCCAGGTGTTCGACCGCATGCAGCGTGCGCGCCTGTTCCTGGAAGGCAACGTCGACCGCAACGTCCGCCTGGCCGAGCTGGCCGAGCTGAGCAACGTGTCGACCTGGTACTTCACCAAGATATTCCATGCGCTGTATGGCGAGGGACCGCAGGCGATGGCGGCTCGGTTGCGGCTGGGCCATGCGGCGCGGCTGCTTGCCGAAACCACCTTGTCTGTCAGCGAGATCGGCGCGGTGTGCGGGTTCGAGAACAACTGCAGTTTTTCCCGTGCTTTCCGCGAACGCCATGGCGTGCCGCCCTCCGTCTACCGGATGAATACCGCCTATGCAGGGACAGATTCTGCAAAGCCACGCGGCAGCGAGCGCAAAGCAGCGGGGGCATTGGGTCCGTAACTTCGTGGGGCGTTAACACACTCGTAACGAACACGGAGAGAGACCCAGATGAGCAAGCGTAAATTGCGGCGTTCCGCGCTGCCGGCCTGCATCGCCCTGGTCCTGCTCGCGCCGCTGGCGCAGGCGCAGGACGCCGAGACCGATGCCACCACCCTGGACCGCATCGAGGTGACCGGATCCAACATCCCGCGCAGCCAGGTGGAGACCGCCTCGCCGGTCCAGGTGATCAACCGCGAGGAGATCGACCGCACCGGCAAGGCCACCCTCGCCGAGTACCTGCAGACACTGACCAGCGATGGCGCCGGTTCCATTCCCAAGACCTTCGGCAACGGCTTTGCCGGCGGTGGCGCGGGCATATCGTTGCGCGGGTTGGGCGCGGCCTCCACGCTGGTGCTGTTGAACGGCCGGCGCCTGGCGCCCTACGGGCTGGCGGACGACGGGCAGAAGGTATTCACCGACCTCAGCGTGATCCCGATGGATGCGGTGGAACGTGTGGAAGTGCTGCGTGACGGCGCCTCGGCCATCTACGGTTCTGACGCGATTGCCGGCGTGGTCAACATCATCCTGCGCCGCGATTTCAATGGCGTCACCGGCAAGGCCTCGTACGGCACCTCGGGTGACAGCGATGGCAATGCGCGCAAGGCCTCGTTCACCGCGGGCACCGGCAACCTGTCCGAGGATGGCTTCAACGCCTTCTTCAGCATCGATGTCGGCAAGACCGACGAGATCCTGGTCAGCGAGCGCCGCAACCGCAAGTGGATAGGCACCGGCGACATCCGGCCGTGGGGCTACAGCATCGAAGGCAGCCAGTTCCTGACCGGTTTCATCACTCCGGGCGTCATCGATCCCGATACCGGCGAGCTGCTGGCCGGCAACGCCACCAGTTCGCCCGCCGGCAGCGTGCGCGGCGCCGACGGCCAGTATGTGTCGTTGCCCGGCTGCGCGACGTTCTCCGATGTAACCCCGCAGGATCCCAACGGTGGCTGCCTGTGGGAGGCCGGTCGTTTCCGCAGCCTGTCGCCCAGCGAGAAGTACGGCAACTTCTTCGCCCGCGCCACCTTCTCGCTTTCCGACAATTTCGAGCTGTATTCGGAGGTCGGTTATTCGAAGAAGGAAAACGTCTTCCACAACACGCCCTCCGGCGTGTCGGGCGCGTGGGGCTACCCCGGCGGCCCGGTCAACGCCAGCAGTGGCGGCGGCGCCACCGTGCTGGGCGCCGCCCATCCGGACAACCCGCTGGGTGTCGCCGCGCGCCTGCGCTATTCGGCCTTCGACGTGGGTCCGCGCACCACCTACAACACCAATGAATTCCGGCGCTTCGTGATCGGGCTCAAGGGTGTGTGGGGCGAGTGGGACATCGATACCGCCTTCCTGCATTCGTCCACCGTGCTGGTCAACAAGCGCACCGGCTTCCTGCGCTACAGCGCAGTGCGCACGGCGCTCAGCGATCCCAACAGCCCGGTCGGCTACTGGCGCATCGGTGACGATGCGGGGCTGAATTCGCAGGAGCTGTACGACTTCATTTCGCCGGAGATCCAGGCCAACGCTTCCAGCGGACTCAACATCCTGGACTTCAAGGCCTCGCGTTCGCTGATGGACCTGTCCGGCGGCCCGCTGGGACTGGCATTGGGGGCGGAATTCCGCCGCCAGAGCACCAAGCTCTCGCCACAGACCTATACCGATGTGGGTGACATCATCGGGCTGGGCTATTCGGCCTACAGCGGCGTGCAGAAGGTCGCCGTGGCGTATGCCGAAATCGCCGCACCGGTGACCCCGACCCTGGAGCTTTCCGCCGCCTTCCGCGTGGACAAGTACCAGGGTGGCGACACCGCGACCACGCCCAAGGTCGGCTTGAAATGGAACCCCGCCGACTGGATCGCCTTGCGGGCCACCTATGCCGAAGGCTTCCGCGCGCCCAATCCCGCCGAGGCAGGCGATGGCGGCCTGGCCGCCTTCAGTACCGCCGAAGACCCCGTGCGTTGCCCCGGCGGCACGGCGGCACCGGGCGCAACCGACGCCGACTGCGCCGCGCCCATCGCCATCATCACCTCGCCCAACCCGGACCTGTCGCCCGAGGAATCCAAGAGCTATTCGGTGGGCCTGGTGCTCGATCCGACCCCGTCCACGACGCTCACCCTGGATGCCTTCCGCATCAAGCGCACCAACGAAATCAGCCCGGGCAACACCGACCTGGCGATCGCCGCAGGCGACGTCGTGCGCGCCGACAACGACCTGCCCGGCGTGCCCAACAGCGGAACCCTGCTCGCGGTCAGCGTGGACTATGTCAACGCCAATTCCACCACCGTGGATGGGCTGGACCTGGACGTGCGCCAGAAGTTCGAGTTGGGGCGCTACGGCAAACTGGGGATGGACCTGCAATGGACGCACATCCGTTCGTTCGAGCGCATCGAGCCGGACGGTACCCGCTTCGAATACGCAGGCACCCATGGCAACTGCGATGTGACCAACTGCGTGGGCACGCCGAAGAACCGCATCAACTTCGGCACCACCTGGGAGGTCGGCAACTTCAGCATGAGCGGCATCGTCAACTACATCAGCGCCTTCGACAACCGCGCCTCGGAAGGGGACACCTGTGCCAATTCCTTCGCCGACGGCACCGATGCCCCGCGCGGTTGCCGCATCCCGTCGTTCTATTCGATCGACCTGTCCGCGCGCTGGCAGGCGACGAAGGCGTTCCAGCTGTTCGGCTCGGTGCAGAACGTGACCGACCGCGTCGCGCCGCTGGATCCGCTGACCTACGGCTCGATCAACTACAACCCGCTGCACTTCAGCGGGGCGATTGGTCGTTACTTCACGGTGGGAGCGAAGTTCAGCTTCAATTGAGCGGCGCGCAAGCACCCGGCCCCGGCAGCCCCGGGGCCTGGGCGCGTCCGGCCCGCCACCCGGCTGGCGTTTTTACGCCTTTTTTTGACTCCGGGGCGTCACCTAACCACACTTGCAAGCCTGACATCAGCGCCAGGCCCGCAATGAAACTGCAAGTTCCCTTCATCCAGCTCCCCATCCTGTTCGATGCCCCGGCCATGGCCGCGGAGATCGCCGCGATCGACCCGGCGGCCTGGAGGGGACGCACCCAACGGGACGACGGCAACAGCGCGCTGACCCTGATCACTGCCGGCGGCGACCCGGACAATGACGAACTGGCCGGCGCAATGCGGCCCACCCGCTGGCTGCAGCAGTGCCCGTACGTGATGCAGGCGCTGGAGGCACTGGGCGCGACCTGGGGCAGGGCCCGCCTGATGCGGCTGTCGGGACAGGCGGAAGTGAAGCCGCACGTGGACATCAACTATTACTGGCGCGAACGCATGCGCGTGCACGTGCCCATCGTCACTACGCCGTCGGTGCGCTTCCAGTGTGGCGAAGGCGAGATAAACATGGCCGAAGGCGAATGCTGGATCTTCGACACCTGGCGTCGGCACCGGGTGGTCAACGCCGGCAACGATACGCGCATCCACCTGGTCGCCGACACCGTGGGCGGCGCCCGCTTCTGGGACCTGCTGAGCGCCGGCCGCCCGCCCGACGCGCGTGGGCCGGACTGGAAGCCGGTTCGCATCGATGCGGGCGCGACGGCGACACCGGCGCTGGATTTCGAAACCGTCAACGCCCCGGTCGTGATGACGCCGTGGGAAGTCCGCGAACACCTGGTGTTCCTGCTGGGCGAGGTGGTGCCGCACCCGCAGCTGCCTGCCCTGCAGGTTGCGCTGCTGGCGTTCGCACGCCGCTGGCATGCGCTGTGGTCGTGTTACGGCGAACGTCGCGAAGGGTGGCCGCGCTATCGCGAACTGCTGGTGGCCACGCGGGCCGAACTGGTGGCGCTGGGCATCGACGAAGTGGGGCTGCGCAACGAAACAGGCCTGATGCAGACGTTGTGCTCGTACGTGCTGGACATGGCCCTGGCCGACGGCGATACGCGGGGCGAGGAAGCGAAGCTGGATCGCCATGGAGCGCCGCCGCCGCACGTGGGTGCGGTGACGGTCGGCTGAGCGCGGCGCGGGGCGTTTCGAGCGCTCCGGCCGGAATGATCAGAACTTGGGCTTTTCCACGCTGTTTTCGTGGCGGGTCATCGACTCGCGCAGGATCTGCTTGGCTTCAGTGGCATCGCCCCAGCCGTCCAGCTTGACCCACTTGTCTTTCTCCAGGTCCTTGTAGTGCTCGAAGAAGTGGCCGATGCGCTCGAGCCAATGCGGAGACACCTGGCCGATGTCCTGGATGTGGGCGTAGCCGTTGAAGACCTTGGTCACCGGCACGGCCAGGATTTTTTCGTCGCTGCCGGCTTCGTCGGTCATGCGCAGCACGCCGACCGGACGGCAGCGGATCACCGCGCCGGGGATCAGCGACAGCGGCAGCACCACCAGCACGTCGGCCGGGTCGCCATCGCCACACAGGGTGTGCGGCACGTAACCGTAGTTGCAGGGGTAGCGCATGGGGGTGGAGAGGATGCGGTCGACGAAGATCGCGCCGCTTTCCTTGTCCACTTCGTATTTCACCGGCTCCGAGTCCTTCGGGATCTCGATGATGACGTTGATCTCGTCGGGCGGGTTCTTGCCGGCGGAAACGTGGTCCAGGCCCATGCCTTTGCTCCAACTTGCGAATACGGGGGTGCGCATTCTACCCGCTTGCCTGTTGCGCCGCAGCAGCAGAACCTCCTCCCTTGCCCGCGCAGCGGGTAGGAGAGGATTGAGGAGGGGTGTCCTTGGGCGCTGAGTCTGCAGGACACGGTACTGGAACAAGGATCAAAAGCACCCCTCCTCAATCCTCCCCTGCTGTGCAAGGGAGGGGGCTAAAAAAAGGCGGCCAAGGCCGCCTTTTCAGTTCTGTCGTCCAGACCCGCGCCTTATTCGAGGCGGATCTCCACCCGACGCGCTTCGGCCGGATTACCGCCGCCGGTGGTCAACGTCGGCTTGTCCAGCATGATGCGCGCGGCATCGATGCCGCTGGCGACCAGCAGCGCCTGCACCTGCTGGGCACGCTCGCGGGCCAGCTCCTCGTTGTCGGCCGGATCGCCGCTGGCATCGTGGAAGCCGGAAACCCGCGCTGTCAGGCCCATGTCGTTCTGCATGCTGGCCACGATCGGCGCCAGTGCGGCGTCGACGCCGGTGGGCACGCTGGCACCAGTGTCGAAGTAGAGCCTGGCCAGCTGGCCGGGATGGTCAGCCGTTGCAGTGATCGCGGCCGGGGTGTGCATGCCCGCGCCGGTCTCGTTGCCACCCAGCCAGCCATTGGCCGGCAGCACAGGCACCAGCAGCAGGGCCACGATGTTGATGATCTTGATCAACGGGTTGATGGCCGGGCCGGCGGTGTCCTTGTACGGATCACCGACGGTGTCGCCGGTGACCGCGGCCTTGTGCGCTTCGGAACCCTTGCCACCGTGGTGGCCGTCCTCGATGTACTTCTTGGCGTTGTCCCAGGCACCGCCGCCCGTGGTCATTGAAATGGCCACGAACAGGCCGGTGACAATGGTGCCGATCAGCAATCCGCCCAGCGCCTGCGGGCCCAGCAGCATGCCCACGATCACCGGCACGGCGACCGGCAGCAGCGAGGGCACGATCATTTCCTTGATCGCCGACTTGGTCAGCAGGTCGACCGCCTTGCTGTAGTCGGGCTTGCCGGTGCCTTCCATGATGCCGGGGATGTCACGGAACTGGCGACGCACTTCCTCCACCACCGAACCGGCCGCGCGACCCACCGCCTCCATGGCCATGGCGCCGAACAGGAACGGAATCAGTCCGCCGATCAGCAGGCCGATGATGACCATGTGGTTGGACAGGTCGAAGGTGGTGGCGGTGTAGTCCAATCCCGCTGCCGCCGCCTTGGCTGCGCCCAGGGTGTCCAGGTTGTGGGTGTAGTCGGCGAACAGCACCAGGGCGGCCAGCGCGGCCGAGCCGATCGCATAGCCCTTGGTCACCGCCTTGGTGGTGTTGCCCACCGCATCCAGCGGATCGGTGATGTTGCGGATCTCCGGCGGCAGTTCGGCCATCTCGGCGATGCCGCCGGCGTTGTCGGTGATCGGGCCGTAGGCATCCAGGGCCACGATCATGCCGGCCATCGACAGCATGGCAGTGGCGGCGATGGCGATGCCGTACAGGCCACCCAGTGCATGCGCGCCCCAGATCGCTACGCACACCACCAGCACCGGCAGCGCGGTGGACTTCATGGAGATGCCTAGGCCGGCGATGATGTTGGTGCCGTGGCCGGTGGTCGAAGCGGCGGCGATGTGCTGCACCGGCTTGTACTGGGTGCCGGTGTAGTACTCGGTGATCCACACGATCAGCCCGGTCAGCACCAGGCCTATGATCGCGCAGCCATACAGGTTCATCGCACCGTAGGCGTTGTCGGCCATCAGTTCGGTGGTGACCGGATAGAACGCAACGGCCGACAGCACCGCCGACACGATCACGCCCTTGTACAGCGCCCCCATGATCGAGCCGCCCTCTTTAACCTTGACGAAGAACGCACCGATGATCGAGGCGATGATCGACACACCGCCCAGCACCAGCGGATACAGCACCGCATTGCGGCCCACCTGTTCCATCATCAGGCCACCCAGCAGCATGGTGGCGATGATGGTGACCGCATAGGTTTCGAACAGGTCGGCAGCCATGCCCGCGCAGTCGCCGACGTTGTCACCGACGTTGTCGGCGATCACGGCGGGGTTGCGGGGGTCATCCTCGGGAATGCCGGCTTCCACCTTGCCCACCAGGTCGGCGCCGACGTCGGCGCCCTTGGTGAAGATGCCGCCGCCCAGGCGGGCGAAGATCGAGATCAGCGAGGAACCGAAGGCCAGGCCCACCAGTGCATGCAGCGCAGGTTCGCCGGTGATGCCCATGCGGCCCAGCACCAGCCAGTAGCCGGCCACGCCCAGCAGGCCCAGGCCCACCACCAGCATGCCGGTGATGGCGCCACCACGGAAGGCCACATCCATGGCCGCGCCGATGCCCTTGCGCGCGGCTTCGGCCGTACGCACGTTGGCGCGCACCGACACGTTCATGCCGATGTAGCCGGCCGCGCCGGACAGCACCGCGCCGATCAGGAAGCCGATGGCCGTGGGCCAGCTGAGGAAGAATCCGACCAGCACGAACAGCACCGCGCCGGCGATGGCGATGGTGGTGTATTGCCGGTTGAGGTAGGCGCTGGCGCCTTCCTGGATCGCCGCTGCGATCTCCTGCATGCGGGCGTTGCCGGCAGGTTGCCTGAGGATCCAGCGTGCGGAAATGATGCCGTAGAGAATCGCGACAGCGGCGCAGACCAGCGCCAACGACAAGCCCCAATGTTCCAGAAATCCAGGTTGTTCCAGCATGACCCCTCCCAAGGTTGTGGATGTCATCCAGCGGACCGCATGGGAACGAGCAACGCAACAACCGGGCAAGTCACTGGAAAACAGGCAGCGGACTTGGCGACCCCCGATGATCGGAGGCCCGTGTCGCGGTGTGTTCAGCAATCCCTGGAGCCACCCGAGTATGCCCGCATGGCATGGCAGCCGCCAGCCGCCGGGCGGGGTTCAGTCGGGCCGTGGCAGCCTGCGGCCCTGGCTAGTACCGGAGAACCCCATGCGCCTGACCCCGTTGTTGTTGCTGAGCTGTCTTGTCCCGATGTCCACTGCCGTGTTCGCTGCGGCCCCCGCACCGGAGATCCAACGCCCTGTCGGCACGCCGCAAGCCATAGGCGCGGTGCACACGCTGCGCGCGATTCCCGAAGCCTGCGCGCGGCTTGAAGGCGTTTTCACCGGCGAGGCCGCCACGCCCTACAAATACACCGCGGTGCGCACCGACCCGCAATGCCAGCCTCGCGCTCGCTTCGTCGACTACGCCAAGGCGCAGCCCTCGGAAGCCAAAGGCTGGAAATTGAACGACGTCATCCGCGTGCCGGCCGCGGCCTGCCCGAAGCAGCAGGCGGTGGTGCGCGTATGGCGCAAGCCCGCGGACAACAAACCCGTGCTGGACGGGCAAGGCAGCGCGCGCGTGTACCTGGAAGATGCGAAGAAGGATGCGGCGGCCGGCAAGCCGCTTCCCGCAGTCACACTGTATGCGGCGGAGATGAAGGTGGAAGGCAAAGGCTGTGCGGGCTGATCACCCGTAATGAAGAAAGGCCGCTTGCGCGGCCTTTCTTTTATGTTCCAGCCGGATGATTACTGCTTGATCGGCTTGGCGGGCTTGAGCTTGCTCGACATGCCGTCAAACACGGCCTGGTCCGACGGTGACAGGTTCGGTCGGCCCGCCATGAAGCCCATGGTGATGCTGCCGATCACGTAGTAGGTCTCGCCGGCTTCGACTTCCAGATTGAGGATGTCCTTGGCTTCGGAATGCACGGTGTATTCGTGCGCGCCCGGATCGGCCACGTGCACGAAGTAGGTACCGCTGCTCAGTTTGCCCAGCTCGGTTTCGCCTTCGCGCACCTTGTAGTTGATGGCGGCGCCGGCGAATTTCTTCTCGCGGAAAAACACGATCTGGCCCTTGCCGGCGGGCGCTGCACCGATTGCACCAGCGGGTGCGGCAGCAACGGCAGTGGCCGTGGCTTCGGCTCCAGGCGCAGCGACCGTGGCCTCTGCCGCGACGGATGCTTCTCCGGCATTGGCGAAAAACGGGCAGACCAGGATCAGGGACAGCAAAGAACGGTGCAGCGTCGAACGCATGGTTATTCCTTTGGTGGTTGGGTGGTTTCGGTAGGTTGCGGTGTTGCATTTTCAGAGGAGCGAGAAGCCGGGTCGCCTGCTTGCGATGGCGACACGCCTGGAATTGCGGAATTCACGGCGACGGCTTTCGCCAGGTCTACCGGATGCAGATCGATGTCCTGCGCAATCTTTGCCTGGGCCAGGGTGCCCGACGGGATTTCGATCTCCTGCCCGTGGATGAAAAGCGCGAAAGCTCCCACGACCATGGAAGTCGCCAGCGCGGCTGCGCTTTTGTCCTTGCCGCTGCCGCCCACCCTCAAGCCACGCAAGCCAATCTGCTGCCCCTGGTAGTCCAGGTAGCGCGCGGCAATCAGCAGCTCCCCGGGCTTGCCGCCTCCGCGGGACTTTTCTGCATGGATCACCTCGCCCACGCCTTCGGCGCCGGCGGCGACTAGGATGCGGTCATCGATCATCAAAGGGCCGGCCAGGCGCAGCCTGAATTTATCGCCGCGCTTCAGCAGTGACGAATTCAGTGGGTCCTGGATCTCCAGGATGACCGGTGTTCCGTCGACGAGGCGGCAGCATGCAGATGCTGCGCTGGGTTCTGCGATTGCGGATTGTGCAACAGGCGCGGCGGCCGACGGACCGGCTTCCTGCGCAATACAGATGGCCGACGAAGCCATCGCCAACGCGATGCCTGCAAGTTTCAGCATTGGATCCCCATCCCATGCAATTCCCCGGTGCGCAAACTAACCCAATCGCGTGACCGTGCCAATAGAGCGAAACCGGCAGACTGCGCTCGACACGCAGTGCGTTGGCGTGCATGTGAGCCTTCGCTGCATGTCTTATGATGGCCGCGCGCCGGTATTGCCGCCGGCTACCTGCCGGAGTCGCCCGCCATGCCGCATGACACCGAACGCGTTGCCGACGATCACAGTGAGCAGGAGGTGTGGGCCGGTGCGCCCTCGCAATGGCAGAACCTGGGCTGGTGGCTGGCTTGCCTGCTGGTCCTGCCGATTCCATTTGCCTTGTGGCAATGGCTGGTGGTCCGCAATACGCGCTATGTGCTCACCGACCAGCGACTGAAATCAAGCCGCGGCGTATTCAACCGCGTCACCGATGACCTGGAGCTCTACCGCATCAAGGACACACGCTTCGAACAGAGCGTGTGGCAGCGCCTGGTCGGCGTCGGCGACATCGAACTCAACACCTCCGACACCACCACGCCACTGGTCCGGTTGAAGAATATCCAGCACGCCGACAGCGTGCGCGACACGCTGCGTGGCCTCGTCGAAAAACGCCGCGATGCCAAGCGGGTGCGTGAGCTTGATGTGGGGCATGAGGCGATTTGAGTCGGCGCCCGACCACGAAGGCAATCATGCTGCTGCAAGACCACGCCGCGCCCCATTTTTTGTAGGAGCGACGCAAGTCGCGAAGCTGGGAAACCAGGGCCCCGGACCGCGACGGCAATCATTCGACCCGCGCTTCGCGACTCGCGTCGCTCCTGCAGGAGCACCAGTTGCCTGGCGTTGTGCCAGTCCAGTCGCCGCAATCAACCTTCCCAGTCGGCCAGCTTCTTCTTCACCGCGACATTCTTCAGCGTCACGTAGTTGGGAAGGCCGTCGCGACCGTAGGGCGGGTAGGCTTCGCCGCGGATCAGCGGTTCCAGGTAGGTGCGGGCGGCGGCGGTGATGCCGTAGCCGTCCTTGCGCAGGAAGCTGTTCGGCATCTTCTTCTCGTGGTTGGCGACCTTGCTCAGCGGCGCGGCCTCGATCCTCCACTTGTACGGCGCATTGGAGGTGCGCACGATCACCGGCATCACCGCGTTCTGTCCCTTCAGTGCGAACTGCACGGCGGCCTTGCCTGCGGCCTGCGCCTGCTCCCAGTCGCTCTTGCTGGCCAGGTGGCGCGCCGAACGCTGCAGGTAATCGGGCAGGGTCCAGTGCACCTTCATGCCGAGTTCGTTCTTGACCCGGCCGGCCAGGTACGACGCCACGCCGCCCAGCTGGGTGTGGCCGAAGGAATCCTTGCCGCCGCCGGCATCGGCGACGAAGCGGCCATCGGCGTACTGGATGCCCTCGCTGGCCACCACTACGCACCAGCCCACCTTTGCGACGACCTTCTTGACCTGGGCCAGGAAGGCGGCTTCGTCGTAGGCGCGTTCGGGGAACAGGATGATCTGCGGCGCCTCATCCGGGTTCTTGCCGGCCAGGCCCGCGGCCGCGGCCAGCCAGCCGGCGTGGCGACCCATGGCTTCGTAGACGAACACCTTGGTCGAGGTCTCGGCCATGGCCGCCACGTCCAGCGCCGCTTCGCGCACCGACACGGCGGTGTACTTGGCCGCCGAACCGAAGCCGGGGCAGGTGTCGGTCACCGCCAGGTCGTTGTCCACGGTCTTGGGCACGCCGATGCAGGTCAGCGGGTAGTCGTAGGCCTTGGCCAGCTGCGAGACCTTGAGGGCGGTGTCGGCCGAATCGTTGCCGCCGTTGTAGAGGAACCAGCGAACGTCGTGGGCCTTGAACACTTCCAGCAGCCGCTCGTATTTGGCGCTGTCCACTTCCAGCGACTTGAGCTTGTAGCGGCACGATCCGAAGGCGCCACCGGGCGTGTGCGCCAGTGCGCGGATGGCCGCAGCCGACTCCTTGCTGGTGTCGATCAGGTCTTCGCGCAGGGCGCCCAGGATGCCGTTGCGGGCGGCCAGGACCTTGACCTTGCGGGCCCGGGCCTCGGTGATGACGGCCGAAGCCGAGGCATTGATGACGGCGGTGACGCCGCCCGATTGTGCGTAGAGGAGGGTGCCTGCAACCATGGTCGGGTTCGTTCCGGATTGGTGGGATGCGGTAAGCTTGGGCCATAGCGCGGGTCCGCGCTGGCGCGGGCGAAGTCTAGCGCCGCCGCCCGGCCACCGGATATTTTTTGCTTTGGGAGTCAGGCAATGCGATTGGTTCTACTGGGCCCGCCCGGGTCGGGCAAGGGCACGCAGGCGGCGCGCCTGAAGGAGTACCTGCAGGTCCCACATGTTTCCACCGGCGACTTGCTACGCGCTGAAGTCGCCGCCGGCAGCCCGCTGGGCGTGCAGGCCAAGGAAGTGATGGCGCGCGGCGATTTCGTCAGCGACGAGATCCTGCTGGGGATGCTGGAGGACCGCCTGGCGCGCACCGATACCGCCAATGGCTTCATCCTGGACGGCTACCCGCGCAACCAGGTCCAGGCCGATGCGCTGGCCACGCTGCTGAAGAAGATCGGCCAACCGATGGACTATGCGGTGCAGCTGGAAGTGCCGACCGACCTTCTGGTGGACCGCATCGCCGGTCGCGCCGCCGAAGAAGGGCGCGCTGACGACACCCCCGAGGTGGTCCGCAACCGCCTGGACAAATACACCAGCCAGACCGCGCCGGTGATCGACTATTACCGCCAGCAGGGCCAGTTGACCGTGGTCGACGGCGTCGGTTCGCTGGACGAGGTGTTCAGCCGCATCATCGAAGCGCTGTCGCCGGCCAAAGAAGTCGGCTGAGCGCACCGGTCCACGATGTCGAAACCTCGTAGCGCCGGGCTTGCCCGGCTGCTCCTGATTTCCTGGAAAATGCAGGCGGGCAAGCCTGGCTCTACAAGGCGTTGGCGCCTTCGGAAAATCCGGGGCGCCGCACGCGAGCAAAAGCGCCTGCGACAGGCGACAATTGCGCCATGAGCAAACTCCATATCCTCGGCATCGCCGGCACCTTCATGGGCGGCGTGGCCGCATTGGCACGCGAACTGGGACACGCGGTGGAAGGCAGCGACCAGGCCATCTATCCGCCCATGTCCACGCAGCTGGAAACCCTGGGCATTCCGTTCTCGCAGGGTTACCTGGCCGGGAACATTTCCGACGATTGCGACGAGGTCGTGGTCGGCAACGCGCTCTCGCGCGGCAACCCTGCGGTGGAAGCGGTGCTGGACCAGGGCCGCAAGTACACCTCTGGCGCGCAATGGCTGGCCGAGAACGTGCTGCCCGGCCGGGACACCATCGCAGTGGCCGGCACCCACGGCAAGACCACCACGACCACCATCCTGGCCTACCTGCTGGAAGCGGCCGGCCGCAATCCAGGTTTCCTGATTGGCGGTGTGGCCGAGGATTTCGGCGTGTCCGCCCGTATCGGCGGGCTGCCCCCACACCCCAGGGGTGCTTCCTTCGGGGCGTCCGGTGCTACGCACCACCTTCCCCCGCAAGCAAGGGAAGGGAATCTGTCGCAGCCTGCGGCAGCGGGCTTTCCTTTCGTCGTGGAAGCCGATGAGTACGACACTGCCTTCTTCGACAAGCGCAGCAAGTTCGTGCACTACCGGCCGCTGGTGGCGATCCTCAACAACCTGGAATACGACCACGCCGATATCTTCCCCGACATCGCCGCGATCCAGCGCCAGTTCCACCACCTGGTGCGCACGGTGCCGCAACGCGGCCGGCTGATCGTCAATGGCCAGGATGCGCGGCTGGCCGAGGTGCTGGCGATGGGTTGCTGGACGCCGGTGGAACGCTTCGGGCTGCAGGATGAAAGCGCCGATGCGCCGCTGGATTGGAGCGCGCGCCTGCTCAACGGGGATGGCAGCGCATTTGCGGTGCTTCATCACGGCAACGAAATCGGCGCCGTGCGCTGGCCGATGCTGGGCCGCCACAACGTGCTCAACGGCCTGGCCGCACTGGCCGCCGCGCATGCGGTCGGCGTCGATATCGCCGCTGTGATTCCCGCGCTGGCGGACTTCCGCAGCGTCAAGCGTCGCCTTGAGGTCATCGGCCAGGCCAACGGCATCACCATCTACGACGACTTCGCCCACCACCCGACCGCCATCCAGACCACGCTGCAGGGGCTACGCGCGAAGGTCGGTTCGGCGCGCATCGTCGTGGCCATGGAACCGCGCAGCAATTCCATGCGCCTGGGCGCGCATGCCGATGCCTTGGCACCGTCGCTGGATGGCGCCGACGCGGTGGTGTTCCTGCACCGCCCCGAATTGGCCTGGGATGCGGGCAGCGTGGTGGCGGCGATACGCGGCCAGGCCCATGCGGTGGCCGATGCCGATGCGCTGATCGCAATGCTGAAAACCATCGCTGGCGCCGGCGACCATGTGGTGTTCATGTCCAATGGTGGTTTCGACGGCGCGCCGCGTCGTTTCCTCGCGGCGCTGGATGGTTGAGGACAGCGGTCGCATGCCTGCCAGGGAATCGCTGCCGTTGTTTCCATTGCACACCGTGCTGTTGCCCGGCGCCTCATTGGACTTGCGGGTGTTCGAGCGCCGCTACCTGGACATGGTGCGCGATTGTGGGCGCAGCGGGCGTGGCTTCGGCGTCTGCATGATCCTGGAAGGTGGCGAGGCCGGCGCGCCCGCCGTGCCCGCGGCGTTTGGCACCGAAGCGTTGATCGAGGACTTCGGCACCGACGGCGGCGGGCTGCTGACCCTGCAGGTGCGCGGCAACCGGCGCTTCCATGTCAGCCGCACGCGGGTGCGCGACAACGGCTTGATCATGGCCGACGTGGAGTGGCGTGAAGCCGACCTTGACGACTCGCTGAGGCCCGAACATGCGTTGCTGGCCACCGTACTGCAGCACTTCCTGGAAAAGGCAGGCGGCGAACACAGCAAGGTCAGCAATGCGCGCTTCGATGACGTGGCCTGGGTGGGCTGGCGCCTGGCCGAATTCCTGCCGCTGGAGGATGCGCAGCGCCTGCGGATACTGCAGGAAGACGATCCGCATGCGCGGCTGGACCAGTTGCTGCGGATGATGCCCTGACGATTTCGCGGCGGGTGGCGGTGGCGGCGGCGAGCCGGATTTTTGAAAAGCGGGTACGAATCGCTGCCCGGCTTCAGGGCGACTCCGGGCCTGGATGATCGGTGCGCAAACGCAACACCGGCAGCTGCGATTCGGTATGCAGTTCGGTGCGATGCGGCAACGCGCCGATGTCGTTCGACAGCGCATCCAGCGATGAGCCCGCCTCGCGCAGCGGACGCCACATGCCCACGAATTCGAAGGCGCGCTGGTGCTGCAGGGTCTGCGCGCTGCCTATCCACAGCGGCAGGTCACCAGGCTGCAACCGGGTGGGCACGGCCCACAGTCGCAGCGCAAGCATTTCCCCGGGCCTGGCGCCGTCGCGCAGCATCAGCAGGCTTTCGGCGCGTGTGTCCAGGGTGGCAGGCAGGACGGGTTGTTTCCGGTCGGGCACGTCGTTGTCGAGCAGGTTCAGCGCCTGCTGCCAGCCGGCCTGTTCCTGCACGCGCCAGCCCGCCGATTGCAGCTGCGCGCGCAAAGGTGCCAGCGGGCCGGCCACCTGCACGTCCAGGGGCCAGCGCTGTTCGTCATCGAACTCGTTGCGTCGTGACGGCTGCCGTTGCCAGTCGTGCTGCCACCAGGTTTCCATCGCGACCGGCTGATGGATCTGCACCACCTCGAACTGCGCCAGCAGCGGCGCGATGCTGCGTGGCGCATGCCACAGCGCAGCCGCGGCGAAGCTGCCGTAGAACAGCCACGCCAGCGGCTTCATCCACAGCGAGCGCACCGTGCGCCTGCGGTAGGCGGTGCCCAGCACTAGCAGCCAGAAGATGCCGAACAGCATGCCGCCGATGACATCGCTCAGCCAGTGCGCGCCCAGGTAGATGCGGGCGAAGCCGATCAGCGCGACCACGATGCCCGAGACCAGGTACGGCCAGATGCGGCGGCGGCCCGGCAGTTCGCGTGCGATCAGCACGGCGAAGAAGCCGAAGGTGATGGTGGCCATGGTGATGGTAATGGAAGGAAAGCTGAAACCGCCGGCCACCGCCGGCGGCCGCGGGAAGTCCACCGAGAGGCCCAGCCACGCCGTCAGCGCCAGGCCGAAGGCCAGCGCGGCCAGCCAATGCGCGGCGGCCATCCAGCGCTTGCGCCAGGCCAGGTAGACCAGCACCAGCGCAGCGGCAGGCGTCAGCACCTGCGCATCGCCCAGCGAAGCCAGCGCGGCCATCGGATAGTCGGCCAGCGGGGTGCGCAGGGCCTGCATCGCCTCATGGATGGCCAGGTCCAGCCCCAGCGGTTCGCCGTGGCCCAGCACCAGTGCCAGGAACGCGAACCAGATCCAGCCGAACGCCAGCAGCATCACCGCCAACAGCGCCAGCGATACCGATTCGCGCCGTTGCGGGTCGAAGATGGCGATGGAATAGCGGCCCAGGATCGGGTGCTCGTGCGACCACGCCAGCGCGCGCGCGAGCAGCGAATCGGCATGCGCCGCGAACCAGCGGTAGGTGTACAGCACCACCGCCCAGGCCAGGGCCAGCACCGCCAGCAGCAGGGTCAGCACCAGCGCCAGTCTTCCGGCCACCGCGGCCACCGCGTCGTAGGCCTCGCCGAGGATCCAGCCGGGAGCCAGGAACAGCACCGCCCAGCTCACCGCGGCCAGTGAGCTGGCGGGAAGGTAGCGGCGCCACGGCATCTTCAGCATGCCGGCGATGGCCGGCACGAACGGGCGTATGGGACCGACGTAACGCGCGATGAGGATGCTCTTGAGCGCGTTGCGGCGGAACATGCTTTCGCCGCGATCCAGCAACTGCGGATACTTGCGGAACGGCCAGTGGTTGCGCAGTTGCGGGCCCCAGCGGCGACCGACCTGGAAGCTGATGGCATCGCCGAGGAAGGCGCCCAGTGCGGCGCATACCAGCGCATACGGACCCGACAGCTCACCCAGCCCGATCAGCATGCCCACCGCGAACAGCAGCGGCAGCGCGGGGACGATGGCTCCCAGCACGATCACCGCATCGCAGAAGGCGATGGCGAAGATGACCCCGCCTGCGGCCACGGGATGCGCAGTGATCCAGGCCAGCAGGCTGTCGAACCAGGAAGGATTCATTGCGCCGATTATAAGGGGCATGTCATAGCGGGCATGCCATGGAGGCCATCCCGCGCAGCGCGCCCGGGCGCCGCGGCAGGCATGCGTTTAAACTGTCGACATGAATCGCGTTGTCAGCAAGCCCGAGCCCGCCGTTGAAGTAGAAGCCCTGAAGGCCGACAGTTTCGGCCGCATTGCCCTGATGCGCGATGCCGGCGGCCTGTTCGTACGCCGCGATCTTTCCGCATCGCCCTGGTGGCTGCGCTTTCCCGCCTGGCGCCTGGCACGGCGCGAAGCAATGGCGCTGCGGCACCTGGTCGGCCAGGCGCAGACGCCGCAGTTGCTGAACTGGGACGGCACCCACCTGGATCGCAGCTTCCTCGACGGCGTGGCCATGTACAAGAATCCGCCACGCGGCGACCTGGCCTACTTCCGCGCTGCGCGCCAGTTGCTGCAACAGGTGCATCGGCGTGGCATCGCCCACAACGACCTGGCCAAGGAAGCCAACTGGCTGGTGCGCGCCGACGGCAGCCCGGCGCTGATCGATTTCCAGCTGGCGGTGCGCGGCAATCCACGTTCGCCCTGGATGCGCCTGCTCGCCCGAGAAGACCTGCGCCACCTGCTCAAGCACAAGCGCATGTATTGCCGCGACCGCCTGACCCCGGTCGAATGGCGCCTGCTCAAACGCACCTCGTGGATGCGCGACCTGTGGTTCCGCACCGGCAAGCCCGTCTACCGCTTCGTGACGCGCAAGGTCCTGAAGTGGGAAGACAATGAGGGGCAGGGGCCGAAGCCCTGAGAGCGGTGAAGTGGGGTAGACAGTAAATAGCAAATAGTAAATTCGGCCGCGTTGCGGCCTGCCAATGCCGGTTTGTGCGCACCGTTCCTGCCCCAACGTTTGCAACGCCGCAGGCGCGACTTCACCCTTTGCCATTCACCTTTCGCCATTCACCTTTGCCCCTTCACCTTTCCCCCTTCACCCTCCACCGCATGGAGCCGCAATGAGCAGCCTCGCAGGCAAGACCCTCTTCATCACCGGTGCCTCGCGCGGCATCGGCCTGGCCATTGCGCTGCGCGCCGCGCGCGATGGCGCCAACGTGGCGATTGCCGCCAAGTCCTCGGTACCCAACCCCAAGCTGGCGGGCACCATCCACACCGCCGCCGAAGCAGTGAACGCGGCCGGCGGCCGCGGTCTGGCGCTCAAGTGCGACATACGCGAAGAAGACGACGTCAGGGCGGCAGTCGCCGCCACGGTGGATGTTTTCGGCGGCATCGACATCCTGGTCAACAACGCCAGCGCGATCTGGTTGCGCGGCGCGCTGGACACACCGATGAAGCGCTTCGACCTGATGAGCCAGGTCAACTCGCGCGGCAGTTTCCTCTGTGCGCAGGCTTGCCTGCCGCATCTGCTGGAAGCCGCCAACCCGCACATCCTGACGCTGGCGCCACCGCCCTCGCTGGATTCCAAATGGTGGGCGCCGCACACCGGCTACACCTTGGCCAAGATGGGCATGAGCTTTGTCACCCTGGGCCTGGCCGCGGAATTCGGGCCGCAGGGTGTGGCGGTCAATGCGTTGTGGCCGCGCACGCTGATTGCGACCGAAGCGCTGAACATGATTCCCGGCGTGGAAGCCGCCAATGGCCGCAAGCCGGAGATCATGGCCGACGCGGCGCATGCGGTGCTGGTGCGCGAGGCCCGCGGTTTCTCCGGCCACTTCCTGATTGACGACGAAGTGCTGGCCGAAGCCGGCATCACCGATCTTTCCGGCTATGCGATCGATCCGTCCAAGCCGCTGTATCCGGATCTTTTCCTCGACTGAAACCCCCACACCCACCCGTCGGAGCCCCCGCCACGATGAAATACCTGCACGCCATGATCCGCGTCCATGACCTGGATGCCACCAGCAGATTCTTCACCGAAGGACTCGGCCTGACCGAGACCCATCGCATTGAAAACGAAGCCGGCCGCTTCACCCTGGTCTATTTCGGCGCGCCGGAGAACCCGGAAGCGGAAGTGGAGTTGACTTACAACTGGCCCGAAGACGGCTCGCCCGCCGAGGACTACGGCAGCGCCCGCAATTTCGGCCACCTGGCTTTCGAGGTCGACGACATCTACGCCACCTGCGCGCATCTGCAATCGCAGGGCATCACCATCAACCGGCCGCCGCGTGACGGGCGCATGGCCTTCGTGCGTTCGCCGGACCTGATTTCCATCGAGCTGCTGCAGAAGGGCGGCCGCCTGCCGCCGCAGGAACCATGGCTGTCGATGCCCAACACCGGCGTCTGGTAAAACCATCTGGCAGGTCCGGGCTTGCCCGGATGTTCCGCAAGTCCCCTAGTCGCAGATCCAGCCGCAGAAAACCAATGACCATCACCTCCGACCTGATCGCCGCAGGCCAGCAGTACTACCTCCCCGTCTACCGTCCACGCGAGGTAGTGCTCGAACGCGGCCAGGGCGCGCGCGTCTGGGACAGCGAGGGCAGGGAATACATCGATCTTTCCGCCGGTATCGCCGTCTGCGGGCTGGGCCACAACGACCCCGACCTGGTCGCGGCGTTGACCGAACAGGCAGGCAGGCTGTGGCATACCAGCAACGTCTTCTACAGCGAACCGCCGCTGCGGCTGGCCGAGGAACTGGTCAGCGCCTCGCGTTTCGCCTCGCGTGTGTTCCTGTGCAATTCGGGCGCCGAAGCCAACGAGGCGGCGATCAAGCTGGTCCGCAAGTGGGCCACCGCGCAGGGGCGCGCACCCGACAGGCGCGTCATCGTGACCTTCCGTGGCAGTTTCCATGGCCGCACCCTGGCCACCATCACCGCCACCGCACAGCCCAAGTACCAGGAAGGTTACGAGCCGCTGCCGGGCGGATTCCGCTACGTCGATTTCAATGACCTGGGCCAGCTGGGAGAAGCAATGGCAGCGGGCGACGTTGCCGCCGTGCTGGTGGAGCCGATCCAGGGCGAAGGCGGCGTGATGCCGGCGGCCGACGGTTTCCTGGGCGGCGTGCGCGAACTCTGCGATCGCCATGGCGCCTTGCTGGTGCTGGACGAGATCCAGTGCGGCATGGGCCGCACCGGCAGCCTGTTCGCGCATTGGCAGGAAGGCATCACCCCCGACATCGTCACCCTGGCCAAGGCGCTGGGCGGCGGCTTTCCCATTGGCGCGATGCTGGCCGGGCCGAAGGTAGCCGAGGTGATGCAGTTCGGCGCGCATGGCACTACTTTTGGCGGCAATCCGCTGGCCGCTGCTGTCGCGCGGGTGGCCCTGCGCAAGCTGGGGTCGGAACAGATCGCAGCCAATGTCGCCCGGCAATCGCAGGCCCTGCGCGATGGGCTGGCCTCGCTGGAGGCAGAGTTCGGACTGTTTTCGGAAGTGCGTGGCCGCGGCCTGATGCTGGGCGCGGTGTTGAAGCCCGAGTACGCCGGGCGCGCCGGGGAAATACTCGACCACGCTGCGGCGCAGGGCTTGCTGATGCTGCAGGCGGGCCCGGACGTGCTGCGCTTCGTGCCGGCGTTGAACATCAGCGATGAAGAGCTGGCGGAAGGGCTGCTGCGTTTGCGCGAGGCGCTGGCGAAATTCAAGGCGACGGTAAGCGAGTCGTAGGCCAGGCAGTTGTGGGAGGGGCTTCAGCCCCGACGCTTCTCGACCCAGTGTCGGGGCTGAAGCCCCTCCCACAGTTGTGGCAGGGTCGCTTTAGTCGGGCGCTCTTACGAGTCTCCCACCGGCTCATCACCCCCGCGTCCGGCGGGATGATGGCTGGAATACGGTATGACGATGCGAGGCCTCGTAGAGCGAGCCTGCCCGGCTGCTGCTCGCAGGGAATCAACGGTCCTTCAAAGGCGTTGCGCGGGCCTTCGTTTGTAGGAGCGGCGCGAGTCGCGAAGCACGTGGCGCCCGATTGCCAACAGTATCTGGTCCGTTTCCTGGCTCCGCGACTTGTGTCGCTTCGGGAACCCTGGGGGCGTCAGCCCTACTGCAGCGCCTGCGCCAGGTCGGCAATCAGATCATCCACGTGTTCCAGCCCCACCGACAGGCGCAGCAGGTTCTGCGGCGTGGTCGTCAGCGGTCCTTCCACGGAGCCGCGATGCTCCACCAGCGATTCGCAGCCGCCCAGTGAGGTGGCGTTGGTGAACAGCCGCAGCTTGCCTGCCATTGCCAATGCGGCTTCGCGGCCGCCGCGCAACTGCACGCTGAGCATGCCGCCGAAATCGCGCATCTGCTGCGTCGCCACCACATGGCCGGGATGGGACGCCAGACCGGGATAGTTCACCCGTTCGACCTGCGGCTGCGCCTCCAGGAGCGTGGCGATGCGGCGTGCATTGGAGCAGTGCAGGGCCATGCGCGCCGGCAGCGAACGGCAGCCGCGCAGGGTCAGCCAGGCATTGAATGGCGCCAGCACCGCGCCGGTGATGTGCAGGCGATGGGTGACCCTGGCAAAGAATTCGTCCTCGCGCTTGAACGCCAGCGCCCCGCCCAGCACGTCGCTGTGGCCACCGAAATACTTGGTGGTGGAGTGCATGACGATGTCCGCACCCAGCGCCAGCGGTTGCTGCAGCACCGGCGAGGCGAAGGTGTTGTCGCAGACCAGCAAGGCGCCGTGTTCGCGTGCCAGCGCGGCCAGCGCGGCGATGTCGCTGACCTTCATCAGCGGGTTCGATGGCGTCTCGGCCCAGAGCAGGTCCACGCCGTCGGCGCAGGCGCCGCGTACGGCATCCAGGTCCGCCATGTCCACGCGCCGCACCTGGATGCCGCGTTCGGGCAGGAACTCGGCGGCCAGCATGCGCACGCCGGAATAGCAGTCATCGGGCAGCACGATGCGGGCGCCCGATGGCAGCGATTCCAGCAGGGTGGTGGCCGCGGCCATGCCCGAAGCGAAGGTCAGCGCGGTGGCCCCGCCTTCCAGCGCGGCGATTGCGGTCCGCAGGCGGTCGTTGGTGGGATTGCCCTCGCGCTGGTATTCGTAGCCGGCGATGCGTTCGCCGGCAGGGCCATGCCGGAAGGTGGTGGCCAGGTGGATCGGTGGCGTCGCCGCCCCGGTTTCACTGTCGCTTTCGCCGCCGGCATGGATGGCGAGGGTTTCAAGGCGCATCGGGTCGATCCTCCAGAAGGCCGTGCCGGACCAGTTCCGTGCGCAGCAGCATGTGATTGAGGTAGTGGTGCGCGACCAGCCCCGCCGCGCGTGCGCCGGCTGGATTATCCGGCTTGTCGTCGATGAAGAGGCAGGCCTCCGGTGCCGTCTGCAGCGCTTGCAGACAAGCCATGAATATCCGGGGATCGGGCTTGCCGCAACCGAACTGCGCCGAGCAGAACACCCGTTGTTCGAACAGGGGAAACAGCGGCGGGCAGATCTCGGCCAGGTTGTCGCGCAACAGCAGGTTGTTGTTGGTGAGGATGGCGACGCGCGTCTTTGCCGCGAGCTGGCGGGCAAGCGCCAGCACCTCGGTGTCGGCGCTCATTGCCGCCTTCCGGGCCGCGATCAGGTCCCCGATGGCGACCGGCGCCCCCAGCCTTCTGGCCAGCTCGTCGGCCTGCGCCTGGGCATCGTACAGGCCCAGGTCGGCCTCCAGCTCCAGTCCCGACTCGAACAGGGCCCGGGAGACTTCTGCTTCGCTGGTGCCGGTGCGCTCGGCCAGCACCCGCAGTCGTGAGTCATGTTCATAGCGCGCCAGTACGCCGTCCAGGTCGAACAGGACCAGCGCGATGCTCATCCCGCGGCGACGACCTGGAAGGCCTCGCGCGCGGCGACAAGGGTGGCTTCGATGATCGATGCATCGTGCGCGCTGGACATGAAGCCCGCTTCGTAGGCCGACGGCGCCAGGTACACGCCGCGTTCCAGCATGGCGTGGAAGAAGCGGTTGAAGGCCTGGGTGTCGCAGGCAATGGCCTGGGCGTAGGTGTCGACCTGTTCGGCAGTGAAGAACAGCCCGAACATGCCGCCGACGCGGGTGGTCGTGAGCGCCACGCCCGCGTCTTTCGCAGCTTGTTCGAGCCCATCGCAGAGCGCGTCGGTGGCCGCGGCCAGTCGTTCGTGGAAACCCGGCGCCTGCACCAGTTCCAGCATCGCCAGGCCCGCCGCCATGGCGACCGGGTTGCCGCTGAGCGTGCCGGCCTGGTAGATCGGGCCGCTGGGCGCGATCTGCGTCATCAGGTCGCGGCGGCCGCCATAGGCGCCTACCGGCATGCCGCCGCCGATGATCTTGCCGAAGGTGGTCAGGTCGGGAGTGATACCGTAATGGCCCTGCGCGCCACCCAGGGCCACGCGGAACCCGGTCATCACTTCGTCGAAGATCAGCAAGGCGCCGTGCCGCGTGCACAGTTCGCGCAGGTGCTGCAGATAGCCTTCCCGCGGCGGCAGGCAGTTCGCGTTTCCCACCACCGGTTCGATGATGACGCAGGCCACTTCGCTGCCGAGTTCATCGAAGAGTTTCGTCGCGCCTTCGAAATCGTTGTAGCTCAGGGTCGAGGTGAGTTCGCTGAGGCCGGCGGGCACACCTGGCGAAGTCGGCACGCCCAGCGTCAGCATGCCCGAGCCCGCCTTGACCAGGAACGAGTCACCGTGGCCGTGGTAGCAGCCTTCGAACTTGACGATGCGCATGCGCCCGGTCGCCCCGCGCGCCAGCCGGATCGCCGACAAGGTGGCCTCGGTGCCGGAGTTGACCATGCGCACCATCTCGCACGACGGCACAAGCCGGGTGATGGTCTCGGCCATGGTCACTTCGGCCGGGCAGGGCGTGCCGAATGACAGGCCGTCCTGGATCGCGCGCTGCACGGCCTCGCGCACCTGTGGATGGTTGTGGCCGACGATCATCGGCCCCCAGGAGCCCACGTAATCGATGTAGCGGTTGCCGTCCACGTCGAACAGCCAGGGGCCATCGGCGCGCTGCACGAAGAAGGGCTCGCCACCGACCGACTTGAATGCACGCACCGGCGAGTTCACGCCGCCTGGCAGCAGTTCCTGGGCGCGGGCGAACAGGGCATAGGATTTTTCGTGGTTCATGGTGTCATCGTTTCAGGAGAAGGGGATTTGCAGGAGCGTCGCCGCTCGCGATGTCGCATTGGCGACATGGCTTCATTGTGATTGACGTCGCTACTGCACGTGGAAACATTCGCGATAAGCGTGCACGGCGGCGACGGAATCGGGCGCGTCGTACACGCCGCTGATCACCGCGAGCAGCTCGGCGCCAGCATTCACCAGCGTGCGTGCATTGTCCGGGCTTATCCCCCCTATCGCCACCCGTGGCACCTCCAGTGCAGCCGCCTGGGCCAGCAGTTCGACCCCAGCCCGGCGCGTGCCGCTTTTGCTGCGGGTGGGGAAAAAGGCGCCGAAGGCGACGTAGTCCGCGCCGGCGCCGACGGCGCGTTCGGCCAGTGGCAGCTGGTCATAGCAGGAGGCGCCGATGATGGCCTGCGGCCCCAGCAGCGTCCGGGCCGCTTCGATGGCGCCATCGTCCTCGCCCAGGTGAACCCCTGCGGCGCCGATGGATTTCGCCAGCCGCGCATCGTCGTTGATGATCAACGGAACCGCCGCCGCTGCGCACAGCTCCTGCAACGCCAGCGCCTGCTGCTGCCTGAGTGCGTCGCCAGCATGCTTGTTGCGGTACTGCAGCCAGGTCACGCCCGCCGCCAGCAAGGGCGCGGTGCGCGCGAGCAGCCGGGCGGTATCGGATTCGTCGGGCGTGATCAGGTACAGGCCGCGGGGTGCGGGATCGGGCTGCGGCCAGCGGGGATTCATCGGCGAACTTCCGGTGCGGGGCCGGGGGTGGGACAATGGACGCCCGCTTCCACGACATTATCGCCCCGATGACCGACACCGACGACAGCCGTTACCAGACCTGGATGTGCGTCGTGTGCGGTTTCATCTACGACGAGGCCAAGGGCCTGCCCGAGGAAGGGCTGGCGCCGGGCACGCGCTGGAAGGATATCCCCGACACCTGGACCTGCCCGGATTGTGGCGTGGGCAAGGATGATTTCGAGATGGTCGAGGTCGACTGAAGGCTTCAAGCCCGGGTCGTCTCGCGCCCTAGCGTCGTTCCTGTAGCGCCGAGCTTGCCCGGCTGCTTCCATCCATCCTCATAGGGCAGCCGGGCAAACTCGGCGCTACACGGCAAGCGTCGCCGACCGGCGCAGCGCCGGTAGCCACCTCAGTGCATCCGGCTCCTGCTGGTGTTCAATTCCACCAGGCGCTCGCGCAGCGCATGCGCATCGGCAGCATCAGGGGCCAGGTGCAGGTAGCGGGCCAGGTCGTGGCGTGCGCCGTGCTGGTAGTCCATTTTCAGATAGGCCAGGCCACGGTCGCGGAACGCCTCGGGCTGCTCGGGCGCCAGTTTGAGCACGCGGTCTGCGCTGCGCGCGGCGCGATCCCACTGGTCGCGTTCGGCATACACGCCGTGCAGGTTGCGCAGCATGCGGATCAGGATGGCGCGATGCGATGCCGGGTCCAGGATATGCATCAACGCGTTGTCGTCCGGAATATCACCGCCCAGGTGGGGCTTGGCGCGCTCACGCAACTCGTCGGCGCCCAGCGGGCGGCCACCATTGAACGGGTCCATCACCAGGATGCCGTCATCCACCGGCAGCCGGACCAGGAAATGCCCGGGAAAGGACACTCCGTCCAGCGGCACGCCCAGCCGGCGCGCGACTTCCATCTGCACCATTGCCAGGGTGATCGGATTGCCCAACCTGCGTTCGAACACCTCGTTGAGGTAACTGTTGCGCGGATCGTAATACTCGTCGTGGTTGCCGGTATAGCCCAGCTCGTCGAACAGGTGCCGGTTGATCGCCGCCATCTTCAGCGGCCACTCTTCGATCGCCTCGATTTCCGGACGCAGGTGCTCGGCATGGCTTTGCGCCAGGGTGTCGTAGAGGTCGGCATCGAGGCCGGGGTATTCGTCGCGCGCGATCAGCAGCGCGGTTTCCAGCAGCGGCACGGTGTCGTCGGCCTGCGCCGCCAGCGAACTCCAGTCCGGCAATGTCAGTCGTTCCCCCATGCAGGAAGATTGGCGCCGATCGCCGCGACAATCAAGCCCCGCCGGCCGCTTCGGCGGCCATCGATTCATGGCCGTCGCGATTGCGTCAGCGCGCTGGCGGCTGCCCGCAGCGCCACCTTTTTGCCGGGTATCGGCGCGCCATAATCTGCACATGGCCGCACCACGACCGCTTGCAACGGGGAATTCGCCGGATCAGTGGACCGCGGGCCCGGCTAGGGCAGCGTGCGAAGGCCGCCGCCCAGTTTCAGCACGGCGCCATTCTGCAGCTTCAGCCGCGCCGCCTCGCCGGCGTTCAGTTCCAGGACGTAGCGCGCCGGCGCGTTGCTGGGATACGGCGGGCAGGCGTTGCCGGCGGAGCAGGGCGGTACGTCGCGCTGCTGGGCCACCAGCTTGCGCGTGTTGTCGAAGTACAGGATGTCCAGCGGGATGCGGGTGTTCTTCATCCAGTAGGCCTGGGGCTCCTCGCGCTCGTGCAGGAAAATCATCCCGGTTCCTGCCGCCAGTTCATCGCGGAACATCAGTCCGCGCGCGCGTTCGGCATCGTCGTCGGCAATCTCGACCTTGTAGCGTTGTCCGCCCAGTTCCACCCAGTCACCGGCATTGGCGCAGCCGCTGAGCAGCAGAGTCATGACTAGCAATGCGATGCGGGGAAAGGACATGGGCGATTCCGGTCGAGTGCAGGCGGCTAGTCTAAGGCGGGCGGGGGAAAACCGGGCAAGCACGGTCAGAACAGCGTGCCGGTCTGCCCGATATCCAGGTCCGGTCCGGGCACTGCCTTGCGCTTCGAAGACCAGCCCGCTGCACCGGCCTTGGCCGGCGCCGTCTCCCTCGCGCCGTCCGGTCCGCGTGCATGCCGCTTCTGCGACTCGCGGTGTGCGTTCTCGGCCATCACCTTGAACTGGCGTTCGCGCAGCAGGTACAGCTCGTCGGCGCTGGGGCTCGGGCTGCGTGCGGCACCGCGCCGGCGGGTCGCTGTCTCTTCTTCCAATGCCGTTTCCGGTACGTGGGCGAAGGGAATGCGCATGGGCGCCGCATCGTGGTCGATGGCTTGCTGCATGGCCCCGAAGTAGACCGCATTATTGCCGTACTTGCGGTTGATGCTGTCCAGCACCGTGCTGACCTGGCGCGCACGTCGACGGCCCTCCATCAACTCGCCGGCGAGGCTGCCGGCGGTTTCCAGTCCCGTCAAGGTAACCGCCACCGACAGCGGTGGATGGCGGCGTGGATTCCAGCGGCCGCGCGCGATGCTGTCTTCGAGTTGCAGGAGTTGTTCGCCAAGCTGGTGCAGGAAGGCGGTGGTGTCATCCAGCGGCGCGAAGCAGAGATCGCGTTCGAAGCGCGCTTCCAGCCCCACGAAACGGATGCGCAGGGCCAGGCCACGGGCCAGGTACTGGTCCTTGCGCAGGCGCATCGCCGCCTTGGCCAGCAGTTTGAACAGCACCGAACGCATGCCGGCGAAATTGCGCAGCTCCGGGCCGAGTACATGCGAATGACCCACGGAACTGCGGGTGGTCTTGCGATCGGGCAGGTCATGGCCGCGCAGCTGCAACCAGAAGCGATCACCTTCGACGCTGCCCCATGCCGCGCGCAGGTGTTCGCGGGTGGTGGCGCACAGCTGCTGCACGGTATGGATGCCGGCGGCGCGCAGCCGGCTTTCCATCGACGGGCCGATGCCGCAGAAGTCGCGCAGTTCCAGTGCGTGCAGGATGTCGGGAAGATCGGCGGCTTCCAACACGGTCAAGCCGTCGGGCTTGAGCATGTCCGAGGCGGTCTTGGCCAGGAATTTATTGGGCGCGATGCCGATGGAGCAACGTATGGCCGGACTGTAGCCACGCTCGACCAGGGTCTGCTTGATCCTGAGGGCGATGGCCTCGGCATTGCCGCGCTGGCGCTCGCGCCCGATCAGCCAGCACGGCACTTCATCGATCGACAGCGGCTCGCCATGCGGGATGCAGTCGCCAATGGCCGCCATCAATTCATGGTGCAGTTCCACGTAGCGCGCCGGGCGCGCCTGCACCAGCTTGAGGTCCGGATATTTCTCCAGCGCTTCCCATACCGGCGTACCGGTGCCGATGCCGTAGGTCTTGGCTTCCACACTGGCGGCGATGCAGCAGGTGGTCGCCGCGATCACCGGCACCACGCCCACCGGCCTGCCGATCAGCGACGGGTCGTCGTACTGCTCCACCGAGGCGAAGTAGGAGTTGAAGTCGACGAAGAGGCAGCGCAGGGTCATGGCAGCCCCATTATCGCGCGAGTGGTTCTCAGGCCTGGAGAAACCAGCCGGGCCGGCAGCGTGTGGAATCCGCCAGGCCCGCGGCGTTCAGAGCACGCGCGGTGGCTCGCCGCCGACGATCACCACGTCGGCCGGGCGGCGCGCGAACAGGCCGACGCTGACCACGCCTGGGATCTGGTTGAGTTCGTTTTCCAGCGTCACCGGGTCGGTGATGGACAGCCCATGCACATCGAGGATGACATTGCCGTTGTCGGTGACCACGCCGTCGCGCCAGACCGGCTGGCCACCGGTCAGGGCCAGGATCCGGCGCGCGGCCAGGCTGCGGGCCATGGGTATCACTTCAACGGGCAGCGGGAACCGGCCGAGGACCGGCACCTGCTTGCTGGGGTCGATCAGGCAGATGAATTGCCTGCTGGCCTCGGCAATGATTTTTTCCCGGGTCAGGGCCGCGCCGCCGCCCTTGATCAGGCGCTTGTGCGGATCGCACTCATCGGCGCCGTCCACGTACAGGGCAAGCTCGCCGGTGTTGTTGAGCTCCATGACCTCGATGCCATGCGCGCGCAGGCGTTCAGTACTCTGCTCGGAGCTGGACACCGCACCAGCGATGCGGTGCCTGATGCGGCCCAGCGCGTCGATGAAAAAGGCCACGGTGGAACCGGTGCCCACGCCAACGATCATCCCGTCTTCCACGTACTCGATGGCTTTTTCGGCGGCCAGGCGTTTTGCTTCGTTCTGCGACACGTCGGTAGTTCCCGGTAGTCAGGTTATTCGAGGGACAACAACAGTTTCCATTGCGCCGCAGTGACCGGCATCACCGACAGCCGGCTGCCCTTGCTGGTCAGGGCGAAACCCTCGCCCAGTACATCGGCGTGCTGCTTGATCTCCTCAAGTGGGATGACGCGCTTGAGTTTTCGTTCGAAGGCGACATCCACCAGCATCCAGCGCGGTTCCTCGCGCGTGGCCTTGGGGTCGTGGTAATGGCTCTTGGGGTCGAACTGGGTTTCATCCGGGTAGGCCTTGCTCGCCACCTTTGCAATCCCGGAAATCCCCGGCACCGCGCAGTTGGAGTGGTAGAACAGCACGCCGTCGCCGACCTGCATGCCATCGCGCATGAAATTGCGCGCCTGGTAGTTGCGCACCCCGTTCCAGGGTTCGACGCCAACCTTCCGCAGGTCATCGATGGAGAAGGCATCCGGCTCGGATTTCATCAACCAATAGCGCTTGCGGTCAGTCATGGCGGGGCTCGGCCAGCAGGGTTCGGGTTTCGGTGCAGATGGCGTCGGGCAGCACGTCCCAGGATTCGAGTGGCAGTTGCCCGACCTGCTGGGCGTCGAAGCCCACGCCGACCAGCCACGGCGGCGGCATGTCCCTGTTGCGGAATGCGAAGCTGCGATCGTACCAGCCGCCTCCCATTCCCAGCCGGTGCCCGTCGCCATCGAACCCGACCAGCGGCATCACCGCCAGCGACAGCGCCTCGGCAGGCAGCGCCGAGGACGGCGCGATATCGGGTTCGGGAATGCCGAAGCGATTGGTCACCAGGCCATCGCCCGGACGCCATGGCGCGAATCGCAGCGTGTTGTCGTCATGCAGGACGGGCAGGCAATACACGGTCTCGCGCGGCAGGCGCAGTTGCCAGCTGTGCAACGCGATCTCACCGTCCATGGCCCAGTAGCCAGCCACGTAGCCACGGGCAGGCGCAAAGGCGAGCGCCAGCAGGCGGTTGGCCAGGGCATCGGCGGCGGCAATGCGTTGCGGGGCGGGAATGGCGCGACGTTGCGCACGCAGGTCGCCGCGCAAGCTGGCGCGGTCGGGCGTCGTCGGGTCGGAGGGCATCAGGAGTTGCGCGCTGCAGTCTTCATGTGCGGGATTCTAAGCCAAGCCGCGAAACCGGGCCGGGCGCAGACGAATCATGCGCGCGTGTGAGATCCAGGCTGTACCTGGACCCTGAGGAAACATCGTCGGCGACGATGGATCCTGGAGAGGAATACACCCTCCGCCATGACGATGCCTGCGAAACGACCTTGAACCGTGGGTTCAAGTGGGAAGAGTTGGGGGCCATCGGGCTTTCCGCAACGAGGCGGACATGCACTCCCGGCTTCCGTTCCCTTCCCGTGGTCGTAATTAAGGGACAAGGCGAATGTTTTGCATGCCGTCGTTCACGGCAGAGGATGCGCGGCCAGTATAGCGATGTCGGGAAAAATGCAAAGTCCGTTCGTCGGTTCCGGTTCATTCGCGGTGCATGGCCCAACGCACATGCAGTTTCCAAACCGCGCAGCATGCGCGGGGAATACTCCGCTCAGCGTGGTGCGTCCAGGACGCCGTCCAGCTTGCGGTGCAATTCGCCGAGGGCGCGCGACAACTCGCCGTCGCGCGCGCTGCATTCGTCGCGCAATTGCTGCAGCTCGTGCGCCAGGTTCAGCGCGGCCAGCACCGCCACGCGATCGACCGCGGCCATCTTGTTGCTGCCGCGGACCTCGCGCATCTTGCCATCCAGCAGTTTGGCCGCCGCCATCAGGCTGCTGCGCTCGCCTGCTTCTACACCGATGGTGTATTCACGTTCCAGGATGTGGACGCTGACCGTCTCGGTGCTGCTCACGTGTGTTGCTCCAGCGATTTCAGGCGCGTGATCATGGCTTCCACCCGCGAGCGGGCCTGTTCGTTCTTGGCAAGCAGCTGTGAACGCTCGCCCACCAGTTGCTCCTGCTGCGTGCGCAGGCTGCGGTTCTCATCCGCCAGGCGGTGGCAGCGCTCGGCCAGTTCCTGTATGCGCGCGGCCAGGGTGCGGAGCTGTTCGGCGGCTTCAATATCCATGGCGGCCACGATAGGGGCGCGCCGGGCAGGCGGTCAAGCGTTGGCGAGGCGCCGGGCTTGCCGGGTCAGGAGGCGACCTTGATGGCGTGGTCCACGCCGTACTCGCGGATGAAGCGCAGGCACTCGTCAGCCACCAGGGCGTGCGAAATCCAGTAGCCCTGGACCTCGTCGCAGCCATGGTCGCGCAGGAACTGCAGCTGGGCCGCTGTTTCCACGCCTTCGGCGATCACGTTGAGCGACAGCGAATGGCCCATGTTGATGATGGTGCTGGTGATGGCTTCGTCATCGCTATCGTGGGTCAGATCGCCGACGAACTCCTGGTCGATCTTCAGCGTGGTCAGCGGCAGGCGCTTGAGGTAGGCCAGGGAGGAATAGCCGGTGCCGAAGTCATCGATGGCAATGGATACGCCCAGCGCGCGGCATGCGCGCAGGGTGTCGGCGTTCTTCTCGGGGTTGGCCATGATCACGCTTTCGGTCAACTCCAGCTCCAGGCAATGGGCCGGCAAGCCGGTTTCGCCGAGGACCTGGGCGACCACGTCGGACAGGTCGCCGCGTTGCAGCTGCAGCGCGGAGACATTGACCGCGACGGTCAGGTCGGTCAGACCCTGTTCGTGCCAGCCGCGCAAGGTCAGGCAGGCTTCGCGCAGTGCCCAGGCACCGATCTCCAGGATCTGCCCGGATTCTTCGGCCAACGGAATGAACTGCGATGGCGAGACATCGCCGAACTCCTTGCTGCGCCAGCGCATCAGTGCCTCCGCGCCGGTGATTCGCTGCCGGGTCAGCGACAGCCGCGGCTGGAACACCAGCGACAGTTCATTGTTTTCCAGTGCGCGTCGCAATGCACTGGCCAGGATGGCGCGATGCCGGGTCTTCTCGTCCATCGCCTCCGAATACACCTGGTAGGTATGCCGCCCGGCGGCCTTGGCCTGGTACATGGCGGTATCGGCGTGCTTGAGCAGGTCGGTCGGCACCTGGGCATGGTCGGGGTAAAGGCTGATGCCGATCGAGGGAGAAACCGCCAGTTCCAGGCGGTCGCCGAAGCTGAGTGGCAGACGGAAGGCGTTGATGATCTGCTCGGCGATGTCCTCGGCTTCCTCGAACGAGGCGATGTCCTCCAGCACCACAGTGAATTCATCACCGCTGAGGCGGGCCACCGTGTGCTGCGCGCCCACGGTCTGCTGCACGCGGGCGGCGGCCGCGCGCAGGATCCGGTCGCCGGTGGCATGGCCCAGCGAGTCATTGATGTCCTTGAAGCGGTCCAGGTCGATGAAGAGCACGGCGACGCGCCCGTTTTCGCGGCGCGCACGCACGATGGCGCGCGACAGGCGTTCGGACAACAGCGAACGGTTCGGCAGGCTGGTCAGCGTGTCGTAGTTGGCCAGGTAGCGCAGTTCCTGTTCGGCGCGCTTCTGCTCGGTGATGTCGTTGAGGACCATGACATATAGGCGGCGCTGCCCGCTGGCATCGGGTACCACGTTGGTCTCGATCTTGCAGAGGATTTCCTCGCCGTCCTTGCGCACCTTCCATACTTCGCCCGACCAGCGGCTGTCGCGATCGAGCTGGGCGCGCATGTGTTCGAACAGCGACTTCTCGTGCTGGTCGCTGTCCAGCAGCGTGACCTGCCTGCCGATGACCTCCACGTCGGCGTAGCCGGTGATGCGGGTGAAGGCCTGGTTGATGGCCACGAAGTTGTAGTCCCAGTCCAGCACGGCCACCGCCTCGCTCATGCTGCGCATGACTTCGCTGGCGATGCGGTGCTCGTATTCGGCATTGCGGCTGGCGGTGATGTCGCGCGCGGTACCGGCTATGCGCAACGGGCGGCCGTCGGCATCGCGTTCGACCACGCGGCCGCGTGCGCGCACCCACGTCCAGTGGCCGGTACCGGCCAGGTCCATGCGGTGTTCCGACATGAACAGGGGGGTGTCTCCCTGCAGGTGGCTGCGCAGGCGCTGCATGACCAGTGGCATGTCCTGTTCGTGGATGGCGGGGACATCGCCCTGCCGCGTCAGCAGGGTGATCTGGGCCGAATGGGTGGCGTTTTCGTCGGCGCGCATGCGGTGCATGCGCCGATGGACCAGGTCGTAGTCCCAGAAGTGCTCGCCCGATGCCCACAGGGCCAGTTTCAGGTGCTCGTCGCGTTCGCGCTGCGACTCGGTGCGTGGAGCCTCCGGCGCTACCCGCGGTTGCGGTCGCCAATAGCGCCGCGTGGCGATCGCCGCCACTGCCGCCAGCAACCCCAGCGCCACCAGCATCGCCAGCAGGCGCGCGGGGGAAGGCGCAGCCTGGTTGACCAGGGCGAGGGCGGCGGTCGATAGCATGGGTAATCTCAGCCTCGCTGCGGCGCCGAGGCCGTCAGAGTACCGAGTGTAGGCACGCCGCACGCCGGACAACAAGCGGCCCGCCGGGTTTTTCATTGCTACACTTTCTGCCCGGGCTCCGGTTGTCCTGCCCGTCGTGTGGAATCCGTTGAATGGCCGAACTTCCCCCTATCGCCGACGTTGCCCAGGCCTCTCTCCGCGCCGGGCTGGGTGCCGATCCTTCCGAATTGCATGGCGCCCTGTGTGGATGGTTGTGCGGGGGAGGTGAGGATGCCGCGAACTGGCCCGCGAAAGTACTTGCCGACGATGCCCTGTCGGCGCCTGAAGCCGACGGCCCGCTCGACGAACTGCGCAAGGCCAGCGTGGCGCAACTCGAGGATCGGGGCTTCGGTTTCGAACTGCTGCTGCCGGAGATTGGCGAGTCGCTGAACGACAGGGCCGATGCGCTGTTCGACTGGTGCCGGGCCTTCCTGGGTGGCTTCGGCCTGTCGGCCGGCGCCAAGCCGCCGCTGTCGGAGGAAGCCGAAGAGGCCTTGCATGACCTGGCGCGGCTTGCGCAGGCCGCACCCGAAAGCAGCGACGACGACGAGGACGAGCACGCCCTGGCCGAGATCGAGGAATTCGTCCGCGTCGCGGTGCTGCTGCTGCATGGGGACTGCGTACTGGCGCCACGCCACCGCCAGAGCCTGAACTGATGAAAGCGTCGACCGGCATTTCCGCTGCCGAGTTCGCCCGCCGCCGCAAGCAGCTGATGCGGATGTCCACCGACGACGCGATCCTGATCCTGGCAGCGGCCCCGGAACGCGTTCGCAGCCACGATACCCACTACCCGTATCGCCAGGATTCCGATTTCTGGTACCTGACCGGCTTCAACGAGCCCGACGCCGTGCTGGTGCTGGTCCCCGGGCGCAAGCATGGCGAGGCGCTGCTGTTCTGCCGCGAACGCGACCTGGAACGTGAAGGCTGGGACGGCCCGCGGGCCGGACAGGAAGGCGCCGTCGACCAGTTCGGCATGGATGACGCCTATCCCATCGAGGACCTGGACGAGATCCTGCCCGGCCTGCTGGAGGGTCGTTCGCGCGTCTACTACCACTTCGGCCGTGACGCCGAGTTCGACCTCAAGCTGATCGGCTGGGTCAACCGCGTGCGCGAGCAGGTCCGGCATGGCGCGCAGCCGCCGCACGAATTCCTTGAATTGGGACACTTGCTGCACGAGCTGCGTCTGTTCAAGTCCAGGGACGAGATCAAGCTGATGCAGCGCGCGGCCGATATCAGCGTGCAGGCGCATGAAATCGCCATGCGCGCCTCGCGCCCGGGCATCCATGAATACGAATTGCAGGCCGACCTGGAGCGGGTGTTCCGCGCCAATGATGCCTGGCCGGCGTACGGCAGCATCGTGGGTGCAGGCCGCAATGCCTGCGTCCTGCACTACCGCGCCAACAACGCGCGCGCAGCCGATGGCGAGCTGGTGCTGATCGATGCCGGCGCCGAGTTCCGCGGCTATGCGTCGGACATCACGCGTACGTTCCCGGTCAACGGCCGCTTCAAGAAGGAACAGCGCGCGTTGCATGATCTGGTCGGTGCCGCGCAGGCCGCTGCTTTGTCGAAAGCCCAGCCGGGAATCGCGTATGAGGCAGGTCACGCCGCCGCCGTGGAGACCCTGACCGAAGGCCTGCTGCAACTTGGTCTTTTGAAAGGAAAGCTGGAGAAGAACATCGCCAGCGGCCAGTACAAGCGTTTCTACCGCCACAAGACCGGCCATTGGCTGGGCCTGGACGTGCACGACGTGGGCGACTACCGGCTGGCGGGCGAGTCGCGGATGCTGGAGCCCGGCATGGTCTTCACCATCGAGCCCGGACTCTATGTATCGGCTGACGACACGACCGTGGATGCCAAGTGGCGTGGAATCGGCATCCGCACCGAGGACGACGTGCTGATTACCGGAGATGGCCACCATGTCCTGACCGACGCGTTGGCGCGCAGTGCCGACGAGTTGGAAAGCCTGATGAATTGAGCAAGGCCGGCATGACCTTCGCCGCAGGGAAGGCGTTCACCCCATAAGGATTGGCGCGATGAATCCACTGCACAGCCTGTTGCTGGCATCGGTCTTGCTCTTGCCCTGGCGCCTGTACGCACAGCCTGCGGTCGTCGAACCCATGCCCCCTGCGGAACTGGAAGCGCTGCTTTCCGCCGATGCGGACCCGGCCACGCGCCAGGCCTCGATGCTGAAGCTGGTCGGGCTGGCCCAATCCGGCCAGGGCTATCCCGCCTTCATCCTGGGCGCGCTGTACCGGCATGGCATGGACCATCCCGCGCGCCTGGTCGAGCGAGACGAGGAAACGGCGCGCCACTGGCTTGAAAAATGCGTCGAATCCAGGAACTGTCCCTTGCTGGCGCTGGCCTCGCTGGCCGAGTTGGAGCTGGCCGCGGGCAATGCCAGGCCGGCCATGCAGTGGGCGCAGGCCTGGATAGTGCTGGACCGTGAGCATGACCGCCAGTCGCGGAGCCGCCCGCTGCGCACGCGCGACGAGCAATACCAGTACACCTCCTACCAGGCCTATCTGATCGGACGTTGCTACAGGATCATGCCCAAGGCCCGGGACGCCAGCGCTTTGGGCAAACAATGGTTCAACGAGCTGCGTGTCGCCCGTGGTGTCGTGCTGGACACGATGTTGTTCGACGCGCTGGATTCGGGAGCGGGATGGAATCCGGCAAGCGGTTCGACCGTCGCATCCGGGGAAGGGCTGCAGATCAGCGCCGAGAACCAGCAACGCAAGGAAATCCTGCCCGATGCACCCCAACCCTTTTCCCCGGCGATGGGCCTGTACCTTTATCGAGGCGCACCCGCGGGTGGGCGGGCCGAGAACATCGAACTGATCGAAGCGTTGCCTGCGCCCCTCGCCGCCCGTGGGCTGATGCAGTCGGCGCGCAACCTGCGTACCAAACCCTACGAATCATCCAGCAACGGCGCCCGACGTTACGGATTTGTGCCGGTCAGCTACAACGACGGGGTGCATTCGCTCGTCCCTGACGGGAAATAGGGCGCGTCCACCGTTGCAAGGCAGGGTTTTTCAAGCCGCCGGCGCCAGCAGGGCCAGGGTGTCACGTGCCGAAAACACCGGTCTGCAATAAACTCGCGCCTCTTTAGGTTTCAACCACTGGATATACATGGAATCACTCGCCAATCCCGAAATCTGGATCGCATTGGCCACGCTGACCGCGTTGGAGCTGGTGCTGGGCATAGACAACATCATCTTCATCTCGATCCTGGCCGGCAAATTGCCCGAGCACCAGCGCGACAAGGCCCGCAAGCTGGGCATCGCCCTGGCAGCCATTACCCGGCTGGCGCTGCTGCTGGTGATTTCCTGGATCATCGGCCTGACTGCGCCGCTGTTCTTCCTGTTCGGCAATGACTTTTCGTGGCGCGACCTGATCCTGATCGGCGGCGGCCTGTTCCTGATCGGCAAGGCCACCCATGAGATCCACCAGAAACTCGAAGGAGCATCGGAGCAGGTCACTCCCGGCGCAGCGGCGAGTTTCATGGGCGTGATCGTGCAGATCATGCTGCTGGACGTGGTGTTCTCCCTCGATTCCATCATCACCGCGGTGGGGATGGTCGAACAACGCTGGGTCATGGTGACCGCGATCCTGATCTCGATCGCCTTCATGATCGGGTTCGCCAAGCCGATCGGCGACTTCGTCGAGCGGCATCCGACCGTCAAGGTGCTGGCGCTCAGCTTCCTGATCATGATCGGCCTGGTGCTGATCGCAGACGGCTTTGGCCAGCATATTCCCAAGGGCTACATCTACGCGGCGATGGCGTTCTCGGTCTTCGTCGAGCTGATCAACCTGTGGATCCGCAGGCGCAGCGCCGCTGCGCGCATCGCCCCGGTGAAATTGCACGAGAAATACCTGCCGCCGGGCGGCGGGCAATAATTGTCCGAACGCCCGTTCGCCGGCTGACGTGCGATCGCGATGACTTGGCAAGCCCCTTAGAGAAGGGGCCATGAGTATTTTCGTAGAGGTGTAAGAGGGGTGTGGTGTAGGAGCGACGCGAGTCGCGAAGCTTGTGATGGTTCAATGGTCCGTGGTTTCGCGACTCGCGTCGCTCCTACACCGGATCAGGCGTTGGCTGCGAAGGCCGGCCGGGTCAGGTTGTCCGCATCGCCGTCGGTGCACAGCACTTCGTCTTCGATGCGGATACCGCCATAGGGCCGGAACGCATCCACCCGCGCCCAGTCCACGCTGGCGGCGAGGCCGTTCTGCCTGACCTCGTCCAGCAGCATGTCGATGAAGTAGAGGCCTGGCTCGATGGTGACCACCATGCCGGGCTCCAGTACGCGGGTCATGCGCAGGTAGGGATGGCCCGGCGGCCGCGCGATCTTGCCGCCGCGGTCGGTTTCGGCGAAGCCGGCCACGTCATGCACCTGCAGGCCGATGGGATGGCCCAGGCCATGGGGGAAGAACGCGGCGCTGACGCCGGTCTCCAGCGCGGCTTCTGGCGACACGGTGATCACGCCGAAATCCCTGAGGATGCCCATCAGGGCCAGGTGCGCGTCGATATGCAACTGCCTGTAGTCGACGCCGGCGCGGACGCCTTGGGCCATCGCGACCTGCGCTGAGTCCACGGCATCGATCAGTGCCTGGAATTCGCCCGTCGTGTCCATCGCGTAGGTGCGGGTGATGTCGCTGGCATAGCCATGGAAGCTGGCGCCGGCATCGATCAGGAAACTGCGGACCGGGGCCGGTGCGGTGCGGCCCAGCTCGGTGTAATGGAGCACCGCGCCATGCTCGTTCAGGGCCACGATATTGTTGTAGGGCAGCTCGCCCAGGTCCTGGCCGACCGCACTGCAATAGGCCATGTGGATGGCGAATTCGCTGGCCCCTTCGCGGAATGCGGCCTCGGCGGCGCGATGGCCGCGCACGCCAAGCTGCTGCGCTTCGCGCATCAGCGCGATCTCGTACGGGGTCTTGTAGGAGCGCTGGTACTCCAGGTAGTTGATCACCGCATCGGGATTGTTGGGCGCGTATTGCTCGGCCGTTGCGGCGCCCAGCGTGCTCTGCGCTTCGCCCAGGATGGCGCAGCGTGCGGCGGGCCTGGGCAGCAGCGCCAGCGCGTCTTCGGGTTTGCGGATGATGTGGATATCGAAATGTTCCACCCACCAGCCGCTGGGTGCTGCGGGCACCACGTGCCAGTAGTCGAAGGGCTGGTGGAAGATCACCTTCGGCCGCTCGCCCGGCGTGTACACCAGCCAGCTGTGGGGAACGCGGGTCAGCGGCAGCCAGGCCTTGAACTGCGGATTGACCGCATACGGGTAGTCGCGGTCATCGAACAACTGGTAGTGCGAGGTGCCGCTTGGCACGACCAGGTGGTCGAAGCCACCGCGCGCCAGGGCCTCGTCGGCACGCTGCTTCATCGTGGCCAGGTGGGCGGCATAGAGGACGGTGAAATCGGGCTGGATCATCGCGGCAGACTCATCGGGGATGACGCGATTTTGACCCAAGCCGCGTTTGCGCGCAGTGCAAGGCAGCGGCGCTGCCTCAGTGGCGGGCCTCGGGACGCGCGATCCAGTGGCGCAACACGGCCAGCTGCCTTTCCTCCACGGTCAGGAAACGCAGGCCTGCCCAGCTCTGGCCCGGAGTATTGGCGCTGCCCATCCAGACCACATGGGCGCCCACATCGATGGCCACCATGCGTCCGGTGCGGTCGATGATCTCGAAGCGCAGCTGGTACAGCGCGTCTTCCCGCAACGACCCGCTGGCCACCAGCAACATGCCTGATTCGGAAATGTTGCCTACCCGGCCGAGTACCTGCTCGGTCATGGTGTCCAGCACGGTCACCGACTCGTGCACGTTGCGCCGGTGCGCGCGGCGGGCTTCGGTCATCATGCGCTGGCTTCCGTGGCTGCTGCCGGTGCGCCGCCGGCCAGGTTGCGCAGGGCAGTCACCGTCGCCTGCCATGCGCGATCGATCAGGCGGCTCTTGTTCTGGGTGACCACGCGCACCTGCCCGCGCGCCATCAGCCGGGCCAGGCTGTCCATCGACTGTTCGCCGATGCGCTGGCCGCGCTGGTTGACGAACAGGGCGTTGTCGGTGATCGGGCTGTACCAGGACAGGCGCCGGCGGGTCAGGTCGCCCTGCTGGTTGCTGGTGAATTCAAACCAGGTGCCGAACGGCAGGGTGCGCAGGTAGTCGTGGGCTTCCTGTTCCTGCGGCGAACGGTCGACCGGGGCCTTCTTGCGGGGCTCGGCCTGTTCACCCAGCCGCGCACGCGCCTTCAGGCGCGCGGTGAGTTCGGTGCGCGAAGTGGTTTCGTCTTCACCATCGGCGCTGGACAGGCGCCGTGCGATGGCTGACGCCTCGTCGCCGTGGTAGCCGACCTGCACCAGCGCAGTCTCTATCTGCCCGGTGAGCTCGGCATCCAGGGGCGGCGCACCTTCGTCGCCGGAGGCCCCGGCTTCGCTGGCGGTGGTGGCCACGATGCGCTCGGTGATCGCGACCTGTTCGCGCCACTCCTCCGAATCCTCGCCATTGCGTAACTGGGTCAGGGTGAGCACGTCGGCCCAGGCCTGGTTCAACAGCGCCTGCACGAACTTCTGCGGGGCGTGCCCCTGCAGGGCCTGCTCGATGGTTTCGGCGGCGCGGAACTTGGCGACTTCCAGCCGGTCCTTGCCGCGCGCGGCTTCCACATGCCGGCGCTCGGTGACCTCGGCCTTGCGCGCCATGGCCCGGAAGTGCGCCTGCACGTCGTTGTTGACGCTTTCGAATATCTCGTCGTCGCCGTTGTAGTCGGCGACGACGCGCTCGACGGCGTGATGCAGCTTCTGCACCAGTTGAGGGTCGGCATCGCCCGCGCCCAGCCAGGCGGCGCCGGATTCGGCCACCGAGTTCAGCAGTTCGCGCGCCGGATGCTGGGGCCGCAGGAAGAACTGGCGATCGTGCAGGGCGGCCTGGGCGACCGGCACCTGCAGGCGTACCAGCAGTTCCACCGCCGGCGCGTCGCGCTGCACCTCGCGCTCGATTTCGTTGTAAAGCAGGCCCAGCAGCTCGAAGGTATCGGCGTCCTGCTGGACCAGCGTGGCATTGGGTCCGTGCTGCTCGCGCACCTGCGCCAGCAGGGTGTCCTGCACGTCCATCATGGTGCGGCGGGGCTGCCCAGGCGTGACCGAAACGGGCATGGCCTGCAGGGTTCGCAAGGTGCTGAGCACGTCGTGCGTGGACATGGGTACGGTGAGGCCGCCGGAACGGGCCTCGGCGGAGAAAGCGCCGCGCGGGCCGGTTGCAGGGCCCGCCGCCATTCCACCGGCAGGGGTAGCGCCGTGTTGGCCTGTCGCATTACTGCCAGGGCCGCCAGCGCTGGACGCACGCCGTCCGGACAGCAGTTGCTGCAGGGTGGCGAAAGAAGAGGCTTCGCCGTCCGCGTCGCCATGGGGAGATTGCGCGTGCGCCATTGCATGGCCGGCCGTGCCGCTGCCAGCACCGCCGGCACCGGCTGGACCTGGCGCGGCTCCGCCATGCGATGCGCCCGCGTCTTCGATCCCGAACGCCGACCAGGCCGACGGGGACGAGTGGCCATACCAGTCGGTCATTGGTCGCGAGCCATCGGCGGGCATTGCTTCGCCACCGTATCTGCGCGATCCGCTGCCGCGATCGCTGCGTGCGCGCTGTGGTGCATAGACCAGGCCGGGCAGCACGCCCTGCTGGGCGAGCAGGTTGTTGAGTACTTCGATCCATTTGCCGTAGTCACCCATGACCTTCAGGTCGAAGGACTTGTACAGCAGCAACTGCGAATCCAGGTCGATCTCGAAGGCGGCCGCAACCGCCGCGCGCAGCACCCTGCACAGCACCTGTGGTCCGACCGGCAGCTGTGCCGGCTCGAATGCAGGCGCGCCGGCCAGTACGCCGAATCGCTGGCCCATCAGGTAAAGCGGCGTATGGCTGCGAGCATCGTGGCGTCGCGCGATCTCGCGCAGCACGATGTCCTGGTCCATTTCCGCGTCTTCCACCAGGGTCAGCGTCTGGTACTCGATGCGCTCATGCGCGTCGCTGGATTCGGGTGCTCGCGGCTGGCGCACTGCGGCGACCTCCGCCTCCAGGCCGGCCAGGAACATCGGCAGCAGGTCGGCGCGGCTCTTGCGCAGGGCGTGCAGGTTGGCGAACTGCTCCGATTGCTTCTCGTTGCTGCGCGCCCGTTCGGCCAGCTTGAACAACTGCTGCTCGTATTCCACCAGCATCTGGTTGATCCGCTCACCCAGGTCGGACGAAACCTGGGTCATGAAAACCTCGAGGATGCGGCGCACGCGTGGAGGCAGCGACGCCGCCGAAGCGATCGTCGCCGGAGCCGTCGATGGCGTTCCGGACGATGTGTTGGACATGCGCTGCAAGTACTCCCCTGACGCGGTTATTTAACACATTCCCCTTGGGTGCGCCTTCGCCGCAATGCAGCAAGGCGGTGATCACCGTTCCAGGAAAAGCCCGACCACGTCATTGGTGAAACGCCGTCCAAGCGCGCTGGGGGACACCTGTTCGCCGTCGACCTGCAGCCAGCCACGTGCAACCGCGTGGTCCATCCGGGCCTGGATGGTGTCGCGTGAGAGCCCGGTCCGGGCCTCGAAATCGCATAGCCGGAATCCCTCGTTGAGTCGCAGCGCGTTGAGCATGAATTCGAACGCCCGCCGTTCCGGCGCGATCCGCTCATCGCCACCCAGCGAGGCAGGCGTGCCGGCTTCGCCCTGGTAAACGGTCGGATGCCGGGTCTTCCAGCGCCGCAGAATGTCCTGGTCGGCGCCCAGGGTCAGCTTGCCGTGGGCGCCCGCGCCGATGCCCAGGTAGTCGCCGAAGCGCCAGTAGTTGAGGTTGTGCGCGCACTGCCGCCCGGGCCGCGCATAGGCGCTGACTTCGTACTGGGCATAACCGGCGTCGGCCAGCAGCGCCTGGCAGTGTTCCTGCATGTCCCAGGCGCTGTCCTCATCGGGCAGGCCCTGCGGCGGCCTGGCGAAGAACATGGTGTTGGGTTCCAGGGTCAGCTGGTAATGCGAGATGTGGGTGGGCTGCAGGGCGAAGGCGCGTTCGAGGTCGCGTTCGGCCATGGCCACATCCTGGCCGGGCAGGGCGTACATCAGGTCCAGGTTGAAGTTGTCGAAGCCGGCGTCCTGCGCCAGTTTCACCGCGCGCTCGGCCTCGGCGCTGTCGTGGATGCGACCCAGCCGCTGCAGGCAGCCGTCGTCGAAACTCTGGATCCCGAAACTGATCCGGTTCACGCCCGCGTTGCGGTACTGGTCGAAGCGCCCGTGTTCGGCGGTGCCCGGGTTGGTCTCCAGGGTGACTTCAAGGTTCGGCGTGAAGCGCAGGCGGCTGCTGGCGGCCTGCAGGAAACGGTCGATTTGTTCCGGTGGAAACAGGCTGGGCGTGCCACCGCCGAAGAACACCGAATGGATGCTGCGGCCCCATACCAGCGGCAGGTCCTGGTCCAGGTCTCGGATCAGCGCGTCCACGTAGCCCGCGAACGGCAGTTCGCCCTTGCCTTCGTGCGAATTGAAATCACAGTACGGGCATTTGCGCACGCACCAGGGCAGGTGCACGTACAGCGACAGGAGCGGAGGGATCAGCATCCGCGCAGCGCCTGCCCCAGGCGGCCGCGCAGCAGCGCGAGCGCCTGACCGCGGTGGCTGATGGTGTTCTTGAGCTGCAGGTCCATCTCGGCGGCAGACTGGCCCTTCTGCGGGTCGAAAAACACCGGGTCGTATCCGTGCCCGCCGTCGCCGCGACGCCCGTGCAGGATGCGCCCGTTCCATTGGCCCTCGACGATCAGCGGCTGCGGGTCGTCGGCATGGCGCAACAGCACCAGCACGCAGTAGAAATGCGCGCCACGCGCAGCGTCCGGGACTCCCTGCAACACCTCCAGCAACTTGTCGATGTTGCGCGACGCGTTGCCGTGTTCGCCGGCGTAGCGCGCCGAGTACAGGCCGGGCGCACCGTGCAATACGTCGACGCAGATGCCGGAGTCGTCCGCCAGCGCGGGCAGCCCGGTAAGGCGGGTGGCATGGCGGGCCTTCAGCAGCGCGTTTTCCACGAAGGTGGCGCCAGTTTCTTCCGCATCGTCGACCCCGAGGTCAGTTTGCGCGACCAGCTCGATCCCTTCACCGGACAGCAGGTCGCGCAGCTCCTCGAGCTTGCCGTGATTGGAAGAGGCCAGCACCAGTTTCATGCTGTGGCCGCCGGCGCATTGACTTGCAGCAGGTCCCAGCGGTTGCCGTACAGGTCGCGGAACACGGCAACGGTGGCGTAGGTTTCCTCGCGCGGCGTTTCCTCGAACACGACGCCCCGCGACTGCATGGCCCGGTAGTCGCGCCAGAAATCGTCGGTTTGCAGGAACAGGCCGACGCGACCGCCGTGCTGGTCGCCGATGCGCGCCTGTTGGGTCGCGTTGCTGGCGCGTGCCAGCAGCAGGCCTGTTTCAGTGCTTCCACGCGGCGCGACGCGGACCCAGCGCTTGCCGCCGCCGCGGTCACTGTCTTCCAGCAACTCGAAGCCCAGGTCGCCGGTGTAGTGGGCGATGGCCCTGTCGTAGTCGTCAACCAGCAGGCTGACCAGGCTGAGCGTCTGTTTCATGTTCCGGCTTCTTCGGACCCGCAGGAGCGACGCGAGTTGCGAAGCTCCCGACAATGAAGTTGCGCAGGGTCTAGGGGCATCGCGACTCGCGTCGCTCGTACCGGTCGGGCCTGCAGTTGTTCTTACAGTGCGATTGCCAGGGCGGCGCGCTGCGCCGCAAACAGCTCGGCCATGCCTTTTTCGCCCAGGGCCAGCATGCCGTCCAGTTCATCGCGACGGAAGGCATGGCCCTCGGCCGTACCCTGCAGCTCGATGAAACCGCCGCCTTCGTTCATCACCAGGTTCATGTCGGTATCGCAGTCGCTGTCTTCCGGATAGTCCAGGTCCAGCACTGGCACGCCGCGGTAGATGCCCACCGACACCGCCGCGACCGCGCCGTGGATGGGGTCGCGCTTGAGTTCGTTCTTTGCCGTCAGCACGTTGATCGCATCGACCAGGGCCACGTAGGCGCCGGTGATGGCGGCCGTACGGGTGCCGCCGTCGGCCTGCAGTACGTCGCAGTCCAGGGTGATGGTGCGTTCGCCCAGGGCCTTGCGGTCGACGCAGGCACGCAGGGCACGGCCGATCAGGCGCTGGATTTCCAGCGTGCGCCCGCCCTGCTTGCCGCGGGCGGCCTCGCGGTCGCTGCGGGTGTGGGTGGAGCGGGGCAGCATTCCGTATTCGGCAGTGATCCAGCCCTCGCCCTTGCCGCGCAGGAAACCTGGCACCCGGTTTTCGACACTGGCCGTGCACAACACACGCGTATCGCCGAACGACACCAGCACCGAGCCCTCGGCATGGCGGGTGAAGCCGCGCTGGATGCTGACGTCGCGCATCTGCTCGGGAAGGCGGCCACTGGGGCGAACTACGGTCATGCGCGAATCCGTGAAATGGGTGGGCTAGGGTACCATTCGCCTCCCGCAGCCCCGGCAGCGCCCACAGGCCGAACGATGATCCGCAGCATGACCGCCTACGCCACCGCCGAGCGTGCCACCGATGGCGGGACCCTGGCCTGCGAGTTGCGTGCGGTGAACCATCGCTTCCTGGAGCTGGGATTGCGCCTGCCGGAGGAACTGCGCGTGCTGGAGCCGGTCCTGCGCGAACGCATCTCCGCCCGCATCGCGCGCGGCAAGCTGGATTTCTCGCTGCGCCTGCGCTCGCCCGAAGGCGAAGGCGCCCTGCGCATCAACCAGGAGCTGATCACCCAGCTGGCCTCGGTGGCCAGGGAACTGGATGTGCACTTCCCGCAGCTGCGCGCCGAGTTCATCGACCTGCTGCAGTACCCCGGGGTGTTGCAGAGCAAGGGCGTGGATGCCGAAGCGCTGCAGGAGCACGCGCTGGCGCTGCTGGACACGCTGCTCGACCAGTTCGTGGCCGGACGCGAGCGTGAAGGCGAGAAGCTGGCCGCTGCGATCAGTGAACGCGTGGTCGCGTTGGCCGCACGCGCCGGCGAAGTGCGCGAGCTGATTCCCCTGATCCGTGCCGGGCAGCGCCTGAAGCTGGAGACCCGCCTGGCCGACCTGGCCCAGCCTGCCGACGCCGGCCGGGTCGAGCAGGAACTGGTCCTGTGGCTGCAGAAGCTCGACGTGGACGAGGAACTGGACCGCCTGGACAGCCACATCAAGGAGATCCGCCGCGTCCTGAAGCAGACCGAGCCCGTCGGCCGGCGCCTGGATTTCCTGCTGCAGGAGTTCAACCGCGAAGCCAACACGCTGGGTTCCAAGTCGGTCGACGTGCGCACCACCAACCTGGCCGTGGAGCTGAAGGTGCTGATCGACCAGATCCGCGAACAGGTGCAGAACATTGAATAAGGCCGCGAAGGGGGAAGGAGGAAGGGGGAATCGGAGAAGCCTCGGGCTTTCCGGCACTCCCGGTCTTGTCGCGTCCGTTGCCGGGTTCCCGCCCGTCTTCCTTTTTCCTTCCCGGCTTCCCTCATGACCATGCGTGGAACCCTCTATGTCGTCGCCGCGCCCTCGGGTGCCGGCAAGAGCAGCATCGTCAACGCGGTGCTGGCGCGCGACCCGCAGATCGCGCTGTCGATCTCGTTCACTTCGCGCCAGCCGCGGCCCGGCGAACGCCATGCGCAGCATTACAACTTCGTCACCGCCGACGAATTCCAGCAGATGATCGACGCAGGCGATTTCTTTGAATATGCCAAGGTCCACGGCGACTGGAAGGGCACAGCCCGGCAGTCGGTGGAGCCGCAGTTGAACAGCGGCAAGGACGTGTTGCTGGAGATCGACTGGCAAGGCGCGCGCCAGGTACGCAACCGGGTGCCTAACGCGGTCAGCGTGTTCATCCTGCCGCCCTCGCGTGATGCGCTCGAACAGCGCATGCGCAGCCGCGGCCAGGACAGCGAGGCGGTCATCTCGCAGCGGCTGGCCGCCGCGCGCGAGGAAATGTCGCATTACGGCGAATTCGACTACGTGATCGTCAACGAGGTCTTCGACACCGCGGTCGGGGAGATGTGTGCCATCTTCACCGCCAGCCGGCTGCGCCGGGAACCCCAGGTGGCCAGGCATGCCGGTCTGATCGAGGCGCTGTTGTCCTGAGTCAAGGCCGCTCCTTGCGGCTTCTCAGTGACCCTGGACAAGCCATAAGTGATTGATTAACAAGACGGAATAGGCCCGCAAGCTTGCATGTGGCCAGCCTGGGCTCTACAATCCGCGCCCCTTTCTGTATTAATCGCGCGGCCCCCGGGTCGCCGGGAGCCCGCATGGCCCGCATCACCGTAGAAGATTGCCTGGAAGTCGTCGGAAACCGTTTCGACCTGGTCATGATGGCCGCCAAGCGCGCCCGCCAGCTCGCCAACGGCGTCGAGCCGACCGTCGACAACAGCGAATCCGGCGACAAGCCGACCGTGCTGGCGCTGCGTGAGATCGCAGCCCGCAAGATCGACAACGAGTTGATCGACCGCGTCGAGAAGTCCGAGCGCGAACGCGCCGAGCGCGAAGCGCTGGAATGGGCCGCCGCCGAAGTGGTCGCCGACGACGACCTGTCGAAGGGCGACGACTGAGCCTGGTCCGTCATCCGCTGCAATCACGACAGCCCGCGAAAGCGGGCTGTTTGTTTTAGGGCGCGGCGGTTCGCGCGCAGCATTGATGCGCCAATTCGATATGCGTATCCGCAGTTGTGCCGTGAACACCACGTGATTGGTGATCTGCCCGCTGGGCCGGCTGCGAATCGATTTGCCGTTGTTTGGCCACTGGCATAGGCTGGCGGCATGACTCCCAGCCGCACCGCCAAGACTGTCGCTCATCCGCAAGCTCCCGATGACGGGGTGCCGGATTACGTGCGTCAGCTGGAACGCGCGGCCAGCTATCTGCCCGCGGAGCAGTTGCCGTTGTTGCGACGCGCCTGGGAAGTGGGCGCGGCGGCGCACGAGGGTCAGACCCGGAAGTCAGGCGAGCCGTACATCACCCATCCCGTCGCCGTGGCGCAGGTGCTGGCCGAATTGGGCCTGGACGTGGAGACACTGATTGCGGCGATCCTGCACGACACCATCGAGGACACGCCGCTCACTCATGCCGAAATCACCGAAGCCTTCGGTGAATCGGTGGCCGAGCTGGTCGACGGAGTCACCAAGCTGGACAAGCTGCATTTCCGCGACCGCCAGGAGGCGGCGGCGGAGAGCTTCCGCAAGATGCTGCTGGCGATGTCGCGCGACCTGCGCGTGATCATGATCAAGCTGGCCGATCGCCTGCACAACATGCGCACGCTGGGGGCCCAGAGCCCGGAGGCGCGCAAGCGCATCGCCAAGGAAACGCTGGATATCTACGCGCCCATTGCCCAGCGGCTGGGAATGAGCCTGGTGAAGTCGGAGCTGCAGGACCTGGGTTTCCGCGCCATGTATCCGTGGCGCCACGCGATCATCGACAAGCACATCCGCAGCCAGCCGGTGATGCGCCGCGAATCGATGGCGCAGATCGAGGCGCACCTGTCGCAGCGACTGGCGCGCGACGGTCTGGAACACAAGCTGGTGAGCCGGGTGAAGACGCCCTGGAGCATCTACAACAAGATGCACGGCGAAGGGAAAAGCTTCGACCAGGTGATGGATGTGTTCGGCTTCCGGGTGGTGGTCGACAGCGTGCCGCATTGCTACCAGGCATTGGGATCGGTGCACGCGCAGTACAAGCCGCTGGATGCGCGGTTCCGCGATTTCATCGCCATTCCCAAGGCCAACGGCTACCAGTCATTGCATACGGTGCTGTTCGGCCCGTACGGCTCGCCGATCGAAGTGCAGATCCGCACCGTGGAAATGGACCTGATCGCCGAGCGCGGCATCGCCGCGCACTGGACCTACAAGTACGGCGCGCAAACGCCCAACAGCGCGCAGAGCCGGGCCCATGCCTGGATCATGGAACTGATCGAGAACCAGCGCGCGGCCGGCTCCTCGCTGGAGTTCCTCGACAACGTCAAGGTCGACCTGTTCCCCGACGAGGTCTACCTGTTCACGCCCAAGGGCAAGATCCTTTCGCTGCCGCGCAGTTCCACCGCGCTGGACTTCGCCTATGCCGTGCACACCGATGTGGGCAACCAGGCCGTGGCCTCGCGCGTGGACAAGAAGCTGGTGCCGCTGCGCACCAAGCTGGCCAGCGGCCAGAGCGTGGAGATCATTACCGCCAAGTCGGCGCTGCCCAAGCCGCAGTGGCTGGAATTCGTGGTCACCAGCAAGGCGCGTACGGCGATCCGCCACCAGCTCAAGCAGCTCGAGCACGAGGATGCGGTGCAGCTCGGCCACCGCATGCTGGACCGCGCGCTGGAGGACTTGAACAGTTCGCTGGAGCGCCTGCCCCAGCAGCGCCTGGAAGCCTTCCTGGCCGAGCACCGCTATCCGCGCCTGGAGGCCTTCCTGGCCGACGTGGCGCTGGGCAACTGGATGCCGACCCAGGCGGCGCAGGCGCTGACCGCGTTCGCCGAGTTGCGTGCTGGCGGCCACTCCAAGCATTCGCAGGAAAAGATCCTGATCAACGGCACCGAGCGCGGCGTGGTGAGCTTCGCCAACTGCTGCCAGCCGATTCCCGGCGACGACATCATGGGTTACCACACCGCCGGCAAGGGCATCGTGGTGCACCGCCTGGATTGCCCCAACGTGGCGGAGTTCCGCAAGTCGCCGGAACGCTGGATTCCGATCGGCTGGGATACCAACGTGAGCGGCGACTACGATGCCTCGTTGCTGATAGACACCGAAAACCGTCCCGGCGTGCTGGCCCAGGTCGCCGCCGCCGTGGCCCAGAGCCAGTCCAACATCGACCGCGTGGAATACCTGGAACGCGACATCAATGCGGCGCTGCTGCGTTTCTCCATCCAGGTGCGCGACCGCAACCACCTGGCCGAAGTGATGCGACGGCTGCGCCGGCTGGGCGTGGTCAATGGCGTCCGCCGCCAGTAGCGTCCGGGCGTACCGCACCCACAGACAGGACCCGTAGAGCCGGGCTTGCCTGCTTTTCATGCATGCAGATCGCAGCAGCCGAACAAGCCCGGTTCTACAAGGCGCGTGCGGCTGGATAGAATCGATCGTCCCTGACCATGGAATCGCCATGAGCCGCCATATCATCCACACCGACCTTGCCCCCGCCGCCATCGGCCCCTACTCGCAGGCCGTCCGCGTCGGCGACACGGTTTATTTTTCGGGACAGATCCCATTGGACCCGGCCACCGGCAATCTGGTCGAAGGCGACATCTCAGTCCAGGCCAGGCGCGCCTTCGACAACCTGAAAGCCGTGGCTGAGGCCGCGGGCGGATCGCTGGAACAGATCGCCCGGCTGGGCCTGTACCTCACCGACCTGGCGCAGTTCGGCGCTGTGAACGCGGTGATGCAGGAGTATTTCCATGCACCCTTTCCGACACGTTCCACCGTCGAGGTTTCGGCGCTGCCCAAGGCCGCGGTGTTCGAAGTCGATGCGGTGATGGTGCTCGACTGAAGTAGGTCGGATTACGTCCCCGACGCAATTTACTCACCCGCGCATGATCGCGTGATCCAAAGGCACGCGGCGGGAGTCCGCTCCCACGTAGCTGAGTCACGCCATCTGCCCGCGCGCCTCGCTTGGGGTGTGCCCGGTCCAGCGCTTGAAGGCACGGCGGAACTCGCGCGCGTCGGCGAAGCCGATGTGTCCGCCCACCTGGCTGATGGTCAGGTGGTGGTCGTGCAGCAGCTCCAGCGCGCGTTCGGTACGGATGCGGTCGTGCAGGCGGCTGAAGCTGATGCCGTCGGCGGCCAGTTGCCTGCGCAGCGTGCGTTCGCTCAGGTGCATCGCCCCGGCAATGGCCGCAAGCGTCGGATTCTCGCGCACGTGCTGGCGAAGGAAGCGCTCCACGGTCGCGGTCAATTCACCTTGCGGCGAGGCGATGTCAGCCAGCTGGCGGCGGCATAGCTCCAGTACCTGGCGTGCGATGACGGCGTTGTACGTGGGGAAGCTGAGCTGCATCCATTCGCTGCCGATCACCATGGCGTTGTGCGGGCGCTCGAAATGCAGCTCGCACTGGAACAGCTCGCGATAGCGCTCGACATGACCGGGAGCGGCGTAGGACAGCTCCAGTCGCAACGGGCGGAAGGCATCGCCCACCAGCTCGCGCGCCACCATCAACGAACTGGCGAACATCTCCTCGCACAGGAACGGCAGGATCGCCGGCATGGCCACGGGCGGGCGCGCGGTCATCGCCACTTCTGCCGGGTTGGAGATGTCGGTATCGATGTCCAGCATCGCGCCGGTGGTGCGCTGGTAGGTCATGCCCAGCAGCACCGCCTCGCCAAAGGTGGGCGCCGTCTTCATGGCCAGTCCAAGCAGCCCGAAGTTGCCCACGTCCTGCCTGCAGCCGAGCACCAGCCCCAGGTCCGGACGCCCCAGCGCTGTAATCGCTCGGGTCACCACCTCGCTGGCCTGGCGATAGGAGATGCGGGTCGCAGGGTCGTCGATCTCCTGTGGCTCCAGGCGCATGCCCCTGAACCATGTCGTGCTGTCGACGTTCTGTTCCCGAGCAAGCTGCATCAGCTGGCAAAGCATGTTGGTGGGAAGTACGGCTGCGGCAAGTCTGGCCTCGTCGGCCATGTCCAGGGTGACGCGCATCGAAGCCCTCCAGCTTGTCCGCTTTGCCCCCCCAAGTATGCCGCTCCCGCCCTCACCGGCGTCAAGGACCCGCCACAGACTGCAACGTGAAGTCCGCGTGGATACGCGGGCGTACTGCGCGACCCGTCCCGCCACCCTCCTGGAGAATGAGCAATGCGACAGCACGTCGTCCGTCCGCATGTTGTTGCAGCCACCCTGTTGCTGGCACTGTCTGCCTGCCAGAAGGAAGCGGCCCCGCCGCCCAGCGCTGCCGTGGCCGCGGGTGACGCCGGCTTCGCCGCGCAGCTGCACGAGCGCCTGCTCGACGCCAAGCCCGGCGACGTGATCGACATTCCCCCCGGCAAGTTTTCCTTTGACCGCAGCCTCACCCTGCGCGCCAGCGGCATCACCATCCGCGGCGCGGGCATGGACAAGAGCGTGCTCAGCTTCAAGGGCCAGAAGGCCGGCGCCGAGGGCCTGCTGGTCAACGGTGACGATTTCACCATCGAAAACCTGACCATCGAGGACTCCAAGGGCGACGGCCTGAAGATCAGCGAATCGAAGAACGTGACCATCCGCAGGGTCAAGGTGCAGTGGACCGGAGGACCCAGTACGAAGAACGGTGCTTATGGCCTGTATCCGGTGCTGACCAGGAACGTGCTGATCGAGGACTCGGTGGCGATCGGCGCCTCCGATGCGGGCATCTATGTGGGCCAGTCCGACGGCGTGATCGTGCGCCGCAGCCGCGCCGAGTCCAACGTGGCCGGCATCGAGATCGAGAACACCCTCAACGCCGACGTCTACGAGAACGTGGCAACGAAGAACACCGGCGGCATCCTGGTCTTCAACATGCCAAACCTGACCCAGCAGGGCGGCAACATCCGCGTCTTCAACAACAAGGTGATCGGCAACAACACCGCCAATTTCGGCGCCAAGGGCACGCCGGTGGCCAGCGTCCCGGCAGGCTCGGGGATCGTGGTCAACGCCAACGACGACGTGGAGATCTTCGACAACGAGGTCGCCGACAATGCCACCGCCAACTTCATCATTTCCTCGGTGTATTCCACTGGATACAAGGACTCCAGCATGGCCAAGGACTTCGATCCTTACCCGGAGCGCATCTACGTGCATGGCAACAAGGTTTCCGGTGGCGGGGATTCGCCCGATGGACTGGACCTGAAGACACTGAAGGTGGCCCTGTACGGGCTGGGTGGAAACTTCCCCGATGTGCTGTGGGACGGCTACTACAACAAGGACCGCCTGGTCGATGGCAAGAAGGCGGCCGGTCCCGAGATCTGCCTGCGTGATGTCAGTGGCGTCATCAATGCCGATGGCCCCGGTGGCTACAAGAATCCCAGCAAGGAGGCCAAATCCTTCGCATGCGACCTGACGCGGCTGCCTGCGGTCGACCTGGGGCGCGGCTGAGCACCGATGATGGCGTTGCGTGGAGTTGCCTTTCTGTGCGCCTTGCTGATGCTGGCCGGCTGCAGGCGCGAGGAGGCGGGCGTCCGTTTTTTTCCCGAAGGCCAGCCGAAGTCGCTGGGTGAATGGCATGTCCTGAAGGTCGATGGCGGCCGGCTGTCCTTGAACGATGGTGTGGTGCCCTACGACCTCAATACGCCGCTGTTCAGCGACTACGCGCACAAGCTGCGCACCATCTGGATACCGAAGGGGAAAGCCGCGCGCTACGACGCGCAGCGCAGCTTCGATTTCCCGGTCGGCACGATCATCAGCAAGACCTTCTATTACCCGCTGCCCGGCGACGGTAAATGGGACGGCACGTCGGTCGCACGCACCAGCACGGGCAACGACCTGCAGGGCGGATCGCTGGACCTTTCCCGGGTGCGCCTGATTGAAACGCGCCTGCTGGTGCGACGCGAGGCAGGTTGGGATGCCATGCCGTATGTGTGGAACGAGGCCCAGACCGAAGCCGTGCTGAAGCGCGCCGGCGCGCTGCTGTCACTGGAACTGGTGGCGGCCGATGGCAGCCGCGAGGCCGCCAATTACCAGGTGCCCGACCAGAACCAGTGCGCCAGCTGCCACGCCACCGACAACAAGACCCGCGCGCTGCATCCGATTGGCCTGAAGGCGCGCCACATCAACCGCGACTTCGCCTATTCCGGCGGCAGCGAGAACCAGCTCGCCCACCTGTCGCGGGTCGGCTACCTGGTGGGCGCCCCTGCCGCGGAGCAGGCCCCCCGCAATGCCGACTGGAAAGATGCGGCGCACGCGAAACTGGAAGACCGCGCCCGCGCCTACCTCGACGTCAACTGCGGCCATTGCCATAGCCAGACCGGCCCGGCCATCACTTCTGGCATGTGGCTCGACGCTGCCGTCAGCGATCGGTTGAAGCTCGGCTTCTGCAAGCAGCCGGTGGCGGCGGGCAAGGGGACCGGCAACCGCTTGTTCGATATCGCGCCCGGGCATGCCGATGCCTCGGTGCTGGTGTTCCGCATGGACAGCGACGATCCGTCGGTGATGATGCCGGAGCTGGGGCGGTCGGTGGTGCATCGCGAAGGCGTGCAGCTGGTCAGCGACTGGATCGATGCGCAAAAAGGCACGTGCGACTTTTGAGGCCGGTGCACGTCGCCGGGTTGGCAATGCAGGGCATGGGGAAAGCGTTCATTGATGTAGGGAAGGCATGACGGCGCAGCCATTTCGGCGCGCCGCATCGCAATCAACGGGAGAGGACGATGAAGTTGATCCAACGCGGTCTGGTGGTCGGGATGCGGCGCGCCCTGTTTGGCGGTTGCCTGCTGGCGGCGTCGGCGGGAACAGCCTTGGCGCAGCAGGCAGGGGCCGCGCCGGCCGAACCGGCGCCGCCCGCGGACACCGGGGCCGTGCAAGCCACCACCCTGGACCGGATCATGGTGACCGCGCAGAGCCGCGAGCAGGAACTGCAGGACGTGCCTATAGCGCTGCAGGTGGTGGATGAGTCCCTGATCCGCGACCTGGCCGCGGAGAACATCGGCGACCTGGACAGCTTCGTGCCCGGCCTGGTGGTCAGCGACAGCCAGCCGACGCAAGCCAGCTTCCGGCTGCGCGGCATCAGCACCGGGGATTTCGGCATCGGCACCGACCCGGCGGTCGGCGTGTATGTCGATGGTGTCTATGCCGGGCGCGGTGGTGGCACCGTGCTGCCGTTCCTGGACGTGGAGCGGGTGGAAGTCTTGAAGGGACCGCAGGGGACGCTGTTCGGGCGCAACTCGGCAGCCGGCGCGGTCTCGATCATCACCAAGCGCCCCACCGACGAGGTGGAGGGGCGGGTCAAGCTGCGCCTGGGCAACTACGACAAGCGTTACCTGGAGGGCATGTTCAATACGCCTGCCGGTGACAACGCGGCCTTCCGCCTCAATGCGCTGGTCAACCGCAGCGACGGCTGGCTGCAGGACGCAGCCACCGGCAAGAACCTCAATGGCGATGACAACTGGGCCACGCGCGCGGCCTTTCGCTGGGACATCAGCGACAACACCCAAGCGCTGTTGAGCTGGGACCATGAAAAGCTGGACCAGAAATCGCATCCCACCATTGGCATCGTCCCGCTGCCACCCGCGCCCGGGCTGCCGGCATTCCCGGTGGACACGGACGCCTACCTGGATCCGCGTGACCAGCCCATCTACAGCGACCTGGTCGACAACACCGAGGCGCGGAATTTCGACGGCGTGACCCTGATCGTGGACCATGCACTCGAGTGGGGCCACCTGACCTCCACCAGTGCCTGGCGCGATTTCGACACCGTCAACCGCGCCGAGGAGGACGGCACCAACCGGCGCTACCTCTATATCGACACCGCCAACCGCGAGGAGAACACCAGCTGGTACCAGGAGTTCAAGTTCAGCGGTGGCAGCGGCAAGCTCGACTGGGTCGCGGGCGCCAGCTACTACCAGGAAAAGGCGAAGCAGGCGAGCGAGGTGAATGCCTTCAGCGATACGGTCAACACGATCACCATCACCCAGGATGTGTGGGGGCCGTTCGGCGGCTTGTTTGCCTTTGCCGATACCCTGCTGGCAGGCGCGGGCGTCAACGCATCGCTGCTGGGGCATCCCTGGCAGGAGGCCTACCTGAATACGCTGGATTCGAAGGCATACGCGGTGTTCGGCGATGTCATCTGGCACGCCACCGACAAGCTGAACCTTACTTTCGGCCTGCGTTATACGCGCGACGAAAAGGATTTCACCTGGTACAACGCGCGGCGCACTGCGCCCGGGTTCGACGCGGTGCTCGATCAGGCCGAAGCGGCGGGATTGTTTGAAGCATTGGGCATACCCCGCGGTTTCCTGGTGTTCGATATCGCCTTCGTCGATCCCATCTCCGAGGCCAACAAGGGCGTGACCACCCGTGCCGGCAACGCCTGGAGCGACTTCAGCCCGCGCTTCGTCATCGACTATAACCCCGGCGAGGACACCATGCTGTTCGCCTCGCTCGCCAAGGGCTACAAGGCAGGCGGCTTCAACACCTTTGCCCGGGGCGCCTCGATCGACAACGAAGATGTGTGGAACTTCGAGACCGGCATCAAGCGGTCCCTGGCCGACGAACAGCTGCAGTTCGAGGCCTCGGCCTACTACTACGTCTACGACAACCGCCAGGCGCTGCGCCTGGACACCACCACCAGCATCCCGCGCTACGTCACCGATACCAGCGACCAGACGGCCTGGGGTATCGATTTCAGCCTGCGCTGGCAGCCGACCCGGGCAGTGAGCGTGGACTTCAACACCGCCTGGATAGATTCCACCTACAAGAACTACATCACGCCCGAAGGCCAGGACCTGGAAGGCCAGCCCACGGGTGAGCCCCTGTGGTCGTTCGCCACCGGCGTCAACTACGACCTGGACCTGGCTTCGAACGGCGGGGTCAGGTTTTCCCTGCGGCATTCCTATCGCGGCAGCACCCGCTGCAATTCCGGATCCGGCAGCCAGGGCAATTGCGGGCGCTACCAGGCCTTCTCCATCGGTGGCGAACAGAACCGTACCGACCTGTACGTGCAGTGGCGCTCGCCTGCCGATGCGTGGGGCGTGGCCGTGTATGCGAACAACCTGTTCGACAACCAGTACGTGACCGGATTGAACAGCTACGGCACCACGGTCTTCGGAACCACCGGTGCCGGCATCAGCGAACCGCGCTTCTACGGCCTGGAGCTGCTACACAAGTTCTGACGCACTGACGCGGCAAGTTCTGACTGGCGCTAACCCGGCGCGGTCGGCATCCTAGCCAGATGCCGTCCGCGCCACGCAGCGAAGAACCCGCCTTCAACCAGCCCATTGCCGGACAACTGTCCGGGGTGGGACCGCGCGTGGCGGAGAAGCTTGCCGCGCGTGGCCTGCTGACCTTGCAGGACCTGTGGCTGCACCTGCCGCTGCGCTACGAGGACCGCACCCAGCTCACTCCCATCCGCAACCTGCAGCCCGGGGTGGCCGCGCAGGTGGAGGGCCGCGTGGAAGCGGTGGAGCGTGGCTTCCGTTACCGGCCCATGCTGCGGGTGGCGATCGGCGATGACTCCCAGGCGACGCTGGTGCTGCGGTTCTTCCATTTCCGTGCTGCGCAGGTGGCCCAGTTCGCCCCGGGCACCGTGGTGCGTTGCTACGGCACGCCCAAGCCTGGACAGCAGGGGCTGGAGATCGTGCATCCCAGCTATCGCGTGCTGGGCGACGTGGATTCCCCCGATCTCGGCGAGGCCCTGGATCCGGTCTATCCCGCGGTCGAAGGCATCGGCCCGGCTTCCATGCGCAAGCTCATCGCCCAGGCTCTGGACCGCCTGCCGGATGACCAGGCACTGGAATTGCTGCCGGCGGACATGCTGCGTGGCCTGGGCCTGCCCTCGTTGCGTCAGGCACTGCTCGGCATGCACCGGCCGGCACGCGACACCGACCTGGCCGCCCTGGCCATCGGCAAGCATCCGGCGCAGCAAAGGCTCGCGCTGGAAGAACTGTTGGCGCACAACCTCAGCCTGCGCCGGCAACGGATCGCGCTGCAGCGGCATCGCGCCCCGGAGCTTCCTGGCAAGGGCGCACTCGTGCAGCAGTTGCAGGCCGCATTGCCGTTCGCGCTGACTGGCGCGCAAGAGCGGGTCTTCGCCCAGATCCGCCACGACCTGGCACAGGCTTCGCCAATGCTGCGCCTGGTCCAGGGGGACGTGGGCAGCGGCAAGACGGTGGTGGCAGCGATGGCCGCCATGCTGGCGGTGGAAAGCGGCAAGCAGGCCGCCCTGGCCGCGCCGACCGAACTGTTGGCCGAGCAGCACCTGGCCAACCTGCGGAGCTGGCTGGAACCGTTGGGCATCCGCGTGGTCTGGCTGGCAGGCAAGGTCACGGGCAAGGCGCGCGCCGAAACGATGGCGGCGGTGGCCTCGGGGGCAGCGCAGGTGGTGGTGGGTACGCATGCATTGATGCAGGAAGCCGTGGTGTTCCACGACCTGGCGCTGGCCATCGTCGATGAGCAGCATCGCTTCGGCGTGCACCAGCGCCTGGCCCTGCGCGACAAGGGCGCTTCCGGCGAGTCGGTGCCGCACCAGCTGATCATGACGGCCACGCCCATCCCGCGCACGCTGGCCATGGCCGCTTACGCCGACCTGGACGTGTCGGCGATCGACGAGCTGCCGCCAGGCCGCACGCCGGTGCAGACCATCGCGCTCAGTGGCGAGCGCCGCCCGGAACTGGTGGAACGCATCCGCGCCGCCTGTGCCGAAGGGCGGCAGGCCTACTGGGTCTGCACCCTGATCGACGACAGCGACGAAGTCGTGGCGCAGGCGGCGCAGGGCACCTACGAGGCACTGTCGGTGCAACTGCCCGAATTGCGGGTCGGGCTGGTGCATGGGCGCATGAAGCAGGCCGACAAGCAGCAGACCATGCGCGCGTTCAAGGCCGGGGACATCGATCTGCTGGTGGCGACGACCGTCATCGAAGTCGGCGTGGATGTGCCCAACGCGTCGCTGATGATCGTGGAGAACGCCGAGCGGCTGGGCCTTGCCCAGTTGCACCAGCTGCGCGGCCGGGTAGGGCGCGGCGCGGCCGCTTCCAATTGCGTGCTGCTGTACCAGGCGCCGTTGTCGCTGATGGCCAGGCAGCGCCTGGCGACCATGCGTGAAACCAGCGATGGCTTCGTCATCGCCGAAAAGGACCTCGAACTGCGCGGTCCCGGCGAGCTGCTGGGAACGCGCCAGACCGGGCTGCCCGCATTCCGCGTGGCCGATCTTGCCCGCGACGCGGGACTGCTGCCACAGGTACGCGAACTGGCGGATCGATTGCTGGCCGATTCGCCGGACATCGCCGACCGCATCATCGCCCGCTGGGTCGGCGGGGCGGCGCGCTACGCATCCGCCTAGTGTCATGCGGTATGCGAAACTCATGCGTCTACAAGGAAGGCAAGAAATGACCGACAAGATCCCATTGCTGATCGACACCGACCCGGGCGTGGACGACGCGCTGGCCCTGCTGATGGCTTTCAACGACACCCGCCATGCATTGGTGGGCCTGACCATCGCTGCCGGCAATGTGGGCCTGGATCACACCGTGCGCAATGCGCTCAAGCTGTGCGAAGTCGCGGGCCGGGAGGACGTGCCGGTGTACGCCGGTTGCGCCGAGCCACTGCTGCACCCGGCGGTGGATGCCGCGCACGTGCACGGTCTGGATGGATTCGGTGATATCGGGTTCGAGCCGGCGGCACGCGGGGCCGAGGCCGAGCATGCAGCGCTGGCGATCCTGCGCCTGTCGCACGAACATGCGGGCAGGTTGCTGCTGGTCGCGCTGGGTCCACTGACCAATATCGCGTTGGCGCTCAAGCTGGATCCGAGTTTGCCCGGGCGCGTCCACCGGTTCGTGGTGATGGGTGGTGCGGTCACCGCACACGGCAACATCACCGCTGCCGCCGAATTCAACATTGCCTTCGACCCGGAAGCCGCACATGTGGTGTTCCAGGCTTTCCCCCGGCTTGACCTGGCTGACTGGGAGGCGGTGATCGCCCACGGTTTCCTGCACACGCGCGCCGCCACCTGGCTGCAGGCCGAGTCGTCGCGCGCCCGTTTCTACGACCGGATTTCCATGAAGACCCGCAACTGGTCCGCCGATTCGCGTGGCGAGCGCTGGCATTCGGCTGATGCGTTGGCCATGGCCTACGCGCTGGAACCGGACGGGGCCCAGGAGCTGGCCGAGCGCCCGGTAGCGATCGAGCTGGCCGGCACCCTGACCCGCGGCGCCACCATCGTTGACTGGAACCGGCAACATGGACGGCCCGACAATGCCCGCCTGCTCATGCGCTATGACCAGCAGCGTTTCGAAACCCTGGTCCAGGCTGCCCTGGCGGCCATTTGAGGGGTAGGTTGCGCCGGGCCGACCGGTCGGGCTAAAATGCCGCTCTTCACTTCCCAGATAATTGGTGCCGCCATGAAGGCTGACATCCATCCCGCATACCGCGACGTCGTTTTCCAGGACGTCACGTCAGACTTCAAGATCCTGACCCGTTCCACCCTGGCCTCCAAGGACACGGTGAAGTGGGAAGACGGCAATGAATATCCGTTGATCAAGGTGGAAATCTCCTCCTCGTCGCATCCGTTCTATACCGGCCAGCACAAGGTCATGGATACCGGCGGCCGCATCGACAAGTTCCAGAAGCGCTACCAGCAGAAGTAATACCCGCTGTGCAGCGAAAGCGAACGGCCGTGCCCAGCGCGGCCGTTTTCGTTTGTCCGGCGATCGCGCGCCTCTAGTCCTTTGGTCTGACGGCTGTGCTCTTTTGAGCGACGGCTCCAAAACGCGTGTGCGATAATCTGGGTTATCCAAGGGTCAAGACTTTGACTCCCGTCACGCGTCGCCGGCACTCCGTGCGGCGCCTCCCCACGAAGGAGCGCAACTGTGTCAGAACTCGACCAGGTCACGTTGACTGCCGGCGAAAAGTCGGTGGCCATGCCGGTACTGAAGCCCACGCTGGGTAACGATTGCGTCGACATTTCCAAGTTGACCAAGGAAACCGGCCTCTTCACCTACGATTCCGGTTTCACCGCCACCGCCAGCTGCAAGTCCGCGGTGACCTACATCGATGGCGACGCCGGCGTGCTGCTGTATCGCGGCTACCCCATCGAGCAGTTGGCCAAGCAGTCGAGTTTCCTCGAAGTGGCCTACCTGCTGATGAATGGCGAACTGCCGACGGCGGATGAATTCGCCAAGTTCGACCACGAAGTCGCGCACCACACGATGATGCACGAGGCCTTCAAGAACTTCCTCGGTGGCTTCCGCCATGACGCGCATCCGATGGCGATGATGGTGGGCATGGTCGGCTCGATGGCCGCCTTCTACCACAACACCCTGGACCTGGAAGACCCCGAGCAGCGGCGCCTGGCCGCGATCCGTCTGATCGCCAAGGTGCCGACCATCGCGGCGGCGTGCTACCGCTATTCGATCGGCTGGCCGGTGCGCTTCCCGCGCAACAACCACGCCTACGTCGACCGCTTCCTGCACATGATGTTCGAGGTGCCGAGCGAGCCGCTGGAACTCAATCCGGTCGCCGCCAAGGCCTTGGATCTGCTGTTCATCCTGCACGCGGACCACGAGCAGAACGCGTCGACTTCCACCGTACGCATGGTCGGTTCCACCGGCGCCAACCCTTACGCCTGCGTGGCCGCCGGCGTTGCCGCGCTGTGGGGTCCCGCCCATGGTGGCGCCAACGAGGCCGTGCTGAAGATGCTGGGCGAAATTGGCCGCCCGGAGAATGTCAGCGCCGCCGTCGACAAGGCCAAGGACAAGGAGTCCGGTTTCCGGCTCATGGGCTTCGGCCATCGCGTGTACAAGAACTTCGACCCGCGCGCCAAGATCATCCGCGAGATGACCCACGAAGTGCTGGGCGAACTCGGCGTCAACGATCCGATGCTGGAAGTGGCGCTGCGCCTGGAAGAGGCCGCCCTGAAGGACGATTACTTCGTGCAGCGCAAGCTGTATCCGAACGTCGATTTCTACAGCGGCATCATCTACAAGGCACTCAACATCCCGACCGAGATGTTCACCGTGATGTTCGCCATCGCCCGCACCGCCGGCTGGGTGGCGCACTGGCTGGAACAGCAGGTGGATCCGGAAGCCAAGATCGGCCGCCCGCGCCAGATCTACACTGGCTATGCCGAACGCGACTACAAGGGCATCGACCAGCGCTGACCGCAGCGTGCCCTTAACAACGAAGGAGCCCCGCAACGCGGGGCTTTTTCTTGGTCACCGGCGGCATCGCTGGCTTTCAGCGCAGTCCGGATTCGTACTGGAGCATCTCCTCGTTCGCCAGCAGTTGCTGCAGGGCCGAGAGCGAGGCCCGCTTCATCGGCTTTTCGTCCACCCCCGACAGTGGCGCCTGACGCAAGGCATCCAGCGGGAGGACTGTCAGGTCGAAGGTCAGGCCCTCGGCGCTGAACACCCAGACCTGGAAATCGCCGCTGCGGTCCCGGTCCAGCCTGAGGTGGCGGCTGCGCGCATCGGCGGGAATGCGATGTTCCTCAAGGAAGCGCGGCACCGAATCCGCATCATCGGAATGCAGCTGCAACAGCACCGGCGAGTTCGAATCCGCCGTGCCGTCCAGCACGGGTCCCACCAGGCGGGGCGAGAAGTCGGCGAGGAAATCCAAGGCGCGCACCGCGGCGTCGCGGCGCAGGCCAAGCGCCTGCCGTTGTGATTCACCCACGAACAGCCGTTGGTATTCGCGCAGCGCTTCCTCGATCTCGCGGTTGCGGGGCAGGGACGCATCGTCATGGATGCCCAGGCGCTCGGCGGCCTTGAGCTTGGCCTGGTGGTAGTCGCGGAAACCACCTTCGGCCATCAGGCGCGCGGCTTCATGGGCCAGCCGGTGGCGGCGTTCACGGGTACGGGTTTCAGCGTGCTGGCGCGCGTGGTGCATGGGGAGCCTCCGCGTCGAACTGGAGCAGACTGTACCCGATGCAAGGGGTGGGCAGTGTGGCGGTTGTGGCCGCCACGCTTCCGGTGCTTAGAAGATGTCGAAGGCTGCTTCGTCGGCCGCCGCGCTGTCGTCGGTGTTGAAGCTCTCTTCACTCTGGATGCGTTCCAGGTCTTCGACCTTGACCCACTCGGTGGCGCCGTTGCTGGTGGTTTGCACCATGCCTTCAGGTGGGTCATTGGCGGCAATGGGCTGGTCTTTCAGGGACGCGCGCATGAAATCGATCCAGATCGGCAAGGCGGCCTTGCCGCCATATTCGCGATTGCCCAGGCTGCGGAAATCGTCGCGTCCCACCCACACGACAGTGGAATAGCGTCCGCCGAAACCACCGAACCAGGCATCGCGGTGGTCGTTGGTGGAACCGGTCTTGCCGCCGATATCTTCGCGATTGAGGACCTTGGCCGCAGTGGCAGTGCCGCGCAGGACCACGTCGCGCATCATCGAAACGAGCTGGTAGGCAGTGCGGTCGTCGATGGCGCGAGGCGCAATGCGCATATTGGGATCAAGAGGCTTGGGCGGCTCCACCGGTTTTGTCGGCGTTGCAGTGGCCGGCTTGGGTTTGCCGCCGGCCTGGGCCGGGCCCAGGTCGAATCCGTCCACCACCGAGCTGACCTGGGTCGCACCGTTGCCACCGCGCCCACAGGTGCGGCAGGCGGTTGCCGGGTTCTCCTTGAAGACAATATTGCCTTCGCGGTCCTTCACTTCGTCGATGAACCACGGTGTCACCAGCGATCCGCCGTTGGCGAACACCGCATACCCACGCGCCATGGACAAAGGCGTCAACGAGGCAGTGCCCAGCGACATGGACAGGTTGGGCGGCAACTCGGCCTCGTTGAAGCCGAACTGGCTGATGTACTTGCGCGCGAAATCAACGCCAATGCTGTCGAGCAGCCGTACCGACACCAGGTTGCGCGACTGGACCAGCGCATCGCGCAGGCGCATGGGACCGCGGAAGCCGCCGCCGTCGTTCTGCGGCCGCCACATGTGGCCGCGACGGTCGCGGAACACCACGGGCGCGTCCAGCACTATCGACGCCGGATTGAAGCCGCGCTCGAATGCAGCCGCGTAGAGGAAAGGCTTGAAACTGGAGCCGGGCTGGCGGCGCGCCTGGGTGGCGCGATTGAATTTGTTGCCGGCAAAGCTGTAGCCGCCAATGATCGCCTTGACCGCACCAGTGCCTGCGTCCAGGGAAACCAGCGCGGCCTGACCGCGTGGAAGCTGATCGATCTCGTAGGTGGCCGCCGTTGCGGTGGACGCCGTGGTTTCCGCTGCCGTGCCCGCCGCTCCGGCCTTGGGCGCCGCGGCTTTCGGTGTTACGGCCTTGATTCGTACCAGGTCGCCGCGCTTGACCAGCGAGGCGGCGCTCTTGCCGGTCCATTTGCTGGCCGATGCCGGCAGCATGACTTCGCTTGCGTCCGCGAGCACCACAGTCACGCCGCCGCCATCATTGCTCCGTGCAACGACTGCGGGAATGAGGCCGTTCTGGATGGGAATGCCGGCCAGATGGCTAGCCAGCGCCGCCGCATCGGCATCGGCAGTGACTTCGAAATGCTGCTCCACTCCGTGCCAGCCATGCCGGTGGTCATACAGGCGCAGGCCCTCGCGCACGGCCACGTCCGCAGCCAGCTGCATGCCCGGATCGATCGTGGTGGTGACGTGGTAACCCTTGGTCAGCACCTCGCCACCGAAGCGCGCGATCATCTCCTGGCGCACCATTTCAGCCACGTACGGCGCATACACCTCCACCGGCCGCTCATGCGGCTTGGCGTGCACGGGCTCGTTCTTTCCCTGCTCGGCCTGGGCGGCGTTGATGTAGCCGTCTTCCAGCATGCGCTGGATCACGTACACGCTGCGCTGGTGGTTGCGCTCGGGATTGCTGATCGGATTGCCGCTGGAGGGAAACTTGAGCGCGCTGACCAGGCTGGCCGTTTCGCCGAGCGACAGCTGGTTCAAAGGCTTGCCGTAGTAGTACTCCGCCGCTGCGGCCACGCCGTAGGCGCGGTTACCGAAGAAGCTCTTGTTGAGATAGAGCTCAAGGATCTCGTCCTTGGTCAGCATCTGCTCGATCTTCATGGCGAGCATCATCTCCACCAGCTTGCGGCTGTAGCTGACCTCCGAACTCAGGAACCATTGGCGCGCCACCTGCTGGGTGATGGTGCTGCCACCGGCTACCCGCCCTTTCTTGAGTGTCAGGGTCTGCCAGATCGCGCGCGAGGTGCCTTTCGGGGAGACGCCCTTGTGGGTGAGGAAGTCGGCGTCTTCGGCCGCGATGAAAGCCTGGCGGACAGCCTGCGGCACGTCCTTGATGGCGACCGGGTAGCGGCGGGTTTCACCGAAAAGGCCAATGAGCCGGCCATCGCTCGCATAGACGTACAGGGGCTCCTGGAGCTCGACATTGCGCAGGGACTGGATGTCCGGCAGCTTGGACGAGACCACGTAATAGAGGATTCCCAAGCCGATGGCGCCAAGCAGGAACAGGGCAGTGAACGCGATAATTGCCCAGCGGAGCAGGCGGCGGAAACGGGGCATCCGATCAGATTCCGATTGCAGTATTCGTGGCGGCGGAGTATAGATGACGCGGGGTGAGGCGGTTACGTTCCGGGGGGAAACAGTGACTTGCCGCATATCTTTAGTGAACCGTGACAAGCCGCACAGGCTGGTTAACGGGTATTGCAAGTGGTGAAAAGTTCGTTATTAATGTGAGCCGGGGCTCGACCTGCTTGTTGCGCCTGTCGGAAGGGGAGATACCGTGGGGCTTATACCTAAAGGCCAGTCGCCGCTCATTGGCGTCGACATCAGTTCGACTGCGGTAAAGCTGCTTCAGCTTTCCCGGGTCGGCAACCGTTTCCGCGTAGACCACTACGCCGTGGAGCCGTTGCCGCCCAATGCGGTGGTCGAGAAGAACATCGTCGAGGTCGAGGCGGTCGGCGAGGCCATCCGCCGCGCGGTGACCCGCGCAGGCAGCAAGGCCAAGTACGCCGCAGCCGCGGTCGCCGGCTCTGCCGTGATCACCAAGATCATCCCGATGCCCGCCGAGCTGGACGAGAACGACCTGGAAGCCCAGGTGGAGCTCGAGGCGGTCAATTACATCCCGTATCCGATCGAGGAAGTGAACCTCGACTTCGAGGTGCTGGGTCCGATGCCCAACAACCCCGAAATGGTGCAGGTGCTGCTGGCCGCATCCCGTTCGGAAAACGTCGAGCTTCGCCAGTCGGCCCTCGAGCTTGGCGGTTTGACCGCCCGGATCATGGACGTCGAGGCCTTCGCGGTCGAAAACGCATTTGCCCTGCTGTCAGGCGACCTGCCCATTCCGCATGACGGCGTGGTCGCGCTGGTCGACATCGGCGCCACCATGACCACGCTCAATGTGCTCCGGTCCGGCCGTAGCCTCTACAGCCGCGAACAGGTGTTCGGTGGCAAGCAGCTGACCGATGAAGTCATGCGCCGCTATGGCCTGACCTACGAAGAAGCAGGCATGGCCAAGCGCCAGGGCGGCCTCCCTGAAAGTTATGAAATAGAAGTGCTGGAGCCGTTCAAGGAAGCCACCGTCCAGCAAATCAGCCGCCTGCTCCAGTTCTTCTATGCCGGCAGCGAGTTCAACCGCGTTGACCAGGTCGTCCTGGCAGGTGGCTGCGCTGCACTGGTGGGCTTGCCCGAGATGGTGGAAGAACAGCTGGGCGTGCCGACCGTGGTCGCCAATCCGCTTGCACAGATGACCTTGGGTCCACGCGTGCAGGCGCATGCCCTTGCCCAGGATGCACCGGCGCTGATGATCGCCACCGGCTTGGCCCTGAGGAGCTTTGACTGATGGCGAAGATCAACCTGCTCCCGTGGCGCGCCGAACGACGCGCCAACCGGCAGCGAGAGTTTTATGGAATGCTTGGATTGGCGGCTGCGACGGGCCTGGTGCTCTCCTTCCTGATCTGGTTCTACTACAGCCAGCAGATCAGTGGCCAGAACACGCGCAACGAGTTCCTGCAGGCTGAAATCCAGAAGGTCGAGGGCAAGATCAAGGAGATCGAGGCCCTGGACAAGCAGAAGGATCGCCTGCTGGCCCGCAAGAAGGTAATCGAGCAGCTGCAGGCCAACCGCTCGCAGATGGTCCACCTGTTCGACTCCCTGGTTCGCACCATTCCTGACGGCGTGGCCCTGGCCAACATCAAGCAGGAAGGCGAGATCCTGACCTTGGAAGGCCGGGCCCAGTCCAACGCGCGGGTCAGCAACTACATGCGCAACCTGGAAAGCTCGGGCTGGATGACCAATCCGGACCTGTCCATCATCGAGGCCAAGGCCGAGGCGACCACGACTCCGGCGACCGTTACCCCGGGCGCGCGTGCGCTTCCCTACGCATTCACCTTGAAAGTGAAACTGGCCAATCCCAATGCACCGGATGCGGACGGCAATGTCGTGGCTCCGGTTGCGATAGGTCCTGACGCCGCGGCAGTTCCTCCCGCCGCGCCTGCAGTGCCAGTCGTGGCCCCGGCGGCCGCACCGGCCACCACCGCGCCGGCGACGGCACCTGGGGCAGCGACTCCCGTTCAAACACCTGCGCCGACGAACCAGGGGAGGCCGGCGTCATGAGTCAGAAGAAAGTCAAACTCAGCGACTTGGATTTCAACAACATCGGCAATTGGCCGCAGAACTACAAGATCGGCTTCTGCGTGCTGGTGGGTTTCCTCATCCTGCTGCTTTCCTACTTCCTGCTTATCAAGGGCAAGCGCGAAGAGCTGGACGGCCTTGAGCGCACCGAGACCCAGCTTCGCGCCGACTTCGAGGACAAGGCGGGTCGTGCTGCCAACCTGGAGCCGCTGAAACAGCAGCTGGCACAGATGGAGCAGGTGCTGCAGCAGATGCTGCGCCAGCTTCCCAGCAAGACCGAAATGCCAGACCTGATCGTCGACATCTCGCAGACCGCGCTGTCCAGCGGCCTGTCCAACGAGCTGTTCCAGCCCGGCCCGGAGACTCCGAAGGAGTTCTACGCCGAGAAGCCGATTGCATTGCGCATGGTGGGCAGCTATCACCAGTTCGGCGCATTCGTGAGCGGCGTGGCGTCACTGCCGCGGGTTGTGATCCTGACCATGCACGACATTTCGCTGAAACCCCGGGACAACAAGGGTCGAATCACCGACAACAGCGCACTTGAGCTGTCCGGCACCGTCAAGACCTATCGCTATCTCGATGAAGAAGAGACGGCGGCCCAGGAAAAGAAGGCCGCTGAGGAAGCCAGGGCAGCGGGCGGCACGCCGCCGGCCGCACCGGCTGCAGGGGGTGGCGCATGAACATGCATCAGACCGTGCGGCTCAGGCTCCTGCGTTCAATCTGCCTGACCGCGGCAGTACTGCTCGCTGCCGGTTGCGCACGCGGGATCTCCAGCTCGCCTGGTGACGCGCCCAACCTTGAAAAGTGGGTTGCAGACGTGCAGGCCCGACCCGCGCCAGCGCTGGAACCACTGCCCGTGATGCAGCAGTTTGAAACCTTCGAATATGCGGCCCAGGGCCTGCGCGACCCCTTCAGCGATGCCTGGAGCAACGCTGACAGTGGCGGACTGCGCCCTGATCCGAATCGTCGCAAGGAAACACTCGAGCAGTACCCGTTGGACAGCCTGGACATGGCCGGCACCATCGGCAAGGGCGCGGGGCTGGTCGCATTGGTGATGGCTCCCGACAAGGTCACCTACAGGGTGAGGCCGGGTGCTTACATGGGGCAAAGCGATGGCCGCATCACCAGCGTCCATGAAGATCGCATTGAACTTGTCGAACTTGTGCCAGATGGTGCGGGCGGCTGGCTGGAACGGCCGGCGTCGATTGCGCTTGAAGATCAATGATTAGGGGATACAGGATGACTGCTTCGAACGCTCATAGCCCGCTGCCTTTCCGGCGCTTGGCCACCTTCCGGGCATGTACGCTTGGACTCGCCATCGGCTTGATGGCATTTTCCAGCGTCGCGACAGCGGCGGTGCCCGTGGCTACCGCGCCGGTCGCCAAGGCCGGGCCAGCCAGCCAAGTGCCCGGGGCCCTTGAGGTCTCGAGTATCGACTTCAAGCGTGGCGAGGCCGGGGCGGGTCGCCTGATCCTGCGTTTCAACGGCAAGGGCGCCATGCCCGACCTGCGCAACCAGGGCAACAATGTGGTGGTGGACGTTGGCAATGCCAGCCTGCCGGCCTCGTTGCAAAAGCCGATCAACGTCGTCGATTTCGCTACCCCGGTACAGCGTGTCGACGCACACAGCGCCGGTGCAGGGACCCAGCTGGTTCTCAGTACCAATGGTCTGTATGAATCATTGGCCTACCAGACCGGTAACGAGTACGTGGTCGAAATCGTGCCGCGTGCGGCCCAGTCCGCAGTAGGCGCCTCCAGCGCCGTCGCGGTTGCTGCCGGCTCAGCACGCGTAGCCACCGCAGCCAGGTCCTTCAGTGGCCGGCCGGTGACGTTCAACTTCCAGGACGTGCCGGTCCGTACCGTCCTGCAGCTGATTGCAGAAGAGTCGAACCTCAACATCGTCGCGTCCGACACCATCCAGGGCAACGTCACCCTGCGCCTGGTCAATGTGCCGTGGGACCAGGCATTGGACATCGTTTTACGCGCCAAGGGACTGGACCAGCGCCGTGAAGGCGGCGTGGTCTGGGTTGCCCCCCAGCCCGAACTGGCCAAGTTCGAGCAGGACAAGGAAGACGCGCGCATCGCCATCGACAACCGCGTCGACCTGGTCACCGATTACGTGCAGATCAATTACCACAGTGCTTCGGCCATCTACAAAGCTTTGACCGAGGCCAAGGGCATCGGTAACAGCGGTGGCGGTGGCAGCGGCGGCGCCGACCAGGAGAACGGCTTCCTCAGCCCGCGCGGTCGCCTGGTTGCGGACGAACGCACCAATACGCTGATGATCAGCGACATCCCCAAGAAGGTCGCGCAAATGCGCGAGCTGATCAACGTGATCGACCGCCCCGTGGATCAGGTGCTGATCGAAGGTCGCATCGTCATTGCCACCGATACGTTCGCTCGTGACCTGGGCGCCAGGTTTGGTGTCGGCGGGACCCGCAATTACAACAATGGAGCCAACACCGGCACCATTGGCAGCAGCGTAGGTGGAACCACTGGCGCAAACCGCGGGCTGAATGTCGACCTCCCGGCGGGCGCATTCACAAATGGCTCCCCTGCCAGCCTTGCCTACACCCTGCTGGGTGCCAACTTCAACCTGGACCTGGAACTTTCCGCGCTGCAGGAAGAAGGTCGTGGTGAAGTGATTTCCAACCCGCGCATCATCACCGCCAACCAGCGCGAGGGTTATATCCGCCAGGGCCGCGAAATCGGCTATGTGACCATCACCGGCGGTACCGGTGGTGCAGCGGCCACGCCCAACGTGCAGTTCAAGGAGGTCCTGCTTGAGCTCAAGGTGACCCCGACCATCACCAACGACGGTCGCGTGTTCCTCAACCTCAACATCAAGAAGGACGAAGTGGAGGAATTCATCATCCTCGCCGGTTACGGCCAGGTCCCAACCATCAGCAAGCGCGAGATCAATACCGCTGTGCTGGTCGAGGACGGACAGACCGTGGTCATCGGTGGCGTGTATGAATTCACGGATCGTAGCGATGTTGCCAAGGTGCCGTTCCTGGGTGATATCCCGTTCCTCGGCAACCTGTTCAAGAAGAAGGGTCGCCTGAAGGACAAGGCTGAACTGCTGATCTTCATCACTCCTAAGGTGTTGTCAGTCGCAAAGCGCTGAGCAGCCGCAACGCGTCATGACCGAACGGGACTGCTTGCGGTCCCGTTCCTGTTTCCGCGACCCATTCCCTGAACCGCATGGAACAAGTCTGGCGGCCGCATGAACCAACTGGGGGCAGGCTCGGTCAAAATCGCCCGATGCCCATTCCAGAACGCCCCAGCATGGATAGTCCGACCTTTCCCGCGGCCATAGACAGCGCCGCCGACAGTCAGTCACACCTCCACAGCGCTTTCATGGAACTGAGCGCAGGGCTGTCCGAAACCATCGTCGGCCAGGCCGCGCTGGTGGAAAGACTGCTCATCGCCCTGCTGGCCGATGGCCACCTGCTGGTCGAGGGCGCGCCGGGGCTCGCCAAGACCACCGCCATTCGCGCCCTGGCCTCACGCCTGCAGGCGGATTTCGCCCGGGTCCAGTTCACACCCGACCTGCTCCCGGCCGACCTGACGGGTACCGAGGTGTGGCGCCCGCAAGAGGGCAGTTTCGAGTTCCAGCCGGGCCCCATCTTCCACCCCATCCTGCTGGCCGACGAGATCAACCGCGCGCCGGCCAAGGTGCAGTCGGCGCTGCTGGAGGCGATGGGCGAGCGCCAGGTCACGGTCGGTCGGCATACCTATCCGTTACCGCAACTGTTCCTGGTGATGGCCACGCAGAACCCTATCGAACAGGAAGGGACGTTCCCTCTGCCGGAAGCGCAGCTGGACCGCTTCCTGATGCATGTGCGCGTCGGCTACCCCGAAGCGGCGGCCGAGGCGGAAATCCTGCGGCTGGCGCGAGAACGTGCGCGCGACACCCTGCAGCACACCCCCGAGGCGATCGTCCGTCTTCCGATCGAGGATGTGTTCGCGGCCCGTGCCGCCGTCCTCGAGCTGCACGTCGCCCCGCAGCTGGAGCGCTACCTGATAGAGCTCGTGCTGGCCTCGCGCGATGCAGGTCGCTACGACCCGCAGTTGGCGCGTCGTATCGCCTGGGGCGCAAGCCCGCGTGGTTCGATCGCGCTGGAGCGATGCGCGCGCGCGCGCGCCTGGCTGGCGGGCCGTGATTTCGTTACCCCCGATGACGTGCGGGCGATTGCCCCGGACGTGCTTCGCCATCGGGTGCTGCCCAGCTATGAAGCGACCGCCGAAGGCTGGGATGGCGACCGCCTGGTCGCCGCGCTGCTGGACGTGGTCCCGCTGCCCTGAGCATCAGGCCGGAGCAGGAACAGATGAATGCCAATGGCGCAGCCGGCGATGGACTCAAGCCGACGTTGGCCGAACTGGTGGCCTTGCGTGCGATCGCGCAGCGTCGGATCGCGGCGCGCAAGGGTCGCCATAACGTCACCGGCCCTGCGCAATCCAGCCTGCGCGGTCGCGGCATGGAATACGCCGAGTCGCGCGAATACGTAGCCGGCGACGACGTACGCCACATCGACTGGCGGCTCACCGCGCGTAGCGGGCGCACCCATACCAAGCTGTTCCAGGCCGAACGCGAGCGCCTCACGCTGATCGTCGCCGATACTTCGCCGGCCCTTTATTTCGGCACCCGGGTGCGCTTCAAGTCGGTGCAGGCTGCACGCGCTGCTGCCGTCGCCGTCTGGGCGGCCGTGCGCGATGGCGATCGCGTCGCGATCCTGCGCGGCAGCAGCAGGGAAGCGCCGGTACCTCCGGCGTCGGGCGCGCGCGGTGCGTTGCGTGTGCTCGATGCGCTGGTCCGCTGGTATTCGCAGCCGCCACAGGACGATGCCGGGCTGGGCGTGGCCCTGGACCATGCGCTGCGGCTGCTGCGTCCCGGCTCGCGGTTGATAGTGCTGGCAGATCCGCGCAGCATCGCCGCGCTACCTGAATCGCGCTGGCCGGCCCTGGCCGCGCACCACGAAGTAGTAGTGCTGCTGCTGACCGATGCACTGGAAAGCGCGCCGCCCGAAGCCATGCTGCCGTTCGCGCTGGGCGACCATCGCGTGGAGCTGGACCTCGCCAATGCAACCCAGCGCAAGCGCTGGCAGCAGGAGTTCACCGGCCCGGTGGAAAGCGCGCTGGAGGCGCTGCCGCGTCGTGGCGTGCGGGTCTATTCACTGCAGGGCGACGCACCCAGCGAATCGTGGCTGCCATTGCTGGGCCGTTCGCAGTCGCAGGTGGCCTGATGCAGGCTTCCGAACTGGTATTGCGCGATGTGCACGTGCCGGCGGCACCGTCGCTGTGGCCGCCCGCGCCGGGGTGGTGGTTGATGGCCGCCGCCCTCATGCTGGTGGTGGCTGTCGCATGGTGGATCAGGCGCCGACGTTCGCGCAGGTTGCGCGCCTGGTCGGAACTGTTCGAAGAAGCCTGCACTGGTGCCCCATCCAGCCAGGCAGGGGCGGCCTCGGAATTGCTGCGTCGCGCCGCGCGCCGCATCGATTCTTCCGCTGATCGCCTGCAGGGTGAAGCCTGGCTGCGTTTTCTTGATGGAACCGGCAAACGCAGGGATTTCAGTGAAGGTCCCGGTCGTCTGCTGCTGGAAGGCGGATACCGGCGCGAGCTTCCCGCAAAGCAGTGGGACGCGGCGCGCGAACTGGCGCGCCAGCGCTACCTCGCACTGATGGCGAAACGCAAATGAGCAGCGCCGTGTTCGAGCTGCTCACGACCGCATTTGGAGGCTTTGCGTGGCCCTGGATGTGGCTGGCTTTCCCCTTGCCGTGGTTGGCCGGCGTGTTCCTGCCGCCACTGCGCAATACGTCGGCTGCCTTGAGGGTGCCGTACGGCGCCAGGCTCGATGCCATTGCCACCACGGGAGCCGCGCGGCCCCGGCACTTGCATGTCGCCGTGCTGGCCTGGCTGGCGTGGTTCCTGCTCTGCGCCGCAGCCGCGCGCCCGCAGCAGCTTGGCGAAGCAGTCGCGCCGCCGCAGAGCGGACGTGACCTGATGCTCGCCGTGGACCTGTCAGGCAGCATGAGCGAACCGGACATGGAGCTGGGAGGTGATGTGGTTGACCGCCTCACCGCAGCCAAGGCGGTGCTGGCCGATTTCCTGGATCGCCGCGTGGGCGATCGTGTGGGGCTGCTGGTATTCGGCCAGCGCGCCTACGCACTGACCCCGCTGACCCGCGACCGGGATTCGGTGCGCGACCAGCTGCGTGACAGCGTGGTCGGACTGGCCGGGCAGGACACCGCCATTGGCGACGCCATAGGACTGGCGGTCAAACGCCTGCGGGAACAACCACAAGGGCAGCGCGTATTGATCCTGCTTACCGACGGCGTCAATACCGCAGGCGTGCTGGATCCGCTCAAGGCGGCCGAACTTGCGAAGTCCGAACACGTGCGCATCCACACCATTGCCTTCGGCGGGTCCGGGGGCGGCTTCAGCCTGTTCGGACTGAGCCTGCCGATCCCCGGAGGTGGCGATGAAATCGATGAAACCGTGTTGCGGCAGATTGCGCAGAAGACCGGCGGCCAGTCGTTCCGCGCCCGGGACACGGCGGAGCTCGCGGGCATCTATTCGGAACTTGATCGCATCGAACCGGTGGCCCACGAAGGCCAACGCGTGCGGCCGCGCATCGAACGCTACTGGTGGCCGCTGGCGGCCTCTTTGCTGGTCGCGTTGTGCGCCTTCCTGATGACAGGGCGCCGCCGATGAGCGCCTGGTGGGACACATTGCATTTCCTGCGGCCGCAGTGGCTCTCGGCCCTGCTTGCGCTACCGGTGTTGTGGTCGTTCTGGCGAATGCGCCGGCGCCGCCAGCACGCCTGGCGCGATGTCGTCGACGCACACCTGCTGCCGCACCTGCTTGAAACCGGTGGGGCGGCCACGCGCAGCCTCGCCTGGATCGGTGCGCTGGGTTATCTGCTGGCGGTCTTGGCCCTGGCCGGGCCCAGCTGGCGGCAGGGCGAACAACCCTTGTGGCAGTCGCAGGCCCCGTTGGTGATCGCCTTCGACCTGTCCAGCAGCATGACGGCACCCGACCTGCCTCCTTCGCGACTGCTGCAGGCACGCAGCAAGGTCGCCACCCTGTTGCGCGAGCGCGCCGGCGGCCAGGTAGGCCTGGTCGCCTATGCAGGCGAAGCCTTCACGGTGGCGCCGCTGACCGACGATGCCGCCAATGTGGCGCTGTTCCTGGATGCGCTGGAGCCTGCGGTGATGCCAGTGGATGGCCAGCAGGTCGACAAGGCCATCGCCTGGTCCGCGCGACTCCTGCAGCAGGCCGGTTTCCAGCGCGGCGACATCCTGGTGCTGGCCGACCACGCCGATGCGGCCGCGCTTGCCGCCGCCGCCGATGCCTCGCGCCAGGGATTTCGCGTGGCTGCACTGGGCACGGGCACGGCGGCGGGTGCGCCCTACCGTGATGCGGAAGGTCGCATCCTGCATGCGCGGCTGGACGCGGCTTCGCTCGCTGCGCTGGGAACGGCCGGTGGGGGCGGATATCAATCCCTTTCTGCGGGCGAGGGTGACCTGCGCGCACTCGGCGTGCTGGATCCGGCACAGGCCGATGGCGCCGCGCAGCGTGGCGAACAGGGGCTGGCCTGGCTGGATGAGGGTTACTGGCTGCTGCCGCTGCTGATGCTGCTGGCGTTGTTCGCGTTCCGCCGCGGAGGAGCCTTCGCCGCGATCCTGCTCTGCGCGGCCATGCCGCTGGCCATGCCTGCGCACGCGGCTGAAGGCAATCTCTGGCAGCGCGCCGACCAAATCCAGCATCAGCGCATCGCGCAGGGCGCCGATGCCTATCGCAAGGGTGATTTTGCTGCTGCCGAGAAGTCGTTCACGGGCATCGAGCAGGCCGACGCGTATTACAACCAGGGCAACGCACTGGCCAAGCAGGGCCGTTACGACGAGGCCATCGCCGCCTATGACCAGGCCTTGAAGCGGCAACCGAAAATGGAAGACGCCATCGAGAACCGCAAGGTCGTGGACGCGGCGCGCAAGCGCAAGAACAACGAAGGCAAGAACAAGAAGGACGGCCAGGGCAACCAGCAGAAGCAGGAGCCGTCGGGAAACAAGGGCCAGGGTTCACCACAGGCTGGCAAGGAGGCGGAGCAGCCAGCGAACCAGGGCAAGCAGCCTGCGCCCCAGCCCGGCCCGCCGAAGCAGGAGGCCGGTGCGGGTCCCTCGCCACAACAGAAAGCGGCCGATGCCAAGGCGCAGCAAGCCGCCGACGCCGCGCAGCGCGAACGCATGGCCCAGGCCATGGAGAAGGCGGGCCAGGGCAAGCCGGCAGCCGGGAAGCCGCCGGGTCCGGCACGTGCCGAAACCGCGCAGCAGCGCGAGCAAAGGCAAGCGGTGGAAGCGTGGCTGCGGCGCGTGCCCGATGAGCCGGGCGGATTGCTCAAGACCAAGTTCCGGTTGGAATACGAACGCCGACAGAAGGAAGGCCCATGAAACACGACGGCAGGTTCGGAATGTGGTGGGTGTTGCTGCTGTGCCTGGTACTGGTGCCGGCGCAGGCGACCACGCGTGCCTGGCTGGACAGGGACCAGGTGCCTTTGGGTGAGTCGGTCAGCCTCAGCATCGAGACCGACCAGGCCGCCGCGCGCCCCGACCTGTCACCGCTGCAGGCCGATTTCGAGATATCCGCGCAATCCAGCAACAGCAGCGTGTCACTGGTCAACGGCGTGGTCACCGCGCGCACCACTCACATCGCCTCGCTGACGCCGCGGCGCTTCGGCGCGCTCGCCATTCCGGCCTTGCGGGTGGGCAGCGAGCGCACCGCGCCTATGGTGTTGAGCGTCAGTGCGACTCCCGCGGCAGCGGCACCACGCGGCAATGCGACGGCGTTCCTGGAAACCGATGTCGACGATCCCACTCCGTACGTGCAGCAGTCGGTCGGCGTTACCGTGCGCCTGTTCTATGCCGTTCCGCTGGTCTCGGGCCAGCTCGACCTGGACGCGCCGGAAGGTGCATCGCTGCAGCAGATGGGCAAGGACGTGCAATCGAGCCGCCAGCTCAACGGCCGCAACTACAACGTGGTCGAGCGGCGCTTCCTGCTGGTACCCGATCGCAGTGGCGCCCTGGTCATCCCGGCGCCACGCTTCATCGGCCGTGGTGCCGGCGGCTGGATGGATGACCTGCTGGGCGGCAACAGCCGTGAAATGCGAGCCAACGGCGCGCCGCGTGCGATCAGCGTGCGCGCGCAACCGGCCAATGCGCCGCAACCCTGGCTGCCGTTGCGCGACCTGCGCCTGCGTTACGTGGCCGCGCCACAGGCCGCGCGTGCAGGGGAAGCCGCCACCCTGGTGGTGGAAGCGGTGATGCTGGGCGCCACCCAGTCGCAGATGCCGGAGTTGCCGGTGCCCTCGATAAACGGTGCGCAGGTGTTCGCCGAACCGCCGCAGTACGACGAAACCTTCGTGGCCGGTTCGCCACAGGTCAAGCTGACGCGCCGTTATTCGGTGGTGCCCAATGGCGCAGGCAAGCTGGTGGTGCCGGGCATGCAATTGGCGTGGTGGGATGTGCGGGCAGGCAAGGCAAAGACCGCGTCGCTGCCGGACCTGAGCTTGCAGGTGGCGCGTGGCGTGGGCGGTTTCGCCACCAATACACTGGCCGAGCCGGAGGACACCGGCGTGGCCGCAGGCGCAACTACGGCTGGTCTATCCGGTGACGGCCAGCGCGCGTTCCCGTGGCAATGGATGGCGGTCGGCTTCGCTGGACTATGGCTGGTGACCCTGGCCTGGGCCCTGCAGCGCCGTACCCGCCCGCCGACACGCAAGCAGGCGCCCACGACTGCGCATGAACCCCCGGGCGCAATGCCCACGCACGCGCTGGCAGACCTGCGGCGCGTGCTGGACAACGGCGACCTGGACGAAGTGGGCGAAGTGTTGCGAGGCATGTCCACGCCGCCCAGTGCCGACCTGGATGCCCTGGTTGCCAAGCTGGACTCGCCGCCGCAGCGCAATGCCGTCGAGCAACTGCGTCGTGCGCGCTGGGCCGACGGTGACGGCGTGGCGGCGCGCGCCGCCTTGCGCGAGGCATTCGCCAAAGGGCCGCTGTGGCGCAGCGTGCAAGCATCGCGCAAGGAAGTATTGGCGCCGCTGTATCCGCCGCGCTGAGCGGCATGCGCAGGCGGTAGGCGGTAGGCGGTTGTAGAGCCGGGCTTGCGCGGGTGCTCTTGATTGCTTGGGTTAGGCGCGGACAGCAGTCGAGCAAGCTCGACTCTACAAGGCAGGCCTGCCCAGCAGGCAACGCATCGCCGAGGCGCTGATCGGCGGTTTGCTAAGCTGCGGTCGAACCGACACAGGAACCACCGCATGAGCAACGCGCCCGTTTCCGGCAAGCCCGTACCCACCAGGGGCAAGCTTCCGTTGCACTGGAAAATGGCGATCGGCTTCGGCCTGGGCCTGCTGCTGGGGCTGGTGGTGCATGCGACCGGCGGAGGCGATGCCGAATGGGTCAAGGCGGTCACCACCTATGTGACCACGCCGTTCTCCAAGATCTTCCTCAACCTGATCTTCATGCTCATCGTGCCGCTGCTGTTTTCGGCACTGGTGGTCGGCATCGCCGAAATGGGCGACATCCGCGCGCTGGGCCGCATCGGCTGGAAGACCCTGGCCTACACCGTGGTCCTCTCCTCCATCGCCGTGATCATCGGCCTGGTGCTGGTCAACGTGCTCAAACCCGGCGCAGGCGTGGACCCGGTGCTGGCGCAGAGCCTGCTCACCGACAACGCCGAGCGCGCCAAGGAAATCGTCGCCAGCGTGGACAAGCAGCCGCGCGGCATGGACATGCTGCTGTCCATCGTGCCGAGCAACGTGATCGGCGCGGCGGCGGACAACGGCGCCATCCTCGCGCTGATGTTCTTCGCGGTGATGTTCGGCGTGGGCCTGGTGCTGACCGACAGCGAAAACACCCGCATCCTCAAGCGTGGCATCGAAGGCATCTTTGAAATCTCCATGACCCTGATCGGGCTGGTGATCCGGCTGGCGCCGTATGCGGTGGCCTGCTTCATGTTCAACCTGGCCGCGATCTTCGGCTTCGACCTGCTGGTGCGCCTTGGCGCCTATGTCGGCGTCGTGGTGCTGGCGCTGGCGGTGCACATGTTCGTGGTCTATTCGCTGGCATTGAAGACGGTGGGCAAGTCACCGCTGGCGTTTTTCCGTGCCACCCAGGAAGCCAGCGTGATGGCGTTCTCCACCGCTTCCAGCAATGCCACGCTACCGACCGCATTGCGGGTGGCGGAAGAAAAGCTGCACCTGCCCAACCGCGTGTCGCGCTTCGTGCTGACCGTGGGCGCCACCGCCAACCAGAACGGTACCGCCCTGTTCGAAGGCGTCACCGTCTTGTTCCTGGCCCAGTTCTTCGGCGTCGAACTGGGCATCTGGCAGCAAGTCATGGTCATGCTGGTCTGCATCCTGGGCGGTATCGGCACCGCCGGCGTGCCGTCGGGCTCGCTGCCGGTGGTGGCGCTGATCTGCGCCATGGTCGGCGTGGACCCGGTCGGCATCGGCATGATCCTGGGCGTCAACCACTTCCTGGACATGTGCCGCACCACCCTGAACGTGACCGGCGACCTGACCCTGGCCACGCTGGTGGCGCATGGCGAACCTGACGCGGTGGAGCAACGCGCCGCGGTCGCCAACACCCGCGCCTGAGCGGGCGGAGCGCGACAGGGCGGCCCCCGGGATGGGACAATGGGTCGCCCGAGCTACGGGCGACCTCCCTGAAATCGCCCCCATGACGACGCCCGCCTCGAACAAGCCTGGCCGCCGCCAGCTCGCCAACGCCATCCGTTTCCTCGCCGCCGATGCGGTGGAAGCCGCCAAATCCGGCCATCCCGGCATGCCCATGGGCATGGCCGACATCGCCGAAGTGCTGTGGAACGACTACCTCAGCCACAACCCCAACAATCCGAAGTGGTTCAACCGCGACCGCTTCGTGCTGTCCAACGGCCACGGCTCGATGCTGCAGTACGCGCTGCTGCACCTCAGCGGGTACGACCTGCCGCTGCAGGAGCTCAGGAACTTCCGCCAGCTGCACAGCAGGACCGCCGGCCATCCGGAACACAGCGAAACCCCGGGCGTGGAAACCACCACCGGCCCGCTGGGACAGGGCTTCGCCAACGCCGTCGGTTTCGCCCTGGCCGAGAAGCTGCTGGCCCAGCGCTACAACCGCCCCGACTTCGACTTGGTCGACCACCGCACCTGGGTGTTCATGGGCGACGGCTGCCTGATGGAAGGCATCTCCCACGAAGCCGCCTCGCTGGCCGGCACCTGGGGGCTGGGCAAGCTGGTCGCCTTCTGGGACGACAACAAGATCTCCATCGACGGCAACACCGACGGCTGGTTCACCGACAACACCCCGGCGCGCTTCGAGGCCTATGGCTGGCAGGTGATCCGCAACGTCAACGGCCAGGACGCGATCGAGATCAAGACCGCCATCGATACCGCGCTGAAGACTCCAGGCAAGCCGACCCTGATCTGCTGCCGCACCACGATCGGTTTCGGCGCGCCCAACAAGGGCGGCAAGGAGTCTTCGCACGGCGCGCCGCTGGGCAAGGACGAACTGGCTGCTGCACGCGTGCAACTGGAATGGCCATATGCGCCATTCGAGGTGCCCGAGGAAATCTACGCAGGCTGGCGCGCCGGCGTTGCCGGTGACGAACGCGAGGCCAGGTGGAATGCGCTGCGCGACCAGTACGCAGGCAAGCATGCCGACGAGGCCGCCGAGTTCGCGCGCCGCTCGCGCGGCGAATTGCCGGAAGGCTTCGTCGATTCCGCCAATGCCTTCATTGCGAAACTGCAGGCCGAGGGCCCGGTCATCGCTTCGCGCAAGGCCTCGCAGATGTCGATCGAGGCGTTCGCGCCGTTGCTGCCGGAACTGATCGGCGGTTCGGCCGACCTGGCCCATTCCAACCTGACCCTGTGGAAGGCCAGCAAGTCGGTCGCCAGCGACGATCCCAACGCCAACTACGTCTATTACGGCGTGCGCGAATTCGCGATGACCGCGATCAGCAACGGACTGGCCCTGCACGGCGGCTTCATTCCGTTCGACGCCACCTTCCTGGTCTTCAGCGACTACGCACGCAATGCGGTGCGCATGAGTGCGCTGAATCCGGCGCACGCCATCCACGTGTACACCCACGACTCCATCGGTCTGGGCGAAGACGGCCCGACCCACCAGCCGGTCGAACACCTGGCCTCGCTGCGCTACATCCCCAACAACGACGTGTGGCGTCCCTGCGATGCGGTCGAGTCGGCCGTGTCGTGGCGTGCCGCGATCGAGCGCAAGGACGGGCCGAGCTGCCTGGTGTTCAGTCGCCAGAACCTGCAGCACCAGCCGCGTAGCGAAGCCCAGGTCACCGACATTGCCCGCGGCGGCTACGTGCTGGCCGAGGCCGAAGGCGGCACTCCGGACGTGATCCTGATCGCCACCGGTTCGGAAGTGGGGCTGGCCACGCAGGCCAAGGCCACCCTTGAAGCCGACGGCATCAAGGTACGCGTGGTATCGATGCCCTCGACCGACGTGTTCGACCGCCAGCCGGCCGAGTACCGCGAATCCGTGCTGCCGAACGCCGTGCGCAAGCGCGTCGCCATCGAAGCCGGCGTCACCGGTTTCTGGCGCCAGTACGTGGGCCTGGATGGCGCAGTCATCGGCATCGACACCTTCGGCGCCTCGGCGCCGGCGGAAGTGCTGTATCCGCACTTCGGCATTACCGTCGAGAAAGTGGTGGAAGCGGCGAAGTCGTTGGGTTGAGTGCCGTTGGCGGGAACTCGCGTATCTCAAACGGGATTTTGTGGAAGGGGCTTCAGCGCCTCACAACCGATCGGCATGAGTGATCGCAGCGTGCATAGGGTTTTTGTGGGAGGGGCTTCAGCCCCGACGAACGCAGCGGGATGAGCGTCGGGGCTGAAGCCCCTCCCACACTCTCCTGTTAGATAAGAGGTTCTTCCGACAGCAGGGCGCGCCATCAGCTGATGGCGCGCAAAGCAGGCAGGCACGAGGATGCGGGCATGAATCTGCAACCGCCCCTGCCCGGATACCAGGCTTTGCGCCGTGGCCGCTGGTCTGGGCCAGGCCAGGTGTACCTGGTCACCACCGTCACCCACCAGCGTCAAAGACTCTTCCTCGACTGGACTTCAGCATCCCTTGCCTGTTCGATATTTTCGGATGCGCGCAACTGGGCGGACGCACGCCTGCTGTGCTGGGTGCTCATGCCCGACCACTGGCATGGGTTGGTCGAGCTCGGCAGTCTTGAATCTCTCGCTGATCTGCTGGGGAGGGTGAAGGGAAAGTCGGCTCGCGCCATCAATCTCGCTGCGGGTCGAACTGGACCGGTGTGGATGCCGGGGTTCCATGATCGCGCGCTGCGTCACGAACAGAGCGTTGTCAAAGCAGCGCGATATTTGGTTGCCAACCCCTTACGCGCGGCGCTGGTCGACAGGCTGGGCGACTATCCTTACTGGGACAGCATTTGGCTGTCGGCAGAGGATGCCGATGTGCGCTCAGAGCGTCGGGGCTGAAGCCCCTCCCACAAAAGCACGGGTATGGGCTGAAGCTCCCTCCGCAGCAACTACTTTCGCGACCCGCGCTTCCAAGGCCGCTGGACTGCGCCGTTGTGGGGAGGGGCTTTCAGCCCCGACGCCTTTCAACTGCCAGCACATCAACCTGTCGCAGTGCATAGGCCAGCAGCCTCGACTCGATCCTTTGGGCCAGACCCGAAGTCCGTGCCAATCCCATCCTCTGCTGTGCCTCCTCATCCGCCCGCACCGGTCCGACAACAGCCCGGAATATCGTCGAAACCTTCTTCGGTAGCGTCCCGGTCTGGGCCTTCAACCATCCCAGCGCCTTCGCCAGCCGCTGCTCCACTTCGGTGAAATCGCTGCCCAGCGGGTAGTCGGGCAGGGTGCCGTCGCTGCGGAACGGGGCCAATGCATCGCGCAGGCGTTGCGGGGTGTTGCGCGACCACTCGGGTTCGGCGGCGAAGTCCTTGTCGATTTTCCGCGATGCCTTCGCCTGGTCCAGCAGTGGCTGCTGGAAGCGCGCATCACTGATGGCGGCCATCGCGATCACGCAATCCTCGTCGGTCTGGCCGAGCAGGTCGGCGATGCCGTATTCGTTGACGAAGATGTCGCGCAGGTGGCGGGGGATGGTGGTGTGCCCGTAGTTCCAGCGCACGCTGGATTCGGCCGCATCGCCTTCGCCGCGTTGCGAGCGGAACATCAGCACGCTGCGCGCATCGTCCAGGGCATGGGCCATGGCCACGAAGTTGTACTGGCCGCCCACGCCGGAGACGATGCGCCCGTCTTCCAGCCCGTCCGATACCGCATCGCCCAGCGCCGTGGCCATCATGCAGGTATTGAAGAAACGCGACCCCACGCGCTGCAGGCGCTCCAGCGATTCGTGGCCGCCGTAGAGCTGGTTGATCTCGCTGATCCGGCGCATGCCGATCGCGCGGCGCTGGTCGTCGGGAAGGTTGCGCAACCAGTCGTAGAAGGCCGGCGATCCCAGGTAGAAGGCGCCATGCAGGTACTCGCCGTCGCGCTGCAGCCGTGCCTGGTCGCCGAGGTTGGCGCTGCCATTGGCCAGGCGCTCCATCAGCGCTTCGTCGTCCACCACCTTGCGCCGTATCACCCCTGCTTCGACCAGGCGCTTGAAGCCTTCGTTGAGCATCTCGCTGCAGCCGTACAGGCCGATGGTGAACGGGGCCATGCCGCCGCTGGCGATTACCGCCGGGTGGTGGGTGAGCTCCGGGTCCAGCGCGTGCAGGATTTCGCGATACTTTTCGTTGTCGGTATGGCGCAGCGTCAGCGCATGCGACAGCGCGTCGGAAAGCGCACCGATGCCGATCTGCAGCGTGCCGCCATCGCGCACCAGCGTGCTGGCGTACAGGCCGATGGCGTAGTCGGTGTCGCCCACTGGCTGGCGAGGCATCGCGAACAGCTTCGGATAGGGGCCGGGCGGGGTGATCACCAGGTCGAAATAGCTTTCCTCCACCGCCGCGGTCCCATCGATCCATGGCAACAGCGGATCGATTTCAGCAACCAGAAAAGGGCGTGGCAAGCCCAGGGCGCGAATTGCATCCACCGTATCCTGGGTGGTGTCGGTGTTGCATGACATGGAAAGCCTCGCTGCCCTGCCATGCGGCGGATCCGGCTCACGCGCCACCTTCTGCAGGATTGCATTGGCGCCACGCTGGGCCACGCCTGCCGGGGCCTCGGTGTAGTTGAGGCTGGTATAGCGGCGTTGCGCCTGCGACGAATGCAGCAGCGCGCCGGACTGCATGTAGAACTCCTCCACGGTGATGTTGGCCGGCAAAGCATCGCGCTTCAGCGCTTCCACGTAGCGCAGGCGCGGGAAGTCTTCGCCGAAATGCCGCGAAGCGAATGGGCCCAGGAAGCGGCGTTCCAGCCCCGGCGCTGCACTTGGCGGATCCAGCGACAACGCCGTGTAGATTTCCAGCCGGCGGGCCGGTTCCTGTTCGATGCGCTGGTACAGCGCGTTGAGCAGCCGGTGCGGCTTGCCGATGCCAAGCGGCGCGGCGATGCGCAGGGTGCCGGGGATGCGCTTCAGCAGCAGCGAAACGGCTTCGTCAAGATCAGTGAGGTGCATGGTCATGGGGGAAGGGTAACGGCGCGCCCTTGAACTGACCATGGAAAATGCGGATTGCCCCGTGGCAATGGCCCCTTGCGACACGGTCTCCAGCCGCGGACTGGCTGTCGCTGTTGAACTTGTGGCTGGTCAGCCCCCCACAACAAGCCCGGTCACGGGGGCATTCTCAGTCCAGCAGATGCACCGCGTCGGTCAGCCGTTTCACCTCGTCGGCCGAATGGCTGACGTAGATGATTGGCAGGGTGGTCTCGTCGCGCACGCGCTGCAGGTAGGGGATCAGTTCCTCGCGGCGGGCCTGGTCGAGCATCGACAGCGGCTCGTCCAGCAGCAGCAGGGCTGGTTGCGAGAGCAGGGCGCGGCCCAGGGCGATGCGCTGGGATTCGCCGCCGGACAGGTTGGCAATGCGGCGTTCGAGCAACGGTTCGATTCCCAGCAGCGCGACCACGTTGTCGAAACCGAAGGCCTCGGCCGTGCCGCCCGCATGGCGTCCGTATTGCAGGTTGCGGCGCACGTCGAGGTGCGGGAACAGGCGTGCGTCCTGGAATACATAGCCGACGCGGCGGCGGTGGGCCGGGACGTCGATGCCGCGCGCGCTGTCGTAAAGGCGCTGCCCGTTGATTTCGATGTGGCCGGAGCGTGGCGTCACCAGTCCCGCGATGGCATGCAGCACGCTGGTCTTGCCGGCGCCCGAGTGTCCGCTCAGCGCGATCACCCGGGCCGTGTCCTCGACGCGCACGTGGCGCTCGAAGCTGCCGCGGCGCAGCTGCAGGTCCAGCGACAGCATCAGTGCACCTCGTCTTCGCGCTGGCGGCGCGCCAGCCATTCGGACAGCAGCAGGGCCAGCAGCGAAATACCCACCGCCACCATCGCCAGCCGCCAGATGCTGGATTCTCCGCCGGGCACCTGCAGCAGGTTGTAGATCGCGGCGGACAGGGTCTGCGTTTCCCCGGGAATATTGGAGACGAAGGTGATCGTGGCGCCGAATTCACCCAGTGCCTTGGCGAATGCCAGCACCGCGCCGGCCACGATGCCAGGCCAGGCCAGTGGCAGGGTGATGGTGTGGAACACGCGCCAGGGACTCGCGCCGAGCGTCGATGCAGCCTGTTCCAAGCGCCGGTCGGTGGCTTCGATGGAAAGGCGGATCGCGCGCACCATCAACGGAAAACCCATGATTGCGCTGGCCAGCGCGGCGCCGGTCCAGCGAAACGAAAAATCGATTCCGAAGTTCGCCAGGAAGCGTCCAATCACGCCCTGGCTGCCGAAGTTCACCAGCAGCACATAGCCCACCACCACCGGCGGCAATACCAGCGGCAGGTGCACCAGCGCATCAACCAGCGACTTGCCGAAGAAGCGCTTGCGCGCCAGCAGCCAGCCCAGGGCAATGCCGAACGGCAGGCTGGCCAGCGCCGCAGTGAAAGCGACCTTTAGGCTGAGCGCGATCGCGGTCAGTTCATCGGCGGTGAATGGCGACATGGGTCCGGGTACGCCGACCTACAGCACCTTGAAGCCGTGCTTACGGAAGATCCGGGCCGCACTGGGTGTGGCCAGCCAGCGGACGAAAGCCGCCGCGCCGGGGTGGCGGCTCGACGCGATGCGCGCCACCGGATAGACGATCGGGGGGTGCGTGTCTTCTGGAAACACGCCGACCACGCGTACCTTCGGCTCGGCCTGCGCATCGCTGCCGTAGACAACGCCGAGCGGCGCCTCACCGCGCGCCACCAGCATCAACGCGGCGCGCACGCTTTCGGCCTCGGCCACGCGCGGCTGCAGCGCAGTCCACGCGCCCAGCGAAACAAAAGAGGCCCTGGCGTATTTTCCTGCCGGGACGCTGGCCACCAGGCCCATGGCGATGCGGCCACTGGCGCCCAATCGCGGCAGCAGGTCGACGCCGCGCTGCATTTTCACCGGCCTGACGTCGCCGGCGGCCGGCGCAACCAGCACCAGGGTATTGCCCAGCAGGTTGCGTCGCGTGGCAGTGTCGACCCGCTTGCGTTGCTGCAGGTAATCCATCCATTCCAGGTCGGCGGAGAGGAACACGTCGGCCGGCGCGCCCTGTTCTATCTGTCGCGCCAGTGCGGAACTGGCCGCATAGGACACGCGCACCGGCTGTGCGGTTTGCTTCTGGTAGGCGAGGACTGCTTCGTCCAGCGATTCCTTCAGGCTGGCGGCGGCGAACACGGTCAGCGGCCCCGAAGCATCGGCGGCACGCGCGGCAGGCAGCAGGGCGGCCAGCATCACTGCGCACAACAGCAGTCGCATCAGGGTTCCGATGGATGTCATGGGGCGCTTACCACGGTAATGGAATGGACTTGCCGGACCCAGCGCGCATCCTGTGACTCGCCGGGCGCGATCAGGCGGAGCGGGCCGTCTTCCTGGTCCAGTGCCTTGCCATCGCAGCGGTCGACCAGCAACACGCGATGGTTGCCAAGCGTGGGTTCCACTTCGGCCAGCGAAAACAAGGCGCGGTAGCCATCGCGCGCCGTGACCAGCACGTAGTTGGCGAGACGCGGTCCCCGCAGCGCTTCCGCATCCAGCGCGCCAGCGCCGCGCAGCAGCACTGCCAGTGGAATGCCTGCGCAGCGCAGGGTCTTTCCGTGCGCCATCGCGGTCACTGACTCGCGCGGCAGCCTTGCCAGGAAGGCGGTGTCCAGCGATACCACCAGCGGCGAGGCGTGTGTCACGTTGCCGGGCGAAGACGCGTGCTGGTGCAGCGATGCGGTGCTTGCATCACCCTGTGCGGGCTGCGCCAGCGCCGCCTGCGTGGTCGCCAGCGCGAGTGCGAGCAGGCTGGATCGGAAAGACGGTTTCATGGGCTCAGCGTACAGGCAGGAACTTGCGGCAGAGCGCCGAGCCTGCCAGCAAGGCAAGGACGAAGACAACCGCTTCGAGCGTGCCGTGGGCGAGGTTGGCCAGGGCCGGCCCCGGGCAGTAGCCCGCGATGCCCCAGCCGATTCCAAACAGCGCACTGCCGGCCAGCAGGCGCGCATCGAGGCGTGGCGAGGGCGGATCGGGCAACGCGGCGCCGCTGAAACTGCGTCCGCGCCTGCGCATCCAGGCGAACGCCGGCGCGCTGACCGCCAGCGCGGCCCCCATCACCAGGGCCAGCGACGGATCCCACTGGCCGGCCACATCGAGAAAGTTCAGCACCTTGTCCGGATCGGTCATGCCGGACACGGCCAGGCCCAGGCCGAACAGCAAGCCGGAAACCGTGGCGACCAGCAGCCGGTTCATGCGATGCCTCCCACGGCGTGCCGCAGCACGAAGACCGTCAGCATCGCGCAGGCCATGAACACGACCACCGCCACCAGTGACCGGCGCGACAGCCGTGCCAGCCCGCAGATGCCGTGGCCGCTGGTGCAGCCATTGCCCAGCCGCGTGCCAAAACCCACCAGCAGGCCGGCCGCCAGCAGCCACGGCAGGGGGAAATCATTGCGGGGCGAGGGCACGCCATGCCCCAGCGCGAACCACAGCGCGGCACCGATGATCATCGACAACAGGAATGCGATGCGCCAGCCGCGGTCGGCGGCCTGCTCCAGTGCCTGGTTGAGCAGGCCGCTGATGCCCGCGATGCGGCCCAGCGCCGCATACAGCACTGTCGCCGCCAGTCCGATCAGCGCGCCGCCTGCCAGTGCGGTCAGTGGAGTGAAGGAAGTAGGCATCGCGCGCTCCTCAGAATTTGTCCAGTGGCACTTTCAGGTAACGCAATCCGTTGTCTTCCGCCGCGGGCAGCTCGCCTGCGCGGAGGTTCACCTGCAGCGCGGGAATGATGATCGCCGGCATTTCCAGCGTAGCGTCGCGCGCTTCGCGTATCGCAACGAATTCGGCTTCGCTGATGCGTTCGTGCACGTGGATGTTGCAACGCTTCTGTTCACCAATCGTGGTTTCACAGGCGAACTCCCGACCGCCCGGTGCGTAGTCATGGCAGACGAATACCCGCGTGGCATCCGGCAACCCGAACAGGCGTTGGATCGAGCGATACAGCAGCGCGGCATCGCCCCCGGGAAAATCGCAGCGGGCGGTGCCGCCGTCAGGCATGAACAGCGAGTCGCCGGTGAACAGCGCGTCGCCGACCAGGTAGGCATTGCTGTCGCTGGTGTGGCCGGGCACGGCGATTACGCGTGCCTGCAACGAACCGAGGGTGAAGGTTTCGTCGGCGCCGAACAGGTGATCGAACTGCGAGCCGTCCACCGGGAACTGCGCGCCCAGGTTGAACACGGGCCCGAAGGTCTGCTGCACCGCGCGGATGCCTTCGCCGATGGCCAGTTTCGCATCCGGCAATTGCGCCTTCAGCCAGTGACCGGCGCTGAGGTGGTCGGCATGCGCATGGGTTTCCAGGATCCACGCCACCTGCAGCTGCGTATCGCGCACATGGTCGAGCAGTGCCTGGGCCGAGGTGGTGGCAGTGCGCGCCGACTTCGGATCGAAATCCAGCACCGCATCCACCAGTGCGGCGGCGCCGCTGGCCGGGTCCGATACCACGTAGCTCCAGGTATTGCTGGGCGGGTGGAAGAAGGCCTTTACCTGTGGATTCATCATGTTCTCCCGCATGCAGGAATCTTGGCGACGGCGCGCACCTGGACAGGACCCCCAGCCGGCCGCCGCTTGTGCGGACCAGCTGTCAATTCACCAGCGTCGCGTTCAACAGGTCCGCAAGACGCTTGGCCGCAATCTCCACCTGTCGCTCGGCGAGCGGACGCTGCGCATCCAGGTAGCGATGGTCCAGCCTGTGTCCCTTGGGGTACAGGCGATGCGCGTCGATCAGCTTGCAGGCTTCCATCGACCAGTCCGCCGGCCTTGGGGACTTGCCGATGTTCTCCGGCGGCCACGGGCGCGTGCCCAACCGCTCGGAATAACCATCCGCCGTCAGGCCTGCCGACGCGAGCACGTAGTAGTCCCAGATGGAATGCAGGTTGGTTCCCATCACCCCGTCCACATACTTGCTGGCCAGTTCGCCGGTAGGGACCAATGGCGTGCGCAGGCTGATCTGGTAATCGTTGCCGCCCTTGTCCTTGTAGTTGCTGTTGTGCAGCGGCTGGTGCGCGTCGCCGACGAAATGCACAAGGAATTTCAGCGCGTCACGCCGGACGGCCACGGGCTGCGTGCGGTCGGCCAGGATCAGGCGCTGGCGCTCGATCTGGCCGACCACGCAGTTGCCGTCGGGGCAGTCGCGTGGCGGCTCGTAGGTGCAGGTCCTGGCAGGAAAATTGACGTAGTGCCAGCGATCGCTGCCGGGATAGGCTTGCGGGTCGTCCTTGCGCAGCGTGTCGGCCCAGGACGCGATGCCGGCCAGGCTGGGCTCGGCTTCGCCCTGCAGTAGTCCGGCAACCTGCGCGTTGGCCGCTGCAGTCAGGTGGCGCTGGGCGAGTTCGCCGACAAGTCGATGACCCAGGTTGGACCAGGCCATGGCTGGCAGCGGCAACAGGAAAATGCAGGCAATCAGTAAGGCAGGGAGTCGGATCATGCAGTGGATTCTACCCGGCATGATCCGTACACCCGATGACGCGCGGCAGCGGGGATCAGAACTTCCAGACGTAGGCGGCGCCATAGACCAGCGGATCGATGTTGGCGCTGCCCAGCCTGGCGCCGTTCAACGACACTTCGGTGTCGATATCGGCCCAGCGCACGTCGACGCGCACGGCGCCGCGCTCACCGACCTTGAAGTCCAGGCCGGCATGCGCGGCCAGGCCCCAGGAATCACCGAGCTTGAGGCGGTCGCCGGCCAGCGCGCCCCTGCTTTCTTCGCTGAAGAAGGTCGTGTAATTGATGCCCGCGCCCACGAACGGCGAGACCGTGCCGGCACTGTTGAAGTGGTATTGCAGCGACACGGTCGGCGGCAGGTGTCTGGTGCTGCCCACGGTGCCCAGCCCGTCGATGGCGATGTCGTGCTTGAACGGCAGCGCGGCCAGCACCTCGATGCCGAGGTTCTGGCGCACGAAGTATTCGAAGGTGATGGTCGGCTTGACGTCGCTGTCGACGTCCAACGCCAGGGTGCCGCCGGCGAGGGCGCCGTTGCCGGACTTCGGGTTCACCTGGTGCACGCCGACGCCCAGGGTCCAGTCGCCTGCCGACTGGGCCAGGGCGGGTGTGGCGAGGCCGGCAAGGGCAAGGGCGAGCCCCAGGGCAAGGGGGCGTTGGCTGTGGATCATGGGTTGCTCTCCGTGGGGTGACGATCACCCGTTGCAACCGATTTTCCGCCGCCTTCCAAACGCGCGTTTGAGAATGATCAAGTTCCTTCGCCCGCAGGCGTGCATGGGCGGCGGTCCTCACGTGGCCAGGGCGGATCGGCTAAAATCGCCAATCCCGTTCCATTCAATCCAGTCCGTTATATCCAGGAGTTACAGGCAATGGCGATCAAGGTGGGCATCAACGGCTTCGGCCGCATCGGGCGCAACGTGCTGCGTTCGGCCGTGCAGAATTTCGGCAACGACATCGAGATCGTGGCCATCAACGACCTGCTGGAACCGGACTACCTGGCCTACATGCTGAAGTACGACTCGGTGCACGGGCGTTTCGATGGCGACGTGTCCATCGACGGCAACCACCTGGTGATCAACGGCAAGAAGATCCGCCTGACCCAGGAACGCGATCCGGCCGCCCTGAAGTGGGACGAAGTGGGCGCCGAGGTGGTCATCGAATCGACCGGCCTGTTCCTGGACAAGGTCACTGCGCAGAAGCATCTGGATGCGGGCGCGAAGAAGGTGATCCTGTCGGCGCCGTCGAAGGATGACACGCCGATGTTCGTGTTCGGCGTCAACGACAAGAAGTATGCGGGCGAGGCGATCATCTCCAACGCCAGCTGCACCACCAACTGCCTGGCGCCGATCGCCAAGGTGCTGCATGACAAGTGGGGCATCAAGCGCGGCCTGATGACCACGGTGCACGCGGCCACCGCCACCCAGAAGACCGTCGACGGCCCCAGCAACAAGGACTGGCGCGGCGGCCGCGGCATCCTCGAGAACATCATTCCCTCCAGCACCGGCGCGGCCAAGGCCGTCGGCGTGGTGATCCCGGAATTGAACAAGAAGCTGACCGGCATGTCGTTCCGCGTGCCGACCTCGGATGTCTCGGTGGTCGACCTGGTGGTCGAGCTCGAGAAGGATGCCAGCTACGCCGAGATCTGCGCGGAGATGAAGGCGCAGAGCGAAGGCGCGCTGAAGGGCATCCTGGGTTACACCGAGGACAAGGTGGTGGCCACCGATTTCCGCGGCGACACCCGCACTTCGATCTTCGACGCCGATGCCGGCATCGCCCTGGACAGCACCTTCGTCAAGCTGGTCAGCTGGTACGACAACGAATGGGGCTATTCCAACAAGTGTCTGGAAATGGTGCGCGTGGTGGCGGCGAAGTAGGCCACACCTATCCAACGAAAGTTTGACGGGAGCGCCTATATGGCGCTCCCGTCGTATCCGGGCCCTACCCGTTGTCGCTAAAACCTGCTGTTGTAGGAGCGACGCAAGTCGCGAAACACGCATTACCCGATTGCAGACAGAACGGGTCCCGACGATTTCCTGGCTTCGCGACTTGCGTCGCTCCTACGACACCCGGTCAGGCGGTTCTTCCGGTGTTAGGAGGATGGCGTTGGAAGGGGCGCGATGGTAAGCCAGTTGCAAAGCGGTACCGATTCATCGACGCTTCGCTGAAGCAGGCATGGGGAATGGACGCGAATGGATGATCTGGCGGGGATACTGGTTCTGCTTGGACTGGTGGTGTTGGCGGTACCGGTGCTGCTGGTCATGGCGCTGGTTTCCATCAGTGGCCTGAAGCGCCGCGTCGGCGACCTGGAAGATGAAGTGCGAGGCCTGCGCATCGCGCCATCGCCGTTGCCGGCCGCCGTGCACGGCGGTGAACGGGTCGATAACGGGCCCGTTGCCCAGGGCGCACCTGCTGCGGAGCCTGGTCTTCGCGAACCGACACTGGCCGAACTCACACGCAGGCCCAGCGTGCAGGAGCCGGCCGTCATCATTACGCAAGTCGAAGTTCCCGACCCGACGCTCGCCGCGCCACTGCCGCCGCCACTGCCGCCCACACCGCGGATTCCTGCAGCCGCGCGGCGTTCTTCCGCGCCTCCGCCGCCATCAACGCCGGATGTATTCACCGTCGCCTCGCGCGCGGTCAAGCGCTGGTTCACCGTGGGCAACGTGCCGGTCAAGATCGGCATGCTGGTGCTGCTGGCCGGCGTGGCCGCGCTGCTGAAATACGCGGTCGACCAGGGCATGTTCACCCTGCCGATCGAACTGCGACTGGCCGGCATTTCCGCTGCGGCGCTGGCCGGCCTGGTATTCGGCTGGCGGCAGCGCGAGCACAAGCGCGCGTTCGCGCTGGCGCTGCAGGGCGGCGCCATCGGCGTGCTGCTGTTGACCGTGTTCGCCGCATTCAAGCGCTACGACCTGCTGGAAGCGGCGCCCGCGTTCGGCATCAGCGTGGTGCTGATTGCGGGCATGGGCGTGCTGGCGGTGCTGCAGGACTCGAAGACGCTGGCCGTGCTGGGCATCCTGGCCGGTTTCATGGCGCCGATCTGGCTGTCCACCGGCAGCGGCAACCACGTCGCGCTGTTCTCCTACTACGCGGTGTTGAACGCAGCCATCCTCGCCATCGCCTGGTTCCGGCCGTGGCGGGTGTTGAACCTGCTGGGCTTCGTCTTCACCTTCGGCATCGGCACGCTGTGGGGCGTGCTGAAGTACGACGCCACCAAGCTGGCCAGCACCGAACCCTTCCTGTTGCTGTTCCTGGCCTTCTACCTGCTCATCCCGATCCTGTACGCGCGCAAGCAGCCGGCCAGCCGCGGCGACCTGATCGACGGCTGCCTGGTATTCGGAACGCCGCTGGTGGTGTTCTCGCTGCAGGCCGCCCTGCTGATGCCCGCCGATGACAGCCCGCGCATGCCGCTGGCGCTGTTCGCACTGGGGCTCGGCGCGCTGTACGCGGTGCTGGCGAAACTGTTCATCCACCGCGAGCGCTATGCAGCGCTGGGCACCTCGTACGCCCTGCTCGCGGTGGGCTTCGCCACGCTTGCCGTGCCACTGGCCTTGTCGGCACGTGCGACCGCATCGGTGTTCGCGCTGGAAGGCGCCGCCCTGGCCTGGCTGGGGTTGCGCCAACAACGCTGGCTGCCCCAGGTCACAGGTGCGGGCCTGCAACTCGCTGCGGCCGCAGCGTTGTCCATCGGTGCTTCGCGTTACTGGCCCGGCGAGCAGGCCGTTGCCAATCCCACCTTCATGGGTGCGTTGCTGATCGCGCTGGCCGGCATCGCCAGTGCCTGGGCGTACCGCCGCGAAAACAGGCCGCAAATCGCACTGGCGTACTACCTGTGGGCGCTGGCCTGGTGGTGCGGCACCGCGCTCAACGAGATCGGCGATTTCATCGCCCGTGACACGCGCGCCGACGTGGTGCTGGCGTTCGCCGCCGTCACCGGCTGGCTGGCCGCCGAGGTGCATCGACGCAACCCGGCGCCCGCGCTGGCGCTGACCACGCTGGGCGGTTTCGTCGCGGCGATTCCGCTGGCGCTGTTGCAGATGGACGCGCACCAGCAGCCGTTCGCCGGTTACGGCCTGTGGGCCTGGCTGGTGTTCGCGGTACTCGGCATCCGCAGCCTGCTGTGCCTGCGCGTCAGCGAAGACCGCTTCGCTGGCTGGGCGCAGTTCGCCTGGTGGCTGGTGTGGCCTTCGGTGGCCTCTATGCTGTTCTCGTGGCTGGCCGGGCGCTTCGATCTTGCCCAGGGCTGGCAGGCGGCGTTGCTGGCCCTGCCGTGGCTGCTGGCAGTCACCCTGTCGATGTTCCGCTGGCCCTGGCTGGCGGCACCGCAGGGCGAAAGCTTCGATCCTTATCGCACCGGCCTGCAGACCGTCTATTTCACCGTGCTGGGCCTGTGGTGGCTGGTCGCCCTGTTCCTGCCCGGCGACAGCACGCCGCTGCCGTGGCTGCCGGTGCTCAATCCGATGGAACTGGCGCAACTGGCGCTGCTGGCGCTGGCCGCGCGCTGGCTGTGGTCGGAACAATCGCCGCAGTGGCTGCAGAACCTGCGCATCTTCAAGATGTCGGCGGCCGGCTTCCTGATGGTCACCTTCGTCACCCTGCGCGCGGTGCATCACTGGGGTGGCGTCGAATGGAACGCGGGCATGCTTTCGACCAGCCTGGCGCAGACCAGCCTGACCGTGGTCTGGAGCGTGCTGGGCGTGCTGGGCTGGGTGATCGGCTCACGCCGCGGCCAGCGCGGCCTGTGGCTGGCCGGCGCGGTGCTGATGGGCGTGGTGCTGGCCAAGCTGGTATTCGTCGACCGCCAGCACCTGGGCAACCTGCTCGGCATCGGCTCCTTCATCGCCTACGGCCTGCTGTGCACGCTGGTGGGCTACTTCGCGCCGGCGCCGCCGCGCACCGCCAACGAGGAAGTCCCCGCATGAAAACCGCCGCTGTCAGCCGTCTGGCCTGGATTGCATTGCTGCCCCTGGCCGCCTTCGCCGGTGTGCGCGAGGACTATGCCCGGCAGTGGCCACTGACTTTGTCGAATGCCGATGCCGGCGCCTACCGCGTGGTGCTGGATCGCGACGTATATGCGCAACTGCAATCCCCCGCCTTGAAAGACCTGGTGGTGGTGAATGCCGAAGGCGCTGCCGTGTCGGCTTCGTTGTTCGATGCGGAACAGCCGTTGGCGCAGTCCATCCCCGCGGTGGAGGTGCCGTGGTTTCCGCTGCCGACCGGCAAGGCACTGGCGGGCGACATCGCTTCCATCAGCGAGATCGCCGCCGACGGCAGCCTGCGTCGCGTGGTGATGACCGGCGCGGGAGCGGCGGCAGCGGCCAGCAGCGATTACCTGATCGACACCAGCCGCCTGCGCCAGCCCGTGCGGGCCTTGCAGGTCAGCTGGCAGGCAGGGCAGGGGCCTTTCGACCGCGCCTACCGGGTCGCGGCCTCGGATGACCTCAAAGCCTGGCGTACGGTGCAGGAAGAGGGACACCTGGTCGACCTGCAGAACAACGGTGCACGCATCCTCGAGGACCGCATCGAACTGGACGGCGTGCAGGCCAGGTACCTGCGCCTGCAGCCGTTGCAGAAGGACCAGCCGGCGCTGGCCCTGACCGGCGTGCGTGCCGGTTTCGCCGCTGCCGCCGCGCCCGATTGGCAGTGGGAGGAAATCAGCGGCAAGCGCGTCGTCGAAAAAGATGGCATCGCGGCCTTCGTCTATGAAATCAAAGGGCGGTTTCCGTTCGAGCGTGCGGACGTGGTGCTCCCCGGCAACAGCAGCAACGAGTGGATGTTGAAGTCGCGCGACCACGAGGATGCCCCATGGCGCGCCGTCGCGGCACCGTGGATGGCCTTCCAGTTGCAAGGTGGCAGCAGCCGTTCCGCGCCGCAGCCGCTGCAGGGACTGGATCGCGATCATTACTGGCAGCTGACCTCAAAATCCGCTGCCGATGGCGCCGCGCCGCTGTTGCGGCTCGGCTATCGTCCCGAAGTGCTGGTGTTCCTGGCACAAGGCCAGCCGCCTTATGCGGTGCTTGCCGGCAGCGCGCGGGCCGCGCGTGCAGAGGCTCCACTGTCGCAGCTGGTCGATGCGCTGCGTGCGCAGCGCGGACAGGACTGGCGGCCTGCCAGCGCCACCCTGGGCCAGGGTGAATCCCTCGCCGGCGCAGCGACGGCATTGACGCCAGCGCCGGTGGAGCGCGACTGGAAGGCGTGGCTGTTGTGGGCGCTGCTGGTTGGCGGCGCACTGGTCGTGGCCGGTTTCGCCTTCAGCCTGCTGAAGAAGCCGAAGCAGGCGCAATAGCCAACGAGCTGCTGTAGGAGCGACGCCCGTCGCGAAGCAGTGGAGATTGCAGCGGCAGCGACTTGCGTCATCGCGCCATCCCGAACCCGGCTCCGGGGACAACCACGCCAATCGTGATCGCCCCCGGTTCCACTGCTTCGCGACGGGCGTCGCTCCTACAGGGATGCGTCGCTCGTGCAGGTATACCGTCGCATGTGCAGGGAGTGCATCCCTGTCGGCGTTACAGCTTGGCGCGCTGTTCCTGCAGGCCGCTCAGCTGGGCGCTCCAGTCGAGCAGGCGCTGGCGTTCCTGGTCGATGACGGCCGGCGGGACCTTGTCGCTGAATTTCCCGAGCTTGGCTTCGCTCTTCTCCTTCTCGGCCGCGACCCGGGCAATCTCCTTGTCCAGGCGCGTGCGTTCGGCATCCAGGTCGACCAGTCCTTCCAGTGGTACCAGCAGCTTCAACTCACCCACGATGGCCACGGCCGAAGCGGGAGCCTGTTCGTTTTCCTGCAGCCATTCGATCGCTTCAAGCCTGAGCAGGAAGGCCAGCTGCGACGCATAGCGATCGGCCAGCTTGCGATCGTTGGCGTTGCCATCCTGCAGCAGCAGGCGCACCTGCTTGCCGGGTGACACACCCAGCTCGCTGCGCACGCGGCGCAAGCCCGAGACCATGTCCTTCAACCACTCGACGTCGATACCGGCCTGCGTGTAATCGTCGGCAGCATGATCGGACGCGGCCGGGTAGGGCTGCAGTGAAATCGTCGGCGCATCGATGCCCAGGCGTGGGGCGACCTGCTGCCAGAGTTCCTCGGTGACGAACGGCACCAGCGGGTGCAGCAGGCGCAGCAGCGCTTCCAGCACGTACAGGACGGTGTGGCGGGTGCTGTCGGCGGCCGCCGCATCGCCACCGTTGAGCGCCGGCTTGGACAGTTCCAGGAACCAGTCGCAGAACTCGTTCCAGGCGAATTCGTACAAGGTCTGCGCAAGCAGGTCGAAGCGGTAGCTGGCGTAGTGGGTTTCGGCCTCGGCCGTGGCCTTGGCGAGGCGCGACAGGATCCACTTCTCGGCGTCGGTGACAGCCGCGGGAGTGCCTGCGGGAGCCGCGAAGCCCTCGGTGTTCATCAGCACGAAGCGCGTGGCGTTCCACAGCTTGTTGCAGAAATTCTTGTAGCCCTCGGCGCGGCCCATGTCGAACTTGATGTCGCGGCCGTGGTTGGCCAGCGCGGCGATGGTGAAGCGCAGCGCGTCGGCGCCGTGCGCGGCAATGCCATCGGGGAATTCCCGGCGCGTGGCCTTCTCGATCTTGGGCGCGTCGGTCGGCTTCATCAGGCCGGTGGTGCGCTTGGCGATCAGGTCTTCCAGGCTGATGCCGTCGATGATGTCCAGCGGGTCCAGCACGTTGCCCTTGGACTTGGACATTTTCTGCCCGTCCTTGTCGCGGATCAGGCCGGTGATGTAGACGTCCTTGAACGGCACCTGCCCGGTGAAGTGGTCGGTGAGCATGATCATGCGCGCGACCCAGAAGAAGATGATGTCGAAGCCGGTGACCAGCACGCTGCCGGGCAGGTAGCGGTCGAAGCCGCGCTCGTCCATGGCGCCGGCATCGGGCCAGCCCATGGTGCTGAAAGGCCACAGGCCCGAGCTGAACCAGGTTTCCAGCACGTCGTGGTCCTGGGTGAGGCGGATTCCGGTCGCTGATGTTGTGGGAGGGGCTTCAGCCCCGACGCTTTCACCCACCTGCGCGGTCGGGGCTGAAGCCCCTCCCACAGAAGCGGCGGCCTTTGCATAGGCCTCTTCTTCGGTGCGGGCGACGTAGTAATTGCCTGCCTCGTCGAACCACGCCGGGATGCGGTGGCCCCACCAGAGCTGGCGGCTGATGCACCAGTCCTGCAGGTTCTCCATCCAGTGGCGGTAGGTGTTGATCCAGTTACCCGGGACGAAGCGCACGTCGCCGTCGTTGGCGAGCTTCAGGCCGCGCTCGCCCAGCGCGTCCATCTGCACGAACCACTGGTCGGTCAGGTAGGGCTCGATCACCTGCCCGGTGCGGTCGCCCTTGGGCACCTGCAGCTTGTGCGGCTTGGTTTCGACCAGCAGGCCTTGGTCCTCGAGGTCGGCCAGGATGCGCTTGCGTGCTTCGTAGCGATCCAGCCCGCGGTATTGCTCCGGTGCGTTGTCGTTGATCGATGCGGTCGGGGTGAGGATGTTGATCAGCGGCAGATGGTGGCGCAGGCCGACCTGGTAGTCGTTGAAGTCATGCGCCGGGGTGATCTTGACCACGCCGGTGCCGAATTCGCGTTCGACATAGGTATCGGCAATCACCGGAATTTCGCGATCAGTCAGCGGCAGCTTTACTGTCTTGCCGACCAGGTGCGCATAGCGCTCGTCTTCCGGATGCACGGCCAGCGCCGCATCGCCCAGCATGGTTTCCGGGCGCGTGGTCGCCACGGTGAGGGTGCCGCTGCCGTCGCTGAGCGGGTAGGCAATCGACCACAGGAAACCATCCTGCTCCACGTTCTCCACTTCCAGGTCCGAGATCGCGGTCTGCAGTACCGGGTCCCAGTTGACCAGGCGCTGGCCGCGGTAGATCAGGCCTTCCTCGTGCAGGCGCACGAAGGCTTCGATAACGGCCCTGGAGGCCGGCGGATCCATGGTGAAACTGCTGCGGCTCCAGTCGCCCGAGGTGCCCATGCGTCGCATCTGCCGCTCGATGGTGTCGCCGGACTGCGCCTTCCATTCCCATACTTTCTCGATGAAGCCCTTGCGGCCCAGCGAATCGCGGGTCTCGCCATTGCCTTCCAGCGCGAGGTTGCGCGACACCACCATCTCGGTGGCGATGCCGGCGTGGTCGGTGCCGACCTGCCACAGGGTGTCGTAGCCGCGCATGCGGTGGTAGCGCACCAGCGCGTCCTGCAGGGTGTGCTGGAACGCATGGCCCATGTGCAGGGTGCCGGTGACGTTCGGCGGCGGCAGCAGGATGGTGTAGGGCTCGCCCTTGCCGCTGGGCTTGAAATAGCCGGCGCTTTCCCACTCGGCGTAGAGGCGTGCCTCGAAGGACTTGGGGTCGTAGCTGGGTGCGAGTTCGGCGGTCATGGGTGACGCTGCAAGGAGGGAAAGGGATGGAGCGGAAAAAGAGCGAAGGGGAAACGGCGGGAAGTGCGCAGACTGCACGCGCGCGGCGGCAGTGTCTTTCTTCACCCTTCACCCCTCACTCTTCCCCGCTCTCACATATCGTGTTTCTTGACCTCGTACCCGCGCGCCTTGTACTGCTTCCAGCGCTCGCGCAGCGGTTCGCGCGCCGATTCGTCGGCGGGCACGACTTCCAGGATGCGGTCGCAGGGGCCGTCGAAGGTCGCATCGCGCAGGTTGATCACCAGCGCGCGTGCCGGCACGTCGACATCGGGCGTGGCGATCAGCACGGGCGCCAACTCGTCTTCCTCGTCGCCGGCAACCTGGTGCGGAATGTAGGCGTCGTCGTCCATTTCCCACAACAGCGCGTCGATCTGCTCGGCCTGCTCCGCGTCACGCGCCAGGATCAGCGTCCACAGGTTGGCGTCGTAGGACTTGCGCGCCAGCTCGCAGACCAGCTTCAGCGGTTCCTCGAGGAACCGCGGCTTGGCGATCAGGTAGAAGTCGGCGCGTGGCATGGGATTCGCTTCGCTCGCGGTCAAGGGTGAAGTCGTGCGCTTTGCGCACTGTGAATGGCGAAGAGGGAAAGCGAGCGCTTTCCTTTGCCATCTGCAGCCTGCGAAGCAGGCGAATTCACTCCTGGCCGCTCCGATCCAGCAGCCACTGGGTCAGCAGGCCAACCGGGCGGCCGGTGGCCATGCCGCGCTTGCCTTCGTCATTGGCCACGCCGGCGATGTCCAGATGGGCCCAGCGCTGGTTTTCAGTGAAGCGCGCCAGGAAGCAGCCGGCGGTGACCGCGCCGGCCCAACGACCGCCGATGTTGTAGACGTCGGCGAAGGTGGAATCGAGCTGGGTCTGGTATTCGTCCCACAGCGGCAGGCGCCAGGCGCGGTCGAACACGTGTTCGCCGGCGGCGACCAGTTCGTTGGCCAGGTCGTCGTGCTTGCTCATCAGGCCGGTGGCGTAGCGGCCCAGAGCCACGATGCAGGCGCCGGTCAGGGTGGCCACGTCGAGCAGGGCTTCGGGTTCGAAACGCTGCGCGTAGGTCAGCGCATCGCACAGGATCAGGCGGCCTTCGGCGTCGGTGTTGCCCACTTCGATGGTCTTGCCGGACATGCTGGTGATGACGTCGGACGGGCGATAGGCGTTGCCGTCGATGGCGTTCTCCACCGCCGGTACCACCACGATCACGTTCAGCGGCAGCTTCATCTTCACCGCGGCCACGAAGGTGCCGATCACGTTGGCCGCGCCGCACATGTCGTACTTCATTTCCTCGATGCCGCCCTGGGTCTTCAGGTTGACGCCGCCGGTGTCGAAGGTGATGCCCTTGCCGACCATCACGTAGGGCTTGGCGTCGGCCTGGGTCGCGCCGTTCCACTTGAGCACGATCAGGTGCGGGCGGTTCACCGAGCCGCGCGCGACGGCCAGCAGCGAGCCCATGCCCAGCGCTTCCATCTGCGCCTCGTCCAGGATCTCCGATTCGGCGCCTTCATGGCCGGCGGCGAATTCCTGCGCCTGTCCGGCCAGGTAGGCAGGGGTGCAGATATTCGGCGGCAGGTTGCCCAGTTCGCGGGCGAAGGCCACGCCGGCGGCGATGGCAGCGCCCTGCGACAACGCGGTTTCGTCATTGCCGCTGATCGACAGGGTGGCCAGGCCGGCGTCGTCGTTCTTCTTCTTGCCCAGGGTGGCGGTGTAGCGGTAGCTGGCGTGGTCCGAGGCAATCACCGCCTGGCGGATGTTCCAGGCCGCGTCGCGCCCTTTCACTTCCAGTTCCGACAGGGTGAACAGTGCGTGGGCAGACGGCCCGATCTTCAGCGCGCGGGTCGCATCGCCAATGGCCTTCAGGTATTGGGGGACGCCGAATTTGGCCACGTCACCCAGGCCGATCACCAGCACGCGCGGTGTGGTGACGCCGGCAAGGTCGTGCAGCAGGGTGGTCTTGCCGGTCTTGCCGCTGACATCGCCACGCTGGACCAGCGTATTGAGCTGGCCGCCGCTGGCCGCATCCAGGGCGCGCGCAGCCGGGGTCAGGGTCTTGTCGCCGTATGCGCCTACCACGATGCAGTCGAAGCTGGCCGTGGCCGGCGCGTCGTGGTTCAGGGTGAATTGCAGTGCCATTGAGCAGATTCCCAGATCAATTAATGACTAGTTCCGTACAATCGCTGGTTCCCGGCATGCGGGATGACCCGCGCCAGACCGCGAAACAGGCCGTAAACATGCGGCCAATCCCCAGCGAACGAACCCGAGATTGTAAACCAACCCCTCATGGCGAAGCTGGACCGGTACCTCTTCCGTGAATTCACCCAGAGCTTCCTGGCCACGCTGATCGTGTTGCTGGTGGTCAGCCTGGGCGGGGTCATGGCCGACCTGCTGGGCAATATCGCCGATGGCCGCATTCCGGCGACCCTGCTGCTGTCACAGGTTGGCCTGCAGTTGCTGAACTACCTGCCGGTGATCCTGCCGCTGGCGCTGATGCTGGGGCTGCTGCTGGCTTTCGCGCGCATGTACCGGGATTCGGAGATGCCGGTGCTCACCTCGATCGGGATCGGGCCACGGCGCCTGCTCCGGCCCCTGCTGATGCTGGTGGGGCCGGTGGTGGCCGTGGTCGCCATGCTTTCGCTCTGGCTCGGTCCCTGGGCCGACCGCACCAGCGAACGCATGATCGAGCACGCCAACCGCAGCCTGGTGGTGGCCGGGCTGGATGCCGGCAAGTTCACCATGCTGCCCAATGGCAGCGTCATCTACATCGGCGGCATTTCCGCCGATGGCACCCAGCTGCAGCGGATCTTCGTGCAGCGCCAGGAAGGCGAGCGGCTGGACGTGGTCACCGCGCGCAGCGGGGAGATGTTCTTCGAAGGCGCCCGCGACCGTTACATGCGCCTCAACGAGGGTTTCCGCGTGGAAGGGCCGCTGGACCGCGGCCGCGACTACAACCTGATGCGCTATGTCAGCAATGAGTTCGCCTTGCCCGACCGCGCCGACGTGCGCGAGCAGACCGATCCCGAGCTGCTGCCCACCCTGGCGCTGTTCAGCGACAAGCGGGCCAAGGCGCAGGCCCAGTTGCATGCGCGGCTGACCCCGCCGCTGCTGGCGCTGGCGTTCGCCCTGATCGCCCTGCCCCTGGCGCGCAGTTCACCGCGGCAGGCGCGCTACGGCCGCATCATGCTGGGATTCCTTGCCTATCTGGTCGGCACCAACCTGATGTTCATCGGCACCGATGCGTTGTCGAAAGGCAAGATTCCCGCCCTGCTTGGCCTGTGGTGGCTGAGCCTGCCGCTGCTGGCGCTGGGCCTGTGGTTGTACCTGCGCGATGGGCGCATGAAGCGCCTGGGCCTGAAGGCATGAGGTTGCGTCCGAACCTGCATGACCTCTACGTCGGCCGGGTGGTGCTGACCACCGTGCTGCTGGTATGGGCGGTGCTGGTGGGGCTGGACGTGGTCAACGCGATTGCCTCGGAAGTGGGCAACGTGGGCAAGGGCAGCTACAGCTTCGGCCACGTCGTGGCCTACGTCGCCTACACCGTTCCGCGCCGCGCCTACACCATGTTCCCCACCTCGGCGGTGATCGGTGCGCTGATGGGCCTGGGCCAGCTGGCCAACAGCTCCGAACTGATCGCGCTGCGCGCGGTCGGCCTGTCGCGCCGCCGCCTCAGCCTGTCCGTGGCGATCACCCTGTCGCTGCTGACCGGGCTGATGGTGGTGGGCATGGAGACCGTCGGCACCTGGGGCCAGCACCAGGCCGACAGCCTGAAGATCGCGGCCACCTCCAACAACCTGGCGCAGGCCAAGTACTCGGGAATCTGGGCGCGCGAAGGCAATACCTTCCTCAATGCGCAGAGCGGCGACGAGCGCGTGGAGAACGGCAAGCAGTGGCTGCAGTTGCGCGATGTGCGCCTGTACGAGCTGGGCGACGACGGGCGGCTGGCCTCGATTTCCCATGCCACCACCGCTGAACATTTCGAAGGCAACTGGGTGCTGAAGAATGTCCTGCGGACGACCTTCCATGCGCGCTCTGTGACCCAGCAACAGATGCTGGGCATGCGCTGGGAGTCGGACCTTGAGCCCGCCGCGATCGCCGCCACCATTGCCAGGCCGCGCTACATGACGGTGGGCGACCTGGCCAGCAGCATCGAATACCGCCTCCGCAACGGCCTGGACGCACGCGAGTACGAGGACGTGTACTGGGGGCGCTGGTTCTATCCGCTCAATGTGCTGGCCCTGTGCCTGGCGGCGATTCCGTTCGCCTTCGGCAGCCTGCGCAGCGGCGGGCTGGGCAAGCAGCTGTTCCTCGGCATCCTGTTCGCGTTGGGGTTCTGGTTGCTGCAACTGCAATTCAGTCGCCTGGCCGGCGCCTTCAAGTTCGACTACCGCATCGCCTACCTGGTGCCACCGATCCTGATGCTGGGCATCTCCACCTGGCTGTTCAAGCGCAGAAGCACCTGAGAGGGCGGGCCCTGGCCCGCCATTGACATGGTCAGGCTTGCGATGGCAATGGAACGAATCCATTCCCGCGCGTGTGACGACTCGCGCCGATCCGCGTCGATGTCACCCGGTTGCCGTCGGGGCCCTGGGGGATGGCAATGGCGGGTTGAAACCCGCCCTACGTTTTCGGCAGCCGGATCATGCGCGTGGCGCTGGCCCGGTCATGCCACGTCAGCTTGTCGCGGTCGAAAAACGCCCACCAGAACCCCAACCCTGCCGCCAGCACCGACAGGCAGCCCACCAGGAAACGCACCAGCAAGGCCTTCCAGCCCGGTGCCTGCCCATTGGCGCCCGCTACTTTCAGCCGCCACGGCCGCATTCCCAGGGTCTGTCCACCGCGCCGCCAGCTGAGTACCGCATACAGGCCGGTGACGGTCAGGCAGATCAGCCACTGCGCCCACCACAGCGGCGAAAACGGCGCGATGTTCTGGTGCGCGTCATGTCCGCCGATGAAGGTGTAGCCGAGCACGAACGGCACCGCCACCAGCATCCACATCGCCAGCACCGGCCACAGGTCGTAGAGCAGGGCCAGCAATCGCCAGCCGATCAGTGCCTGCGGGCGCGGAGTTGCGGCGGGGTGTTCCAGGGCCACGGGTTGGTCATTCATGGGCCACAGAATACCGGCGCCACCCTTTCCACGGAACGCCGCGCGCCGCCTCGAAAGCGCGACGCGTTGCTTGTGGCGCGTTCGCGCGGTGCGCGCGGCGGCCTGCAGCGGCTAAGCTCCCCCGATGAATCCCGCCACGCCTGCCGAGCGCCGCCAGTCCGCCATGGCGCTGCCGCCGGTACCCGACGCCGATGCGCTGCTGATCGCCTCCTTCCTGGATTCGATCTGGGCCGAGAACGGGCTGGCCAGGCAATCGCTGGCCGCCTACCGGCGCGACCTGGAGGGCATCGCGCGCTGGCGCAACGGCCAGGGCGGGCTGGTCGCCGCCGATCGCAGCGGCCTGTTCAACTATTTCGCGGCGCGCACCGTGCAGGGCTATTCCCCGCGCAGCAATGCGCGCCTGCTGTCCTCGCTGCGCGCTTTCTATGCGTGGCTGTTGCGACGCGGCGACCGCAGCGACGACCCGACCGCGCTGCTGGACCCGCCGAAGCTGCCGCGCTCGTTGCCCAAGGCGCTGGCCGAAAGCCAGATAGACGCCTTGTTGCTGGCGCCGGCGGTCGATACGCCGCTGGGCCTGCGCGACCGGGCCATGTTCGAACTCATGTACGCCGCCGGCCTGCGGGTCAGCGAACTGGTCGACCTGCCGGCCAATGCGGTGAACCTGCGCCAGGGCGTGGTCCGGGTCACGGGCAAGGGCAGCAAGGAGCGGCTGGTGCCGCTGGGCGAGGAGTCACAGCACTGGCTGGAGCGTTACCTGGCCGAAGCCCGCCCGCAACTGGCGGGCAAGACCCGGCCGGACAGCCTGTTTGTCGGCAGCAACGGCAACGCGCCCAGCCGCCAGGAATTCTGGGGGCTGGTGAAGCGCTACGCCGCCGTTGCCGGCATCGATCCGGCCCGCATCAGTCCGCATGGCCTGCGCCACAGCTTCGCCACCCATCTGCTCAACCGCGGCGCCGACCTGCGCGCGCTGCAGATGCTGCTGGGGCACAGCTCGCTGTCCACCACCCAGATCTACACCTTCGTTGCGCGTGAACACCTGCAGAAGCTGCACGGCAAGCACCATCCGCGCGGTTGATCGGTAGAAGACATGGGGGTGGGCCGCCATGTCGTAACTCACAGGCGCGGAAATGGTTCGCGCCATTGCCACCGCGGGCGCGGGCGCAGCAATGGCGGGCTTCGTTCGATGGCCATCGCGACCGGGCGCATGGCAATGGCGGGTCAAGACCGGCCTTACGCACGGGAAGGGGTTCATTCCATTGCCGTCGCGAGGGGGAAGATGGGAATGGCGGGTCAAGACCCGCCCTACGCGTTTATCGCGAGGCAAATTGACTCACGCACGAGGCAAATCCACTCAGCGATGAGGCAAATTGACACACGCACGAGGCAAATCCACTCAGCGATGAGGCAAATTGACTCATCGTTGAGCCAGATTCCCTCGCCGTCAGCCTTGGGCTCCTGCATCGCGCCCGGGCGGGCGTCGGGGGCATTCCTGTGGTTCTGGCCACCCTTGGGAGCGGCCGGGGCCGGTCTCACTGGTGATATGCGAAAATCGGCGAACCTGGCACCCGGCCTGCGGTCGAATCCTTCCCCGCGCCTGCGCCCAGTTCCCAAGGATTGCTTGATGAAGCTTCTGTACTGCATTGCCGCGCTGCTGGCCTCGGCCAGCCTGACCGCCTGTGCCCAGGCCCCACAACCGGGCCAGCCGGCAAAGCCAGCCGCCGCCCCGGCCGCCGCCCCGGCTGCCGCTGCGCCGACAGGAGCCACGCCCGAGGCCCGAGCCCGCGCCGCATTGCAGACGCTCAACCCGCAGGTCCAGATCGACTACGTCGGCGAAGCGCCGCTGCCCGGCTTCCGCGAGGTCATCGTTGGCGGCCAGGTGGTACTGGTCAGCGACGACGGCAAGTACCTGGTGCAGGGCTCGGTGCTGGACATCGCCCAGAAGAAGGAACTCACCCAGTCCAGCCCGGCCCTTTCCAAATACCGCGTGGACCTGCTCAAGAGCGTCAAGGCCGGCGACCGCATCGTGTTCGCCCCGCCCAACCCCAAGTACACCATCAGCGTGTTCACCGATATCGAATGCGGCTACTGCCGCAAGCTGCACAGCGAGATCGCCGAATACAACCGCCAGGGCATCGCCATCGAATACATGGCCTTCCCGCGCATGGGCCTGGGCAGCAAGGACCACCTCGACATGATCTCGGTCTGGTGCGCCAGTGACCGCAAGCAGGCGCTGACCGATGCCAAGAACGGCAAGCCGGTGCCCAAGCGCAGCTGCCAGAGCACGCCGGTGGACATGGAATACAACCTCGGCCAGCGCCTGGGAATTTCCGGCACCCCGGCCGTATTCGCCCCGGATGGCAGCCAGCTGGGCGGTTACCTGCCGCCGGACAAGATGCGCCAGGCGCTGGACGAGCTGGCGGCAGGCGTATCGGGCGGCATCAACTGAGCCCGCGTTCGCCAACATGATCCCGACGAAGCCGGCCCTGTGCCGGCTTCGTTACAATAGGCAATCCACGCTCCTCTACGGTTTCCCGGACATGATCGTCCTCGAGGGCCAGTCGGCCTTGTCGCAGTTCCGCCGCGCGCGGCTTGAATCCCGATTGCAGTCCCTGTCACCGATGGTCCTGGTGCGTGGCGCCTGGCATGTGTATTTCGTGGAGCCCGAAACCGGCGCCGGGATCGACATGGACGCGCTGGGTCGCATCCTGCAGGCCTCGGCCGAGCCGGTGGCTGCCGCCGCCGACAGCCAGTCCCGCTTCGTGGTCCCGCGCCTGGGCACGCTGTCGCCCTGGGCCAGCAAGGCCACCGAGTTGCTGCGTGGCGCCGGCCTGCCGGTACGGCGGGTCGAGCGCGGCACCCGCATCGACCTGCAGCACTGGGAAGACAGCGCGGCGCTGGCCAAAACCCTGCACGACCCGATGACCCAGTCGCTGCTGGCCACGCGCGAGCAGGCCTCGGCCCTGTTCACCGCGCCGGCCCGCGGCGCCCTGGAACGGATTCCGCTCGGCGCCCTGGAAGCGGCCAACAAGCGCCTGGGCCTGGCCCTGGCCGAGGACGAGATCGAATACCTGCGGCTGCGTTTCGGCGAGCTGGGGCGCGACCCCTCGGACGTCGAGCTGATGATGTTCGCCCAGGCCAATTCCGAGCACTGCCGGCACAAGATCTTCAACGCCAGCTGGAGCATCGACGGCAAGGACCAGGATCGCTCCCTGTTCCGCATGATCAAGCACACCCATGCCCAGACCCCGCAGCACACCCTGTCGGCCTACAGCGACAACGCGGCGGTGGTGGAAGGCTACGTTGCCTCGCGCTTCCGGCCGGATGCCTCGGGCACCTACCGCAGCGAGCCGGCGGTCGAGTCGGCCTTCTGCATCAAGGTGGAAACCCACAACCACCCGACCGCCATCGCCCCATTCCCCGGCGCGGCCACGGGCGCGGGCGGCGAGATCCGCGACGAGGGCGCCACCGGTCGCGGCGGCAAGCCCAAGGCCGGGTTGACCGGCTTCTCGGTCTCGCACCTGCGCATCCCGACCCTGCCGCAGCCCTGGGAAGAATTCGATACCAGCCGCCCGCGCGCGCTGAACCCGCGCATGGCCCCGGCGCTGGAAATCATGCTCGACGGCCCGCTGGGCGGCGCCGCCTTCAACAATGAATTCGGCCGGCCCAACCTGGCCGGTTATTTCCGCAGTTTCGAACTGTCCGAAGGCCGCGCCAGCGATGGCAGCACGCTGACCCGTGCCTACGACAAGCCGATCATGCTGGCCGGCGGCCTGGGCGCGATCGACCGCATCCAGGTCGAGAAGATCCGCCTGCAGGATGGCGATGCGGTGATCGTGCTCGGCGGCCCGGCCATGCTGATCGGGCTGGGCGGCGGCGCCGCCAGTTCGGTGGCCTCCGGCGACAGCGCCGAAGACCTCGACTTCGCCAGCGTGCAGCGCGACAACCCGGAGATGGAGCGCCGCTGCCAGGAAGTCATCGACCGCTGCGTGGCGCTGGGCGCCGGCAACCCGATCCGCTGGTTCCACGACGTCGGCGCGGGCGGCCTGTCCAACGCCATTCCCGAGCTGCTGCACGACTCGGGCCGGGGCGGGGTGATCGACCTGGACAAGGTGCCCAGCGACGATCCCTCGCTGTCGCCGATGCAGCTGTGGTGCAACGAATCGCAGGAGCGTTACGTGCTGGGCGTGGCCCAGGAGCGGCTGGCCGAGTTCGCCGGAATCTGTGAGCGCGAGCGCTGCCCGTTCGCGGCGGTGGGCACCGCCACCACCGAGGAGCGGCTGGTGGTCGCCTACGGCGCCGCGGTGGGATCCCTACCCGAAGCGCGCGCCATCGACCTGCCCATGGACGTGCTGTTCGGCAAGGCGCCGAAGATGCACCGCGACGCCACCCATCCACCGGCGCCGCGCTGGCCGGCGTTGCAGACCGGCGGCATGGACCTGCATGAGGCCGGCCTGCGCGTGCTGGCCCATCCTTCGGTCGCCTCCAAGCAGTTCCTGGTCACCATTGGCGACCGCAGCGTGGGCGGCCTGACCGCACGCGACCAGATGATCGGTCCCTGGCAACTGCCGCTGGCCGACTGCGCCATCACCCTGTCGGGCTTCGACGGATTCACCGGCGAGGCCATGGCCATCGGCGAACGCACGCCACTGGCGCTGCTGGACGCCGCCGCCTCGGCGCGCATGGCCGTGGGCGAGGCCATCACCAACCTGTGCGCGGCGCCAGTGGCCTCGCTGGACCGGGTCAAGCTGTCGGCCAACTGGATGGCCGCGGCCGGCCATCCAGGCGAAGACGCGTTGCTGTTCGATGCGGTGCGCGCGGTCGGCATGCAGCTGTGCCCGGACATCGACCTCAGCATTCCGGTCGGCAAGGATTCGCTGTCCATGCAGGCCCAGTGGCAGGCGGGCGGCGATGCGCAGAAATCCGTTTCCCCGGTCTCGCTGGTCATCACCGCGTTCGCCCCGGTCACCGATGCGCGCGAGCAGGTGACGCCACTGCTGGCGCGCAGCGAAGACAGCGACCTGTGGCTGATCGGGCTGGGCGCGGGCAAGCAGCGCCTGGGCGGCTCGGTGCTGGCCCAGTGCCATCCGCATGCCGGCGGCGGCCCATTGCCTGCCTTCGGCGGCGACGTGCCCGACCTGGACGACCCGCAGCGGCTGCGCGATTTCTTCGAACTCATCGGCGATGCGCGCGAAGCCGGCGTGTTGCTGGCCTACCACGACCGCAGCGACGGCGGCGCTTTCGCGGCGCTGTGCGAAATGGCCTTCGCCGCGCATTGCGGGCTGGACATCCAGCTGGACGGCTGGGGCGACGATCCGTTCCGGACCCTGTTCTGCGAGGAACTGGGCGCGGTGGTCCAGGTCGCGGCCGAACACCGCGCCACGTTCGCGGACCTGGTCGAACGCCACGCGCTGACCGAATGCGCCCAGCGCATCGCCAAGCCGACGACCGCGCCGGTGATCCGCGTGCAGCAGGACGGCGAAGTGCTGGCGCAGTGGCGCTGGGACGCGCTGTTCGATGCCTGGTGGTCGGTCACCCACGCCATGCAGAAGCTGCGCGACAACCCCGAGGTTGCCGACGAGGAGCGCGCCATCGCGCGTGACTACGCCGCGCCCGGCTTGCGGCCCCGATTGTCGTTCGATCCCTCCGACGACATCGCCGCGCCTTATGTGTCGCGCGGCACCAGGCCGAAGGTGGCGATCCTGCGCGAGCAGGGCGTCAACGGCCAGATTGAAATGGCCGCCGCCTTCGATCGCGCCGGCTTCGACGCCCACGACGTGCACATGAGCGACCTGCTGGGCGGCCGCACCAGGCTGGAAGGTTTCACCGGCCTGGCCGCCTGCGGTGGTTTCAGCTACGGCGACGTGCTGGGCGCGGGCCGCGGCTGGGCGACTTCGATCCTTGAGCACAGCGCGTTGCGCGATGCCTTCGCGGGATTTTTCGCGCGCGGCGACAGCTTTTCGCTTGGGGTCTGCAACGGCTGCCAGATGATGAGCCAGCTGAAGGACATCATCCCGGGGGCGACCCACTGGCCGCGCTTCCTGCGCAACCGCAGCGAACAGTTCGAGGCACGCTTCTCGCTGCTGGAAGTGCTGGAGTCGCCGTCGCTGTTCCTGCAGGGCATGGCCGGTTCGCGCATCCCGGTGGCGGTCTCCCATGGCGAAGGACGCGCCGAATTCGACAGCCCCGCCGACCAGGCCGCCGCCCAGGTCGCGCTGCGCTTCATCGACGGCGAGGGCAGGGTGGCCACCCACTACCCGCTCAACCCGAACGGCTCACCGGACGGCATCACCGGCCTGACCACCGACGACGGCCGCGTCACCATCCTCATGCCGCATCCCGAACGCACCCTGCGCAGCGTCAACCTGAGCTGGAGTCCTGGCGAGTGGAACGGGGAGTCGCCCTGGTCGCGGATGTTCGCAAACGCCAGGGCCCGCGTAGGCTGAGTGGTCCGGAAGCGTTCCGGAAGACACATCCAGGCCATCCTTGTTGCCGAAGCCCGCCGAAGCAAGTTCGGCGGGCTTTCGCGTTCCGGCGCCGGCCATTGCCGTCGTCCAGGGGCGTGTACGCGGCTACATGATGCGTAGGGGCCGCGTCCCTGCCGTGGTTTGTGCAGTGCGGGAATCCGTGCAGGCCCGACCCCGCTGCCAGCAAATAATTTCTGGATATCCGAATCATTTCCGGAACGTGCGGAAGCCAATAACGACGGGCTTCCCGGGGTTTTCGACGTACCCGGGCGTATCGATCATTGCGGCCTGAAAAAAAATAGCCAACCGCTTGTTTTCAGCGGAAATCCTTTTTCGTGCCAGCGCATTCTGCTGGCCGGTCCGGATGGCGCGAGTGTGGCGTTTTGTGACTTGACTCGCGATAACGGACTGGTGACTATCGGATTCAGGTTGCGTGGTAAAGGACACATTCAGCTAGTGCTTTTGATTTGGGGAACAACCTCCGATGCCCCGGGTGGGCATCCCACGGGAGGCTTCACGACTTTCAGCTAGGTTGTCGCGCATCAGCGCGACGGCCCGGGTATTGCTTTGCCAATTTTCTATAGGGGACAGTTTCGATGAATCGTATTTATCGCAAGGTTTGGGATGCGGCCCGCGGCGTGGTGGTGGCTTCGGAATTGGCAAAGTCGAAAGGCAAGGGCAAGGGCGGCAGGCTGCTGCAGGCGGTAGCGCTTGCAGGTGCGCTAGGCGCGACGACCAGCGCGCTTGCCGCGGGGGTCTGTTCCGTGACTGGAACCAGCCTGGGTACGGCGGCCACCGCCGTCGGGGCCAACTCCTTCGCCTGCGGTGCCAACGGCACCATCGCCAACGGCAGCGGGGCCAACGCATTCGGTACGCAGGCCCGCGCCGTGGGCGCCAACACCACTGCCGTGGGCAATTTGGCTTGGGCAACGGCTGCCAACGCGACCGCAGTGGGACAGGATTCGTTTGCTGCCGGAATCAACTCCACCGCCGTGGGCAATTTCGCTTGGGCAACGGCTGCCAACACGACCGCAGTAGGACAGGACTCGTTTGCTGACGGAATCAGCTCCACCGCAGTAGGCGTCTCCGCCTATGCGTTGGGCGACGACGCCGTGGCCGTGGGATACGCCAGCCGGGCTACCGGCTTGGGCAGCGTGGCAGTGGGCGGCAATGCGGGTGGCTTTGCGGCCGAGGCGCTGGCTGATGGCGCCGCCGCGTTCGGCTCCGGCTCCGGCGCGCTCGCTGACTTCACCACCGCCATTGGCACCCTGGCTTCCAGCGATGCGGTGCAGGGCACCGCGCTGGGCGCGGGTTCTTATGCCAGTGCCGAAAACAGCGTGGCGCTCGGTGCGTTGTCGGTAGCTGATCGTGTGGACACCGTTTCAGTAGGCGCCGCAGGCGGCGAGCGGCAGGTGGTGAACGTGGCCGCCGGTACCGAGGGCACCGATGCGGTGAACCTGGACCAGCTTCAGGATGCCACCGCCAGCACCCATTATTTCCAGGCTTCGGGCAACGATCCGCTTGATGCGTCGTCCGATCCGGGCGCGTTCGTCGACGGCATCAACGCGACGGCCGCCGGTGATGCGGCCAATGCGATCGGCGCGGGCGCGTCGGCCTTCGGCAGCGGTGCCAATGCCTATGCCGACGGCGCCACCGCGGTGGGCTTCAATGCACTGGCGTTCGATGCCAATGCCGCGGCCTTTGGCAGCAATGCCCAGGCCCTCGGCGACTCGGCCACGGCGGTGGGTTCGGACAGCCTGGCCAGCGGTTTCGGGTCCGCGGCCACCGGCGCCGCCAGCCTCGCTTCTGGCGATGTGGCCACGGCCGCGGGCTTCGCCAGCGAGGCCTCCGGCCTGGGCGCCAGTGCGCTGGGTGCTTTATCGATTGCCAGCGGCGACTATGCGACTGCGGTGGGTGTGGCGGCCGAGGCCTCCGGCCTGAGCAGCTTGGCGGTGGGCGATTTCAGCATCGCTTCGGGTGATGAGAGCTTGGCCCTGGGTTCCGGCGCCGTGGCGGTGGGTGCCCTGAGCTCGGCAGTGGGCGGGCTGAGCTTCGCCGACGGCGCCAACTCAACCGCGATCGGTGGTGCCGCGTTCGCATCGGCCGATGACTCCACGGCCTTGGGCTTTGCATCAACTGCCTTGGCCGCCAACAGCGTGGCCCTGGGTACCCTGTCGGTCGCCGACCGCGCGGACACCGTCTCGGTGGGCGATGTCGGTTTTGAACGCCAGATCACCAACGTGGCCGCGGGTGTGGAAGACACCGATGCGGTCAACGTGGCGCAGTTGAACGACGTGGCAGACGTTGCCGCGGGCACCGATCGTTACTTCAAGGCCGACGGTTTGAATGACGGTACCGACGATGCGTCCATCGCCGGCATCGGTGCGGTGGCCATTGGCGCCAGCGCAATCGCCAGCAACGACGGCGCCATCGCGCTGGGCGCAGCCAGCGAAGCCAGCGGCGAGCAGGCCATCGCGGTAGGCGCCGGCAGCGTGGCCAGCGGCGACGGCAGCGTGGCCACGGGTGCGTTGAGCGAGGCCTCCGGCCTCGAGTCGACCGCCAATGGTTACTTCAGCACCGCCTCCGGTGACTTCGCCACCGCAATTGGCGCAGAGTCGATTGCCAGTGGTACCGAAGCAGCGGCCTTTGGCTATGCGGCCGAGGCCTCGGGCAACTACAGCACCGCCGTGGGCGGCAATGCTTGGGCCGCGGGTTTCAACAGCACCGCGCTCGGCAATTTCAGCACGGCTACCGGTTCCTCGGCCGTGGCACTGGGTTCGGACAGCACGGCCGATGGTGACTACAGCTTGGCCGTGGGCCAGGCCAGCACGGCTTCGGGCGAGGCCAGCGTGGCCGTAGGCCAGGGCAGCATTGCCACCGGCATCAACAGCGTGGCCGTCGGTGGCGCCACTTCGTTCGGTACCGAGGCCAGTGGCGACTACAGCACTGCGGTCGGTGGTGAAGCCTGGACTCCGGGTTTCAACAGCACGGCGCTGGGCAATGCCTCGATCGCCTTTGGGGACAACACCGTCGCCCTGGGCTCCGATGCCATCGCCGAAGCCGAAGGCAGCGTGGCCCTCGGCCAGGGTTCCTATGCCGGCCGCGACAACACCGTGTCGGTGGGTGACGTGGGCAGCGAACGCCAGATCACCAACGTGGCTGCCGGTACCGAGGGCACCGATGCGGTGAACTTGGACCAGCTGACCGCCGTGGCCGATGTGGCCGCGACCACCAACAAGTACTTCCAGGCCTCCGGTGGCCCGGGCAGCGATGCCGGTGCCTACGTGGACGGCGACTACGCCACGGCCGCCGGTGAGGCGACCAATGCGATCGGCGAGGGCGCCTCGGCCTTCGGCAGCGGCGCCCTGGCCTATGCCGACGGCGCCACGGCAGTAGGGTTCAATGCACTGGCTTCGGGCCAGAACAGCGCCGCCTTCGGCCAGAACGCCCAGGCCACCGGCCCGGCCGCGGTCGCGGTCGGCGGCAATGCGGTGGATGAGAACGGCGATCCGCTGATCACCAATGGTGGCGTGCCCGTAGACACCGGCGCGACCAGCGCTGGCGTGGGCGGCACCGCGGTCGGCGCCAGCGCGCAGGCCGATGGCTTTGCCGCCACGGCGGCGGGCGTGGGTGCCTATGCATCGGGCGCGCAGTCCTCCGCCTTCGGTGCGGTGGCCAACGCCACCGGTGACTACTCCACCGCGGTGGGCACGGAAACCACCGCCTCGGGCACCAGCAGCGTGGCCGTCGGTGGCCCGGCAGACCTGATTCCAGGCCTGGGCTTCTTCGTGACCACCCAGGCGACGGGGGAAAGCTCGGCCGCATTCGGCGCGGGCACCATTGCTTCGGGTGACTACAGCACGGCGGCCGGCAGCCTGTCGGAAGCGGCAGGCCTGGAAAGCACGGCGGTGGGCTATTTCGCCTATGCCGCTGGCGACAACGCCAGTGCCCTGGGCGCCGAGTCCTGGGCCAGCGGCACCAACAGCACCGCAGTCGGTTTCTACAGCACGGCTTTCGGCGAGTATTCGGTTGCCGTGGGTGACAACAGCCTGGCCAGCGGCGACGAATCGGTGGCACTGGGCGGCAGCGTGGGCGGCTCCATCTCCACCGAGGCAGCGGGTGCGGGCGCCACGGCATTGGGTGCCGGAGCCCTGGCCGTGGGCGACCAGAGTTCGGCGGTGGGCTGGCTGAGCACGGCCGAGGGCCTCAACTCAACCGCGGTCGGTGGTACCGCGGTGGCATTGGCCGATGACTCCACGGCCTTGGGCTTTGCTTCAACTGCCCTGGCCGCCAACAGCGTCGCCCTGGGTACCGGTTCGGTCGCCGACCGCGCCGATACCGTCTCGGTGGGCGATGTCGGTTTTGAGCGCCAGATCACCAACGTCGCCGCGGGTGTGGAAGACACCGATGCGGTCAACGTGGCGCAGTTGAACGAGGTAGCCGACGTCGCCGCAGGCACCGACCGTTACTTCAAGGCTGATGGTTTGAATGACGGAACCGACGATGCCTTCATCAGCGGCGTGGGTGCGATTGCAATCGGCGCCAATGCGGTCGCCAGCGCGGACAACGCCATTGCCCTGGGTGCGGGCAGCCAGGCCACGTCCGAGTACGCAACGGCTGTGGGTGCAGGCAGCGCGGCGAGCGGCGAGCAGAGCACGGCGACCGGCGCGCTCAGCGTGGCCAGCGGCGATGGCAGCGTGGCCACGGGTGCGTTGAGCGAGGCCTCCGGCCTCGAGTCGACCGCCAATGGCTACTTCAGCACCGCCTCGGGCCTGGGCTCGACGGCATTGGGTGCCGAGTCCACCAGCAGCGGCGATTACGCCACCGCGGTGGGCCTGGCGTCGACGGCTTCGGGCGTCAGCAGCGTGTCGGTGGGCGAGTACAGCATCGCTTCCGGTGACGAGAGCGTGGCCCTGGGCGGGACGGCGTTCGGCTTGTTCAGCGCCGAGGCCAGCGGCTACGGCGCCGTGGCTTTGGGTGCGGGCACTTACGCGGCGGGCGACTTCAGTTCGGCGATCGGCTGGCTGACCGAGGCGACCGGCTTCAACAGCACGGCCGTCGGTTCGGCGGCCAGCTCCGCGGGCTACAACAGCACCGCACTGGGTTCGGATTCCGAAGCAGTGGGCGAAGGCAGCGTGGCCCTCGGCCAGGGATCCTATGCCGACCGCGACAACACCGTGTCGGTGGGTGACGTGGGCAGCGAACGCCAGATCACCAACGTGGCTGCCGGTACCGAGGGCAGCGATGCGGTGAACCTGGACCAGCTGACCGCCGTGGCCGATGTGGCTGCGACCACCAACAAGTACTTCCAGGCCTCCGGTGGCCCGGGCAGCGATGCCGGTGCCTACGTGGACGGCGACTACGCCACGGCCGCCGGTGAGGCGACCAATGCGATCGGCGAGGGCGCCTCGGCCTTCGGCAGCGGCGCCAATGCCTATGCACTCAACGCCACGGCGATCGGCTTCAACGCCCTGGCCATTGGTGAGAGTGCCCTGGCACTGGGCGCCAGCAGCCAGGCGACGGGTGAATTCGCCACCGCAGTGGGTGCTGAAAGCGAAGCCAGCGGATACCTGTCGACCGCGACCGGCGCCGGCAGCGTGGCCAGCGGCGATGGCAGCGTGGCCAGCGGTGCATTGAGCGAAGCCTCGGGCGAGGAATCCACGGCGCTGGGCTTCTTCAGCAGCGCTTCGGGTGACGTGTCCACGGCGCTGGGTGCCGAAAGTATCGCCTCGGGTATCGAAGCGACCGCCGCCGGTTTCCGCAGTGAAGCCTCAGGCGTGGGTGCCAGTGCACTGGGTTCGGAGTCGCTCGCCAGCGGTGACTATTCGACGGCAGTAGGCTTGGCGGCTTCGGCCACCGGCCTGAGCAGCGTGTCGGTGGGTGAATACAGCATCGCCTCCGGCGACGAGAGCGTGGCCCTGGGTGGCACGGCCTTCGGAACCCTGAGTGCGGAAGCCAGCGGTGCCGGTTCCACGGCGCTGGGAGCCGGGGCCTGGGCCACCGGTGACCAGAGCACGGCGACCGGCTGGTTGAGCACGGCCGATGGCGTCAACTCGACGGCCGCGGGCGCGGCATCGTGGGCGGAAGCCGACGACTCCACCGCCCTGGGTTACGGTTCCTACGCCTCGGCCGCCAACAGCGTGGCCCTGGGCGCGGGTTCGGAAGCCGATCGCGTCAACACGGTCTCGGTGGGTTATGCCGGCGGCGAACGCCAGATCACCAACGTGGCCGCGGGTGTGGAAGACACCGATGCGGTCAACGTGGCGCAGTTGAACCAGATCACCGGCGACCTCAGTGACCTGGCCGCTGATGCGGTGACCTACGACGACGCCAGCAAGGACACCCTGACGCTGGAAGGCGCCACTGGCACCACCATCACCAACCTGGCGGCTGGTGCCATCTCTTCCACCAGCACCGACGCGATCAATGGCGGCCAGTTGTACGGTTCGCTGGACAGCATCGCCACCGCCCTGGGCGGCGGCACCTATGTCGGCGCGACCGGCGGCCTGGTCGGCACCACCTACGTGGTGCAGGGCGGCGATTACTTCAACGTCGGCGACGCCCTGGCGGCGATTGATGCAGCGGTGACTTCGATCGACGGCAGGCTGACCGTGGTGGAAAACACTCCGCCTCCGGGTCCGGCTCCTGATCCGCATATCGCGATCGGCGGCGAGACCGACGGCAGCGACCCGGCGGTGATCGGTGCAGGCACCAATGCCGTGGCCATAGGTTCCAACGCCACCGCCAACGCCGATGGTGGCGTGGCGATCGGCGCCGATGCCTACGCCCATGGCCCCAATGACACCGCGATCGGTGCCGGCTCGCATGTCGGCGCCGATGGCAGCACCGCGGTGGGTGCCAATACCACCATCAGCGCCACCGCCACCAACGCCGTGGCCGTGGGTGAAGGGGCCAGTGTCACGGCCGCGTCGGGCACGGCGCTGGGTCAGGGCGCTTCGGTAACGGCGGCCAACGCGGTGGCCCTGGGCCAGGGTGCGGTCGCCGACCGCGCCAATACCGTGTCGGTGGGCAGCGCGGGCAACGAACGTGCGGTCACCAACGTGGCCGCAGGTACGGCGGCTACGGATGCAGCCAACCTGGGCCAGGTGCAAGCCGGCGATGCGGCCACCCTGGCGACCAGCAAGGCCTACACCAACACCACTGCAACCCAGACCCTGACCTCGGCCAACGCTTATACCGATTCGCGCTTCGCGGCCATGGATGACAGCTTCGAGGACTTCCGTACCCAGACCGATCGCCGCTTCCTCGACCAGGACCGTCGCATCGATCGCCAGGGTGCGATGAGCTCGGCCATGTTGAACATGGCAACCAGCACCGCCGGCATCCGCACCGACAATCGCGTCGGCGTCGGCATCGGCTTCCAGGGCGGCGAGAAGGCGTTGTCGGTCGGTTACCAGCGTGCGCTGAGCGACCGCGCCACCATCACCATCGGCGGCGCGTTCAGCGGCGACGAGAAGTCGGTGGGCGTCGGTGCCGGCTTCGGCTGGTGATGAAACACACGGGGCTTGCCGCCGGTTGCGGCCGGCAAGCCCCGGAGGTTGTGGCCTGATTCGCGGGCCAGCGCAGGAAACACCTGGCCGGGCCGGCCAAGGGACCGGGGTCGCAAGCCACCACAGCAAACGGCCTGACATCTCGCGGCTCCAGGCAAGTCGTTCAAATACATTGCTCAAACACATTGCTCAAACAAATTCCATGAGGGCTTCAACGTGATCAAGAAGAACAAACTCGGTTTGGCGGTAGCAGGCGCGGTAGTGATGATTGCAATGGGTGGCCCGGCGGCATTCGCCGCCGCCCCGGACAAGACCGTGCCCGTCGCGCACCCCTATGCCAACCCCGACATGGGCGCCCGGATCATCGTCAAGTATCGCGATGCGAGCGGCAGCAATGCGGCGAAGCTGACGTCGGTGCGCTCGGCCGCATCGCGGGCCGGCGTGGTCCAGGGCCGCAGCGGCACCACCGCCACGCCGCTGGCCGTCAGCTTCGTGCGCAAGCTTGGCGTGGGTGCGGACGTGATCAAGCTGTCGCGCTCGCTGAGCGAGGCTGAAATGACCAACCTCACCCGTGAGATCGCGGCCGATGCAGCGGTGGAATTCGTCCAGGTCGATCGGCGCATGAGCCGCCTCAGCACGCCCAACGACCAGTACTACGCCACCTACCAATGGCATTTCAACAATGCAGTGGGCGGCATCAACGTACCCACCGCGTGGGACATTTCCACGGGCACCGGTGCGGTCGTGGCCGACCTGGACACTGGCATCCTGCCGGCCCATCCGGACATGAGCGCCAACCTGCTGCCGGGCTACGATTTCATCACCGATGCGTACGTGTCGCGCCGCGCGACCGATGATCGCGTCCCGGGCGCGCTCGACTATGGCGACTGGACCGACGGCAGCCAGGCCGAAATCGATTACTGCGGCGATGTGGGCGCCGAAGCGAGCTCGTGGCATGGCACGCACACCGCCGGCACCATCGCGGAAATGACCAACAACAGCATCGGCATGGCGGGTGTGGCGCATAACGCCAAGGTCCTGCCGGTGCGTGTGCTGGGCCGCTGTGGTGGTTACACCTCCGATATCGCCGATGCCATCATCTGGGCCTCGGGCGGGACGGTAGCCGGCGTGCCGGCCAACGCCAATCCGGCCGAAGTGATCAACATGAGCCTGGGCGGCGGCGGCGCCTGCGACACCGTGACCCAGGCCGCGATCAATACCGCCGTGGCCAACGGTACCGTGGTGGTGGTCTCGGCTGGCAACAGCAACGCCAACGCCGCGAACTATTCGCCGGCCAGCTGCGCCAACGTGATCACCGTGGGCGCCACCGGCATCAAGGGCGCGCGTGCGTACTACTCCAACTACGGGGCGCTGGTGGATATCTCGGCCCCGGGTGGTGGTGTCACCGACAGCACCGTGAATGCGGAAAAATACGTCTGGCAGGCCGGCTACAACGGAACCACCACGCCGACCTCCGGCGCCTACAGCTACATGGGCATGGCGGGTACCTCGATGTCGGCTCCGCATGTGTCCGGCGTGGCCGCACTGGTGCAGAGCGCGCTCATCGCCGGTGGCAAGGATCCGCTGACTCCCGCGGCGATGGAGGCACTGCTGAAGGAAACGGCCCGCGCATTCCCGGTCACCATTCCTGCCGCCACCCCGATCGGCGCCGGCATCCTCGATGCCAGGGCAGCGCTGGACAAGGCCCTGGAAGAGCCGTGCGATCCGGCGACCGAAACCTGCGGCCCGGTGGCCACGCCGCTGGTCAACAAGACCAACGTGACCGGCCTTTCCGGCGCAGCGGGCAGCGAGAGCCTGTACAGCTTCCAGGCGACCGCCGGCAGCGTGCTCAGCATCATGACCCTGGGCGGCACCGGCAACGTCGGCCTGTACGTCAGCTTCGATGAAGAGCCCACCACCAGCTCGGCCGACTTCACCTCGGTGCGTCCGGGCAACAGCGAAACGGTGCGCATCACGGCGCCGCAAGCGGGCACGTACTACATCAAGCTGGTCGGCAACGGCGCCTACAGCGGCGTGACCCTGGTGGCGCGCCAGTAAGCAGGCGCGTTTCACTGGTCTAAACGGAACCCCGGCCATGGCCGGGGTTCCTGCATCTGCGCTTCGCACGCGTGCGAACGCCTCCAAATTCAGGATGGAATCGCTGCTAGAGTGTGCCCCGGTTCCCTGCGGAGTACTGCATGAGCGCAGCGCTTTCACCCGACATCCAGCACCCGTCCATCGCCGCGATGGATGCGGAGGAAAGGATCGTCGCCGCCCTGCTGGAAAAAGGCAGGCTGAAGGATGCCGACCTGGTGCGCGCGCGCCGCCTGCAGGAAGAGACGGGCGGCAGCCTGTTGTCGTTGCTGGCGCGGCTGGGACTGGTGTCAGAGCGCGACCATGCCGAAACCTGTGCCGAGGTCCTGGGCCTGCAGCTGCTGGGCCTGAAACAGCTTCCCGAACTGCCGCCCGAACTGCTGCCCGAAGCGCAGCCGCTGTCGCCGCGCTTCCTGCGCCAGTTCCATGTCTGCCTGCTGGGCGAAAGCAAGGGCCAGCTGGACCTGTGGATGGCCGACCCCTACGATTCCTACGCCATCAAGGCGGTGCAGCTGGCCACCGGCATGCGCGTGCGCCCCTGGGTCGGGTTGCGTTCCGAGATCGACGACCTGGTCGAACGCTGGCACGGCCAGGGCCGCAGCGCGATGGGCACGATCGTGGAAGACGCCGATGGCGAAAGCACCGGCAACCTGGACGACGTGGAGCACCTGCGCGACCTGGCCTCCGAAGCGCCGGTGATCCGCCTGGTCAACCTGGTGATCCAGCGCGCGGTCGAGCTGCGCGCCTCCGATATCCACATCGAGCCGTTCGAGAACCGCCTGAAGGTCCGTTACCGCGTCGATGGCGTGCTCGAAGAGGGCGAGAGCCCGCCGGCCAACCTCACCGCCGCGGTGATCAGCCGGGTCAAGATCATGGCCAAGCTCAACATCGCCGAGCGCCGCCTGCCGCAGGACGGCCGCATCATGCTGCGCGTTCAGGGCAAGGAGCTGGACCTGCGCGTAAGCACCGTGCCGACCGCGCATGGCGAATCGGTGGTGATGCGCCTGCTCGATCGCGAAACCGTGGTCTTCGATTTCCACAGGCTCGGCTTCACCGACCACTTCCTGCCGCAGTTCCAGAAGGTGCTGGAGCAGCCGCATGGCATCCTGCTGGTCACCGGACCCACCGGCTCGGGAAAGACCACCACGCTGTACACGGCTTTGAGCAAGCTCAACACCGCCGACGTCAAGATCATCACCGTCGAGGATCCGGTCGAATACCAGATCGAGGGCATCAACCAGATCCAGGCCAAGCCGCAGATCGGGCTGGACTTCGCCCATGCGCTGCGCAGCATCGTGCGCCAGGACCCGGACATCATCATGATCGGCGAAATGCGCGACCTGGAGACCGCGCGCATCGCCATCCAGTCCGCGCTCACCGGCCACCTGGTGTTGTCCACCCTGCACACCAACAATGCCGCCGGCGGCATCACCCGCATGCTCGACATGGGAGTGGAGGATTACCTGCTCACCTCCACCATCAACGGCATCCTGGCCCAGCGCCTGGTGCGCCGGCTGGAGCCGGTGCACGCGGAAAAATACGCCGCGTCGCCCGAGGAAATCGAGAAGTTCGCGCTGCGCCGTTACCAGCCGCAGGGCGAGATCTTCCTGTACCGCCCACGCGCCTCGCCGCTGGCGCCGACCGGCTACTTGGGCCGCACCACGATCATGGAATTCCTGGTCATGAACGACGAGCTGCGCCGCGCGGTGATGCGCCATGCCGGCATGGGCGAACTGGAGCAGCTCGCACGCGACGCCGGCATGCGCACCATGTACGAGGACGGCATCGTCAAGGCGCTGAGCGGGCAGACCACGATCGAGGAGGTGTTGCGGGTTACGGAGGATGCGTAGTGCCGCGAGGTGGGAGATGGGAGGTGGGAAGCGGGAGGCGCGATAGTGCTTCGCGTTTTGTGCTGCCCGAGTGCATCACTAGGGTCTCAATGCAACCCGGAGTTTTTCAAGATCGTCATTCCCGCGAAGGCGGGAACCCAGCGACTTTGCTTTTGGAATGCTTATGGACAAGCAGCCTGCGACGTACATTCTGGCCAGCGAGCGGAACGGAACGCTTTACATTGGAGTCACCAGTAACCTTATAGCGAGGGTTTGGCAGCATCGTGAGCATGTAGTGGAAGGATTCACCAGCAAATACGAGGTGAGCGTATTGGTTTGGTACGAGTTCCACAGCGCGATGGAGGAAGCCATCCTTCGCGAGAAGCGGATAAAAAATTGGAACCGGGCGTGGAAGATCCGGTTGATCGAAGAAAAGAATCCCTATTGGAACGATCTCTGGAACGAAATAGCGGGATGAACGGCAAAGTCACTGGGTTCCCGCCTTCGCGGGAATGACGGCTGAAATGAATCGAATGACTACAAATCACTGCTATCCGTACATCAATAAGCAAAACCTAATAACTACCCAACAACTCATCCCTAGCCCACAACACCATGCCCCTCTACCACTACAAAGCCCTCAACACCCGCGGCGAAGTCCTTGACGGCCAGATGGAGGCCGCCAGCGACGTCGAGGTGGTGGCGCGGCTGCAGGAGCAGGGACATCTGCCGGTGGAGGCACGGCTGGCGACCGAGGGTGGTGGCGGCGGCTCATTGAAATCGCTGTTCCAGGCCAAGCCCTTCGCAGGCGAGCGGCTGGTGCAGTTCACCCAGCAACTGGCCACGTTGCTGGGGGCCGGGCAACCGCTGGACCGTGCGCTGAGCATCCTGCTGGAGCTGCCCGAGGACGAAAAGGCCCGGCGCACGATTGCCGACGTGCGCGACGCGGTGCGCGGCGGTGCGCCGTTGTCGGCGGCGCTGGAGCGCCAGCACGGCACGTTCTCGCGGCTCTACATCAACATGGTGCGCGCGGGCGAGGCCGGCGGCAGCCTGCATGAAACCCTGCAGCGGCTGGCCGATTATCTGGAGCGCAGCAGCGCGCTGCGCGGGCGCGTGATCAACGCGATGATCTATCCGGCGATCCTGGTGGTGGTGGTTGGCTTTGCGCTGCTGTTCCTGATGGGCTTCGTGGTGCCGCAATTCGCCCAGATGTATGAAAGCCTGGACGTCACGTTGCCCTGGTTCACGCGCATCGTCCTGGGCGTCGGCATGGGGGTGCGCGACTGGTGGCTGCTGCTGGTGCTGGCCCCCGCCGCGCTGCTGTGGTGGTTCGATCGCAAGCGCCGTGACCCGGTGTTCCGGGATCGCTTCGATGCCTGGATCCTGCAGCGCAAACTGGTCGGCCCGCTGATTGCCCGGCTGGAAACCGCGCGCCTGGCACGCACGCTGGGCACCTTGCTCAAGAACGGCGTGCCGCTGCTGGCCGCGCTGGGGATCGCGCGCAACGTGCTGGGCAACCGCGCACTGGCAACGGACGTGGATCAGGCCGCCGAGGACGTGAAGAACGGCCACGGCCTGTCGGTGTCGCTGGCCAAGGGCAAGCGTTTCCCGCGGCTGGCGCTGCAGATGGTGCAGGTGGGCGAAGAGTCCGGGGCCATGGACACGATGCTGCTGAAGGCCGCCGATACCTTCGAGCAGGAAACCGCGCAGGCCATGGACCGCATGCTCGCCGCCCTGGTGCCGGTGGTGACCCTGGTCTTGGCAGCCGTGGTGGCGGTGGTCATCATCGCCGTGCTGGTGCCGCTGTACGATCTGGCCGGCGCCATCAGCTGACCCTTAATCACGGAATACAAGATGCGAAACCCACGAAGCAATTCCCGCACGCCACGCCGCGGCCGCCAAGCCGGCTTCACCCTGATGGAAATCATCGTGGTGGTGATCCTGATCGGCGGCATCGTGGCGTTCGCCGCGACCCGCATCCTGGGCAACGCCGACCGCGCCAAGGTCCGGCTGGCGCAGGCCCAAGTGCAGACCGTCGCCGAGAAGATCCAGCAGTACGAGATGGACACCGGCAGCCTGCCCAACACGCTCGATGACCTGGTTGCCGCGCCCGGGGACGCCGGCGGCTGGCTGGGCCCGTACGCCAAGACGGCCGAGCTCAAGGACCCGTGGAACAAGCCCTACGAATATCGCGTTCCCGGTGACGGCGCGCCGTTCGACCTGCTGAGCCTGGGCAAGGACGGGCAGCCGGGCGGCGACAGCGTGAGCGCCGACATCAAGTACCAGCAGTAAGCCACAATGGAGCTTGTCGCCCGCGCTCGCGACAGGACATCGATGCCCGCGGCGCGTACTGCGCATGGCTTCACGCTGATCGAGATCCTGGTGGTGCTGGCGCTGATCGCCTTCGCCACCACGCTGGCCGCGGTGGCCTTCAGCGGCGGAGTGGACGGCATGCGCCTGCGTTCGAGTTCCAAGGAAATCGCCGCGCAGTTGCGTTACGCACGGACACTGGCCATCGCCACCGGCACGCCGCAGCGCTTCAGCATCGATCCTGCCGGGCATCGCTGGCAGGGCGCACGGCAACGCCACGGCCGCATTCCGGAATCATTGAGCGTCGAGTTCACCGGCGCGCGCCAGGCGGGCGTGCGCGGGGGCGAGGGCGGCATCCTGTTCTTCGCCGATGGCGCGTCCACCGGCGGACGCATCCAGCTGCAGGTCAAGCGGGCGGCCTGGCGCATCGACGTCGGCTGGCTGACCGGCGAGGTGAAGCTTGCGCGCGTCGACCCAGGCTTGCTGCAGTGAGGCCGGCGACACGCCACGCGCAGCGGGGCTTCATGCTCATTGAAGTGATCGTGGCATTCGCATTGCTGGCGCTGGCGCTGAGTTTCCTGCTGGGAGCGCTTTCCAGTGCGGCGCGACAGGTACGCATCGCCGAACAGTCCGGGCGGGCAACGCTGCATGCGCAGTCATTGCTGGCGCAGGTGGGAGTGGGTGAAACCCTGCAGGCAGGGCATAGTGCAGGCAGCCTGGAAGAAGGCCGCTATCGCTGGACCCTGGACGTGGCGCCCTACGCCGACCCGGCCCTGCCGGCTTCGTCCTCCACCGTCGATGCCGCGGCGCCGCGCCTGCTGGAACTGCGCCTGCACATGCAATGGGGGGACAGCGCGGCGCAGAAGCTGCAGTGGCAGACCTTGCGGCTGGCACCGGCCGACATCAACCAGCCCGCCCTGCCATGAACAATGCGAAGCAGGCCGCGGGCGGCTTTACCCTGATCGAAGTGCTGCTGGCGACCATGCTGCTGGTGATGGGGCTGGGCTTGGCATTCGCCACCCTGCGCGCCTCCACCACGGTGGTGCAGCGGGGCGAGCTCATCGCCCAGCGCAGCGAGCGCATGCGCGCGGTGGAGGGATTCCTGCGGCGCCGGCTGGCTGCCGCGCAGATGATCGCCTTCGCCACCGATCCCTCCACCCGGCAGCAATCGCGTTTCATCGGCGAGCCGCAGCGCATGCGCTTCGTTTCCGACCTGCCGGATTACCTGGGTCGTGGCGGACCCTACCTGCACGACCTGGTGGTCGCCGATGGCGGCAGTCGTCTGCTGGTTGCATTCCAGATGGTGCATGCGGGGCAGGCCATCGAGGAGGCGCAGCCACGACCGCCCGAAGCGCTCGCCGACGGACTGCGCGAGGTGCGTTTCCGTTATCGCGGGCTGAAGCCGGAGGGTGGGCTGGACGACTGGCAAAGCCAGTGGACGGCGAGCGAAACCCTGCCGCTGCAGGTGTCCATCGACATCGAAGCGGCCGACGGCAGCCGCTGGCCGGCGCTCATCGTCACCCTGGCCCAGGGCAGTGGTGGCGGCTACACCGGTCTCGATGGCAACACCGGTTTGCCGACCCGATGAGCAGGCAACGCGTACAAGGCGCGGCGCTGGTGCTGGTGCTGTGGCTGACCATGCTGCTGGCCACGCTGATCGTGGCCTTCACCCTCACCGCGGGTGTTGAATCGATGCAGGGCAAGGTGCTTGGCAAGGGCGCAGCCGCCCAGGAAGTCGCGCGCGCCGGGGTGGAGTACGCGCTTCTGCGGGTGGGCCAGGCCGATCCGGCCGTGCAATGGCTGCCCGATGGCCGGCCCTACCGCTGGGACTATGCCGGCAGCGTGGTGACCATCCGCATCGTCGACGAGACCGGCAAGGTCGACCTCAACCAGGCCGAGGCACCACTGCTCTCCGCGCTGGTGCGCACCGTTGGCGGCGAGCCGGCGCTGGCCGATGGCATCGCCGCGGCGATCATCGACTGGCGCGACAGCGACCCGCTGACCCAGCCGGCCGGTGGCGCCGAGGATCCGGACTATGCCGCCGCCGGCCTGCCGTACGGCGCCAAGGACGCACCGTTCGAATCGGTGGCCGAAGTGGAACAGGTGCTGGGTATGACGCCCGAACTCTACGCGCGGCTCGAGCCCAGCCTCACCCTCTACAGTGGCCGCCCGCAGCCTGATCCCACCTATGCGCAGGCCCCGGTGCTGACGGCGCTGGGGCTGGACCCGGGCGAATACGAAGCGCGTCGTCGCGGCGCCGTGGCTGCTATCGCAGGGCAGCAACTCGTGGGCGGCGGCACCGGCACGTATAGTATCCAGAGCCACGTCCGCACCGCCGAGGGAGGCGATGCGACAACCAGGACGGTAGTGCGCGCAGGCGGCGGCCCGGTGCCGGGCTCCGTGTACACCATTCTGCGCTGGGAGGAAGCTGCGGCACCCCGATGACTAGTCTCGACCACAGTCCCGCGCTGGCGGACCGTATCCGGCGTTATGGCGTTGGCACCGGCAGCTTTCTGATCTGGTGGCGCCAGGCGCTGGCCAGCTGGCTGCCCGCACGCTGGCGGGTGCTGCTGGGCCTGGCCCAGGACCGCCTGCTGCTGGCCGGTGCCGGCGAGGAAGTCCAGTTGCAGTGGCAGAACGGCAACGGCGTGCACGACGTCGTGCGCCTTCCGCTGCCCTTGCAGGACGCCGACCTGGAACGCGTGCTCGGCAATCGCCTGGCCGCATTGCCGCGCTGGCTGGTGCTGCCGCCGGGCCTGGTGCTCAGGCGCTCCATGCTGCTGCCGGCCGCCGCGGCCGAACGCTTGCGCGACGTGGTGGGTTTTGAAGTCGACCGGCAGACTCCCTTCAGTGCAGCCGCGGTGCGCTTCGATGCACGCCTGCTCGGGCGTCGCGCGGACGGCCAGCTGGAGGTGGAGCTGGTGGCGGTGCCGAAACCGGCGTTCGAGGAAGCGCTGTCCGCTTTGGGCGGACTGGCCGGCGGACTGGTCGGGGTGGACGCGCTGGACGCCGCGGGCACGCCGCTGGGGGTCAACCTGTTGCCGCAGGAGCAGCGCCGCAGCCGCAGCACTCCAATGCGTAGCTGGAACATGGTGCTCGTCGCAGTGGCCTTGCTCGCCGTGGTCGCCACTGCCTGGCAGGTGCTGGCCAACCGCCGCGATGCCGCGGCGGCGTTCAGCGCGCAAGTCGACGCGAGCGCGATCCAGGCCCGCAAGGTCGCCATCCAGCGCGACCGCCTGCGCGATATCGTCGAAGGAGCGAAGTTCCTGGACCGGGCGCGCGCCAGCCGGCCCACCACCGTGGAAGTGATCGACGAAGTCAGCCGCCGCCTTCCCGACAACACCTATCTGGAAAAGCTCGCCATCGAAGGCGATCGCCTGCTGCTGATCGGCCTGAGTCCCGAGGCCTCCGCGCTGGTCGGCAGGATGGAGGGCTCCAGCCTGTGGAAATCGCCCGCGCTCAGCGGCGCCCTGCAGCCGGACCCACGCACCCGTCGCGACCGCTTCAGCCTGACCGCCGACCTGGTCGGCACCCGCCCGGCGGCCACCGCCCCAGCAACGGGGGCTGCCAATGGCGATGCCCGTCGCTGAGCGCGACCGCTGGCTGGCGCTCGCGCTGCTGCTGGCGGTGCTGGGGATCGGCTACCTGCTGCTGGTCCATCCGTGGTGGACGGCGCCCATGCTGGCCGTGAACCAGGACATCGCCGCCAGCCAGGAACGCGAGCTGCGCGTGCGCACCCAGTTGCAGCAGGCACCCCAAGTGGAAGCCCAGCTGGCCGCAGCCCTGGTGCAGGAGGCGCAGCGACCGGGCTTCCTGCTCGAGTCCAGCGCCGAGCTGGCCACCGCAGGACTGGTGCAGCGACTGGAAACCGTGGTCGTCCAGGCCAGTCCTGGCAACCGCAGTTGCGCCATCAGCAATCGTTCGCCCATGCCGCAACCCGGCCGCGAGCGTTTCGAGCGGGTGGTCGTGCAGGTGCGCCTGCGCTGCGGCACGCCGGAACTGGCCGCGGTGCTGCATGCGCTGGAAAGTGGCACGCCGCGGTTGTTCATCGATAACCTCAACGTGCTGGCCCAGCGCTATGCCTATGTGTCGGCCGCGCCCGCTGCGGGCAGTGGTGGCCTGGACGTCAGCTTCGACCTGTATGGCTACCTGCGACCGGTTGCAGGCGCCACGGCCGCCAATGCCGCAGGACGGCCCGCTGCACGCAGGCCGCAGGTGACGGCTGCGCAGGGAGGCATGGATGGGATCTGACGCCATCGGACCGCGCACCTGGTTGCTGGTCGCCGTCGCCGGCTGGGCCGTGCTGGCCTGGGTGCTGGCGTTGTCCGGCATGGGCGGCGTGATCCGTCCGCTGCCCGCCGATCCCAGCCTGGTGCAACCGCTCCCGCAACTGCAGGCCGCGACGAACGAAAGACTCGGGCCGCTGGCGCAGTACGGGGAAATGAGCGCGCGTCCGTTGTTTTCCGAAAACCGCCAGCCGGAAGCCTTCTTCATTGCCGGCGAGGAAGGCGGCGAGCAGCCGCAGACCTTCGATTTCGAGCTGACCAGCGTGCTGATCAGCCCGGGACTGCAGTTGGCGATCCTGCAGTCCAGGGAAAGCGGGGAATCGGTACGGGTCAAGCTGGGTGAAGCACCCGATGCCGCACCCAACTGGCGGGTCATCGAGATAAGGCCGCGCAGCGTGGTGTTCGCCGGTCCGGAAGGCCAGCAGACCCTGGACCTGCGGGTGTTCGATGGCAGTGGTGGCCAGCCGCCTACGCCTTCCCAGGCAGCGGCCGGGCCGGGCGCAACCACAGCCCCCGCGCAGCCCCCCAGGCAGACGCCGACGCCTACACCCGTACCGGTGTCGCCCGCAGCTCCGGCGATGCCCGTACCCACGGCCAGCGGCGCGACTGCCGAACCCGTGCTCACCACCGAGCAGCAGATGGACCTGATCCGCAAGCGTATCGAGGCAAGACGCGCGCAACTGCGCGAGCAGGGCGCAGTCCCGCCAACCCCAGACAAGACAAAGTAGAGTGCAGGCATGACCTCACGTTTCATCCTTATCTCCGTGTTGGCGGGCCTGCTGGCTGCGTGCGCGACCGTTCCTACCCCGGACGTGCGCCGCAAGGGCAATCCCGATCGCGTTGTGGTCGCCGGCAGCGGCGTACAGACCTCGCCATTGGATGTGGTGGAAGAGCCGCAGGCCGGACCGCAGGCAGTGATCCGTCGTGGCAGCGGCCAGGTGATCAACCGCAGCGCCGCCGCCGCGGCCCCGCCGTCACTGTCCAACCTCAGTGGCAGCGGCGCGACCTTCAATTTCGAAGGCGAATCCGTGCATGCGGTGGTCAAGGCCATCCTCGGCGACATGCTGGGCCAGAACTACGTGATCGCGCCGGGCGTGCAGGGCACGGTCACCCTGGGCACGCCCAAGCCGGTGTCGCCGGCCCAGGCCATGACCCTGCTGGAACAGGTGCTGGGCCAGAACAACGCGCGCATGGTCTACAGCGACGGCCGCTACAACATCGTGCCCGCCGACCAGGCGCTGTCCGGCACGCTGTCGCCGCGCACCGGACCGGCTGCCAATGCCCGTGGCTTCGAGGTGCGGGTGGTGCCGCTGCGCTTCATCTCGGCCAGCGAAATGAAGAAGGTGCTGGAGCCCTATTCCCGTCCCAACGCCATCGTCGGCGTGGACAACTCGCGCAACGTGATCACCCTGGCCGGTACCCGCAGCGAGCTGGAAAACTACCTGCGCACGGTGGAGATTTTCGACGTCAACTGGCTGGCGGGGATGTCGGTGGGCGTGTTCCCGCTGCAGTCCGGGCGCGCCACCAAGGTGGTCGCCGACCTGGAGAAGGTGTTTGGCGAAACCAGCAAGACGCCCAGCGCCGGCATGTTCCGCTTCATGCCGCTGGAAGGCGCCAACGCGGTGCTGGTGATCACGCCGCAGGCGGCCTACCTGGATGACATCCAGGACTGGCTGGAACGCATCGACGGCGCCGGCGACGGCGCGCGCCTGTTTTCCTACGAACTGAAGTACATCAAGGCCAAGGACCTGGCCGACCGCCTGGCCGAGGTGTTCGGCGCCGGCCGCAGTGGCAGCCAGCAGACCGGCGGCGACAGCCCGGCCTCGCTGATGCCCGGCACCGACCCGGTGCAGATCCGAGACGGCGCCAATGGCGGCAGCGTCGACTTCGGCGGCAGCGGCAGTGATTCCTCTGCCGGCAGCAGCGGCGGCGGGCTTGGCAACGGATCGCTGTCGCTCAACCAGCGTACCGGCGGCAACGGCAGCGTGACCCTGGAAGTGGAAGGAGACCGGGTCGGCGTCTCCGCCGTGGAAGAAAACAACACGCTGCTGGTGCGCGCCAGCGCCAGCGCCTGGAAATCGATCAAGGATGTGATCGAGAAGCTGGACGTGATGCCGCTGCAGGTCCACATCGAGGCGCAGATCGCCGAGGTCAACCTGACCGGCGACCTCAGCTATGGCGTCAACTGGTACTTCGAGAATGCCGTCACCGCTGCGCCGCCAGCCGGTCCGGGCCTGCCCAGCGCGCTTGGCCGCGACATCTGGGGCGACATCGCCGGCAGCATCACCGGCAGCGCCGGGCTGGGCTGGACCTTCCTGGGCAGGAATGCGGCCGCAGTCATCACCGCGCTCGACCAGATCACCGACGTGCGCCTGCTGCAGACGCCGTCGGTGTTCGTGCGCAACAACGCGGAGGCCACGCTCAACGTGGGCAGCCGCATCCCGATTTCCTCGGTCACGGTCAATCCCGGCCTTGGCGGGGACAACACCTACAGCCAGGTGCAATACCTGGACACCGGCATCATCCTGAAGGTGCGCCCACGGGTGACCCGCGACGGCATGGTGTTCCTGGACATCGTGCAGGAAGTCAGCACCCCGGGCGACATCCCCGATGAGAACGGCAACGTCCGCATCAACACGCGCAGGTTGAAGACCGAGGCGGCGGTGCAGGCCGGCGATACGGTGATGCTGGCCGGCCTGATCAGCGACTCGGCCTCCAACGGCTCTTCCGGGGTGCCGGGCCTGAGCCGGCTGCCGATCATCGGCTCGCTGTTCGGCAAGAAGACGCAGAACTCGACCCGCAACGAAGTCATCATCCTGCTGACGCCCACGATCGTGCGCAACCCGCAGGAAGCGCGCAACCTGACTGACGAGTACGGGCAGAAGTTCCACGCGCTCGACCCGCTGCAGACACCGAAGAAGAAGTGAGCCCGGCACCCGCCGCTGCGCTGCCCGTCATCCTGCTGCCGGTCGGCGTCGACGACGACGCGCTGGACGCCTGCCTGGGCTCGCTGGATGCCGGCACCCCGGCAGGCACGCGCATCTGGCTGGCCGACGACGCCCAGGCCGGGCCGCGCGCCGCCGTCATCATCGAGCGCTGGCTGAAGCGCACGCCGCTGCAGGCCGACTACACGCGCCGCCACAGCATGATCGGCGAGGTCGCGCACCTGGATGAAATGCTGAAGGCCTGTGCGGGCGCGGACGTGGTGGTGCTGGCGCCTGACGCCCAGCCGCTGCCCGGCTGGCTGCAGCAACTGGCGGCCTGCTTTGCCCGTGATGCCTCCATCGCCAGCGCCACCCCCTGGTGCAATGCCGGCGAAGCGGCCTCGTGGCCGCAGCTGGGCGAAATCACCGCGCCTCCGGTCGACTTCGAGCGCACCGCCGCCGCCTGCGCGGCCATGCCGCCCGTGCATCCCGAGCTTCCCTGCGCGGTCAACCATGCCGTTGCCCTGCGCGGCAGCGCGCGCCAGCGCGCCGGCGGCCTGGATGCCAGCAGTTACGCTTCCTGGTATGCGGCGCTGATCGATCTTTCGCTGCGCATGTCGGGACTGGGCTGGCGCAATGCGCTGTGCGAAACCGCGTTCGTGGCCCGCGGCGGCGAAGGTCTCCCCGCCGATGGCGACATGGATACCCTCAACGTGCGCTGGCCGGCCTGGCATGCGCGGCTGGCGAACTTCCTGATGCAGGATCCCCTGCGCACCCAGCGCGAGCAGCTGGCCGCGCTGTACGCAAAGACTGCATCGCCGGAGCCGCAGCGTGAACTCTTCCACTGACCCGCGCGACATCGCCGCCATCGTGGTCAGCCACGAAAGCGCCAGCACCCTGGACGAATGCCTGAAGCGGCTGCGTGCCGCCCACGGCGTCTGCGAGATCCGCATCATCGACAACGCCTCGGTGGACGGCACGCTGGACCTGATCCAGCGCCACGCGGCCCAGGATGCGCGCGTGCGCTTCATCGGCAATCCCGACAATCCCGGCTTCGCGGTGGCCTGCAACCAGGGCGCGAAGGAATCCGCCGCGTCGTGGCTGGCGTTCGTCAATCCGGACCTGATGGTGGAAATCGATACGCTGTCGCGGTTGCGCGCGCATGCCGATGCCCTGTGCGGCAATGTCGTGCTCGGCGTGGACCTGGTGGATGAGTCCGGGATGCTGGACGAGGCGGCGCGTCGCCGGGATCCTGATTTTGGTGCCATGGTGGCGTCGCCCGCGGCGTCACGTCTGGGGATTGCCGCCGATCGGGAATCCAGCGTGCAGGTCGTGGATGCAGTCTCCGGTGCATTGATGCTGATGCCGCGTGCCCTGTTCGACACCTTGCACGGTTTCGATGAAGGTTATCGCCTGCATGCCGAAGACCTGGACCTGTGCCGCCGCGCGCGCACGGCCGGGGCGATCGTGGCCATCGCCAACGACATCCGCGTGCTGCACGTGCGCGGCGTGTCCAGCCGCGCGCGGCCGCTGTTCGTGGAGTGGCACAAGCACCGCGGGCTGTGGCGGTACTTCAGCAAGTTCGAGGCGCCGCGGCGCAGCCTGTTGACCCGGGCCATGGTGTTCGCGTCGATCTGGTTGCGGTTCGGGTGGGTGGTCGTGGGAAAATACGTCTCCACAAGAACCGGCGACAGGCATTGAATATCCTTCAAGCAGGAAACTGCGCCAGTTGCGATCGCGCCATCGACGGCGCCCTGCAAAAGTTCTGCCCGGCCTGCGGCCAGCCCACGCCGGCGCATCGCATCGACTGGCATTTCCTCGGCCACGAACTGGAGCACAGCGTGCTGCACATGGACCGGGGCATCCTGTACTCGCTGAAGGAGCTGATGTTGCGGCCCGGCCATCTGATGCGTGATTACATCAACGGGCGCCGCGGCCACCAGGCCAAGCCGTTGCTGATGCTGATGGTGATGGCGGCCGTGGTGGTGATTCTCAGTAAATACCTGGCCGGCGAGGGAGTCGCTGACGCCGCAATGATGGCCGGAGCGGCAGCGGCCACAGAAGGCAGCGGGGGCGTGCCTGTGGACAAGGCGCTGCTGGACAAGACCACCCGCATGGCGGCCGACTTGATGAACCAGTACTTCGCCGCGTTCACCTTGCTGCTGCTGCCGCTGGAGGCGGCCGCATTCCGTCTGGCGTTCCGTCGCGTGGGCAACCTCAATTACCCCGAATGGCTGGTGATCACCGCCTTGCTTACGGTGCAGGCTTTCGTGTTCTGGGCCGCCCTGCTGGTCCTGCATCGATGGATACCGCAACCGGCGATCTGGGCGTTGTTGCTGTCGATGGTTTACGCGGTGTTTTCCCTGGTCCAGTTCTTTCAGGGCTATCCGCGCTGGAAATCCGTGCTGCGTACGCTCCTGGGCCTGGCAATCTTCATGGTCATGAACATGGTGGTCAGCCAAGTCGTGGCGATGCTGCTGTTCCTTTCGATGCGCTGACCCGAGTGCTGCTTCGCTCGCCGGACCCACGCGAGGGGTTACGGCCTGGAGTGCAAGGGTGTATCGGGGATCAACGGCAGCAGGAACGAGACGCCCGCCAGTCGGCGTTTGCTCGCAGCGTCAATCTTCCTGGCAATGAGCGGTCAGGTCGACCGGGCGCGCACCAGATCCTGTAGGAGCGACGCAGGTCGCGAAGCTTCCATCGTCCGGACGGCGATGGCTCGGCGACCCGCACTGCTCCTGCAAAATCCGGGATCAGGCGACCGGGCTGCGATGTAGTGGTCAGGTGTGACGCATCGGCAAAATCGCGCTGCACGCGGTGCTTTTCAGATCAGGAACAAAGTCCGTGGATTCCCGCCTGCGCGGGGATGACAGATTGGCCAAGCCGCGCTGCAAGCGGTGCTTTTCAGATGAAGAACAAAGTCGCTGGATCCCCGCCTGCGCGGGGATGACAGATAGGCTAAGCCGCGCTGCGCGCGGTGCTTTCAGATGAGGAACAAGGTCGCTGGATCCCCGCCTGCGCGGGGATGACAGATAGGCTAAGCCGCGCTGCGCGCGGTGCTTTCAGATGAGGAACAAAGTCGCTGGATCCCCGCCTGCGCGGGGATGACGCATTGGCAAAACCGCGCTGCGCGCGGGCCAATGCGTCACTTCAGTGCCTTGAACCTCAGGCGTTTGGGTTGCGCGCCTTCGGCGCCCATGCGGCGCTTCTTGTCTTCTTCGTATTCGCGGTAGTTGCCCTGGAAGTACTCCACGTGCGAGTCGCCTTCGAAGGCGAGGATGTGGGTGGCGATGCGATCCAGGAACCAGCGGTCATGGGAAATGACCACAGCGCAGCCCGGGAACTCCAGCACTGCATCTTCCAGCGCGCGCAGGGTTTCGATGTCCAGGTCGTTGGACGGTTCGTCGAGCAGCAGCACGTTGCCGCCCTGCAGCAGGGTCTTGGCCAGGTGCAGGCGGCCGCGCTCGCCGCCTGACAGCGTGCCGACCAGCTTCTGCTGGTCCTGGCCCTTGAAATTGAAGCGGCCGATGTAGGCGCGCGACTGGATCTCGACGCCATTGATGTTGAGGATGTCGGCGCCGCCGCTGACCTCCTGGAACACATTGTGGTTGCCGGTCAGGGCGTCGCGGCTCTGGTCGACGTAGGCGATCTTGGTGCTGGGACCCTTGACGACTTCGCCCTTGTCCGGCGTTTCCTGGCCGGTGATCATCTTGAACAGCGTCGACTTGCCCGCGCCGTTGGGGCCGATGATGCCGACGATGGCGCCCGGCGGGATGATGAAGCTCAGGTCGTCGATCAGCAGGCGGTCGCCAAAGCTCTTGGACACGTTCTTGAACTCGATCACCGACTGGCCCAGGCGCTCGCCGGGCGGGATGAAGATCTCGTTGGTCTCGTTGCGCTTCTGGTATTCGACCGAGTTCAGTTCTTCGAACCTGGCCATGCGTGCCTTGCCCTTGGTGCGGCCGCCCTTGGCGTTGCTGCGCACCCACTCCAGTTCCTTGGCCAGGGCCTTCTGGCGCGCCTTTTCGCCGGACTCTTCCTGCTTCAGGCGCTCGGATTTCTGCTCCAGCCAGGCGGTGTAGTTGCCTTTCCACGGGATGCCCTTGCCGCGATCCAGTTCCAGGATCCATTCGGCCACGTTCTCCAGGAAGTAGCGGTCATGGGTGACGGCGACCACGGTGCCGGTGTAGCGGGCCAGGAATTGCTCCAGCCATTCAACCGACTCGGCGTCCAGGTGGTTGGTCGGTTCATCCAGCAGCAGCATGTCCGGCTTCTGCAGCAGCAGCTGGCACAGGGCCACGCGGCGCTTCTCGCCACCGGACAACTTGCCGATGATCGCGTCCCACGGCGGCAGGCGCAGCGCGTCGGCGGCCACGTCCAGCTGGTGTTCCAGGGTATGCGCGTCATTGTTGGCCAGGATGGCTTCCAGGCGCTGCTGGTCGATGGCCAGCTTGTCGAAGTCCGCGCCTTCCTCGGCATAGGCCTCATAGATCTTGTCGAGTGCGGCCTGGGCCTTGAGCACTTCGCCGACGCCTTCTTCCACCGCCTCGCGCACCGTGTGCTCGGGGTTGAGCTGCGGCTCCTGGGCCAGGTAGCCGACCTTGATGCCGGCGGCAGGGCGTGCTTCGCCGCTGAAATCGGAGTCCACGCCGGCCATGATTTTGAGAACGGTGGACTTGCCCGCGCCGTTCAGGCCCAGCAGGCCGATCTTGGCCCCCGGGAAGAAGGACAGCGAGATGTCCTTGATGATCTGGCGCTTCGGCGGCACGACTTTGCTGACGCCGTTCATGGTGTAGATGTATTGCGACATGGGGTCTCCGGGGAAGGCACTGCCGTGCCCGCGCAAGGCTGGCGCGGTGGCGAAAATCGAGAAAGGGCGAATTATACGGGCTGCGGCCCGCTGGCTGGGGTCTTAACGGTTTTCTACAAATCCATTTACAGAAGGCCGTGGTTCAGCACGTCCATTCGATATTCAACCCACCAGGGCAAACAGGAGGTGGATACGATGAATTACGTGATCAAGACCGGCTTGGCGCTGCTGTTCGCGGCGACCGTGGCCTCCGCCCCCGCAATGGCCCGTGATCACCACAGAGACCGCGAGCACGGCAGCCGGGGTTATGAGCGTGAGTGGAGTGACCGCGGTGTAGGGCGCTACGAAACGCGCCAGAGAAGGGAAGACGGCAACTACCGCGCTTACATGCACAATGACCGTAATTACCGCCCCGCCCCGCCCCGCGTCGTTTACCGGCCGGCCTATCGGTCCTCGTATGGCAACGCGGGCTACGGACCCCCGCGCTGGGCCCGGGGCGCACGCTACTACGGTGACGGCTATGGCCCGACCTATGTGGTCAACGATTACCGGGGCTATGGTCTTCGTGCTCCGCCTCGCGGCCAGTACTGGCGCCGCAGCGACGCAGGCGACTACCTGCTGGTCGCCGTGGCCACGGGCATCATCACCGACCTGATCCTGCGTCACTGATAGTCCCAGAGGATCTGTTTGAACGGAAAAGCGCGCCGCAAGGCGCGCTTTTTCTTTGTGGGCAGGCGTTTACCCCTCACAACTCCGTTCCATTCACTTCTTTTGTAGGGGCGGGAGCGGGGGGCTACAATCGGCAGCCCGATCCCTCCCGGAGCTCCGATGTTCCAGCGCAACGCCCGCATTGAAGGTTACGACCCCGAACTGGCCGCCGCGATCGCGTCGGAGAACCGCCGCCAGGAGGACCACGTCGAGCTGATCGCCTCCGAGAACTACTGCAGCGCACTGGTGATGGAAGCCCAAGGCAGCCAGCTGACCAACAAGTACGCAGAGGGCTACCCGGGCAAGCGCTATTACGGCGGCTGCGAATACGTCGACATTGCCGAGAAGCTGGCCATCGAGCGGGTCAAGCAGCTGTTCGGCGCCGACTACGCCAACGTGCAGCCGCATTCGGGCTCGCAGGCGAACCAGGCCGTCTACCTGGCGCTGCTGAGCCCCGGCGACAGGATCCTGGGCATGTCGCTGGCCCATGGCGGCCACCTGACCCACGGTGCCAAGGTCAATATCTCCGGCAAACTGTTCGATGCCATGCAGTACGGCGTCAACGAGCAGGGCCTGATCGATTACGACGAAGTCGAGCGCCTGGCGCTGGAACACAAGCCGAAGATGGTGGTCGCTGGTTTCAGTGCCTATTCCCAGGTGGTCGACTGGGCGCGCTTCCGCGCCATCGCCGACAAGGTGGGCGCCTATCTGTTCGTCGACATGGCCCATGTCGCCGGCCTGGTGGCCGCGGGTGTCTATCCCAATCCGTTGCCACATGCGCACGTAGTCACCTCGACCACGCACAAGACCCTGCGCGGTCCGCGCGGCGGCATCATTGTCGCCAAAGGGGCGGGCGAAGAGATCGAGAAGAAGCTGCAGAGCATCGTCTTCCCCGGCATCCAGGGCGGCCCGCTGATGCACGTGATCGCGGCAAAGGCGGTGGCCTTCAAGGAAGCGCTGGAGCCGGAATTCAAGGCCTACCAGGCGCAGGTGGTGAAGAACGCGCAGGCCATGGCCAAGACGATCATTTCCCGCGGCTACAAGATCGTCTCGGGCGGCACCGAGAACCACCTGATGCTGGTCGACATGATCGGCAAGGGCGTCACCGGCAAGGCCGCCGAGGAAGCGCTGGGCAAGGCCCACATCACCGTCAACAAGAACGCAGTGCCGAACGATCCGCAGAAGCCCTTCGTGACCTCGGGCCTGCGTCTGGGCACGCCTGCGGTCACGACCCGCGGTTACCTGGAACCGGATTGCGTGGCCCTGGCGAACTGGATCTGCGACGTGCTGGATGCGCCGGGCGATGAAAATGTCATCGCCGGAGTGCGTGATAACGTCGAGAAGCAGTGCGCGAAGTTCCCGGTGTACGGATGAGCGGGTTGCGCTACGCAGCCTTCAATCTGCTGGCCCTCCTGGTTGGATGCGCAGCATTGCCCCCGCTGCTGCATGCGGCCGGGCAGCCGCCGACCAAGGTCAACGAGGCCGCCCTGCAGAACAGCAAGCGCATCACCACCACGATGCGACTCGCACGTTACGATGGCACGACCGGCCTGTGCACCGCTGGCTCGGTGCAGCTTTTGACGAAAGCGGCGATTCTGGAGCGCAAGGCGGCCTGGAACGAAAAGTCGGTGGACGGTGGCTGTGTCGACCCTGCCAAGAAGCCGGTGCAGGCGCGGGCCCTGTATCCGGTGGACGAAAAGGGAAAGCACTTGCGGGGAGCGGCGCACCTGCTTCTGGAGCTGGACGAGGCCGGCGCCATCGCGGCCGTGCGTCCGGTGTGTGCGACCGATGCCGCGTTCGCAAGCGCCGCAGCGGTCACCGCCGCCAAGCTGGCGTTCTCCCCCAGGATGTGTGGTGGAAAGGCGGTCCGCAGCGCCATCCTGCTGCCTTTCGCATTCGATCCCTGAAATGCATTGCCCCTTCTGCCAGCACACAGACACCCGCGTGATCGACTCGCGCGTTTCCGAAGACGGCGCGACCATTCGCCGTCGCCGTGAATGCGAGGCGTGTGGCGAGCGCTTCAGTACCCTCGAGAACATCGAGATCAAGTTGCCCACCGTCATCAAGGGTGATGGCCGCCGCGATACGTTCGACGCGCGCAAGTTGCGGGTGGGCTTCGATCGCGCATTGCAGAAGCGGCCGGTGTCCGAAGAGCAGATTGAATCGGCGGTGCGCGCGGTGGTCCACCAGATCCGCATGAGCGGCGAGCGTGAAATCGCCTCGCGCCGGATCGGCGAATTCGTGATGACCGAACTGCGCAAGCTCGACCATGTCGGCTACGTACGCTTTGCGTCGGTCTACCGCAGCTTCGAGGACGTGGCCGATTTCCGCGAGGAGATCGAGAAGCTCGAGCGCGACCTGCCTACCTCCAGCGGCCAGTTGCCCTTGCTGGGCGGCGAGGTGGTGCCGATCGACAAGAACAAGAAACGCTGATGATGAAGCTTCTCCAATTCGGGAGAAGGTCGCGCAAAGCGACAGCGGGAACCCGGTGGAATTGCTGACCCTCATGTCACCCGGATTCCACCGTACCCTCACCCCAACCCCTCTCCCGATGGGAGAGGGGCTCGACAGCCGGTCCACATGACTGCCTTCACTGCCACCGATCACCTGCTGATGGCCCGCGCCCTGCGCCTGGCCGAACGTGGCGCCTATACCACCCGCCCCAATCCTATGGTCGGCTGCGTCATCGCCCACGGTGAGGAGGTGGTGGGCGAAGGCTTCCACCAGCGTGCCGGCGAGCCGCACGCCGAAGTGCTGGCATTGCAGGCGGCCGGTGCGCGCGCCCAGGGCGCGACCGCATACGTCACCCTGGAGCCCTGCGCCCACACCGGTCGCACCGGTCCCTGCGCGGAGGCGTTGATCGCCGCAGGTGTCAGCCGCGTGGTCTCGGCCATGCGCGATCCCTTCCCGCAGGTCGACGGCGCGGGCTTCGACCAGTTGCGTGCCGCCGGTATCACGGTCGAATCAGGTTTGATGGAAGCACAGGCGCGCCAGCTCAACCGCGGGTTCCTGTCGCGGCTGGAACGTGGCCGCCCGTGGGTGCGGGTCAAACTCGGCACCAGCCTGGATGGCCGCACGGCGATGGCCAGTGGCGAATCCAAATGGATCAGCGGCGAAGCCTCACGCCAGGACGTGCACAAATGGCGCGCCCGCGCCGGCGCCATCATCACCGGTGCCAACACAGTGCTGATCGACGATCCTTCGCTCACGGTGCGCTTCGATGACGACACGCCGTTCCTGCCACCGCTGCGCGTGGTGCTGGATCCGGGCCTGGCCACGGTGGCGCGCGGGCGGGTCCGGGATGATGCGGCACCGACGCTGTACCTGCACGCTTCCGATGCCAAGCCTCCGCGTGATCTTGACGTGCAGCGCGCCGTCGCTCCGGTCAATGGCGGGCGCTTCGACCTGGAGGCGGTGCTGAAGCTGCTGGCGGCGCGCGAAATCAATGAAGTGCAGGTTGAAGCCGGCGCCACCCTGGCCGGGGCCTTCGTGGCGGCCGGCTTCGCCGATGAAATCCTGTTGTATGTGGCGCCTGTACTGCTGGGCGAACGTGCACGGCCGCTGTTTGCAGGCCTGGGGATCGACGCCATGGCGCAGCGTGCGCAACTCACCGTGGTCGATGCGCGTGCAATGGGCGAGGACCAGCGCCTGCTGCTGCGACCGGCAAAGGCCTGAACAATGCAAACAGGCGCTCCGGTCGCACTGCCAGCGAACGCAGCCTCGGCATCGGTAATGCCGCGATGACAACGCAGTTCCTGTTGCCAGCACCGGGTTGCACGAGCGCATGAAAACCTTCAAGGATCACTTCTCCCAGGTCGCAGGCGCCTACGCCAGCTGGCGGCCTACTTATCCCGATGCATTGTTCAATGCCATCGCCGCGGTAGCGCCGGCAAATGCTTCGGTATGGGAGCCGGGCTGCGGCAGTGGCCAGGCCACGCGCGGATTGAGCCAACGCTTCGCCGATGTGTTCGCCACCGATCCCAGTGCAGCGCAGATCGGGCAGCACTGGGCCGCGGGCGGAGACACCGCCAACGTCCGGGTCGCGGTCGAGCCGGCAGAAGCCACGTCGCTGGCCGACCACAGCGTGGCACTGGTCGCGGTCGCGCAGGCGCTGCACTGGTTCGACCGCCCGCGCTTCTTTGCCGAATGCGAACGCGTGCTGCGCCCCGGTGGGGTGCTGGCGGCCTGGACCTACCAGGACATGGTGTTTTCGGATGACCTGCTACCCGCGGCGGATGCCTTTCGCGCGCAGATCGAAGCGTACTGGCCGCCGGAACGCGCGGACGTGGATGCCGGTTATGCAGGCTATGCATGGCCGTTCCCGGCCTTGCCAGCACCGGCCTTGTGGCTGACCGCCGAGTGGAACCTGCCGCAGTTGCTGGGTTACCTGGGCAGCATGTCGGCAACCGCGCGCTGCAGGGCCGACACCGGGCGTGACCCGGTCGAGCACCATGCCGATCCACTCGCCGCGGCCTGGGGCGAACCCATGCGCCAGCGCACCATGCGTTGGCCGCTGGTGCTGCACCTGCGCCGGAAACCCCGCTAGCAGGGCTTGACCGCGATGCGCTTGCGGAAAACCAGGCGGGCCAGGTCCGTTGCGGCCTGAGGTGGAACATTGCGTCCGGCGGCCGACGCAGGTGGCGATGCTAGAATTCGCCGCCGGTTCGCCGGCCAGCACCAACCAGTAATTCCAACCAGTAAACGTCTTCAGGGCGGGGTGCGATTCCCCACCGGCGGTAGGTCTTCGGCGTCATGCGCCCTTGATGAGCCCGCGAGCGCCTCTGCAGTTTCCACCCAGGAGACCGCCGAAGGGTCAGCAGATCCGGTCCGATGCCGGAGCCGACGGTCATAGTCCGGATGAAAGAAGACGAGCCATGTGCGACCTCGCGGTTGCGCGTTGCCCCGTGCCCTGTGGGCGTTTTTTCGCATTCTTCAACGCGGGAAACGATCCATGACCATCGCCAAGCAGGATTTTCCAGTCGCCGCCTTCCTGGGTGCGCACTGATGTTCACCGGGATCATCGAAGGCGTGGGCCGCCTGGCCGGCATCGACACCGGCAGCGGCGATGCGCGCCTGGACATCGAGGTCGGCAACCTGCCTTTCAGCGACGTACAACTGGGCGAGAGCATCGCCGTCAATGGCGTCTGCCTGACCGTGGTCGCCTTCAGCGCGACCCATTTCGAGGCCGATGCCTCCAACGAAACCCTGTCGCTGACCACGCTGGGCGCTTTGCTACCTGGAGCACTGCTCAACCTGGAACGCGCAATGCGGCCGACCGATCGTCTGGGCGGCCACCTGGTCAGCGGCCACGTCGACGGCGTGGGCAAGGTGCTTGGCATCCTGCCCGACGCACGTGCGCAACGCTGGCGATTCGCGGCGCCGCAAGCCCTGCTGCGCTACGTCGCCAGGAAGGGTTCGATCTGCGTGGATGGCGTCAGCCTGACCGTCAACCAGGTGGACGCGGATGGGTTTGAAGTAGCCCTGATCCCGCACACCGTTGCCAACACCGCTTTCGCCGGCACCGCGATCGGCGCGGCGGTGAACCTGGAAATCGACCTGGTCGCGCGTTATGTCGAGCGCCTGCTCGGCGCGCATTCCGACGGAGCAAGCGCATGAGTTTCGCCACCATTCCCGAACTGCTGGAAGAGATCCGCAACGGCCGCATGGTCGTGATCGTCGACGACGAGGACCGCGAGAACGAAGGCGACCTGATCATGGCCGCCGAACTGGTCAAGCCTTCCGACATCAACTTCATGGTCACCCATGCGCGCGGCCTGGTGTGCCTGTCGCTGACCCGCGAGCGTTGCCGCCAGCTTGGCCTGCCGCCCATGGTTCAGGACAACACGTCCCAGCACCACACCAACTTCACCGTCAGCATCGAGGCCGCGGAAGGCGTCACCACCGGCATCTCCGCCTACGACCGCGCCCACACCATCCGCACTGCCGTGCGTCCCGACGTGAAGCCGCAGGACCTGTCGCAGCCGGGGCACATCTTCCCTCTGACCGCGCAACCTGGCGGCGTGCTCAACCGCTCCGGCCACACCGAGGCGGCCACTGATCTGGCGATGCTGGCGGGAATGGAGCCGGCCGGCGTGCTGGTCGAGATCCTCAACGCCGACGGCAGCATGGCGCGCCGGCCGCAACTGGAGGAATTCGCGCGCACCCACGGCCTGAAGATCGGCTCCATAGAGGAACTCATCCGCTACCGGCTTAGCACCGAGCACACCGTCGAGCGCGTGGACGTGCGCGAGATCGAAACCGAACACGGCCCATTCCGGCTGCACACCTATCGCGATCGCCTCAGCCACGGCCTGCATTTCGCGCTGCTGCGCGGCGACGCAGACGCCAGCGTGCCCACGCTGGTGCGCGTGCACATGCAGAACCCGCTCGCCGATGCGCTGCACTGGCGGCGCGCGGATTTCGGGCCGGCAGTGGGGGAGGTGCTGGCGGCTATCGCCCGCGAGGAGCGCGGCGCGTTGGTCCTGCTGGATGAGGCGTCCAGCCCGCAGGCGCTGCTGGCGCGGATCCAGGCCCAGCCCGGCCACGACTCCGAGCCGCCCAGCGGGGGCGCGCTGGCCGAATGGCGGCGCAATGGTGCCGGTGCCCAGATCCTGGCCGACCTGGGGCTGGGCAAGCTGCGCGTGCTCGGCACCCCGCGCCGGCAAGTGGGACTGGCTGGCTATGGTCTGGAGGTCGTGGAATACGTCTAGTTGCCAGGCAGTAAAGGGCTGCAGCGCCGATCACTTCCGGGTCGAGCGCCGGGACTGGAGCCCGGCCCACGAGGCATCGGGCCTCTGTCGCTGCTGTTAAACTGCCGCCCCCAAGGAAACATCACCCATGCCCCATTACGAAGGCGAGCTGCGCGCTCCCGAAGCCGCACGTTTCGCAATCATCGCCAGCCGCTGGAATCCGCGCATCACCGATGCGCTGGTCACCGGTGCGCGGCAGAGCCTGGCGGACAATGGGATTGCCGATGCGGCTGTGGACGTGGTCCGCGTGCCGGGCGCCTGGGAAATTCCGCTGGCCGCGGCGCGCATCGCCGCCGCCAGCCAGCATGCGGCGATCATCGCGCTTGGCTGCGTGATCCGCGGTGACACCCGCCATTACGAACACGTGGCTGATCGTTGCGCCGAGGGCCTGATGCGGGTGTCGCTGGATTTCGGCATCCCGGTGATGAACGGGGTGCTGGCGGTCGAACGCATCGAGGATGCCGAGGTGCGCGCCGGCGGCAGCCACGGCAACAAGGGCGAGGAAGCCGCGCTGGGCGCCATCGAGATGGCGCAGCTGCTGGAGCAACTGCCATGAACCGAAATTTCCGCAAGGACAGCAACCGTCGCGACGGCGTCGACCCGGTCACCCGCGCGCGCGCGCGCCGCCGCGCCCTGCAGGCGATCTATGCCTGGCAGATATCGGGCGGCCTGGTGGATCAGGTCATCGCCCAGTTCGCGCACGAACAGGCGCACGAGATCGCCGACCTGGAATACTTCGACGACCTGGTCCGCGGCGTGATCAAGCATCGCGCCAGCCTGGACGAGGCGCTGGTGGGCTGCCTGGACCGTGCGGTCGAGGAAGTGGACCCGATCGAACGCGCCGTGTTGCGGCTGTCGGCCTACGAGCTGATCCACCGGCTGGACGTGCCGTATCGCGTGGTCCTCAACGAAGCCATCGAGATCGCCAAGCGCTTCGGTTCCGAACACGGCCACACCTACGTCAACGGCGTGCTGGACAAGGCCGCCGCCGAATGGCGCCCCGCGGAATTCAGCGCCACCCGCTGACCAGGCCGAGCGGGCCGGTTGCCGATCGTCTTCCCCCACTCATTGCTGGCGCCGCCACACCGCTTCCAGCTGGCAACGCCGTGCCAGGGCGATAGGATGCAGCGATGGGTACCGCAGAATTCGACCTCATCTCCCGTATCCGTGCACGCATCGGCGCACGCGGCGACGTGGTGCTGGGCATCGGCGACGATGCCGCGCTGCTAGCGGTCCCCACGGGCATGCAACTGGTAGTCACCGCCGACACGCTCAATGCAGGCGTGCATTTTCCCCATGCCACCACGGCCGCCGACATCGGCTGGAAGTCACTGGCGGTAAACCTCTCCGACCTCGCGGCCATGGGCGCCGTGCCCACCTGGTGCACGTTGTCGCTTTCGCTGCCGCAGGCGGAGGAAACCTGGGTCGACCAATTCCTGGACGGGTTCCTGCAGCTGGCCGAACCCCACGGGATTGCGCTGGTAGGCGGCGACACCACGCGCGGCCCACTGTCGATTTCGGTCACCGCCATGGGCCTGGTGGAAGCAGGCACTGCCTTGCGCCGCGATGGCGCCCGCATCGGCGACGACATCTGGGTCACCGGTACCCTGGGCGACGCCGCAATGGCATTGCATGGCGTGCTGGAAGGAGCGGAGGCCAGCGCGTCATCGCGCCTGCGCCTTGATCGCCCAAGCCCGCGCGTGGCAGCGGGCCGGCGCCTGTCCGGTCTGGCGAACGCCTGCATCGATCTGTCCGACGGATTGTTGGCCGACCTCGCCCACGTGTGCGAACGCAGTGGCATGGGCGCCGAAGTGGACTTGCCTGCGTTGCCTGCTTCGGCCGAACTGCAGCAACTCGATGCGGCGGCCCGCTGGCCGCTGCAGGCCTGTGGTGGCGACGATTACGAGTTGTGTTTCAGCGCCCCGCCAACGCATCGGGAATTGATCCTGCAGGCAATGGATTTCGCCGGCGTCGACGCCACGCGCATCGGCCGCATCGTGCCGGGGCAGGGCGTAAGGGCACTGGATGGCGGTGGCGCGGAGTGGCACCCGGCCCGTTCCGGATACCAGCACTTCCGTTGAGGCCCGCAAGCGCCGGCGCGGGCGCCCGGGCAGGCGGTCCACGCCCCGCATTCCCCGTGTAGGCTAGGGACAACAGCGGCACCGGTGCCGCCGCGGCGCTGCCCATGTCCGACCGCAACGACGTCCCGCTGCTGGCCAACAGTCTGGTGCTTGGAGTCACCGGCCACCGCAGGTTGCGCAGCGCCGATGTGCCCGGCCTGCAGGCGCGGGTGCGCACGTTCCTTGAAGACTTGCAGGCGCGTCATCCCGAATTGCCGCTGGTCCTGCTGTCGCCCATGGCCCAGGGCAGCGACCAGCTGGTCGCGCAGGTGGCGCTGGACCTGGGCCTGCGCGTGATTGCGCCGCTGCCGCTGCCGCTGTCGACCTACCGCGAGGACTTCGATGCGCCGGACCTGCAGTGGCTGGAGCGGCAACTGCCACGGGTCGAAGTGCTGGAACTGCCGCTGGAACGCGGCAGCACGCCCCAATCGGTGGCCGTGCCGGGACTTGACCGCGACCGGCAGTACGCGCAGGCCGGGATTTTCGTCTCCAGCCATTGCCATGTGCTGCTGGCGTTGTGGGACGGGCAGGAATCAGGACGGCTCGGTGGTACTGCGCAGATCGTGCGTTTCCACCTGCACGGGGCGATGTTCGGTGGCGCTGAACGGCGCCACGCCACGGCCAACCTGCTGGGACCCGACCACGAGAACGTCGTGCACCACATGCACACCGCCCGCCAGGGCGACGGCGATGTCTCCGATCCGGGCGGCCGCTGGCTCACTGCAGCCGAAGGAACGCAGGCCAGCGAAGAGCTGCAACCGGAGTTCGCCCAGATGCTCCATCGCCAGGCGGACTACAACGTCGACGTGCACAAGTACGCCGCGCAGATCGCCGCCCAGCCGGCAGACTCGGCGCAGGCAGCGCAGTGCCCGGTCTGGAAGACATTCATCGCGGCGGACTGGCTGGCCCGCACTTACCAGCGGCGCGTGGGGCGAGTGCTGCGCAGCACCTATGCGCTGGTCGCGCTGATGGGCTTTGCGTTCTTCACCTATACCCACGTGGTGACCCAGGATGTGGTGATCTACACCTTCCTGTTGCTGTTCCTCATCGGCATGGGCGTCACCGGCCTGGCCAGCCGCCGCCAGTGGCAACGCAAATACCTGGACTACCGCACGCTGGCCGAGGGCCTGCGCGTGCAGTCGTACTGGCGCCGCGCAGGGATCGTGGTCCCCGGCACCCCGGCTTTCGCGCATGACAATTTCCTGCAGAAGCAGGACGTCGAGCTGGGCTGGATACGCAATGTGATGCGCGGCGCCAGCCTGGACGGGATGCTGGCGCCGGTGATGGCCGATGCCGGCCACGTCGATGCGGTGATCGGCGAATGGATCGGCACCTCGCGCTCGGGCGGACAGCTCGGTTATTACTCCCACTCGGCGCTGCGCAGGTCACGCCTGCATCATCGTGCCGAGCTCATGGGCCATGTCTGCATCGGGCTGGGCGTGGCGCTCAGCGTATTGCTGGCCATCCTTGCCCATCGCTTCGACGACCACCTCAAGCACACCCTGGTATCGGTGATGGGCATCCTTTCGGTGATCGCCGCGGTGCATGAAGCCTACGTGCACAAGAAGGCGGACAAGGAGCTGATCCGCCAATACCGCTTCATGCAGCGCATTTTCGCTGCGGCGCAGCGCCTGCTCGATAGCGCGCGTGGACTGGAAGAAAAGCGCGGGATCCTGCGCGCACTGGGCGAAGCGGCCCTGACCGAACACGCCGAATGGAGCCTGATGCACCGGGAGCGGCCGCTGCCTACCTCGCGCATCTGAGCGCCGAACCATGCACGTGCGGGCGGAGTGCGGCCCGGGGCCGATACCGCGGGTCAGTGGTTTGTCGATCCCGTGGCGGGGCGGGCGCGCCCGCGCAGCTCAGCAGTCGTCGGCGCGGAACGCATCGCGCAGCCAGGTGATGCGTGGTGAGTCGGGGTCTCCATCGGCCTCGATGACATCGAAGCGGCACGCCGTATTCGCGTATTGCCGGTGTTCGGACAGGAAACTCTGGGCGGCATGGATGAGCTTGCGGCGCTTGCCGGCATCGACCGAAGCGGCACCGCCACCGAACGCCGCCGATTTCCGGTACCGCACTTCCACGAACACCAGGGAGGGGCCGTCGCGCCCGCTGTCATCGCGCATCACCAGGTCAAGCTCGCCGCCGCGGTAGTTCGCATTGGACGCGACCTGGCGCAGGCCCGCGCGCAGCAGGTATTCAAGCGCAGCCGTCTCGGCACGGTCGCCACGCGCCCTGCGATCGATCACGCGGGCCGCTCAACCGCCTCCGGAAACCGGCACTGCACGTCCGTCGTTGAAGGTGGCCCATGCCGGCATGCGGATCACGTTGCCAAAGCCATCCAGGGTGAGCTCGCCGGTCGCGCCCTCGAGTCGCGCGTTGTTGCCCGTGGCCAGCTTCTCCAGGTATGCCGTCAGCATCCAGGCGTCGTAACCAAAGGCGAACAGGCGCGCGGCCGGGCCGCGGGCGGTGGGCAGGCGTGCACCCACCACGCTGGCCGCCGGCAATCCGCCAAGACCGCGTGCAGTCCACACTTCAGTGGGGTAGACGATGCCATCCAGCGCGCTGTCCTGCTCGGGCTTGCCCGTACCCGAGATCAGCTGGGAGCTGGCCACGCGACTCTTGCCGGCCAAGCCGGCCAGCGCCAGCTGTGGCGCGATCGCACGCGCGGTGTTGCCCTTCATCGCAAGGAAGACCGCGTCCACGCCGCGTTGCGCCGCAGTGGCCAGGTTGGCGGAAATGCTGCCCGGCACCTCGGCCACGCCAATGGTTTCCACCACGGTTCCGCCGCGCTGGGTGAAGCGCTCGCGGAACGCGGTGGCCGCCCGCCTGCCGCTGTCGTCGTTGCCGTTGATCACCACCGCTGTGCGACGCTCGCGGCCCAACAGGTATTCGGCGGCAATGATGCCGTCGTCCTCGGGGGCCAGCGAGAAGCCCGCGTTGCCTGCAGGCGGCGCGGAAGTGCCGCGATTCAGCGCCAGCACCGGCACCGACAGATTGGCCTGTCCGAACACCGCGCTGACTTCGTCGCGTCCCAGCGGACCGATGATGAAATCGGCGCCCGCCGCGGCCGCAGACGCATAGGCGGCGACCGCGCCGCCGGCCGTTCCCGCGGTGTCGTAGAAATTGATCTCGGGGCGGCGCCGGCTTTCACCGTAATACCCGGCCAGCAAGCCATCGCGAACCGGTGCCGCGGCCGTGGCCAGCTGTCCGGACAAGGGCAGCAGCACCGCCAGTTTCACGGGCGGACGATAGCCGTCGCGCTCCGCAGCGGGGCGGTTGTTGAGGTCGAAACGCCACTGGGCGCCACGTTCGAACGCGTGCGGCAGGGGCAGGCCCCGGCTCAGCAGCGCGCGGCCCACGAACGGATACAGGGGATCGCCGGCACGCAGCGCCGATGCACCGCGCGCCAGGCTTGCGTTGTCGATGGCGGCCAGCAGGCGTTCGATCTGCCGCGCATTGTCGGCCTTGGCCTGGCCGCTCAGGCTTGCATCGTTGCGCGCCAGCTCCGATGCGGCAGAGAGAGCGCCGCGCTCGGCCTGCGTGGTCTGGCCGCCGCCGCTCACCTGGGTGGTCGCGCAGCCGGCGAACAGCGCCGCCAGCATGAAGAGGGGGAAGATCCTTCCGAATCGCATATCCATGGGGCTTGCTCGGCGGGGGTGCGTGGGAACCGGCTAGGATTGTACCTTCGGCGGCGCTGGACTGCGTTCAGGCCACGGCCCAAGGATCATGTAATGCCTGCTGGAACTCTGTTCATCGTGGCAACGCCCATTGGCAATCTCTCCGACCTTTCGCCGCGCGCGCTGGAGACGCTGCGGAGCGTGGCCGGCATCTGTGCCGAAGACACCCGCCACACCCGCCAGTTGCTGTCCCATTTCGGCATCGAGCGCCCGCTCATCGCATTGCATGAACATAACGAGGAAGCGATTTCCGAGCGCGTCGTGGAACGCATGGTGGGTGGGGATTCGCTGGCGCTGGTCAGCGACGCCGGCACTCCGCTGGTCAGCGATCCGGGTTTCCGGGTCGTGCGGGCAGCGCGTGCGGCGGGCCTAAGGGTCAGCCCGGTTCCCGGCGCCTGCGCGGCTATCGCGGCGCTGAGCGTGGCCGGATTGCCCAGCGACCGTTTCGTCTTCGAAGGCTTCCTGCCGGCCAAATCCTCGGCGCGGCGCGAACGCCTCGGCAAGCTGGCCAGCGAGACGCGCACGCTGGTCTTCTACGAATCCTCGCACCGCATCGCCGAATCGCTGGCCGACATGCGGGTGGTGTTTGGCGATGCGCGCAATGCGGTCATGGCGCGCGAGTTGACCAAATTGTTCGAGACCGTGCTCGATGGCAGTCTGGAATCACTGCATGCGCAAGTGCTGGCGGATGACAACCAGCGCAAAGGCGAGTTCGTGGTGATGGTGCAGGGCGCGGGCGACGACGAGGAGGCCCAGCTCATCGAAGGCCGGCGCCTGTATGCCAGGCTCAGCGAACACCTGCCGCCGTCGACGGCGGCCAAGCTGGCGGCCGAACTCAGCGGCGCGCCGCGGAAGTCCTTGTACGGCAGCTGACAGCGGCCGGTACCGGCGACGTGAGACAATGCGCGCGGCGGAGTCGGCCAGACAGTCGCGTCACTCGCAAGAGTGCCGAGGAAAGTCCGGGCTCCACAGGGCACGGTGCCAGGTAATGCCTGGGCGGCGCGAGCCGACGGAAAGTGCAACAGAAAGATACCGCCGATGGCCCGCAAGGGATCAGGTAAGGTTGAAATGGTGCGGTAAGAGCGCACCGCGAGTCTGGCAACAGACCGGCACGGCAAACCCCACCGGGAGCAAGACCAAATAGGGACCTCATGACGCGGCCCGCGTCGGGTCCGGGTAGGTTGCTTGAGCGTAACGGCGACGTTGCGCCTAGAGGAATGACTGTCCACGACAGAACCCGGCTTATCGGCCGGCTCCGCCACTTTCATCGACGCTTTGCTTTCGATGAAAGTCCCAAAGTTTGCTTTGCAAACTTTGGGCCCCTGGCTTGTGCCTCCAATTCCCCGCCGCTGTCGCGGCGCCCCCTTTACCAAAGGGGGCTGTTGCTCCGCTTTCGACTGATGGCTCCGACAGTAGACGGGGCGATGAGAGTCGCGACTTTCCGCGCTACGCCCAGGAAAATCCCAAAGTTTGCTTTGCAAACTTCGGGCGCCGCTTGTTATCCAATTCCCTGCCGCTGTCGCGGCGCCCCCTTTACCAAAGGGGGCTGTTGCTCCGCTTTGGACTGATGGCTCGGGCACTAGACGGGGCGATGGGAGCCGCGACTTCCCGCTCTGCGCCAGAAAAATCCCAAAGTTTGCGTTGCAAACTTCGGGCCACGCTTGTGCCAGCGATTGCCCGCCGCCGTCGAGGCGCCTGCTTGCCAAAGGGCCTGTCGCTCCGATCCTTGATCGATGGTTTGGCATTGCAGGGTGCGGCCGGGCACGGCAGGGGCGAGGTAGGTAGTGATTGAGGCGACAGAGGCGACTCGGGTCGCTCTTGCGCCAGCTACGGATCTGTATTGATCGACAGGGTGGTTTCGCCTTCGAACAGGCCGTTCGGGCCGAAGCGGCGTTCACTGATGAAGCCGCGGCCTTCGTAGTCGATGGCGATGAGGGTGCTGGCGCGGGTGCCGTAGGCCTGGCCGCGGATAAAGGCAGCCGAAAGCAGGCGTTCCAGTTCGATGCCGACGCCGGTATCCGGCAACGCGGAGTCTTCGGCAATGCGTTCGTCGGCCAGCGCGTTCCAGAGCGGAGCAAGGTCCTCTTCGCCGGAATCGATCCATTTTTCCAGCGCTCCGCACAGGCGCCTGGTCTTGGGCCAGGCGACGTCGAATCCGCCATTCGACATGCCGTGGATGCCCGGTGCGATGGCGTGCTGTTCCAGGCGCGGATGGTTGCCCAGGTAAGCGCAGGCGTCCGCATCGACCAGCAACAGGTTGAAGGGCGCGTAGCCGGCGGCGTCACTGGCAAGGGCCGTCGTCGTGGCCAGTGCATCGCGGCCTCCTTGCAGGAACCGCACCGGCAGCTGTCCGCGCGAAGGGCCGGTGCTGGCGGCAAGGGGGTCGCGCACATTGGTCACCACGGCGCAGCGGCCCCGTGCGTCGGCGCCCACCCAGGTGCCGCCCGAGCGCAGGTCGCGGCCGGCTTTGACCCCCGCAGGCAGCCGCCATTCGGCCAGCGGCGCGGTGGGGCGGGCGTGGAGCTCGTCACGGTTGCCCGCCATCAGCCAGCGCCAGCGGGGGTGGGTTTTCCAGGCAAGGGCGACCAGGCACATGGGTGGGATTCTCCGCCGGCGCGGAATGCAGGGCCAGTCGGGGATACCTCTCGACCAGGATCATGTCGTTTTAACAAGCCGTCGACAGGGCTGAATGATGGCTCAATCTCAAAATTTGAGACTAAACAGCAGCTTGTGGATAACCCTTGAACAAGTTTGTGAAGTTGCTCGCAAGCCATTGAAGTAAAAGACGATTTATCACTCTGTTTCCTGTTGACAACCTTTCGGGCGGTGCTAAGGTGGGCACCAGAGGGAAAACCGGGTTATTGGTGGTTTTTCGTGGTTCAATTGCCGCCTTCAAGCGGGTTTCGTGGGTGCAGGGCTTGTGTTCCAGGGTGAGACCGCTATCACAGTTGACGACAAGGGCCGGTTGGCGGTGCCCACCGCCTACCGGGATCTGGTCGCGCGCGAGTGCGGCAATCGTCTGGTGATCGCTTACAACCCGTTCGAGCTGGGTTGCCTGTACCTGTATCCCGAGAAGGAATGGCAGCGGGTGCGGGACTCGGTCAACGCCTTGCCCAGCACCCAGCGCGCCCATCGCAACCTGCAGCTGAAGCTGGTGGGTGCGGCGACGCCGGTGGAGCTGGACGGCAACGGCCGCATCAGCATCCCGGCCAGCCACCGCAGCGCGGTGGGCATCGAGAAGAAAGCCGTGCTGCTGGGCATGGGTGACAAATTCGAATTGTGGAGCGAGCAGGCGCATCACGCGCAGATCCGTCAGACCTTGTCCGACGAAGATCTGAGCGCGCACATGCTCGAACTGAAGCTGTGACGGACGGTGCCCGGGTGCGCGGCGAAGCGCAGGCCGGCCACCTTCCGACGCACTTGCCGGTGATGTTCGAGCAGGTCATGGAAGGGCTGCGGGTCCAAGAGAACGGAACCTATCTGGACGGCACGTTCGGGCGCGGCGGCCATGCGCGCGGGGTGCTGCAACGACTCGGCCCGGGAGGCCGGCTGCTGCTGATGGACAAGGATCCCGAAGCGATCGCGCATGCCGGGCAGCTGTTCGGCGGCGATGCGCGCGTGGCGATCCACCGCGGCAGCTTCGCGGCCATGGCCAAGTGGGAAGCGACTTCCGCGGGCCTCGACGGAATCCTGCTGGACCTGGGGGTTTCCTCGCCGCAGCTGGACATGGCCGAACGCGGTTTCAGTTTCGGCAAGGACGGCCCGCTGGACATGCGCATGGATCCGGACAGCGGCGAAAGCGCCGCCCAGTGGCTCGCACGTGCCGAAGAAGCCGAAATCGCCGACGTGCTGTGGACCTATGGAGAAGAACGCCTGAGCCGGCGCATCGCCAAGGCCATTGTCGCGCGCCGCGCAGACAAGCCGTTTACCCGCACGGCCGACCTGGCCGATCTGCTGGGCGCGGTGGTCGGGCGTGGCAAGCACGACATCAATCCAGCCACGCGCAGCTTCCAGGCCATCCGCATCCACATCAATCGCGAACTGGCCGACCTGGAAACCGGGCTGGATGCGGCCCTGGAACGCCTGAACGTGGGCGGCCGCCTGGCCGTGATCAGCTTCCATTCGCTGGAAGACCGCATCGTCAAGCGCTTCATCGCAAAGTACGCCAAGGCGCCGCCCGCCAATCGCCGGTTGCCCGAGCTCGAAGTGTTCGTGCCGACGCTCAAGGCCATCGGCGACGCCGTGCGTGCCGAACCCGCCGAAACCTCCTCCAATCCACGTGCCCGCAGCGCCGTCCTGCGCGTGGCCGAGAAGCTGGGGCGGGCCGCGTGAGCCGCTTCCTGCTGGCGGTGCTCATCCTGGCCTGCGTCGGTTCGGCTATCGGCGTGGTCCATGCGCGCCATCGCCATCGCCTGCTGTTCGTGGAGCTGTCGCGACTGGAAAAAGCGCGCGATGAACTCAATATCGAGTTTGGCCGCCTGCAGCTGGAACAGGCCACGGTGGCCGAGAGCAACCGCATCGACCAGGTGGCGCGCCTGCGCCTGGGCATGAAGTTCCCGGAAGCGGGCGACGTGGTGGTGATCCGCCCATGAAAGGTTCGGTCAAGAACGCAGCCCCCAACCGCAGCCGCAGCCGCGCACGCTTCAACCTGCGCGGCCGGGTGCTGATGGTGGCGTGCGCACTGGGCCTGTGCTCCATCAGCCTGGTCGGGCGCGCCGCCTATGTGCAACTGGTCAACAGCGACTTCTACCAGCGCGAAGGCAACGAGCGTTTCGTGCGCGACATCGAGATCCCGATCTCGCGCGGCATGATCACCGACCGCAATGGCGAGCCCGTTGCGGTGTCCTCGCCGGTGGAATCGATCTGGTGCGACCCGAAGGAGCTGTTGAAGACGCCCGACCGCCTGCCCGAACTTGCCAGGGCCCTGGGCGAGCCGCTGGAACTGCTCACCAGCCGCATCAGCCAGCGCGCGGAGAAGGAGTTCTACTACCTCAAGCGCCGCATCAACCCCGACGAAGCCAGGAAGATCCTCGCCCACGGCGTGCCGGGCGTGTATTCGAAGCGCGAGTTCCGCCGCTTCTATCCGCAGGGCGAAGCCATGGCGCACGTGCTGGGCTTCACCAATATCGACGACCGCGGCCAGGAAGGCGTGGAGCTGGCGTTCGACGAATGGCTGCGTGGCAGCCCGGGCGAGAAGAAGGTGATCCGCGACCGCCGCGGCCGCATCGTCGAGAACGTCGACCTGGTGCGCCAGGCGCAGCCAGGCAAGGACCTGGTACTCAGCATCGACCGTCGCATCCAGTTCCTGGCCTACCGCGAACTGCGCAACGCACTGGTGTCCAACAATGCCAGCAGTGGTTCGGCGGTGGTGCTGGACGTGGCCACCGGTGAGGTGCTGGCCATGGTCAACCTGCCCACCTTCAATCCGAATGCGGCGTCGCTGGGCAAGCAGGAAGCGCACCGCAACCGCGCGATCACCGACATGATCGAGCCGGGTTCGACCATCAAGCCGATCACCGCGGCGGCGGCCCTGTCGGCGGGCCTGGTCACGCCGGGCACCCAGTTCAATACGGCGCCGGGCTGGATCCCCAATGGCAGGTGGAAAACCACCGACACGCACAATTACGGTTTGCTGGATGTCACCGGCATCATCCGCAAGAGCTCGAACGTGGGCGCGGCCAAATTGGCTGCCCTCGTGCCCGATCGCCAGTACTACGAGTTCCTGCGCAAGTTCGGTTACGGCAGCAAGACCGGCAGCGGCTTCCCGGGTGAAGCGGCGGGCGAAATATCTCCGCCCGAACGCTGGAGCGGCACGACCAAGCAGACCATGTCATACGGCTACGGCCTGTCGGCGACGCCGCTGCAGATAGCGCATGCCTACGCGACCATCGGCAACGGCGGTCGCGCCATCGCGCCGACCTTCATCAAGGGCCAGCGCAACGAATCGACCGAAGTGCTGTCGCCGGCGATCGCAAGCCAGGTGCTGCACATGATGCAGACGGTCACCGAGCCGGGCGGCACCGCCACCCAGGCGGCGATCCTGGGCTACCACGTGGCTGGCAAGACCGGTACCGCGCGCAAGGCCAGCGCGGGCGGCTACTCGCGCGAATACCGCGCTTTCTTCGCCGGCCTGGTGCCGGTGGAAAATCCGCGCTTCTCCATGGTCGTGGTGATCGACAATCCTCAGGCCGGTTCCATCTACGGCGGCATCGTCTCGGCGCCCGTGTTCCGCAACGTCATGGAAGGCTCGCTGCGCCTGATGGACGTGCCGCCGGACGATATCGAGACCTGGATCGCGGCACAGGAAAAGAACGAAGCCAAGCGCCCGCTCGCTGCGCGGCTGCCGACGGCCATCGCCGAGCCCGCCACCGCCGTCGACGTGCGCGCGGCGTTGCCCGCGCCCTTGCCGGGCAACGTGCAATGAGGCGCGCGATGGCCCTTGCCGACCTGCTGCCGGAGCTGGACGTGCCGCGCGACATCGTGGTGCGCGGACTGGTGCTGGACAGTCGTGCGGTCGAGCCGGGCGACGCCTTCGTCGCCATCGGCGGATTTGGCGCGCATGGACTGGGATTCGTGGAGCAGGCGAAAGCGGCCGGCGCGGCGGCGATCCTGTTCGAGCCGCCGGCACCGGCCGAGCTGCCCGCGCCTGCCGATGCCATTGCCGTGCCGGGGTTGCGCGAGCGGCTGGGCGACATGGCCGATCGTTTCCACGCCCGTCCGTCGCGTGACATGGACATGGTCGGCGTCACCGGTACCAACGGCAAGACCTCGACCGTGCAGTTGCTGACCCAGGCCTGGCACCTGCGCGGCAAGCGCGCCGGCAGCATCGGCACCCTGGGTGCGGGCATGCATGGCGAAGTGGTGCCGACCGGGTTCACCACTCCCCTGGTGCTGCAGATGCACGCGCTGCTTGCGGAAATGCGCGATGCCGGGGCCAGGGCCGTGGCCATGGAAGTCAGTTCCCATGCGCTGGACCAGGGCCGCGTGGATGGCGTGCATTTCGACGTGGCGGTGTTCACCAACCTCACCCGCGACCACCTCGATTACCACGGCGACATGGACAGCTATGGCCGCGCGAAGGCGCGCTTGTTCGCCTGGCCCGAGTTGAAGGCCGCGGTGCTGAACCTGGACGATGCGTTCGGCCGCCAGCTGCAGGCGGAACTGCCGGCCCAACTGCGCAGCATCGGCCTGAGCTCGCGCGGCCAGCCGCTGGCGACCGTCCGCGCCGAGCAATTGAGCCTGGACGCCAGCGGCATCACCTTCGAGCTGGTCATCGAAGACCAGTCCCAGCACGTGGAATCCAGGCTGCTGGGCCGCTTCAACGTGGACAACCTGCTGGCCGTGGCCGGTGCGCTGCATGCGCTGGGCGACGCCCCCGCCGATATCGCGCGCACCCTGGCACGGCTGCAACCGATCCACGGGCGCATGAACCGCCTGGGCGGCGACGGCGAGCGGCCACTGGTGGTCATTGACTATGCACACACGCCCGATGCACTGGAGCAGGCGCTGTCCAGCCTGCGTGACCATGCGGCGGGCCGGCTGATCTGCGTGTTCGGCTGCGGTGGCGAACGCGACGCCGGCAAGCGCCCGCAGATGGCGGCCAGTGCCGAACGACTGGCCGACCTGGTGATCGTCACCGACGACAATCCACGCGGCGAATCCGGCGATGCGATCGTGGCCGACATCCTGGCCGGTTTCTCCCGGCCCGGTGCGGTGATCGTGCAGCGCGACCGGGCTGCCGCCATTGCCCGCGCTATTGGCGAAGCCGGCCCGGACGACATCGTCCTGGTTGCCGGCAAGGGCCATGAGCCGTACCAGGAAATCGACGGCGTCAGGCATCCCTTCGACGACACCCAGGTGGCGCGCCAGTGCCTGGAGGTGGCCGCATGAAGCGACTGCCGCTCTCGCTGCTCGCGCACTGGGCCGGTGGCGAACTGCACGGCGATGACGTGCTGGTCGACACCCTGGCACATGACACCCGCGCGCTGATGCCCGGCAGCCTGTACGTCGCCTTGCGGGGCGAGCGTTTCGACGGCCACGACTTCGCCTATGACGCGGCCATGCGCCACGCCGGTGCCTTGCTGGTCGACCACCCGGTGCAAGTCGAACTGCCGCAGATAGTGGTGGCCGACACCCAGCTTGCGCTGGCCCGCATTGCGTCCAGCCTGCAGGGCGACCGCAGCGCGCGCGTGGTCGCGATCACCGGCAGCAACGGCAAGACCAGCGTCAAGACGCTGCTCCACTCCATCCTGCAGCTGGCTGGCAGCAGCTATGTCAATCCGGGCAACCGCAACAACGAAATAGGCCTGCCGCTGGCCGTGATAGATGCGCCCGACGATGCCGACTTCGCGATCTACGAGATGGGTGCCGGCAAACCCGGCGACATCGCCTACCTGACCGACATCGTCACCCCGCAGGTGGCGCTCGTGAACAACATTGCATCGGCTCACCTGGAGCGCCTTGGCAGCCTGCTGGGTGTGGCCGAGACCAAGGGCGCGATCTATGCGGCGCTGCCGGCTGACGGAGTGGCGGTGATCAACGCCGATGACGCCTTCGCGGAATATTTCGCCGGCATTGCCGCGGGCCGGCGCATCCTGCGCTTCGGTCTGGAGGCCAGCGCCGACGTGACCGCGAGCAACCTGCGCAGCGATGGGCATGGTTCGCAGTTCACCCTCAGCACGCCGCAGGGCGAGATCGCCGCGAGCCTGCCGCTGCCGGGCCGCCACAACGTGCTCAACGCGCTGGCGGCGGCCTCGCTGGCACTGGCCTGTGGCGTTTCGCTGGCCACCATCGCCCACGGGCTGGCCGAGACCCGGCCGGTGCCGGGCCGGCATGTGCCACGCACCTTGTCCAATGGCGCGGTGCTGATCGATGACAGCTACAACGCCAATCCGGGGTCGCTGGCCGCGGCCATCGACACCTTGGCTGCCGATGGCGGCGAGGCCTGGCTGGTATTGGGTGACATGCGCGAGCTTGGTGATGAAGGTGAGGCGCTGCACGCCGATGCCGGTCGACGCGCCAAGGCTGCCGGCATCGCCCGCCTGTACACGCTGGGAGCGCTCAGCGCCGCCGCTGCGCAGGCATTCGGCGAAGGCGCGCGCCATTTCGAAACACACGCCGCACTGATCGATGTCTTGCGCGTCGACCTGCGCGAATCGACGCAGCCCAAGGCGCTGCGTTGCCTGGTGAAGGGATCGAGGGGAAGCGCGATGGAACGCATCGTCAGTGCATTGCTGTCCAACGGGGAGGGCGCATCACATGCTGCTTGAGTTGACACGTTGGCTGCAGCAGCTGGAGAGCCTGTTCGGCTTGTTCGGTTACCTGACCTTCCGCGGCATCCTGGCCGCGCTGACTTCCCTGTTCCTGTCCCTGTGGCTGGGGCCGGCGGTGATCCGCCGGCTGGCCCAGTTCAAGGGCGGCCAGCCGATCCGCGCCGACGGCCCGCAGACGCATTTCACCAAGGCCGGTACGCCGACCATGGGCGGTGCGCTGATCCTGATGACGGTCCTGCTCTCGGTGTTGCTGTGGGGCGACCTGCGCAACCGCTATGTGTGGGTGGTGCTTGCGGTGATGCTGGCCTTCGGTGCCATCGGCTGGTACGACGACTGGATCAAGATCGTCAGGCGCGATCCGAATGGCCTGAAGTCGCGCTGGAAGTACCTGCTGCAGTCGGTCTTCGGGCTGGCCGCGGGCATCTTCCTGTGGATGACGGCCGACCCGTCGGTGCCGGCGTCGACCACCTTCTACATCCCCATGATCAAGAGCGTGGCCTTGCCGCTGGCCGGGCTCAGCTTCATCGCCATTGCCTATTTCTGGATCGTCGGTTTTTCCAATGCGGTCAACCTGACCGATGGCCTGGACGGGCTGGCCATCATGCCGACCGTGCTGGTCGCGTGCGCGCTGGGCGTATTCGCCTATGCCTCGGGCAACGCGGTGTTTTCGGCCTACCTGCAGATTCCGCAGGTGCCTGGCGCGGGTGAACTGGTGATCATCTGCGCGGCCATCGCCGGCGCAGGGCTCGGCTTCCTGTGGTTCAACACCTATCCGGCCATGGTGTTCATGGGCGATATCGGGGCCCTGGCGCTGGGCGCGGTACTCGGCACCGTGGCCGTGATAGTGCGCCAGGAGCTGGTGCTGGTGATCATGGGCGGCATCTTCGTGATCGAAACCCTGTCGGTGATGATCCAGGTGGCGTCGTTCAAGCTCACCGGCAAGCGCGTGTTCCGCATGGCGCCCATCCACCATCACTTCGAATTGAAAGGCTGGCCGGAGCCGCGCGTCATCGTGCGCTTCTGGATCATCTCGGTGGTGCTGGTGCTGGTTGGCCTGGCCACGTTGAAGGTGCGCTGATGAACGACACGCCGAGCCAGGCAACGCGCGCGGAGGCCATCGGTGGCCGCTACGACCCGTGGCTGCTGGCCGCGGCGCTGGCATTGGCGGGCCTGGGTGTAGTGATGGTCGGCTCTGCCTCGATCGCCATGACCAGCGATCCCTTCCATTACCTTTCGCGCCACGTCGTGTTCCTGGCCTTGGGCGTCGCCCTGGCGTGGGGGGCGATGCGCCTGGAATTGAAGACCGTCGAACGCTACAACCAGCTGCTGCTGCTGGGTTGCGTGGCGTTGCTGCTGGTGGTGTTCCTGCCGGGCATCGGCGTCAACGTCAATGGCGCCCGGCGCTGGATCAACCTGGGTTTCGTGCGCTTCCAGAGCGTGGAAGCGGTGAAGGTCCTCTACATCGTCTGGCTGGCCAGCTACCTGGTGCGCTTCCGCGACGAGGTCAACGCCACCTGGCCGGCGATGCTCAAGCCGCTAGGCGTGGCCGTCGTGCTGGTCGGGTTGCTGCTGCTGCAGCCTGACTTCGGCTCGTCGACGCTGCTGCTGGCCATCACCGCCGGCATGCTGATCCTGGGCGGCGTGAACCTGCCGCGCATGTCGGCGCCGATCCTGATCCTGCTGCCGGCGCTGGTGGCCATCGCCATCATCGAGCCGTACCGCGTACGCCGCATCACCTCCTTCGTCGATCCGTGGAAGGACCAGCTGGGTTCGGGTTACCAGCTCTCCAATGCCTTGATGGCAGTGGGTCGCGGTGAGTGGACCGGGGTGGGCCTGGGCGGTTCGGTGCAGAAGCTCAACTACCTGCCCGAGGCGCATACCGACTTCATCTTCTCGATCATCGGCGAGGAACTCGGCTTCGTGGGTGTATGCCTGGTGGTCGCGCTGTATGCGCTGCTGGTCGGGCGCGGGTTCTGGATCGGTTACCGCTGCGTGGAGATGCGTCGGCATTTCCCCGGCTACTGCGCCTTCGGCGTGTCGCTGTGGATCAGCCTGCAGGCCTTCGTTTCGATCGGCGTGAACCTGGGCATGCTGCCGACCAAGGGCCTGACCCTGCCGTTGATTTCCTCCGGCGGCTCCAGCGTGATGATGACCTGCGTGGCCGTGGGCCTGATGCTGCGGGTGTCCTACGAACTGGAGCGTACCCAGCGCCAGGTGGCGCTGCTGCGTGGCGAGCCGTTGCCGGCGCAGGACCTGCCGGAAACGACCCAGCGTGACGCTGCACCGGTGGCGCCGAAGCGCGGCACCAGTCGCCTGAACGCCCGGGTCGAGCCGACCTTCGAGAGGATTGCATGAGCGGCGCTGCGCCCGTCACTCCGCTGCGCCGTGGCGATGCCGCGCCGGTGATGATCCTGGCCGGTGGCACCGGCGGGCATATCTTTCCTGCGCTGGCCGTGGCCAAGGTATTGCGCGCGCGCGGCGTACCCGTGACCTGGCTGGGCGCCGACGGTGCCATGGAAACCAGGCTGGTTCCGCAGCACGACATCCCGCTGGACACCATCGCCATCTCCGGCGTGCGTGGCAAGGGTGCGCTATCGCTGCTGGGCGCGCCGCTGCGCGTCCTGAAGGCCGTGCGCAGCGCCGGTGGCGTGCTGCGCCAGCGCGCGCCGCGTGCAGTGGTGAGCTTCGGCGGTTTCGCGGCCGGTCCCGGCGGCATGGCCGCGCGTCTGCAGGGCCGTCCGCTGCTGGTGCACGAGCAGAACCGCGCGCCCGGCCTCACCAATCGCATCCTTGCGAAATTCGCCCGGCGCATCCTTACCGGCTTCCCCGGCAGCTTCGGTTCGCGCGAGGAAGCGGTAGGCAATCCGGTCCGCGCCGAGATCGCGGCGCTGCCGCTGCCGGCGCAACGCCTCGCCGGATCAACGCGCGAACTGAAACTGCTGGTGCTGGGCGGCAGCCAGGGCGCGCGCGTACTCAACAGCGCATTGCCGCAGGCGCTGGCCGCCTTGCCCCAGTTGCAGATCACGGTGCGCCACCAGTGCGGCGAGAAGATGCGCGACGAAGCCGTGCGTGCCTATGCCGATGCGGGCGTGGCCGCAAGCGTGGAAAGCTTCATCGCCGACATGGCCGAAGCCTATGCCTGGGCGGACCTGGTGGTATGCCGGGCCGGGGCTTCCACCCTTGCGGAACTTTGCGCGGTGGGTATCGGCAGCGTGCTGGTGCCCTTCGCCGCCGCGGTGGACGACCACCAGACCAAGAATGCGATGTACCTGGTCGAGCACGGCGCCGCCGTGCTGCTCCGCCAGGACGACCAGCTTGCAAGCCGCCTGCAGGAACTGCTGGGTGAACTTGCGGCCGACCCGGCGCGCCGCCTGGCCATGGCCGAAGCCGCACGCGTGCTGGCCAAGCCCGATGCCGCCGAGCGTATCGCCGACATCATCCTCGAAGAATCAGAACTGGAACGCGCCGCATGATGATGGCCGCCGCACGCGAACGCCGCCTGCAACACACGGGCAACCTGGCCCAGGAATTCCGCCGCGTGCATTTCGTGGGCATCGGCGGCTCGGGCATGAGCGGCATTGCCGAAGTGCTATGCACGCTGGGCTATGAAGTGTCCGGCTCGGACAATGCCGACAATGCCGCCACCCGCCGGCTGGCTTCGCTGGGCGCGCGGGTGATGCGCGGACACAACGCCTCCAATGTGCTCGGCACCGATTGCGTGGTCGTCTCCAGCGCGATCAAGCACGACAACCCGGAGCTGATGGAAGCGCGCTCGCAGCGCATCCCGATCGTGCCGCGCGCGGCGATGCTGGCCGAACTGATGCGCTTCCGCCGCGGCATCGCCGTGGCTGGCACGCACGGCAAGACCACCACCACCAGTCTCACCGCCGCGGTGCTCAGCGAAGGCGGTCTGGATCCGACTTTCGTGATCGGCGGGCAGCTGTTGGCCGCCGGCGCCAATGCCAAGCTCGGCGACGGCCAGTGGCTGGTGGCCGAAGCCGACGAGAGCGACGGCAGCTTCCTGCGTCTGAATCCGCTGATGGCGGTGATCACAAACATCGACTCGGACCACCTGGAAAACTACGACAACGATTTTTCCAAGGTGCAGGCCGCGTTCGCCGAATTCCTGCAGCGCCTGCCGTTCTACGGGCTGGCCGTGCTGTGCATCGATGATCCGGAAGTCGCTGCGCTGGCCGCCGACACGCCGCGCCACGTGATGAGTTATGGCTTTGCCGAAAACGCGGACGTGCGCGCCGAGAACGTGACCCAGGAGGGCGGGTGCATGCGTTTCACCCTGCGCCTGCCGGAAGACACACAGGTACAGGTGACGCTGGCGCTGCCCGGCCGCCACAACGTGCAGAACGCGCTGGCCGCGGCCTGCATCGGCTGGCAACTGGGCGTTTCCCCACACGACATCGCCAATGCGCTGGAGAAGTTCACCGGCATCGGCCGCCGCTTCAACGAACTGGGTGAGCTCACCACGCCGCAGGGCGCGCGCGTGCAGCTGGTCGACGACTACGGCCACCACCCGCGCGAGCTGGCGGCGGTGTTCGCGGCCGCGCGCGGCGGCTGGCCGGACAAGCGCCTGGTCGTGGCCTTCCAGCCGCATCGCTACAGCCGCACCCGCGACCAGTTCGATGCGTTTGCCGCGGTGCTGTCGGAAGTCGACGTGCTGGTGCTGAGCGAGGTCTATCCGGCTGGCGAGGCGCCGATCGCCGGCGCCGACGCCAAATCCCTGGCACGTGCCATCCGTGCGCGCGGCCGCAATGAACCGGTCGTGGTCAGCCAGGTGTCCGAACTCGCCGGCGTGCTGCCGGACGTGTTGCAGGACGGCGACCTGTTGCTGCTGATGGGGGCGGGCGACATCGGCCACGTTGCCCAGGACCTGGTCGCGTACGGCTTTGGCGGGAACAGGTTCGAATGAGCACGCCCGCGATTCCCGCGCCGACCGTCACCGACCCGAAGGCCTTCGGTCGCGTCGCCGTGCTGCTGGGCGGCACCTCGAGCGAGCGTGAAGTCTCGCTGGACTCCGGCCGCAACGTGCTGGACGCCCTGCGCGCGCGCAGCGTCGACGCGACTGCGGTCGATGGCGTGGCGGCGTTGATTGAAGGTCTGGCGCAGGACCGGTTCGATCGCGTCTTCAATATCCTGCACGGCGGTGAAGGCGAGAACGGCGTGCTGCAGGGGCTGCTCGAGGCGCTGGGTGTTCCGTACACCGGTTCCGGCGTACTGGGCTCGGCGCTGGCGCTGGACAAGATCCGCTGCAAGCAGGTGTGGCTGGCGGTAGGCCTGCCCACGCCCGCGTATCGCAAGCTGGCCAAGGGCGATGACGTGCAGGCAGCTGCGCATGCCATCGGCCTGCCCTTGATCGTCAAGCCATCGTGCGAAGGTTCGAGCGTCGGCATCTCGCGCGTGGTCGATGCAGGCGACCTGCCGGCCGCCCTGGAACTGGCCGCGCGTTATCCCGGCGAACTGCTGATGGAGCAGATGGTCATCGGCGACGAACTGACAGTGCCCATCCTGGGTGACATTGCGCTGCCGTCCATCCGCATCGTGCCGAAAGGCCAGTGGTACGACTACCACGCCAAGTACATCGCCGATGACACGCAATACCTGTGTCCGGGACTGGAAGGCGCTGACGAGATCGAGATCGGCCGCATCGCGGTCGAGGCCTTCAAGGCGGCGGGTTGCCGCGGCTGGGGTCGCGTAGATGTGATGCGCGATCGCGCCACCGGCAATTTCTACCTGCTTGAAGTCAACACGGCACCGGGCATGACCAGCCATTCGCTGGTGCCCAAGGCCGCCGGGCAGGCAGGCATCGGGTTCGAGGAACTGTGCTGGCGCATCCTGGAAACCACGCTTCCGGAGGTGGCCGGCTGATGAATGCCGCGCTGCGCATCTTCACCTGGCTGCTGGCGATCGCGCTGGTCGTGCTGCCCGTGGTTGCCGTGGTGAATGGCTGGGTGGGCGGCGAACGCTGGCCGCTGACCAGGCTGCGCGTGCATGGCCAGTTCCAGCGCGTCGACCCGGTGCAGTTGCGCGCGGTGGTGCTGCCACATGCCCGGCCGGGCTTCTTCGCCGTACGCCTGCAGGAAGCGCAGGACGACGTGGAAAAGCTGCCCTGGGTCGAGCGTGCCGAGGTACGCAAGCGCTGGCCCGACGTGCTTGAAGTGGAAGTCGTGGAACACAAGCCGTTCGCGCGCTGGGGCAGCGATCGCCTGTTGTCCGAGCATGGCCGCCTGTTTCCGATTCCGAAGGGCTTGCAGCTGGAGGCCTTGCCGCAACTCGGTGGACCGGATACGCAGGTCAAGGAAGTGGTGGCGCTCTACAACGAGTCACGCGAACTGTTCGCGCAGATCGGCGTCAAGGTCGACAGCGTGGTCATGGACCGCCGCGGCAGCTGGTCGCTGGCATTGAGCAATGGCACCCAGGTCGTGGTGGGGCGCGCCGATGCGCGCCCGCGCCTGGACCGCTTCGCGCGGATGCTGCCGCAGCTGCTGGCGCGCAATGCGTTGCCACTGGAGCGCGCGGACCTGCGTTACACCAATGGTTTCGCGTTGAGCTGGGGAGAGCTGGCAACGGGGAAGGGGGAATCGGGAACAGGGAAGGCTGCTCAGGCCGCCCAGGCATCTGCCACATCCGTTGGCCAGGTCCGGAATTCCGGAGACCCGCTTTCCTCCATTCACCATTCACCATTCCCAATTCACGGTCTTACATCATGAATCGCAAAGGCGACAAATCGCTGATCGTCGGTCTCGACATCGGCACCTCCAAGGTCACCGCGCTGGTCGGCGAGTATTCGCCGGGCAATCCCATCGAAGTGATCGGTATCGGCTCGCATGAATCGCGCGGCCTCAAGCGCGGCGTGGTCGTCGACATCGAATCCACGGTGCAATCGATCCAGCGCGCGGTGGAAGAAGCCGAGCTGATGGCCGGCTGCGAGATCCGCTCGGTCTACGCCTCCATTTCCGGCGCCCACGTGCAATGCAAGAACTCGCCCGGCATTGTGCCGATCCGTGATGGCGAAGTGACCTGGGGCGACCTGGACCGGGTGCTGGAAGCGGCCAAGGCCGTGGCCATTCCCGCCGACCAGAAGATCCTGCACGCCATTCCGCGCGAATACGTGCTGGACGACTCGCAGGAAGGCATCCGCAACCCGGTCGGCATGACCGGCGTGCGCCTGGAAGTACACGCCCACCTGGTGGTCTGCGCGCAGTCGGCCGCCGCCAATATCAGCAAGTGCGTGCAGCGCTGCGGATTGCAGATCGATGACCTGATCCTGTCGTCGCTGGCCTCCAGCGTGGCGGTGCTGACTTCCGACGAGCGCGAGCTGGGCGTGGTGCTGGTCGACATGGGCGCGGGCACCACCGACCTGGCCGTATTCGTGCAGGGCGCGATCTGCCACACCGCTTCGCTGCCGATCGCAGGCGACCACGTCACCAATGACATCGCGCACATGCTGCGCACGCCCACGCCCGAAGCCGAGCAGATCAAGGTGCGCTACGCCTGCGCTCTGGCGCAACTTGCGACGGCCGAGGAAAGCATCCAGGTGCCCAGCGTCGGCGACCGTCCGCCGCGGCGCCTGCCGCGACATTCGCTGGCGCAGGCCGTGCAGGGCCGCTACGAGGAAATCTTCGAGATGGTGCAGGCCGAACTGCGCCGCTCCGGCTTCGAGGAAATGGTGCGCGCCGGCATGGTGCTGACCGGCGGCGCTTCGAAGATGGAAGGCGTGGTCGAGCTGGCCGAGGAAATGTTGCAGATGCCGGTGCGCATCGGCATTCCGCAGCACGTCACCGGCCTGGGCGAAGTCGTCGGCAACCCGGTCCACGCCACCGGCGTGGGCCTGCTGCTGATGGGCAGCCAGATCGAGCATCCAAGGCGTCCGTCCTTGCCCCTGGGCAAGACCGGAAGCCTGTTCAACAAATTGAAGAACTGGTATCGCGGCGAGTTCTGAGGTCGCGCATGGGCAGGCGCATCCGCGACGGCGCGGGTGGGTGAGGCGGGAAGGGAAAAACGGGAATTGAGCAACAACCCGATTGATTGAATACACCACATAACTATTACGAGGACACGGACATGGCACATTTCGAACTGGTTGAAAGGATGGCTCCGAACGCGGTGATCAAGGTCATCGGCGTCGGCGGCGGCGGCGGCAACGCGGTCGCGCACATGGTCAGCAGCAGCGTGGACGGGGTGGAGTTCATCACCGCCAACACCGACTCGCAGGCCATCAACAACTGCGGCGCCAAGACCCAGCTGCAACTCGGCGGCAACGTCACCAAGGGCCTGGGCGCAGGCGCAAACCCGGAAGTGGGCCGCCAGGCCGCGCTCGAGGATCGCGAGCGCATCATCGCCGCACTCGACGGTGCCGACATGGTGTTCATCACCGCCGGCATGGGTGGCGGCACCGGCACCGGCGCGGCACCCGTCGTGGCGCAGCTGGCCAAGGAAATGGGCATCCTGACCGTTGCAGTAGTGACCAAGCCGTTCCCGTTCGAAGGTCGCCGCCGCATGCAGGTCGCGCTGAAGGGCATCGAGGAACTCAGCCACCACTGCGATTCGCTGATCACCATTCCCAATGAGAAGCTCATTACCGTGCTGGGCCGCAACGCCACCATGATCCAGGCTTTCCGTGCCGCCAACGACGTGCTGCTGGGCGCCGTGCAGGGCATCGCCGACCTGATCGTGCGTCCGGGCCTGATCAACGTCGACTTCGCCGACGTGCGCACCGTGATGTCCGAAATGGGCCTGGCCATGATGGGTACCGGTTCGGCACGCGGCGACGACCGCGCCCAGGCCGCCGCCGAGGCCGCCATCCAGAACCCGCTGCTGGACGACGTCAACCTGTCCGGCGCCAACGGCATCCTGGTCAACATCACCGCCGGCCCGGATTTCACCATGGCCGAGTTCGACGAAGTGGGCCGCACCATCGAGGGCTTCGCTGCCGAAGACGCCACCGTGGTGCTGGGCACCGTGCTGGACCCGGACATGCAGGACGAAGTCCGCGTCACCGTGGTCGCCACCGGCCTCAACCGCACTGCTGCCGCCCGCGCACCGATCGGCCGCAACGATGGCCTCAACCTGCGCGAGCCGATGCGGGTGCCGGTCAAGCTGGTCCGCGACGGCACTACGGGCATGGCCTATGACGCCAACGCCGGCATGGACGCGGTGGCCACCGCGGTGGGTGGCCTGGGCCTGCGTCGTGGCAGTGCCGAGCCCGCCTCGTCACCTGCCTCGGCCGCTCCGGCGGTTGCCGACATGCCTGACTACCTGGACATCCCGGCCTTCCTGCGCCGCCAGGCGGACTGAGCAACCCGTTCCTCCTGCACCGCGGGAGGGAAGGGCAACCGTTGAACGCGGACTCCTTGCCATGGGAGTCCGTGATGCAAGACCGTCCTGTTCTTCTTGCTGCCGGGCCTGTTCGGCCCGGCAGGTTTTCCCCGTGCATACCGCGTTTGCCCGCCCGTAGCGAAGGCCGGGGCGACGCTGCTCTTCCTATATGATTCAGGCACCTGCGTGCTAATCTCGCGGTCCGCTTGATCCAGACCCCCCTTGCAGCACAATCCTGTCGCCCCATGACCCAGCAGCGCACCCTCAAGAATGTGATCCGCGCCACGGGCGTGGGATTGCACAGTGGGGAAAAGGTCTACATGACCCTGCGGCCTGCGCCGGTCGACAACGGCATCGTGTTCCGCCGCGTCGACCTGGATCCGGTGGTGGAAATCCGTGCCAGCGCCGAGCTGGTCAGTGAGACCACCCTGTGCACCGGCCTGAGTCAGGACGGGGCCAAGGTGATGACCGTCGAGCACCTGATGTCGGCCATGGCCGGATTGGGTGTCGACAATGCCTATGTGGAACTGTCCTCGGCAGAACTGCCGATCATGGATGGTTCGGCCGGTCCGTTCGTGTTCCTGCTGCAGTCGGCGGGAATCCAGGAGCAGGGCGCGCCCAAGCGCTTCATCCGCATCAAGCATGAAGTGGAAGTGCGCGATGGCGACAAAGTCGCGCGCTTCGTGCCACATGACGGCTTCAAGGTTGGCTTCACCGTGCAGTTCGACCACCCCATGATCCCGGCCTCGCAGTCCCGGGCCGAGATCGATTTCTCCACTGCCGCCTACACCAAGGAAGTCGCGCGCGCGCGCACTTTCGGCTTCATGCGCGATCTGGAATACATGCGCGAGCGCAACCTGGGCCTGGGCGGCTCCATGGACAATGCGATCGTTCTGGACGAGTTCCGCGTGCTGAACGATGACGGCCTGCGCTACACCGACGAATTCGTGCGTCACAAGATCCTGGATGCCATCGGCGACCTGTATCTGGCCGGTCACCCCATCCTGGGGGCGTATGAGGGCTTCAAGTCCGGGCATGCGCTCAACAACAAGCTGGTGCGGGCCCTTATGGCCGACCGTTCGGCTTGGGAAGAAGTCACCTTCGAGACCGCCGCGGCCCCGGCGCCGGTGGCCTATGGCAATCCCGCCCTGGCGGTGTAAGTCGCCAGGCCGCTAACGCCCGAACTGTGAACCCGGACCGTTAGATGTCCGTGAATTCACTTTTATTTAACGAACCGCTAACTACCGCTGGGCCCGTCGTGGGTACCATGCTTCGGCCTGTGCGCGCCGGATTCAACGTTTCGTCCGGCCGCGCCGGTGCTCTGGAAGGGGTTTGACACCCCCGTCGGATTCTGTGGAGACGGGATCTTCCAGGGCTGCCAAGGCGGCTTTCAGCGCAATGCGCGAAGCCTCCGACAATGGTTTCACCGCAAGTCCGGCCGGCTGGGGCCGCTGGAAAGGTGCAGTCGTAGTCTTGGCAACCACTTCGGTGGCGGCAAACCCGACGGACCGGGCCAAGTTGATCAGTTCGGGTGCGGCGAGGCGCAGTTTGGCGTGCCACACCGCGGAATCGACGATAAAAACGAGTTTTCCACCGGTCACGTTCCCCAATCTGCAATGGGGGGCCAGGGCAGGAGGCAGACAGGGGCGAAGTAACTGTTCCAGCGCTTCGAGCCGCATGGCCCGGCGTATCGGGTCGGTGGCGGCATCGGTCATCGCAGCCTGCAAGGCGGGCTGTGGCGATGAAGCACGACGCGGCTGGGACTTCGAATCAGACATTGGTATCCATGAATTTACAAAACATCCTAAACAATTCGCGCGCCCGCCTGGCGCACAAGCAGGCCAGCATGTCACGGCAGGCGCGTGGATTCGTCCATGCCCGCCCGCTCGCCAGTGCCGGCCTACTGCTTTTCGCCGGCCTGCTGGTCGGCTTCGGCGGCCGCAGCGCCGCCGGCATGGGCCAGGTCTCCCTGTTGCAGGCCAAGGCCGAGCGCCAGCAGTCTGAACTGGATCAGGTCCGGCGCGGCGCCCAGCAGGAAGTCAACGCCATGGCCGCGCGCCTGGGTGAACTGCAGGCCCAGGCCAACCGCCTGAACGCGCTGGGCGAACGCCTGACCCGCGTCGGCCAGTTGCAGGACGGCGAGTTCGACTTCAATGAACCGGTCGGCGTCGGCGGCAACGACCAGGCCTTCGACATGGCGCCCAAGGCGCTGGACGCGGGCGTGACCCAGCTGGAGAAGCAGTTCGCCGCCTCGGGCAAGCAGTTGTCGGTGCTGGAAGCGCTGCTGTTCAACCGCGAGCTGGACAAGAATGCCATGCCCTCGCGCCTGCCGATCCTCAACAGCTACATCACCTCGGGCTTTGGCGGCCGTGCCGATCCGTTCGGCGGCGGCGGCCAATACCACAAGGGCATCGACTTCAAGGCCAGCGTGGGCGACCCGGTGCTCACCGTGGCCGACGGCGTGGTCAGCTTCGCCGGGGTCAAGAGTGGCTACGGCAACGTGGTCGACGTGGACCATGGCAATGGCTACGTGACCCGCTATGCGCACAACTCGCGGCTGGTCGTGCGCGTGGGCGACCTGGTGCGGGTTGGCCAGGAAATCGCCAAGGCCGGCTCCACCGGGCGCTCCACCGGCGCGCACGTGCATTTCGAAGTTTGGGAGAACGGCGCCGTGGTCAATCCGCGCAAGTTCCTGGGCGAAGGCCCCACCCCGACCGGCAAGGTCATCCGCGGCTAGTTTACCCCGGGCAGGATCGGCCGGGCCTGGAGGCCAGCTTTCCGAACGGAGCGCCAGCCGGTGCTCCGCTCGCTGCATGGGAGCCTTGATTCACTGGCTGCCGCCCCAAGCTACAATAGGCAGTTGCCACAGGGCGCTTTGCGCCCTGTTCCATTTGGGCGCAGGCCATTTCCGGGAATCCACACTGCCCGGCATCCAGCCATTGCGCCCGGTGCTCCCTCCCAACCGGTTCCCTACATGATCAACAGTCTGCTCACCCGTGTCTTCGGTAGTCGCAACGAACGCCTGCTCAAGCAGCTGCAGCGCAGCGTCGGCAAGATCAACGCGCTGGAACCGGAGCTCGAAAAGCTCTCGGACGAGGCGCTGAAAGCCAAGACCCCCGAGTTGCAGAAGCGCATCGCCGATGGTGAATCCGTCGACAAGATCCTGCCGGAAGCCTTTGCGGTCTGTCGCGAAGCCTCGCGTCGCGTGCTGGGCATGCGGCACTACGACGTGCAGCTGATCGGCGGCATGGTGCTGCACCTGGGCAAGATCGCCGAGATGCGCACCGGCGAAGGCAAGACCCTGGTCGCCACGCTGCCCACCTACCTCAATGCGCTGGAAGGCAAGGGCGTCCACGTCATCACCGTCAATGACTACCTTGCGCGCCGCGACGCCGCCTGGATGGGCAAGCTCTACAGCTGGCTGGGCCTCAGCGTCGGCGTGGTCTACCCCGGCATGCCGCATGGCGACAAGCGCGAGGCCTATGCCGCCGACATCACCTACGGCACCAACAACGAATTCGGCTTCGATTACCTGCGTGACAACATGGCGATGTCACGCGAGGACCGCTACCAGCGCGGCCTGAACTACGCGATCGTCGACGAAGTCGACTCCATCCTGATCGACGAAGCACGCACCCCGCTGATCATTTCCGGGCCCGCCGACGAGTCGCCGGAACTCTACATCCGGGTCAACCGCATCGTTCCGCAGCTGATCAAGCAGGAAGCCGAAGACGGCGAAGGCGACTTCTGGGTCGACGAGAAGGGCAAGCAGGTGCACCTGTCCGAATCCGGCATGCAGCACGCCGAGGAGTTGCTGCGCGAAGCCGGCATCCTGACCAGCGAAGAGGACAGCCTGTACGGCGCCAACAACCTGAGCGTGGTCCACCACCTCAACGCCGCGCTGCGCGGGCACGCGATCTACCAGCGTGACGTCGACTACATCGTGCGCGATGGCGAAGTGATCATCGTCGATGAATTCACCGGCCGCACCCTGACCGGGCGCCGCTGGTCCGACGGCCTGCACCAGGCCGTCGAAGCCAAGGAAGGCGTGCCGGTCCAGCGAGAGAACCAGACCCTGGCCAGCATCACCTTCCAGAACCTGTTCCGCATGTACAACAAGCTGTCGGGCATGACCGGCACGGCCGATACCGAAGCCTTCGAATTCCAGAGCATCTACGGGCTGGAAGTGATCGTCATCCCGCCCAACCGCCCGACCGTCCGCAAGGATTCGCCCGACCAGGTCTTCCTCAACCGCAACGGCAAGTTCAATGCGGTGCTGGTCGACATCCAGGACTGCTATGCGCGCGGCCAGCCGGCGCTGGTGGGTACCACGTCCATCGAGACCTCCGAGCTGCTGTCCGAGCATTTGGGCAAGGCCGGCGTGCCGCATGAGGTGCTAAACGCCAAGCAGCACGAACGCGAAGCCCATATCGTGGCCAACGCCGGCATGCCCGGCGCCATCACCATCGCCACCAACATGGCCGGTCGCGGCACCGACATCGTCCTGGGTGGGTCGCTGGATGCGGCGCTGGAGGAGTTGCCCGAAGAAGCTACCGCTGCCGACCGTGCGCGCGTGAAAGCCGAGTGGCAGCAGCGCCACGACCAGGTCGTCGCCGCCGGCGGCCTGCACATCGTCGGTACCGAGCGCCACGAATCTCGCCGCATCGACAACCAGCTGCGCGGCCGCTCAGGCCGGCAGGGCGACCCGGGTTCCTCGCGCTTCTACCTGTCGCTGGAAGACAACCTGATGCGCATCTTCGCCAGCGACTGGGTACAAAAGGCGATGAAGCTGATCGGCATGAAGGAAGACGACGTCATCGAGGACCGCCTGGTCAGCCGCCAGATCGAGAAGGCGCAGCGCAAGGTGGAAGCGCACAACTTCGACATCCGCAAGAACCTCCTGGACTTCGACGACGTCAACAACGACCAGCGCAAGGTCATCTACAACCAGCGCGACGAATTGCTGGACGCCGAGTCGGTGAAGGACAACATCGAGGGCATCCGCGGCGACGTGGTCGAGGACCTGGTGGCGAAATTCGTGCCGCCCAATTCGGTCGACGAGCAATGGGACCTGGAAGGCCTGGAGCAGGAGCTGGCGGTCGAAGCCGGGCTGCCGTTGCCGGTCACCAGCTGGCCTCTGGAAACCGGGGAACTGGACGCCGAGGCGATCAGCCGCCGCGTGCAGGAAGCCATGGCCGCGCACTTCGAGGAGAAGGAGTCGCAGCTGGGTCCGGAGACCATGCGCTCGCTGGAAAAGCACATCATGCTGACCGTGCTCGACAAGAGCTGGAAGGAGCACCTGGCCAGCATGGATTACCTGCGCCAGGGCATCCACCTGCGCGGTTATGCGCAGAAACAGCCGAAGCAGGAATACAAGAAGGAAGCCTTCGAGCTGTTCTCCGAGATGCTGGAAAAGGTCAAGCGCGAAGTGGTGACGGTGCTGGCGCGCGTGCGCATCCGCAGCGAGGAGGAAGTGGCCGCTCTGGAAGCCGAGGAACGTCGCATCGCGGCCGCCCGCGCGCAGCAGCTGCAGTTCCAGCACCAGGAGGCGGGCGGCTACAGCGCCGACGAGGAAGCGGCCGATGTCGAAGCCGCACAGCTGGGCTTTTCGCCTGTCAGCCGCGACGGACCCAAGGTCGGACGCAACGATCCCTGTCCCTGCGGCAGCGGCAAGAAGTTCAAGCACTGCCATGGGCAGCTGAGCTGAAAAACAAAAAGGGCGCCGCAAGGCGCCCTTTTCATTTGCGTTGCGGGCCTCCTTGCCGGCAAGCTCGGGGCATGCCTCCTTCCCCGCAGCGATTCATCCACGTGGTCGCCGCCGTCATCACCGACGTGCGCGGCCGCGTCCTGCTGGCGCGGCGCACCGATGGCCGCGACCTGGCCGGTCTGTGGGAATTTCCAGGCGGCAAGCGCGAGCCGGGTGAATCACCCGAAGCGGCGCTGGTGCGCGAACTGCAGGAAGAACTGGGCATTACGGTGCAGGTGGGTGCGCCGCTGATCAACGTGCCGCAGCAATACCCGGACAAGCGCCTGGTCCTGGACGTGCGCCGGGTGACCGCCTGGCAGGGCACGCCGCGCGGGGTGGAAGGCCAGGCCCTGGCCTGGGTGGCGCCTGGCAAACTTGTGCGCTATCCCATGCCGCCGGCCGACCGTCCGGTAGTCGCCGCCCTGCTGCAGCCCGATCGCTACCTGGTGACCCCGGAACCCGACGAAGACGGAAAGGCGTGGCTGGCCTCCCTGTCCCGGGCCCTGGCCGCCGGCATCCGCCGCGTGCAGTTGCGGGCGCCTGCCGGGCAGTCGCAGGCCGGCTGGCCCGGACTCGTCACCCAGGCCGCGGCCCTGTGCCGAAAGGCCAAGGCGGAAGTGCTGGTCAACGGCGACATCGTCCTGGCCCGCGAACTGGGCATTGGCGTGCACCTGCGCGCCTCGCAACTTGCCGGGCTGCCGGCCCGCCCCTTGCCCGAAGGCCTGCCGGTCGCGGCGTCCTGCCATGGCGTCGCGGAACTGCAACTGGCCCAGGCACTGGGCTGCGATTTCGCGGTGCTGGGCAGCGTGCTGCCCACTGCCACGCATGCGGGTGGTGCGGTGCTGGGATGGGAAGGCTTTGCGGCCCTGCGCGAGTCAGTCTCGCTGCCTCTCTACGCCATCGGGGGCCTGGCGCCTTCCGCCATCCCCCACGCCCGCCAGCAAGGTGCCCAAGGCATTGCCGCCATCCGCGCGTTGTGGCCGAGCCTCCCGTAGGAGTGCGCCTTGCCTGCTCCTATGACGCTGCCGCGGCCAGGGCACGGTAGCGGGCGTCCAGATCGGCGGCGGCTTGTTGCAGGTGGCCGAGGGAGCCGTCGTTGACCACGATGTCGTCGGCCAGCGCGAGCCGCTGGGCGCGACTGGCCTGGGCGGCGATCATGCGTTCGGCCAGATCGGAATCGATGCCATCACGCTCCATGAGCCGGTCTTTCTGCGTGGCGAACGGGGCATCAATCACCAGGATCCGGTCCAGCCACGGATAGGCGCTGCGGCCGCCTCCCTCGGTCAATAGCGGGATGGTCGCGATTGCGTAGGGACTGTCGGCGCCGCGGCACTGGTCCAGCAAGGTGGTGCGGATGAGCGGGTGCAGGATTGCCTCCAGCGCGTGCCGCGCCGTTTCATCGCCAAAGACGTAGGCGCGCAGACCGGCGCGGTCGAGGCTGCCGTCGGCAGACAACACCGAAGCCCCGAAATGCGCGGCCACGGCCGCCAGTGCAGGCTGTCCCGGCTCCACGATCTGCCGCGCAATCAGGTCGGCATCCGCTACGAAAATGCCGCGCGCCGCGAATTCGCGTTCCAGCGCGCTCTTGCCCGAGGCGATGCCGCCGGTGAGTCCGATGCAGTAATCGCTCATCGCTTGGTCCTACGCGCGGGTTACGCCAGGCCGGAGAACTTCATGTAGGCGTCAATGATCGGCTTGCCCCAGAAGAACACGATCCAGCCGGCGATGGCCAGGTAGGGGCCGAATGGGATCGGGGTGGCGCGGTCGCGGCCCTTCATGGCCAGCCAGACCGAACCGATCACGGCGCCGACCACCGAAGACAGCAGGATGATCGGCAATATTCCGCTCAGGCCGACCCAGGCACCCAGTGCGGCCAGCAGCTTGAAATCGCCGTGGCCCATGCCTTCCTTGCCGGTCAGTTGCTTGAACACCCACCAGACGACCCACAGCGAGCCGTAACCCACGATCGCCCCAAGCAAGGCAGGCTTGGCCGGCATGTAAAGGTTGTCCAGGCTGGCGATCAGCCCCAGCCACATCAAGGGCAGGGTCAGCTGGTCAGGCAGCAGTTGCGTGCGCAGGTCGATGCCGGACAGCGCGACCAGGAAACAGCTCAGCAACACCGCGCCGAAACCCTGCCAGCCGAAACCGAAATGCCACACCGATACCAGCGCCAGCAATGCGGTCAACAGCTCCACGGCGGGGTACTGGGCCGAAATCGGCGCTTTGCAGTGCCGGCACTTGCCGCGCAGGGCCAGCCAGCTGAACACCGGGATGTTCTCGTACCAGGACAGCTTGTGCTTGCAGTGCGGGCAGTGCGAAGGCTCGATGACGATGCCCGGCGGCGGCGGGTCATAGACCTCGGGCAGCTCCAGGATCTCGGTCGCATCCCGCTTCCATGACCACTCCAGCCGCCGCGGCAGCCGCAGGATCACCACATTGAGGAAACTGCCCACCAACAGGCCCAAACCGGCCGCGAGGGGATAGCCCAGCGCGGGGTTCTGGTCAAGAAATGCCATGCAGGATCAGCCGACCACCGCGCCAAGTTTGAAGATGGGCAGGTACATGCCAATGACCATGCCGCCAACCAGCACGCCCAGGATCACCATGATCATGGGCTCGATCAGGCTGGCCAGCGCATCGACTGAGTTGTTCACTTCCTGCTCGTGGTATTCGGCCACCTTGAACAGCATGGCATCCAAGGCGCCGGCCTCTTCGCCGATAGCCACCATCTGGATGACCATGTGCGGGAACAGGTTGGTCTGCTTCAGGGACATGTTGACCGGGTAGCCCACGGCCACGTCGTCGCGCACGCGCAATACCGCTTTTTCGTAAACGGTATTGCCGGTCGCGCCTGCCACCGTCTCCAGCGCCTCGACCAAAGGCACGCCGGCCTTGAAGGTCACCGCCAAGGTGCGCGAGAAGCGCGCAATGGCGGAGTTGTGCATGATCTGGCCAATGACCGGAACCTTGAGGATGAGTCGGTCGAGTAAATGCTGGAACGCCAGTGAGCGCTTCTTGAAGTAGATGAAGGCGAAAATGGAGCCGGCTACCGCGAACAGCATGATCCACCAATACGACACCATGAAGCGCGAGGCTGCAACGATCATTTTGGTGAAGGCCGGCAGGTCAGCCCCGAAGCTCTGGAACACCTGTTCAAACTGCGGCACCACGAACACCAGCAGAATCGCACTGACGATCAGGGCCACGGCAATGGTCATGGCCGGGTAGAACATGGCCTTCTTGATCTTGCCCTTCAGGGTTTCTAGGTTTTCCTTATAGGTTGCGATGGTGTCCAGCACCGTCTCCAGTACGCCAGCGCCTTCACCTGCACGCACTAAGTTGCGGAACAGCTCGTCGAACTGCACCGGGAACTTGCTCACTGCCTCGTAAAGGGACGAACCACCCTCGACGTCTGTCTGCATGTCCTTGACCATCTTCTTCATGCGCGCGTTCTTGTGGCCGCTGCCAATAATCTCCATCGACTGTACGATCGGGATGCCCGACTTCATCATGGTCGCCATTTGGCGGCTGAAGAAGGCGATCTCCTTGGGAGTAATGGGCTTCCCAGCGCTGCCAAACAGGGGCTTGGGCTTGGGCTTGACCACGGTGGGCGTAATTCCTTGGCGGCGCAGCTCGGCACGCAGGAAGTTCACGTTCTTCGACTGCTGTTCACCCTTCATCTTGACGCCGCGCTTGTCGTTGCCTTCCCAGACAAACGTCACCAGCTGGTTCGTGTTGCGAACCGCGGGATCGACTTTCTTCATTGCGCTACGGGTCACGGCCATCTTCAACTCCCCAAGGCCGGCATCCCCACGCCAGCGGTCATGGCGCATGGTAACGGGTAATTAAGGCCAGCGGTATTCGCCACTGTGACGGCCCGCAGGGTTTAGGAACTACCGTACAAGCCTTCCCATAGGAGCGGGCCTGGCCCGCGATGCCCGTACCGAATACCCGGAAACCAACAGTATCGCGGGCCACGCCCGCTCCTACAGAGTCAGTCCTTGGTGACGCGGTTGATCTCGGCCAGGCTGGTCACGCCTTGGCGAGCTTTGCTCAGCGCCGACTGACGCAGGTCGCGCACCCCGGCACGCTGGGCTGCCTGCGCTATCTGCATGGCATTTCCACCCTCCAGCACAATGGCAGCAATCTCGTCGCTCATCGGCATGACCTGATAAATGCCGCTGCGGCCCTTGTAGCCTTCGGTGCACTCTTCGCAGCCCACGGCCTCATAGAGGTTGATGCCAGCATTGATTTCGGCTTGGCTGAAGCCCTCGGCCAAAAGGGCGTGCGCCGGCAGGTCCACCAGCCGCTTGCACTTGTTGCACAGGCGCCGGGCCAAGCGCTGCGCGATGACCAAGGTGACCGAACTAGTGATGTTGTAAGGCGCGATACCCATGTTCATGAGGCGGGCAATGGTCTGGGGGGCGTCGTTGGTGTGCAGGGTACTGAGCACCATATGGCCAGTCTGAGCGGCCTTGACCGCAATTTCGGCGGTCTCTAGGTCGCGGATTTCGCCAACCATGATGATGTCCGGGTCCTGGCGTAGAAAGCTGCGCAGCGCGGCAGCAAAGGTCATGCCACGCTTGGTGTTTTGCTGTACCTGGTTCACTCCGGGCAATCGGATTTCCACGGGATCTTCGACTGTGGAGATATTGCGAGTCTCGTCGTTCAGTATACCCAGGGCCGTGTACAAGGACACCGTCTTGCCGCTGCCGGTCGGGCCGGTGACCAGCACCATTCCGTAGGGCCTTTGGATGGCATCCTCGAACAGTTTCTGCTGATCGGGCTCGTAGCCCAGTTTTTCGATGCCCAGCTTGGCGGCACTGCCGTCTAAAATACGCAGCACGACTTTTTCACCGAACAAAGTCGGCAGCGTGCTAACGCGGAAGTCAACCTGCTTGGTCTTGCTAAGATTCAACTTCATGCGCCCGTCCTGTGGCACCCGCTTCTCGGCGATATCGAGCTGAGCCATAACCTTGAGCCGCGCCGTGATGCGCATATTGAGCTTTACAGGGGCCTTGGCCACCTGCTTAAGGATGCCATCAATGCGCTGGCGCACGCGGTAATCGGTTTCATATGGCTCGAAATGAATATCCGAGGCGCCTCGCTTGATCGCATCTACCAGCATTTTGTTGACAAACTTGACGACCGGCGTGTCGTCTTCTTTTACGCCACTGCTTTCACTGGCAGGGCCGTCATCTTCACCGCCCGAGATGTCCAGCGACTCCATGCCGTCGTCGTCGCTGTTGAAAGCGTCATTCAAACTCTCGGTCAGGTTGGACCACTGCTCGAGGGTGCGGCGAAGCGAGTCCTCGTCCACAAGGATCGGCTCTACCACGAGGTTGGTATGGAACTTGATCTCGTCGAGGGCATTAGTGCGGGTAGGGTCAGACACTCCGACAAATAGCTTATTGCCACGCTTGAACAGCGGCAGCACCTGATGTTTGGCCAACAGCTCTTCGCTGATTAGCTTCAGCGCCCCATGGACGGGGTCGAATGCGTTGACGTCGAGTAACGGCATGCCAAACTCAATTGCATTGGCAGCGGCCATGTGCGCAGAGCTGACGAGCTTTTTCTCTGCGATCCACTGGGCCAAAGGCACCTTGGCTTCGCTCGCACTTGTCATCGCGGCCCGTGCAGCGTGTTCGTCCAGTGCTCCGTCGGAAACCAGGCGGCGCGCGATACCCGTGATACCGACCAAGTTTGGAGAATTAGCAACGACGGCATTCATGCGTTTGATTCCTGGTGGCTGGGTACAATCTCTGGTGCTTAAAGCCATCTAAGGCGCAAGCAGCCTAAGGCGCAAGTAGCGCGCCAATCCGAACTCTAGCGCATGCGCGCTGCTATGGCCTACTACCTGACTAATCGCTCAGCTAAACGACGAATCGGCAGGCGGTCCGCAGTGGCAGATTTATTGAACCCACTGGTCCGTGCAGGGAGCCAGTATCAAGCGCTTCCAGGTTTATGCGATCAGAGAACCATGCCTCAATTTGCACTGCGGCTCGATCGTAAACCATCGAAGGCTGGTGTGCGGGTGAACATATATGCTCCTTCGGAGGCCCGGCCTCCGTAGGGAGTGTCGTGGGTGCTCACTTTATAACAATCGCTATCGACAGCTTGCTGGCACGTGCTTTGCCAGACCGGCGATCGTAGTACAGGCCCACTGTAGTTGGTCGTCTGTGTTGGCCTGTGTCGGCGTGTACCTGAGTACCGGGGAGACAACTGCACCGGTGTTCTTGGTGGTCACTGTTATCTCGCCTGTTACCGCAGTTATTGTCACTGATGCAACGTAAGCGTTAGTGGCCGTCGATGGATTGAACGCCCAAGCGACATTTGCGGAAGTGACATTGGCAAGGCGGCCTCGGGCGACGGCTGCTTCAACGACGGCCAGCTTGGCCGAAGAGGCCATGCCTACGCCTTCTGCCACTTTGGCTCGAATTGTGTAGTCCTGATAGGCAGGCAGCGCGATGGCAGCCAAAATTGCGATGATGGCGACAACGACCATCAGTTCGATGAGGGTAAAGCCTCGAATATCCGCTTTCATAAAATTGCCCCCTTGGCCGCTTATCCATCTGCCGCGCTTGTAACGATTGCCGCCGAGCGGGAGACGGTCGGCACCACCCGCAGCGTAGCTCGTAAATAAACGCAATTACCATGCCAGCGCTGGACTGCAAATCACGTGCCGCGTCTATCCCTGACTAAGCACAATTTTGCTACATGCAAAAAAACCCCGGCCTAAGCCGGGGTCTTATGCAAACAGATCAGACCGGGGCAATTAGCGGCAGTTGGCCGGCACGTGCTTTGCCAAGCCAGCCGTAAATTTGCAGGTCCACTGCAGCTGGTCATTCACTGTTGCTTGAACCGGCGTAAGCGTAAGGACAGGTGCAACAGCCGCACCAGTGTTCTTAGTGGTGACCGTTACAACACCGGTGACCGGAGTGATGGCGACAGAAGCGACGTAGGCATTGGTGGCCGCCGACGGCGTGAAGGTGTAGCCGGAGTTGGCAACGGTAACGTTGGCCAAACCGCCTTGAGCAGCCGCGGTCTCTGCGACAGCGAGCTTGGCAGCGGAGGCCATCGAAACGGCTTCCGTCACCTTAGCGCGGATGGTGTAGTCCTGGTAAGCCGGCAGAGCGATGGCGGCCAGGATGGCGATGATGGCGACAACGATCATCAGTTCGATGAGGGTGAAGCCCTGCATGTTCTTCTTCATGGGTGAAACTCCTGATTGGCTTGATTAATGGGACACAAGCCCCGTGTCCCATATTGGTATGGACCGTGGGCGCCGTGGTTGACGTGCCACGTGCACGGGGATGATCGCAGGAAGCGTGCCAACTACTTTTTCTACCCCCTCGGCTCAACTCTGCGTCGACAACCCTTCCGTTTCCGGAAAGATCTGCGCTTATGGCCATTACCCCGTGACCCGTTGCGTCAGCAAGTGACGTTTTGGGTCAGATTTCAGGTCTCCATAACGGGCCAACCTTGACGACGGTCACGCTCGGCAGCTTTTCGCCCCCTTATTCCATTCCCAGTTTTTTCAACTTGTAACGCAAGGCCCGAAAGGTGATGCCCAGTTGCGCGGCGGCCTTGGTCTTGTTCCAGCGGTTGTCTTCCAGCGCCTTCTGGATCGCCGCCCGTTCCAGTTGCTCTATGTAGGAGGGCAGGGCGCCGGCGCCGGGGTCTATGCCGGCGAGCGGGGCCTCGTCGGCCAGCGCGGGCACCTCGACCGGGGCGCCGCGGCCGCCGTGGCCATTGCCTTGGGGCAGATGCAGGTCGGGCGCATCGATGGTGTCGCCGTCGGCCATGGCCAGGGCGCGTTCCAGGATGTTTTCCAGCTCGCGCACGTTGCCCGGGAAGGAGTAGCCGGCCAGGGCGGCAATGGCCGCGGCGGTCATGTGCGGGACGCTGCGGCCGTGGCCTGCGGCCAGGCGGTCGAGGATGGCGGTGGTCAGCTCGGGCAGGTCGCCGGTGCGCTCGCGCAGCGGCGGCACCCGCAGTTCGATCACGTTGATGCGGTAATAGAGGTCGTGGCGGAAGCGGCCGTCGTTGGCCAGTTCGCCCAGATCCTTGTGGGTGGCCGAGAGGATGCGCACGTCCACGGCGACCTCGCCCGAGGCGCCAACCGCGCGCACGGCCTTTTCCTGGATGGCGCGCAGCAGCTTGACCTGCATGGACAGCGGCAGCTCGGCGACTTCGTCCAGGAACAGGGTGCCGCCGTTGGCGGCCTGGAACAGGCCGGTCTTGTCGGCATGGGCGCCGGTGAAGCTGCCCTTCTTGTGGCCGAAGAACTCGCTTTCCATCAGTTCGGCCGGGATGGCGCCGCAGTTGACCGGCACGAACGGCCCGGCTACGCGCGCACCCTGCTCATGGATGGTGCGGGCAACCAGTTCCTTGCCCACGCCGGACTCGCCGAGGATGTAGACCGGGGCCTGGCTGCGGGCGACCTTGGCGATGGTGTCGCGCAGGGTGCCCATCGCGGCCGAACTGCCGCGCAGGCGGCTGGCGTGTTCCGGTGGAGCGGGCGGGGGCGGGGCGCGTTCGGTGTTGTTGAGTTCCAGGGCGTGCTTGACCAGGCCGCGCAGCACGCTGATGTCGACCGGCTTGCTGACGAAGTCGAAGGCGCCGGCCTTAAGTGCCTCGACCGCCAGCTCGACGTTGCCGAAGGCGGTGATCATGGCCACCGGGATGTGCGGATAGTTGCGGTTGATGTCGCCAACCAGCTCGATGCCGTTGCCGTCGGGCAGCTGCATGTCGGTGAAGCAGAGGTCGTAGCGGTTGCGGGTCAGCAGCTCGCGCGCTTCGCCCAGGTTGGCGGCAGTGTCGATGCGCAGGCCCATGCGGCCCAGGGTCAGGGTGAGGAGTTCGCGGATGTCGCGTTCGTCATCCACGATCAGGGCGCTGCGGTTTTCGCTCATTCTTTAGCCTCGGATTGCCCCTGTTCCCGAAGTGTAGCGGTTTGCGGGGGGTTGTAGGAGCGGCTGCCAGGGCGCGTTTGGCTGGCAGGTCCGGGCTTGCCCGGACGCCCTGGGCTCGACCGAAGCCCAAGCATCCGAGCGAGCTCTGACCTACAAGGGCAGGCATCCCCCGCCGTGGCGTGGTGCGGGCGCGATCAGGCGGGCATCAGCGTATGCGGTGCGGCCAGGGTGATGCGGAAGCAGCTGCCGCCGCCCGGTACGGCGACGTGTTCCAGGGTGGCCTGGTTGGCGCGGCACAGTTCGCGGGCGATGTAGAGGCCCAGGCCGGTGCCGTGTTCAGAGGTGGTGTAGAACGGGCGGAACAGCTGCGCCGCCACGCCTTCGGGAATGCCGGGACCACGGTCCAGCACGTCGATCATCGGGCGCTGGTCGACCAGGAACACGCGCAGCCGCACGCGGGCCGGCTCGCCGGGCAGGCGGCCGTAATACAGCGCGTTCTGGACCAGCACCGTCAGTACCTGCTGCAGGTGGCGCTGGTCCATCAGCCCGTGCACAGGCTTGCCGCCGATCACCGTTTCCAGGCTGTCGGTCTCGATCGACATGTTCTGCTGGTACTCGGCCACGAACTGGCGCACATAGCCGTTGAGGTCGAGGTTCTCCGGGCTGGCGCGCTCGCGCCGGGCCAGGCTGAGCACGCTTTCGACGATTCCGTTGGTGCGCTGGCACTGCTGGTGGATGATCTGCAGCAGGCGACGGTCGCCGTCGATGATGCTCTTGGATTCCTCCAGCAGTTGCACCGCGTAGTTGATCGCCGCCAGCGGGTTGCGGATCTCATGGGCCAGGCTGGCCGAAAACCGGCCCAGGGCGGTCAGCGTCAGCGATTCGGCACGACGCGAGACCACGCTGGTGTCGTCCAGGAACACCAGCGACAGCTCGCTGCCAGCCAGCAGGCGGGCGAAACGCGGTTGCACCTCGGGCTGGTCGGGCGACAGTTGCAAGGCGCTTTCGTCGCCCTGCCAGCCGTTGCGCCACTGGTCCAGCCGGCGGGCCAGCTCGGGCGCGACCTGCGGCAGGTGGATGCCACGGCCGTCGGATTCGCCGTCGCCGCCGTCCCCCAGCAGCAGCGAGGCGGCCTCGTTGGCCAGGCGGATGCGGTTGCCGGCGTCGACCACCAGCACGCCGGTGCGCATGCGGCGGATGATCAGTTCGTTGACTTCGAACAGGTTGGCCACCTCGGCGCCGCGCTGGTCGGCCAGGGCCAGGCTGGAGCGCTGGCGCTGGCCGGCCTGGCTGGCGAGCAGGCCCACCGCGGCGTAGCTGATCGCGAACATGATGACTTCGGCGACCGGCCGGTCGGTGACCTGCTTGGTGAATACTTCCACCAGGAATTCGAGGATCACGGCCACCGGGGCAGCGGCTGCCACCGCGAAGCCCAGCCGCATCGGCAGCAGCAGGCAGGCGGCGGCGACGTTGAAGAGCAGCAGCATGGCGATGCCGGCGGTGGCCTGCGGCACGGCATAGGTCGCCAGGCAGGCGACCAGGATGTCCACGCCCACGCCGACCAGCAACAGCGGCACCAGCCAGCGCTGCTGCCGGCCCAGCAGCATCATCGCCATGGCGAACAGCAGGTAGAAGCCGGTGACCGCGGTACCCAGCCCAGGTGCCCGCAGCTCGCCCAGCACCCCGGACAGCGGGCTGAACATCAGGCCGGCCAGGATGCCCGCTTCGAGCACCCGGTACAGGGAGAAAAAATAGAGTTCGCGCCCGGGAGCGGATTCGATGTGGGCGATGATCGAGTGGCGCTGCGTCAAGCGGGGGATTCCCGACGGCGGAGCCCACAGTATAAGGAGTGTTCCTCCCGACCGGCCGGTCTACGCCCAAGGTCGGTTTTGCACCGCAGCACCCGGTGGGGGACAATGGGCGGCCCATCCACGCCCTCCGGCCCGCCCGGACCTTCGCGTGCGATGTGTTCTGTTCCTCCCTCAAGGTGATGCATGAACTTCCACGAATACCAGGCGAAGCAGTTGTTTGCCGAATACGGCATTGCAGTGCCGGCCGGGCGCATCGCGCGCACGCCGGATGAAGCGGTCGAGGCCGCCAAAGCCATTCCCGGCGACCTCTGGGTGGTCAAGGCCCAGATCCACGCGGGTGGCCGCGGCAAGGCCGGTGGCGTCAAGCTGGCCCGGACCCTGGACGAAGTGAAGCAGTACGCCAAGGCGATGCTGGGCACGAAGATGGAGACCTACCAGTCCGCTGGCGTGGCCCTGCCCATCGACACGGTGCTGATCTCCGAGGGCACCGACATCGCCAAGGAGCTTTACCTCTCCGTGCTGGTCGACCGCGCCAGCCAGGCCATCACCTTCATCACCTCCAGCGAGGGCGGCGTCGACATCGAGACCGTCGCCAAAGAGACGCCTGAGAAGATCCAGACCCTGGACGTCAACTTCGTGCAGGGCCTGCAGCCGTACCAGACCCGCGAAGTCGGCTTCAAGCTGGGCCTGACCGCCAAGCAGGTCAACCAGCTGAGCAAGATCATGCTGGGCCTGTACAAGCTGTTCAACGAGAAGGACCTGGCCCTGGTGGAACTCAATCCGCTGGCCATCCTCACCAACGGCGACCTGGCCGTGCTTGATGGCAAGGTCAATTCCGACGACAACGCCAGCTTCCGCCACCCCGACCTGGTGGCCATGCGCGACAAGGCGCAGGAAGACGAGACCGAAGTGCTGGCCAGCGAGCACGACCTCAACTACGTGACCATGGACGGCAACATCGGCTGCATGGTCAACGGCGCGGGCCTGGCCATGGCCACCATGGACGTGATCAAGCTGAGCGGCGGCGAGCCGGCCAACTTCCTCGATGTGGGCGGCGGCGCCACCAAGGAACGCGTGACCACGGCATTCAAGCTGATCCTGTCCAGCGACAAGGTCAAGGCGATCTTCGTCAACATCTTCGGCGGCATCGTCCGCTGCGACATGATTGCCGAAGGCATCATCGCCGCGGTCAAGGACGTGGGCGTCAAGGTGCCGGTGATCGTGCGTCTTGAAGGCACGAATGTCGAAGCGGGCAAGGCGCTGCTGCGCGAGTCCGGCCTGGACATCATCACCGCTGACGACATCAACGATGGTGCCCGCAAGGCGGTTGCCGCCGTTGCCCAGGCGGCCTGATCCACATCATGTAGCAGCGGCGTGAGCCGCGACCGTGACCCTGGCGTCTTCCGGAAAATTCCGCAGGACGTGACGTTTTCCGGCCGCAGCTTGCGCAGCTCCTACGAAGCACAAGGATTTAAAAATGAGCGTTTTGGTCAACAAGAACACCAAGGTCATCGTGCAGGGCTTCACCGGCCAGCAGGGCACCTTCCACGCCACCCAGATGGTCGAATACGGCACCAAGGTGGTCGGCGGCGTGACCCCCGGCAAGGGCGGCACCACCCACATCGAACTGCCGGTGTTCAACACCGTGCGTGAAGCGGTCGAGGCCACCGGCGCCGACGCGTCGGTGATCTACGTACCACCGCCGTTCGCGGCCGATGCGATCCTGGAAGCAGCCGAGGCCGGCATCAAGGTCATCGTCTGCATCACCGAAGGCATCCCGGTGCTGGACATGCTGCGGGTCAAGAACACTTTGAAAGGTTATCCCGACACCACCCTGATCGGGCCCAATTGCCCCGGCATCATCACCCCGGGCGAGTGCAAGATCGGCATCATGCCGGGCCACATCCACCTGCCGGGCAAGATCGGCATCGTCTCGCGTTCGGGCACGCTGACCTATGAAGCGGTCAAGCAGACCACCGACGTGGGCCTGGGCCAGAGCACCTGCATCGGCATCGGCGGCGACCCGATCAACGGCGTCAACTTCGTCGACGCGCTGAAGCTGTTCAACGAGGATCCGCAGACCGAAGGCATCATCATGGTCGGCGAGATCGGCGGTTCGGCCGAGGAAGAAGGCGCTGCCTACATCAAGCAGTACGTCAAGAAGCCGGTGGTCGGCTTCATCGCCGGGGCTTCGGCGCCGGCCGGCAAGCGCATGGGCCATGCCGGCGCGATCGCGTCGGGCGGCCAGGGCACGGCCGAAGGCAAGTTCGCGGCGATGGAAGCGGCGGGCGTGGTCACGGTGCGTTCGCCCGGTGACCTGGGCGCGGCGATTGCGAAGCTGGTGAAGAAGTAGAATCGCGTCTGGTACGCGCTCACGAAAGGCCGCCGCGTGCGGCCTTTCGTTTATCCGGAGTCCGCATGAGCAACACCCTACGCATCGCATTGGCCCAGTTCGACTTTCCGGTCGGTGCGGTCTACCAGAACGCCGAACGCATCGCCGCGATGATCGCCGAGGCGCGTGACGTGCAAGGCGCCGACCTGGTCCTGTTCCCCGAGCTCGCCATCAGCGGCTACCCACCGGAAGACCTGCTGATGCGTCCCGGCTTTCTTCGCGATTGCGAACTCGCGCTGCAACAGGTGGCCCGCGCCACCCAGGGCATCGTGGCGGTGGTGGGCTGGCCGCAGTCGGCCGGCAGCGTGCTCTACAACGCCGCCAGCGTGCTGCGCGATGGCGGGGTGGAGACGACCTACCGCAAGCGCGAGCTGCCCAACTACAACGTGTTCGACGAGCGCCGCTATTTCGACGTCGACCCCGATGGCGGCGCCTGCGTGTTCGAGGTCAAGGGCGTGCCGGTGGGCCTGGTGATCTGCGAAGACCTGTGGTTTGCCGAACCACTGGCCGAAACCCGCGACGCCGGCGCGCAGCTGGTGCTGGTGCCCAATGCGTCGCCGTTCGAACGCGACAAGCACGCGCAGCGTGATGCATTGTTGGCACAGCGCGTGAGCGAGACCGGCATCGCGCTGGCCTACCTCAACGTGGTCGGTGGCCAGGATGCACTGGTGTTCGATGGCGCCTCGGTGCTGGCCGATGGCGATGGCCTGGTGCATCCGGCCGCGCGTGCGTTCGAGGACCACTGGCTGCTCGCCGATTTCGATGCCGCGACACGCAAGTTCACCGCGCTGCAATGGCCGCAGGACGGCGATGAAGGCCGCGATGCGCTGGCCTGGCGCGCGGTGGTGCGCGGCACTCGCGACTATTGCCTGAAGAACGGTTTCGCGAAGGTTTGGCTGGGCCTGTCCGGTGGCATCGATTCGGCCCTGGTGCTGGCCATTGCCGTCGATGCGCTGGGCGCCGACAACGTCACGGCAGTACGCCTGCCTTCGCGTTACACCGCCGACCTGTCCAATGACCTGGCGGCCGAACAATGCGCCACGATGGGCGTGAAGATGGAAAGCATTGCCATCGAGGCGCCGTTCAAGGGATTCATGGAGGCATTGGCGCCGCTGTTCGCCGGGCGCGATGCAGATACCACCGAAGAGAACCTGCAGTCGCGCAGCCGTGGGGTGATCATGATGGCCCTGTCGAACAAACTGGGCGGACTGCTGCTGACCACCGGCAACAAGAGCGAGTACGCGGTCGGCTACGCGACCATCTACGGCGACATGTGCGGCGGCTATGCACCGATCAAGGACCTGTACAAGACCGAGGTGTTCGCGCTGGCCCGCTGGCGCAACACGGTGGGCGGTACTCCCGTCATTCCCGAGGCGGTGATCAGCCGGCCACCGTCGGCTGAGCTGCGCGAAAACCAGACCGACCAGGATTCGCTGCCGCCCTATGACGTCCTGGACGCCATCCTGCTGCGCTACGTCGACCAGGAACAGTCGCGCGACGAGATCGTCGCCGCCGGCTTCGAGGCTGGCATGGTCGACCGCATGCTGCGACTGGTGCGGATCAACGAATGGAAACGCCACCAGGCGGCGCCCGGGCCGAAGGTGTCGCGGCGTGCTTTCGGCCGGGAACGGCGCTATCCGATCAGCAACAAGTATCCGGGGTGAGCACCGACAGCCTCCGGCCTGCGCCGGAGAAGAAGGATAAAAAAGGGGCCTTGCGGCCCCTTTTCCTTCAATCCTTTTTCTTGGTATCCACGGCCGACTTCTCGCCGGCGAACGGGTTGAGCTTGCGTAGCGAGTTGGGATAGTCCGGCCAGTTGCCGGTCAGCCAGGGATGTTTCGGATCGTTCTGCTGCAACACGCGGCGCGCGTCGGCGGCCAGGGTTTCATTGCCAAGGTGCGTGTAGGCCTCGCCCAGCACGGCCACTGCGTCGTACTGGTATTCGCTCTGCGGATAGGTTTCCAGCAGGTACTTGCCGCGGGCGGCAGCCGAAACCCAGGCATCGCGGCGCAGGTAGTAGAGCGCGGTGTCCAGCTCGTGGCGGGCGAACAGGTTGCGCAGCGCCAGCATGCGCAGTCGCGCATCGGCGGCGTAGCGGCTGTTCGGATAGCGCTCGGCCAGCAGGTTGAAGTCGCTGTAACCCTGCAAGGGGGTCGCCAGGTCGCGGCGGCTGGGATCCAGTTTCCATACCCTTTGCAGGAATACGGTGTCGCGTCCCGAGTTCGCCAGGCCGCGCAGGTAGTACATGTAAGGCACGTTGCGCTGGGTGGGATAGGTGCGCAGGAAGCGGTCGATGGTGGAGATCGTATCGTCCACCTTGCCGGCCTTGTACTGGGCGTAGGCGGTTTCCATCAGTGCCTGCTCGGTATACGGCCCGTAGGGATACTGGGCGATGAGCTGGCGGAAGGTGATTTCGGCCCGGTCCCAGTTGCCGCCGGTCATCGAGGCGTGCCCCTTCTCGTACAGCTCTTCGACCGGCTTGCCTTCCGGGGCATCCTTGTCCTTCTTGAAGAACTTGCCGCAGCCGGTGCCGGAAACGGCGATCACCAGCATCAGGGCGACGATGCGCAGGAACGCAGGGCGGGCGGGGGCATTGGAGCGGGTCGTGATGCGCTGGGTCATGGGCTGGCGGAGGGCCGCGGCGGGGAAACGGAACGGCGATGATAGCCTAGGCGCTGCCCAAGCCATGAACGAGCGGCCAACACGCCGCCTGCAACGCATGATCGAACCCATTTCCCCCGATTTTCCCGACGACCTGCCGGACGATCTCCCCGAGGACGTTTCCGAGGAGGGCACCGCCCGCACCGCGGTCGTTCCCGGCAGCTCGGCCGGCCGCCGTTTCGATGCCGTGCTGGCCGAATTGTTCCCCGAGTATTCGCGTACGCGCCTGTCCGAATGGATCAAGTCCGGCGATGCGCGGCTGGACGGCGCTCTGGTGCGCGGGCGCGATCCGGTGCGCGGCGGCGAGATCGCCAGTCTCGACGTAGTGCTGGACACCCAGACCCATGCCCTGCCCGAGGACATCCCGCTGGACGTGCTGTACGAGGACTCGGAGGTCTTCGTGCTCAACAAGCCCGCTGGCCTGGTCGTGCATCCGGGCGCGGGCAATCCCCGTGGGACCCTGGTCAATGCGCTGCTGTTCCGCGATCCCTCGCTGTCGACCATCCCGCGCGCGGGCATCGTCCATCGCCTCGACAAGGACACCAGCGGGGTCATGGTCGTGGCCCGCACGCTGCCGGCGCACACCGCGCTGGTCGAGCAGCTGTCCTCGCGCGAGGTGCATCGCCAGTACCTGGCCATCGTGGTCGGCTCGATGGTCTCGGGCGGAACCGTCAATGCACCCATCGACCGCCATTCGCGCGACCGCATCCGCATGTCGGTGCGCGAGGAAGGCCGCGACGCGGTGACCCACTACCGGTTGCGCGAACGCTTCCGCGCCCACACCGCGCTGGAATGCCGGCTGGAAACCGGTCGCACCCACCAGATCCGCGTGCACATGACCCATCTGAAGTACCCGATCGTCGGCGATCCGATGTACGGCGGTCCCTTGAAGCTGCCCAAGCATGCGACCGAGGAACTCATCGCGGCGCTGCGCGGCTTCAAGCGCCAGGCACTGCACGCCGAGACGCTGGAATTCAAGCATCCGGCCACGGGTGAACCGCTGCGTGTCTCGGCGCCGATCCCGGCCGACATGCTCAACCTTCTGGCCGCGCTGCGTTCCGATGGCGAGGCGCAGAAGCAGCGATGACTCCGGCGGTATGGGCGCAGTGGCCGGTGCCGGCGAACGTTCGGGCATTCACCAGCGTGCGCCATGGCGCCGGCAGTTCGCTGCCGCCATTCGACAGTTTCAACCTGGGAAACCGCGCTGCCGCTGGCTGCGATGATCCGCAGGTGGTCGATCGCAATCGCGCCGAACTGGTGGAGCGCTTCGACCTGCCCTCGACCCCGCGCTGGCTGCGGCAAGTGCATGGAACGGAGGTGGTCCGCTTCGACCGGGCCGCCATGGCGCAGCATGAGGAACCGCTTGCCGATGCCTGCGTGACTGCCGATCCCGGCGTGGTCCTGGCCATCCTCACGGCCGACTGCCTGCCGGTGGTGCTGGCCGCAGAAGACGGCAGCGAGATCGGCGCCGCGCATGCCGGCTGGCGTGGCCTGGCCGATGGCGTGCTTGAAACCACGGTGGCCGCCATGCAGACGCCTGCCGGCAGGCTGCTGGCCTGGCTGGGTCCGGCCGCGGGGCCGCGTACCTATGAAATCGGCGAGGAAGTGTTCGATGCCTTCGTTTCGCAGGATGCAGGCGCCGAAGCCGCCTTTGCGCCCACGCGCCGCGGTCACTGGCGGGTTGATCTGTACGCACTGGCGCGCCAGCGCCTGATGAGGCTCGGCCTCACCCGTATCCACGGCGGCGATTTGTGCACCATTTCCGATCCGGGGCGCTTCTATTCGCATCGCCGCGACGCGCGCACCGGCCGTATGGCAACGGTGGTGTGGATGCAATCGTGACGCAGGGACTGTTCCAGCGCGTACTCGGCGACCCCGCTTTCGATTGCTTGCCAGCCACGGTAAGCCTGCTTCACTCCCGCGCCGGCCGGCAGCGATATCGCGGCGAGGTCGACGTGCGTCGCGGCAGGCATCCCATGGCCCGGCTGTTCGCCTGGGCAACCCGGCTTCCGCCGGCGGGCGAGGGCATCATCAGCGTTGAGATCGACGCCCGGGGAACGGGCGAGCACTGGACGCGCCATGTCGGCGGCCATGCAATGCCGTCACGGCTCTGGTCGCAGGACGGCCTGCTGTGCGAGCAACTCGGCCTGGTGCGATTCGGTTTCCGGCTGACGGTGGAAGAGGGCGTGCTGGTCTGGCGGGTGGCGCGGGTGCATGCGCTGGGCCTGCCGTTGCCGGCGCGCTGGTTCCGGGCGGTGCTGGCGCGCGAAAGTGAAACAGCGGGGCGTTACTGGTTCGACGTGGCGGCGGCGATGCCGCTTGCTGGCCTGCTGGTGCATTACCGGGGCTGGCTGGAAGTACTGGATCCCGCGGGAACCTGAAAAACAAGCCGGCGCAGTGGCCGGCTTGTTTTCCCGTACCCGGCGCAGCTGATCACTGCACCAGGCTGAACTCCATGCGCCGGTTGCGGGCGCGGCCTTCCGTGGTGCCGTTGTCGGCCACTGGCTTGGCGTCGCCATAGCCCTTGGCCGTCAGCATGGCCTCGGTCACGCCCAGTTCGACCAGGCGCGCACGCACTGCGGCGGCCCGCGCGTCACTGAGCTTGAGGTTGGCGGCGGCGTTGCCGGTGTTGTCGGTGTGGCCGCCGATTTCCACGCGGGTGCCGCTGGGAGCCTTCTTGAGGGCTGCGGCGGCCTTGCCCAGGATGGCCTGGCTGTCGGCACTGATCCGTGCCGATCCGGTGTCGAACTGGATGCCGGTCAGGTTGAGCGCCTTGACCAGGTCATCGGCCGTGAAGTTGCCGGCCTGCAGGGCATCAGCGCCGCGTCCGCCGTGGGCGCGGGAGCCGTTTCCACGACCGGTTCCGGCGCGGCTGGCTCAGCAGAGGGCGCAGGTGCAACGGCCACAGGTTCAGCCGGACTGGCCACCTCGGCGGCCGGCGTGGTACTGGCGACTGGAGCCTGGCCGCGTTTGCTCCACATGCAGTAACCCAGGGCCAGCACGATGGCGAGCGGGATCAACCATTTCAGGAAGCCCAGCCCGCCGCCTGCGGTGGCGCTGGTACTGGCCGCCGCCGCCCCGACCACGCTTGCGCCCCGGCCCAGGCTGCTGGCGGTCTCACGCGACGCATTGCCAACTGCCGCTGCGGCACCGCCAATACCGGCACCCGGACCTGCGCCGGGAATCAGGCTGGCCAGACCGGACGGGATCGAGTCGGGAAGCTGGCCGCCTGGTGTCAGTGCAGCGACGATCCGCGGCAAGAGCCCTGCGGTCGCCAGGCTTATCGCCGAGGCCGGAACGCCGATCTTGCCGGCCAGCGAGGAGATGGTGTCGCTGCCGAGCACCGCGTGCACCTGGTCGGGCTGGAGTTCGTTGTCGCCAGGGCTGCCGCCTACCCAGGAGGAAGCAACACTGCCAAGCCCGGCATCCCTGAATTTCTGCAGGAATCCCGAGATGCCGCCTGCTGCGGGGTTGAAGATCAGGGCGAGCAGCTGGCCGACAAAGGGCCTGGCATTGTCGCCAAGTCCGAAACGTTCCGCCGCCTGGCGGATGATGGCGTCGAGCATTTTGAATCTTCTTCTGTCATGTGCAACAGGGATGAAACGCCCGCCGGCGGCCCAGGGCACGTCTGCGCGCCGGCAGCACATCACAGCCATCCGGGCGCGGTGTTAATCCGGCATAAAAAAAGGGCCCGGCGGGTCATCACCCAGCGCCGTCCCTACCAGCGCGAACGCAGGCTGCGAGCCGCCGCAACGCCCGCAGGCGCTGTGGCACGTGCCCTGCACGGCCCACATGTTTGCGACGAGCGGCAAGTCCGTCGCCGAGGCGAGGGACCTGGGGCGCCGCGCACTGCTTTCAGAACGTGTAGCGGATGCGCGAGTAGTAGTAGGCGCCGTTGCTGCCGACCGGTGACAGCACGTCGTAGGGCAGGTTGCCGAAGTAGGCGATGTCGTCGATGGAACGGTCCGGGTATTCGTCGGTCAGGTTCTGTCCGCCCAAAGCCAGGCTCCACTTCGGGGTGATGCGGTACTCGACCTCCGCATCCAGCTGCCACTCGGCGCCGTAGGTCTGCCTGGGCTCGAAGCCGCCGCCGAAATTGAACACCCGGGTCGCACTGCCATGGCGGCTGACGCGGCCCAGCAGGTTCCAGCGGTCGCTGGCCCAGTTGGCCGACAGCAGCGCGCGGGTGCGCGGCGCGGCATCGGTCAGGGTATTGCTTTCCTCCACACCGAACAGCACGTAGTCCGGGTCCAGCGCGGTCAGCGCAGCGGGTGTGGCGGTGATGCGCTTGATATCGGTCCTGGCGTAGCTGTAGGTACCGCTCAGCAACAACTGGCCGCTGCCCAGGGCCTGCCGCCAGTTGGCGACGAGCTCGGCCCCTTCGGTGCGGGTATCGGCGGCGTTGATGAAGAAGTTGACGCTCTGCACGCCCGCTACGCCGAACTCTTCCTCCACGAATCCGGTCAGCGCGTCGCCGCTGATGCGCTCGGTCAGGGCGACGCGGTCATCGATGTCGATGCGGAACACATCCAGCGACACGTCGAAGTGTTCGCCGATACGGCTGGTGAAGCCCAGACTGAAGTTCACCGACTTTTCCGGTTCCAGTGGTCGGGCGCCCAAGGCCTGTGCGATCGGATTGTTCACGGACAGCAGGCGGCCTTGCAGCAGCTGGCCGGAGGCGTCGTAGCCGGTGGAGGTGGCCTCGTAGCCGATCTGGCTGAGCGATGGCGCGCGGAAATTGTTCGACACCGAGCCGCGCAGTGCGAAGGCCGGCGTGAACTCGTAGCGCGCGGCCAGCTTGCCGGTCAGTTCGCCGCCGAAATCGTCGTAGTGCTCGTAGCGCGCGGCGAGGTCGGTGCTGAACTTCGGGCCGAATTCGCTGGACAGGCTGGCGTACACACTGGAGACGTCGCGCGACAGGTCGGCCACGTCCTGCGGGGTAAGTCCACCGCCGGCCTGGGAACCAGTGGGCCGGTCAATGTAGGGACCGGCCGCGTAGGACGCTGGATCGCCGGCGCCGGTCTGGTAGTCCTCGCGGCGCAGTTCCAGGCCCGTGGCGAAGGTGTGGTGGTTGGCGCCACTGTCGAAGCCGCGGCTGACGTCGAAGTTGGCCAGCAACTGCTTGAATTCGTAGTCGCCGGTCTTGAACCGGGTCGGGCTGCCGGGACCCAGTGACGCGTTCAGGGAATTCTCCAGCCGATAGGTGAAGGCGTTGCGGCCGTGGTTGAGGCTGGCGTCGTAGTCCCAGTCGCCCAGCCGCCCGCGCAGGCCGGCCACGCCGGCCACGTCCAGGTTCTCACCGATGGAAATGGGGCGGTAGCCTTGCGGATATACCTCTTTCCAGTTGGACACGCCGTCGGGATAGCGGAAATAGTTGGCTCCGCGCGTGTCTCCCTGGTGGTAGGTGGCGAAGGCATAGAGCTCCGCGTTCTCGCCTACCGGCACGGCGCTGTTGAGCCAGGCGTTGAGTGCCCTGGATTCACCATCGCCAAGCTGATAGTTGCGCTGCCCGGCCAGGGCCAGGTTGTCGGCGGTCTGGTCCTCGAAGAACGGGATCTGGTCGAAACCGGCGCGGTTGGTGGCCTCGCGGTTCTTAAGCTCCAGGCCCACGCGGAAGAACCCGCCGTCACCGATGCCACTGCCGACCTGGGCGCTGGCGAAACTGGTCTGGCCGTCGGTGACCGTCTGGTCGATGGGCTCCACGTCGGTGTGGTGCACGCCGAAACTGGCCTCGTACGCGCCGCCTTCCGGGGCATCGTCGAGGATCACGTTGATCACGCCAGCCACCGCGTCGGAACCATATTGGGCGCCGGCGCCGTCGCGCAGCACTTCAATGCGCTTGATCGCGCTGACCGGGATCGCGTTGAAGTCGACCGGGGTGGTGCCCTTGCCGATCTTGCTGTCGGTGTTGACCAGGGCGCTGGTGTGGCGGCGCTTGCCGTTGACCAGTACCAGCACCTGGTTGGGGCTCAGGCCGCGAAGCTGCGCAGCGCGCACGTGGTCGGCGCCGCCGGAGTTGGACTGGCGCGGGAAATTGAACGAAGGCAGCAAGGCCTGCAGGGCGCTGCCGAGCTCCCCGTTCAACACGCCGGCCTTGCGGATGTCCTCGGCGGTGAGTACGTCGATCGGTGAGGTGGACTCCAGCACGGTGCGGTCGGTGGCTCGTGTGCCGGTGACGATGACGGTGTCGAGATTGGTGGCTTCGGCCGCGCTTGCGGTTGAATCCTGGGCGAGGGCGGGCCCGGCGAGTGCCAGGGCGATGGCGACGCCAAGCGGCGCCACGAGAGGGTGGGACATGGGAACTCCTGGAGTTTGCGGACTGGTTGCGCGCAGCGCGTTACGGGAAACGAGTCAGCCGCGACAGCATCGCCGGCATGCACGGGGACGAATCAGGAACATCGAGTCATCGGCGCAAGCGTTATCGTTCCGTAATGCAGATACCTTAGTGGCATAAGCCAGGCTGCGACACGCCGGCGCCATGGGGTTTGCGCATCACTTCATGCCTTACGGTTATTTCGGGCATGGCCGGGATGGAACCAGAGTAGCGGGCTGTTCAAGGGAGCAATGACATGGGTCTTCGCGGCACCGTTGTACGCGGCATGCTGTTGGCGGTGATGATCGGCCTGGGGGCCTGCGCGACCCAGCCTGTTGCAACGCCCGTGCAAACTTCAGCCAGCATGCAGGGCGATGCGGCACGACCGGCGTTGGCGCGCGGCTGGGTGCGCAGCGAGCTGTATTTCGGGGTCGGTGAGGAAAGCGGTCCGGCGGACAGGCCGCAGGCCAAGCCGATCGGCGAGGCCCAGTGGCGCGCCTTCGTGGACGCGGAAGTCACCCCGCGATTTCCCGATGGCTTGACCGTGTTCGATGCCTACGGCCAGTGGCTGTTCCGCGGCGCCAAGGAGCCGAACCGGCTTGGCACCAAGGTGCTCGTGATCCTGCATGAAGATACGCCACAGCGAAGCGCGGACATCGAGGCGATCCGGCTGGCGTGGAAGCAGGCGACGAAGCATCAGTCGGTGTTGTGGGTGAAGCAGGCGGCGGAAGTATCGTTCTGATCGGATCGGTATGATCCAGCCTGCCGTGTTGGCTTCCTTCGCGAAACCGGCTGTTGCCGCCGCTCGCGGATTCCTGGGCAAGGCAGAAGCAAGACCGGAATGACCCCGCCAATTCGCGAGCAAAGAATGTCCTCGACTCCTGCACATACCCGCCGCTGGTTCGTGGCTGGCGACCTCAACGGCTTCTTCGGCCTGGTGGTCGACAACCTGTCGATCCTGGGCTTCATCGCCATGGCCCTGATCGGGATCTTCGGGTTCCCGGCCGAGGTCGTGTACCAGCGCATGTTCCCCGGCACCGCGTTCGGCGTACTGGTCGGCAACCTGATCTACACGTGGATGGCGCGCCGGCTGGCAACGAAGACCGGGCGCGATGACGTGACCGCGATGCCGCTGGGACTGGACGCTCCGACCAGCATCGGCATGGCGCTGCTGGTGCTGGGTCCGTCCTTCGTGGCGTTGAAGCAGCAGGGCATGGATGCACAGGCGGCTGCCATGGCGACCTGGCAGCTCGGCATGGCCTCGCTGATCGTCATGGGCCTGCTGAAGCTGGTGTTGTCCTTCTTCGGCGATGCAGTGACCCGCATCGTGCCGCGCGCCGGATTGCTCGGCTCCATCGGCGGCGCGGCGCTGACCCTGCTCGGGTTCCTGCCGCTGATCGAAACACTGCGTTCGCCCATCGTCGGATTCGTCACCTTCGGCCTGCTGCTGTACGTGCTGGTAGCGAAGGGCCGCCTGCCGGTGAAGATTCCCGGCGTGCTGCTGGCTTTCATCGTCGGCACCACGCTGTACTACGGCCTCGGGCTGGCGGGGCTGGGCGCGCCAGGCTTCGCGGTGCCGCAGGCGGTGCCGCTGGCCTTCACCCTGCCGCTGCCCACGCTCGGTTTCCTCGAAGGACTGCCGGCCACGGTGCCTTATCTCCCGCTGCTGCTGCCTTTTGGCTTGTTGATGGTGGTGGGCGGCATCAACGTCAGCGAAAGCGCGCGCGCTGCCGGTGATGATTACCGCACCCGCGACGTCCTGCTGGCCGAAGCGGTGTCGACGCTGGTCGCAGGCTTCTGCGGCGGCGTGGCGCAGACCACGCCCTACATCGGCCAGCCGGCATACAAGCACATGGGCGCGCGCAGCGGCTATACGCTGCTGACGGGTCTGTTCATTGGCCTGGGCGGCATGCTCGGCTACGTGTCGGGCCTGGTGCAGTGGCTGCCGCTGGCGGTGCTGGCGCCGATCATCGTCTACGTGGGCCTGGACATCACCGTGCAGGCCTTCACCGAAACCCCGCGCAAGCACGCCATCGCCGTGGCGCTCGGCTTCCTGCCCTCGATCGCCTACCTGCTCAACATCAAGTTCGGCAATCCGGCCTGGATCGCGCCGGACAGGTTCGCTGCGCTCTATCACGGCACCGACGGCCGCGGCCTGCCTGACCTGGCCACCATCGTGACCCTGGGCAATGGCTTCATCATCACCGCGATGATCTGGACCACGGCGCTGGTGGCGATGATCGACGGAAAACTGCGGCATGCGGTGCTGGCCTTGCTGGTCGGCGCGGGGCTGACCCTGTTCGGCTTCATCCATTCGGTCGATCCGCGTGGCGGCATCTACCTGCCCTGGGATCTGGTGGAACTGCCAAAGCTGATCATGTGGCAGTTCTTCGGGGCGTACCTGGCGTTGGCGGTGGTGCTGGGGCTGCTGTCGCTGCAGAAGGCGGAGCCGGAGCGCTTATAGGAGCGCCGTCCAGTCTCACCGCGGCTTGAATCGCGGCCGCGGCAGCCGCATGTGGATAACATGCCGGCACGCCGGCCCCCTTATCCAAGGAATTCCCGATGCGGATGGACAAGCTCACCTCGCGTTTCCAGCAGGCGCTGGCCGACGCCCAGTCGCTGGCCGTGGGCCGCGACCACAACATGATCGAACCGGTGCACGTGCTGACCGCCCTTCTGGACCAGGCCGACGGCAGCACCCGGCCGTTGCTGGCCCAGGCCGGGGTCAACGTGCCGGTGCTGCGCGAGCGACTGGTCGAAGCACTCGACAAGCTGCCCAAGGTCACCGGCGAGGCCGGCAACCTGTCGATCGGCAACGAGCTCACCCGCCTGCTCAATGTCACCGACAAGCTGGCCCAGCAGAAGGGCGACCAGTTCATCGCCAGCGAGTGGTTCGTGCTGGCGGCGTTCGAAGACAAGGGCCCACTGGGGATGGCACTGCGCGCGGCCGGCGCCGACAAGACCCGGCTGGAAGCGGCCATCGAGAAAGTGCGCGGCGGTGAAAGCGTGCAGTCCGAGAATGCCGAGGAACAGCGCCAGGCACTGGAGAAATACACCATTGACCTGACCGAGCGCGCCGAGTCCGGCAAGCTCGACCCGGTAATCGGGCGCGACGAGGAAATCCGCCGGACCATCCAGGTCCTGCAGCGCCGCACCAAGAACAACCCGGTGCTGATCGGCGAACCCGGCGTGGGCAAGACCGCGATCGTCGAGGGCCTGGCCCAGCGCATCGTCAATGGCGAAGTCCCCGAGGGCCTGAAAAACCGGCGCGTGCTGTCGCTGGACATGGGCGCGCTGATTGCCGGCGCCAAGTTCCGCGGCGAATTCGAGGAGCGCCTGAAGGCCGTGCTCAACGACCTGTCCAAGACCGAGGGCCAGGTGATTCTGTTCATCGACGAATTGCACACCATGGTCGGCGCCGGCAAGGCCGAAGGCTCGATGGACGCCGGCAACATGCTCAAGCCGGCGCTGGCGCGCGGCGAACTGCACTGCATCGGCGCGACCACGCTGGACGAATACCGCAAGTACGTCGAGAAAGATGCCGCGCTGGAGCGCCGCTTCCAGAAGGTCTTCGTCGGCGAACCCACGGTGGAGGACACCATCGCCATCCTGCGCGGCCTGAAGGAACGCTACGCCGTGCACCACGGGGTGGAGATCACCGACCCGGCGATAGTGGCAGCGGCCACGTTGTCGCACCGCTACATCGCCGACCGCCAGTTGCCGGACAAGGCCATCGACCTGATGGACGAGGCTGCCTCGCGCATCCGCATGGAGATCGACTCCAAGCCCGAAGAGCTCGACCGCAAGGAGCGCCGCCTGATCCAGCTCAAGATCCAGCGCGAGATGCTGAAGAAGGAGAAGGACAGCGAATCGAAGAAGCGCCTGGCCGACCTGGAAGCCGACATTGAAACCCTGGAACGGGAATTCTCCGACCTCAATGAAATCTGGAAGTCCGAGAAGGCCGCATTGCAGGGTTCGACCCGGATCAAGGAACAGATCGAGCAGGCGCGCCTGGAGCTGGAAGCCGCGCAGCGCCACCAGGACTACGCGCGAATGAGCGAGATCCAGTACGGCCTGCTGCCCGAGCTGGAGAAGCAACTGCAGACCGCGCAGGAAGTCGACCGCAAGGATTTCAAGCTGGTCCAGGACCGCGTCACCGCAGAGGAAATCGCCGAGGTCGTGTCGCGCTGGACCGGCATCCCGGTCAGCAAGATGCTCGAGGGCGAGCGCGAGAAGCTGCTGAAGATGGAATCGCAGCTGCACACGCGCGTGGTCGGGCAGGAGGAAGCGATCAAGGTCGTGTCCGACGCCATGCGCCGTTCGCGCGCCGGCCTGTCCGATCCGAACCGGCCGACCGGCTCGTTCCTGTTCCTGGGCCCGACCGGCGTGGGCAAGACCGAGTTGTGCAAGGCGCTGGCCGAGTTCATGTTCGACAGCAGCGACGCCATGATCCGCATCGACATGAGCGAGTTCATGGAGAAGCATTCGGTAGCGCGCCTGATCGGCGCGCCCCCGGGCTATGTGGGTTACGAGGAAGGCGGCTACCTGACCGAGGCGGTGCGCCGCCGCCCGTATTCGCTGATCCTGCTCGACGAAGTGGAGAAGGCGCATGGAGACGTGTTCAACATCCTGCTGCAGGTGCTGGACGACGGCCGGCTGACGGACGGGCAGGGGCGCACGGTGGACTTCCGCAACGTGGTGATCGTGATGACCTCCAACCTGGGCTCGCACCAGATCCAGGACATGTCCGACAACGGCGGCGCCGACATCGACTCGGCCGAGGCCTACACGCAGATGAAGGCCGCGGTGATGGGCGTGGTGCAGGCGCACTTCCGTCCCGAGTTCATCAACCGGCTGGACGACATCGTGGTGTTCCATCCGCTGGACAAGGCGCAGATCAAGCAGATCGCAGGCATCCAGCTGCACGGACTGGAGAAGCGGCTGGCCGAACGCGGCATGCGCATCGAGCTGGAGGACAGTGCGCTGCAACTGCTGGCCAATGCCGGGTTCGACCCGGTGTATGGCGCGCGACCCTTGAAGCGTGCGATCCAGCAACAGCTGGAGAACCCGCTAGCGCAGAAGATCCTCGCCGGCGATTTCAGCAGCGGCGACACCATAGCGGTCTCGGCCGAAAGCGGTCACCTGCAGTTCAAGCGCCGGTGATCCGGGGGTTGGGTCTGTGCAGTCCCAGCGGTTGCAACGTAACCGGGGATGACTTCTTCACCTGCCTTTGATCGACAGGACGGGGCAGGCGGCCTAGCATTCCCGCGTGATGCTGCATCCCTGCAGGCATGTGGGCACAGGCAATCCGCCAGCCCTTCCCCTGCGACTATCGGAGTACCGCCAATGAGCAAGACGATCCTGGGGGCCGGCCTGCTGGTGGCCCTGGCACTTTCCGCAACGCCCGCTTCCGCGCAGGCCATGACCTGCAAACTAACTTTCAGTTCTTCAAGCTGGTCGATCTTCTACAAGACCACCTCCGGTACCGGCACGGTGAGATGCAGCAACGGCAGCAGCCTGCCGGTGCGAATCTCCGCAAAGGGCGGAGGCCTGACCGTAGGCAAGTCCAAGATCACCAACGGCTTCGGCGAGTTCGCCAATGTCCAGAACATCCGCGACGTGCTGGGCAGCTACGCCTCAGCCGAAGCGACGGCCGGCGCCAAGAAGTCCGCGATTGGCCAGGCCATGACCAATGGCAAGGTGTCGCTGGCGCTGTCGGGCAAGGGCAAGGGCTGGGACCTGGGCGTGGCTTTCAGCAAGTTCACGCTGGAGGCGCGCTGATACTGCATCGGCAACTGCAGCAACAAGAAAGCCCCGGCACTGCCGGGGCTTTTTTTTGGCCCGCTGACCTTCGCGGCCGGTACACAGATCAGCGAGGGGCAATCAGTACTGCGTAGCTCGCGCCGGGCTCGGTCCTGCGCGCAGCATGCCGGCGGGAGCCTGGCTCTGCACGTGCATCAGTTGTTGCTGGTCACCGTCCGCATCGCCCGGTAAGGCGGGGTGGACATCACCATCTCGGCCAGCGAATAGGCCAGCTCGCGTTCGGCCATGATCGCGCCGTCCGCGCCGTGGGCCAGCAGGTGCTTTACTTCGGCATCGCTGTGCGCGCGGGCCAGCAGGGTCAGTGCGGGATTGATGGCACGCAGCTTGGCCAGGGCCTCGCCGGCTTCCAGCGGCTGCGGAATGGCAAGGATCACGATCTTGGCCCGCTCCGGGTGCGCTTCGGCCAGCACCGCGTCGGAGGCGGCACTGCCGCGGATGCCCGGGATGCCGGCGGCATGGGCGCGGTCCACGTGATGTTCGTTGTCGTCGATGATGATCACCGGCACGCCGCGATCGCGCAGTACGTTGGCCAGCTCGCTGCCGACGCGGCCGTAGCCGATGACGATGGCATGGTCGGTGACGTCAAGCGACGGTCCCGGTGGGCGTTCGGTGACCGGCTCGACCACCGGTCCTGCCTTGTGGCCCGCCTGCCAGCGGTCGAGCAGCACGAAGATCATCGGATTGAGCATGATCGAGATCAACGCGCCGGCGAGCACCAGGTCCTGGCCCTCGGTCGGCAGGATCTTCAGTGCCACGCCCAGCCCGGCGATGATGAAGGCGAACTCTCCGATCTGCGCCAGGCTGGCCGAGATGGTCAGCGCGGTGCTGTTGGAGTGGCCGAAGGCACGCACGATCACGAACGCGGCCAGCGACTTGCCGAACAGGATGATGCCGGTGGTGGCCAGCACCTGCCACGGGTGGTCGACCAGGATGGACGGGTTGAACAACATGCCCACCGAGACGAAGAACAGCACCGCGAAGGCATCGCGCAGCGGCAGCGAGTCGTTGGCCGCCTTGTGGCTCAGTTCGGACTCGTTGAGCAGCATGCCGGCGAAGAAGGCGCCCAGCGCGAACGACACGCCGAACAGCTTGGCCGAGCCGAAGGCCACGCCCAGTGCAATCGCCAGCACGGCCAAGGTGAACAGTTCACGCGAACCGGTGCCGGCGGTGCGCTCCAGGATCCAGGGGATCGCCCGGCGTCCCACCACCAGCATCACCGCCACGAACGCGCCCAGCTTGAGCAGGGTCCAGCCGATGCTGAGGGCGATGCTGCCCAGGGTGTGCGGTTCTGAACCGGCGGGCTGTTCGACGAAAATGCCGGCCAGCACCGGCATCATCACCAGTGCCAGTACGCAGGCCAGGTCTTCGACGATCAGCCAGCCCACCGCGATCTTGCCGCGGGTGGTGTCCAGCAGGCGGCGCTGTTCCATGGCCCGCAACAGCACCACGGTGCTGGCCGTGGCCAGCGAGAAGCCAAACACGATGCCCTGCACGGTGGGCCAGTCCATGGCCCAGGCCAGGGCCCAGCCCAGCACGGTGGCCACGGTGATCTGCACGATCGCGCCGGGAATGGCGATCGCCTTGACCTCCATCAGGTCCTTCAGCGAAAAGTGCAGGCCGACCCCGAACATCAGCAGCATCACGCCGATTTCGGCCAGCTGCGTGGCCAGCTCCTGGTCGGCGACGAAGCCCGGGGTGAAGGGTCCGACCAGGATGCCCGCGACCAGATAACCCACCAGAGGCGACAAGCGCAGTTTGTTGGCCAGGGCGCCCAGTACAAAGGCGATTCCCAGGCCTACGGCGATGATGTCGATCAGGTCGGTGTCATGGGGCATTCAATTTCCAGCGCTTGTTTTCGTGAAAACAAGTGTCGCCGATGCGTCCGCGCGCGGCAAACGGACAATGACTGGCGTGTTCACGCACGCAAAAAAAGCCCCGGCATTGCCGGGGCCTGGTGACTGTCGTGCGCTGGTCAGCAGATCACCACTTGTACCCTGCCTTGGCGTACATATAGGCGCCGTTGAAGCCATTGGGCGAGCTGGCGCTGTAGACGATCTGTCCATTGGTCGAATTGGGAAACAACACTTCGTCGGGGTAGGAATCCAGCACGTTGTCTCCGCCAAGGGTGAAATTCCACTTGCCCACCTTGTAGGTGGCGGAGAGGTCCAGCACCCATTGCGCATCGTAGTATTCATCGCGGCTGGTGACTGCGGGGTCGTTGCCGAACAACACGCTGAATTCGCCATAGCGGGTGGCGAAGGCATTGAAGGACCAGTTGCTCAGGTTCCAGGTAGCGCCCAGCAGGATCTTGTCGCGTGGTGCCCCATCGGTGAAGCGGTTCAGTTCCACGCGGCCGAAGCGCAATGCACTCGGGTCGATGGCGGTCAGGGTCGCCGGGTTGCCCGCGATCCGGTCGACTTCGGTCTTGTTGTAGTTGTAGCCCGCGGTCAGGTCGACACTGCTGTTGTCGAGCTTCCAGTTGTAGGTGGCCACTATGTCGATGCCGTCGGTGGTGGTATCGATGGCGTTGGTGAAGTAGCGCCCACCACCGACACCGGTAAGCCCAACGGCGGGCGAGTTCAGGAAATTGCGCACCGCGGTCGAGGTCAGGTTTTCCGACAGGACGACGCGGTCCTTTATCTCGATGCGGTAGGCGTCGATGGTGACGTACAGGCCGTCCACGGGCTGCAGTACCAGGCCCAGGCTGTAGTTGGTGGATTCCTCGGCCTTCAGCGGCTCGGCACCCAGGGCGATCGCGGCCGGGTCATTGACACGGAAGGTGAAGATGTCGAACGGCGTGCCGCCGATGAAATTGGTGGCCGTGGACTGGAAGTACTGCTGCTGGAGGGAAGGTGCGCGGAAGCCCGTGGAAACCGTGCCGCGCAGGGCCACCTGGTCGGTGAACGCATAGCGGGCAGAAAGCTTGCCCGACGTCGTATTGCCGAAGTCACTGTAGTTTTCGAAGCGGCCGGCGATGCCGGCAGACAGTTTGTCGGTGATGTCGGCTTCCAGTCCTGCATAGAACGAATAGCTGTTGCGGTCGAACTTGCCGGCATTGGCGGGCTTGAAGCCGGCGAACACCTGCGAGCCGGGGACCGGGGCCGATGCGCCGGGAGCCACGACCCCGCCGTTGACGTAGGAGGCCAGCTCGCCCGGTGATTCATTGAACTTCTCGCCGCGCCATTCCGCGCCCCATGACGCGGTCACCGGATACGCCAGCCCCCAGTCCAGCGCCTTGTTGAAATCGAAGTTCAGCACGTTCTGGGTGACTTCCAGCGCGCCGGCATGGAACTCGGTCTGCACTGGCGTGATCGTGGTCCCCAGACTGCGGTTGAGGCTGTTGCGTACATCGAAGGTCAGGTGGTTCTGCCCGTAGTTGTAGCTGATGTCGATCTTGGTGCCGCCAGCCGTCGAACTCCTCAAGCCGCCCACCCAGGCCACGTCCTTGCTGACATTGAATATCCCGGGCAGGAAGCCATTGGGATAGACCGACGGGATGTTGCGTGCATCGGCGGCGGTGCGGAAGAAACCGTTCGACAGTGCTTCGCGCCTGCTGGCGATGCCGTAGGAGTAGAAGGTCAGGTAATCGGTCGGGCTGTACTCGCCGTTGTAGGAAAAGGCGGCCGAATCGACTTCGGGATCGCCCTGCCGCTGCACGACGGTGCCGAGTGGCGGTGCGGTGGCGGGGGGCACGGTGACGCCCGGGGACAGCAGGTAAGGGCGCGCGCGATCGGTCTGGTCCTGGTGCCCGCCCTGGACTGCGAAGTGAACGGCACCACTCTCGCCCAGCCTGATGCCGGCGTCGGCGCCCAGGTTCCATTGTTCGCCGTCACCGGCGCTGTACTTCCCATAGGTGGCATCGATGCTGCCGCCTTCCCCGCTGCCTTTCAGGACGATGTTGATCACGCCGGCGATGGCGTCCGAGCCGTACTGCGCCGAGGCGCCGTCGCGCAGCACTTCGACGCGTTCGATGGCCGATACCGGGATCGCGTTCAGGTCGGCCGGTGACGAGCCGCGGCCCTGGGTGCCGTTGAGGTTGATCAGGGCGGTGCTGTGGTAGCGCTTGCCGTTCACCAGCACCAGCACCTGGTCCGGGGAGAGTCCGCGAAGTTGCGCAGGACGTACCGCGTCGGATCCATCGCTGATGGCCGGTCGCGGGAAATTGAGCGAAGGAACCGCGCGGGACAGGGCGGTGGCCAGTTCGGTGGTGCCGGTTGCCCGCAAGGCTTCCGAAGTGATGATGTCGATGGGGGCCTGGGATTCGGCCACGGTGCGGTCGGCGACCCGGGTGCCGGTGACGATCAGGGTGTCGAGGGTCTTGGCTTCGGCGGGAGTGGCTTGCTGGGCCAGGGCGGGGGAAGCGACCAGGGCGAGGAAGATCGCTGTGGCCAGCGGGGACGGCTTGCGGTTCATGGCTACTCCAAAAAATGATCTGCGGGATGCAAGAAACTTGAAGGGACTGCCTGAATCTTTTCGCTGGATTGACGGCGCACTTCCTGCTGCGACGCATCAAAGTCCGGATTACAGGCATATGAAGCTCGTGTCAATGATTCCTTAACAAATGTGGAAGGGCCGCTAATAGTTAAACTATGCCCAGCGATTCCGTTAATAACCCTGGCTCATCCCGTGATTTCCTTACGTAATTTCGCCCTGCGCAGGGGCGAACGCCTGCTCCTGTCCGATGTCGACCTGACCATGCATGCTGGCTACCGGGTCGGCGTGGTGGGCCGCAACGGCACCGGCAAGTCCAGCCTGTTCGCCGCCATTCGCAACGAGATCGAGGCCGACAAGGGCGATATCGACCTGCCCGGCAAGGTCCGCATCGCCAGCGTGGCCCAGGAAACCCCGTCGCTGCCCGACCCGGCCATCGAGTTCGTGCTGGCAGGCGATGTCGACGTGGCCGCCGCCTTGCGCGCCGAGGCCAAGGCCCTGGCCGCCGAGGACTGGGAAGCGGTCGCCATGGCCCATCACCGGCTGGAAGAGGTCAACGGTTACGACGCCTCGGCCCGCGCCGGAAAGCTCCTGCACGGCCTGGGTTTCCCCGGCGATACCCACCAGCGTGCGGTGTCCTCGTTCTCGGGCGGCTGGCGCGTGCGCCTGAACCTGGCGCGTGCGCTGATGACGCCCAGCGACCTGCTGCTGCTCGACGAGCCCACCAACCACCTGGACCTGGACGCGGTGCTGTGGCTGGAGCAATACCTGCTGAAATACCCCGGCACGCTGCTGCTGATCTCGCATGACCGCGAATTCCTCGACAACGTCACCACCCACACCCTGCACCTGCATGGCGGCAAGGCCAAGCTCTATACCGGCGATTACACCGCCTTCGAGCGCCAGCGTTCCGAGCAGCTGCGCCTGCAGCAGATCACCCACGAGAAATCACAGGCCGAGCGCGCCCACCTGCAGAGCTTCATCGACCGCTTCAGCGCCAGCGCCGCCAAGGCCAAGCAGGCGCAGTCGCGGGTCAAGCGCCTGGCCAAGATGGCCGGCACCGAGGCCGTGCGCGCAGAACGCGAACTGACCATTGAATTCGCCCAGCCCGCGCGCCTGCCGTTCTCGCTGATCCGGCTCAATCATGTCGATGCAGGCTATGGCGAGGACAAGATCATCCTCAAGGATGTCGCCTTTGGCCTGGAGGCGGGCGACCGCATCGGCCTGCTCGGCGTCAACGGCGCCGGCAAGTCGACCCTGGTCAAGACCCTGGTCGGCGACCTGGGGCCCATCCATGGCACCCGCAGCTGCCATCCGGACGTGCGCATCGGCTACTTCGCCCAGCACACGGTGGAATCGCTCAAGCCCGCGCAATCGCCCATCGACCACCTGCGCGACCTGGCGCCGGATGCACCGATGCAGTCCTTCCGCGATTTCCTCGGCAAGTGGAATTTCCCCGGCGACCGCGCCTTCGAAAGCGTGGACGGTTTTTCCGGCGGCGAACGCGCGCGCCTGGCCCTGGCACTGATTGCCTGGCGTCAGCCCAACGTGCTGCTGCTCGACGAACCCACCAACCACCTTGACCTGGAAATGCGCGAGGCCCTGGCCGAGGCGCTGAGCCTGTTCGAGGGCGCCATCGTCATGGTCTCCCATGACCGCCACCTGATCGGCCTGGTCTGCGAGACCTATTGGCGCGTGGCCGATGGCGTGGTCGAGCCGTTCGCCGGCGACCTCGACGAATACGCCGCCTGGCTGCGCAGCCGCGCCAGCGCGCAGGGCAACAAGCCGCCGAAGATCCCCGAAACCCCATTGCCGTCCGTTACCCCGGCCAAGCCAGCGGAGCCCGCCAGGAAGATCAATCCCCACAAGCTGGCCAAGGCCGAGGCGCGGGTGGCGGAGCTGGAGGGCAAGCTCGCCGCACTGGAAACCGAGATGGCCGATCCGGGCGTCTACAGCGCGGGCGGTGCACGCGTCGCGGAGATCGGACGCCAGCAGGCGCAATTGCGTGACGCGCTGGCCAAGGCCGAAGCGGAGTGGTCTGCGCTTTACGACTAGACTGTGGCGATTCGCAGCCCGGCGAACTTGCTTCGCCGGCTCCTGCCCCCAGTAACAAGCCTCAATCCGCACGAACTGCCTGTTGCCAATGCCTATCTATGCCTTCCAGTGCGCCGAATGCGGCCACCACTTCGACCGCCTGCAGAAGATGTCCGATCCCGACCCGGACACCTGCCCCTCCTGCGGCGCCCATCAGGTCAAGCGCCAGGTTACCGCGCCTTCCTTCCGGTTGTCCGGCAGCGGCTGGTACGAGACCGATTTCAAGAAGGACGGTGACAAGAAGCGCAACCTGACCGAGGGAAGTGAAGGCATCGGCAAGCCGGATGGCAAGACCTCGGGTGATGCCAAGCCAGCCGCCGCGGAATCCGCGGGCGCGCCCAAGGCCGACAACAAGCCCGAAGCGAAGCCGGCAGCGCCTGCTGCGTCGCCCTCTTCGCCACCGCCTGCCTCCTCCACCTGAGCCGGCGTGACTGGAGCCTCGCGGAAGTACCCCTTGTCATGTGATCGGCTCGCGGTGTTTGCCGATGCGGGGCGCGGTGCGGTGAAAAGCTGCCTCCTGCTGACGGTCATCCTGTCCCTGGGCGGCTGCGCTGGTGCGGCGCGCTTGAAGTCCGGCGTGTCTTCCGAATCACTCCCGGCGGATGTCTTCTTCCAGCGCATTGCCGGCCTGTGTGGACAGTCCTTCGCCGGCCGCATCGTCGCCGACACACCGGCTCCGGCCGCACCGGATCCTTTTGCCGGCAAGGCCCTGGTGATGCACGTGCGCGGATGCAACGATGGCGAACTGCGGGTTCCCTTCCACGTCGGCGAGGACCACTCGCGGACATGGGTCATCACCCGGCACGCCGGCCGCCTGCGGCTCAAACACGACCATCGACATGCCGATGGCAGCCCGGATGCAACGACGATGTATGGCGGCGACACGCGCGAGGCAGGCACTGCGCAGCGCCAGGGGTTTCCCGTGGATGCGGAATCCATCGCCCTGTTCCGCGAGCGGGGCATGCAGGCTTCACTGACCAATACCTGGGCGATGGAAATCACGGCTACGGAATTCGTCTACGAGCTCAGCCGTCCCGGCGGTCGCCTGTTCCGGGTGAGTTTCGACCTGAGCCGGCCGGTGGCCAACCCGCCCGCACCCTGGGGCGCGGACCCCTGAACCGGAAAAGCCGCCTTGCGGCGGCTTTCCGATTGGGCACGGTGGGCTCAGCGCGCGCCGAAGCGGGCCCGGCAACCGCGATCCACCCAGATCTGGTTGCCCGCGAAGCCCCAGCTGTCGCCTTCACGGCAGCTGTCCGATGAGAGCTGCTGGAGCAGCTCCGGACGTCCATAGCGGCTGTTCCAGGCACAGCTGGCGCGGCGCCCGTTGACGCTGCTGCAGGTCACGTTGTAACCGCTGTTGTTGCCGGTCCAGTTGCCGTTGCCGTAGCCGGAGTTGCCACCATTCCAGTTGCCCGAACCTTCGACAAACTCGGCCCGGCAACCACGGTTGACCCATACCGTGCCGTTGCGCTGGCCCCAGGTGTCGCCTTCGGTGCAGCGGGCGTCCGACAGCTTGCGGCTGAGGACGGCGTTGCGGAAGCCGGTGCGGCATTCGTTGTAGCGGTTGTCGACGCTGCCGCAGGTGACCGGCGCGCTGCTGCCGATGCCACCACGGCCTTGCACGAAGCGACCGCGGCAGCCGCGGTCCACCCACACCACGCCATTGCCGGAGCCCCAGTTCTGGCCCTCGACGCAGCGCGTCTTGGACAGGTTCTCGCTCAGCGTGGCGCGGCCGCGGAAGCCGGTATTGCACGTCTTGCGGCGATTGTCCTCACTGCCGCACAACACGGAATTGCCGTATCCCGGGGCCTGGTTCCAGCCGCCGCCATTGCCGCGCAGCGACGTGGCGATGTCCTGGCGGATACGGCTGAAGGTCCAGTTCGAGCGGTTCACCTGGTCCAGGTAGAAGCGCAGCTGGTCATCGGGAATGCGACGGTTGCCGGTCTGTTCCGAGTATTCCTGGTTGATGACCCGCTCCTGGTCGGAACGCGACAGGGTGCGCAGGTTTTCGGGCGCGTAGGCCCGTTGCTGATACTGGGCGTGGGCCGGGAAGGGCGCTGCGAGCAGCAGGCCAAGTACTACCAGCAGGGTCGACAAGTTGCGCAACATGACACTCTCCAGCAAGGGTTCGGGCGGTTGCGCCGGAATATACGCCCGGCTTATTCAGGCCAGATGATGGCGACGATTTGCCGGGGCAGGGTCCCGGCCCCAAAATAGCGGGCTTTCCGGCCCACTCTGGCTGGAACCGCTTCCCGGAGTTTCCATGCGTACCCATTTCTGCGGCCTCATCGACGAGGCCCTGACCGGCCAGTCCGTCACCCTGTGCGGCTGGACCGACGTCGCCCGCAACCTGGGAGGCGTGTGCTTCATAGACCTGCGCGACCACCATGGCATCGTCCAGGTGCTGGTCGAGCCGGAACAGGTGGAAGTGTTCAAGGTCGCCGCCAGCCTTGGCTACGAGGACGTGCTGCAGGTCGAGGGCGTGGTGCGCGCCCGCCACAGCGTCAACGACAAGCTGAAGAGTGGCCAGGTGGAAGTGGTCGCAACGAAGATCACCATCCTCAACAAGGCCGAACCACTGCCGTTCCACGCCCATGAGAACGCCGGTGAGGAAACCCGCCTCAAGTACCGGTACCTTGACCTGCGTCGCCCCGAGATGCAGCGCATGATGCGCACCCGCACCAGGCTGGTGGCCGCGTTGCGCCAGTGGCTGGACGCGCGCGATTTCCAGGATATCGAAACCCCCATCCTGACCAAGGCCACGCCCGAGGGCGCGCGCGACTTCCTGGTGCCGGCGCGCATGCATCCGGGCGAGTTCTACGCCTTGCCGCAGTCGCCGCAGCTGTTCAAGCAGATCCTGATGGTGGCCGGCTTCGACCGCTACTACCAGATCGCGCGCTGCTTCCGCGACGAGGCGCTGCGCGCCGACCGCCAGCTGGAATTCACCCAGCTCGACATGGAATTCGCCTTCGTCGCGGAGCGTGACGTGCAGGACACCACCGAGGACATGATCCGGTCCGTGTTCCGCGAAGTGATGCAGGTCGAACTTGCCCCCGAGTTCCCGCGCCTGACCTGGGTCGAAGCCATGCGCCGCTTCGGTTCGGACAAGCCCGACCTGCGCAACCCGCTGGAACTGGTGGACGTGGCCGAACTGGTGAAGGACAGCGAATTCAAGGTGTTCACCGACTGGGCCTCGAACCCGGAAGGCCGCATCGCCGCGCTGCGCATTCCCGGCGGCGCGCTGCTGTCGCGCAAGCAGATCGACGACCTGGGCGCGCACGCGGCCAAGTACGGCGCCAAGGGCCTGGCCTACATCAAGCTGGGCGGGAACGGCGAGGTGACTTCGCCGATCGCCAAGTTCTTTGCCGAAGCCGCGTTCGCCGCACTGATCAAGGCCACCGGCCTTCAGAACGGCGACCTGGTCTTCTTCGGCGCAGGCAAGTACAACACGGTGAGCGATTTCATGGGCGCGCTGCGGCTGAAGGTGGGCAAGGACATGAAGCTGGTGGAGGACCGCTGGGCGCCGCTGTGGGTCACCGACTTCCCGATGTTCGAGTACGACGACGAAGCGCAGCGCTACGTCGCCCTGCATCATCCCTTTACCGCGCCGGCGGTGGACGACATCGACGACCTGCGCGCCAATGCGAGGACCGCGGTTTCGCGCGGCTACGACATGGTGTTGAACGGCAATGAGATCGGCGGCGGTTCGATCCGCATCCATCGTCCCGACATGCAGAGCGCCGTGTTCGAACTGCTTGGCATCGGCGCCGAAGAGGCCGAAGCCAAGTTCGGCTTCCTGCTCGACGCGCTCAAGTACGGCGCGCCGCCGCATGGCGGCATCGCCTTCGGCATCGATCGCATCGCCGCGCTGATGGCGGGCACCGAATCGATCCGCGACGTGATTGCCTTCCCCAAGACCACCACGGCGCAGTGCCTGATGACCGGTGCGCCATCGCCTATCCCCGACGCGCAGCTGGCCGAAGTGCACGTCTCGGTGCGGCCGAAGGAAAAATGAGCGAAGCGTTCGCCATCCGCAGGGCCACGCCGGACGACGCGGCGACGATGTCGCGCATCGCCACCGATACCTTCGTGGAAACCTTCGGCCACCTGTATCCGCCCGAAGACCTGGCCTACTTCCTGCTCAATTCCTATTCGCCGGCGGCGCAGCGGGAAATGCTGGAAAAGGAATCCGTGGCGATGTGGTTGCTCGAGCGCGATGGCGTGCCGGTCGGCCATGCCTGCGCCGGCGCCTGCGGCCTGCCGCATCCCGAGGCCAGGGTCGAGGACGGCGAACTCAAGCGACTGTACGTATTGCGCGAGGCGCACAACGCCGGCTGGGGCTCGCGGCTGTTCGAGACCGCACTGCACTGGCTGGAAAAGGACGGCCCGCGCACGCTGTGGATCGGCGTATGGTCGGAGAATCTGGGAGCCCAGCGCTTCTACGCACGCTACGGCTTCGAGCGCGTGGGCGAGTACCGGTTTCCGGTGGGCAATACGATGGATGACGAATTCATCCTGCGTCGCAAGCCCTCCGCCTGACTGGGTGATTCACGGATGAGCCAACGCGTCCTGCTCCTGCACGGCATCTGGAACGCCAAGGCCTGGCTTGGGCCGCTGGCACGCCGCCTGCGCGCGGAAGGACTTGAGGTCGAGGTGTTCGGCTATCCCAGCGTGCTGGGCGGGCCGGATGTGGCGGTGCCGCTGCTCATCAAGCGCCTGCGCGACAGCGAGCCGGTCACCCTGTTGGGCCACAGTCTGGGCGGCCTGGTGGCTCTGGAGGCGTTGCAGCGCGAGCCTGCGCTGCCGGTGACGCGCGTGGTCTGCCTGGGCTCGCCGTTGCGTGGCAGCGACGCGGCGCGCAGCCTGGCTGCACGGCGCTGGATATCACCTGCGCTGGGCCGCAGTGCAGGCCTGCTGCAGCGTGGTTTCGAACGCTGGGAAGGGCAGCCGCAGGTGGGCGCCATAGCGGGCAACGTGCCGCACGGCCTGGGTCGTCATTTCGCCCGCTTCCAGGGCGAATCGGACGGCACGGTCTCGCTTGAGGAAACCCGCCTTCCCGGCCTGGCCGACCACTGCGTGGTCGCCGCCAGCCATAGCGGGCTGGTGTTTTCCGCCGAAGCCGCCCGCCAGGCCGCCCACTTCCTGGGCCACGGCCGCTTCGCCCCACCGGTATAATTCGCGGCTTCGCCAAAGCACACCGGACAGCACACATGGGTCGTGGTCCCTCCATCGAAGGCCGCAAGAACGCCACCGACGCCAAGCGCGGCAAGATCTTCACCAAGATCATCCGCGAGATCGGCGTGGCCGCGCGTGCCGGCGGCGGCGACGTCGCCAACAACGCGCGCCTGCGCACGGCGATCGACAAGGGCCTGTCTTCCAACATGTCCAAGGACGTGATCGAACGCGCCATCAAGAAGGCCACCGGCGAACTTGCAGGTGTGGAATACGAGGAAATCCGCTACGAAGGCTACGCACCCGGCGGCGTGGCCGTGATCGTCGACTGCCTGACCGACAACCGCGTGCGTACCGTGGCCGAAGTGCGGCATGCCTTCGGCAAGTGCGGCGGCAACATGGGCGCCGAAGGCTCGGTCGCCTTCATGTTCCGCAAGCTTGGCGTGTTGAGCTATGCCGCGGGCACCGATGAAGATGCGGTCACCGAAGCGGCGATCGAGGCGGGCGCCGATGACGTGGTCGTCTACCCCGAGGATGGGGCTATCGACGTGCTCACCTCGCCGGATGCATTCCTCCCGGTGAAGGAAGCCATGGAAGCCGCGGGTCTGGCACCGGGGCACTCCGAAATCACCATGCGCGCCGACAACGATATAGCCGTGGATGCCGAGCTGGCGCCGCAGGTGGTCAAGCTGCTGGACATGCTGGAGGACCTGGACGACGTGCAGGCCGTCTATTCCAATGCCGACCTGGCGGAGCATGCGTGAAGGTGCTCGCGCCAGCCGCTGCAAAGGGTAACGTCTGGCACTACGCGACCTGCGAATAGTCAATCGAGGCGATGCTTCCCTTTCCCCTTCACAGCGCGCACGGTGCACGGCGTCACAGGTTGCGTCGCAGCCGGACTGGCTGCGCATGACCCGGATCCTCGGCATTGATCCGGGTTCCCAGCGTACCGGCGTCGGCATCATCGATGTCGACGCGGCGGGCAAGACCACCCATGTCTACCACGCACCGCTGCTGCTGCTGGGCGAGGGCGATTTCGCCCAGCGGCTCAAGCGCCTTCTGGTCGGCTTGGGGGAAGTGATGGAAACCTACCGTCCGGACGAAGTTGCCATCGAACAGGTGTTCATGGCGCGCAATCCCGACTCCGCGCTCAAGCTGGGTCACGCCCGCGGCGCTGCGATCTGCGCGGTGGTGCTGCGCGACCTGCCGGTGCACGAATACGCGGCCAAGGAAGTGAAGCTTGCGGTGGTTGGCAAGGGCGGCGCGGACAAGGTGCAGGTCCAGCACATGGTTGGCCTGATGCTCAACCTGACCGGCAAGTTGCAGGCCGATGCCGCCGATGCGCTGGCCGTGGCCATCACCCACGCGCACGTGCGCGCCACGGCCAACAGGCTCGGCGTCAACGTGCGCCAGGCCTGGAGCAGGAAATGAATGAAGCGGTGAAGGGAGAATGGAAAAGGGCGAATGGACAATCGCAACGGCAGGCTCCCGCAAGTCCATACTGCTCGGATTGGCCGCAAGCTGGCCGCCGTGCTTTTCAATTCCTTCCCTGCCTGGCATCCCTGCGGAGTGCAAATCAATGATCGGACGTCTGCGTGGAATCCTGGCCTACAAGCAGCCACCGTGGCTGGTGATCGATGTGGGCGGGGTCGGCTACGAACTCGAGGCGCCGATGAGCACGTTCTACGACCTGCCTGACGTGGGCCGCGAAGTGATCCTGTTCACCCATCATGCGCAGCGCGAGGACAGCGTATCGCTGTACGGTTTCCTGCGTGAAAGCGAGCGCCGCCTGTTCCGCGACGTGCAGAAGGTCAGCGGTATCGGCGCCAAGATCGCGCTGGCGGTGCTGTCCGGCGTGGCGGTGGACGAGTTCGCCCGCCAGGTGCAGACCGGCGACATCGCCGCGCTGACCCGCATCCCCGGCATCGGCAAGAAGACCGCCGAACGCATGGTGGTGGAATTGCGTGACCGCGTGGTCGACATGGGCGGCACCCCGCTGGGCTCGCCCAGCCTGCCCAACGACCCGCAGTCCGAGGCGACCATCGCCCTGCAGCAGCTGGGCTACAAGCCGGCCGAAGCAGTGCGCATGGCGCGCGAAGCGGTGGTTCCCGGTGATGACGCGGCCATGATCATCCGCAAGGCCCTGCAATCCGCATTGCGCTGAGCGCTATACCGGTTCCCTAGAGCTTCTCCTCACATTCTCCGCGCTACGCTTGGGGCGCCATGTCAGCCACTAATTCTCCGCAGGTTCCCGCCGGTCATTCCGGCGAGCATGGTCATGGCAAGGCGGGACTCGCCGCGCTGGTCGCAGGCGCCGTGGGCGTGGTATTCGGCGACATCGGCACCAGCCCGCTGTACACCATCAAGGAAATGTTCCACCCGCACTTCGGGTTGACCCCGGACCCGGCGACGGTGCTGGGGTTGCTGTCGCTGGGCTTCTGGTCGCTGATCCTGATCGTGACGCTGAAGTACGTCGTCGTGATCATGCGCGCCGACAACGAAGGCGAGGGCGGCATCATGGCCCTCACGGCGCTGGCGCAGCGCAGCCTGAAGAAGGGGTCGCGCGGCAGCTATGCGGTCGGCATCCTCGGCATCTTCGGTGCCTCGCTGTTCTTTGGCGACGGCATGATCACCCCGCCCATCACGGTGCTGGGCGCGGTGGAGGGCCTGAGCGTGATTTCCGCAGGGCTCACCCGCTGGGTTGTTCCCATCAGCCTGGTGATCCTGGTCGGCCTGTTCGCCTTCCAGCGGTTCGGTTCGGCCAAGGTGGGCAAGATCTTCGGGCCGGTGATGATCCTCTGGTTCATCGTGCTGGCGGTTATCGGCGTTTACAACATCGCGGGCTTTCCAAGCGTCCTGCGGGCCCTCAATCCCTACTGGGCATGGAAATTCTTCACCACCCACGACTGGCATGCGCTGTTCATCCTCGGCGCGGTGGTGCTGACCGTCACCGGTGGCGAGGCGCTGTATGCGGACATGGGTCATTTCGGCAAGAAGCCGATCCGCTGGGCGTGGTTCGGCTTCGTGCTGCCCGCGCTGGTGCTCAATTATTACGGGCAGGGCGCCGTGCTCCTGGAACATCCCGAAGCCATGAAAAGCCCCTTTTTCATGTCGATGCCGTCGTGGGCGCAGATTCCCATGACCGTGCTGGCCACGCTGGCAGCGGCCATCGCCTCGCAGGCGGTGATCACCGGCGCATTCTCGGTGACGCGCCAGGCCATCCAGCTCGGTTACCTGCCGCGACTGGCCATCAAGTACACCTCCCAGGACACCTTCGGCCAGATCTACGTGCCCTCCATCAACCTGATCCTGCTGGTGGCGGTGATCGTGCTGGTACTCGTGTTCCGCAGTTCCGGTGCCCTGGCCACCGCTTACGGCCTGTCCGTCACCGGCACCATGCTGATCGACACGCTGCTGCTGGCCGTGGTGGCCTATACGCGCTGGCCGGATTCGCGGAAGTGGGTGCTGCCCCTGTGCGCATTGTTCCTGCTGATCGACATCGCCTTCCTGGTCGCCAATGGCGCCAAGCTGTTCACCGGCATCGGCGCGTGGGTGCCATTGTTCATCGGCATCGTCGCCTTCCTGATGATGCGCACCTGGCGTCGCGGACGCGAGTTGCTGCATGCGGAGGTGCAGAAGGAAGGCATCCGGCTGGACAGCTTCCTGCCAGGGCTGATGCTCGCACCGCCGGTGCGCGTGCCGGGTACCGCGATCTTCATGACCGCCGACCAGGGCGTGGTGCCGCATGCGTTGATGCACAACCTCAAGCACAACAAGGTGCTGCACGAACGCAATGTGTTCCTGACCGTGGAAACGCTGAATGTGCCGCACGCGCCCAAGGAAAAGCGGCTGAAGATCCAGGCCATAGGCGATGACTTCTACCGCGTGGTCATCAGTTACGGCTTCACCGAGACGCCGGACGTGCCGCAGTCATTGATGGGCTCCTGCGACCGCGGTGGCATCTATTTCGACCCGATGGAAACGACCTATTTCGCCAGTCGCGAGACCATCATCGCCAGCGCCCACCGTGGCATGCCGGTGTGGCGCGACAAGCTGTTCGCGGTGATGCACCGCAATGCCGCCCCCGCGACCGGCTTCTTCCGCATCCCGGGCAACCGGCTGGTGGAGCTGGGCGCCCAGGTCGAGATCTGACGTGCGGTGAAGGGCAAATGGGGAAGAGTGAAGCGCAGTGCTCCGCTCGGATTGCGGGCTGGGCACTTCCATTTGGTCCTTGATCTTGGCCCTTTACGCCGCGCCATTCCCGCATAATCGGGGCATGACCGAAGACCGCATCCTCACCCCCGCGGCGACCCGCGAAGACGACGTTCTGGAAGCCAGTATCCGGCCCAAGCGCCTGGACGAATACCTGGGCCAGAAGCCGGTACGCGACCAGCTTTCCATCTACATCGAGGCTGCCCGCGGCCGCGGCGAGGCCATGGACCACGTGCTGATCTTCGGCCCACCTGGCCTGGGCAAGACCACGCTCAGCCACGTCATCGCCAACGAACTGGGCGTGAACCTGCGGGTCACTTCCGGCCCGGTGATCGAGAAGGCCGGCGATCTGGCCGCGCTGCTGACCAACCTGCAGCCGCACGATGTGCTGTTCATCGACGAGATCCATCGCCTATCGCCGGTGGTCGAGGAGGTCCTGTATCCGGCGATGGAGGATTTCCAGATCGACATCATGATCGGCGACGGCCCGGCGGCGCGCTCGATCAAGCTCGACCTGCCGCCCTTCACCCTGATTGGTGCCACCACCCGCGCCGGCCTGCTCACCGCGCCGCTGCGCGACCGTTTCGGCATCGTCCAGCGCCTGGAGTTCTACAACACCCAGGAGCTGACCCAGATCGTACGCCGCTCGGCGAAGATCATGAACATCGATTGCGTGGCCGAAGGCGCCGCCGAGATCGCCAACCGTTCGCGCGGCACCCCGCGCATCGCCAATCGCCTGCTGCGCCGCGTGCGTGACTACGCGCAGGTGCGCGCGCAAGGCCACATCGACCACGACGTGGCCAAGGCCGCGATGGTCATGTTGAACGTGGACCCTGAGGGCTTCGACGAGCTCGATCGCCGGCTGCTGCGTCTGATCATCGAGAACTTCGATGGCGGCCCGGTCGGGGTCGAATCGGTGGCCGCGGCATTGTCGGAAGAGCGCGGCACGCTGGAAGACGTCATTGAGCCGTATCTCATCCAGCAGGGGTTCCTGGTCCGCACCGCACGCGGGCGTATGGCCACTGCAAAAGCCTACCGGCACCTGGGATTGAAGCCGTTGAAGCCTGTGCCCGAGCTGTTCGCGGAGAACGACGATGCCGGTTGAGCAACAGGCCGATGGCCTGCGGTTCAGTTGGCCGACACGCGTGTATTGGGAAGATACCGATGCGGGTGGAGTGGTCTACCACGCGCAGTACGTTGCTTTCCTCGAGCGCGCACGCAGCGAATGGCTGCGCCATCGCGGACACGGACAGGAACGATTGCGCGGCGAACACGACCTGGTTTTCGCGGTACGAGCCATGCAGCTGGATTTCCTGGCGCCGGCCCGGCTGGATGACCTGCTGGATGTGATCGTTGAAATCCGCGCCTGCAAGCGCGCCAGCGTGCTGTTTGCGCAATCCATCCTTCGAGGAGGGCGGGTGCTGCTCACCGCCGAAGTGCGGGTTGCGGTGCTGAGTGCATCAAGCTTTAGACCCAAACCGGCGCCGGATGCGTTGTACGAAGAGTTCAAGGCGCTGGAAGTGCCCAAGCCGCTACCCAATCCCGAATCGGAAACCAGAGGAAATAACGGATGATTGCACTGCTCCTGGCCCTGCAGGACACCGTGGTCGAGGCCCTGCCCGAAGACGCCGCCAGCGCCGCCACCCAGGCAGGTGCCGAAGCCGTCCACAGCAGCATCAACTACTTCGACCTGATGCTGAAAGCCAGTCTGCCGGTGCAGTTGATCGTGCTGCTGCTGCTGGCTGGCTCGCTGATCAGCTGGGTCATCATCTTCCGTAAGGCGCGTATTTTCAGCCGCGCCAACCGTGATGCCGACGAGTTCGAAAACCGCTTCTGGTCGGGGGCTGAACTCAACAAGCTGTATTCCGGTGCCACCGACCGCAACCGCGTGGTCAGCGGCCTGGAGGCGATCTTCGAAGCCGGCTTCCGCGAATTTGCACGCCTGCGCGACAAGCGCAAGCTCGACGGACGCACGCAGCTGGAAGGCGCGCAGCGCGCCATGCGCGCGACCTACGCGCGCGAAGTCGACCAGCTGGAGCGCAACCTGGAGCTGCTGGCCAACATCGGCTCCACCGCGCCTTACGTGGGCCTGGTCGGCACCGTGTTCGGCATCATGGTGACCATGCACGACATGCTCAACAGCGGCCAGCAGGCGGGCATTGCCGCCGTGGCGCCGGGTATTTCCGAGGCCCTGTTTGCCACCGCCATCGGCTTGTTCGTGGCGATTCCGGCGGTGTGGGCGTTCAATCGATTCACCACGCGCGTGGAGCGCCTGTCGGTGCGTTACGAATCCTTCGCCGAGGAATTCAGCTCCATCCTGCAGCGCCAGTCCGTTGGCGATGAATAAGCGGGGCCGCACATGACCGCCGCCATCTCGCGCCATCGCAAGCGCCGCAAGCTCAAATCCGAAATCAACGTCGTGCCCTATATCGACGTGATGCTGGTGCTGCTGATCATCTTCATGGTGACCGCGCCGCTGCTGACCCTGAGTGTCGACGTCACCTTGCCCAAGGCCAACGCAAAGGCCGTTGAAAGCAAGGAGGATCCCATCGTGGTGGTCGCCTATCCCGATGGACGCATGGGATTGAAGCTGCCGGATGCTGACATCCAGGTGCTGGATACGGCCGCATTCGAGGCCACGCTGGCACCCATCGTGGCCCAGCAGGGCGGCGAGATGCGGGTGATGGTGGCCGCCGAGGGCGATGCCCCCTACCAGGTGGTGTTGACCGCTATGGACGTGTTGAAAAAGGCCAAGGTCAAAAACGTCAGCCTGCTCACAGAATCAGGTGGCAATGCACGCTGAAGCTGCCCCACGCGCAGTGGCATTGCCCGACGAGGGTTACGGGAAGGCCATCGCCTACGCCATTGCCATCCACGTGGCGCTGGCGCTGCTGCTGTGGCTTTCATCGTGGTTCTCCTGGGAGCATGAAACCGAATCCTCGGCCGGCCTGCCGGTGATGGACGCGTCGCTGGAAGCTTCGGCCTCGGAAATCCGTGCCGCCGAGCGTGCGCTGCAGCATGTGCCTGAACCACTGCCGCAGCCCGTGGAAGAAGTGGCCGAGGAGGAAACCGTGCCGCCTCCGCAGCCGATCGAGGAGCCGCGGCCACAGGATTCACCCACGCCGCAACAGCGGACCGCGCAGGAGCGCATTCCCGTTCCCGATACCCAGGACCAGGACGAGGCCAGCCGCCTGGCGGTTTCCCAGGAGAAGGCGCTGCGCGAGCAGGAGGCCAAGCGCCGCCAGGAACAGATCGACCTGACCGAGCAGAAGCGTGTGGAAGAGGCGCAGAAACAGCAGCGCCTGGCCAAGCAGCAGGAGGAGGCGGACAAGCAGAAGAAGCTGGACGAGATCCGGCGCCTGCGTGCCCAGGCCTCCAAGGATGCGCAGCTGGCGGAGCAGAAACTGCGTCAGCTGGCTGACGCGCGTGCACGCCAGGCGTCGAGTGCAGCGCCAAGCGCCGCAGCCAGTTCCAGTGCACCGGCCGGCAACAACGGCGTGGATCCCAACCTGCGAGGCCAGTATGCCGCAGCGATCCGGGCCGCCGTGCTGGCCCAATGGACGCGCCCGGATTCGGTGCCCCTGGGCACGCGCTGCAAGGTCGTGATCAGGCAGAGCCCGGGTGGCAACGTGCTCAGCGCTGAAGTACAGCCCGGCTGCCCGATGGATGCGGCGGGGCAGGATTCGGTGGAACGCGCGGTGCTGAAGGCGCAACCCTTGCCCTATCGTGGTTTCGAACAGGTCTTTGCAAGGGAACTGATCCTGAATTTCGAAGCGCAGGACCGTTGATCACACGGCCTTTCGTTCACGATTGCGAAGATATTCAGAGTCAGGCTGGTATCCCTTCCCCGCCCCCAAATTCCGAAGTGCCCATGAAAACATTGCCGCATTGGCTGGCCGTAGCCGTACTCCTGTTGTCGCCATTCGCCGCCTCGGCGCAGCAGCAAGGCCTGGAAATCGACATCGTCGGCGGCAACGCCTCGGCCCTGCCCATTACCGTCGTGCCAATGGCCTACCAGGGAGGGGCAGGCGCCCCGGCCACCGATGTCGCCGCCGTCATCCGCGCCGACCTTGAGCGCTCCGGCGCCTTCCGCGCCCTGCCCGAAGCCAGCATCACCGAGCGCCCGACCCGCGGCGCCGAGGTGCAGTACCCGACCTGGCGTGCACTGAAGCAGGATTACCTGGTAGTCGGCCGCGTGGTCGATGCCGGCGCCGGCAGTTACCGGGTCGAATACGAACTGTTCGACGTAGCCAAGCAGGAACGGCTGCTGGGCCTGGCCCTGACCGCGCGCTCCAACGCCATGCGCGATGTCGCCCACCAGGCGGCCGATGCTATCTACGAGAAGATCCTCGGGATCCGCGGCGCATTCTGGACGCGCATTGCCTACATCACCCAGACCGGTCTGGGCAAAGACGCGCGCTACGCCCTGATGGTTGCCGATTCGGATGGTTTCAATCCGCAGACCGTGGTGCGCTCCGCCGAGCCCCTGCTGTCGCCCTCATGGAGCCCGGACGGCAGCAAGCTCGCCTATGTCAGCTTCGAGCGCGGCAATTCGTCCATCTACATCCAGAACATCACCACCGGTGCACGCGAACTGGTTTCCAGCTTCCGCGGCATCAATGGCGCGCCGATGTTCTCCCCCGATGGCGGACGCCTGGCGTTGACCCTGTCGCGCAGTGGCAACCCCGAGATCTATGTCATGAACCTGGGCAGCAAGCAGCTGACCCAGCTGACCAACCAGTTCGGCATCGACACCGAGCCGACCTGGAGCGCGGACGGCGGCAGCATCTACTTCACTTCCGACCGCGGCGGCCGTCCGCAGATCTACCGCGTGCCGTCCAGTGGCGGCAGCGCCTCGCGGGTCACGTTCCAGGGGAACTACAACGCCACCGCCAGCGTGTCCTACGACGGCAAGAAGATCGCCGTGGCCCAGGGCAGCGGCAACAACTACCGCATCGCAATGATGGACAGCAGCCTTGGCGCGCCCCGCTGGAGCACGCTGTCGCCTGGCTCGCTGGACGAATCGCCGAGCTTCGCCCCCAACGCCAGCATGGTGCTGTACGCCGCCCGCGAGGGCCGCCGCGGGGTGCTGTATGCCGTTTCGGCCGATGCGCGGGTGCGCCAGCGGTTGGTCCTGGCCGACGGCGACGTGCGCGAGCCGGCTTGGTCACCCTACCGGACGCCACGCGCCAACCCGTAGAAAACGGTTCCACCGTTAATTGTTAATATTGCGGTCAAGCTTACCCACCCCCGTGCCACGTTCGAGGATTTCCGATGAATAACACCACCCGCGTCGTCATGCTCTCCCTGCTCTCCGTGGCCGTGCTGGCTGGCTGCAAGTCCAAGGCCGCCAAGGACACCACGCCGCCCACCGACACCACCACCGGAACGACTGGCACGGTGGTCGACAACACCACGGCCGCAGGCGCCTACGGCCCGAACGACCTGGACACCGATTCCTGCCTGCGCCAGCGCGTGGTTTATTTCGACCTGGACCAGGATTCGCTGAAGCCGGAGTTCCAGGCCATCGTCGGTTGCCACGCCAAGTACCTGCGTGATCGTCCTTCCTCGCGCATGAACCTGGAAGGCAATGCCGACGAACGCGGCAGCCGTGAGTACAACCTGGGCCTGGGCGAACGCCGTGGCAACGCCGTTTCCTCCGCCGTGCAGGCGCAGGGTGGTTCGGGCAGCCAGGTCAACGTGGTCAGCTACGGCGAAGAACGCCCGACCTGCACCGAATCGAACGAGGATTGCTGGGCCCGCAACCGTCGCGTCGAAATCGTGTACACGGCCAAGTAAGCGGCAACGATGCGATTCCTTTCAGGATCCATCCTGGTCATCGCGGCGGCCCTCGTGGCCGTCGCACCAGCCCATGCGCAACGCCAGAGCCTGGCCGATCGCGTGGCTGCGCTGGAAACCAAGTCCGCCAATGACCGCGGCAACACCGATTTGCTCAACCAGGTCACCCAGCTGCGTACCGAAATGCAGCAGCTGCGCGACATGGTGGAACAGTTGCAGAACGAAAACGAGAAGTTGAAGCAGACCAGCCGGGACCAGTACCTGGACCTGGACGGCCGCCTCAACCGCCTGGAAGGCGGCACGGTTCCGGCACCTGCCGTTGCACCGCCCGCAGCGGCAGCACCCCCTGCAGGCAAGCCGGCCACTGCGGCGGCAACCCAGGAACGTCCACCGTCGGTGCATGGCGACGTCGGCGCAATGGCCAACGCCGGCGACGAGCGTGCGGCCTACAACGTGGCCTTTGATGCGTTGAAGGGCGGCAATTACGCCGATGCGGCGCAACTGTTCCTGAGTTTCCTGGAGCTGTATCCCAGCGGCGCCTATACCCCCAACGCGCTTTACTGGTTGGGTGAGAGCTATTACGTGACCCAGAACTACCAGTTGGCCGTGCAGCAGTTTCGCACCCTGCTGGATCGCTATCCGACCCACGACAAGGCGTCGGGTGCGCTGTTGAAGCTCGGACTGGCCGAATATGGCCTGGGCAAGGTGGATGACGCCGAGCGCACCTTGAACGAGGTCCTGACCCGCTATCCCGGCAGCGACGTCGCCCGCACCGCCGATGACCGCCTGCGGTCGATGCAGCTGGGCCGCAGCATCCGCTGAACCAGCAATTCCGTAATCCAGTACCCGTAATCCCGTAATCCAGCAGCACCGCTTCGGGCACCAGCAACCCAGTCCGCTGGACCACAGACCGTGCATGCGCGCTGCCGTATTCGAGCCGTGAAGTCCATAATTCCCGCCATGAACGCCGCCATCCCCAGCGAAATCGTCCAGGCTTCCACCGACCGGCTGAAGATCACCGAGATATTCCTCTCCCTGCAGGGTGAGGCCGCGACTGCCGGATGGCCGACGGTGTTCGTGCGCCTGACCGGCTGCCCGCTGCGGTGCCAGTACTGCGATACCGCCTATGCATTCCATGGTGGCGAATGGCGTGAGATCGCCGACATCGTGGCTGAAGTGGCCCGGCACGGCGTGCGCCACGTCTGCGTCACCGGCGGCGAGCCGCTGTCGCAGAAGCGCTGCCTGATCCTGCTGCGCGCGTTGTGCGACGCGGGTCATGACGTTTCCCTGGAGACCTCCGGCGCACTGGATATAGCCGACGTGGATGCGCGCGTATCAAGGGTGGTGGACATCAAGACGCCCGGGTCCGGGGAGCTGGCGCGCAATCGCTGGGAAAACCTGCCGCTGCTGACGGCGCGTGACCAGCTGAAGTTCGTTCTCTGCGGCCGCGAGGATTACGAATGGGCGCGCGAGCTCGTGCTGGCGCGCAAGCTGGACCAGCGTTGCGATGTATTGTTTTCGCCCAGCAAATCGGATCTTTCACCCCGCGACCTGGCCGACTGGATCGTCGCCGACCGCCTGCCCGTGCGTTTCCAGATGCAGTTGCACAAGTTGCTGTGGAACGACGAGCCCGGCCGCTAGCCCATGTGGGAGCCGCGCAAGCTGTGACCGCACCGGAGCCTCCGGTAAAATCCTGCATCAGCAATTTTCGGTCGGAGCTTGCGCAGCTCCCAAGCCCAACTTCTGGAACACACATGAAAAACGCAGTTGTCCTCGTCTCCGGCGGCATGGATTCGGCCGTCGTGCTTGCCTTGGCACGCGAGGAAGGCTTCGCCGTGCATGCGCTCAGCGTGAGCTACGGGCAGCGCCACACTTCCGAACTGCAAGCCGCTGACCGGGTATCGGCGAGCCTGGGCGCGGTGGCGCACAAGACGGTCAATGTCGACCTGCGTTCCATTGGCGGCTCGGCACTGACCGACTCTGACATCGAGGTGCCGGAGGCGGGCGGCCAGGGCATTCCCAGCACTTACGTGCCCGCACGCAACACCATCATGCTGTCTGTCGCGCTGGGCTGGGCCGAAGTGATTGGCGCCGCGGACATCTTCTGCGGCGTCAACGCAGTGGACTACTCCGGTTATCCGGATTGCCGGCCCGAGTTCATCGATGCGTTCGAACGGCTGGCCAACCTAGCCACCAAGGCCGGCGTCGAGGGCGCCGGACTGCGCATCCGCGCGCCCCTCATGACGATGGGCAAGGCCGACATCGTGCGCGAGGGCGTGCGCCTGGGCGTCGACTTCGGCCAGACCGTCTCCTGTTACCGCGCCGATGACCAGGGCCGCGCCTGCGGCCATTGCGACGCCTGTCAACTGCGCTCCGCCGGTTTCGCCGATGCCGGCGTGGCCGATCCCACCCGATACGCGTGATTCCGCACACGGCCCCTGTGCGCTAGAATGCCCCTCCCGGCGCAAGGCCGGGGGTTTCATGTGGGCCGTTAGCTCAGTTGGTAGAGCAGAAGACTTTTAATCTTTTGGTCGATGGTTCGAATCCATCACGGCCCACCATATCCCTGTTCCGAAGCATCCCCTAAAGTCCAAAAACCCTGCAGAAATGCCGGGTTTTTCGCTATCTGGCGTCCCATAGCGTCGGGTAACGACTTTTGCAATCCGGGGCAACAGGGGCAACAGGGAGCAAGCTTGTGGGCGCAGGCATGCGCCCGAACCGAGTTGCCCCCAAATGACCCTCACCGATGTTGCGATCCGCAAGGCTATTCCTACTGCCAGGTGCGGGGTCACGCCGATGGCGGCGGCCTGTATCTGGAGGTGTCGCCTCCGGTGTTGTCCGACAACCGGCCCTGTCATCCCGGGTCGGTGGGGATCCGACAATCAATGGACCGGAGAGCTCTCATGGGCTCCCTGGCGCCGCCTATGTCAGGTGAAGTCAGGCCGGGTCAACGGACAAAGCGGTCCGGGTCTCTTCAGTGCGACACGAGGAGTGGCAGCCGCGCCCGGGCCAGCACCGTGCGGGTCGCGCCACCGAGGACGAACTCGCTGATGCGGGAACGGCCGATGGCACCCATCACCAGCAGGTCGGCATCGACGGCCTGGCAGCATTCCAGCAGCACGGCCCCGGCATCATCATTGCCGCTGCACTGCTCCAGCACGACCGGCACGTCGTGGCGCGCCAGGTGCGCCGCCATGTCGGCTCCGGGATCCTCGCCGTACGTTGCGTGCGTGCGGGCTTCGGGCACCACGACCAGGTGCACCGCTTCGCATGCAGCCAGCAGCGGGAGCGCATCGGCGATGGCTTGCGTGGCTTCGGCACCGCCGTTCCATCCGATGACCACACGGGTGGGAATGCGTTGCCATGGCCAGTCGGTGGGAACCAGCAGGCAAGGCCGGCCAGACTCGAAGACCGCGCGCTCGGACAGGCCGAGCATGGTGATGTCGTTGTTCTGCTCTGCAGGCGGTCCCAGCACGGCCAGGTCCGCGTGCCGGGCATGCAGCATCAGTGCCTCGGCGGTCTGGTTGTTGGACTCGCGCCACTCGGCGGTAAAGCTGCGCCGCGCCGTCAACTGTTCGAACTCGGCGCGTATGAGCTCCAGCGCAGCAGCGGTGCGTTTGCGATAGGTCGCCAGCATGTCGGGCAGGGCAGCGCCGATGGCAAACCCCGCATGCGGGTTGAGCACCAGTGGCTCGGAGACGAAAGTGGCGATCAGGTGCGCCTGCGACCGTTTGGCCAGCGCCGCTGCATAGGCAAGGCGATCGCTGCATCCTGGTCCTGCTTCGAGGAAAACGACGAGATCCCTGAGTGACATTCCACCTTCCTCCGCGCAGCCTGCATTGCACTATCCCGCCGGCGGCGCGAGGCGCTTTGATCTCGATCAAGGTGGGAGCGATGCTCTGGTGATCGATGCACTGCCAGGTGCGCACGGAACACGCCAATGTGGTGTTGCGACGCAGCAGCCAGGCCGAGCCGTGTGTGACGCAAGCGGGATCAATGCTGTGTCCCACGAATGCAAGTGACCGCGCCAGGGACCCGCAGATCCAAGTCGCGCGCACGCCTGATGCGGACACCACGGGTGGCTACCACTACAGCTGGTGTACGCAAACGACGTGGATTGCAGGTGCGCATGTCGCACGCGTCGCTAATGGCCACGTGCGCGAGAACAGCATGCTTGCCTCGCATTTCTCTGTTGCAATGAGGGAGTAAAAGCGCAAACACACTGCTTTTGCACTTGAATCGATGGCGCGTGCAAAAAATAAATGCATCGACGCCAAAGTGCCTGGACGAGTTTCAAGCAACGTCTGGACTGGATTGCCACTGCACTTGAACGCTCATTGCGATTGGTCCGGTACGGCGGCGAAATGAACATGCATAACGTCCTGGTCGTAAAAATCCGGACCTTCTGCAGCCGATTCCCCATTGCGTATTTTTCGTTACACAACTTGTAAGTCAGACCTTGTTGCACTGCACGGTGACAAGGACATCAAAGCTTGATTAGGCTGCGCCCACTCAATGTTAGCGCTACCACCGCAGCAAACGGCGGTAGCGATGACGGGTCGATGGGAGCTGGGGGCATTGCATGCGTCATTGCCGCGGGCTGAAAGACCGGTCTGGATTCCAGCGCGTTTTTTTGAGTCGCGGTCCGGAGCGGGCAGGCCATCGCCAGCGGGTGTCCCTGGGGAGGGCGCCAGATCCATCAAGGGAACCGGGAGGGGAGAGCAGATGGGAGATTTTCGATATCCAGGTATCGCGCGGAAAGCTGCTGAAGTCATGGCGGACGTTGACTCTTGTGCCGAAGGCGGAGCGCTCTCGGCAATTCACACACCAGTGCTGAGGGCACCCAAATGAATCACAAGCTGAAGCGATTCAAGTCGAAAGCCATGTTCACTTTCGTGGGCGGTGCTTTCATCATCAACCCGGCGTTCGCCCAGGAAACCGAGGCGCAGGCCCAGGGCAGCACGCAGGCGACCGAGACACGACAGCAGGCCTCTGACGAGGCGACCAACCTCGATACCATCGTGGTTACCGGCATACGCGGAAGCCTTAACCAGGCCATGCAAGTCAAGCGCGATTCGGCCGGCGTGGTCGATGCGATCAGCGCCGAGGACATCGGCAAATTCCCTGACACCAACCTGGCCGAATCGCTGCAGCGCATCACCGGCATCTCGATCGAGCGCCGCGATGGTGAAGGTGCGCAGGTGACTGCGCGTGGCTTCGGCCCCGAGTTCAACATGGTCACCCTCAATGGGCGCCAGATGCCGGGTGCGGATGCGTTCGGTGCGGCGGGACAGGTTGCCATCGGCGGCGTTGACGGCGGCACCCGTGCATTCAATTTCGCCCAGCTCGCGGCCGAGGCCATCAACGGCATCGAGGTGTACAAGACCAGCCAGGCACAGGTCCCCAGCGGTGGCATCGGCGCCTCCATCAATATCCTGACCGACCGGCCGTTCAACCATGAAGGCATAGTCGCCAGTGCCGGCGTCAAGGCGGTCTCCGACCAGTCACAGCCGTTCGACAACGACATCACCCCGGAAATCTCGGGGATCTTCAGCTACACCAATCCCGACAAGACCTTTGGCTTCGGCATCAGCGCAAGTTCGCAGAAGCGCAAGGGTGGGTCGGTGCAGGCGACCGAGAACTACTGGAACGTGCAGCCCTGGACCGGCAGCATGCCGGGCGACCCGGTGGTAGTGAACGAACCGGCCATTGGCGACCTCTACGCGCGGCCCAACGACTTGCGCTATGCGTTCTCCGAGTTCGAGCGCGAACGCGTCAACGGCCAGGCGGTCGTGCAGTTCGCGCCGACCGACAGCCTGACCTTGACCCTGGATTACACGTACTCGACCAACGAGATCACCGAGAATCGTGGCGAGCAGGCCATGTGGTTGCAGAACAGCAACTACACCAATGTGGAGTTTGACACCGGCGGCGCGGTGGCGACCCCCGTGTACATCCGCGAGATCGCAGGCACCAAGGACTTTGGCCTGGAACAGCAGCGCACCATGCAGAAGTACAAGCTGGGTTCGCTGGGATTCAATGCGGTCTGGGACGTCAGCGACGACTTCCGCTTGAGCTTCGACGCCCACAACTCGAAGAACGAGAGCCGGCCCAACGACCCGCTTACTGGTGGTGGTTCCATCTTCGCGAGTATCGCCGGCACCAACAATTGCACCACCGGCCCGCACTGCGGCGGGACGTGGGTACAGGAGTTGTTCTTCAACAACGGCCTGCCAGTTGGCTCGCAGACCTGGTATCCCACCACGCCGGACGCAGAGGCCGGCACCAACGGGGTGGTCAACCCCGGCTTTGTCGAGGGCGAGATCGGCTCGCAGGTGCTGCGCGTCAACGCGCAGACCCAAGTCAGTGAAATCAAGCAGGGTCGCATCGACGGCGAATGGAGCTTTGAGCGCGGCCGTTTCCAGTTCGGCGTGGACAGCTCGAAGCAGTCGACCCATCGGCTGCAGGCGGCGGAGAATTACCAGACCCTGGGGGACTGGGGCGTGGCCAACGTGGATGAGGACGTTGCCAATGGCCTGATGGACCTCCTGCAGCCGGTCGACATCGTTGGCCTGTTCGACGACTACAGCATCGGCAGCAGCAATGGAGCGTGGCGGGGCAACGCCGGTCAGCTGGCGCAATGGGCCGCAGACAACTACGGCGTCCCCATTGGCGTGAGTTCGCAGAACTCCGCCGACAATCGTGTCGAGGAGAACACCAAATCAGCGTATATGCAGGTGCAGCTGGACGGCGAGCTGGGTGGCATGCGCACCAACACCCGCATCGGTGTGCGCTACGAGACCACCAAGGTGGTTTCCACCTCGGTCATCGCAATACCCGAGGCTGTGGAATGGCAAGCCAACAACGATTTCAGGATCGTGCTGTCCGATGAGCAGCAGCCTTTCAGCGAGAAGTCCAGTTACAGCTACGTCCTTCCAAACCTGGACTTCAGCATCGACTTCACGGACACGCTGAAAGGTCGCGTATCGTTCGGAAAGAGCATCGCGCGCGCACCTTTCGGCAATCTGTATGCCGGCCCCGGGGCACAGCAACCGTTTGGTTCGGTATTGCTCGATCCCTCGGTCCGGGCGAGCGGCAGCGCGCAGAACCCGCGCCTGAAACCCCTGGAATCGGACAACCTGGACCTGGCGTTGGAGTGGTACTTCGCAGATGCCAGCTATTTGTCGGTGACCTACTGGAACAAGTCGGTAGCCAACTTCATCGGCAACACGGTGGCGCAGGAATCGCTGTATGGGTTGACAGATCCCACTTCCGGACCTGACGCGCAAGCGGCGCTGGCCTTCCTCCAGAGTGCGGCCTGCGTTACCCAGGTGGGAGCGGCCAATGCCGCCGCCTGCTCGGCCAATGACACCTCGCTGTTCACTGCCCTGGCGCTGCTGCGCAACGATCCCGCGGGGCTCGCAGCCTTCAATGGGACGGGTGCGCAGCAACTGGCGACCGAAACCGCCTACAACCTTGTAGGTGAGGCCGACGACCCCCTGTACCTGTTCAACGTGAACCGGCCGGTCAACCAGAACCAGGCCAAGCTGCATGGACTGGAAGTGGGTGGCCAGTACTTCTTCGGAGATTCGGGCTTTGGCATCCTCGCCAACTACACCTCGGTCAACGGCGATGTGGGCTACAACAACGCGGGCGATCCAGGTATCGACCAGTTCGCGTTGACCGGCCTCAGCGATACGGCCAACGCCATGTTCATGTATGAAAAGTTTGGCTGGTCAGTGCGCCTGGCGTGGAACTGGCGCGACGAGTACCTGATCCTCGCCAACCAGGGTGCCAGCCGCAATCCCTACTATGTGGAGAAGTACGAACAGTGGGACCTGAGCGTCAACTACGCGCTCGACGACCACTGGTCGTTCGGCCTGGAGGCGATCAACCTCACCGGCGAGGACGTGCGCTGGCACGCCCGCACCAGCGAGCAGATCGTCAAGCTGGCCGACCAGAGCCCGCGCTACATGCTTGGGGTACGTTACAAGTTCTGAGTCCTGCGATACATCCTCCCCGGATGTCGCGTGGCGGGACCGCTGCGAAAGCAGCGGTCTCTTTTATCAAGCAGCAAGCGCAAACCAGGGACGCTTGCTGGCGGATTGGTTTTCTGCAATCGTTGCCATGATCGGAGTCGCACCCATTGCATCGCTGGAGCTGAGATGGCCCGATACGAACTCCTCAACAACGTCACCCACAAGGAGCTGCGCGTAGCCACGCGATTCGGCCCGGAATTCGGCGACGACATCGGCATGCTGCAGGCATTCCCCAGCGAATATGCCGAGCTGCAGAGGGAATATCCGATCTTCTTCCGCAAGGACCGCGAAAGTGGCCAGTGGCAGTCGGTGGCCTTGCTGGGCTTCGAGCAGCGTGAAAACCTGTTCCTGCGCGACGGGCGCTGGAACGCGGCCTATCTTCCCGGCGCCGTCGCCAAGGGACCGTTCCTGATCGGATTCCAGGAACAGCGCATCGATGGAGAACTGCGCAAGGAGCCGGTCATCCATGTGGACGTGGAGCACCCGCGCGTCAGTTTCAGCGACGGCGAGCCCGCCTTCCTGCCGCAGGGAGGAAACAGCGCCTATCTTGAACACATCGCGGGCGTGTTGCGGGGCATCCGCGATGGTGCTGAATTCGGTGCGGCCATGTTCGCCGCCTTTGATTCGCTGGGCCTCATCCAGCCGGTCAACCTGGACGTGCAGCTCGACGACAGGCATCGGGTCAGCGTCAGCGGCCTTTATGGAATCGACCGCGAGGCGCTGGGCGCGCTGGAGGCCGGACCGTTGCGGCAGCTCAACCAGGCAGGATTCCTGGAAGGCGCGTATCTGGTCTTGGCTTCACTGCACAACATGCGCCGGTTGATGGCCGAAAAGCAGCGGCGCCTGCGGGAGCAGGACGGGCCGGCAACCGAACGGGCGGCGTGACCGCGATGAATGAGGGGCCAGCCAGCATCCGCGTGATCGAGGGCTGTCGTGGTGATGCCCTGCCGCTGGATGAACTGTTGTCCTCCGGTGAGCCGGCAATATTGAAAGGCGTTGTGCGTGACTGGGCCCTGGTGGGCGCAGGACGGCAGTCCAGACAGGCAGCGATGGACTACCTGCGCGGTTTCGACGCAGGAAAGCCGCTGCAGTATTCCTTTGGTGATCCGGAGATTGCCGGGCGTCCGTTCTACAACGACGACTTCACCGAATTGAATTTCGAAGTCCGGCGCGGCGGCCTGGGCCAGGTCCTGGATGCGATTTCCGCGCACGTGGACGATCCCGCTCCGCCCACGTATTACGTGGCGTCATTGCTGGTCGACGGCGACCTGCCGGGCTTTCGCGAACACAACGACCTGGACCTTGCAGGAAGTGGCGTGCAGGCGCCGCCCAGTATCTGGATCGGAAACCGGGTGGTGGCGTCCTGCCATTTCGACGCACCCAACAACCTGGCCTGCTGCGCGGTAGGCCGGCGCCGGTTCACGCTGTTTCCGCCGGAGCAGATTTCCAATCTCTATCCCGGTCCACTGGAGCCGACACCCGGTGGCCAGGTGGTCAGCGTGGTGGATTTCTCCAACCCTGATTACGGGCGTTACCCACGGTTTCGCCAGGCGTTGGCCGCGGCCCAGGGCGCGGAGCTCGAAGCGGGTGACGCACTCTTCATCCCCAGCATGTGGTGGCACCACGTCCAGAGCCTGGAACCGTTCAACGTGCTGGTAAATTACTGGTGGAGCAGCATGCCGGCCTACATCCCGGCGCCGCTGCAGGCGCTGCAACATGCGCTGTGGACCATCCGCGACCGGCCCGAGCAGGAAAAACAGGCCTGGCGCGAGGTGTTTGAACATTACGTATTCGGACCCCGCGAACAGGCGGGTGAACACCTGCCCGCGGCAGCACGCGGTCCGTTGGGTCCGGTGGACGAAACGCTGGCACGCCGGCTTCGCGCGATGCTGATTGGCAAGCTCAACCGCTGAGCGGGAAGCGGACATGCGCCATGCGCATCCATTGCAGAAGGGGAAGTCGACGTGGATAAGGGCCAGATTCGCAAAGTGGTGATCGCCGGCGGTGGCACGGCCGGCTGGCTTGCCGCCTGCGCGCTATCGCACCAGTTCCGCGAACGCCTGGACATCACCCTGGTGGAGTCCGAACAGATCGGCACCGTAGGGGTCGGCGAATCGACGGTGCCGCCTATCCGCACCTTCCATCGTTTCCTGCAGATCGACGAGCCGGATTTCCTGCGCGCGGTGGCCGGCACCTTCAAGCTTTCCATTTCCTTCGAGAACTGGCGCCGTCCCGGCGATCGTTTCATCCACCCCTTCGGCACCACCGGACAGGGCACGCTGGCCTGTGCCTTCCATCATTTCTGGTTGGACAGCCTGCGCCGCGGCATGCCTTCGGAACTGGGTGATTTCTGCCTGGAAACACTGGCCTCACGGGTGGACCGGTTCTCGCTGGGGGAGCAGTCCCAGGTAAATTATGCCTACCACTTCGATGCGGGGCTCTATGCGCGCTTCCTGCGAAGCATCGCCGAGGGCTACGGGCTCAAGCGCGTGGAAGGCAAGATCCGCGAGGTTCGGCAGCACGCCGATTCCGGCTTCGTGGAATCGCTGGTGCTGGAAGACGGGCAGGTGCTCGAAGGCGACCTGTTCATCGACTGCACCGGCTTTCGCGGCCTGCTCATTGAGCAGGCCCTGCATACCGGCTACGAAGACTGGAACAACTGGCTGCCCAGCGACCGCGCGGTGGCCGTGCAGACCGAACCAGTCGGTCCGCCGGTGCCCTACACGCGTGCGATCGCGCACGAAGCCGGCTGGCGCTGGCATATCCCGCTGCAGCATCGCGTCGGTTGCGGGCTGGTTTTCTCCAGCCGCCACATGTCCGATGACGAGGCCACCGCCAAGTTGTTGCGTGACGTCGGCGCGCCGCCGATCCGCGACCCCTGGCTGGTGCCGTTCCGCACCGGGCGCAGGCTGAAAGCCTGGAACAGGAACGTGGTGTCGCTGGGTCTGGCCAGTGGTTTCATCGAGCCGCTGGAATCGACCAGCATCCACCTGGCGATCAGCTCGGTGTTCAGGCTGATCCAGCTGTTTCCTTTCGATGGCATTGCACCGAGCCTGGTCGACCTGTTCAACGACGTCAGCCGTTCGGAAATGGAACACGTGCGCGATTTCATCATCCTGCACTACCACGCCAACCAGCGCGACGAACCGATGTGGAAGGAATGTCGCGAGATGGAGCTGCCGGAATCGCTGGACATGCGTCTGCGTGCCTGGCGTGAACGCGCGCACGCCTGGCAGGGTGCTGACGAATTGTTCCGTGTCGATTCGTGGACTCACGTGCTGCTGGGGCAGGGCATCATGCCCGGCGAGCATCACCCGCTGGCGCGCGCGTTGTCAGAGCAGGACATGCGCAGGTTGCTTGACTCGCTTCGCCAGCCCATCGAACGCGCGGTGGGGCAGATGCCATCGCAGCAGGAATTCATCGAGCGCTACTGCAAGGCGCCCCCCGCCGTCTGGGGCGCCCGTGCCCCGGCTGCGATGGCCTAGACGAAGCCGGGACGCCCATGCTGCTCGAACACCATCCCGGCCTGCGCGTCAGCAAGCTTTCCCTCGGCAGCGAGGGAGCGCCATTGCTGGTCATCGACAACCTGGTTGCCGATCCGGAACGCCTGGCGCGCAAGGCAGCACGCAGCCAGTTCGTTGCGCAGGCGTCGATGTTTCCGGGCATCCGGGCGCCGGCACCGCTTTCCTACCAGTACTTCCTTGAGACGACGTTGAACCCGCTGCTGGAGGAATGCTTCAGCATGCAGCCGGGCCGCTTCGTCTTCCCGATGTGCCATTTCTCCCTGGTGACCTTGCCGCCCGGCAAGCTGGAATTCCTGCAGCGCGTCCCGCACATCGACTCGGTGAGCGCCGACGGCCTGGCCAGCGTGCACTACCTGTTCCACGGGGACTGGGGTGGCACCGACTTCTACCGCCACAGGCGCAGCGGCTTCGAGTCCATAGACCTGGCGCGCCGGGAATCCTATTTCCAATGCCTGGAACAGCAGCGCCTGGATTCCGGCGGCCAGACGGATGGTTACATCGGCGGCGACACCAGCCTCTTCGAACGTATTGCGCAAGTACAGGGCGTGTTCAACCGCATGGTGGTGTACCGACGCAACTCCCTGCATTCCGGCAGCATCGACAACAGCCGCGTGCCGCCACCCGATCCCATGACGGGACGCCTCTCCATCAATACCTTCATCGACGTGCTGCATTGAAGGCAGCCGAGCCACACGTAATCCGCCTTGGTTGCTTCCAGCGCACAGCCAACGCTTTCCCCCACCACGCTGAATATCCGCAGGAATTCGCAAGGAACCGAACGACATGAAGCCAGTCCACCATTCACCTGCGGCTGCACCGCGTCTTCGTCTGCGGCGGGCAGCGCTTTTCCATGTGCTTGCCATGGTGATTGGCGGGGTGGCCTCGGCCGCAGCCGCAGCCCAGCAGCCTGAGTCGGATCGCGTACCCGGCAATGAGACGGCGCGCGCGCATCCGGAGTTGTGGCCGGCGTTGCAATCCCCATTGGCGCCTGACCCGGCACTTGAACGGCGTGTGCGGCAGTTGTTGTCCAGAATGACCGTGGAAGAAAAAGTGGGCCAGGTGGTGCAGGGCGACATCGCCAGCGTGACCCCGGACGACGTACGCAAATACCGGCTCGGCTCGGTGCTGGCGGGCGGCAATTCCGATCCGGGCAACGACTATCGCGCCACCGCTGCGCAATGGGTCGCGTTGGCTGACGCTTATTACGACGCGTCCATGGACATTGGTGGTGGCCACAACGCCATACCGTTGCTGTTCGGCATCGATGCGGTGCACGGCCACAACAACCTGGTGGGGGCAACGCTGTTCCCCCACAACATCGGGCTGGGTGCGGCGCGGGATCCTGAACTGCTGCGCGAGATCGCAGCCGCCACTGCGGTCGAGCTTCGCGCCACCGGCCTGGACTGGACCTTTGCACCGACGCTGGCGGTTCCGCGCGACGATCGCTGGGGGCGCACCTATGAAGGCTATTCGGAGCATCCCGAGATCGTGGCGCTGTATGCGGAGCCGCTGGTCGAAGGCCTGCAGGGCAAGGCCAACAGCCGGTCGTTCCTGTCGCCCGAGCACGTGATCGCCACGGCCAAGCACTTCCTGGGGGACGGCGGCACGTACGAGGGCCGAGACCAGGGCGATGCAAGAATCAGCGAGCAGGAATTGCGCGACATGCAGGGCGCCGGCTATCCGCCCGCGCTGAAGGCCGGCGTGCAGGCGGTCATGGCGTCGTTCTCAAGCTGGAACGGCACGCGGATGCACGGCAACGAAAGCCTGCTGACGGAAGTGCTTAAAAAGCGCATGGGGTTTGACGGATTCGTGGTCGGCGACTGGAATGCGCAAGGCCAGATTCCGGGCTGCACCAATACCGACTGTCCCGCTGCGGTCAATGCCGGCGTGGACATGATGATGACGCCTGATACCTGGAAGGGCTATTACGAAACCACGCTCAAGCATGTGCAATCGGGGCGCATTTCGATGCAGCGCCTGGATGATGCGGTGACCCGCATCCTCCGGGTGAAAATGCGGGCCGGCCTGTTTGAAGCCGGACGACCCTCGCGACGTCCACTTGCCGGAAACGCAGCCCTGCTGGGCGACCCCAAGCACCGTGCCCTGGCACGGCGCGCGGTGCGCGAATCACTGGTATTGCTGAAGAACCAGGGAGGGATCCTGCCGCTCGATCCCAAGGCCAGCGTACTGGTCGCCGGCGATGGCGCCGATGACATCGGCAAGCAATCCGGTGGCTGGACCCTGACCTGGCAAGGCACTGGCCTGAAGGCGTCCGATTTCCCCAGGGCGCAATCGATCTGGTCCGGCATTGCCGAACAGGTGAGGGCTGCAGGCGGCAAGGCCACGCTGTCGGTGGACGGAAAATATTCGGCCAGGCCCGATGTGGCCGTGGTGGTGTTTGGCGAAGATCCCTATGCCGAATTCCAGGGCGACATCAAGTCGGTTGCCTACAAGCCGAATAACACGGCCGACCTGGAACTCATCAAACGCCTGAAACAGGAAGGGATTCCGGTCGTGGCCGTGTTCCTGTCGGGTCGTCCGCTGTGGGTGAACCGGGAAATCAATGCGTCCGATGCCTTCGTCGCGGCCTGGCTGCCAGGCTCGGAAGGCGGCGGCGTGGCCGATGTGCTGCTGCGCGACCGCCAAGGTAAGGTGGCCCACGATTTCACCGGCAAGCTGTCCTACTCGTGGCCGCGCAGTGCGGCGCAGTCTCCTGTCAACGCGGGGCAAGGGGGCACTCCGCCACAGTTCGCCTACGGTTATGGCCTCAAGTACGGCCAGGATGGAAACCTTGCGGCATTGGACGAAGATCCCGGACTGGATCTCAGTGCGCTGCAGAGCGCGCGCTACTTCGAGAAGGGCGGAGTAGCCAAGGGCTGGCGCCTGCGCCTGGACCACGCCGGCGCGCCGGTCTATGTGGAGCGCGCGGGCGATACGCATGATGCCGGCATCACCGTGGTGGCCGTCGACCACAAGGCCCAGGAAGACGCCTGGCGGTATGCATGGAAGGCGCCGGGCATTTCCAGCATCGCCTTCGTCGCGCCGGAACCGCTGGACCTCAGCCGTGAAACCAATGGCGACGTGTTGCTGGTGATGACCATGCGTATTGAAGCCACGCCAGCGGCCGACACCGCACTGTTCGTCGAATGCGGCGACAAATGCGCTGGACGGGTGGCGGTTGGCGCGCAACTGGCGAAGTTGCCTGCCAACCAGTGGATGAGCGTGGCGCTGCCGTTGAAGTGCTTCGCCAGCGCCGGTGCCAATATGGCCAGCCTCACGGTGCCGGCAGGCATCGAATCGCTGCAGGGAAACCAGTTGGCAATCAGTGAGGTCGGCTATGGAACGGTGTCGGACCATGTGCTTGCGTGCGAGGCGCCCTGAAATGCAGGCCGCCCCGGGGCACGGCCGGGCAGCATCGGGCAGCAACCCGACGCTTCTGCACGGGCGCAATCGATGCCATCCCCGGCGTCCCAAGCCAATGATCCAGAAAGGATTCTGCGATGCAGCACGATTTTTTCGGTGGCGGCCGGTAAAGTGCATATCCACCACAACCTGCCCGAGAAGCAACTTGAAATCAGCTCTTCCCGCCATCCGGCCTTTTTTTTGCAACCCGAATGGTAGCGCTAACTCTTTTTGTGTTGGAGGATGTTTTCGATGACCCTCACCGCCGGCATCGACGCAGGAACGCAAAGCGTGAAGGTCGTGGTGTACGACGACCAGGCCCGTCGCGTCGTTGCTGCCGCCAGCGCGCCGCTGGAGTTGTCGAGCGGGGAAGATGGCAGCCGCGAACAGCATCCCGATGCCTGGGTGGCGGCAGTACGCAGCTGTTTCGGTGCGCTGGATGCGGAACTGCGCGGCAGGATCAAGGCCATCTCGGTCTCCGGCCAGCAGCATGGCTTCGTCGCCCTTGATGCGCAGGGCGAGGTGCTGGCCCCGGCCAAGCTCTGGTGCGACACCAGCAGCAGTGCCGAATGCGTGGAGATCATGGACGCGGTGGGCGGAGCGGAGCGCAGCATCGCACTGGCCGGCAATCCGATCCTGGCCGGTTACACCGCCTCCAAGTTGCCCTGGACGCGCAAGCATCGCCCCGACGTGTATCAGCGGCTGGCAACGATCCTGCTGCCGCACGACTACCTGAATTTCTGGCTCACCGGTCGGGCGTTCTGCGAACACGGCGACGCTTCGGGAACCGGCTGGATGGACGTGCGCACGCGGCAGTGGTCTGCGGAAATGCTGCACGCCATCGACGCCGAACGCGACCTGACCCCGTGCCTGCCGCCCTTGGTGGCCAGCGACCGCGTCTTCCAATTGCAGCCTGGGCGCGCCGACGAGCTCGGCCTGGCGCGCGAGGTCATCGTGGCGGTGGGTGGCGGCGACAACATGATGGCGGCCATCGGCACCGGTTGCGTAGTGCCCGGCAGGCTGGCGATGAGCCTGGGCACCTCCGGCACGCTGTTTGCGTATTCGGATGCCGCCATGGTCGATCCCGACGGTAGCTGGGCGGCCTTCTGTTCGTCCACCGGCGGCTGGCTGCCGCTGATCTGCACCATGAATTGCACGGTTGCCACCGAGACCATTGCCAGGCTATTCGGTTTCAGCACGCGCGACGGCGACGTGCATATCGAGTCCACCACGCCGGGCGCCGGTGGCCTGACCCTGCTGCCGTTCCTCAATGGCGAACGCACTCCCGACCTGCCGCTCGCCAAGGGCGTACTGACTGGCATGGGTACGCACAACGCCAGCGCCGCCCATTTCTACCGCGCCGCGATGGAGGGTGCGACCTTCACCCTGAAGCACGGCTACGACGCCTTCCTGGCGGCGGGCATGCAGTTCGATCGCATCGTACTGACCGGAGGCGGCGCCACCAGCGCCGCATGGCGCCAGATGGTGGCCGATGTATTCGACCTGCCGGTGGAAGTACCGCGTGAAGCCGAGGGCGCCGCATTCGGCGCCGCGTTGCAGGCCTTGTGGGCTTGCTCGCTCGCGCAGGGCGCCGATCTTTCCCTGGCCGAACTGGTCGATGCGCACGTCGGCATAGATGCCGCGCTTGCCTGTACGCCGGAACCGTCGCGCGTGGCCGCCTATCGCGAGCCCTACCGCAGATTCCTGGAACACCTTGTCGCCGTCAGGCAGCTCTACACGGCGTGACAAGCCCTCCCACTTGCAAATACCACCGTTAGGAACCGTCATGAACACTCAATTCTTCATAGGCGCACGGGAATACTTCCCCGGCATAGGCAGCATCCCGTTCGAGGGAAGCGGTTCGGACAATCCGCTCGCATTCAAGGTCTACGAGCCTGGCAGGATGATCGGCGGAAAGACCATGGCCGAGCACCTGCGCTTCGCGGTCTGCTACTGGCATACCTTCACCAATGCCGGCCATGATCCCTTCGGGCCGGGTACGCGCCGTTTCCCCTGGGAAGCCGGCTCGCCAATGGCCACCGCCGAGGCCAAGGTCGACGCGGCCTTCGAATTCTTCACCAAGCTGGGCGTGCCCTACTGGTGCTTCCACGACGTCGACCTGGCGCCGGACGCCGAGGACATCGGTGAGTACGAGAAGAACCTCAAGCACATGGTCGCGCTGGCCAAGGAGCGCCAGGCCGCCACCGGCATGAAATTGCTGTGGGGCACGGCCAACCTGTTCTCGCACCCGCGCTACATGAATGGTGCATCGACCAATCCGGATTTCGCCGTGGTGGCGCGCGCCGCGGTGCAGGTCAAGGCGGCGCTGGATGCCACCGTTGAACTGGGCGGCGAGCACTACGTGTTCTGGGGCGGCCGCGAAGGCTATGCCACGCTGGCCAACACCCAGATGAAACGCGAACTCGAGCACTTCGCGCGCTTCCTGACCATGGCGCGCGACTACGGGCGCAGCATCGGCCTGAAGGGCAATTTCCTGATCGAGCCCAAGCCGATGGAGCCGATGAAGCACCAGTACGATTTCGACAGCGCCACCGTGTCAGGTTTCCTGCAGCAGCATGGGCTGGACAAGGACTTCAAGCTCAATATCGAGGCCAACCACGCCACCCTGTCGGGCCACACCTTCGAACACGATCTGCAGGTGGCCTCCGATCATGGCCTGCTGGGCAGCATCGATGCCAACCGCGGCAATGCGCAGAACGGCTGGGATACCGACCAGTTCCCGACCGACCTTTACGACACGGTGGCCGCCATGCTGGTAGTGCTGCGCCAGGGCGGCCTGGAAGGCGGCCTGAACTTCGACGCCAAGGCGCGTCGCGAGTCCACCGACATGGAGGATCTTTTCATCGCCCATATCGGCGGCATGGATAGCTTCGCGCGCGGTCTTGAAGTCGCGCATGCGCTCTTGAACGATTCGCCGTGGGAGCAGTGGCGAAGCGCGCGCTATGCCAGTTTCGACAGCGGCGCGGGCCGGGATTTCGAACAGGGCCGGCTGTCCCTGGCCGACCTGCACGCGCTGGCGCTGGGGCAGGACGAACCACGCCAGATCAGCGGCAAGCAGGAGCGTTACGAGAACCTGCTCAACCAGTATCTGCTGCGCTGATCCCGGTGCCGATGCAGGAACGCCATCGGGCGTTCCTGCAGTCGCCGAAGGCCCCGCGGCAACCCGTCTGCATGTGATGACCTATTCCAGCAGGCCAGGATGACGGGGAAAGCGGCGCGCGAGCTCAGCCCTTATTCGCCCGCTTGCGCTTGGCAAGCGGTGCCACCGAATCACGAATGACCAGCTGATAGGGAGTCACATGGTCCACCACCATGCGCACACTGCGATCCTTGCGCCGGATGTTGCGCATCAGGATGTCGATGGCGGAGTCGGCCATGTCGGAGATGGGCTGGTGGATGGTGGTCAGTTCGGGCCACACCGTGGTCGCGGCAAAAGTGTCGTCGAACCCGACTACCGACAGGTCGCGCGGTACATCGAGGCCCTTGCGGTGTGCGACCGAGATGACGGCAGAGGCCATGTCATCGTTGCTGGCGAAAATGGCGGTGGGCGCGAGCCGGTGCGCCAGCATTTTTTCACTGGCCTCCAGGCCGGACCGGTAGGTGTAGTAACCCTGCTCGACCAGGCTTTCGTCATGGGTGATCCCCGCCTCGGACAGGGCGGCCTGGAAGCCTTCGTAGCGGTGCGCACTGGCGGTCTGGTTGGGGTGGCCCTTGATATAGCCGATGCGGCTATGGCCCTGGGCGATCAGGTGGGCGGTGATTTCCTTGCTGGCGCGGAAGTCATCAATCCGCACGCACGAGATCTCGTTGCTGAAACGGCCCGACGCGATCGCCACGACGGGCACGCCGGCACTCACGAATTCCTTGATCACCGCCTTGGACTCGCAAAGCGGCGGCGGCAGGATCACGCCCGCGACCGTCTTGGCGAGCACGCGTGCCGCATTGCGCTGCTCGTCGGCGCCAAGATTGTCCCAGGTGTCGATGACCAGCTGGGCCGCGGTGCGGGCCGCGCCACTCAAGGCGCCTACCAGCAGTTCGCGAAGGTAGGCCGAGCTGGGGTTGGTGTAGATCAAGGCAATGCGGGTGTGTTGCGCAGTGGCCAGCGAGCTGGCTGCAAGGTTTGGGGTATAGCCCAGCTCCTGCACGGCGCGCATGACGTTCTCGCGCGTGGAATCACGCACCTTGCCCTGGCTGTTCACCACGCGCGACACCGTCATCGGCGATACGCCAGCGAGCAGGGCCACTTCATCGATGGTGACGGCGCGTCCCTTCCGGCGTATCGATTTCCTGGGTTTTTCCAACGCTCCCACCTTTGCTCTGCTGCCGGCCATGCACGCACCGCGCGAGCGATCCGTGCATGACGCATGTAACCCGCCTCAACCGGAGTCAGGGGCCTGGCATGATGACTGCGTCGATGGTAACGCTAACAAGCCCATGCGGCGAGCGTGCCGGGCGCTGCAATGGGCGTGTCGCAGCCCGGGCTGGCCTATTGTCCGACCCCAGCCCCGATCGCTTCTCCAGGCTGTTCGTGCTGCTGGCCTGGCTGTTCATGGCCATGTTCGCCACGCCGCGCGCACATGCAGAAGACGGTCATGAACTCTGGCTGCGCTATCGACCGTTGGCTGCCGCGGTTGCGAAGATCTATCGATCCCAGGCCACGCAACTCATCGCCGCCCAGGACACGCCGATGCAGGCCGCAGCCCGGGCGGAATTGCAACGTGGCCTCGAGGGCTTGCTGGGGAAAGCACCGCCCGGCGTCGCTGGAATAAGCAGCGATGGCGCCATCATCATCGGCACGCCGCGTTCGTCCCCAGTTCTAGCGCGCCTTGGGCTGGACCTTGACGACCTGGGTGGCGAGGGTTACCTGATTCGCAGCCTGCTCGTCGATGGCCGCAAAACCACAGTGATCGCGGCAAACGAAGACATAGGCACGCTTCATGGCGTTTTCCATCTGCTGCGGTTGCTGCAAACCGGTCAATCACTGGCGCACCTGGAACTGCGTGAATCGCCCCGGCTGAAATTGAGGTTGCTCGATCACTGGGACAACCTGGATGGTTACGTGGAGCGCGGCTATGCAGGGTCCTCGATCTGGGACTGGGACACGCTGCCCGGTTACCTGGCGCCACGCTATATCGAGTACGCGCGCGCCAATGCCTCGCTGGGTATCAATGGCACGGTACTCAACAACGTAAACGCCAGCGCATTGAGCCTGAGTGCAGCCTACGTGGCCAAGGCGGCTGCGGTGGCGGGCGTTTTGCGCCCTTATGGGATCCGTGTGTTCCTCAGCGCGCGCTTCAGCGCGCCGATGGAGATCGGCGGCCTGGCCACGGCGGACCCACTGGATCCTGCAGTGCAGGCCTGGTGGCGAGCGAAGGCCGATGAAATCTATCGGGCCATTCCCGACTTTGGCGGCTTCCTGGTCAAGGCCAACTCGGAAGGGCAGCCCGGGCCCCAGGACTACCGCCGGTCGCACGCCGATGGGGCGAACCTGCTTGCCGACGCACTGGCGCCGCATGGTGGCACGGTGATGTGGCGGGCCTTCGTCTATTCCCATGAGCAGCCCGATGACCGCGCCAGACAGGCTTACGACGAATTCGTCCCGCTGGACGGCAAGTTCCGCGACAACGTGCTGGTGCAGGTCAAGAATGGACCGGTCGACTTCCAGCCGCGCGAGCCGTTCCATCCCTTGTTCGGCGCGATGCCTGCAACGCCATGGTGATGGAATTCCAGATCACCAAGGAATACCTGGGTTTCGCCACGCACCTGGTGTACCTGGGGCCGCTGTACGAGGAAGCCCTGCGGGCCGAAACCATGGCACGCGGCAAGGGGTCCACCGTGGCCAGGGTGATCGACGGATCACTGCATGGACACGCATTGAGCGGCATGGCCGGCGTCGCCAATATCGGTACCGACCGCAACTGGAGCGGCTCGCATTTCGACCAGGCCAACTGGTACGCGTTTGGCCGCTTGGCCTGGGATCCGGGTCTGTCCGCGCGCGACATCGCCACGGACTGGGTGAAGATGACCTTCTGCAACGACGATCGCTTCGTCGTGCCCGTGGTGGAAATGATGATGGGTTCGCGGCAGTCGGCGGTGGATTACATGACGCCGCTGGGCCTGCATCACCTGATGGGGCGCGGCCATCACTATGGGCCGGCGCCGTGGCTTGCAGGCGGGCCACGCGCCGACTGGACCTCGGTTTACTACCATCGCGCCGACAAACACGGAATAGGTTTCGACCGTTCCCGCCACGGCAGCAATGCGGTCGCGCAGTATTTTCCGGCGGTGGCCCGCCAGTTCGACGACCTCCGGCGCGTGCCCGAGGATTACCTGCTGTGGTTCCACCATGTCGACTGGGATTACAGGACCCGGTCGGGACGGATCCTGTGGGACGAGCTGGTGCACCGCTACACACGTGGCGTGGACTATGTGCGGACGATGCGTGGCACCTGGGAGGGCCTGGCGCCTTACGTGGACAGCGAGCGACAAGCGCAGGTGACCGCGCTACTTGTCATCCAGGAGCGCGAAGCGCAGTGGTGGCGTGATGCCAGCATTGCCTATTTCCAGACCTTCTCGCAACGCAAGCTGCCTGCCGGTTATGCGCCGCCCGCCCATTCGCTCGCCTATTACAAGGCCCTGGAGTTTCCGGACGCACCAGGAGATGGGCGATGATCGCTGCCTCCGTCTTCAACACGCTTTATCGGCACCTGTTCTTCAGTGCGCTCGCGGTTTCGCTGCCATGGGTGGGCATGGCGCAAGCTCACGCGGCGGTGCCGGCCGAGTTACCGCTGCTGCACGCCATGTTCCAGGATCACGCGGTGCTGCAGCGCGGCCAGCCAATCCGCGTATGGGGCAGCGCCACGCCGGGGCAGGATGTGCGGGTTGCGCTGGCTGGCAGCCGCGGCCGCGCGCGCGCCGACGGCGAGGGCCGATGGCAGGTGTCGCTGCCTGCATTGCCGGCGGGCGGACCGCATCGCCTGACGGTCAGGTCTGGCCAGCGTACCCAGAGTCTCGAGGATGTCCTGGTCGGTGACGTCTGGCTGTGTTCCGGCCAATCGAACATGGAGCTGCCGGTAAGGCGATCGCTGGACGCGGATTCGGAGATCGCCGGTGCAGCGGCTCCCACCCTGCGGCTGTTGACCGTGCCGCAGGCGGCCAGCGTGGTTGAACTTGATACGTTCCAGACCGCAGTGCACTGGCAGACCGTAAGCCCCGGCACGCTGCGTGATTTTTCGGCGGCCTGTTTTTATTTCGCGCGGGAACTGCAGAAGAAGGTGGCGGTGCCGATGGGGCTGGTCAGTGCGGCGTGGGGTGGTTCACGCATCGAAGCCTGGATGAGTACAGCAGCATTGCGCGCGGAAGGTCGACACGATGACGGACTGGACGCGTTGGCGCTTTATGCCCGCGACCCGGCCGATGGCGCCCGACGTTGGGGTGAAATCTGGCAGCGCTGGTGGCAACAGCGCGCAGGAGTGGCCGCGGTTGACAAGCCATGGAACCCGTCCCAGGCGCCGGTCGGCCAGTGGCGAAAAGCGCCGGCTGCGCTGGGCGCATGGGAGTATTGGGGCGAGCCGGCGCTGGCCGACTACAACGGCATGGTCTGGTATCGCACGACCGTGCGGCTCAGCGCAGCCCAGGCTGCACAGCAAGCCACGCTCGAGCTTGGCGCTATCGACGAGACCGACATGACCTGGGTCAACGGCCGCGGCGTGGGTAGCGCCTATGACCCCGGCTCGGGCCGTCGATACGTGCTTCCACCAGGATTGCTGCGCGTAGGCGACAACAGCGTGGTGGTGAACGTGCTGGATACCTATCGCGATGGCGGCATGAATGCGCCTGCCTCCGCCTACCGGCTGAGTTTCGGCGATGGCACCAGTGTGCTTCTGCAGGGATGGAGGTACCGTGCGGCGCCCGGCGACGGCGCGCCGCCCAGCGCGCCCTGGCAGACCGCAGGCGGCCTGGCCAGCCTGTACAACGGCATGATCGCGCCTATCGGCCCCTACGGCTTGCGCGGCGTGCTCTGGTACCAGGGCGAGTCCAACACCGGCGAGTCCGGCAGCTACCAGGCGTTGCTGAAGACCCTCAGCCGCGATTGGCGAACACGATTCGGCGCGGCACTGCCGTTTTTGGTCGTGCAGCTTGCGGGCTACGGCATGCCGCCCACGCATCCACGTGAAAGTGGCTGGGCGGGATTGCGCGAGGCGCAGCGGCAGTTTGCCTACGAGGATCCACATGCGGCGCTGGTGGTTGCGCTGGACATTGGCGACCGTTACGACATCCACCCACCGAACAAGCAGGAACTCGGCCGTCGCCTGGCACGCGCGGCGCGCGCGCTCGTGTACGGGCAGCCCTTGGCGGCTTCCGGGCCGGTGCCCGTGTCCGCAAGACGCGAGGACGACACAGTCATCGTCCGCTTTGCAGAAGCAAGCGAGCCGCTGCTGGCCTACGGCGCGGACACGCCGGTGGGCTTCGAGCTTTGCGGGGCCGCGCCGGGCAGTTGTCGCTATGCCACTGCCCGTATTCGTGGCCAGGAAGTGGTATTGCACGGACCGTTGGAACAGCCTGCCACCCGCGTCCGCTATGGCTGGGCCGACAATCCGGTTGTCACCCTGTTCGACAGCAGCGGGCTGCCGGCAGGCCCATTCGAAATGGAGATTCCATGAGCGCCCCTACCTACCCTCCGTGCTGGTTCGCCGAGAAGCGGGAAATCGCGATAACGCGGATGATCACCGTGTTGTTGCTGCTGTTCCCGGCGATGCTCGCGTCGCCCGTGCTTGCGCAGGAGTCGGTGCTGTTCGACTGGTTCGAATACCAGGGCCACGATGCGGTATTCGAGGCGCCGCTTCCGCAAGGCAGTTATCGCAATCCCATACTGGCCGGGTTCCATCCCGACCCCAGCATCACCCGGGCCGGCGACCGCTTTTACCTGGTCACCTCCAGCTTCGCGTTCTTTCCAGGCATCCCCGTGTTCGAGAGCGGGGACCTGGTGCACTGGAAGCAGATCGGCAACGTCATCGATCGCCCATCGCAACTCGACTTCGATGGGCTGGGCATGTCGCGCGGTGTGTTCGCGCCCTCCATCGACTATCACGACGGCATCTTCTACGTGGTCAACACCGCCGTCGACAGTGGCGGAAACTTCCTGGCTACCGCCGTCGACCCGGCCGGTCCCTGGTCCGGTCCCATCTGGCTGCCGACCATCGGCGGGATCGACCCGTCGCTGTTCTTCGACGACGACGGGCGCACCTACCTGCTCAACAACGATGCACCGGTCGGCGCGCCGCGCTACGACGGCCACCGCGCGATCTGGATGCAGGAATTCGACCTTGCCAGGAAGCAGCCGTTCGGTCCGCGCAAGGTGTTGATCGATGGCGGCGTCGATCCGTCGACGAACCCGATCTGGATCGAAGGCCCGCATATCTTCAAGCGCGATGGCTGGTATTACCTCAACTGTGCCGAGGGCGGCACCGGTCCGCAGCATTCGCAGGTAATCCTGCGCAGCCGCGCGGTATGGGGACCGTACCAGCCGTATGAAAAGAATCCCATCCTGACCCAGCGCGACCTGCCCACTGACCGTGTCCATCCCATCACCAACGCGGGCCATGCCGACCTGGTGGAAGGACTGGATGGCCGCTGGTGGGCCACCTTCCTGGCCAGCCGCAACTATGGGGAGGTGCACTACAACACCGGCCGCGAGACCTTCCTCTTGCCTGTGGAATGGAGGGATGGCTGGCCGATGATCCTCGAGCCAGGCCTGGAAATTCCCTACCTTGGGCGTGGTCCTGGCTTCATGGCGCATGCGGCAGCGCAGGCACCCGCCACGGGTAACTTCATTTGGCGCGATGAATTCGACACGCTGGCGCTGGGAAAGGAATGGATGTTCGTGCGCGTGCCCAAGTTGCAATGGGCCGACCTGGCCGGCCACCCCGGACAACTCGCGATCCGGCCCTTGGCTGAAACGCTGGACACCCTGCGCAATCCCGCATTCCTGGCCCGTCGACAACAGCACACAAGCTTCAATGCCAGCGTCGCCTTGCAGGTACCGGCCGAAGCGGGCATCGAGGCCGGCATGGCCGCGTTCCAGAACGAAGCCAACTGGTATTTCCTGGGTGTGCGGCGCAAGGGGACAGGGTTGGAACTGTTCCTGGAAAAGAGCAGTCGCGAGGGCAGGCAGGTCGTGGCGACCCGGGGCCTGCCCGCGATGGATTCCTTGAAGTTCAAGGTCGAGGGAAACGAAGGCGACTACTCATTCGGCTTCGACGCCGGGCACGGTTGGCAGTGGTTGAGCCAGCACCAGGACGGGACGGTGCTCAGCACCGATATGGCAGGTGGATTCATAGGTGCCGTCATCGGGCCGCATGCCCGCATCGCGTCCGGTAAATGACTGGCTTAAACATGCGATCCGGAAAGTAGCAGGTCACCCCTTGGCCAATCCTGCAGCGAGCGCCTCAAGACCTGTGAACCGCGGACAATAAGACCTCCGGCGATGAGCAAGGCGTCGCTTCAGCGCACGGGGTTGGGCTGGTCGCTGCCGCCATGCAGGTTGTCTGTCTGCCCGGCGATGTATTTCCGCAGCCACCGCAGCGCGGGGCGCTCGCTGCCGTCTTCGCGCACCAGGTTGGCGCCCTGCTTCATGCGCCAGAGGCCCGGCCGGAAACCCCACAAGGTGATGCCATGCACACCCGGATGTTCCCAGAAAACGGGGAAGATCCGCTGGTAATCCCGCAGCTGCGCTTCGTCGGTGGGACCGTCGACGTCCAGCTCGGTTACGTAAATCGGCAGGCCGCTCGAGGCCAGGCGATCAAGGTTGGCGCGGTGCGTCGACATCGGAGTCTCGGTGGTGGTGGCGAAGGCATGGCCCTGCACGCCTATTGCATCCACCAGTTTCTCCTTCATCAGCAATTCGATGATGCCCAGGTACCGCGTTGTATCGGCATCGCTGTTGGTGATGCTGTAATCGTTGATCATCAGCCTTGCGTGCGGGAAATGCTTGCGCGCCAGGCGGAAGGACTCGAGCACCCACTCCCAGCCACTGGCGCCGTTCCCGCCCAGCGCTTCCAGGTAGTGTCCGCCGCCCTCATCGTCCTTGGCAGGAGGATCATGCAGCGGTTCGTTGACCACTTCGACGAAATCCAGTTCCGGGTAGCGCGCCGCAACGGCAGCGAACCACTCCTCGATCTCTTCGCGCTGCTCCTGCGGGGGTAGCTGCTCGATCCACTCCGGCTGCTGGTTGCCCCAGACCATGACATGCATCTGGAACGGCATGGCATGGTGTTGCGCGAACTCATAGGCCTGGTCCAGTGCGCTCCAGTCCATGATGTCGCGCCGCACTTCAACATTTCCCCACTTGCCGCCGTTTTCCGGCGTGACCTTGTTCCAGTAGTCGGCGAACCCGTGTACCTGCTCCGCGCTGTAGGCGCTGCCCAGGAATTTGCCATTACCGTCAGCCAGCGGCGCGCCATAGACGTGGGTGGCAAACAACAGCGCGGCCACCGTGCTGGTCAGGATCTGTTTTTTTTTCATGTCGGGTTTCCCGTCAGTGTGTCGGTTGCAGGCAAGGAGAGTGGGTTCGCGGCGCGATGCGCTTCGACACCTGGCCCCTGTAAGGCTCTATGGCACTCGCTGTCATCGGACGCTTGGGTTGGCGGCAAAATATTTCCCTTCGTTTCGTAACGGCGTAACACGCGCTGGCATTGCCTTGGAACCGTCCTAGATCCATGTTGCTGCGCAGCGTGCAGCCCCGCAATGATAGCGCTAACATTTTCTCCGGGATGCGCAGTATCGGGGCAATATCGTGTGCAAGTACAGTCGCTTGGCGGGGACCGGACACGCGGACGAAGTCAGCTGAAGGGAGTGTTGCCGGTGAGGGCAGAAGCAGCCAGGATCCTGTCCACGAGTGTTGGCCTCGGCCTGCAGTTGCGCAGGGTAGGCGATGTTCCATCTCCCAGGTTTTCAAGGCCCGCATCGGTGCTCCCACACCGTGCGGGCATCCATAGCGCGCCAGGCCCAGCGGCCCGGTTGAACCTCCTTGCAGGAATGAACCGGTGCCCATGAATACAGTTGCTGAAACCCTGTCGGCCAGGGAAAAGATCGGCTACAGCCTGGGCGACCTGGCGGCCAACCTGATCTTCCAGACCTTCATCACCTTCCTCGCCTTCTTCTACACCGACGTATACCGGATACCGGCCAGCACCGCGGCCAAGATAATTTTTACCGGTGGACTGCTCGGCGCATTCGTCTTCACCCCAGTGGTCGGCCTGATCGCCGATCGTACCCGCACGCGCTGGGGCAAGTTCCGGCCGTGGATCCTGTGGACCGCAATCCCCTTCGGCGTGCTTTCGCTGCTGGCCTTCAGCACGCCCGACCTGGGCCCACAGGGCAAGGTCTTGTACGCAATGGCCACCTACACCCTGCTGGTCATGGTCTACGCCGCCAATAACCTGCCGTATTCGGCGCTGAGCGGCGTGCTGACCGGCAACATGGCCCAGCGCAACAGCCTGTCCTCATATCGCTTCGTGGCGGTGATGGTCGCGCAGTTCGTCATCCAGGTGCTGCTGCTGCCGCTGGTGCTGATCCTGGGCGGCGGCGACAAGGTGCAGGGTTTCCACAACACCATGGCGCTGTTCGCGGTGGTGGGCACGGTGTTCTTTCTGATCACCTTTTTCACCACCCGCGAGCGCATCGTTCCCGCGGCCGGGCAGAAGTCCAGCATCCGCGAGGACCTGACCGACCTCACCCGCAACAAGCCCTGGCTGTTGATCCTGGCGCTGACCATCCTGGTGTTCATCAACCTTGCCCTGAAAGGCGGCATGTACGTCTACTACTTCAAGTACTACCTTGATGCGGGGCAACTGGCGCAGTTTCTTGAGAACGTCGGTTTCAACCGCTTCATCGCCGGACTGAACGCGGCACTGACCGGCGTCGGGTTGAGCGGGTTCCAATGGCCGAAGGACCCGCCGACTTCGGCCTTCAGCCTGTTCAATGCCGGCGGCATCATCTTCATGATCATCGGCATCGGCTTCTCCAAGCGGCTCGCCGACCGCTTCGGCAAGCGCGACGTGTTCGGCGCCGCTCTGTTCGTCTCCACCCTGTGCCTGCTGGCGTTCTGGTTCTATTCGCCGTCTTCCATCGGCCTGGTGGTCGTGACCTACATCCTGCATGGTTTCTTCTACGGCATCACCATCCCGTTGCTGTGGGCGATGGTCGCCGACGTAGCCGACTGGTCGGAGTGGAAGAACAACCGCCGCGCCACTGCGATCACCTTTTCGGCGGTGCTGTGCGGATTGAAGATCGGATTGAGCATTGGCGGGTCGCTGGTGGCCGGCATCCTGGCGTATTACGGCTACAGCCCTGACCTGGCCGCGCAGTCACCCGAGGCGGTGCATGGCATCAAGCTGGCGATCAGCGTGTACTGCTCGATACCCTTCCTGGTCTGCGTGGCCCTGCTGTTTCTGTACGAAATAGACAAGACCATGGAATCGCGCATAGAGCAGGAGCTTGGCGCGCGCCGGGCGCAGGCCGCCGCGTGATTTGCCGACGGCTTTCCGTGATGGAGGCAACCCATGTCCGATGAATTCTCCCGTGCCCAGCTCAAGGCCCTGGCCGAGAAAGCCATCTCGCAACCACTGGTCTGCCATATCTATACTGCCGACCCCTCGGCCCATGTGTTCGGGGGAAAGGTCTATATCTATCCATCGCATGACATCGATGCCGGCATTGCCTTCAACGATGAAGGCGATCACTTCGGCATGCAGGACTACCATGTCTTGCGCATGGATTCACCCGAGGGCCAAGCGGTCGATTGCGGCGTTGCCCTGCATATCAGGGATGTGCCCTGGGCCGAACGGCAGATGTGGGCGCCTGACATCGCGCAGCGCGATGGCCGCTACTACTTCTACTTCCCTGCCAAGCGCGCGGACGGCATTTTCCAGATCGGAGTCGCCGTGGGCGATGATCCCGAAGGCCCGTTCGTGCCGGAACCACTGCCCATCGAAGGTAGCTACTCGATAGACCCGGCCGCCTTCGTTGACGACGATGGCAGCTGCTACCTTTATTTCGGTGGCATCTGGGGCGGGCAGCTGCAGAAGTACCGTGACAACCTGCATGACCCCTCGCACCTCGAGCCCACCGACGGAGAGCCCGCGCTCGGGCCGCGCGTCGCGCAACTGGGTGCGGACATGAAGCAGTTCGCCGAAGCGCCTCGTGAAGTCAGTATCGTCGACGAAAGCGGGCAACCGCTGCGCGCCGACGACCACGCGCGGCGGTACTTCGAAGGTCCGTGGATGCACAAGCATCAGGGCCGCTATTACCTGTCCTATTCGACTGGCAATACCCACCTGCTGTGTTATGCCATTGGCGACAATCCTTACGGGCCATTCGTGTACCAAGGCGTGGTGCTGCAGCCGGTGGTCGGCTGGACGACGCACCACTCCATCTGTGAATTCCAGGGTCGCTGGTACCTGTTCTATCACGACTCACTTCTGTCCGGCGGGGCGGCCCATCTGCGCTCGGTCAAAGTGACGGAGCTCCACTACGACGACCAGGGCAGGATCCGGACCATCGATCCCTATGGCGGCTGAGTCCAGGCCGGCACCCGCTACGGATGCAATGGCCCCGCTCGACACCGGGCCGCTCATCGAGATCCGTCGTGGGTCGCTGGTTGTGGCCATCGCACCTCAGGCAGGCGGGCGCATTGCGCAGATCCGCCGCCAGGGCGTGGATCATCTGGTCGGCCATGGCGAATCCACCGCGGCCGTCATCGCCTGGGGAAGCTTCCCGATGGTTCCGTGGGCCGGGCGCATTCGCGAAGGCCGCTTCGGCTTCCAGGGCCGGTCGTATCAACTCCTGCGCAACCTGGGCTCCCACGCCATCCACGGTGTCGGCTTCGCAATGCCCTGGAGTGTGACCAGACAGGAAGCCGCATTTGTCGAACTGGCGCTGAGCCTGCCGCAGGATGAGTCCTGGCCTTTCGGTGGAAGCGCACAACAGCGCCTGGCCGTGACCGCAGACCGGCTGGAGATGACCTTGTCGGTGCGGGCAGGGCGCTTGCCCATGCCTGCCGTCATTGGCTGGCATCCCTGGTTCCGCAAGCCCGATCGCATGTCGTTCTCGCCAGCGCATATGTTCCCGCGCGATGAGCAGGGCATTGCGACCCTGCCGTTGCAGGAACCGCTCCCCGGACCCTGGGACGATTGCTTCATCAACCACGACCCGGTGTTGCTCGAGCTTTCAGGACAGCAATTGCGCCTGAGCTCCGATTGCCAGCACTGGGTCGTCTACGATGCCACTGCCGCCGCGACCTGCATCGAACCACAGAGCGGCTCTCCCGATGCCTTCAACCTGGCGCCTGCGACCCTGGAGCCCGGGACGGCCATCGAACGGAAGTTCCTGATCGAATGGCTGTAAGGCCGACAGCCGCGGCAGGCGTTTCATGGAAAAAGTCCGATCAGGTTTCAGGCAAGGCTGGCGTTTCCAGGCTCCGGCCAGCGACGAGGATTGCCGGGGCCTACTCGACCTGCTGCGGAAGCAGGACGAGCTTTCCAATGGCCTGCCTTGCCAGCAGGGCATCAAGCGCTTGCGATGCCTGGGACAACGGGTAGCGCTTTGAAATCAGCGGATGGATGCTGCGTTCTCGCAACCAGGTGAACAGCAGCGCCATGTTCTCCGCGTTCAGGGCCGGCTCGCGCCGCACGAAATCGCCCCAGAACACCCCGACCAGCGCGCTGCCCTTCAGCAGCAGCAGGTTGGCCGGAATCTTCGGGATCTCGCCAGCGGCAAAGCCCACCACCAGGTAACGCCCGCGCCAGCCCACGCTGCGGAATGCAGGCTCGGCAAGATCGCCGCCGACCGGGTCGTAGACCACGTCGACGCCGCGGCCTTCGGTGATTGCCTTGATCCGTTCGCGCAGATCCTCGCTGGCATAGTCGATTGTCTCGTCGGCACCCGCCGCACGCGCCGCCGCCAGCTTCGCGGCCGATGAAGCGGCGGCAATCACGCGCATGCCGAGCAGTTTGCCGATCTCCACCGCGGCCAGTCCCACGCCACCGCCGGCGCCCAGCACCAGCAAGGTTTCGCCGGGCTGCGCCTGGGCGCGATCCTTCAACGCATGCAGCGAAGTGCCGTAAGTCAGCACGAAGCTGCCGGCCAGTTCCAGGTCCTCATCGCTGATGTTGGCGGGCAGCGGAATCGTATTGGCTGCATCGACCACGACTTCCTGCGCATAGGCACCATGGGAAGTGATGCCGACGACAAGATCGCCCACCTGCAGGCCTTTTACCTCGCTGCCGACGGCAATGATCTCGCCCGACAGCTCGCCGCCCGGGGAGAAGGGAAATTCCGGCTTGAACTGGTACTTGCCCGCCACCATCAACGCATCGGGAAAATTGACCGCGGCGACGCGAGTTCGCACCAGTACCTGCTTGGGTCCGGGCACGGGCGAGGGCAGGTCACGCAGTTGCAGCGACGAGGGAGTTCCCCAGGCTTCACAGACGATGGCTTTCATGACGGCTCCGACAGTTCGTTGATGTTGCGTAATCGCGATTCCGGGTTCAGAACTTGCCTTCGGTCATGGCATGGACCTTGTCGCGCAGCGCCACCAGGCGTGGCCCGAAATCGTTGACGAGCTTTTCCCGGGTCATCACCGACACGCGTCCGCTGCAGTTGAAGGCCAGCACGCGGCTGCCGTCGGCCGACACCATCGGCACGCCGATGGCGAACACCTCCGGGTTCCAGTCGCCCATCGAGAAGCAGAATCCGTAGTGCTCGTAATCCTTGCGCGCCTTGACGATGCCGTCGCGCAGCTTGGGCCAGTAGCCCGGCTCGCATTCCTGTTCCAGGCGCCTGAGGTGATTTTCGAACACGTCGATCGGCCGGGTGGCCAGGTCGGCGCGGCCCAACGCGGTTGAGCCGTGCGGCACGCGCGCGCCTGCGGCCAGGTTCATCTGGAAGGTCGGGTCGCCCTGGCACACCTCCATCAGCACCATGCGGTCGCGGTCGCGATCGCCGGTGGCCAGCATCACCGCCGATTGGGTGTAGTCGGCCAGTTCGCGCATCAACGGCCGCGCGATCGCCACGACGTCATTGCCCTTCATGAAGGCATGGCCCAGCGACAGCACCGCCGTGCCCAAGGAATATTTTTCCTGGGCGGCCGAGTAGTTGAGATAGCCCAGCGCCGCCAGGGTGAAGGTGAAACGCGACACCGTGGCCTTGGGAAGGCCGGTCTCTCGAGAAATGTCCTGGTTGCCCAGGTACTGCGCTCCCTGCTCGAAGCAGCGCAGGATCGAAAACGCGCGCGAGACCGAGGTGACGAACAGCGGATGCGATGCGTCGATGGGATGGTTGAAGGTTTCGAGGCTGCGTTTCGGGTTGCCCATGGTGTGTTCCGTATCAGTGGCGCTGCCCAGGCGCGTGCCTGGGTCGGCCGGTAAGGCTCAGGCGGGCGCCTGCACTGCGTGCCTGGCCAGTTCCAGCCGCGCGATGGTGCCGCGATGCACTTCGTCAGGACCATCGGCGATGCGCAGCGTGCGCACGCCTGCATACATGGCCGCCAGCGGGAAATCCGCGGTGACGCCCGCGCCTCCGTGGGCCTGGATGGACCAGTCGATGATCCGGCAGGCGATGTTGGGCGCGACCACCTTGATCATCGCGATCTCCGCGCGCGCGCCCTTGTTGCCTACCGTGTCCATCATGTAGGCCGCCTTGAGCGTCAGCAGGCGCGCCTGCTCGATCATGCAGCGCGACTCGGCGATGCGTTCGTGCCACACCGACTGGTCGGCTACCCGCTTGCCGAACGCCACGCGCGATTGCAGGCGCTGGCACATCAGTTCCAGCGCACGCTCGGCCACGCCTATGGAGCGCATGCAGTGATGGATGCGTCCCGGCCCCAGCCGCCCCTGCGCGATTTCAAAACCCCGGCCTTCGCCCAGCAACAGGTTGGCGGCAGGCACGCGCACCTCGTGCAGCGCGATTTCCATGTGTCCATGCGGTGCGTCGTCGTAGCCGAATACCGGCAGGTGCCTTATCACCTCAATGCCCGGGGTATTGGCGGGCACCAGCAGCATCGATTGCTGCTGGTGGGTTGCGGCGGCCGGATCGGTCTTGCCCATCACGATGTAGAGCGCGCAGCGCGGATCACCGGCGCCGGAGGCAAACCATTTGCGCCCGTTGATCACGTACTCGTCGCCCTCGCGGCGCATCGAGCACTGGATGCTGGTGGCATCCGAAGAAGCGACTGCCGGTTCGGTCATCAGGAAGGCCGAGCGGATGTCGCCCGCCAGCAGCGGTTCCAGCCATTGCTGTTTTTGCGCTTCGCTGCCGTAGCGCTCGATGGTTTCCATGTTGCCGGTGTCGGGTGCCGAGCAATTGAACACCTCTGGCGCCCACATCACCCGCCCCATGATTTCGCACAGCGGGGCGTACTCCAGGTTGGACAGGCCTTGGGGCGCGCGTTCGGACCTGGGCAGGAACAGGTTCCACAGTCCAAGCGCGCGCGCCTTCGGCTTCAGCTGTTCGACGACCTGGAGCGGCAGCCAGGGAGTGCCGGCTGCATGGTTGCGTCCAAGCTCCTCCAGGTACCGCGGCTCTGCCGGCGAAATGGATTCGTCGAAGAAGCGCTGCAGCCGCGTGCGCAGGTCGTCGACTTTGGCGCTGTAGGAAAAATCCATCATCACTCCCATCTGCCGCAAACTGGAAGTTCCATTATCCGGAACCTGATTCTGATAGCTAGCTTTCATCCTAGGTCGCACCATCAGGTCTGGCAAGCCCGAAATATGAGCTTGTTGCGTGCGTGGCAGTGCAAGTACGATGGTTGGGCGACATTGCACAAGTTCCAATGTGCGGAACTATAGGGATGGTTTCTGATGCCGAAGCTGCACGTGCTGCTGAAGAAGGAAGAAGTCGATTCCGCGCGCCTTGAGGGCAAGGTCGTGATCGTCCTGGACGTGCTGTTCGGGACCTCCACCATCGTCCACGCGTTTGCGCAGGGAATCGTGTCCCTCTGGCCGGCGCGCGATGCCGCCGAGGCCCACCGCATCGCTGCAAACCTCGACCAGCCGATGCTTGCCGGCGAGTTCCTGGCCGCCACCCTGCCGGGCTTCGCCCCGCCCACGCCGCTGGCATTGGCGGCCTGCGGCCTGCGTGGTGCCACTGTGGTGTACGCGACCACCAATGGCACGGCGGCCCTGGCCAACAGTTCCAATGCAGCCTTCGTCTATGTGGGCGCACTTTTGAACGGCGCCGCCCTGGTGGCACGCGTCACGCTCCTGCACCCCGACGCGCAGGTGCTGATCGTGTGTTCCGGATCGATGGAGCGCTTCAACCTGGAGGATTTCTACGGCGCCGGCCACCTGGTCGCCCACTTCGAGCGCCGCGGCAACTACGAGTTCACCGATGCGGCGCAAGCGGCGCTGTTGCTCTACCACGGCTGCGCCGCCCGCACCGCCCTGGGCGCATCCAGGGTGGGGCAAATGATGCTGGCGCAGGGTCTGCAGCATGAAGTCGATTGCGCCGCCCGGCTCGACGTGCTGGAGGTGGTGCCGGAGCTGCGCGACGGCTGCGTGCGGCTGGCGGCATGACCACTTTCGTCCTTCTGCAGTCACCCATGCAATCCCGTTCGCTACTTCCCGTTCGTCCAATCCCGTTTGCACCTGCCACAGGAACTGCACATGTCAGTCAGTCATGAAACCCGCGACGGCGTCGCCATCGTCACCCTGCAGAACCCGCCGGTGAATGGACTGGGCCTGGCGACGCGCCGCGGCCTGGTCGAAGCACTGGCGCATGCGCTTGCAGATGCCTCGGTAGAAGCCATCGTGGTCACCGGCGGTGCGCGTGCGTTTTCCGGGGGCGCCGACATTCGCGAATTAAACCGGCCCGAATCCGGCATGGAGCCCACCCTTCCCACCGTGATTGCCGCATTCGAGAACAGCAGCAAGCCGGTGGTCGCCGCGATCGAGGGGCTGGCGCTGGGCGGTGGCCTGGAACTGGCGCTGGGCATGCATCACCGCGTTGCCGGTAGCCGCGCGCAGATCGGGCTGCCGGAAGTGAAACTCGGCCTGCTGCCGGGTGCCGGGGGCACCCAGCGTCTGCCGCGCGCGGTCGGGCTGGAGACCGCGGTGAACATGATCATCTCCGGCGCACCCGTCGCTGCAGGCAAGCTGGCACAAAGCCGGTTGTTCGATCGCGTAGTGGATACCGACGTCGTGCAGGCAGCCATCGAAGTGGCCAAGGAAGCCGCCGCGTCCGGCGAACTGCACAAGGTGCGCGACTGGACGGTCGAGCACCCCGAAGCGGCCGTATTCCTTGCATCGGCGCGCACGGCGGTCGCGGCGGCATCGGCCCACTATCCGGCGCCACTCAGATGCCTGGATGCAATCGAGGCTGCGGTGAACCTGCCCTTCGACCAGGGCATCGAGACCGAACGGGCGGCTTTCGCCGATCTGATCCAGACCCCCGAGTCGAAGGCACTGCGTCATGCCTTCTTCTCCGAGCGCGCAGCGGGCAAGATTGCCGATGTCGGTGCGGATGTGGCGGTGCGCGAGGTCAAGCAGGTCGGCGTGGTCGGCGCCGGCACCATGGGCGCGGGCATCAGCATGAACTTCCTCAACGCCGGGATTCCGGTGACCTTGCTGGAAACCAGCCAGGACGCGCTGGATCGTGGCCTGGCCACCATCCGCAGGAACTACGAGGGCAGCGCGAAGAAGGGCAAGTTGACCGCCGAACAGGTGGAGCAGCGCATGGGCCTGCTGACGCCGACGCTCGAGTATGCAGACCTGAAGCACGCCGACCTGATCGTCGAGGCGGTGTTCGAGGAATACAGCGTCAAGGAATCTGTGTTCAGCCAGCTCGATGCGGTTGCCAGGCCAGGCGCCATCCTGGCCAGCAATACCTCCACCCTGGATGTGGATCGCATCGCCGCGTTCACCGGGCGTCCGCAGGACGTGCTGGGCCTGCATTTCTTCAGCCCGGCCAATGTGATGAAGCTGCTGGAAGTGGTGCGCGGCAAGGCCACGGCAAAGGACGTGCTGGCGACCGTGATGGCGCTGTCGAAGAAGATCGGCAAGACCGCCGTGGTGTCCGGCGTGTGCGATGGCTTCATCGGCAACCGCATGATCGAGCAGTACAGCAGGCAGGCAGGCTTCCTGCTCGACGAAGGCGCGCTGCCGCAGCAGATCGACCGGGCCATGGAAGCCTTCGGCTTCGCCATGGGCCCGTTCCGCATGGGCGACCTGGCCGGCAACGACATCGGTTGGGCGATCCGCAAGCGGCGTTACGTGGAAAAGCCGCACATGACCTATTCGAAGACCGCCGACCTGCTCTGCGAACTGGGCCGCTACGGCCAGAAGACCGGCGCGGGCTGGTACGACTACAGGCCTGGTGATCGCACCGCGCATCCATCGCAGTTGGTCAACGAGTTGATCGAAAGGCATTCCACCGATATCGGCCTGGTGCGCCGTGCGATCAGCGACGGGGAAATTGTCGAGCGGCTGGTCTACGCACTGGTGAACGAAGGCGCGCAGCTCCTGCAAGAGGACATCGCATCCAAGGCCTCGGACATCGACATCGTCTACCTGGCCGGGTACGGCTTCCCGGTCTGGCGTGGCGGCCCCATGTTTTACGCCGATACAGTCGGCTTGGACAAAGTGGTGGCCGCGATGCGCCGCTATGGCAAAGGCCATGAGGGCGCGGCGTGGGAACCGGCACCGCTGCTGCTGCAACTGGCAGAGGCCGGCAGGACATTCAACCCATGAGTGCGGCGCTGCATTGCAATCGGACACAACGGTCGGTCTCCACTTGGCCCAGGACGTCGCACAGGGCTGGATCGCAAGACAGAAACCCGCGCCTGCCCATTTCATCGAACCGCTAAATTCAGCCCCGGAGCCCGCATGGATCTCGATTTCAACCAGGAAGAACAGGCGTTCCGCGACGAGGTCCGGCAGTTCCTCGCCCGTGAACTGCCTGCCGACATCCGCGAGCGCATGAGCCGCGACGATGCCAGCCAGATCAAGCAGGACATCGTGCGCTGGCAGAAGATCCTGCACGCCAAGGGCTGGGGTGCCCCGGGATGGCCACTGGAGTTCGGCGGCACCGGCTGGAGCAAGACCCGCCAGTACCTCTTCGAGAACGAATGCGCGATGGCCGACGCGCCTGCGCAACTGGCCTTCGGCATCAAGATGGTCGCGCCGGTGATCATGCGTTACGGCAGCGCCGAACAGCAGCAGCGGTTCCTGCCGCGCATCCTGGCGGCCGAGGACTGGTGGTGCCAGGGCTATTCGGAAACCGGCTCGGGTTCGGACCTGGCCTCGTTGAAGATGAAGGCACGGCGCGACGGCGACGAGTACGTGCTCGACGGCCACAAGGTCTGGAACACCCTGGGCCAGTTCGCCGACTGGATCTTCTGTCTGGTGCGCACCGACCCGGAAGCCAAGCCGCAGAAGGGCATTTCCTTCCTGCTGGTGGACATGAAATCGCCGGGCATCAGCGTGCGGCCGACGCGGTTGCTCGACGGCACCTTCGAAGTCAACGAGATCCGTTTCGATGAGGTGCGTGTGCCCGTCGCCAATCGCATCGGTGAGGAAAACCAGGGCTGGACCTATGCCAAGTTCCTGCTCGGCCACGAACGCACCAACATCGCCGGCATCGGTGCATCCAGGCGCGAGCTGCTTCGGCTCAAGCAGGATGCCGCCGCGGTGCTCAAGGAGGGCCGCAGCCTGCTGCAGGATCCGGTGTTCGGCAACAAGGTCGCGCAGGTGGAAATCGAGTTGACCGCCCTGGAGATCACCAACATGCGGGTGATCTTCGCCGAAGCGGCCAAGCAGGCGCCAGGACCGGAAGCCTCGATGCTGAAGATCCGCGGCACCGAGATCGCCCAGCGCATCTCCGAACTTCAGGTGGAACTGCTGGACGCCGATGCGCTGCGCTTCGAGCATGGCCATGACGCCTCGCGCGCCACGGCGGCCTATCTCAACCTGCGCAAGCTCAGCATCTTCGGCGGATCCAACGAGATCCAGCGCAACATCATCGCCCACATGATCCTCGGGCTTTAGTCACACGCATCAGGAGCTGGCCATGGACTTTGCCTTCAATGACGAACAGCAGATGCTGCTGGACACCACGCGCCGCTTCATCGCCGGGCGCTACAGCTTCGAACAGCGCAACCAGGTGCTGGGCTCGGCGGACGGATGGTCGCGCGAGGTGTGGGCGCAACTGGCCGACCTGGGCTTGCTGGCCATCAACATCCCTGAAGAACAGGGCGGCATCGGTGCCGGGCCGCTGGGAACCATGCTGGTCGGCAATGCCATCGGTGAAGGCCTGCTGCTGGAGCCATTCTGGTCCAGCGCAGTGGTCGCCACGCACGCCATCGGGACGCTGGCTTCGTCGGCACAGCGCGCTGCACTGCTGCCGGCATTGGCCAGTGGCGAGTCGATCGCGGTACTGGCCCATGACGAAGCGGGTACCCGCTTTGACGCAATGAACGTCGAGATGACCGCGGTTGCCCGAGGCGATGGTTGGGAACTGCAGGGCAGGAAGTGCGCCGTCTACCATGCGTCCGCCGCCAACGTTTTGCTGGTGTCGGCGAAAGTGGGCAGCGAACTGGGGGTGTTCATGGTGCCGTCCGATGCCACGGGAATGCAGCTCAGCGCGTTCACCACCGTGGACGGGCAGGCTGCGGCGGACGTGGCGTTCGACCAGGTGATGCTGGGTGCCGAAGCGCGGCTCGGTGGCGATGCACATGAGACATTGCCGGCGGTACTCGACTACGCACTGGCGGCGCTGTGTGCAGAAGCGTTCGGCGCCATGGACCGCATCCTCGCCGCCACCATCGCCTACAGCCGCGCGCGGGTGCAGTTCGGCGCGCCGATCGGCAGCTTCCAGGCTCTGCAGCACCGCATGGCCGACATGTTCATGCACCTGGAGCAGGCCCGCTCCATGTCCTACCTGGCCGCATCGCAATGCCTCAATCCCGATGCGCAGGCACGTGGCCAGGCGCTGTCCGCGGCCAAGGCGCTGATGGGCCAGGCCGCGCGATTCATCGGCCAGCAGTCGGTGCAGTTGCACGGCGGCATGGGCATGACCGACGAGCTGGATGTCAGCCATTATTTCAAGCGCCTGCTGGCGTTTGAATTGCGCTGTGGCAGCAGCGACCAGCATCTGGAAAATTACCGCTCCGGACTGCGTGCCGCCTGACTGGAAAGCCGTTGCGCAGGCCTTCGATGACGCCCGCTTTCGCGCAGTTGGTCTATCCTCGGCGCCTGGTGCAGGAGCAGGTCCATGAGCGAGCGCAAGGTTCCGGGAGTCGACGATTACCAGGGTCCCGCCGGTGGCTGGGGTTCGCTCGCTGCGGTGGCGCGCGTGCTGAAGGGGCAGATGGCGGTGGGTCGCGAGACCGCGGCGCTGCGACGGGTCAACCAGCCGGCAGGCTTCGATTGCCCGGGCTGTGCCTGGCCTGATCCCAGGCACACCTCATCCTTCGAGTTCTGCGAGAACGGCGCCAAGGCGGTGTCGTGGGAAGCGACCGGCAAGCGCGCCACGCCCGGGTTCTTCGCCGCCCACACCTTGTCCGAATTGTGGGAGTGGAGCGACCACGCGCTGGAGGGCGAAGGCCGGCTCACCCATCCGATGGCCTATGACCCGGCCAGCGACCGCTACCTGCCGACCAGCTGGGAAGACGCCTTTCAAGCCATTGGCGCCGGACTGCGCGCGCTGCCGCATCCGGACATGGCCGAGTTCTACACCTCGGGCCGCACCTCCAACGAGGCCGCGTTCCTGTACCAGCTGATGGTGCGCGAATACGGCACCAACAATTTCCCGGACTGCTCCAACATGTGCCACGAGGCCACCAGCGTCGGCCTTCCCGATTCGATCGGCGTCGGCAAGGGCACGGTGACGCTGGAGGATTTCGAACACTGCGACGCGCTTTTCAGCTTTGGCCACAATCCGGGCACCAACCATCCGCGCATGCTGGGCACGCTGCGCGAGATATCGAAACGCGGCGTGCCGATCATCGCGGTCAATCCGCTGCGCGAACGCGGGCTGGAGCGCTTCACCTCGCCGCAGGATCCCGGCGAAATGCTCACCAATCGCTCCACGCCGATAGCGCAGACCTATTACCAGGTCAAGATCGGCGGCGACGTGGCCCTGCTCAAGGGCATGATGAAGTGGCTGCTGGAAGCCGATGCCGTCGACCTTGCGGCCGGCGGAAAGGGTGTGCTGGACCACGACTTCATCGCCGGACACACCACCGGCATCGAGGGCTTGCGAGCGGACCTCGCGGCCACGCGCTGGGACGACATCATCGAAGTGTCCGGCCTGGCACGCAGCGACATCGAGGCGGCCGCGCAGGTGTACGCGCAGGCCGAAAGCGTGATCCTCTGCTACGGCATGGGCATGACCCAGCATCGCTTCGGCACGCGCAACGTGCAGCAGATGGCCAACCTGATGCTGCTGCGCGGGAACATCGGCCGCCCCGGCGCCGGCATCGCGCCGATCCGCGGCCACTCCAACGTGCAGGGCGACCGCACCGTAGGCATCACCGAGAAGCCGACCCAGGCGCTGGTCGATGCGATCCAGCGCACCTATGGCTTCGAGTTCCCGCTGACCCACGGCCACGATGCGGTGGAGGCGGTGCGGGCCATCCGCGATGGCCGTTCCAAGGCGCTGGTGTGCCTGGGCGGCAACCTGGCGGTGGCGATCTCCGACCCGGAAACCACGTTCCCGGCGATGCGCAAGCTCGACCTGGTCGTGCACATCGCCACCAAGCTCAATCGCTCGCATCTGATTCCGGCGAAGCAGGCCTTCCTGCTGCCGTGCCTGGGCCGCACTGAACTGGACCTGCAAAATGGTGTGGTGCAATCGGTGACGGTGGAAGACTCGATGTCGATGGTGCACGCCTCGCAGGGCGGGCTGAAGCCTGCTTCCGAACATCTGCTGTCCGAGCCCGCCATCGTCGCCGGCATCGCGCGCGCCACGCTGCCCCGGACGAAAGTGGACTGGCAGGGCCTGGTCGCCGACTACGGCCGCATTCGCGACGACATCGAGTCGGTGTTCCCGATCTTCCAGGACTACAACCGGCGTGTGCGCGAGCCCGGCGGCTTCCGCCTGCCGGTCGGTGCCTCGGTGCGCGACTGGGGTGGCCCCGACAAGAAAGCGAAATTCCTGGTCTCGCCTGGCCTCAACGAGGACCTGCGCAACAACGACGCCGGCGTGCTGACCATGACCACGATCCGCTCGCACGACCAGTACAACACCACGATCTACGGTTTCAGCGACCGCTACCGTGGCATCAACGGGCGGCGTGACGTGGTTTTCATGAATGCCGTGGACATGGAAGAGCGCAAGCTGGTGCATGGCGATCGCATCGACGTGGAAGCATGCGGGTCAGCCAGTGCAACGCGCTCCGTATCGCGCAGCGTGCGCGGTTTCATCGCGGTGCGATACGACATCCCACGTGGTTCCACTGCCATGTATTACCCCGAAGGCAATTGCCTGGTGGCGCTGGACAGCCACGACCCGCAGTCGGGTACACCCGCCTACAAGTCGATCCCGGTGCGAATCGTCGCGGCCCGCGATCCAGAAGCAGATGGTGGCGGCTGATCCCGTCGCCGGCGCTGGCGTGGCAAGCCGTGCCGTGCTGGAGGTGCGGGCCGGTGTCGCCGAGCCGAAGCTGGACCTGCTGGCAGAGGAGGTCCCGGTCGGCGTGCATTACGACGGCATCCCGTTCGCGGTGATGATGGCTTCGCCGGGAAACCTGCTGGATTTCGCGCACGGGTTTTCGCTGACCGAGCGTGGCATCGCTTGCGGCGGCATCGTGGAAGTCGACGTGCGCGATGTGCTGGAAGGCATCGTGCTGGACATTCGAACCACCGATCCCGCTTCGGCCATGATGTCTTCGGACCAGACCCGGCTGATGCCAGGCCGCAGTGGTTGCGGCATCTGTGGCAGCCGCCTGCTGGAGGAGGTGGTCAGGCAACCGGCCGCGGTCGGCGAAGGCGTCGTGCTGGCAGCGCAGGCACTGGAAGTCGCGTTGGTTGCTTTGCAGGACCGGCAACCCTTGAATGCCGCCACCGGCGCGATCCATGCGGCGGCCTGGTGCAACGTTTATGGCACGGTAGTTGAGGTGCGCGAGGACGTGGGCCGCCACAACGCGCTGGACAAGCTGATCGGCGCGATGTTGCGCGCAGGCATCGATCCGGCCACGGGTTTCGCACTGGTGACCAGCCGTGCGAGCTACGAGATGGTCACCAAGGCCGCGATTGCCGGTATCCCGCTGCTGGCCGCGATTTCCGCGCCGACGGCTTTGGCGGTCGACCTGGCGCAGTCGTGCGGGCTGACCCTGGCCGGCTTTGTCCGTCCCGGAAGGCATGTGGTGTACAGCCATCCGTGGCGGCTGCGAGTTCGGCCGCGGCAAGCAGCGGAGCATGCTTCTTGAGACCTGTCCGAGAACAAGTTTGCGTGTGTGCCGGCTTCGGGCTTTGCCCCCTTTGGCAAAGGGGGCTACGGGGGATTTGCTCTTGATCTTGCTTAGTGAGCAAGAGCAAATCCCCCTCAATCCCCCTTTTCCAAAGGGGGAGGCCGAAGCGCCAGGTCCGCACGTTCCTGCGGCGTGTTGATATTGCGCAATGATCCATCCGCGGGTGCAGCAAGCAGCAGCGTGGCGACCAGGGCCAGGGCATTGCGCAGGCCATGGCGGCCGCTGCCTGACTCCCGCGCCAGCGCCTGCAAGGCTGCGGGTTCCCATACCGCGCACAGCGGCTCGGGCTGGCCATCCTCTTCACAGCGATAGGCAATGGCTGCGTGCCGGCCGTCACGCGCACGTACCAGCGCGGCCAGGGTCGACGGCTGCAGGAGCGGCAGGTCGCAGGCCACCACCAGCCAGGCAGCTTCGGGACGCGCTGCGTGCGCCGCAAGCAGGCCCGCCGCCGCTCCAATGCCGTCCACTGCATCAACAAGTGCGGGTAGCGCGTTGCGCACGGGTTCTTCGCGCTGGTCGGCACGCAGGGACACGAAGCACTCCTGCACGCTGGGCATGAGCCGCTGCCAGGTCGCCAGCACCTGCGGCCCGTCACCGTAAGCGATGAGCGCCTTGTCCTCGCCCATCCGCATGCTGTGGCCGCCGGTCAGGACCAGGCCATGCAGTACCGGCAACGGCTGGGCCATCACGCTCAGCCCTGTTCGCGGACGATCTCGAGCACCTGCGGTCCATAACGCTCGAGCTTGGTGCCGCCGATGCCGCCGACCCGTCCCAGGTCGTCCAGGCTTTCGGGCCTCTGTTCGGCGATGTTGCGCAGGGTACTGTCGTGGAAGATCACGTAGGCCGGCACGTTCTGCTCGCGCGCCAGTTGCGCGCGCAGGTCGCGCAAGGCGCCGAACAGGGAAAGATCCTGCGGCTGCACCGACACGCCGGTGCGCGGGCCGCGGTCGCGTTCGCGCGCCTTCTTGCCGGCAACTTCCTTTCGCAGGACCACGTTCTGGCGGCCGGTGAGCACCGCGCGGCTTGCATCGGTCAGGCGCAGTCCGCCGAACGCCTCGGTGTCCACTTCCAGCAGGCCGGTGGCCACCAGCTGGCGGAACACGCCGCGCCACGATTTGGCGTCCAGGTCCTTGCCGATGCCGTAGGTGCTGAGCTTGTCGTGGCCGAACTGCTGGATGCGCTCGTTCTCGCTGCCGCGCAACACGTCGATGAGGTGCACGGCCCCGAAACGCTGGCCGGTGCGATAGACGCAGCTCAACGCCTTCTGCGCAGCCAGGGTCGCGTCCCAGCTGGCGGCTGGCTGCAGGCAGTTGTCGCAATTTCCGCAGGCATTCGGGTAGGTTTCACCGAAGCCCGCGAGCAGCACCTGGCGGCGGCACTGCATCGATTCGCAATAACCCAGCAGCTGGTCCAGTTTACGGCGTTCCAGTTGCTTGCGTTCCTCGCCGGCCTCGGACTGCTCGATCATCTGCTTCAACAGCACCATGTCGCCCAGGCCGTAGCAGAGCCAGGCCTCGGCCGGCTCGCCATCGCGGCCGGCGCGGCCGGTTTCCTGGTAATAGCCTTCCAGCGACTTGGGCAGGTCCGTGTGCGCGACGAAACGCACGTCGGGCTTGTCTATGCCCATGCCGAAGGCAATGGTGGCCACCATGACCACCCCGTCCTCGCGCAGGAAGCGCCGCTGGTTGCCGGCGCGCACTTCGGCATCCAGTCCGGCGTGGTAAGGCAGCGCCTTGAAGCCCAGGCCGGCCAGCGTCGCGGCGGTTTCATCGACCTTGCGCCGCGACAGGCAATAGACGATGCCGGCCTCGTCGCGGTGGGTGGCCAGGAAATCCAGCAGCTGCCGCTTGCCGTTGTCCTTCTGGGCCACGTTGTAGCGGATATTGGGCCGGTCGAAGGAGCTGACGAACCACTCGGCATCCTCCAGCTGCAGCCGCTCGGCGATCTCGCGCTGGGTCGGTGGATCGGCGGTGGCGGTCAGGGCGATGCGCGGCACTTCGGGCCAGCGTTCGTGCAGCACGGTGAGCTCGCGATACTCGCGCCGGAAGTCGTGGCCCCACTGCGAAACGCAATGCGCTTCATCGATGGCGAACAGTGCGATCGACGAACGATCCAGCAGCGACAGGAAACGCGGCGTCAGCAGGCGCTCCGGCGCCACGTACAGCAGGTCCAGCTCGCCGGCCAGCAGCGCGCGCTCCACCCGGCCCGCGGCTTCGGCATCCAGGGTGGAATTCAGGAACTCGGCGCGCACGCCGACCTGGCGCAGCGCCTCGACCTGGTCCTGCATGAGCGCGATCAATGGTGAGATCACCAGGCCCACGCCTTCGCGCAGCAAGGCCGGCACCTGGTAGCACAGCGACTTGCCGCCGCCGGTGGGCATCAGCACCAGCGCGTCGCCGCCGCCAATGATGTGTTCGATGATGGCCCGCTGCGGCCCACGAAAATCGGCGTGGCCGAAGATTCGCTGCAGCAGGTCCTGGGGTGATTCAGTCATGCAATCAGGGTACCAGCGCGGTCAAGTGAAGGACCAAGGAAAACGCCCGGACAGGCCGGGCGTTTTCCTGAATCAAGGCGGTGGAAACCTTACTGCAGCAAGGAGCGCAGCATCCAGGCGTATTTCTCGTGGGTCTGCAGGCGCTGGGTCAGCAGGTCCTCGGTGGGGGCGTCGTCGGCCTCGTCGGCGATTTCAAGCGCCGAGCGCGCGGTGCGGCACACCGCCTCGTTGCCGACCACCAGCTGGCGGACCATCTCGTGCCAGTCGGCGCTGTTGGTCAGGCCCGGCTCCTCGGGAATCGAGGACAGGGCAATGAATTCGTGATAGGAGCCAGGCGCGTTGAAGCCCAGGGCGCGGATGCGTTCAGCGATCTCATCCAGCGCGTTCCACTGCTCGGTGTACTGGGCCTCGAACATGTTGTGCAGGGCGTTGAACATGGAGCCGGTGACGTTCCAATGGAAGTTGTGGGTCTTCAGGTACAGGGTGTAGCTGTCGGCCAGGAAACGCGACAGGCCATCGGCGATCTTCTTGCGATCGCCCGCATCGATCCCAATATCGATATTGGGTGCGGTCGGCGCGGCTGAAGCCAGCCTGGCCTCGGCGGCAGTGGATGGCTTGGCCGAAGTGCCCTTAGGCGCGGTCTTGCTCCCGGTCTTGCTCTTTGCTTGCTTGCTGGCCATCTGGACACTCCTTGAGGTGGGATAGGCGACAATGATCAAGGTAACGCATGTCGTGTAATCAAAAGATTCACTGCCACCGATCGATGGGTACTGCAGCAATCGAAAACAAGGACCTCGCCGCCGCGCGCCGTGCCATCGACGGAGCGCTGACGCGCGACCGTGGGCGCCTGCATGGGCTGTGGTCGCGCTGGCAGGGCAAGCCGGCCGATGCCGCGACCCGCGCTGCTTTCGAGCTGGCGCTGGCCCAATCCAGCGCCAGGGTCACTGCCCGCGCTGCTTCGGCGCCCAGGGTGACTTTGGACGATTCGCTCCCGATCGCACGTGAAGCCGAAAAGATCGTCGAGCTGATCCGCGCCCATCCGGTGGTGGTGATCGCAGGCGAGACCGGTTCCGGCAAGACCACCCAGCTGCCCAAGCTGTGCCTGGCTGCCGGCCGTGGCGTCGCCGGCATGATCGGCTGCACCCAGCCGCGGCGGATCGCGGCGCGCGCGGTCGCCCGGCGCGTGGCCGAGGAGTTGGGCACGCAGATCGGAAGCGGGCCGGCAGGCGGCGCGGTCGGCTTCCAGGTCCGCTTCAATGACCAGGTCGGCGACGACACCCGCATCAAGTTCATGACCGACGGCATCCTGCTGGCCGAGATCGCCTCGGACCGGTGGCTGTCAGCCTACGACACCATCATCGTCGACGAGGCCCACGAACGCAGCCTCAACATCGACTTCCTGCTCGGCTTCCTGAAGCAGCTGCTGCGCAAGCGGCGCGACCTCAAGGTGATCGTCACTTCGGCCACCATCGACACCGGCCGTTTCTCGCGCCACTTCGACGACGCGCCGGTGATCGACGTGGAAGGGCGCACCTTCCCGGTCGAGGTGCGCTACCGCCCGCTGGAAGGGGAGGGCGATGCGGAAGGCGAAGGACGGCAGGGTGATCGCACGGTCAACGACGCCATCGTGGCCGCCATCGACGAGATCACCCGCCAGGATCCACGTGGCGACGTGCTGATGTTCCTGCCGGGCGAACGCGAGATCCGCGATGCGCACCAGGCGCTGGAGCGCCGCAAGTACCGCGACACCGAAGTGACGCCGCTGTACGCGCGCCTGTCCGCGCGCGACCAGGACAAGGTGTTCAATCCCGGCATCAGGCGCCGGCTGGTGCTGGCGACCAATGTCGCCGAGACCTCGCTGACCGTGCCGCGCATCAAGTACGTGGTCGACCCTGGCTATGCGCGCGTCAAGCGCTACAGCCCGCGGCAGAAGCTCGACCGCCTGCATATCGAACCGGTGTCGCAGGCCAGTGCCAACCAGCGCAAGGGTCGTTGCGGGCGTATTTCCGACGGTATCTGCTACCGCCTGTATGCCGAAGCCGACTTCGAATCGCGGCCCGAGTTCACCGATCCCGAGATCCGCCGCAGCAGCCTGTCCGGGGTGATCCTGCGCATGCTGGCGCTGGGCCTGGGTCGCATCGAGGACTTCCCGTTCCTGGAGCCGCCGGACGAACGCGCGATCGCCGACGGCTGGCAGCAGCTGGTGGAACTGGGTGCGGTGGGCGGCTCCGAACGTGGCAGCGACAAGACCCTCACCACCATCGGCAAGCAGATGTCGCGCCTGCCGGTCGACGTCAAGCTGGCGCGCATGCTGGTGGCTGCGCAGGGCAATGGCTCGTTGCGCGAGATGATCGTGATCGCCTCGTTCCTGGGCATCCAGGACCCGCGCGAACGCCCGCCCGAGGCACGCGAGGCCGCGGACAATGCACACGCGAAGTTCGCCGACCCCAAATCCGAATTCATCGGTATCCTCAAGCTGTGGCAGGGTTATCGCGAGGCCCATGAGGAGCTGACGCAGTCGAAGCTGCGTGACTGGTGCGAGCGCCATTTCCTCGGCTTCCTGCGCATGCGCGAATGGCGCGAGCTGCATCGGCAGCTGCTGCTGATGTGCAACGAGCTGGGCTGGGAGCTTGATGAGGTTTCCGCCACGGCAAAGCCAGATGAAGCGCTCCCCCCTTTGGAAAAGGAGGGCAGGGGGGATTCGCTCTCCGCGCGGAAAGCAAATCCCCCTCGATCCCCCTTGTCCAAAGGGGGAAGACAAGCAGGCGAAGCTGATCGCCTGGCCGCGGAGATGCCGCATTCCGCATACGTCTCGCTGCACCGCGCGCTGCTCGCCGGCCTGCCGACCCAGGTCGGCCACAAGACCGAGAAGGGCGATTTCCTGGCCCCGCGCCAGCGCCGCTACCACCTGTTTCCCGGCTCCACGTTGGCGAAGAAGCCACCGGCGTGGGTGCTCAGTGCGACGTTGCTGGACACCGCGCGCGTCTGGGGCATGACCAATGCCGCCATCGAGCCGGACTGGGTGATTGCCGAATTGCCACACCTGCTGGCGCGCAAGCATTTCGATGCGCACTGGTCGCGCGCGCAGGGCCATGTGCTGGCCTCCGAGCAGATCAGCCTGTTCGGACTGGTGCTGGCGCCGAAGAAACCGGTGCATTACGGCCGCATCGCGCCAGTGGAAGCGCATGACCTCTTCGTGCGCCAGGGCCTGGTGACCGGCGAAATCAACACCCGCGCCAGTTTTGTTGCCGACAACCTCAAGGTGCTGGAGCAGGCGCACGAGGAAGAAGCCAAGCTGCGGCGTGCCGGCATCGTTGCCGATGAGGACTGGCAGGCGCGCTGGTACCTGGACCGCATTCCGTCGGACCTGCATTCGGCGGCCGGGCTGGACGCCTGGTACAAAAAGCTGGCGCCGGAAGCGCGGCGGGCGCTGCACTGGTCGCTGGTCGACCTGTTGCCAGGCGAGGGCAGCGAGGAAGACCGCTTCCCCAAATATTTTCCGCTTGGCGATGCGCGCCTGCCGCTGCACTACAGGTTCGAGCCGGGCGCAGTTGACGACGGCGTGACCCTGGAGGTGCCGCTGCACCTGCTCAACGCGCTGGATGCCGCGCGCCTGTCGTGGCTGGCGCCCGGCTTCATCGGCGAGAAGGCTGCCGAACTGATCCGCAGCCTGCCCAAGGCGATGCGCCGCAACTACGTGCCGGCGCCGGATTACGGGCGCGCGTTCGCCGAGGCGTTCCCGCAGCCCGGCGCCGATGACATCCGCGGCGAACTGGGGCGGTTCCTGTCGCGTGCCACCGGCGTGCCGGTGGCGGCGCTGGATTTCGACGAGGCCGCACTGGAGCCGCACCTGCGCATGAACCTGCGCCTGCGCGCCGACGATGGCCAGGTGCTGGCCGAATCACGCGAACTGGAAACATTGCGCGCCGGCTTCGGCGATCGTGCCGGCCATGCCTTCGCCGCGCGCGCCGGGCGCGAGATGGCGGCCCGGGGCTTGCGCGAGTTCCCCGCCAATGCGATTCCGCTGCAGGTGCCTGGCGAAGCCGGCGTGCCTGCCTATCCCGCATTGGTGGACGAAGGCGAAAGCGTGGCGTTGCGGGTGTTCGCCGACCGCAGCGAAGCCGATGCTGCACATCCGCAGGGCGTGCGCCGTTTGCTGGACATCGCCCTGGCCGACAAGGCCAAGCAGGCGCGCAAGCAGCTGCCGGTGTCACCCAAGACCGGGCTGCTGTACGCGGCGATCGAATCGCAGGAGCGCCTGCGCGGCGATCTGGTCGAGGCCGCGCTCAATGCCGTGCTGGCCGAGGGCCTGGGCGACATCCGCGACCGCGCGGCTTTCGAGCGCCGCAGCGAGGAGGCATCACGCAAGCTTTTTCCCGAAGCAATGGAACGGTTGAAGCTGGCCGAAGCCATCCTCTCGGCCGTGGCCGAACTCAAGCCGCAGCTGGAATCAAAGCTGATGGGCTGGGCCGGCGGCAATCTCGATGACCTGCGCCGGCAGCTCGCCGCGCTGGTCCATGCCGGTTTCCTGCGCGATACGCCGGCCGACGCACTGGCGCAGTTCCCGCGCTATCTGAAGGCGATGCGCCTGCGTGCCGAACGCGCGCTGCGCGACCCCACCCGCGACCAGGCACGCATGCTGGAGTTGAGGCCCTTCATTGACGCGCTGGAGCAGACATCACCCGGCGGCAGCGCGAATGCGGCCGCGTGGCAGGCCCTGCGTTGGGACCTCGAGGAATTGCGGGTGTCGCTCTTCGCGCAGGAACTGGGCGCGCGCGCCGGCATTTCGCAGAAGAAACTCGCCCAGCGCCTGGCAGCATTGCGCAGCTAGCGGGTGCAGCCGGCGTCATTGCCCCTGGACTGCCGCAAAGGGCGGGCGACTGCAGTGCAGGCCGCTGGAAAACAAGGCGGACTGGCCGCCGTGTTCTCGCGCCTGCCAACGGTTATTTGATGCGACGGACCTTGGCGGCGGTGTTGTAACCATCGATCCGCATGAACCAGTTGTTGAACATGCCCGGCTTGATGGTGACCTTGGCGTCGGTCCGCTTGACCCCGGCCAGCGAGGCCGGTTCGATCTGTTCCCAGACCTGGCCATTGGCGAGCGTGTACTTGCGGCCATTGGCGAACCCCTTGAACTCGCCGACGATGGTGCTGGCGATGGGTTCACTGGTTCCAAAGTCGAAGAACCCGCGGTTCTTCTCGGTCACTTCCTTGCGTCCTTCTTCCTTGGCGGCTTCGGTGGCGACCTCGACCGCCTTCGCGGTTTCCTGGCCGACCTTGTGCTGCAGCCAGTTATTCAGCGCTGCCAGTTCCCGCGCGCTCAACTTGTCCAGGCCAGCGGCCTTGAATTCATCGGCGCTCATCTGCTGTTCCACGTTCGCGGCCTGCGGCGTGGACTGGCTCCATGCCAGCGGGGCAAAAGCCAACATCAGCACGGCGAACGGGATGCGAAGTGATTTCATGGTTGTTCCTCTGGGCGCAAGGCCGCTAGTGTAGACACAACTTCCGGAAAACCACCGCCTTGGACACCTCCCCCACCAGCGCGCTGCGGCCCTGGCTGCAATCCCGTTCAGCCGAGGCCTTGCCTGCCGAACTGCGTTCAGCCCTTGCCGATCCGGCCCTTGCAGCGGCCGTGGCGGTCGGCATGCCGGACCCGGTCAAGGTGCTGGTGGACACCTTGGACATACTCACCGCGCTGTCGGCGGACGGCGATGTGCTGGCGGCCGCATTGCTGTTCGGCATGCCGGCCCTTCAGCCCGTGCTGAAGCCGTTGCTGGATCGCCAGCCCGGCATCGCCGGCCTGCTGGACGGCCAGAACGCCGCGGCGCAGGTCTGGGCCCTGCATGCCGAGCGCGCCGTGCCCGGCAGCAGCGAGGGCCTGCGCCGCCTGCTGCTGTCCATCGTCCATGACATGCGCGTGGTCCCCATCCTGCTGGCGCGGCAACTGGCGCGGATGCGCGTTGCCGCCAGCCTGCCCGTGGGCGAGCGCCGGCTGCTGGCCCAGCTCACCCGCGACATCCATGCGCCGCTGGCCAACCGCCTGGGCATCTGGCAACTGAAATGGGAGCTGGAAGACCTGGCCTTCCGCCACCTAGAGCCCGACACCTACCGCCAGCTCGCGCAGCAACTCGATGAAAAACGCGCCGGCCGCGAGCGTTACATCGAGTCAGTGAAATCCACCCTGCGCGCCGCGCTGGCCGAACATGGCATCGAGGCCGAGATCAGTGGGCGGCCCAAGCACATCTACAGCATCTGGCGGAAGATGCAGAAGAAGCAGGTGTCGATGGAGGAACTCTACGACCTGCGGGCGCTGCGCGTGGCGGTGGCCGATGTCGCCGCCTGCTACGCCGCGCTGGGCGTGGTGCATGCCACGTGGTTGCCGATCCCCAGCGAATTCGACGACTACATCGCCCGGCCCAAGCCCAACGACTACCGTTCGCTGCATACCGCGGTGATCGGCCCGGAGGGGCGCACGCTGGAAGTCCAGATCCGCACCCACGAGATGCACGCCCAGGCCGAACTGGGCGTGGCTGCGCACTGGCGCTACAAGGAAGGCGGCAGGGAAGGCAAGGGCAACGAAAACAGGGGCGCCAGCAAGGCCTTCGACCGCAAGATCGCGTGGATGCGCCAGTTGCTGGAGCAGAGCGGCGAAGGGGGGCGCGGGCAAGGCGGCCGCGATGAAGGCGAAGCACTGGCCGGCGAACTCGACGCGCAACTGGCCGAAGAACGCATCTACACGCTGACCCCCAAGGGCGAAGTCATCGACCTGCCGCGCGGCGGCACCGTGCTCGACTTCGCCTACCACGTGCACACCATGGTCGGGCATCGCACCCGCGGGGCCAAGGTCAACGGCCGCATCGTGCCGCTGGACCACGCGCTCCGCAGCGGCGATCGCGTGGAGATCCTGACCGCCAAGACCGGCGAGCCGCGCCGCGACTGGCTGCTGACCAGTAATGCATTCCTGGCCAGCGGGCGCGCGCGCGACAAGGTGCGCGCCTGGTTCCACAAGCTGGACCGCGCCCGCAACGTGCAGGCCGGTCGCGAGGTGCTGGAGCGTGAGCTCAAGCGGCTTGGCCTGAACAACGCCGACCTGGCGCCGATGGCCAGGAAATTCCATGCCGAGAACATCGACGAACTCTATATCCAGGTCGCACTGGGCGATGTGGGGCCCAGCCAGATCGGCCGCGCCTTGCATGAAGAGCTCCGCGCCGCCAGCGAGCCGCCGCCATCCAGCCCGGTGCGGCGGGTGCCCAGGCGTGCGCCGGCGCCTTCGAAATCGAAATTCACCGTGCAGGGCGTCGGCAATCTGTTGGTGCAGCTGGCGCGTTGTTGCCAGCCGGTGCCGGGCGAAGCCATTGCCGGCTACCTCACCCGTGGCCGCGGCGTCACCGTGCATCGTGCCGACTGCCCCGCATTGCTGCGCCTGGCGGGCACCAGTCCCCAGCGCGTGTTGCCGGTGGAGTGGGGTGTGGCAGGCGGAGGCTATGAGGTCGACGTGCAGTTGCGTGGACTCGATCGCAAGGGCCTGCTGAAGGACATCACCACGCTGATCGCGCAGGAAGATGCCAACGTCACCGACATCCAGAGCGACAACGTGCGCGGCAGCGGCCAGGTGCTGTTGCGGCTGCGCCTGAAGGTCGCCGACTACGGCCAGCTCTCGACTCTGCTCGGCAAGCTGGAGGCGCTGCCGGGGGTCGAGGAAGCGCGACGTTCAGGCTGAATGCTTATGCTGGCGCGGTGATGCGCGAACCCGACAATCGGCCCGGTGGCAGGGTGGAACCGGTGGCCGACTGGCTGCAGGAAGTGGAATTCCGCCGGCCGCCGCCGCGTCGTCTGCCGGCATGGCGCGATCGCCGTCATTGGCGCTGGATCGCCGCGCTGCTGGTGATGCTGGCGCTTACTGTTGTGGTATTCCGCCACCCGCTGGCCAAGCTGGTGTGGCCGGACATGCGCGTGCAGCGGCTGCTGGATGACGCCGAACTTGCCATGCGCCAGGGCCGCCTGAGCAACCCCGATGGCAGCGGCGCGCGGCAGCGCTTCGAAGCAGCCCAGGCACTGGATGCCGACCGCAGCGAAGCCCGTGACGGACTCTCGCGACTTGCGCTGGCCGCCGTCGCGCAGGCCCGCGCCCAGCTGCAGGCCAACCGTCTTGACCAGGCACGCCAGTCGCTGCAGCTGGCGCGTGAACTGCAGGTGCCGCAGGCCGAAGCCGACGCGGTGGCCGAGCAGCTGCGGCAGCGGGAATCCGCCCATGCGGGGCTGGACGAACTGGTGCGTCGCGCCGAAACCGCGCGGGCTGCGGGGCAACTGCAAATCGCATTGCCCCTGTACCAGCGCGTGCTGGCCCTGCAGCCCACCCATACCGCGGCGCTGGAAGGCCGCGAGGACGCACTCTCGGAACTGTTGCAGCAGGCACGACGCGCCATTGCCGACGGTGAGCTTGCCAGGGGCGCCGGCCTGGTGGCACAGGCCCGTGAACAGGATGCCGGCCACGTCGACCTGCCGGAGGCGCAGGCCCAACTGGCCCGCGCCGCTGACCTGCGTCGCAGCCGCGCCGACGCCGACCTGCGCCGGCAGAAGCTGCAGCCGGCCCTGGAGGGCTACCGGCAGGTGCTCCACGCGGTGCCCGGCGACCCCGCGGCCGCGCAGGGCATCGAGCGCGTCGCCACGGCCTACGCGCAACGGGCGGCGCGGGAAGCGGCCGATTTCAGGTTCGACGCGGCGCAGGACTCGCTTGCCAGCGCGCGTGACATCGCGCCGCGCGCTGCGGTGGTGGTGGAAGCCGAACAGGCCTTGGTGCGCGCGCGCCAGGCACAGTTGCGGCTGGTTTCCCCGCTGCCTGGGCGAGAGCGCCAGCGCCGCACGCAGGCCCTGCTGGCGTCGATGCAGGAAGCCGAGGCGCGCGGCGAGTGGCTGACCCCGCCGGGTGAAAGCGCCTACGACAAGCTGCGCGCCGCCCAGGCGATCTCTCCGGCGGACCCTGCGGTGCAGCGCGCCTCCCGGCGCCTGCTGCCGGCGGTGCGCGCGTGCCTGGAAGACGAGCTGCGCGCCAACCGCATACGCCGCGCACGCGCCTGCTACGACGCCTGGCAGGCCCTGCAGCCCCGCGATGCCGGCCTGGCCGGGGCGCGCAGGCAGCTGGCCTCGAAATGGATCGCCGTGGGCGACGAGCGACTGGGGTCCGGCGATGTGGAGTTCGCGGCGCTGGCCCTGCGCGAAGCGCAGGCGCTGGATGCCGCTGCGCCGGGACTCGATGCGTTCGCTGCACGCGTGCACAGCGCGCATCAGGGCGACCGCTAGGACGCGAAGAACACCTTGTCCACGACTTCGCGCGCCGCCTGCATGGAGAAATGGCGCGCCACGTTGTCCAGGCCATTGCGCGACAGCAGGTTCCACAAGGCCTCGTCCTGGTACAGCCCGGCCACCGCATCGGCGAAGCCCTGCGGATCATCGGCCACCAGGACGTCCACGCCATCAGCCAGGTGCATGCCTTCCACCGCGGTCGTCGTCGCCACCACCGGCTGGCCGTGCGCCATGCTCAGGTTGACCTTGCCCTTCACCCCGGCGCCATAGCGCAATGGCGCCACCGCGATACGCAGGCTCTCCATCATCGGCACCAGGTCCGGAACGTGCCCATGCACCACCACGCCCTCCCGCCCGGCCAGTGCGCGGACCGCGTCCGGCGGATCGCTGCCCACGCAATGGAAAACCACGTCCGGCAGCCGCGCCCGCAGCAACGGCATCACTTGACCTGCGAACCACACCACCGCATCCACGTTGGGCGGGTGGCGGAAGCCGCCAACGAACACCAGGTCATGGCGCTGGGCGAACGAGGCGCCGGCGCCGGCGACCTCGTGCAGGTTCGACAGCAGTTCGATATGCGCTGCGGGGGCATCGGCCGCAAGCAGTTCGCGCTCCATGGTGCTGACCACCAGGGTGACGTCGGCGTCGGCAATGACCTTCAGTTCGCTGTCGCGGGTGCGCAGGGCGGCCGCGCGCAGGCCTGCGTCGCCGGCCATCTCGGCGCCGCGCGCCTCGCGCAGGTAATGCAGGTCCACGCTGTCGAACACGATCCGGGCCTGCGGGGCGTGGCGCTTGACCAGCGGCAGGAACTCGCTGGCCACGTAGTGCCGCGACAGCAGCACCACGTCGAAGCGAGGTCCATGCTCGCGCAGCCACGCCGGCGCGCGCGCGGCGAACGGTGCGTACCACGCCTCCACGCCCAGCTGTTGCAGGGCCTCGGTATAGCGGCCGCCGTGCTGGCGGTTGGCCGCAAGGAACACCACGTGCGCGCCCTGTTCGCGCAGCAGGCGCATCAGGTTGAACATGCGCAGGGAGCCCGAGTCATGGTCCGGCCGTGGTGTCAGCGCATCGACGATCAGGACCTGGCGCCGGTAATGCTGGCGCGTGAGTTCCACCACTGGCGCCTCATGGTCCGGATGGCTTGGCAGTGCGTGGCGCCAGCGCGCCTCGAACTTCTCGCGGTTGCGCACCTGGTAGGCCTTGATGCCGGCGTTGGGATCGGTGCCGGCGGTGATGCCTTCCAGGTGCACTACTTTCGAGGCTGGCTGGTACAACACGTCGTGCCCCAGCGAGCGCAGGCGCAGGCCCAGGTCGGTGTCCTCGTAATAGGCGGGCGAGAAATGCGTGTCGAAACCGCCGGCTTCGGCGAACAATGCCGCAGGCACCGCGATCGCCGCGCCGGAGCAATAGTCGACCTGGCGCAGGTAGGAGAACGCAGGATGCAGCGGCGACTGGAAACGGCCGAGGTTGTCGGCGCGCCCGTCATCGCGCACCACGCCGCCGGCTTCCTGCAGGCGCCCGTCCGGATAGATCAGCTGCGCGCCCACCAGGCCGGCGCGCGGCTGCGTGCGAAAGGTATCCAGCAACGCATCCAGCCAGCCGGGCTGCGGCACGGTGTCGTTGTTGAGGAATACCAGCACTTCGCCGCGCGCGCGCGCCGCGCCGTCGTTGCAGGCCGCGATGAAGCCGCCGTTCTGGGCCCGGCGATGGAAGTGCAGGCCTGCCACTTGCCCCATCCACGCCTGGGTCTGGTCGCTGGAGCCGTCATCGATCACCAGGATTTCGCAGGTCGCAAGGGGCGGGTGTTCGGCCAGCGCGCGCAGGCAGGTCAACGTGTGCGCGACCTGGTTGTAGACCGGAATGATGAGGCTGGCCCGCGGCGCCTCGCTGTCGGGTACCGCGAAGGGCGCGAAGGGCGCGTCCTGCGGGAAGTACAGCGCCGCGCGCTGGGTCAGGGGCACGCGTTCGAACTGGCGCTTCACCCGCGCCCAGGTCGCGCGCCAGCCACGCGCCCGCAGGCTGGTGGTGCCACGACGGACCAGCCCCAGCGCACGTTGCCATTGGAAGCGCAGATCGGCCAGGGAAATCGACATTGAGCTGCAACTCCGGCTGAGCGAAAGGCACCTGCATGCACTCGCTGCAGGGCGGGCTGCGCTAGACTCGCCCGAATTCCCATTGTCGCATCCCCGTGCCGCGCTACGACTACGACGACCAAGACGACGACATCGACGATCTCGACCAAGCGCATCCCTGGCGGCAGCGACTGGTCACCTGGGCACTGGCCGCACTGGGCCTGGGGCTCGGTTTCCTGATCCCCTACACGTTGTACCTGAACCACCAGGTCAGCCAGCGTTTCGGTGCCCTGCAGTGGCAGTTGCCGACCCGTGTGTATGCGCGGCCGCTGCAGCTGGCTTCCGGCGTGGCCATGGATGCGCAGACCCTGAAGACCGAACTGGACGCGGCCTCGTATCGCGATGACGGTGCCGGCCAGCGGCCAGGCACCTATGCGAAGGAAGGCGGGCGCTTCACCATTGCCAGCCGCGGCTTCACCGACGTGGACGCCACGGTGCCCGCCCGCCGCGTGCAGGTCTCGCTGTCTGGCGGCCGCGTTGCCGCCGTGCGCGACCCGGACCGCAAGCAGAACCTGGAATCGGCGCGCCTGGATCCGGCGCGCATCGCCACCCTCTACGGACAGAAGCAGGAGGAGCGCCGCCTGGTGCGCCTGGAGGAAGTGCCCGAGCTGCTGGTCACCGGCCTGCAGGCCGTCGAGGACCGCGACTTCAATACCCACCATGGCATCGACCTCAGCGGCATCGCCCGCGCCTTGTGGGTCACCGTGCGTTCGGGCGGCGAGAGCAGGCAGGGCGCCAGCACGCTGACCCAGCAGCTGGCGCGCAGCGGCCTGCTGGGCATCGGCAAGGAAGTCACGGTCAGCCGCAAGTTCAACGAGATCCTGTTCGCCCTGATCCTGGAGGCGCGCTACGACAAGCGCACCATCCTGGAGGCGTACATGAACCAGGTGTACATGGGCCAGCGCGGCAGCCAGGCCATCCATGGCGTGGCCGCGGCGTCGGAATTCTGGTTCGGGCGCGAACTCGATGCGCTGACCACCGAGCAGATCGCGCTGCTGATCGGCATCGTCAAGGGTCCGTCCCACTACGACCCGCGCCGCAATCCCGAGCGTGCGCTGGCCCGCCGCAACCTGGCCCTGGACAAGCTGCATGAAACCGGCCTGGTCCCGGACACCGAATGGAAGCGCGCCCGCAACGCGCCGTTGGGCGTGACCAAGACCCCGGGCATGGCCGCGGCCAACCGCTTCCCCGCCTATGTCGACCTGGTGCGCCGGCAGCTGGCGCGCGACTATCCGGAGAACCTGCTGCAGGGCGCCGGCCTTAGCGTGCTCACCGGCATGTCGCCCTCGGCCCAGGCCTACGCCGAAGGCGCGGTGGCGCGCACGCTGAAGTCGGTGGAAAACAAGCGCCGTCCGCCTTTGCAGGCCGGCCTGGTGCTGACCGACGTGCATGACGGCGATGTGCTGGCCGTGGTCGGCAGCCGCAACGTGTCGCAGCCCGGCTTCAACCGCGCGGTGGAAGCGCAGCGTCCGGTCGGTTCCCTGCTCAAGCCCTTCGTCTACCTGCTGGCACTGGCCCAGCCGGACAACTATTCGCTGGCCAGCTACGTCGATGATGCGCCGGTCACCGTGCAGCTCGGCAAGGGCAAGCGCTGGACCCCGGGCAATTCCGACAACCGCAGCCACGGCTCGGTGCGGCTGGTCGATGCGCTGGCCCACTCCTACAACCAGGCCACCGTGCGCATCGGCATGAAGGTCGATCCGGAACGCCTGTCCAGCCTGATCCGGGTGCTCGCCGGCATCAAGTCCGATCCCAATCCCTCGTTGATCCTGGGCGCCACCGACCAGAGCCCGTATGCGATGGCGCAGCTGTACCAGTTCCTCGCCTCCGGCGGCGAGATCCAGCCGCTGCATGCGGTGCGCGGCGTGCTCGACCGCAACGGCAGGCTGCTCAAGCGCTACGACAAGACCCCGGCGCCGGCACAGGAAGGCGACTCCATCGCCGCCCACCTGATCAGCATCGCCCTGCAGCAGGTGGTCAGCAACGGCACCGGTCGCCAGTTGCTCGGCGACGGCCTGGGCCGGCTGCAGTCGGCCGGCAAGACCGGCACCAGCAACGATGGCCGCGACAGCTGGTATGCCGGCTACACCGGCGACCACCTTGCGGTCGTGTGGATGGGCAACGACCAGAACGAACAGACCGGCCTGTATGGCGCCACCGGCGCAATGCGGGTGTGGTCCGGAATCTTCTCGCGCCTGCCCAGTGCACCGCTGACGGTCTCGGGCAAGGGCCTGGACTGGCAGTGGGTCGCCGGTGGCAATGCCACCGATGCCAGCTGCCCCGGTGCGCGGCAGCTGCCGTTCGTGGCCGGTTTCGCGCCCGCCTACGCGCCCTGCGTCATCCAGCAGTCACCCGACGACTACGGCACCGAAGGCGAAGGTGAAGGCGAGGGTGGTGGTGGCTGGCGCAGCTGGTTCGGCCTGGATCGCGACAAGGAAGCGCCGCCCCCGCCCCCGGAGCCGGCGCCGCAACCGCAGCCGTAAACCTGTGATCAAGATGAAGCCGTCCACGAAATCCGCGCTCCTGGGACTCATGCTGGTGCTGTCCGGCTGCGCCGGCACGCCCGGCGCACAGGCGCCAGGCCCAGTTGCGACGCCCGCGGTCGCGCCCGAAGTGCGCCTCGCCAACGTCATCGCCGCCGCCAAGGGCGCCGATGACCGTGAACTCGCCGTGCAGCCATTGCGCGACCCGCAAGTGCAGGACCTGCGCGAGGATTCCACCGCTGCCATCGCCGTGCGCAACTACGGCGCGGCCGCCGAAGCGCTGAACCAGGCGCTGCTGATCGCGCCCGATGATCCTGCGATCCTGCAGGAGCGCGCCGAAGTGGCCCTGCTGCAAGGCGAAAACGAACGCGCCGACACCCTGGCCAGGCGCGCCTTCGAGCTGGGTTCCCGGGTCGGCCCGTTGTGCCGCCGGCACTGGGCCACCATCGAGCAGGCCCGCCTGGCGCGTGGCCTGGCGCAGGACGCCCAATCGGCGCACGTGCAGATCGCCGCCTGCACCGTGGCCGGCCTGCTGCGGATGTAGGGCGTTCGCCCGGTAAACTGGCTGCCCCCCACCCACCCGTGTGGAGCCGAGCTTGCTCGGCTGTCCCGCGCCCCATGACACCAAGGCATCGGACCACGCGCGCAAGCCATCCGGGCCGGCCCGGACCTCCACGCGGTGGCTTTCCTGCCGCTACAGCCAACCACAGCCAGCCCTCCCGCGTTAACGGACAGGGAGCTTTCAACAGGATCGTCCTTCCCCCCAATGTCCCAACTCGCCCAAGCCAGCCGTGACGCCCTCAGCGAGGGTGGGGCACTGTCCAGCCAGCTCGACAACTTCGTGCCCCGCGAGGCGCAGCAGCGCCTGTCCACGGCGATTGCCGACGCCTTCGAAAGCCGCGAAGTGCTGCTGGCCGAGGCCGGCACCGGCACCGGCAAGACCTTCGCCTACCTGGTGCCGGCGTTGCTGTCGGGCCTGAAGACCATCATTTCCACCGGCACCCGGGCCCTGCAGGACCAGCTCTACCACCGCGACCTGCCACGCGTGCGCAATGCGCTGGGAACCGGCCTGAAGTCGGCCCTGCTGAAAGGCCGCGCCAACTACCTGTGCAAGTACCGGCTGGAACAGGCCAAGGGCGAGCCGAAGTTCACCACCCGCGAACAGATCTCGCAGTTCCAGCGCATCGTGGCCTGGGGCGGGCGCACCCACTTCGGCGACATGGCCGAGCTGGAAGCGCTGCCCGATGATTCGCCGCTGCTGCCCATGGTCACGTCCACCAACGACAACTGCCTGGGCACCGACTGCCCGTTCTGGGGCGACTGCTTCGTGGTGCAGGCGCGCCAGCGCGCCCAGTCGGCCGACATCGTGGTGGTCAACCACCACCTGCTATTGGCCGACCTGGCGCTGAAGCAGGAAGGCTTCGGCGAAATCCTGCCGGGCGCCCAGGCCTTCGTCATCGACGAGGCCCACCAGCTGCCGGAACTGGCGGCGAATTTCTTTGGTGAGAGTTTCGGCATGCGCCCCCTGCAGGAACTGGCGCGCGACTGCCTGGCCGAATGCAAGGACATCCCCGGTGCGCTGGCCACGCTGCAGGTGCCGGTGCGCGCGCTGGAGCAGGCCTTGCGCGAACTGCGCGCCGGCATGGAAGGCCTGCCCAACCGCGGCACGCGTTTCCGCGCGCTGGCCAAGCCGGAAGTGCGCACCGGTTTCGACGCCTTGACCCAAGCGCTGGCGCACCTGATAGAAGCGGTCGTGGCGATGGCCGACGCGTCGCTGGGCATCGATGCCTGCGCCTCGCGCGCCAAGGACGCGGCGACGCGGCTGGAGCGCTGGCTGGAAGACAGCACCACTTCGGGCGAAAGCCAGGTGGTGGATTTCGAAAGCGGCGCGCCGCTGGCCACCAGCGACGTGCTCTGGTACGAACTGACCCAGCGTGGCTTCCGCTGCCAGCGCACGCCGCTGGACGTGTCAGGCCCCTTGCGCGAACACCGCGAAAAATCGCAGGCGGCCTGGGTGTTCACTTCGGCCACGCTGGCGGTGAGCGGCGACTTCGAGCACATCGCCACGCGGCTCGGACTGGCCGACCCGAACACGCTGCTGCAACCCAGCCCCTTCGACTGGCCGAAACAGGCGCTGTGCTACCTGCCGCAGAACCTGCCCGAACCCAATACCCGCGGTTTCGGCACCGCCCTGATCGCCGCGCTGTATCCGGTGCTGCAAGCCTCCGGCGGCCGCGCCTTCCTGCTGTTCGCCTCGCACCGCGCGCTGCGCGAGGCCGCCGAAACCCTGCGCGATGCGCCGTGGCCGCTGTTCGTGCAGGGCGAAGCGCCGCGCGCGACGCTGCTGGAAAAGTTCCGCGCTTCCGGCAATGGCGTACTGCTGGGCGCGGCCAGTTTCCGCGAAGGCGTGGACGTGGTCGGCGATGCGCTGAGCGTGGTGGTGATCGACAAGCTGCCGTTCGCTGCGCCGGATGACCCGGTGTTCGAGGCGCGCCTGGAAGCGATCCGCCGCGACGGCGGCAATCCCTTCCGTGACGAACAACTGCCGCAGGCGGTGATCGCGCTCAAGCAGGGCGTGGGCCGGCTGATCCGCAGCGAGACCGATCGCGGCGTGCTGGTACTGTGCGACCCGCGCTTGACCGGCAAACCCTACGGCAAGATATTCCTCGATTCATTGCCGCCGTTCGCGCGCACGCGCGAAGTCGCCGACGTGGAACGCTTCTTCGGCGTCGAACCTTCCGCGCCATTGCCCTCGCAGGACACCGAACAGGACTGGTATGAAGCTGCTCGCTTTTGAAACCGCCACCGAGGCCTGTTCCGTTGCCCTGTACCTGGACGGCGAGGTGATCGAACGCCATGAGATCGCCCCGCGCCTGCATGCCGAATACGCGCTGCCGTGGGCCGAAGCGCTGCTGGCGCAGGCCGGCATCAAGCGCACGCAACTCGATGTCATTGCCGTCAGCCGTGGCCCCGGCGCCTTCACCGGCGTGCGCCTGGCCATCGCCCTGGCCCAGGGCATCGCCCTGGCCCTGGACCGGCCGGTCGTCACGGTGTCCACGCTGCAGGCCATCGCCGTGCAGGCGCAAGGCGCGCGCATCCTCGCCGCGATCGATGCACGCATGGGCGAGGTCTATGTCGGCGCCTTCGAACGCGATGGCGATGACCTGGTCGCAGTCTCCACCGAAATCGTATGCGCCCCGCAGGCAGTCACGCTGCCGGACAGCGAGGGCGGCTGGCACGGCGTCGGCACCGGATTTGCAGCCGTCGAGGGTGCACTGGCAGCACACCTTGGCAACCAGCTCGCCAGCATCGACGCCAGCGCGCTGCCCCATGCCGCCGATGTCGCGCGCCTCGCCGTCGCCGCCTACGCGCGCGGTGAAGCGCTCGCCCCCGAACGTATCGAACCGGCCTACCTGCGCAACAACGTCGCCCTGACCCTGGAAGAGCAGAAGGCGCTGCGCGCCTCGCGCTGATCGCCCATGGCCGATCAAGCCTGGCGTGCCTCCGCTACGGCGTGGCGATCCTGAGGAAGCTGGCCTCGAACTCGTCCCCGGGCACCGGCTGCCCGTACAGGTAACCCTGCGCCTCGTCGCAGCGCAGCAGTTTCAGCAGGCTGTACTGCTCCTCGGTTTCCACGCCCTCGGCAACCACTTCCAGGTTGAACGAATGGGCCAGTGAAATCATCGTCGAGACCAGCGACAGCGCCTGCGCGGAATTGCCCATGTCGTCGATGAAGGAGCGGTCGATCTTCAACGCATCCACCGGCAGCTTGGATAGATAGCCCAGGGAGGAAAAGCCCGTGCCGAAGTCGTCGATGGCGATCCGCAGGCCCATCTTGCGCAGTGCATGCAGGGTCTCGATGCTCTGCGCCATGTCGGTCATGATCATGCTTTCGGTGATCTCCAGTTCCAGGCCGGCCGGCGCCAGCGGATCAACCGAAAGCAGGCGGCGCAGGTCATCGACAAAGGCCGGGTCGCGCAACTGCATGGGCGATACGTTGACCGCGATGCGCACGGCCGGCAGGCCGGCGCGATGCCAGCGCAGGTAATCCTCGATGGCGCGCTCGATGGCCCAGCGGCCGACTTCGATGATCAGCCCGGTTTCTTCCAGGATCGGAATGAACTGCCCCGGTGGCGTCAAGGCCTGGCTGCGCGGGTCGCTCCAGCGGATCAGCGCTTCGGCGCTGACCACCTTGCCGCTGTGCACATTGACCTTGGGCTGGTAATGCAACACGAACTCGCGGTTGTCGAGCGCATGCCGCAGCTGGTTTTCCTGGCCCAGCTTGAGTGCGATCGAGTCGGTCATCTTCTGCGTATAGAACAGATGCCTGCTGCCGCCGGCCTTGGCGTTCTTGAGCGCGGACTCGGCTTTGCGGAACAGCTCGTGCGGCGTATCGCCATCATCTGGAAAGGTGGCGACGCCGAATTTGGCGGCGATGCGGAATGGCGCACCGTCGAGCAGGAAAGGCTGCTCGTGGAAGGCCTTGATCAACCGCTCCAGGTGGCGCGTGGCATCGCCGGCGCGTTCGGTGTCGGTAAACACCAGCGCAAAATGGTCTGCGCCCACCCTCGCCAGCAGGGTCGGGTCGGCTAGGTGCTGGCCCAGCCAGGCCGCTACCTGCCTGAGCAGGTCGTCGCCCGCATGCAGTCCAAGGCTGTCGTTGATGCTCTTGAAGCGCTCCAGGTCGACCAGCACCAGCACCGCACCGGCAGTGCCGCGCAGGCACTGGGCCACGCGCTCGAGGAACAGGCTGCGATTGGCCAGCCCGGTCAATGCGTCGTAATAGGCCAGGTAGTTCATGGCCTCGGCCTTGCCCAGGTTGCCTATGGCAAAACCGATGTCGTTGGCCAGGTCGGACAGCAGCCCGATCTCGGCCTCGTCGAAGTAGCCGACGTCGCCGGCGTGCAGGGCGAATACTGCGACCACTTCGCCGGCCACGATGATAGGCAGGGCGACCAGCGAGCGGATCGCGGACGAGTCGTAGCCCGGCCTGGGCACGAAGCGGGCGTCGCTCGCCAGGTCGTTGACGATCACCGGCTGGCGCGTGCGTACCGCGATGGCACAGGGGTGTACTTCATCGCCAAGCGCGACTGTCCTGCCGATCGCCAGGTTGCGGTCGCGGCAGCTGCCGGCCAATGCGGCCGGCACGATGTTGCCGCTGGCCGCGTCCACCCAGCCTATCCACGCCAGCAGGAACCCGCCGGACTCGACCGCGATGCGGCACGCATCCTGGAACAGTTCGGCGCGGTCGCCCACCCGCACGATCAGCGCGTTGATCTGGCTCAGTACCAGGTAACCGCGGTTGAGGCGTTCTATCCGTTCCTCGTCCAGGCGCCGGTCGGTGATGTCCTGGCAGGTGCCGCTCACGCGCACTGGCTGGCCGGACTCGTCGAACAGCACCTGCCAGCGCTCTTCCAGGAACTTGATCCGCCCGCCGGGCAGCAGCAGGCGGTGGCGCGTGGACGAAGGCTCGCGCAAAGGCAGCGAGGCCTGCAGGTCCAGGTCGAGCTGGCCGCGGTCGTCAGGGTGGACCCGGGCCAGGAAATCGGCATGGGTGACCGGGGTTTCCGGCTCCATCTCGTGGATCCGGTAGGTTTCCCGGGACCAAACCACCTCCATGGTCGCCAGGTCGGTTTCCCAGCTGCCGACCTTGGCCACGCGCTGTGCCGCCACCAGCCGCGAGCGCTCGGCGAGCAATTGCCGGGCGGCCTCGCGCTGGTCGGCCTCGCTGGACTGCAGCGCAAGCTCGTGCAGCTTGCGGTCGGTGATGTCCATGTGCATGACCACGACGCCGCTGGCGGGCTCCTGGCTCATCGGCGTTGCTGTCATCTGGAACCATCGCTGCTCGTGCGGCGAATGGCAGGAATACATGGCTTCGAAGCGCGGTGCCGTGCGTTCAAGCACCGACTGCAGGCCATCGGCAATGCGGGTGGCGCCGTCGGAATGGTCGCCGTGGGCTTGCAGGCAGACCTCCAGGTAGTTGGCTCCGACCTCCGCCGAAGAGCCGCGCAAGCCGTTGCTACGGCCGAACTGCCGCCACGATTCGTTGATCGCCACGATGTAGCCGCCCGCGTCGAGGAGGGCGATATTGGCCGGCAGGCTGTTGAGGATGGCAGTGCGCCGGTTCGCATCGACGCGCCGCACTTCCTCCTGTGCGCGCTGCAGCATGAAAGTGCGGCCCTGTTCGTCGGTGAGCGCGTCGACCTGCCCGGCGGTCAGCTCGTACAGGCGGTCTTCGGCCTGGCGCAGCGCGAGCAACAGTTCCTGGATCTCGTCGGAGGGCATCGCGACCGGGGACAGGGGGACGTTCACTCAGGCGACTCGAGTCCCAGCGTGCGCAACACGGTGGTCGTCTCGCTCAGGTTGCCCACCAGCCGGCGCGTGGGCCCCGGTTGCAGGACCAGCAGGGTCGGGGTCATGAATATCTTCTCGCTCAGTGCGCGATTGGGCTGGGCGAATACGTCGACCACTTCGATCTCGTGCATCTGCGGCAGGTGCGCCTTGCAGATCGCACGGAGATTGGCCAGGGCCTGTACCGAGTTGGTGGCGTGGTCGGCAACGAACAGCTGGAATACGAAACGGACGCTTTGCTTCATGTGCTTGCTATTCCTGCCCTGTCGCCGCGTCGGCACCGCGCAGTTCGCGCATCATCGTGCGCCCGCCCTTCAGTTCGCGCTCCTGGCTCTCGGTGGTGCGGGTCAGCAGCGCCTTCTCGACCTGCTTGGCCACCAGCACGGTCTGCAGCGAACGCAACCTGACTTCCAGCTCGGCTTCCTCGGCGTCCAGCTGCACGCGCTTGAGCTGGCCCTGCACGTCGGCCATTTCCTGGGCGACGCGGGCGGCGCTTTCCTTTTCCCAACGCATAGTGCCCATAAGCACTTCGCCGCCGGCGGTGTAGATGTCGGCCAGCGTCACCCCGGTGCTGCTCAGGATCAGCTCACGGACCTGGTTGGAGTGCGAGGTGCCGCGCGACTTGATGATCGACATGCCGCGGTTGCGTTCACCCGCCTGCACCAGGTAGTTCAGATGGATCCAGGTGTCGGCCAGGGTCGACACCTGCAAAGGCGTGCCGCCATTCATCTGCCCGGCCATCTCGTCCAGCAGCGAGGTGCAGACCATGGTGATGCCATCGGACTTGGTCCAGTCGATCAGTCGTTCGGCCACGCCGTGCGCGGTCAGCTCGTTGCCGGCCTTGGAAAGAGTGGACACCGGGTCGATGACCAGGCAGCGCGCCTTGTGTTCCTTGGCAATGGCCTTGATGCGGACCAGCAGGCTCTCGGCGCTGCCGGTGATGGTGCGTGCCGAGACCATGCGCAACACGCCGCTCTCCACGTGCGGCCCGAGCTGGATGCCCACCGATTCCAGGTTGCGGATCACCTCGCTGCCATCGGAGTCGAAGCTCACGAACAGGGTCTGCTCGCCACGCAGGCAGGCCGCTTCGGCGAAAGTGCCGCTCAGCGTGGTCTTGGCCGTGCCCGGGAAGCCGGTGATCAGCACACTGGCGCCGCGGTAGTAGCCACCATCCAGCATGGTGTCCAGCCGCTCGATGCCGGTGGTGACCCGTTCGCTGGTGTGCTGGGCATCGCTGCCGCCCAGCAGGCGCGAAATGGCCACGTCGAAGCCGTTGGAACCGATCACGAACGGAGATTCGTTTTCGTTGAAGGCCGAGCCGCGGTATTTCTGCACACGCAGGTTGCGCTGCGACACGCCATGCTCCACCGACTGGTTGAGCACGACCGCGCAATCGACCATGAACTGCATGAAGCCGAAGGTGCTGCCGTCTATGGAGCTGGACGGGTCGCCGCCGGCCTTGGCGGTGATCAGCGCGGTCAGTCCCTGGGCGATCAGCCATTCATGCAGCCGGTAGACCTCGCGGCGACGGCTGGCGTCGTCCGGAAGCAGGGCCAGCAGGATGTCCAGCGCATCGAACACGATGCGCCGCGCGCCCATCGCGGAAACCTGCGCGCCCAGCCCGGCCAGCATCCCGGTCAGGTCGAATGCGCCGGTCTGCACCGCATCCGGGCTGGGGATGCAATCCAGGAAGTACAGCTGTTCGGCCGGCAACGCATCCAGTGCCCAGCCGAAGCCCCGGGCATTGGTGCGGATGCGATCGGCGGTTTCCTCGAAGGCCACGAAGATGCCCGGCTCCGCGCACAGGCGCGCGCCATGGGCCAGGAAACCCAACGCGAAGATGGTCTTGCCCGAACCCGGTCCGCCCAGCAGCAAGGTGGTGCGGCCGACGGGCAGTCCGCCGCCGGTCAATTCGTCGAAGCCGGCAACGCCGGTGGGCGCCTTGTACAGGGCCGTGAGGAAGGGTGCTTCAGCGGACATGCGCTCGCCTGAGTACGTTCAGGGCGACAGGCCGAGATGAAAAAGATGCTGGGCTTTTTCGCGGCCGGCCACAAGGCCGTATCGCCACACCGACGCGCGTTTAGCGTGACCCAGCCGACAGTTTGCACAGGAAGACGTTCTCCCTAGCCGTGTGGACCCCGTGCTTCAGATGGATGAACGAATCAGCTGCATGAACGCAGCAGCAGGTTCAGGCCGACGGTGAGCGCAATCGAGAGGAGGATACTGAGCAGGCAACCGCTGCCCTTTATAGATCGGATGGCCATGGGTCATTGTTGGTGCAGCGCGTTGTCGCCAGGTGACGGGCAGCCGTTTGCTGGACTGCCCTGTTAGCCACGTCGTCACGCTCCGGTTTCGGCTGCATAACGACCGGCGGCCTAGCTTGCCTTGGCCAATCCTGGCTTCCAGCACGAGCGCATACGATGCCCAACACCGACAAGAACCAGTCCGGCGGCCATAGCCATCCGCAGAAGGACAATGAAAACAACAACGACAAGGGTGACACCGCCCGCACCACGGATTCCTCCAGCGGCGAAGTGCTTGGCACCGGTGAAAAGGTGAAGTCGCACGAGGGACCGAAGGAAAGCTTTGGGTCCAAGGGCTCGAAAGACAACCACTGATCCTGCGCGGGGATGCGCCCCGTATCCGGGGCCATGCCTGCGATATTCCGGCGCATTGACGACATGCGTCCGCGGCCGGTCAGGCCACCGGACCGTCTCCTGCCCGGTAGGCCGCCTGCTTGAGCATGTCCACCAGCCTCTCCGCCTCTTCACGGCTGCCGGCATTCCGCCGCACCGAGTCGACCTCGCCCGCGAACCAGTCCCAGAACTCCGCCTCGGCCTCGAACGCGGCGCGCATGCGCGGCACGTGGCTGGCGATTTCGACGACCATCGAGGAGAGGTTGCCGGGCCGGCGCACCGGCGCGGTGTTCACGAAGATCCTGTTTGCGCTGCTTCCCATGCAGCAAAGTTGCCAACACCAGCGTGAAGGCTTCGGTAAGCCCGTGGTGGCCGTGTCCAAGGCCGCCTTGCGGATCCGGCACGCAGGCCAGCGGCCCGGTGCACGGATGCCGCCCCGGCATCGCAGGCGTCGCCCCAAGGCAGCGCGCGTCAACGCATTCTCAGGCCCTCACGCCGAAGTCAACAGCAGGAATGCCCAGTACACGCCGATGCCCATCTGCACGGCAAACGCGGTAAAGCGCAGGGTGACCGCGGCGGCGCTGACCGATGCCAGGTGCACAAGGGACTGGAAGACGCGACTGGCAAGCAGGACATAGGCGAGCGAATCGGTCAGCGCCGTCCTGTCGGTGGCGATGGCCACGAGCAGCAGGCCGCCAAAGAGAGGCAGGCCTTCAAGGCAGTTGGCGTGTGCCCGGGCCAGCCGTTGCATGAAAGGCGACAGGCCGGCGTTGTCGGCAGTGAAGGCGTTGGCGGCCACCTTGCCGCGCAGGACGAGCTGCGAACGGATGACTTCCATGAGCACCAGCAACAGCAACGTCCATGAAATGAAACCGGTCAGTGCGATCGCGCTTGGAGAGGTCATGGCAGGACTTCCTGAGGAGGTAGGACGCGTTACTGGCGAGCGCAGCTCAACTCGCCAATTGGAATTGCCAGCGGCTGCAGCGGATGAGCCGTGCTTGCGGGTGAATTCACTTCCTTACCTTGCTTAGCCTGACGACTGAGTCCGGTTCACGGGGGCAGGTTGGCCAACCCATGCCGCAACCCTGTTGCGTTCCTCGAGCACCAGCGCCGAACCCTTGGCAAGGTCCTCCGCATTCCTGGAAATGAAGAGCGGCTCAGTTGCCTCCACGCGTATCCGGATCGATTCGATCGCCGGGATGTGGCTTTCCCAGGAAATGAAGTCATCCCACTCCAATGGGTAGCGAGGCTTGTCATCCAGGAACCGGTCCAGCAGCCCCACCAGCTCCTGGAGATCGGTTGGCCCGGCCTGGCGGACATGGACATGACTTGAGCGACGCAGCCAGTGCCTGAGCATCTTCAGCATGGTCGCCTCATTGGTATGGAAATGAATCGTCACGCTCCAGCTCACGCAGCCTCTGCTCGATCCTGTCCCTGTCCAGGCAGCGGGCCACCGCGGGCCACTGCCTTGCGGCAACCAGGCGCCAGTTGCCGATGCCGATGGCAAGTCCTGCGACAAGCGCGCCGGCGGTGGTGAACAAAGCCAGCAGTGACTGCGACCGCAGAACGCCCAGAACAACGGCGACCACAAGGAAGGGAATTGCCAGGCCGACCGCCTGCCGCGTGATCATCGATCGCCAACGGTTGTCGATTGGCTCGTTCAAGCCGGCCAGCATCGAGACCAGCACCTGCTTTTCCTGGCGCCGGGTGAGCGGTCGAATCTTCATCTGGTGCCTCGCGTGGCCGGCGCGGCGCGGGGCGTCAACACGGCCAAGGCAATCGCCACGAGGAGCAGCGCCGGGACGTCCCCTGCCAAGTGTCCCATCTGCCCGGGCTGGGTGACCGCCTGCACGGCCATGATCGCGGCGTGGACGGCGCTGGAGCACGCGGTGAACCAGATCAGGCTCAGGTTGGCCAACGGGTCACGCGCGGCCAGCAGCAGGAACACGCCAAGCGTGGCGTAGATGCCGACGAGCATCATCGGGTAGTCCGAGTGGCCGGCGTGCCAGGTCCAGCCGGAGGGCCAGAACAACATGAGCGGGTAGAGGGCAAGGCACGCGAGTCCACTCACGACCAGGACAACGCGCAGGTACCTGAGGCGATCAATGTTCATGACGGACTCCTGTGGCAACCAACCTCTGGATCAGGCCCGTTCGGCTTGAATGTAGTGTCAGGCAGCAAGTCGCACCAACGCCATGGCAAGGATGGCGAGGAAGACCAATGCGGGAAGTGCAAATCCGCTGCTCGCTACGATCCATAACGGGTAACGGGTAAAGCGTGCGGCCAACAGGGCACAAAGCGCGCCGTTTGCGAACAGCAGTACCCAGCCTCGCGCGGCAGGCAGGTCCTTGCTGCTGAAGCTTACGTCGGATGATCCGATCCATAGGAGGAAGATCAATAGAGACAGTCCTGCCAAGGCAGGGATCGCCAGGATGCCGGACATGAATCCGACAGCGACGCGCAGGGCGCGTTTGCGCGGCACTTGCCGAACGGCGAGGTTGCTGGTGGGTGGACTGTAGGGATTCTTCATCTACTGCCTGAGGCCTCGCTTGAACGGTTGGTCAGCGTCATTGCTGCAAGTCGTCGCTGCTTACAAAAGACTGCGTTTCCGGGCTGAACACAAAGTGCCTGGCGTTGCGGTCGCTTGCATGAACGGCTATCGCCCCATGCCATACCTGCCAAGGCGCTGCTCCAGGGTGCCCGCGTGCAACTCGAACAGGTGGTTGTCGAAGTCATGGAAGTACAGTGACTCACCCTCTCCCTGCACACGGCCACGAGGCGCCAGGATCTCAACGCCGAGCGCCTGAAGGTTGGCCTGGTATGCAGGGAGATCAGACTGGCTGACTGCGAAGGCGACGTGTTGGTAGGAGCGCTCGGCGGGAGGATCACCCTCCATCGCCGCCAGCCAGATGCCACCCAATACAAAGAACTTCTCGCGGGACAGCGAGTAATTGTTGCCTGCGCTGTCGTAAGCCTCTTTCGCCCCAAGTCCCTTGCAAAGGAACTCGGCCATGCGATCAAGATCGCGGACGATGAATGTGATGTGGCTGATACCGTCCATCGCCGGTGGCACCTGTTTTAATCCGGCCTGCTGCAGGTCGGTCTGAATGAATTGTCAGCGGTCACCCGACCCGGCCGCTCCGATAGATGCCAGCCACTTGCTGCCGCTGTCGGCAACCTGCTGGTCATGTTGGACAATCCGCTTGATGCAGTCTCTCGCAGCCTCCACAAGCCCAACGCGCTCGAGCGCCTTGGCCCGGAAATAGAGCGCGTCCATGTCATCGGGATGTGTTTCAAGCCGCTTGGCCGTGCGAAGGAGTATCTGGTCGTACTTTCCTCGCGACAGCCACTCCTTGTAGTCGGGTTGCCATCCAGTACCGCAGCCGAGCAGCCGGCACGCTACGTTGGCAACAACACAGCAGCTGCAGGCCGAGGATGGCGAGGAGCAGGAGCTTGATCTGTGCGAGGTCGGATTCCATGGTTTCTCAGTGACAGCGAACGCCTGGATGAATTATCAAGTAGTGGTCCGGATTGGGCCAGCTGCCAATAGGTATAAAGCCAGTACTGCCAGAATGAGCCAGCAAGACCAATACAGCCATTTTTTCCCGGCGGGTCAATGCGTTACCCGTAGCTACCTCCAGCCGATGTCGATAGAGCATGGCCACCGCATGCACCGCCACACCGCCTGACAAGAGCATAAGTTTGAATGGCACCAGCCAGGATTGGAGGAACAGCGCAATGCCACCAGCGGCCACGCAAGCCCCGATAAGCGAGAGAAGCTCCGCGTTCTTCAATCGGTGGCGAGCATCTTTCATGCGCAGCCTAACGCCTGACTCAAGCCGGCCATATGCAGATTCGGATTCAATGAATTATTAGGTCTCATTGACGGAAATCCTTGGCAGCCGATTATCCCCAACGCCCAGATAAGATCGGTGACTTGGTGCGAATATAGCCCAATGCGTGCACTCAGGTGCCGCCCTGATGTGGGTCGACTTGACTGAATTGTCAGTGCCAATAGATAAAGCATGCGCTAGCCGATCCATGTAATTTGGCGAGGCGCGCAAGCTAATGAAGAAATGGTTTCCTCCAATTCGAACAAAGGCTATGCGCTCATCGTTGTCCCGACCGATGGATGCCTCCCATGTCGACGCGCCTTGCCTTGCTGCTCCTCCTCGCGATCCTGGCCGCTGGCTGTCGCACGCCCGGCAAGCCCTTGGTGCAAGAAGTGGTGCTGCCGACAGAAGTCGTCGTGCCGCCCACTACCACGCGCGGCGAGTTCACGATCGAAGCCGACAAGCTCGACACCTGGAATGCGGTCGGCCAGATCGCGGTGCGCACGCGGGGAGTCGAATACCAGGGTCGCGCACAGATGCTGGACCTCTACGTCCTGCGCTACCGCGGCGAGGAGTTCGTGGTCCTCACCAAGGCGCTGCTGGCGTCCGCAACGATCACGCGCCTGACGACCAGGGTCACCGCCACCACGCCGGCCGGCAAGCCGATCGACAGCGACGCGGTGGCGGACCTGCTCGCGCTGTTGCAACGGGAACTGCCGGCGGAGATCGAAAGCGTGCGTGCGCGGCAGGCAGAGGAGAAGAAGACGAAGGCCGGGAACGTGAAGAAGAAAAAGAAATCCTGAGTGCGCGGGCTTCGGCCCTCCACTCCTCCAGGCCCTCGAATTTCGTCATCAGTCCTGCCGAGTGCCTCTGCGCCGTGTTGCATGGCTGTTGCTGGTTGGTTACTTGCCACAAGTCGGGGCCAAAGTGCGGTGTGTCCGCTCGATCCACCTACAGTCGGGCTCTTAGATAGTCGAACAGAGTCCGTACCAGGTTGACCGCAAGCCTGGCCTCTTCCTGCATTGACACCTGATCCTGTCCGGGGATCGGCGCCACGTTCCGCAACCCGCCGAGCGCGGTAACGGCCTCAGCCAGGGACGTCAATGCATTGCCGACCTGGGGCTCGTGCTGGTCAAGCCTCACCAGGTCCGGATGCCCGCTGCGCAATGACTTGAACAGTTGGGCGACGCTTGCATCGTCAGCAACCGGCAGACCAGCCCGGGAACAGGCATCACGCAGATACCCGTGAATCGCCGTATGGACCTGGTCCACACCGCCGACCGCGCCATTGGTGCCAAGTGGGTTGTGGGCATCCTTCAACGCCTGGTCCACGGCGTCGCCCGCCGACACCGGCTTCTGGGAACGGGCAGCTTGCTGTTGGCCCAAACCAAGTGCCTGGGCAGCTTCCGGAGCATTCGAATGCAGCCATGTACTCACCCTGGGGAGACAGGCTATGTCGTGGAGGGCGCTGGGCCTCTCGGCCTGGAGGTGTCTGAGGAACTGTGCGACGAAGTAGCCGTAGTCATCGTCGCGGAGGCGCAGCGATTCCTGCAGGCGCTCTTCCGGATCACCCAACTGCGGCATATCAAGTGCCAGGCCCAGCGTGGCCCATGCAGAAGCATCAAAGGTATTTTCCAGGGCCTCGGTCAGGGCCAGGAGTGTCCTGCTCGACAGAGCAGAAGTGGGCGAGGGGAGTGGATCGTTCATGCCCCTAAGGTAAAGCCTCCGCCGCCACGGACCTAACCCCTGGTGCCCGTGCTGGCCCGCTGTCACCGTCCTCCCGCGTGCCGATATGTCGTCTGATGTGGTCAGTCGACATCCGCTTGCGACCCTGAGCGACATCGGGCGCGGTGCAGTAGTAATGCCGGGGGAAATTATGTGACCGCCATGGCGTTCCTTGCAGATGAATCGGGAGAAGTCGAAAAAGTGCCTGGAGATCAGCCGGCGCAAAACGGCTCGCTCATCAAGGTCTACTGTCACCTCGGTAGGAAGCGGCGACTGCGACAAGCCTGCGATAGTCGACGAATGCTGCGAATTGGCGAGGTAGCAGATCGATTCAGACCGCAACTATTACCGCCGGCCACCTCTTAACAATCCATCTACATATCCCAACCTCAGCTAAAGGCGGATCATGGCTTCGGCAAAAAAAGGCCGTTATATTCCCGACTCCCCCGACGAAGGAGAAATGGAATGTTTATGACCAAGCAACATCTGGTGATGGCGCGTACGCTCGGCGTGGCGCTCGTCGCCACCTTGGGTCTTGCCTCCTGCGCCACCTATAAAGAAGACTTTGCACGTATCAACTCACGCCTCGATCAGCTCGACACGAAGGTACAGAGCGCGGCCCAGAGCGCCGAATCCGCCAATCAGTCCGCGCAGCAGGCCAACCAACGTCTGGATCAAATCGAAGGTCGCGTCCAGCAGCTCGAAGCGGCGCCGGGCCGCAAGCCGCGCGGGTAGTCGCTTTTTGCACAATTTGCGACGAACGGTCTGAACCGTGATCCGGTGGCCTTCGCTGGCCACCGGTTTCCTCATCTTCATCCCGTCTTTGTTCCAAGGAACCATCCCATCAGTAACTGCATACACCCTGTAATCCGGGCCGTTTTTGCTGCGCTGGCGATGGCGCTGGCGTTCACGAGCTTCGACGCCGCCAGCGCCGAGGAAGCCGCCGGCAAACCGGTCGCCGCCGTCGACCAGCTTCCGCAAGGCCAGGATGTGTCCGGCACGGTGATTGAGCTCGCGGGCTGGGTTGTCGCCGCCAAGGACAGCCAAGGCTATCCGTTCGCGGTCATAGACAAGGCCGCCGCGCAGATACTCGTGTTCGGCGGCGACGGCCGTCTTCGTGGCGCCGCACCTGGGCTCTTTGGTTCGGCGATCGGCGATCATGCGGCACCTGGCGTCGCGGGTCTGGCGCTTCGCGAGATTCCGGGCCGGGATCGCACCACGCCTGCGGGTCGCTTCGTGGGTGGTTTCGGTCCTTCAATAGACGCGGGGCGCGTGCTGTGGGTGGACTACGATTCCGCGGTCTCCATCCACCCCACCGCTACTGGCGTGCCGGCCGAGAAACGCCCGGAACGCCTTGCATCGCCGTCGCCCGACGACAACCGCGTGACTCATGGCTGCATCAACGTCTCGCCCGAGTTTTACGAGCAGGTCATCCGTCCGACGTTCGAGCGGGGCGGGGTGTTCTACATCCTGCCGGATGCGACGCCGATGGAGGAGACCTTCCCGGAGTTCGCGCAAAGTCTCGCGACCAAGCAACGCAACGGCGGAAGACGCGCACGCGCCGCCCGCAAGTGAAAGGAACGTCGACGTATTGCCGCTGGTGTGCGAGGCAGCGCAGCGGGTTTGCCGAGTGAAGAGGTCTGACAAGTCATCCAAGCCGGAGCGGCTTCACGGCTCAGCCTGATTCTGGCGTGGGTCCCTGTCCGCTCGTGTTCGATGGCGGTCGCTCGCCTCTCCGGGTAACGACGTCGGACCAACGTCCCCTTCCGGCCCGAAGCGGACATCGGATCACCAACGCATTACTCGCGTCATACCGCCAGCCCGGCATCGCCTTCCACGACCGTTTTCCGCATGCGGGGGCGCTCGCCCGCCTGCCAGAGCGGCACCTCGAAGCGGACGCGATAGCGCAGCGACCCGCCGTCGTCGGTTGCACTGCGTGTGATCGGGCGCGGGATGCAGACGAACTCGGTCACCATCGCGTCGGCGTCGACGCGCACGGTGGCGTAGCCATGCCCACCCATGTCGACGAACTCAAGGTGCGGGGCCAGGTCCGGGTTGCGCACTGCATGCGCCTTCGCCAGGTCGCCACTGCCGGCGTATTCCAGTGCCGAGCGCACGCCGTGGTGGAGCATCAGGTTGGCGGTGCACTGCGGCGGCCCGCCGTTGATCTCGGCGATGTACAAGGGACGCGTTGGATTGTTTTCCTTGTTCTGGTTGTACTCGTTGGCCTCGGCCATGCCCGGGGAAATCAGCGAGCCGCCCACGAAGCTGACGCCCACCGGCTCGAACGCGGCAGGCGGCAAGGCCGCGGCCGCGTAGCCCGCCCAGAAGCTGTGGCGATCGCCTGAGACGATGGCAAATCCGGTGATGCCGGCATCGCGCACGGCATCGAAGATCTCGGCACGCTCGTGGTACATGCCGCCCCAGTCGTAGGTGGCCAGGAGGCCGTAGCCGGCGCCTTTCCACCGGCCCATCTCCGGCGGCAGGTTCTGCGGATCGACGCGCTGGTCGAGCGCGCCCAATGAATTGCCCCAGATCTTCCAGGTGGCGGTCGCGCTGCGCAGGCGTTCGAGGAACCAGGCTTTCTGCTTCGCCCCCAGCATCGTCTGCGGGGCCGCGCCGGCAACGTAGTTGTCCACGCTCCTGTCGCCCATCGTGAGCTTGGCCGGCGGATGGCCGTTGGCGTAGTCGCGGCCGGCGTCAAGCTGCGCCCACAATTCCTCCGGGACGAAGCCCAGGGTGTCGCCTTCGAACAGCGGGTTGATCTCGTCGTGATTGCCCGGATCGCGCGAGCGGAAACTGCGGTTGTCGGTGATCAGCAGGTCGATGTGCCGGCCCCAGCGCAGGGTGCGGTACGCGATCAGGCTGTTGATGGCGGCGAGGTTGTTGGCCTCGGTACCCAGGCCATCGTCGTCGAATCCGGTGATCTTGGTGTCGACGACGTCGGGCGCATCGAAGCTGTCGAGCTTCGCCCCCGGCGGCAACACCCGCGCCGGCTGGTATTCAAACCAGGCCTGGTTGGCTGCCACCTTGAGCGTCTGCGCGGGCACCCAGCCCTCTGTGCCCGCGAATTCCTGGATCGACTGCCAGCCGTTCCAGGAGAACTCGTGGTTGTCCCAGATGCACACGAACGGCCAGCGTGCGCGCGCATCCTGCAGATCCGGATCCTGCAGGTAGGCGTGGTAGAGGGTGCGGTAGTCCTCCAGCGAGTCAGGGACCCAGAAGCGGTTCCTGGCGACCGTCTTGCCCTTGGGGAACCTGATCGGGAAGGTGATGGCGCGGTCGTAGCGCTTGCCGTCCTTGACCTGCTCGGGGTACTGCACCACTTCGTAGACGAAATCGCCCAGGTGCAGCACGAAGCCGATCCGCTCCGCGGGCGCAGCGCGCTCGTCTTCCCAGATCATGCGCCTATAAGCATTTAGGTATCCCTCGGGGATGCTCTGGCAACTGACGAAGGCGAAGCGCGCCGGCCGCGGATCGTCGCGTGCGGGCGCCGTCAGCGTGCGGCCGATCCTGCTGCCGTTGCCTTCCTCGTCGACGAAGCGGTACCAGTATTCGCGGGCCGGCAGCAGGTGCCCGACCAGCACGCGGCAGGTCCAGTCGGATGCGGCCTGCACCTTGGCCGACGTGGTCGCGATCACCCGTGTGAACGCCGCATCCTCGGCCACCTCGACGGTCAGCATTGCGCTCTCGCGTCCGTCCGCATACGGGCGTCGCGTCCACAGCAGCACGCTGTCGGTGTCGGGATCGCCCGAGGCCACTCCTTGCGGAAACAGGTCACGCCGCTCGCGCCAGCCGCTCGCTGACGGGCGCACGGCCGCGCAGCCCCAGGCCAGGGTCGCGCCCAGCGCTGCGGCGAGTCCAAGGAACTGGCGGCGCTTGAGTGTTGACATGCCGATCCACCGCTTGCGGTTGTCGATGTGCCGCCACGCTAGACCTCGAACATGGGCCGGGAACGTGCCAGAAGTACCGCGGAAGCCAAAGCGCGCCGGGTCGATTCGAGTCGACTTTCCGGGGCGTGCGGGCGTAGAACGCACGGGTCAGGCAAGCCATCGAATGCCCGCGCCAGCGGCCCGGGTTAAAATGATCGTTTATCGAAAGAACCGTCATGGCCGGGGGCCATGAAGGGCTTTCATTCTTGCTTCCCAAAGGAGTGAAGATGAACAGGCCTTTTGTTTCGCTGTGTCCGGAGATCACCCGGGCAGACGCGCTGACCCTGATGGACTGGCTGGAAGACGAGTGCGTCACCCGCCACCTCAGCGATTCGCGCCATGTCTCCCGGTTCGTCGAACAGGTCATCGGCCGGGTCCAGTTGCCGATCCTGACCCATCTTTTCAACCAGGGCGGCCGGTTCTTCATGGCCTATGACCGGCATGACGCGCGCGTGGGTTTCGTGCGCCTGGTCAAGAGCGGACCGGATTGCGAGATGGTCCTGGTCATCGGCGACCGCCACAACTGGGGCCGCAAGCTCGGGGCCGCCGCGATCCGCGAAGGCATGAAGCTCGCCTTCCTGGACATGCGGGCCGAGAAGCTCATTGCCAGGATCCACCCGGACAACGCGCGTTCGCTGAAGGCTTTCGAGCGCTGCGGATTCCTGCCTGAAAACCAGACGCCTGCCCTGACGTCCTTGGCCATGAACTCGGAGCGCTATCGCCGGCTCCTGCGCGAAGCCCCTGCAGGTCATGCCGCCGAGATCCACATCACCGAGATCGACAAGGACCGGCTCAGCACTCTGGTCGCATTCGCGCAGGATCCGGCTGTTTTCGAGCTGGAGCATGAAATCGAGCGAGCCATCGTCGTCGATCCCGAGCAGGTGCCGCGTGATGTCGTCACGATGAACTCAACAGCTTTGCTCCAGCTGGATGACGAAGAAGTCGAAGTGACGCTGGTCTACCCCGAGGACGCGGACCGCAGTGCCGGGAAACTGTCGGTTTCCTCGGGCATCGGCACCGCAATCCTGGGCTACAGGGAGGGCGATGCCCTCGACTGGCGAATGCCGGACCGGACCCGCCGCATTCGCATTGGAAAAGTGCTTTACCAACCGGAAGCCGCGGGTCATTTCCACCTGTAGGTTGGCCCCGCCGTGCATTTTGCCATGTCCGCTTCCGACCCGAAGCGGACATGCAGTGGCTGATTCTCAGATCCGCAAGGCCTCGATGACGAGCGCGAATGCGGGTGAGTGCTGTCGTCGACTCGGGTAGTAGAGGTGATAGCCCGGGAACGGCGGGCACCAATCCTGAAGCACCCGAACGAGTCGTCCATCCTGAATGTGCGGCTCGAACTCTTCTTCTGGCAGATAGGCGACACCCACGCCATCCAGCGCTGCAAGCACGATATGCGGCGACGTATTGAAAACGGCCTGCCCTTCGACTCGCACGTTCAACTGGCGGCCGCGACGCTCGAATTCCCAAACATAAAGACCACCTGACGGGAACCGGATGTTGATGCAGTTGTGCCCAGTGAGATCGCCTGGCACTTTCGGGATCGGGTGCTTCTCGAAATAGGCCGGCGAAGCCACCGCAGCCATGCGCAGCTTTGGAGTGATCGGCATCGCGATCATGTCCTTATCGATGCTTTCCCCCATGCGCACGCCGGCGTCGAAACGGTCCGCAACGATGTCCCGGAAGCCGTAGCTGACGTCGAATTCGATATGGATGTCCGGATAGCGCTGCATCACCGGCAGCAATTTCGGAAGCAGGATCGTCCGCAGGACGTGGTCGCCGCTCGTGATGCGCACGGAACCAGCGGGTTTGTCCCGCAGTTCCGTGAGCGCGTCCAGTTCTGCTTCGATCTCGTCAAAGCGATTGCCGATGGCGCGGAGCAGCCGCTCCCCGGCCGGAGTGGGCGACACGCTTCGCGTCGAGCGCGTGAGCAGGCGGATCTCCAGCCGCTCTTCCAGCGCCTTGATGGCTTGGCTCAGGGCGGACTGGGATACGCCAAGCACGGCCCCGGCGCGCGTGAAGCTGCCCTCGCGAGCGACCGTCACAAAGGCCACCAGGTCGTTGAGGTTGCGTCGTGCCATGCCTGAATTCTGGCATGCCCTATTCATTAAGGAAACTAATAGGGCTTACAAGCATTGATCAGCTAATCAAACGGATCGCGCGCGAGCAGAATGCTCCTCGACCCTGATCCAAGGGCAGGAGAAATCGCCATGAATCTCAAGCAATTCGGACGCCGCGCGTTCCTGCCGCTCGCCTGTCTGGCCGCCCTGGCCGGGGCCTCGCCGGCCTTCGCGCAACCCCCAACTACGACATATGGAGCCGCCCCCATGCAACTGACCCAGGACTGGGACAAGGTCTTCCCCCGGAGCGACAACGTCGATCACCGCAAGGTGACCTTCAAGAACCGCTACGGCATCACGCTGGCGGCGGACCTGTACCAGCCCAAGAACGCCCGCGGCAAGCTGGCGGCGATCGCCGTTGGCGGACCCTTTGGCGCGGTGAAGGAGCAGTCCTCGGGCCTCTATGCCCAGACCCTGGCTGAGCGCGGCTTTATCACCCTGGCGTTCGATCCGTCGTACACCGGCGAGAGCGGCGGCGAGCCGCGCAATGTTGCCTCGCCCGACATCAACACCGAAGACTTCAGCGCCGCCGTCGATTTCCTCGGGCTGCAGGCGAACGTGGACCGCGAGCGCATCGGCATCATCGGCATCTGCGGCTGGGGTGGCATGGCGTTGAGCGCCACGGCGATCGACAAGCGGGTCAAGGCCGTCGCGACGAGCACCATGTACGACATGACGCGCGTCATGTCGAAGGGCTACAACGACAGCGTCACCCTCGAGCAGCGCACGCAGTCGCTGGAGCAGCTGGGCCGGCAGCGCTGGATCGACGCCGAAAAGGGTGCGCCTTCGTACGGGCCTCCCATGAACGAGCTAAAGGGCGGCGAGGCGCAATTCCTGGTCGACTACCACGAGTACTACAAGGCTCCGCGCGGCTTTCATCCGCGCTCGGTCAACTCGAACGGGTCGTGGACCGTCACTAACCCGCTGTCCTTCATGAACATGCCCATCCTGACCTACATCAAGGAGATCTCGCCGCGCCCGATCCTGTTCATCCACGGCGAAAAGGCGCACTCGCGCTACTTCAGCGAGACGGCCTATGCGGCCGCAGGCCAGCCGAAGGAATTGGTGATCATTCCGGGTGCCAACCACACGGACCTGTACGACCGGGTGGACGTGATCCCCTTCGACAAGCTGACCACGTTCTTTACGCAGAACCTGGCGGCGAAGTAGAGCCTGCGCATGAGCCTTTCCATCACCCTATCGCCTGAGTTCGAAACTCTCGATGCGCCGGCTCCGCCGGTGCACTGGGGCGGCGTGTTCGCCATGTCGCTGTGCGTGTTCGCACTGATCGCCTCGGAGTTCATGCCCGTCAGCCTGCTCACGCCCATGGCCGCCAGCCTGGGCGTCACCGAGGGCCAGGCCGGTTATGGCATCGCCATCTCCGGCGCCTTCGCGGTGATCACCAGTCTGCTAATCCCCGCGCTGGCGGCTCGCATGGATCGCAGGAAGCTGCTGCTGGCGCTGACCGCCCTGATGGCGCTGTCGGGAGCGGTCGTGGCCTTGGCGACGAACTACCTGGCCTACATGGCTGGCCGGGCGCTGATCGGTATCGTCATCGGCGGCTTCTGGTCGCTGTCCGCCGCCACGGCAATGCGCCTCGTCCCGCCGGCGCAGGTGCCGCGGGCGCTAGCCATCTTAAACGGCGGAAATGCGTTGGCGACAGTGATCGCTGCGCCCTTGGGCAGTTACCTGGGTGCGCTGATCGGCTGGCGCGGCGCATTCTTGGCCTTGGTCCCCGTCGCGGCAATCGCGTTTGCCTGGCAGTGGATCAGCCTGCCGGCAATGCGGCAGGAAGGCCCTGCGGGCACCGGCAACGTACTGGGGCTGTTGCGGCATCGCGTGGTAGTGCTGGGCATGGCCGCGTGCGGACTGTTCTTCATGGGCCAGTTCACGCTGTTCACCTACGTGCGACCGTTTCTTGAAACCGCGACCCGTGTCGACGTCTCGACGCTCTCGCTGTTGTTGCTGGGAATCGGCGTCGCCGGCCTGGTGGGCACCACCCTCATCGGGATGGTGCTCAAGCGTGGGCTGTACCCTGTGCTTATCGGCATTCCCGTGCTGATGGCAAGTTTGGCCCTGCTGCTCATTCCGCTGAGCGCGTGGGTGTGGCCTGTGGCCGGACTGCTCGCGCTGTGGGGCCTGGTCGCAACCGCCGCACCGGTCGGTTGGTGGAGCTGGATCGCGCAGGCCTTGCCGGCCGAGGCCGAGGCCGGGGGCGGCTTGATGGTGGCGGTGATCCAACTCGCCATTGCCTTGGGCTCGACGATGGGCGGCGCGCTGTTCGATCACATCGGGTACCAAAGTACGTTCATGGCCAGCGCAGCGGTGCTGCTAGTGGGTGCGTACCTCACCGCACTAACCGGCCGGATCTCGCCGGAGGCCCAACCGTGACACGCTGGGCCGGGTTGGCCGCTTTGGTAGGTTTGGCCCTTCTCGTCGGCGTTTGCCAGGCGAGCCGACCCGCGGCGCAGGCACCGGTCGCTACAAACTCCAAATCGGAGGACGCGCGGATGTGGATGACCATTGGCAAGAGACGCTTCGCCATCACGCTGGCCGACACGCAGGCTGCGCGGGCTCTTGCCGCCCAGCTGCCCCTGTCGCTCGACATGGCCGACCTCAACGGCAATGAAAAGCACGCCGATTTGGCGCAGCCACTGCCTTCTGCAGCGACCCGGCCGCGCACCATTCACGCCGGCGATGTAATGCTCTACGGGACGCGAACCGTGGTCGTTTTCTACGAGACGTTTCGGTCAAGCTACTCGTACACGCGCCTGGGCCACGTGGACGACGCTTTCCAGCTGCGCGCCGCCTTGGGTTTAGGGAAGGCCCGCGTTTCGTTTTCGGCCCACGACGTGGCCACTGCACCAACCTCTGGAGTCAAAGCCATGGAAATCGTTCGAAAAGGCACTGTCCCCTCCGTGCCGGGTCCGGCGGAATACTTCACCGGAAACGTCCGCATCGACATGCAGTTTCAACGCACAGGCGAATCCCGTGTGGCCGGCGCCATCGTCAGTTTCGAGCCGGGTGCGCGCACCGCTTGGCACACCCATCCGCTCGGCCAGAACCTGTTCGTAATCTCCGGCAAGGGCTGGACCCAGTGCGAAGGCGAGCCGATCGTGGAGATCAACGCCGGCGACATCATCTGGTGCCCCCCGAATCACAAGCACTGGCATGGCGCGACGCCGGACTCGGCGATGACGCACATCGCCGTCCAGGAAGCCTTGGACGGAAAAGTGGTCACTTGGATGGAAAAGGTCAGCGACGAGCAGTATCTCGCCGGCGTCGGCAACGTCAGAGGTTAAGTCCATGCCGCACATCATCGTGAAACTGTGGCCCGGAAAGAGCACGCAGCAGAAAGCCAAACTGGCGGAAGCCATCACCGAGAGCGTCACCAGCGTACTGGGCTACGGCGACGACTCCGTCTCGGTCGCCTTCGAGGAAGTGCAGGCTGCCGAGTGGGCCGAAAAGGTCTACCGCCCCGACATCGTCGGCAAGCCCGAACAGCTCTTCAAGAAACCCGGCTATTCGATGTGATCCCAGGTATTTTTCCGCAAAGGTCTTAGAACCATGCTTGCAACCATCATGTACGGCGCCGGCGACGTCCGGGTCGAGAAGGTGCCCGATCCCACATTGCGCGAGCGCACCGATGCGCTGGTGCGCGTTGCCCGCGCGTGCATCTGCGGCAGCGACCTGTGGCCCTACCGCGACAAACCGGCCGGCAGCGGAGCGGCGCGCATGGGGCACGAAGCCATCGGAATCGTCGAGGCGGTGGGGTCCGAGGTGCGCCGCATCAAGGTAGGCGACTTCGTGATCATGCCGTTCGCCTTCTCTGATGGTACGTGCGACTTCTGCCACGACGGCCTGCAGACCTCCTGCGTACACGGCGGATTCTTCGGGATGCACACCGAGGGCGCACAAGCCGAGGCGCTTCGGATCCCGCAGGCGGACGGCACGCTGTACCCGCTTCCTGCCGGTGATGACTCCCTCCTTGCCTCCCTGTTGAGCTTGTCCGATGTGATGGGCACCGGTCACCACGCGGCCCTTGGCGCTCGCGTCGGCCCGGGCAAGCGTGCAGCGGTGATCGGTGACGGCGCAGTGGGCCTGTGTGGCGTCATTGCGGCCAAGCGCCTGGGCGCTGAGCAGATCATCATGCTCGGCCGGCATCCGGATCGGCTCGCGCTGGCGCGACGCTTTGGCGCCACCGACTGCGTGCCGGAGCGCGGCCAAGCGGGGGTCGAGCGGGTGCGCGAGCTCACCGGCGGTTTCGGTACGCACGCCGTGCTCGAGTGCGTCGGCAGCGAACAGTCGATGGCCACCGCCCTGGACATCGTGCGCCCCGGCGGTGCGATCGGACGCGTGGGTGTCCCTCACTACGACACGATCCCGGGCGCGCAACCGATGTTCTACCGCAACATCAGCGTTGGCGGCGGCCCTGCGCCCGTACGCGCTTACATCGCCGAGCTGTTGTCCGACGTCCTAGAAGGCCGCATCGAGCCCGGTCTGGTGTTCGACCGAGTAGTCGACCTGCAGGGCGTGCCCGATGGGTACCGTGCAATGGATGCACGCGAGTCGATCAAGGTCATGGTGAAGCCGTAGGCATGGCAGAAGCGCTAACGGACAAGAAGAGGAATAAAATGAAGATTGCAGTTCTAGGCACGGGCATGGTTGGCCGCGCGCTTGCGGCTCGGCTCCGCGAGGGCGGCCACGATGTAGTCGTCGGAACCCGTGACGTCGAGCAAACACTGTCGCGCACGGAGGCTGACGCCAAGGGGACTGCTCCGTTTTCGCAGTGGCTCAAGGCACACCCTGACATCCGGCTCCTAACCTTCGCCGACGCCGGCGGGCGCTCAAAGGTGATATTGAACGCGACAGCCGGCGCGATTTGCATGCAAGCAATCGAAGCAGTAGGCGTTGACAATCTGGCAGGCAAGGTTCTGGTCGACCTTGCGGTCCCACTCGACTATTCCCAAGGCCGGCCGCCCAAGTTGTCCTTCGGGATTTCGGATAGCCTAGGCGAGCAGATTCAGCGTGCGTTCCCCGGCGCACGCGTGGTGAAGACTCTCAACACCATGCACTTCACGGTAATGGTAGATCCGGCTCGGATTCCGGGAACTCACAACGTATTCGTCGCCGGCGAAGATGGCGCGGCAAAAAAAACGGTCCGGATCCTCTTGCAAGAGTTCGGTTGGCCTGATGAGGCCATCATTGACCTTGGTGGCATACAGGGCGCCCCCGCTACTGAAATGTACGTACCGATGCTTTTTCAGCTGTTCAGCGCGCTCAAGACCTACGATTTGAATATCAGCGTTCTACGCCCCTAAGCAGCTGTGGGGCGACGAGGCGTAGCAATGTCCGCTTTTGGCCGATACCAGCCGTTCACCGGGGCTGCGAGACCTGGGGCGTGGGCGGACGTTGGCATCACCGCTGGCTGGCCATTCGCGCTGATTTGATTCGGCACTTCGGAGGCGATTGCAGCCGCGGTTGGAATTTGGTTCCATGGACTCAAGTACCAACGTGCAAGCCAGGGCGCCCAGTCGGCTCAGCTGGCTCAGCTCTAGGCCGTTCGATGACGGCCGTGGCCGTAATCCGGCTCTTCGGCTAGCCGTCTAGATGTTGCTCTGCTCGCCCGGCACCGAGGTGCCCAGTGGCGACGCGCCGGGCAGGTCGGCGGATGCGGGTGGGCAGGGGACCTCGACACCCAGGCTGGTCATTGAAAGCGAGCCATAGGCGTAGCCGTCGACCAGGACGCCGGGCTTGACGCCGATTGCGGCCAAATGCCCGGCCAGATACAGCACCGGCAGGAAATGCTCGGGCGTGGGCGCGGCCTGGGCGTAACCGGGAAGCGTCACCAGACCGGGCGCGTCCTCGGGGCGGGAAGTCAGCACCGCGAGTGCGTCCTCGTTGAAGGCGCGGGCCCAGGGAAAGGCCGCGTCCGGGTGGTCCCGATCCATCGCCCGCAAGTTGTGGACGATGTTGCCGCTGCCGATCACCAGCACCCCCTGGCTGCTCAGCGCACTCAACCTGGCGCCCATGTCGAAGTGATATTGCGCCGGCTTCAGGGCATTGAGGGAAAGCTGCACCACCGGCACATCGGCGGCCGGGTAGGCGTGCAGCAGAACCGACCATGCGCCGTGGTCCAGCCCCCAACTGTCATGGTCGGCGCCGATGGCTTCCGGCTTGACGATCTCGGCAATCTCCTCATACAGGGAGGGAAGCCCGGGCGCGGGATACTGGATGTCGAACAGCGCCTGGGGGAAGCCGTAGAAGTCGTGGATGGTTTTAGGCCGTGGCATGGCCGTGACGGCGGTGGCATTCACATACCAGTGCGCCGAGACCATGAGGATCGCGCGAGGACGTGGAAACGACTTCCCCACCGCTTGCCAGGTCTGCGTATAGCGGTTCTGGTCCAACGCATTCATGGGCGTGCCATGCCCCAGGAACGCCGCGCCCAACCTGACTGCACTCATGCCCTATCTCCCTCGTTGTTGTCCGATCCTGAAGTGCTGTCGCGAGTCGCGCGGATCACCAGGACGTCATTGGCAACGGCTTCCACAATGCGCCTGGTGTTGCCGCCCAGGACCACATGGAACAGCATGCCGCGGTTGAACGATCCCACCACCGTCAGGTCGGCGCCCCTGGTCCGCGCATACCGACTCAGCATGGCCGACGCCTGGCCGTTCTCAACGGTGGTGTGCACGCGCGCCTGGTCTTCGGCGCCCAGCTCGCTCCTGCCCAGGAACTTGGCCAGGGCGGCGGTCTCGCTATCGCTGATATGCCGGGTGTCCTCTTCCGAAAGCAGGAAACGATAAGGGCCTTCGAAGGCGCGCATCACCATCACGCTTGATCCGGGGAAATAGGCAAGCGATGCCGTCAGCGCGTCCCTCGACTCCTCGGTCAGGTCGGTGCCTACCAGTACATGCCTGTAGGGTCCACGCGGACGCGTCTTGACGACCAGCACCGAGGTCGGGCACTTGCGGACGATGTGCTCGGCGACCTTCCCAAGCACGGGCCGGTGCACGCCTTCACTGCACGCGGTGCCGATCACCACAAGATCGATCTGCTCGTGGTGGGCAACGTCCATGATGGTGTCGATCGGGTTCCCGACCCGGGTGAGGATGGTCGCGTCGGTACCCAGGCGCTCCACGTCGTATCCGAGCAGCCGGGTGGCTTCGTCGGCCGGGTAATGGAAAGCCGCTGGCGGCTGCGCCGGATCAGGAACGGCGCCGGTCGCCACCGGATCGGGTTCGACCACATACAGGATCTTGAGTTGTGCACCCCATTGCCCGGCGAGCTGCAGGCCCCGGTCCAGCGCGCGGTCACTGTGCGCGGACAGGTCGGTGGCGACCAGGATGTTCTTCGGTGGGAACACAGCCTCTTGCATGCGTGGCTCCTGTCCTCGGTGAAGCCCGACTGCCTGGCAGGCAGATGGGTCTTGGCGACCTGGCCGGGCAGACCGGGCAGACCAGGCATGGCCGATTCCGTCCCGGCCTGATGCCCCTGATTGATGATCCTACCGCTTATGCGGTGGGTGGCCGTGCATGGAATCGTGATCGGGGTTGCGCAGACTGGTAGCCCAGCGTCCAGGATCGCGCCTGCTTTCGGCGGTGGGCTGCGGGGCGACAACCGTTGGAGATCTCCGCTTTGATGCGGGAGTGGCTGAGGGTGGGCAATGGTGGGCCGGGGCCCGCCCCATGGGGCTGAATTCGACATGCAATTGGCGGGCGGCATCCCGGCAGTGCCGCGTGCCATCCTCAGCCCAGCGAGCGCCCCTGCGCTTCACCCCTCTTACCTGCGTCTGGTCCACCACTCCGCGGGCAGCTCGATCCCGTACACATCGCGCGTGCGCGTGCCGTCGCCCCAGTTGCTGGTCCAGTAGATGCCGCGACCGTCGAACGACATCGCGGCGGCGGCCTCGTTGCGATAGGGCTCGTCGCCCGGATAGGCATTGTGGGTGTGGGCGATGCGCAGGATGCGGCCGTCCAGCCCCAGCATCACCAGCTGGTTCTCGCCCCAGATCGCGTTGGTTGCGCTGCAGGTCGACAGCAGCACGTAGTCGCGCATCACGTAGCTCTTGGAAAAGTGCATGCCGTTGTCCCAGCCGATGTCGCCGTGATAGACCAGCTTGCGCACCTGGCCCGTGCGCAGGTTCACCGCTTCAATCCAGTCGCTCTGGTTGTTCTGCGACACGAACCACGAGTCACCGGCCGAATCGAGGATCCAGCCCGTGTGCGTCTCGTCGACGGCGACGTCGCGGATCTTGGCGCTGAAGTCGCGCTTCCAGGCCTGCGGCCTGCCTTCCCCGGCGCCCCAGTGGATCACGCAGGCACCACCATCGGGCGAGGCCTCGATGGTGTTGGGGCGCCCCAGGTCGGCGCGGCCGAGTTTGGCGGCGTCGGCCGTGTGCAGCGTATCGGTGACGCGGTCGTAGCTGACCAGCTGTTCGACCGGGTACGGCCCCTCGTCCACTTCGCGCCGCACCATCCAGCACCAATAGCGGCTGTCATTGGAGCTGTCGCCTTCCACGTCGGTGAACAGTTGCGAGCCGGTCGGCCATTGCGGCGTGAAGTCGCGCACCAGCGCATCCTTGCCGGTGATCGCGTCCCTCTGCCGGAATTCCATGCCGCGCACGTAGTAGAAACGCGACGGCGCGTCGGCGCCGTAGTGCCAGCGGATCTCGTTCTCCTCGCCGATGTCCGGCAGCTCGCGCACCACCTTGCCGGTCGCCAGCTCCTCGATGCGCGCGCTGGTGCTGTTCTCGCCGTGGATGACGATGAGCTTGTTGTCGATGCTCACCGGGGTGTAGCGCGAATACACGACCAGGCCGCCCTTGGCGATGCGCTTGATCGGCGCACCGGTGCCCGCCTGCGTGCGGACTTCGCCGACCGATGGCAGGGCACCGTAGGCGGGCGCCAGCAAGGCCTTGTCCTGGTCGTAGGTGAACCCGGAGGCGTCCACCTCCGCCGGCGTGGTCGATGCGGCCTGCAAGGGCAGGGAAGCCGCGGGCGATGCGCGATGCGAGGCAGGATCGGCGGCCACCAGCAGGATCACGGCGACCCCGATGACGCCTGCCGTTGCCGCGATGAGGGGGGCGCGGCGCGTCGCGGGCATGGCGGGTCATCCTCGGCAATGGGCAGGGGGCGGCGCACGCGCCTGGCAGCCGGGTTGCAGGTTCGGGCGGCAGGATGCCAGAGGCGCAGGGGTTTCCCTCGCTAACGCAGGGCCTGGCGGCGACAGGACAGCGGGAGGCGACGGCGTTGCCGGCACGCGGCGGCAGCGCGCGGCGCCCCGGATGAGGCTTTTTTGCCTTCCGGAAGGCAAAAAAGGGATTCCGATGAAGCAATTCCGCTATCGGGAATGACGATTTGCTGTTCGGGAATGAAGATTCGGCTTTCCGGAATGACTATTTGCTGTTCGGGAATGACGATTTGGCTTTCCGGAATGACTATTTGGTATTCGGGAATGACTATTTGGCCTTCCGGAATGATGATTTGGCATTCCCGAATGCCGGCGAGTGATTCCGGAAAGGCTTTTTTGCTTTCCGGAACAGCGATCCGGGATTCGGGAAGGGCTTTGCCGGCTTCCGGAAAGGTAATCCGGGATTCGCGAACTGCTTCTCAACTTCCCAAACGTCTTTCCGGGCTTCCGGACGTCTTATTCCGGGGCAAAAAGAAAGCCGCCCGAAGGCGGCTTCCTGCCCTTGCCTGGGACGAAAAGGAGTAAACGTCTCAGGCGCTGGGCGGTTCGGGAGTGCGGCGGGTCTTGGCCCAGCGGCTGGACAGTTCCCTGCGGGCGGCGTCCAGGCCCTGGTGGCTGCCGGAGACCTGCAGCAGGCCGTAGCCTTCGCGGGCCACGTCCATGATGTCGCTGCCCAGGGCGGTCTCGGTGTCGGCGCCGCGTTCGGCGATGCGTTGCAGGCGGTCCAGGACCGGACGCAGGCGGTCCAGAGCGACCAGGTCGGCCTGGGCGTCGGCCAGGCCCAGGCTGGGCGGGATGATCTGCGGGTTCTGGCCCAGGACGTTGAGGGTCTGGCGGCAGAAGAACTCGGACTTGGGGCCCATCTTGCTCAGGCGCCGGCGTTCGTCGTTGTCCAGGGAGATGAGGCCGGTGAGCGCGTTCTCGAGTGCGGTCAGGGCGTCGAGGGCGGCGGTCACCTGGGCGTCGGTGATGTCGAGGGATACGAGGTTCTGGGACATGGTCGATCTCCTTGTTGGGTAGGCACCCGTCGTCATTGACGGGGCAGGGAGATCATCGCGGGGCGGGCGGGGCCTTGGAAATCAGCGAACGCCGCGTTGTGGGGTAGGGGTTTTCTTACGGACTCGGTGCAGTGGAGAGCGACCGGCACGTGCAATCGCCAGCCGCGGATGGCCCGGAGGTCACTGCTTCCATGCCGAGGTGCACTGTCGATCCAAAGCAGACAATGTTTCCTGTCACCGCCCATGGTGTGAATTACAGAGCGAGGTGGTCTTCACCTAATGGCCGATGCTTGCTGGGATGACATTTTCGAGCCGGCCGTACTAATACCTGATAACTCAACTTGAAGCGTTTCAGTGCCCGTTCCCCCGTAGCGACCCGACCCATCGAGTCATAGGTCGACACGTACCCGCCATGCCTCGCCGTCGGACTTCCAGCTGATCTCAACCGGGAGGAACTTCTCTATGAGTGCCGCATTGCTGGTGAGGTGGTCGCTCGCGGTGCAGGTAGTGAACTCGCCGCCGCCGGCCAGTGCCATCGGCAGCAGGAGCTGGTCCGCCAAGTGCTCGCTTACGCAGGCCTGCGAGTCCAGGTAGTGCCTGACGGCGGTCGCCACTCTCTCGGCTACCTTCTCGGCCGCGACGCCGCGCTCGCCATAGCCCGTGAACAGCTCCACGTGGTCTTCGTGTTCCACGCGCACGAGCACCGCGTTGCCCGGACCGGTCGCGGGGCGGACGCTCCGCAGCTCCAGGTCTTCCTCGGACAGGTCGAGTCGCTTGCCCAGCACGAACAACTCGCGGCGTCCGATACTTGCCGACAAAGCCGACATCAGCGCTGTGGCGCGGATGCTGACAAGGCTACCGCGCGAGGCGAACACGGTCTGCTCGAGCTTCGTGCAAGGCTCAACGGACGCGGTCACCGCGCCGCCGCCGGCGGGATAGAAGCCGTGGCTCTCGAGTTCAACGCTCGCGCAGACGCCAATGCGGCGCAGCGCCGGCAGGTAGGTTTCCGCGATGAAATCTGCGTTCGGTGCCAGCGGGTTGTGCGTACCGCCCTCCAACCGCAGGCGCGTGGCACCACGGGCCTGCCAGAAGGCGGGCAGCAGCGTCTGCAGAACGAGCATCGTCGACCCGGCCGTGCCAATGACGAAGGTATACTCGCCAGCCGTTACCGGACCGGGCACGAAGCGCAATGTGGTGGAGCCGAGCGTTGCGCCCTGAATCTCACCCCCGCTGATTGCACAGGCGGCCTGCACGGCGGTCAGGTGCTGGCGCATTAGCCCCGGGCGGGGCCGACCGGCGCGGATACCCTCCATGAGAAAGCCCGTGCCGGTGCACAGGCTGAGTGTCAGCGCCGAGCGCAGCAGTTGCCCGCCGCCCTGGCTGCCATCGAGTTGTAGAAGTTCCATGCGTTTCCATCCTGTCCGGGCGGCGTGCGCCACCCGGATTCCATTTCCATTATCCGAGGGAAGGCCCCGGGGCGTCAGCCCTTCACGCAGACCACCTGGCGCAGCGTGTGGACGATCTCCACCAAGTCCTTCTGCGCCTCCATGACCGCCTCGATGCACTTGTATGCGCGCGGCGACTCATCCACCACCTCCGCGTCTTTGCGGCACTCCACGTGCGCGGTAGCCCTTGCATGCTCCTCGACTGTGATCAGCTTTCGCGCCTGGGTGCGGCTCATGACGCGGCCGGCGCCGTGGCTGCAGCTGTGGAAGCTGTCGGCATTGCCCAAGCCGCGTACGATGAAGCTCTTGGCTCCCATGCTGCCCGGGATGATGCCGAGCTCCCCCTTTCTTGCACTCACCGCGCCCTTGCGGGTCACGAAGACATCCTTTCCGAAGTGGTGCTCACGACTGACGTAGTTGTGGTGGCAGTTCACCGCCTCAGCCGCGGCGTCGAACGGCTTGGCGATCACGCCGCGCGCAGCGTCCACCACGTGCTGCATCATGATCTGGCGGTTCGTGCGGGCGTAGCGCTGCGCCCACTCGACGGCGAAAACGTAGTCTTCATAGTGCTCGCTGCCCTCCGGGAGGTAGGCCAGATCCTCGTCCGGCAGGTTGATCATGTGACGGCGCATGTCCTGCTTGGCGAGCTCAATAAAGTGCGTGCCAATAGCGTTGCCCACGCCACGCGAGCCCGAGTGCAGCATGAACCAAACTCGGTTCTCCTCGTCGAGGCAGACCTCGACGAAGTGGTTGCCCGTGCCGAGCGTACCCAGGTGCTGGAGGTTGTTAGTGTTCTTCAGGCGCGCATGGCGCTCGGTGATGCGCTTGAAGTCCTCCGACAGCGTCGACCAGCCTTCTGCCGCCCGCTGTGGCGGCGTGTCCCACGACCCCTTGTCGCGCTTGCCGCGACCCACGGTGCGGCCGTGCGGCACGGCGCGCTCGATGGCGCTGCGCAACGCGGCAAGGTTGTCCGGTAGGTCCTCAGCGGTAAGCGTGGTGCGCGCGGCGATCATGCCGCAGCCTATGTCAACGCCCACGGCGGCCGGGATGATGGCGCCGATCGTCGGCACAACCGAGCCCACCGTCGCACCCTTGCCCAGGTGCACGTCCGGCATCACTGCGATGTGCTCATGGATAAAGGGGAGCCGGGCGATGTTCTGCAGCTGCTGGCGGGCCTGGTCCTCAAGCGGAACGCCGCGCGTCCACGTCTTGATCGGAGCGTGCCCCTCCCCGTGGATGAGGTCGTAGTTGATCGTAGTATCCATAATGTTTCCTAGCGTGATGGGTAGGCACTGCATGCCTGCTGAAAAAGGTGCGGTGACGAAGGTGGTGGAACGCTCTGCACGCGGGCCCAAGAGCCTTTGGCAGTGGGGATCGAACCCAACCCACTTAAGGGGAACCGTTGTAGTTCCACCGGCATTCACCGTGAAACGGGAACGGCTGGAGCCGCTTGTATCTATGTCGTCCCTCAGCGACGAGGTGGCGTGGAATCAATTGCTCTACCTGCTGAGCTACCGCGTTGCCGCGGGCGGGAATCGAACCCGCGACACATGGAGTTCCACTGGCATTCGCACCAGAACAACGATGTAACGGTGTCGCCGGCGTCTTCGACGAAGGTGATGGAACATCCTGCTCTAACCGCTGAGCTACCGCCACGTAGCGGGCGGGAATCGAACCCGCGACCCGGAGCTTAGAAGGCTGTAGTTCCATCGGCATTCGAAAACGCCGCCGACAACGGGGTGGATGCGGACGGCAAGTGATGGCCTGACTGCCCGAGTCGAACGGGCGAACCATGTAGTCAGGCCGGCATCCGGCCGCATCCGAAAAGCTTCAATCCCTGGCCCGGACAACCCCATTGCTGGCCGGGCACTCCTCTTACAGTTCGATCGACGCGATGCGCTCGACCCAGCGCGCCGGCGAGGCATTGCCGGCAGCCTGGCCCGCGAGCAGCTCGAACACCGCGTCGTTGAAGCCGCCCACGTGCAGCACGTCCTCGCGCTCCACCGTCTGGCTGGTGGCGCAGGGCTGCAGGTCGATGCACACCAACCGTGCTTGCGGGCAGCGTGCCTTGAGCCGGCCCCACTCGCGCATCGTCTGCGTCGCCCCACCCCGGGTGTCGCGCCAGCTCTCGTTGTCCGAGACCAGCACCACGAGGTCGACCATTGCCCGATCGCGGTTGAGCGATGCGATCGGTGCGCTGACCGAGGTGCCGCCACCGCATAACGCGGCGAGCTGGCGTGCCTGGGTCATCACGCTGTCGCGCGGGTTGAGCTGGACATCACGGACCTCCGTGTCGAACGGCAGCACCCGGGCCTGTGGATTGGTCCGCAGCAACGTGGCGGCCACAAGGGCAGCCACGTCCACGCACCGCGCCGCGCTTGTAGAGCCTCGGCGGAAACCGGTGACCGGCGAGGACATCGAACCCGAGACGTCGACCGCGACGGCGACGTTCCCAGCGATCGTTGGCACCCGACGGGTCGCAATTTCCATCGCGTCCTGCAGGGCTTCGGTGATCGCAACCGGCATGGACACCGCCGCCGCCTGGAACGCCATCAGCAGCTGGTACGGGAAAACCCGTGCCCCGCTGATCGCTTCGGGATCGCGCAGTCGCGCGGCGATCTCCGCAACCACTCCGGCGTCGTCCCAGACGCCATTGCGGGCGAACGTGTTCAGGCCCATGCGCAGCGTCTGCCAGGAGGCCTTGCGGGCCAGCGTCGTCCAATGCTGACGCCCTAGGGGAAGCGACGTGTAGTACTGGAACGGCAGGTCCGGCAGCTCGCCCGACGGGTCGCGCTTGAATGCCTCGAACGCACGCAGCTTCGGCGGCAGCGCTTCCTCCCGGTAAGGCCGGCCCACGATCCACGCGTACAGCGCTTCGCGCTCGGCATCGGCCGGCTTCGGGTGGACCATGCGGATCACGTCCGCAAGCGAAGGCTGCTGGCCAATCGCCGCGTTGATGAGCGCATCCGTGGAGGCGTGGGCGATCCACTGCTGCACCAGGCGCTTCGGTCGCGAACCCAACGACTTGCGGCCGACGCGACCGCTGCGCAGGATCTGCACGACGTTGCGCAGCATGCGGCCATTGGTCACCACGCGCGGGAAGGCGGCCGTGAACAGGTCGGGATCACGAGTGCTCAGCGTCGCAAGCAGGAGCGCCGGCATGTCCTTTATGTGCATGGTCTCGCGTGCATATACCGCAGTGCGTGCAACGAACCCGGGGGACACCTGGGCCGCCAGCATCAGCACGGTGGCCAGCTGTGCCTCGTCCGTCGCATAGAAGGTGGCGTTAAGGCAGCCCGTGGCGGCATAGAGGGCGAGCGCACCTTCCGGGGTGCGCTGGTAGGCAGAGGCACCCTCCTCGTTGAGAGCGTTCGCCACCGGAGCGAGTGCGCCGCGGATGGACTCGAAGAGGGAAAGGTTGGCCATGATGGGCTCCGGCAGGAACAGCCTGCGTCGTAACTTGAACTGAGCAATCAGCGTGCCAACATCTCTACGGACTCGGATAATTCATTGGTTTCAACAACTTAAGTAACTTTCGGTTCGAAAGAGGTAGAGTGCTGTAACCAAGTTGCGTATATTTCAGTATCGAATTTTATCTGGATCTATATGGGAAAACGTCAGGTGGTCATCGGCATGCTCGGTACCCAGCTCGATGCCGGGACAGGCCCGGGACGTTGGGAGAAGTGGCGCCCCACCGTCGCGCTGGCGATGTACGAGGACTTGCTCGTCGACCGACTTGAGCTGATTTCCGATGAGCGCAGGTACGCGGCAATGGCCGAGTGCGTTGCCCAAGACATCGTTCAGACCTCCCCTGAGACGGCGGTGCGTCGCCACGACATGCACCTCGCCGATCCGTGGGACTTCGAGACCGTCTACGCGACGCTCCACGATTTCCTGCGTGGCTATGACTTCCAGCCCGATGACGAGGACTACTACGTCCACATCACGACTGGCAGCCACGTCGCGCAGATCTGCTGGTTCCTGCTGGCCGAGAGCCGCCACTTCCCGGGGCGTCTGCTGCAGACCTCCCCACCTCGAAAGCAGGGCGTCGGCGGGGGCGACGCCGGCTACTACAGCATCATTGATTTGGACCTCTCGCGGTATGACGCCATTGCCCAGCGCTTTGCGCAGCAGAGTCTGGAGGACCGGGCGCTGCTCAAAAGTGGTATAGCCACGCTAAATCCAGCCTTCAACACGATGATCGAGCAGATTGAGACGGTGGCCACGCGCTCGAAGGCGCCCATGCTCTTGATGGGCCCCACAGGTGCGGGCAAGAGCCAGCTCGCCAAGCGTGTCTTCGAGCTGAAGAAGCTCAAGCACCAGCTGCCTGGCCGTTTTGTGGAGGTCAACTGCGCGACGCTGCGCGGTGACGGTGCGATGAGCACGCTGTTCGGGCATATCAGAGGTGCCTATACCGGGGCAACGAGCGATCGTGCCGGCCTGCTGCGCTCCGCGCACCAAGGGCTATTGTTCCTTGATGAGATTGGCGAACTGGGACAGGACGAGCAAGCGATGCTGCTGCGAGCGCTTGAAGAGAAGCGCTTCTTTCCCGCGGGCGGTGACAAGGAGGTCGAAAGCGATTTCCAGCTAATCGCCGGCACTAACCGCGATCTGCAGGACGCCGTAGACCAAGGACGCTTTCGCGAGGACCTTCTTGCCCGCCTGAATCTGTGGACCTACCACTTGCCTGGCCTCGCCCAGCGGTTGGAAGACATTGAGCCCAACCTGGATTTTGAGCTCGAGCGATGGTCCAGTGAGCAGCGACAGCGGGTGACGTTCAACAAGGAGGCGCGTCAGCGCTACATGTCGTTCGCGACCGGCGGGGAGGCGCGCTGGGCTGGCAACTTTCGTGACCTCAGTGCATCCGTGATGCGCATGGCCACGTTGGCTACGGCCGGACGCATCCAGCTTGATTTGGTGGACGAGGAAATCGAGCGTCTGCGGCGCCAGTGGCGCGTCGTCCAAGCACCTTCGGTTCTTCACGGGTTAGTCGAGGATGAGGCTGCGCTGGACATGTTCGATCGGGTACAGCTCGAAACCGTGATTGAGGTTTGCCGCCGTTCGAAGACGCTTTCGGCCGCGGGTCGCGAGCTGTTTGCCGCGTCTCGCGCGCAACGGTCCAGCACGAATGACGCCGATCGGATCCGGAAGTACCTAGCGCGTTTCGGAATTGACTGGGCGTCCATTCCTGCCAGAGACCTTCCCGCAGTGCGGCCCGCCTAGGCCCAGTAGGATGGGTCGAGCGCAGCGGCTTTCAACAGCGAAGCTGGTCCACCCATCGCTGTTCCTGTCCGAGGCGATAGAGCCTCAAGCAGATACACCTGCTTTCGAAACCAATGGCGACGTCGGGCCGTCACGCGTTATGGGTGTCGCTGCGCTCGACCCATCCTACGAATTCTGGCTGGCTTTCGGATCGTCGCGTTCGTCGAAGTCGCCGGTGGCTCCGATGGCTATGTCCTAATCCGCATCCGAACACAGGTAGCCGTTCCAGCGGGGCGACTGGGATGGGTCAAACTGTGGCCCCTCAAGCTCAACGGCGCGCTCGTAGGACTGGCCATCAGCTGAGACGTCTTTAGCAAAGAGGCCGCCGTTGTGCTCGACCAGGTAGGTCTCGGCGCGCATCGCGCTTCCGCCAACGCTTGTCTCGCTTCGATCTGCCGCTACAACGGTGGTGGTCCACTCGCCGTCTCCGGTTACCGTCTTCATCTTCCGGCCCGGGTCGAGCCAGCACTGGTACGCCGGCTTGCCATCCAACAGATACCCATAACCCACCGCCTTTGCCACGAACGCCTGCATCAACGTCGGCGACTGCGTGACCAGAAGCATTTTGTAGGGCTTGTCCTTAGCGGCACGCACCACGCTGGCAACGTAAGCATTCGAGGTGGGAAGCACCGCTTCAAGTGAGATCCTTTCACTGCCTTCGACGGCCATCATGGCTTCGCCTTCCGGCGTGTAAAGCGTGACGATGGCATGGCCCGGCACCGTGACCACCAGCGTGGCGCGCGTGCCAAGCAAGGCAACGAAGCGATACACGTCCACCTGCGTTCCGGGCTTGTGGGTATAGGGCGTGTCCGTCTTCAGATCGATCACGGAAGTCTGCGCACTCGCCGGCCCGGGCAGGATCAGCGCCGCGAGCAGAAGGACCAGCCATGCCACGGAAACCCGGTTCATTGCGCACGCCCCCGGGCCTTCATTTTGCGGAGCGCTTCGGCCACCTCGGCTTGCAACCTGGTGTCATTCGCGGCGGCCAGTGCGGCGGACTTCGCGCGCGTATCCGCCTCCTTGCGCAACTGTTCGCGCACTTTCTCGTCCCAGCCTGGAATGACGGGCGGCGCCGCCGCATCGATCACGGTCGCACCAGGTCCGCCGGCGGACGGCGACGGCTTGCGCACCGCCCGCACGCTCGCTCCTTTCTTGCCGGTGCCGCCGAGGCCGGTCACCGTGGATGGCGGCGACCATTCGACCGAGCGGGTGATCGAGTAGCTGCCCCACCCCTTTACGCGATCGGCCCGCGCCTGCGCACGTTCGCGCGTCTCGTACTCGTCGCAGCCGTAGGTAGCGCTGCTGAATCGGGTGTACCCCGGCACTACGCTGGAAACGCCAGGGTCTTGCTCGAAGGCCGTGGTCGGATAGACCAGGGTCCCCTCGTGCTCGGCCGCGATCTCGAAAGGCTCGATCACGATCAGGGCGAGCGGCAGACCCATCCCGCCGGTGCCCTCGAAGTAGCAGGTCTTCCACTTGGTCGCCGGGCCGGCGATAGTCGGCAGGCCCAGCGCAGTCAGGATGGCGCCAAGGATGAAGCGCCCGAACAGACTGGTTCTTCCGATCATCATGTCCCCCGTTTGGCCGCGCCGCGGCCGGTTGCGGGCTAGCATACAACGCGAGCCGCATGGCCCCGCGCGCCTCGAACCCCACCTACGAATCGTGGCTGGCTTGCGGATCGTCGCGTTCGCCGAAGTCGCCGGTGGCTTCGATGGCTATGCCCCAATCCGCAGACAACCACCCCTTGGCGACGTAGCGGTGGAAGGTTGAATACGGCCAATCCACTGCGCGTGCGGCATGACCATGTTTCACCGGGTTGAAATGGACGTAATCCACGCATCGTTCCAGATCCCGGTCGTCGCGGACCATGTGTTCCCAATAGCGCCGCTGCCAGATTCCGCGTTCGCCCTTGTCTACACGGCTGGCGCCCCGACGTTCGCCAGCAGGAATATGGCGCGAGAACCATGACTTCATCAAACGCAAGCGCGTCGGGTAATCGGCATCACCGGGCGGAAGCGTCCAGACGGCATGCAGATGATCCGGCAATACCGCCATGGCTTCGATGCGAAACGGATGGCGCGCATGCACATAGCGCAACGCCTCGCGCAAGGTGTCGGTGCGCTCCGCCAGCAAGCGGGAGCGCCGATCGGCAAGATTGACGGTGAAGAACCAGGTGGCGCCTGGAACATGCATGCGGCGGTAATTGGTCATCCTTGACCTCGTTGTGTCGGTGGGTTGGCGGTGATGGGTGGACCAGCTTCGCTGTTGAAAGCCGCTACGCTCGACCCATCCTACGTTCCTGATATCTGTGGGTTTGCGGTGATGGGTGTCGCTGCGCTCGACCCATCCTACGTCGCTTACTCGGCGCTCTTTACCACTGTGCCCTGCTTCATCACCAACACCGGCTTTTCCGTAGCCCGTATATCCCGCAGCACATCCCCCGGCACCGCCACGATGTCCGCGAACTTGCCCGCCTCCAGCGTCCCGGTTTCCGCATCGATGCCCAGCAACTTCGCCGAGCCCTGGCTGCTGGTCAGCAACGCCGCCGACGGTGACATGCCCAGGTCCACCATGTCGCCGAATTCCTGTGCATTGATCCCGTGCGGATACACCGCCGCATCCGTGCCGAACGCGATCGGCACCCCGATCTTCAATGCATTCCTGAACATCGCCGAATGCGAGGCACCCGCCGCGCGTGCCTTGGCCCCGATCTTCGGCGGATAGGTATCGGCCTTGTCCAGCACCCACACCTGGGTCATCCGCGTCGGCACCAGGTACACGCCTTTCTGCTTCATCAACTGCAGCGTCGGCGTGGTCAGGAAACTGCCGTGCTCGATCGAATCAACCCCGGCCTCCACCGCCAGCTTCGCCGCCACGTCGCCATGGCTGTGCGCCGCCACCTTGCGGCCCCAGCTGTGCGCCTCGGACATGATCGCGCGCAGTTCCTCGGGCGTGAGCTGCGGCACGTCTACCGGATCGGATTCCGACAACACCCCACCCGACGCACATATCTTGATCAGGTCGGCCCCGTACTTCATCTGCAGGCGCGTGGCCAGGCGGCATTCCTCCGGCCCGTTGCACACGCCCTGCAGCGGACCGGACGGCTTCACCGTGTCCGGCGGAAATGGCGAACTGTCGCAATGCCCGCCGGTGGAACCCAGCGCGTGGCCCGCCACCAGCATGCGCGGGCCTTCGGCGATGCCCGCGTTGATCGCATTGCGCAGGGCCACGTCGATGAAATCGCCGGCCCCGACCTCGCGTGCCGAGGTCACCCCGGCCTGCAGCGTGGCCTTCGCATTGCGCGCCGCATGCAGCGACTGTTCCACCGGGAAGCGGAGCATGCCCTCGTAGAAACCCTGGGCCCAGTTCTCGTTGTAGTCGTAGCTGATATGGGTGTGGGCGTCGATGTAACCCGGCAGCAAGGTCGCATCGCCCAGCTCGATGACACGGGCATTGGCGGGCAGGGCGGCGCCGGCGCCGACTGCGGTGATCCTGCTGCCCTCCACCACCACCAGCCCCGGCGACACCAGCTGGCCGCTGCGCCCGTCGAACAGGTGCGCGGCCTTGAGCACGATGGGCACGGCGACCGCCCCGGCCGCTGCCGGCGCCGGCGTCGATTCGTGCGCGTGGGCCGCGCCTGCCAGCAACACTGCCGCGCCCAAGCCCGCGCGCCATCCCCTGTACAACATTCCGCTGCGATGCCTCATGCCCGACTCCCCGACTGACGTGAGGGCCGAGTGTATGCCGATTAGGGAGGTGGCCGGGCTGCAGGCAGGCGCGCCATTACTGCGCGTCGAGGAAATCCCGCACCATCGCCACGGTGGCAGTGGGATTCTCTTCCATGATCCAGTGGCCCGTGTCGGGCACGATGCCTTGCTTGACGTTGGTGGCCGCGAAACGCATGACCGTCGCCATCATCGGGCCGAAGGACTTCTCCCCGCCGATCGCGAATACGGGCATCGGCAGCTGGCCTTTCTCGAGGGCCGCCTTGTTGTCCACTGCGTCCTGGTCGAAAGCGGCGAACTGGGCGAAGCCGGAGTGCATGGCGCCTGGCAGTGCGTAGAGCGCCGCGTAGTGCTGGCGGGAGGCCTCGCTGAAGCGGGCCGGGTTGGCCGAGAACTCGTTCCAGAAGCGGTCCAGGTAAATGCGTTCGCGGCCGGCGACCAGCCGTTCCATGTCCGGGCCGCCAAAGCGGAAGTGCCAGAGCAGGGGATTCTTCAATACCTCTTCCCACGGCCCCACGCCGGGAATCGGCGCATCGATCAGGGTGAGCGTCGAGACCCTCTGCGGAAACTGGGCGGCGAACGAGAAGGCCACCATGTTGCCGATGTCGTGGGCGACCAGGTCCGCCCGGGAAATACCAAGCGCATCCATCACGCCCGCCACATCGCCGGCCTGTGTCTTCTTGTCGAAACCTGCAGGAGGCTTGGAGGACAGGCCGAGTCCGCGCAGATCCGGAATGACCACGGTGTGGTCGCGAACCAGGTCTTTCGCCAGGGGAATCCACATGTCGCCGGTTTCGCCGTAGCCATGCAGCAGTACCACCGCCGGACCCTTGCCGCCCACCCGCACGTGGATGGTGGCTCCATTGGTCGTGATGTCGCGACTGCTGAAGGCGCCGGGGAATGCGAATTCGTCGGCGGCGGCCAGAGGCGCGAACAGGCATAGAAGCAGGAACAGTAGGGGTCGCATACAAACTCCTGGAGGCGGGGTGGGGGGCGGAAGCAGCATAGCGCTCGGCAGCTGGAG
>NZ_QOVG01000030.1 GCF_010119615.1 Pseudoxanthomonas gei
GTTGTGAGTATTGATGCCATTGGCTGCCAGAAAACGATTGCTGAACTGATTATTGAGAAGAAGGCCGACTATCTTATTGGTTTGAAAGCCAATCAGGATCGCTTATATGAACAAGTGGTGGATTGGTTCGAGCGAACAAGGCCTGGCTTGCTAACCCATACAAGCCGCGACTTAGGGCATGGTCGGGCAGAAAAGCGGACCGTGCTAGTCTGCCAAAAATTGGGCCTACTTGATGCCGTTGAAGGCTGGGTTGGCTTAAAGAGTGTAATTTGTGTGGAGTCAAGTCGTTGGATTAATGACAAAGAGCAACACAGTAAGCACTACTATATCAGTTCGTTAGCTGACTGTTCAGCCGCTCAGCTGGGCTACTACATTCGTCGGCACTGGAGTATTGAGAATGAGCAACACTGGCATCTGGATGTGACTTTTGACGAGGATGGTTGCCAAGTTCGAAAAGACCACGCTCCGCGCAATTTGACTACCGTGCGTAAATTAGCTTTAGGGTTGATTAATCGCGATCCGACAAAGATGAGTTTGAAACGCAAACGTAAGAAGGCTGCTCGAGATGACGCCTACTTGATGACG
>NZ_QOVG01000031.1 GCF_010119615.1 Pseudoxanthomonas gei
CTCATGCACCACCTCCGTCTTCTCGCTACTTATCCTGGGAGTGCTGAAATTCCTGCCCGCAACCAGCGGAATGCCTAACACAGACAGATAGTTTTCATCAACATCAATGGAGCGTTGGGGCAGCGGACGTATTTTGCCGTTCTTTTCCAGATTGAACGCCGACAGGTTCATTTCCTGGCTAGGCAGGGAATGCGAGCCAATCAACGATACTCCCTGTACGTACGCTAAACCGGCGAGCGCCTTGTTGAGCGTGGCTACAGTTCCACTGGCTGCCAGTTCCTGAGGAATGTTCAAGACCATTACCTGTTCTCGCTGAAAGCCCAGAGGCTTATGTTGCAGATAGTATAACTGCTTGTAAACGATTAACGTACTGATAATAACCGTTATCGAAATCGTAAACTGAAGCACGATCAGCCCATGCCCGATCTGTACGCTCATCGATTTTCCGCCCAGACGAAGTTTGCCCTTCAGTGCCTTTACGGGATCAAACGAAGCCAGGTAAAAGGCGGGGTAGCTCCCGGCCAGAACGCCCACGATCACAAAAATAGCGCTCAGCAAACCGGCCGTTGGCC
>NZ_QOVG01000032.1 GCF_010119615.1 Pseudoxanthomonas gei
GTGCGGGTTCGTGCCGCACACAATCGCCAGGCACATGACGAGCAGTGGCTGCTGATCGAGTGGCCGCCGGGAGAGTCCGAGCCCCGCCACTACTGGTTCTCGACGCGACCAAAGCAAACGCCGGTCAAGACACTGGTTGCCACGGCACAAGGCCGATGGCGGATTGAACGCGATTATCAGGAGCTGAAGTCGGAGTTGGGCCTGCATCACTATGAAGGGCGCAACTGGCGTGGTTTTCACCATCACGCCAGTCTGTGCATCGCCGCATACGGGTTCTTGATGCGCGAGCGCCTGCGCAGTAAAAAAAACTCCGTCGCATTCAAGATGCCTGCAGTATCCAAAAGCGTCCGCCCGCGCCGGTCTGGCCCCAATGCAACGTCACCATCCCAACTCGATTGCCACGCTGGCCTTCGGACTGGCTAGGCTTATCGCCAGAAGCCTCCCACACTGCCCGTGTTGCGGGGTCTCACCGTACCAACGGATTCGTATTTAGTAACACAGTAGAATTAAATATGTGCATCGATTGCGCGCAACAGCCTGCGATAAACGTCTCGCGATGACTAAAAC
>NZ_QOVG01000033.1 GCF_010119615.1 Pseudoxanthomonas gei
GTACAACGTAGCCATAGAAAGCGCCCAGCGGAGCGCCTTTTTGCGTGATGGTGTACGTACCGATAATGGTCCGATCGACCTCCTGGCCCTGGTCGTCACGTAGCGTACCGATGTCGATCACTTTGTTGCGGTTCAGTGAAAAGTTCAGGTTGCTGGACCAGGTGAAGCCGTTGCTTTCGCTCTGAATATTGGTGGAGTTGATACCAATTTCAAATCCTTTGTTCTGAACCGTACCGATGTTTTGTGTCGTCTGTGGGTCCAGGGCACCCTCGTTGTACGTAAGTGGTACGTTTGTCAGCAGGTTTTTCGTCTGTTTCAGATAGGCATCCACGTTAACGGTCAGCCGATCTTTGAAAAGACCAAGATCAACGCCAGCGTTGTACTGGTACGTTGTTTCCCAGCTTAGCAGCGCATTTCCAATTCGGTTTGGTGCAATACCACCCGCAATGCCAGTGCCATCGGCATAATTATACCCTGAACCATACGTACTGAATCGGTCGTAGGCGCCAATCTCCTGGTTACCATTGGCACCAAAGCTGGCTCGTAGTTTCAGGTCGTTAACC
>NZ_QOVG01000034.1 GCF_010119615.1 Pseudoxanthomonas gei
CCCCCTCCTTCTGCGGGTTTCCGCGCCGCCGGCCCCCGCCGAAAACGTGCGCAACGCCATTGTCCAGCGACTGGGCGGCCTGCGCCATGCAGTTCCCACCCTCACCGCCGACAACGGCAAGGAGTTCGCCGATCATCGGCTCATTGCCGCCTGCCTGCAGAGCGATTTCTATTTCGCAGATCCGTACTGCCCATGGCAGCGCGGCAGCAACGAGAATGCCAACGGATTGACACGCCAATACTTGCCACGACAGACCGATTTCAGCACCATCACCGATGCGCACCTGCGATGGATCGAGCAGCGGCTCTACAATCGTCCGCGCAAGATACTTGGATTCAAAACGCCCCTCGAAGTCTTCTCCGAGGAGGTCCTCAAAAGCGTTGCGAATCAGAGTTGAATTTGCCCCCCATACCTTCAACAGGCTGTAATGACCCGGACCGCTTGCACCACAATCCGTTGCCGCCGCCGGTACGCGTGCGCGCCGTCGATGTCGATGTCGATGGACGTCCGGTTTCGCCCGGCGCGTTGCTGCAATTGCCGGTCGCTGCACAACAAATACGCAT
>NZ_QOVG01000035.1 GCF_010119615.1 Pseudoxanthomonas gei
GTCCATGCGCAAGCATCTGAACAATGCCACCATCGTGGTGGACAACGCCGACGGCGCCGGCAGCACCATCGGCACGGCCAAGGCTGCACGTGCCCGCCCTGACGGCTACACGCTGCTGATCAACCACATCGGCATGTCCACGATCCCGTCGCTGTACCGCAAGCTGTCGTTCAACGTGCTCAACGACTTCGAGTACGCCGGCATCATCAACGACGTGCCCATGACCCTGATCGGCCGCCCCAGCCTGCCGGCCAAGAACTTCGCCGAGGTCAAGGACTGGATCGGCAAGAACCAGGGCAAGGTCAACCTGGCCAATGCCGGCATCGGTTCCGCCTCCCACCTGTGCGGCCTGATGCTGCAGGCGGCCATGAAGACCGAAATGACGCCCGTGCCCTACAAGGGCGCCGCGCCGGCCATCGCCGACCTGATCGGCAACCAGGTCGACCTGCTGTGCGACCAGACCACCAACACCACGGGCCAGATCACGGCCAAGAAGGTCCAGGCCTATGCCGTGACCACGCCCAAGCGCCTGGTCATGCCCGCACTGAAGGACC
>NZ_QOVG01000036.1 GCF_010119615.1 Pseudoxanthomonas gei
GATAAACGGATTCGTGGCATTGAAATAAACCCGGGCTGAACTCATCCCGATTTTCCGGATCAACTCACTGGCAAAGGTGTAGCCCAGGTTGATACTTCTGCATTTGATAAACGAGCCATCGTAGTACCCCAACGTAGAACCAAAATAGGCCACGGCACTGGCTGCATCCGGTGCAGGGAAGGCATTGGTCGGATTCGTTTCGGTCCAGTAATCGGTTTTCACCTGGTTTACCCGGCCCTGATTGAAGAACGCAAATCCACCCGATCCTGTCGAGTTACCTGTCAGGTAAGGCACAATCACTTTCATACCCATACGAGCAAAGGTTACAATCGATAGATCGAAGTTCTTGTAACTGAACCGATTGGTTATACCACCTTCCCAAACGGGCTGGAAATTACCGAGAATCTGACGGTCATTAGCATCAATCTTGCCATCGCTATTCACATCTTCTATCCTGATCTGCCCAGGGAACTGATCAGGCGCTGTTTGTTTAGCTAAAGTCCCTATTTCCTGGTCTGTGGTCTGCCAGATGCAGATTTTCTTGTAATCA
>NZ_QOVG01000037.1 GCF_010119615.1 Pseudoxanthomonas gei
CCGGCTTCTGCCTGCACGAGGAAGAGGGCCGTTTCTGACGTAGCGTCCTGGAAGGCCGATACGTGGATGCACGTTTGGGCTGCGTCTGTGGCCCGCCGTGGGTATGGGGGAAAGCCGCCGCCCAGCCACGTTCGCGGCTCGGCTGCTACGGTGAAGTTGTCTTGGTCTTCAGCTGATGCGACGGCGCGCTGGACCAGTCAATCACGCGTTCGTCTTCGAAGCGTATCCATGAGGGTCCATACGTCCATTCCGATCCTTCGGTCTGCATTGGATCTCCCTGCAGCGCGCGCCCTGTTACGGCATCCATCCCGATCTCGATGAGTCTGGGTGGCGCAATGGCGGGCGGTTTATCCGAGTCCGTGGTAGGTGGTTAGGGAGGTGTTGCAGGCAACGTCACCGGTTGCGTTACCGGTGGAGTCTGGCTCATTTTCTGAAGTCGGGTGGTTATTCCGTTCCTGTCTTTTCGATGGGCGTTGTACTGTGTGTGTCAGCGATGTTGCGACGTCACCTCTTAGGCCTGTACGAACACGCTGTTGTTGCCGTT
>NZ_QOVG01000038.1 GCF_010119615.1 Pseudoxanthomonas gei
CGCAAAGGCGTGGATTTCAACCTGGGCCTGAATAAGCAGTTGGGTCCGGTCCTATGGACCGTCGGTTTGGCCGGAACATATTACACGACGAAAGCGACGCAACGCGCGGAGAACTACGAGAATGCCTACCAGAACCGGGTTGGTAAACCGCTCGACGCGATCTGGGGACTGCAAAGCAAGGGGCTCTTTGCCAACGAAAGCGACATCGCAGCCAGCGCTAAGCAAACGTACGGTCAGGTTAAGCCCGGCGACATCAAATACGTAGACCAGAACGGCGACGGTGTTATCGACAGTCGCGACGAGGTGTATCTGGGTCGGGCCGGCTGGTCAGGTGCCCCCTTCACGTTTGGCCTGAACCTGACGGCGCGGTGGAGCAATTGGACCGTCTTCGCCATCGCCACCGGCAGCGCGGGGGCGTATGGACAGAAAAACAGCTCGTATTTCTGGATCAAAGGCGACGACAAATACTCGGCTGCCGTTCGCGACCGCTGGACACCCGACACGAAAGAAACGGCTACCTACCCCCGCC
>NZ_QOVG01000039.1 GCF_010119615.1 Pseudoxanthomonas gei
GTGGACACCCGGATCGGGAATCCGACAATTCCATTGTGTTCATTCCGGCTAATGGTGCGGGGACACGTACTGTTGTGCTGGCTGAGGCCGGAAAAAGTTACGGATCACCCGAACTATCGCCCGATGGAAAGCAACTGGCCTTTATGGTTAGCCCATCAGAAGGCATCAACTTTGGGCAAATTGGCCTGGCCACACTGAACGGCACAACAGCTTCTGACATACAACTCGTTACGTTCGACCGGGCAGCCAGTAATCTGACTTGGGCAGAGTTGCCGACAACCGGAAAAGGTAAAAAATCAGCCACTACGTATGCGGTTTATTTTTCAGCCTCTTCTAATGGCGGTGTCCCGCTTTACCGCCTGAATCCAGCCACCCGCGACATTGTGCAATTAACTACCTACGACAGTGGCATTACTGCTTTCGACGTAGTGGGTAATCAGATTGTATTTGCTAAAACGGAAGTAATAAATCCCTCCGAATTGTACGTAACGGACATAACGGCAAAAAACCAGACGAAGCTCAGT
>NZ_QOVG01000003.1 GCF_010119615.1 Pseudoxanthomonas gei
ACCGAAGCCACCCCAGCCTCCGTGGCGCGCAAATCGGCCGGATGACGCGGAGGTCAGGCCGTAGATCAGGCCTATCAATCCGGCCACGCCGGCCAGCGGGATCAACGACGACAGCAGCCAGGCCACGCTGCCGGCCGCGCCACCGGTGAACAGGCTGCGCAACCCTTTCGGCGCCTTGCCGAACATTCCCCGAACTATGGTGGCCACGATGAAGGCCGCGAACAGGGCGAACATCCAGTCGGGGCTGCCATCGCTTTCACGGACGCGGTTGTCGCTGACCGGGGGCGGCAGGGGTTCGCCCTCGATGAGCTTGACCAGCTGCGCGGTCGCATCGACGATGCCGCCGCCGTAATCGCCGGCACGGAACTTGGGCACCAGGTATTCCTGGATGACCCGATTGGCGATGGCGTCGGGAATGGCCCCTTCCAGGCCGTAGCCGGGCTGGATGCGCACGCGCCGGTCGTCCTTGGCGACCACCAGCATCACCGCGTCGTCGACGCCCTTGCGCCCGAGCTTCCACTGGTCGAAAACACGCTGGGTGTACTGCTCGATGGTTTCCGGCTGTGTGCTGGGCACCAGCAGCACCTGCAACTGGCTGCCCTTGGACTGCTGCAGGGCCAGCGCCTGCTGCTCGAGCTGCTGGGTCTGCGCGGCGCCGAGTGTCCCAGTGGTATCGACCACCGGTGAAGTCAGTGCCGGAATCGCCGCAGCCTGCTGCGCCCATGCAGGCAGGCAGGCAAACAGGAGGAAAGCGAGCGCGAGCGCGCGTCGCAGCATGCCGGTCAGTTATCCGCGCCGGTCAATTGCCGGGCGCAGGCGCGGGCGGTGGCGTCGGGGCCGTTGGCGCAGGCGTCGGCGCAGGCGGTGATGGCGTGCCGAAGTCGACTGCGGGCGCTTCGGAGATCTTCGCCTCGTTTTCCACCGTGAAATTGGGCTTTTCCTTGTAGCCGAACATCTTGGCGGTCAGGTTCTGCGGGAACGAGCGCACGAAGGTGTTGTAGCCCTGCACGGTTTCGATGTAGCGGCCGCGCGCCACGGTGATGCGATTCTCGGTGCCTTCCAGCTGCGCCTGCAGGTCGCGGAAGGACTGGTCGGACTTCAGGTTGGGATAGTTCTCGGTCACCACCAGCAGGCGCGACAGCGCCGAAGACAACTCGCCCTGCGCGGCCTGGAACTGCTGCAGCGAGGCGGCGTCGTCGGCATTGACGTTGATCTGGCCGACGCGCGCGCGCGCATTGGTAACGTCGGTCAGTACCTGGCGTTCCTGCTGGGCGTAACCCTGCACGGTCTTGACCAGGTTGGGGATCAGGTCGGCGCGCCGCTTGTACTGGTTGAGCACCTCGGACCAGCCCGCCTTCACCGCCTCATCCTTCTGCTGGATGGCGTTGTAGCCACAGCCCGACAACAGGGTCACCAGCAGGGCAACAAGGAAAGTACGCGAAATCAGGCGCATGACGAAGATCCTTCCGGGGGTATGGCGCGCATTGCAGCACCGCGCCGCCCGCAGCGCAACCAGCCGGCGGGGACACCCCGCAAAGCCGGGCTTGCCCGGCTCCGAGACCCTTGCTCCCTAGGGCACGATCGGGTGCTGGTGCTGTGCGCCGCGACGGCGCATCAGCAGGTTCAGCCATTCCACCGCCACCGAGAAGGCCATGGCGAAGTAGATGTAGGGCTTCGGCACGTGGATCTCGAAGCCGTCCAGGATCAGCACCACCCCGATCAGCACGATGAAGGCCAGTGCCAGCATCTTGATGGTCGGGTTGGCGTCGATGAAACGGCCCATCGGGTTGGCTGCGAACAGCATCACCGCCACGGTCAACAGGATCGCCGCCACCATCACCGGGATGTGCTGGGCCATGCCCACGGCGGTGATGACCGAATCCAGCGAGAACACGATGTCGATGATCGCGATCTGCAGGATCACCATGCCGAACACCGCTGACGTCTTGGTGGTGTTGGGATCTTCATCGTGGCCGCCGGTGATCAGCTCCCTGATTTCCATGATTCCCTTCACCAGCAGGAACAAGCCGCCCAGGGCCAGCACCAGGTCGCGTATCGAGAACCCCATGCCGAACAGCGTGAACAGGTCGTTCTGCATCCTCGCCAGGAACGCCAGGGTCAGCAGCAACCCGATCCGTGTGACGCAGGCCACGGCGATGCCGAACTTGCGCGCCACGTCGCGCTGGTGCTCGGGCAGCTTGCCTACCGCGATGGAAATGAAGACCAGGTTGTCGATGCCCAGCACGATCTCCAGCGCGCTCAGGGTAACCAGGGTGAGCCAGACGTTGGGGTCGGCAAGGAATTCAAAACTCATCGGCACTCAATCCTTCAAAGCGAAAAAAGTCGTGGGCCCAGGATCAGGCCCCAGCACAGCAGTACATTCATCATCAGCACGAAAACCGCGGCCGAGCCCATGTCCTTGGCGCGACCGGCCAGCTCATGGAATTCAGGGCCGTAGCGCTCGATCACCGCTTCCACCGCCGAATTCAGCAGCTCCGCGGCCAGCACCAGCAGGCAACTGCCGATCAGCAGCGCCTTCTCGATGCCGCCCTGCCCCAGCCATAGCGCGAGCGGCGACAGGACCACCAGCAGGTAGCACTCCAGGCGAAACGAGGATTCGTGCAGCCAGGCGGCGCGCAGGCCCTGCCAGGACCAGACGGCGGCTTTCAGAATCCGGCCCGGCCCGCGCGGCAGGTGCCCTTTTTCATCAGCCATGTCGGCGAAACTCGGCGAAATAGGACATGGCCGGGCAGTCTCTGTGATCGGGAAAGCCTGATTTTGCCACAAGCCGCAGCGCCCGCCCCCGGTGGCAGTGTTTGCGCGAGGCCACCGGGGCTGTTCCACTTGGGAAAAAGCCAGGGACTTCCATGAACTCGATGCGCCTGTTGCAGGCTTGCCTGCTTGCCTTCCTGCTCGCCTCCTGCACCAGCCTGGCCCGGCCGCCCGGCGTGCACCCGCACGCCCTTCCGCAGGTGCCGGGGCAGGTGTCCAGCGCCGCCTGGGAGGAGGACATGCAGCGTTTTGCCGCCGAAGATGCCGCCATGCCGCCCCCTGCGCATGCCATCGTGTTCATCGGCAGCTCGTCGATCCGCCTGTGGGACACGCTGGCAGCGGATTTTCCAGGCGTGGCGGTCATCAATCGCGGATTCGGCGGATCGGAGCTTCGCGACAGCACCTGGTATGCGGACCGCATCGTGATTCCGTATGCGCCCAGGCAGGTCCTGCTGTACGCCGGCGACAACGACCTTTTCAGCGGACGCGCGCCGATGCAGTTGCAGCAGGATTTCCGGGCCTTCGTCCAGCGGCTGCGCCGTGACCTGCCGGGCGTGGGCATCGCCTACATCTCCAACAAGCCCAGCCCGTCGCGCGTGCACCTGCTTGCGCCGCAGCGCGAGGCCAACGCGCTGATCAGGGAAGAGGCGACCCGCCTGCAGGTCGCCTACATCGACGTATTCACCCCCATGCTGGACGCCGAAGGCAAGCCACGCGAAGACCTTTTCATTGCAGATCGCCTGCACATGAATCGGACCGGATACGATCTGTGGCGCCGGACGATTGCGCCGTACCTGGCCAAATAAGCCGTTTCGGGTAACGAATCCGTAACCCACCCGGGCTTAGATTTTCCGCCCCGGTCAAGCGGAGCCGCGCCATGCCCGTCCACTACATTCCCGAGGGATATCACACCGTCACTGCCTACCTAGTGGTGGACGATGCAGCCCGCGCGCTGGCGTTCTATGCCGCTGCCTTCGGCAGCACCGAACTGTTCCGGCTGCCGATGGGTGACAAGATCGGCCATGCCGAAATAATGATTGGCGATACCCACCTGATGCTGGCCGACGAATTCCCCGACATGGGTGCGCTGGCGCCCAACAAGCGCGGCGGACCGACCGCCAGCTTCGTGATCTACGTCGCCGATGCGGACGCAGCGTATGTACGCGCGGTAGAGGCCGGCGCGAAGGCGGATCGTCCGTTGAGGAACGAATTCTGGGGCGACCGCATCGGCAGCGTGATCGATCCGTTCGGCCACCGGTGGTCGCTTGCCACCCACATTGAGGACGTGGCGCCGGAGGAGATGCAGAAGCGCATGCAGGCGTGGGGTGCGCAACCGCAATGACATCGCTTCCCGACGCGGTCGTGAGGCCCAATCGGTCCCGTCGATCGCGCGTGCGATCAGTCCGATTCAGCAAAAATCGCGGTGCCGCGGCTGCCATCGGGCCGGATCCAGCCGCGGTACATGCCCGTGGTGCTGAAGGGCATCGCGATATTGCCGTCGCGGTCCACCGCGATGGCGCCACCGTCTCCGCCCAGTCCAGGCACCCGCTCCATGATCACCGCGTCGGCCGCCACCGCCAGGCTGTCGCCGCGATAGGCCATGCGCGCGGCAATGTCGTGCGCGACCACGTTGCGGATGAAAAACTCGCCCCAGCCTGTACCCGAGACCGCGCAGCGCTCGTCCGCCCAGGTGCCGGCGCCGATGAGCGGCGAATCGCCCACGCGGCCGTAGCGTTTGTTGGTCATGCCGCCGGTGGACGTGGCCGCGGCCAGATTGCCGTGCACATCCAGCGCCACTGCGCCGACCGTGCCGAAATACTTGCCGCGCAGGCCGACTGCATCGCTGTGGGCTGCTGCGCTTTCGCGTGCCTGCTCCAGCTCGAGCTGGGCGCGGCGGGTGCCGGTGTCGAACCAGTCGTTGGGCACGCGTTCGATCTGTGGCTGGGTATCGGCGAAAAGTTCCGCGCCGGTACTGATCATCATCACGTGAGGGGAATTTTCCATCACCGTGCGCGCCAGCTTCACCGGGTTGCGGATGGTTTCCACCCCGGCTACCGCACCGGCCCGCCGCGTATGTCCCTCCATGAGCGAGGCATCCAGCTCATGCCGGCCATCAGCGTTATAGACGGAGCCCTTTCCGGCATTGAATCGCGGCAATTCCTCCAGCGCCACTACTGCGGCCTGCACCGCATCAAGGGCACTACCGCCGTCGGCCAGCACGCGGCGGCCCGCTTCGAGCGCTGCGTCCAGGTCAGCGTGGATGGATTTCTCCTCGCTCTCCGACAGCTGGTCACGCTCGATGACGCCGGCCCCGCCATGGATGACGAGGGCGAAAGGAAGGGGCGGACGGGTCATCAAGAAGTTCGGCTGGGAAAGTGGAGCGAAGGATACCCGATGGCCGTCAACGCGCAGTCCCGGGCGTCACCAGAACAGCGCCTGTTCGCAGCTTGCTTGCGCCGTCGCCTGCGCGGCAACGGAAGCAGGCCTACTGCTGTCGCAATGCCTCGATCGGATCCAGCTGCGAGGCCTTGCGCGCCGGGTAATAGCCGAAGAACAGGCCGGTGGCGATGGAAAAGGCGGCCGCCAGTGCCACGACCTGCCCGTTCAGCACGATCGGCAGGTCGCTGAATTTGCCGACCAGCAAGGCGCCCACCACGCCGATGGCAATGCCGATGACCCCGCCGATCAGGGAAATAAGCATGGCCTCGGCCAGGAACTGCCTGCGCACGTCGGAAGGCCCTGCCCCCACGGCCATGCGCAGGCCAATCTCGCGGATGCGCTCGGTCACCGACACCAGCATGATGTTCATGATGCCGATGCCACCGATGATCAGGCAGATGGTGGCCACCGCGCCCAGCAGCTTCGACATCAGGTTGGTGGTGGCGGTGCGCGTGGCGACGATTTCGGAAATATTGCGCACGTTGAAGTCGTCATCACCGCCCGGCGCGATTTTGTGCTTCTGTCGCAACAGCGCCTCGACTTCGCCCTGCACGTAGTTCAGGTCCTTGGCGCTGGCCACGGTAAGCGCGACCTGCATCACGGCGCCGGACGGCAGGCCCATCGCCCCCATCAGGCGCCGGCGCGCGGTCTCCAGGGGGACCATGACGATGTCATCCTGGTCCTGACCGAATCCGCCCTGGCCCTTGGACTTGAGCGTGCCGACCACGGTGAACGGCACCCGCCCCAGGCGGATGGTCTGGCCGATGCCGGGATCGTCGCCGAACAGCGTGCGCCGGGTGGTTTCCCCCAGGATGGCGACCTTGTCGGCACTGGTGTAGTCCTGCGCCTGGAAGCCCTCGCCGCTGGCGATGGTCCAGCCGTTTATGTCGAAGAAGTCAGCCTGCACGCCCTGCCAGCTGGTCGACGCGTTGTTTTCGGCATACACGGCCTGGGTGCTGCCGCGCAAGGCACCGGCGACGTACTGGACTTCCGGTATTTCGGCGCGTATCGCCTCGACATCGGCCTCGCTGAGGGTGAAGAAGCTGCTGGAGCTCATGCGCGCGCCGCCCCCTCCACGCCCGGCACCCGGGGATATGTCCAGTCGTTGCGAACCCAGCCCCGAGACCATCTTGTCGATCTCGGCCTGCGTGCCCTGGCCCACCGACACCATCACGATCACCGCGGCGATGCCTATGATCACCCCGAGCGACGTCAGCGCGCTGCGCATCCAGTTGCCGCGCAGCGCATGGACGGCCGTGCGCAGGATATCGGTGAAGTTCATGCCGCGACCTTCTCTTCGTGCAGCTCTCCATCGCGCATGACGAAGATCCGATCGGCGTGTGCGGCCACTTCGGCGTCGTGGGTAATGAGGATCACCGTGTGGTCGGCGTCGCGCAGGCGCTTGAACAGGGCCAGGATCTCCTCGCCGGTCTTGCTGTCCAGCGCGCCGGTGGGCTCGTCGGCCAGCAGGATGGGCGGCTGGTTGATCAGCGCGCGTGCGATGGCCACGCGCTGCTGCTGGCCGCCGGAAAGTTCACTGGGCCGATGCGAGGAACGCTCGCCCAGGCCCACCGCGGCCAGCGCCTCCTGCGCGCGACGCAGGCGCTCGACTGGTGGCACCTGCGCGTAGCCCAACGGCATGGCGACGTTTTCCAGCGCGCTCATGCGCGGCAGCAGGTTGAAGCCCTGGAACACGAAGCCGATCTTGTCGCGGCGCAATTCCGCCAGCGCCTCCTTGTCCAGGGTGGAAACGTCGACGCCGTCGCATTCGTAGCTGCCTGCGGTCGGCGTATCCAGGCACCCGATCAGGTTCATCAGGGTCGACTTGCCCGACCCGGACGGCCCCATGATGGCCACGAAGTCCCCTCGTTCGATGCGCAGGTCCACGCCTCGCAATGCCGCAACCTCGGCTTCGGTGCCGGCCGAATAGATTTTGGAAAGGGCGCGGGTCAGGATGACGGGCGTCTCGGCCACGTTGCCGATTGGCGATTGCGCACTCATTCGCTGGCGCGCTCGCCGGTCACGATCTGGTCGCCTTCCTTCAGCCCGCCGCCGGACACTTCGGTAGCCGTGCCGTCGCTGGCGCCGATGCGCACCATCACCGCCTCCGGCTTGCCGTCTGCCAGCCGGTAGATGGAGGCACGCTTGGCGTTGAGCAACGTGCCCAGGGCGGTATCCCAGCGTTGCCTTTGCGCCTCGTCCAGGCTGGCACGGAATGCGGCGAAGTCCTGCTGGAAACGTTCGCTCATGCGCTGGCGGATCTGCGCCTGCATGTCGCCCGATCCCGTGCCACCCAGCGATATCCCGGGCGGGCCGCCGCGGCCACCCCCGAACATGCTGTTGCCTCCCTGGGTCGACTGCGCCTGGCGCGAAGCCTGGCGCTGCCGGACCGCGGCCACAGCAGCGTCGAACGCCGCCTGTTGCGGGGCGCTGACCTTCATGTCGGCCACAGTGCGTGCCAGATCGTCGGTGATACCGCTGCCGCCACCACGTTGCGCACCCTGCGCAGGTTGCGACGGTGCCGCAGTCGCGCCTTCGGCGGGCTTGTAACGCAGTGCGGCATTGGAAACCTTGAGTACCTTGTCGCGCTTGCTGACTTCGATTTCCGCATTGACGGTCAGGCCTGGTAACAGCGTGCCATCACTGTTGTCCACCGTGACCACGACCGGGTAGGTGACCACGTTGTTGGTCGTGGTCGCGGCCAGGCGCACCTGCTCGACCGTGCCCTTGAACTGGCGGTCGGCGAAGGCATCGGCCGTGAAGGAGACCACCTGCCCCACCTTGACCTGGCCGATGTCGGATTCGTCGACGGCCAGTTCGATCTTCATCTTGCCGAGGTCCTCGGCGATGGTGAACAACTCCGGCGCCGAAAAGTTGGCCGCCACCGTCTGGCCTGGTTCGATGGTGCGGGTAAGCACCACGCCGTCGACCGGCGAGGTGATCACCGTGCGCTGCAGGTTGACCCGGGTGGTCTGGGTGGAGGCGGCCTGCTGGCGGATCTGGGCCTGCGAGGAGCTCACCTGCGCACGTGCCTGGTCCAGGGTCGCGCGGGCCAGGTCGACGTCGCTTTGCGCGACCAGCTTCTGCTTGCCCAGGTCGGCCTTGCGCGCATAGTCCAGCTCGGCATTGCGCAGCGAGGCGCGAGCCTGGGCCAGGTTCGCATTGGCGCTGGCAATCTGCGCGTTGCCCTGCTCGATCTGCGCTTCATAGCTGCTTGGATCGATACGCGCCAGCACGTCGCCCTTCCTGACCCGGCTGTTGAAATCGACCAGCACATCAGTGACCTGGCCGGAAATCTGGCTGCCCACGGTCACCGTGGAGATGGCACTGAGCGTGCCGGTGGCCGAGATGGCAACGCGGATGTCACCACGTTCCACGGGAGTCGTGCGATAGGCGCCGTCGGCCGGGTCGCTGTTGCGATGGCTCCAGGCCCAGTAGCCTGCCCCCAACAGCGCCAGCACCGTGACGGCAATCGACAGACGGACAAGCAGCGTGCGGGAAGGCGGGGGACTACGGCGCGGCTGGCTCATGCGAAATCTGGATCCTGGAGAATGGGGTTCGCGCCATTAACGCATGTACCGCGCGTGGCGTTGACAACGGACCATATCCCGCGGTTCACGGTGGCGAGGTGGTACGCGCCGGGTCACGCGAACCGGATGGTTGCCGCGGTGCCGCGACCAAGCTCGCTTTCCAGTTCGACTTTCCAGCTGAATCGTTCGCACAGCTTGCGCACGATCGAAAGCCCCAGCCCGGTCCCTTGTGGACGCGACGGATCGGCGCGATAGAAGGGCTCGAACGCATGCGCCCTGGATTCTTCGCTCATGCCCACGCCGGTGTCGCGCACGATGATCCGGTCCTGCTCAAGGATCACCTCGATGCGGCCCTCGTCGGTGTAGTTGCAGGCATTGCGCAGCAGGTTGCTGACCACTACATGCATGACCCGCGGCGGCGCATGCAGGCGCGGCTTGGCGTTGCAGGTCACCTCGAGGTCGACCTGCTTGCCGATCAACAGGCTGCGCGCATTCTCGGCTTCGTCCAGGACGATGTCGGCCAGGTCGAAATCCTCGCTCTGCGGCTCCACGTCCACTTCGCGGGCCAGGATCAGGAAGGCATCGATGACGGCTTCCATGTCGCGCCCCGCACGCTGGATGCGCTGCAGCGAGCGGGTCACGCGCGGGGAGGATTCCTCTGCCATGGCCATGTCGCTGGCGACGCGAATGACGGTCAGCGGGGTGCGCAGTTCGTGGCTGGCGTCGCGGGTGAAATCACGTTCGCGTTCGACATGGGTGCTCACGCGCTGGGCCAGGCCATGCAGCGCCGACGCAAGCTGGCGTGCCTCGCCCTGCACATCGGCAGGCAGCTTGTCGGGCGCAAGGCCGGTGACATCCGGGCCGCGCGGGTCCCATTGCGCGACCTGCCGCGCAAGCCAGCTGACCGGGGACACCAGCCGCTTGGAGGCGCGATAGGTCAGCCAGGAAACGAAGTACACCGCGACCAGGGTCAGGATGATGGGAAGGGTGCCGAAGTAGAACGCCAGGCGCTCGGCCTGCGAACGCTGGAACACCAGGTAAAGCCGGCCCGCGGGCTTTTCGTCCACCAGCACCAGCAGGCCATCGGCCTTGAGCTCATAGAAGCCCGGCTTCAGCGCGCGAAGGTTTTCCGGCAGCACCAGGTTGGAGCGGCCGCGCAGCACCAGGTAGCCACGCATGTTGTAGCTGTTGGGCGGCGGCTGCGATTCCGACGCGCCATACAGGTCCCAGTAGTGCGCGGCTTCCTCCTGCAGGGCGGTATTGATGAGGCTGTGCTTGATCACGGCCGACACCAGGAACACGCCCAGCACGATGGCAAGGCTCGCCAGTACCACCTGGATGATGAAGGCGATACGGATCTTTCGCGATAACCCTTGCGGCATGTTTACGTTCCGTGTGCCGTTGCCGGCCTATACCAGCCGGCAGGCTCAGGTGATGTCGGCGATCCGGTAACCGGCGCTTTGTACGGTGTGCAGCAGCGGCTTGTCGAACGGCTTGTCGATGACCTTGCGCAGGTTGTAGAGGTGGCTGCGCAGGGTATCCGAATCGGGCAGGCCGTTGCCCCAGATCTCGCGTTCGATTTCCTGTCGGGTCACCACACGTGGCGATTCGCGCATCAGGATGGTCAGCAGGCGCAAACCGATCGGCGACAGCATCAGTTCGGCCCCGCCACGGGTTGCCCGCATGCTTACCGGGTCCAGGACCAGGTCAGCGACCTTCAACACTTCGGCGCCTACCTGCCTGCGCTCGCGGCGGATCAGTGCGCGCAAGCGTGCTTCAAGCTCCTGGATGGCGAAAGGCTTGGTCAGGTAGTCGTCCGCGCCCGAGCCCAGGCCGGTCAGCTTGTCGTCCAGGGTGTCACGCGCAGTCAGCATCAGCACGGGCGTGGACTTGCGTGCCTCGTTGCGCAGGCGCCGGCACACTTCCATGCCATCCATGCGCGGCAACATCAGGTCCAGGACCAGCACGTCATAGCTGTTCTCCACCGCAAGGCGGTAGCCGTCCAGCCCATCAGTCGCATAGTCGACCTCGAAGCCGCGGCCCTCAAGGTATTCGCCGATCATTTCCGAGATATTTCGATTGTCTTCGACCACCAGCACGAGTCCGGCTGATTCCTGTGTTTGGCGCATGCGACCTCCGTTGGATGCTTCAGGTTTGTGAAGCTACCTGCTTCGAAGTTGACGCCATGTGAAGGCCGCCCGGGCGCCTGGCCAAGCGTTAATCTTGCAGCCCGTCCCTCTGCCGCCTGTCACCATGATCGAACGATTTCTGCCCCTGCTCCTGCTGCTGGGCTCGAACATCTTCATGACCTTCGCCTGGTACGGGCACCTTAAATACAAGGGCTCGCCGCTGCTGCTGGCCATCGTGGCCAGCTGGGGAATCGCCTTCTTCGAGTACTCCCTGATGGTCCCGGCCAACCGCCTGGGCAGCAACGTGTATTCGGTGGTCCAGCTCAAGACCATCCAGGAAATCCTGACCCTGGTGGTGTTCGCGGGGTTCTCGACCTGGTACCTGGGCCAGCCGCTGAAGTGGAACCATTACGCAGCCTTCGGGCTGATCGTCGGTGCCGCCTTCCTGATGTTCTACGAACCGGCGTCGCCGGTTACAGCCTGACCTTGCCGGTCAGGATGTCCTTGAACATCACCCAGTCGCCGGCGAACGAATAAAGCGGATGCTTGAAGGTGGCCGGGCGGTTCTTTTCAAAGAAGAAGTGCCCTACCCAGGCGAATCCATAGCCGCAGAACAACGCGCCCAGGGCCCACCATCCATTGGCCGTCACCAGCGCGGCCGCCAGCAGGGCCAGCACGCCGCAACTACCGATGAAATGCAGCCGGCGCGATACGCGGTTGCTGTGTTCCTGCAGGTAGAACGGGTAGAACTCGCGGAAGCTGGCGAAGCGGCTCATGTGTCGTCTCCGTATGGCTCAGGCGGTGCGCGGCGCGAACATGATGACGCCCATGCCCAGCAGGCACAACGTGGCACCCAGCAGGTCCCACCGCGTCGGCTTGACCGCATCCACCCACCAGAGCCATCCCATCGCTACGGTCACGTAGACACCGCCGTAGGCTGCGTAGATCCGTCCTGCAGCGGTCGGGTGCAAGGTCAGGAGCCAGGCGAACAAGGCCAGGCTGGCGGCGGCCGGCAGCAGCAGCCACGCGCTTCCGCCCTTGCGCAGCCAGATATACGGCAGGTAGCAGCCCACGATCTCCGCTATGGCGGTGAGCACGAAAAGCAGCAGCGTTTTCACCGGCTCACGCGCTCCAGACCTTTTGCACGGTTCCAGTACTCGTCCTGCTGCTCCAGTGTCATGCCCTGCAGCGCTGTTCCGTCGTCAGCAGCCATCGCCTCCATGCTGCGGAAACGGCGCTCGAACTTCAGGTTGGCGTGGCGCAAGGCAGCGCCGACGTCGACCTTGGCATGGCGGGCCAGGTTGGCACACACGAACAGCACGTCGCCAATCTCATCCTGCAGCCGCTCACGGTTGTCGGCTGTCGCGGCCTGGGCGAATTCAACGCGCACTTCCTCTATTTCCTCGTGCAGCTTGGCGATCACCGGCGCGGGCCCGGGCCAGTCGAAGCCCACGCGCGCAGCGCGCGACTGCAGCTTCACCGCCTTCTGCCATTCCGGCATGCCGCGGGCGATGCCCGCGAGCGCCGAAGTATCGGCATCGCCGGCAGCCTGCCGCTCGCGTGTCTTCTGAGCTTCCCATTCCCGCGTCTGTGCCTCCGCATCCTCGACCGTGGCCCCGGCAAAGACATGCGGATGCCGGCGCAGCATCTTGTCGCAGATGGCTGCCACCACGTCACCGAAATCGAATGCGCCCTGCTCCTTGGCCATCTGCGCATGGAAGACCACCTGCAACAGCAGGTCGCCGAGCTCGTCCTTCAGGTCGCCCAGGTCATTGCGATCGATCGCATCGGCAACTTCGTAGGCCTCCTCGATGGTGTAAGGCGCGATGCTGGCGAAGTCCTGTTCCAGGTCCCACGGGCATCCGCTGTCGCGGTCCCGCAGGCGGGCCATGATGGCAAGCAGTTCATCGACGTTATGCGGAGCGGTCACGGTCAGTGCCCTGTGAATGAAGGTTGCAATAAGTCCCCCGGCAGAGCCGGGCTTGCCCTGCTGCCCTCCCCCGACTACTAGTGCAGTGGGGCTGGGGCGGCTCTACGGGGACGCGGTGAGCCAGGTTTTCCAGGGCAGCTGCGGATCGCCCAGGGCGAGGAAATCGCCATTCAGGAGCGTCGGACGCTGGTTGTAGCGGAAGGCGCGTCCGTCCGGGGCAATCACTGCGCCGCCCGCCGCTTCCAGCACGCACTGCGCCGCGGCGGTGTCCCACTCGGAGGTGGGACCAAAACGCGGGTACACGTCCATGCCACCTTCGGCGATGCGGCAGAACTTGAGCGAAGAGCCCAGGCCGATGGTTTCGGTCTCACCGATCCGGGCCAGCAGGGCCTCGGTGCGCGCATCCCGGTGCGAGCGGCTGGCGGCGACGCGCAATGCGCCGGTAGCTGGTCGGCGCGTACGCAGCAGCACATCGGTTTCGCCTTCGCGACGATAGGCGTCCTGCCCGCGCACGCCATGCCACACCACACCGCCCACGGGCGCCAGCACTACGCCAAATACGCTGGCGCCATCATCTATCAGCGCGATGTTGACGGTGAACTCACCGTTGCGCTTGACGAATTCGCGGGTCCCGTCCAGTGGGTCGACCAGCCAGTAACGCGTCCAGTGGCGGCGTACTTCCCAGGGCACGGTGGCCGATTCTTCCGACAGCACCGGCCATTCCGGGGTCAGCCTTTGCAGGCCCTCGACGATGATGTGGTGGGCCGCAAGGTCGGCCGCAGTGAGCGGGCTTGCATCGGACTTGCGTTCCACCTCGAAGGCGTGTTCGTACACCTCGAGGATCGCGGCCGCCGCTTCGCGCGCAATGGCTATCACTGCTTCCTGCAGATCAGCGGTCACCAGGCTCATGCGGATTTCCCCAGCCATTCGCGGGCGATGAACAATGCGGCCAGGGAACGCCCCTCCGAAAAATCCTCGCGCATCATCAGCTGGTCCAGCGCATCAAGCTTCCACGGCACCACTTCCAGCTCCTCGGGCTCATCGCCGGGCAGGCGCTCGGGATACAGGTCGCGTGCAAGGACCAGCCACGACTGGTGGCTCATGTAGGTGGGCGCCAGGCTCATCGCACGCAGCACGTCGATCCTGCGCGCGCCATAGCCGGCCTCTTCCTTCAATTCGCGGTCGGCGGCCTGCGCGGGGCTTTCGCCCGCATCGATGCGGCCCTTGACCAGCCCCAGTTCGTAACGATGCACACCGGCTGCGTATTCGCGCACCAGCAACACGGTTTCCTCGTCCAGCATGGGCACGACCACCACCGCGCCGTGCCCGGTGGGCTTCTGCCTGTAGAAGCGGCGGCGCTCGCCGTTGCTGAATTCAAGGTCCAGCTCTTCCACCTTGCGCTCCGAGGGCCCTTCCGGCCTTTCGGTGATGCGATGGATAACGGGCAGGCGCCGGCTCATCGACACGCACCGGTGCGATGGCCGGTGGCGGCCGATATGATGGGCGAATGCAGGAAAAAGACCATGAACCACAAATGCTAACAGAGGCCGGCGACTGGCGGTCACGCGACCTGGCCGTGCTGTGGCACCCGTGCACGCAGATGCGCGAGCACCCGGACACGCTGCCGCTGGTGCCCATCGAGCGCGGCGAAGGCGCCTGGCTGGTCGGCTATGACGGGCGCCGCTACCTGGATGCGGTAAGCAGCTGGTGGACCAACCTGTTCGGCCACAGCGAGCCGCGCATCGCCGCGGCGATCTCGCGCCAGGCGCAGACGCTGGAACAGGTGATGCTGGCGGGCTTCTCGCACGCCCCGGCGGTGCGCCTGGCCGAACGCCTGCTGGCGATGGCTCCACGCCAGCCCGGCCGCAAGCCGCTGGCCAAGGTCTTCTATGCCGACAATGGCTCGGCCGGCGTGGAGGTCGCGCTGAAGATGGCGTTCCACTATTTCCACAATCGCGGTGAGCACCGGCGCACCAAGTTCGTCGCGCTTGAGAATGGCTACCACGGCGAAACCATCGGCGCGCTGGCCGTCGGCGACATACCGCTCTACCGGCGCGTGTATGCGCCGCTGCTCAGCGAGGCGCTGTTCGCGCCATCACCCGACGCCTACCTGGCCCTGCCCGGCGAATCGGCGGCCGATTGCGCGCTGCGTGCCGCCGACGGCCTGGCCAATCTGCTTGACCGCCATCCGGGCGAGATCTGCGCCCTGATCATCGAGCCGCGCGTGCAGTGCGCCGGCGGCATGCGCATGCACGATCCGGCCTACCTGGCGCGCGCGCGCCAGCTCTGCGATGCCCATGGCATATTCCTGATCGCCGACGAGATCGCGGTGGGCTTCGGACGCACCGGGCCGATGTTCGCCAGCCAGGACAGCGGCGTCATGCCGGACCTGATGTGCCTGTCGAAGGGGCTGACCGGTGGTTTCCTGCCACTGGCCGCGGTGCTGGCGACGCAGGAAATCTATGACGCGTTCCTGGACGATTCGCGCGAGCGCGCCTTCCTGCATTCGCACAGCTACACCGGCAATCCACTGGCCTGCGCCGCCGCCCTGGCGACGCTGGACATCTTCGAAACCGATGGCGTGCTGGCACGCAACCGCGAGACGGCCGCGAAGATGGCAGTGCTGGCCGCACCATTCGCCTCCCATCCCCACGTGGCCGACGTGCGCCAGGCGGGGATGATCGTGGCCTTCGAACTGTCGCGCGATGGTCGCGGGCGAACGCCTTTCCCCACGGCGCAGAAGATCGGGCTGAAAGCCTATCGCGCAGCGCTGGCACGAGGCGTGGTCCTGCGTCCGCTGGGCGACGTGTTGTACTGGATGCCCCCGTACTGCATCGATGACGCGCAGTTGCAGCTGTTGGCCGAGACCACCCGCAGCGCGATCGACGAGGCGGTCGCATGAGGCTGACCCGCTGCCATGTCGATGTCGCCCTTGCCACTGGTGCCAGGGTGGTCCTGCCCGAGTCCGCCGCCACGCATCTGGTCCGCGTGCTGCGTTTGCGTGAAGGCGACGAGTGCATCCTGTTCAATGGCGACGGCAACGACCACGCGGCTCGCATCGCAACGGCCGGCAAACGCGAGGTCACCGTCGACCTGCATGCTTGCCAGGCCGTGGAGAACGAATCACCGCTTCACATCACCCTGCTGCAGGGAATCGCGCGCGGCGAGAAGATGGACCTGATCCTGCAGAAGGCCACGGAACTCGGCGTAGCCCGCGTGCTGCCGGTGCTGGCCGAACGCACCGAAGTGAAGCTGGATGCCGACCGCACCGAAAAGCGCATGGCGCACTGGCGCAGCGTGATGGTCTCGGCCTGCGAACAATCGGGACGCGCGCGAATTCCAGGGCTTGCAACGCCGGCGGGGCTCGCGCCCGCGGCAGCCACCCTGGACGGCATCGGACTGAAGCTGATCCTGGACCCGGTGGGCGAGCATGCGCTTTCCGGCCTGGCCGCACCCGGGGACCATCACCTTGCCATCGCCATCGGACCCGAAGGCGGCTGGTCGCCGCGCGACCGCGAGTTGCTGCGAATCGCCGGCTTCACTGGCCTGCGCCTGGGTCCACGCATCCTGCGCACGGAGACCGCGGGGCTGGCCGCTATTGCGGCGTTGCAATCGCGTTTCGGGGACCTGTAGCACTTCCTTTCGCCAGGGCCACCGCAATCAGCGGGTCCGCGCTGCCGCGATCCGCATCACATCGTCCAGCAAGGCGGCGGCGGTGATTTCCGCACCCGCCCCCGGCCCCTGGATCAGAAGTGGCTGCCTGCAATAACGGTCGCTGAAAATCGCGACACGGTTGTCTGTTCCACTGCCACCGCACAACGGATGAGCCGGCGCCAGCGCCTGCAAGCCGACCCGCGCGCCTTCGTCATCGAAGCGCCCGACGAAACATAGCTTGCGGCCATTGTCGTGCGCATCCTCGAGTCGCCCGGCGAGCGGCTCATCCAGCAAGGGCAGCTGTGCGTCCAGCTCGCCCACGGTCAGCGCAGCCAGCGCCGGAGGCACCAGCGACTCGACCTCCACCTGTTCCCGGTGCAATGCGTGCCCGGCCGCCCGCGCCAGGATCAGTAGCTTGCGGCGCACGTCCTCGCCTGAGAGATCCAGTCTGGGATCAGGCTCGGTAAAGCCCAGGCGGCGCGCTTCACGCACCAGGTTGGAGAACGTCTGCACGCCGTCGTAATGATGGAACAGCCAGGCCAGCGAACCGGACAACACGCCTTCGACGCGATGGATGCGATCGCCGCCGGCGACCAGTTCACGCAGGCTGCGCAAGAGCGGCAGTCCCGCGCCCACCGTGGCACTGTCGCCATAGGATGCGCCGGTCGCGCGGCCTGCATCGTCGATGTCGCGCGCACGTGCCAGCGCCCCGCCCTGGCCAAGCTTGTTGGCGGTCACCACGTTTACGCCGCGCGCGATCCATTCGGCGTGCCAGTCGGCCACCGACTCGCTGGCGGTGGCATCGACCACCACGTCGCCGCGACGCAACGCGTCGGCCTCTGCCCACGGTTGCAGGGGATCGAGACTGAGAGGCGACCCGCGAGCCGCATCAAGCGCCGCGCCGGGCAACTCATTGCAATGCTGCAGGGCGCGCGAGTTGGCCAGCCAGGCGAACTCGGGCAAGGCACTGCCGCGTTCCAGCAGGCTCTGGTAGCGGGCAACGAAGGCGCCGCCCACCTGCCCGGTGCCCAACAAGGCCAGCCGGGGCGTCGGCACCGCACGGTAGGCGGTTGCCAGGCGTATGACGCGGCTCATGCGTCGACGAGCACGCGCTGTTCCTGGGACTGGCCGGCCGCGACGCGTTCGGCCCGGCGCAGGGCCAGCGACAGATCGGCAAGCAGGTCTTCACTGGATTCGATACCCACTGAAAGTCGCAGCAGGCCGTCGGAAATACCCGCCTTGGCGCGTGCCTCGGGCGTCATGGCCGCATGGGTCATCGTCGCCGGGTGCGCGATCAGGCTTTCCACGCCGCCCAGCGATTCGGCCAGGGTGAAGTACTGCAAGCCATCGACGAAGGCGCGCACTGCCGCTTCGCCGCCATGCAGCTCCACGCTGAGCATGGCCCCGAACCCCTTCTGCTGGCGTACCGCAACGGCATGCCCCGGATGCGAGGCCAGCCCCGGGAAATAGACCCTGGACACGACCGGATGCCCATCCAGCAGCGTGGCAATGGCCGTGGCGTTCTCCTGGTGCACGCGCAGGCGCGCGTCCAGCGTGCGCAGGCCGCGCAGGGTCAGGAAACTGTCGAACGGAGATCCGGTCAGGCCCAGCGCATTGGCCCACCACACGAGTTTTTCGAGGGTTTCCGCTTCGCGCGCGATGACGGCGCCGCCAACCACGTCGCTGTGGCCGTTGATGTACTTGGTGGTGGAATGCAATACGACATCGGCGCCGAAGTCGATGGGCTTCTGCAAGGCCGGCGACAGGAAGGTGTTGTCGACAACGGTGAGTGCGCCGGCTTTCCTAGCCGCATCGATGACGAAGCGCAGGTCGGTGATGCGCAGCAAGGGGTTGGAAGGCGTCTCGATCAGCACCAGCTTCGGTGACTGCGCCAGCGCGTCGGCCAGCGAGCCCGGATCGGTCAGGTCGGCCGTGATCAGCTCGAAATGACCTTTCTTCGCCAGCGCATTGAACAGCCGCCAGCTGCCGCCGTAAGCATCATGCGGGACCACCAGGCGATCGCCTGGCTCCAGCAAGGCGTTCAGCACCAGGGTGATCGCCGACATGCCGGTGGAGGTGACCACGGCGCCGGCGCCGCCTTCCAGCTCGGCCAGTGCTTCGCCCAGCAGGTCACGGGTCGGATTGCCGCTGCGCGTGTAGTCGTACTGGCGCTTGTTGCCGAAGCCGTCGAAGCTGAAATTGGAGGACAGCACGATGGGCGGAGTGACCGCGCCGTAGGCGGCGTCACGGTCGATACCCGCACGCACTGCGGACGTCGCCGCACTACAGGAAATTTCATTGCGGTTGTCAGGGCTGCTCATGCGGAAACTCCATTCTCGTTGCGGTCGGCATCGCGCAATGCGGCCACCAGGATGTTGTCGATGCGATCGGTTTCCTTCAGGAAAGCGTCATGGCCATAGGGCGAACGCAGCACCCGGAGCTGGCCGCGCCCGCTGGCACCCGGGGCGTTCAGCCCTTCCACCAGCGCCACCGAGTCGGCCAGCGGCACCAGCCGGTCGCCTTCCACCGCCACGACAGTGGTGGGCACCCCCACCCGCGCGGGATCGAGACGGTGCAGGTCGATCGATTCGGACAGGCGCAGGTAGGCGTTGACGGGGGTGCGCGCGACATACTGCGCGCCGGCGGCATCCAGGTAGTCCTCGGCGGCGCAGCGGACGCGACCGTTGATGATCTCGGGCGCCGCGTCGAAACGCTCGTCGAATTCCTCCGGCGTGCGGTAGCTCAGCATCGCGAACTGGCGTGCCAGCGACAGACCCTGGGCATCGGCGCATTGCAGTTGGCCCAGGGCCACGGCCTTGCGCTGCAGCGCGCGCCACGCTGATGCATACGGATGCGCGCGATGGGCGCCACTGACTGCGACCAGCCTGCGCAGGCGGTCGGGATGACGTGCGGCCAGTTGCAGGCCGACCAGCGCGCCATACGAATAACCGACGAAGGCGTGCAGCCTTGCGATCCCCAACGCATCGAGCAGCTGCACGATGGCATCGGCCTGGTCGGCCGTTTCCAGCGGCACATCCAGCTTGCCGTCGGCGCCGACGTAGTCGATGGCCAGCAGGCGGCGATGGGCCGGATCCAGGGCGCGGCCCGGCTGGGCCAGTGCATTGGCCCACCCGTTTTCCGGGAAGGTCGCGCTGGCCACCACGTGGCGATGGGCGGAAATGCCACCTGCCACGAGCACGACCGGCAGGCCCGCATCGCCCAGCAGCTCGTAACGCAGAGTCACCTGGCGGATACCGGCATGGCGCAGGTCGAGACGGATATCGATTTCGCCGCGCAGTTCGCGCGCCAAATCCACTGACGACTCGTAAGCCGGCAGGGACTGCACGGAAGGAACGGCATGGAAGGCGGCGTTGACGAAGCTCATGGCGGTATCCAGGAAGGGAACATGGACTACTGCCATCGAGCTTCGCGGAGCTCGGCGTTCGACCCCGCACGAGGCGGGGAACGAACCATCTTCCGGTAGACGCTGGGTCTCCGCAGGATTTGGCACCTGGGCGGCGCTTTCGCGTGGCCTGGCTGCCCCGGCTTCAAAGGGCCTGTCCCTCTGCCGGTCTCGATGGTGGGGGAAGGTTGCCCGCGATTTTCCGGCTTGTCAATCGCTTTATTCGGATAGAGCGATGAATGGACGGGATAATGCTCGCGGCCTGCGCAGGCCTTAACGCATAATTAGCATATGAATCTTCGTCCCTACCTCGGCGTGCTGTTGCTGGCACTGCTTGTCGCATGTCGCACCACCCCTGTTGCGCCTGCTTCCTCTGCGCAGGTACCGAAGGGGGCCACGGCGGTGGATGCGGTGGTCCCGGAAGCCTGGATATCGACGGAAAGCCCCGAAGACGAGCTGGATTCACTGGCCGTGTGGCCCACCGAGGATGGCCACACCTGGCTGATCGCCACGGCCAAGTCCAGCCATCGGCTGGTGGTCTACGACGCCGAGACCGGGCAACGCCTGCGTGCCGTGGGCGGACCCGGCGAGGGACCATCGCAGTTCAACCGGCCCAACGGCATCGCCGTGCATGGAGACCTGCTGTTCGTTGCCGAGCGCGACAACCATCGCGTGCAGGTGTTGCGCCTGCCCGACTTCACCCCGCTGGGCATGATCGGGCAGGACGTGTTGCGTGTTCCTTATGGCCTGTGGGTGCGCGAGACCAGACCGGATGACCTGGAGTTGCTGGTTACCGACAGCTTCATGGCCGACTACGCGACCCGTGAATTGCCGCCGATGGGCGAGCTTGACCAGCGCGTCAAACGTTTCGAGGTGCGACTGGACGCCGATGGCAGGTTGCAGTCGCGCTACCTGGGCGCTTTTGGCGACACCACCGAAGCTGGTGCGCTGCGCATGGTCGAATCCATCGCCGGCGACTCGGTCAACGACCGCCTGCTGATTGCCGAGGAAGACCGCCGCGTGGGTTCCACGTTGCGCGAGTACACGCTGGAAGGCATGTACCGCAGCCACAGCCTGCCGCTGTTCGACGCCGACGCCGAAGGCATTGCGTTATGGGCGTGCGATGCGGGCCAGGGGTACTGGATTGCGGTCGACCAGTTGCGGCCGACCATCTTCCGGATATTCGACCGTTCCAGCCTGCAGCCCCTGAAGACGTTTTCCGGCAAGGTGGTCGCCAACACCGACGGCCAGGTCCTGTACGCCGCAGGCACTCCGCGTTTTCCGGCCGGCGCCCTGTTCGCGCTGCATGACGACAAGGCCGTGGCCGCCTTCGACCTGCGCGACATCGCGCGCGCGCTGGGCCTGTCGGACCGCTGCATGCAATGAAGCGCAGGCTGGCCGCTGCGAGCCTGATCGCCTGCGTCGCACTGTGGTGCGCGCCGGACGCCGATGCGGCGCGGCTGTATCGCTGGAAGGACCGCCACGGTGTCAGCCAGTACCGAGACCAGCCGCCTGCGGCAGACGAACTGCCTGCCAGCGATGTCGACGTAGTCCGCTTCCGCAACCCGCCCGGCGCGCTGGTACGCCTGCGCCTGGAGAGCCGGTCGGGCGATTACCAGGCGTGGGCGGACAACCTGATGTACGGACCGGTGCAGGTGATGCTGCGCTTCAAGCGCGACCGCAACGTCTACGGCTTGCCCGCGCTGCCGGCGAGCGCCATCGTGCCCGCCCGCAGCAGCGTGCTGGTGGCGACCATTTCCACCACCGATCCGCTGCGCGGCAATGACTTCGAACTACTGCTCGATGGCCTGCCCGGAGACCCTGCCGCGCAGCCGCGAAGCTACGACTACCGGCTGCCGTTCGACTACGCGCGCGTGCGCGTCGACCAGGGTCCAGGAGGCAGCTTCAGCCACAGCGATCCACAGAACCGGTACGCGATCGACTTCGCGCTGGCCGAAGGCACACCCATCGTGGCGGTGCGCGAAGGCGTGGTCATGCAGGTCGAATACGATTTCGACAAGGCCGGGCTGAACCGCGAGAAATATGGCGGCAGGGCGAACTTCATCCGCATCCTGCACGACGACGGCAGCATGGCCGTCTACGCGCACCTCAAGCCCGAAGGCGTGCAGGTGCGGACCGGGCAGCGCGTGCGCCTGGGCCAGCGCATCGGCCTCTCCGGCAACACCGGCTTCAGTACCGCCCCGCACCTGCATTTCGTCCTGCAGGTCAACCGCGGCATGCGCCTGGAGTCGATCCCGCTGCGCATGTTCGGACCGCTGGGCGAGCTGAAGTTCCCCAGCGTCCACTGATCCGGCGCGGGTCAACCCACCCAAGGGCTATAATTCGCGCCTTCCTGTCCCAATGAACGCGCCCGCGCGGGCGCTATCGCCATGTCTGAAGTCGCCACCGAAGCCGCGCGCCGCCGCACCTTCGCCATCATTTCCCATCCCGACGCCGGCAAGACCACGCTGACCGAAAAGCTGCTGCTGTTCGGCGGCGCGATCCAGATGGCCGGTTCGGTGAAGGGCCGCAAGGCTGCCCGCCACGCCACTTCCGACTGGATGGCGCTGGAAAAGGAGCGCGGCATCTCGGTGACCTCGTCGGTGATGCAGTTCCCCTACGAAGGCCGCATGGTCAACCTGCTGGACACGCCCGGGCACGCCGACTTCGGCGAGGACACCTACCGCGTGCTCACCGCGGTGGACTCGGCGCTGATGGTCATCGACGTGGCCAAGGGCGTGGAGGAACGCACCATCAAGCTGATGGAAGTCTGCCGCCTGCGCGACACGCCCATCATGACCTTCATCAACAAGCTGGACCGCGAAGGCCGCGACCCGATCGACCTGCTGGACGAAGTGGAAAGCGTGCTCGGCATCCAGTGCGCACCGGTCACCTGGCCGATCGGCATGGGCTCGCGCCTGAAAGGCGTGGTGCACCTGGTCAGCGGCGAAGTGCATCTTTACGAACAGGGCCGCAACTTCACCCGCCAGGATTCCACCATCTTCGCTTCGCTGGACGATCCGCAACTGGTGGATCGACTGGGCGCGCAACTGCTGGCCGAACTGCGCGATGAGCTGGAGCTGGTGCAGGGCGCCTCGCATTCCTTCGATGTGGATGCTTACCACGCGGGCAAGCAGACCCCGGTCTTCTTCGGCTCGGCGGTCAACAATTTCGGCGTGCAGCCCCTGCTCGACTTCTTCGTCGAACATGCGCCGTCGCCGCAGCCGCATGCAACCACCACGCGCAAGGTGGATCCTTCGGAGAACAAGCTCAGCGGCTTCGTTTTCAAGATCCAGGCCAACATGGACCCCATGCACCGCGACCGCGTGGCTTTCATGCGGGTGTGCTCGGGACGCTTCTCGGCGGGCATGAAGAGTTTCCACGTGCGCACCGGCAAGGAAATGAAACTGGCCAACGCGCTGACCTTCATGGCCAGCGACCGCGAGATCGCGGTCGAGGCCTGGCCGGGCGACGTGATCGGCATCCACAACCACGGCACCATTTCCATCGGCGATACCTTCACCGAGGGTGAGGCCATCAGCTTCACCGGCATCCCCAATTTCGCGCCCGAGCTGTTCCGCCGCGCGCGCCTGCGTGATCCGCTCAAGCTCAAGCAGTTGCAGAAAGGCCTGGCCCAGCTGAGCGAGGAAGGCGCCACCCAGTTCTTCCGGCCGCTGATGAGCAACGACCTGATCCTGGGCGCGGTGGGAACGCTTCAGTTCGACGTGGTGGCCTACCGGTTGAAGGACGAATACAGCGTCGATTCCAGCTTCGAACCGATCGGCGTGGTAACCGCGCGCTGGATCCGCTGCGACGATGCGAAGAAGCTGGAAGAGTTCCGCGACAAGAACGCGATGAACCTGGCCCTGGATGCCGCCGGCGCGCTGGTCTATCTGGCGCCGACCCGGGTCAACCTGCAGTTGGCGCAGGAACGCGCGCCCGGCGTCGAATTCCTGGCCACGCGCGAGCATGCGCACAGCGTGGGCATTGACTGACCTGTGGACCACGCCAAGGCCTGGTCGGGTGCGCCTGTCGTATTGACCCTGCGGGTGCTGCGCTCTCCGTTGATGCGGATGCTGTATTTCGCCTTGCTGCTGGCGGTGTTCGCGCTGGCTTCCACATGGGTCGGCCGGAAAGTGGGCATACCGGCCAACGACCTCAAGGCAATGAGCGCCAATCCCGCGTCGACGCTGCTTGTCGTGCTGCCGTTCGTGTTGGCCCATGTCGTGCTCGCCAGGCTGATTGAACGCCGCCCCTTGCACGACCTTGCCTGGCGCAAGTCACCTCAGCTGCTGTGGGGCATGCTGGCGGCGCTGCTGCTGTTCGGCCTGCTGGTCCTTGAACTGTGGGCCGCCGGCGCTTATGCGGTTGTCGGTGTCGGCGACGCGCCGCTGTGGACACTGTTCCTGCTGACCGCGGTGGTCCCTGGCATCACCGAGGAAATTGTCAGCCGCGGCATCCTGTTCCGGCTGACCGAGGAAGGGCTCGGCACCTGGATCGCAGTGGCCGTCTCCGCGCTTTTCTTTGGCTTCGCCCATTCCTCCAACCCGGGAGCATCGGCCTGGAGTTCGACGGCCATCGCTCTGGAAGCAGGCGTGCTGTTCGGCCTGCTGTACCACGTGACCCGCTCACTGTGGTGGTGCATCGGCCTGCATGCGGGATGGAATTTCGTGCAGGGCGCCCTGTTCGGCATTCCGGTCTCGGGCATCGGCGTGGACGGAGTGCTGGAATCGACCTTGCAAGGGCCCGACTGGCTGGACGGCGGCGGCTTCGGCGCCGAAGCTTCGGCGCTGACGGTATTGACCTGCGGCATCATCAGCCTGCTGCTGGCGCGCCGGATCATGCGTGCGCACAGCACGGTGCCGCCGTTCTGGAAGCGGCCACCTGCAGCCTTGCCGCAACCTCACTCTTCCGGCTGATCCAGGTCGTAGTACTCGAATATCAGGTGGATGCGGTCAGTGCCACCTTCGTTGGTCACCGCATGCTTGCCCAGGTTGTTCACCTCGTAGGCCTTGTCCACTTCCAGCTTGTGGCCTTCATCGCCTAGGAAGAAGGTGACCCTGTCGTTGGTGGTGATCGGCACATGGATCTTGTGCGGCCACAACGCCGCCGGATTGGCATCGACATGGGGATGGATGACACCCCCTGGCGCCATGCGCGCCAGCATCACCCGTGGATAGGCATGCCGCGCATACCCGTAGGATTTCGTCGCCTCCTCCATCACCGGCAGCAACCGTTGCTGCCATTGGCTCCACAGCGGCCGATCGTAGGACAGGCCCCAATGCAACGGACTGCTGACGAAGCGGAACACGATGTGCCGGGTGCTGGAGAGCGCGTCGAACTTGTTCGGCTTGGCCGCGTTCTCTTCGTCCCAGACAGATTCGGGGATCGCCAGCACCGCTTCGCGCAGGCTGGCCGACGCTACGGGGCCGAGATGGCGAATGGAGGCGGTTTTGCGCGGATTGGCGTGCATGTCAGTCGAAGGAGTAGCCGAAGAGTTCGAGATCGCGTTGATAGTAGTCGCTGATGCCCGCCACCAGCTCGGCATCATAGTACTGCCTGTAATCACCGCGCTGCGAGCTGTTGACCCGACCCAGGGCGGTGCTTTCGAAGCCCAGCCTGGCGCATACATGGTCATAGCTGGCCTGCAATTCCTCGACCCTGCCCACGTGGTCCGTCAACAGGGCGCCGTCGGCGCCGGTCAGCAGCAGATGCTGCGGCTGGAACAGGATGTGCTGCTCAGGACGCATTTCGAACAGCACGTGCTTCATGAAGCCGGTCGGGTCGGCCGCGAATTGCCCATTCTCGCGGCTCATGAAGGCGCAATACGAAACGAAGCGGTCGAACGGGTTCCGTACGAACGCGAACTTGAAATAGGATTCGAACTCTCCCGGCTCCAGGCTTGGCCTCACCTGCTGGAGACTGAGGTGACCGTGCCGGATCGCGGCAAGGTCGGCGAACGGAAACCGCCGGTTGACGAACAGCCCCACCTGTTCAAGGTCGTCGTCGGCCAGGTGTTGGCGCAGCGCCTGCCGGACCGAGTGCGTACCCGTTTTCGGGATGGCCACGAAGATGTAACGGTGGCGGCGCGAAATTATCATGCATACGGGCGTGGATGGAGAGGTGGTTATGATAGGCAATCCGTGGCCCGCGCGGACAGTTCGGGACATCTTCCGGGCACAGGACCAGAAGGCTGCAGTGATGGACAAGCACGAAATCCGCGACGAAATCGCCAGCGCCCTGACCCACGGACTCGGCGCGGTGGCCGCGCTCGCCGGTGGATCGGTGCTGATCACACTGGCCGCCACACATGGCGATGCCTGGCAGCTGGGCGCATCCATCGTCTTTGGCGTCACCCTGCTGCTGCTCTACGTGGCCTCGACGCTTTATCACAGCATCCAGCACCCCGTGGCCAAGGGTCGCCTCAAGGTCTTCGATCATTGCGCGATCTACCTGTTGATCGCCGGCACCTACACCCCGTTCACCCTGATCGGGCTGCGCGGACCGTGGGGCTGGGGCCTGTTCATCGCCATCTGGACGCTGGCCGTGTCCGGGGTGGTTTTCAAGCTGTTCTACACAGGCCGTTTCAAGCTGCTGTCGACCATCATCTACGTGGCGATGGGCTGGCTGGTGATCGTGGCCATCAAGCCGATGCTGCAAGTGCTGGATGGCTGGACCCTGGGCTGGCTGGTGATGGGTGGCGTGTCCTATACCCTGGGCACCTATTTCTACCATCGGGAATCGATCCGGTTTTCGCACGCCATATGGCATCTGTTCGTGATTGGCGGCAGCGTATGCCACTTCATCGCCGTCACTGCGCAGGTGCTGCCCCGCCCTGGCTGATGGCCCGTACATGAACGGTCACCCGGCCTTTCGCGGAACGTGAACACCGCAACCCTGATATTCAGGGGATGAATCAATCTTCCGCGCCACAGTCTTCCGTCCAGCACAAGCGGCTCATTGACCGCAGGCCCTCACGGCGCGCACTGACGGTGCTTGGCGTACTTCTGGCCGCAGTTGTAGTGCTGGTCATCCTCTTCGACTGGAACTGGCTAAAGGGGCCGCTGGAGAGAACGGTCCAGTCGCGCACCGGCCGTGAGTTCAGGATCGGGGGCGACCTGGATGTGGACCTGGGCCGGATCACGACGGTAACCGCCGACAAGGTACGGTTTGGAAATGCCTCCTGGTCCAAGCAACCGGCCATGGCGGTCGCCGACCGCGCCGAGATCGATTTCGAACTGTGGCCGCTGGTCTTCAAGCGCCAGGCCCGCATCCCCGAAATCCGCCTGTCGTCCCCGGACGTGCGCCTGGAAACCGGTCCCAAGGGCGTGGGCAACTGGGTGTTCGGCGACCAGTCCGGCGACAACCCAATGCAGTTCCGGCGGATATGGATCGAGCAGGGACGCCTGCGATTCCTCAATGCGGCAAAGAAAACCGACATCGATATCTCGGTTAACAGCGCCCCGGGTACCGCGAAGAACACCTCCCCGCCTATCGACATCAAGGGCAAGGGTCGTTGGACCGGCAACCCGTTCACCTTGTCAGGCCGGGCCGAATCGCCGCTCGAACTGAGCAACAACACCGAACCTTTCAGCATCGATCTCAAAGCCAGCGCGGGCGCCACCAATGCCCATGCCCGTGGAACGCTGATCGATCCGTTCCGCCTGCGCGATTTCGACCTGCGTCTTGCCCTCTCGGGCAAGAACCTGGAAGACCTCTATCCCCTTATCGGCATCGCCACCCCGGCTACGCCGCCCTACAAGTTCGATGGACAACTGACGCGCGAGAAGAACACCTGGCACTACGACCGCTTCAAGGGCATCGTCGGTGACAGCGACCTGGCTGGTTCCGCAGCGGTGACCACCGGTCGCGAGCGACCCTTGCTGGTGGCGAACCTGGTCTCGCAGCGACTCGATTTCGACGACCTGGCCGGTTTCATCGGCGCTCCTCCGCAAACCGGCGGCAGCGAAGCGACCAATCCGGAACTGAAGGCGCAGTCGGTGAAGCTGGCGGCCGATCCACGCGTGCTGCCTGATGCGCCGTACAACCTGACCAAGCTGCGGACCATGGATGCCGACGTGCGGCTCAAGGCCCACCGTATCAATGCGCCCAGCCTGCCCATCGATGACATGGATGCACATCTCAAGCTCGAGGCCGGGATATTGCAGCTGGTGCCGCTCAATTTCGGCGTGGCAGGAGGCGATATCCGCTCCACCATCCGCATGGATGCGCGCGAATCGACGATCCGCACCAAGGCGCAGATCTCCGCGCGCCGGCTTGACCTGTCCAGGCTGTTCCCGGACGTGAAACTGACCCGGGATGCCGTTGGCCGGGTGGGTGGCGATATTGCGGTGACCGGTACCGGCAACTCCATCGCGGCCATGCTCGGCAGCGCCGACGGCGACATCGCCCTGGGCATGGGCAAGGGCCAGATCAGCAATCTGCTGATGGAACTCGCCGGCATCGATATCGCCGAAGCGTTGAAGTTCCTGATCACCAAGGACCGCAAGGTGCCGATCCGCTGCGCATTCGGTGACTTCTCGGTGCGTGACGGCCTGATGCAGTCGCGGGCGCTTGCTTTCGATACCGCCGACACGATCATCGTGGGCAGTGGACAGGTCAGCCTGAAGAATGAAACCCTGGACCTTGAACTGCGTCCGCGGCCCAAGGATCGCAGCATCCTGGCGCTGCGTTCGCCGCTGGTGCTTGGCGGCACGTTCAAGGACCCCTCCTTCCGGCCCGACTTCAAGCGACTTGGGTTACGAGGTGCACTGGCCCTGGCGTTGGGCAGCATCGCGCCACCGGCCGCATTGCTGGCAACACTGGAGCTGGGTCCGGGCAAGGACAGCGGCTGTGGCGGGAAATACGCCAAGTAGGCTCAACGCAATAGGCAAGCCCAGTAAGCAATTTTGCCGGGTGCAGTCGTCACCGCTGGCGGGACTTGCTGTTCCCTCTGCGCGCCTTAGGCCGGCTCAACTGGCGATATAACGCTGCAGCTGATCGAGCTGGGTCTTCTGGTCCTCGATCACCGCTTTGACCAGGTCGCCGATCGAGATCACGCCGATAACTTCGCCGCCGTCCACGACCGGCAGGTGGCGAATGCGGTTTTCGGTCACCAGCTGCATGCACTGCTCGACGGTGTGCCGTGGCCCCACGGTGATGACCTCGGCGGTCATGATCTCGCGTACAGAAGTGTCCGACGACGAGCGCCCGTGCAATACGACCTTGCGCGCGTAATCGCGTTCGGAAATGATGCCGGCCAGCCGGGAGCCGTCCATCACCAGCACCGCCCCTACGCCCTTCTCGGCCATCAACCTGATTGCATCGAAGACAGAATCGCCTGGGGCGACGGCGTGGATCTCAGGCGCCTTGCTTTCCAACAACTGTCGTAGCGTGTGCATCAGTATCTCCTTTCGCGCCGGGATGCAGGGTAGAGAATACTCCTCCCGCACCCGGTTGCCAGACGTCCACCAGGTACAGCGGCCGCTGCTTGGATTCGTCATAGAGGCGACCCAGGTATTCACCGATCAGGCCAAGGGCCATCAGCTGTATGCCGCCCATGAAAAGGATAACCACCATCATCGTGGGCCAGCCGGCCACCGGGTCTCCGTACAGCGCTGCCTTCACGATGATCCACACTGCGAAGACGAACGCGGCGAATGCGGTCAGCAGGCCGAAGTAGGTGGCGACGCGAAGCGGCGCGGTTGAAAAACTGGTGATGCCTTCCAGCGCGAAATTCCAGAGCTTCCAGAAGCCGAAGTTGCTGTGGCCGGCCACGCGCGGATCGCGCCGGTAAGGGATCGCGACCTGCCTGAAGCCGACCCAGCCGAACAGACCCTTCATGAAACGATGGCGCTCCCTGATCTGCCGCAGCGCGGCAACCGCGCGCTCCGACAGCAGGCGGAAATCCCCCGTATCGGCGGGAATCGGGGTTTTCGACAACTTGCCGATCACGCGGTAGAAGGCCGCGGCCGTCGCGCGCTTCAGCCAGCTCTCGCCCTGGCGCTGGATGCGCGTGCCGTGCACGTCGTCATAGCCTTCACGCCACTTGGAGACGAACTGCGGGATCAGTTCCGGCGGGTCCTGCCCGTCCGCATCCAGGATCAGCACCGCGCCCTCGTCCACCTGGTCCAGTCCCGCGGTAAGCGCAAGCTCCTTGCCGAAGTTCCGTGACAGGCGCAACAGCGACACGCTTGGATCCTGGCGGGCCAGCCGTTGCATGGCGTGCCAGGTATCGTCGCTGCTGCCATCGTCCACGTAGAGCACGCGGCCGTCGATGCCATCCAGCCGTTGCAGCACCTCTGCAATGCGGACATGGAGCGTGGGCAGGCTTTCGGCCTCGTTGCGGGCTGCCACGATGACCGTCAGGCGTTGCGAAGGCTCGGGCATGCTCAGTCCAGTGTCTGCAGGTAGGCAGGCCCGCCGATCTGGCGGACCTGGCGTTGGATCCAGTTCGCGCGACGCTGCACGAACGGACCCGGACGGGCCACGCTGTAGCGGCGCGGCGCCGGAAGCACGGCGGCCAGGCGTGCACTCTCGGCCAGCGACAACTGCCGTGCATCCTTGCCCCAATAACTGCGCGCGGCCGCCTGGGCACCGTAGATGCCATCACCGAATTCGGCGATGTTGGCATAGACCTCCAGGATGCGGGTCTTGGGCCACAGCAGCTCGATGAGCAGGGTGTACCAGGCCTCGACGCCCTTGCGCAGCCAGCTTCGTCCCTGCCAGAGGAACAGGTTCTTGGCGACCTGCTGGCTGGCCGTGCTGGCGCCCCTGACCTTGCGGCCCTTGGCATTGTTCACGCGGGCCTTTTCGATGGCCTTGAAATCGAATCCGCGATGGGTCGCGAAGTTCTGGTCTTCGGCGGCCACCATGGCCACCGGCAGATTGGCGGAAATTTCATCCATGTCCCGCCAGTCGTAGGCAATCCGGAACTTCATGTCGCCGGCAGCCCACGCTTCGAACTGGCGCGCCGCCATGAAAGCCGAGAAGGGGGGATCGATGAAGCGCAGGGCTGCCACCTGCAGGATGCTGGCCGCGGCGATTAAGAATGGAAGCGCGAGCAGCCAGCGCAGCCACCGCCTTCTTTTGCGTGCTGGCAGGGCGGTTTCGATATGCAGGCTCCCGTGGACGACCACCCGTGGGCGATCTTGATCTGGCCCAATGTTAACCTTTCACACATCCGCGACAGCACAGCGGCAGAGGCGCGAATGAAAGAACAGGATCAAATTGCCGCCCTTATGACCCAGGCCGACCAGCTGTCACAGCGTGGCCAGCACGAAGCCGCGGTCAGCCGCTGGATGCGCGTCCTTGAACTGGAGCCGGACTACCCGCCAGCCCTCAATTTCATCGGGGTCAACAGCATGTTGCGCGGCGACCTGGCGGTCGCGCTCGAGTACCTGCAGCGCGCGGTTTCAGCGGCCCCGGGGTTCGCCATGGCCCATGCGAACCTGTCGCGGGTACACGGCGCGCGCGGTGATACCGCCGCATCGCTGGCTTCGATCAACGCGGCGATCGTGGCCGATCCCACCGCATGGGGCGCCCATATGGAAAGGGCGAGGCTGCTGGAAGGCCTGGGCAGGACCCGGGATGCGGCGGCCTCCTGGGCGCGCGGGCTTTCCTATGTCCCGGAAGCAGTCGCCCAGTCACCGCAACTGCAGCCGATGTTCCTGCAGGCCCGCAAGGCTGTCATGCATAACCAGGCCATGCTTCGGGAGTTCATCGAAGATCGTCTGCATGGGGCGGCAGGCAGGGGCAACCATCAGGAGCTGGAGCGATTCCAGCATTGCCTGGACATCGTCACCGGGAGGCGCGAGTTCGTCACCGCAAGGCCGCTGGTGCTGCCTTATCCAAGACTGCCGGCCATCCCCTACTTCGACACTTCCCAATTCGAATGGGCCCCTGCGGTAGAGGCTGCGTTCCCCGACATCCTGCGCGAGCTGGGCGTCCTGCTTGAACAGCCCCAGCGTTTCGTTCCCTACGTCCAGACCCAGCCAGGTGAGCCTACCGGCCAGTTTGACGCCCTCGATCGCAGCATGGACTGGGGCGCGCTTTTCCTGTGGAAGAACGGAAAGCGACTGGATGCCAACGCCGACCTGTGCCCACGCACGGAGGCGGCCGTGGGCCTTGCGCCGCAGAACACGATAGCCAACCGCGCACCGGTCGTTTTCTTCTCGGCGCTCAAGCCGGGAACCCATATCCAGCCGCACAACGGCGCGACCAACACCCGGCTGACCGTGCATCTGCCATTGATTGTCCCTCGTGACTGCGGGCTACGCGTGGGCGGCGAAACCCATGTATGGAAGCCGGGGAAGCTTGTCGTATTCGATGACACCATCACCCACGAAGCCTGGAATCGTAGTGACGAGCTCCGCGTGGTGCTGATCTTCGACATCTGGCACCCGATGCTTACTCCCCTTGAACGCGAGCTGGTGGCCCATACAGTTGAGAGCATGGTCGCCTTTTATGACGACGGCGCCGATCTGGGAGAACTGTGAGCGACACCTACGACCACCAGACGCGATTCCTGCTGCCACGGGCTGGGGTACGCGGCGTTTGCGTGCAGCTGGAAGACACCTGGCGCGACATCCTGGCTCATGCCGATTATCCTGCCACCGCCCTCGGGCTGCTTGGCCAGGCCTGCGCAGCGGCGGCACTGTTTACCGGCCACGCCAAGGTCAACGGACGCCTGTCCTTGCAACTGCGAAGCCGCCGTGCCCTGCGAACGTTGTTTGCCGAATGCACTGCGCAAGGTACCTTGCGCGGCATCGCCCAGCTGGAAGAGGGCCAGGACGCGCCGCCGGACCTGCAAGCGCTCGGCAGCGACGCGTTGCTGGCCATCACTATCGAGAATCCGGGGCTGGATCCGTCGGCACCGCAGCGATACCAGAGTCTGGTCGCGCTGGAGGCGGCGACGCTTTCGGAGGCATTCGCCGACTATTTCCGCCAGTCCGAACAGCTGCCGACCCGCCTGATGCTGGCTGCCAATGGCGACCGCGCCGCCGGGTTGATGCTGCAGAAGCTGCCAGGTGACGAAGGCGACCGGGATGGGTGGAACCGTGCCGGTGCCCTATTTGACACCCTGGGCGCGGGGGAGCTGCTGGACACTCCTGCGGAAGACCTGCTGTATCGCCTCTTCCACCAGGAAGAACCCAGCCTCCTGGCCCGGCGCACCCTTCAATTCGCCTGTTCATGCTCACGTGAGCGGGTCGGCTCCATGTTGCATTCCCTTGGACCCACCGAAGCCCGGGCAGCGGTGGTCGGTGAGCGGGCCGAAGTGCGTTGTGAGTTCTGTGGGCGGCGTTACCTGTTCAGCAAGGAGGAGATTGAGGAACTCTTTGCCCTGCCTCTGGTCGGATTGGTCGCTCCAGAACGCCTCCAGTAGCCCCGTTGGGTTAGCTGGACTTGTTAAATAAACATAAACCGAATAGCATCAGACCCCCTTGGGAGGGGAACTCCACAGCGGAGTTGGGAGTCTTACCGAGCCATGAAACTGCGTCCTCACCTGCCGTTTGCCCTGCTGCTCGCCTTTGGCGTGGCCGGCGAAGCGCATGCGCAGGCCAGGACGCAGCCCTCCAAGCGGGATTCAACGGTCTTGCCGGTGTGGAACAACACCAGCGGCAAGGTAGAGGCCGTACTTCTTCTCGAGCCCACCGGCGAAGCTTCCGCTGGCGCTCGCTGGAAATTGGGCAACAACACGCTTGGCGCGGCTTTTGGCCTGGAAGCCGGCGACTCGCTTGGCCTGGTTTGCAATCGCCAGAATGGCGCAGTGAGCAGCATCGGCAACCTGATCAGCAACTGTGCGGTAGCCGAACTTACCGACGACAACGATGGGGGCAGCCAGCGCATCAGTGCCGCTGCCTCGCTCATCCGTCCCGGCGGCAAACTCGGCGTATCGGCCGGAACAGGCCGTGACACCCTGCCTGCCTGGCTGTCCAACAATCCCGGCGCGCGCGTAGAACAGAATGACCTTGCGGTCTTCGGCCAGAAGAACATCGGTCGTGAGGGCTTCGTAAGAATAGGCGGCGCAGTGGCCCGTGCACGACTGGTACCAATTGCCGACGTTCCGGCCATGGCCGACCGCTGGAACAGCAAGACCTTGAGCCTCGGAGGCGGTTTTGGAGCCTTCAGCGCCAATATCGTTGGCCGTGTAGTCGACGTTCCGGGCCAGCCGGGCAAATGGGAAGGCGTCGGCCTGGGCCTGACCTGGCGTACGCCATGGAGCGGCCAGCTGACCGTCGGCGCCGAGAATGTCGTAACTCGTGGCAAGAATCCGTTCTCGCCCGCAAATGAAAACAGCGATGAAGGCACCGTGCCTTATGTCCGCTATGAGCAGGACCTGTAGCACCGACCCGATCGAGCTGCATTCGACCCGGATGTGTTTTCAAGCTGCTTTCCGTATCCAGATAGTGGGCATTCCTATCACTCGATGTAAGTCACCCAGGCGCCCCGGAACCTTCGTTCCAGCTCGCGCGCGCCTGGAATGCGAGCCCAACCATCAAGGAACGTGGATGCATGTTGATTGAGCGGCGCCTCCAGCAAATAAGGATCCTTCAACAGGACGGAAAGTGGGCGGAAGCCCGTCGCCAGCTAGACGGGATGATTGCCGAATTTCCAGTGAATCCATCCATTCGCCGCGCGATGGCGCTGCATGCGTCCGGCTCGGGTCAGGCAGCACTTGCCCTCGAGCATATGGAAGTCGCTTTGCGCCTGGCGCCTGATTCAGCGGATCTCCAATTTCAGCTTGGCTGCCTGCGGGCCCATGCGGGCAAGTACCCGGAGGCCCTGGAGCTATTCCAGAAGACCACGGCGCTCATGCCCTTGCATGCCGATAGCTGGTACTTCCTGGGCATAACGCTGTTGCGATTGAAACGGGATATGGAAGCCTTGTCCGCCTTGCGCAATGCGCATCGCGTCGATCCAAGCCACCCCAAGGCGCTGCGTGCGTTGGCCGACCTCGAGTTCCGCATAGGTTACCCAGTCGACGCGCTGCCCTTGTTCCGTGAGCTGATGCGCCTCGATCCCGATGACATCGACGCCTGCCTCAAGAACAGCGAGACCTTGAGCCGCCTGGGTTTTCACGACCAGGCAATCGCCCTATATCAGGCAGCGCTACGAAGGCAGCCTGCGGTAGCGGACCTGTGGATGGCACTGGCCCAGGCCGAGGAAGACAACGATGACCGCGAAGCAGCCGAACAGGCCTACTCGCGTGCCCTCGAATTGAAGCCTGGCTGGGCGTTTCCAGTCAGTGGCTTGCTGGGCCTCAAACGCGGCGGCGCTTCCGAAGCACTGGTCCGGCGAGCGGTGGAGATGCAGGCTGACCCGATGCTCCCGGATCCGGATCGCGCGTTGATCGGGTACGAGCTCGGCAAGGTATTTGATGGCCGAAGCCAGCATGCCATGGCAATGGCCAGCTGGGATGACGCCAATGCGGCACGCAAGCGCCTGATCGGCGAACCAGATCTCCCGCATCTTTATTCAAGTGTCGATCGCACCGTGGAGCTCTTCCGCCGGGAGTTCTTCGCAAATCACGGCCTGAGCGGCAGCCAGGACCAGCGCATGGTGTTCATTGTCGGAATGCCGCGGAGTGGAACCACCCTTACCGAGCAGATAATCGCAAGCCATCCACAAGCGCATGGATGCGGCGAATTGCCAGACCTTGCCCTGATCGTCCGGAACATCCCCGTGCAACTGGGTATACGCGCGGGATGGCCCGAGTTCGTGACATCGATGACGGAATCCACCCTGCAGGAGTCGATAGCGCGCTACACACAGGCCGCCACGCGCCATGCACCTGCCGCTGCGCTTCGCCTGGTGGACAAGGCGCCACTGAATTTTTACTACCTTGGCTTGGTGGCAATGATGTTCCCGCAGGCAAGGATTATCTGGTGCCGGCGGGATCCCCGCGACGTCGCGGTGTCGATCTATGGCGAGAATTTTGCGCTGGAAGAAAAGATCGCGACCAGCTGGTCCGGTATCGGGCACTACATCAACCTGCAGGAAAGACTGATGCGGCATTGGCAAGCCGTCCTCCCCTTGCCCATTCTGGAATCCAGCTATGAATCCCTGGTTTCTTCGCCTGAAGAACAGGCGCGGAGGATCATTGATTTCACAGGGCTGGAGTGGGATGCAGCATGTCTTGACTTCCACCTGAGCGGACGCGGGGTACAGACTCCAAGTCGATGGCAGGTCAAGCAACCCATGCATACCCGTTCGGTGGGGCGCTGGCGCAACTATGAGGCAGAGCTCGCACCGCTGTTGGACGTCCTTGACAACCCTCCTGCCTGATCCCGGCAACCGTGCTTCAAGGATTCAACGGCTGCAGTGATACGGCCCAGCCCAGTGTTCCTTCCGCTTGCGCTATCGGCTCGCAAGCGATGCTGTGGTCTGGCCTTGCAACCTGGAACACCTCCATCAGCTCTTTGAGCCGCTGACTGTCCACCGCGTGTTCGACCAGCTCTGCGGCACGCAGCTCTGCAGCGCAAAGCCCCTGCCGGAGTTCTTCTAGCTGCGCCAGTTGCGGACCTGCACCACCGGCACCGATGCCAGCCAACAGCGAATGCACGGATGCACGCATCTCTATCAGCAAATCAGGCGCAGGACTGGCGTCTATCAATCCGCTGATGTGGCCTGCGGCACGGTTGTACGCCTGCTTGCTCCTAGCAGCCTCATCACCCTGCGCCAGATCAATCCTGCCAGCGCGAGCATGTGCAATCCATGGCATCACGAGCCGGGCCGAATCGAGCAAGCCTTCGGTGCTCAGCAACAATGCAAGATGCCTGAGCTCTTCGCGGCCCACCCGAACGATGACCGAATCCGGATGATGCATTACGAATGCCGCGCCCGCGCCTGGCTTGGACACTCTTGATATCTCGTGCAGAGCCTGGGGCCACCGTGCGTACTCCAGGCCGAATTGACTGACGACAAAGTCAAACGTGGAATCGGCGAAAGGCAATTGCTCCATTGCCACGCCCGGGTGGAATGCGATAGCAGGATGCAGGGTTGGCTGATACCAGCTGGGCGCCACTTGCGCGAAGTCGACCGCATCGATCCGGACGTCGTTCTGGCCGTGCGTGAGCTCCCACAACAACAGGGGCAAGGCACCGTTGCCCGTCGCCAGGTCCAGTACCCGGCACTCACGCGGCAATGATTGGAATCTCGAGCGCCAGAATTCGCCAATCACGCCTGAATAGTTGCGCTCAAAACTGTCGGCGCAGGAATGCAGGGCACCTGCGCTCCAGTAGGTGGACCACGCCCTCTGGCGTGCGATTTCAACGGAGTTGTTCATGGCGACATTGTGCCGTCGCAGACAAAAAAAAGAAGGGCCCCGTTACCGGGGCCCTTCGATTTCAAACACTTGCCTGTTGTTGCTTAGAACGTCTGCACGTAACGGAAGTACGTGGTGCGGCCGTAGGCGTCATACAGGTAGAAGTTCCACGGACGACCCGAGTAGGCGATCAACTCGGGGTAACGATCACCCACGTTGTTGGCGCCGACCGAGATGCGGGCATTCCACGGGGTCTTGTACGAGAACTGCACGTCATTGGTGGCGTAACCAGCATAGTCACCGTTGGAGCCGATGAAGTTGGTGTTGAAACCCACCGAGAAATCACCGTATTCCCAGGTGTTAGCCAGGTTGATACGGAGATCCGGTGCGCCACCCAGGTCAGTCTGCTCAACCAGGCGACCGGTGAGGTCGGACACCTCGAAGTTCTTGATGTAGGAAACCATCAAGTTGTTGCGCATCTTGCCCATGCCACCGAAATCGAAGTCCGTGTTCAGGCGGAAATCGAGGCCCGAGGTCTTGAGCAGACCACGGTTGGCATAGCCAGTCGTGATTTCATCAAGCGAGCCATCGGGACGCAGGGTCGCGCCCAGGCCAGCCGGGCATGCACCGTAGGTAGCGGGGTCACGCGTACAGTCGACGATGTTCTGTGCGGTGTACTGGGAGATGGAATCCTCGACCTCGATGTTGTAGTAGTCCAGCGACATGTCCAGCCAATCGGTCGGGTCGTAGACCACGCCGAAACCGTACTGCTTGGACTGCTCCGAGGACAGGCTCGGGTTCGCGATCGAGAAGCTGTCGACCTGGATCGAGCAACCCGGAACATCACCACCAGCAACGCAAGAGATGTCGTCGGTGACCGGTTCGGCCGAGAAGGTCAGCTTCTGGGTCAGGATGTCGAGCTGCGGGGCACGGAAGCCCTGGCCGTAGGAAGCACGGAAGGTCAGGTTGTCCAGCGGCTGCCAGCGCGCAGCGATCTTCGGCGAGAAATCGGCGCCGTAGTCGCTGTACTTGTCATAGCGACCTGCAAGCGTGATGTCGAAGCTGCTGGTGAACGGGAACAGCCACTCGAAGTACGCGGCATAGACGTTGCGCGTGCCACCGGACGAGTTACCGGCCGAACCCAGCACGGTGCCCGACTCGGACAGGGAGTCGTACTTGTCGTAGAACAGCTCGTCGCGATATTCCGCGCCGACCACGGCGTTGGACACGCCACCGCCCATCTCGAACAGGTCGAAATTCACGGAGCCGAAGATTTCTTCGGTCTTGAAGCGCGAATCACGGCTGATGGTGACGGTGAAGCCCTGCAGCACGGCCGGATCGGCTCCGAACGGATCGCTCAGGTTGTAGGAACCATTGTTGGCAGCCGCATTGGCCAGGCTGCCCAGCACGTAACCACGGCCGACGTCGCCGTACTTGTAGTCGGTACGACGGATGCCGAAGTCGACGCTGACCTTGTCGTTCAGCTGACCCTGGAAGCCCACCAGGAAATCGGTGTTGGTGGTGTCGGTCAGGCCATCGCGGTTACCCGCGGCGGCGAAGCGGTGGTAGAAATAGGTCGGTGCGCCGTCGCCCTTGTAGATGTCCTGCGGGCTGCCATCTTCCACGCGCACGATGCCCGGAACCGGAGCATAGCGGCCGAAGGTGTTGACCTTGGTGACATTGGCGGTCATGTAGACCGACCAGTCATCATTGATCTCGTACTCGCCACGGGTGAACACCGACTTGTTCTTCACCGAGGCTTCGTTGGCTGCGACGCTGTTGAAGTCGAACGAGCAGCGACCGTTTGCCAGCATGTAGAAGCCATCGCTGTTGCAAGCAAAGCCCGGAACCGCGCGTGCACGGCCAATGGCGCTGTCGTAGAAGTTGTTGCCGTAGATGGAGACGCCGCGCGAACCGCCACCGATCTGGTCGCGGGTGAAGACCATGCCGCGGCTCGAGAACGATGCGCCGCCGATCAGGCTGCCACGGTCGCCGGAGATGCCGAAGGTGACGGCGCCATCTTCCAGATCGCCGCCGGTGACCTTGGTCTGGCCAACGCCGTAACGCAGTTCGGCGCCGTTGAAGTCCTTGCGCAGGATGATGTTGACCACGCCGCCGATCGCGTCGGAACCATAGATGGCGGACGCGCCATCGGACAGGATCTCGATGCGCTCAACCGCTGCAAGCGGGATGGCGTTCAGGTCGGTGCCGCTGGAAGCGGACATCGGGTTGGTCGGGGCGCGGCGGCCGTCGATCAGGACCAGGGTACGGCCCGAACCAAGACCACGCAGGTCGACCGAAGCCAGCGACTGTGCGGAGCTGCCGGACTGGGGCTTGAAATTGCCGAACGAAGCAAAGGTGCTGTCACGCAGCACGTCGGCAACGGACACGTCGCCGCTGGCGTCGATGGTGGCGCGGTCGATTACGACGACCGGCAAGGCACCTTCGATTTCAGCGCGCTTCAGGCGCGAACCGGTTACTTCAACGCGGTCAAGGGTCTTGGCTTCGTTGGTTTCGGTTTCCTGTGCAACTACATTTCCGGAAACCAGCGTCGCCACGCTGGCGAACAACGCGAACTGGATCGCGCCTGGCAGCTTCTTAAGGTTGGTCATTTGATGCTCTCTCTCAAGGTCGAGTTGAAGACCAGGTCGCTAGGGACCCAAGCCAAATAAACAGACGCGAAACGGTGCTGCGTCTGGTGGCCGAAGGATAACGCAATTTTTACGCCGATGGATACCGTGGCGCCAAGCGCGTGCTTTTTAGCGCTATACCCCATTTAAAACAATGACTTACCTTGTTACTTTTTTGTGATGCGATAGTGCTTTGGCCTATTCATCTATATGCGGGGCGCAATCCGGGCTGAATGTACCGCCAACTTCGGATAACCGGTCCGGACGTGGGTTATTCGAGAATTGAAAGGATATGACTTGCTTCCTGCTGCAGTCGCGGCGGCATGCCGTCGCCATAACTGGCCAGGTAATCCCCGATTTCCAGGAGCTCGGCCTTCCATTCTCCCGGATGGAAGGCAAACAGTTCCTCTGCTGCTTCCGCAGAAAGCGCCAGGCCTTCAAGGTTGAAGTCGGCCTTGGCGGGAAACCTTCCCACGGCAGTTTCTTCGGCGCCTACCCTGCCCTCCACCCGCTCGATCATCCACTCGAGCACGCGCAGGTTCTCGCCAAACCCCGGCCACAGGAACTGGCCATCGGCGCCTTTGCGGAACCAGTTGACGTGAAAGACCTTGGGCAACTGCGCGCCTGGCTTCTCGAAACCCAGCCAGTGGGTGAAGTAGTCGGCGAAGTTGTAGCCGCAGAACGGCTTCATGGCCATAGGATCGCGGCGCATGACGCCGACCGCGCCGGTGGCGGCCGCGGTGGTCTCCGAGCCCATGCTGGCACCAACCAGGACACCGTGGGTCCAGTCGCGCGCTTCGAACACCAGCGGCACGAGCGATGGACGGCGGCCGCCGAACACGATCGCCGAGATCGGCACGCCCTGCGGATCTTCCGCACGTGGCGAATAGCTGGGGCACTGCCGGGCCGACACAGTGAAGCGTGAGTTGGGGTGTGCAGCCGGCCCGTTGGCAGGGTCGTACGCGCGGCCCTGCCAATCCAGCGCCGGCGTTCCTTCCAGGCCTTCCCACCAGGGCTGGTTGTCCTGGGTCAGGGCGACATTGGTGAAGATGGTGTCGTGGCTGATGCAGGCCAGCGCATTGGGGTTGGAATTGGCGGAGGTGCCCGGTGCCACGCCAAAGAAGCCGGCCTCCGGATTGATGGCATACAGGCGGCCATCGGCACCCGGCCGCATCCAGCAGATGTCGTCGCCCACCGTCCATACCTTCCAGCCGGCGTCGCGATAGCTTTCGGGTGGGATCAGCATGGCCAGGTTGGTCTTGCCGCACGCGGAAGGAAAAGCGGCGGCGATGTAATGGGTTTCGCCGCGCGGGTTCTCGATGCCGACGATGAGCATGTGCTCGGCCAGCCAGCCTTCCTGCCGCGCCTGCCAGGATGCAATGCGCAGCGCGTGGCATTTCTTGCCCAGCAGGGCGTTGCCGCCGTAGCCGGAGCCATAACTCTTGATGCTCAGCTCTTCCGGGAAATGCATGATGAAGCGGCGGTCCGGATCCAGCTCTCCGGTCGAATGCAGTCCTTTGACGAAGCTGCCTTCGGTTTCAATGCGCGTTAGCGCGGCGGCGCCCATGCGGGTCATCATGCGCATGTTGACCACCACGTAGGGCGAGTCGGTGATCTCCACGCCGCAGCGCGCCAGCGGGGAATCGATGGGACCCATGCAGTACGGGATGACGTACAAGGTGCGCCCGCGCATGCAGCCGGCGAACAACTCATCCATCTTGCGGTGACCGTCGGCAGGCGCCATCCAGTGATTGTTGGGCCCGGCCGCGTCCTTCTCGCTGGTGCACACGAAGGTCAGATGCTCCACGCGCGCCACGTCGCGCGGATCGGAGCGATGCAGCCAGCTGCGCGGGTGGGTATCGGGGTTGAGCGGCAGCAGGCTGCCGTCCTTCTGCATCAACTCCAGCAGCGCCGCGTACTCGGCGTCGCTGCCATCGCACCATTGCACTGCATCGGGCCGGGTCAGGGCTGCGGTTTGCGCGACCCAGTCATTCAAGCGGGCGAGGCGGCTGCGCGCTGTTTTATTTTCATCCACGGATGAAATCGCTGCGTTCATTGATTGCCCTCCCAGGCCGACCTGTGTCTTGACGAATGCGGGCGACAGTTTACGCGGGGCGGTAGGCGGGGTGGGACCGCAGTACCTGCCGGATGCTTGTGGAAACGTTATCAATCCCTGGGTGGACGCAAGGACAGGAGCAGGAAGGTCTGCGATGTACACATATGAGTCAGACGCGCGCGACATGCCGCGCAGCCAACGTTGCGTTCGCACAGAAAAACAGGCACATCACATCCGCGGAAGCGCTTCAGGGAAGACACACTCGCTCGCCATCCATCGCCGGCTTGTCTTCCTGCGCCTCGGATGCGCATCGACGCAGCGTGGTCCGGCGGCAGCGGACGGGCGACTCTCGGTGCAGGCGGTCGGCCGTGCCGTTATTCCAGCCTGAGCTCGCCGTCGCCCGAAAAGGTTTCGATGCGGATCTCGCCCTCTCCCTTGCCGTAGCGCGCGTTGAAGCTGGAGCCCGGCCCGTGTTGTGGCTTCTCGATCTTCGCGCCCGGCGCCTTCAGGTCGCCGCTGAAGCTTTCCCCTGAGACCTGGGCCGAAAGCGTCCGGGGCAGGACCAGCAGCAGGTCCCCGCTCACGCTTTCCAGATTGATCTCGCCCTTCGCTGCCAGCCCGGCACGCAGCCGGGCATTGCCACTGACGGTGCTGGCGGAGAGTTCGCGCACGCGTTCCCCATTGACCGATACGTCGATATTGCCCGAGACCGTTTCGGCCTTGATCTCTCCATTCATGCGTCCGCGCAATTGCACGTCGCCGCTCACCGTCTGGACGTCCACGCTGGCGCTGTTGACGGTGAGGCGCAGCTGGCCACTGACGCTCTCCACGTCAACCTCGCCCGGCGCCGCCGCGACCTGGACATCGCCGCTCACGCTTTCAATGGACAGCCTGGCCGGCGCCACGCCGGACACGTCGACATTGGCCGAGACTGAATCCAGGTCGAGATCGGCGCGCACCGGGACGGTCAGCTGCAGGTCGGTGGGTCCGGATCTTCTGCTCCCCCAGCCACCGCTGCTCGGATACTTGACCTTGATCACCAGGTGCCTGGCATCGCCCTCGATCACCAGCTTCTCGACGCCGTCGCCGAGCGTGCCGGCAATCTTCACCTCGGGCCGGTCCCAGGCACGGACCTGGATCCGGCCCTTGATGTTTTCCACCTCGATGCTGCCCTGGCTGTCCAGCGGACGGGTCTGGTTGATCGGCGTGGTGGCGCCCGCGGCAACCGACAATGCCGCCAACGGAAGCAGGAACAACGATGAAAAGGCCAGGTGGCGCATGCGAATCTCCTCAGGTAATGACCGCGCGCTGCGTCAACTGCAGGCGGCGTGCGTAGGTGCGGCGAAGTTGTTCAAGCAGGAAGGTGGCGTGGGGGTCGCGATCGATGGCCGCAAGGATCTGCGCGGCACTGCGATCAAGCTCATCGAAAGCGCCATGCATTTCGGGCCGGGTATCGGCCTGCTGCAGGCGCGCTATCGCATTCTCGTAGGCCAGGCTCATGGAGACGGCCTGCTGGCGCACGACCGGGCTGCCATCGCGGCCGGCGCGGTTGGCCTGGGGCAGCATCTGCGAGGCCACGACCACTGCCAGCAGCAAAGACGCAGCCATTGCCCACGGCGCGAACCTGCGTGGGCTGTCACGGCGCGGCGTTACCACGGGCGCCTGCGACACCTCGGCAAGGCGCGTGGCGATGCCCGGCCACAGGTCGCTGCCCGGTTGCTGCTCCCTGCGCAATTCACGCAGGCGCCAGCGGAGCGCTTCGTCATCGTGCGTGTTCATGCCTCACCTCCCAGACGTCCGCGCAGCAACTGCCGCGCGCGATGCAGCTGTGCCTTGGAACTGCCGACCGCCATGCCCAGCTCTCGGGCGATCTCCTCGTGTTTCCATCCTTCCACGTCGTGCAGCACCAGCACCGCGCGCGCCCGTGGCGGCAACGTGGCGACGGCGCGCTCCAGGTCCATGGACAGCGCGGTGCCATGGCCGGCGGAGTCGGCCAGGCCCAGGTTGTCGAAGACGTCCTGGTCTTCGTCGAATCGCGGACCGCTGCGGCGGCTGCGCAATTCCATCAATGCGGTCGTGACCGCCAGCCGATGCAGCCAGGTGGAGACGGCGCTTTCGAAACGGAATCCGGGCAACGCCTGCCAGGCGCGGACGAAGGCTTCCTGGGTCAGGTCCTCGGCACGCACCCCGTGCACCCCGACCAGGCGCACGATGACGCCATGCACGCGACCGGCATGACGGCGATAGATCGATTCGAAGGCACCGGTATCACCGGCGGCGGCCGATCGGGCCAGTTCGGCGTCGCAGGCCGCGGCCACCTCTGCGGCAGTCGAATCGGTGATCACGTCGGTCATGGCGGTGGTCAACATGGACACTGGGATGCCGCAGGCTGCGGCAGGGTTTAAAGCGCTACGCCGATCGCGGCCCGCAAGTCACGGCGGTGCTGGTCCGGGGAACGCCTGGCCGAGCGACTGGTCCGAGTGCCTAGTCGGGGATCAGCGTGGTGATCACGTGTTCGACGTAGGCTTCGAATTCTTCCAGGTGCAGGCGCGGCTGCTGCAACTGCAGGGCCAGCTGCAGGAAACCCAGGTAAGCCGAATAGGCCAGGCGGGCGCGGTGCTGGGCCTCGGTGCGGGCCAGTCCCGCCTGGCGGAACGAGGCCACCAGGTATTCCAGGCGGCGCTGGGAGACACGGTTGATCACCGGCTGCACGGCCGGATGGTCCAGCGCCTTCAGCAGTTCACTGTAGATGACATGCGGCTTGACCTCATGGGCGACCAGCAGGAACAGCTCGCGCAGGCGCGCCCGTGGATCGGGCACGGCCTCCAGGCTGCCGAACACGCTCTCCTGCTCGATCGCTTCCCAGCGTTCCAGTGCCGCCTGCAGGAGCGCGTCACGGGACGGGAAATGCCAGTAGAAACTGCCCTTGGTGACACCCAGCCTGCGGGCCAGGGGCTCGACCGCCACCGCGGCCACGCCCTGCTCGGCGATCAGGTCCAGCGCTGCCTGGGCCCAATCTTCGGCGCTGAGACGCGCGGCGCGCGGCGAAGCAGGCGGGGCAGGCACGGGGGAGGGGGGGTGCGATGTGGTCATGGCTGCATTTAACCATACGCAGGAGTTTGTTGCGGTATGTTTCATGCGGCAATGCCGCCCCGACGAACTTCCCCGCTGAGGTGATGAATATCGGCCGACGTCGTCCCCGAACCGATTGACTACTCTAAATCCATCGATCCATACTAGCCCGTATGGTATTTCCTGCACCCCTGCAATCGCCTGCTTCCGCACTGCCCCCCCAGGCAAGGATGCTGGTGGGTGCCGGCGGCCTGGAGCTGGCCTCCACGGCCTTCCCTACTTCCGCAGCGCTGCAGGGTTCCGAAACGCTGGTCTATGCCCATGGCTTCGGACAGACCCGGGGTGCCTGGCAACGCAGCGGCGTCGCCCTTGCAGCGGAAGGCTACGCGGGGGTGTCCTACGATGCGCGCGGCCATGGCGAGTCGCAGCGCAATCACATCGACCTGCCTTACGTGGGCGCGCAGTTCGCCGATGACCTGATCATCGTCGCCGGCGAAATGGTGCAGCCGCCTGTACTGGTTGGCGCATCCATGGGCGGGCTGTTCGGCATGATCGCCGAAGCACGCTGGCCCGGTCTGTTCCGCGCCATGATCCTGGTCGACATCACCCCACGCTGGGAAGAAGCCGGCCTGCAACGCATCCTTGGTTTCATCACCGCGTTTCCCCAGGGCTTCGATTCGCTGGAACACGCCGCCGACATCATCGCCGCCTACCTTCCGCACCGGCGCACGCGCAAGAATGCCGGCGAGTTGCGCGAACTGCTTCGACAGGGCGAGGACGGCCGCTGGCGCTGGCACTGGGACGCGCGCCTGGTCGAACTGGTGCGCGACTGCACCCAGCACCAGGACGACCTGGCCGAAGCCGCACGCGCACTGCGCTGCCCGGTGCTGCTGATCAGTGGGGGGCGCAGCGACCTGGTCTCGGCCCGCACGGTCGAGGAATTCCAGGCGCTGGTCCCGCACGCCAGGCACGCGCATCTGCCTGACGCAACGCATATGCTGGCCGGCGACGACAACGACACATTTACCCAGACCGTGCTCGAATATCTTGCCGATCTGCCAGCGCAACACGCCGAAACCTTTCCCGCCACCCCACTGCCCGCAGACGGCACGCCTGCCGTGGGCGAACCTGCCGTCACCACATCCGTACCCGGAGTCATCGCATGAGCATCGTCGCCCCCTTCCTCGCCTTCCTGCTGGCGGGTGCGTTTGCCGCCTACCACCGCATCCGGCTCGCCTACTGGGCCGCGATCACCGCCAGCCTGCTGGTGGCGTGCTGGCTGCTGGGCGCCAACCCCACCGCCACCCTCGTGGCCGCCGTGCTGGTCGCGCTGATCGCCGTGCCGCTGCTGATCCCCGGCATCCGCAAGCCGCTGCTGACCTCGCCGCTGCTGAAGTTCTTCCGCAAGGTGCTGCCGCCGCTGTCGCAGACCGAACGCATTGCTCTGGAAACCGGCTCGGTCGGCTTCGAAGGCCAGCTATTCACCGGCGACCCGGACTGGAGCCAGTTGCTGGACCAGCCCAGGCCGCAGTTGACCGCCGAGGAACAGGCGTTCCTGGATGGCCCGGTGGAAGAACTGTGCCGCATGACCAACGACTGGGAAATCACCCACGTCCAGGCCGACCTGCCACCGGAGCTGTGGGCCTTCATCAAGAAGAACCGCTTCTTCGGCATGATCATCCCCAAGGAATATGGCGGCCTGGGCTTCTCGGCGCTCGCCCACCACAAGGTGATCCAGAAGATCGCCTCGATCTCCAGCGTGGTCAGTTCCACCGTCGGCGTGCCCAACTCGCTGGGCCCGGGTGAACTGCTCAACCACTACGGCACCCAGGAACAGAAGGACTACTACCTGCCGCGCCTGGCCGTGGGCGAGGAAGTGCCCTGCTTCGGCCTGACCGGCCCGTTCGCAGGCTCCGACGCCACTTCCATCCCCGACTACGGCATCGTCTGCAAGGGCGAGTGGAATGGCGCGCATGTGCTTGGCCTGAAGCTGACCTTCGACAAGCGCTACATCACCCTGGCCCCGGTCGCCACATTGATCGGCCTGGCCTTCCGCATGTACGACCCGGACGGCCTGATCGGCGACACCCGCGACATCGGCATCACCCTGGCACTGCTGCCGCGCGATACGGATGGCGTGGAAATCGGCCGTCGCCACTTCCCGCTCAACTCGACCTTCCAGAACGGTCCCATCCGTGGCAAGGACGTCTTCATCCCGCTCAGCCAGCTCATCGGTGGCGTGGAGAAGGCCGGCCTGGGCTGGAACATGCTCAATGAATGCCTGGCCGTTGGCCGTTCCATCACCCTGCCTTCCACCGGCAGTGGCGGGGCCAAGGCCGGTGCCGTGGTGACCGGCGCCTATGCGCGCATCCGCAAGCAGTTCGGCCTGTCGGTCGGCCGCTTCGAAGGCGTGGAAGAAGCACTGGCCCGCATCGGCGGCAAGGCCTACATGATCAGCGCGCTGTCGCAGGCCACCGCCGCGGCGGTGGACCGCGGCGACGTGCCGTCGGTGCCGTCGGCCATCGCCAAGTACCACTGCACCGAGATGGGCCGCGAAGTCTCGCGCGACGTCATGGACGTGATCGGCGGCAAGGGCATCATCCTGGGGCCGCGCAACTTCGCCGGCCGCGCCTACCAGGCCGCGCCCATCGCGATCACCGTGGAAGGCGCCAACATCATGACCCGCAGCCTGCTCATCTTCGGCCAGGGCGCGATCCTGTGCCATCCGTGGGTGATGAAGGAAATGAAGGCGGCCGGCAATCCCGACCACGCGGCGGGGCTGGAGGAATTCGACCGCAACCTGTTCGGGCACATGGGCTTCGCCATTTCCAACGCGGTGCGCTCGTTCTGGTTCGGCCTGACCGGCGCCAGGATCGGCGCGGCGCCTGGCGACGCCTATACCCGTCGCTACTTCCGCAAGCTCGACCGTTATTCGGCCAACCTGGCATTGATGGCCGACGTGTCCATGCTGCTGCTGGGCGGCAAGCTGAAATTCAAGGAATCGCTGTCGGGCCGCCTGGGCGACGTGCTCAGCCACGTGTACATGACCAGCGCGATGCTGAAGCGCTACCACGACGAAGGCGCACCGGTCGCCGACCAGCCGCTTCTGGCCTGGGCCTTCCACGACAGCGTGCACAAGATCGAACTGGCCCTGTCGGGTGCACTGCGCAACTTCCCGATCCGCCCGGTCGGCTGGCTGCTGTGGGCGCTGGTGTTCCCGTGGGGCCGCCGCGCCGAAGCGCCGAGCGATCGCCTGGGCCACCGCGTTGCTGCCCTGCTGATGACGCCGAACGAGGCGCGCGACCGCCTGGCCGAGGGCGTGTTCCTGACCCCGTGCGCCAACAACCCCGGCGGCCGCATCAACAGCTACCTGGCCAAGGCCATCCTGGCCGAGCCGGTCGAGCGCAAGTTCATCAAGGCGCTGAAGAACAGCGACATCCAGGCCCTGGATTTCGCCTCGCAGCTGGACGAAGGCGTGCGCGAGAACTGGATCACCACTGAGGAGCGCAGGCAGTTGGAAGAACTGCGCGAGATCACCCTGGAGACGATCACCGTGGACGACTTCGACGTGCACGAGCTGCGCTCGGCGGCCTACTACGACAAGCAGCGTCCGCAGGAAGGGCAGTCGCGCGAAGCGGCGTGATGGCGTTGCCCCTCCCCTTGCGCAGCCCCCAAGGGGACTTGCTGCGCGGCGCAGGGGGAGGCTGGGAGGGGGTGCTCTTGGCGCTGACTCCCAGATCTTCGATCTTTTACAACAAGATCAAAAGCAACCCCTCCCCAGCCCTCCCCTGCTTCGCAAGGGAGGGGGAAAAAAGCCAGGCCTGATACCTGATGAGCGCCTCCGTCCTGCAGCTCTACGACAAGCTCACGCGCCTGCCCTTCGGCCACTGGCTGTTCTCGCGCGCAGTCTGCTTCAAGGCACCCTACTTCGGCAGCATCAAGCCGCGCATGACGGTGCTGGAACCCAACCGCGCCGAGGCTACCATCGCCCACCGTCGCAGCATCACCAATCATCTCGGCACGGTGCATGCGATTGCGCTGTGCAACCTGGCCGAGTTCACCGGCGGGCTGATGACCGACGTCAGCATTCCCGCCTCGATGCGCTGGATCCCAAAGGGCATGCAGGTGGAATACCTGAAGAAGGCCGTGGGCACCCAGCGTGGCGTGGCCACGCCGGAATTCCCGCCGCGCCAATCAGCCGAAGGCTATGAGCTGCCGGTCAACGTGGTGGTGACCGATCCACAGGGCGAGGCCGTGTTCAAGGCGCGCATCTCGATGTGGGTCTCGCCCAAACCCGCCAGGAGCTGAGGGCTCACGCCTCACGCTTCAATCCTGAGCGCTGACGGCTGACGGCTGACGGCCGTCGACCTGTTGTAGGAGCGACGCAAGTCGCGAAGCTGGGGACAGGTCAGCTGCTACGTGCTTCGCGACTCGCGTCGCTCCTACATTTTCAACCTGCATGGCGCACCTGCACGTCGCTCCTGCCGGTCTCATTGTCCCAGCCAGATGACCGCAATGGCGGCGATGGCCGGGATGCCCTGCACGAAGAAGATGCGCCTGTTGACGCTCCAGGCGCCGTACACCGCGGCCACCAGCACGCAGTGCAGGAAGAACATCACTACCTGCCATTCCCCTAGGTACAGGTAGTACAGCAACCCGGCAGCCAGGAAGCCGTTGTAAAGGCCCTGATTGGCGGCCAACACGCGTGTCGTCTCGGCTTTTTCCGGCGAGTTGCGGAAGGTCTTCAGGCCCAGGGGCCGGGTCCAGAGGAACATCTCCAGGACCAGGAAATAGACGTGCAGAAGTGCGACCAGTACCACCAGGACGTTCGCGAGGATCAGCATTGGAGGGTCCGCCAGCGGGAGCAGTGCCCAGCATACCCAAGCGCCGCCGATCGCAGCGGCCAGGCCACCCGTGTCTGACGGGTCGCACCCTGGAGCCGAGCTTGCTCGGCGGCTCCTGCCCTGCGACTTGCGCCCTGTTGCTGCCGCACTCCGATTGAGGAAGCACGGAGCGTTGGTCGCGAAGGGCAGCCGAGCAAGCTCTGCTCTACAAGGCTTGGCGCGGCTATCGGCATTCCCATTCGCAAGGCTTTTTGGCTCGCACGCAGGGTTCTGCAGGCTCGCGCGCAAGTCTTCAGGGGTTGCGGCCGGGTCTTTTTTGCTTGCGCGTGGGGTTCGGCCGGCGCATCCGGCACCAATGTCCGGCGGCGAGCGATGTCTGGCCTAGTGCCAGGCCCCCAAAATCAGCCCGAACAGCAGGAACTGCAGCGCGTGGTAGCCACCGTCGATCAGCCACAGCCTGAAGCTGCGCTGGGCGAACTGGTAGTTGATGCCGAAGCTGGCGGCCACGAATCCCAATCCGGCCACCGCGCCGGCTTTCACCGCCGCGTCCAGTTCCGGCGCCGGCTCGACCCACCAGGCGAAACACGCCGCGGCCAAAAGCGAGAACAGGAAACTGAGGCCAAACACCTTTGCCGGGTGGCCCTGCTGCATGGCCCCGCCGTTTTCCCGCACCCAGGCCTTGCCGAACAGTGCCGGTGAATACCACAGGCCGCCGACCAGGAAACTGGATACGGCCGCAACCAGCACTGCCCAGTAATTCATGCATTACTCCTTTAAGGTCAGACTTTGCGCTCGGCCGGCAGCCGCGCCGCTTCGCGCAACAGCCGCCAGGCGCTGAAGGTCATGGCAGAGGCCACCAGCAGTCCGGCGCCGAACACCACGCTGGAGCCGAAGGCCGAGAGCAGCTTGTGCACCCACACGAAGGTCAAGTCGCCGCCGCGGTAGATCACCGTGTCGATGGCCGCACCCGCCTTGTAGCGCCATTGCCGGTCGACCCGGGTATAGATCGTTTCCCGCGCCGGCTTGGCCAGCGAAAATTCGCTGGCGCGGGTGACCACCTGGACGAGGGCGATCATCAACGGCAGCGGCGAGGCCGACAGGATCGAGAAGCCGAGGATGATCGCCGCGCCCGGGATCAGCAGCGCCGGGGCGATGCCGAAGCGCGACAGCAGGCCGCGGGTCACCAGCAACTGCACCACCAGGGTCAGCGAATTGACCGCCAGGTCGATGCTGGCGAAGTAGTTGGCACGCGCTTCGGAAGTGGTGAACAGGCTGCGGGCGATCGCGTTCTGTTCGTTGTAGAGCAGCGTGCCCACACCCACCCCCAGCACGACCATCAAGGCCAGCCAGCGCAGCAGCGGTTCGCGCGCGATCAGCTTGAGGCCGGCCCATACGCTGCCACCCATCGGGATTTCGCCACTGGCCTGCTGGCGCTGGGCCTCGCGCAATACCGCCCACTTTCGCAGCTTGAGGATGCACAGCACGCACACCGAGAACAGCGCGGCCGAGACCAGCATCATGTTGGCGATGCCCAGCCGTTCGACCAGGGTCTTGGTCAGCGCCGGGCCGACGAAGGCGCCGATGGTGCCGGCCGCGCCGATGTAGCCGTAGTAGTTGCGCGCTTCCAGGTTGCTGAAGATGTCGGCCATGAAGCTCCAGAACACCGCCACGGCAAACAGGTTGAAGACCGTGATCCAGAGGATGAAGGCCAGGCCACGACCGGCGATGCCGCTGTCGAACATGCAATAGAACAGCAGCAGCGTGGCGATGAAAAACAGGTAGATCACCGGCAGGAACACGCGTCGCGGGAAGCGGCTGACCAGCCAGCCGTAGACCGGCTGCAGCAGCAGCATGATCACGAATACCAGGGTGAAGATCACCTGCAGGGTGAACTCGTTCAGCGCCACACCGCGATCCAGGAAAAAACCGATCATCGCCGGAGGAAACACCGCTTCGATGTCGCTGGAGGCGGCCATTGCCTCGCGCACCGGGCGCAGCACGTAATAGCCGCTGAGCAGGCAGAAGAAATAGAGGAAGGCCCAGGCCAGCGGCGGCGAGTCGCCGAGCGCAGTGCGGAAACGGGTGATTGCGCCCACGCGGGCCGATGCCTGGCTCACCGCGGGACGGCCCTGTTCTGATTTCGCAATGCGGGCATCGATGCCGGACTCGCAGGCCACCAGCGCGCACGGTATCCGATGCACTGCAACATCTCCAGCGCTTTTGCCCGCATTGCGCACCAGCTTTCAGTTGCTTAGCCGGCGCGATCGCGCGCAGAGCATTTGCTCTAGCCCCGGCGGCTAGCTTCGCCGGACTCCTGTTACAGGCTTGCGCGTGTACGACTACATCATCATTGGCGCCGGCTCCGCCGGTTGCGTGCTGGCCAACCGGTTGTCCGAAGACCCCGCGATCAAGGTGCTGTTGCTGGAAGCCGGTCCCCGCGACTGGCATCCCTTCATCCACATGCCCGCAGGGCTGGCCAAGCTGGTCGGGCAGAAAGGCGTGAACTGGAACTACGACACCGCGCCCGAGCCGCACCTGGACGGACGCCGCCTGTGGTGGCCACGCGGCAAGGTGCTCGGTGGTTCCAGTTCCATCAATGCCATGTGCTACATCCGCGGCGTGGCCGCCGACTACGACGAGTGGGCCGCCGGTGGCGCCGCAGGCTGGGACTGGAACAGCGCCCTGCCCTATTTCAAGCGTTCCGAACACAACTCCCGCGGCGGCGACGCCCTGCATGGCGGCGACGGCCCGTTGTATGTGTCGGACCTGCGCTATACCAATCCGCTGTCGTCGGTGTTCATCGATGCAGCGCAGCAAGCTGGCTTCGCCCGCAACGACGACTTCAACGGACCCTCGCAATCGGGCGTGGGCCTGTACCAGGTCACTCAGAAGAACGGCGCGCGCTGCTCGTCGGCGGTGGCCTACCTGCAGCCGGTGAAGTCGCGCCCCAACCTTGACGTGATCACCGGCGCACTGGTGCGCCGCATCGTGCTGGAAAACGGACGCGCCATCGGCGTGGCCTATGCCAGCGGCGGCCAGGAAGTGCAGGTGCGCGCCGAACGCGAAGTACTGCTGAGTGGCGGCGCGATCAATTCACCGCAACTGCTGATGCTGTCGGGCATCGGCCCGGCCGACCACCTGCGCGAACACGGCATCCCGGTGGCGGTGGATTCGGCTTATGTGGGCCGCAACCTGCAGGACCACCTGGACGTGTGCACGCTGCAGCATTCCACCCAGCGCGTGACCTACGACCGCGTCGGCGATGTGGCCATTGCGTGGAACTATTACTTCAGGAACCACAGCGGCCCGGGCACCAGCAACATCGCCGAGGCCGGCGGCTTCCTGCGTTCGCCGCTGGCGCCTGACGATCGCGCCGACATCCAGCTGCATTTCGTGCCGGCGATGCTCGACGACCACGGCCGCAACCGCCTCAAGGGCGATGGCTACACTCTGCACGCCTGCTTCCTGCGCCCGCGCAGCCGCGGCCGCATCAGCCTGGCCAGCGCCGACCCGCGCGCCGATGCGCGCATCGAGGGCAACTACCTGAGCGATGCCGAAGGCTTCGACCTGAAGATGATGCTGGAGTGCGCCAAGCTGTCCCGCGAACTGTTCGCCCAGCAGGCTTTCGACGCCTATCGCGGCGCGCCGATCCAGCCGCCACGAAGCGACCTGAGCGACAGCGAGCTGGTCGCCTTCATCCGGGCCAAGGCCGAGACCGTCTACCACCCGGTCGGCAGTTGTCGCATGGGCAGCGACGACACCGCGGTGGTCGACAGCCAGTTGCGGGTCAACGGCGTGGAAGGACTGCGCGTGGTCGATGCCTCGGTGATGCCGACCCTGATCGGCGGCAACACCAATGCGCCGACCATGATGATTGCCGAGCGCGCGTCCGATCTGATCCTGGGCAAGGCCGTCCTGGGCAAACCCCTGCTTGCCTGATCAGTCCTCAGCGGCTCGGCGCGGCGTGCGCGTGGCCAGCCAGACGCCGGCTGCCGCCAGCACGAACCCTGCGCCTTTCAATACGGTCAGGTGTTCGCCCAGCAGCCAGTGGCCGAACAGGGCGGTCACCGGTGGCATGAGGAAGAACAGCGAGGCCACCGCCGTGGCTGCGTCGCGCCGAACCAGTACGAACAGCAGGGCAAAGCCGCCCACCGAATTGACCAGCACCGTCCACGCCAGCGGCTGGTAGAAACCCGCTGCGGATTCGAAGCGGAAGCCTTCGGCCAGCGCCAGCGGCAACAGGACCAGGGTCGCCGACAGGTTCTGGACCGCCAGGCCAATACGCAGGTCGATTTTCGAGGAATAGCGCTTCTGGTAAAGCGTGCCCAGGCTGATGCCCAGCAACCCCACCAGCAACCCAATCCAGGCCCGCGCTGAAGTGGCACCATCCACGCGGTCCACCACCACCAGCACCACGCCGGCGAAGCCCAGCAGCAGTCCGCACCACTGGGCCCGATGCGGCCGCTCGGTTCCGGCGAAGAAGGCCAGCAATGCGACCAGCAAGGGCATGGCGCCGATCACCAGCGCGGCCACGCCGGCGCTGGCACCCCAGGCCATGGCCAGGTACACGCCACCGAACTGCATCGACAGCATCAGCACGCCGGCGACCGCGCTGTGCAGCACATCCCGGCGACTGGCGCGCGCACGCACCGCCAGCGCCAGCACGGCGAACACCATCGCAGCCCCGGCGAAACGCCAGACCAGCGCGGTGAAAGGCGCGGCGTGGTCCAGCATCATCCGGCCGGCGATGTATCCCGTGCACCACACCATCACGAATGAAAGCCCGAGCACCGTCAAACCACCGCCGGCCCGGGGCAACACGCGTGCTGGCTTCATTGCGTCACGGGCGCGCATGGCCGTACATGATCGGCAGGCCGCAGGTGCGCGTCATCGCGACCCTGGTCGACGGGCCCGGCTCACTGGCGTTCCAGCATCGCCGGCAAGGGGCAGTGCAGCACCCCGCAGATCGTGCGCAGCAGTTCGGACTCGGACACGCTCACGCGTCCATCGTGGCTGATGGCAGCGGTCAGCGCTTCCACCATCACCTGCTTGGCCATTGGATCCAGCGCGTCCAGGCCTTCCCACACGCCCTCCAGTGCCAGCACGCCCTCGGGCGGCGGCGCGTAGGCCAGGTGATCGCGCGGCAGCACGCGCTGCAGGCCACTCAGGTAGGCATGCTGCGCGGCCCCCGGATCGTCGTTGCCCGATCGCGCCACGACCGCCAGCAGGGTCGCGAACTCCTGCCTCACATTGCCAGGCTTGCGCCGCCCGAAGCGCGCGTAACGCGCCGGGTCAAGGGATTCGCGCACCTGCACTTCCAGCAGCTTGGCCAGGCAGTATTCGAACAGCGAGACCTTGCCATCGGCATGGACCATGGCATGCACGGCGGCCAGGAAGACTTCGAGCTCCGGGCGCGGGCGCAGGCGCAGCACCGGGAACGCGAGCGAAGCCAGCGGCAGTCGCAGCATGGGATGCAGCGAGACCAGTGTTCCTTCACGCAAGGACCAGGCCTGTGCCGCCACTGCCTCGCCCAGCCGCGCGCTCACTTCGATGCGCTGGTTGGAGGCGATGGCCGCATCGCCGTCGACCAGCAAGGCCAGCAGCAGCGGCATCACCGTGTCGCGCTGGGTGGCCAGCGCGCGCACTTCCGGCGGCATTGATTCGACGATGCTGCCGGCGCGGCGGTAGTCGTCTTCGGCCGGCGCGCCGACCTGGGCTACGACCATCGGCGGGCTGACGTTGAACTCGCGCGCGGGCAGTGGCAGCGGCGGCGGCATGGAATCCGTTGCCGCCAGCCCCAACGCCAGGTCTTCCTGCGCGCCATCGGGCGGCGACGCCAGCCAGCGCGCCGACAGTTGCTGCAGTTTCTGGGCGTTGAAGGACGGCTCGAGCAGGCGGATGCGTTCGAGCAACGGCGGGTGGGTGGCGAACAGGCCCGCCATCGACAGGCCTTCGCCGAACAGCATGTGGCTCACTTCCTCGGCCTTGCCCTTGTCGGTCAGCAGCGAGCCTTCATGCAGGCCGCCGATCTTCTTCAGCGCGCCGGCCAGGCCGGTGGTCTGGCGTGTGAACTGCACCGCCGAGGCATCGGCCAGCAATTCGCGCTGGCGGCTGACACCGGCCTTGATCATGCGGCCGAAGAAAGCTCCGATGCTGCCCACTACCAACGCCACCAGGGCCACGCCCAGGATGGCGCCGCCGTTTCTGCCGCCGCCGCGCCCGTACATCAGCACGCGCTGGCCGATGATGCTCAGCATCATGATCCCGAACAGGGTGCCCATCAGGCGGATGTTGAGACGCATGTCGCCATTGAGGATGTGGCTGAACTCGTGGGCGATCACGCCCTGCAGCTCGTCGCGGTTGAGCCGTTCCAGCGCCCCGCGGGTCACCGCCACCGCGGCATCGGAAGGCGAATAGCCGGCGGCGAAGGCATTGATCGCCGCCTCGTGTTCCATGACGTACAGCCTGGGCACCGGCACGCCGGAGGCGATGGCGATTTCCTCGACCACGTTGCGCAGGCGCTTCAGCTGGAAGTCGCTGGTGTGCTCCGGCACGGCAGTGGCGCCCATCTGCAGGGCCACCGATTCGCCACCGCCGCGCAGCGAGGCCATCCGGTACATCGAACCCAGCCCGATTACCGCCAGCGTGCCGATCGTGGTGACCAGCAGCAGACCGACCAACCCGCCGGCGCTGCGCAGCTGGGTGCCGAGCAGCAGCAACACCGCCACATCCACCGCCAGCACGATGCCCGCGACCGCCAATGCGAACAGCACCACCATCCGGGTGGAACTGCCACGCGCCTTGGCCTGGTGCTCGAAGAAGTTCATGGGTGAGTGATGCCCTGTGGTTGATGATTGCTGCAGGGTTTGCTTTTTTCCTTTTGCGTTCCGTCCCGCCTTTGACCCAGCCTGGCGAGATGCGGCATGCAGGCGGGGACAAACCCCGCAGGGAGGCGCACATGACTTGGCGCCCTACGCCCTTCGGGCCGGCCTCTCCGTTCGCTCGCTTGCGCTACGTAGCGGCTGCTTTTATTTGCCTTTCAAAGAATAGCGACTCGCGCAGCGCGGTTTTGAACAGCAAAGCGGGTCAACGCTTTCACTTTGATCGGAAAGATTGCGCAAAGAGCACCCCATCCGCCTTCGGCACCCCAGCCGCTTGTCGCGGCTTCGCTCCCTGCAAGCAAGGGAAGGATCACTCCATCGAACAGGGGAGTGGTTGCTGGATCAGAACTGCACCTTCGGCGCTTCCCGCACTTCCGCCTTGTCCGCCGGAATATCCAGCAACGCGGCCGCGGCGAAATTGAACATTCCCGCCAGCACGCTGGACGGGAACACTTCGCGCCTGTTGTTGTAGGCCATGACCGAGTCGTTGTAGGCCTGCCGCGCAAAGGCCACCTTGTTCTCTGTGGTGGTCAGCTCTTCGGTCAGCTGCATCATGTTCTGGTTGGCCTTGAGTTCGGGATAGGCCTCGGCCACGGCCAGCAAGCGCCCCAGCCCCGCGTTCAGCTGGCCCTGCGCCGCTCCCAGTTGCGCCATAGCCGCCGGATCTCCCGGGTTGGCCTTGGCCGCCGCCAGTCCGGACTGCGCCGCCGAACGCGCCGCGATCACCGTTTCCAGGGTTTCGCGTTCATGGCTCAGGTAGCCCTTGGCGGTTTCCACCAGGTTCGGGATCAGGTCGAAGCGGCGCTGAAGCTGAACGTCGATCTGCGCAAACGCGTTCCTGAAGGCGTTGCGGGCGGTCACCAGGCCGTTGTAGATACCAATGCCCCAGAAGCCTGCCACCAGCGCCAGCACGACAACAATTGCCAACAAAGTCAACAAACTGAACATTGAACCTCTCCCCGTTTGTGCTTTACAAAAAACCGGCGCTATCATCCGGAACCGTTACAGCTTACGCAGGCGCACTCCACGATGAAAGTTAACGGCGACTGGCGCCCGGCAAGATCCCTCCGCTTCGGATTGCTTGGCGTGCTGCTGCCGCTCACGCTTGCAAGCACCGCGCAGACACCACTGCGCTGGGAACATGCCAGCGCGCATGCCACGGCCGTTCCGTCGCGCCAGTCACCCACGCAGCCGCAGGCCTACCGCACCAACCTCACCCAGCAGAACGTGCTGCCACCCGCGCAGGGTTTCGATGTCGCCGCGTTCGAGAACCTGGCCACATCGCTGACCGCTGGCGAACGCGTTCCCGGCCTGGCCATGGCCATCGTCCAGAACGGCCGCGTGCTCAGCGCACGCGGTTACGGCGTGACCGACGTCAATGCCCCGCAACTGATTGACGCGCACACCGTGTTCCGCCTGGCTTCGTTGTCGAAGGCATTCGCGGGCACCATGGCCGGCCTGCTGGTCAACGACGGCTCGTTGCGCTGGGACAGCAAGGTCCGCGACTACGTACCCAGCTTCGAGCTCAGCGACCCGGTCGCCACCCAGCAGGTGACCGTTGCCGACCTGCTCAGCCATCGGGTCGGTCTGCACGACCACAATGCCTATGACCGCGACATAGAAGCCAACGCCGATTACTACAGCGTGTCGCGCAAGCTGGCCAAGGCGCCGCTGGATTGCGTGCCGGGCCAGTGCTATGCGTACCAGAACGTGGCCTTCAGCCTGATCGGCGACGTCGTGTTCGCGGCCACCGGCAGCTTCTACGACCAGGCCGTCGACCGCAGGATCTTCAAGCCGTTGGGCATGAATGACGCCAGCGTTGGCCTGACCGGCATTGAAAGCAGCCAGCGCTGGGCGCGCCCGCACGTGCGCGGCCGCGGCGGCTGGGTATCGATAATGCCCAAGCCCAATTACTACCGCCTGCCGCCGGCGGCCGGCGTCAACGCCAGCGCAAGCGACATGGCGCAATGGCTGATCGCCCAGACCGGCCACCGCACCGACGTATTGCCTGCGCCACTGCTGGCGACGCTGCATGCGCCGCTCGTCAACACCCCCGGCGAAATGCGCGCAGGCTGGCGTCGCGAACGCGTGTCCTCGGCCGGCTACGCCCTGGGCTGGCGGGTATTCGACTATGCCGGGCAACAGGTCGTCTTCCACGCAGGTGCGGTGCAGGGCTATCGCGGCCTGGTCGCACTGGTACCGGGACGCGACCTGGGCGTGGCGATCCTGTGGAACAGCGAAAGCAGCCTGCCGTCCGGCCTGCTGCCGACCATCCTTGACCGCGCCATGGGCCTGCCTGCACAGCGCTGGCTGGACTCCACGATAGGCAACGACTTGATGATGGCCGACTCTTCCGAAGCGCCCGCCAACGACAGCGGCGCTTCATCGGGCAAGGCAGCGGCTTCCCCGAAGTAGGGTGGCGCAATCCGGTGCGCCGGATCGCAGCCACGACCGCGCGGGATATGCCCCGCGCCTTCAGTCTCGGGCGGGCATTCGGGAGATTCCTGCAGGCCATTCCTGTCGCACAGGCCGGACCCGTCATCGAGCCGACGATGGCGACCACTTGCGTCGGCGTGAGGTGTGCACCACGCCCAGTGCATTGATGAACCTGGCTTCGCGCCTCTTGCCGGCGACGCCAACGGAAGCCTGACCCGCGTTATGCGCGCGCCGCTTGAGCCAGCCGCTGCACCATTGCGTCCTCCTGATGCCTGAGCCGCGATCGGCCACGGGAGCTCGCCATGTTCCAGCGTCCGTGCCTTCGCCGACATGCCGCCGCTTGCGACCCGCCGCACATCGCATGGGCGGCAATACTGCAGACCTCATTGCCTGCATCAAGCCACTGCCGACGACCCCGGCACGATGCGCCCTCAGTCCAGGCTAATGGCCATGTCGATCAGGCTGGCTGGCTTTCCGTCCAGCCATAAAAAAACTCCCTCCCCGCTGGGCACCGGGGAGAGAGTTCTATGCATTACAGGTAATCGGGATTACTTTTTTTCTTATTAGATCAGCGGAGCCGGGGTAGGCGGCAGCGCTACCGGAGCCCTTTTCTTCGCCTTCTTGGCGGGCTTCTTGGCGGCTTTTTTAGCGGCGGCCTTCTTGGCCGGCTTCTTGGCTACTTTCTTGGCAGCCTTTTTTGCAGCCTTTTTGGCTGGCTTCTTGGCTACTTTCTTGGCAGCTTTCTTGGTCGCCTTTTTAGCAGCCTTCTTGGCTGGCTTCTTGGCTACTTTCTTGGCAGCCTTCTTGGTCGCCTTTTTAGCAGCCTTCTTGGCTGGCTTCTTGGCTACTTTCTTGGCTACTTTCTTGGCGGCCTTCTTAACTGCCTTCTTGGCCCCGGCTACCTTCTTGGCAACTTTCTTGGCGGCCTTCTTTACTGTCTTCTTCACCGTCTTCTTGGCGGCCGTTTTCTTGGCGGCTTTCTTGGCGGGTTTCTTCTTGGCGGCTTTCTTCATGGCCATGTGATTGGCTCCTCGTCAGTTAACTATGGATTGGTGAATCCGTTTACAAAGCCCAGTTGCAATGGAACGTCGCGGGAGTCGGACCCGCAGGCAGCCGCCGTCGCGCCAGGCGCGTCGGACCGGATTTTCCAGGCCATGCCGGGAGCGGCTGCGGCCTGTTCGCGCCATCGGGCGCGGATAAAAAAACACCCGCGTCGCGAACGGCGCGGGTGTGGTGTCTGAATAGGGTTTGCGTTTTCTTGGAGGAAGCGAAGCCTGCGTCCGTCGTGTCGAGGGCGCGGGTGGAGGGCCGTTTTGTTTTGCTTGTTGTCGCGATGACTCGGCTCACTTGCTTCCGCAGGAAATGTCTGCTGGGGCGAAACCTAATCACGCTTTTTGAATGTGTCAACACTTTTGCAAAAATATTTTTCGGGCCTTCCCCGCCGTCATCCCTGATATCCGGCCTGCGACCTGGTCGCGCGCGGTCGATCATGGTGCGCACATGCGCGCGCCACGATCCGGGCCGATTGAAAAACACCGCAATTAATGCGGTTTTTTTATCGCGCGTTATTTTCGAACCGAACAACAGCGACGCATGACGCAAGACGTGACGCCATCGCCATCGCACCTGCTGACAAATAAATGGATGCACTTCAGTGACTGCAACGGCCGGCGCGAATGGGAGTCGCAGAAGTCCAAATGCGCGGATTTGCGCAAACTTTTTTGACCTTGCGAGCCAGCATTCGAAGTCGGCGACGCAACCGAACGGGCGCGCGAACGGGACCGTCTACTGCCATCGGCACTCGGCAACGGCGCTGCCAGTCCGGCAGGAAGGTGATCAGCGACGCGCTACCGGAATGCCTGCGCAGTCAGCAGACGCGATACGCAGGCGGTCCCGGAACATTTGCAAATAGCGCACGACCAGGCGATGGCGATGGCGATGGCCTGTTCCGGCTTTCCCCGCGGCAAAAAGCATTCCGGCCGCACTGGGCGGCCGGAACGGGGAGTTCAAGGAACGAACGCCTGCTCAGTTGTCATCCTCTTCCAGCAGCTCGGCGTAGTCATCGGGTGCCAGCAGGTCGTTGAGCTGATCGGGCTCTTCGATTTCCATGACGTAAATCCAGCCCTCGCCATAGGCGTCCTCGTTGATGGTCTCCGGCTTGTCGGCCAGGTCCGAGTTCACTTCCACCACCGTCCCGGTAAGCGGGCTGTAGACGTCGGACGCGGCCTTCACCGACTCGACCACCGCGGCGGCGTTGCCGGCCTCGACGCGATCGCCAACGTTCGGGAGCTCGACGTAGACCAGGTCGCCCAGCAGGCCCTGTGCATGGTCGGAGATGCCGACGGTGACGCGTCCGCTGCCTTCAACGCGTGCCCACTCGTGGGACTTGAGGAATTTGAGGTCGCCTGGGATCTCGCTCATGTTGCTGCTCCGGTGGATCGGGTTGAGGGTTGCGGTGTGGCGTTAGTTTAGCGAAGGATTCCGTTGCGTGGCGGTCAAGACCAGCACGCCTTCACTCCAGCACGCCGGGTTGCGCCTGGCCTTCCCGGACGAACGGAAATTTCACCACCCGCACCGGCACCTCGCGACCACGGATGTCGACGCGAACCTGGCCCGGATCACCGGAAGGCACGCGGGCGAATGCGATCGCCTTGCCCAGCGTGGGCGAGAACGTGCCGGACAGGATCTCGCCCTCGCCGCCGTCGGTCAGCACTTTCTGGCCATGCCGCAGCACGCCCTTCTCGTCCATCACCAGGCCGATCAACTGGCGCGGCGCGCCGGCAGCCGCCTGCGATTGGATCACTTCGCGGCCGATGAAATCCCGTCCCTCGTCCAGCGCTACTGTCCAGGCCAGTGCGGCTTCGTAGGGCGAAGTAGATTCGTCCATGTCCTGGCCGTAGAGGTTCATGCCCGCTTCCAGGCGCAGCGTGTCGCGTGCGCCGAGTCCCGCGGGCTTGACCCCGGCGGCCAGCAGCGCATTCCAGAAAGGCACGGCGTGCTCCTGCGGCAGCACGATTTCGTAGCCGTCCTCGCCGGTGTAGCCGGTGCGCGCCAGGAACAGCGGCACGCCGTCGGCACTCTGCGCCTCCACTGCAGCGAAGCGGGACAGCCTGTCGGCCGCGCTGCGATCGGATTCCCGAAGCAGGCCGATCACCCGCGCGCGCGCGGTCGGACCCTGCACGGCGATCATGGCGAACTCGGGCCGCTCGCTCACCTGGACATCAAATGCCTGGGCCTGCTTCTGGATCCAGGCCAGGTCCTTGTCGCGGGTAGCCGCATTGACCACCAGGCGGAAAAATTCCTCGCCCATGAAATAGATGATCAGGTCGTCGATGACGCCGCCCTGCTCGTCCAGCATGGCCGTGTACAAGGCCTTGCCGGGCTTCTTCAGCTTGTCTACCGAGTTGGCGACGAGGTGGCGGAGGAAATCTCGCGTGCGGGCCCCGCGCAGGTCGACCACGGTCATGTGGCTGACGTCGAACATGCCGGCGTCGCGACGCACCAGGTGATGCTCGTCGAGCTGCGAGCCATAGTGGATCGGCATGTCCCAGCCGCCGAAGTCGACCATCTTGGCGCCGAGCGCGCGATGGGTGTCGTTGAGGATGGTCTTCCGGGTCATGGCGGTGCCTCGTGGAAAGACCGCCATTATCCCAGATAGGAAGGAAGTGGATGTGTCGGCCCTACCGGCGGCACGTATCGCCGCCAGGACTAGAGTTCGCCAAACCCTTCGTTGATGCAGTCGACGCGCGCCGGGTCGAGGAACAAGAACTTCCCGGTCTTCAGATCCAGGCGGCGGGCCCAGGCGACATCGGCCAGGTAGGGCTCGTCAGCACCCTGTCGCACCACCGCAATCACCTTGGCATCGTCGACCCTGTCCACCCGGCAACTGCCTGCCTGCCAGGAATACTCCTTGCCGGTCGTGGGATAGGGCTGCGCATCGGTGATGTGCCATTGCGCCAGCAGTCCGTCGTGACCCGCCAGTCGAGCCGCCGTGACATACCGCAATACCGGCTCCCGTCCGGGATCGGCAGCGGCATCGGCCAACAGGCCGATGGAGAAATCGCAGACGTGCGCCGGATCGGTCGAATCGCTGAGGCAGGCACCGCCGACGTCTCGCAAGCCTGCCGGATAAGGAGGCACGGTCTTGGCAACGAGCTCGACTGCCGCCGCGGCCGCGGGCAGCATCGCCAACGCCATCAGGGCGGCCAGGCACGGCACGGCTCAGGCTTCCTGCACCTTCAAGGTCATGCCATTGACCGCGACCACGCGGACGGGAGTGCCGGCAGGCAGCTCGGGGCCTTCCACCTCCCAGAACGCATCGGCGATCTGAACGCGCCCGCGTCCATTGAGGATCGCCTGGTCCAGCTTGGCCACATGTCCGACCAGCGTGTTGGCGCGCTGGTTGAGGTGGGGGCGATCACTCTGCGGTTCGCTCCTGCGGAACCAGCGGCGGTAGATCTGGATCGAAACGAAGCTGAGCAGGATGAACGCAGCGACCTGGGCAAGCAGCGGTATCCCGGGCACCAGCAACACCGCAACGAAAACCACCACCGCGGCGAACCCCATCCACAGCATGAAAGCGCCGGGCGCCATGGCCTCGGCGGCAAACAACAGCAGCGCGACGGCTGCCCACGAAACCACATCCCAACGCATGGCGTTCTCCTTGTGCCGGCTCAGCGCAACGCGGGCGGCTTGCTTGCGATCTTGGCCTGCTGCTTTTCCAGCGACTCCTTCGCAAGCTCGGCGATGCCGGCAATGGAGCCGATGATGCCGCTGGTTTCCATTGGCATCATCACGAACTTCGCATTGGGCGCGGTGGCCAGCTCACGGAAGGCCTCGACGTATTTCTGGGCCACGAAGTAGTTGATGGCCTGCACGTCACCCTGGGCGATCGCGTCGCTGACCATGCGGGTTGCCTTGGCCTCGGCCTCGGCCAGGCGCTCGCGTGCTTCGGCTTCGCGATAGGCGGCTTCGCGCTTGCCCTCGGCCTGCAGGATGGCGCCCTGCTTCTCGCCCTCGGCGCGCAGGATCTCGGACTGGCGCACGCCTTCCGCTTCCAGGATGGCGGCGCGCTTGTTCTGCTCGGCCATCTTCTGCTGCTGCATGGACTGGATCAGGTTCTGCGGCGGCTGGATGTCCTTGATCTCGATGCGGTTGACCTTGACTCCCCACGGGCTGGTGGCGTGGTCGACCACGCCCAGCAGCTTGGCGTTGATGGTCTCGCGCTGGCTCAACGATTCATCCAGGTCCATCGAGCCGATCACGGTGCGGATGTTGGTCTGCACCAGGGCGATCATCGCCTGGTCCAGGTTGGAGACTTCATAGGCGGCCTTGGCCGCGTCAAGCACCTGGAAGAAGACCACGCCGTCGACGCGCACCACCGCGTTGTCCTTGGTGATCACGTCCTGGGAGGGCACTTCGAACACTTGCTCCATCATGTTCACCTTGCGGCCGACGCCGTACATGATGGGCACCAGGAAATGCAGGCCGGGCGACATGGTGCTGGTGTACTTGCCGAAACGTTCGACCGTCCACTCGAAGCCCTGCGGCACCATGCGCACCGTCTTGAACAGCACGATGACGCCCGCGACCAGCAGTACGATGGCCAGAAAACCTGTTTCGAACATGTAATTCTCCCCTTGCCCTGATTAGATCGGGAGTATAGAACAAGCCCCGCGCGCACCAGGCCTCGCTTGCCGCGCAGGCACGGCCGCTCGTATGGTCGGCCCGTCACGCGCCTTCCCAGTACACAGGCATCAATGGCGGGTCGCCAACATGGTTGGCGTTTTACTGATCCTTTGATTCGCAAGGCGTCAGCGCCGCGACGCGTTCCCCTGCCATCGGTATTGGCCAGCGCCACCGGGAAAAGCAGGCGAAGGCGGCGCCCGGCAATTGTCGCGCAGGAAGTTTTCCTCGGCGCCCTCTGCCTGGGCGATGCGCCTGGCTGTGGCAATGCCAAACGGCGACAGCGTAGCGAGGCTGGCGGCCAGCACTGGCGCCATCATCGGTGAAGGCAGCGCATGCAGCCTGAGAATGCAGGCGTGACATTGTCCGCCAAGCAGACGTAAGGTCAGGCGTCGCCAAAGGCGTTCGTCAACGCTGCGCGCCGTGCCCATGTCATCGCTGCCAGGCAGCGATTCGAGGAGGTGGTCCCACGCGAGGAAGTCGCTGTCCGGCAACAGGTAAAGTCGCCAGCAACAGCGGCTTTCCGAATCGAAGAAGGCAACGCTTTCGCGCAAGTCTTCGCTGTCCATTCCTGCCCGGGATTCAGCGCGCACCGCCTGCACCCATCCGGAAAGTTCGCTGCCCTGCCGCGGGTGGTACAGGCAGAGTACCGTCCCCAGTGCAGCAAGTTGCTGCACGCGGGGAAGTTCGCTGCTCGCGTTGCGCGGAACATCTGAATACGCTGGTCCGGTCCCGAAGCGCCCGCTGGCGTCAGCCTGCGCGGTGGCGAGCTGCGTTCGCGTTTTCAACGACTGGTCATGAGGGTTCATCGGTCCGACGGGCCTGATCGAGGGAAAAAACCCGTTGAGCTGGCGACGTGCGGCTGGCGCTCGGGAAAAACATGGTCATGCGGCTATGCAACACCATCCGCCGCTGTGGGCGTCGGCGCTGCTATTTGGTGAGGATCAGCTTGTCGTTGCTGGTATGGCGCAGGCGATATACCCGATCTCCGTGGCTGATCAGGATTTCGCGCCGCCCATTGAGCAGCTCTTCGCTGCTCACGGCTTTTTCCATGAGAACCGGCTGGGTGGCGGTACGCGGTTGGATGGCCGGCGTTTCGGGACCTGATCTGACCATTGACTGGGCGCTCATCTGGATAGCTCCTCGAGTGAGTCTCAGATGATAACCATTCTCATTAATCGGTCAATAGTCCGGCCTTCTATTCCGCGGTGATCGCTTCCAGGCGGTTCCATACCGCCTCGTCATGACGATCAACCAACTCCAGCGCACCCAGGTTCTCCAGCAGTTGCGAAGTATGGCTGGCGCCCAGCATCACCGTGGAAACGTGCGGATTGCGCAGGCACCAGGCAATGGCCAGCTGCGAAGGCTTCTCGCCAAGCTCCACTGCCAGGGCGGTAAAACGGCGTGCGCGATCCAGCCTCCGGCTCGCTTCATCGCCGATCACCATCCGTTGCAGCCAAGCATTGTCCTTGTGCCCCAGTCGCGATTCCGCTGCCACGCCGTCGTTGTACTTGCCAGTCAGCAGGCCGGAGGCCAGCGGCGACCAGATGGTGGTGCCCAGGCCCAGCTCGGAATACAGCGGCGCGTATTCCAGCTCGACGCGCTGGCGATGCAGCAGGTTGTATTGCGTCTGCTCCATGCTGGGCCCATGCAAGTGATGCGCACGGGCGATGCGCGCCGCTTCCCGGATCTGCGTTGCAGACCATTCGGAGGTGCCCCAATAAAGCACCTTGCCCTGGCGGATCAAGGCATCCATCGCGCCCACCGTTTCCTCTATTGGCGTATCCAGGTCGGGTCGATGGCAGAAGTACAGATCAAGATGGTCCACGCGCAGACGCCGAAGCGCGGCGTGGCAGGCCTCGGCGACGTGCTTGCGGGAAAGCCCGCGCTGGGTGGGGCCGGGATTGTCCACCGCGCCAAAAAAAACCTTGCTGGACACGCAGTACCCGTCACGCGGCAGGCGAAGGTCTGCGATCACGTCGCCCATGACCTTCTCGGCCTCCCCTTTTGCGTACACCTCGGCGTTGTCGAAGAAGTTGATGCCGTTGTCATAGGCAGCGGCGATCAGGTTGCGTGCCTCATCGCGGCCGATCTGGCCGCCGAAAGTGACCCAGGCACCGAACGAGAGTGCGGAAAGTTGTAGGCCCGAGGAGCCTAGGCGTCGATATTGCATGGGTTTCGCTCCCGCGATGCTGCCGTAATGGGAGGAGTTTACCCATGCCCGGCACGCGGCCTGTACAATTCCCGCACCCCACCTCCGGGGAGTAGCCCACCCGCCCAGCGCGGGATCTGCGCATCAACATACTTGGCGAGCACGCCATGGTGCGCAGGACCGAAGCCCAGGCTTTCGTCAGGCAAGACCGCAGGCAGGCGTTGCGCATCACCCGGGCCGGGCTGCGTGGCGTTTGCCTTCGCGTCCTTTGCGAATGCCCGGCTCCGGAGTTGAAGATGATTTCCCTGCATGCCCTGCTGGTTTCCACCGGCACCGTTGCGCTCGCCGAAATCGGCGACAAGACCCAGTTGCTCGCCTTGTTGCTGGCCGCCCGCTTCCGCAAACCCTGGCCTATTGCCTGGGGCATCCTGACGGCAACGCTGGTCAATCACGCCATCTCGGCCTGGTTCGGAGCGGAGATCTCGGAATGGCTCTCACCTGAAGTCCTGCGCTGGGTGGTCGCCGGCAGCTTCCTCGCCGTAGCGCTGTGGACCCTGAAGCCGGACACCCTGGATGAAAACGAGAAACTTCCGGCGCATGGCGCGTTCATCGCCACGACCATTGCATTCTTCCTGGCCGAAATAGGCGACAAGACCCAGGTAGCCACGGTGCTGCTGGCCGCCAAGTACACCCCGCTGTGGCAGGTCATCACCGGCACCACCCTGGGCATGCTGATCGCCAACCTGCCGGTGGTCTGGCTGGGACACCGCTTCGCCGACCGCCTGCCGCTGAAACTGGCCCGCACCGTGGCGGCGGTGGTGTTCCTGGCGCTGGCCGCATGGGTTGCGATGTACGGAATCGGCTGAGTCAAGGCTTTATTTGCCTTGCCGCGACCCCTGCCCTGCTCTAGTCTGCTTCGATTCTGAGAACCGCGCGACAGGGGCTGCACATGCTGGAAGGTTTGGGGCGAATCGGATTCGGGTTGTTCGGGCTGGCGGTGCTGATTGGCATCGTCTTCCTGTTTTCCAACAACAAGAAGGCCGTTGACTGGAAGCTGGTCGCCACCGGCGTGGTCCTGCAGATAGGTTTTGCCGCACTGGTGCTGCTGGTGCCGGGAGGACGTGAAGTGTTCGACTGGCTGGGCCAGGTTTTCGTCAAGATCCTGAGTTTCGTCAATGCCGGCTCCAGCTTCATCTTCGGCAGCATGATGGACGTCAAGACCTACGGCTTCATCTTCGCCTTCCAGGTGTTGCCCACCATCATCTTCTTCGCAGCATTGATGGGCGTGCTGTACCACCTGAATGTAATGCAGGCCGTGGTGCGCGCCATGACCTGGGCGATCACCAAGGTCATGCGCGTGTCCGGCGCGGAAACGACCAGCGTCTGCGCCAGCGTGTTCATCGGCCAGACCGAGGCACCGCTGACGGTGCGTCCCTACATTCCGAAGATGACCGAGTCGGAACTGCTGACGATGATGATCGGCGGCATGGCCCACATCGCCGGCGGCGTGCTGGCTGCCTACGTGGGCATGCTGGGCGGCGGCGATCCGGCGCAGCAGGCGTTCTACGCCAAGCACCTGCTCGCCGCTTCCATCATGGCGGCGCCGGCCACCCTGGTGGTGGCCAAGCTGCTGATCCCGGAAACCGGAACCCCGCTCACCCGCGGCACGGTGAAGATGGAAGTGGAGAAGACTTCGAGCAACGTCATTGATGCGGCCGCCGCCGGTGCCGGCGACGGCCTGCGACTCGCGCTGAACATCGGCGCCATGCTGCTGGCCTTCATCGCGTTGATAGCGCTGGTCAACTGGCCGCTGACCTGGGTGGGCGAAGTCACCGGCCTGCAGGCAATGCTGGGCAAGCCGACCGACCTGGCCACGATCTTCGGCTACGTGCTGGCGCCGATCGCCTGGGTGATCGGCGTGCCGTGGCAGGACGCGACCACGGTGGGTTCGCTGATCGGGCAGAAGATCGTGCTCAATGAGTTCGTCGCCTATCTGCAGCTCGCCGAGATCGTCAACGGCAAGGTTCCGGGCACCGTGCTGTCCGACCAGGGCCGGCTCATCGCCACTTATGCCCTGTGTGGATTTGCCAATTTCAGTTCCATCGCCATCCAGATCGGTGGCATCGGGGGCCTGGCGCCGGAACGTCGCTCCGACCTGGCGCGATTCGGCCTGCGTGCGGTGCTGGGCGGCACCATCGCCACGCTGATGACCGCGACCATCGCCGGCGTCCTGACCTCGTTCGATCCAGGCGCCGCCTTGCAGGCAGGCATGTGAGCCGGGTCGTAGTCGCGGGTTCGTTCAACGTCGACCATGTCTGGCAATGCGAGGCGTTGCCGGCCCCGGGAGCCACCATCGCAGGCAGCTATGCCAGCGGACCGGGCGGCAAGGGCTTCAACCAGGCCATCGCTGCCGCGCGTGCGGGTGCAGGCACCGCTTTTATTTGCGCATTGGGCGACGACCTGGGCGGCGTGCTGGCACGCTCGCTGGCGGCTGCCGACGGCATCGACCTGCGCGACCTGGTTTCGGGCCTGCCCACCGGCACCGCCGGCATCTACGTCGACACGCGCGGACGCAACACCATTGTCATCGGTGCGGGCGCCAATGCATCACTGACTCCGGATTTCATCGCCTTGCAGGGCGAACTCCTCGCCGCCGCCGGCGCGGTGCTGGTGCAGCTGGAATCGCCGATCGAAAGCATGCTCGCCACGCTGAAGGCGGCCCGCGACGCCCGTGTCATCACCTTGCTCAACCCGGCCCCCGCCAATGCGCCCACCAGCACCGAGCTGCTGGCACTCGCTGACATCCTCACCCCCAACGAGACCGAATTCGCCAACCTGGTCGGCCGCCACATCGGCGAGAAGATCGAGGCTGATGACGTTGGCATCACCGACGGCGCCAGCCTGCATGCCCTGTGTCGCGAGTTGCTGGCCCATGGCACCGTGGTGGTGACCCTGGGTTCGGGAGGCGTGTATGTCTCCCACGCCGACAATTCATTGCGTGACGATGCCAAGCCTTATTACCGCGTCGCCGCCGAAGCGGCCGAGGCCATCGACACCACCGGCGCCGGCGACGCGTTCAACGGCGCGCTCGCCGCATCGCTGGCCAGCCAAGTGGCAATGCCGTTTATCGAGCACGTGCGCTTCGCCAACCGCTATGCGGCGTTGTCGACAGAGCACGCAGGGGCGGCACTGTCCATGCCGCGCCACGCCGATGTGCTGGCTCGCTTTGGTGATGCAATCGCCTAGAACGAGCGCCTTGCAACCGCCTGGTCGCTGGAGTGTGCCTGTGCTCTCGTCGAACGCCACAGCCGTCCGAAGCCGATCCTGGCCCTGACCACGGCCAACGCCACACCTTGCCCCCGCCGGGCAAGTGGCGGCATCGAAACCCACGGCGGCCGGCGGGCGCGCGATGCAGCCGATAGAATGCCGCCCATGCAGCGCCGCCACTTCCTGAAGATCAGCGCCTGGAGCGCCGCCACGCTGGCCGTGGCAGGCGGTGCCGGCGGTGCGTCGTGGATCAACGGCGCACAAGCGCCCATTCCTGGCTTCGACTCGTTCGCGCAGGCGCGCGGTTGGCTGTCGGGCTTGCAGGAAAATGCCGCTGCACGTTCGCTGACCGATTGGTCGCTGGCCCAGGTGCTTGAGCACTGCGCGCAGAGTGTCGAATTCTCAATGGACGGCTTCCCGCTACCCCGGTCGCCGCTGTTCCAGGACACTGCCGGCAGGCTCGCCTTCGCCGCATTCAACCGCCGCGGCTCCATGCAGCACGGCTTGACCGACGCCATCCCCGGCGCGCCGACTCTGATTGCCACTGACCTGGGCGCCGCAGCAACGCGGCGGCTGGCTGCCTTCGATGCTTTCGAGGCGAATGCGTCAACGCTGCGTCCGCATTTCGCCTACGGCGAACTGGACAAGGCGCAGTACGCGCGAGCGCACCTGTTGCACCTGGCCAACCATGCCCAGCGCATCGACCTCGGCTGAGCTGCGCATCGGCGCGTATGCCATCGCGCCGCGCCTGGTGCTGGCGCCGATGGCCGGCATCACCGACAAGCCGTTCCGCCAGTTGTGCAAGCGGCTCGGCGCGGGCCTGGCGGTGTCGGAAATGACCATCAGCAATCCGAAGCTCTGGCACACGCAGAAGTCATTGCACCGAATGGACCACATGGGCGAGCCCGCCCCGATCAGCGTGCAGATCGCGGGCACCGAACCGGCCCAGCTTGCCGATGCGGCACGTCACAACGTGGCCCAGGGGGCACAGATCATCGACATCAACATGGGCTGCCCGGCCAAGAAGGTGTGCAATGCCTGGGCCGGCTCGGCGCTGATGCGCGATGAAGCCCTGGTTGCGCGGATCCTGGAGGCGGTCGTGCAGGCCGTGGACGTGCCGGTGACCCTGAAGATCCGCACGGGCTGGAATGCGGACAATCGCAACGGCCTTCAGATTGCGCGCATCGCAGAAGATTCCGGCATCGCCGCGCTGGCCGTCCATGGCCGCACCCGCGACCAGCAATATACCGGCGCCGCCGAATACGGGAGCATTGCCCGGATCAAGTCCGCGCTACGTATTCCGGTGATGGCCAATGGCGACATCGACTCGCCACAGAAAGCCGCCTACGTATTGCAGGCGACCGGCGCCGATGCACTGCTTATAGGCCGCGCGGCCCAGGGCCGCCCCTGGATTTTCCGCGAGATCGCCCACTACTTGTCCACCGGAGAGCTGTTGCCTGCGCCCGGCCTGGAGGAAGTACGTGAAATCCTGCTAGGCCACTTGCACGCCTTGCACGATTTCTACGGTGAGCACCAGGGCGTACGCATCGCGCGAAAGCACCTGGGCTGGTACGCGAAAGACCGGCCCGAAAACGCGGCGTTCCGCGCGGTGGTGAATCGCGCGGAAACGGCCGACGCGCAGGTGCGGCTCACCTCAGATTATTTCGATGCGCTCATTGCCGGTATTCCGCTTGGTGCGCCGGCGGCGCATGAGGCGGCAACGACTTGAATGGTTGCACTTGAAATAAGTTGAACCAGGCGCGGTTTGCATCGACGCACCCGCCGCTATGCCCACATTGCCGGCTTGGATGCGACGTTGGTCATGGTGCTTTTTGGCACTCGATTGCGCCGGACCACGGGCGCATTCTCTCAATCGCCGGCAACCCCCATTCCGGCCTGCGATACATGCAGCTACCGAAGCAAACATGCTTCATCGGAGGACATCATGTTCACCAAGACCCTGCTTTTCGTCGGACTGCTCGTGGCAGCGCCGATTGCCAGTGCGGCCTCGACCGCAGAACTTGCCCGGGAAACCGGACTTAGCGAACGCAACATACGCATGATTCTCGGCGCGCGTACGCCGTATGCGGAGTACCGCATCGACTACAACCGCAAGCTTCGCCAATTCAAGCAGGTGGTAGGCGAAGACAACTACCAGAGACTGATGAACGGCGAGGCCATCGTGCTGCAACGCAAGGCCCGGGATGAAACGCGCCCCATCGCGAGCGTGGAACCGGCGAGGCCGTGATCCACGTCCTGGTCCCGCCTGGGATATGGGAAGCCGGACATCAGGACCGGTTCGCCTCGGCCAGCGGGAGCCTGTCGTCGGATGGGCTCCGCCAGATGCGTAGCCAGAGTGTCCTGAGCGCTTTCTTCAATTCCCCATGGGCTACCGGCGCGCGATAGCCGCTCTGTGGCTGGGCAGGCGGAATGGCCTGCCACTCCCCATGGCCTGCACGTTCGGCAACAACGAAGTTGAAGCTGTAGTCCGGCTCCAGGCCCATGCGCAAATCGCTAAGCACGAGTTTCCCATCGGTTATCTGTGCCCGCATGAAGCCGCGGTTGAACCAGCGCAGCTGCTGCACGGCCTCGATATTCCGGGCGCCGGACAAGGCCTGCACATTCGACTTGTAGCCCGTGAACGAGATGGGACCCTGGTCTGCGGCCAGTGAACGGTCACCGATCACGTAACCATCCGGTGTCATCGCCACCACCCGCCACAGCAGCGTGTTGAATGGCATGGGCACCGAGAAACGCGGTGCATCGCGCAATCCAAGCGCGGCCAGATCCTGCGTGGCGCGCGCATCCACGACCGCCTTGGCCGCCAGTGACCAGCCCAGGTATGAAGTACTGAGCAGCAAGCCCGCCACCAGGGCGCGTTGCGCCAGTGCCCGCTGCTGGGCGAACCAGGCCAGCACGCAGGCCACCAGCAGCCAGACCGTATACAGCGGATCGATGATGAACACGCTCGACCACATCACCGGCGGCGTGCGCAGCGGCCACAGCAACTGCGTGCCGTAGACGGTGAAGGCATCCAGCAGGGGATGGGTGACCAGTGCCAGTAGGATGGCCCAGAACCAGCGCACGGGCGCTTCTGCCACACGCTTGCCACGGCGCCGGAAACCCCACCAGACCAGCCACGCCACCAGCGGCAGCACGAACAGCGAATGGCTGAGGCTGCGATGCATCGTCATCAGTGACACCGGGTTGTCGGTGAACAGCATGATCGGCAATGAATCCAGGTCGGGCAGCGTGCCCAGTGCGGCGCCGGCCAGCAGGGCGGCTCGACGATGGGCAGCGGGGGCGATGGCGCCTGCCAGGGCGGCGCCGAGGACAATCTGGGAAAGGGAATCCATGCCGTCGATGCTAGCAGCCGCTCCGGGAAGGCCTGCCGGGGTCCCGGTTGCGCTTCGCGGCAATGCGTTGCCGGTGTGTTCGCCTCAGCCCCCGCTGATTAACGTCGCCCGCACCCTGAACGCGGCACAATGCACGCCCGCCCCGCGCCGTGTATCATGCGCGCCCATCTTTTCATCCCGATCAAAGGATATAAGCCGCGATGTCGAACTTCCTCTTCACCTCCGAATCGGTCTCCGAAGGCCATCCGGACAAGGTCGCCGACCAGATCTCCGATGCCGTGCTCGACGCCATCCTCGCCCAGGACAAGCGCGCGCGCGTGGCCTGCGAGACCATGGTCAAGACCGGCGTGGCGATCGTCGCGGGCGAAATCACCACCAGCGCCTGGATCGACCTGGAAGCGCTGACCCGCAAGGTGATCCTGGACATCGGCTATGACAGCAGCGAAGTCGGTTTCGACGGCGCCACCTGCGGCGTGCTGAACCTGATCGGCAAGCAGTCGCCCGACATCAACCAGGGCGTGGACCGCAAGAAGCCGGAAGAACAGGGCGCGGGCGACCAGGGCCTGATGTTCGGCTATGCCACCAATGAAACCGACAGCTACATGCCGGCCGCGATCCACCTGTCGCACCGCTTGGTCGAACAGCAGGCCAAGATCCGCAAGAAGAAGAACTCCCCGCTTTCCTGGCTGCGCCCGGACGCCAAGTCGCAGGTCACCCTGCGCTACGAGGACGGCAAGGCCGTCGCCATCGATGCCGTGGTGCTCTCCACCCAGCACGACCCGGATATCAAGCAGAAGGACCTGGTCGAGGCCGTGCGCGAAGAGATCCTGATGCCGGTGCTGCCGGCCAAGTGGCTGCACAAGGGCACCCAGTTCCACATCAACCCGACCGGCAAGTTCGTGATCGGCGGACCCGTGGGCGACTGCGGCCTGACCGGGCGCAAGATCATCGTCGATACCTATGGCGGCTGGGCCCGTCATGGCGGCGGCGCGTTCTCGGGCAAGGATCCGTCCAAGGTCGACCGCTCGGCGGCCTATGCGGCGCGCTACGTGGCCAAGAACGTGGTCGCCGCCGGCCTGGCCGACCGTTGCGAAGTGCAGGTGTCCTACGCCATCGGCGTGGCCCACCCGACCTCCATCTCGGTCACCACCTTCGGCACCGGCAAGATCTCCGACGAGAAGATCGAGAAGCTCATTCGCAAGCATTTCGACCTGCGCCCGTACGGCATCCTGCAGATGCTCGACCTGATCCACCCGATGTACCAGCAGACCGCCGCTTACGGCCACTTCGGCCGCAAGGCCAAGGAATTCACCTACACCGACAGCGCCGGCAAGAAGCACACCGCCACTGCGTTCTCGTGGGAGAAGACCGACAAGGCCGACGAACTGCGCCAGGCTTCGGGCTTGAAGTAATGCGGTAATTCTCCCTAGCTGGAGAAGGCTTCACGGACGGGCCGCCTAGCGGCCCGTTCTGTTTTCCGTAACGCGCTTTTCCAATTCAGACCGGATCGCCCGCCTTGAACAGTCCCACCGAAGAAAATTCCAGCGCCGTCGCGCCCATGGCATCGACGCTGGAACTGCTTGAGTCCATCGCGGCAGACCGCACCGTGCTCGACCAGTGGCCCGAGGCCGAACGCGTGCGCCTGCACCAGGCCATTGCTTCGATCTACCACCCCGAGCCCAAGCTGCGCCGGAAAAAGTCCAAGGAACTGGAGCGCGAACGCCACCAGGAAAAGCTGCGCCGCGCCGATGCCCTGCTCGACCAGACCGGCATCCGTGCCCTGCGGCGCGCGCCGGTGTTCACCACCCCGAATTATTTCCCGCCCGCCGGCTTCGTCGCCCGCGACCGCGTGGAGGACGCGCCCGAGCCGCTGGAATCACCCGAGCTACGCCATTGCTACGTGTGCAAGCAGAAGTTCACCCAGCTGCACCACTTCTACGACCAGATGTGCCCGGCCTGCGCGGAGTTCAATTTCTTCAAGCGCACCGAACTGGCGGACCTGTCGGGCCGGGTCGCGCTGCTGACCGGCGGCCGGGTCAAGATCGGCTACCAGGCCGGGCTGAAGCTGCTGCGTGCCGGCGCGCAGCTGATCGTGACCACGCGCTTCGCCCGCGACTCGGCGGCGCGCTACGCGGGCGAACCCGACTTCGCGGACTGGGCGCACCGCCTGGAGATCTTCGGCCTGGACCTGCGCCACACCCCCAGCGTTGAGGCCTTCTGCCGTGAACTGGCGGGCAAGTATCCGCGTCTGGACTTCATCATCAACAACGCGTGCCAGACCGTGCGTCGCCCGCCCGAGTTCTACGCGCACATGATGGAAGCCGAGACCGCCGCGCTGCGCGACACGCCCGACCACGTGCGCCAGCTGCTGGGCAGCTACGAAGGCCTGCGCAGCCACGACCTGCTGCCCGAAGCCTCGGCGATGCAGGTCGCGATAAAGCAGGGCTTGCCTGAGCTTGCCGGTTTGAAGCAGGCCGGCCTGACCCATGCCGCCGAACTTTCGCAGGTGCCGCTGCTGGCCGAGGAACTGCTGGGCCAGAAGCACCTGTTCCCCGAAGGCCGCCTGGACCAGGACCTGCAGCAGGTCGATCTGCGCGGGCGCAATTCCTGGCGCCTGCAGATGGCCGAAGTGCCCTCGGTGGAGCTGCTGGAGACCCAGCTGGTCAACGCCATCGCCCCCTTCATCATCAACGCGCGCCTGAAGCCGCTGATGATGCGGACCCCCGCTGGTACAGAGATGACCCGGGACAAGCACATCGTCAACGTGTCGGCGGTCGAGGGCCAGTTCTACCGCAACTTCAAGACCACCCGCCATCCGCATACCAATATGGCCAAGGCCGCGCTGAACATGATGACCCGCACCGCCGCGGCCGATTACCACGGCGACGGCATCCACATGAACAGCGTCGACACCGGCTGGGTGACCGACGAGGATCCGGCCGAGCTGGCCGCACGCAAGACGTTGGAAGAACGCTTCCATCCGCCGCTGGATATCGTCGACGGCGCAGCGCGCATCGTCGACCCGATCATCCACGGCCTCAACACCGGCGACCATGTATGGGGCCAGTTCCTGAAGGACTACCGGCCGACGGACTGGTAGCAGCAGCGCCGCCTTCCGATTCCTCACGCCGAGCGACCTCGGCCCCTCCCAACACGCCGGTTACAATAAGCCCATGTCATTAATGCAACTGCAGCGCGTCGATTTCAGCATCGGCGGTCCGCTCCTCCTGGAACACGTCGACCTCACCCTGGAACCCAACGAGCGCGTCTGCATCGTGGGGCGCAATGGCGCGGGCAAATCCACCCTGATGCGGCTGCTGGCCGGCGAGATCCTGCCCGATGACGGCGAGGTGCGCCTGCAGAACGGCGTGGTGGTTGCGCGCATGGCCCAAGAAGTCCCGCAGGACACCAATGGCACCGTGTTCGACGTGGTCGCCGAGGGCCTGGGCGACCTGGGCCATCTGCTGGCGCAGTACCACCACGCGCTGCACGACGGCGACATGGAAGCCATGGGCGATGCCCAGGAGAAGATCGAGGCCCAGCACGGCTGGGACCTGGACCTGCGCGTGCAGCAGGTACTGACCAAGCTGGAGCTGCCGGAAGACGCCGACTTCTCCGCACTTTCCGGGGGCATGAAGCGCCGCGTACTGCTGGCCCAGGCGCTGGTGCGCAAACCCGACATCCTGTTGCTGGACGAGCCCACCAACCACCTGGACATCGATGCGATCGCCTGGCTGGAAGGATTCCTGAAGCAGTTCGAAGGCAGCATCGTCTTCGTCACCCACGACCGCAGCTTCCTGCGTGCGCTGGCCACGCGCATCGTCGAGATCGACCGCGGCCAGGTCACCAGCTGGCCCGGTGACTACGAAAACTACCTGCGCCGCCGTGAGGAGCGCCTGCACGCCGAGGCCCAGGAAAACGCGCGCTTCGACAAGCTGCTGGCCCAGGAAGAAATCTGGATCCGCCAGGGCATCAAGGCCCGCCGCACCCGCAACGAAGGCCGGGTGACCGCGCTGAAGGCGCTGCGCCGCGAGCGCTCGCAGCGCCGCGACCTCAGCGGCAACGTCAACATGGCCGTTTCCGCCGCGCAGAAGTCCGGCAAGAAGGTCATCGAGATCGAAGGCATCACCCAGGCCTACGACGGCCGCGTGCTGCTGGACAACGTGTCGGCAACGATCCTGCGCGGCGACCGGGTCGGCATCATCGGACCCAACGGCGCCGGCAAGTCGACGCTGCTGAAGATCCTGCTGGGCGAACTGCAGCCGCAGGCCGGCGAAGTCACCCTGGGCACCGGCCTGCAGGTCGCCTATTTCGACCAGCACCGCAGCCAGCTCAACGACAGCCTGAATGCGCTGGAGAACGTGGCCGAGGGCCGCGATTTCATCGAGATCAACGGCACCCGGAAGCACATCATCGGCTACCTGCAGGACTTCCTGTTCTCGCCCGAGCGCGCGCGCGCGCCGATCACCCGCCTGTCGGGTGGCGAGCGCAACCGCCTGCTGCTGGCCAAGCTGTTCGCCCAGCCTTCCAACCTGCTGGTGATGGACGAACCCACCAACGACCTGGACGTGGAAACGCTGGAGCTGCTGGAAGAACTGCTGGGTGAGTACAAGGGCACGCTGCTGCTGGTCAGCCATGACCGCGAGTTCATCGACAACGTGGTCACCAGCACCCTGGTGCTGGAAGGCAAGGGCCGCCTGGCCGATTACGTGGGCGGCTACAGCGACTGGGTGCGCCAACGACCGAATGCGCTGTTCAATGCCGAATCGTCGGTGCCGGTAAAAGCATCCCCCAGCCCGGTGCAGACCGCGGTCGTGGCCACCGAGCCGAAACGCAAACTCAGCTACAAGGATGCGCGCGAGCTGGAATTATTGCCGGCACGCATCGAGCAGCTGGAAACCGAAATCGCCACGCGTGCCGCCTCCATGAACGAGCCGAAGTTCTACCAGCAGGACAGCGCCACGATCCTGGCTTTCAACGAGGCCTCGGCCAAGCTGCAGGGCGAACTGGAACAGGCCTACCAGCGCTGGAACGAACTCGACGCCTGACCCGGCAGGCTGATGCAGGAGCGACGCGAGTCGCGAAACCGGTAGCATTGATGCGCGCCAGCTTCGCGACTTGCGTCGCTCCTACAGGAACCAGGGACCCACATGCAGGCATCACCGGCTACGTTCCAGACCCGCGACGGCCTTGCGCTGCACCTCAATGACTGGCCGGTAGCGCAGCCACGCGCGCGCATGCTGCTGGTCCATGGCCTGGGCGAGCATAGTGGTCGCTATGCGGCACTGGCGGGCGACCTCAATGCGCAGGGGATTTCGGTCCGCGCCTTCGACCATCGCGGCCACGGCAAATCCGGCGGCACGCGCGGCGTCAACGGCAGGGATGCCGATTGCCTGTCGCGCGACGCGCTCGAGGTGTTCGAATCCTATGCGGCCGAGGGCAGCGACCTGCCCTTCCTGTTCGGCCACAGCATGGGCGGCCTGGTCGCCATGCATGCGGTGGGCAGGCTTGGGCTGCGACCGCGCGGCCTGATCGCTTCCTCACCGGCACTGGCATCCCATGCGGGCAAGTTCGACCGCCTGCTGAGCAAGGTCCTGCTGCGCCTGGCGCCCGACCTGACCGTCGCCAATGGCCTGCCCGCCGACAAGCTTTCGCATGCGCCCGGTATCGAACGCGCCTACCTGGACGATCCCGACAACCACAACCGGGTCAGTGCGCGGGTGGCCCAGTACATCTTCGAAGCCGGACCGGAAGTCATTGCGGCCGCGCCCGGCTGGAGCGTGCCGACCTTGCTGCAGATCGCCGGCAGCGACCTCCTGGTGGATCCGGCCGGCGCGCGCGCCTTCGCAGCCGCTGCCCCCAAAGCCAGCGTCGAATGCCACGACTACACAGACCTCTATCACGAGATCTACAACGAGGCCGACCCGGCGCGCACCGGCGTAGTGGCCGACCTGTCGAAATGGCTCGCAGCCCGGTTGTAGGCGCTGCGCAAGCGGCGACCGGAATCCATGGAAACTGGCGGGGCGCGTGACCATCGGCTTGCCGTGGTCGCAGCTTGCCCAGCTCCTGCACACACGCCTCAGCCGGTGTTCTGCACGCCCTGCGAGACGCCGTTGACGCTGGCCACCAGCGCTCGCAGCAGGGTCTCGTCCTCGCGCCCGCTGTCGCGCCAGCGCTTCAATAAATCCACTTGCAGGACGCTGATCGGGTCCACATAGGGATTGCGCAGGCGGATGGACAGCGCCAGCCGCTGGTCGTTCTGCAGCAGCCACTCGTTCTCGTTCAGTCGCAACACCCACTTCAGGGTAAGCGCATGCTCGCGCTGGATCAGCGGGAAGAACTGTTCATGCAATGGCCCGGCCATGCGCGAGAACATCTCGGCGATGCTCAGGTCGCCCTTGGCCAGCACCATCGAGATGTCGTCGAGAAAGGTCTTGAAGAACGGCCAGTCACGGGCCATCTCGCGAAGGGACTCCTCGCCACCCTCGTCCACCACCGCCTGCAGGCCGCTGCCCACGCCATACCAGCCCGGAATGACCGCGCGCGACTGGCTCCAGGCGAATACCCAGGGAATCGCGCGCAGGTTGGTCAATGCCGCATCTTCCCCAAGCCGACGCGACGGCCGTGAGCCCAGGGTCATGCGTTCGATCACGTCGATCGGCGTCGCATTGCGGAAATAGTCCATGAACTTCGGCGCGCCGACGAATCCACGATAGGCCAGCGTGCTCTGCCCGGCCACGGTGTCCATGACCTCGCGCCAACCCGCTTCCCGCGGTTCCTGCGGACGCGGCCGCAGCGTGGACACCAGCACCGCGCCGGTCGCCTGTTCCAGCGAGCGCAGCGCCAGCGCGCGGATCCCGTATTTGCGATGGATGACCTCGCCCTGTTCGGTGACGCGCAGGCGGCCGTCCACGCTGCCGCGCGGCGAGGCTTCCACCGCGCGCGTGGTCTTGCCGCCACCGCGACTGATGGAACCGCCGCGCCCGTGGAAGAAGGTCAAGCGGATGCCGAGGTCTTTGGCGGCCTGCAGCAGTTCCACCTGGCCGCGCTGCAGGCCCCAGCGCGAGGCGGCGATGCCGCCGTCCTTGCCGCTGTCCGAATAACCCAGCATCACCATCTGCACGTTGTCGCGCGCCTGCAGGTGGGCGCGATAGACCGGATCGGCCAGCAGGTCGCGCAAGGTATCGGGGCCATGCTGCAGGTCGTCCACGGTTTCGAACAGGGGTGCGATATCGAGTGGTACGTTGCCGTTTTCATCCAGCAGCCCGCCACGGCGGGCCAGCGCCAGCACGGCCAGCACATCGGCGCGATCGTGGGCCATGCTGATGATGTAGGCGCCCAGCGCATCGGTGCCGTGCAGCTGGCGCGCCTCGGCCAGTGCGGCGAATACCGCATCCATGCGCAGGCCGGTCTCATCGTCGCTGCCCGGCAGCGCTTTTTCGCCACCTGCATAGGGACCCAGCAGGCGCGCACGTTCGACCAGGTCGTGTTTTTCCCAGGCCTCATCCTGCAGGGCCGCGGCTACCGCCCGCGCATGCACGCTGGATTCCTGGCGCACGTCCAGCCGTGCCAGGTGAAAACCGAAACTGCGCACCCGCCAGGCCAGCCGGCGCACCGCGAACCAGCCGGCATGCACGCCGCGGTTCTGTTCCAGGCTGTGCAGGATCAGCGCGACGTCGGCGGCGAACTCCTCGGGCGACGCGTAACCCGCTTCCGCATCTTCGAGAGTGGCATGCAGGCGCCCACGCATCAGGTCGTTGAGCAGGCGGTAGGGCTGGTCGGCATGGCGCGGCTTGGAGCGCGCCGCAACCTCCGGCAACAGCGTGCGGTAGCGGGCGACCTGCGCTTCGACCGCGGGCGACACGCCGACCACGTCCTTGGACTGGCTGAGCAGCGTGGTGAGCTGGCGCAATTCCTTTGTATAAAGCAGCAGGATCGAATGACGCTGCGCGCGCAAGGTCGCGGCGATGGTGCCGCCGTCGACGTTGGGGTTGCCGTCCATGTCGCCGCCAACCCAGGTACCAAAGCGCAGCAGGCGCGGCACCTCAATGGTCTTGCCAAAGGTCTCGCCCAGCGCGGTCTCCAGCGTTTCGTAGAGCACCGGCATGACCCGGTACAGCACGTTGGTGAGGTAGAAACCGACGTGCTCGCGTTCATCCTCCACGCCCGGACGCACCGGCGAGGAATCGGCGGTCTGCCAGGATGCAGTCAGCGCCATGCGGAAACGCGCGATATCGGTGCGGCGTTCACCGGGCGTGCGCTGGCCATCGAGGTCGTTGACCAGGCTGGCGACCATCAGCTGTTCCTTCTCCAGCAATGCGCGACGCACGGCTTCAGTTGGATGCGCGGTGAATACCGGTTCTATGTCGATGCGCGGCAGCCATTCGGCCAGCTCCCCCAGGCTCACGCCCTGGGCCTTCAGCTTGATCAGCGCGTCATGCAGTCCGTCGGGCTGCGGCGCGCCGCCGGCGCGCTGGTAATCGCGCCGGCGGCGGATGCGGTGCACCCGCTCGGCAATGTTGACCACCTGGAAATAGGCGCTGAAGGCCCGGACCAGGGCTTCGGCATGATGGGGTTCGAGTCCCGCCAACAGGCCGGCCAGCGAGGCCGGCGGCTCGGTGCCCTGGCGGCGGGCAATGGCGGTGGTGCGGACTTTCTCCACCTCGGCCAGGAATCCGGGCGAAACCTGCTCGGCCAGCATGTCGCCGACCAGGGCGCCTAGCCGGCGTACGTCGTCGCGCAGGGGCGCGTCAGGCGGGGCGAACTCGAGGCTGCGGGGGTCGTTCATGGACTGGGGGCCTGGATTTCGGGCGATGGGAAGGCTCGGCACCAAGCCTAACCCAGGCTTACGAAACTTGAACATCTTTCCATCCGGAAGAAGCGATATAATGCCCCGCCTTCGCCGAGGGGCGCTGCGACCGAGACATGTGCGGATCCATCCGCAAGAGCCCGCACCACGTGCCGGGACTCGACATAGTCCGGCCAGGCTCGGCGGAACGATCCTGTAACGGCGCCCGGTCAATCATGCGGCACAGACCGCAAGAATCCGGAGCAATAGCCATGAATGCAGTTCGCAAGTTCGCAACCGACGGTGACTACAAGGTCGCCGATCTCTCCCTGGCCGATTGGGGCCGCAAGGAACTCGATATCGCCGAGCACGAGATGCCCGGCCTGATGTCGATCCGCAAGAAATACGCAGCCAGCAAGCCGCTCGACGGCGTGCGCGTCACCGGCTCGCTGCATATGACCATCCAGACCGCGGTGCTGATCGAGACGCTGAAGGACATCGGCGCCGACGTGCGCTGGGCCTCCTGCAACATCTTCTCGACCCAGGACCATGCCGCCGCCGCAATCGCGGTCACCGGCACGCCGGTGTTCGCCTGGAAGGGCGAGTCGCTGGAAGAGTACTGGGACTGCACCCTGGACGCGCTGACCTTCCCGGGCGGCAAAGGACCGGAGCTGGTCGTGGACGATGGCGGCGATGTCACCCTGCTGATCCACAAGGGCTACGAGCTCGAGAATGGCTCGAAGTGGGTCGACGAGCCCGCAAGCTCGCACGAGGAAGGCGTGATCAAGGCCCTGCTCAAGCGCGTCGCGGTCGAGCGTCCCGGCTTCTGGCACACCGTGGTCAAGGACTGGAAGGGTGTGTCGGAAGAAACCACCACCGGCGTGCACCGCCTGTACCAGATGGTCCAGGCCAAGTCGCTGCTGGTCCCGGCCATCAACGTCAACGACTCGGTCACCAAGTCCAAGTTCGACAACCTGTACGGCTGCCGCGAATCGCTGGCCGACGGCCTGAAGCGCGCGATGGACGTGATGCTGGCCGGCAAGGTCGCCGTGGTCTGCGGTTATGGCGACGTCGGCAAGGGTTCGGCCCATTCGCTGCGCGCGTACGGCGCCCGCGTGGTGGTCACCGAGATCGACCCGATCAACGCCCTGCAGGCCTCGATGGAAGGCTTCGAGGTCAACACCGTCGAGTCGACCCTGGGCCGTGGCGACATCTACGTCACCACCACCGGCAACAAGGACGTGCTGACCACCGAACACCTGAGCCGGATGAAGGACCAGGCCATCGTCTGCAACATCGGCCACTTCGACAACGAGATCCAGGTCGACGCGCTGAATGCGTTCCCGGGCGTGGTCAAGCTCAACATCAAGCCGCAGGTCGACAAGTACACCTTCGCCGACGGCCGCGCGATCTTCCTGCTGGCCGAAGGCCGCCTGGTCAACCTGGGCTGCGCCACCGGCCACCCGAGCTTCGTCATGTCCAACTCGTTCTCCAACCAGACCCTGGCGCAGATCGACCTGTGGGCGAACAAGGACAGCTACGAGGCCAAGGTCTACATCCTGCCCAAGAAGCTGGACGAGGAAGTGGCGCGCCTGCACCTGGAAAAGATCGGCGTGGTCCTGACCACCCTGACCGCCGAGCAGGCCGCGTACCTGGACGTCAACGTGGACGGCCCGTACAAGCCCGAGCACTACCGCTACTGAGCAAGACCCGGCGGGCGGCTCAGGCCGCCCGCTTTCTTTCCAGCATTCGAGATCCCGCGATGGCCGGCGTTCCGTTTTCCTTCGAGTTCTACCCGCCCAAGACCGACGAGCAGCGCGCGCAGCTGGACCGCACCGCTGAAAAGCTAAAGGTGCATGCGCCGGAATATGTGTCCTGCACTTTTGGTGCCGGTGGTTCGACCTTGAGCTACACCTCCGAGACTGTCCGCCACCTCAAGCAATCGCACGGCTTCGATGCCGCGCCCCACCTGTCCTGCGTGGGTGGCAGCCGGGAAGAGATCCGCGAACTGCTCAAGCTCTACAAGGCCATCGGCTGCAGGCGCATCGTGGCGCTGCGCGGCGACCTGCCCTCCGGCATGGGTCATCCGGGCGACCTGCGCTATGCCTCCGAACTGATCGAGTTCATCCGTGCCGAGCACGGCGACGCGTTCCACATCGAAGTGGGCGCATATCCGGAAACCCATCCGCAGTCCGAAGATGCGTTGACCGACCTGAAACACTTCAAGGCCAAGGTCGACGCTGGCGCCAATGGCGCCATCACCCAGTATTTCTACAACGCCGACGCCTATTTCCATTTCGTCGACGCGGTGCGCAGGCTGGGGGTGGAAATCCCCATCGTGCCCGGCATCATGCCCATCTCCAATTACACCCAGCTCAAGCGCTTCTCCGAAGCCTGCGGCGCCGAGATTCCACGCTGGATCGGCAAGCGCATGCAGGCCCTGGGCGACGATGTCGACAGCGTCCGCGAGTTCGGCGCCGATCTGGTAGCCGCACTGTGCGACCGGCTGATTGCAGGCGGGGCGCCCTCACTTCATTTTTATACTTTGAATCTTTCGAAACCGACGATGAACGTGATCGCGCGCGTGCGCTGAATGCATCGGTAACGCCCGCGTTTTCCCGGTTTTAATCGATTCATCTACAGGCGCGTTTCAATACGCCGCGTCGACATCGATGGCAACAGCATGCGCACACGTTCCGATCTGCAGGATCTCTGCCATGAAACCCGCGATGCTCTCCGCCCTGGTCACCGCCGCCGTTGCCCTCGGACTACCCTGGTCGCAGCCAGTGGCTGCAACCAGTGGCATACAGCGCTGTGAAGCAGGCGACGGCACGGTGATCTACACCGACAAGGCCTGCCCGGCGCTGGGCAGCAAGGCCCTGCCCGTTTCGGCCGAACTGCTGATCCGCATCGCAGCCGAAGAGGCACGCTATTCCGATTCGAATGCACCACTTGCGCTGGGGCTGCAGCCAGACGCATCGGCCACTGATTTCGCAGGCGCGCCCGCGGCCAACGGCGCGGTGGGCCGGCGTGCCCCGCAGTCAGGTTGTGCGCGCAGCAAGCAGCAGTTGGTGGCGGACATGCGTGGCTCCTTCGCCCTTCACAATGTCAATCGCCTGGCCGAGAGCTACCACTGGGTGGGCAAGTCCAATCGCCAGGCACAGCAGCAGATGCTGCAGCTGGAACGCATGGCCACGTTGTCCCTGCAGCAGGCGAGGTTCTTCGATGGCTTCATCGGCAGTGGCCTGGATGCTGTCGACGCCGGTGCTGTGGATTCCAGTGGACTCGCAGGGACCTTGCAGCTGACCCTGGCCAAGGGTGCCAGCCTGCAGGTGGTGGACCTGGACGTGACGCGCTACGCAGGCTGCTATTTCGCCAAGCTGTGACACAAGGTGCTGGCCGCGTGGTTGCGGCGGGCGTGAACAAACTGCGGGGACAGCGCTTCCCATGATGACGGGCCACGGTTAGTCTGGCTCGCGATGCGTATTGACCCCGTTCTCCTGATCATCATCCTGCTCGGCGCGGGGCTTGGCTGTATCCCTTTTCCGGCCTTCGCCCAGAAAGTGCAGCGATGCAGCACCATGGACGGCAACACCGTCTATACCGACAAGCGCTGCGAAGACGTTGGCGCGATGGATCACCTGCCGCGCGTCACTGCCGGCATCAGCGGCTCCTCAGGCATCTACCGCGCGGGCTGCGCACGCACGCTGAGCGATCTCGTCTACCAGGTCACCGCGGCCATAGAGAACAAGGACGTGAACCGGCTGGCCAGCCTGTACCAGTGGAATGGCATATCCAATGCCAGTGCCAACCGCATCCTCAACAAGCTGGAAGTGATCGTGGACCGGCCGCTGGTGGACATCGCCCCGGTACGACCGGCCCCGCCGCCCGTTGTAGATGAGAATGGGGTGGTCGTGGATGACAACAGCGATGGCTACTATCCCCAGACGGCCACGCGGCAGCGGCCGGTGGGCCTGCGGCTGGAGCAGACCCTGAAGAATGGCAGCACGCCTTCGCGCACGGTATTCGGTCTGCGCCGGGCATACAAATGCTTCTGGATCACGCTCTGACCAGGCCGCGCCGGGTCATCGTTGATTGCGGCACAATGAGGCTGGAACCATGGAGGCCCGAACATGAAATTCCCCGACAAGATCTGGCACAACGGCGTGATCAAGCCGTGGGCCGAAGCAACTACCCATGTGATGGCGCATGCCATCCACTACGGCTCTTCGGTATTCGAAGGCATCCGGGCCTATGAGACGCCGAGCGGCACGGCCGTGTTCCGCCTCAACGACCACAACAAGCGCCTGTTCCAGTCGGCCAAGATCTACGACATCGAGATTCCCTACACCCTGGATGAAATCAACACGGCCTGCCGGGACATCATCCGGGTCAACGGGCTGAGCAAGGCCTACCTGCGCCCGATCGTGTTCCGCGGCTATGGCGGCGTGGGCATCGCGGCCGACACGCCGATCGACGTGGCGGTGGCGGCGATGGAGTTCGGCCGCTACCTGGGCGAGGACGGCATGGAGAACGGCATAGATGCCTGCGTCTCCAGCTGGCAGCGCTTTGCTCCCAATACCCTGCCCGCGGGCGCCAAGGCCGGCGGAAACTATCTTTCGGGGCAACTGGTGACGCGCGAAGCGCGCCGGCACGGCTACGGCGAAGGCATCGCGCTGGCGTCCACCGGGCTGCTCAGCGAAGGCGCCGGCGAAAACCTGTTCCTGGTCTTCGAGGGCGCGTTGCATACGCCACCCGCCAGCGCCTCGTTGCTGGCCGGCATCACCCGCAATTCGATCATCCACCTGGCGCGCGACCACGGCATCGAGGTGATCGAACGCGACATCCCGCGCGAGTACCTCTATCTCTGCGACGAGCTGCTGATGTGCGGCACCGCTGCTGAAATAACCCCGTTGCGATCGGTCGACGGCAAGCCGGTCGGCGACGGCAAGCCGGGCCCGGTCACGCGCAGGATCCAGGACCTGTTCTTCGGCCTGTTCGAAGGGCGTACCGAAGACCGCCACGGCTGGCTCGATTACCTCTGAGCCACCGGTTCCCATGGAGCCGGGCGTGCCCGGCTGCTTCTGATCCAGCCCTGTCTTTCCTGAAGTTGGCGCCCATGGCAGCCGGGCAGGCCCGGCGCTACGCAAGACCTGCCCTCAGTCGGCGGTGAACTTCAGGGTAGCGATCACCCCGTGCTTTTCACCCGGCCTCACGCCTACCTGCCAGCCATAGAGTTCGCATAGCCGGCTGACGATGGACAGGCCAATGCCGCCGCCCTGCGAGTGGCCGGCATGGGTTCCGCGATAGCCGCGCTCGAACAGCCGCGCGGCATCTTCCGGGCTCAGGCCCGGCCCTGAATCGATGACTTCCACGCTGTCAGCCAGCAACCTCACCACCACTTCGCCCGTCAGCGTGTACTTCACCGCATTGCCGACCAGGTTGCCCAGCGCCACCGAAACCGCCGACTCGGGGGCATCGACGGTGAGGCCGCTTTCCCCTTCCATGCGCAAGGTCAGCGGCTTGCTGCCAAGTTGCGCCCGGTGCACGTCCAGCAGCTGTTCGGCCACGCGCGCCACCAGGGTGTTGCCCTGGCCGCGCTCGTTGCGCGACAGCAGCAGCAGCGAACCGATCAGGTCGGTGCATTGCTGCTCGGCGCGCTGGATGCGCAACAGCCGCTGCATCACCTTCTCGTCCAGCGCGGGCCGCGCCAGCAGCAGCTCGGTGGCGCCACGGATCACCGCCAGCGGCGTGCGCAGTTCATGGCTTACGTCGGCGTTGAATTCACGGTCCCGCTGCACGACCTCGGTCAGGCGCGCGGAATAGTCGTCGAGCGCTTCGGCCAGTTGACCGACTTCGTCGTCGGGGAAATTGGGAGCCAGGGGCTTTGGATTGCTGGTGCCCCGGTACGCCCGCAGCAGACGAGCCAGGTCCGAAACGGGTCGCATCACCTTCGACGCCGACCACCATCCCAGCACCAGCGACAGGCCCACGAACAGGGCAACGGCGAAAACCAGCCAGCGAACCAGTCGCTCCTGGGCGGTCTTCGCCCGCAAGGTGTCATAGGCAAGGAAGTACCAGGCATCCGGCGTCTTCCTGACCGCCACCTTGTAGGACAGCGGCTTGTTGTTTTCGTCGGTGCCGTTATAGCTGGCGATGCCCTCGGGCATCCTGACCCATTCGGGGTAGTCCACCGCCAGCCTGGCCATTGCCGCGGGATCGTTCGGGTTCACCACCCGGCCATACATCTGCTCGACTGCCAGGGTCGGCTTGGCGTCGGGGTTTTCCTGGTGTGAGCGCATGTAGACGTCGATGTTGCGCGTCATCACATCGTCCACCAGCTGGTTCTCGATGTACTTGCTGGCCCAGACCGTGGCGAAGGCGAACAGGACGGTGAGGCCGAAGCCCAGCAGCACGAAGGAAAGCACGATCCGGCTGCGCAGCCTCCGCCGGTAGCTCCGGTGGGTCGTCCCCAGCGAAGCGACCAAGTCGCCCGCCTTAGGCATCCGGTGCGGCTATCCGGTAACCGATGCCATGGCGGGTCTGGATGAAGGGCGTGTCGAACGGCTTGTCGACCACGGCCCGCAATCCATGGATGTGCACGCGCAGGGAATCCGAATCCGGCAACTCCTCTCCCCACACCCGCGTTTCCAGTTCCTGGCGCGTCACCACCGCAGGCGAAGCCTCCATCAACGCCTGCAGGATCTTCAGCGCGGTGGGGTTGAGTTGCAGCAGCTTGCCCTGGCGACGCACTTCCAGGGTGTCCAGGTTGTACTCCAGCTCTCCCACCTCGAGCACGCGCGTCTGCACGCCCTTGCCGCGACGGGACAGCGCATTGAGGCGAACCTCGACTTCCTGCAGGGCGAAAGGCTTGATCAGGTAGTCGTCGGCGCCGGAATCAAAACCGGCCAGCTTGTTGTCCAGCGTGTCCCGTGCGGTGAGCATCAATACGGGCGTCTGCTTGCGCGCTTCGTTGCGCAGCTTGCGGCAGACCTCCAAGCCGTCCATGCCGGGCAGGTTGAGGTCCAGCACGATCGCGTCGAAGTCGTGGACGACCGCCAGGTGCAGGCCGGTCACGCCGTCGGCGGCGAAGTCCACAGTGTGGCCGCGATCCTCGAGGTAGTCGCCAAGGTTGGCGGCTATGTCGCTGTTGTCTTCAATGACGAGTATTCGCATGGGTGTCCCGGTAATGCGTCAGTGGAATGCGGCGCGCCCGAAAAGGCGCGGCCTGTAACTTAACAAATCGGACTTAACAATTGTCCTTGCAAGAGGGCTGATGTCCCAGCCGTTCATCGAAAGGCGCGCGGGCAAAGAAAAAGCCCAGGCCGGAGTTCGGCCTGGGCAAAGGGTTTACCCGATTACCGTAGTACTGCTCGCCCCGCCACTGACGATAGCGGGACGGCACAGGCTTGCGGCCCGGCCAAGCTACGCCGGCGTCGATTAAAGCGCCGTTAAACATCCGCCGCCGCAGCCCCGCAATGCCGCTACAGCGGGCTTATATGATTGAATTCATTGGTTAAATTTGCCTGCAGCCAAGAGATGCCCGGCAATATCGGCAATGATGGCGCCGGCCACGTCCTCGCCACATGCCTGCTCGATGCCCTCCAGTCCCGGGGTCGAATTGACCTCCAGGACCAGGGGGCCGCGGCTGGAGCGGATCAGGTCGACACCGGCCACGCTCAGCCCCAGCACGCGTGCGGCGCGCAGGGCGACGTCGACCTCGTCGGTGCTGGCAAGGACGCTTTCGGCCACGCCACCACGATGCAGGTTGGACCGGAAGTCACCTTCGGGCGCCTGCCGGCGCATCGCCGCCACCACCCGGTCGCCGACCACGAAGCAGCGAAGGTCGGCGCCCTGGGCCTCGCCGATGAATTCCTGGACCACGAAATTGGCGTACAGGCCGCGCAGGGCCTCGACCACGCTGCGGGAGGCCGAGGGTTTCTCGGTCAGCATCACCCCGGCGCCCTGCGTGCCCTCGTTGAGCTTGATCACGTGCGGCGGCGGGCCGAGCATCGACAGCAGGTCGACCGTGTCGTCCGGGTTGTCGCCAAACACGGTGATCGGCATGCCGATGCCCTGCGCGGCCAGCAACTGGTGCGCGCGCAGCTTGTCACGCGCGCGCAGGATGGCGTCCGAGGGGTTGGGGGTATGGCTGCCCATCAGTTCGAACTGGCGCAGCACGGCCGTGCCATAGCGGGTGATGGATGCGCCGATGCGCGGGATCACCGCGTCATACCCGGAAATAGGTTTGCCCTTGTAATGCATGCTGAAGCCATCGCTGGCGATGCGCATGTAGCAACGCAGCGGATCGAGCACGCGCACGGTGTGGCCGCGCGTGCGCGCTGCTTCCACCAGCCGGCGCGTCGAATACAGCTTGCTGTTGCGGGACAGGATTGCGAGTTTCACCGTGGCCGCCTGCTGGGAAAAGTCGCCGGAAGGCGAGCCATGGAGCGGGTGAAGGGAATCGAACCCTCGTCAGTAGCTTGGGAAGCTACAGCTCTACCATTGAGCTACACCCGCGTTGCGCCAAGAGCTACGCGGGAAAATCCGCGCAGCAAGAGCATGCGGCAAAAGTTTAGTCGGCGCGCGCCCGGCGGCGCAATGCATGCGTGCCGGGCGGCGAGGTCGCGATGCGGACGGAAGACCCGCCGCTTCAGAATCCACCACTCAAGGTCAGGAACAGGCCGGCGTTTCTGCCGCCCTGCTGCGCCACCAGGGCGGTGGCGCCGAAATCGGCATTCAAGCCACCCCAGCGCGTGCGCGCGCCCAGCAACACGGTGCCATAACTGCGATCGACCCCCAGCCCGGGGACCGCGAACACGCCGCTGACCGGAATCGAGTTCAGGCTGGCGAACGCTTCATCGGGCGAGCCCTCGAATTCGTGGTCGAAGGTCACCCGCGCATACGGCGCCAGCGTTGCCCCGGCGTTGTAGCGCACCTGCCAGCCCAGGCTGCCGACCAGCGAGTCGTAATCCTGCTGCGGGTAGGAAAGGGCGGTGGCCAGGGTGCCGGCCTCCGCATAGCCGTCGACCTCGATCTTCTGCGAAAGCACGCCCAGCACCGGTCCGTGGGTGATCACGCCGTCGACGAACTCGAAGCCCGCATTGAGGCCGACGCTGAGGTTGCTGCCGTCGGGCGAGCCGGAGTGCTGCCGCGTGCTGATGCCCAGGTGCAGGTTGCGTTCCACGTCGAAGGCCAGCTTGGAGTAACTGACCTGGCCGTTGATCCATGCCGACTCGCCATACCAGCCGGCGAAGGCGCCCAGCGTGGATTCGGTCTGGCGGAACTCGCCGGCGTCGTGGCCGTAGTCCTGGGTGCCCCGGCCGTAGCCCAGGAAGCCACCGAACACCATGTTCCCGCGCGACCAGTCGATGCCGAAGGTGCCCGCAGGGGTCGTGCCCTCGTAGGAGTCGCCGTGATCCTGCTTTTGCCAGTCGCCGCGCACGTCGCCCCACCAGCGCGTGCCTTCGGCCAGGGGCGCAGTGCCCACGTGCAGGGCGACGCGGTCAGCGCGCGAACGGCCGGTGGTGGCGGCCGAATGCGGCAGCATCGCCACCTGGCGCGGACCTTCGAGCACCGACACCGCGTAATCGGCCAGGATCCGGTGGGTGGCGCTGCTGGGGTGCACGCCATCGGCAAACACGTAGGTCTGGTCGGCGCCGGGCACCACATAGTTGGCGGGCGTGCAGGTCAGCGAGCTGCCCGGGCAGGCCGTGCCGGTGGTGTTGGTGAAACCGTAGCGCGCGGCGTCGGCCACGATCTCCTGCTGCAGCTGGAAGGTATTGAGCGGGATGACCCGCAGGCCGGCATTGGCCAGCCCGTTGAATATCTGCTGGTTGAAGGAATTGGCGACCCCCGTGGCGGCCGCGCCCAGGCCGGCGCCCAGTGCAAACGGGGTCAGTCCCGCGTCGGGAATCGTGGGCACCAGGATGTAGCGCGCCCCGGCATCGTGCAGGTGCCCAACGGCCTCGACCATCTGCATGCCCACCGGCGCGAAGATGTCGAAGGCCAGCAGGTCATTGCCTCCGCCCCAGACCGTGTACAGGGCATCCGGGTCGGCGACCCCGCCATGGCTGGAGAGGTACTGGTCGATCTGGGCGGTCACCGGAATGGCATTGGCGACCGGTGTATCCAGGCGCGCGCCCCCGATGGCGTAGTTGGTGCCCCCCTGGTTGTCGGTGGTCGCGTCGGTGCCGTAGTGGTCGGCGACCCATTGCGCCCAGACCCATCCCGGATTGGTGGTGAAGCGGCCGGCCTGGGCGCGGATGTTGGCAGGCAGCGTGTTCTGGAAATGGCCGGAGTCGGTCAGGCTGTCGCCGAAGAAGTAGGTTTGCGAGTAAACGTCCTGCGCCAGCGCCGGTGCGGCGGCAACCGCAAGGGCCAGGGCAAGCAGGGTGCGAACGGGACGGGCGGACTTCATGCAGCATCTCCAGGAAAAAAGTGTGGCCATGGGCCTGTGCCGGCATGGTACGTACGGCGGCGTATAGCGACATGGTTTCATCTCGCCCTCCCCCGCTCACGCTGCGATGCGTCATGCGCGGCGCCGATGCGGCAAAATGCCCGCATGCAGATCGAACTCAACGGCCAGCCGCGCCACATCCCCGAAGCCATTACGCTGGCGCAACTGCTTGCCGGCGAGGGCCTGGCCGAACGGCGCGTGGCAGTGGAGGTCAACGGCGAGATCGTGCCACGCGGCCAGCACGCCACCCACGCACTGGGCCCGGGCGACCGCGTCGAGGTCGTGCATGCGCTGGGAGGCGGCTGAAGCACGCTCGCCAGCCACAGGGCACATGGGCGCGGACACATGGGCGATAATCCACCCATGAATCAGCCGATCAATCCACCCAGCAACTCCGACCCGCTCATCATCGCCGGCAAGTCCTACCACTCGCGCCTGCTCACCGGCACCGGCAAGTTCAAGGATTTCGACGAAACCCGCCGCGCCACCGATGCCGCGGGCGCGCAGATCGTCACCGTCGCCATCCGCCGCACCAACCTGGGCCAGTCGCCCAACGAGCCCAACCTGCTCGACGTGCTGCCGCCCGACCGCTACACCCTGCTGCCCAACACCGCCGGCTGCTATACCGCCGAAGACGCCGTGCGCACCTGCCGGCTGGCGCGCGAGCTGCTGGATGGCCACACCCTGGTGAAACTGGAAGTGCTGGGCGACCAGCGCACTTTGTTCCCCGACGTGATCGGCACCCTGAAGGCGGCCGAACAGTTGGTCGCCGATGGTTTCCAGGTCATGGTCTATACCAGCGACGATCCCATCCTGGCCAAGCGCCTGGAGGAAATCGGCTGCGTGGCGGTGATGCCGCTGGCCGCGCCGATCGGCTCGGGCCTCGGCATCCAGAACCGCTACAACCTGCTTGAGATCATCGAGAACGCCAAGGTGCCGATCATCGTCGACGCCGGCGTGGGCACCGCATCCGACGCCGCCATCGCCATGGAGCTGGGTTGTGATGGCGTACTCATGAACACGGCGATCGCGGGCGCACGCGACCCGGTCCTGATGGCCAGTGCGATGCGGAAGGCGGTCGAAGCCGGACGCGAGGCCTTCCTGGCCGGGCGCATTCCCCGCAAGCGCTACGCCAGTGCGTCCTCGCCGGTGGACGGATTGATCGGCTGAGATGACCGGCACCGCGCCCAATCCGCCCAAACCCTACACGGCTACCACCGGCCACCGCGCCGTGCGCAGCTTCGTCCTGCGCCAGGGCCGGTTCACGCCCGCGCAGCAGCGCGCCTTCGATGAGCTGTGGCCGCGTTTCGGGCTGGACTTCATGCGGCCCGAAGGCAGCGGCACCCCGCGCGATTTCGACCAGGTTTTCGGGCGTGCGGCGCCAAGAGTGATGGAGATTGGTTTTGGCAATGGCGATGCGCTGCGCTTTGCCGCCGCCCAGGATCCGTCACGCGACTATCTGGGCATCGAAGTGCATGCGCCCGGCGTGGGCCGCCTGCTGAATGCGCTGGAAACAGACAACGCCACGCATGTGCGGCTGTACCACCACGACGCGGTGGAAGTGCTGCGCGATGACATCGCCGAAGGCTCGCTCGACGAAGTCCGCATCTATTTCCCCGACCCCTGGCACAAGAAGCGCCACAACAAGCGCCGCCTGATCCAGCCGGAGTTCGCCGCGCTGCTGGTCTCGCGGCTGCGCCTTGGCGGTCGCCTGCATGCGGCTACCGACTGGCAGGATTACGCCGAGCAGATGTGGGACGTGCTGGACGCAACCCCAGGCCTGGAAAACCGCGCCGGACCGCGCGGCCACGTGCCACGCCCGGACTGGCGGCCGCAGACCCATTTCGAGACCCGCGGCCAGAAGCTCGGCCATGGGGTGTGGGATCTTCTGTACGACAAGAACCGGGAACGGGAAATGGGGAATGGGGAATCGTAAGAGCGTGCGCACCTCACTCTCCCGGGCACGACGAGGCACTTGCTCTTTCTCCGTGAACAGCGGACTGCTTGCCGTGTCGGTGATGCATGCAGCATTCGGGATGTGTGTTGTCCATTCCCCATTCCCCATTCCCCACTCCCGTCCCTGATGGACACCGCCCTGACGCTGACCAACGACATGAAGCTCGTCCTCGGGCTGGTCGGCTTCACCATGGCGATGTTCCTGTTCGAACGCATACGCGCCGACGTGGTCGCGCTGATCGTGCTGGTGATCCTGGGCCTGACCGGGCTGGTGGCGCCCGAAGAACTGTTCGGCGGCTTCTCCGGCAACGCGGTGATGAGCATCATCGCCACCACCATCCTGGGCGCGGGGCTGGACCGCACCGGCGCACTCAACCGGCTGGCGTCGTGGCTGCTGCGCCGTGGCCGCGGCGTCGAGCAACGCCTGCTGCTGATGACCACGGCCATTGCCGGACTCAATTCCTCGTTTATGCAGAACCCTTCGGTGATGGCGTTGTACCTGCCGGTGGCCTCGCGCCTGGCCTCGCGCAGCAGCCTGTCGCTGCAACGCCTGCTGTTGCCGGTTGCGTCTGCCATCGTCATGGGCGGCGCGCTGACCATGGTCGGCAATTCACCGCTGATCCTGCTCAACGACCTGCTGGTCTCGGCCAACAACAACCTGCCTTCCGGCATGGCCACCATCGAGCCGCTGCGCATGTTCGCGCCGATGCCGGTAGGCCTGGCGCTGATCATCGCCTCCCTGCTGTATTTCCGTTTCCACGGCGACAAGCGCCTGCGCGAGGAGACCGAAACCAGCGTGGCGCCGGCGCGCACCGAAAGCTATTTCGCCAATACCTATGGCATCGAGGGCGATGTCTTCGAGCTGGTGGTCAGCGCCGAAAGCCCGCTGGTGGGCATGTCGCTGGGAGACGCCGAGGCCCTGCACGACGCGCCCCTCATGCTGGCCCTGCAGACCGGCAACGACACCCGCCTGGCGCCACCGGCCGACATGCGCATCTGGGTCGGCAGCGTGCTGGGGGTGATGGGTTCGCGCGAAACGGTGCTGGATTTTTCGCAGAACCACTTCCTGCGCCTGTCGTCGCGGCTGCGCCACTTCGGCGACCTGTTCAACCCGAGCCGCGCGGGTATCTCCGAAGCCGTCATCCCGCCCACTTCGAAATATATCGGCAAGACCGCCGCCGACCTGCGCCTGCGCAAGCAATCGGGCATCAGCCTGCTGGCGATCAACCGCGACAAGAAGGTTATGCGCGAGGACGTGCGCAAGGTGGCGCTGCGTGCGGGCGACCTGCTGGTGTTCCACAGCATCTGGCAGGACCTGGCCGTGGCTGCGGAGAGCCGCGATTTCGTGGTGGTCACCGATTACCCCAAGGGTGAGCAACGCCCGCACAAGTTCAAGATCGCGATGGCCATCTTCGCCATCACCATCCTGATCGCGCTGACCTCGAAGCTGCCGGTCGCGCTGACCCTGATGACCGGCGTGGCCGGCATGCTGGTGACCGGCGTGCTGCGCATGGACGAAGCCTATGCCTCGATCAACTGGAGGACGGTGTTCCTGATGGCCGGCCTGATCCCGCTGGGCTGGGCCATGGACAGCAGCGGTACCGCGGCCTGGGTGGCAGGGCACACGGTCGAGCGACTGCCGGAAGGCATTCCGGTCTGGGTGCTGGAAGTCGCCATCGCGCTGCTGACCACGGCGTTCTCGCTGGTGATCAGCCATGTGGGCGCGACCATCGTGATGGTGCCGCTGGCGATCAACCTGGCGCTGGCGGCGGGTGGCAACCCCACGGCGTTCGCGCTGATCGTGGCGCTGTCGGCGTCCAACAACCTGATGACGGCTTCCAACCCCGTCATCTCGATGGTGACCGGCCCGGCCAACTACACCAGCCGGCAGCTGTGGCGCGTGGGTGGACCGCTGTCACTGATCTACACGGCCGTGGTGGTGCTGGTGATCAACCTGATGTTCTGGTGGACCGGGCGTGGCTGAGCAGGCTGCCGCGATGGTGCTCAGGCAGGTCAGCGGCGCGTTCGCGGTCTGCCGCTTGCCTGCGGGCAGCGAGATCCCGCACTGGTTCCATCCGGGAGGATTCGCCTCGATATCGTGGACGGCCGAAGAACTGTCGATCGTCTGCGACGAGGCCATGGTGCCGGAAGACGTGCAATGCGAGCGCGAGTGGAGCTGCCTGGTGCTGCAGGGCCCGTTCGCCTTCCACATGACCGGCGTGCTGCTGCAGGTACTGCAGCCGCTGGCGCTGGCGAAGATCGGGATCTTCGCCCTGTCCACCTTCGACACCGACTACGTGCTGGTCAAGCAGCATGACCTGGAGCCGGCGAAGCGGGCGCTGCGGGAAAGCGGACTGACGGTGCTGCAATAGGCCTTGCGCTGCGGCGGTGATCCATGGAGGCAACTGCGCATCACGCGCTGAGCACTACCTCGCCCTCGCGCACTTCCACGGAGATGGCGCGCAGCGAGTCGCCGCGGCACGGGCCGGCGATGCAGGTGCCGCCGGCCAGCTCGAACGAGGCGCCATGTGCCGCGCAGACCAGATGGCCTTCCTTGCTTTTCAGGAACTTGCCCGGCGCCCAGTCCAGCCGGCGCCCGGCGTGCGGGCAGACATTCAGCCAGGCGTGCACGTTGGAACCGCTGCGGTGCAGGATCAGCGACTCGGCAGTGCCGTCCACGACGGCCTCGACTTCCGCGAAGGAGCCGTCTTCCATTGAATCGAGTGTGATCAGCGACATGGGTTTAACGAACTTCTCACACTGTCATTGTTTCGTCATCCGATACTGCCGCACCGGCCTCGGCCACATTCTGTCACGACCCGCCCGCATGCCCAGTACCCGTTTCCGCTTTGACAGCTCGCGCCTGCGTTCGGCGTTCGCGCCGCGCAAGCCACGCCATCCCTTGTTGCGCCTTGGCTTCGGGTTGGCGGGACTGGCATTGCTGTGCCTGCTGGTGTTCTTCTCGGTGTTCGTGGGCGCGGCCATGATCGTGGCGGGACTTGCGTGGAAGCTGCTCGGCCAGCGGGGCAAACCCATCGCAGTGCGCGATGCCAGCGTAATGGATGGCGAATACCGCGTCGTGCGCAAGCCGGCGCTGCCGATCTGACCGCACGCACCCTGGCTGCGCGCACCCGATTACGCGCACAGGCCATCCCCACCGGTGCTGCCTCTCGGCCGTTCGGCGCGGCCTGGCTTAAACTCCCGCGTCTCCCCACAGCGACGCCTGCCCGATGACCGACCTGATTCCGACCCCCGCGCAGGCGCGCGTCCCCGTCCGTGGCGGCGGTACCTTCCCGGTGCGGCGCATCTATTGCGTGGGCCGCAACTTCGCCGACCATGCACGTGAGATGGGTGCGGTGGCACCTGCCTCGAAGGCCGAGCGCGGCCAGCCGGTGTTCTTCCTCAAGCCGGCCGACGCGGTGGTCACCGGCAATGCAAATGTTCCCTACCCGCCCGGTACCCGCGACCTGCATCACGAAGTGGAGCTGGTGGTGGCGATAGGCATCGATGCCGCTCCCGGCGTGATCGCGCTGGAGGATGCACCGGCGCTCATATTCGCCTATGGCGTAGGCCTGGACCTCACCCGCCGCGACCTGCAGGGTGCAGCCAAGGCCAAGGGATTGCCGTGGGATACGGGCAAGGGCTTCGATCATTCGGCCCCGGTCAGCGAGCTGGTGCCCGCCGCAGAGGTGGACGCGCTGGCCGACCGCAGCCTGACCCTGGTGGTCAACGACAGCGTGCGCCAGCAGGGCAGCCTGCACGACCTGATCTGGGACGTGCCGGACATCCTGCATGAGCTGTCGAAGCTGTTCGCATTGAAGGCCGGCGACCTGGTATTCATGGGCACGCCCGCCGGCGTGGGGCCACTGCTTCCAGGCGACGCGTTCGTCGCCACGCTGGAAGGCGTCGCCGAACTCCGCGGCCGCATCACCGCCTGATCGGCATTGCGATATAGTCCGTCCGCACGGGCGCGCCAGCGCCCATCAACGGAGGTTCCCAATGGGCATGATCAGCGAATTCAAGGAATTCATTGCGCGGGGCAACGTCATCGACCTGGCCACGGCCGTGGTGATCGGCGCGGCGTTCGGCAAGATCGTCACCGCGCTGGTGGACGGCATCGTGATGCCGGTCATTGGTTACCTGACCGGCGGGGTCAGCGTCAGTGACTGGAAGTACGTGCTCAGCCCTGCCTCGATGGACGCGGCCGGCAAGGAAGTCGCTGAAGTAGCGATCCGCTACGGCGCCTTCATCCAGACCTTGATCGATTTCCTGTTGATCGCGTTTGTCATCTTCCTGGTGCTGAAGGCTTACAACCGCATGCGCAAACCGGCGGAAGAGCCCGCGGTGGCGACTCCCGAGGACGTGCTGCTGCTGCGCGAGATACGCGATTCCCTGAAGCGCTGACACCGACCCGCTTCACATCGCGCCAAAGCCGCGGGCTGATAAGCTCGCGGCTTCTTTTTGCTGCGGAACATGCCATGCGCTTGCTGCCTCTTGTCCTTGCACTTTCGATTTCACCAGGCCTGCTGGCAGCAGAGCGCGAAACACGTATCCCCGACACGGCACTGGCCATTGCCGCGCAGTTGCGCGCACAGGCACTGGCCGACGTCACCGGTTGGAAAACCGTTGAAGCGCTGACCACCGAAGTCGGCCCGCGCCTGGCCGGCAGCGAGGCCGACGCGCGTGCCGTGGCCTGGGCGCAGGCAAGGTTCAAGGCGTTGGGCTTCGACAAGGTCTGGACCGAACCGGTGACCTTCCCGCGCTGGGAACGGCGCGGCGAGACCGCGGCGATCCTCGGCGCCAGCGCCCAGCCATTGACCATCACCGCGCTGGGTGGAAGCCCGGGCGGGAAGATCGAAGCCGAGGTGGTTCGCTTCGCCGACCTGGCCGCGCTGGAAGCGGCGCCGGAAGCATCGCTGGCCGGCAAGATCGCCTTCGTCGACTACCAGATGCAATCGGCGCGCGACGGCAGCGACTATCGCAATGGCAGTGCGATCCGGGGCAAGGGGCCGTCGGCGGCCATCCGCAAGGGCGCCGTCGGTTTCCTGATGCGCTCGGCCGGCACCGACCACCACCGCGTCGCGCATACCGGCATCACCCGTTTCGATGAAGGGCTGACACCGGTGCCTTCGGCCTCGCTCACCATTCCCGATGCCGACCAGCTCGCGCGCGTGCTGGCGATCGGACCGGCGCGCGTGCGCCTGTCGCTGGATTGTGGCTGGAACGGCGAGGCGACTTCCTACAACGTCATCGGCGAGATCACCGGGCGCAGCCTGCCCCGGGAAGTGGTGCTGATCGGTGGTCACCTGGATTCATGGGACCTGGGCACCGGCGCGATCGACGATGCCGCCGGCGTCGGTATCACCATGGCCGCCGGCCACCTGATCGGCCAGCTGAAGCAGGCACCCAAACGCACGATCCGCGTGGTCGCCTTCGCCAACGAGGAACAGGGCCTGTACGGCGGCAAGGCCTACGCCGCCCGGCACGCAAGCGATGCCGCTCGCCACCAGCTGGGCGCCGAAAGCGACTTCGGTGCCGGTCGCATCTACGGTTTCAACACCGGCGCACCCGCGCATGCGCGTGCAGCGACGCTGCAGATCGCCGAAGCATTGAAGCCATTGGGCATCGAGTACCTGGCCGACAAGGGCGACGCGGGTCCGGATATCGGGCCCATCGCCGGGAAGGGCGCGACCTGGGCGTGGCTGGGACAGGACGGCAGCGACTACTTCGACCTGCACCACAACGCCGATGACACCTTGGACAAGATCGATCCCCAGGCGCTGGCCCAGAACGTCGCGGCCTACACCGTGTTCGCCTACCTGGCGGCGGAAGCGGACGGGGATTTCGGCAGCGTGGTGAAAGCAGAGGTTGTGGAAGCTGCGCCGGGCAAGTGACCGGCGTTGGTCCGGATTGCGCAAGCAAGCCGCGGTAACACGCCTAGTGCAGGAACAGCCGGGCAAGCCCGGCTCTCCACATCAGTGGTGACGCCATTGGGCCAGGAACACGGCGGTGGCGGCGGCGACGTTGAGGCTTTCCACCGCGCCGGAACCGGGGATCGACAATTGCAGGTCGCAGTCCTGCGCCAGTTCCTCGTCCATGCCTTCCCCCTCGGCGCCCATCACGTACACCAGCCGCTGCGGCAATGCGGTGGAAAACAGGTCCTGTCCGCCACGCACGACGGTCGCCGCGAGGGTGAAGCCGGCGGCGCGCAGCCCTGCCAGGGCATCCTCGCGATCCTGCATGCGCACCAGCGGTACATGCTCGGCGCCACCCTCGGCCACGCGGGCGGCTGCGCCTGATACCGACAGCGTCGATGCCTGCGACTGCAGGATGGCCGATACGCCGAAATGCGCGGCCGAACGCAGGATCGCGCCGAAATTGTGCGGATTGCCCACGCCATCCAGCCACAGTGCCAGCACCGGCCCGGCCGGCAGCGACTGCAGCCATGCCGGCAATGAGTGCGGCTCCACCCGCAATACATCGGCGACCACGCCTTCGTGATGCGAACTGGCGGCCAGTTTGCCCAGGTCCGCTTCCTCCACCACCCGATAGCCGATGCGCTGTTTCACGCACCAGGCCAGCAGCGGCTGCAGCTGCGGAATGCGGGATTCCAGCAGGTAGATCTTGCGGATCGCGTCGGGGCGATGGGCGAACACGGCCTGCACGGCGTTGAGGCCGTAATAGCGCAGCTCGGGCTTGTTGCCCGCGTCGCGGCGGGGGACGAAACCCTCGTCACGCGCACCGGCAACTTCCTGGCGCCGGTCCACGTTCTCGCGCTTGCGGGTGTCGGCGGTGCGGATGCTGGCCTGCTCCCAGGGGGAAGGCGGTTTACTGGTCATCGTCGAGATTCCTGCGTACTTTGGCGAACACGCGCAGATCATGCAGCACCCCGCGCTTGAATACTGCCGCGCGTTGCACGCCCTCTTCCAGGAAGCCGTTGCGGCGCAGCACCTGGGCCGAGCCGATGTTGAAGCCCAGGACCGTGGCGTACAGCCGGTACAGCTGCAATTCGCGCATGACCCAGGGCGCGAACACCGATACCGCGCCGGTCATGGTGCCCTTGCCCCAGTGCGCGCGGCCCAGCCAGTAGCCGAATTCGGCGGCGTGCGCACGCTCGCCCAGGCCGGGACTCGCGGCGATGCCCCCGCAGGCTTCGCCATCGATCTCGACGGCGAAGATCGGGCCGGACAGGTCGAGGACGCGGCCGGACAGGAAGTCTTCGCCGTCCTCGCGCGTGTACGGTGAGGGGAAGCGGTCACTGACCCCACGTGCCACCTGCGAGTCGTCGGCGTGGCGCAGCAGGCTTTCCAGATCGGCCTCGCGCCAGCGCCTCAGCACGAAACCCTCGCCCTGCAGCGTGATCTCAGCCATGTCCGCCTACCGCCGGCGTTTCGGCTTCCAGCTTCTCCAGCTCGTGGGCCACCGCTTCGGGTGACCGGGTGAAAGGAGCGAGCACGCTGTAGGCCGCCGGCACCACCAGCAGCGACAGCAGGGTGGAGAAGGCCACGCCGAAGATGATCACCACGCCGATGGTGGCGCGGCTGGCCGAACCAGGGCCGCCTGCCAGCACCAGCGGCACCGCGCCCATGATGGTGGCGATGGACGTCATCAGGATCGGCCGCAGCCGCACCGTGCAGGACTCGATGATGGCCTGGTGCACGCTGCGGCCTTCGTCGCGCAGCTGGTTGGCGAACTCGACGATCAGGATGCCGTTCTTGGCCGCCAGCCCCACCAGCATCACGATGCCGATCTGGCTGAACAGGTTCATGGTGCCGCCGGTGATCCACAGGCCCAGCAAGGCACCGAGCACGCCCAGTGGCACGGTCAGCATGATGCCGAGCGGATGGATGAAGCTTTCGAACTGTGCCGCCAGCGCCAGGTACACGATCAGCAGCGCCAGGGCGAAGGTGAACAGCACGGCGCCACCGGCCTGCTGGAACTCGCGGGACTCGCCCTTCCAGTCGATCTGCGCATAGTCCGGCAGTTCTTCGGCCACCACTTCCCGGGTCCAGGCGATCGCCTCGCCCATCGGATAACCCGGCGCCAGCCCCGCCGAGATGGAAATGGCGCGCAGGCGGTTGAAGCGGTTGAGCGAACCCGGCTCGGCGACTTCGCTCAGGGTGACCAGGTTCGACAGCGGCACCAGGTCGCCGCTGCTGGAACGCACCTGGATGGCCTGCAGGTCGGCGGGACTGGCGCGGCCTTCGCGGCCGGCCTGCACCAGCACGTCGTATTCCTCGCCGTTGTCGACGAAGGTGGTGACCTGGCGCGAACCCATCATCGTTTCCAGCGCACTGCCGACTTCCGATACCGACACGCCCAGGTCGGCGGCGCGCTCGCGGTTGATGTCCACGCGCATCTGCGGGCGGGTTTCCTTGTAGTCGGAATCGGCGCCGACGATGCCGGGGTTGTCCTGCATGCGCGCCAGCAGCTTGTCGCGCCACTGCGCGATCTCGGCGTAGTCCGGCCCACCCAGCACCACGGTGAAGGGCTGGCCGCGCGAGCGCACCAGGCCGCCACTGACCTGGGTGCGCGCGCGCACGCCGGTCAGCACCGACAGCCGCTTCTGCATGTCGGCGGCCACCGCGGCCGTGTCCTGCTCGCGCTTGTCCCAGTCCTGCAGGAATACCGACATGCGCCCGGTATGCATTTCCTCGCTGGCGCCAAACCCGCCCGGCACGCGCGGGTTGGCGCGCATGATCGGCTGGCCCTCGCCTATGAGTGGCGCGACGATGGCTTCGACCTGCTGCATCTGCCGCACGGTGTAGTCGTAACCGGCACCTTCCGGGCCGTCGATCAGCACCTGGAACGAGCCGCGGTCTTCGGCCGGCGCCAGTTCGGAGGGAATGACCCGGAACAGCAGCACCGCCAGCACCATCGCCACGACCATCAGCCCGCCGAACAGCCAGCTGCGGTGCACGGTCTTTTCCAGGGTGCGCTGGTAGCCACGGCTGACCTTGTCGAACTGGCGATTGACCCATCCACTGACCCGGTTCGGCCTGTTGTTGCCCGCGCCGTCCTTCGAGTGCGCCTTCAGCAGCTTGGAAGACATCATCGGGGTCAGGGTCAGCGCGACGAAGGCGGAAATCGCGACCGCCGCGGCCAGGGCCACCGACAGTTCTCGGAACAGGCGGCCGGTGTTGCCTTCCAGGAAACCGACCGGCAGGAATACCGCGACCAGCACCGCAGTGGTGGCCAGCACGGCGAACGCGACCTGTTCGGTGCCGCGCTTGGCCGCGACCAGCGGCGGCTCGCCCAGGTCGACGCGGCGCTGGATGTTTTCCACCACCACGATGGCATCGTCCACCACCAGGCCGATGCACAGCACCAGCGCCAGCAGGGTCAGCAGGTTGATCGAGAATCCGAACGCATACAGGGCGATGAACGAGGCGACCAGGCAGACCGGCACCGTGACCGCCGGGATCATCGCCGCGCGCACGCTGCCCAGGAACAGCCAGATCACCAGCAGCACCAGCACGATGCCTTCGATCAGCGTTTCGTAGACACGGTCGACCGCGGCGTCGATGAACGTGGTGGTGTCGAAGGCCACGAAGATGTCGGTGCCCTTCGGTAGCGAGGTGCGGATGACGTCGGCCTGCGCGCGCACCGCGCGGGCGACGTCCAGGCTGTTGGCGGTGGAGGTCTTGACGATGCCCAGGCCGACGTTGGGCACACCATTGCTCTTGAAGTAGGCCCGACGCTCCTCGGAAGCCAGTTCGACCTTGGCCACGTCGCCCAGGCGTACCACGTAGCCATCGGCGCCCTTGCCGAGCGGGATGCGGGCGAAGTCTTCCGGCTTCTGGTAGCCGCGGGTGACACGCAGGGTGAAGTCGCGATCGGCCGACTCGATGCGTCCGGCCGGCGGCTCCACGTTTTCGCTGGCCAGCGCGTTTTCGACGTCGGAGACCGCCAGCCCCCGCGCCGCCATCTGGTCGCGGTCCAGCCACACGCGCATGGCATAGCGCTGCTGGCCGCCGATGCGGACCTGGGCGACGCCATCGATGCTGGACAGCCGGTCGACCACGTAGCGCTCGGCGTAGTCGCTGAGCTGCAGCGTGTCCATCGTGCTGGAGCTCATGTTGAGCCAGATGATGGGGTCGGCATCGGCTTCGACCTTGGCGATCTCCGGCGCGTCCGCTTCCTCGGGCATGCGGTCGATGACCCGGCTGACGGCATCGCGCACATCGTTCGCCGAGGCCTCGATGTCGCGCGAGAGGTTGAATTCGATGCTGATGTTGGAACGGCCGTTGGCGCTGCGCGACTCGATGGTGTTGACGCCTTCGATGCCGGACAGCGCATCCTCCAGCACCTGGGTGATGCGGGTTTCCACCACCGAGGCCGACGCACCCCGGTAATTGACCGACACCGAGACGATCGGCGGATCGATGGCCGGCAATTCGCGCAGGGTAAGACGGCTGAACGACATCACGCCCAGCACGATCAGCAGCAGGCTCATCACCACGGCGAACACCGGGCGCTTGATCGACAGGTCGGACAGCTTCATGGGCGATCAGCCCTTCGCCGCGGCGGGCTTCTGCGCACGCGGCGCCTTGCCGTCTACGACCTTGCTGCCAGCGCGCAGCTTGCCGGTGCCATCGACCACGATGCGCTCGCCCGCCTTGATGCCCTGGGTGATCTCGGCCTTGCCCGAACTGCGCGCACCCACCTCGACCTTGGCCTGTTCGACGCTGCCATCGGCCTTGACCCGGTACACGAAGGTGTCGCGCCCGACCTGCACCAGCGCGATCTCGGGCACGATCAGGGCCTGGCGCTCCGGTCGTGACAGCTGTACTTCCATCAGCATGCCCGGGCGCAGCGCGCGGTCGGGGTTGGGGAAATCGCCACGCACCACGACTGCACGCGTGGCGGCGTCGATGCGCGCATCGATGGTGCTGACCACGCCCTCGAAGTCACGCCCGGGATAGGAGGTGCTGTGCGCGAGCAGGGTCTGGCCATTGGCCACGTTGGCGAGCTGGCTTTCGGGCACCGGGAAGTCGACGTAGACGCGGGAAATGTCATCCAGGGTGGCGATCACCGTGCTCGGGGTAATCAATGCGCCGGGGCTGACCTGGCGGATGCCGAGCACCCCGGCGAAAGGCGCGCGCACGTTGCGGTCGCCGATGTCCGAACGGGTCTGCTGCACGCGCGCGGCGGCGGCGTCGCGGATCGCCTTCTGCGTATCCAGCGAGGCGCGCGCCACCAGTTGCTGGTCGGCCAGCGTCACCTGGCGGCGATACAGCCGGTCGGCCTCGGCGAAGGTGGCCTGCGCCTCGACCAGCGAGGCCCGTTGCGAATCGCCGCGCAGGGTGATCAGCGGCGCGCCGGCGCGAACCTCGTCGCCGCTCTCGAAGTGCACGTCCTGCACGACTTCACTGACCTTGGAAGTCAGGGTGACCGATTCGCGCGCCTTGGCCGTGCCGATCGCCTGCAGGGTGTCGCTCCAGGCAGAGGGCTGCACGACCAGCATGGTGACCGGAACCGGCGCGGAGCGCCCTTCATCGGGGCGCGTGGCCGCCTTGTCCTTGCCGCACGCAACGACCAGGGGAATGAGCATTGCAAGCAACGCAACGCGCGCGCCGGATCGGATCAGCATGGAGGGTCCCGTAATCTTGGTTACCACCGGAGTTTACCGGTCCGGGGTTAACGCCTGTGTGTTGGACAGGTTGACGGCCAGGCCTGGTCCACAGCCATGACCAATGGCCCTTGTGCCAGCTTCAGATGGCTCCTGCCGTTGTATCCGCGAGCAGCAGGAGATCGCTCGAAACAACAGAGACCAATAGAGAAATTAGTCATCGCGGCGAACGCCGGGCCCCAGCTGGCAGCGCTGTGGAGCGTGGGTCCTGGCTTGACCAGCCATTTGGCTGTTGAACGCCGCCGGGATGAGGCAATGTGTTCTTGTCAGCGTCAGGACAGGCCGAGCTTTTCCAGCACCTGCGCCGCCAGCTTTTCCGGGGAAGCACTGGCCGCATCAAGCCGCAATTCGGCGTGTTCCGGAATTTCGTAGGCCGAGTCGATACCGGTGAAGTTGGGAATCTCGCCGGCACGCGCCTTCCTGTAAAGACCCTTGACGTCGCGTTCCTCGGCCAACGCCAGCGGCACGTCGACGAAGATTTCCATGAACTCGCCCTCTTCGAAACGCGCGCGCGCCATCTGCCGCTCGGCGCGGAACGGGGAAATGAAACTGACCAGCACGATCAGGCCCGCATCGGCCATCAGCCGCGCGACTTCGGCGACGCGGCGGATGTTCTCCACGCGGTCCTCGTCGGTGAAGCCGAGGTCGCGGTTGAGCCCGTGGCGCACGTTGTCGCCGTCCAGCAGGAAGGTGTGGTAACCCAGCGCGTGCAGGCGCTTGTCGACCAGGTTGGCGATGGTGGACTTGCCCGCGCCGGACAGGCCGGTGAACCACAGCACCCGCGGCGCCTGGCCCTTGATGCGCGCGCGCGCGGCCTTGTCGACTTCGAGATGCTGCCAGTGCACGTTGCCGGCGCGACGCAGGGCGAAGTCGAGGGTGCCGGCGGCGACGGTGTTGTTGCTGTGCCGGTCGATGAGGATGAAGCCGCCCAGCGCGCGGTTTTCCGCATAGGGCGCGAAGGCGATAGACTCGTCCAGGCTCAGGTTGACGTAGGCGACCTCGTTCAACTCCAGGCGCTTGGCGGCCAGGTGTTCCTGGGTGTTGACGTCGATGCGGTGCTTGATCTCGCTGACCGTGGCCGCGACCGTGCGCGCCCCGATCTTGAGCCAGTACGGCCGGCCCGGCAGCAGCGCCGCATCGTCCATCCACAGCAGGTGCGCGGCGAATTGGTCGGCCACCTGCGGCGGATCGCCCGCCGCGGCGATCACGTCGCCACGACTGATATCGATCTCGTCGGCCAGGGTCAGCGTCACTGCCTGTCCGGCGCGCGCGACCTGCGCTTCGCGGTCGCCGACAAAGACCCTGGCCACGCGCGAACGGCGGCCCGAGGGCAGCGCCACCACGTCATCGCCCGGCCGGGTGCTGCCTGCGGCAATGGTGCCGGCGAAGCCGCGGAAATTCTGGTTCGGGCGGCTGACGTACTGCACCGGCAGGCGCAGGCCATCACTGGCTTCCCGGGCAGAAAGTTCCACGGTCTCCAGATGCTCGAGCAGGCTGGGCCCCGGGTACCACGGCATGGCGTCCGAATGCTGCGACAGGTTGTCGCCGTTCAAGGCCGACAGCGGGATGCAGGTGACCTGGGCGAGGCCGAGTTGCGCGGCCAGCGCCTGGTAGCCGCTGACGATCTCTTCGTAGACGGCCTGGTCGTAGTCGACCAGGTCCATCTTGTTCACCGCCAGCACCACGTGGCGAATGCCCAGCAGCGACACGATGTAGCTGTGCCGGCGGGTCTGGGTCAGCAGGCCTTTTCTTGCATCCACCAGCACCACCGCAACATCGGCGGTGGACGCACCGGTGGCCATGTTGCGCGTGTACTGCTCGTGTCCCGGGCAGTCGGCGACGATGAACTTGCGGCGTTCGGTGTCGAAATAGCGGTAGGCGACGTCGATGGTGATGCCCTGCTCGCGCTCGGCGGCCAGGCCATCCAGCAACAGCGCGTAGTCGATCTCGCCACCACGGGTGCCATGGCGCTTGCTGTCGGCGCTGAGCGCGGCCAGCTGGTCGTCGAACAGGCGCTTGCTGTCGTACAGCAGCCGCCCGATCAGCGTGCTCTTGCCATCGTCGACGCTGCCGCAGGTGATGAAGCGCAGCAGCGGCTTTTCTTCGTGCTGCTTGAGGTAGCTGGCGATGTCAGACATGGGATCCCCTTTGGAAAAGGGGGGCAAGGGCGGATTTGCTCTTGATCTTGATCTCGATGTTTCCAAGGGGTATCGCGAAGAGCAAATCCCCCTCAGTCCCCATTTTGCAAAGGGGGAGGCCAAAGCGGGTGCTCGCGTGGATCCCGGCCATCAGAAATACCCCTCCAGCTTCTTCTTCTCCATCGATGCGGTCGGATCCTGGTCGATCACCCTGCCCTGGCGTTCGGAGCTGGTGGTCACCAGCATCTCGGCGATGATCTGCTCCAGGGTTTCGGCATCGGATTCGATCGCGCCGGTCAGCGGGTAGCAGCCCAGCGTGCGGAAGCGCACCTTCCTCAACTGCGGCACTTCGCCCTCGTACAGCGGCAGGCGTGCGTCGTCGACCAGGATCAGGGCGCCATCACGCTCCACCACCGGGCGTTCGGCAGCGAAATACAGCGGCACCACCGGAATGCCTTCGCGATAGATGTACAGCCAGATGTCCAGTTCGGTCCAGTTCGACAGCGGGAAGGCGCGCACGCTCTGGCCCTTGTCGATGCGCGCGTTGTACACGTTCCATAACTCGGGACGCTGCTGCTTGGGGTCCCAGCGATGCTTTTCATTGCGGAACGAGAACACCCGCTCCTTGGCCCGCGACTTTTCCTCGTCGCGGCGTGCCCCCCCGATAGCCGCGTCGAAGCCGTGCTGGTCCAGCGCCTGTTTCAGGCCCTGGGTCTTCATCACGTCGGTGTGCACGGTGGCGCCGTGGCTGATCGGCCCGATATCGCGGGCGATGCCGTCGGGATTGATGTGCACGTGCAGTTCGGTGCCGGTCTCTGCCACGCGGCGGTCGCGGAAGGCGATCATCTCGCCGAACTTCCAGCGCGTGTCCACGTGCAGCAGCGGGATCGGCGGAGGCGCCGGTGCGAAGGCCTTCAGCAGCAGGTGCAACAGCACCGAGCTGTCCTTGCCCACCGAATACAGCAGCACCGGGTTGCGGAACTCGGCCGCCACTTCCCTGAGGATATGGAGGCTCTCGGCTTCGAGGCGGTCGAGGTGGGACAGGGAAGGCAGGGAACTCATCAAGGACCGGGTCGAAGGAGGCGCGGGACGGTGACGAAGATTAGCAGCCGGTCCCCGAAGGCCGCCGAGTATTCGGCCTGCGGAGGCCCTGGTTGAAATAAGCGCAGGGCATGAAGGCATAACCAGATGTCGTTTCTGCACGCTTTAACGGCTGCCTAACATCGACCGTCCCCAGATGACCCTCGCGAGTCAAACCCATGACCGCTGCACCGCCGGCGTTGGCCCCCAGTCCCTTGCCCGAAGAGCGCAAGGCGTTGCTGGCACGCGTGGTGGAAGGCCTGGACGGCCCCAGCCTGTGGTGGCTGTCCGGCTATGCCGCCGGCCTGGCCCACGCCAGCCCGGCCCCGCAGCCGGGACTCGCGGTCCTGCCGGGCGGCGCCGCCCAGGCCAGCCAGCGCCTCACCGTGGTCTATGGCAGCCAGACCGGCAACGCGCGCCGGGAAGCGGAAAAGATCGCGGCCGAAGCCGAAGCCGCCGGCCTCAACGTGCGCCTGCTGCGCGCCGACGCCTATCCGCAGCGCGAACTGGCCGGCGAGCGCCTGCTCTACCTGGTCATCAGCACCCAGGGCGAAGGCGATCCGCCGGACGACGCCATCGGCCTGGTCGAATTCATTGCGGGCAAGCGCGCGCCCAAGCTGCCCGAACTGAAATACGCGGTGCTGGGCCTGGGCGATTCCAGCTATGCCGATTTCTGCGGCATCGGCCGCCGCCTGGATGCACGGCTGGCGGAACTCGGCGCCAGTCGCCTGTTCGCCGCCGGCGAAGCCGACCTGGACATCGACACGGTCGCCCTGCCCTGGCGTGAACAGGCGCTGGTCCAGGCGAGGACCCTGCTGAAGGCGTCTGCGACGCCTTCGGCCACGGTCACGGCGCTGCGTCCGCATGCGGTGTCGCTGTATTCGCACGACAAGCCGTTCGCCGCCGAACTGCTGCTCAACCAGCGCATCAGCGGCCGGGAGTTCAAGGGCGTGGGTTTCCTCAAGTACGGTGGCATCGGCAAGGACGTGCGTCATCTGGAACTCTCGCTGCAGGGCTCCGGGCTGCATTACGAGCCCGGCGATGCGCTGGGCGTGCGCCATCGCAACCCCGGCCTGCTGGTGGAGGGCGTGCTGCAGGCGCTGGAGCTGGACGGCGATGCGTCCGTGCAGGAAAAGAACGAAGCGCTTCCGCTGCGCGAATGGCTGGCCACACGCAGGGAACTGACCAGGCTGAGCCGTCCCTTCCTGGCCAGCCACGCGGCGCAGTCGCGTTCGGAACAACTCAATGACCTGCTGGGTCCGGCGCGCAACGCCGACTTCACCGAACTGCTGGGCAGCCACCAGCTGGTCGACGTATTGCGGCGCTGGCCCGCGCAGTGGGAGCCGCAGGCGCTGGTGGCCGCACTGCGCCCGCTGGCCCCGCGCCTGTACTCCATCGCCTCCAGCCGCAAGCGGGTGGGCGAGGAAGTGCACCTGACCGTCGACGTACTGGATTACCAGGCCTTCGGCCACGCGCATGTGGGCGCGGCCAGCGGTTTCCTGTCCTCGCTGGCAGAGGGCGACCACGCGCCGGTCTATATCGAAGCCAACGACCGCTTCCGCGTACCGGCCGATGGCAGCCGCGACATGATCATGGTCGGGCCCGGCACCGGGGTGGCGCCGTTCCGCGCCTTCGTGCAGGAACGCGCCGAGACCGGCGCTTCGGGGCGCAACTGGCTGCTGTTCGGCGCGCGCCACTTCAACACCGATTTCCTTTACCAGAGCGAATGGCAGGACGCGCTGCGCACGGGCGAGCTGCATCGCCTGGACCTGGCGTTCTCGCGCGATCAGGCGCAGAAGGTCTACGTGCAGCAGCGCCTGCGCGAACGCGGCCGCGAGGTCTTCGACTGGCTGCAGGGCGGCGCGCACTTCTACGTGTGCGGCGCCATCGGCATGGGCAAGGACGTGCACGCGACGCTGCTGCAGATCGTGGCCGAGCAATCCGGCGTGGATGCCGAAGGCGCCGCCGAGTACCTCGGCAGACTGCAGGCGGAGGGCCGCTACAGCCGCGACGTGTATTGAACCGCCGAAGCCCGCTTCTACGAAAAAACGCCAACGGCTACGCACACCCATGAGCACCCATTCCGTCGAAGACATCAAATCCGAAAGCAGGCGCCTGCGCGGCAGCCTGCTCGACAGCCTGGCCGATCCGGTCACCGGTTCGCTGCGCGAATCGGACCAGACCCTGATCAAGTACCACGGCAGCTACCAGCAGGACGACCGCGACGTGCGCGACGAGCGCCGCCGGCAGAAGCTCGAACCCGCCTACCAGTTCATGATCCGCACGCGCACGCCTGGCGGCGTGGTGACGCCGCGGCAATGGCTGCTGCTGGATTCCATCGCCACCCGCCATGCCAACCATTCGCTGCGCATCACCACGCGCCAGGCCTTCCAGTTCCACGGCGTGATCAAGCGCGAACTGAAGGCCACCATGCAGGCCATCAACGCGACCCTGATCGACACCCTGGCCGCCTGCGGCGACGTCAACCGCAACGTGATGGTGGCGGCCAACCCGCTGCAGTCGGCGGTGCACGCGCAAGTGCAGGACTGGGCCGCGAAAGTGTCCCGGCACTTCCTGCCGAACTCGCGCGCCTACTACGAGATCTGGCTGGACGAGGAGCGTGTAGCCGGCAGCGGCGACGAGGACGAGCCGATCTACGGCAGCACCTACCTGCCGCGCAAGTTCAAGATCGCCTTCGCGGTGCCGCCCACCAACGACGTGGACGTGTTCGCCAACGACCTGGGTTTCATCGCGGTGATCGAGCACGGCGAGCTGGCCGGCTTCAATGTCAGCATCGGCGGCGGCATGGGCGCCAGCCATGGCGACGCGGAGACCTACCCGCGCGTGGCCAACGTGGTCGGCTTCATCACTCCCGACCAGCTGATCGCGGTGGCCACGGCCGTGGTCACCACCCAGCGCGACCTGGGCAACCGCGACGTGCGCAAGCGCGCGCGCTTCAAGTACACCATCGACGACCACGGGCTGGACACGGTGGTGGCCGAAATCGAACAACGCGCCGGGCTGTCCTTCGCGCCCGCCCGCGCCTTCGTGTTCGACCACAACGGCGACCGCCTCGGCTGGGTACAGGGCGAAGACGGTCGCTGGCACCTGACCCTCAATCTTTCCGCCGGCCGCATCGCCGACCGCCCGGGTGCACCACATCTGACCGGGCTGCGCGAGATCGCCAACGTGCACCGCGGGGAGTTCCGCATGACCGGCAACCAGAACCTGGTGATTGCCGGCGTGCCGGAAGGCGAACGCAAACGCATCGACGCCCTGGTTCATGCGCATGGGCTGGATGCGGGCTTGCGCCTGGGCACGGCGCTGGCACGCGCCGCCATCGCCTGCGTCGCGTTGCCGACCTGCGGCCTGGCCATGGCCGAGGCCGAGCGCTACCTGCCCGACTTCAGCGCCAGGCTCGAGCCGCTGCTGGAAAAGCATGGCCTGCGTGACGCGCCGATCCTGCTGCGCATCTCCGGCTGCCCCAACGGCTGCTCTCGCCCGTACCTGGGCGAGATCGCCCTGGTCGGCAAGGCGCCCGGCCGCTACAACCTGATGCTGGGCGCCGACCATCGCGGCCAGCGGCTCAACACGCTGTACCGCGAGAACATCGCCGAGAACGACATCCTCGACGCGCTCGATCCGCTGTTCGCACGCTACGCGGGCGAACGCGCGGCCGGCGAAGGCTTCGGCGATTTCCTGCACCGCAGCGGCGTGGTCGCCCTGCCCCCCTACCCGACACACCGACAGATCCCGCTGGAGCTGCACGCATGAGCGCACCCAATCTCCATCCGTCCCTGGACATCGCCGCCAACGAGCCGGCCTCGCTGGCCGAGCTCAACACGCTGCTGGAAAGCCGCACCGCCGAAGAACGGGTGGCGTGGGCACTGGAGCACGGGCCGGCCCGCGCCGGGCTTTCCTCCAGCTTCGGTGCGCAGGCCGCGGTGATGCTGCACATGCTGACCCGCCAGCAACCCGACATCCCGGTGATCCTGATCGACACCGGCTACCTGTTCCCCGAGACGTACCGTTTCGCCGACCAGCTGCACGAGCGCCTGAAGCTCAACCTGCAGGTGTTCCGTCCCCTCGTCAGCCGCGCCTGGATGGAAGCCCGCCACGGACGCCTGTGGGAACAGGGGGTGGTGGGCATCGACCAGTACAACGGCCTGCGCAAGGTGGAACCGATGAAGCGCGCCTTGCAGGAACTGGACGTGGGCACCTGGTTCACCGGCCTGCGCCGCAGCCAGTCCAGCAGCCGCAGCCAGACCCCGGTATTGCAGCAACGCGAGCAGCGGCTGAAGGTGAACCCGATCGTCGACTGGACCGACCGCGACATCTGGGTCTATATGAAGAAGCACGAGCTGCCTTACCACCCGCTGTGGGACGAAGGCTATGTTTCCATCGGCGACTTCCACACCACTGCGCGCTGGGAACCGGGCATGAGCGCCGAGGACACGCGCTACTTCGGGCTCAAGCGCGAGTGCGGGATCCACGTCGAGGTCTGAGCATCGACTTCGGGCATCGAGGCCCGGAGCCCGCCGTCCAGCGCGGCGCCGACAACCCGCCTACTTGCCGCCGCCGCTGCGCCAGATCGAGAGCACCAGCCAGGCCCCGGCAATCGCCGCGCCCACGAAACCCAGCAGTCCGAACAACGGCAGGCCCAGCAGCGTCGGACCGCCTTCGACCGTCAGGGTGATGGCCGAACCCACGATCAGCGCGGCCAGCACCACGCCCACCGTGAGCCGGTTGGCCGAGTGGCCGATCTGGGTACTGAACTGCTGCAGGTATTCCAGGTCCAGGTGCAGTTTCAGTTTGTCGCTGCGTGCCGAGCGCAGCAGCCGGCGCAGGTCGCGCGGCACCGCCGCCAGCATGCCCACGGTGTCGCCGAGCGAGCGCATTCCCTGCCGGGCCAGCATCCGCGGCGCGTACAGCGCACGCATTGCGCGATGCAGGAACGGCGCCGCCTGGCGGGCCATGTCGAAGTCGGGATCCAGGCTGCGTCCCATGCCTTCCAGGGTGATGCAGACCTTGATCAGCAGCGCCAGGTCGGCCGGCAGGGCCAGGTGATGGGTCCGCAGCAGGGTGGCGATCTGCAGCAGCATCGCGGCCAGGTCGAGCTGGCCCAGCGGCACCCCGTGGTAACGGTCGACGAAGGCATCGACGTCCTCGCCGATGCGTTCTTCATTGCCGGCTGCTTCGCCCTCGGTCCAGTCCAGCAGCACGTCGGTGACCCGTTGCGCATCGTGTTCGACCAGCCCGAACAGCAGCGACACCACCTGCGCGCGCCGCGCCCGCGACAGCCGCCCGACCATGCCGTAGTCGATCAGCGCGATGCGGTTGCCGGGCAGCACGAAGACATTGCCCGGATGCGGGTCGGCGTGGAAGAAGCCGTCCTCCAGCATCATCTTCAGGATCGCCTGGGCCCCGTCGCGCGCAATGGCGCGCCGGTCGATGCCGGCGGCGTCCAGCGCGGCCAGGTCGGCCACCGGCAGGCCATCGACGAAGTCCTGCACGTTCATGCGTTCGCTGGTGTAGTGCCAGTACACGGCCGGCACCACCAGCTCGTCATGGCCGGCGAAGCTGTCGGCAATGCGCTCGGCATTGCGGCATTCGGCGGCCAGGTCCAGTTCGCGGGTCAGCGAATCCCGGAACTGCTGGACCATGCCGAGCGGGTGGAACTGGCGCAGCTCGGGGAATTTCTTCTCCAGCACCTGCGCGGCGCGCTGCAGCAGGCGCAGGTCGGCCTCGACCACCGGCCCGATGCCGGGGCGCCGCACCTTGACCACCACTTCGGTGCCGTCATGCAGGCGCGCGCGATGGACCTGGGCGATGGAAGCGGCCGCCAGCGGCTCCGGGTCCAGCCACTGGAACTCTTCCTCCGGCACCGCGCCCAGGTCCTCGGCCATCTGTGCGTGGATGGACGCGAACGGCACCGCCGGCACCTGGTTCTGCAACTTGCCGAATTCGGCGATCCATTCCGGCGCGAACAGGTCCACGCGGGTGGCCAGGAGCTGGCCCAGCTTGACGAAAGCCGGGCCCATTTCCTCCAGCGCGCGCCGCACCCGTACCGGCGCCGGCAGGGCCACCAGTTCGGTCAGGCGCTCGAGCGGCAGCAGCTTGCCGGCGCGGCCCAGCGCCCCTTCCAGGCCCATGCGCCGGACCATGTCTCCGAAACCGTAACGGACCAGGATCGCGGCGATTTCCTGCAGCCGCGCCAGGTCGCGGGTGACGGCCAGGTTGTCCCAGATCATCGCGTGCTGTCTCCCAGGGAAGCCTGCCTGCATGATCCTCGCATGCCGCGCCACGCGCCTGCATGCGCCAGGGCGCACCGCAGCCGGTCAGGGACGCGATATGCGGATGGTTGCGCGCGGTGCAGGCACGGTGTCGCCGCCGGTTTCCAGGGCAAGCAGATGGAACAGGTGGCCGGCATAACTGGCCTCGTAGGGCAGGCCCATGGCGGCAGGCGCCTGTGAGCCGATCACCAGGGTCGCGGGCGCCAGTCCCGGCTTGCTGACCTGCAGGGTGACCGCCGCATGGCCGGCCCAGACGCAGGTGACGGTGGCCGGGCAGCGGCTGTCGTTGATTTCGACGAGCTTGACGGCGAGCGATCCGTCGGCGATCACCGCCTGCTGTCCGCGGGCAAGGATGACGGTGTGGACGCGGGCGTCGGCCGGTGGCGGTGCGCCGCCGCCGTTGCCGATGGGCGTGGTGGTACAGCCGGCCAGGGCGATGACCAGCACCGCCAGGGCTGGCAGCCTGGACGCATGGCGGCGGAAAAAGACAGTCAAGCGGCTCATCGTGGCTCCAGTGGATGGCAATCCGGGCGAGCCTACCGCCGGTGGTGGGGCCTGGTCGTGAAGCAGGAGCGAGCCCGCCCGGTTGCTGGACATGGGTTAGTGCTGCTGCCTAGCGCTACCGCCAGTCTCCATACGCTGCAGGAAAGGCCTGCGCATGAGTCGCGCCGGCTCACGGGTGAGGCAAATCTGCTCGTGCATGAGCCGTCGGGACTCAGCGATGAGGCAAATCGGCTCATGCATGAGCCGCCGGGACTCAGCGATGAGGCAAATCCACTCACGCATGAGCCGCCGGGACTCAGCGACGAGGCAAATTGACTCATGCATGAGCCGCCGCGACTCAGCGATGAGGCAAATCGGCTCATGCATGAGGCGTCGGGGCTCAGCGTCGAGGCAAATCCACTCATGCATGAGCCGTCGGGACTCGGCGCGGAAATCCGTACGTGTCCCCTTTCCTTCCGCCTGCATCACGCCTCATCCACCGCCGGCGGGGCCACAATGACGGCCCCCGCTGCCGGTCACCTCGTCCTTCGTGAGAAAGGAACGTCTGCTCCCCCTGATCATCGCGACCGCATTGTTCATCGAGAACATGGATTCCACCGCGATCACCACCTCGCTGCCGATGATCGCAGCGGACCTGGGCGTGGAGCCGGTGGCGCTGAAGCTGGCCCTGACCACCTACATGCTGGCGCTGGCGGTCTTCATTCCGATCAGCGCCTGGGTCGCCGACCGCTTCGGCGCGCAACGCACCTTCATGGCCGCTATCGGCGTGTTCCTGCTCGGCTCGCTGGGCTGCGCCGCTTCCGATTCGCTGGCCATGCTGGTGGCCGCGCGCTTCCTGCAGGGCATGGGCGGCGCGATGATGGTGCCCGTGGGCCGCCTGGTGCTGTTGCGCACCGTGCCCAAGGCGAAACTGGTGCAGGCGCTCAGCTGGCTGACCATTCCCGCGCTGCTGGGGCCGATGCTGGGGCCGCCGCTGGGCGGCCTGATCACCACCTACAGCCACTGGCGTTACATCTTCCTCATCAACCTCCCGATGGGCCTGCTGGGCATCTTCCTGGCGTGGAAATACATTCCGGTGCTGAAGGGCGAAGTGCGCCCGCTGGACTGGCGTGGCTTCCTCCTGTCCGGGCTGGGACTGGCACTGGCCATCTTCGGTTTCGCCAGCATCGGCCGGCACCTGGTCAGCACGCCGCTGGCGGTCGCCTGCATGCTGGCGGGTTTTTCGGTGCTGGGCCTGTACGTGCTGCATTCGCGCCGCCATCCGCATCCGCTGATCGACCTGGACCTGTTCAAGGTGCCGACCTTCCGCATCAGCGTGCTGGGCGGCTCGCTGTTCCGCATCGGCATCGGCGCCACCCCGTTCCTGCTGCCGCTGATGCTGCAACTGGGCTTCGGCCTGGATCCGCTGCAGTCCGGCTTGATCACCTTCACCTCGGCCGCCGGCGCCATGTTCATGAAGACGGTGGCCGCACGCATCCTCAAGCGCTTCGGCTTCCGTCCGGTGCTGATCACCAATGCGCTGGTGGCCTCGCTGCTGCTGTGCGGTTTCGGCCTGTTCCGCGCCGACACGCCCTACCCGCTGATGATCGGCGTGCTGCTGGTCAGCGGCTGCTTCCGCTCGCTGCAGTTCACCAGCCTCAATGCGATCGCCTATGCCGACATCGAGCAGGCGCGCATGGGCCAGGCCAGCAGCCTGGCGGCCGTGGTGCAGCAGGTGTCACTGGCGGTCGGGGTCACCCTGGGCGGTTATGCGCTGACGATCGCGAGCGTAGCCACGCAGCAGCCGCTGGATGCGGTGATCAACTTCGGCTTCGCCTTCCTTACCGTGGGCCTGATCTCGGCAAGCTCGGTGCTGATGATGTGGAAGCTGGTGCCCGGCGCGGGCGCGGAGATGTCCGGCAAGGCCCAGCCCGGCCAGGAAATCAGCGAACCCAAGCCGATCCACAACCCGGGAACGTGATCGTGTTTTTCCCCGGGGAGAGTCAGGTAGCCCGGGTAGAGCGCAGCGGTCTGCAACAGCGAAGCTGGTCAACCCGGGGCTGTTGGCGGATCATTTCCAAGCCCCGGGTTTCGCTGCGCTCTACCCAGGCTACGTCCGTCAGGCCCGCCACATGGTCAATCGGAACACTCAACCCGCGGCCGGGCCTACGCTACGAATTCACGATGGCTTTCGACTGCAGCATCGCGCCCATCTTCTGGTGGATCAGGTTGACCGCCTTCAGCGGGCGCAGCATCACCTTGAACTCGGTGATCAGTCCTTCGTCATTCCACTTGATCATGTCCACGCCGTTGACGGCGATGCCCTCCAGTTCCAGCTCGAACTCGAGCACCGCATCGCGTGCGGATCTGAGTTCGCGGACATAGCGGAACGTGTCGTTGCCGAATACGGCGATCGCAGCCGCCAGATACATCTTCGTAATGGCCTTGCCCAGCTGCGGCGTATGCACGACCGGCGAGTGGAAGACGACGTCGTCGGCAAGCAGTGCATCCAGCTCCTGCACGCTGCGCTCTTTGACAATCCTGTGCCAGGCGTCGATGGGATCGGACATGATAGAAAGCCTTTTGTGGCCAACAACAGTTTCAGGGCGGGTCTCGACCCGCCTTCCGGAATCACCTGCACTGCCTGAAGGCAAGCCTCGCCTTACCGGTTTTCTTCCAGAATCCCGTCATCTGCCGAAAGGCGGGTCTACGGGTGCTACGGCATTCTTTTGCAAATGACAATCAACCTAAGCGTTCCAATCCATTCTCTAAATTCAAATGTGACGCTGTATTTTTTAAGGTCGTATTTATCTGAAATTCCGTTAGAGGTATCTGGCTGCCCAAAGACAGCTCTTACATGAGAACGTCGCCTTCCAAACTCCAACCCTCCACTCAATGAACGTGGGAATGACTTGTACCCATCCTTGTTAAATCCATAAAGAAAAATGGCAGCCACAGTAGAATCTTCAATAAGTATTGAAATACCTTCTTGCTTGCTCCCAATATAGTGGGATGTACCAAACCACTTGACATCAAATCCATGCTCGCGCAATTCCGACTCTGAGGAAGGCACTTGATATTCACAGCCTATGAGCTCTGTTAGCTGATCCATATTAAGAGACTGGATTTTATTCAAGCTAAGTAGTGGTGCGCTCGCATTATTTATGTCTAGGCGCTTATAGACGAGAGGCCAGAATTTTTCATCGCTCGGCCGCTGAAGTGAAAGCCATTGAATGTATTTATCGAAAATTATTTCGGCATCTAATGCCAGCTTTAACGCAGCGCCAACATCATTAATCCCGTCGCTCGAAACTCTTCTAGCGATTACTCGAGACCATTTTACGTACTCCTCATAGCCCTTACGCTTTTCAGGGCTTGCTGACACCGCTAAGTAGTAGTCAGAGATTACTAACAGAAGTGCGGTGCATGCTTCTTGGCGATCGATTGCTCCCCCCGATGCAAAAGGATCGAACGCATCAAGAATTTCATCCCTTAATGAGAAGATCGTCTCGGCATGTCCAACAATTCTTCGGGCGCGTAGAACGGTAAGCCTTTCCATATGTTTGGCCATTTTTTTAGCTTATCTATTTTCCATATATTTGAAAAAAATCTGTGACAGACGCCAGCGCACCAATTCTGCAATGAAATTACCTGCGAATTTAGGCAATGAATTCAGATGCGTCCCGTAGGTCCTCTGGCTTGAACACGATTACTCCTATCCGATGCGCGATCTTTGTCATTTTGACGTCGCTAGTGACTAACGGATAGCCCTCAACCTTCGCCACCGCAAGCCAGATATGATCACCCGACTTAATAAAGGGAATATCTGCGCTTGTATATTTGTCAATGAACTCATCGTCGATAGGAATTAGATCCACCGGGTACCGCGTCTCTCCATTAAATTCAGGCGCTACAAATTTTCCTTCGATCTTGAGTCGCTGCCAAGAGCAGCGAACCTCGAACCATCCATGAGCGGGCATAGCTACTCTTACATTCTTTTCAACAAGACGGTTTAGTAATCTGTATGCGGCAGCGTGTCCAGAAGATGACGGCGCAAACGCATCAACGAAAACGCACGAATCAACAAGTATTTTTAATTCCGATCTCATATCTCAGCTCGTAATCGTCTGGGTCAACGATTCCCAGGTCGGCGGCGGCGGCCAGTCGGCGACCTGGTTGCCGTCGAGCACGCGGCGCAGGTCGCGGCGATCCAGTTGCGGGGCCAGCACGTGCACCAGTTCCAGTGCGTAGTCGCGCAGCACGCGCTCGCGTGGCAGCACCGCCCAGGCGATGCATTCGTTGATGGCCGCCGGTGCGGCCCAGGCGCGCAGGTCGGTATCGGCGGCGGTGACCGCCATTTCCGCCAGCAGGCCCACGCCCATGCCGGCGCGCACGTAGGTCTTGATCAGGTCGGCGTCCAGCGCGGTCAATGCAATGCTCGGCTGCAGGCCGACGCCGGCGAAGGCACGCTGCAGCGAACTCTCCGCGCGCGTCGACGATTCATAGCTGATCAGTGGCTGGGTGGACAGGTCGCCCATGCTGGGCACCGCGTCGCCGCGGTCCAGCGCGTGCCCGCGCGGCACCAGCACCAGGCGGCGCCAGCGGTACAAGGGCACGGCGATGCCCGCCTGCGGCTGTTCGCCTGCAGTGCTGATGATGGCGATGTCGGCGTCGCCTTCGCTGAGCAGGTCCAGCGCGGCGCTCTCGCCTGCCTGCTGCAGGTGCACGCTGACCTGCGGATAGGCGCGCTTGATCTGGCTGATGGCCGGCGGCAGCACGAAGCGCGCCTGGGTGTGGGTGGTGGCCAGGATCAGCTGGCCCTGGCTCTCGCGGCGCTGGTTGGCCGAATAGGTACGGATGTTGTTGGCTTCGGCCAGCACCGCGCGGGCGCGGGCGATGACTTCCCCGCCCGCAGGCGTCACCGATTCCAGGCTGCGGCCCTTGCGCACGAACAACAGGAAGCCCAGCTCGTCCTCCAGCTGCTTGAGCTGCTTGGACAGCCCCGGCTGGGTGGCGTGCACGCGTGCGGCCGCCAGGGTGATGTTGAGGTCGGCGTCGGCAATGGCGACCAGGTAGCGGAGTTGGGTCAGGGTCATCGGGGGATCTTGGGAAGAGAGCCGTCAGCAGCGCGAAAGCAGGAGCGGGAATGACGATCGAAACGGGCGGGGCGGAGCGTGAGGCGGGACGCCATCCGAATGTACGGGATTTAATGTCCAGCCCGTCCCGCTTACTTATAACCACCCGTAATATGACATGCGCAGCTAGTCATTTCCGGGCGCATATAACCGGAAGCTAGGGTCAACGGCCCATGACCATGCAACCACCGTGACCGCGCCCCTTTTTCCCCTGTTTGCCGACCTGCGTGACCGCACCGTGCTGGTGGTCGGCGGCGGCGCGGTGGCCGAGCGCAAGGTCGAGGCCCTGCTCCACGCCGGCGCCCTGCCCATGGTCGGCTCGCCCGAGCTGACCGAGACGCTGCAGGACTGGCTGGAAAGCGGCCGCATCCGCTGGCTGGCCGGCACCTTCCACACCGGCTGGCTGGACGAGGCCTGGCTGGTCATCGCCGCCACTGACGACGCCACGGTCAATCGCAGCGTGTACGAGGCCGCGACCGCGCGGCGGATCCTGGCCAACGTGGTCGACCAGGCGGAGTTGTGCAGCTTCCATTCCCCGGCGGTGGTCCAGCGCGGGCTGTTGCAGATCGCAATCTCCAGCGGCGGCGGCGCGCCGATGCTGGCGCGGCATGTCCGCCGGCAACTGGAAACCCTGCTCGACGATTCACTGGGCACGTTGGCTGCACTGCTGACCCGCCAGCGCGAGGCGATCCGCGCGCGTTTCCCGGACCTGGGCCTGCGCCGCCGCTTCTTCGAGAAGCTGCTGGCGGGCCCGCTGCCGCGCCTGCTGCGCCAGCAACTGGATGCCAGCCAAGCCGATGCCTGGCTGCAAGACTTGCTTGCCAACCACGCCCCTGTCGCCGCACCGGCCGGTTCGGTGGTGCTGGTCGGCGCAGGCCCGGGTGATCCCGGTCTGGTGACCTTGAACGCATTGCGCGCATTGAACGAGGCCGACGTGATCCTGCACGACCGCCTGGTCAGTGCCGAGGTGCTGCGGCTGGCGCGGCGCGATGCCAGCCGCATCGAAGTGGGCAAGTCGGCCGGCCGCCACAGCATGTCGCAGGACCAGATCCACGCGTTGATGCTGGAGCACGCCCGCCAGGGCAAGCGCGTGGTGCGGCTGAAGGGCGGCGACCCCTTCGTGTTCGGACGCGGTGGCGAAGAACTGGAGTTCCTGCGCGCGCACGGCATCGCCTTCGAAGTCATCCCGGGCATCACCGCAGCCGTCGCCTGCGCCGCCTACGCGGGCATTCCACTGACCCATCGCGAACACGCGCAATCGCTGCGCCTGGTCACCGCGCACTGCCAGGATTCGCTGGACACGATCGACTGGCAATCGCTGGCCCAGCCGCGGCAGACACTGGCGGTGTACATGGGCGTGGCCAGCCTGGACAGGCTGCGCGAGCACCTGCTGCTGGCCGGTGCGGCACCCGACTTGCCGTTTGCCTTGGTGGAGAACGGGTCGCGCCCGCAGCAGCGCGTGATCACCGGCATGCTGGCGACGCTGCCGGAGGTCGCCCGCCACCATCAGGTGCAATCGCCGGCGCTGCTGATCCTGGGCGAGGTGGCGCGCCTGGCCGACGCACTTCACTGGTTCGGCAGCGCGCCGCTGGCGCGGTCCCGACCGCACAACATTTCGACAACCTGCGCGCACCTAAACTCCCGCAGGCCGCCTGACCCCTTCCCACGGAGAACCGCATGGCCATCTACGACAGCATCCTCGACACCATCGGCCGCACGCCAGTGGTGAAACTGCATCGCATCGCACCCGCGCACGTGACGCTGTACGCCAAGGTCGAATCGTTCAACCCGGGCGGATCGGTCAAGGACCGCCTGGCCCTGGCGATCGTGCTGGATGCCGAAGCCCGCGGACTGCTCAAGCCCGGTGACACCATCGTCGAAGCGACTTCGGGCAATACGGGCGTTTCACTTGCCATGGTCGCGGCGGCACGTGGCTACAAGTTCGTCGCGACCATGGTCGAGACCTTTTCCATCGAGCGCCGCAAGCTGATGCGCGCCTACGGCGCGAAAGTCATCCTGACGCCCGCCGCCGAACGCGGCAGCGGCATGGTGCGCAGGGCCAAGGAACTGGCCGACCAGCATGGCTGGTTCCTGGCCAGCCAGTTCGACAACCCGGCCAATCCGGCCTACCACCGGCAGACCACGGCGGCGGAAATCCTGCGCGATTTCGCCGGCCAGCGGCTCGATCATTTCGTCACCGGCTGGGGCACCGGCGGCACCCTGACCGGGGTGGGGGAAGTATTGAAGGTCGCACGCCCTGAAGTGCGCATCACCGCTTCCGAGCCCGCCGGCGCCTCGCTGCTGCTCGGCAAGGAATGGGCCCCGCACAAGATCCAGGGGTGGACCCCGGACTTCGTGCCCAAGGTGCTGAATCGGGAAGTGGCCGACGAGGTGCTGCCGGTGACCGACGTGGAATCAATCGCCGTCGCCCGCCGTCTGGCAGCAGAGGAAGGCATCTTCGTCGGCATCTCCGCCGGTGCCACCGTGGCCGCTGCCCTGCAGGTCGCGGAAAAGGCCACCGAGGGATCGGTGATCCTGGCGATGCTGCCCGATACCGGCGAGCGCTATTTCTCCACGCCGTTGTTCGAAGGTGTCAACGAAGGCTCCGACGACGAGTGGCTGGCTTCGATAGGGGCTGCGGCGATTCCGTAGGCGCATCGGCAGGCCCACCATGTCCTTCCCCGTTGCACCGCGATGGCATCCACCGAAACGGTGATGCCGCCGCGGCCTGCGTTTACGCGACCCAGGAATAGCCGGCCGCGATAGCCGCCAGCAACGCCAGCGCCCATAACCAACCATGCTGGTTGGTTTCACGACTCACGGTGTGGGTGCCGCGCACCGTGCCCAATGGCGTGGCGCCGGTGGGCACCGATCCAGGACTGGTGTGCCTGGCCTGGCGCAACGCGTTCATCGCAGCCTTCAGATCGCCACGCTCCATCGCGACCATTGCCGCTTCGGGAAGCTTGAATCCATGCTTGCCGGCGATGCCTTCCAGCTTGGCGCGCATGGCTTCATCGAGTTCGGGACTTGCGTCGCTGCGGTAGCGCTCGACCATGTCCTTGGCTTCCTTCAATCCCAGCCCGGTCATTTCGCGGACGATCTTGATCGCCTCGATCGGCTGTCCGCGCGAAAGCGCGGTCATTGCTTCGACGGGAAGGCCATCTGGCGGCGCGCTCGCGCCCATCGAAGACGTTTGCGGCGCATGGCCGTGTCTGCCGGAAGCATGGGCATCAAGCGCTTCCATCGCGCCACGCAGATCGACGCCATGGTTGGCTTCGCGCACCAGCCTGATCGCCTCGATGCGCAGTCCTCTGGCCAGCGCGGCCGCCGCTTCGGCGGGAATGCGGATGTCACGGGACACAGGCGGCACCAGCAGCAAAGGTGCCGCCACCATAGCGCATCGCAGGGCGGCTAGATCTCGTACAACTCCAGCGGCAATCCGTCCGGGTCGGCGAAGAAGCTGAAGCGCTTTCCGGTGTATTCGTCCATGCGGACCGGCTCCACTTCGATGGAATGCCCACGCAGGTGCGCGACGGCCTGTTCGATATCCGGCACTTCGAAAGCGAGATGCCGCAAGCCGCAGGCTTCAGGCCTGGAGACGCGCGGCGGCGGCGAGGGAAACGAGAACAGCTCGATCTGCACGCCATCGCAAACGCGCATGTCGAGCTTCCAAGAATCGCGTTCACTCCGATAGGCCTCGGCAAGAATCTCAAGGCCCAGCACCTGGGCGTAGAAGGCTTTCGACCGGGCGTAGTCGGACGCGATGATGGCGACGTGGTGGATGCCTGATATCCGCATCGTTGCGATCCTCATGAAAACGCCGGCGCGAGGCCGGCGTCTTGAACCTTCTCCCAACGGGAGAAGAGCCTGCCCCGTGGGGCTCAGTCGCGGCGGCTCAGCCTTCCCACTTGCCCAATGCGGCCAGGCCGTTGTCGCGGGCGCGGGCGTGGACAATGGACTGGGCCTTGGCGAAGTTGCCGACCAGGTCCTGCGACCACAGCTTCAGGGCCGCCGACTGCATGGCGCGGCCGTAGGAGAACGACAGCGGCCACGGCAGGTTGCCCAGGCGGTTCATCGCATCCAGGTGGGCGGTGGCGTCTTCGTCGTTCTGGCCGCCGGACAGGAACACGATGCCCGGCAGGATCGCCGGCACGGTGCTCTTCAGGCACATGACCGTGGCTTCGGCGACTTCATCGATGCTGGCCTGCTCTTCGCAGCCCTTGCCGGCGATGACCATCGAGGCCTTGAGGATGGTGCCTTCCAGCATCACGTTCTGCTCGTACAGCGCGCCGAACAGCGCACGCAGCGTGGCTTCGGTGACTTCGTAGCAGGTCTCGATGTCGTGGTCGCCGTCCATCAGCACTTCGGGCTCCACCATCGGCACGATGCCGGCTTCCTGGCACAGCGCCGCATAACGGGCCAGCGCGTGTGCGTTGGCTTCGATGCAAGTGCCGGACGGGATGTCATCGCCGATGTTGATGACCGCGCGCCACTTGGCGAAACGCGCGCCCAGCGAGTAGTACTCCTTGAGGCGGTCGCGCAGGCCGTCGAGGCCTTCGGTGACCACTTCACCGGGGCAGCCGGCGAGCGGATGGGTGCCGCGGTCGACCTTGATGCCGGGGATGATGCCGTTGGCAGCCATGACCTTGGCGAACGGCACGCCGTCCTTGGTCGACTGGCGCAGGGTTTCGTCGTACAGGATGGCGCCGGAAATGTGGTCGCCCAGCTTCGGCGTGGTCAGCAGCATCTCGCGGTAGGCGCGGCGGTTTTCCTCGGTATTGGGAATGCCGACGCCTTCGAAACGCTTGGCGATGGTGGCGGTCGATTCGTCGATCGCGATGATGCCCTTGCCGGCGGCCACCATGGCCTGGGCGGTTTCGGCAAGCTGTTCGATGCTCATGAGGATCCTGTGCGGCGCGGGAAAGGGGCCGAATTATAGCCCGGACGGCCGTACAACTCCCCCGCACGGTCGAATGCAAGCGGTTTCACAAGGAGCTGCCTGCGCCGCTTTCAGTGCGGCAGCGGCTTATTGGCAGCGGCCTGCATGAAAGCCTTGAGATCGTCGATCTTGCATTGGCTGCCAGAATCGTTGCCGGTGTCGAGGGTGAAATCGGTGAAGACCGACGCGAATCCCCGCAACCGCCGGGGATTCTCCGGGCCAGGCTGGTAACGGAAAGTCTTGAGCATGTCGACGGTGGCCTGGGCGAACTGGCCGATGACTGCCGATTGCCGGCGCCCACCCGTAAATGAAGCCTTGCCAATCAGCAGTCGGTGCCCACTGGTAGAACCATCCGGCTGGATGACGAATCCGATGTTGACGCAACCGGTCAATCCAGCGATGAGCGCCGCACGCGGGTATTGGGGGGCCGGAGAGGAAGCCACGTTGAAGTCCCTGCTCCAGTAACGACCTCCCTCCTCTTCTTCCACGACCAGCACTTCGTTTTCCGCGATGCCGGCATGCTCCTGCGCGGCGACCGGGACGATCGAACAAGCCAGCAGCAGGCCCGCCACTGCGGCCCACCGCCTGGCCTGTCCCATCCCTATCAAAGCTCGCCCAGCCCCTCGGCCTTGCCGTCGGCGCCCAGCTGCAGCAGCCGCAGCGTGTTGGTCGCCCCGTGCTGTTCCATGTGGTCGCCGCTGGTGAAGATGACGCGGTCGCCCGGGACCAGCCGGTTGAGGTCGCGCAGGATGCGCAGCGAATCGCGCGCGGCCTCGCGCGGGGCCAGCCCGCGGCTGTCGAAGGCAATGGGGAACACGTCGCGGATCATCGCCATGCGCCGGCGCGCGCCATCGTGGCGCGAGAACGCGTAGATCGGGGCGCTGGAGCGGAAGCGCGACAGGAAGCGCGCGGTGCCGCCGGACTCGGTCATCGCCACGATCGCGCGCACGCCGATGTGTTCGGACAGGAACATGGTGGCCATGGCGATGGCCTGGTCGGCGCGCTCCAGGTTGCGCGGCGCCTTCTCGAAATCGGTGTCGGTCTCGAACTGTTTCTCGGCGCCCAGGCAGATGCGCGCCATTGCCTCGACTGCCTTGACCGGGTAGGCGCCGGCGGCGGTTTCGGCCGACAGCATCACCGCATCGGTGCCGTCGATGACCGAGTTGGCCACGTCCAGCACTTCGGCGCGGGTGGGAATGGGGCTTTCCACCATCGACTGCAGCATCTGCGTGGCGGTGATCACCACCTTGTTGCGGGCCAGCGACTCGCGGATGATCTTTTTCTGCAGGCCCGGCAGTTCGGCGTCGCCGATCTCCACGCCCAGGTCGCCGCGGGCCACCATCACCACGTCGCTGGCATCGATGATCTCGGCCAGGTTCTCGATCGCTTCGGTGCGCTCGATCTTCGACACCAGGGCCGCGTCGCAGCCATGCGACAGCGCAATGCGGCGCGCCTCGTTCATGTCCTCGGCATTGCGGCAGAACGAGACGGCGATGAAGTCGACGCCGATTTTGGCGACGATGCCGATCAGCTCCTTGTCGCGCTCGGTCAGCGCGCCCAGCGACAGGCCGCCGCCCTGCTTGTTCAGGCCCTTGCGGTCGGACAGCATGCCGTCGTTGAGCACGGTGTTGACGATGCGCTCGCCTTCCACCGACTCCACGCGCAGCTGCATCAGGCCGTCGTCGAGCAGCAGCACGTCGCCGGGCACCACGTCGGCGGGCAGGCCCAGATAACTGACGCCGACCTGGCTGGCGTCGCCGGGAGGGGCGTCCGCGCTGGCGACCAGGTCGAAGCGGTCGCCCGCCTTCAGCCGGACCTTGCCTTCGGCGAATTTCTCGATGCGGATCTTGGGGCCGGGAAGATCGGCCAGGATGCCGACCTCGGCACCGGCACGCTGGGCGGCCGCGCGCACGGCAGCGGCGCGCTTGGCCTGCGCCGAGGGATCGCCGTGCGAGAAATTCAGCCTCACCACGTTCACCCCGGCGCGGAACAACTCGTCGAGCACGCCGGGCGGGTCGGTGGCGGGACCCAGGGTGGCGAGGATCTTGGTACGGCGCTGGCGGTCGGTCACGCAGTTTTCTCCCATTCGATGCCCGGAAACTAGCACATCCATGGGACCACTTCGATGCCATTAGCGCCGGGTTTTATTGCATGGCAACAAAACCCCAGCTAATCATGACCTTAATTCCGTCAAATGGTATTTAACTGGTCTTTGCATTGGGCACATTTGCGGGTCTGCGAGCACACCGCCTGTCAGTCGGCGGTTGCCGGGCTGTCGTCCAGATAGGGCTTGTTCTGCTGGTAAAGCCTGAGCCGGCGCAGGTATCCGTTCTGGTCGTGCTCCTCAGCCAGCGAGTCGAGGCTCCAGTAGCGGGTGAAGCGCGTGATGACAGCCTGCTGGCTGCGGGCCGCGCCCGCATGGTCTCCGCTCGCTGCCTGGCACGCGGCGACGGTATCCAGCCGTCCCCAGGCCAGGTCGGGCTGCTTGAGCATCTTTTCCGAGTACTTCATGCCCGCCGCCACGTTGCGCGCGGCCGGATCAACGGCGGTGCAGTAGGCCCACGCCATGTTGTTGAGCGCCCAGGATTCGTCGTCATCCTGCGCCTCGGTCCACAGGCGCACGGCCAGCGCGCGATCCTCGACCCCGGTGCGGTTGCGATACAGCCAGTCGGCGTAGCCGACCTTGGGACCCAGTTCCTTGGCCGCCAGGATGCGGTCGATCCAGGGCTGCGCCTTTACGGCACCGTCTGGGCCGAGGTCTCCTTCCAGGTATCCGATGGCCAGCAGCAACTGCGATGTGCCATCACCGGTCTCGGCATCCCGAAGCAACCACCGCTCGGCCCGTAGGGGGTCCTTGGCGATGCCCGTTCCCTTCATCGCCATGTACGCGGCGCGCCGGCGTGCTTCGCCCATCGCCGGGGCCTCGCCCAGCTCGACGTACCAGTCCATGGCTTGCCTGGCGCTCTGACCGAGGGCGGCGTGGTCTTTCGCGTAAAGAGCCGCGAGATCGAGCATGGCTTCGCTGTCTCCTGCCCGAACCGACGCCATCAACCAGCGTTCGGCAGCCTTCCACTCATGGAGCATCGCCGCGCGGTCGGACAGGTACTTCATCGCCGGCACTTCGCCGCCCAGTGCGGCCGAACGCATTCGATCCAGGACCAGCCCGGGCGCAGCCTCGGGACTGTCGGTCATCAGGTTGAAGGCCTGCATCTGCAGCGCGCCCGGATCGCCCGCCTCTGCCGCCAGGCGCAGCGACTCCAGTCGCAGGTCCTTCCGGTCCTTTTCCCGCCAATACTGCGACAGCCACCAGTGTCCTACGCCGATGGCGTTGCTGGCCGGCGCGGCCAGTACCTGCAGGTCGCTTTCCTGCAGGTCGTGCTCGTCCCGCTGCAGTTTCCACGCCGCCAGCGCGGCCCGCACCGCAGGCCGCTCCATCGCGTCGGCGAGGGACTTGCGCCCAATGGCCTTGGGGCGGTCGGCAAGCGTGGCCAGCGACATGTACTCAAGGGCGACTTCCTCGGCGCTGGCCCGGCGCAACGCGGCCGCCAGCAATCCGTCGGCGACTTCGTCATCGCGCCTGGCTACCAGGCCCTCGCCATGCAGGAAGGCGAGCATGACCATCGGAACGACATGCTTGGCCTCCGCCTGTTCCAGCAGTATGTCCTCCAGTCCCTCCCCACAGCCCGAGAATGGTCTGCGCGCGCACAACGTGATCCACAACCGCAGCGACTGGATGCCGCCGTAGCCTGAGCTGACGCGCAGCGCTTTGACCTTGGCCGCCGGCTCTGCCAGCTGCATGGCCGTCCGCACCGCCTTCAGGTCGACGGCAGCCAGCTCGTTGCCCTTCACTTGCGCCGCTTCGAAGAAATCCGCGAGCAGGTCCTTGTAGAACGGATAGCCGGCGTATTCGTTGCTCCCCTTGAGGCGCGAAGTGACGTCCACGTAGTCGAACAGGTAGGTGGTTTCCTTGCCGGCTTCCGCGTCCCATGCCGCGACCGCCAGAGGGAAGTAGCGCGCCGGCCTGGTCTGGACGAAATACTCGTAGCGCGCTTCGAGGCCGGCGACCTGCAGCAGCGCGTAGACATCACTGGGACCCAATACACGGATGGGCATCGGCCACGGCAACTGGCGTCCATCCTTCAGTGCTTCCCTGGAAAGCGACACCAGCGCACCTTCCAGCCTGGTTGCCCGCTCCGCCTGGCCAGTGGCTTCGGCGCACAGCAACGCGGTGCGCACGACCACGATGCTGACCGGGGCCTTCACCAACGCATCGTCAACCTCGGCCGCATGCAAGCGGCAGGCTTCGGCGTCGACGCCTTCGGCCGAGTATTCGACTTTGTCGAGCACCTCATAGGCCGAATAGGCGCGCTCGAATTCGGCCGACTGCATGAACTCCTGCCAGGCCTTGCCGGCGTCGGTGGCGACGGAGTCGATATCCACCACCGCTGCCATCGCGTGCAGCGGAAAGGACACCACCAGGCCCAGGCACAGACGCGCTGCCAGCCGTCTTCTCATTTCGCGTCCTCCTGTTGCATGTCGCGCAGCAGCGCGCGGATGCGCTGCTCCCGTTCCTTGCCGGTGGTCGGAGCGACCAGCTGGAAGCCCAGATGCGCGGAGATGTCCTCGCGAACGCTACGCAACTGCTCGATGTGCGTAGTGGTCTCGCCGGCCGCGAGATAGCGCTGCTTCACCTTGAGGTCGTAGCGCAGGTCCACGAAATCCGGCTCGACGGTGACATTGCGCCTGTAATCGAAAGCGCTCGAGGCGTGCGCTGCCTCCTCTGCGACAAACCCCGGCTTCCAGTTGGCGGGATACGCCACCCTGATCCTGTGCGAATAGGTTCCCGGGTCTGCGAATTCGAGCGGACCCTTGCGCGAGATCGTCGATGGCAGGGTGGAAAGAGCCTGCAACGAGTCCGCATACAGATCCAGCGACCTGACCGTACCCTCGCTTTGGAACGGCGCCTTCAACACGTAGGTTTCGTTGACGCTGATGCGGTTGGCCTGGCGATCGTCGTGGAGGACCGCGGCAGCCACCACCGACAACTCACCGAAGCGCTTCCGGTAATGGTCGGAATAACGCCGGGTGAGTTCGTCGGAACGCTGCGACCCGACCGAACGGCGCGCATAGTCGGCGTCCTGGCCTTCGTAGACGGTGTCGACCGTCAGCTTCACGTCGTTGCCGCTCTTGCTGACCTCGTAGCGCTCGTCGACCGTCGTAGCCCTGGCCAGGCTGGCGGGTGCCGCGACCTCCTGCAGGGCGGAGCCGCCCCTCACCAGCGGCAGCACCATGCCATACCGGCTCAGGTCCACGGTCTCCGGATCGCCGCCCTGCTGGGAAATGGTTGGATCCATCCATACCGTCCTGCCATCCAGTTGCGCGCGCACGATGACATGGTCGAAGTTGGAGGCCGAGGGCACGAAGTCGACGATGGCGCGCCCGCGATCGATGGACACGAGCGCGGGTACCGCGTCGATGCCCATGCGCTGCAACAGGGTCGCCAACAGGTAGGCCTTGTCCTTGCAGTCGCCGAAACGACGCTGCCAGGTTTCGGAAGGTGGTGCGGGACGATGCGTGTTCTCGCCCATTTCCACCCCGAAGTAGCGGACCTCGTCCTGCACCGCGCGCAGGGCGGCCGCAAGGCGCTCGCGATCGCTGGCCAGCGATCGCCAGGCCTGCAGTCTGGACTCCAGCCCGGCAGGCAACGCCTTTACTTCCGGATACAGCGGCAATCCCCACGCCACGACGTCCGCCCAGGTCTGGCCCACAGCCACCTGCGCCTGCGAATAGGGCTGGTACCAGGCTGGATAGCCGCCTTCGTCGACCACCGCGTCGATGCCTTTGCCGCGCATCGTCACCTCGACCGCATCGGGCAGCTGGCGAATGACCGCCTGCGGCGAGTCGTCCGTTCGATAGATGCCGGGCGAGGTCCGCGGCTCAAGCAGCACCCGGAAGCCGGCTTCGAGGGTGGGACTGGTCCATGCGAACCCCATCCAGTCTGACATCTGCCCGGCCATCACCGGATTGCTGCCGATCACCGAGTAGGAGATCCGCACCACGTCGCCGACACGCACGTCCTCGAGCACGATCAATGCAGTGACCAGTCCATCGGCGAGGTCGTTCTCGAAGCCCGCTTCGCGCCTGGCAAGCGACACCTTGTCCACCGCCAGGCGCGGACTCCACTTGCCGTCGCGGCGCAGGTCGGCGCGATGCAGGACCAGGCGCTGGTACTGCGGGTTGAACGAAATCTTGAACCGGCCCGCTTCGCTGACAAAGGTCTCGGACAGCGCTTCGAATGCATAGTCGACGTAGCGCTGGTCGCGCCCGGCGCGCCGGTCCACCTGTACCTCGTTGCGCCAGAACCGCCAGCGCGCATCCGCGGCGCCAGGTGCCTTGGGATCCCACTGTTCGGCCATGGGCGTGCTGGACACGAACTCCGGCACGGGCCCGACTTCGAACTGGAAATCACCGCGCCGGTGGATTTCACCCGCGTGCGCGGACGCTGCCGCCCATAGCAGCGCCGCCATTACGATTGCCCGCATCCCCTACTCCCCGTATGCCGTGATGTTCGACGTTCCCCGATGCTTCCCCAAGCACCGTAACCAGGACCGCCGCCTCTATTAGATCAGCTCCCGCGTGCCTGCAACGCGACCACCGCCGGCAGTTCCTTGCCTTCCAGGAATTCCAGGAAGGCCCCGCCGCCGGTGGAGATGTAGCCGATGTCGCCGGCAATGCCGTACTTGTCGACCGCGGCCAGGGTGTCGCCGCCACCGGCAATGGAGAAGGCCTTCGACGCGGCAATCGCGCGGGCCAGGGTCTCGGTGCCCTTGCCGAAGGCGTCGAATTCGAACACGCCCACCGGCCCGTTCCAGACCACCGTGCCGGCCGCTTCGATAAGCCTTGCATAGCGCGCGGCGGTGTCCGGGCCGATGTCCAGGATCATGTCGTCGGCGCCCACCTCGGCCACCTGCTTCACCGTGGCCACGGCGTCGGCCTTGAATTCAGCTGCCACCACCACGTCGGTGGGCACCGGGATGTCGGCGCCCCGGGCGCGCGCGTCGGCGATGATCTGGCGCGCGGTGTCCAGCAGGTCCATTTCCACCAGTGACTTGCCCACGCCGTGGCCTTCTGCGGCGATGAAGGTATTGGCGATGCCGCCGCCGACGATCAGCTGGTCGACTTTGTCGACCAGGCTGGACAACAGTTCCAGCTTGGTCGACACCTTGCTGCCGGCGACGATGGCCAGCAACGGGCGCGACGGCTGGTCCAGGGCCTTGGCCAGCGCGTCCAGCTCGCCCATCAGCAGCGGACCGCCCGCGGCCTGTTTCGCGAACCGGATGACGCCATGGGTGGAGGCCTGCGCGCGGTGCGCGGTGCCGAAGGCATCCATGACGAACACGTCGCAGAGCGCTGCATATTTGCGGGCCAGGGCCTCGTCGTCCTTGCCCTCGCCCACGTTCATGCGGCAGTTTTCCAGCAGCACCACGCTGCCGGGGGCGACATCCACGCCGTCAACCCAATCCCTGACCAGCGGCACTTCCACGCCCAGCAGTTCGGACAGGCGCGCGGCGACCGGCGCCAGCGAATCGGCTTCGCTCCACACGCCTTCCTTCGGCCGGCCCAGGTGCGAGGTGACCATGACCGCGGCGCCTTTCTGCAGTGCCAGCTGCAACGTCGGCAGCGAGGCGGTGATGCGTTGCTCGGAAGTGATGCGCGCCGGCTGCCCGTCCGCGTGCTCGATCGGCACGTTGAGGTCCTGGCGGATCAGGACGCGCTTGCCGGCGAGGTCGAGATCGGTCATGCGGAGGATGGACATGGCGTGTTCCGTGATGGGTCGGGCCGCCATTGTCCCGGCTCGCAACCGATGCGGCAAACCCGCAGCGACGCGCGCCGGCTTACGCTGCACTACAGGTCGGGCATCCTGTCGATCTCGCCGCCGACCAGTTCCATGGCCATGACCAGCGCGTCCTCGCGGCCATCGCGCGCGGGGTAGTAGCGCGGACGGCGCCCGATTTCGTTGAAGCCTTCGTCGTGGTACAGGGCGATGGCGTTGGGATTGGAAGGGCGCACTTCCAGGAAAATGCGCGCCGCGCCCAGGTCCCGGGCCAGCTGGACCAGCGAACGCAGCAACTGGCGACCGTGGCCGCGTCCCTGTCGTTCGGGGGCTATGCAGATGTTGAGGATGTGGGCCTCGTCGGCGGCCACGCTGATCACCGCATAGCCGATGGCCAGGCCGCGCTCCTGCAGCACCCAGGCCGGGTAACCGGCCGCCAGGCAGTCGCGGAAAATGCCGCGCGTCCAGGGGAACGGATAGGCGCGCTGTTCGATTGCCAGGATCACCTCAAGGTCGGATTCGCGCATGGCGCGCATCGCGGCGCCCGCGTTTTCCTCGCCGACCTTGACCGCGCTCATCCCGGTTGCCGCCTGCGCAGCGCGCGCAGCTGCGGCCACAAGGCGCGCTTGGCCGCGGGATTGCCGCGCAGTTCGGACGAAGCCGGCCACAAGGCGATGGCGGCCGCGGCTTCAGGCGTATTGGGGTCGCAGCCCGAGGCACGGATCAGCGCGAAATGCAGCTTGTCCGGCAGCCGCGAGGCCGCGCGGCGTGGCGCCGAAGCCGTGCCGGCCGGGGCGCCGGCGTCGGCTTGCGGGGCAAGCTTGCGTGGCGCGGTTGGGGGGGGTGGCGCGGCCTGCGTCCGCGACGGCGCGCGGGTGGCTTCCTCCGGCGCTGGCCTGGCAGCCACAGCCGGCGCCTCCGCAGAACCGGGGACGTACACGGTGTGGCCCAGCGCGGTCAGCCATTCATGCTGCTGCGATGACCACAACTCGCTCACGCCACGGCCTCCGGTGTCTTGCGCCAGCGCCGCCACAGCCAGTAACCCGGGCCCGAGAGGGCATAGACCACGCCAATGGCCAGCAACGCGCGCGGCAGGTCCATGGCCAGCACCGCGATCACCACCGGCACCAGGAACAGTGCGTAGAAAGGAATGCGGTCAGCCTTGGCTCCGCCCTTGCCGGTGCCCTTGAAGCTCCAGAAACGGATGCGGCTGACCATCAGCAGGGCCGAAATCAGCGTGACACCCAGGGCCACGTAACGCAGTTGCTCACCGCTCCAGCCCAGGTCGCCGTCGGCGAAGGCCCAGACGAAGGACATCATCAGGCCCGCCGCCGCAGGACTGGCCAGGCCGATGAACCAGCGCTTGTCGACGCTGCCGACCTGGGTGTTGAAGCGGGCCAGCCGCAGCGCGGCGCAGGCTGCGTACAGAAACGCCACCGCCCAGCCGACCCGGCCCATCACATTGCCATCGAACTTCAGCGAAGACAGCGCCCAGTGGTACATCACCAGCGACGGCGCCATGCCGAAGCTCACCAGGTCGGCCAGCGAGTCGTATTGCACGCCGAAGTCGCTGCTGGTGCCGGTCAGGCGCGCCACCCGGCCATCGATCCCATCCATGATCGCGGCGATGAATACCGCGATCGAGGCATGCACGAACTCGCCGTTGGACGCGGCGATGATCGCGTAGAACCCCGAGAACAGGCCCGCCGTGGTGAACAGGTTGGGCAACAGGTAGATGCTGCGCGAGCGCGGTGCTTGCTTGTTTTCGTCCATGCGTCCCAGTTTAGCCCACCCGGGCTGCTTGCCAGTCCGGCCCGGCAATGCTGCAATCAGGACCATTCCCCGCCTACCCACCCTGGAGGCCGCCATGCGTGCCCTGTCCAAACCAACACTCCTGACCCCGGCCATTGCCTTGCTGCTGCTGGCCGGCGCCTGCGCACCCGCGTTCGCCCAGAAGGTGTACCAGTGGAAGGACGCCCGCGGCGTCACCCACTATTCCGACAGCCCGCCCCCGGGGCAGACAGTGAAGGACCGCCGCATCGATAACCGTGGTGAGCCGGTGGCAGAAGTGGCGGCCGGCAAATCCGTGGAGAGCCCGCAATGCGCCACGGCCAGGCAAAACCTGAAGCTGTTGGCCGGTGCCGGCGCCGTGCAGCAGGACACCGATGGCGACGGCAAGCCGGACAAGGCATTGAGCGATGAGGATCGCCTCAACCAGCGCGAGCTGGCGACCGCCGCGGCCAAGGCCTACTGCACACCGGCCACTACCGCAGGCGGCTGAGTGCGTCCGTTCTGGGCGATCGTGGCCGGCCTGCTGCTGGGCGCCGGGGTCGCCTGGTGGCTGGCACGCGAGGCGCCCGATAAGCGCCAGGCCAGGGAGCGGCGCGCCGAACGGGCCGCCGCGGCGAATGCACGTGACGCACGACCCTCGCTCTATCGCTGGCGCGACGACGCCGGCGTACTGCAGATCAGCGACAAACCACCCGCTCACGGGCGCTACGAGCGCATCGATCGCGACCCCGACCGGGGCATCACGGTTAAAGGTGGGCGCTCCGACTGAGCGCAAAACCCGCAGGCCGGCGCCACAGCTGGCAAAATGCCCGGCCCCTCGCCGTGAATACCTCCGATGCGCCTGTCGCGATTCCATCTCCGCACCACCAAGGAAACTCCCGCCGACGCCGAAATCGTCAGCCACCAGCTGATGCTGCGTGCCGGCATGGTCCGCAAGCTCGCGTCCGGCCTGTACACGTGGTCGCCGCTGGGCCTGCGCGTGCTGCGCAAGGTCGAGGCGGTGGTCCGCGAGGAAATGAACCGCGCCGGCGCCATCGAGTTGCTGATGCCCACCATCCAGCCGCGCGAGTTGTGGGAGGAAACCGGGCGCTGGCAGAAATTCGGCCCCCAGTTGCTGAAGATACGGGACCGCAAGGAAGCCGAGTTCTGCTACAGCCCCACGGCCGAGGAGGCGATCACCGACTTCGCCCGCCAGGAACTGGCCAGCTACAAGCAGTTGCCGGTCAACTTCTACCAGATCCAGACCAAGTTCCGCGACGAGATCCGTCCGCGCTTCGGAGTGATGCGCGCGCGCGAATTCCTGATGAAGGATGCGTACTCGTTCCACCTGGGCGATGAGGGCCTGGTCGCCGAATACAACAACATGCATGCCGCCTACACCCGCATCTTCACCCGCCTGGGCCTGGATTTCCGTGCGGTGCTGGCCGATTCGGGCGCCATCGGCGGCGACGCTTCGCAGGAGTTCCACGTGCTGGCCGATTCGGGCGAGGACGCCATCGCGTTCTCCACCGGCTCGGACTACGCAGCCAATCTGGAAACCGCGCAGGCCGCGCTGCCCGCCGCGCGCATTGCCGCCAGCGAGGCCATGCGCAAGGTCGATACGCCGACCCAGAAGACCTGCGAGGAAGTCGCGGCATTGCTCGGCATCGAACTGGCACGCACCGCCAAGTCGATCGCGGTGATGACCGGCGCCGGCTTCGTGCTGGCGCTGGTACGCGGCGACCACACGGTCAACGAGATCAAGCTGGGCAAGGTGGAAGGGCTGGCTGACTACCGCATGGCCACTGAAGCCGAAATCCTGGAACACCTGGGCAGCGAGCCCGGTTTCCTGGGCCCGATCAACGCGAAGAAGACCATCCGCGTCGTGGCGGACCGTGAGGTGGCGGCGCTGGCCGACTTCGTGGTCGGCGCCAACGAAGCCGGCTTCCATATCGCCGGCGTCAACTGGGGCCGCGACCTGCCCGAACCGGAAACCGTTGCCGACCTCCGCAACGTGGTCGCCGGCGACCGCGCCCAGGACGGCGGCGAGCTGCGCATCGTGCGCGGCATCGAGGTCGGCCACGTGTTCCAGCTGGGCCGCAAGTACGCCGAGGCGATGGGCGCCACCGTGCTGGATGAAAACGGCAAGGCCACCGTGCTCAGCATGGGCTGCTACGGCATCGGCGTATCGCGGATCGTGGCCGCGGCGATCGAGCAGAACCACGACGCTGCCGGCATCATCTGGCCCGAGCCGATGGCGCCGTGGACGGTGGCCATCTGCACCATCAATCCCAAGGGCGACGCGGCGGTGAACGAGGCGGCGCAACAGCTGTTCGACACGCTGCAGGCGGCCGGCATCGACGCCGTGCTCGACGACCGTGGCCTGCGCCCGGGCCAGATGTTCGCCGACATCGAACTGATCGGCATCCCGCACCGCGTGGTGATCTCCGAACGCGGCCTGGCTGCGGGGACCTTCGAGTACCGCGCGCGGCGGGCGAGCGAGGCGGAGAATCTGGGGCGTGAGGAGTTGCTGGCGAAGTTGATCCGTTAGTTGACGAGAGCTCACCTCGACGCCCGAAACGCCGGCAATGCCGGCGTTTCTTCGTATGGCCACGCGCCAATCAGCTCCTGGCTCTTAGCTCCTGGCTCTTAGCTCCTGGCTCTTAGCTTCTGGCTTTTGACTTCCGACCCCGTGAGGAGCGGCAAGCCGGTCGGGTCAACCCCGAAGGGGCGGCGCACATGGATGTGCGCCGTTTCCGTAGACACAGGATATGTCTTACGGAAATTCCCGACCGGCTTGCGGACCCGGCAGCTTCATCGCCGGGCGCGCCGTCAGAGCCTGCCCCGTACTTGATACGGGGGCGGCTTTCTTTTGGTTACTTTTCTTTGCCGTTCAAAGAAAAGTGACTCGCGCAAAGCGCGGCTCTCAACAGCGAAGCTGGTCAACGCTTTTGCATCTCAAAGACAAGCTAAGTCCCTGGGTCCCCGCCTTCGCGGGGATGACGACTGAAAAAACACTCACCCCGACGCATCGAGGTTCAGAGATTCTTCCGCGCCGGCAACAGCAGGTTGCCGAACAGCAGCCCCGCTACCAGCGCCATGACGATGTTCACCACCGCCATCAGCGCCGTGTTGCCCACCACCACGTCCTGCTGCTGCATCAGGCTGATCACCCCGCGCAGTGAATTGCTGCCGGGCACCAGCATGATGATGCCCGGCACCCGGATGATCGCGCCGGGCTTGTTGGCCCAGCGTGCGAACAGGTTGCCAGCCGCGGTGATCGCCAGCGCCGACAGGAAGATGCCGACCGGGCTGCCCCAGGCCTCGCCCGCGAAGCGCGAGATCAGGTAACCGCAGATCGCCGCCGCCATCACCCAGCCGTAATCGCGCCGGTGGGCCTTGAACAATACCGCGAACGCATAGGCTGCCAGCACCAGCGAAGTCCATTCCACCCAGTCCGGCTGCGGCCGCAGCGCGCGCACTTCCGGATACAGCCCGCACAGCTGGGCCAGGGTCAGCGCGATCAGCGTTCCCACCGTCAGTTTGAGGATGGTGGCGATGGCGCCGGCGAATCGCGCCGTGCCTGAAACCAGATGCCCGCTGGTCAATTCGTTGACCGCATTGGTCAGGGTCATGCCGGGCAGCAGCACCACCAGCGAAGCGATGATCACGCTGTTGAGGTTGAGTGGCTGGATGAAGGTGGACACCAGCACCGCGACGATGCCGGCCACCAGCGCCGAGACCGCGTCGCTGGCTTCGCGCAGGCGCGGCCGGTGCTCGTTCAATACCGACTGCACGCCGATCAGCAGGCCGATCACGGTGGCGGTGGCGATGTCGATCCACGGCAGGCGCCACAGCCCGGCCACGGCGCCGGAGGCCAGCGCGAACGCCAGCAACTGGGTCGCGCGCCAGCGCAGGCTGGGCTTGCTGTCCAGCGAGCGCAGCGCGGTGTGGCCCTGGGCGATGCTCATGGCGCCACCGGCCACGGCCTCGGCAATACGATCCGATTCGCCCAGCTTGTAGAGGTCGTTCTCGCCCGGCGCCAGGCGGATGACCCGGGTGGTGTCGCTGGCACCGAGCGGGCGCGAGGGATCGCTGAAGCTGAGGATCAAGCCGGTGGGATTGGACCAGGGTTCGCAGTCAAGGCCGAGCCGGGTCGACAGCGCGACCACCGCGCCTTCCAGCCGTTGCGCGGTGGTGCCATAGGTGTGCAGGCGGCTGGCGGTTTCGCAGACGAAGGCGATCCGCTGTGCATAGGTGGCGGTAGGCGTGGTGGCGTGCGACATGCAGGTAGTCTAGAGCTTGCCACGGCGTGGTGGACCGGGCGGCCTGCATGCGGATCGGTATGCTCACCCTGAGGCAACCGCCTGCCTGTATGCTCGCCCTCGCGCCAATATGACCCCGACCGACGCCCGCCCCCGCTTTGAAACAGACGACGCCGATCCCTCGCGGGTACGGCTCGCGGGGCAATGGACGCTGGCCACCGCACTGCAGGTCGCAGAGCGACTGCGCGAAATCCCGGCCGCTGCCAGGGTCATCGATGCGACCGGCATTTCCCGCATTGATTCGGCCGGCGTGCTGCAGTTGCTGCGGCATGCCGCGCGCAATGAGATCGCAATGGACGACCTGCAGTTCCGCGAGGAACACCAGGCCCTGGTGTCGACCATCGAAGACGTGGCCGACGACCGTCCGAAGAAAAAACGCGACTACGGCTTCATCGCCGCGCTGGGGCGCCTGGGCTACCAGGTGCAGGACAACGCCAAGGAAATGATGTCGCTGGTCAGCTTCACCGGCGAGAACCTGGTGAAGATGTTCCGCACCCTGAAGGAGCCGCGGCGCCTGCGCGTCACCGCCACCGTCTTCCACATGGAACAGGTGGGCCTGGACGCCGTGCCGCTGGTGATCCTGCTGTCCTACCTGGTCGGCGCGGTGATCGCCTTCCTCGGCTCGACCATCCTGCGCGACTTCGGTGCCGAGATCTACGTGGTCGAACTGGTCAGCATCGCCTTCCTGCGGGAGTTCGCAGTGCTGCTGACTGCCATCGTGCTGGCCGGGCGCACCGCCAGCGCATTTACCGCGCAGATCGGCGCCATGCAGAGCCGCGAGGAAATCGACGCGATCCGCACCCTGGGCCTGGACCCGATCGACCTGCTGGTGATCCCTCGCGTGCTGGCTCTGTTGATCACCCTGCCCCTGCTGACCTTCATCGCGATGATGGCGGGCCTGGCCGGCGGCATCACCGTCGGTGCGTTCGACCTCGGCATCCCGCCGCAGATGTACCTGGCGCGCATGCACGAGACCCTGGAAGTACGGCATTTCTTCGTCGGCATGTCCAAGGCGCCGGTGTTCGCGCTGATCATCGGACTGATCGGCTGCCTGGAAGGACTGCAGGTGGAAGGCACCGCGCAATCGGTCGGCGAACGCACCACCTCCAGCGTGGTGCAGACCATTTCGCTGGTGATCATCCTCGATGCGCTGGCCGCGTTGTGGTTCATGAAGATGGATTGGTAGCGAGGTGAAGAGTGAAGAGTAAAGTCGCCCGCCGCGCGCTCTGCCAATGGGAAAGTGAAAGCGCGCGGCTTTCGCTTTTCATTGGCCATTCGCAGGCGGCGCAGCCGCCGACTTCACCATTGACCGCCTTCGACCGACATGCCCGATAACGCATCCCCTTCCCCCATCATCTCGGTTCGCGGGCTGACCAATCGTTTCGGCGAGCAGGTCGTGCACGAAGGCCTGGACCTGGACGTGCAGCGGGGCGAAATCCTGGGCGTGGTCGGCGGCTCGGGCACCGGCAAGTCCGTGCTGATGCGCTCCATCCTGGGGCTGCGCATACCCGATGCAGGCGAAATGGAGGTGCTGGGCACCGATGCGCGTTCCTCCCGCCTGGAGCATCGACAGCACATCCAGCGCAATACCGGCGTGCTGTTCCAGGATGGCGCGCTGTTTTCGTCACTGACGGTCGGCGAGAACGTGCAGGTGCCGCTGAAGGAGCACCATGGCGAGCTGCCGGACAGTTGGCGCTATGAGCTGGCCCTGCTGAAGGTGAAGCTGGCCGGACTGCCTGCCGATGCGCTCAACAAACTGCCTTCGCAGCTGTCCGGCGGCATGCGCAAGCGCGCCGGACTGGCACGGGCGCTGGCGCTGGATCCACCGCTGCTTTTCCTGGACGAGCCCACCGCAGGGCTGGATCCGATTGGCGCGGCCGCCTTCGACCGCCTGATCCGCACGCTGCAACAGGCGCTGGGGCTGACCGTGTTCCTCATCACCCACGACCTGGACACCCTGTACGCTATCTGCGACCGCGTTGCGGTGCTGGCCGACCGCAAGGTGGTGGTCAATGCGCCGATAGCCGAGGTCGAGAAGCTTGACCACCCGTGGGTGCAGGAATATTTCCACGGCCCACGTGCGCGCGCCGCGCGCGACGGCCGCGATGCCTACCTAGAAAGAACCAGAGCAGAGGCGCCCTGAGAACCATGGAAACCAAAGCCAATTACGTCCTCATAGGGGCGTTCACCATCATCATCGCCGCGGCACTGCTGCTGTTCGGGCTGTGGGCGGCGAAGTATTCGTCCGAGCGCAGCTGGCAGCAATACGACGTGGTGTTCCGCGAGGCCGTGACCGGGCTCTCGGTTGGCAGCCCGGTGCAGTACAACGGTATCGCCGTGGGTTCCATCACCAAGCTCTCGCTCGCGCCCAACGACCCGCGCCAGGTGATCGCGCGGATCCGCCTGGAAGCCAGCACTCCGGTCAAGACCGATACCCGCGCCAAGCTGGCCATCACCAGCCTCACCGGGCCGTCCATCATCCAGCTCAGTGGCGGCACCCCGCAGGCGCAGGCGTTGACCTCAGTGGACAAGCGCGAAGTGCCCGTCATACAGACGGCGCCTTCGGCCCTGCAGAACATCACCGACACCGCCAACCGCATCGTCGAACGCCTTGACCAGGTGCTGAGCGACCAGAACGTCGCGCGCATCGGGGCCACCCTGGCGAACCTTGAAACCATCAGCGGCTCGCTGGCCAGCCGCGACGAAGGCCTGCAGTCGCTGATCGCCAGCGCGCGCGATGCGGCCACCAACCTGGACCGCACACTGGATACCACCAACGGCACCATCCAGCGGCTGGACCAGAACCTGGTCAAGCAGTTGCCGCCGATATTGAGCAAGCTGGAAAGCACGCTGTCCAAGCTGGACAAGGCGGCCGGCAATGCGGATGCGATCCTCGGCGAGAACCGCGCCGCCATCAACAGCTTCGCCAGCGACGGGCTGGGCCAGCTAGGCCCCACCCTGTCGGAACTGCGCAGCCTGATCCGCGACCTGCGCCAGGTCAGCGACCGCCTGGAAGGCAACCCGACGCGCTACCTGCTGGGCCGCGACGCACCCAAGGAGTTCGAGCCGAAATGAAACCCATGCGATCCGCCACGCTGTTCCTAGCCGCGTCCCTTTCAGTGACGCTGCTCGCCGGCTGCTCGGTGCTGGGCAGCAAGCAACGTGACCCGGTGACGATCTACGCGCCGGAAGTAAAGGTTGCCGCCGACCCGGCCTGGCCTTCGGTGGCCTGGCAGTTGTCGGTTTCCAAGCCCACTGCAGCGCGCATCGTCGACAGTGCCCGTATTTCGGTGCGACCGGTACCCGGCGAGTTGCAGGTCTACAAGGGCGTGAGCTGGTCGCAACCTTCCACCGACCTGGTTGAAACCACCGTACTGCGTGCGCTGGAGGATTCCGGGAAAATCCCCGCCGTCGCCCGCGCCGGCAGTGGCGTCCGTGCCGACTACAAACTGGTCATGGACCTGCGCCGCTATGAAGCCGATTACGCCGGCAACGCGGTTCCCGCGGCCACCATCGAACTGACGGCCAAGCTGCTGCACGCCACTGACCAGCGCATCGTGGCCTCACGCACTTTCCTGCAGGCCGAGCCTGCCGCCGGCACCGAGGTCGTACAGGTTGCGGCCGCGTTCGACCGCGCCCTGGAGAAGGTGGGAAGCCAGCTTGTCGGCTGGGTGCTTACCACCGGCGAGGCCGACGCACGCGCAAAACGCTGACCCGCAGTCTGTCTGCTCCTAGCTGGCGATCCGGCGAAAGGTCAGGTTGATGCGTTCGCCGACCGCCCGGGTCGTGCGCGGCAGTGCATGCCGGCAGTTCTGCTGGGTGTCGCCACGCATCACCAGCAGGCTGCCGTGCGGCAAGGCCAGCTCCAGCTTGCGCAAAGGCTCTTGGCGATGCTTCAACACGAAGCGCCGCGTCCCACCCAGGCTCAACGAGGCGATGACCGGCCGCGTGCCCAGCTCGCGCTCGTTGTCGGCATGCCAGCCCATGCAGTCGGCGCCGTCGCGATAGAGATTGGCCAGCACGCTGTTGAATTCGCAACCCAGTTCCTCCGCCAGCCGCTGGCGGAGGTCCGCAAGCGCCGCAGGCCACGGATGCGGCTGGAAGCGCACGCCCGAATAGGTGTAGGCCGTGCCCGCATCGCCTATCCAGCTGCTGAGGCGCGGCGAGCCCACTTCACGGCCGAACAGGCGGATGCGATGGGTTTCCCATTCAATGGTGTCGCGCAATACCTTGAAAAGCGCATCGGCCGGCGCGGAAGGCAGCCACTGGGCCGCATACCAGAGTTCCGAACCTGGCAGCGCCGGCTCGCCACCATTCGCGGTCAAGGGACGCAGTACGGTCATGCCGACATGCTCGCGGATTTGCCCCTTCCGGCGCAAACACTGAAAATGACCACAGCCAAGAACCAGCCACGGAGCAAGTGATGAGCGATGTCGAAGCCGGCGTGATCCCACCTGACGCGATCGAACGCGACGTGATGGAATACGACGTCGTGACCGTCGGCGCGGGTCCCGCAGGCCTGTCTTTCGCCATTCGGCTCAAGCAGCTCAATCCCGCCATCAGCGTCTGCGTCATCGAGAAAGCCAGCACCATCGGCGCCCACATCCTGTCAGGCGCGGTGATCGAGCCCGGCCCGCTGGACGCGTTGCTGCCCGGTTGGCGCGATGCGCCGCCCCCCGTATGCGTGGCGGCGACGGAAGACGAGTTCTGGCACCTCGGCAAGACCGGCGGCCGCAAGTTCCCGTTCGTGCCGCCCGGCATGAACAACCATGGCAACTTCATCGTCAGCCTCGGCGCGATGTGCGCGTGGCTGGCGCCGCAGGCCGAAGCACTGGGCGTGGAGATCTACCCCGGCTTCGCCGCCTCCGAAACGCTGCACGATGCGCAAGGGAAAGTCATCGGCGTGCGCATCGGTGACATGGGCGTGGCCCGCGATGGTTCGCACAAGCCTGGCTACACCGCCGGCATCGATATCCATGCCAAGGTCACCGTGCTGGCCGAGGGCGCGCGCGGGCACCTCACCAAGCGCCTGGTCAAGCAGTTCGCACTGGACCAGGACAGCGACCCGCAGGCTTATTCGATCGGCATCAAGGAGCTGTGGCAGGTGCCGGAAGGCCGCGTATTGCCTGGCAAGATCGTGCATACGCTGGGCTGGCCCGCCGACAATCGCACCTATGGCGGCAGCTTCCTCTACCACCTGGACAACAACCAGATCGCATTGGGTTATGTGAGCGGACTGGATTACAAGGATCCCCAGTACAAGCCGTGGGAAGCCTTCCAGCAATGGAAGAACCATCCACTGATCGCACCGCTGCTGGAAGGCGGCACGATCCTGTCGGCTGGCGCGCGTGCGATCGTCACCGGCGGCTGGCAGTCGCTGCCCAAGGTGGAGATGCCGGGCGCCTTGCTGATCGGCGACACCGCCGGCCTGCTCAACGTGCCCAAGATCAAGGGCACCCACCAGGCGATCCGCAGCGGCATGCTGGCTGCCGAACACCTGGCGCAGTCGATGGATCCGGCGGGTTTCGATGCGAAGCTGCGCGCCTCCGATGCGATGAAGGAACTGCACGAGGTTCGCAATATCAAGCCCGGTTTCAAGAAGGGCCTGTGGCTGGGCATGTTGAACGCGGGTTGGGAAACGATGACCCGCGGGCTGTCGCCGTGGACGCTCAAGGTGAAGCCGGACTGGTCCTCGCTGGACAGGGTCGGCGCGCACGAGGAACCCAAACGCGACTACGTGCAACGCACCCTGGCCCCGCGCGATCGCCTGCAGGGTGTGTACTACGCAGCCACCGAGCACGACGAAGACCAGCCGGTGCACCTGAAGGTCGCCGACACCTCCATCTGCATCACCCGCTGCAGCGAGGAATACGACAACCCCTGCACCCGCTTCTGCCCGGCCAACGTCTACGAGATCGTCGAGGACGCCGCCGGCAAGCGCCTGCAGATCAACGCCGCCAACTGCGTGCACTGCAAGACCTGCGACATCAAGGACCCGTACGAAATCATCACCTGGGTCACGCCGGAAGGCGGATCGGGGCCGAACTACCAGAACCTGTGAGGTCAATCCCCGCACCGCGTCCAGTCCAGGGCCGCGCGGGGTATTTGGTTGCGGCCTGGGTATCCAAGCTTCGCAGGCAGAACGGGCTTGTCTCTCCGCAAGCCCGTTTTCTTCAGGCGGCATGGCCAAGCCGCAGTTGACGGGGAGCGCAAGCGGAACCTGATGTCGGCTCCTGTTGCCTAGCGACGTATCGCGGTCCAGTCCACCGGGTAGCCCTGCATGACGGCGCCGGAGAAAGTGCCGCCCTGGGAAATCCACATCTGCATCTGCTGCCCGTTGGTCCAGATGATGTCGACCCTGCCATCTCCCGTGAAGTCCGCCACCTGTACCGGCCTCCAGGCTGTGGATGCCGCAAACCCGCTGCCGGAAACACGATTGGCTCCCGACATGCGCCAGTATGCGATTTCACCTGTCGCCGGATATCTCCAGAGAAGGTCATCGAAGTTGTCACCATTCACATCGCCGATGCCGACCAGATTCCAGCCGGTGGGGTAGGCGGGCATCATCGCTCCGGTAAAGCCGCCGGCTGATCCTGTCCACAACTGCATCGAGCTGTTGTCGGTCCACACGATGTCCAGGCGATTGTCACCGTTCATATCGCCACTGCCGACGACTCTCCAGGCGGGCGCGACGCTGTACGACGCGCTTCCGATCACCGAAGGGCCATTCATGAGCCAGGTGCCGACCATGCCCGCTGCATTCCTCCAGACCAGGTCATCCCTTCCATCTGCATTGAGGTCCCCAACGGCTACAACCTGGTAGTCACGCGGATAACCCTGCATCGCCAGGCCGGCGTAGCTGGTGCCTGATCCATCCCACAACTGCATGTTGGTGCCATCGGACCAGATCACATCCAGGCGGTCATCCCCACGGAAATCACCGGTAGCAACGATGTACCACCCGCTACCCACGCCGTATCCATTACCGCCGAGTCTGTTGGGCCCATCCATGGTCCAGTAAACCCATTGCCCGCCGGCATCGAGATTCCACAGCAGATCGGACTTTCCATCGCCGTTTACGTCGTAGCTCCTTGAGTCATAGAGAGTGATCAAGGTAGTGGCCATCGGCACGACCACGGCGCGGAAACTGGCAACGATCGGGATCGTCTGGCTCAGGCTGAGCGCATTGTCGGCCTGGTTGGCCACGCCACACGGCAGGCCGCCGCAGATCGTGACGCGCGGATTGGAGAACAGGCGGTACAACTGCTGTTGTTTGTCGCCGTAAGCCATGACGGTATAGAAGTTGCCGGCTGTGGCGGCGGTCTTGTAACCATAGGAGTAGGGATAGCGGCCCTGGCCGCCTGCGTTGGCAACGTCGTGCGCGGAGCCCATGTTGTGGGCCAACTCGTGCACCAGGCTGACGTCCTCGCAGTAATAGGTGCTGCCTGACTGCGGATAATCTCCATCGCTGACTACCGAATAGCCGAATCGCGCGTCACCGGCGGCGGTGATGTTCGCGCCATTCGAACCATTTTGCCAGGCGATCCCGCAGCCGCCGTTCTGCGGCTGGAAATCCCGGACCAGGGTCACGAGATCGGCGCCGTATTGATCTCGCGCCGTCCGCAAGGGCAGGAGCGATGGGGCAGGCGTGATCGCCCTGGTGCCGTCGTTGCCGGTCAACTGGTGGAGCGCATCGCCGTTTTCGGTTCCATCGGTGTAATCGACCTGCAACGCCTGGACCAGGCGAACACGTGCGTTGACGTTGCTGTTCAACAGCGCCTGGTTGGCAACGGCCACCAGGAAATTCACGCGCGTGAGAGCGACGCTGGGGCCGCCGTTGGCTGCAACGAAGCCGTTGGTGTAACCCAGCACAAGGTCCAGGGTATTGGTGGCGTCGAACGCGTTCGTCGATGCGCCTGCCGGTGCGAGCGCTGCTGCCCTCGCCTGCGCCATTCCCACCAGCGAGGCATCGGCCTGCTGCAGGTCGGCAGCCGAACGCGTGTGCGTCATGACATCGCTTCCTGTGCCGCCCCCTCTTATCAGCAGGGCCGGATCGGCCTGCATCAGGTAGACCTGTCCGCCTTGGGTACTCAGCCGCAAGGCCGGGCCGCCGGCTTGCGGAATCGAACCGAACACGGCCTCTTCGCCGAACGTGAAGATCGCCTCCTGGGCCGCATCACCGCCGATGACCCTGCCGATCCACGACCAGTTGCCGTCAGTACTTTCTTCATGCCGCTCGTAGCGGATCCTGATCTGGCTGCCGTCAGGGGCAGGCACGGTCATTACCCCCGCGGCCATCGCGCGGAAGGCGTGTTCTTCGCTCAGTCGCACCGGGCGCAGGGTGTAGGCGCCCTGGTGCTTGATGCCTGCCTGGCTGTCGAAGGTGAAAAGCGCGCCCTTGTCAGGCGCGTCCCCCAGCAGGCCCGGCTTGCTTCGCGCCAGCGGCGCCAGCCCGCCGGGATTCCTGACTGCGCCCGGGCTGTTCGCCGCCGGGCCCGTTTGCTGGGTGACGCCTGGTTTTGTGTCGCCGCCCTGTCCGGAGCATGCGGCCAACAAGGCCGCAATGGCCAGTGCGCCCAATCGGGTCTTCATTGCATACCTTCCAGAAACGGAAGTGGGGAGGAGGACACACGTTATCGCAGCTTGCCTTTACAAGCCCCAGACCCAGGCCACATTTCCCCCGTCCGCCCCTTTCTGCGTTCAGCCATTGCCCCTGTTAAGGCGAGGTCCTGAACGGTACCCCGGTCCGGGCCTGCAATTCCTCGTGCGATACGCCGGCCGCCGCTTCAAGCAACAGCAACCCCTCCGGGGTGACATCGAACACGGCCAGGTCGGTGATGATGCGGTTGACCACGCCCACGCCGGTCAGTGGCAGGTCGCATTGCGGCAGGATCTTGTGGCTTCCGTCCTTGGCCACGTGTTCCATCAGCACCACGATGCGCTTGACCCCGGCCACCAGATCCATCGCCCCGCCCATGCCCTTGACCATCTTGCCCGGGACCATCCAGTTGGCCAGGTCGCCCTGGTCGGTGACCTGCATGGCGCCCAGCACGGCCAGGTCGATATGGCCGCCGCGGATCATGGCGAAGGAATCGTGGCTGCCGAAATAGCTGGCGCCCTTGCGGGCCGTGACGGTCTGCTTGCCGGCGTTGATCAGGTCCGGGTCCAGTTCCTCTTCGGTCGGGAACGGACCGATACCCAGCAGCCCGTTCTCGGACTGCAGCCACACATCCATGCCTTCGGGAATGTAGTTGGCCACCAGCGTAGGCAGGCCGATGCCCAGGTTCACATAGGCGCCATCGGTCAATTCCTGCGCGGCGCGCTGGGCCATTTCATCGCGGGTCCAGGCCATCAGCGGGCTCCTCCGGTCACGGTACGGTTTTCTATGCGTTTTTCAGGATGCGGGTTGTGCACCAGGCGGTCGACGTAGATGCCCGGCGTGTGGATGTGGTCGGGATCCAGTTCGCCTACCTCGACGATGATTTCCGCTTCGGCGATGCAGACCGCCCCGGCGGTGGCGGCGGCAGGATTGAAATTGCGCGCGGTCTTGCGGTAGACCAGGTTGCCGGCGGTGTCGGCCTTCCAGGCCTTGACCAGCGCCACGTCGGCCTTCAGCGCGGTCTCCATCACATAATGGTGGCCATCGAATTCGCGCGTTTCCTTGCCCTCGGCCACGATGGTGCCGTAGCCGGTGCGGGTGAAGAACGCGGGAATCCCCGCCCCGCCCGCGCGCAGGCGCTCGGCCAGGGTGCCCTGCGGATTGAATTCGAGTTCCAGTTCGCCTGACAGGTACTGCCGCTCGAACTCCTTGTTTTCGCCGACATACGAGGAAATCATCTTGCGGATCTGGCGCGTGGACAGCAGCTGCCCCAGGCCGAAGCCATCGACGCCGGCATTGTTGGAAATGGCGGTCAGGCCCTTCACCCCGCTGTCGCGCAGTGCCAGGATCAGGGCCTCGGGAATGCCGCAGAGTCCGAAGCCGCCGACTGCAACCACCTGGTCGTCGGCGACCACGCCCTTCAATGCTGCATCGGCGCTGGGAAAGAGCTTGCTCCGGGCTCCGTTGCGCGCAGGCGGGGAGGCGATCGCTTCGGCCATGACCTTTCATCCATCCGGAAATTGATCGTCATTTTAACCAGCTGCCCTGGGACCACACAGGTACTTTCGGCCAATAGCCCCGCCACGGCCGCCTGCCCCCTTAAACTCGGGCCATGAAGACGATCGCCCTTGTCACTGCCGTTGCCGCGACCGGCCACGATGAAGACCTTGCACCGCTGCTGGCCGCCTGCAATGCCGCCGGACTCCGCGCCCGCATCGTGGCCTGGGACGATGCGACGATCAGCTGGGGCCGCTTCGACATGGCCTTGTTGCGCTCGCCCTGGGACTACACCGAGCGCCTGGCCGAATTCCTGGGCTGGTGCGGGCACGTGCAGCAAGTGACCCGGTTGTTGAATCCACTCGACATCGTGGGCTGGAATACCGACAAGCATTACCTGGCTGAACTGCGGGCGGCAGGCGTGCCCGTCGTCGCCACCGCATTCGTCGAGCCCGACGCCGAGCCGCTGGAAGCCCTGCAGGCGTTCCTGGGCAGCGAGGCGGCGGCGGAGTTCGTGGTCAAGCCGGCCGTCAGTGCCGGCGCCCGCGATACCCAGCGCTACTCGCGCGCGCAGGATTTTGCCGCTGGCAACCATATTGCCCGGCTGCTGGAACAGGGCCGCAGCGTGATGCTGCAGCCCTACCTGCGCTCGGTGGACAGCCTGGGCGAAGTGGCGCTGGTCTATTTCGACGGTCAGTTCAGCCACGCCATCAACAAGGGCGCACTGCTGCATCCCGACCAGCCCGCCACGGCCACGCCCCACGCCAGTGGCGACATCAGCCCGCGCCAGGCCGACCCAGCCGAGCGCCAGCTCGCTGAAACCGTACTGTCGGCATTGGCCAGCCTGCTGCAACTGCAGGCACCGCCCGCCTATGCGCGCATCGACCTGCTCCGCGACGACGCCGGCCAGCCGCGACTGCTGGAACTGGAATTGATCGAGCCTTCGCTGTTCTTCGCCCACGCTCCCGGCAGTGCCGAGCGATTCGTGGCCAACCTGGCCCGTCACGTGAATGCCTGATCCGTACGCACTCGCACGGCCTGCCCCTGGACGGTAAAATCCGCTCCTGCCCTCGGCCAGCTGCCTTCATGCCGGGGCCACTCCCTCCATTTCCAGGAATTCCCGCAGGATGAAGATTCTCGTCGCCTACAAGCGCGTGGTGGACTACAACGTCCGCGTTCAGGTCAAACCGGATGGTTCCGGCGTGGTCACCGAAGGCGTCAAGCTTTCCGCCAACCCTTTCGACGAAATCGCCCTGGAAGAAGCCCTGCGCCTGCGCGACCAGGGCATCGCCACCGAAGTCATCGTGGCCACCATCGCTCCGGCCGATGCCCAGGCCCACCTGCGCAATGGCCTGGCCATGGGCGCCAACCGCGCCATCCACGTGGTGGTCGACGGCCCCATCCAGCCGCTGACTGCGGCCCGCACCCTGCTCAAGCTGGTGGAAAAGGAACAACCCGACCTGGTGATCCTGGGCAAGCAGGCCATCGATGACGATTCCAGCCAGACCGGGCAGATGCTGGCCACGCTGTGGGGCCGCCCGCAGGCGACTTTCGCCAGCAAGGTCCAGATTGCCGACGGCAAGGCCACAGTGACCCGCGAAGTGGACGCCGGCCTGGAAACCCTGGAAGTCGACCTGCCGGCGGTGGTCACCACCGACCTGCGCCTGAACGAACCGCGTTTCATCAAGCTGCCCGACATCATGAAGGCCAAGAGCAAGCCGCTGGAAAGCATCGCCTTCGCCGATCTGGGCGTGGACAGCGGCGACACGTTGAAGACCACCCATTACGCAGCCCCAGCCAAGCGCGGCAAGGGCGTGATGGTCAAGGACGCGGCCGAACTGGTCGCCGCACTCAAGCAGAAGGGGTTGCTGTAATGAGCAAGGTACTGGTCATCGCCGAACACCTGGACGGCAAGCTCAACGCCGCCACCGCCAAGGCCGTCAGCGCCGCATTGGCCCTCAAGCCCGATTCCATCGACATCACCGTGCTGGCGTCCGAGCCGGCCGCAGTCGCCGCCCAGGCCGCGCAGATTGCCGGCGTCGCCAGGGTGCTGACCGTTTCCAATGCAGCCAACGCCCATGCCATCGGCCAGGTGCTCGCGCCGCAGATCGCGAAGCTGGCGGCCGGCTACACGCACGTGTTCGGCCCCTCCACCACCTTCGGCAAGGACCTGATGCCATGCGTGGCGGCCCTGCTTGGCACCGCCCAGGTGTCGGATGTGATGTCGGTGGAAGGCAGCCATACCTTCAAGCGTCCCATCTACGCCGGCAACGCCATCATCACCGTGGAAGCGCCGGCCGATCACGTCGTGGTCGCCACGATTCGCAGCGCCTCGTGGCCGGAAGCCGCGCAAGGTGGCAGCGCGGCAATCGAAGCCGTAGCGGTCGAAGCCACCCTGCCCAGCCATACCCGCTTCGTCAGCCTGGCCGCCGGCAAGTCCGACCGTCCCGACCTGCAGAGCGCCAGGCGCGTGGTCTCCGGTGGCCGCGGCGTGGGTTCGGAAGAGAACTTCCAGGTCATCTACGCCTTCGCCGACAAGCTCGGCGCCGCCGTGGGCGCTTCGCGTGCCGCGGTCGATGCGGGCTATTGCCCCAATGAAATGCAGGTCGGCCAGACCGGCAAGATCATCGCGCCCGAGCTCTATGTCGCCATCGGCATCAGCGGCGCCATCCAGCACCTCACCGGCATCAAGGATGCCGGCACCATAGTGGCCATCAACAAGGATGCCGAAGCCCCGATCTTCGAGATCGCCGATATCGGCCTGGTCGGGGATCTGTTCAAGATCCTGCCCGAATTGCAGACCGAACTGGCCTGACTGGCCGCCACTTCCGCTCTTTTCCCTACGCACGAAGGAAACAACATGATCAAGCACAGGAACTTATTCGTTGGCGGGCTGGTGCTGTCCGCACTGGCGCTGGCCGCATGCAAGCAACCGGCCACCACGCCCGCCGCTGGAGAGGAAGCCGCCCCGGCAGCGGTGCCCGCGTTCTCGGTCAATGCCCCCATCAGCAGCGATGCGATTGACCTGTCCTACACCGTCGTCAGTGGCCCGACCTACGACAAGGCAAACGACGCCGCCAGCTACACCATCGAAGTCCAGAACAACGGCAAGGACACCCTGGCCAGTGCCGGCACGCACCCGGTCAATATCGGGCTGGTCATCCTGGGCAAGGACGGCACCATGAATACCCCACCGGCCGCGCTTGAATTCCAGCGCTACCCCCTGCCCGCCCCTCTTGCCAAGGGCGAGAAGGTGCAGCTCCCGATCAGCTTCCCGGTCGCTGCAACGCTGGGCGGTACCGCCCAGGTCGATGGCGTGCAGGAAGGCGTGGCCTGGTTCTCGAGCTATGGCCAACCTACCCTGCGCCTGGACACCTTTACCCGCTGTGGCGACAAGCAGGAGTCGCTTTGCGGCAACAACGGTGAAGCGGTTCCCGCAGCGCCTTGACCTCGTCCCGGCCACGCGTCCTGCCGGACCCTTTCCAGGGTCCGGCACCCTTGTGTTGGCTTGACGGCAACCTGGCGGCCGCTGGCGGCAATCCAGTTCGTGCCAACCCGGATCTCAAGCCGGATCTGGGGGGCCGCGCAAACCGGCGAATGGCATTCCCGCTTGAGCTGCCTGTGCAGGCACGTGCGCAAAGACCCGACCCAGGAAGTGATGCACCTCCCGGGTCCGATCACACCGTTTCGCTTGTCGCCCCTGGCCGCCGGCCAGGGACTTCACCTGGCTCGAACGCCGCCTGCGCATGCAGGGTCCCCGCGTCGGGCCAGAATGCAATCAGTCCATCCATCTCCCACTGGCGCCTGAAGCGCGGACAAGGGTCATACGCATGAACGAAATTCTTCCAGTAATCCTCTCGGGCGGGTCCGGCACCCGTTTGTGGCCGCTGTCGCGTGAGGCCTATCCGAAGCAGTTCCTGCCCCTGGTCGGGGACGACACCATGCTGCAGGCGACCTGGCGGCGCGTTGCGCCGATCTCGGCGCGCAGCCCGATCATCGTGGCAAACCATGAGCACAGGTTCATGGTGGCCGAGCAGTTGCGTGAAATCGGCACTGAACCGGGCGCGGTGATCCTGGAACCGGTCGGCCGCAATACCGCCCCGGCCATTGCCATCGCGGCATTGCAGGCCACCAGCAATGGCGTCGATGCCTTGCTCCTGGTGCTGCCTTCCGACCATGTCATCCGTGATGACAAGGCCTTCCATGCGGCGGTCAGGGAAGCCGCGATCGCAGCCGAGGCGGGCAAGCTGGTCACCTTCGGCATCGTGCCGGCCGGCCCCGAAACCGGCTATGGCTACATCAAGGCCGGGCCGGGCACCGGCGTGCGCGCGGTGGAACGCTTCGTGGAAAAACCCGATGCCGAAACGGCGCGCTCCTACGTGGCTTCCGGCGAATATTTCTGGAACAGCGGCATGTTCCTGTTCAAGGCCACGCGCTACCTGGACGAGCTGCGCAGCCTTAACCCGGCCATGCTGGAGGCCTGCGAACAAGCGCTGGCCAAGGCAACGCGCGACAACGATTTCATCCGCCTGCACGCCGAATCGTTCGAGGCGTGTCCCAGCGATTCCATCGACTACGCGGTGATGGAGAAAACGGCCGACTCCGTGGTGATACCCCTGGATGCCGGCTGGAGCGACGTCGGTTCGTGGAGCGCGTTGTGGGAAGTCTCGCCCCAGGACTCGAACGGCAACGCCCACCACGGCGACGTTATCGAGATCGACTGCAAGAACACCTATGCCCATGGCACGCGCCTGATCGCCATGGTCGGGCTGGAAGACGTGGTGGTCGTGGAAACCGATGACGCGGTGCTGGTGGGCAATCGCCACCGCATCCAGGAAGTGAAGGAAGTGGTGCGCCGGATCAAGCAGGACGGCCGCAGCGAGGCCGCAGCGCATCGCAAGGTCTACCGGCCATGGGGCGCCTATGACTCCATCGACAACGGCGCGCGCTTCCAGGTCAAACGCATCACCGTGAAGCCAGGCGCAACGCTCAGCCTGCAGATGCACCATCACCGCGCCGAACACTGGATCGTGGTCAGCGGCACGGCGAAAGTGACGCGTGGCGAGGAAGTCATCCTGCTCACCGAGAACCAGAGCACCTATATCCCCCTCGGCGTCACGCACCGCCTTGAAAACCCGGGCAAGCTGCCGCTGGAGCTGATCGAAGTGCAGTCGGGCAGTTACCTGGGCGAAGACGACATCGTGCGCTTCGAGGATGTCTATGGCCGCGCCAGGCAATGAATGCAACGCCGCAATCGGTTGCGGAGCTTGATGCAGGCTTTCCCCGCAGGCGCTGCTCGGCGGCGGGGATCATCCATGACCAGTACGGGCGCATCCTGGTGGTGAAGCCGTCCTATCGGCCCGGCTGGCTGCTGCCGGGCGGCCTGGTGGAAGCACTCGAAACCCCGGCCAGTGCGTTGCGCAGGGAAGTCATGGAGGAAACAGGCATCGCGACGGCCATCGTGCGCATGCTCTGCATGGACATGCTGCCGGCCCGGGACGGATTCAGCGAGTCGGTGCATTTCCTGTTCGAGTGCGCGCCCACGCATGCGGAAGGCGACCGTTCCCTTCCGGTGGATGGCATCGAAATCCTGGAAGCGCGGTTCCTGGAAGCCGGGCAGGCGATGGCACTGCTGGCCGCGCCGATCAGGCGCCGCCTGGAAACGGTGTTGAACGGCCGCACCGGTTATCTCGAGGACGGCCATTTCATCGTTCCGTTCGCTTGCGGGGAGGATGCTCCCCACGTCACGACACCCAGGTCCGCGCCATTGCAGGCGCAACCGCTGCAAGAGGAATACAGGCCATGAGCGAGAAAGTGGATTTCGACAAGTACACCGACAACTACAACGAGCTCCTGCGCGAGGGAACCGGGTTTTTTTCCTCCAGCGAGGAATACTTCGCCAGGTACAAGGTCGAGCTGGTGCGCGAGGCGCTTGGCTCGCAGCCGGTGAACCGCATACTCGAGTACGGTTGCGGGATCGGCCGCAACATCCCCTACCTGCAGGCTGCGTTCCCCGCAGCGGAAATCATCGGCACCGATATTTCCGAGGCCAGCCTTGCCACGGCCGCTACCGAGAACAAGGGCGTGCGCTTCGAGGTCGAGGCGCCGGGACTGGATCTTGGCAAGTTCGACCTGATCTTCGTTGCCGGCGTCTATCACCACATACCGCGGGCCGAACGCCTGCCCGCCACCGAGCTGCTGGCCACGCGCCTGCAGAGCCAGGGCTCGGCCTGCGTGTTCGAACACAACCCTTTCAATCCCGTGACCCGGCGGATCGTGGATACCTGTCCCTACGATGCGGACGCGGTGCTGCTGAAGCCGTCGGAGCTGCGCGGACTGTTCGGCCAGGCAGGGCTCGCGGTCAGGAGCTCGGCGTACTGCCTGTTCGTGCCGCCGCGCCTTTCCTGGCTCTCACCGGTCGAGAAGCACCTGGGCTGGCTGCCCCTGGGCGGGCAATACTGGGTGCGCGCCGGACTTTCCTGATGGCCCAACTCTTCCGTTACCTGCTGGTCGGGCTGTTCAACACCGCCCTGGGGTTCGCCATCATCTTCAGCTGCATGTACCTGCTGGACATGAGCCCGTTGGCCAGCAATATCACCGGCTATCTGTGCGGGCTGGTGGTGTCGTATTTCCTCAACAAGTTCTTTACCTTCAAGACCACGGCCCGCTCGCACTCGGAGATGCTGCGCTTCCTGGTGGTGTTCGCCGCTGCCTACCTGGCCAACGTCGGCATGCTCCTGCTGTGCATCGACGTATTGCACCTGCATGAGGGGCTGTCGCAACTGGTGGCAGGCGCGATCTACGTGGGCGCCTCCTATTTCCTGAACAAGTATTACGTGTTCAGGCATCCGGTCTAGCGGCGATGCGCGGCCTGGAGTCCAGGCCCGCCGCCCGCCTCAGAGACGGTCGTCCAGGGACTTTCCGGTTTCCCGGTGGGTGAAACCCGGGATCACGCGCTGGATCGCATCCACGATGCCCTGCTTGTCCACCGCACCATCCACGCGGCTGACTGCATCTTCCAGCATCGCCAGCACGTCATCGGTGAGCGCCTGGGTGGCCACGTGCTTCACCGCGTCCAGGGTATGCAGCCCGCTTTCGGTCCTTGCTTCGCCGGCACCCACGAATTCCTCGTAGGGTTTCTCGCCACTCGTATCCAGGGCGGTAAGCAGCAAAGGCCATCGGCCTTCGCGCGCCAGCGCGGCCACCGCCTCGCGTGCCTCGCGCTCGTCGTCGAACAGCACGGCCTGGAAACCCGCCGCATCGAGGACGCGGACCGCGATGTCCTCGAGCAACTGCAACTCGCTGACCGGATCGAGCCTGGGAAACAGCACGCTTCCGGCCCGGCCCAGCAAGGCCGACAGCAGGCATATTTCGCCTGATTCCCGCTGCGAGACGAAGTAGCGCCGGGTGTCGCGCGGGGCGGCCAGCGGCTGTCCCTTGGCAAGCCGCATCAGGAATCCCTGCAGCAGGCTGCCATTTGAAAATGCCACGTTGGCGAACCTGGCGGTCGTGTCGATCCCGCTGGTGGAAAGGTCGGAGGCGAAGACCACGTCTTCCATCAGCCGCTTGCTCGCGCCCATCAGGCTGGTCGGATTGGCCGCCTTGTCCGTGGATACGGCGAAGTAGCGGCGCCCGTGTCCACCTGCCTTGAGCCAACGCCGGAAGCGCACATGGCGAACCACGTTGGTGTCGATCATCTGCAGCAGGGAATAGATGTCCTTCTCGGAGCGGACATGCTTGAGCGCGGCGAAGTTGAGGACCAGGTCGTAGGGGGCGGCCTCGCCCAGGAAGCGCCCCATGACGGGCGAGCCGTAGTCGATCGGCAGGGTCCTGAAATCGGACACGTCCAGGCCGCCGGGGCGGCCACGCAGGTCACGCACGAGTTCGGCGAGATAGTTCTCGCTTTGATCCACCACGTGCAGGCAGCCGGGCCGCAGGTCGGCCAGCAACATCGTCGTCGCCGATCCAATCGATCCGCCGCCGCCCACGACCAGCACCCGCTTGGCCCCGACCGCGGCGCGCAACGCCTCATCCTGCTCAAGCAGGTCGCGGGTGAAATGGGAGTAATTGCGGCCCAGTACCGCCGCATCGATCTTCTGCTGGTCGTAGCTCACTGCGTCAATCATTGGAAGAAACCCGTCCAGGCACAGCGTTGATCGGAATATTCGCCGCTCCGGACCCGTAGCGCTTCGCCACCAGGTAGCGCGGGCGTCCCTTCACTTCATCGAATACCTGCCCGAGGTACTCACCGATGATGCCCATGAAGAACAACTGCATGCCACCCAGCAGTGATATGAAGGCAATCAGCGACGCCCAGCCCGGCATGGCCGTGTTGCCGAGGAAATAGGCGATAACCATCAGCACGCCGGCGATTACGCTGAGTACGGAAAGCAGCAGGCCCGCCATGGTGCACATGCGCAGCGGCGTTTTCGAGAACGAACTCACGCCCTGCAGCGCGAAATTGAAAAGGATGGAAGGACGGTACTTGGACGCACCATGCAGCCGGCGCAGCGGCTCGAACTCGACGAAGGTGATGTTGAATCCCATCCAGGCCACCAGCCCCCGCAGGAATACGTTCCTCTCCTTCAGCTCGTCGCGCAGGACGTCGATGACCTTCCTGTCGAGGAGACGGTAATCGGCGGCGCCGCCGCGCAGTTCTATCGACCCGATCCGGGAAAGCAGCCGGTAGAACATCGCCGAAGAGGTTCGCTTCAGCAGGCCGGTCTCGTTGCCATCCTTGCGCAGGGTCTGCACGATCTGCGCGCCGCCCTCCCAGCGCTCCACCAGCGACGGGATCAGTTCCGGCGGGTGCTGGCCATCGCTGTCCAGCATGACGATCGCATCGGCGCGGCAGGCATCGATGCCCGCGATCAGCGCGGCCTGGTGGCCGAATCGACGCGACATGACCATCACCTCGACCTCGGGATCGGCGGCGGCCAGCTGCTGGAGGATGCTTTCGGTCAGGTCCGGCGAAGGATCCATCACGTACAGGAAGGAAACCGTATAGCGGGCGCGCAACGGAATGACCGCCTCGCGCAGCCGTTCGTGGAAGGAAAGAATCACCTCTTCCTCGCGGAACACGGGGCAAACGATCTGGATGCTCTTCAATGCAGTGCCTCCCTGACCATCTCGCCCACGCCTGCGGCGAGCGTGTACCTGGGACTCCAGCCGCAGTCAGTGAAAATCCTGGTGCAGTCGGCCCGGACATCCGGGATCTCATTGCGCCGCGGTTCGTTGGCGTCGATCACGGGCTTGCTGGAGCCGGCCGCCGCAAGGACCACCTCGACCACCTCGCCGACGCTGTGCGAAACCCCGCTGCCCACGTTGTAGAGGCGGTATCCGCCAGGCGATCGCGACGACAGCAGGGCGTCGATCGCATCGTCGACGTACAGATAATCGCGCCTGGGCGATATATCCATCAGCTTGATCGAAGCCACCGCCGGGTCCAGGGCCTGGGCGACGAGGCTCGACACCAGGAAGCGATCGCTCTGTCCCGGTCCGTATACGTTGAACAGGCGTACCGCGGTCACCGGAAGCGCGTAGGTTCCTGCGAACCACTCGCATGCCTGCTCGCCCATCCATTTCGAAAACGCGTACGGATTGTTCGGATCAAGCGGATGCTCCTCCGATATGGGCAATGACTGCGGGATGCCGTAGATATAGGCGCCCACGTAGGTGACGCTGCATCCGGCCCTGCGGCACTGGTCGAGCACGCGCACTGTTCCATGCGCATTGACCAGGTGAAAGCGCGCCGGGTCTTCCCAGGAGGCGGGAACCCCGGTCTCGGCGGCCAGGTGGAATACATGGTCGATTCCGGAAAGCGGCATTTCATCATTCAGCAGGTCGAAACCCGAGGCGCGGCCCAGCTCCACTACTTCGCATCCCAGGCCGTGCAGCCTGGCCACCAGGCGCTTACCCAGAAACCCGCCCGCACCCGTGACCACCACCCGCTGACCACGGAAATCGTCGGCACTCATCCCAGCGCCAGCCTCTTGGACAATTCCGGCCAGTCATCGATGGCGCGCTCGTAGTCGTCCGGGCGCCCTATGTCGAGCCAGTAACCATCATGGGGAACGGCCGTGACACTTTTTCCGTCGGCCAGGAAACCCAGCACCAGGTCGTCGAAACCGAATGCCTGGTCGGCGGGGATGACGTCAAGAACCCGGCGGGATACCGCGTACACACCCATGCTCACCAGGAACGGGATGCTGGGTTTTTCCTCGAATCCGCACAGCGTGTTGGAGTCGGTGGTCTTCAGCACGCCATAGTCGATGCGCTGGTTGCGGGCAGCGGCCGAGATGGTGAACAGACGATCCTCGGCGATATGCGCATCGAGGAACGCGCCATAGTGCACGTCGGTGAGGATGTCGCCATTCATGACCAGGAAATGCTCGGGCAGATCGGCGATCAGCTTCAGCGGGCCCATGGTGCTGAGCGGCTTGCTTTCCAGCGAGTAGTCGATCTTCAGGTCCCACTTGCTTCCATCGCCGAAGAAGGCGCGAAACAGGTCGGCCTGATGGTTGACCGCAAGGGTGATCCATTCGAATCCTTCCTTGCGCAACTGGCGAACGATGACCTCGAGGATCGGATATTCGCCTATCGGCATCAAGGGCTTGGGCAGGGTCACGGTATAGGGACGAAGGCGCGTTCCCTTGCCCCCTGCAAGCACGACTGCTCGTTTCATTCTCTGGATCCTTTCTGTCCTGCAGGATGGCCCGGCTGGAAGGTGCGGAGCACGCCTTTCCACAACAGGATGACGGTGGCGATTATAGCCAGGCCCGCAAGGAGCAACGTCCACAACAGCGAGCGCGGCAGGAAATGCAGCTCGACTTCATGCTCGCCCGCGGCAACCGGGATGCCCACGACCACTCCGTATGCAGGCAATACCTTCGCCGCGACGCCATCCACCAGTGCATTCCAGCCAGGATTGAAGCTGGTGCTGACGATGAGCATGCCCGCGCCATCGGAACGGGTGCGGAGTTTCCAGTAGCCCGGCCGTCGCTCCATGACGGATACAGGTGCAGGCGACTTGCAGGCCAGCGATGCACCTGGCGATTTTTCTTCAAGCAATACCGTGCTGCGGGCATCCATCCTGGCACTGGCCCGGCTTGCGCGCAGGATGGCGCCCTGCTGTTCCAGTGGCACTACCCTTGCCGTGCACGCAACCCATGCCATGCCCCGATAACCGAGACGCTCGCTGACCGGAACCCCCTGCACATCGGTCGACGGCGAATTCAACGGGGCGGCGTTTTCCGACAACGGGCCGAACTCCAGGGGAACCCAGGCGCCGGTCCGCGAATCCTTTGCTTCTATCGAACGGGTCATGACCGGCGCGCCCGCGTCCTGGCGCATTGCCAGGGTCACCGACCCGCCGTCCGCGGTAGCCGGCTGGATGGCCCAGGTCGCGTCGAACCAGAGGCCATTGAAGCCACCGGCGTCGAAGCTCTCGAATACATGCGGTCGCGCATGGGCAACGGTGGGCCGCACATCGGCGCGGTCATAGGCCCATTCGGCGGTATTGACGCCCGCCTCGACGACAAACGATCCGACCGGCTTGCCCGATCCGTCAATGACGGTAGCGTCTGCAATGTCATGGCTGGTGGCGAGCTCCGTCGAACAGCTCAGGTGGCTCACGATGCGAATGGCGTCGGGCTTGAGTCCAGGCGGCACCTTGGCCTGCAGCCTGGTTATTCCGCTGTCGGCGCCGCATCCGCTGCCGATCAGCACGGGGTTGACGCCGGTGGACTTGCCCGCGACCCAACGTATACCCAGCACATCCAGCAGTGGTGCATCCGGGGGCAGGATTGGAAACCCGCCCAACGTATCGGCGCCGGTCACGGTTGCATAGCGTGACGACAGCAACGGGCCATAGCCCACCACCACCGGAATTCCGTAGGTCATGTTCGTATTGGGCCGCATGGGGCCAGCGGGCCAGTGTGGCGCGCCGATCGGCATCACCCGGCCATTGCCGAGCGCGAGCTTGCTCAGCAATGCGTCGCTGCGCGCTTGCTTGGGCGCTGCCGGCGCCTGCGGCCCGACATATTTCCAGTCGTGGAACCAGCCGAAGCTCCCCAGGTCGACGACCAGCAGTACCAGCAGCATCGCTGCGGCGGGACGGCCGGGCTTGAGGAGCAGCAACCCGACCAGCAGGAACGCGACCACCATGAACACCAGGGGCACCAGCACCGCGGGATGCAGAACCCATTCCGGTCCCTGCGCCAGCACGTTGCCAGGCGGGGCCAATGCAACCGAGGCCAGCATCGTCCCGGCCAGCACCAGACCCATGCAAAGCGCGGCCAGAGCCTGGCGGCGCGAGACCGCATTGCGAAGCGCCGCCGATAAACCGTATGCCGTGAGCACACCCATGCACAGGGTCAGGATCCAGCCGAATCGCGCCTGCGCCCTGAACTTGCCGAGCAGCGGGATCCTGTAGACCAGCTCACCCAGCGGGGTGGCTGCGCCCAGGCACAGGAGCAGTGACACCACCGCGGCGGCCGCCCAGAAAATCGCATCGGGATCCTGCTTCCACCGCACCACCGCCAGCATGCACAGCAGCCACGGCGCGATGCCCACGTAGATCGTCAATTCGGTGAGGTTGAACGGACCGCCATAGGCGCCATAGGGACCGGGCGGAGCGCCACCGTAGAGATTGGGGAACGCGACCATCCGCAACGAGGCCACATCGTGGCTGAAGGAATTGAAATCGGTCAGTGACCACGCCGAGCGGACACTGGAGCTGGCCGCGCTCAGCACGCTGTCCAGCGCGGGGCTGGCAATCAGCAGCCCCAGCAGGAACATGGCAACGACCTTCGCCAGCATCCGGGCGCCGGCGCGCCAGCCCGACCGGGCGGCCTCCAGGCAGATTTCGCTCAGCGCATAAGTGCCTGCGAAAAGCATCCCGATCACCGACAGTTGCGGGTGGCCGCCGTAAATGCACATCGCCACGGCCAACGCGCCCGCTGCGACGGGCAGGCTTCCCTCACTGGTCCGGAAACGCGACAGCGCCCACAGGATGCCCGGGACCCAGGCAGCGGCGTGGACAATGCTCAGATGGCCCAGATGCGCCAGCATGAAGCCGCTACCCGACACGACAAGCGCCGCGGCCAACGCCGCGATGCGCGAGCCGGTCAGTGACAATGCAAGTCCGAACGAGCCGACTGCCGCAACCACGTACGCCGAGATCACCAGACTGTTGTAGGTCGGGCTGAGCCACCGCAGCGGATACAGGGTCTGTGCCTGGATATCCGACAATGCCGAGTATCCGGAGAGCAGCAGGTCGTTCCACAGGTCGGTGGCCGGCAACCCGAACGTCGGCCAGTAGTAGATGGTGCCATCGCCGGGCGCAAGCAATCCGTTCTGGATAAGCACCGGCGAAAAATAAAGCGCGTAGAAACCGGCGAACAGAAGCGCAAGGACCAACCAGCCCATGACGGATGGATTTGCAGGCCGGGTCCGCGCCTGGTCACGCGTGGAAATACGCTCTTTTCCAATGGGTTCCATCAAATCATGCACTCTTCATGGCAGGGCGCATGATCACATAGGGCAGGACCCCGAAACCAGCCGCGCGAACCGGCATGGTCCGCCTGCGCTGCCTTGTAATTGGCGTCAACGCTGATCGGACGATGCAGTGCCACGATCGGCGGACCCATTGATTCACGCCGACGGTGCTGCATCGACTCCGGCACACGGGAACAGCCAGTGTCAATCACTCGCTGTTTCGGCCGTGTAGTCCCAACCCCCATCCTGCAGCAGGCCAAGCAGCTGGAGCGAACATTGCTCCCAACTGATGGAGGACAGGGCGCCGGCCGTCCCTCTGTGTTCCTGTCGCAGGCAGGCCAGCAGGGATTCGACGCTTCCGCCGGTGAAATAGGACGCGGCATTTCCCGCGATCTCCCTGAAGACCGCAATATCGGACAGCAGCAGTGGCTTGTCGTAGCGCGCGGCCTCCACGATGGGAAGGCCGAAGCCTTCCGCATCGGAAGCCTGCAACAACGCCGAACAATGCCGGTAGGCGTGGTCGAGGTCGGCATTGGATGCGCTTTCAAACCAGAACAGGTCGTGGCCCAGCTGGGCGTGCCGCCTCAGGCGCCCGGCCAGTTCCTCCACATGCCATCCCTGCTTGCCGATGATCACCAGCCTGCTGGTTTCCCCGGCCTGCCAGCGTTGCTCGAACGCGGCAAGCGCCAGGTCATGGCGTTTGCGTGGCTCGACCGTACCCACCATCAGGACCGCGTTGTCGCCTTGCATCGCCTGCTGCATTGCATCCGACACCGTGCCGGTCATTCCACCCTCGCCGATGTCCGATCCCAGCAGCACATGGCCTATGTGCAGCGCGGGCGAGGTGGCGGCGCCGGTTTCGCCGATCCATGCCCGCAGGTCATCGGCGACCGCACGCGAAATGCAGACGATGTAATCGCAGTGCAGGATCACGAAGCGCAGCCACTTCTCGAACACGGCCTGCATGAAGTCCACGCAGTAATGCGGGAAGCGCAGCGGGATCAGGTCGTAGAGCACCGCGCCCACCTTGGCGCCCGCCAGGTGCATGGACTCGATCGTGCCGGCAAACCTCTCGGGATGTTCCCAGGCCGAATCCAGCAACAGCAGATGGTCGCTGCTGTTGAACCCGAGATGCTCGGCATGCGACGGGGGCGCCATGCCGAGCTGCTGGACTGCATAGTCCCATGCCTCGCTGAATCGCCCGTCCGGGGCATGCGCCACCGGAACGCAATCCCAGCCATGGCCGGCACCACCGCTGAGCAGGGAGCGGGTCAGGTTGCGCACCACCCGGTGGATACCGGTGCCATGGTCGACCCGGACCACCTCGCTGAGATCGACCATCAGTCGTCGCAACGCGGCGACTGGCGTGCTGACCGCGTTGGCAAGGCCTGGGCCGTGCCCAGTACTGGTAGCCACTTCATTCCTGCGGGCGAATTCGCGTACCGCGTCCGCGTACGCCGCGGCAACATGCTGCGCCAGATGCACGGTGGCCATATGGTGCTTGGCCGACATGCCCAGCACTGCCCTCTTCAATGGATCGGTGCGCAGCGACAACAGCGCCTGCGCCAGCTCTGCCGGGGTGGGATCGGCCGCGATCCTGAGCACGGTTTCGGCGGGCAGTTCATGGAATGACCCATAGTCGTTGACCACCATAGGCAGGCCATGGGACATGCAATCGTGGACTGCCTTGGAGGTTTCACCCCTGCTCCGGGTCCGCAGTTGCACGGCGCAATCAGCCGCTACCAGGTAATCACGGTAAGCCTCGCCGGAAACGAATCCGGTGATCGAGATGCGTGCGTTGTCGGGTATGTCCGCGATCTTGCGGGTAAGCATGAGGCCGTATTCGGCCCCGTCGTTCTGGCCCACGAATACCACGTGCAGCAACGGGTCAGCGGACAGGTGCGGCTCGGACAATGCTTCCAGCAACACGTGGTTCAACTTGGTGTCGGCCATGAATCCGAGCGAGATCACCACGAAGTCTTCCGCCGAGAAACCTAGCCTGCTCCTGATCGCCTGCCTTTCCTCCGGGCTGATGTTGCCCACCGCGGGCTGTGGCATGGGGACGGTTTGCCAGTTCCTTTGTTGCAGGTCCTGGTAGAACGCATCCCGCAGGTCTGCCGCGTGCTCGGAATGCACCAGCACGCCGGTGGCACGCTCGATGATGCGGCGCGATGCGGGGTAATGCCTGGCTGCTTCCCAGTGCCCTTTCAGCAACAGCTCGTCGTGCGCTTCATCGCCGTGCGAGCGGACCAGTTCCTGGCCGAACAGACCCGGATGGTCCTCGTGCAGGTCCATGTGCGCCAGCATCGAGCTGAGATAGAAGTCGTGCAGGACCACGATGCCCGGCACCCGGTCCAGCAAATCGACCATGTGGCTATGGAATGGCGAATTCCCGAACTGGTAGATGACTTCGTCGTATCGATCGCGGTTGGCTTCGAGTTCGCTGAAATGATGGACGCCGTAGCGCGCCTTCAGCGAATCCAGGTCGCCCAGGTCGGCGCTCGTATAGAGGTCGATGTCGAAATGCCGTGCCAGTGCCGGCAGCAGGATGGCAACGTACTCCGCGATCCCGGTCATTTCCGGCGGCAGCGGGGTCACCATGGCGATGCGCGGCTTGTTCGGCCTGTTCGGTTCGTTGGCCATTGGATTCAGGCCGGCGCCTTCGAGGCTCAAGCCAGCAACCGTGCGACGAGGTCGATGCTCACTTCGCGCCAGGTCCTGGTGACGATGCTGCCCTGCCCGGGGCGGAGAAACCCGTCCTTGAGTCCATCGCGTATCAGCCCGGCCAGCGCCTGGTGATCGCCGACGGGGAAATACGATGCCGCGTCGCCCGCGATTTCCCTGAAAACGGCAATGTCGCTGAGCAGCAGGGGCACGCCCTTGGAACCGGCCTCGACGATCGGCAGGCCATAACCTTCGGAAATGGAAGCCTGGACCAGCGCGGCGGCGTGCTGCAGCAGGTGGTCGATGTCGCCATCTTCCAGTCCCTCCAGCCAGAACAGCCGGCGTCCGGCTTGCGGATGCTGGCGCAGGCGCACAGCCAGTGCATCGACGTTCCAGCCCTGTTTGCCGACTATGACCAGCGCGCAGTCGATGCCAGCCTTCCACAGCTGCTCGAACGACGCCAGCACCGATGCGTAATCCTTGCGGGGTTCCATGGTGCCTATGCAAAGCAGCGTGGGAACGCCCGCCAGTGATTGGGTAATCCGGACCGTGTCCTCGGCAGCTGCGCCGACCTGCCCGGATTCCAGGTCGCTGCCCAGGTGCACGCTGCGGGTCCATGGCCGCCGCTCGAAGCCCCCGTGGCGGTCCATGAACGCTTCCAGGTCCGCGCGGGTGGCCTCGGAGATGCAGACGAAGCCGTCCGCGCTGGCGATCGCGTGCGCCAACCAATGCGCGTACGAGGGCGGCATCCCGGGATGACAGGTCTCCGGAAACAGCATCGGGATCAGGTCATACACCATCCACACCACCTCGCCGCCCTGCCTGTGGACGTCGGCGTGGAGCGCATCGAATCGCTCCGGGCTCCACCACGAAGAATCCAGCATGAAGACCAGGTCGTTGGCCTGGGCGACGACCGGCGCATCGCCTGATGCGCGCTCCGGCAATCCCAGGCGCGCGTGCGCAAAGGCATCGGCATGGTGGATGCCGCCGCCTTCGCTCCAGCAGAACGGGTGCAGTTCGAAATCCTGCTCCGCGGCAAGCGCCTGCAGGCCGGTGCAGAAGTTGCGGACTACGCGCTGGATGCCGCTGCGTGCATCCATGCGGATGACCTCGCTGATATCCACCAGGATGCGCCGCCGGCCCTTGGCGGCGGAGGTGCGAAGACTGGATTCAAGGGCACCCAGGTCCGCAGGCGACGCCCATAGCAGATCAGACCAGGTGTCGATGTCCGTCTGCGTGACTGGAAGCTTTTGCGGACCGCACGCGACTGGCGTTGTGGTCGCCGATCCGGCAAGGTCGGACAACGCATCGAATGCCTCACCGGCGCAGCGGTCCCAGGTGAACGTGCGTGCATGCTCAATCGCGCCATGGGTCAGTACCTCACGGAACGCGGGCTGGTCCAGGGATGCGGCAAGGATCGCAACGGTGGCTTCTTCATCGCGCGGATCGAAAAGGCAGCGGGGATCGTGAACGACCTCCGGCAGGCTTCCCAGGTTCGACGAAATCACCGGGGCGCCGAACGCCATCGCTTCGAGTACCGGCAGGCCGAAGCCTTCGTACAGCGATGGAAAGAAGAAGACCGCGCACCGGTGATACAGGGTGGCCAGCGTGTCGTCGTCGACCTTGCCCAGGATGCGTACACGGGTGGCGATGTGACGCAAGCGGCCGGCCAGTGCCTGATTGACATCATCGCCCACCTGGGTCAGCACGAGGAGATGGTGGTCGCGCAGGTGCCGTGGCAGGGCGGCAAAGGCCTCCAGCGTGCCGAGGGTATTTTTCCGCCAGTCTCCGTTTCCCACCATCAGCACGAAGGGCTCCCTGATCTCCAGCCGCGCCAGGATCTCGTAATGGAAGCGCACGCCGCTGACCGAGGCGGCCAGCAACGATTCGTCTAGCCCTGCGCCGATGACATGGATGCGCTCGGAGGGAATATCCAGGTAATGCATCAGGTCGTCACGCGTTGCCTGGGAGATGGCCAGGAACAGGTCGAACTTGCGGAAGGAGTCGCACTTGCGCGGATACCACTGGCTGACAAAACTTCCCGCCGGCATATAGCGCTCGGGAAATACCAGCGGTATCAGGTCATAGGCGATGACTGCGGAGGGCATCGCCGAAGGCCGGCTCCAGCGCAGGTCGGTCGCATAGTTGGTGCCGGCTTCGAAATGCGTCGTCTGCACCACCACGTCGGGGCCAAGCGCCTCAAAAAAGCGTCCACGCAGCGTGGCCGCCGCCGCCACCCGTGCAGGCTCCAGATCGGTGACCGCCGAGCTCGGATACGTGTAGACCACGGTGGGCGCTGCAATCCGTTGGCGGCGCAGACGGCTACGCGCATCCTGCAGACGCGAGGGATCGGTGCCGTCCAGCGCGATCTGCGATTCGCTGCCACGGCTGCCTGCCATCCGCACCATGGCACCGACCAGGTTCTCAGAATAACGGCCGATCCCGCGATCGCGCGAATCGGTCATGCAAGCCTGCAGGTCGTAGGCGATGCGCATAGTGTCGTTCCTCGCCGATTGCCGGTGTTCGCCAGCTCAGCCCTGCAGGCGACGAAGGTCGGCATCCACCATCATGGTGATCAGCTGTTGCAGCGACGTCCTTGGCTTCCAACCCAGCCTGGCGATGGCCTTGGCCGGATTGCCCAGCAACACGTCCACTTCCGCCGGACGGAAGAACTGGGGGTCGATCACCAGGTGGTCCCCGGTATTCAGGCCGACGTGGCCGAAGGCGATCTCGACCATGTCGCGCACCGTGGTGGTCAGTCCGGTGGCGACGACATAGTCGTCGGCCTCCGGCTGCTGGGTCATCAACCACATTGCTTCCACGTAGTCGCCCGCGAAACCCCAGTCGCGCTTGGAATCGATGTTGCCCAGGCGCAATTCCTTCTGCCGGCCCAGCTTGATGCGCGCCACCGCGTCGGTGACCTTGCGGGTGACGAACTCGATGCCCCGCAGCGGCGACTCGTGGTTGAACAGGATGCCACTGGAAGCGTGCAGGCCGAAGCTTTCGCGGTAGTTCACGGTGGCCCAGTGGCCCATCAGCTTGGCCACGCCATAGGGACTGCGCGGATAGAACGGGGTGGTCTCGTCCTGCATGTCCGCCTGGATCAGGCCGAACATCTCGCTGGTCGATGCCTGGTAGAAGTGCGCCTTGGGATTGACGATGCGAACCGCTTCCAGGACGTTGATCACGCCTACGCCGTCAACCTGTGCGGTCAGGATGGGCTGCTGCCACGAGGTACCGACGAAGCTCTGCGCACCGAGGTTGTAGACCTCGTCTGCCTTGGAAATCTCCATGGCCCGGATCAGCGACGACAGGTCGGTGAGGTCGCCATCGACCAGTTTCACTTCGTTCTCGATGCCCAGTTCGCGCAGGCGCCACAGCGTGTCGGTGCTGCGCCTGGCCAGCACGCCGTGGACGCTGTAGCCCTTTTCGAGCAGCAGCTTGGACAGGTAGGCGCCGTCCTGTCCGGTGACGCCGGTGATCAGTGCGTTCTTGTTGTTGCTCATATTGCTTTCCTTGCGGTATCCAGGATGTCTGAAAGGGTGGTTTCGAACGGCACCTGCGGTCGCCATCCGGTGTCTTGGGTCAGCAGGCCCGCGTCGGCGACCATGCGCCGCTGTTCGGCGGGCCGGAGCTTGGCCGGATCCTGATGGATCTGCGGCGCGATACCCGCCAGCCGGCACATATCGCCGAGCAGGTCGCGGACCTTGCGCTCGATGCCCGACGCGACCAGGTAGATACGCCCGGCCTGGCCTGTGCGGAACATCGCATCGTAGGCAGCCACGATGTCGCGCACGTCGGTAAAGTCCCGGGTGGTGTCGATATCACCGGCCTCGATGACCGGGGCCTGGCGGCCCGCTTCGATCAACGCCACCTGCGCGGCCAGTGCCGGCAGTACGAAGCGCGGATCCTGGTCGGGGCCGACATGATTGAACGGGCGGGCAATGATGGCCTGCAGGCCTTCGGTGCGACCCCATTGCAGGCAAAGCTGTTCGGCCGCGAGCTTGCTGACCGCATAGGGGCTGCGAGGCTCGGGCGTGCGCGATTCGTTCACCGGCAACGCGTCTTCGGGCACGCGGCCATATACGTCGCCTGAGCTGGCATACACCAGGCGACCGTTGAAACCGCAAGCGCTCAGGGCCTGCAGCAGGTTCAAGGTGCCGATCAGGTTGATGTCCAGGGTCTCGCGCGGGTCTTCGAAAGAGCGCGGCACGAAACTCTGGGCAGCCAGATGCAGGACTGCAGTGGGTCGCACTTCATCGACCAGCCTGCGCACCGCCGCTGCATCGCGGATGTCCCATCCCGCCGGCGTGGTGGCCAGTGCCATGCCGGAGAAGCCGCCGTTGCGGAGCGACCTTTCCACATGCTTGCCAACGAAGCCATTGGCTCCGGTCAGCAGGAGCGTGCCGCCGGCCGTAGCCACTGCCCCCGGAATCACGACACCTTCCGGGCCGCGACGGCGCTTTTTTCGCTGGGAACCTGGGAGTTCTCGCTCACACGCCCGCCGAGGCTGGCACCCTGTCCGGACAGCCGCTCCAGGCGCTCGGCGAGCAGGCGGATCACCGGGACCACATCCGGCGCCGCTTCGACCCGCGCGGCCAACGCGTCGAGGTCGTGACCCAGCGCTTCCACCTGCGGCCGGACGGCGCTCAGGTCGTCTAGGCGCGCAGACAGCGCCATCAACTGCTTGGTGAACACGCCGGAAATTTCGTCCAGCCTGGCCCGGGCCTGGGCCAGTGCCATTTCCTGGGCGGAAGCCTGGGTACGCAATTGCTGCAACTGGGATGCAAGTGCCTCTGCGGCAGCGTGCGACCGCTCGCGCTCGGCCTGCAAGGAAACATCATGCGTGGCCAGGGTCGCTTCCAACCTCGCAAACCGCTGCTCCAGTTGTTGCGCCTGCAGATTGACGACACGACCGAGCTCGTGGGTCTCACGGGCCTGGGCGGCATCAAGGATGGATTGCCGGTCCGAAACGCGCGCAAGCCTCGCCAGGGAATGAACCCAGCCCAGTACCGGTCCCAGCAAGGGTTTGCGGCGCCATTTCTGCAACAGGAAGGGCGCCAGCAGGCCATCGACATGGACGCCTTCCTTTTCCCCCTCCGGCGACCAGCGCAAGGCCGCCAGCACTTCCACCTTGCTCAGGCGGCCATCGCGCAAACGCTCAAGGTAATGAACAACCCCGGTGTCGTCAGGAGCGCGCCTCAGCACTGCCCGATAGGCGTTCTCGATGAAATCCCGGTCTGAAAAAGACAACAGCTCGGGAAGTGCGTACTCGCGCTTCATGGCAATGCGCGGCGCCGATGGCTGCCAGCGGGCCAGGCCCGCCGCGTGCGCTTGTGGCGCCGCAGCCGCCACAGCTTCCGGAAGCGATCCACCCCGCCGGATCACCTCGCCACGGACTTGCGCCATGATCTCATCCACGCTGAGCGCCTGGACGGGGGCGGCGGGATTGACTTGCGGGGGAGGTGACATGCTCAAGTCTCAGCTGGGGGAATGGGGTCCGATCCGGCAACCGTGACGCGTTGAACAGGCTGGGCGTCGGCCTCGCTGACCCATTGAATTGTCTCATTTTTCAGGCTGAACGCGCTGTGTTGCCAGCTCAGCCAGTCGCGTGCGTTGGGATCCGGCCGTGTTCCGTATGCCGCAATCCAGCGCGTGATCGCATCGGCAAGCGATGCCCCGTCGTTGCCATCGAAATAACTTGCCGAGGCGCCGGCGACTTCGCGGAAGACCGGAATATCCCTGAGCAACAGCTCGCAACCAAGCAGCGCGGCCTCGCCTATGGGCAAGCCATAGCCTTCTCCCGCCGACGCCATCACCAGCAGCTCCGATTGCCGGTAGGCGGCCTGCAGCGTGGCATCGTCGGCATCGTCCAGCCAGTGCAGGTTGGGCTTGCTCGACGCGAGGCGCCTGATCCGTGCGAGCAGGGCCGCGGTTTCCCAACCCGGGCGGCCGACGATGAGCAAGTCGACCGCTACCCCGCGCCGTTCCAGCAGTTCGAATGCATCCAGCGCCTGCGCGTAGCGCTTGCGGGGTTCGATGGTGCCGACCATCAGCAGGCGCAGGGCGCCAGGCTGTCTGGCCGGAAGCGGAACCGGCGCGCCCGCGGCCAGGTCCGCACCCATGGGCAATACCACGATCCGCGGACAGCAGCCTTCCGGCAGCCGCTTGCGCAGGACCTCGGCCACGTCCCTGGAAATGCACAGAACCGTGTCAGCCCGGCGCGCGCAGACCTGCAGCCAGGAGGCAAAGGCCGGGGCGATGGATGGAGGAAACCAGTCCGGATGCTGGGCAGGCAACATGTCGGGGAGTACCAGTGCGATCGGAACCCGGGCCTGTTGCAGCCGATCCAGGGCAAGATCCAGCGCCGCCGCGCGATCACGGCAGAAGTCCAGTCCCAGCAGGTAGTCCCCAAGGACCGGTTCAAGTTCCGTGTCGGCTCCCAGCGCTCCGGGGGCAAGCCCAAGCAATTCGGCCAGGAACTGGCGTGCCAGCACATAGCCGCCCCGCTCGCCAAGGCGCACCGGCTCGATGGCATATCCTGCCGGTGCCACCAGCAATTCGTTCAGCCAGCGCCGGGTCAGCCGCTGCACACCGGCACCCAGATCCTCTGCAGCAAGCTCGGTCACGTCGACCAGACAACGGGGCGCGCCCGCAACGCCGCCCAAGCCTGCCGGCAGGCCCGCGCTTCGGGTGGTTTCCTCGAACACTTCCTGCCAAGCCGGCGCATGCGTCTTGGAGCCGCTGTCGGCCAGTCCGGCAGACCCGTCTTCGGGCCGGACTGATGCAGGTCCGCGGAAGCGGCCCGCCAGGGCGCGCAAGGGCGCGGTAATTCGCCAGCTCCTGCTTTGCTCCATCTGCGCCAGCCTGGCCTCAAGCGAGCGGCACCTGGCTTCCTTCGCGGCCATCTGCAGCCAGAGGCGATGGAGGGCGGCCGTTTCGCCCGGGCCGGGATCCATTGCCGGGTTACCCGTCATCGCCGCAGCCATGCGCAGCGGAACTCAGGCCGCAAGCGCGGCGGCAAGGTCACTTTGCAGATCGGCCAGGTCTTCGATGCCGACGCTGAGCCTGACCAGTCCATCGCTGATGCCCAGGGCTTCACGACGGTCCAATGGAATCGAGGCGTGCGTCATCACCGCCGGATGATTGACCAGGCTTTCGACGCCGCCCAGCGACTCGGCCAGCGTGAACAGGCGCGTGGTCTCGCAGAACCGGGTCGCCGCGGCCAGCCCGCCCTTCACCACCACCGAGATGATGCCGCCGAAGCCTTGCATCTGCCGGGCGGCGAGTGCGTGCTGCGGATGCGATGGCAGGCCGGGATAGATGACGCGTTCCACCGCCGCATGCGTGTCCAGCCACTGCGCCAGCGCCAGCGCATTGCTGCAATGCGCGTGCATGCGCAGTGGCAGGGTCTTGAGGCCGCGCAAGGCCAGGAAGCTGTCGAACGGCCCCTGCACCGCGCCCGTGGAGTTCTGCAGGAACGCCATCTGCTCGGCAAGTTCTTCATCGGCGCCGACCACCACCATGCCACCGACCATGTCGGAATGGCCGTTGAGGTACTTGGTCGCCGAATGCATGACGATGTCGGCGCCAAGCTCCAGCGGCCGCTGCAGGACCGGCGAGGCAAAGGTGTTGTCCACCACCACGCGCGCGCCATGCCTGCGCGCGACCGCGACGGCCGCGCGGATATCGACGATCTTGAGCATGGGGTTGGTGGGGGTTTCGATCCACACCAGTTTTGTCTGGGGCTTCATCGCGGCCTCCAGCGCCGCGATGTCGGTCATGTCGACGTAGCTGAAGTCCAGGGCCGCGGTGCGCCGGCGCACGCGCTCGAACAGACGGTAGCTGCCACCATAGAGGTCATCCATCGCCACCACGTGGGAACCGCTGTCCAGCAGCTCCAGGATGGTGGAACTGGCGGCCATGCCGGAGGCGAAGGCGAAGCCCCGGGTTCCGCCTTCCAGCGCAGCCACGCAGCGCTCGTAGGCAAAGCGGGTCGGGTTGTGGGTTCGCGAGTACTCAAAGCCCTGATGCACGCCGGGACTGGCCTGCGCATAAGTGCTGGTGGCGTAGATAGGCGGCATTACCGCCCCGGTGCTGGGATCCGGCGACTGGCCGCCGTGGATGGCGAGCGTGGCCATTGCGAACCCTTGCGATCCCGTCAATCCGGTGTGCTCTGCATCACCCATGTCGTATTCCATACCGTTTGAACCAGTATTCGATTCTATCATCCGGCCTGCAGTGGCAAGGCCATCGCTGACTGGCGATGGCTGCGAGCCTAGGCCATCCGGTCTTCAGAATAACTGCGGTACAACCAGCGCGGCAGCTTTGCATTGCCCGCCGGCGTGTTTCGCCAACGCGTGAAGAGATACTGGCCCAAGTCATGCTCACGCGACTTCTGGGCTTGGATGGCTGCGTTGACTATCCTCGCTGACGCCTGCGCCGACCCGATGTCGTCGTGGACATTGCCGGTGTAGCTGACCTCTATCCTGAAGCCAGCATGCTCCATGAGCTGGTGCAACTCATGACGGGTGTATTCACGGTTATGGCGGCCATGCGGTCCGTAGGCCGAATACGGGTCGTAGATGTTGCGGCCTTCGATAAACGCGATGACGTTCTCCAGTCGCACCGCATTGGGAGTCGTCAGCACCATGCAACCGTCTGGCTTGAGGACGCGCTTGAGTTCCATCACCGCGCGCAGCGGATCGATTGTGAGGTGTTCCAGCACTTCGCAAAAAATTATGTGGTCGAAGTGGTCGTCAGGATACGGAAGGGCGTCGGCTTCGATGTTCAAGTTGAGAAAATCGAAGGTGGTCCGCTCTTCAACGCCTTCGAAATTTCGGAACACCACTTCCTGCGCCCTGTCGACAGCCTCCGGGCCGAAGAAGTTGACCAGGTCCAGCGCAAGGGCTGGCCTGAAACGACGCATCAGCAACGTGGTGAAGTATGGATTGGCGCCGATCTCGAGCATGCGGCCTTCCGCGTCCTGGGGCACCAGGTCGAGCGTATGCAGGAAGCGCTCGCAGTCCGCGGTGGCGTAGTCCCTCAATTCGCCGGTGGCACTGCCACTTATCGAAACCGACACCAGCGAGTCGAGGATGCCGGCCTTGCTGTAGCCCTTCGGCACCGGCAAGGACGGCTGGTAACTGCGGGGGTTGATCAGCTTCCTGCTCTGGAACATTCGGCACGTCCCGGACGGCGGCAACCGGCCCCTACTGTACCCGGCGGCGCAGGTAGTTGAGCAAATCGATCCGCGTGATCAGTCCCAGGAAAGCATCGCCGTCGGTGATGATTGCAACCTGGCCCCGGTCGAAGACCGGCAGCAAGGCCTCGATCGGCGACTTGACGTCCAAGCGGTCCAGCTTGCTCACCATCGCGGTGGAGACGGGATCGCGGAAACGGTCCTCGTCGCCATACACATGCAGCAGCACGTCGCTTTCATCGACGATGCCGACCAGCTTCTCGCCTTCCATCACCGGCAGTTGCGAGACGTCGTACAGCTTCATGCGCTGGTAGGCGGTGGTCAGCAGGTCGGTCGGGCTGACCACCACGGTGTCCTTCTGGCTGTAGGGCCGCAGGATCAGGTCGCGCAGGTCGCCATGCTGGGCCCGTTCGATGAAGCCGTTGTCCAGCATCCAGTAGTCGTTGTACATCTTCGACAGGTACTTGTTGCCGGTATCACAGACGAACACCAGCACCTTCTTCGGCGTGGTCTGTTCCTTGCAGTATTTCAGCGCCGCCGCCAGCAGGGTGCCGGTGGAGGAACCGCCCAGGATGCCCTCCTTGGCCAGCAGCTCGCGCGCGGTCAGGAAGCTTTCCTTGTCGCTGATCGCGTAGGCTTTCTTGACCCGGGTGAAGTCGGAGATCTGCGGCAGGAAATCCTCGCCGATGCCTTCCACCATCCAGCTGCCGGACTTTTCGCTCAACGTGCCTTCGTTGATGTACTCGGTGAGGATCGAGCCGACCGGATCAGCCAGGATCAGTTCCACCTGCGGCGCATGCTGGGCGAAGGAGCGCGACAGGCCGGTCATGGTGCCGGAACTGCCGCATCCGAACACGATGGCATCCAGCTGGCCGTCCATCTGCCGCAGGATCTCCGGGCCGGTGCCGAACTCGTGCGCAGCGGGATTGTCCGGGTTGCCGAACTGGTTGATGAAGAACGCACCCGGTGTTTCGCTGGCGACGCGTGCGGCCAGGTCCTGGTAATACTCCGGATGGCCCTTGGCCACGTCCGAACGGGTCAGGATGACCTCGGCGCCCATGGCCTTGAGGTTGAAGATCTTTTCCCGGCTCATCTTGTCCGGCACCACCAGCACCAGCTTGTAGCCCTTCTGTTGCGCCACCAGGGCCAGGCCTATGCCGGTGTTGCCGGCAGTGCCTTCCACCAGCGTCGCGCCGGGCTTCAGGTCGCCGCGCTGTTCCGCCGCTTCGATCATCGACATGCCGATGCGGTCCTTGATGGAGCCGCCCGGGTTGGCACTTTCCAGCTTCAGGTAGACCTCGCACAGGCCGGTATCGAGGTGCTGGGCCCTGACGATGGGCGTTTCGCCGATGAGTTCGAGGACGGAAGAATGGATGGCCATGCCGGAGGTGCGCTCGCGTGCAGCTTGTGGGTCCGGGATTATCGCATCGCCGGCGTGCCGCGACTTGCCGGGCGCCGAAAAGCAGAAACCCGCCGAAGCGGGCCTTGCGATTGTGAGTGACGCGGACGGCGACAGCCGACGAGGAGGCTGTCGCCGCCCGCGACAATGGAACGCGGGGCGACGTCAGTGGGGTTTGGCGTCGTAGATTCGTATGAGCCGTTCTTTCGCTGCGAGCTTCTCGCGCTTCATCTGGCCCAGGGTGGTGTCGTCTATCGGAAGGACACCGAGTTCGGCATCGGTGACTTTCTTGTTGAGTTCGCGGTGTCGCTGGTAGAGCTGCTTGAACTCCGGGTCGGCTTTCATCAATGCGTCTATTTCGGTTTGCGGCTGTCCTTCGAACATGGCGTGAACCTCCTTCAGCAGAAATACGAACGCCCCGGCCTTTGCAGGCACAGGGCGTTGGCTTGGGAGCGGAACGTCGGGCATTGACGGGTGCATTCCCCAAAATCACCCGCATTGGCCCGATGGCCGACTGCGGTGTCCTCTGGTTGGTGCTTGGGCGTCATCGGCTCGAATCTCCGGTGAGCCAGGCGACGGGGGCCACCTGGGGTTATGACCCTACTCCCTGATTTCCACCCCGGCAACCCTGCTTGCAAGTGATTGATTGGATTGGGAAATACAGCCTCACCGGCCATTCCCGTAAACCCACCCAGATCAAGGGTATACGGTACAAGTATTTGTTTTCCAAGCAAAAACTATTGCGCAACCACCACGTCCACCGCCCGCGCCCTGGTTCCCTCGCCCTTCGCGGCGGACTGCAGACGGGCCTTGGGAATTCCGGCCGCCACCAGCGCGTCACGGACCGCGTCGGCCTTGCGCTGGCCGGGCGTCTGCTTGTCGCCGAAGCCCTCGATCCGGGCCTTGGCCTTCGGGTTGGCCTGCAGGTAGGCGGCAAGTGCCGAAACGCTGGCCGAACCGGCAGCGGACAGCTTGGCCTGGCCGCTGCCGAAGGCTGCCGCGCCCAGGGTGAAGACTTCGCCCCGGTCCTCGAAGCGCGAGGCGGGCAGCTTGCTGCCCGACATCAGTTCGGCCTCCTGCCGCGCCAGCTGGGCTTCCTTCTGGCGTGCGGCGCCGAGTTTGGCGGTCTGCTGGCCGGCCACCGAGGTCAGCATGTCCTCGGCGTCCTGCCGGGCCAGGGTCTCGGCTTCGGCGGCGACCCGCAAGCGCTCGGCCTCCTCGGTCTGGATCTGGGCCTGGATGCGCAGGCGCTCGTTTTCCTGGCGGGCGCGGGCCGCTTCGCGGCGGCTGGCTTCCACCAGCAGTTCGCTGCGGGTGCGCTCCAGCCGGTCCGCTTCGCGGCGCGCCGCTTCAGCGCGGGCGGCGGTTTCTGCGATTTCGACGCGGCGGTCGGCAATGTAAAGCGCACTGTCGCGCTGCTTGCCACGCGCCTTGGCCAGGGCAGCCACGGCCTGTTGCGCCTGCAAGCGCTCGAACGCGGCGAGCTCTGCCCGCTCCGGATCCGACTGCAGCATGACCAGGCGCTGGTTCAGGGCGACCACCTCGGGCCGCTCGGCCGACAGTGCCGGCAGCGCGGCCAGCAACAAGGCGCAGGCCAACAGGGGAGCCCTCATCGGGCCGGCTCCAGGTCGAGGGTCCGCTGCAGTTCGCTGATTTCCTGGCGACGCTGCTGCACCTGGGCCTGGGCGATCGCTTCATTGCTGCGGGCCCGCGCGAGTTCCGCATCCACCGTCGCACGCAGGGCCAATTCGGGAGCCTGCCTGCGCTCGCGGCGGTCGGCGGCGGCCGCCTGCGCCTGGGCCAGCGCGCTGCGGGCCGAGGCCAGCAGGTCGGGCGCGTACTGGTCGGCGTCGGCCTGGTCGGCGCGGTTCACTGCCTGCTGCGCAACCGCCAGTTCCGGCACCGCTGCAACCTGGGAGTAGGCAGGCGCCGACAACGCGGCTCCCAATGCCATTGCGCCAACCATCACACACAGGGATCGGCGGAATTGTGCGAAGCTACGATTCATTGGGAGTGCCGTGGCGTTAGGGGAATGCGCGGCCATTGTCGGAAGCCTGCGTCGCACATGCAACGGTGCGATGCCAATGTTGGGGAACATCGCACATGGATATCGGCTACTTCCTGAAGCTGATGACGGAAAAGAACGCCTCGGACATGTTCCTGACCACCGGGGCACCCGTTTACATCAAGATCGAAGGCAAGCTCTATCCGCTGGGCAACACCGGCCTGCCTGCCGGCATGGTCAAGAAGATCGCCTATTCGCTGATGGACGAAGGCCAGGTGCCGCAGTTCGAACGCGACCTGGAACTCAACATGGCCCTGGCCGTGCAGGACGCAGGCCGCTTCCGCATCAACGTGTTCAAGCAGCGCGGTGAAGTGGGCATGGTTATCCGCGCGATCCGCAGCGTGATCCCCAGCATCGAGGAGCTGAGCCTGCCCGAAGTGCTGAAGGACATCATCATGACCCCGCGCGGGCTGGTGCTGCTGGTCGGCTCCACTGGCTCGGGCAAGTCCACCTCGCTGGCCTCGATGATCGACCACCGCAACAGCACCACCACCGGTCATATCCTCACCATCGAGGATCCGATCGAGTACCTGCACAAGCACAAGCAGTCCATCGTCAACCAGCGCGAAGTCGGCCTGGATACGCACGCTTTCCACAACGCGTTGAAGAACGCGATGCGCGAGGCGCCGGACGTGATCCTGATCGGCGAGATCCTGGACGCCACGACCATGGAAGCGGCGATCGCCTTCGCCGAAACCGGCCACCTTTGCCTGGCCACGCTGCATTCCAACAACGCCGACCAGACCATCGAGCGCATCCTCAACTTCTTCCCCGAGACTGCGCACAAGAACGTGCTGATGAACCTGGCGCTGAACCTGCGCGCCGTGGTGTCGCAGCGCCTGGTCAAGGGCAAGGACGGCCGCCGCATGCCCGCGGCCGAGGTCCTGATCAACACGCCGATGATCCGCGACCTGCTGCGCCGCGGCCAGGTGCACGAGATCAAGGCCGCCATGGAGGCTTCGCTGGAAGACGGCATGGAATCCTTCGACCAGTGCCTGTTCCGCATGGTCAAGGAAGGCCGCATCGAGCAGGAGGAGGCGCTGCGCGCCGCCGACTCACGCGATGGCCTGGCCCTGAAGTTCCGCCTGTCCGAAGGCAGCAGCGGCGAACACGACCCGTATGCCGATTACGACACCAGCGCTTCGTCGGGCCCGCCGCGCATCACCCAGGGATTTGGCTGATCACGGGTAGCGCGCCTGCCCGAATCGCATGCAAGGTCCCGGTCACTTCCGCCATTGCGGAAGTGACCGGGAACCGCAATCTTTCAAACACCTGGCCTAACCGCGGCCGCTACGCCAGCTGCTGCGCATCCGGCTGCTTGTCCGGCATGGCCTCGATGAACGCGGGCAATTCCAGGCAGGCCTGCTCGATCCGCCGGATGGTGGGAAACGCCGCCAGGTCCACGCCGAAACGGCGGGCGTTGAACACCTGCGGAATCAGGCAGCAATCGGCCAGTCCCGGCACTTGTCCATGGCAGAAGGCGCCCGTCGCCGGGTCGCTTTCCAGCAAGGCTTCCATGGCCTCGAAGCCTTCCACGATCCAGTGCTTGATCCACTCGTCGCGCTCGGCCTGGGGTACCCGCCAGGTCTGTTCGAAGTAGCGCAGCACGCGCAGGTTGTTGAGGGGATGGATGTCGCTGGCAACCAGTTGCGCCAGGCCGCGCACCCGGGCGCGGTCACGCGCCGTCATCGGCAGCAGGCGCGGCGAAGGCCAGGCCTCGTCCAGGTATTCCAGGATGGCCACCGACTGCCGGATCACGCGCACGCCGTGCATCAGCGTGGGCACCATGTGTTGCGGGTTCACGGCCACGTAGCCGGGCTGGTGCTGTTCGCCCCCGTCGCGGACCAGGTGCACCGGCAGGGTCTCGTAGGCAAGCCCCTTGAGGTTCAGGCCGATGCGCACGCGATAGGCCGCACTGGAGCGCCAGTAGGAGTAAAGGCGTAGTTGCTCACTCATCGGCGATCCTGGCCTGTGGAAAACTGGCGGATGACGCTGTGGTGCATGGAATCAGGCCTGCGCATCACCGTTCTCGCATTTGCGCCCATGCAGTGGTTCAGGGCAAGGGCTGGATCTCGATCCGTTGTTCGATCGCGCCAAAAATGGAAGTGCCATCACTATTTACCATCTCGATGCGCACCGTGTCGCCAAATTTCATGAAAGGCGTCGTTGGCTTGCCGTCGCGCAGGGTTTCCACCGTGCGCTTTTCGGCGAAACACGACGCGCCTTTCGAGGTGTCCACGTTGGCGATGGTCCCGGAGCCGACGATCGTGCCGGCAGACAGCGGCCGGGTCCTGGCGGCATGGGCCACCAGTTGCGAGAAGTCGAACTGCATGTCCACGCCGGCTTCCGGCGCGCCGAACCACTCCCCATTGACATGGGTGAGCAGCGGCAGGTGCAGCTTGTTGTCGCGCCAATGTTCGCCCAGCTCATCGGGTGTGACGAAGACCGGCGACAACGCCGATCGCGGCTTGGATTGCAGGAAGCCGAAGCCCTTGTTCAATTCACCCGGGATCAGGTTGCGCAGCGATACGTCGTTGACCAGGCCGATCAGCTGGATGTGCGCGGCAGCCTGGGCCGGCGTCACCGCCATGGGCACGTCATCGGTGATGACCACGATCTCGGCTTCCAGGTCGATGCCGTAGTCCTCGCTGACCACGCGCACTGCGTCACGCGGGCCATGGAAGCCGGCGCTGGTGGCCTGGTACATCAGGGGGTCGGTGTAGAAGCTCTCCGGCACTTCGGCGCCGCGCGCACGGCGCACGCGTTCGACGTGGGGAAGATAGGCGCTGCCATCGACGAACTCGTAAGCGCGCGGCAGCGGTGCGGCCAACGCCTGGAAATCAAGGGCGAAGATTCCATCGGAATCGCCACGGTCCAGCGATTCGGACAGGGCATTCAAGCGGGGGGCCAGGTTGGACCAGTCTTCCAGCGCGACCTGCAGGGTCGGCGCGATGCCGGTGGCCCGCACCGCGCGGGTGAGGTCTCGCGAGACGACGATGAGGGTGCCGTCGCGGCCGCCTTCCTTCAGTGAACCCAGTTTCATCCGAATCTCCGTTGGCTGCGTAGCGGCCTATTGTTTCAATTGTAACTAGCTAGCCCGCCGAGAGCACCTTGCCGAGCCGGACCGGCTGCCCAGCCCTTCTCGTCAAGGAGCAGCCGGGCAGGCCCCACAAGCAAATGGACACAGGGTCATTCGTCGCCCTGGAAGTTGCCCGCCCGGTAGGTCAGCACCAGCGTATCGCGGTAGCCGTAGTCCGCGGTCGGCTGGATAGGCGTGGATTCGTGAATCATCCGCGCATCGTCCAGCAGCATCAGGCTCCAGGGCTCGGTCAGGGTAAAGCGCTGGCCGTCGGGACCGTTGGCATCGAACACCCGCGTCTCGCCGCCACTGATGCCATGCCGCCCTACCAGCAGCACGGCGACCACGTCGACGCCATCGCGATGGGCGCCTTCGGGCGTGGGCCTGCCAATGCCATCGGCGGTATCGATGCGGAACTGGTGTGCTTCCAGGTACCAGGCCTGCTGGCCCTTCAGCACATCGCAGATCCGGGCTATGGCCTTGAGCAGCGCATCCCACGCCGGCTGCACGAGCGTGCCGGGCCCGATCGGCTCGAACCAGCGGCGCATGCCGCCATGCAAGGCGTTGTATTCCTCCGACTGCCAATGGGCCCGATGCGGCGCGAGGGTCAGGGCGTCCTGATCGACCACGAAACACGAATGCCGACGCTTGCGGTAACTTCCCCCGTCCTTGAGGTAATGGTCCGGTTGCAGGTCGTCCCAGGCGGGGGTCAATGCCTCCAGCGCCTGCAGCTCAACACCACACAGCTGGGCTACGTCGGCGGGAGCCAGGACGGCATAGCCACGTTCGCGCAGGCACGCGGTGAGCTCGGTGATGCCGACGAAAGGAGGTGGAAAGCTGGTGACCATGGAAGCCCCGATGCAAGTTTGAGCAGGTCTGGCGAAATCGAAGCCGTGAGTGGCGAGCCGCTCGAACCACGCAATTGCCAGGAACTGCAAAGATGCAGATTGTCGCCTGCTTTGCCTTCGACACGGCAAGGCATCGATTCAAACGGGATCGGCGGCGGCTCCGGGATGAAGCCCTGCGCAACTGCTCAGCCCTGCCCGCCCGCGCCTGAAACGCAAAAACCCGCACAAGGCGGGTTTCTGCTGCGGGGGCGTGGCGCCTGCCCCTGCGATGGTACGTACGACTTGTATGGCAGCCCCGGATGGATTCGAACCACCGAATGTCTGCGTCAGAGGCAGATGCCTTACCGCTTGGCGACGGGGCTGTGTTGACTGGTTGATAGTAAAGTCGACGGCTGCGCCGTCTGTCAATGGTGGATGCAAAAACCACTTTCCAGCCCGCTTGGCGGGCGACTTTACCGTTTACTGCTTTACCGATTAACGCTTCGAGAACTGGGTGGCGCGGCGAGCCTTGTGCAGGCCGACCTTCTTGCGCTCGACTTCGCGGGCGTCGCGGGTCATGAAACCGGCCTTGCGCAGTTCGGTCTTCAGGGTTTCGTCGTATTCCACCAGCGCGCGGGCGATGCCCAGACGGATGGCGCCGGCCTGGCCGGTGGTGCCGCCGCCGGAAGTGGTGGCCATGATGTCGAACGACTCGGTGTTCTTGGTCAGCTCAAGCGGCTGGCGCACGATCATGCGGGCGGTTTCGCGCCCGAAGAATTCGTCGAGCGGACGGCCGTTGACGCTGATGGCGCCGGTACCCTTGCGCAGGAACACGCGGGCGATGGAGGACTTGCGACGGCCGGTGCCGTAATTCTGGGTAATTGCCATGATCAGATATCCAGGACTTGCGGCTGCTGGGCGGCATGCGGGTGATTGGGGCCTGCGTAGACCTTGAGCTTGCGGTACATCGCACGGCCCAGGGTGTTCTTCGGCAGCATGCCCTTGACGGCGATCTCGATGACGCGCTCGGGGTGGCGCTCCAGCGCCTGGCCCAGGGTTTCGCTCTTGAGGTTGCCGATGTAACCGGTGAACCGGTAATACATCTTGTCGGCCAGCTTGTTGCCGGTCACGTGGATCTTCTCGGCATTGATCACCACCAGGTAATCGCCGGTATCGACGTGCGGGGTATAGACCGGCTTGTGCTTGCCGCGGAGGCGGCGGGCCAGCTCGGTGGACAGGCGACCGAGGGTCTTGCCTGCTGCGTCGACGACGTACCAGTCACGCTGGACGGTCTCGGACTTGGCGCTAAACGTATTCATGAAGGAGCTCGATGTTGTTTGGTCGGGCGGATTGCGCCGGGTGGAAACACCCGCCGGAACTTTGCCACGCGTTGTAAGGGTGGAACGAAAGAGGCCGGATTGTACGTATCGTCGTGCTGCATTGCAAGCAAACCAGGCCCCTCGAGCCCGTTACCGGGCCGAACGGAGACCTCACGGCCGGGACCCGGCACAATGGCAGCCATGACTGCCCGAGCCCTTTCCGCCCTCGACCGCCTGCTGGTGGATGCCCAGAACGCACTGGATACCGTGGCCGGGAAACCCCTCGCCCGACGCCCCAATCCAGCCGCAGACACGGCCGATGTGGAGCTGGACGAGGCCGAACGCCGCCACGCCGCCGGCCTGATGCGGATAAACCACGTGGGCGAGGTCTGCGCCCAGGGCCTGTACGTTGGTCAGGCCGCGGTGGCGCGCGACCCGCAGACCCGCGAGCACCTGCTGGAAGCGGCCCAGGAAGAGACCGACCACCTGGCCTGGTGCGGCGACCGCCTGGCCGAGCTGGGCAGCCGCCCCAGCCTGTTCAACCCGCTCTGGTACGCCGGCAGTTACGCGCTGGGAGCGCTGGCCGGCCTGCGCGGCGACGGCTGGAACCTGGGCTTCGTGGTGGAAACCGAACACCAGGTCGAGGCCCACCTCGACGAACACCTGCAGACGCTGCCTGAAGCCGACCTGCGCAGTCGGGAAATCATCAAGGTGATGAAGGCCGACGAGGCCCGCCATGCCGACCATGCCGAAAAAGCAGGTGCGCGCATCCTGCCGCAGCCGATTCCGGCGTTGATGACGGCCGCTTCGAATCTCATGAAAGCCGTGGCCTACCGGCTCTGAAAGCCGCACGACTGCAGGAGCGACGACCCACTACGCCCGGGCTAAGCCGAGGTGAGCTTCAGGCCGATCGCGCCGCTGACGATCAGGGCGATACACAGCAGTCGCGCCGGCGAGGCGCTTTCCGAAAACAGCACCAGTCCCAGGGTGGCCACGCCGACCGCACCGATGCCGGTCCAGATCGCGTAGGCGGTGCCCACCGGAATGGTGCGCAACGCCTGGGTCAGCAACCACAGGCTGATCGCCGCTGCGGCCACGGTGCCGATGCTGGGCCACAGGCGGGTGAACCCTTCGGTGTACTTCAGGCCGATTGCGAAGCCGATCTCGAAGATTCCGGCCAGCAGCAGATAGATCCAGGGCATTGGTGTTTTCCTCGAAAGCAGTTGCATGAAACGAAAACGGCCCGGGGCTTTCGCCACGGACCGCCGTCGGTCTTGGTAGCGCAGGCGATGCCTGCGCGCGGGTCGTCCCGCTTGTTTCTTGCTGGTCACACGATAACGGACGTTTGCCCAAGCCTGGGTAACCCCGGCCGATGGCCGATTATTCGACCAGGTTGCGCCCGTGGAAAAGCTCCTCGATCTCGCGCTTCAACAGCGCTTCGATCTTCATGCGCTCCTTGAACGAAAGATTCTTGGCCTTTTCCTCGAACAGGTACTGGTCCAGGTCGAAGTCCTTCAGATGCAGCTTGGTGTGGAAGATGTTTTCCTGGTAGACGTTGACGTCGAACATCTCGTAGCGGGACTTGATGTTCTTGGCCAGGAAGTCCTGGATCGAGTTGATCTTGTGGTCGATGTAGTGCTTCTTGCCTTTCACGTCGCGGGTGAAGCCACGCACGCGGTAATCGGCCACCACGATGTCCGACTCGAAGCTCTCGATCAGGTAGTTCAACGCCTTCAGCGGCGAAATCACCCCGCAGGTGGCCACGTCGATGTCGGCGCGGAAGGTAGCGATGCCATGCTGCGGATGGGTTTCGGGATAGGTGTGGACGGTGATGTGGCTCTTGTCCAGGTGCGCGACCACGGCATCGGAAATGATCTCCTTGCCGGCCATCTTCTTGTCGATCACCGGCTCTTCGGAGATCAGGATGGTCACCGAGGCGCCCTGCGGATCGTAGTCCTGGCGGGCGACATTGAGGATGTTGGCGCCGATGATCTGGGCCACATCGGTCAGGATCTGGGTCAGCCGGTCGGCGTTGTATTCCTCGTCGATGTAGGCGATGTAGCGCTGGCGCTCTTCTTCCGAAACGGCGTAGCAGACGTCGTAGATGTTGAAGCTCAGCGCCTTGGTGAGGTTGTTGAAACCCTGGAGCCTGAGACGCGGAAGCGGTTTGACCACGGCGGTAATCCCTCTGGGGGAGACGACAAGGGGCGGGATTATGGGGCAAACGGGGTGACAGCGGAATGTCGGTGCGCTCCGGGCCCTGCGCTACCGGTATGGGTTTGCCGTCGCGCCCGTATTCAGACTAAGCTTGCTTAACCGTAGCTTGATATCCCCCGATGAGCCTAGGTACCCCGATTTCAAATCCTGCCCGCATTGCGCCCAGCCCGCTGACGCCCGATGCCGCCACCATCGAACGCTTCCTGGCCCATTGCCACCGTCGCCGCTATCCGGCGCGCGCCGACGTATTCCGCCCCGGCGATCCGGCCGGCACCATGTATTACGTGGTCAGTGGTTCGGTGAGCATCATCACCGAGGAAGAGGATGACCGCGAGCTGGTGCTGGGTTATTTCGGCACCGGCGAGTTCGTCGGCGAGATGGGACTGTTCATCGAATCCGACCGCCGCGAAGTGATCCTGCGCACCCGCACCCAGTGCGAACTGGCCGAGATCGGCTATGAGCGCCTGCACCAGCTGTTCACAGGGACGCTGGTCGCCGACGCGCCACGCCTGCTGTACTCGATTGGCTCGCAGCTCTCACGCCGGCTGCTGGACACCAGCAGGAAAGCCAGCCGCCTGGCCTTCCTGGACGTGACCGACCGCATCGTCCGCACCCTGCACGACCTGGCTCGCGAGCCGGAGGCCATGAGCCACCCGCAGGGCACGCAGTTGCGTGTGTCGCGGCAGGAGCTGGCACGCCTGGTCGGCTGTTCGCGCGAAATGGCCGGCCGCGTGCTCAAGAAGCAGCAGGCCGATGGCGTGCTGCACGCCCGCGGCAAGACCGTCGTGCTGTACGGCACGCGCTGAACGCACCGGTTTGGGGATCGAAGAAGGCGGGCTTCGGCCCGCCTTCTTCTTGCCTGTGATTTCGTTGGCAGGCGCCTCGATGATTGCCCATGCGGGCTGCGGGATGGCAATGGTGGGTCGGGCCCCACCCTATGCCACGGCCTGGCCTGCGCGGTCCTTGCAGCCCCAGTTGAGGATCGGCGTTCCGGCCGGCAACACCTTGCGGAACATCTCCACCCGCTTGGCCTTGGGGTTCACCACCACCGGCGCGTGCGCGGCGTGCAGTAGCGGCAGGTCGGCGCTGCTGTCGGAATAGGCGACGGCGATTTCGCCGTAGCCACGTTCTTCCAGCATGCGCACCTTCTCTTCGTTGTGGCAGTGCCGCCGTGCGCCCATCGCGCCGAAGCGCGGCCCTACCGCGGTGCCGATGACCGGCACGTCCTGGTGGGTCACGAACGCAAGGATGGCGCGCGCCAGCTCGGGCGGTGCGCCCGTGGCAATGACCACGCGGTCGCCCGAAGCGCGGTGCCCACGCAGCACCTCCAGTGCGATCGGCAGCAGGCGCTGGCGGATCTGGTCCTGGTGGGTGGCCACGTAAAGGTCGAGCAGGGCATCGAAACTGCGGCGCCCGTGCAGGCCGAACGTACCTATCCACACATAGCCGGTGATGCCACGGCGGCGCGTCGGCAGCAAGGCCACCATCGGTCCCAGCACGGGCGTCGCTGCCAGCGCGACCAGCGCCCGCAACGGATTGCGTTTCAGCATCCAGCCCAGCACATGGCCAAAGGAGTCGCCGTCGTACAGCGTGTGGTCGAAGTCGAACACGACTACCGGCGCATCGTCGCGCGGCACGGGATAGGCCTGCGGGGACATGGCTTCACTCATAGGGAAAGAATAACTGACGCAGCGCGTCGCCCGGTTCATCCGCGCGCATGAAGGTCTCGCCGACCAGGAAGGCATTGACCCCGGCCGCGCGCATGAGGGCGACGTCCTCGGCCACCACGATGCCGCTCTCGGTGACCAGCAGGCGGTCCCGCGGCACCGCATCCTTCATCGACAAGGTGTTCTGCAGCGAGACCTCGAAGGTCCGCAGGTTGCGGTTGTTGATACCTATCAATGGCACCGGTACCTGCAGCGCGCGTTCCAGCTCGTCGATGTCGTGCACTTCAACCAGCACGTCCATTTCCAGCTGCATGGCCAGGCCCGACAGGTCGACCAGTTGCCCATCGTCCAGGGCCGCGACGATCAGCAGGATGCAATCGGCGCCCAGCACGCGCGCCTCGTACACCTGGTAGGGATCGATGGTGAAGTCCTTGCGCAGCACCGGCAGCGTGCAGGCCTCGCGGGCCTGCTGCAGGTAGGCGTCGGCGCCCTGGAAGAAATCCACGTCGGTCAGCACCGACAGGCAGGCCGCGCCCCCGAATTCATAGCTCATGGCGAGTTCCGCCGGGCGGAAATCGGTGCGGATCACGCCCTTGGACGGGCTGGCCTTCTTGATTTCCGCGATCACCGCAGCGTCGCCGGTGGCGATGCGCTCGTGCAGGGCGTCGGCGAAGCCGCGTACCGGCGAGGCATCGTCCACGCGCGCCATCAGTTCAGGCAAGGGCACGCGCACGCTGCGTTCGGCAATCTCCCCGGCCTTGCGGGCGAGGATGGTGTTGAGGATGTCGCTCATTGCGGCCTTATGGGTGACGATGCAGCACGGACATGCGGAATTCTAGGCCATTGCGGCTCAAACAGGCCGGCAAGGCAGTCACCGACTATCTCTATCCCAACCGTAGGCCCGCTCTACTCTTGCAATCCTCAGTTCGAAGTGGTCATACCAGTCGCTGCGTCCGCGTTCCCGGGCAGCGGTGTGCTCGGCGTGGCGACGCCAGGCGAGGATGGATTCCTCGTTTTCCCAATAGGCAACGGTGATGCCGAACCCGTCGGCTCCACGGGTGGATTCCACGCCAAGGAAACCCGGCTGCTCGCGCGCAAGCTCGACCATCCGTTGGGCGGTGGCGCCATAACCCTCCTCATCCGACGCGTTACGCTGCGAGGAAAATATGACGGCGTAGTACGGCGGCTTGGGTAACAGGGCAAATCCGTCATTCATGTGCTTGTCCCTCGGGCGCCATTGCTGCATCGACCATCGGCCTCACTCGGTGATCATGCCGACCCTAGATTTCCGGCTGTAGCGTCTTGAGCCCCAGTTTACTTGTCGTTGCCACGAACTCCTCCAGCCTGGCCAGCGCCGCACCCGTGGTGATGACTTCGCGCGACAAGGCGATGCCTTCCTCGATGCTGGCGGACACGCCGGCCACGTAAAGTGCCGCACCGGCGTTCAGCACCACGATCTCGCGCGCCGGCCCGGGGCGGTTGTCCAGCACGCCGAGCAGCATGGCCCTGGACTCGGCCGCATCGGACACCCGGAGGTTGCGGCTGGCGGACATGGCGATACCGAAGTCCTCCGGATGCAATTCGTATTCGGTGACCACGCCATCGCGCAGCTCGCCGACCAGGGTCGCCGCGCCCAGCGAAAGCTCGTCCATGCCATCGCGGCCCCATACCACCAGTGCGCGCTCGGCGCCGAGCTCCTGCAGCACGCGTGCCTGGATACCGACCAGGTCCGGATGGAACACGCCCATCAGGATGTTGGGCGCGCCGGCCGGATTGGTCAGCGGCCCCAGGATGTTGAAGATGGTGCGCACGCCCATTTCGCGGCGCACCGGCGCCACCACCTTCATCGCCGGGTGGTGCACCGGGGCGAACATGAAGCCGATGCCGGTTGCTTCGATCGATTCGGCAACCTGTGCGGGCTGCAGTTCGATGTTTGCGCCCAGCGCTTCCAACACATCGGCGCTGCCGGATTTGGAGGACACGCTGCGGTTGCCGTGCTTGGCGATGCGCGCACCGGCGGCCGCGGCCACGAACATGGAAGCGGTGGAAATGTTGAAGGTATGCGAGCCGTCGCCACCGGTGCCGACGATGTCGACCAGATGCCGCTTGTCCGGCACGTCCACCGTGCGCGAGAACTCGCGCATCACCGTGGCGGCGCCGGCGATCTCGCCAATGGTCTCCTTCTTGACCCGCAGGCCGGACAGGATGGCGGCGGTCATGGTCGGCGAGACTTCGCCACGCATGACCTGTCGCATCAGGTCCACCATTTCGTCATGGAATATCTCGCGATGCTCGATGGTGCGTTGCAGGGCTTCTTGCGGGGTGATGGGCATGAGGGAGGCCAATAATCGGGAATCGGGAATCGGGAATCGGGAATCGGGAAAGGCTAAACATTCCTGTTCGTCATTCCCGCGGAGGCGGGAATCGCTCTCGGCGAGAAGCCAGAGCGGTTCCCGGCTCCGCGGGAGCGACGGTCGTTACTGTTCCAGGAAATTCTTCAACAGCGCATGCCCATGCTCGGTCAGGATCGACTCCGGATGGAACTGCACGCCCTGCACCGGGAATTCCCTGTGGCGCAGGCCCATGATCTCTTCGAACGAACCATCTTCCAGTTCGGTCCAGGCGGTGACCTCCAGCACATCGGGCAAGGTGCCGCGATCCACCACCAGCGAATGGTAACGGGTGGCTTCGTAGGCATCAGGCAGGTCGGCAAACACGCCCTTGCCTTCATGGCGGATGCGCGAGGTCTTGCCATGCATGATGGTCTTGGCCCGGATCACGTCGCCGCCATAGGCCTGGCCTATGCTCTGGTGACCCAGACACACCCCGAGGATGGGCGTGGTGGCGCCCATGCGCTCGATGATCTCCAGCGAGACCCCCGCTTCGTTGGGCGTGCAGGGACCCGGCGAGATCACGATGCGCTCCGGCGCGAGCTTCTGTATCTCGTCCACCGTCAACGCATCATTGCGCACCACCTTGACCTCGGCCCCCAGGGTCTGCAGGTACTGCACGAGGTTGTAGGTGAAGCTGTCGTAGTTGTCGAGCATCAGGAGCATAGGTCAGTCCGCGAGCAGGAATACTGCGTAGATCTTGTCGGTGAAATTCACGTACCCAACCTTGAACGACTCTGTTTGCATTCGATTGATTCTTGCTCCCGTCACTTCCACCCTGTCGAGGGTTCTGCTATCGCCATCCCAACCGTATCCCCCCTGCCAACTCCCTTCCCTAACACCATAATTAAACTGCGGTGCCACGTCGGAAACGCTGTACAGGCCGCCAACGCGTGCACCATAAGCCTTGGCAATCTCCTCTGCCTTTTTACGCGTACTTTCAATCGCTTTTAAACGAAGCTGATCCTTCAACGCCTGTTCCGTGGAAAGCTCCGTTGATATGCCCGATACCTGCACCTGTTCGCTGGCCTTAATTCCCGCCAGGAATTTCTCCAGGCTTGCCGTATCCGAAAACCGGACAGTCAGTTTCCTTGAGGCAGACACGCCTGCGTAGACTTCCTCTTCCTTCTTGTTGTCGTAGCGCTCGTACGGGCCGATCTCAAGCGATGTGGCAACAATCTCGCCGTCCGGAACACGAGAATTACTCAATAATTCCAGCACGCCTTCGTAGCTTCTCTGCAATCTATCCCTTGCAACTTGCGCACTCGCATCAATTTCCTCGAACTCGATCGTGATTTTGAATCGATCCGGTATCGCGCGCGCCTGCGCATCTCCGTAAACCAGGATATGACGAGTCGGCGGCAAGGCGTTGACTTGCGCGGATGCATCTGCCGCAATCAGCGACAGGAGCATGAGCACTGTGGTCCTAAGATTCACGCGATGTTCCTTTTTTTTGGATGACTGCTTCGGGATATGCCTGACAGGCTGAATAAAAAGCCGAATGTCATTCCCGCGAAGGCGGAAGTGCTTTTTCAACAGCGCCAGCTGGTCAACCCAGCGACTTTGCTTCCACGGCTGAAGTCGCTGGATCCCCGCCTTCGCGGGGATGACGATTCGGATGTGACCTTTGCCTGGGCGACCTGCAGCCGCCAGCCTTGTCCAAGTCCTCTCCTCGATACGTGGGATTGCGATCGCTGCATTTTCCATCACAACCCCTTCGCCGCTTCCGCCACCGCCCGGAACAAGGCCCTGCCCTTGTTCATGGTCTCGTCCCATTCCTTCTCGGGATCGGAGTCGTAGACGATGCCGGCGCCGGCCTGCACGTGCAGCCGGCCGTCCTTGATCACCGCGGTGCGGATGGCGATGGCGGTGTCTGCATCGCCGTGCCAGCCGATGTAGCCGATGCTGCCGGCGTAGACGTTGCGCTTGATCGGTTCCAGCTCGCGGATCACTTCCAGCGCGCGGATCTTGGGCGCGCCGCTGACGGTGCCTGCGGGGAAGGTGGCACGCAGCACGTCGGCGTAGCTCAGGCCGGGCAGCAGCTTGCCGGTCACCTCGCTGACGATGTGCATGACATGGCTGTAACGTTCGATCACGAACTGCTCGCCCACCTGCACGGTGCCGGCGGCGGAGACCCGGCCCGCATCGTTGCGGCCCAGATCGATCAGCATCAGGTGCTCGGCGCGCTCCTTGGGATCGGCCAGCAGCTCGGCCTCCAGGGCGAGGTCTTCCTCCTGATTTTTACCGCGCGGCCGGGTGCCGGCAATCGGCCGCACGGTGACTTCGCCGTCCTCGAGGCGCACCAGGATTTCCGGCGAGGAACCGACCACCTGCACGTCGCCCACATCCACGAAGTACATGTAGGGCGAGGGGTTCAGCGCGCGCAGTGCCCGGTAGACGTCCACTGGCCGCGCGCTGAACGGCACGCTGAGCCGTTGCGACAGCACCACCTGGAAGATGTCGCCGGCGCGTATGTATTCCTTGGATTTCTCCACCGCCGCGATGAAGCCGTCGTGGGTGAAGCCGGAAACGAAGTGGCTTTCATCCAGCACGTCGCGGGTTATCGGCGCGGGGTAGGAGCCGGGCTGGCGCAGCTTGCCGGTGAGCTCATCCAGTCGCGACTGCGCGTTGTCCCAGGCGTTCTCCTCGCCTGGATCGGCATGCACGATCAGGTACAGGCGGCCCTTGAGGTTGTCGAACACCGCCAGCTCTTCGGAAAGCATCAGCAGGATGTCGGGCGTGTCGAGTTCGTCAGGCTTGTCGCCGCCAGCCAGGCGAGGCTCGATGTAGCCGATGCACTCGAATCCGAACCAGCCCACCAGCCCGCCGGTGAAGCCAGGCAGGCCTTCGAGTTCCGGAACCGAATAGGAAGCGCGCAACGCTTCCACTTCGGCAAACGGATCTGCGACCTGGCGCTGCTCCGTCACCAAGCCATCGTCGCGGATTTCCATCGCATGACCGCGAAAGGTGACCACTCGTTTGGCAGGCAGGCCGATGATCGAATACCGGCCGAAACGCTCGCCGCCTTCCACCGATTCCAGCAGGTAGGTGTGTGGGGCGTCGGCGAGTTTCAGGTAGACCGAAAGCGGCGTATCCAGGTCGGACAGCACTTCGCGGACGACGGGGATGCGGGTGTGGCCGTTAGCGGCGTGTTGCTGGAACTGGACTTGCGTGATCAAGGAGGCATTCCTTCCGGGGCGCGGTGGCAGGGCAGACGACGGCATCAGGCCACCGTCGCCAACCGGCGCAAGCGGAGGAAAGGAGGTGGCAGGGCGTCTGCTTGGTCACGCCGGTACTTTAGCCTGAAGCCTTGTGCATCGCATCACCCTGCAGGACGCGCCTGCAATCTGCCCTACCATTGCCGATCTGCCGCAGACCGCCACCGCACTGGTATGAGCATTCCGCCTGACCGTTTGCCGCAACGACAAGGTTGGCTGCTGAAGCTGCTGTGGCTGGCGTCGGCAGGCTTCGCCACCACCGGCCTGGCCGCCATGTTCGCGCTCTCGCCCAAGGTGCTGTACGCGGATCCGTGGCGATTCACCGGCCATTTCCTTTCCACCGCATGGCCCTGGAAAGTGCTGGACGCCGACAACGGCCATCGTGAAATCCTGCCCAACCTGGTGCGGGTCGCCGAGCTGCACTGGCTGGATGGCAACCAGTGGCTGCAGATCGTGGTGGGCGCCCTGCTGGCATGCGCCACGATCGCGGTACTGGCCAATGCGATCCGGCGCGAACCGGTCCCGCCTTTGGCAAAGGCGGCCGCACTGTTGGTCGCCGTGCTCGGGATTTTCTGGCTAGGCAACGAACGCAGCCTGGCCCATGGCAGTGAATCGGTGCATGCCTATCTGGTGATGCTGTGCCTGGTGAGTGCCAGCTGGCTGCTGTCCGGCGCCGATGCGGACCGCTCGCCCGGCTTGCTGGCAGCGGTGGTGGCGCTGGGCACCGTGGCCACCTATTCCTTTGGCAGCGGCATTGCCTGTTTTGCCGCCTTTCTGGCCATGCTGCTGTTGCGCCGCGCGCCGTGGAGGCCGGTGGCGGTCATTGCGGCCGCGGCCCTGGCCGCAGTCCTTCTGCACCTGGCGCTGGGAAACAGCGGGGTGGATCCGGCAATGCGTTTTTCGCCAGTGGAACAGCTTTCCACCCTGCTGCGCTGGCTCTCCGCCGCCTTCGTCTATGCAGGCTGGCCATTGCTGGACCCCAAGCTTGCCGCAGCGATACCAGTCGAAATGGTGCGCGCTCCGTCCCTGGTCGTCGCCCAGGCTTACGAGCATGCATTCGGGCCAGTGATGCTGGCACGCTGGCCGCACCTGGTGATCGGGCTGGCCGGCTGCCTCTGGCTGGCACTTGCCAGCCACGCCTGCCATCGCAGGCCGCAGCGGCAGCGCGTTGAACAGGTTGGCCTGGCAATGGCGTGGTTTGGACTCACAGTGGGATTGCTGGTTGCAGTATCCCGCGCCGGTTATTTCATCCAGCACCCTTCCCAGGTCGTCGCCCCACGTTACCTGCCCTGGTCCAGCCTGTTCTGGGCAGGGCTGGCGATGTCGGCAGCGATCCGCAGCGAGCCCCGACGCCTGTACCGGCGTTCCTTGGCGATCCTGCTGATCGGCGTGGTGCTGGTTCCCAGCCAGTTGTGGATGGCGCATCTGGCAGACCACACCAGGTCCACCGCCGGGATGACTGGCCTGGGCGTTGCCGTGGGCGTGCTGGACCCCGCGATGGTGCTGGGGGAAAGCGTGTTGGGTGAAGTAACGGAGACGCGGCCGCTGCTGCAGCGCGCACAAAAATCGGTATTCGCATGGCCGGAAACCCAGGCCATGGGCAAGCCGGTCAAGTCCAGCCAGCCTGTTCCGGTCCAGCACTTGCAACTGCGGCCAGTAGATAACGCGCTGGGGCCGCCTGGATACGCGGTCAGCTTCGATCTTGAGGCATCGCCTTGCGCCAGGCTGTTGCTGGTGGACGCGCAAGGCGTGGCTTCCGGCATGGCGATCCGCAAGGACCGCCATGGTCACTGGCAGGGATGGGCGTTGGCATCGGCAGGGTGGCAAGCCCGGGTCGTTGCATTCTGCAATCGACCTCTTGCCGCAATACCTGTGAACTAGCCGAGCAGCGGGCAACCCGGCGGCAGGTACATGCGCACGCGCCCTGGCACGCAGTCGATGCGGAAGCGCATCGACTCCACCGGCTCGCCATCCAGGTTCAGGGACAGCGGCTGCGGACACTCGATCTCTATCCATTCCAGCCGCGTGCGTACGGCCACGCGCTCTAGCGCAGCGCCCCGGCCACTGGTGACCAGGGTGCCAACGGTGGCGGCGACCTCGCCCGACAGTTCTGGCACGATCGTCAGATCCAGCAGGCCATCGTTGACCAGCGCCTCGGGACACAAAACCTGGCCGCCGCCGGCCTGGCGCCCGTTGCCGATACCGAGGGCAATCAGCTCGCCTTCCCAGTCGAAGTCCGGCCCGTGCAGGCGGGCATGGATGGGTTCGATGCGACCCAGCCTGGAGATGCCGGTAATGAGGTAAGCCAGGCCGCCGAGCATCTTCTTCAAGCCGTCGTCCGTTTCCACGGTGACCTGGGTGCCAAAGCCGCCGCTGGCAAGGTTGGCGCACCAGTGGGTTCCTCCCTCTGCGGTCACCACCCTGATCAGGTCGACAGGCACCACCGACCAAGTGGCGATCGATTCCATTGCGGGCAGTGCCTCCATTGGCAACTGCGCGGCGGCGGCGAAATCATTGGCGGTTCCGAGCGGCACCAGTCCCAATGCGGGCAATCGCCCCGCGGGTTCGTCGCGGCGCGCCAGCGTAGTGGCGACTTCGCTCAGGGTACCGTCGCCACCGGCCGCGATGATGGTGTCGGCGCCTTCCTCGATGGCTTCGGAGACATAGCGCTCGGCATCGCCTGCTTCCCAGGTCACCCGCACATCCAGCATGACGCCGCGCGCGCGCAAGGTCGCCACTGCGTCCCGCAAGGCATCATCGCCCGCGGATTTTCCGTTGAGGATCAGGCGCCAGCGTGGGGACGTCATGGACGTTTTCTCATGGGGGATGCCGAAGGCTAGCAGCGAGGAAAGACGCCCGGGTGAATTTCATGCGCCTGTCATGTTCGGTCCGCAGCATGGAAGGCCATAGCAGGGACGACTGGCGGAGGCAGGATAAGCCTCCAATTATTTCCCCGGGGACGGCCGCGCAAGCGACCGTCCTTTTTCCACCACCGGGATCTCCACTGCCGGCTGCGCGCCCATGGCGCGCCGGCGCGGAAGGGCATCACACACATGCGCTTTGCCCGCAGGCGGAGCTCCGCTAGCTGCGCGCGCCGGCCACCGCGCGGCGCATCGCCGCCATCACCTCGGCGTAGTCGGGCGCGTTGAATATGGCCGAACCGGCGACGAAGGTATCGGCGCCGGCAGCGGCGATCTCGCCGATGTTGTCGGCCTTGACCCCGCCATCGATCTCGAGGCGGATCGACCTGCCGCTGGCGTCGATCTTGCTGCGCACCGCACGCAGCTTGTCCAGGGTCGAGGGAATGAAAGCCTGCCCGCCGAAGCCCGGATTGACCGACATCAGCAGGACCATGTCCAGCTCGTCCAGCACCCAGTCCAGCACGTCGATGGGGGTAGCCGGATTCAGCACCAGCCCGGCCTTGCAGCCGTGCGACTTGATCAGCTGGATGGTGCGGTGCACGTGGCTGCTGGCTTCCGGATGGAAGCTGATCAAGGTTGCGCCGGCCTCGGCGAAATCAGGAACGATGCGATCCACCGGCTGCACCATCAGGTGCACGTCGATCGGCGCGGTGACGCCATGCTTGCGCAGCGCGCTGCACACCAGCGGCCCGATCGTCAGATTGGGCACGTAGTGGTTGTCCATCACGTCGAAGTGGACCCAGTCAGCGCCAGCCTTCAGCACGTTGTCCACTTCCTCGCCCAGGCGGGCGAAATCGGCGGAGAGGATGGAAGGTGCGATGACGCAATCGGACATGGCGGCAGGTTCCTGGAGGGTTAGCGCCTGCGGGCTGCCCCGCGGCAGGATGTTACGGGAGCGCTGGCTCAGCGCTTGCGCAGCTTCTTGATGCGGTCGTAGGCGGTGTTGATCTCACCGGCTTTCTTTTCGGCCTGGCGGCGCAGGTCTTCGGCCGCGCCGGCCATCTTGTCGGGGTGGTACTGGGAAATCATGCGGCGATAGGCCTGGTCCACTTCGGCGTCGCTGGCTTCGCTGGTCAGGTTGAAGATGCGATACGGGTTGTCGCGCGACAGCTTGAACCAGTCCTGGTCGAAGGCATGGCCCAGGATCAGTCCGATCAGCGCACCAAACACGGGATTGGGGCGGAACAGCAATGCGCCGGCGATCAGGCCCAGCAGTTTTCCGTACCAGCGGTTCATCGTCGCCCCTGTGGCATGCAGGCCCGCATTTTACGGCACAGCCCTGCCAGTGCGTCGTAAACTGCGCGGCCTGCTCTCTTTCACCGGATCCCAGGCTCCATGTCGACCACCCTGCTCCAATCCGATCTGCCCGGCCTGTCGCTGCGCCATCGCGGCAAGGTCAGGGATGTCTTCGACCTGCCACGCGACCGCCTGCCTGCCGATGCGCCTTCCGCAGCCGGCTTCAATGGGGCGGGCTTCAACGGAGATTACCTGTTGATGGTGGCCACCGATCGCCTCAGCGCGTTCGACGTGGTCCTCCCCGACCCCATCCCGGGCAAGGGCGAGATGCTGTGCCAGATCTCGAATTTCTGGTTCGAGAAGACCGCCCACCTGCTGCCCAACCACCTGACCGGCATCGACGTGGCCTCGGTCCTGCCCGCAGGCGTCGACCCGGCGCTGTATGCGCAGCGCAGCGTGGTCACCAAGCGCCTGAAGCCTGTGCCGGTCGAAGCGATTGCCCGCGGCTACCTGATCGGCAGCGGCTGGAAGGACTACCAGCGCACCGGCGCGGTCAGTGGCATCACCCTGCCCGCCGGCCTGCGCCAGGCCGAGAAACTGCCCGAGCCGATCTTCACGCCTTCGACCAAGGCCGCCGTGGGCGACCATGACGAGAACATCGACTTCGACACCATGGTCAAGCTGGTGGGCCCCGAACTGGCCGAGCGCGTGCGCGATGCCACGCTGCGCATCTACAGCTTCGCCGCCGAATACGCCGCCCAGCGCGGCATCCTGCTGGCCGATACCAAGTTCGAGTTCGGCACCGACGCCGACGGCCGCCTGTACGTGATGGATGAAATGCTGACTCCGGACTCCTCGCGCTACTGGCCCGCCGACCAGTACGAAGTGGGCACCAGTCCGCCGAGCTACGACAAGCAGTTCGTGCGCGACTACCTGGAAACGCTGGACTGGGACAAGACCGCGCCGGGCCCGGCGCTGCCGGCCGAGGTGATTGAACGCACCCGCGCCAAGTACGCCGAGGCGCTGCAGAAGCTGGCGGACCTGCGCATCGACTGACGCGCGGGAATGCAGCTCGCGTTCTGATTAGTAACGCATGCGGCCACGTCGCGAGGCAGCGGGCATTCACTGCGGGATGAACTAGCATGGCCCTCCCGTGCCCGGCGCACGCGCGGAAGGATGGCCAGCATGAACCCTGGATACCTGTACCTGTCGATCGCCATCGTGGCCGAGGTGATCGCCACCAGCGCGTTGAAAGCCTCAAATGGTTTCACCAATGCGCTGCCGTCCACAGTGGTGCTGGTGGGCTATGGCATTGCCTTCTATTTCCTGTCGCTGGTGCTCAGGACCGTGCCGGTGGGCGTTGCCTACGCGATCTGGTCGGGCGCGGGCATCGTGCTGATCGCGCTGGTCGGCTGGGTGGTGCTGAAGCAGGCCCTCGATACGCCTGCCCTGGTCGGCATGGCCCTGATCGTGGCGGGCGTAGCGGTCATCCAGCTGTTCTCGCGCTCGGCGGCCCACTGACGCGCGGCATCGCGGAAACGCAGGCGCCGATGGGCTATGCTCCGTACCTTGGCGCACTGATCCTCGGGAGGGATGCATGAATGCGACTCTGGAACGTCCCATCGACCGCTGGTTCCACAACTATTCCGGCGACCATCGCAACGACACCAACCAGCTGATCCACATCTTCGCCGTGCCGGCCATCCTGTGGTCGGTGGTCGCGCTGGTCTGGTGTATCCCCGTATTCGGGACCATGTTCCAGAGCGGGATCTGGGCGGGACTGGCGATGTTCGCCACCTGGATGTTCTACAACCGGCTCTCGCGCCCGATCGGCTACGGCATGCTGGTGGCCTTCTTCACCATCGGCTGCAGCTGCCGGCTGATAGAACAGACCTACGGCTTGCAGACCTTGCTGTATTCGGCCATCACCGTGTTCGTGGTGGCCTGGATCGCGCAGTTCATCGGCCACAAGATCGAAGGCAAGAAACCGAGCTTCCTCACCGACCTGGTCTACCTGCTGATCGGGCCTATCTGGGTGCTGTCCAAGTTCTACCGGAAGATGGACTGGAAGTACTGAGTCTTTCAGGGCCGAGCAAGCTCGGCTCCACAAACCCCATTATCCGAACATCGCCGCCTGCGGTTCGAACCTGCGCGGCGCGTAGCCGAAATCACGCCGCGCCGGTTCCGCATCGAATACCAGGTCCTCGCCCATCCGCGCCAACGCTGCGTTGCCCAGCCCGGGCATACGCCCCACGGCATGCGCCGCGCCCAGGGCCAGCTTGAACAGACCGCCGGGCACCTGGATCAACCGTGCCGGTGGCTGCAACGAAGCCAGCGTGCGTTCCACCATCTGCGCATAGGCCAGGGTTTCCCCGCCAGGCAGCGCATAGCTGCGCCCATGGGTGGCATCGACATCGATCACCGCCACCGCGGCATCGGCCAGGTCCTGCACGTGCACGGGCTGCCGCAACCCATCGGCGCCGCGCGGCAGGATGAAGAAGCCGGTGCGTCGCGCCAGTGCCCCGATCTGGCTCAGGGTCTTGTCGCGGGCCGCGCCGTACACCAGCGTCGGCCGCAATACGGTAGCGCCCGCGTGTCGACGTGCTGCGGTATTGAAGAGCTGCTGCTCGGCAGCGTGCAGTCTTGCGGCCAGGTCACGCTCGGTCGCGTCGCCCGATGCCTGCTTGGTTTCCAGGCTGGTGGAACCAAAGGCGACCACGCGCGATGTTGCTACCGCCGTTTCGGCATACCAGCGCGCGAAATGATCCAGCGGCCCCAGACTCAAGATCGCGTCGACTTGCGGCGGCAGTGCCGCCACCTGCAGCAGGTCGCCACGCAGCCAGCGCAGCTGCTCGCCATCCACCTGCGCCGTGCGCGATACCGCGATCACGTTCCATCCCGCCGCCCGCAACCTTTCGATCACCGGCACTCCGATCTGTCCACTGCCGCCGAATACCAGTGCGTCACGCATTCATGCAGTTCCGGGCTTGAGCGTGCAACGCAACCACACCCAGCCCAACGTTGCCGACACCACCGAGGCGCACAACACACCCAGCACCGAGGCTTCGCCAAAGTGGCCGCCAACGCTGGCGAAGGCCAGGTTGGCAATGAACAGGCTCATGGTGAAGCCGACGCCGCACAGCATGCCCAGGCCCACCATCGCCTTGATATCCATCCCGTCCGGAAAGCGGGCCACCCCTGCGGCGCGCGCAATCACCGCAACCCCGATGATGCCGACGGGCTTGCCCAGCACCAGTCCCAGCACGATGCCCAGCGGCACCGGCGCCAGCACATCGCCCGCCTGCAAGCCCGACAGCGCGAGTCCGGCATTGGTGAAGGCGAACAGCGGCAACACCAGGTAGGCGACCCAGGGATGCAACGTGTGCTCCAGCGATTCCAGCGGCGAGGCCGCCTGCGCCGTCTTGCCGCGCAACGGGATGAGCAGGCCGGTGACCACGCCGGCCAGCGTCGCATGCACGCCCGACTTCATCACGAAATACCAGACCAGCGTGCCCAGCAGCAGGTAAGGCCACAGGCGTGTCACCCCACGCCAGTTGAGCAGCAGCATCAGGCCGATGCCTGCGCCTGCCCAGGCCAGTTCGTGCGCAGCCAGCTCGTGGGTGTAGAAGATGGCGATGATCAGGATCGCGACCAGGTCGTCGACCACCGCGATCGTCGACAGCAGCAGCTTCATCCCCAGCGGCACGCGTGAACCCAGCAGTGCCAGCATGCCCAGCGCGAAGGCGATGTCGGTGGCGGTGGGAATCGCCCAGCCGCGCAAGGCGACAGGGTCGCCCTGGTTCACGGCCCAGTACAGCACCGCCGGCACGGCCACTCCGCCGATGGCGCATAGAACGGGCAGCAGCATCTGCTCGCGGCTGGACAACTGGCCGCTGAGGCTTTCGCGCTTTATCTCAAGTGCAACCAGCAGGAAGAACACGGCCATGAGGCCGTCGTTGATCCAGTGTTCGGCGTCCTTGACCAGCTCCAGACCGCCCAGGCTGAAGCCCAGCGGCAGGTGCTTGAACGCTTCATACGCATGCTGCCAGGGCGAGTTGGCGACGATCATCGCCAGCGCCGCGGCGGCCATCAGCACGATGCCGGCGGCCGCCTGCAATCGAAAGAAATCGCGCAGCAGTTGCAGCGCGCGGGTGACGGGACGGACTCGGCTCATGCACCGAGTATATCGGCCGTTCCCGGCGCGACTTTGCTCAGTTGGAAATCAGCAGCAGTTCCAGCGCGACCCATCCGGCGAATGCCAGCAGCAGGATGATGCCTTCGTTCCTGCTGATGCGCAGGTCTCCACGCAGCATCGGGTACAGCACCAGCACGAAGGCGATGGCGGCCGGCAGTTCCAGCTTGACGAAGGAAGCCGGCAACGGCATCGGGCGCAGCGCGGCCATGCCACCCACCACCACCAGCAGGTTGAACAGGCTGGAACCGATCACGTGCCCGACCACCATGTCGCCCTGCCCGCGTCGTGCTGCGGCAATGGCGGCGGCGACCTCGGGCAATGCCGTGCCGATGGCCACCGGCAGCAGGCCGACCAGCAGTGGCGACCAGCCCCACGAGGCCCCGATCATCGGTGCGCTCTGGACCACGAACCTGGCACCGAAATACAACAATGCCGAGGCCACCAGGAAACGCAGCACGTTCATCCACAACACGCTGCGGGTGACCGCATACGAAGCCATGCTCTCGCGCACCTCCGGCAGTTCACGGCCGCTGCGTGCCAGCAGGTAGGCCAGGATCGCCACGAAGGCCAGCAACAGCACGATGCCCTCGACGCGGCTGATCACCCCATCCAGGCCGAACAGGATCACCGCCAGCGTGGACAGCGTCAGCAGCACCAGCAGGTGTGACAGCAACCGCGTGCGCACCAGCAGCGGCGCGGCGATGGCCGCCAGTGCCAGGGTCAGGCCGACGTTGACGATGTTGCTGCCTACCGCGTTGCCGAGTGCCAGGTCCTGGGCGCCAACGAAGTAGGCACGCGCGTTGACGAAGAGTTCGGGCAGCGAGGTGCCGAAGGCCACCAGCAGCAGGCCGGCGACGAAGGGCGAGGCCCCCAGTTTCTGCGCCAGCCCCGAAGCGCCCTTGACGATGGAATCACCGCCAAGCGCCAGCAGCACCAGGCCCAGCGCGAAAAATCCCCAGACTTCAAGCATCGTCGTACTCCCCTATCGTTGCGGTGATTCTAGGATCAAAGCCAACGGCCTGCACCGGCCGTGGCACGGAAGCTCCGGCAGAACCGGGTTGATCAGGAACAACCTTCCACATAATCGACCTGCGGCGTCAGGCCCACGCGCCACGCCGTGACCTTGCCGGCGGCATCGGTTTCGAAGACGAGCTTGCTGGGCGCCACGCCACTTGCGGCGATGGACAGGTTGCTGCCGCCCTGCACGTATTTGTGCGGGCTCGACTCGAGCGCATTGTTGTAGAGCTTCTGCAGCGCCTCGACCGTCATGCCGACCTTGCCGCCGCCCGGCGCGGCCTCCTTGTCGGTGCCCACGTCATAACGTACGAACTTGCCCTCTTCCATCATGAAACCGAAGTCGGAAGGTTTCTTCACCCATTTCGGGCTGAGGTAATAACAGGTGGTGCCTTCCATGGGCTTGCCGTTGAGTTCGCCGGCCCAGGCGGCCTTGGCTTCCTCCACCGTGCTGCCGAGCTTCATGTCGCCATAGCCGCTGAAGCTGGCTTGCGTGTCAGCGGCAGGTGTATCGGCGGGAGCCGGCTCACTGGCAACTGGATCAGTCGCGACCGGAGCTGGCTTGGCGACGGCAGGAGCGGTCGGCGCCGGGCTGTCGGCAGCCTCGGGCGCAGCCGCGGCGTCGGCCGCTGGTGTGGCGGGTTTGCAGGCCACCAGCGACGTGGTGGCAAGGGCAAGCAACAACAGTGCAGATGAGCGGCGCATGCAGGACTCCGTGGCGGGACGCAGGCCAGCACGCTAGCACTGGCGCGTTAATGCGCCGCAAAGCCCCTCAGGTTGCGGGCTTGAAATGTTTCTGCAGCCCGGCCCAGCAATGCTGGTAGTCGCGCTGCCGGTGTGGCGACTCGATCGCCTGCCGGGTGGGACGGATCACCGCGCGGGTCTCGAACATGAAGGCCATGGTGTCGGCTATCACGTCGGGCCGGGAGAGATCGGCACGGCTGGCCTTCTCGAACGTGGCCGCATCCGGCCCGTGCCCGCTCATGCAGTTGTGCAACGAGGCCCCACCAGGCGCGAAGCCCTCGGCCTTGGCATCGTAGGCGCCGTGCACAAGACCCATGAATTCGCTGGCCACGTTGCGGTGGAACCACGGCGGCCGGAACGTATCCTGGGCCACCAGCCAGCGCGGCGGGAAGATCGCGAAGTCCAGGTTCGCCGTGCCCGGCGTATCGCTGGGCGAGGTGAGCACGGTGAAGATCGACGGATCGGGGTGATCGAAGCTGATCGAGCCGATGGCATTGAACCGGCGCAGGTCATAGCGATACGGCGCGTAGTTGCCATGCCAGCCGACCACGTCCAGCGGCGAGTGGCCGATGTCGGCGCGCCACAGGTGGCCCTGGAACTTGGCGATCAGTTCGAACTCGCCTTCGCTGTCTTCGTAGGCCGCCACCGGCGTTTCGAAATCGCGCGGATTGGCCAGGCCGTTGGAACCGATCGGGCCCAGGTCAGGCAGGCGCATCAGCGCGCCGAAGTTCTCGCAGACATAACCGCGCGACGCACCCTCCAGCAGTTCGACGCGGAAGCGGATGCCGCGCGGAATCACTGCGATCTGCTGCGGCTCGACGTCCAGCACGCCCAGCTCGGTGGCGATCCGCAGGGCGCCCTGCTGCGGCACGATCAGCAGTTCGCCGTCGGCATCGTAGAAATAGCGACCCTGCATGGAGCGGTTGGCCGCGTACAGATGGATGCCCACGCCATGCTGTGCTTCGGCCGAGCCGTTGCCGGCCATGGTGAAAAGCCCGTCGACGAAATCGACCGGCGCATCGCCGATCGGCAACGGGTCCCAGCGCAACTGTTCGGGCGTCACTGGACCGGCGCTGAAATCATTGTGGAAATACGAATGCAGGAACGGCTCGAAATGTCCGTGCATGGCCGCAGGCCGGATCCGGTAGAGCCAGCTGCGCCGGTTCTCCGAGCGCGGCGCGGTGAACGCGGTGCCGGTGAGCTGTTCGGCATACAGGCCGTGGGCGACCTGCTGCGGGGAGTTGCGGCCGATAGGCAGCGTGCCTTCCAGTGCCTCGGTGGCGAATTCGTTGGCGAAGCCGGATTGGTAATTTTCACTGCTCATGATCAGGCTCGCTTGATGCTTGAGCCCCTCTCCCATCGGGAGAGGGGTTGGGGTGAGGGTACGGTTTACCAGCCATCTCCCAGATCGCCTCGGCTACTGCTTCCGTCGCCAGCAGAACATCATGGCCCCAGAAACGGACGATTTGCCATCCCTGAGATTGAAGCACGCGCGTTCTAAGTGCGTCCCTTGCCTTTGTATGCTGCGATCCGTCCAGTTCGACGATTAGCTTTTTCTCGATGCAGCAGAAGTCGGCGATGTAGGGAGGGATTGGGTGTTGTCGGCGAAACTTCAATCCATCCAGCAGACCACCCCGCAGGTGCTGCCATAGCTTGCGCTCGGAATCCGTCATTTCCTTGCGCAGACGGCGGGAGCTCTGGAGCGTGGTGGTAGGCAATGGCGGTTTGATTCGCATGGCTCCACCGTACCCTCACCCCAACCCCTCTCCCATCGGGAGAGGGGTTTTCAACCGGTCAGAGAACCCCGCGCTTCATCTGGTCGCGCTCGATGCTCTCGAACAGCGCCTGGAAGTTGCCTTCGCCGAAGCCTTCGTTGCCCTTGCGCTGGATGATCTCGAAGAAGATCGGGCCGATCGCGTTCTGGGTGAAGATCTGCAGCAGCTTGCGCTGCTTGGTTTCCAGGTCGGCGTCGATCAGGATCTTGTTGCGGGCCAGCCGCGCCACGTCTTCGCCATGGTTTGGCACGCGCTGGTCGATCACTTCAAAGTAGGCATCAGGCGTGTCCAGGAACTCGACTCCCTGCTCGCGCATCGCTTCCACCGTTGCATAGATGTCGTCGGTGAAGCAGGCGATGTGCTGGATGCCCTCGCCCTTGTAGGCGTCCAGGTATTCGTTGATCTGCGACTTGGGGTCGTTGGATTCGTTGAGCGGGATGCGCACCACGCCGTCGGGCGCGGTCATGGCCTTGGACACCAGGCCGGTCTTGGCGCCCTTGATGTCGAAGTAGCGGATCTCGCGGAAGTTGAACAGGCGCTCGTAGTAGTCCGACCACTTCTGCATGTTGCCGAAGTACAGGTTGTGGGTCAGGTGGTCGATGAAGGTCAGGCCGAACCCCTTCGGATCCTGCTCGGCGCCCTGCACGGGCAGGAAGTCCTCGTACATCGAGCCCTTGTCGCCGTAGCGGTCGACCAGATAGAGCATGCAGTCGCCGATGCCCTTTACCACCGGCGCGTCGACCGACTTGCTGGCGGCCTTGTCGGTGATCTCTTCGCCGCCATTGCCCAGCACCGTGGCCAGCACTTCGGCACCGGGCTTCTTGAAGCGGATCGCGAACCCACAGGCGCTGGGCCCGTGTGCGTTGGCGAAGTCGGCAGCGAACGAGTCCGGGTCCTCGTTGACCAGGAAATTGACTCCGCCCTGGCGATACAGCGTGATCGGGCGGCTCTTGTGGTGCATGACGGCGGTGAAGCCCATCTTGCGGAAGTAGCCGTGGAGCAGCTCGCCCTGGCCTTCCGGCGCGGCGAATTCGACGAATTCGAAGCCATCGATGCCCATCGGGTTCTCGAAGGTGGTGACCTGCATGCCAAGATTGGGCTGTGCGCTCATGGTGCTGGCCTCGCGGCTTGTATCGGGGAGGCGAACTTTATAGTTTCATGTGTAACCAATTGCAAGCGGCGCTGCGCCATCACCAAGGAAAAGTTTGATGAACGATCCCACAGACAGCCTTCCCCCGGCCTCGGCTCCGTCGCCGGAGCATGCCGTGCTTGAGCTGGAACATTTCCTGCCCTACCGGCTCAGCATCCTGTCCAATCGCATCAGCCAGACCATCTCGGGGCTGTACGGGCAACGCTTCGGCCTGGCGGTCACCGAGTGGCGGATCATGGCGATCCTGGGCCGCTACCCGGATCTGTCGGCAGGCGAAGTGGCCGAGCGTACGGCCATGGACAAGGTCGCGGTCAGCCGCGCGCTGGCGCGCCTGCTGGAACGCGGGCTGGTGCAGCGTGACACCCATGGCGCGGATCGGAGACGCTCGGTGCTGGAGCTGTCGCCGGTCGGCTACACGGTCTACGACGAAGTCGCGCCGATGGCGCTGGAATGCGAACGCCAGCTGCTGGCAAACCTGGACGAAACCGACCGCGCGCAGCTCGACGTCCTGCTGGCCAAGCTGGCTGACGGCGTAAACAACCTCACCGGCAAATAGCCTTGTAGGTCCGAGCTTGCTCGGATGCTTCCCGCCTCAAACAAAAAGAGCATCCGAGCAAGCTCGGACCTGCAGGGCCGCAAAAAGCTGCTGGCCCCGCTGGACCAGAACGAACGCGACCAGCTGGATGCGCTGGTGGCCAAGCTGGGACAGGGCGTGGATCTGATCACCCGCGCCGATTGATCCACCCGGGAACGACAACGGCGACCGAGGTCGCCGTTGTCTTGCAGCCAGGGCGCTGCCGTGCGTGGCAGCGTTTGCAGGCGCGTGGCGCTTACTTCACGCCGTGCATCAGCTTCTGGATCAGTGGGGCAATCAGGAACAGCAGCACGCCGGCGCCAAGCAGCGCCCAGAAACCGAACGTGTAGCCGCTCAGCGCCGACCCGGTTGTCATACCGCCTTCTCCGCTGACGTGGCCGGCAAAGATGCCCGAGAGATTGTTGCCAATACCCGTGGACAGGAACCAGCCACCCATGCCGAAACCAACCAGGCGGAGGGGCGCCAGCTTGGTCACCATAGAGAGACCGATAGGCGACAGGCACAACTCGCCCACTGACTGGATCACGTAGACCATGAACAAGGTCCAGAACGGAATCAGGCCGGCGGCGGTGACCAATTTGGACAGTGCGAACATCAGCAACAGGAAGGCCATGCCATTGAAGATGAGGCCGAGGCCAAACTTACGTGGAATCGACGGATTGGCACGACCGAGCGCCACCCATAGCCAAGCCAACACAGGCGCCAGTGCAATGATCGCGATGGAGTTAACCGACTGGAACCAGGACACCGGGAACGAGCGCTCTCCGCTGAGCGCATAAACAATGTCTGACAGCGTGCCGGATGGGCCAAAGATGTCGCGGTCGACGATTTTTTCTGCCAGGAACGTGAAGCTGCTACCGGCCTGCTCGAAGAACATCCAGAACAGGATGTTGAACGTGAAGATGATCAACATCGCGATCACTTTGTCGCGGGCGATCGCACCATTGCGAAAGCCTTCGACCAACAGCAACCCGCACAGCCCGACGAACATGGCACTCAGCACCAGCTGCAGCGCCCCGGCACCCATCGCCAGCAGGAAATAAACCACCGGGATAGACGCCAGCACGCCAGCGAATACCAGCAGCACTTTGCCCTTGTGGCCCTCGCCTTCCGCCGGCCGGCCGATGCCCTGCAGCTGCTTGCGCCCGAACCAGAACCAAACCAGGCTGATCAGCATGCCAACGCCAGCAGCGATAAACACCACTTTGAAAGCCGGCATCGCTTCGGTGCCGAAGATCTTCTTCGCCAAATACTGTGTCAGCAATGGCGCCAGCATGGCGCCAAGGTTGATGCCCATGTAGAAAATGGTGAAGCCGCTGTCCCGTCGCCCGTCTTCGGTCGAATAGAGCTTGCCGACCATGGTCGAGATGTTGGGCTTGAACAGGCCGTTGCCGCAGATGATTGTCGCCAGACCGAACTTGAATACCTGTTCGCTAGGAAGTGAAATCATGAAGAGACCGGCAGCCATCACCGCTGCTCCGAGCAGGATCGACCGCTGATAACCGAGAACGCGATCCGCGACATAGCCACCGAAGATTGCCGCGGCATAGACCAGCGCCAAGTACGCGCCGTAGATGCGATTGGCGGGCGCTTCGCCCGTACCAGATCCATCGTGGAACTGCGCCACGATGTACAGCACCAGTGCCCAGCGAATGCCGTAGAACGCGAAGCGTTCCCAGAATTCGGTCATGAACAGCATCCACAACGGGGCCGGATGGCCCAGCACCTGCTTGAATTCCGGGATCTTCACCGGAGCTTGCGATTCGACGGCACCGCTCATGCGGTTTCCCCTTGTTTTTATTCAGGAATGACGGCCGTGCCTGGCGGCACGTGACGGGGGAGGATCACAGACCGGCGCCATTGACGTCAAACAAGGCTCGCCGATCAAGGACTTAGAGCGATTCAATAGCCCTGAACAGGCGATCCTGGCTTGCCGTCGATCAGCGTGCGCACTTCGAACAGCTCCGGGAAGAAGGTCAGCTCCAGCGCCTGGCGCAGGAAGCCGACGCCGCTGGAACCGCCGGTGCCGCGCTTGAAGCCGATGATGCGCATCACCGTGCGCATGTGGCGGAAGCGCCAGAGCTGGAACTGCGTTTCCAGGTCCACCAGGTCCTCGCACAGCGCGTACTCCTGCCAGTACGCGTCGGTGTCTTCGTAGATCTTCTCGAACACCGGCAACAGGCCCGGGTCGGAGCTGTGCGGCTTGCTCCAGTCGCGCTCGAGGTTGGCCTTGGGCACGGCGTGGCCCTTGCGGGCGAGGTAGCACAGGAACTCGTCGTACAGGCTGGGCGCTTCCAGCACCGCGCGCAGGCCTTCGGAGCCATCGGCGTCGTAGGCGAACACGCGCAGCATGTCGGCGTTCTTGTTGCCCAGCAGGAACTCCATGGTGCGGTACTGCAGCGACTGGAATCCGGACGACGGCCCCAGCACCGGCCGGAACTCCATGTATTCCGAAGGCGTCAGCGTTTCCAGCACCGACCACTGCTCGGTCAGCTGCCGCAGCACCTGCTTGCAGCGCGCGAAGATCTTCTGGCACGGATCGATCTCGTCGCGCTGCAGGCAGGCGGTGGCCGCGCGCAGCTCGTGGATCATCAGCTTCATCCACAGCTCGGAGACCTGGTGCTGGACGATGAACAGCATCTCGTCGTGATGCGGCGGATCGGACGCCAGGCGCTGGGCGCTGAGCAGCAGGTCCAGGCGCAGGTAGCCGCCGTAGGTCAGGCGCCCGGCCAGGTCGGTGTGGATGCCTGATTCCAGCGGTCGCTGGTTGTCCTGGATGCTCATGCGGAACCTGGGGAATGCGGGACCGGCATGGTAACGGCTGGCGCCGCGGGGGTGTCATGCGACGGTCGCGGGATTGCGGCACAATCGGGCGGCGCCGGCCGGGGAGCCGCGCCCACACCAAGGAGAGACACATGCGGAAGGGGTTCCTGCGCGATCTGGCGCTGGTGGCAATGGGGTTGGGCATGGCGGGGGCCGCGCATGCGCAGGTCGTCATAAGCCAGGTCTACGGCGGCGGCGGCAACACCGGTGCGCCACTGCGCAGCGACTACATCGAACTGCACAACAACTCCGCTTCCAGCGTGAGCCTGACCGGATGGTCGGTGCAGTACGCCTCCAGCACCGGCACCTCGTGGCAGGTCACGCCGCTGGCGGGAACCATCGCGGCAGGCGGGTATTACCTGGTCAAGCAGGCCGACGGCGCCAACACGTCCGCACCGGCCCTGCCCACCCCTGATGCCACCGGCACCATTGCCATGGCCGCAGGAGCGGGCAAGGTCGCGCTGTCCAACGGCGCCGCCGCCCTTTCCGGAGTCTGCCCCACCGGCAATATCGACTTCGTCGGTTTCGGCACCGCGGCCAATTGCTCGGAAGGCGCCGCGCCTACCGCGACGCTCACCGCGACCACCGCGGCGCTGCGCGCAGGCAACGGTTGCACCGACAGCAATAACAACGGCGCCGATTTCGCGGTCGGCGCGCCGGCCCCGCGCAACAGCGCGTCCGCCGCGCTGGTCTGCGGCGGCGGTGGCCTGCCCATCCTGTCGGTGTCCGACCTGAGCCAGGATGAAGCCAGCGGCAATTTCGCCTTCACCCTGACCCTGACCCAGGCCGCCGGCCCGGGCGGCGTCAGCGTGGACTACGCCACGGCCGACGGCACCGCACAGGCGGGCAGCGACTACACCGCCGCCAGCGGCACGGCGACCATCTCCGCAGGCGCGGTTTCCACCCAGGTCGTCATCGCAGTCAGCGACGACAACGTGCAGGAAGCCGACGAAACCTTCTTCCTGGGACTGGGCAACGTCAGCGGCGCGCTGCTGGGCGATGCCCAGGCACAAGCCACCATCGTCAACGACGATGTCACCCTGGTGCCCATCCACCAGATCCAGGGCAGCGGCGCCACCTCTCCGCTCGCCAACCAGCTGGTCAGCACCACCGGCATCGTCACCGGCCGCAAGAGCAACGGCTTCTTCCTGCAGACCCGTGATGTGGACGCGGACGCCGATCCGGCGAGTTCGCAGGGCGTCTACGTGTTCACCAGCGTCGCCCCGCCCGCGGCGGCGGCGGTCGGCAACGAGGTGCGGGTCAGCGGCACGGTCATCGAGTACGTGCCCACGGCCGATCCCAACCAGTTGCCGCTGACCGAGATCACCGGCAGCCCGACCGTGGCCCTGCTGTCCACCGGCAATCCCTTGCCCGCGCCAGTGCCACTGACGACCACGTTCCCGTCCCCGAATGGCGCCCTGGACCAGCTGGAGCGCCTGGAAGGCATGCGTGTCAGCGTGCCCAGCGCGACCGTGGTGGCGCCCACCCAGGGCAATACCAGCGAACCCAATGCCACCGGCAGCAGCAACGGCCTCCTCAATATCGTGGTCACCGGCGTGCCGCGGCCGTTCCGCGAACCCGGTATCCAGGCGCCCGATCCCGCACCGGCCGGCGGCAGCATCCCGCCGATCCCGCGCTGGGATTTCAATCCCGAACTGCTGACCCTGGACAGCGACTCGCTGGGTGGCCCCGGCTTCATCCTCGACCTGCCCGCAGGCGCGCTGATCGAAGGCCTGACCGGACCGCTGGACTACGGCTTCCGCCGCTACACCCTGCTGCGCGATCCGGGTGTACCCATCACCACCTCCGGCGGCGCCACGCCCACGGCCGCGCGTGCGGCCAGCGGTGACGAGTTCACCGTGGCCGCCTACAACCTGGAACGCTTCTTCGACACGGTCAACGACCCGGCCATCGGCGAACCCGTGCTGACCGCCACCGCCTTCAGCAACCGCCTGTCCAAGGCCTCGCTGGCGATCCGCAACTTCCTCAATACGCCCGACATCCTGGCCACGGTGGAAGTGGAAAACCAGAGCACGCTGCAGACCCTGGCCGACCGCGTCAACGCCGATGCGGTGGCCGCCGGCCAGGCCAATCCGCAGTACGCGGCCTACCTGCAGGAAGGCAACGACGTGGGCGGCATCGATGTCGGTTTCCTGGTCAAGGCCGGCGAAGTGGGCACCGGCATCGCGCGCGTGCAGGTCTTGGACGTCACCCAGTACGGCAAGGGCGCGACCTGGACCGAGCCCAGCGGCACGGCCAGCCTGCTCAACGACCGCCCGCCGCTGGCCTTGCGCGCGGTGGTCCATTACGCCGACGGCCGCAGCTTCCCGGTCACCGCAATTGCCGTGCACCAGCGCTCGCTCAACGACGTCGACAGCATCGAACCGTCCGGCCCGACCACGCTGGGTGACCGCGTGCGCCAGAAGCGCCAGCGCCAGGCCGAATACCTGGCCGGGGTGATCCAGCAGATGCAGGTCGACGAGCCTGCACGTCGCATCGTCACCCTCGGCGACTTCAATGCCTTCGCCTTCAACGACGGCCTGGCCGACACCATGAACGTGGTCACCGGCACGCCGACCCCGGACGACCAGACTGCAGTGCCGGGCGATGGCATCGACCTGGTCAATCCCGACCTGGTCAACCTGGGCGTGCTGGAACCGGCGGAGGAACGCTATTCCTTCGTGTTCGGCGGCAATGCGCAGACCCTGGACCATGTCCTGGCGAACGAGGAACTGATCCTGGCCAGCTCGGCGTTCGCCCTCGACCATGCGCGCATCAACGCCGACTTCCCGGAAATCGCGCGCAACGACGTCAACTCACCGTCGCGCCTGTCCGACCACGATCCGGTGGTGGCGTATTTCGAAGTGCGCCACCGCGCCGACCTGTCGGTCACGGTGGCCGCCAATGCCTCGCCGATCACCGCCGGCCAGGTGGCCAGCTACAGCGCGACGGTCAGCAACCTGGGTCCGGACACCGCGCAGGCCACCGGCGTGGGCTTCGCGCTTGATGCGGCACTGCCCGGCATGACCGTGACAGCGCCCGCAGGCTGGACCTGCGACGCTCCGCAGGTGGCCAGCGGGACCACGTCGATCGCCTGCTTCCACGGCGGGCTGGCCAATGGCGCCACGGCTGCCTTCACGATCAACGCAGCGAGCACCGCTGCCCAGGCAGGCACCACCCTGAAGCTTGCGGTGGCCGCCACCAGCCAGTCGCTGGATCCTGTGGCCGGCAACGACCAGGCCACTGCAAGTGTTGTCGTGAACGCCGCGCCGGCCGCCGACCTGGGCCTGCAGATCACCGGTCCGGCCACGGTGCCGGCCAGCACGTTCTCGCTCAGCTACACGGCAACCCTGCGCAACCTGGGCAACGCGATCGCGCTGCAGCCGGTGGTGGAGTTCAGCGGCAACACCATGGCCGCCACCAGCACCCTCACCGTGCCGGCGGGCTGGCAATGCACCAGGCTCGGCAGCAGCCGCGTGGCCATGTTCCGCTGCAGTGCCGCCAGCCTGGCAATCGGCGCCAGCGCGAGCTTCGTCATCAAGGTCAATGCCAAGCCGACGCCTGGCAACGGCATGATTGAAGTCGAAGGCGCGGCGACCACGCCCAGCCCTGAGACCACTACGGTCAACAACAGCGCAATCGCGACTACCCGCGTGCTGTAACGCGCACCTGTACAGGCGTGACCCGGGACGCGGCTTCGGCCGCGTCTTTTTTTTTGCACCATTGCCCTGCGTATTGCTGCAATGCAGGAAGGCCGCGCGGCTCCGCTTCCTTAACATGGCGCCACCTATCATTGGTTTCATATGAAACGGGAAGCCGACAAGCGATGACCCTCGCCGCGAAATTCGAGATCGAATACCTGCAATACCTGGGCCCGGACGGCACCCTGGTCCGCGACGAGCTGCCCGAGGCGGCGCGCGACACCGCGCGGCTGAAGGAGCTGTTCAAGCAGATGCTGTACGTGCGCACCTTCGACACCAAGGCCGTCGCCCTGCAGCGCACCGGCAAGCTCGGCACCTATGCCTCGTGCCTGGGTCACGAGGCCACCCACATCGGCATCGGCGCCTCCATGCGGCCCGAAGACACCTTCGCCCCCAGCTACCGCGAGTACGGCGCGCAGTTCATGCGCGGCGTGCGTCCGCGCGAAGTGCTGCTGTACTGGGGTGGCGACGAGCGCGGCAACGATTTCGCGGTGCCGCGCCATGACTTCGCCTGGTGCGTGCCCATCTCCACCCAGTGCCTGCATGCCGCGGGCGCCGCGCTGGCCTTCAAGCTGCGCGGCGAGAAGCGCATCGGGGTCAGCACCTGTGGCGATGGCGGCTCGTCCAAGACCGATTTCTATGCCGCGCTCAATTCCGGCGGCGCCTATGCGCTGCCGCTGGTGCTGTGCGTGATCAACAACGGCTGGGCGATCTCGGTGCCGCGTTCGGCCCAGACCGGCGCGCAGACCCTGGCGCAGAAGGGCCTGGCCGGCGGCGCGTTCTGCCTGCAGGTCGATGGCAACGACCTTATCGCCGTGCTGGAGGCCATGCGCATCGCCAGCGAACGCGCGCGCAGCGGCCAGGGCACCAGCGTGATCGAATTCGTCACCTATCGCCTGGGCGACCACACCACCGCCGATGATGCACGCCGCTATCGCGACGATGCGGAAGTGAAATCGGCCTGGGAGCGCGATCCGATGACCCGGCTGCGCACCTGGCTGACCGCGCAGGGCCTGTGGAATGAAGCCGAGGAAGCCGCCTGGAAAGAGGAGTGCGGACGCCTGGTCGACATCGAGGTCGACGCCTACCTTGGAACCCCGGTGCAGCCGGTGGAGGCGATGTTCGATTTCCTCTATGCCGATCCGCCGCCGGAACTGCTGGCCCAGCGCGCTGCGGCTATCGCCGCCGAGCATGCCGCACGGGAGCCACACGCATGAACGTGGAAATAGCCAAGGTGGTCGGAGGCGCTTCAGCCCCGACCGTTTCCGCCGGCGTCGGCACTGAAGCCCCTTCCACGAAGGTGACGCTGCCCATCACCCTGATCGAAGCCATCACCCAGGCCCTGGCGTGGGAAATCGCGCACGATCCTTCGGTGGTGGTGCTGGGCGAAGACGTGGGCGTCAACGGCGGCGTGTTCCGTGCCACCGCCGGCCTGCAGCAGCGCTTCGGTTCCGAACGCATCCTCGATACGCCACTGGACGAAACCACCATCGCCGGCCTCAGCGTCGGCATGGCCGCGATGGGCATGAAGCCGGTGGCCGAGGCGCAGTTCGACGGCTTCGTCTACCCGATGGTCGATCACCTGATCTGCCACGCCGCGCGCATGCGCAACCGCACCCGCGGCCGCCTGCATTGCCCGATGGTGCTGCGCGTGCCCTGGGGCGGCGGCATTCGCGCGCCCGAGCATCATTCAGAAGCCAACGAATCCATCTTCACCAACGTGCCCGGCCTGCGCGTGGTCATGCCGTCCTCGCCGCAGCGCGCCTACGGCCTGCTGCTGGCGGCGATCCGCGACCCCGATCCGGTGATCTACATGGAGCCCAAGCGCATCTACCGCCAGTACAAGGAGCTGGTGATCGACGACGGCGAAGCGCTGCCGCTGGACGTGTGCTTCGTGCTGCGCGATGGCAGCGACGTCACCCTGGTCACCTGGGGGGCGCAAGTGAAGGAAACCCTGGAAGCGGCCGAGGCGCTGGAGGCCGAAGGCATCAGTGCCGAAGTGATCGACGTGGCCACGCTGAAGCCGCTGGATTTCGACACCATCGCCGAGTCGGTATGCAAGACCGGTCGCTGCGTGATCGTGCACGAGGCGCCGCGCACGGCGGGCTTCGGCGCCGAGATCGCCGCGCGCCTGGCCGAACAGTCCATGTACGACCTGGTCGCGCCGGTGGAACGGGTCACCGGCCCGGACACGCACATCCCGCTGTTCCGGCTGGAAATGAAATATCTGCCCAGCGTCGAGAAGATCGTCGCCGCGGCCAGGCGCGTGATGGCGGCCGGCTGATGCGCCAGGCCCGGGTCATCTCCGCGCATCGCGCACCGGATCGTCCATCGATCCAGGTCGCGGCCGGTGACCCGGTCACCCTGGGCGAACGCGACAGCGACTGGCCGCAGTTCGTGTGGACCACGCTGGCGCAGGGACTGGGCGGCTGGATCCCGGCAGTGTTGTTCGATCGCGAAATCGGCGAAGCCACCGCACTGGGCGATTACGACACCCGCGAACTGCACACCGAGATAGGCGAGCTGGTCACCCTGCACCACGAGCAGGAAGGCTGGTGGTGGGCCGAGAACGCCCGCGGCGAAAGCGGCTGGATTCCCGCCCGCGCCATCGAATTGATAGAAGACAAGCCTGATTCCATGTAGGGCCGGGCTGGCCCGGCTGGCTTGGCATTGATCCAAAGGCTGCCGAGCAAGTCCGACTCAATGCCCCGAGGGAAGTCGCCTTGGGGGACAACCAATAATTCCACCTGGATCTGCCATGACCGACAGCAAGACCTTCCATCTTCCCGACCTTGGCGAAGGCCTGCCCGACGCGACCATCGTCGAGTGGTTCGTAAAGGAAGGTGACGTGATCCGCCTGGACGAGCCGCTGGTGTCGATGGAAACGGCCAAGGCCGTGGTCGAGGTGCCGTCGCCGGTATCGGGCAAGGTGCTGAAGCTGGCGGGCAACGCGGGCGACATCGTCGTCACCGGCGCGATGCTGGCCGAGTTCCAGCCCGACCCCAACCTGCCGCAGCGTGCCGACAGCCAGGACACCGGCCATGCGCATGCGCCACCCAGGCAGCAGCCTGCCGTTGCAGGAGGGGCTTCAGTCCCGATGCCTTCCGCAGCAGTACCGGTCGCAACCGAAGCCGCTCCCGCCAGCGCCGAACGCGATGACGCCGGCACCGTGGTCGGCGCCATGCAGAGTTCCAATACCGTGCACCAGGAGCAGGCCTTCGCGGTCGGCGGCGTCAAGGCGATGCCCGCGGTGCGCGCCACCGCCAAAAAACTCGGCGTGGACCTGTCGCGCGTGCGTGCGACCGGCGCCGACGGCGCGGTGACCATGGCCGACGTGAAGCAGGCGGCTGCCAACGGCACGGCCGCCCTGCTCCCCTCTCCCGACGGGAGAGGGGTCGGGGGTGAGGGTACGGCGCAGGCGCGGACTCATTCGTCCGGGCCCGTACCCTCATCCGCCCTTCGGGCACCCCCGCCCAAAAGCGCTGCGGGGGCAGCCTCTTCTCCCGACGGGAGAAGGGAAGATCAGCGCACCGCGCTTTCCGCCACCGGCAAGCCCATGCGCACGCAACCACCCGGTGTCACGGTCAGCGGCCAACCCGAACCGCTCAAGGGCGTGCGTCGCAACATGGCGCGGGTCATGGCCGATGCGCATGCCAAGGTCGTGCCGACCACCCTCAATGACGATGCCGACATCCATGCCTGGGTGCCGGGCAACGACGTCACCGTGCGTCTGATCCGCGCCATCGTGCGTGCCTGCAAGGCGGTGCCGGCCCTGAACGCATGGTTCGACGGTGACAAGCTCAACCGCACGCTGCATCCGCACGTCGATATCGGCATCGCGGTGGATACCGACGACGGCCTGTTCGTGCCGGCGTTGCGCAATGCCGACATCCTGGATGCGCAGGGCGTGCGCGAAGGCGTCAACCGCCTGCGCGTGCAGGTGGAAGACCGCAGCATCGCCGCCTCCGAACTCAGCGGGTACACCATCTCGCTGTCCAACTTCGGCATGTTCGCCGGTCGCTATGCCACGCCGGTGGTGGTGCCGCCCTGCGTGGCGATCGTGGCCGCCGGGCGCGCGCGCCACCAGGTCATGCCGGTCATGGGCGGCTTCGAATCGCACAAGCTCATTCCCCTGTCGGTGACCTTCGACCACCGCGCCGCCACCGGCGGCGAGGCGGCGCGCTTCCTGAAGGCGATGATCGACGACCTGGCCCTGTCTTCGTAGAAGCGGGCCGGCATTCCGGAACAGCAGCGCGGGCCAGGCCTCTCCTACAATCAGGATTCCCGCCATTCTGGAGAACGTGATGGCCCACCGCAGCCGGCTCGCTGGTTTCATCATCGATTGCAAGCGCGGCTCGCTTGCCTCGTCCGCCGATTTCTGGAGCCAGGCTCTGGGCCTGGAAGTGCAGGACTACGACGAGGGCGGCGAAGGCCGTTACGCGCCCCTTGCCGATGGCCCCGGTGGCCTGCACATCGAGGTACAGAAGGTCGCGCATCCCTCGCGCGTGCACCTGGATATCGAGACCGACGACATCGAGGCCGAGGTCACCCGGCTTGAAAAACTCGGCGCCAAACGCATCGAGTTCGTGCGCGAGCGCTGGTGGGTGATGGAAGCCCCCAGCGGCCATCGGTTCTGCGTGGTGCCGATGCCGAAGCAGTCCGCGCGCGCCAGACCCAACGTCTGGAAGTAGGCCCGGGCCTCTACGGTTTGCTGGCTACCCTTGATTTATCACTTTCGGCGCGGATCGCCTTGAACTCCGATCCTTCCTGCCACTGCGGCCATTGACCACTGTTGGCCAGGCCCGCACCCAGGTCGTAAAGCAGTGTCACGTCCGCGACCTGGCCACGCAGGTCCCATTGCGCCGTCCAGGCATCGCAGGGCTGGTGGTAGCACCTGGCGAAATACGCCTCGCGCAGCTTGCGCCCCGCTGCCACGCCGCCTTCCACCCGATCCAGTCCCGCCCCCACGGTGATCGCCGGCACACCGGCGCGTGCGAAGGCGAAATGATCGGCGCGATAGAAGAAGCCCGCTTCCAGGTTGGGATCGGGCGAATAGCGGCGACCGCGCGCCTGGGCGACGCGTTGCAGTTCGGTTTCCAGCGACACTTTCCCCTTGCCCCAGGAAGCGATGTCGTGGGTGAGTCCGTCCGGGCTCAACATTTCGATGTTCAACACCGCCACCGTGGTGTCGAGCGGCACCAGCGGATGGGCGGCGAAATAATTCGCGCCCAGCAGGCCTTTCTCCTCCGCGGTCAGGGCCAGGAACAGCAGCGTGCGCGCGGGACGCGGGCCGGCGGCAAACACCCGCGCCAGCTCCAGCACCGTGGCCACGCCAGTGGCGTTGTCGATCGCGCCATGGCGGATGCGGTCTCCGCCAGCATCCGGCTCGCCGATGCCGAAGGCGTCCCAGTGCGCCGAATAGATCACGGTCTCTCCAGGTTTCAAGGCGCCGGTCAGCCTGCCCACCACGTTGCGCGTGACCACGCGGTCGCGCTTGACCTTGAAGTCCACCGACAGGCGCGCGTCGCCCAATGGCACCGGTTTGAAATCGGCAGCCTGCGCCTGGCGCTTGGCGGTTTCGAAATCCAGGCCGGCGCGCTTGAACAACGACACCGCCAGGTCGCGCTGCATCCAGCCGCGCAGCAGGGTGTGGTAGGTCGCGGCGTCGGCACGCTCGATATCGAACACCGGCGACAGGCCTGAGCTCTTCACCGTGGCCCAGCCATAGGCTGCCGGCGCGGTCTCGTGCACGATCAGCACGCCCAGCGCGCCCTGGCGCGCGGCTTCCTCGTATTTGTAGGTCCAGCGCCCGTAATAGGTCACTGCGCGACCGTCGAAACTGCCGGGCTGCGCGGTTTCGAAATCCGGATCATTGACCAGCACCACGGCGATCCTGCCCTTCAGGTCGACCTGCTTGAAGTCGTCCCAGCCGCGCTCCGGCGCATCGATGCCATAGCCGACGAACACCAGCGGCGCCTGCTCGATCTCCACCTGCGAAACCGGCTGCAGGGTCTGCAGCACGAGGTCGGTGCCGTTCACCAGAACCTGGTGTTGGCCCGCGATGTCCAGCGCCGCGTTCACCGGCCCATCCATCTGCGCGCGCAGCAACGGCACGGCCTGCGTCCAGCCGCCGTTGTCGCCCGCCGGCTCCAGCCCGGAGGCGGCGAATTGTTGCTGCAGGTAGGCGATGGTCCGGTCTTCGCCTGGCGTTGCCGGTGCGCGCCCCTCGAATGCATCCGAGGCCAGGGTGCTGACGTGCCGCGACAGGTTGGCGGCGCTGATGCCGCCGCCGGGCACGGCCTGCGCCGCATGTGCGCTGGCAGAGAACTGGATGGCGACGGCAAGCAGCAGGGCAGGCTTCAAGGCAACGCTCCAGATGATCGGCACGTCCAGTCTACGGGACGGGATTTCCTGCCGAACTCCGATCCCGGCTCAGCGCTTGTCGCGGTCCAGCCACGAGGCCAGGCCCTGCGCGTTGAGTTCGATGTCCATCGCCAGCACCTTCTCCACCCCCGCATCATCCAGCGGACATCCATGGGCCTGCGCGCGCTCCAGGTACAACGCGCGCAGCGCGGCCGCCAGGCAGCGGTGGCGGTCCGCGCGCTCGTCGCAATTGCGCCCGATCGCCACCATGGCATCGATCTGCTCGTGCAGATCGCGGGCCAGCCGCTGCAGGTCGCCAACGCGTCCGTAGTGGGTCAGGTACATCGATTCGGGCTGCCAGGACATCAGCCGGGAAATGGAATGCTTCAACGCCTCGGGCTCGAACTGGACGGGTGAGGAAGTGGGAATCACGAACGGTCCCTTCGCGCCATCCAGTTCGCGATAGGACAGGCCGAAGGTGTCGCCGGTGAACCAGCTGCGGCTGCGCGCATCCCACACGCAATAGTGATGGCGTGCATGGCCCGGCGTGTCGAGGCACAGGAGTTCGCGGCCATTGAAGTCCACGGTGTGTCCGTCCTCGGCGATGACCACGCGATCCTCGGCAACCGCCAGGATCTCGCCGTAGCTGCGCATCATCTCTTCCGCTCCATAGACGGCAGTCGCGCCAGCAATGAGCTTGGAGGGATCGATCATGTGGCGCGCACCGCGCGGATGCACGACCAGGCGCGCATTCGGCAACCGCGCCATCAGCGCACCCGCGCCGCCGGCGTGGTCCAGGTGCACGTGGGTGACCAGCAGCCAGTCCACGTCCGCGGGCCGCAGGCCCTGCGCTTTGAGTACGGCCAGCAGGTTGGGAACGGAATGGTTGGTGCCGCAATCGATGAAAGCGCCGCGGCCCTTCTCCACCATCAGGTACGCCGCGTCGAAATGATCGCGCTGGAAAGCGGTGTCGATGGTGTGGATGCCGAACTGGTTCATCGGGAGCATGCGCGCCTGCTGCGGAACATCGATAGTAGGGAATGGACGGGCAACCTGCGATGCCGCTTTGGTCTCAGCCCGCAGGAGCCGGCCGGCGTGACAGCAGCCAGCTGCGCAGCACCATGGCGATGAACATCGCCATCAGGAAGGCGCCATAGGCGACCAGCGTGGCCAGTACCTGCTTCCAGATGGCGCCGGTGCCGATGTCGGCCAGGCCCAGCGCGTATCCCCACCGCATGCCGGCAATGCTGAGTGCAAAGGCCAGCAGCAAGGCAATCACATCGAAGCGCTTGCGCGCCGCCGTGCGCGGTTCGCGCCGGAACAGCCAGAACAGCGCGCCCAGCAGCAGGAACCACGGCAGGAACAGCACCACCGCAAGGAACGGCATCAGCCTTCGGCCTGGCGCAGGTGGCCCAGCGCGACCAGCACCTTCTCCACTGGCACCAGTACGTTGATCGCCGGCGTTTCCAGGGCATTGGCGCTTTCGGCCAGTTTCAACACCCCGATCAGCTGGCCCGCTTCCTTGGGCGAATCGAAGCCCGCACTTTGCAGCAACAACTCGCCCTCGCCGTCCAGGAGCTTGAAGTAGAAGCGCTTGTCGGTGTCTCGGTATTGCTTGAAGGAAGGCAGCGTGACCTTGTCCACGGCCTCGCCCCCCGCCGCGGCCTGGAACGACAGGTCACGCAAACCGACCGCCTGGCGCAGCTCGGCCAGGAACGGCGTGGCGTACTTCGCCCGCAGGCGCCTGGCGCCGTCACGCAGCATCGCCTCGACCTCTGCCGGCCGCGCCATCAGCGACTCGTAGCGCTCGCGCATCGGTGCGACCTCGGCATCGATGCGTTCGAACAGCTGCTGTTTCGCATCGCCCCAGCCAATGCCGTCGGCGAAGGCCTGGCGCATCCCGGCCGTTTCCTCGCTGCTGGCGAAAGCCTGGTACAGCTGGAACACATGCGAGCCTTCGGCCTCCTTGGCTTCGCCCGGCGCACGCGAATCGGTGACGATGGAGGCGATCAGCTTGCGCATCTCCTGGCGCGGCGCGAACAGCGGAATGGTGTTGTCGTAGCTCTTGCTCATCTTGCGGCCATCCAGGCCGGGCAGTGTCGCCACGTTTTCCTCGATCACCGCCTCGGGCAGGGTGAAGTAGTCCCTGCCGAAAAGATGGTTGAAGCGCTGGCCGAAATCGCGCGCCATCTCGATGTGCTGGACCTGGTCGCGGCCCACCGGCACCTTGTGCGCGTTGAACAGAAGGATGTCGGCGGACATCAGCACCGGATACATGAAGAGGCCGGCGGTGATGCCGGAATCATCGTCCTCGCCCTCGGCGCGGTTGCGGTCCACCGACGCCTTGTAGGCATGCGCACGATTCAGCGCACCCTTGCCGGCCACGCAGGTCAGGAACCAGTTGAGCTCGCTGATTTCGGGAATGTCGGACTGGCGGTAGAACCAGACCTTGTCCGGATCCAGGCCGGCGGCCAGCCAGGTCGCCGCGATTTCCAGGGTCGAGCGCTGCACCCGGGCGGCGTCCTGCACCTTGACCAGGCTGTGCAGGTCGGCCAGGAAATAGAAACTTTCCGCATCGGGGGCGCGGCTCGCCGCAATGGCCGGGCGTACCGCGCCGACGTAATTGCCGAGGTGCGGGGTGCCGGAAGTGGTGATGCCGGTAAGGACGCGGGTCATTCGTGGGGGTACCTGGCCTGAACGACCCCAAGTTTAACCGGTGGCATCGCCAACCCCGATCCGGGGGGCGGCGCGTTCGACGCCAGGTCCCCACCGGAGAAGCGCCATGTTCCAGAAGATCGTGCTGATAGCAATGACCCTGCTGATGACCGCAGCCTGCTCGCCCGTCGCTGCCAGGGCGCTCGTCGACGTGTCGGTGGTCGATCGCGACACCGGCGAATGGCTGCGCGAATACCCGCATGGCGGCGACGTCTGGGTAGCCGGCACCCCCGGCAACCGCTATGGCGTACGCCTGACCAACACCACCGGCGAGCGGGTGCTGGTGGTCCTGTCAGTGGATGGCGTCAATGCCGTCACCGGGCAGACGGCCAGTCCGTCGCAGGCCGGTTACGTGCTCGAGCCCTGGGAAAGCGCCGAGATCGCAGGCTGGCGCAAGTCGCTGGATGACATCGCCCAATTCGTGTTCACCGACCTGGGCGACAGCTATGCGGCCCGCACCGGCCGCCCGCGCGATGTCGGCGTGATCGGCGTGGCCGTGTTCCAGGAGTCTCGTCCCCGCTATTACCCGGCACCGTCACTGTCGCGCGGCGGGGATTACGAGCGCGTTGAAGCCAGGGCCCCTGGCGCGCCCGCGGCGTCGGCCAACGGCATGGCCGCGGAGCGACAGTCGGCTGAAGCTTCCAGCGCGGCCGATGCCGTCAGCGGCGCGCGGCAAAGCCTGGGTACCGGCCATGGGCAGCGGGAATGGGCGCCAGTCGGCCAGACCAGTTTCGTCCGCGCCACGCGCAGCCCCGTCCAGGTCAGCGAACTGCGCTACGACGAACCGCGCCGGCTGATGGCCATCGGCGCGATGCCGCAGCACTACCCCGCCCCGTACCGGGATCGCGGTGAAGACCGTCCACGGTCTTTCCCGAATGGGTTCGTGGCGGACCCATACCGCTAGCACATCCCGCCAGCCACTGCGCCGCCCACAAAAAAGGGCCGGATAGACCGGCCCTTTTCACGCATTGACTGCGCTGACTGCTGGATCCGGAGATCTCAGATCAGCACTTGGCGTCCTTGCAGTCTTCAGCCTTGTCTTCGACCTTCTCGCCGACCTTCTGCACATCCTTGCCTGCACCAGCCATGGTGTTGCACGCGGTCAGCGTGCCCATCGAGAACATAGCCACTACCATCAATGCCAATAAACGCTTCATGTGATTCCTCCTGGGTGTATGGGGTCGCGCCGGCTTTCCGCCTTGAGTCGGTAAACCTTGGGACACAAACTGACGTGCCGGGCATTCATCCCGTGTGAACAAGAGGCGCCGTGTTCAGTTTTCGGTCAGCCCTGTCGCTCAGTCCCGCATCAGGGTCGACTTGCCAAACAGGCTTTCCACCAGGTCGACCACCAGCTCGGCAGTCAGGTTGCGCGTGTCAATGACCGGGTTGAGCTCGACGATGTCCAGCGACAGCAGGCGCCCGGTGTCGGCAATCATCTCCATCACCAGTTGCGCCTCGCGGTAATTGGGGCCGCCGGGTACGGTGGTGCCCACGCCCGGCGCAATGCTGGGGTCGAGGAAATCGACGTCGAAGCTGACGTGCAGGTGGGTGTTTTCGTCCACGCCCTCCAGCGCTGCTTCCATGGTCCGCTTCATGCCGTTCTCGTCGATGTAGCGCATGTCATAGACGTCGATGCCGTTGTCCTTGATCAGGCGCTTCTCTTCCGCATCCACCGAGCGGATGCCGATCTGTCGGATGTCACCCGGATCCATGGCCGGATAATCACGTCCCAGCCGGGTCAATGCGTCCGGGCCTATCCCGCACAGGCAGGCGACCGGCATGCCGTGGATATTTCCCGAAGGCGTCACCGCGCTGGTATTGAAATCGGAATGCGCATCCAGCCAGATCACCCGCAGCTGCTTGCCGGTGTCGCGGCAATGCTGGGCTACCGCAGTGATGGCACCCATTCCAAGGCAGTGGTCGCCGCCCAGCATGACCGGCATGCGCCCTGCCGCCAGTTCCGCCGCAGTGGCGTGCATCAGCTCGCGGTTCCAGGCCACTACTTCTTCCAGATGGCGATAACCGTCGACCGGCGCCAGCCAGGGATTGACCGGCCCGGTCAGGTTGCCGCGGTCTGCGACGTCCACGCCACGCGCGGCCAGGGCCTCGCAAAGTCCGGCAATGCGCAGCGCATCGGGACCCATGCGCGCGCCACGGTGGCCGGCACCGATGTCGGTGGGAACCCCGATCAGGGAAACCGGCGGGAAAGCTCGACTCATGTGCACTCTTCATTGACTTCCGGGGGGCGCAAGTCTAGCCGTGATCGGTGCGCGGGCCTGTGGCGCTGCAACAACAAGGGCTTGCGGACTGCTCCTGCAAGTCGATGGCAGCATTTCATGCCTCGCTCACGTATTGATCACGCCCATATCACGGCGACTTCAGAACACTGGAACTGCAGGGAAAAAGCGCCGCCATTCGCCGGAGATTGCCATGGGTAGCATTCGTGACATTCGCTCCACCCCCCAGGATGTCATGCTGGACATCGACGCCGAGCTGCGCCACTGGCGCGCTTCCTACCGCCAGAGCGCATTCCATCGCAGCACGCGTGAGTTCGACGACTACATTCCCACCCTGAAATTCGGCTACGACGTCTACCTGCTGAACTACCGCCATGACCTGGACACTCTGATGTCCAACCTGCGCCAGCGCTATGAGCGCACAGTGCCGGAATGGCAGCGGCTCGACTGGCCGCTCAGCGAGGCCATCGTCCGCGAAACCTGGAAGCGCATGCGCAGCGGCGACTGCTGGCAGCCGGTCACCCACTTACCTGCCACAACACGGGCCCTCGCCAGCGCCTGAGCAGCGTCCACGCGTGTCCAACCATATAACCGGGCGTGACCTTATGCCCGCGTGCCTGTAGCCGCGTGACCAGGGTCGCAGGGTGCGAGCAAGCTACAACCATCCTCGCCAGCGGCCAAAGAAGATCGAACCCACCGCCAACGCGGCCATCAGCACCACCGCCACGGTGAAGCCGACCACGCCGGTCTTGAACAGGGGCGCCTCGAAGTTCATGCCCAAGATTCCACCGATGACGGCAAGAATGCCGATCACCACCGTGGCAAAGGTCAGCACTTTCATTGTTTCGTTGGCCGCAAGCGCGGTCTGGCTGCTGAACAGCTCGAAGCTGCCCACCACCAGGTCGCGGGCATTTTCTACCATGTCCATGGCCCGCTCGTAATGAGTGTCGAGTGCGCGGAAATGGCGGTCGGTGCGCTCGTCCTCTTCAGGCCGGAAGTCGGCCCTGGGCAAGGCGCCGAACACTACCCGGTGGGGGGCCAGCATCCGCCGCAGCCTGGAGGCGGCCTTGCGCAACGCCCGAAGCTCCACCAGGCAGTCCCTGGGGTTGCTGGAGAGGACATCCACCTCCAGTCGCTCCACGCCTGCTTCGAACCGCGAGACGGCTTCGAAGTAGGTGCCCAGCTGCCAGTCGAGCAGCGCGGACACGAAACTGCCCGCGCCGAGCTCCCCGATTCCGCCGCGCGAAGACTGGCGCGCTCGCACTGATTCCAGGAATTCCACCGGATACCGATGCAGGGTGACGACCACGTTGCCAGCCGCGATCATCGTCAGCACCTTGCCGGCAAACTCATAACCCGGCTTGCCGTCCACCGCCACGACCCGCAGCCAGAAGCACTTGCCACAGTTGTCCAGTACCGGGTTGGTCTCGGTCCCAAGGTATCCATCGATGGCGGCGGCGGGCAGTGCCAGGCGTTGGGCCAGGTCCCGCAGCTCCCGCTCGCCCGGGTTCAGCGCGTCGATCCAGAGGAGCTGGCGGTCACCCGGATCCTTGCCCAGGGATGCGCTGGCCAGATCGACCTCGCGGTCCTCGCGGTCCGCGTCGAACAACAGCGCGCTGACATGGGCCACCGGATCCTCGGCAGCGGCCGCTGCTTGCGCTGCGCCCTGCTCCCGGGTTTCGGCATCTGCATCCATAGGGTTCTCTGCGGCGCTGATGCGGGCGTTGGGGCCGGAATGCACGGGACTAAACTCCAGATTGAAGGGCGAATATCGATTCGCCGCCGGCCGATGCAGCATCAAAAGGCAGCCGGCGCTAAGTGGCCGTGAATGCCTCGGCCGTTCCCGCTGCACGCGCACTACGCGTGGACCCACCCCAGGCTGATGCTTCACGCCGGGGCAATGGCGCGCTCCGGACTATCTGGAGCACAAGCCCAACGATGCTTCCCATGCCTGCTTCCGTCTCACCCGAAAACAAGGCCGGCACGCCCGTCACTCCGGAGTTGATGCACAGGCTCGACAGGGCCTTCTTCGAACGTGACCCGGTCGACGTGGCCCCGCAACTGCTCAACAAGGTGCTAGCCAGCGCGGACGGCAGGATGGGCCGTATCGTCGAGGTGGAAGCCTACTGCGGTTCGCGCGATCCGGCGGCGCACTCGTTCCGTGGCAAAACTCGCCGCAATGCCACCATGTTCGGCGCCCCTGGCCATCTCTACGTCTATTTCACCTACGGCATGCATTTCTGCGCCAATGCGGTGTGCTGGGACGACGAGCCCGGAATGGGTGTGCTGATCAGGGCGCTGGAGCCTGTGGCGGGCATCGAGCGGATGCGCGAGGCGCGCGGGGATATCGCTTCGTTGTCGTTGCTTTGCAGTGGCCCGGGCCGCCTGTGCCAGGCACTCGGCATCGACCGAAAACTGGATGGCGCCGACCTTGTCTCGGGCACGCACGGTATCGGCCTGTACGACGACGGGGCGGAACCGCCTGCCGAACCCGCCTCCTCGGAACGCATCGGGATCAGCCGGGCAACCGAGCATGCCTGGCGGTGGTTCGTCGCAGGCAGCCCGCACCTGTCGAGGAAGCCCGGCACCCGCAGATGAGCCTTCCCGCAAGTCCTGACGCGCGACACCCGGCTCACCCACACGCTTCAATGATCCTTGCGCGCAGGCCCCGCGTAGTCCTTCTCCGGGTCGCGTTGCTTGTAGCCCTCGTCTTCAGGCATGTCGCGCGCCTTGCGCGGTGCGGTTTCATTCCGCAATGCGGTCGGAGAACTCATCTCCGAATCGCGCTGCGCCTTGGAACCTGGTTGTTTTTTTCCGGACATCATCCCTACCTCGGTTGGCCAGCACTGCGCTGGCGCTAGGACGCCTTGGTGGCCTTCTTGGCCGCCTTCTTGGCGGCAGGTTTCTTCTTCACCACCGAGGCAACGGACTTGGCCGCAGGCGTGCGCTTCTTGCTTTGCAGGCTCTGCTCCAGCAGGGACATGAAGTCGACCACGTTGGTGGCGGCGTCCTCGCGCTCCGGCGGCTCTTCGAACTTGGTGGTGGCGCCCTTGGACTTGATCCGCTTCTTGATGATGTCGGACAGCCGCGCGCGGAACTCGTCGTGGTATTCCTCCGGTTGCCACTCGGCCGCCATCGAGCCGATGAGCTGCTTGGCCATTTCCATCTCCTTGGGGGAGATGCGGTAGTCGGCGGTCTTGCCTTCGGGAATCTTGTAATCGGCCGGATCCACCAGTTCCTGTGGATAGCGCAGCAGCATCAGGATCAACGCGTCGCCCTCCGGCATCACCGCGCACATGTATTCACGGGTGCGGATCACCACCCGGGCGATGCCCACCTTGTTGGTGGCCTTGAGGGTTTCGCGGAACAGCACATAGCCTTTCTCGGCCTTCTTGCCCGGCACCAGGATGTAGGGCTTCTCGTAGAAGCGCTTGCCGATGCTGTCGGCATCGACGAAGGCCTCGACGTCGACCGATTCATGCGACTCCGGCGCCGCGGCCTGGATGTCTTCCTTTTCGACGACGACGTAACTGCCCTTGTCGTATTCGAAGGCCTTGATGATGTCCTTCCAGGGCACTTCCTCGCCGGTATCGGCGTTGACGCGCTCGAACTTGATCGGTTTCTTGTCGCGCGAATCGAGCATGCGGAAGCTGAGGTCGGTCCTGCGTTCGCCCGACATCAGCGATACCGGGATGTTCAGCAGTCCGAAGGAAAGGGATCCAGTCCAGATGGGTCGTGCCATGTCGGTGTCCGGGTAGCGAAGCGGCGCCGTGCAGCGGCGCGTGTGGAAATCAAAACTAGAGCCGGCGCCGTTACGATCACGTCATTGCTTGCCTGTGCGCGCCTTCTTACGGGCGCCCAGCAGCTTGCCGACCTTGTCCAGGTCCTGCTGCACGTCCTCGATACCGACCCAGGGATGGGCCTTGAGCCGCTTCATGCGCTTGAGCGCCGTGTCGATGTCGAAGGCAGCACCGCTCTTGACCTTGGCCAGCTCTTCCCAGCGCAGGGGCATGGCCACCGGCGCCCCTTCCCGTGCACGCAGCGAAAACGAGGCGACGCTGGTCGCGCCCCGGCCATTGCGCAGGTAATCGACGAAGATCTTGCCGTCGCGGAATTTCTTGGTGGCCGTGGCCACGAACTTCAGTGGCTCCATTGCCGCCATGGTCTCGGCGAAGCCATGCGCAAACGGCTTCACCACGTCCCAGTCGCAGCCCGGGTTCAGGGGCATGACCACGTGCAGGCCCTTGCCTCCGGAAGTGCGCACATAAGAAACCAGCTCTAGGTCTTCCAGCAGTTTCCGGATCTGGCGTGCGGCCGCGACCACCTCGGCCCACGGCACGCCCGGGCCGGGATCCAGGTCGAAGACGATGCGATCGGCGCGATCAGGGTCCTCGGCATGCGAGCCCCAGGGATGGAACTCCAGCGCATTGAACTGGACCATTTCCATCACCGCACGGGCGTCGCGTGCGACCAGGTAATCGGCCTGGTTGCCGGCTTCCTCCTTGAGCTTGACGGCATCGACATGCTCCAGGCCGGCCGTGTGGTGCTTCTGGAAAAAGCACGGGCGATCGGCCCCCTGCGTGCAGCGGATGATCGACAAGGGCCGGTCGATGATCTCCGGCAACAGCCACGGCATGATCGCCTGGTAATAGTCCGCCACCTGCTGCTTGGTGGTGCCACGGTCGGGGAATACCACCCGGCCGGGGCTGGTCAGCTTGAACTGCGTTTCCTCCGTATCCACCACTGATGCCGGGCGCTGCCTGGCAGACCCGCTCGCGGCTTTCTTCGCGGCGGCTGGCCTGGCAGCCGCTTGGGTCGCGACGGCTATCTGCACGGCAGCTTTCGTTGCAGCGGTGCTTTTGGCGGCGACCTTCTTCGTTGCAGCTTTCTTTGTCGGCGCAGGTTTGGCTTGGGTCATGGGCGTGTCCCGGTCGGAGTCGGCAAGGTCGGCAGGGGATTTGTCCGGGCGCAGACCTTTGAGGCTGGGCTGGCGCAGCAGGCCGTGCCCGCCTATGCCCCGATAGAACACTTCCACCACCGCCGCGGGCGCGAACCATTTGGCGCTGCGCAAGTCGGTGTCGTGTGGCGGCACGTGAACGCTCGGTTTGGCCTGCGCGTCTGCAGGCAAGGCGGCGGTGACCTGTCGCAGCAGTTCGTCGGAAAAACCCGAGCCCACCCGGCCTGCATACGACCAGCCATGCACGGGGTCCGGACGCGCCAGCAGCAGTGATCCGAAACCGCTGCGGCTGCCCTTCGGCGCGGTATAGCCGACCACCGCGAACTCGTCGCTGGCCAGGCTCTTGGTCTTGCGCCAGTCGTCGCTGCGGCCCGGATGATAGGCGCGGTCGGCACGCTTGGAGATGATGCCTTCGAAGTGCCGTTCGGCCGCGAGACGGTAGGCATCATCACCGTTGCCCGGAATGTGGGAACTGAAGGAAAGGTGCGCCGGCGGCTTGGCCAGCACCTTGGCCAGCAGCGCCTTGCGCTCGGCCAGCGGCGCGGCGCGCAGGTCCCAGCCCTGCAGATACAACAGGTCGAACAGCACCAGGGTGAGCGAGCCCTGCTTCTCCCCCGACAGCGTGCCCTGCAACAGGTTGAAATCCTGCTTGGTGCCCTGCCCGGCAATCAGCTCGCCATCCAGCGCGGCCTGATCCAGCCCCAATGCTTCCAGGGCGGTGGTTATTTCCGGCACCTTGCCGGTCCATTCGATCGCGTTGCGTGAATACAGCCGGGCCTTTCCCTTCACCACTGTCGAAACGATCCGGTAGCCGTCCCACTTGATCTCATGCAGCCACTGCTCGCCCTGTGGCGGAGCATCGCCAAGCCTGGCCAGCTGCGGCTCGAAGGCATCTGGAGACAGCACCTTTTTCCTGGCACCACTGAGCTTGCCAGCCAAGGCCGCCCAGTCCTTCCTTGCACTGCTGCGAGATACGGCAACCTCGGCGAGTTTCTTCCGCGCAGTCTTGCCCGCACCTGCGCGCTTGAGGTCCTCGGCCGGTGCCGGCGCCACATCGGCCAGCAGGTCATCGGCTTCCAGGCTGCCCGCGTACTCGTCCTTGTCCTTGAACAGCAACCACTGCGGCTGGCGCGCCGGCTTGCCGGAACGCACCAGGTGCCAGCCGCCTTTCAGTTTCTTGCCGAACAGTTCGAAGCGCAGGTGCCCCTTGGCCAGGCCGGCTTCCGGGTCGCCGTCGCTGGCCCATACGCCGGTGTCGAAGGTCGCAACGTGGCCTCCGCCATATTGATCCTTGGGTATCTCACCCTGGAAGCTGGCGTAGTCGACCGGATGATCCTCGACTTCCACGGCCATGCGTTTGACCGCGGGGTCGTAACTCGGGCCCTTGGGCACCGCCCAGCTTTTCAGGGCATCGCCAATCTGCAGGCGGAAGTCGTAATGGCGCCGGCTGGCATGGTGCAGCTGCACGACGAAGATGGCGCGTTTGCCGCGCGGCAGGGCCTTGCCCGGCTCGGGCTCGCGTGTCTTGTCGAAGGCACGTTTGCGACGGTACTCGGTGAGGCTCATGGCGGTACTCCTGGACGCTGCATAGTCATGCTGACGTTGTGAAATCGGTGTTCAAGCCAATGTCCCCACTCGCGCGCAGCCGATCACATTGCAAATCCGTATTCCAGTGGTGCTGCACAACATCGTGAAACAGGAGTTTTCCACACACTCCGATCACTTTCGCTTTACGCCGCCCATGTCAAAAACGATGCAGGTTTTCTTGATCGGCTTGGACAAGTTGATACACGGCGTGGAAGGTTCCTGCTGCTGACCCAACAGGCAGCGCTCCAGCCTTGGCAAGACTCGCTCGACATTCCATCGCCCGCAAGTTCCCCATTCAAGGAGTTCCCATGAAAGCCCTCACCTATCACGGTGCCAAGGACGTCCGCGTAGAGCAGGTACCGGACCCGGTCCTGGTCCAGGATGACGACATCATTATCCGGGTCACGGCCACGGCCATCTGCGGCTCGGACCTGCATCTGTATCGCGGCAAGATGCCGGCCCTCAAGCACGGCGACATCCTGGGACACGAGTTCATGGGCGTGGTCGAGGAGGCCGGTTCCGGTGTCAAGGCAGTGAAGAAAGGAGATCGCGTCGTGATCCCCTTCGTCATCGCCTGCGGCCAGTGCTTCCATTGCCTGCTCGACGAATATTCCGCATGCGAGACCACCAATACCGGCAAGGGCGCTGCGCTGAACCAGAAAGGCATCAAGCCGCCCGCCGCGTTGTTCGGCTACACCCACCTCTATGGCGGCGTGCCCGGCGGTCAGGCCGAATATGTACGCGTACCCAAGGCCAATGTTGGCCCGTTGAAGGTGCCCGACGCATTGAGCGACGAGCAGGTCCTGTTCCTTTCCGACATCCTGCCTACCGGCTACCAGGCGGTCATCAACGCCGGCATCAGCAAGGGATCATCGGTAGCGATCTTCGGTGCCGGCCCGGTCGGGCTGATGTCCGCGGCATGCGCGCGCATGCTGGGTGCCGAGCAGATCTACATGATCGATGAGCTGCAGTACCGCCTGGACTTCGCCAGGGGCGCCTACGGAATCATCCCCATCAACATGAAGGAAGTGGACGACCCGGCGGAGCTGATCATGACCCAGACCAACGGGCGTGGCGTGGACGCCAGCATTGACGCAGTGGGCTTCGAAGCCAAGGGCAGCACCACCGAAACAGTGCTCACCAATCTGAAACTGGAAGGCAGCAGCGGCGCGGCATTGCGGCAATGCATCGCAGCAACCCGCAGATGTGGCACGGTCAGCGTGCCCGGCGTGTATGCCGGCTTCATCCACGGTTTCCTGTTTGGCGATGCCTTCGACAAGGGTCTGACCTTCAAGATGGGACAGACCCATGCCCAGGCGCTGATGCCTGAATTGCTCGAGCATGTCGGCAACGGCCTCATCCAGCCGGAAATCATCATTTCCCATCGCATGAGCCTGGCTGATGCAGCCGAAGGGTATGCCACCTTCGACAAGGCCGAGGACGATTGCCGCAAGGTGGTGCTGACACCGTAGGGGCCTGGCAGGCGGTGGCGTAAAAGATCTTGTGGGAGGGGCTTCAGCCCCGACGCTCTTCGACTGTCCGGGGGAAGCAAGAGCTTCGCGGGTGTTAAAGCGTCGGGGCTGAAGGCCCTCCCACATGGCATCAGGGTCCGCTTCAAAAAAAGGCGACCGGGTGTTCAGGCCGGTCGCCAGTTCACGTTCTTGCTTCGACGTACGATTTACAGCAGCGGCGGGTCGCTTTCGCGGACGAAATGCTTGTGCATCGCCAGGGCCGCGGTGAAATCGGCGACGAAAGACTTCTTCGGCTCGCTCTGCAGCAGCAGTCCGGGATCCTTGTCATCGTGCAGCACCCCGGCGCCTTCCACGAAGGCCACCGCCTCGCCCAGTGCCAGGATCGTCTTGCAATGACGGAACTGGTCCTTGACGAATTCACCCGCGCGCCCGTCGCGCGCCCACAGTTTCGCGGTGCCCTCGCCATCGGGAATGGCCACGGCATCGAACAGCACCGAGGGCTCGTTCTCGAATGACGCATCGGCATCCACCGTGCTGCCATCGGACGCGGTGAACGGGCCGACCCGCGGGCCGACCAGCCTGCCCACTGCGCCGCCGTCGAACAGGGCTTTCTGCAGGGCGGCCACCTGGTCGCCGTCGACGCCATCGCCAACGAAAATCGCGACCTTGCGGGTGGCGATACCGCCCGCGCCGGGACGCGCGGTCATCGACAGGGTCGGAGACTTGTCCACTTCGGCCTTGGGCGGCTTGGCCAGCACGCGCGGCATGGCCTCGGGCAACGCCATGCCCAGGCCCTCGGCCACCTGCGCGGCCAGATCCTCCGATGCATTGCGCAGCATCGACACCACGCGCTCGCGGATCGCCGGCACCGTCAGTTTCGAAAGTTCGAAACGGAAAGCGGCGGCGATATGCGCCTGTTCCACCGGCGTCTGGCTGTTGAAGAACAGGGCCGCCTGGTTGAAATGCTCGGCGAACTTCTCCGGCTTGCCGCGCACCTCGTCCTGCTCGACCGGCTCGGGGAACGAAACGAACCCGGCACCGCCGGCCTGGAACGGGCAGCCGCCGCCCAGTGAGTTGGGTTCATAGGACACGCGGCCGCGGTGGATGGCCTGGCGATGCATGCCATCGCGCTGGTTGTTGTGCACCTGCGCCACGGGCGCATTGATCGGGAGCTCGTGGAAATTGGGCCCGCCCAGTCGCGAGATCTGGGTGTCGACGTAGGAGTGGATGCGCCCAGCCAGCAGCGGATCATTGGTGAAATCGATGCCGGGAATGACATGTGCGGTGCAGAAGGCCACCTGCTCGGTCTCGGCGAAGAAGTTGTCCGGATTGCGGTTCAACACCATGCGGCCCAGCGGCTGCACCGGCACCAGTTCCTCAGGGATCAGCTTGGTCGCGTCCAGCACATCGAACGAGAAGCGCTCGGCATCTTCTTCCGAGAACACCTGCACGCCCAGCTCCCACTCGGGATAGGCGCCGGCTTCGATCGCTTCCCACAGGTCGCGACGGTGGTAATCGGGATCGCAGCCGGAGATCTTGACCGCCTCGTCCCATAGCAGGGCATGGGTGCCCAGCAGCGGCGTCCAGTGGAATTTCACGAAAGACGATTGCCCGGCCTCGTTGACGAAGCGGAAGGTGTGCACGCCGAAGCCCTGCATCATCCGGTAGCTGCGGGGGATGGCGCGGTCGGACATCTGCCACATCAGCATGTGGGTGGATTCGGGCATCAACGACACGAAGTCCCAGAAGGTGTCGTGCGCCGAAGCAGCCTGCGGCATGGCATGGTGCGGCTCGGGCTTGACCGCATGCACCAGGTCGGGGAATTTCATCGCGTCCTGGATGAAGAACACCGGCATGTTGTTGCCGACCAGGTCCCAGTTGCCTTCATCGGTGTAGAACTTCACCGCGAAGCCGCGCACGTCACGTGCGGTGTCCTTGCTGCCACGCTCGCCGGCCACCGTGGAGAAGCGCACGAACACGGGCGTGATCTTGCCTGCCTCCTGGAACGGCGCCGCGCGGGTCAGCTTGCTCTGTGGCTTGTAGGACTCGAAGAACCCGTGCGCACCCGAACCGCGCGCATGCACGATGCGCTCGGGAATGCGCTCATGGTCGAAGTGGGTGATCTTTTCGCGAAGGATGAAGTCCTTCAGCAGCGCCGGTCCGCGCAAGCCGGCCTTCAGCGAGTTCTGGTTGTCGGCAACCGGCACGCCCTGGTTGGTGGTCAGGCGCTGGCCGCTGCTGTCCACGCGCACGCGATCCAGCGAGCCCACGGTGGTGTTGGTGCCCTCGGGTGCCTGGGTACCGGTTTTCTCAGAGGTATTCGTTTCGGCCAGCGTGCTGCCAGTGACCAGCGCAGACGGCGGAATGACCTGCGCGCCTTCCGGCGGCTGGGTGGCGTTGGCGCGGCCGTACTCGGCAGCCTTGTTCTCGTTGAATGGCATTGCCGCGGCAGTGGCGTCCACGTCAGCCGAACGCTCCGCTGGCAGGTCACCGCTGCCGGCCGGAGGTGCTTTGGATGAGGCGCTGTCGCTGTTGCGGGCAGCAGAGGCGCCCGCGACTTTCTTCTTTGCCGGTGCGCCGGTCTTGCGGGAGCTGGCCATGGTCGGATCCTGAGGGAAGGTGGGAGTTGCACACCCTAACCATTGGTCGTTAGGTTCATGTGGAGCCAGCTAGTGCGATGGCGAGGCTTTTTTTACGGACGCCTCTTCGCCGCAAGGTAACGATTGGCTGGCAATACTCCATGCCTCTGAACAGGGTTCTGCAATGCAGAAGCGCCAAGTGAAAGTGGGATGCGCCGGCTGGTCGATACCGGCCGCGCATGCGCACCTGTTCGGTCCGGGCGACAGCATGCTGGCGCGCTATGCCACCCGGTTTTCCATAGTTGAAATCAATTCCTCGTTCTACCGGCCGCACCAGACCAAGACCTACGAGCGCTGGGCCGCAGCCGTGTCACGCGGCTTCCGCTTTTCCGTCAAGGTGCCGCAAACGATTTCCCACGAGCTGGCATTGCGTGGTGCCGGACCGGTCCTGGATCGCTTCCTGCCCCAGGCCGAAGGGCTGGGCCAGAAACTTGGCGGCTTCCTGCTGCAACTTCCGCCCAGCCTGACCCTGGATGCACGCGTGGCCTCCACTTTCTTCAGGAGTTTCCGCAGCCGCAGCGAGGCCGGACTGGTCTGCGAGCCGCGCCACGCAAGCTGGTTCACGGCCAGGGCGGATGAGCTGTTCAAGCGCTTCGGTGTCAGCCGGATAGCGGCCGACCCGGCACGCGTGCCGGAAGCCGCGCTTCCAGGCGCGGAGCCGGGCTGGCCGTACTGGCGCTGGCATGGCTCCCCGCGCATGTACTACAGCGACTATACGCAGCCGGCACTGGCCGAGCTGGCATCACAGGTCGATCTCTACCGGAAGCGCCCTACTTCGCCCTGGGTAATCTTCGACAACACCACCCATGGCTTCGCCGCGGCCAACGCGGCCGCATTGCAGGACCTTTTCAGACCAGGTGCCGCCAAGCCCGCTGCGAAGAAGCGTACGCATGCCTGAGGGTCCATCGATCGTCATCCTGCGCGAGGCCACGACGAAGTTCCGTGGCCGGACCGTGCGCGAAGTGATCGGCAACAGCAGCCTGGACCTGGGACGTATGAAAGGCAGGCGGGTGGTGGCCCTGCGCAGCTGGGGCAAGCATTTCCTGATCGAGTTCCGCGGCTTCAGCCTTCGCGTGCACATGCTGATGTTCGGAACCTACCGTATCGACGAGCGCAAGCCGGTGCCGCCGCGCATGTCGCTCAAGTTCGACAATGGCGAGCTCAATTTCTATTCGTCCTCCTTGAAATACATCGAAGGAGCGCTGGACGACACCTATGACTGGCGCGGGGACGTGCTGGATCCAGGCTGGGACCCGAAGCTTGCCCGCAGGAAGCTCAAGCTGCGACCGTCGCTGCTGGTCTGCGATGCGCTGCTGGACCAGGATGTGTTTGCCGGGGTGGGCAACATCATCAAGAACGAGGTGCTGTTCCGCATCCGTCTCCATCCCGAATCGAAGATCGGCGACCTGCCGCCGCGCAAACTCGGTGAGCTGATAGCCCAGGCCCGGCAATACAGCTTTGATTTCCTGGAATGGAAGAAGCAGTTCGTGCTCAAGAAGCATTGGCTGGTGCACACCAAGCGCACCTGCCCGGAGTGTGGCGGGGCGATCACCAAACAATACCTGGGGACTACGAACCGCCGCACCTTCTTCTGCGGGCATTGCCAGCTGCGCTATTAGCGCAGCTGGCTGCCGACCGGGTCGAATCAGCCGGCCTTGCGCTTCTGATAGCCGCGCGTCTGGTCACCCTTGTCGCCCTGCCCCGCCTTGACGGTTGTCTTGGCCGCCTTGCGCACATCCTGGGACAGCGATCGACCGAGGTCATCGCTCTCGGCAATACGCCCTTTCTCGTCGCGCCGGATCAGGCGCTTGTCGCCATTGGGCGCAATCAGTTCGCGCTTGGCGACAGTGGACTTTCCGGCGGTTGCGGCTTTGCTGGTCTTGCTGGTTGCCATGGAATATCTCCTCATCGGGACGGCGGAGGTTTTCCTCCGCTGGGAATGGAGTTACAGCATGTCCTCTCGCGTCTGCTCGGCACGCGCGGCGCCGATGGCGGTTTCAACCTGCTTGACTTCCTCCGGCGGCGGCAGCACGGCCGGCAGGCCCAGGCTCTGGATCCAGAGTTCCCGGCACCAGCCCCTGGTGTGATAGAGGTGGTGGTCTTCGTCGTCTTCCACTTCGTCGTAAGCCGCCTTCAGCACCGTGGCCAGCTTGTCATCCGCCGCTTCGGCCACCTTGCCGATCAGCTCCCAGTTGCTGTGATCCTTGGTTTCGGCCAGCACCACGCACTCGCATGCCACCAGTTCGGCGGCGGCCGGTTTTGCGTTGGCGATCGCCATCTCGATGGCCTCGACCAGGGCCGCGCCGTTGTGCGCGCACACTTGCCTGCCGGGACTGGTTTCCTCGGTGTCCATTCCCAGTTCGGCAAAGACCTGGGTCAGCACTTCCTCATGGTGCACCGTCTCCCGCAGGTACCCTTCGAACTCCTTGCGCAGGTCCGGGTTGACAGCAGCCTTGATGGCCGCGGTATAGATCTTGATGCCGCCGCGCTCGGTCTCCAAGGCCTGCAACAGCAGTTCCTTTACACCGGCACTGTCGTAATTCTTGCTTGCCATGCGTGGATCCTCTTCAGGGGTGGGGCGCATAGTTATCGACCTTTGCTGCTAAAGCAGCGTGAAGCGGATTTTTTCACGGACACTTACTTTCAGGCTTCCAAGCTCTGCGCCCCCACGGAGCGCAGAACATGTCCAGCCAGCCCAGCGACGCCCCCGGCGACAGCTTCTTCAAACGCAACGGTCTGTCGATCGTGGTCCTGGCCCTGATGGCGGTGTTCCTGGTCGGGCAGATCATCTCCGGTCGACTGGTCTACAACGCCGAGCTTGCCGAACTGGGCGCGCCCGGCCTGTCGCTGGGCGCCTACCTGACCAGCGGTCATTTTGTCGCTGCGACGTTTGAAAACTGGGAGAGCGAATTCCTGCAGATGGGGATGTACGTGCTGCTGAGCGTGTCGCTGCGCCAGAAGGGTTCGGCCGAATCGAGGCCGCTGGACCCGGCCGAAGAACAGGATTCGGTACAGCCCGGGCCGGTTCCCTGGCCGGTCAGGGCCGGTGGCTTGTGGCTCAGGCTGTACGAGCACTCGCTGGCGCTGGCTTTCAGCGCGCTGTTCCTGCTGTCCTTCGTCTTCCACCTCAATGGCAGCTGGCGTCGCGAAACAATCACGCGCCAGCTCGAGGGCGAGGGACCGATCAGCCTGGCCGGATTCCTGGGCAGTTCGGAGTTCTGGTTCGAGTCCTTCCAGAACTGGCAAAGCGAATTCCTTGCGGTCGGCTCGCTGGTCATCCTCAGCATCTGGTTGCGGCAGAAGGATTCACCCCAGTCCAAGCCCTTGCGCGCGCCACACTCCCAGACCGGCAGCTGATCAGGAATTCCATGAAGCCGAATCGTTTCCTGCTGCTTGCGTTGTCGGCACTCGTCCTGGGCGGGTCCCGCAAACCACGCCCAAACACTCCGCCACTACGTATCCGTCGCTGATCCTGTTGGCCCACGGCGGGACAGCCTCCGCAGGGACGCCTGTTCAGAGTGGATTGCGTTCCTCTTTCCTGGCGGCCGTGCGATCGCGACGCATCGAACTGATGACCAGGGTCATGCCCAGCACGAAGGCGGCGATGAACAGGACCAGGGCGATGGCGGGATAGCCGAACAGCCGGGCCGCGGTATCCACCCGCATCATCAACGCCGATGCCAGGATCAGCGCGGCGGTGATGATGCCGGCCGAGATGCGATTGGCGATCTTCTGCAGGTTCTCGATCAGACGCGAGTCCTCCAGGCCCGCCACGCGGATCTGCAGCTTGTTCTCGGCCAGGATGGCCAGCGTGTCCGATACGCGGCGCGGGGCATCGCGCACCAGCTCCTGGATCTCGATGGCTTCACTGGCCAGGTTGGCCGAAGACAGCGACTTGCGCAGCCGTCCCTTCATCACGTCCTGCAGGTGTCCCTCCATCACGTCCTTGACGTCTATGCCGGGCGACAACGCCTGGCACACGGCGTCGAGGTTGAGCAGGGTCTTGCCCAGCAGGGTCAGTTCGGGTGGCGTACGCAGGCCGCAGTCGGTGGCGATGGCCACCACGTCCAGCATGGTCTTGCCTTCCGAACGCGATTCCGAATGGGCCGCGTAGAGGGCGACGACGCGGCCGATCTCGCGCGTGTAGCGCTCCTCGTCGTAATCCTCCAGCCGCGTGCTCATGGCGATGGTTTCCTGGGCCACCTGCTCACCGCGGCCATCGACCGCGGCGAACACCAGCTTCAGCAGCCGGTCGCGCAGCCGCGGCGCCAGGTGCGCCATCATTCCCAGGTCGAAGATCGCCAGCCTTCCGTCATCGGTCAGGCGCATGTTGCCGGGGTGCGGATCGGCGTGGATTTCGCCATGCACGAAGAACTGGTCCAGGTAGCCCTTCATCAGGGCAACGGCGATGGGCTGCAGGTCCAGCTCGGTCCTGCGCACGCCGGGAATCTGGTCCACGCGCACGCCATTGACCAGCTCCATGGTCAGCACGCGCGGCCTGGTGTAATCCCACACCGGTTGCGGTACCCGCAGCTCGGGATAGTCCTGCAGGTGCTCGGCGAAGCGGGCCAGGTTCTCGGCCTCGGCCACGTAGTCCAGTTCAGCCATCAGCGCCTTGCGGAATTCCTCCAGCCAGTCGCTGAAACGCACGCGTCGACCCATGTCGGTGAAGCTGTCCGCCGCCGACGCAAAGCCGGCCAGTGCCTCCAGGTCGGCGCGCATGCGGGGGCCGATCCCGGGGCGCTGCACCTTGACCGCGACCTCGCGCCCGTCGTGCAGAACGGCGCGATGCACCTGCGCAATCGATGCCGAGCCGATGGGCTGGGAGTCGAAGCTCTGGAACAGCTTGTTGATCCGCACGCCGAACTCGGCTTCGATCTGCGCTTCGATTTCGTCCAGCGGCACCGGCGCGACCTGCTCCTGCATGCGCTCCAGCGCGCGTGCGTATTCGGGCGCGATCATGTCCGGACGCGTCGACATCATCTGTCCCAGCTTGACGAAGGTCGGCCCCAGTGCCTCCAGGTCGCTGGCGAATGCCTGCGGGCCGGTATCGTCGCCGTCAGGCGTCGCCTGCTCCAGTTCCTGCGTCGATGCCTGGCCGCCGAACACGCCCAGCGAGCGATAGCGCCAGGCCAGTTTCGCAATCTGCGCGCGCAGTCCAAATCCACTCTGTTCGGTCACCACAAACCCCTGTCAATTGAATGTTTCGTTTGCGCCTGTACGCCTGCACTCATGCACTCATGCACACGCCTTGCACGCCAGATCAGACCTGCTGTTCCAGCCAGCGCCAGCCTTCGCGGACCAGCGGGCGCATCTCGGGCCACAGCCTGCTCGAAGCGCCGCCCAGTTCGTCCCACAGGATTTCCATGGCCTGGTCATCATCAGGAAGGCGATAGGAACCCACCGTGATGGCCGCAAGCGCGTAAGCCGGACAGGCTTCGTCCCAGTCGATGTCCCGCCGCATCGCATCGCGCTGCGCATGGCGCGAGTAACCCGCCGGAATGGCCGTCATCCCCGGATAGGGCAGGCAGGACTCGACCGCATGCCCGGCAAGGGCCTCGGTCAGCGAGTTGAAGCGTGCCTGGTTGGCTATCACGCCCATGTAGATGCACCTGCCGTTTTTTTCCTCTTGTAGGGCGGGAGGCGTTATCAGGCCGTGACCGGTGTTGCCCCGGCCGGCCATGGCAGGCAGGCCAAGCCGGCACGCGGGGTCGGCAACAGGCGAGAGCGGTAACGCTGAACGACAACGGCCCGTATCGGGCCGTTGTAGGAGCACGGGTGGCGTGTGCTATCTGGCCAGCGTTGCGCTTGGCGAGGGCGCCTGGGCAAAGTCGCCTGCGACGTAGACGCTCAGGGCCTCCGGCTTCAGGTGCTTGCGAATTGCGGCATTGACCTGTTCGACAGTCAAAGCCTTGTACTGCGCGTCCAATGCAGCGGTAAATTCCATCGTACGGCCGTGGAAGAGCTGATCGGTGAGCATTCCGGCCACGGTCGAATCTTCGGCACGGCCTTGCTGGCGCAGTGTAAGCACGCCCGACACCATGTCTCTCACCTCTGCGGCCGTCACCCCGTCCTTGACCAGGCGTGCCAGCTCCTCTCGCACGGCAATTTCCACCTTGGCCATGTTCTGCGGCGCCGCAATGGCAAAAATGATGAAGCTCCCGTCGTCGTCCTTGCCGTCGCGGCTGTCATCGGGATAGAGACTGCTCTGCACCTCGTAACTCAGCCCCTCTTTCTGCCGGATGCGATCGGCCAGGCGCGATTTCAGCGCCCCGCCGCCGAAAATGTCGTTGGCTACGCGCAAGGCGGGAAAATCGGCATCGGTCGTCTTGAGCGATACATTGCTGCGTGCCATCAGAATCGCATTGGGCTTGTCCGGTGTTTCGAAGCTTTCGCGAATCGCAGTCACGTTGTTGTACCGGGTCTGGATGGGTGCATACGGCTTCGGCGATTTCCAGGTGCCGAACAGGCTTTCCAGCTGCGCCTTGACCGCGACCGGGTCAAAGTCGCCCACAATGGCGATCTCGCCGTTGGCCGTGCCATAGAAATCGCGGTGGAAGCTGCGCAGGTCCTCGATCTTCAGTGCCTTCAACGCAGCCAGCGATTCATCCAGCGTTTTCACATGCAGCGGATGTCCAGCGGGCCAGGGATCGAAGTGGCGGGCCAGGGCCCAGCTCGCCACGCTTTCCGGCTCCTTGCGAGACGCCTCCATGCCGGTGACCGATTCCAGGCGCAGCTGTTCGAATTCGCTTTCCAGGAAGACTGGAGTCCGTAACACCTCGGTTGCCAGGGCCAGCGCCTCCGCCAGGTGCGCCTTGCGCGTATTGAGCGACATCCTCGCGGCCTGCGAATCCCCGCCAATGACCGCCTTGGTCTTCAGTGCCTCGAAACGCTGGTCGATCTGTTGGCGGCTGAGTTCCCTGGTGCCGCGCATCAGCATCGCTCCTGCAAGGCCCGCGGCATCGACACGGCCGGCGATGGATTTTTCGTCGCCGAAGCGGAAGCTTGCATCCACCACCACCGTTTCACCCCGGGTCTTCTTCGGCAGCAGCGACACCTTCAGTCCATCACCCAGCAGCAAGGTCTGCGTGCGCGCCATCAGGTTCCGGGGTGACGGGTCGAAATTTTCGCCCGCGGCGACCCCCGCCCCGCCGACATAGCCCTCCACCACCTTGGCTGCTTCAGGCGCCAGGGCTATTTCGACCCGTTGTGAATCGTCGGTGGGCACGAAGCGTCCCAGCGTGCGATTGCTTGATTTCAAATAGCTGCCGGCCACGCGGTTGACGTCCTCAGCGCTTACCTTCGCGATGGCATCCCGACTGGTGAAAAGAAGGCGCCAGTCGCCGGCGGCCTGGAACTCGGACAGGCCCAGGCCCACCGCATTGACATCGGTGAAGTACAACTCGTAAGCATTGGCGATCCGTTGCTTGGCTTCATCGACTTCTTGCTGGGTGATCGGGCGTTTGCCCAGGTCCTCGACCTGCCCAAGAAGTTCGGCCTCCGCCCTGGCCGCATCGCCGTCCCTGGGCAGCACGGCAATCACGCTGAGCAGGCCGGGTTGGCGCATTGCTTCACCACCGGCGCCCACGCCGGCGGCCAGCTTGGTTTCCACCAGCGCCTTGTGCAGGCGTCCGCTGGGGGTATGTCCCAGGACATTGGCCAGTACATTGAGCGGCGCGCTGTCAACCTGGGTCGAAGCGGGGATGTGATAAGCGGCCGCGACCACACGCATGTCCCCGGCGCGGCGCACGGTGACTTCACGCTCGCCATCCTGGGCTGGTTCGGAAGTGTAGAAGCGCGGCAAGGTGCGCGCTGGCTTGTCCAGCTTGCCGAAATCAGCGCTCACGAGCGCCAGTACCTGGGTCGGTTCAATGCGCCCGGCAATGATCAACACGGCATTATCGGGCTGGTACCACTGGCGGTAGAACGCTTGCAGTTTGTCGATCGGCACACCTTCCACGTCGGAACGTGCGCCGATGGTGCTGTTGCCGTAGTTGTGCCAGAGGAACGCGGTGGAACGGATACGCTGGAACAGCACCGCCACCGGCGTATTTTCGTTCATCTCCAATTCGTTGCGGACCACCGTCATCTCGGTGTCCAGATCCTTTTTGGCCACGTTAGAGTGCAGCATGCGGTCTGCTTCCATGCCCAACACCCAGGCCAGTGTGTCGTCGCTGGCCGGGAACGAGGAAAAGTAATTGGTGCGGTCCAGCGAGGTTGTGGCGTTGAAATCGATGCCACGCTTTTTCATCTCGCCGCTGATGTCGGACTGGGCGGGCGTGCCCTTGAACAACAGGTGCTCCAACAGGTGGGCCATGCCGGTTTCGCCATAGTTTTCGTGTACCGAACCTACGCCGTAAACCAGGTTCACCGTGACGGTTGGCTTGGTGCTATCGGGAAACAGCAACACCTTCATGCCATTGGTCAGGTCGTACTGGCTGATGCCCTCGATGCTGGGACCGGCGCTGACGCCCTTGGGAAGGGCGGGCTCGGCAGCGGCGCCGAACGAGTTCCCGAGGACCAGAGTCAGGAGCACGGCCAGCCCAAAATCCTTGCGGTTCCTTTTCATCAGCGCTCCCCGGTCTGATAAGTGCACTGGGCAAGCATCTCCGCTTCCATCGGAATCTGGTCGCCGGCGAGTGCCTGACAATGCCGGGTCAGTATGCGACAGGAAGCCCGCGAGAAGCTTTCGTGCCGTGAGTTCGGGCAGCGAAGACTGGCTGAATCCATCTTGTGGTGCCGGCACCCGGATTCGAACTGGGGACCTACCGCTTACAAGGCGGTTGCTCTACCAACTGAGCTATGCCGGCATGGCGTTGCGTGCCGCGCGCCTTCCGAAAAATGCTGCAAGGCAGGGGAAAAGCGCGGACGCGGATTCTACCGCAGCGTGGCGCAGTCGAGCGAACGCAATTGGGCCGCGGCGGCCAGTGCCTTGAGCTGCGGGCCGCTGGCATCGGCGCGTGCCTCCACTTCCAGCCACCACTGCATGGCGCCTTCCTGGCCGATGGGTTGCAGCTGGGCGGCGAAACCCGCCGCGCCCAGCGACGCCTGCCGGCGTTCGGCGGCCTCGCGGCTGCGGTAGCGACCCAGGGCGATGCCGTTGGCCTGCTCGCCGCTGTTGATCACCAGGTAATCGTCGAAGCCGGCCGCGCCGATGCGGCGCGCCAGTGCCTGGGCGGTATCGCGATCGGCGCTGGGTGGCAGGACCACGTTGTAACCGCTGGCGCCCTTGCCGGGTGTTTCGCGCGGACGCCTGCGCACGCTCTGGTCGACCAGGCGGGACGCGGCCAGGCGGGTGGCGTCCGCATCGGCGAAGGGGCCGATCGCGAAGCATTGGGCCGGCCCGGCGGTCACGGGTGCGGCGACTGCAGCAGGCACGTCGGCCGCGACAATTCCGGCGGAGGCAGCGGGTGGCGCCAACGTCGCAGGCGCCGCGGCACTTCCCTTCTCTTCCAGCAATTGCAGGCGCGGCACGCCTGCGGGGTGTGCCGGCACCGGCCGTGACCCGGTGGCGGGCGGCCGGCTCAGCCACCACGCGGCCACGCCAAGATTCAGGACCAGCAACAGGACAATCACGGCGCGTATCAGCATCGGCGGATTCTATAAGTACGGTTATGGAGAAGTACGGTCAGGGAGCCGGCGCGATGCCGGCGCGGGACCACAGGCCCAGGCCTTCCAGCACCAGCGCAGGTGCCTCGACGGCGTCGGGGAAATACCAGTGCAGCGCCGCAGCGCCGCCGCCATGCAGGAGCAGGCCGGGCGGTTGCGCCAACAGGTCAGCGCCTTCGCGCAGGCTGCGTTCGATCAGTCCCAGCGCCGCGCCTTCGCAGCCCGAGGCCAATGCATCGGTGGTGTCGGTGGCGAATTCACGGTAGTTGCCATCGTGTTCCGGCAACTGCGCCGCGGCGGCATGCAGCGCGCCACGCATCAGCGCAGGGGAAGGGGCAATGCGTCCGCCGTGGTGGTGCCCGTCCGCGGCCAGCAGGTCGAGGGTCAGGGCGGTGCCGACGCCGACGACCAGCCAGGCCCGTGGTCCACGCGCATGCGCCGCCAGCAACGCCAGGAAACGGTCCACGCCCAGCCGCGCCGGTTCCGCATAGGCGATGCCGACCCCCGCCAGGCGCGACACGCTGCGGGCCAGCGAAATGCGCTGGAAACGCGTGGTCAGCGCCTCGACCACGGCCAGGGTCAATGCCGGCGAGGCCACGCTGGCCAGGCTTGCCGACGTCGCGCGTGCGGGCAACGCCTGGTCCAGGGCCTGCAGGAAATCCGGGGCGCCATGCGCCAGTGCAACGACCGTGCCGACACTGCCATCGCCCTGCAACGGCGCGCACTTCAGCCGGGTATTGCCCAGGTCGAACAGCCACTCGCTCATTGCGCCCTCACGCTGACTTCTCCTGCGTGGAACACGCGCTCACCGCCGTCGATGCGCACGCGCAGGGCGCCATCTTCGGCCAGGCCCAGGGCGGTGCCCTCCAGCGTTTCGCCACCCAGGTGCACCGCCACGCCCTGCCCGGTCAGCGCATCCAGCGCCGCGTAGCGCGCGCGGAACGGCGCAAGGCCTTCCAGGTCGAACTGGTCCAGCGCCGGCACCAGTTGCGACAACACCGCCGCGGCGATCCGATTGCGCGACGGCGTGCTGGCGGACACCTGCTGCAGGTCGATCCACGGCTGGTCGATGGCCACCGCGGTGCTGGCCGGCATGCGCACGTTGAGGCCCAATCCGATCACCGCGCGCACCGGCCCCGCATGTTCGCCGCCGCCTTCGACCAGCAGGCCGCCGAGCTTGCGGCCTTCCAGCAGCAGGTCATTGGGCCATTTCAGGCGCACGCCGGCATAACCGCAGGCCTGCAGCGCCTCGGCCGCGGCGACGCCGGCCACCAGGCTCAGCCCCCCCAGGCGCGCGAGGCCGCCGCCGAACTGGCGCGACACCGAAAGATAGAGATGCGCGGCCAGCGGCGAGGCCCAGCTCTTGCCGCGACGCCCGCGCCCGCCGGTCTGGCGTTCGGCCAGCAGCACGGCCACGCCATGGGCGGGCGATTCGCGACGCAGCAGCTCGCTGTTGGTCGAGTCCAGCGACCAGGCAATATCGAGCGAGGCGATCCCGGCGCGTACGTGCGCCGGCATGGCATCGAGCAGGGCGTCCACCTCCAGCAGCTCGGGCACGTGGCGCAAGGCGTAACCGCGGCCGGGCTGGGCGTCTATTTCCACGCCGGCCTCGCGCAGGGCTTCCACCCGCTTCCACATGGCCGCGCGGGTCAGGCCCGCCTCCTGCGCCAGCACGTCGCCGGACACCGGCCCGGCCATCAGCCGCACCAGCACGTCGCGTTCGCTGCTCATGCGCGCCGACGCAACAGGCGCACGCGTTCGAAGCGCGATTCGGAACCGGCGCGCAGGCGCTGCAGGTTGCCGCGATGGGTGAACAGCACCAGCAGGGCAGCGGCCGCTGCGAACGCCCGGCACGCGCCATCGGTTTGCGTCAGCCAGGCCAGCGGCACCAGGCAGGCGACCGCCAGTACCGACGCCAGTCCCACATAGCCGCTGGCCACCAGCACCAGCAGCCACGCACCCAGCAGCCACGGCACCGCCAGCGGCCACAGCACCAGCAGGCCGCCGAGCAACGTGCCCACGCCCTTGCCGCCACGGAAGCCATGCCACAGCGGCCACACGTGGCCCACGGTCGCGGCGAAGGCAGTGAGGTAACCCAGCGCGGCAGCGGGCAGCGGGCCCCCGGCGGGACCGAAGCGCAGTCCCAGCCACGCGGCCAGCGCGCCCTTGCCCACGTCGACCAGGACCACGCCCAGCGCGAATTTCCAGCCCTGGGTGCGCAGTGCATTGGTGCCGCCGGCATTGCCACTGCCCTGCGTGCGGATATCGACCCCGCCGCGCAGTTTTCCCAGCAACAGGCTGCCCGACAGCGAGCCGAGCAGGTAGGCGGCGAGGATCAGCAGCAGGGACACGGCGGGTGCGGGCATGCCGGTGATTATGCGGCAGGCCGCGCCGGCTTCAGGACGCGGGCGCCGGTTGCAACGCCACGATCAGGGCACCGCGGCCCGCATGCGCGCCGATAGCCGCGCCGGTTTCGACCAGGAACGATTCGGCCATGTCGATGCGATTGCCCAGCGCGGCCAGCAGGCGCGCACCTTCGGCGGGCGCGTCGCAATGGCCGACGATGACGCGCCAGCGCGTGTGTTCGGGCAGCTGCCGGGCAACGCGCCGGGCGAACACTTCCGGCGCGCGTTCGCGTGCGAACAGCACCCCGCAGATGCCGAGCTTGCCGTCCGCGCCCACCCGGGCCATCGGCGTCAACGCGGTGAGCCTGGCCAGCGGCGCGGCCCAGGCGGGAATGCGCCCGCCGCGCACCACGTGGCGGATGTCGCGGGTGATGGCCCACAGCCGGGTCTGCGGGCGCAGCCGTTCCAGTTCGGCCAGGATCTGGTGTTCGTCGGCGCCGGCCTGGGCCATTTCCGCGGCCCGCCAGACCAGCAGCGCCTGCCCGCTGGCCGCGTTGAAAGTGTCGAACACCCGCACGCGCTCGCTGCTGGTGCGGGTGGCGGCGTGTTCGCCCGACTGCAGGGTGCCGGAGACCGCGCGCGACAGGCCCACGTAGACCACCTGCGGGTGATGGGCCAGGGCCAGCTCGAACTGGCGGATGAAGTCGCCCGGTGGCGGCTGGCTGGTACGCGGCAGTTGCCGCGACTGGGCCATGCGCCGGTAGAACTCCTGCGTCGACAGCCCCGACTTGTCCAGGTAGTCGCGGCCATCCAGGTCCACGCGCGCCGGCACCACCGCAATGGCGTGGCGCTCGGCGATCTCGTGCGGCAGGTCGGCGGCGCTGTCGGTGACGATGGCCACGCGCAGGCCCGACGCCGCGCTGCGCTGCTGGCGCAGCATGTCATCGGCCTTCATCGCCTCGACCAGGCCCAGGCCGGCGCAGGCGTCGAACACCAGCTGCGGGCTGGCCGCATGCGCATGCACGCGCATGCGGCTGCTGCCACCGGCTATGACGATGGAGTCGGCGCCGGTGGCTTCCAGCGCCTGGCGCAGGCGTTCGCGATCCAGGTCGCCGCCCAGCACCAGGCATTCGCTGCACCAGCGGCGCTGCGGATCGACCTCATGCGCGTGGGCCACCGGTTCCACTGTCTCGTTGGCCGCAGCCGCCTGGTGGCCGCGCACGCGGATCGCGCGCGGGCCACCCTCGACGAATTCGGCGATGCCTTCCAGCAGGTCGACGAAGCCCTTGGCCCCGGCATCCACCACGCCGGCCTTCTGCAGCACGGCCAGCTGGCTGGGTGTCTCGGCCAGGGCGCGGCGGGCGCGGATCAGGGCGCGGGCGAAGCCCTCGCGCGAGCTGCGGCCGCTACCGCCGGCGCTGTGTTTTTCGAGCTCCTCGGCGAAGGCCGAGATGACGCTGACGATGGTGCCTTCCACCGGCTTGGCCAGGGCCAGCCGTGCCGAGGCCGCGCCATGGCGGACCGCCGCCGCCAGCGAGGCCGCGTCCAGCGACGGCAGCAGCTTCACCTGCCCGGCCACGCCATGCAGGAACTGGGCGAGGATGGCGCCGGAATTGCCACGCGCGCCGTCGATGGCGTCGTCGCCGACCCGCGTCAGCAGCTCGCCGGCATGGCGGCTGCGCCGGCTGAGCGCGCCGTTGAGCACGCTGCCCAGGGTCGAGGCCAGGTTGTTGCCGGTATCACCGTCGGCGACCGGGAACACGTTGATGCGATTGAGGCCGTCACGGCCGGCGATGACCCGGCGCGCGCCGGCGATCAGCGCACGGCGCAGGGCCGGCGCGGTCAGGGAAAGCTCGGGGTGGGATTCCATCAATCCAAGTCTGCATCAACTGCCGCCGGGCCCATGATGCGTCGCAGCAGCGATGGCCCGAACCGGCACAGGCGCCGCCCGCCCCGGCGCGTTATAGTCCGCGCGTTCCATCGCGCCGATCCGTCCGGACAGGAGTCTCCCATGCTGCGTCCAAGCCTCGCCCTGCTGCTGCTCTGCGCCAGCGCGCACGCCATGGCCCAGAACGGGCGGGATGCGCCCGCCAATCCGGGCGCCTGCCAGGAAACCGAAATCGCGGCCCGCGAGAGCGCCGAGCCGGCCGCCAACCTCCATTCCAAAGCCAGCGCCACGCGCAGCAAGTACGCCCGGCCCGCCGCGTCCGGCACCACGGTCGGCGGCGGCGGCGACGACGCCCTGCCCCGCGCGCGCAACGCCAGGTGGCACAGCTTCCTGCCCGGGATGTTTCGCTGATCGCAGGCTGGTTCGGCTGGGCCAGGCGCCCGCCTCCCCTCGTCGATGACGCCCTGTGGACGGCCGTCCGCCAGGGCACGCCGTGGCTGCTGGCCCTGGACGAGGTGCGCGCCGCCCGCCTGCAAACGCTGGCCGCCCGGTTCCTGCACGAGAAGACCATCACCCCGCTGGGCGGCCTGTCACTGGATGCCCACGCGCGCCTGCAACTGGCGGCGCTGTGTTGCCTGCCGCTGATCGAATTCGGGGCCACCGGACTGCAAGGCTGGTCGCAGCTGCTGGTCTATCCCGATGCCTTCCGGGTGCAGCGCAGCCACGTCGATCCGGCCGGCGTGCTGCACGAATACGAGGACGAGCTGAGCGGCGAATCCTGGGATGCCGGGCCGCTGATCCTGTCGTGGGCCGACGTGCAGGCCGACCTGGCCGAACCCGATGCGGGCTTCTGCGTGGCCGTGCATGAAATGGCGCACAAGCTGGATGCGCTGGATGGCGCGATGGACGGCACCCCGCCGCTGCCGCGCGCCTGGCAGCGGCTATGGGCCACCGATTTCCAGCGCAGCTTCGATGCCTTCTGCGTGCGCGTCGATCGCGGTGAAGACACGGCGGTGGATCCCTACGCCTCCGAATCGCCCGAGGAATTCTTCGCCGTGGCCAGCGAGCTGCATTTTTCCGCGCCCGCCCTGCTGCAGGCCGAGCTGCCCGAAGTCGCGGCCCACCTGCAGCGCTTCTACGGCACCCCGCCATTGCCGTTGCCGTTGTAGGAGCTGCGCAAGCTGCGACCGTGCATAGCGGCCGCACCGGATCTTCCTGGGCCCATGATTTCGGGTCGCAGCTTGCGCAGCTCCTGCAAGGGCCTGCGACTGCCTACAGACCCTGCGGCAAGGTCACTTCGAAGCGCGCCCCGCCCAGTTCCGTGGAGCGCCGCACATGCAGCTCGCCGCGGTAGCCGCGCACCAGGTCCTGCACGATGGCCAGGCCGATGCCATGGCCCTGCACGCGCTCGTCGCCGCGCACGCCGCGCTGCAGGATGTGGGCCACGTCCTCCTCTTCGATGCCGGGACCGTCGTCGTCCACCGCCAGCTGCAGGCCGGCGCGGCGGTTGCCCACGGTCTGGGTCGGCGTGGCGGTCAGCAACACGCGCGAACGCGCCCACTTGAATGCGTTCTCCAGCAGGTTGCCCATCAGTTCCTGCAGGTCGCCCGGTTCGCCATGGAAGCGCGCGGCCGGGTCGATCTCGAATTCGCAGATCACGCCCTTGCCCGCATAGACCTTCTCCAGGCCACGCACGATCTCCTCGGCATTGGATTCGATCGGCACCGGGGCGGCGAACAGGGCATGGCCGCTGGAAGCCGCGCGCGCCAGCTGGTAGGACACCAGGTTGTTCATGCGCTTGAGCTGGGTATCCAGTTCGTCGCGCAGGGCGATGGCATGCACGCCTTCGTCCAGTTGCGAACGCAGCACCGCCAGCGGCGTCTTCAGGCTGTGGGCCAGGTCGGCCAGGGTGTTGCGCTGGCGATCCAGGTTCTCGCGCTCGCTTTCAATGAAGGCATTGATGCTTTCGGTCAGCGGTTCCAGCTCGCGCGGCTGGCGTTCGGTCATGCGGCTGGCCTGGCCGCGCTGCACGCGGGTCAGTTCACTGATCACCCGCTGCAGCGGCCGCAGGCTCCAGTTGAGCACCAGCACCTGCAGCAGCAGCATGAACAGGCCCGCCAGGCCCAGGTAGGCCCACAGCGCGCCACGGAAGGTGCGCAGTTGCGAGCCGAGCACGCTGGCGTCCTCGGAGATGTAGATGGAATACGGGAACTCGGCGTTAGGCCCGCGGTTGGCGTAGATGGTGCCCAGCCCGAACTGGTAGACCTCGCCCTGCCTGCCGTCGATCTGGGTCATCGCCACGGGGCCGTGGAAGGCTTCCTGCAAGGGCCGCAGCATGGCCGGATTGGGCAGCACCGGGCCCAGGGTGGAATCGGAACCCCAGCGCGCGTTGGGCAGCACGACTTCGGCGTACAGGCCGCTGCCGGGCTGGGTGAAGCGCGGGTCCACCGGCAGTTCCGGCGGGATCAGGCTGCCGTCGCGCGCGAACTCCACCTTGTTGGCATACGACAGGGCGTAGCCCTTGAGGCGGTGGCGCAGGTTCTGCTCGGCGGTGCTGACGAAGGCGCGGTCCAGCGCGTAACCGGCCAGGGCCAGGAAGGCGACCAGGCCCAGGCTGGCGGCGAGCAGCTGGCGCGCGCGCAAAGAACGCGGGCGCCATCCCGTGAAAGGATCGCGCCCGCGTTTGCTGTCGTCAGCGTCTGCCGCGCGCGGGGGCATCAGCCCTCGTGGTTGCGCGGAATGGCGAAACGGTAACCGCGGCCACGCACGGTTTCGATCGGCTTGAGCTCGCCTTCCGGGTCCAGCTTCTTGCGCAGGCGGCCGATGAAGACCTCCAGCACGTTGGAGTCACGGTCGAAATCCTGCTGGTAGATGTGCTCGGTCAGGTCGGCCTTGGAGACCAGTTCGCCGGCATGCATCATCAGGTATTCCAGCACCTTGTATTCGTAGCTGGTCAGGTCGATGTTGCCGCCATTGACGCTGACCGTCTGCGCGGCCAGGTCCAGGGCCACCGGGCCGCATTCCAGGGTCGGCTTGGACCAGCCGGCGGCGCGGCGCAGCAGCGCATTGACGCGCGCCAGCAGTTCCTCGACGTGGAAGGGCTTGACCAGGTAGTCGTCGGCGCCCTGCTTCAGGCCTTCGACCTTGTCCTGCCAGCTGGAACGCGCGGTCAGGATCAGCACCGGGAATTTCTTGCCTTCGTCGCGCAGGGCCTTGATCAGTTCCATGCCCGACATCTTGGGCAGGCCCAAGTCGATGATGCCCACGTCGAACGGAACCTCGCGGCCCATGTACAGGCCCTCTTCGCCATCCTGCGCGGCATCCACGGCAAAACCCTCACGCTTCAGGCGCGCGGCCAGGGTCTCGCGAAGGGGGGCTTCATCTTCGACCAGCAAAATACGCATGGACTCTCCCTGAACTTGCTAGTGCGGCCGATGGGCCGCGGTGGTGGAACCAATATGTAAGCGGGTATGGAACGCAATGGCGGAAGACGCTGAGACGTGTCGGCTGACACGTTCCGGTACTCCAGGCCCGCCGGGGCGCTGCGGCTCAGGGCTTCGGCGGACGCTCGCCACGCTGGCGTGGACGGGACGCGTCATCACGGGGAGACAGGGTACGTGCCCGTTCAGTTGCGTCGCGTGAACGCTGCGGGTCGTCATCCATGTAGCGCACGCGGCCGCGGTCATCCATCACCTTGACGCGGTTGATCTCGCGGCCGTCGTACTGCACGCGTTCGGCACCCAGCACCTGGCCGCCGGTTTCGCGCTGGGCCCGGCGCACCGAGTCCGACAGCGAGGCGGGATTGCGCGGCGGCAGCACGTCCGGCGCCTGGACCGGCGCGGGGCGCTCACGCGGCGCTGGCTGTGCCCAGGCACTGGCGGCCAGGCCGCCCAGGGCGGTCAGCAGCAGGAACGGGAGCAGTCGGTGGCGCGTAATCTTCATAACGGAATCGTAACGGATCCGGGCTTCCCTGAATGAACGGGAGCACGACAGGCGCAGGCCTAAGTGGAGGACAGGACTGGGATTCTGGCCCGCAGCGGTGAATCCGATCTGAACTTATCCACAGCGGTTCAGCTAGCTGTACGCTCAGAAAATCTCGGCGACGCAGCAGCGCAGGGAGCCGCCGGCCGCTTCTATGGCGTGCAGGGGAACGCTGCGCACGGCAAATCCGTTGCGGGCCAGGGCGGCGCGGGTGGCCGGGGCCAGGGCGGCCTCGGCGTCGGCGCTCATCCAGACGCTGTGGTCGGTCAGGGAAATGGCGTTGCCGGCGAAGGCGGCATGTTCCAACGGCGACAGGGTGATGCCGCCGGGGCCGTACACGGCGGCAATGGCGGCCGGCACGCCGGGGTCGGCGAAGCCCTCCGGGGCAATCAGGGCGGCCCGCCCGGCCAGCACGGCCAGGACGACGTTGGTGTGGTATTCGCCGGGGGCCAGGTCGAACATCAGGGTGGCGCGCAGGCCAAAGGCCTGGTGCATGAGGGCGGCGCCGGCTTCGTCGCAGCGCTCGGACAGGCCGCAGTAGCCCAGGCCGCGGGCGCGGTCGATGACCAGGGCGCCGGTGAGTTCGCAGGGGTGGGGCTGGGTGGACAGGTCGACGAGGGTGTAACCGGCCTGGTGGAAGTAGTCGCGAATATCGCTGCGCGCCGCCTCGCGCTGGCGCACGGCATGGCGCATGCGGCCCACGATCAAGCGCCCGGGCACGGTGGCGAAGGCGTTGTTGGGAAACAGGCCGTCAGGGGCGGCCGGGTCACCGGGAAAGGTGACCACAGGTAGCTCCGTTGCCAATGCTTGCTGCAGGGCCAGGTGCTGGGCAGTGGCGGCCGCACCATCGAAAGCCGACGCCTCCGCCATATAGACGTTGTCGCTGGCCGATTGCTCGGCCCGGGCGAAGCCTTCGGGGGAAACCAGGAAGGCCGACTTGGCGGTAGCCGGGCCGAAATCAGCAGGGGTCCGACCAGCGTATTGGAAAAAATCGGAGCTACTACGCGTAATCATGTAGATGCTTTGCAGCGAGCCAGGGGGACGAAGGCTACCGCAAGGCGGAATCGCCTTCATCAACAAGGTCACCCGCATCTGCGTTATTGACCTGGTGCCCTCCCACCGAAAGCAGATTTTTTGACCTAGACCGAACGACGCGCTTCACGTTCATGCTCCGGCTGACCGTGCACCTGGACCTGGCTTCGCATTTCCTGTTGCACTTGCACCGTGCTTTTCTCGATCGGCTCCGAGGCTGCCTGACCTTTGTCCAGATGCACGCGCTGATGCGCCGGATCACTGGGAGAACCCTGCACCGCAAACAGACCCGTGCCATTACTGCTCTGGACGACATGATCGATCCGCGTCAGGCCACTGGCCTTGGCGTCGAATACCGTGGCACCGGCTGCATTCTGAAGCTCTTGCCTGTTTTTGAAAACATTAGGGCCTAATTGCTCCAGCCCTTTCAACGCCTGCTGGTACAAGCCATTGTCGGGATGGCGCGTATCGGAAAGCAGCGGTGAGTCTTTCGACTTCGACAACGCCGCCATCGTCTGCGCGCCCACCACCCCATCAGCCTTCAGCCCATGTGCCTGCTGGTAGGCGTGTACGGCCTCCCTGGTGCGGTCGCCGAAACCGCCATCCTCTCGCAGTGCGCGCCCATCCTTGTCGCGATAGCCGAAGTTGTTCAAGGCGTCTTGCAGCTGACGGACGTTGTCGCCACTTCCTCCAACTCGCATGACAGCAGCATCGACCTGTTTCGGCTCTGGGATCGCGGAACTGCCTTGCGCTTGCGTCTGCAAGTCCCGGGTCTGGAGATGGTCGTCCCGAAGCAAGCCACGCGCTTCGGCCAACGGGTCGGTGACGTACAACTTCACCCCGCCGGCTTGCTTGCGCTGCAAATAGGCGTCCAGAGAACCCAGTTCCACGCCTTCGCCACCACGCGACTGGCTGATCATCAGCTCGCCACTTTTCGGATCCCGCACCACCATGGTGATGTGGTCAATGCCCATATAGCGACCGCGATCCCAGCTGGTTGGCCCATTGTCTTCGCCAATGATCATGCCTTCCTTCAGCGCCGCGCGGGTGAGCGCACCTCCCTCGATCAACACCCCGGACCGTTGCCGCGCCTTGTCGACGATCATCGCGGCGCCATCGTTGCCCAGGGAGAACAGCTCATCCCTGCTGAATACTTCGCGGCCCGCCTTGGCGTTGACTTCCTTCATGCTCGCATTCTGCAGGGTCGCTACCCAGCCCGAGCAATCCACATAGCCCTGATCCGGATGCTTGCCATCGACGCCCGGGATACGTCCGCTCATCGCGTATCTCACATGGTCGTACCTGACGCTCAAATCATGTGCGGCAACAAGTGCAATCGGCTGGCCGGGTCCAGGTGCCAGGGAGGGCGCGGGCAACTGGGTGTGCAGAGATACTTGGGCGGCGCCGACCGGCTCGATTCCCTTCTCCGGAATCCTGACGCGGTCGAACTTGGTGTCCCAGTACTGGGTAAACGTAGTGGCCATGTCGCGGTCGGACATGCTCCTGAAATCAGAGTACTTGCCGCCGGTTACGCTTTCGAAATCCCTGGAGCTGACGTTGTTGAGAATGTTCGCACGCGTATCATCCCGCCCGAATTGGCCAGTGGCCATTGCCGTCTGAATGGAACGATAGCCAGCGCCACCCTGCTGGTGCGCCATGTACATATCCAGGCCATCCGGCTCGGCATTTCCCGAAAGATAGGGTCGGCCGTCACGTCCATGCCGGTTGACCAATGCCTGCCTGTTATCCAGATAGAGACGCGCGGCCGCGTCGGTATTGGCTACTGCATCAAGCTCACGGCCCCGGATGCCATAAGCCACGGCAGTATCGGGCACAAACTGGAACAGCCCCTTGGCGCCGCGCTCGCCACGCGATGCCTGCTCGTTGAATGTACCGCCCGTCTCTATGTACGCGAAGCGCATGAAGTCGTCGCGCGGAATGTTTCTCTGCTGCGCTTCGCGCTCGATGATGTCCAGAACTTCCTGTCTGCTGTAGTCACGTTCCATGTTCTTCTTCCTTGCCTGGTTGAGTTACGGCCATGTCGGCCGTGATGCGTCAACCGGACTCGTCCTTGAGTCCTGTGTTCCCGGTCAACCGTTCGAGCGCCCTACAAATATTGTTTGCTGGAAGTATCGTAGCGATATTCCACCGTGTCACCCGGGCCCAGCGCCCGGGTCTCGCCCGCTGCCCTGACCTGGGTTCCACTCATGATTACCCGGATGACTGGCAGCCCGCTGGTTTCCTGGCCGAGGAACTCCAAAGAGCCAGTGCTCGTTGCGCAGGGGATTGTCACCTCCTCCTCGCCTTCACAAGCCGCCCCGTTGTGGGCACCGGCTACCAGATTCCCGAGGTAAGTCCACCGCCTCTCATCCGCGCCATTCAATTCGTGCGGGTTGAACAGGAATAGATCGAACGTACTGATACGCGTGCCTGTAGCCAGATACCAGGTGGGTACCGCCAGCAGAAGCTTGCCATCCACGGTTACGTGGCTTTGCGGCGCGCGGCCTTCGTCGATTTCGTTGGGCTTTGCAAAACCACCAAGCTCGCCTACGAATTGGTCTGACCCCTGGAACAGCCACGGCTTCAGCCTGTTCGGCGGGTGGGCAATGACAACGGTCGCCTGCCCAATCGTGACCTTCGGATCTGGAGCCGCACCAGCCTGATGTGGCGAAGCTGCATATTCGTCTGGGGTCTGCGCGGTAAAACCCGTGAAATATTGCTCTCCTCCCAACTCGAACGAGTATCCATACCAGTAGCTAACCCAGCTTCCACTCTCCATCTCATAGGACGAAGCGCCATCACCATCCTTCTGGTAGACGAGGTACAGCAGGCTGCTGGGTGAAGGAGGGTGGATGGTGTTTAGAGAATCACTAGGCACGATAGGGACTTCCTTGTCTTGGTAAGCAACAAACAGCCGAATGTGGCTCGGGCAAAAAAGGTGGTTTTCTGCGGTGACGCACGCGTACGCAAACAAACCAAATGGAGCACAAGCTGAGCCGATCCCACAGTAGCTTCCTTGATGCGCAATGGTTCTAAACCGCGTCCCGTTTCCGAAGCCATTCACCGAAGACCTTGCTTCACTGCTTGGCATGAATTGTTGGCTGCTCAAGCTGCAACCGCAGCCGATTCTTCCTGCATATGCCTGCTCATCTGCTGCAGGCCCGCCATTAACCAGAGAGGATGAAGATACCTAAGTATGTTCACACACCTCGTTTTGTTTCGGAGATCCTTCGAAGTCAATATTTTTCGAAAACCGGATTTGCACACTGCTCGGCAACAATGCTGCATTTTCCACCGCCATTAGCAGCACACGAAGATAATGCCAACGCTTTCGCAGCTTCTAGAGATCCAGCACCGGCACTTGCCGCGCTTCCTCCAACAAGGGCGGGCCAGGCCAACGCAGAGCATTGATTGAAATAAGAAGAGGCTTTGCAGTCTTGGGCGCCGTGACGTGCGCAGCGCCGCATGGCTTCGGCTTTTGCGTCTTCCTCGAGGCCGTGACCCGTGGATAGCCCAACGTCTCCAACGACAGGATCAACTGCGATGGCTGACCATTTAGTTTTCCACGCGCCGGCCGGCATTTGCGTAATTTGCTCCTCCGGCATGATGTCTGTGCCCGCCATCGGCGCACACCCGGACGCTCCGTTTCCACCAATTGGATAATATCCGTTGGGGCAAGATCCGCCTTCCGCCATTGTGTCACCACTGAACAAAAGGCCTAGAAGCATCCATATACGAATCTGCACTTTGTCCTCCATTACCTGCCAGAGCCATCACGGTTTTCGCCTCCATTTGCCAGGCCAAGACCGGACGTTATGCGAGAAGAACCTTCGCTATGTAAGGCGTTCTATGGACATTTCGTCCAAGTACGTCCACGCAATACTTAGGTCGATGAAGGCCTTGTAAGAAACAAAATGGCTCACTCCACTCTCTCCGGAAGACTGCAATCTGCATAGTAGATCTTGCATTTGCCTGTCTTCTCTCCGCACAGGAATAGTGCTCTGCTTGCGGCCTTCTCTTTTGTACCGGCACTTGCAGTTGCCGCGTAATTTTCACCCCAAGCCACTACCCCGCACTGGTTGTAATAGCTGAGATCGACATTGCAGTCTTTTCCCCCGGCGATCTGGCAGTCCGCCATGGCCGCAGCCTCAGCCGCTTCCTTGTTTTGCATAGAACTGGCTACGCCGAAGAGCCCGCCTGGAAAATCCACTGCAATCGAGCCCCAGCGATCTTCCCAAAGCACAGGCCGTGATCTCGCTGGCGAAGGACTAGAACTATTACCCGGCATGGGTGCGCATCCAGAGGCAGCTTGGCCACCTATAGGGTAATAGCCGGCGGGACACGAACCGCCTTCCGCGCGGGCCAACTGCGAACCTAGAAGCAGAAATGTTCCCAAAAACAACAGATATTTATTCGACACACTTAGCCCCTAGGAGGTAGGTTTGAGCTCGTTTTAACGAGATCTTCCTGAACTCGATGAGTGCCGTTATACGCAGCGGTCCCTGGCGTTTCATTGCCAACACGTTGCGAATTCGCAGCATTTGAGTGGTTTCCATCTTTGCCTACATGATTGCTGGCTGGCGCGTAACTATCGGCACCGCGGTAGCCAGGCTCGCCGGGGCGTTGCCCCGCCGGTGCTCCACCCGGAGTACCAAACTGTGAGAACGCCATGAAGTTGCCTAGCGTTCCTTGAAAGAACGCAGCGGCCATCGGCGGGGCGCTGATTATCAGCATTGTCAGCACCACTCCCATACCGCCCTGCTGCATAGCCATGCTGCTTACGCCTTCAGGGCCTGCCCCCAACAGGCTGCTGACCCAGAATGCCTTGGCGACCGCGATTACCATGTCCATTGCCAGGGTTACCATCACGCTAAGCAGGGCCAGAGAAAACATGGTGCCGAGGCCGTAATAAAGCCATCTGCCGAACAGGCCCTTTGTCTGCTCGAAAAGAAGGCACAGGATGAAGAATGGCCCCAAGCCTATGAACAGGGCCATGGCAACCTTGTTCAAAAGAAGCATAGTGCCTGCTGTCACTGCCGGCCCCCCCGTTCCGATTCCAGCAAACCATAGGGCGCGGGATTTCTTTCCGTCCAGCACCTCATCCCCCGATACATCCAACGCGTCGATGCTGCTGAGCGCGACTTGCATGTAAGCCAGTGAACGGTCGATCTGGTCATACACGTTGTCGTCATTACCCGTTATGGTTTGACTTATAACCGTACTGAGCCCGTCGGTCGTAGACCGGTATACCGATCCGCCTGCCACTGCCGCAGCGGTAGCTACACTCACAATCAAAACAGCACGCAGCGAATTTGTGACCAGAGCCATCATTGAATCGCGCGACTGCCCTGTGACTATCCGATAGCCTTGGATGATGATCCACAAAGTCAACAGAGAAAATACGGCCACTCCCAGCAGACTTGCAGTGCGCCCGAGGAGATTGTCTCGAAAGACATCGATTTCGCCAGTAAGGAAACTGTTTATTTCCCGGAAGAAAAGAAGGTCAGAAATGGGGCCGGCCTTCTGAAGTCCAAACAGCCCAAAGTCCGGCAGATTTCCTTCTAGAAACATGATATGACCGACCATACCAACGATATTTTCCATAACATCTTTACTCTTCCGAGATGATTCAACGCTTGCAAGTAGCAGTACGACCGAGGGGGGTCACAACTTTTTTTGTGCAGGCCACAGTGGATTCTTGGTCGTCATGTGGTCCCACTTGGATGATCACCCTAGCGATCATCTCTCCGCGCGCCACTAAGAGCCGCTTTCAGCGCCGCACCGCGAATGACACCGCTTACTATTCCGCCACTGGCACCATCAAGCGTTTCTTGCGTAGACGCCTTCATGTCTTCCTTGAGGACGTATAGCCACCTGTCATAAGCGTCGGTCTGGTTCGTGGCACGCTGCATATCCAGTTGCAGCATCTCGCCAAAAGAAGCGAGCCTGTTTGTGTTGGCGACCATCTCACCCGTGTTCTGCTCGGGAATGCCGGCTCGTTCCGCATAGATTTCCTGCAACTCAGTGTTACGAGTCTTAGACAGCTTGAGTACCTCTAGCATTGCGTTGTACCTTGCGTTCTCGGTCTGCACGATCTGGGCACATTTAGCAGCACTAGACGATGATGAGAGCAGGCTTTTCATGCCCGATGGGCAGCGTTCTGCCACACCCTCGTTCAAGCCCCGGGGCACGAATTCGTCGGTGGGCATCATGTTGCTGCGGAATGCCTTTCCTTTTACGTACTGCTGTTCCAGCTGCCTTATCTGCGTCTGATATTGCTGGACCTGCTTGGTGTACTGCTGGATCTGCTGCTGGTACTGCTGCACCCAACCCAGGGACGTCTTGATGACGTGTGCGGCATCCACGACTGGCATGCCGGTGGCCTGCGCGGTACCGATTAACAGCACCATAGAGGTGGCAAGGGCCAGCGCAAGCGGACGGCTGGTGAACGATGCCTTCTTCATTGCTTTCATATTCTGCATGTCCGTATCTCCTTGGTGAAAGAATCGAGCAGTTCCTGCAGCTGCCGCTCGTCTTGCTTTTACAACTAATTCCTATCCGACTGCCTGCACCACACGGGCACCTTTAGCCGCGTCACGGGGTACTGAGGTCTTGCCCGATCCGTTCCTGCTTTCGTAGAAATGCTCTAGCCATTGCTCCGGGCGGAGTTCGGCCGGGTCGATGCCCTCTTCCCGGCCCCGTCTCTCCAGCACCTCATGCATGATCTCGATGTTGTCAGTGGATGCCGAGATGACCGCCAGGGCGTCATCCATGCCTCGCAGGTTGAGCTGGCAGACGCTGGAGGCGTGGCCCTGTTTGACCAGGAAACATCGGGAGCGTTCGTCCAGGCTGACCACTACCTGGTATTCGGCTTCGGTCAGCTTCAGGCCGTTGATGTAGTCGTCGCGGCTGGCATTGGGGTTGGGTAGCAGGATCATGGTCGCGGTCTGCTCGATCAGCGCCGCGGCTATGTCGCTGGCCAATGCGTCTTCCGGACTCTGGGTGGCGAAGATGCCCAGTCCGTTCTGCTTACGGATGGTCTTCTGCTTGTTCTTGGCGAATTCCTTGAGGCCACCCTTGCCATCCAGAATTTTCCAGAACTCGTCCATCACGTATATCAGGCGGCGGCCGTCGATCAGGCCTTCCAGGCGGTGCAGCAGGTAGTTGATCACCGGCGCCCGCACTTCGGGGTTGTCGATGATGTCGGTGTAGTCGAAGCCGATGATGTTGGCTTTCTGCAAGTCGATGGTATCGACGGGATTGTCGAACACCCAGCCGTGCGAGTTGCCATGGGTCCACTTGCGCATGCGGGCGAACAGGCCATCATCGCCCATGTTGGGCAGGCTCTTCTGGAAATTGGTCATGTTGCGCAGGTGCATCGGCGTGTCGAGCATGTTCTCCACGCCGCGGAAGATGTCCTCTTCTTCACGCGACGTGTAGGCAGCCTTGCCAGCCAGCACCTTCATCAGATCTGACACAAACTGGGTATTGGCCTCGTTCCGTTCACACTGGAAAGGGTTGAAGCCAGTCGGCTGGCCATTCTCCAGAGCCAGGTAGTTGCCCCCGCATGCACGCACGAAGATCTCGGCGCCCCGATCCTTGTCGAAAAAGAAGATGGTGGGCGACGGATCCAACTTCTGGACCTGGCTCAACAGGAAGTTGATCAACGCAGTCTTGCCGGTGCCAGACTTGCCAATGACCATGGTATTGGCGATTGCCTTCTCGCCCAACGAATTCTCCGCCGGATGGGTGGCGTGAAAATTGAAGTAATACGGCTGCCCGTTGGTGGTCTGCAGCGTGGTGACGCATTCGCCCCACGGATTGTTCTCCTTCTTGCCCGAGGCGAAGTTGTGCAGTGGGGACAGCCCCAGGAAGTTTAGCGAACTGATATTGGCAAGGCGCGTGCGGTTTTTCCAGTTGCCCGGGAGTTGCGAGTAGAACGATGAAACTACTGCGAGGTCTTCCTTGGTGGAAACGAAGCCGGCATTCGAAAGTTCCGCGCGTGCAGTGGCGGTGTTCTGCGAAAGCTTCTCCTGCGAATCGGCATATAGCGCCATGGTGAAGTGATACTCGCCCAGCACGAAATTGCCCGACGCCAACTGGTCCATGGCATGGTCTAGTTCGACGATCTGGCTCACGGCCTTGTCTCCGGACGAGATCATCATGCCCTTGGTGCGGTCGAGCACCTTGAGCGCGTCCTGGCGTCCAATCGGACTGAACGAATGAGTGATCACATAATCGAAGTCCAGATACTTCAGGCCATTGAGGATGCCCGGGTATGTACCGTCGGTGTATTCCTTGATATTGAGGATGGCGCCGAAATGATTGACGCCATTGGGCGTATTGATGATGAAATCCCCGGTCTTGTCCGAGAACATGTGCCGGCTTACCGGCAGATAGCCGCTGACGGGAGCCGCTAGCACCGGAACGGGCTCATCTATCCGGTTGATCAGGTAACCAAAGAACTCGAGCGTTTCTGAAAAAACCACCCCGTTCTTTGCCTCGTACATGCCGAGCCGGTAGGGGGAATAGTCCTTCAGCACCGCCTCCAGGTTGCCCGCCAGCTCCTGGATCTTGGCGATCGCCTGATCCTGCTCGGATTGCAACTGGGTGATGTTGGTTGATTTTTCCACCATACGCTTGCCGGTCACTACCGGGCGGTAAAGCATCGTCAGATAGAGCTCGTTCTGCATGATTTTCTGGGAAGACAGCGATTCAAAGTAGGCATCGGACATGTCCTGGTTGAAGGGCTGCCCGAACTTGCTCTGGTTGTTGATGCGCCGTTTGCGACGCACATCGTGCACCCAGAACGCCAGGTTGGCGAAATCGGGGGCCCGCAGGGTCTGCAGCATGCGGTTGAACGTGTTGTGGCGGTGCTCGATCTCCCATTCGTCCCGACCCACGAACGGCAAACCACCCAGATGCCACACCAGCAGGTAGTCGCCGCCGGTGGTCTTGATCACCGACGGCGAAACATGGGTGGACAGCGGGATGAATTCGCTGATGGAGGTGTCGGGCGTAAACATGGATGCTGGATATCCGGGGATTGCGTGATGGTGAGTGGAGGAGCGGCGCGTGCTGCTTAAGTGTTTTCCGCAGGCCTGGATCTATAGCTGTTTGGCGAGAACACCCACATGCCGGAGTGATGCTTCAGGTTCCGGGCCTTGAACTTGAACTGCAGGCGCAGGCCGAGCATGCGGAAGATCATCTCGTCCCGCCGCGCCATCTGCCGCATCACGAAGACGACGGGTGGGAGCAGAAGCAGGCAGAACATGTTGATGTAGAAGGTCAGGAGGATGCACGTTCCAGCTGCGAGGAAGAACGGCATGTAAGGCACGCCCATGAACATGGCCGGACGCGTGCACCCCCTGAACAGGACATTCTTCTGCATCAGAAAAGTGGCAGCACTTGCATGATGATGGCGGCCCCGGGCAGCGTGCTGTCGTCGCCCATCAGCATCTTTGCGATCTGGGCCGCTGCGCCGATCAGGAAGCCGCCAATCAATACCGGCGCAACGTCTGAAATGCGCTTGTGCGCAAAGGCGATCTGATAGCCCGCAAAGATCACTGCAATGGTCACCACCGCGATGGAGGCGACATTGAGCAGCGAATTGAGGCTGCTGAAGAATCCGGTTACCTTGTTTTCTGCGTCACCGAAGCTGTCCTCAGCCATTGCAAGCTCCGGGGCGGCGATGGCACCGACGAAAACGACGGCCATGAACAGTGAGGACAACAGCGTGCTGGCTTCGCTGGAAGCGTTGAGGGCTGGTTTCATTCTTGTTGCTCCTTGGTTGATTTGATAACTCGACAAGCATGGTCTTGCGTTGTTGCAGCTGGGGTGCGTTCCTAGAATACAAAGGCTGAATCGATTGATGTTTCAGGCAATGCCGGCGCCGGCGTAGGACTTTGCCCCGCAACGGAGGCGGTACCCGGCGGGTACTGTTGCGTCAGTACTGTGGGCTGCAACAGCGCAGGCGTCGGACCCGCTGACATGGAATCAGGAGCTGAGCCCGGCGCGTTGCCCAACGATTGCGGCGCGGCGAGTTGGAGCCCGGAAGGTGGGGCTGGCTGCGTGGAAACCTGGGTGGCGTCCTGTCGTGGCGGCGCATACACGGGATAGCGGCTGATGCCGACCGTGCGACGCGATGGCCGGCTGACCACTGCAATCGCATCGCCCTGCGGCGCGCTGGCGGCTCCGGGCGCGACTTGGCGCATGGAGGCATAGATCTTCTGCACATAACCATGGCGATACCCGGTTACGAAATTCCCCGAGTAGTAGCAGCTGAAGGATTTGCCCCAGTCGCGTCCCGAACGGCCATAGCACTCGGCAAGGATCCGCGAACCGGCCTGCAGGTTGGGACACAGCTGGAAGGCCTTCTCGTAGGAGTCCAGGCCGAACTTGCCGAGGTTGTAACGGTTCACCTGGGCGATGCCCAGCGAGAAGTTGAAGCCGCGACTCTCCAGCATGCGAACCGTGGAAAGGGCTTCGGGCAGATTCTTCGGCTGTCGGACCAGATGGCCGCCGACTACGCCGATGGCGAAGGGATTGTGCGAGGACTCCACCCGCACGACGTGCTGCATCACCGCCAGCGGAACCGCCAGGTCGGGGCAACTCATCAGCTCCATGCCAGATAACACCGCGCACCTCTCCTTGTTCACGCTGCACTACCCGGCTAAGCCGGGCAGGCCTTCTTCAACGGAAATACCATCCGTCACTTTCATCCTTGCCTGCATACTTCATGAGCATCCTGCGGATGTCAACGAGCATGCAGCGCGGACTTCCGGTATTTGAATTGTCACAATTGAAACGTCTTGCGCCAGCGCTACCTGTTTGTGCGTCTTGTCACTTTTCCAGCCTGATAGATGCCACCGTAAGTAACCTTTTGCTCTGACCTGGCTGCTCGACCGCGTCCCTATTCGGCAAAGCTGCGCTCCGGATTGAAATCTATCCCGGTGATGTGCCGCTGTCCCGCATGCGCCTTGATGTGCACCAGCACGTCGATGGTCATCATCAGCAGCCGCTTGATGATCGCGAACTCCAGTCCGGCGCCCTCCGCCGAGGCCTTGACCATCAACGCGAGCTGGTCCCAGGTCTGCGTCGTGCTGCCCGCATGACAGCTGGTGATGGAACCTGGATGGCCCGAGGCGCAGTTGCGGATGAAGTAGAAGGATTCGTCCCCACGCAGCTCGGCCAGGATGATGCGATCCGGTTTCATGCGAAGGCAAGCCTCCATGCAGCTCTTGGCAGTGACATTGCTGGTGCTCTGGCCACCCTTCGAATAGAGCAGATGCACCGTATTGGGCTGGCTGATGAACAGCTCGCGTGCATCCTCGATGGTGACCAGGCGTTCGTCATCGGGGATATGGTTGACTAGTGACTTCATGAAGGTGGTCTTGCCGCTGCCGGTCGCGCCTGAGACCACGATGTTCTTCTTGTACAGCACCGCCTTCTTGAAGAATTCGGCATAGTTGCGCGAATATTTCAGCTCGAGCAGTTCGCGGTCGTGCTCGCCCAACGCATGGCCCTGTTCGACGATCTGGTCGAAGAAGCCGTCTTCCTGGTATTGCTGAAGTGATTTGTTGTGCTTGGATGGCAGGCGGATGGTGATGGAGACCTTGCCGGCATCGCAGGCGGGCGGGATCACGAACTGCGCGCGCTGCCCGGTGGGAAAGGTCAGCGACACCACGGGATCCGAGTCGGTGATGCGCTGGCCGGTGTTGCTCTCGTTGACCACGGCCGTGCAGAACTGGCGGGCCCGTTCGAAATTGAGGCCCGGCACCTCTATGCGGTTCCATCCCTGCCGGGTCTCCAGGTAGATCTCGCCGGGCTTGTTGATGCAGATCTCGGTGACGTCAGGCGAACCCATGTAATCCAGGATGCCCAGCACCTGGTACTGGTAATCCAGGAACTCGCTGGAGACGCGCGCGACTGGGGAATTGTCGATGTCCATTGCGTTGGCGGCCTCAGTTGCGGGCCAGCACTCCGGAGAAGTCGACGTCCCTGGCGACATAGACGTTGACCACCGTGCCCTGGTTGATCGTTACCGTTGGCGGTCGGTTGATGCTCTTGTCGAGCGCCTGGTTGGCCAGCCGTTCCATGGTGCGCGCGGTGCTGCTCTCGAAGGGGGTCTCGATGACATTGCCATTGGCAATGGTCGTGGTGCGCGGGCCGTTCTCGGCGGCCGCATAGCTGAAGGCATCGCTGATCAGGCTGATCATCAGAGCCGAGGCTATGCGGCTGCCCCAGTGGGCGTTGTATTTGCCGGGGTGCCCGGAGCTGCCCAGGTTGTCCACGCCAGGACTGGCCATGTTGACGTCGATGCCATTGGGCGTGGTGATGCGATCCCAGATCACGGCGACGCGCTCGCCGGTCGCACCGGCATTGTTGTACTTGCCGGAGATCTTCGAGCCTTTCGGCAGCAACAGGCTGCGACCGTTGATCGAGTAGATGGGTTCGGTGACCACGCAGGACGAAAAGCCGGGAATGTCGGTGACGATCCGCGTCTCCAGCACGCAGCGGATGTAGGTGCCGCGGACCAGCAGGGCATCGGGTCGGCTGAGGTACTGCGCGCTGCTGGCGTCGGACTCCGGTGCCTGCACCGGTGCCGGTGGCTGGGTGCCGGGCAACGTGGCCAGCATGGCCTGCACATACGGGTCCTGCTGGCTGCCAGGCCCGCTGCCCTCCCCGTTGCCACCTGCAGCGGAGTTCATCATCCGGCGCTCCATCAGCGTGGGCTCACGCGTGGCCTGCGCGGCAGGCTCGTAACTGGTGGACGCATAGGCAGGTGCGGTTTCAGGTGGCAAGGGCGGCATGCGCGTTTCGGCGGCGTAGCTCTCTACTTCGATCGGTTCGACCGGCGGGGGCATGGGCAACAGCGGCCCGGCACTGGCAGGAAGGTCGGGGATGACGACCTTCTCTTCCTTGGTCCTGACCGCGTCCTTGTTGCCCGCGGTGGCGCTGTTGAACATCCATACCGCCGCAATGATCAGCAGCAGCACGATGCCGCAGAGGAAGAACAACGCCTTGCGATTGAGCCGCTGCAGCTCGCTGGACTTCAGCTGCGGGGCGTTGGCGTCCAGGTCGGGGGCCTGTTCGCGTTGCTGGTTGGCGTAGTAGGGATTGGCTGCATCGGCGTGCGGGTCGCTGGCGTAAGTGGCGGACCTGGGGTCGTCGCCGGCTTGGGAACGGGCGGGCGGATCTGGCGGCAGGTTCTGGCTCATAGTGATTTGTTCCTGCGCAGGCCGACGACGTTCTTGCCGTGGCGTATCACCAAGTAGGGATAGGTGCCGTGTACCACCAGCGTGTTGTTCTCGACCGTCGTGTTGACCACGAAGTCGTCGCCGCCTTCGCGCTCGCGGCCGAACACAGCGGGAAAATTCCCGGTCGGAAACGACTTCAGGTCGCTCATCCTTACGTAGGTGAACTGGCCGTCGTCATACACGTTGGTCGGAATCAGCCAGGCCTGCCTGGTGCGCGTCGAATAGTCGTAGCTGAAGTTGTAGCGCCTGTCTTTGTCGAGCTGGGTGCTCAACTGCGGAACGGCTTCCACCTTTTCAGTCTCGGCCGAGAACTCGCTGTCGTTGGGGTAGGCGAAGGTGATCTTGTACTGGACCCCCGCCTGCTTGGCCTGGCTGAGGGCGGTCCAGTTGGTGGCCACCACTTTCAACTCGAAGATGTAGGAGTGGGTGGCCGTGCGGATCACCATGTTGGTGTCCACGTCCACGTTCTTCGGTTTCAGGTAGAAGACGTTCTCGCGCCGCGTCAGGTCCCAGCCCGCACTGAAGCCGGTGCTGAAATCCAGGATCTTCTCGTTGGGACTCAGCTCGATCTGGGTGGTGATGCCCAGGCCGGTACGCACTTCATAGATGCGGTCGGTCTGGTATTCGTACTGCTGCACGACCTGTGCGCCGGCCGGCCCAATGGCGCCGGCCGCCAGGGCATGCAGCAGGATGGCGAGGCCGCGGGTGCTCACATAGTTCATTGGGGAGTCGTCCCGTTGGCGTTGCTGTTCGGAGGGGTGCTTGCTGGCGCGGGGACGCCGCTCAAGCTCGACGGGTCGGCCATGTCTCCCCCTTCCATCTGCTGGATGCCCGGCTCCGCGTACGCGGGTGCCGGCTCTGGCGCGCGTTGCATGGCGGGCACCTCGGCATCCGGTGGTGGCGAGGCCATGAAGCCGCCATCGTCGTAGTCACGGTCGACCCGGTAGTTGGTGACCTGGAAACCCAGCGGATTCTCTATGCGGTACTTCTCGTCCATCTTCAGGTTCGGCTTGTAGGTGAACTCGATGGTGGCGATGTTGCTGTCCAACGGCTTGGTCGCGCCCGTGGCCTTGTCGTAGAGGCTGCGCTGGAAGCGCACCGTGGCGCCCTTCGGCCTGGTCTTGCCGGGCACGCCGCCAATGAAGGAAATGCTCAGGATCCTGACCCGTATCGCCTTGCCCTTGCCGTAGACGTTGAACGGGCTGGCCGGACTCTTGGCGTTGTGCAGGCTGGTGTAGGCGGCGGCCACGTCGGGCGAGGACATGGTGTAGACGGTGGTCCAATCACGCAGGTTCATCAGCGCGATGTCGTAGGACTCGCGCGCCAGCAGGAAGTGGGCGACGTTGCTGCGGTTGACCGCCTCCATGGTGGTGATGTTCTGGTTCTCGGCATCTTCCCTGAGCCGCGCCACGCTGCTGGTGCCGGTATAGGCATCGGCCATCACCAGGTAGGGCACTTTTTCCTTAAGCGGCAGCATGTAGAAATAGCCGGCTGCCAGCACCAAAGACAACACCATGGCGCCGGAAGCCACAAGCCAGGCGCGGCGTTCGCTGCGCTTTGCCATGTCGGCCAGGCTGATCTCGAAATTGACCGACCTGGACACGGCCTTGTCGATCTGCGGCGATGGGGATTTGCTGGCGAACATCAGTGCCGTCCATTGCGGTGCGTGAGAGTCTCGTAGCGGCTCATGGGGTCGTGGCCGGCGCGTGCTCTTCGAGCTGCGCGACGCGCACCACGATCTGGTTGCCGGCCGCGGTCACCGAGACATGCTGTCCGGCATACGCCATAGACAATTCGGACACGGCGCGCTGCAAGTCGTTGGTCTGGATCTGCGCCACCGGCCCATACAGGGTGAAATCCGAAGGGTGCAGGTAGGACAGCGTCATCTTCGAGTCCCTGGCCCAGCGGGTGAGCATGGTCTTGAGCGTGCCGTCCATGGGTGAGGCATGGAAGACGTAGGACTGGTACAGCGGGATTTCCTCGGCGGTGGCCGCATAGCGATTGACTGGCTTCCATCGGCCCTTGATATCGGGTGCCGGGCGCGTGGCGCAAGCGCTCAGCAAGGGGATCAACAGGCAGAAGAAGAGGGCCGCAGGACTGTATTTCACGCGTCACCGGTGACGGAGTTCGGGTCGGGGGAGGAGTTGGAAAGTGCGCGGGGCGCGACCGATGCGTCGGTGTCTGCAGGACTACTGCGACAGGGGTTCGCGAATGATCTGCACATGCGGCCGGCACTGCGACGGCGGTGGGCCAAGCTCGTGCAAGGCGCCAGCAAGTGCCGCTTCAGCGGGGAAAAACTAGGGGAATGCGCCATGCCTTGAACTGCCTCCTTGCAGTGAATGAAATCCCTTTGCACGCCTCGTCCGTCGTGGCGTGGATTACAGGATGGTCAATGTCCTGTTGCATCAAAGTGCTGCCTTGATGTGATTCGAAACTAGCCTGATACGTTGAAGCGAGTCAAGCAACCTTCACACAGACAGATTACGTTACCAATACTCACCCTAGTCAATTCATCGATACGTGCATCACGTCACGAATGCGTTGCGCCGGTCGACCTGCATCAAAGCTTCAGCGTTGGCACGTCGACCTTCGGGAGCAGCCGCGAAGTGAAGTATCGGTCCTGGTAATACTTGATCTTGTCGCATTTCACCGGGTGCGGAATGCCTTCGTACAGGAATACTTCCTTGTCGAACCCCATCGCCTTCAGCTCCTGCGGCAGCATAAGCGCGCGCTTTTCCTCCGACTCGCTGCTCGAAACCTCGCGGCCGCGCGTGATGTTCTGCTTGCGCACGGTGGTGTAGCCCAGCATGTCCGAATAGTCGTTGGCGTCCTGCTGCTCGCGCGGGGCGAAGATGATCTGCAGGGCGTGGTTGGTGATGATGGTGCGCGAGACGTCCTTGCCATAGGTGGCATCGAGCTGCGACATGCTCTGGATGATGGGAAGCAGGCGCAAGTTGTAGCCGGCCATGTACGACACCGCCGAGGCGATGATCTCGACCTTGCCGATGGCGGTGAACTCGTCCATCAGCAGCAGGCACTGGTGCTTCAGCGCCGGGTTGCTGGACGGCAGTTCCTTGGTGTTGAGGTTGATGACCTGGTTGAAGAACAGGTTGACGATCAGCCGGCTCTCGGCAAGCTTGTTGGGCTGGATGCCGATGTAGATGGTCATCTTCTTCCTGCGCACGTCGGTGAGCAGGAAGTCGTTGGCGCTGGTGGCGGCATCCAGCACCGGATTGATGAAGGCGTTCAGCGGCTCCTTGAAAGTGCCCATGATCGAGGCAAAGGTCTCCTCGGCCTGCGACAGCAGGTTGGCGAATGCGGTCCTGGCGTGGTTGCTGAGGAAAGCCTTGCCGGCCAGCGCCTTCAGGTAGGCCTTGAGCTCGCTGCCATCCCCCGAGGACAGGCGGTAGATGGCGCCCAGCGTGGGGAACGCCAGGAATTCCTTCGGATACCCCTGGCGGTACTGTTCGTCGAAATTCTCGAACAGGTAGAGCGCGAATGCGGTGAAGGCATTGCGCGCCTGGCTGACCCAGAATTTCTGGTCGTCTGCGCCATCGGGATACAGCATGGCGGCGATGCTCTGCAGGTCGGAGATGCGGAAATCCGGATCCTCGGATACGTAGCTCAACGGGTTCCAGCGGTGGGTGCGGCGGTCTTCGGCAAACGGATTGAAGAGGAAGATTTCCTGGCCTTGGCTGGCACGCCAGCCGCTGGTCAGTTCGAAGTTCTCCTGTTTGATGTCCAGCACCACCATCGATTCCTGGTAGTCCAGCAGATTGGGAATGACGATGCCCACGCCCTTGCCCGAGCGGGTGGGCGCGGCCAGGATCACGAACTGCTGGCCGCTCAAGCGCACCAGCTTGCCGTTGTACTTGCCGACGATAATGCCGTTGTCGGTCTGCTTGAACATGCCGTGCCTGGCCAGGTCGCCTCCATGGGCGAAGCGAGCATCGCCATGCATGGATTGCCGCGCCGGCTTGAACATCAGGAACAGCAGCCCCAGCCACAGCACCGCCGGAATGCCGAAGCCGATGCAACCGGCCGCCTTGATCTTGCCCACATACGGGCGGACTTGCGCCAGGTCGAGGGCTTTCAGGTAATCGGGATAGGTGTGCCAACTCAGCAGGCCGGGGTCCAGCTTGAGTAGTAGCAGGGCGATGTAGCCGGACAGATACAGGCCTGCGACCAGAAGGGCCAGCGTGGTGCCCACTGCGAAGACCAGCTTGCTGCTTTTCATTCCGACCTCCGTGTCATGTCCTGGTGTACCTGTCGGCTGCGTCAGGGCCGCCGCCGGGCCGCTCTTCCTGGTGGCAGGGGTTCGGCAGGCCGCTGGTTTTCTTCCTGCAGCAGCCCGTCCACCCAAAGGCGCGCCTGCTCCAGGGTCAGTTCATGGCGAAGCCTGGCACCGCTGGGTGACAGCACGGCGTAGCCGGTGATGTCGGCGGGGTCGAAGTCGGGCTCGGGCGACAGGGCGACAATCTGGTATCGGTCCCTGAACTGCACCGGATGGCAATACTCCGTCATTGCGCTAAGCCTCCATGGCAAGGACCGATGATAGTACGGCCGCCTCGATGATTAGAAGCCGGGCGCCGACCGCGGCGCTTCCGCAATCCGGTGATGCGCCGGTAGCCGACCCCGCAGGTCACCTGCCACTCCCCCAGTTTGCGCGGCTTGCGCGGTAGCAGGCATGCGTCAACCCGTCTAACGCGCCAGCAGCCACCCCGCACGCTCCCCGCAGGAGCGACGCAAGTCGCGAAGCGCTCAGCACCGGAACCACGCGTCCCTCCCTCCCCCACCGATCCCCGCACGACCGCCTATGCCTGGCAGTTCGCAACCTTCCGAAGCTCACCCGCAAGGCTCAGAGAGCCACGCACAAGGCTGAAAGGCTTGTGCGAAAGGCTCTGCAACCCCGGCCGCAAGGCAAAAGGGGTCGCGCGTGGAATTCGGGGCCTTGCGCCCTGCCGCCACAACCCCGGGGGCCGGCAGCAAGCGGCACCTCGATGGCCTTGAATGCCCCCGTCCCCCGCAAGCAACTGCGTTCCCTTACTCGAATATCAGGTTCGCTTGACCGATTCGAGCGCCTCCTTCCCGGCAGGAGTGATTCGATTTGAATGACCTGACCATTTATCCGAGCGGAAATTTTCCCGACGGAATCCAGGAATATGGCGATAGGTCGCGTTGGCTGTTGTAGAGCGACGCGAGTCGTGAAACCCGTAGTGCTGAAAGGTTGAGGGCTTCGCGACTCGCGTCGCTCCTACAACGCCAGCAGGATCGGCATCAACGCGTGCCGACAGGCACGCACGGCACGATAACCGAAGGGCATTGCGCAACGGACGAACGAGGCGGCACCGGCAAGCATTCGTTTGCGGTGTCGGTTGTCCCCGGAGCTCTTCGCACCAATAAACCAGCGCGGCGCAGTGTCGTCCGGCTACGCCGCCACGCACGTCCCCTTGCGGGATTGCGCCCCAGGGTCATTTCTTGTCTGCCCCAGGCAGGGGCGTGACCCAAGAATAGTTCTTGGTAGGCAGTTGGGCGCAACTGGTTAAGCTGCAGCTCCAATGCGCCTCAACACCGAGGTCCATACTGATTCAGGCCTTGCACGACAGATCACCGGAGCTGAAATGTTTCGTCCTCTCGCGTTTATTGCCATCGCAGCACTGACCTTGTTCGCGGATCAAGCTGCCGCGGGCCCAAGCGAGACGACAGGCGCTGGTGATGCGGCCAAGATCTATGCTGCGTTTCTTGACGGCTGGACGGGCGAAGAGAAGAACCCGATCAATGTCGCGATCGTTGCGGATGCGCCCAATGCAGAAGCACTCAACGAGTTCTCTGATTGCGCCGACAAGCCTCACTGGATGCCAGTTGAACCGATTGATGACCTTACCGGACTGATCGGAAAGCTGGCCTATGTACGCCTTGTAGACCCAGGCACGTGGCGTTCACGAGATCCCGCAGAGCTGATTGCGAAGGGCGCAACAATTGAATCGGCAGTTGATAGTGGCTTTGACAATGGCCTGGCCACGTTTTCTGCGATCGTGTTCGACGCATCGCACACAACAGCCGCATTCACATTTTCATTTGTATGCGGCAGGCTGTGCGGTAGTGGCCGCACGGTCATCTATAAGCTCACACCAGCCGGCTGGGTCGAGAGTGACAAGCAGTGTGGCCACTGGATCTCGCGGGCACAAGGTGGCAGGCCTGGCAATTCATTCACGCCGAGACCGAATCGCTACGACATCAATCCGAGAGTTGGCGTGGCCGGGCCGGCTTGATTCAGCACGTGGGCCGCAACCCAGGGGCCTTGCGCCACGGACAAACGAGTCAATACCGGCAATCATTCATCTGCGTTGCGGTCTCCCTTGGAGCTGTTGGCACCAATGAAGCAGCGCAGCGCAAAACCCTTCAGTTGCGCCGCCGAGCAAGTCCCACTGGGTTTGTTCCCAGGCTTGACCAGCTCCACACCGATTGACTCTCAAGCGCCCGGCGCAAGGACATGTCCATGATGGAGGGTGAACCGAGGTATGTGGCGGCGCTGCTGGCCGCGGCGCTGGTGTTGGGTACTGGCGCGTACCTGTTCAATCACGACCTGTACGGCCTGGTCCTGCTGGTGTGTGTGGCAGCAGTGCTGCTCGAGGCGGTGCACGTTGCAGTACTTGGCAAGCGGCCCAAGCGGCTGTGCCAGTTGTGGGCGGAGTTGAAGCATGCGCTCTGGAGCCCGTGAATCCATGCACGGCTCGGCAATGCGGGATCCTGCCCATTCGCCTAGGCCCGGCTTGCGCCGTGGCCGGCCCGATCCGGACGGTGGCCTGCATGAAGCGTAGCGTCCATTTGCCTTCGCTGGTCGCCCTGGTCGTGGTGACGATCCTTGCCGCCTCGTTGCTCTGGTGGCTTTGGCAGGCAAGCCTGTCCAACCCTGGCGCCATACGCTGCGGCAACGACAGGCATTCTGTGTTTGCCTGCACCGCCAATGCTGGAAACTACGCTACGGCCGTGCTGCTTTTCTGCGCGCCGCTGATCGGCTGGCTTGCGCACAAGGCCTTCTTCAGTCGGTTCAAACGTGACCGTTGAAATCCCAAGCCTCTACAGGAAGTGACATGGCAAGCATGAAATGCAAAAGCTGCGGCGAAACGATGGAGACCGACTATGCGGTCTGCTGGCGGTGCGGCACGCACCTGGATGGCGCGCCGCCCGACAAGGACTTCGTGCCGGACGACCTGCCTGCCCCGCCGGCCGACCTGGTCAAGCCGCGCGAGCTGGCCTGCCTGCGCTGCCAGACCCTCATGCAGGCGGTCAGCAGGATGCGCTTCCACGAAGGCACGCGTGCCTGGCCCTTCCTGCTGGGCGAGCTGGGCGAACTGCTCGTAAACCGGCAGGCCTTCGACACCTACGCCTGCACCGGCTGTGGCAAGGTCGAATTCTTCGTGACAGAGTGAACCCCGGCGGCCCGCCGTGCGGGCCGCCGCCCAGGAGGCGCGCGAACCATGTCCAGCCCAGGTGATGCTCTTTCCGGCGGCTGCCAGTGCGGCGCAATCCGCTATGAACTCTCGGACGGCCCACTGCAGCTGTACGTGTGCCATTGCACCGAGTGCCGCAAGCAGTCGGCGTCGGCTTTCGGCATCTCCTTCATCGTCCGCCAGGCCGCACTGCACCTCACCCGGGGAGTGCCGAAGTTCTGGTCGCGCCCCACCGATACCGGCAGCACCCTTGACTGCGCGTTTTGCCCCGATTGCGGCTCCAGGCTCTGGCACCAGCGTCGCGGCGCGACCGACACCTTGAGCATCAAGGGCGGTTCGCTGGACCAGCCCGTCGATCTTGGCAACGCCGCCCACATTTGGACGTCCCGCATGCTTCCGGGCATCCTGCTGCCGCAGGGGGTCGCGGCGTTTCCTGGGGAGCCCGACGAGCCGTGAGGCGAACCAGACAATTCATTCAAGCCGGACCCGCCTCAGGGTCGGCCTAATCAAGGGGCTACGCCGCCATGGGAACAAAAGCTTGTCTGGGGGTTCTACTGCTGCTGTTGTCCAGCGTCTGCGCGGCTCAGTCGGCAGCCGAGCAAGCGGATGCCCGGGTCATTGCAAATCTCGTGGCTGCGGGCTCGGACACCTCAAAACCGCACGACATCGATTTCTTCATATTCTTCCCCAGTCGCTCCCAGGCCAGACTGGCCGCCGCCGATATCGAGCAACTCGGGTATGTGGTGGCTTCCATAGATGAGCCACCAGCCAATCAATCACAATGGCAGCTACACGCGACCCGCCGCATGGCCCCGCAGCTCGAGGCAATGACTTCGACTACACGCACGCTGGAAGCGCTGGCGCTCAAATATGGCGGCGACTACGATGGATGGGGCACGGGCGTGGTCAAGTAGTTTCACGCCGAGCCGGAGTCACGACACGGCTTCAGCCAGGCGACGGACGCCTGGAACATCCACGCTTTCCCCCAACAGCAAAGGAGAGTCGTATGGCAGGCTGGTATGAACTCAAGAAAAGCGCGGACGGCCAGTTCCGTTTCGTGCTCAAGGCGGGCAATGCAGAGACAATCCTGTCCAGCGAGCTGTACAAGTCGCTTGACTCGGCAAGGAACGGCATCGCCTCCGTCCAGGCGAACTCGCCGGATGCTTCACGCTACGAGAAGAAGGATTCCTCAAGCGGCAAGCCCTACTTCACGCTGAAAGCCGCCAATCACCAGGTCATTGGCACCAGTGAGCTGTACTCACCGGCCAGCGCGCGGGACGCGGGCATCGCGTCCGTGCAAGCCAATGGTCCCAGCACCGTGGTCAAGGACGGCACCTGAGCATTTTTCAGGCTGAAATGCTTGGCGGCGGAATAGGGCCATAAATGAGCGCTGATGCGTTGGCTCTTGTAGGAGCGACGCGAGTCGCGAAGCACTGAAGGCTGAAACCTCGAGGGCTTCGCGACTCGCGTCGCTCCTACATGGATAGCAGGATCGGCATCAACGCAGACCAGTGAGGCAAGGCGATGATCACCACACAGATCCCCGCGTTTCTGGCGGATCTGGAGGCCCGCTTCAACGAAGCGATGATCTCCAATGACGTGGCGCGCATTGCCGCATGCACCACCGAGGACTGGCTGCTGGTCACGCCCGAGGCCGGGCCGGTGCCGCGCAGCCGCATACTCGAAGTCGTGGGCTCGGGCCGCCTGACCCATGCCACCATGACCAAGCTGGCCACCCATGCCGCCGTGGTGGGTGACATGGCATGGGTCACCGGACGCGGACAGAACACCGGCACCTTCGATGGCGCCCCGATCCAGGCCGATGAATACATTACCGACGTCTACCGCCGCGTAGGCGACACCTGGCTGTGCATGCTCACGCACCTGACGCCGGCCCGGTGATGGCAGGGCTTTCGCTCGCCACTGGATAGACCCTTCACGCCGGCACCCGCATCAGGATGGATCGGTGCCAGTCCGGTTGTATGCTGCGGCACCAGTCCATGCACCGCCGTCCCTGTTGCTGCCAGGAGTCCGAGCATGTCCAATCCCCTTTCCCGCACCGTGCTTGCCGCCTTCCTTGCCATGCCATTGGCGGGCCTGGCCCAGGACCGCGCCCTGGTCGATCCGGACATGAAGGTGCTGCTCGACAACCCCTGCGTGCGCATGCAGTTCCACGACGTGGCGGTCGGCGCGCGCACGCCCCTGCATTCGCATCCCAAGTACGCGGTGTATGTCTTCAACACCTACCGGGCGCGGATCACCCTGGCCGACGGCTCGCAACGCATCAGCGAACACAAGGCGGGCGATGCGTTCTGGAACGAGGCCTCCCGGCATGTGGTCGAGAACATCGGCGACACACCCATCCACAACCTGGTGGTCGAGCTGAAGCCGGGCGGCGAATGCCATTGATCCGCGCGAACCAGTCATTGCCGAGGAGGCCACCTTGCCAATAAGCGTTGTGCTGGATCAAGGGCGAGCCGCCGCGGTGGCGCTGGGGGAAGTGATGCAGGTCGTTGCTGCTGCTTCTGTCGAAGCACGGGGCCCGGATGCGGCGGCGGTCGGTTTCTTGTAGGAGCGACGCGAGTCGCGAAACTCTTAGCGCTGAATGGTTGAGGGCTTCGCGACTTGAGTCGCTCCTACAGGGGCGGGATCGGCTGCGGCGGCTGTCGATTTTTTTTGTAGGAGCGACGCGAGTCGCGAAACTTTTGGCGCTGAAAGGTTGAGGGCTTCGCGACTTGCGTCGCTCCTACAGGGCAGGCTCGGCTGCGGCGGCTGTCGGCTTTTTGTAGAAGCGACGCGAGTCGCGAAACTCGTAGTGCTGAAAGGTTGAGGGCTTCGCGACTTGCGTCGCTCCTACGGGGCAGGGTCGGCTGCGGCGGTTGTCGGCTTTTTGTAGGAGCGACGCGAGTCGCGAAACTCGTAGTGCTGAAAGGTTGAGGGCTCCGCGACTTGCGTCGCTCCTGCAGGGCAGGGTCGGCTGCGGCGGTTGTCGGCTTTTTGTAGGAGCGACGCGAGTCGCGAAACTCGTAGTGGTGAAACGCTGAGGGCTTCGCGACTTGCGTCGCTCCTGCAAGGCAATGTGTGCCTGGATGCGGGTGATGCCTGCGGCCAGCGCTACCGTCGGCTATATTCGCAATCGTTGTCGACCCGCTGCGGATCGATCGAACAGGCGCTCGGCGCCAAGGGGCACCAGTGAAGATTCTCGTGGCTGCATCGGTTCTCCTGCTGTTGTGTCCGTTGGCTTCGTCGCTGGCGGCCACGGCGCCGGACTCGACGGTGTCCTGCACGGCGAAAAGGCTCGCTCCGTTCGTGGGGCCCTATGGGGTCAGGCAGGCCTGGCCGGTGGCCCCGCAGCTGCCGGGTCTGCAGGGCCTGTCACTCCCCGACCTGGGCGTATTGCTGTCCGATGCCGGGCAGGTCATGGACGGCTATACGCATCGCCTGCACGTCAACCTGGACACCCGCTCTGCCTATGTCGTGCAGCAAGGCGGCATCGCCGGCACGCAAACGGTGTTCGGGCCGCTTCCGGTTGCATCGTGTGCGACGGCTGCGCCCTGACGATCCATTCCGGCAGACGTGCCTCCGGGCGGCTTGATCCAGGCCTCCATTTCCAGGGATCGACATGCCGTTGTTCGAGGTAATCCGCTGGGGCAATGACTCGGAAGATCCAGTGACCGGTGGTCCCGATGGGTCGGACACCTGCTTCCTGGTCCGCGCCGCTTCGGTCGAAGAAGCGGCACTGCTGGCAGACCGCGACCTGGCGGCCATCACGCACAGGTACGTCGTGCCGTGGACGCATGCCGTCTACCTGGGGCAATGACGCGGGCACCGAAACCTCCGCCCGACTGCTGCGCGGCCCCTATCTGCAGGCCGCCTATCGTCATGGCTGGCGACACTGGTACCGGGACGGGCAGGACGGGCCGTGGCTGGAGAAGGTGGCCGGGGACTGAGGCGCGCGCACTTCATGCAGTCGCCCACTCCTTGTAGCGCCGAGCTCGCCCGGCTGCCCTTGTTGCCCCGCTGATGATTCGGTACTCCGGCGAAGGGCAGCCGGGCAAGTTCGGCGCTACAAGGAAGTTGGCGTGCTTCGGCTATATTCCCACCGGTTGGCGCCCTGCCCGGTCGGCCTGATGCGGGCGGCAGGCGGCTCACTTCATTGGAGACTGCGATGGCAAAGATCACCGGAATCGGCGGCGTGTTCCTCAAGTGCAAGGGCGACAGCAAGGCGCTGGCGGCGTGGTACCAGAAGCACCTGGGCATGCAGCTGGAGCCGTGGGGCGGCGCCGTGTTGCGCTGGCCCGATGACAAGGCCGAAGACCTGGGCCTGACCGTGTGGAACCTGGCCGACAGGGACAGCGAGTGGTTCAGTCCCAGCGAGTCCGCCTTCATGATCAATTACCGCGTCGACAACCTGGATGAAATGCTGGCGCAGCTGGGCGAAGCGGGCGTGGCCGCGGTGAGCGGGCCGGAGTCGCACGAGAACGGCAAGTTCGCCTGGATCATGGATCCCGATGGCAACAAGGTGGAACTGTGGGAACCGATGCCGTGGGACGCGAAGAACAAGGCCTGACCTTGCTGGCGCGGCCAACGCGGCATGCAGGCCGGAACCGTTCGGCCTGATGCCGACGTAGCGCGCACACCCCATGTTCGACTCACTCAAGACACGCGCCCGCCAACTCAGGCAGCACACGCTCACCGTTTATTTCGCGGCGCGTGACCCGCGCACGCCGATGTGGGTGCGGGTGCTGGCCGCGCTGGTGGCCGCCTATGCGCTCAGCCCCATCGACCTGATCCCCGATTTCATTCCCGTGCTGGGTTACCTGGACGACCTGGTCCTGGTTCCGCTGGGCCTGGCGCTGGTGGTGCGGCTGACCCCGCCCGAGGTCATCCGTTCGGCGCGCCTGCAGGCCGAACAGGCAGCGGCCCGGCCGGTCAGCTATCCGGCGGCGGCCGCGGTCATCGCCGCGTGGCTGCTGGTCATGTGGTGGCTGGGCCGATGGGCGCTGGCCGCAGTGCGCAGCTGAGCATTCATCCGGGCCAGCGGGCTCGTGCGTCCTGCGCCGCTGTCCGGCGACGTCCGCCCGCTTCGTTGTAGAGGGCAACCGGGAACCACTTTTCCGGCCTGCCTCAAGGCTGCTCCTGGCCCCTGTCCAGTAGGAGACTGCAATGAAATCAACACCCCCCCTTGTCATCAAGGCAGCAATGATCGCCTGCCTCTCGCTCTGCTGGTCGCATGCCTATGCCGAACAGAAGGGCCAGGACTTCCCCAGCACCAAATGCACCTGCAAGGGCTGCGGCAAGAACCCGACCACCGGGGCCGCGACCGACGTGACCGGCCAGTGCGCCACGGTGTGCAAGGACAAGACGGTCTACAGCAAGGGATCGGAGTCCTATGACTATTGCAAGGCGGCGGCACGCACCAGGATTCCGCGGCAGCCGCGGCCCGATGCCCCCAAGGCTCCCCTGGACGCACGTCCGTAGCGAAGCGGCGTCGCGCCGGCGGGGCGCAAGCGAACCGCATGCCCAGGGGCGCGAACGTCGCGGTCGAGGTTGCAAAACGCGGGCGGCATGAGCATTGGCGCCGTGCTCATGCCGCAAGGGGTGGGGATTCCGCGTGGTGGCGCATGGCCGCCAGCGTGGGCGTGCTTCGGCTCAGGTGCTTCGGATCAATGGCTGGCGGCAGCGGAACCGGTCTTTACGGAGCTGGTGCCTCTACGGTGCTGGTGCCTCTTCGAAACTAGTGCCTCTTCTGTTCCGCAGGGCTTTCCGTGTGCAGCACGCACAGCCAGTTGCCGTCCACCTTGACCCAGGTGGAGGTGTCATACACGTTCTGCTTGGTGGGCTTGCCCTGCATCTCCATCTGCTGGTCCACGTAATAGGTGGCCACGGCCACGTCTTCCCTGGGGAAGATCACGTCCAGGTCGGAGATCTTGTAGTTGGTCAGTCTGTAGCGATCGTCCTTGGCCATTTTCCGGTAGGCGGCGTGGTCGAATTTGTTGGTTCCCTGCGGGCTTACCATCACCGCAGGTTCGGCCAGCATGCGGGTCGCCACCTCGGGTTTTCCTTGCACGATGGAATCCCAGAATGCCTTTTCCAGGCCTTCGATTTCATTCTTTTGCCGGGTGATATTCATGGCATGGCTCCCATGTTGTTGTGGTGGGCGCAGGAATAGATCCGGCCCCGTTAGGGGGTGGTGACAAAGCGGGGAAACGTGGGCTAACAATTGATTCTGTAACTGTGTCGCATGGATTCAGCTGACGAAAGGCCGATCGTTCCTGCCCGCTCGCCGCTGCGTGGTGGCTCGAAATTATCGGGGCATGGAATTTTCCGGGAGACGGGATTGCGGTTATGGTTTCCGTATCGCCACCGGCACGGCCTCTACGGCCAGGCCCCGCTTTTTTTGCAGCTGTTTGAAGGACGGAAAATGTGATGGCTGAGAACAAGACCCGGGCCACCGACGCAAGCGTCACCGCCTATCTGTCCGCCATTGCCGATGAAGAACGCAAAAGGGATTGCGCAACGATCGCCGAGATGATGGCAAGGATCACCCAGGCGCCGGCAAGAATGTGGGGCACCAGCATCGTTGGCTTCGACAGCTACCACTACCGCTACGAAAGCGGCCGCGAAGGTGATGCGCCGGTAACCGGCTTCTCGTCCAGGAAGAGCGACATAAGCGTGTATCTGTCTACCGGCGCACCCGACCAGGAGGCGCTGCTGGCGCGACTGGGACGACACAAAATGGGCAAGGCCTGCCTGTCCATCCGCAAGCTGGCGGACGTGGACATGGACGTGCTTGAGCAACTGGTCGCCGGGTCGGTTGCCGAGGTCAGGCGCCGGCATGGTTGAGTTGCCCGCACGGCATCGTGCGGTCGCCGTTTGGCAGGGGCGACGCGAGTCGCGAAGCAGTGGGGGCTGAAACAGTGAGGGCTTCGCGACTTGCGTCGCTCCTACAGGGCAGCTGCATGGCGGGTCGAGCGCCGGCGACCTGGGGTGTTGTAGGAGCGACGCGAGTCGCGAAGCAGTGGGGGCTGGAACGCTGAGGGCTTCGCGACTTGCGTCGCTCCTACAAGGGCCGCTGCATGGCGGGTCGAGCGCCGGCGACCTGGGGTGTTGTAGGAGCGACGCGAGTCGCGAAGCAGTGGGGGCTGGAACGGTGGGGGCTTCGCGACTTGCGTCGCTCCTGCAAGGGCCGCTGCATGGCGGGTCGAGCGCCGGCGACCTGGGGTGTTGTAGGAGCGACGCGAGTCGCGAAACAGTGGGGACTGGAACGCTGAGGGCTTCGCGACTTGCGTCGCTCCTGCAGGGGCAGCGGCATGGCGGTGGGCATGCGCGGCTCTTGTGGGAGGGGCTTCAGCCCCGACGCTTGCGCCCGTCGGGGCTGAAGCCCCTCCCACAGGAACCACCTACATGCTCCTGTGCACGCCCACATTCTCACCGCTGCATGTTTGGGCCCTCAGGCCGCGGAACGCACCCGCATCTCGGTCATCCCGATTGCCTGCTCGATCAGCGACCAGTCCGCGCCGGGCAGGTGCGCGCCTTCGCTGAGGACCTGGCGGAAGGCACGGCCGCCGGGCTGGCCGTGGTACAGGCCCAGCAGGTGGCGGGTGATGTGCTTCAGGGCCACGCCCTGCTGCAGGCGCGCTTCCACATACGGCTGCAGGCGGCGCAGCAGCTGCGCGCGTGACTGCAGGGTGCCGCCGAACAGCGCCACGTCCAGTCCATGCAAGACATAAGGGTCGTGGTAGGCCGCGCGGCCCAGCATCACCCCGTCGACCTTCTGCAGGTGCTCCAGCGCCGCGGCCTGGGTGGCGATGCCGCCGTTGACCGCGATGGTCAGCGCCGGGCGCTCCTGCTTCAGCCGGTAGGCCCAGTCGTAACGCAGTGGTGGCACCTCGCGGTTTTCCTTGGGCGAGAGCCCCTGCAGCCAGGCATTGCGCGCATGCACGAAGAAGGTGTGGCAGCCGGCGGCCGCCACCGTGTCGATGAAGGACAGGAACCGGCCGTAGTCGTTTTCCTCGTCCACGCCCAGGCGGCATTTGACCGTGACCGGAATCGGGCGATCCAGCTTGCCCACCGCCTCGACCATCGCCCCGATGCAATCGGCCACCAGCGCCGGCTCCTTCATCAGGCAGGCGCCGAAGCGCCCGGCCTGGACCCGGTCCGACGGGCAGCCGACGTTGAGGTTGACCTCGTCGAATCCATGGCCCTGGCCCACGCAGGCGGCCTGCGCCAGCAGGGACGGCTCGCTGCCGCCCAGTTGCAGGGCCACCGGGTTCTCCACCGGGTCACGCGCCAGCAGGCGCGCGCGGTCGCCCTGCAACACGGCGTTGGCGTGGACCATCTCGGTGTACAGCCGCGCATGCGGTGCCAGCAGCCGGTGGAACACGCGGCAGTGGCTGTCGGTCCAGTCCATCATCGGCGCGACCGACAGCATTACGTCAGTGCCATCCACTGCTTGGGTACCCGTCATCATGGGGCGGATTGTAACGAACCCCGGCTTGCGCCTGACTCTGCCCCTGCAGCGCCAGGGGTCGCCACCCGCCCCAATTGGGTGGCCGGTGAGCACGTGGCCGGGTGAACGCCTCTCGATGCGCTTGTACAGGGTATACGTGCGGCGTTACTGTGCGGGCACGTCCAGCCTCCCGGCCACGCCCACCACCGGCGCGCGCCTGAACAGGAACGAGTACCGGAACCACGCATTAGCGCCGTCGCTGACACGCGTTGCGGTGTGAGGGCCGGGTCATGTCGACTATGGGACGATGCGAAATGGACGCCAGATCAGAGACCATCGCGTCTGTTTTATCGCAACTGTCGAATGATGGGGCCGGAGCTGATCGCATTGCCGCCTTCGTCGCCGAGAACATGCATGCCGTCCACCTGGCCCTGGCGCCGATCATCGGCGACCGCGGTGTGTCGGCCCTGTACCGGCGGAGCCTGCTTCTTGCCGCCAGGGAAGTGGCCGGTGCCGAAGGGTTCCACCGCACGGCCGACGCCAGCGATGACTACGCCACCCTGCAATCGGCGCTGGCGCAGCAATCGGGCGCCGATGCGGCCACTCTTGGCCAGGCCCTGTTCCGCCACCTCTACATCATCCTGGCCAGCCTGATCGGCGAGGCGCTGACCGGGCGCCTGCTGCAGCCGATGTTCGACACCTCATCCAACGGCCATGCCGTGCAGGAACTCCCCAATGAGCAATAACGCGATCATCAAGCGCCTGGACACGGGCGTGCCGGGATTGAACGAAATTCTCGGGGGCGGCTTGCCGGAGTTCTCCTTCAACATCATTGCCGGGCCACCGGGCAGCGGCAAGACCACCCTGGCCCACCAGATGATGTTCGCGCTGGCAACGGAGGAGAAGCCGGCGATCTTCTTCACCGTGCTGGGCGAGCCGCCCCTGAAGATGCTGCGTTACCAGCAGCAGTTCGCGTTCTTCGACAAGGGCGCCATCGGCCGCTCGGTGCATTTCATCAACCTTTCCGAGCAGATGCAGTCGGGCGATCTGCGCGCCGTGCTGGCGCGCATCGTGGAAGTGGTGGAAACACACGGCCCCGGACTGGTCTTCGTCGACTCCTTCCGCGCGGTGGTCATTGCCAGCCGCACCGACGCGCCCACCTCCATGGGCCTGCAGCAGTTCGTGCAGGAACTGGGCATGTTGATGACCAACTGGCAGGCCACCACCTTCCTGATCGGCGAGTACTTCAGCGAGAACGAGCCCAATCCGGTATTCACGGTCAGCGACGGCCTGATCTGGCTGCGGCAGAACCTGGACCGCAACTCGATCGTGCGCAAGATCGAGATCATCAAGATGCGCGGCCAGGCCTCGCTTCCCGGCCAGCACACGTTTCGCATCGGCAGCGCGGGCCTGCAGATATTCCCGCCGGCCCAGGTCTCGGTGCAGGGCGCCGAGCTGCCGGGGCCGCCCGAGGGCCCGCCGCTGGGCATGGGCGTGCCGGGCCTGGACGAGATGATGGGCGGAGGCCTGCCACGTGGCTACTCGCTGCTGGTCGCGGGCCCGTCGGGCTCGGGCAAGAGCATCCTGGCCAGCCAGTTCCTTGCCGAAGGTGCGCGCTGCGGCGAGAAATCGGTGATCGCCTCGTTCGAACAGCGCCCCAGGTTGTCACGCAACCGGATCGTCGCCGACCTCATCGACAGTGGCGATGTCGGCCTGATACGCGCGCAGCAATGCGACCTGTCGGTTGACGAAGTGACCGCGTTGCTGCTGATGGAAATCAGGCGGCTGGGAGCCACCCGCGTGGTCCTGGATTCGCTGACCGGCTTCGAGCTGATGGTGGCGCCCGAGTTTGCCGATACCTACCGCCAGTCCCTGGCCCGCATGGTGGGCGCGGTGGTCAGCACGGGCGTCAGCGTGCTGATGACCTCGGAACTGGAGGACCGCTACACCGACCTGCGCTTCAGTCCCTACGGTGCCGCGTTCCTGACCGACGCCATCATCGTCCAGCGTTATATCGAGGTAGACAGCCGGTTGTTGCGGGTGATGGCGGTGGTCAAGGTGCGTGCGGCGGCCCATTCGAACGAACTTCGACAGTTCGTGATCAATGACCAGGGCATCTGCATCGGGGAACCGATGCCTGAATACCGCGGATTGCTGGGCGGCCGCCCCGAGCGCGCCGATCAGGGTGACGCCGGTACCCGGATCAGGGACTGACCGCGTGCTGCTGTCCGGATCGCCGTGAATAACTCATTGCCCGGCGAGAACGAGCGCGCCAAACAGCGGCTGGTGCTGCTGACCTCGCAGGCCGATGCCGTGCGTGCCGAGTTGGCCAGGCTGGGCAGGGACCTGGCTGCCCTGCACCGGGAAGAGCACGAATGCCACGCGCCGGGCCTGCAGGCGGCGAACGAGAAGCTGGTCATCGCTGCCCTTGAGGCCGCTGCTGTCGCCGACAAGGCGAAGCAGGGGCTGGCCGGGCTGGTTGCCTCCAGCCAGCGCGATGAACTGACCAATACGCCCAATCGCGCACTGACCCTCGAAAGGCTTGAACACGCGATCGGCTTGGCGCGGCGCCACGACACCTTGATGGCGGTGCTGTTCCTGGATCTGGACCATCTCAAGCTGATCAACGACTCCTTGGGCCACAGCGCCGGTGACGCCGCGCTGCAACTGACTGCGCGCCGGCTGGAGTCCATAGTCCGCAGCACCGACACGGTCAGCCGCCATGGCGGTGACGAGTTTGTAGTGGTGCTCAGCGAACTCAAGCGGCCGAGCGACGCGGCCGAGCTTGCGTTACAGATGCTGGAAGCGCTGGCCATTCCGACCTGTATCGGTGGACATGTGCTGAGCCTGACCGCCAGCATCGGCATCTCGATCTTTCCACTGGATGCTGCGACCGGGCCGCACCTGATCGAGATAGCCGACAGCGCCATGTACGTGGTCAAGCGCCTGGGCGGCAGCCAATTTGCCTTTGACCCGGCCAATGAGATTGCGGGCAACGTTCGGACCCAGGATATGTCCGGCCCTCCACGCCGCGCAGTGGCCGACCGCGCTGGCATGGCCCAGCTGCGGCTGGCCAACGAGCAACTGGTCGTGGCGGCCCTGGCTGCCCATGAGCTCAAGGACCTGGCCGACGAGGCACGCGGCAAGGAGATCAAGTTCATGGCCATGGTGGCGCATGAACTGCGCAGCCCGTTGACGCCCATCCAGCTGGCTGCGGACATGTTGAGCCTCAACTATGCCAACGAGACAAAACTCAAGAAGTTGCAGGCAATCATCGGCGAGGAGGTCGAGCACCTGGTCTACCTGATCGAGGACCTGCTGGATGCGTCGAGGATCAGCACCGGCAAGCTGCGCATGGAGCAGGCCGACGTGGACTTGGGCGCCGTGCTTGCGCAGGCGGTCCACGCAAAAATGTCCAACATCACCGAGCGGGACCAGACCATCGAAGCCACCCTTACCGAAGAACCGGTAGTCGTGCGTGGCAGCAAGGTGCGGCTGAAGCAGATCTTCAGCAACCTGCTCGACAACGCCTCCAAATACACGCCGGTGGGCGGCCATATCGAACTGGGCATGACCCTGACGGACAATGAGGTGACGGTGGTGGTGGCCGACAACGGCATTGGCATTCCTGCCCACGCCCTGCCGCATATCTTCGACCTGTTCGTGCAGGAAGCCGGCGCCCTGTCCCTGCATGGCGGCGGCCTGGGCATAGGCCTGGCCCTGGTACACGAACTGGTGGCCGCCCATCACGGCACGGTCAGCGCCAGAAGCGCGGGGCGGAACCAGGGCAGCCGGTTCACCGTGGTGCTCCCTTGCCTTGGCACGCCGCCATCGGCCGCCGCTGACGGCGGCAACGAAACCGGCTGACGTAGCCTGCTCGGCGGTCCGCTGTGTGCGGCCAGCGCAATGCACCAGCCCGGCACTCAGTCGTCGAGTGCATCCAGTTTGTCGGGTTCCTGCACCGCAATGGCGTTGCGTTGCGAGCGGAAGCGCTGCGAGGTGGCATAGGCCAGCTTGCGCAAGCGCATGATCGCGCCCAGTGGGCGGTGCGCCTGCAGGCCATGCCAAGGGCTGAAACCCATTCCATCGTCCACTGCGGCCGAGCGCGCCGCGCTCCATCCGGTCTGTGGCGGCGCCGTGACCACGGCAACAGTGAGGTAGGGGCTCTCTTCCTCGCTCCACTCGGCGGTCGGGTCGTCGAGGGGCATGTCGTAGACGTTGGTGCACAGCTGCGCGCGCAGTTCCCAGCGCCCGCCGTGGCTGCGGAAATGCTCGACCAGCGCCTCGCGCAAGGCATTCCCGGTGTCGTGCAGGTCGACCAGCTGGCCGGTCAGCGCGGTCAGTTCCGCCGACACCGGCACCAGCTGGTACTTGGCGATGTGTTCGCCGTGGCGCAGCGGCAACTGGGCGAAATAGGTTTCGCCCAGCACGTGGGTGGGCGGTTCGCCGCCGAGCGAGCGCAGCGTGCCGCTCTTGCCTCCGAAGGCCTCGACCAGCTTCTCGGTGCCGCGCAGCACCGCCGACAGGGCTTCCTTGGCACCTTCGGCCTTGTCGGTGGTGGCGGCCACCAGCTTCAACCCGCGCAGGAAGGCCTTGCCGGTCTTTGAATTGAAGCGCGGTCCGTTGACCATGACGAAATCCTGTGTGCTCGCGCCTTCGGCACCTTCCAGGCGCTCGCCTTCCACCCCCAGCACCTTGAGGGCCAGGCCGCGCGGCGTGGACACCTTGTCATCGAGGATGTCGCCGGGAATGGTGGAGAACCGCATCAGCGTGGGATAGCGGCCGGGCCTGGCGAACAGGCCCTGGGCCAATACCGCAGGCAGGTCGGCCAGCACCTCGAGTTCGGCCTTCAGCAGGCCGTGGCTCTTGGCATGCACGCTGCGGATGGCATGGCCGCCATCGGCAAAGGTCTTGCCGGCGATGCGCAGCATGGTCTCGGCGATGTCCTGCGCAGTCTGGGCTTCGTCGTCTTCGACCGGGTCCAGAGAGGCTTCATAACGCTGGGGCGAGAGGGGAGGTTGCAGGGGTGGCGTCATGGGGGATTCCTGAAGAGGGTTTTGAATGGCGCAGCTGCCTGCATGCCGCATGCGAACCGATGCGTGCTGCAAATGCAGAGGGATGGCGTGTTGTATGCCCGCGCAGCCGTAAACAGGGCGTGCAGGGAGCGTGCACGCCGGCGACGTCGATGAAGTGCGCGGGCCGACTTTGCAGTGCGGCTACACGGCGTTTACCTGCGTGCCGATACCCTGCCATGCCCTTTCAGGAACCCCCGGCCATGACCCCTCTGGACAAGCAGATCCGCCGCGAAGTGCTGATCGAAGAAAAACCCTACACCCTGTCCATCGACCCGGACGGCCTGAAGCTGACCGAGAAAGGCAAGCGCAACGGGGTGTCGTTCAAGTGGGCCGAACTGGTCAATGGCGACGCGGGCCTGGCCGCTGCGCTGCAGGCTTCGGTCAACGGCTGAGGCTTCAGCTGAGCAGGCGATCGCTCTTGGAATGGGCGAAGACGACCTGGTTGCCGTCCTGGTCCTGCACGATGGCCACGTCGACCAGGTCCGAACGCGAGGTCTCGTCGATGTGGATGCCCTTGGATTCCAGTCCCGCTATCTCGCGGTCCAGGTCTTCCACCACCAGAGTCACCGACGACAAGCCAGCGCGGTTGCCATCCTCGAACACCTGCACGCAACCGCCGTTGGGCAATTGCCACTCGGCCACTTCTTCCATCGGCCGTGACGCGGGTCCGAGGATCTGCTCGTACCAGAGCACCGCGGCATCGATATCCTTGACCGCGATTCCGGCCAGTGCGTTGACGATGGACATGGGACACCTTCGATTGCTGGGGCTTGGCGGGAAGGGATACCGAATCGACGGTTACACGATGGTGAAGTAAGCAACGGACGACGTGGACGGTGGCGGACACGGCGGGTTGGAACGGGGCGCGGATATCGCGTCGCGCAGACCATGCACATGGGTCGCGCGGGCGAACGCGCGCACTGGCGTTGGCAGGAGCGACGCGAGTCGCGAAGCAGGCATCGCCTGATTGCCAACCGGGTGCGGGCCCGTGATTTCCTGGCTTCGCGACTCGCGTCGCTCCTACAAAGGAACTTTGCGCCACGGCAATCATCCCGGCGCAGGTCTCCCCTCCCGGCCGTCATCCCGGCGCAGGCCAAGCGTGCAAAAACCGGCTTCAGGCGTCAGGGACCAGCGCGGCGGTGGCGTCGGGGGTGAATACCGGCGCGGCAAAGGGATCGGGGCCCGGCGTGCGGCCGAACTTGATGGGTCGGGTGACGCCGCGGTAGCGCCCGATCACCGGATGCTCGATGTCGCCGACCATCTGCTCGGCCAGCACCTGTGGATGGTCGAACATGTCCTCGACTTTCAGCGCCGCCGCGCACGGCACTTCGTCGCCGAACAGCTGCTCCCACTCCAGCGCGGTGTGGCGCAGCAGCGCGGCATGCAGGTGCGGGACGATTTCAGCGGCGTGGTGGGCGCGCTTGCGCACGCTGTCGTAGCGTTCGTCGTCATGCAGCACCTGCAGCCCGGTTTTCCCGCACAGCGCCTTCCAGAAGCGCGGCGTGTTGGCCGAGATGTAGATATGGCCTTCGCGCGCCGGATGGATGCCGGTGACCCCGCCCGAACGCATGTCGCGGCCGATATCCAGCGATTCGCCCTGGGCCCAGATCATCCGCGCCGACTGCATGGTCAGTGCGCTGCGCAACAGCGACACGCCGACGAACTGGCCCAGGCCGCTGCGTTCGCGTTCGTACAGGGCCGAGGACACGCCAGCGGCCAGCAGCGCCGCGGCGTAGTAGTCGACCACCGAACCGTAGATGATTTCCGGCGCGCCGCCACGCTTGCCCTGCAGCGCGCACATGCCGGTCATGGTCTGCAGGACCTGGTCGTAGCCGGCCTTGTCCTTCATCGGCCCGGTTTCGCCATAGCCGGTGATCGCGCAATAGATCAGGCGCGGATTGATCAGGTTCAGTCGCTCGTGGTCGATGCCCAGCCGCGCCGGCACGCTGGGACGGAAGTTGTGCACCAGCACGTCGGCCTCGCGCACCAGCCTGAGCAGTGCGGCCAGTCCCTGCGGCTGCTTCAGGTCCAGGGTGATGCCCAGCTTGCTGCGGTTGACGCCGATGAAGGCGCGGCTCTCGGCCTGCAGGGTGGACGGGTACTTGCGCAGGTTGTCGCCGTCGGGCGGCTCGATCTTGAGCACGTCCGCGCCCTGGTCGGCCAGCAGCGTGCAGCCGTAAGGGCCTGCGATATATGCGCTGAGATCGAGCACGCGCACGCCGCTCAGCGGCCCGGCTGCGCCGGTACGGCCTGCGAACGTGAAAGCGGAATCGGTCGCCATAAGGTCTTCCTTACCCCGGTAACAACATCGACGAAAAGTCTGGCCCATGGTCAGGGGCTTGAACAGGATGGTCCGCTAGCTTCTGACGGCACAATTTCTTGCTTGAGGGGTGTGGTGCGGGGCATTCGCAATACGGCGTGGACGGATTCCGATCACCCCCTCTCCCCTTGCGGGAGAGGGTGGCCGACAGGCCGGGAGAGGGGAAGCCGGCGCCGTCTTCCTGTCCATACTCGCTGCTTGTCGAGCGTGGGGCGCCTGCACGATGGCTACATTCGACAAATTGAGGCGCCGGACAATGTCGCGGCTCCGGCCTTCCCTCTCCCGCCTTCGGCACCCTCTCCCGCAAGGGGAGAGGGGCGCTCGGGGCCGGCACCATGGGGTCTGCCACTGTCATCGCGCACCGGAACATCCAACGGGATGCCTTTCACGCCACCGCACTTCATCCCACCGCATCACGCGCTTCAACCGGTGCCAGCGACATCCAGGTCAGGCGCCAGGCGCCGTCGACGCGGCCGCCGGTGCGGTAATAGGGCTCCAGCGTTAGGGGGGTACGGCCGAGGCTGTGCAGATGGATCGCCGGGCCTTCGCCCTGGTCCTGCGGCGCCACCTGCAGCCATTCCGTTGACGGGCCAGCGGACAGGCGCAGGGTCTCGCCGGTCTTGTAGCCGTCGACCAGCCCACTGGCGTAGACCAAGGGGCCGCGGGTGACCGCCACGTATTCGTAATGCATCACCTGCTGGCGCACTGGTGAACCATCGGGCGCGCGTGATTCCTGGGTGTTCTGCTGCACCTGGACGTGGGCAACGGGGACCATCGGCAGGTCAAGCGTGACCTGGTCGCCATGGCTCCATTCGCGCTCGATGACCGCGTACTGGCCTGCTGTCACCGCGCCGTGGTGGGCAACGCCGTTGATTGCCAACGTGGCGCCCTGCGCCCATTGCGGGACGCGCACCGACAGGACGAAGCGCGCTCTGCGTTCTGCTTGCACGGCCAGGGTGATGGCGCCGTCGAAGGGAAAGCGCGTGGCTTGCGTCAGCTTCAGGCTGCCGGCAGCGGGATGGTCGAAAGCGGCGCTGCCGGGGCCCAGCAGGTTGACCGCGATGTGTCCCTGCGCCGATTGCGTGTAGGCGATCGCCGGCAGTTCCTCGATGGCCATTGCACCGCTGGACTTGCAGCAACGCCAGTACGTGGTGTGCACGCGGCGGCCATTGGGGAACGAGTAGTAGCACCAGTCCTCGCCGTTGGGCGCCATCGCACCCAGCAGGTCGTTGTAGGCAGTGCGCTCGATTTCCTCGGCATAACGCGCCTCGCCGCTGATGGCCAGCAGTTCGCGATTGAGCTGGATCCAGGCCAGCACCGAACAGGTTTCCACATAGGCCTGCGGACTGAATACGCCGGCCGGATTGAATACTTCGCGGGAACGATGCCCCACCCCGCCCCAGGGTCCGCCGCCCAGGCTCAGGTGATGGTCGCGGATGCTCTGCCACAGGTTTTCGACTGCCTGGCGATACGAGGCATCGCCGGTGGCCTTGTGCAGCTTGGCCAGGCCGACCAGGTTCCAGGCCAGCTGGTAGGCCTTGCCGGTGGCGATTTCCGACGCGTCCACGCCTTCCAGCGCGCGCCGCAGCAGGGCCAGGTCGGGATTGGCGTCGGCCTGCTGCAGAACCCGCTGCGACAGGGCCAGGTAACGCGGCTCACCCGTCGCGAAATACAGGTCCACCGCCGCGTCCATCAGTACCGTCGCCGACATGCCGTGGTGGTTGCCGAGTTCGCAGATGTCGATGCCGCCCTCGCCCAGTGTGTGCCAGCACAGGTCGCCGATCCTGCGGGCCGCTTCCAGGTACGCGGCCTTGGGGAAATGCCGGTGCACTTCCAGCAGGCCCAGGACCAGGTAACTGTGCGTCCAGATGTCCCAGGTGCGCACGCTGGGCGCGCCGTCCCAGGTGCCCGGCTTGGGCGGCTGCCTGCGCATGAAGCGATGGTCGGCTGCGTAGGTGCCCAGGTAGCCATCGGTGTCCTGCACGGCCACCAGGTAATCGGTCACGCGCAACAGGTTGGCGATCAGTTGCGGATCACCCGTGCGCGCCGCGGACTTGGCCGTGGCCACCAGCCACTTGCCGGCGTGTTCGCCGTACCAGTCGCCCTCGTCGTTCTTCGCTGCGCGCGCCGGGTCGAAGATCCCGATGGCAGGGCTGTTCTCATCGACGATGAAGGTCGACAGGCGGCCGGACTGGTTGGCGGCGAGCGCGGCGCCCAGCAGGCCGCCGAGTTCCACCTTCACCGAAGGCAGCAACGGAATCATCCGGCGTCCACCACGCAGCGGAAGCCGATGCCGCCGGAGCGATCCTTGCAGGGCGCCATCAGCAGCAGCTTGCCATGCTGGTCAAGCCGGTAGGCCTGCGGGAAATACCAGTGCGAGGTCTGCGGCTTGTAGGCGCTGCCGCCACGCAGCACCGCCGCGCGGGTGTGGTCGTCGGCGTATTCGTCGGTCCACTGCCAGACATTGCCCACCAGGTCCATCACCCCGAACGGGCTGGCGCCATCGGGATGCGCATCGACATCGGCCGGTGGCCGCATGCGCCGTTCGCGATCCTGCGCGGGCACCGCGTCGGCGTTCCAGGCATTGCCCCAGGGATAGGCGCGGCCGTCATTGCCCTGCGCCGCGTACTGCCATTCCCACTCGTGCGGCAGGCGCTTGCGGGCCCACTGCGCATAAGCGCGTGCGTCCTCGAGGGACACCCACGTCACCGGCTTCTGTTCCCAACCCGCCACCGGCGCGCCGTCCACCCAGTGGCGCAGGAAATTGTGCGCATCGACCGGCTGGTAGCCGCTCTCTTCGACGAAGCGCTTGAACTGCGCGTTGCTGACCGGGTAGCGGTCGATGTGGAAGGCGCGCATCTGCATCAGCTTGCGATGGCCGCGGCGGGCGCTGCTTTCCCACGGGTACTGGAAGTCGACCCCCTCCCAGGTCTGGCCTTCGATCTCGATGCCGCCCACCACGAAGTCGAACTCACCGGCGGATATCGCGATCATGCCTTCAGGCGGATCCTGCAGGGGTTCGGTGCGCGCGATGGCGGTGATGGTCTGCGGAATCGACTTCCATTGCTGCGACAGCGACTGCAGCGGAGTGGCTGCGAGTGCGCTCATGCGCTCCAGGAACGCGCTTAGTTCCGGCTCCCGTACGTCCGCCTCCAGCACCAGCAGCGCGCCGTAGCCCCTGCCTTCCAGCGACAGGGTGACGACGGCCTGGTCGCCGGCGATGCGCGGCTTCAATGCCACCCCATTCCAGGCATCGAAATACTGCGCGCCTTGTGAATGCGGCACGGCGATCTGTTCGCCGGCCACTTCGTACTCGTTGCGATTGACGATACTCCACAGCGTGCGGCCTTCACCTGGGAAACGGCTGGCGAACACGCCGGCCTGCAGGGTGGCGGCGTACGGCTGCCATTCCAGACTGACCATCAGCGGTGCGAACTGGCGCTCGACCGCGGCAATGCGGCGCAGGCTTTCGGCATCGCGCGGGGTGAACTGGTTCCAGATGCCCCAGATGTTTTCCCAGGCGTTGTAACCCACGCCATTGAAGAAGATGTACTGCAGGTCGTTGGTCCGGTCGCGGCCCCAGCGGTTCTCGTAGTTGATCATGTGGCGCGGTTCCAGCCACTTGAACTTGGCCACCGACGGAATCACGTCGGCCGGCACCTTCTTGCCCCAGCTCTGCACGTTCCAGATCAGGTGTTCCTCGGCGCTGATGGTGGACTCGGGCTGCACCACCACCGGGCAACCCAGGGCATCGCAGGCATCGAAGAACGCGCGCGGCACGCCGTTGTAGGTGTCGCCATTGATGCCGTCGGCGCCGGTCTGCTTGACCAGGCGCGCGATCGCCTGCCAGTCCGGTTCGCCCTGTTCGCGGGTGCCGTTGTCCCAGGGCATGGTTGGCAGGAACACCTTGACCCCGCGGCGATGGAAATCGGCGACCACGCCGGCGATGCCTTCCACTCCGCCCGGCAGGTCGTGGATCAGGTCGAACTGGTTGCGGTCGTCCACGCCGATGTTCGGATAGATGTACCAGAGCAGCACGCTGTCGAGGCCGCCGAAGCGCGCCTCGAGGTCGTCCAGGTAGCGGTCCACCGTGTATTTGCCGCTGGCCGGATCGAAGAAGTAGCGGTCCTCGATCATCATCTGCGCATGCACGAAGTTGCGCTGCGACCACTGCAGTTCGGGGCGGCGATAGTTGGCATCGTCGTAGCCGATGCGGGTCAGGTGCTCGCGGCGCCAGTCACGCAGTTCGCGCACCCAATCGTCGGCGGTGCCGTTGACGTCCATTTTCCAGTGGCCGATCTCGGCGAACGGCCAGCCCGGCGCCTTGCCCGGCGTGGGCAGGTAGCGCTGGGTGGTGACGTGGGAAAACTTGTATTCGGTCCTGATTTCCGCTGCCGCGTCGCGGTTGCGATCGTCGGAGGGAAACGGGCTGTATTGCGGGGTCGCGGTCATGGTCTTTCGAATTCCGGGGGAAGGCTGGACAGGCTGGAAGCGAGTGTCACACAAGGCCGCAATAGGCGGCGAGGACATGCTCGTCGGGGTGCGCGTGGCGATCGTCGGAGCGCAGCAACGCTTCCACTTCGGCACGCTGGGGAATGCTGGATTGCGCGCCCAGGCGCGTGCAGGCCAGCGCCGAGGCGGCGCATGCGTAGCGCAGGGCTGCCGGCAGTGGTTGACCCAGATGCAGCGTCGCCACCAGCGCGCCACAGAAGGTATCGCCGGCGGCGGTGGTGTCCACGGCCTGCACCTTGAATCCGGACTGCAGGAAGAACCGCGCCTGCTGGCGTGCGCAGCAACCGCGCGCGCCCAGGGTCACCACCACGCAAGGGCAATCCAGCAGCGCCAGGCATTCGGCCACGCTGCCATGGTGGCCGGTGATCGCGGCCAGCTCGCCTTCGTTGACCACCAGCACATCCACCGAACGCAACAGCTCGGTCGGCAAGGCGCGTGCCGGCGCCGCGTTGAGCACGACCTGCACGCCGGCTTCGCGCGCGGCCAGCGCGTAGGCGGTCACCGCTTCCAGCGGAGTTTCCAGCTGCAGCAACAGATGGCTGACGCCCTGCAGCGAGGACAGCTCGTTGCCCAGCAGGGCACTGTTGGCGCCCGGGGCCACGGTGATGGCGTTCTCTGCGTCATCGGAAAGGCAGATGAAGGCGGTGCCGGTGGGCTGCACGCTGCGCACCACCTGCATCTCCACGCCCGCATCGGCCAGCGAATGCTCGATGGTCCTGGCGAAGCCATCGTTGCCCAGGGCCAGCAGCATGCGCGTGGCCACGCCGCCGGCGCGCGCGCTGGCCACCGCCTGGTTGGCGCCCTTGCCGCCCGGGAAAGTGGCGAACTCGCGCCCCAGCACGGTCTCGCCGGGAGCGGGTACGTGCGAGGCACGCACCACGAAATCAAGGTTTGCCGACCCCGCCACCAGCAGGGTGTCGCGGACCCGCGCGTTCATCGCGGCAGTGCCTGCTGGACCAGATTGTAGTAGGTCGTGCTGATGCGCGGCAGATCGTTGGCCGCGTCATTGGGCAGGTGCTGCAGCAGCAGGATCGAGATCATCCGTTTCTTCGGGTCGATGGAAAAGTAGGTGGAGGCCGCGCCCGACCAGCCGAACTGGCCCGGCGCGCCGAGGCGGCCCTTGCCGGCAGGATCGAGCAGGACCGAGCCGCCCAGGCCGAAGCCTTCGGCATCGCTGAACTGGGTGACCGGCCGGGCGAGGAAGCCGAGCTGGTTGGTCATCATCGCGGCGACGCTCTGCGGGCCGAGGATCGCCACGCCATCGAGTGAGCCGCCGGCAAGCAGCATCCGGCCGAAGCGCAGGAAGTCGGGCGCGGTGGAATAAAGTCCTCCGGCCCCGCTGGGATAGGGATTGAGCATGGCACCGGGTTCACGCGCACTGGGGCCGTCGTCAAGGACGAGTTTGCCGTCCGCGCCCATCACGGTGATATCGACGATGCGCCCGCGCTGGTCGGCGGGCACGCTGAAACCGGTGTCGTGCATCCGCAGCGGACCCAGGATGCGTTGCTGCACGAAGTCGTCGAAGCGCTGCCCGCTGGCCACTTCCACCATGCGCGCGGCCACTTCGATCTGGGTGCCGTCATAGCGGAAGCGCGTGCCGGGCTCCACTGCAAGAGGCAGCTTCGCCAGGCGCCTTGAAAACTCCGCCAGGTCCGCCGAACCATGCAGGTCGGCGCGTTCGAGCAGTCGGGTCGCCTCCTCGCCACCGGCCGTTGCAAACCCGGCCGTGTGGGTCAGCAACTGGCGCAGGGTGATCTTCGAACGCGCCTGCCGCAGGACTGGCCTGTCGGCGGTGCCTGCAACCAGAACCTGCATGTCCGCGAACTCGGGCAGCGTGTTCACGACCGGATCGTCGAGCGAGAGCTTGCCCTCTTCCACCAGCATCAGCACGGCGACCGTGGTCACCGTCTTGGTCATGGAATAGATGCGGAAAATGGAGTCCTCGCGCATCGGCGAGCGACGCGCCAGGTCACCAAAGCCGTAGGCCTGCGACTGCACGATGGCACCATCGCGGTAGACCAGGCTGACCGCGCCCAGGTAGCCATGGGCGTCGGTCGACTGGCGCAGGAAGCCATCCAGCGTCTGCAGGCGTTGCGCCGGTAGCCGAGGAGAGTCGGCCACCGCGCCTGCAGCGCTGGTGGGCGGCGGCGATGAGGCAACGGCCACCGAAGCCAGGCCGAGCACGATGCCGCACAACAAGGGAAAGAACTTCAGGCGTGCGTGCAGGTGGGTCGTCGATGGCGGCCGTCCGTCATCCGGCAGGGCGAGCTTGAACCCGACCTGCAGGCAGGCGTACGCCATCGACAACTCGCCGATCAAAACTTGATCTGGTGGGTGAACGAGATCATGCGGCCACGGCCTGCCCAGTAGTTCTGGAAGCCGGGCAGCTGCGACCAGCTGAGGATGTACTGCTTGTTGGTCAGGTTCTCGATGCCCAGCGAGAAGCGGCCGAACTTCTCGGACTGGTAGTTCACGCCCAGGTCGAGCAGGGTGTAGCCCTCGGTCTTCTCGTCGTAGCTGTAAGTGTTGCCGTCGAATTCGCGCACGTCGGAACCGCTGATGTGGCGATCCATCAACATGGTCGCTCCCAGCGTGATATCGCCGTTGGGCACGAACTTCCAGGCCACCGACGCCGAGAACTTGTCCGGATTGATGTCCAGCACGCCCATCGGCTTGTTCAAACCGCCCGCTTGGTACCTGCCAAGCAGGTCGGCATTCCAGAACGAGGTGAAGCCACGGATGCGCGAGTACAGCGCGCTGACTTTCCATTCCTCGTTGAAGCGCCAGTCGCCGCTCAGTTCGATGCCCTTGATGCGGACGGGGGCACGGGTAAGGATGAAGTCGTTATTGACCGGGTCCACCGCCAGCGAGGTGCCGAACGGGGACTTGGAATCGTAATGCGAGCCGCTGAGCGAGCCATGCTCGCCGCGCCAGTTGAAACCGAACTCGGTGTTCTCCACCACGATGGCCTGCAGGTCGGCGATGCGGTCCACCGACTGGCCAGGCACCTGGATATTGCGCAGCGGGATACCGATGTTGGGCAGGCCGAAGCCTTCGCCATACGAACCGAATACGGACCATTCGTCGGTGATGCGCCAGATCGCGCCGAAGTTCACCAGGCCCTCGGTGTACTGCACGCCGCCGCCCTGCACGAACACGGCATTGCGATAGGCCGTGGTGGTGTAGCTGTCCACGTGCAGCTCACCGTCTTCATGGCGGTAGCCGCCGCTCAGGGTGACCGGACCCAGGTCGTAGGTCAGCTGCGCGTACGGGGCCGTGCTCGAGTACTCCATCGGCGGCACCCACAGGCGGTTGGTCAGCGCCAGGCGCTGCTGCGCCTCGTCTTCCACCAGGTCGACACCGGTACGCAATTCCAGGCCGGTAACGCCGAACAGGTCGCCGCGCGTCCATGAAGTGCGGATGCCGCGCTTCTCGGTCACGATCTCGGACTGGTCGAATATGCGCTGGGCTTCCGGCGGTGCCGGCTTGACCAGCTGCTTGTCCTCTCCGTTCTCGGGCAGGTAACGCATCGCCTGGTCCGCAAAGTAGACATCGGCGACGAAGCTGCCACCGAACAGGTCGCTGTTGCTGTACTTCAGCGCGTACTGCAGGAAGTCGTTGAACTCGGCCTTCTGGCCGAAGATCTGGCCGCGCTCGGAGGTATTGGTGGTCGGCACCGGGCAATAGACGGGATCGAAACGGCAGCCCTCGACCTGCTTGTAGTTTCCCTGCCCTTCGATCTTGAAGTGGCTGTAGGTAGCCTGCAGGCGCTGTTCGCCGTTCTCGCCGAAGTTGAAACCGCCCTTCAGGAAGATGTTGTCGGCCACCGAGTCTGAAACCGAACCGCTGGTGTTCATGCCGATGCGACGGCCATTGCCGTCGTAGGAAATACCACGGTCGATGCGGGAGACGCCGCCGATGAAATCGAACTCGTCGGCCAGGTAGGCGTAGTTGACGCCCAGCTTCCAGCCCGCGCTGTCGCTGCCGAACTGGGTCGAATAGCGCGAGGTCACGGTGACCTCGCTGCCCAGCTTGCTGGGCACCGTGGACAGGTAGTTGATGATGCCGCCCGCGGCGCCGATGCCTTCGGACGCGGATGGGCCGTTGATCACTTCAATGCGGCCGACCATGCCCATGTCGGTGAAGGTCGCGTTGCGGCCACCCTCGCGCAGCGGCGATCCCTGCGGAATACCGTCGAACAGGCGCAGCGCGATGCGCCCGCGCAGGGTCTCGCCGGTGTTGCTCATTGCCTGCGAGGATTCGGCATATCCGGGCACGGTGCGCGCCAGCACGGCGGTTGCATCCTCGGTCACCAGCAGGGTGTGGGCGATTTCTTCCTTGGAAACCAGGGTGATCGCGCCGGGGATCTTGTCGATCGCCTTGGGACTGCGCGTGCCGGTGACCACGACGCCGTCCAGGTCGACCGCCCTGGCCTTCTCTTCCTGCGGGATCGGGTCGGCCGCTGACGCTGCCTGCTGCGCATGGACGCTGGCGCTGACTGCAGCCGCCAGCAGGAAAACGCCGAATGTGGCCGGTACGTGCTTCATGGTGTCTGGTCTCTCTTGAAGTTCTTGTTTTTTTCCAGAGACGCGAAACAGCGCGGCTCCCCCGTTTGCCTCTGCACGTCGGCAGTTCGCATGCAATGCGACCTGCATCCCGGCCATCCCCTCGGACACGACGTACAACCCCGGCAATGGAGCGCAGCCTAGGTGCTGGCCCCGGCGAATAGAACCGGTGGGAACTATGTTCAGAGTCTAGTTTTTGTTGCTTACGGATCAACGACTTATGACGCGCTGCAACAAACGTCGTTGATCGAGGCGATTGGCGGGCTGATTGCAGGTGCCAGGCACCGGCGCGCCAGGGGGCGCTATGCGTTGACGAGTTTCATCGCCTCACGGCTCTCTTCCAGAAACACGGTCACCAGGCGGATGCGGATGGTCGAGCGCGACCAGACGATGCCGATCTGCCGCGGCACGCTTTCCTCTGGAAGCGCCAGACGCACCAGCTTCAATCCTTCCGGCCAGGGCTTGGCCCAGTCCGGCACCAGGGAGACACCCAGGCCGCGATCGACCATCACCGCGATCGCATTCAGCGCGTTGAGCTCGAAACGCTCCTGTGGGGTAATGCCGACGCGCTGCAGGTATTCCTCGGCCTGGCGTCCGCCCCAATGGTTGCGGTCGTAGCGGATCAGTGGCTGGGTGGCGAGCAGTTCATGCGGGTCGCGCCCTGCCATGCCCGCCGGGGCCAGCACCACCAGCCGCTCTTCGCGCAGCAGCTGCCAGTTGCAGGTCTTGGGGAGCGTGTAGGGAGCGTGCAGCACGATCGCCGCGTCCAGCTCGCCGCCTTCCACGGCGCGGTACAGATCGGCCGAATAGCCCGGCTTGATGAACACATTGATGCCCGGGAATTTTTCCACCATCCGCGCCAGGATGTCCGGCAGCATGCCGGCCAGCGCGGTGGGACAGGCGCCCAGGCGCAACTCGCCGGAGACCGCGTTGTCATTGGCCAGGCTGCGCAGGTCGGCCACGTCGCGCAGCAGGTCGCGGCTGCGCTGCAGGATGCGTGAGCCTTCCTCGGTGACGCTGACGGTGCGGCCCGCGCGCGCGATCAACGGCGCGCCGATCTCGCGTTCCAGCGTGCGGATCTGCTGGGCCACCGCGGCCGGAGTGATGTTTAGCAGGCGCGCCGCGGCGGCCATCGAGCCACGGTCAACCACCGCCACGAAGGTCTTGAGGAATTGGGTATCCACACGGTTCTCTTGGGAAAGCAGGCAGTCATGGCTTGCCGGATCGACCGTGCAGGCACCGGCAAGGATACCCAAATCCGCGCACCGCCCTCTGCCGCACGCGGCAGAGCCCGTCGTGCCGGGCCATTTCTCCTTGTAGCCGAGCTTGCCCGGCTGGTTTTCGCCAAGAAGCCAGGGCAGCCGCGCAAACTCGGCTTGCAACATCAACCGCTGCCCATTGCTGTTACGCGTCGGCAGCGACGGGCTTGACGTAGTTGCTGTCGGATTTCGTATAGATGGTCAGGCCATCCAGGTCGCGGGTCGGCGCCGGGAACAGCAGGCTTGCCAGGTAGCCGATCACGATGCACAGCATGATCGAGATGGCCAGGTAGAAATACGGGTGCACCAGATCCATCGACCAGGCGATCAGGGTCAGCGCGATGCTGGCGGCCACGCCGATGGCCACGCCGGCCGAATTGGCGCGCCGGGTGAACATGCCCAGGGTGTAGGCACCCGCGAAACCACCGCCGAGCAGGCCGGCCAGTTCAATGGACACATCGAACAGCGAATGGATGTCGAAGCGCGACAGCAGCAAGGCCACGCCGATGCCGGCCAAACCGGTGGCCACGGTGGCCAGCTCGGCGAACAGCACGCTTTTCTTCGGGGTCGGGTCCTTGGCGAGCTTCTCGTAGAAATCCACCGAGGCCAGCGTGGCCACGCTGTTCATGATGCTGGACAGGGTGGCCATGGCCGCGGCGAAGATGCCGGCGATGATCAGCCCGGTCACGCCCATGGGCAGCTCGGCGGCGATGAACAGCGGGAAGGTCGCATCGATGGGCAGCAGCGGATTCATGCGTTCGGGATTGTTCTTGTAGTAGACGAACAGCGCCGTGCCGATGGAATAGAAGATGAAGCCGCCCGGGATCATGATCAGGGCGAAGGCCCAGATCGAGCGCCCCGCTTCCTTGTCGGACTTGGTCGACAGCGTGCGCTGCATCAGCACCTGGTCCTTGGGGAAGGTCAGCACCACGTCGAACAGGACCAGGAAGATGAAACCCCAGACCGTGGCCTTGGTCAGGTCGAAGCTGAAGTCGAACAGCTTGGTCTTGTCGGCCGCCGCCGCGATCTGGTGGAATTCGCCGAAGCCGCCCTTCAGCGTCCAGATGATGAAGCCGATGGCGAAGATCGCCCCGCCCATCTTGACGATCACCTGCACGAAATCGGTCCAGATCACCGCCTTCATGCCACCCATAGCGGTATAGATGATGGTGAAGCCACCCATCATCAGGATGCTCCACTCCACCCGCAGGCCGGTGATGGTGGCAATGGCCAGCGCGGGCAGGAACAGCACCACGCTCATGCGGCTGCCGATCTGCATGACGATGCACAGCGCGCTGGCCAGCATGCGGATGGCGGGGTGGAACCGGGTCTCCAGGTACGAGAAAACCGACATCAGGTTGAGCCGGCGCAACAGCGGCACGATCCACACCGCCACGAACATCAGCCCGATCACCGCGATCAGGTTGTTGGTCAGGTATTGCCAGTTGGTCTCGAAGGCCTTGGCCGGGATGGCGATGAAACTGATCGAACTGGTGTTGGCCGCGTACAGGCTGACGCCCGCGGCCCAGAACGGAATGCTGCGGCCACCGACGAAGAAGTCCGAGGTCGAATTGCGCTTCTCGCGGATGTAGAAGTAGAAGCCCATGCCGAGCATGGCGCCCAGGTAGACCACGATCACGATCCAGTCCAGCCAGCGCAGCAGCAGCTTGCCGGACTGGATCTGGGTCGATTCGAAGCTGATGCCCTTGCCGTCCGCGCCGGCGCGCGCCCACAGCAGGCCGTTGTCGAAGGCCGCGGTCATGGCCACGCCACTGGCATCGGAATCGGGCAGCGACGCCCATGAGCCGGTGATGGTCTGGAAGGTCATCATGTGCGGCGTGCCAGTGCCGGGATCCACCAGATAGATCACATGCGCCTGGCCGATCGCCCGCGCCGAACCCGGGATGATCCTGCCCGGCACGCTGCCGCGATCCTGCCAGCCGGTGTCCGCGGCCCAGCGCAGGATATGTTCGCCACCGGCAGCCGGAAGGGTGATGAACACGGCGGAGGTCTGCGCGACCAGCGAGGTGGGCAGCGCGTCGCCCGGCCATCCCGGCGACTGTTTCCACGCGGGCTTGTCGGCGCTGGTCGCCAGCGACAGCAGCGCAGCCTTTCCGGCCGGGTCAATACCGGCGAGATAAACATTGTCCGCATTGTTTGCCGCGCGCACCTGCTGCAGCGCCAGCGGTGGCGCCGGCAGCGCGGTGGCAACGGGCTGGCCGTTGGCAAGGCTCAGGCGCTCTACCGAGGCGACGGCGTCGCCCGCCCCTGCTCCGCGCAGCAGGAAGGCCCGCTGGCCATTGCCGAACACGCCTTTCAAGGCAACGGTCGACGCGGCGGGACTCCAGTGCGACAGCGTCCACTGGCCACCTTCCAGGATCCATGCCTGGTCGGCGGTGATGGCAAGCGGCTTGCCTTCCACTGCGACCAGGCCCAGCAGCGGCTCAGCGGTTGCGACTCCCGGCAGCGGCTTCGTTTCCACCCTGGACAGGCTTTCGGCACGCGTCGGCTGCGACCATGCGCAGGCCAACAGCATCGACACGGCCAGCATGGCGCGGGCCGTTAACGTGGAATGGATCATCAAGACTGGCTCGGGCTGGAATCGACGCTGGCCAGCAGGGCCTGCGCGCGTTTCAGGAAAGGAAGGTCGACCATGCGGCCATCGACGAGGAAGGCACCGCGGCCCGCATTGTCCGCCTGGCCTGCGGCGGCGACGATGCGCCGCGCCGCCGCGATTTCGTTGGCGTCCGGCAGGAATGCGGCGTTGGCCAGGGCCACCTGGGTTGGATGGATGCAGGTCTTGCCCACGTAACCCAGCCGCCTGGCCATTGCGGCCTCGGCCTGGAAACCTGCTGCATCCCCGATGCCTGCGAACGCCGCATCCCAGGCGAACACACCGGCTTCGGCCGCTGCCATGCGCACCGCAAACAGGGTCGAATGGACGTTGGCCGCATCGCGCCGATCGATGCCAAAAGGTTCGAAAAGATCGGCCAGGCCCACCTGCAGGCCGGCTACGCGCGGGTGCGCCGATGCGATCGCGGCAGCGTGCCGCAAGCCACGCGGTGTCTCGATGGTGAGCAGCAGACCGATGGGCCGGGTGAGCCCGTTGGCCGCTTCGGCGCGCTCCAGCATCGACACTGCTTCAAGGACCTGCTGCGCAGACTCGACCTTGGGCAGGTTGATCAGGTCGACTCCGCTGCGGGCCACTGCGTCCAGGTCGGCCTGCAGGTGCGGCGTATCCAGGGCGTTGACCCGCACCACCATCAGCTTGGCGCTGTCGCGCACCGCAGCAGTCTGCACGAATGCCGCGACCTGCTCGCGTGCCTCCTGCTTGCGGGATTCGGGAACCGAATCCTCCAGGTCCAGGCTCAGCGCATCGGCTTCGCCCGCCAGGGCCTTGGCGAACAGTTCCGGACGCACCCCCGGGACGAACAGCTTGCTACGCATGGACCATGCTCTTCATGGCGCGCAGTGTGAGCGATACGGAAGCAAAGAAAAGTCCTTGGCGCCATATTCAGAAGCAACTTTAAATTTTGAGTGCATGCCTCGCTTGCGCGCTTAGCGACGTACGTCGAAGCTCTTTTCACTCAGAAATGCGGCGACTTCATCCACTCCGACCAGATTGAAGTCACCAGCGATCGAATGCTTGAGGCAGGCCGCGGCCAGACCGAAATGCAGGCCATCGGCCGCGGCCATGCCGGCGATCTCGCCGTGCAGGACCCCGGCGGCGAAGGCATCACCGGTACCGATGCGGTCGACGATCGCGGCCAGCTCGTAGGCAGGCGTTACCTGGCTGCTGCCATCGCGCCAGGCATCGAGGGCGGACAGCTGGTGATGGTCCACGCTGCGCTGCACGCGATGGGTGGCCGCCATCCTTCGCAAATGCGGAAAGGCATCGAACGCAGCGCGGGCACCCGCCTGGAAGCGCTCTTCGTAGGAGGCTTGGCGGAAAGGCTTGCCCAGCACGACCTCGATGTCGCGGTGGCTGGCGAACAGGAGGTCGGCTTCGGCCATGACCTGACGCAGGATTCCTGCGGCATCGCCCTGCCACGCCTCCCACAGCTTGGGACGGAAATTGCCGTCGAAAGACACTTTGACGCCGGCCTGTCGTGCCGCCCGCACGGCGCGCAGGGTGCCGTCAGCCGCTGCTTGTCCCAGGGCAGGGCTGACGCCGGACACGTGCAGCCAGTCGGCCCCCGCCAGCAATGCGGCCCAGTCATGGACGCCACCCCCCGAGCGCGCGAAAGCGGAATCGGCACGGTCGTAAACAACCTCGCTCGGGCGTTGCATGGCTCCCGGTGTCAAAAAGTACAAACCCATGCGTCCCGGCGCGGTTTGCATGCTGGACGTGCCGACACCATGGCGTCGCAATTCGCCCGTGGCCGAGTCGCCCAGCCCGTTGGCGGCAACCGCCCCGACCATCTCGGCGCGATGGCCAAGGTGCGCCAGCGACACCGCCACGTTGGCTTCCGCACCCCCCGTGCAGACCTCCAGCAGCGGGGATTGCAGCAATAACTGGCGTGCCGGCGCAGCCAGGCGCAGTAGCAACTCTCCGAAACAGACCACGTGTCCCCGCATGCCATCACTCCATTTTTTTGCCGTCGGCGCCGTGGTCATTGGACTGCGGCATTGGTTGTCCCGGGACACACGATAACGCCCCGGAACCAATAGTTGTTGTTGCACTGCACACTCTGTTACGGTTTTTTTGACCAGCGGTGTCATTTTGCTTCTGGACCATGCCGAAAGGTGACGAAAACCCGATATTTCCAACGCCAGAAACCGCCGTCAGAGCGATCATGTGCCCTTGAGGAGGGGAACCCATGCAAAGCCGTTACAGCCACCGGAAAACACCGGTAACCGTGCTTGCCTTGTCAATTGGATTGGCACTGCAGTTGAATGTGATGTCGGCATTCGCGCAGGACGCGACTCCAGCCCAGGCCAGCCCCGACGAAGAATCCGTCGATACCCTGGATACGGTGGTCGTCACCGGCTACCGGGCCAGCCTGGAGAAGGCGCTGGATATCAAGCGCAGCGAAAAGGGCATGGTCGACGCCATCGTTGCAGAAGACATCGGCAAGTTCCCCGATCTGAACCTGGCCGAATCGCTGCAGCGAATCCCTGGCGTGGTGATCGCCCGCGACGCCGGCGAAGGCCGCAGCATCACGGTGCGCGGACTCGGCCCGCAGTTCACCCGCGTACGCCTCAATGGCCTGGAAGCGATGAGTTCGGTTGGCAGCAGCGATGGCCAGGGCGGCGCCAACCGCAGCCGCGGCTTCGACTTCAACGTATTCGCCTCGGACCTGTTCTCCCAGTTGATCGTGCGCAAGACCGCATCGGCCGATGTCGAGGAAGGCTCGCTTGGCGCGACCGTCGACCTGCGCACCGCGCGCCCGTTCGACTATGACGGCTTTACCGCGTCGGCCAACCTGCAAGGCAGCTTCAACGATGCCTCCGACACCACCAGCCCAAGGTTCGCCGGCCTGATCGCGAACAGCTGGGCCGACGGCATGTTTGGCGCATTGCTTTCGGTGGCTTATTCCGAACGCCAGACCCTGGACGAAGGGACCGGCACGGTGCGCTGGTCGGGTGGCACGACCAACGGCGGTTTCAACCCCGCCTCGCCCTATACGCCCGCCCTGGCCGCCAACGTCTACGCACCACGTTTTCCCCGCTACACCCTGCAGGAACACGACCAGAAGCGCCTGGGCGTCACCGCCTCGCTGCAGTTCAAGCCGTCGTCCAAAACCTTGTTCTCGCTGGATGCGCTGTATTCGAAGATCGATGCCGAGCGCAATGAGAAGTACATCGAGGCCAATGGCCTGAGCAAGACCGGGGCCACTGGCAAGCCGCAGATCCTGGTCAGGGACGGCGTGATCGAGAACGGTGCGCTGGTCTACGGCCTGTTCGACAACGTGGACATCCGCTCGGAAAGCCGCCACGACGAATGGACCACCACGTTCAAGCAGCTCAGCCTGGATGGTGAGCACCGCTTCAGCGACAACTTCCGCCTCACCGGCAAGATCGGCACTTCCAAGTCCGACCACGACAATCCCGTCCAGGCGACGGTGATGATGGACAAGCTGGACGTCGATGGCTACAGCTACGACTATCGTGGCAATGCCAACCTGCCGGTGTTGAACTACGGTTTCGACCCGACCAGCCCAGCCGGCTGGAACCTTGCCGTGATCCGGCTCCGCCAGAACCAGGTTGCCAATACCTTCGACACCGGCCAGCTCGATTTCGAGTGGGGCCTTAATCCGTCGCTGACCCTGCGCGGCGGCATACAGGCGAAGAACTACGGATTCACGTCGTCCGAGCGCCGGCGGACCGCGGCCGAAACCATCGTGCCGACCTTCACTGGCGGCACCACGGCAGTGCCTGCCGACATGACCGAACTGGCGCGCCTGAGTGGGTTGGGCGGTTCGCCCAACGATTGGGTCGTGTTGAATTTCTCCCGCATTGCGGAGACCTTCGGCATTCTCAGCGACAGCGGCACCTATGCGCTGAGCAATTTCGTCGCCAGCGACCAGGCGATCAGCGAACAGGACCGCGGCGCCTACCTGATGGGCGAGTTCTCCACCGACCTGGGCCCGGTACCGTTCTCGGGCAACCTGGGTGTGCGTTACGTACGTACCAGCCAGAGCGCCAGCGGCATCGCCACCACGCGCGTGGGTGCCAGCACGGTGTTCACGCCGGTCACGGTCTTGCGCGAGTACGACGACGTGCTGCCGTCGCTGAACCTGGTCGCGGAGGTCGCGCCTGACTTCCTGATCCGCTTCGGTGCCGCCAAGGTGATGTCGCGGCCACCGCTCGGCAGCCTCACGCCTGGCGTGACGGTCAGCGTCAGTGGCTCGGCACGTACGGTCTCGGCCGGCAATCCCCTGCTCGACCCGGTGCGTGCCAAGACTGCCGACCTGGGCTTCGAATGGTATTTCAACGAAGGCGCGATGCTCGGCGTGGCGGTGTTCTACAAGGATATCGAGAGCTTTATCCAGACCACCCGCGAAACCCGGCCGTTCTCGACCAGCGGCCTGGATGACAGCGTGCTCGTGGGTACCGGCGCCACTGCCGCGGATGACTTCGTGTTCAGCGTGCCGCTCAATACGCCGGGCGGCGAACTGACCGGCTTCGAGGTCAACTACACCCAATCGTTCACCTTCCTGCCAGGGCCTTGGAGCAACTTCGGTACGCAGTTGAACTACACCTATGTCGACTCGCAGATCCAGTACCTGCTGTCTAGCGGCGTGGCGGCGCAGAAGGAAGACCTGACCGGCCTGTCGAAGACCTCGTGGAACGCCACCCTGTTCTATGAAGGCAAGCGTTTCTCCGGCCGCGTGTCGGCCACCAACCGTTCCGATTACCTGATCCAGGTACCGGGCACGGAAGTGGGCTTCGACAGCGCGGGCAACGGCGTGCATGGCCAGAGCGGCACCACCGTGCTGGATGCGTCGGTCCGCTGGAAGATCAACGACCAGTTCGAACTGAGCCTGGAAGGCAACAACCTGACCAACGAGGCGCAGGAGTCCTGGGTTTCCAATCCCAACGTGCAGTTGCCGCTGGAATACAGCCAGACCGGGCGCCAGTTCCTGCTCGGCGTGCGTTACAAGTTCTGACTGCCCGCTACGACGGGACTCCCCTCCCGTCGTGGCTGCCGCAGGAAGGCAAAGGCCCGGTATCAACCGGGCCTTTTTTGTGGGCCGTTCGCGATGCCGGAGGCTCGGCCTACATCGTCCCGCGCTGCACGAACGGGGCGCGCTGGTATAGCCTGCGCTCGCCGCCGCGCGGGTCGTTCTGGACGCGCGACGGCACGTCGAACAGCATTGTTTCGCGCCCCTGCAGTGAATATGGCGGCCAATCCGGAATCGCGGCATGGCCGGGTTCGCCGTGTCGCGCCAGGGCCAGCAGCATGTCGCTCATCTGTCCGGCAACACGCTGGGCAGCGGCGCCCGTGCCGGTGCGCGAGCCGGGCTGGGCGATGTTGTCGAACACCAGTGGAATATCGAGTGTGTGGAAGGCGCCGAACTTGCCCCCGTCCAGGGGCGATCCCCAGTCAAGCTGGTATACCCAGGTGGGCGCGCCCTGCCGCGCACGCGCCTCTGCCTCATCCACCGCCCCGCGCCACGACCGCCCCGCGGTGGTGGCGGCAAAGAAGACCTGCGAGGGCGTGTAGTCCGGGTAAAGGCGGCGGTATTCGGCAATCACCGTTTCAGGGAGCAGGTCGGTGTACTGCTGCGCCTGCAGCCGGGCGGGAAGCTGATCCCAACTGAGATTGAAATTCTCGGGATCGTTGCCGAGGAAGGCGCGCGTTTCATCGCGGGTGTTGCCGATGATCATCGGGATGTGGGCCGACTGGGGCGGCGCGTCGGGATAGAACGGATGCCGATACAGGTTGCGGTCGTCCAGCACCGGGCCGAAATACAGCGACGTTTCCTCGATGCGCGAAGGATCACGGGTCCGCGCTGCTTCGAGGATGCGGGCGACCGGCAAGGTGCGCAGGCGCTCGAGTTCGTCGGCACGCAGCTGCAGTGCAGCGAGCAGCAGGCGGGTGCGCTGGGTAGCGGCGCGCGGGCCTGCCGCGGTGACCTGCTGGCCACTCATGGTCATGGCGCGATGGAACAGGCCCGCCGCGGCGGGCATGGCCATCAGCGTGGCGATCTTGGCGCCACCGCCGGACTGCCCGAACACGGTGACGTTGCCGGCGTCGCCGCCGAATTCGTGGACGTGTTCGCGAACCCAGTGCAGCGCCTGCACCAGGTCCAGCTGGCCCACGTTTCCCGACTGCTGCAGCTCCGTACCACCCAGTTCCGCCAGGTACAGATAGCCGAAGGCATTGAGGCGGTGGTTGAGCGTGACCACCACCACGTCGCCGCGGCGGCACAGGTTAACGCCATCGTAGAGTGGACTGCTGCCCGAGCCGTTGTTGTAACCGCCGCCGTGGATGTAGAACAGGACCGGCCGCTTGCCATTGTCGCGGAGCGCGGGTGTAAAGACGTTGAGGAACAGGCAATCCTCGCTGGTGGATTGGTCTTCGCCCGACTGCGGCGCAGAAGCGCCATGGGCGATGGCTTCGCGCACGCCACGCCACGGCGCTTCCCGCAGTGCCGGCATGAACCTGCGAGTGGAGGTATCGCCGCCATAGGGAATTCCCTTGAACACGCGCACACCGCGGTCCAGGTAGCCGCGAATCCTGCCACTGCGGACAGTCGCAAGTGGCGCGGCCGATGGCGACGACGTTGCCGCATGCAACCAGGGCGAGGCCTGCGCGCCGGCACAAAGGCCGAGCCAGCCGGCACGCCTGAGAAAATCACGGCGGGTGCTTGATGGGGCGTCGCGGTGCTCTGACATCGGTTGTGCCTGGTTGCGGGGCGGCTACTTCAGCGGATCGCGATGCCTGAGCGGCTGCAGCGGCTCCATCGTCTCCAGGTTCCAGTCCGATGGCACGAACGCCTGGCGGGTTTCCGCGTGCTTTGGATAGCCCAGCACTTCATCCTGGCTGTCGATGATGTGGCCGCGGCCCTCGATGGTGTTCTCGAGGATGCGCCGGTCGATGTCATCGCGATCCCACGGGCGCGCGCCGACATCGGCGATCACCGCATCCTGCACCTGCGTGGCCGGAATGGGCTTGACCCCGAACGGCAATGGCGGCGCCTCCTTCAGCAGCCGTGGCGCCACCGCTGCGGTGGTGTAGCGACCCAGCAGCGGCAACGGATCGCCGATGCGGTCCACCGCGATGTTGTCATGCATGTAGAGATCAAGATTGCCCGAGCCTCCAAACATGAAGAAGGCCGATTTGGCGGGCGTATCGGGGCCGGCCCGCATCACGTTGCCGACCACTGCCATGCGACCGTCCTGGTAGGGGTGCCCTGCCCATTCGGCGGCGATCAGGTTGTACTGGATGCCGCGCTGGCCCGGGTTGTAGATCAGGTTGTTGACCACCCAACCCTGGGTGCCGCCCTTGAAGAACGGGTTGCGTTCGAAATTCTGTGCGTACAGGTTGCCGACGATCAGGATGTCGCGTGCGTTGTCATGGATCAGCGAGCCTTTCGAATGCTCACCCTTGACATGGTTCGCGTGGGCCAGGCCCTCGGCGATGATGTTGTTGCTGAAGGTGATCCGGTGCGAGGTGCCTTGTCGCCATTGCTCCGGAGTGTCGCCTGCGAAGCGGGTACCCGAGGCCGACAGGTTCTCGTCGGTGGCCCAGGTCAGCGAGCAGTGGTCGATGATCACGTCGTGGGCGCCGACCGTGCTGATCGCGTCGAAATCGTTGCCGCTCATCTTCGCCAGGCCGGCGTCGCCGGGCCGCACACGGAGGTGCTGGATGATCACCTCGTGGGCGAAGATATCCAGGCCGCCGCGGATCAGGGTGATGCCCGGCTGCGGCGCGGTCTGCCCGGCGATGGTCAGGTAAGGCTCGCGGATGCTCACCGTTTTCACGCCGAGGTCGATGACCCCGCCGACCTCGAAGACCACGATGCGCGGCCCCTTGCTGTGGACCGCTTCTGCGAACGAACCCGGGCCCTCGGCCGCAAGGGTGGTGACGCGGATGACCTTGCCCCCACGCCCGCCGATGGCGTGCGCCGCCCAACCCTGCGCGCCAGGAAAGGCCAGGGGTGCGCTGGCTTCGCCTGCGACCGCCGTGCCCAGGCTGCATGACAGGGCGACGAGGATCGCAAGAATTGGCCGTCGGCGCCGGACGGTGCGCGAAGCACTGGTGGTTTGCATATGGTTCCCTCCCAGGAACGGATGTTGACGCACACCGTGCGGTTTGCGGCAGTGCGTATTGTAAATGACACCGGTTTACCATATACAAGCCATCGACCCCTGCTGTCCATCGGCAGTGCAACAAACACGACCTAATTGGGAGAGGCCGATTGAGCACCGGCAATAGCGATCTGGAACCAGTACCGGCATCGGAACTGGCCGACATTGCGAGGAGTTTCGTCGCAGCGCGTGCGCAAGGCGTTTCCCTGCCCGACTTCCCCGGTCGCATTCCCGATGACCTGCTGACTGCCTATCGAGTGCAGGACCTGGCCATAGCGCAGTGGCATGACCAGCTTGTCGGATGGAAGGTGGGTTTCATCGCCGCCGCCAAGCGCGATGAATCGGGCGACGATCGCCTGCTGGGGCCGATTTTTGCGGGCGGCCTGCTGCATGCTGCGGGAACCAGCACCGGCTTCCCGGTATTCGGCGGTGGTTTCGCGGCGGTGGAAGCCGAATACGTGCTCCGCCTGCTGGTTGACGCGCCACGCGACAAGACCGACTGGACACGTGACCAAGCCGGTGCGCTGCCGGCAACGTTGCACATGGGGGTCGAGATAGCCAGCAGCCCACTGGCTACCATCAACGTACTGGGCCCGCGCGTGGTCGTTTCGGATTTCGGCAACAACAACGGCCTGATCCTGGGCGAGGAGATCCCGGACTGGCAGTCGATGAGCGACGACCAGTTGACCTGCCAGACCTTCATCGAAGGCGAGCTGGTGGGGAGTGGCGGCGCGACCACCTTGCCCGGCGGCCTGCGCGCCGCATTCGCATTTGCACTGTCGCGCTCGGCCAGGCGCGGACGCCGCTTGCGCGCCGGCGACCTGATCGCCACCGGCAACGCCACCGGCATCCACGACATCGTCGCCGGCCAGTCGGCGTGCATCAGCTTCACCGGCTTTGGCGACATCAGCTGCCATGCGCTGGACGCGGCGCAGGTCGCCGGGGATGTTTCCGGAAAGGAAAAGACCTAGTGGACCGTCGCCGATTCCTGGCCGGCGTGGGCGCCGCGTGCGCGGTTCCGTTCGCAGGCGCGCCGCTGCTGGCCGCCACCGCGTCCGGCACCGTGCTCACCGCCACCGACGTGCACGTGAAGGACTACCCGACCGTGGAGGCGGTGCGTTGGATAGGGCAAACCCTGGAGCGCGAAACCGGCGGACGCCTGCGCATCCGTCAGTACCACTCGGGGCAGCTGGGGCGCGAATCCGAAGCCATCGACATGGCCCGCTATGGCGCCATCGACATGACCCGGGTGTATTCCGGCGCCTTGAACAATGCCTTCCCGCTCACCCAGTCCCTTTGCCTGCCCTACGTATTCGATTCGGTGGCGCACATGCGGCGGGCGATGGACGAAGGCGTGGGCGACACGGTATTGCGCGGCTTCGAACATCGCGACCTGGTCGGCCTGGCCATCTACGACTCGGGCGCACGCTGCTTCTACAACGCGCGTCGCGCGATCGTGACGCCGGCCGACCTGCATGGCCTGAAGATCCGCGTACCCGCCTCCGACATCTTCATCCGCATGCTGCGCCTGTTCGGCGCCAACCCCACCCCGCTGTCGTTGGGCGAGGTGTTCTCCGGGATGGAAACCCACATGATCGACGGCGCAGAGAACAACATGCGCAGCTTCCACTCCAGTCGCCACTTCGAGGCTGCCCGCTACTGGTCGCAGAGCAATCATTCCTATGCGCCCGACGTGCTGCTGATTTCGAAGCGAAGCCTGGCCGCGCTGACCGCCGCCGACCGCGAGCTGATGATCGCCACCGCCCGGCAATCGGTCGCGGTGATGCGCGCGCTGTGGGACAGGTCGGACAGCGCCGCCCGCAAGGCCGTGGTCGACCATGGCGTGCACACCAACGAGGTCGACCTGGAATCGTTCAAGCATGCCTCCCGGCCTCTGCTGCAGGAATACCTGCGCAAGCCGGAACTGGACACCCTCTACCGTCGCATCCGCGACCTCGCCTGAGCCCGTCGCGATGCTGGAAACCACCTCTGAAAGTGCGCCTTCCCGCGGCGTCGTTGCGCGTGCCGTCGACCTGTTGTCCGACCTGGCCATCGGTATTGCCGCCGCGGCCCTGCTCGGCCTGGTGGTCGTGCAGGGCTGGCAGGTTATCGCCCGTTACGTGCTCAATGATTCGCCCAGCTGGACCGAGCCGGTCACCCTGCTGCTGCTCAGCACCGCGATGAGCATGGGCGCCGCGGCGGGCGTGCACAGCAAGCGTCATTTTGGCTTCTACCTGCTGGCCAACTCGGTTGGCGCCAACGCGCAGCGCGTGCTGCAGGCGATACCGCCGCTGGTGATCGTCGCTATCGGCGCCACCATCGCCTGGTGGGGATGGATCCTGCTGGTGGATGGCTTCGACATTCCCACGGCCGGCGCCAACCTGCCGCAGAGCATCAACTACCTGCCGCTTTCGATTGGCGGGGGCCTGATGGTTGTCTTCGCACTGTTGCAGCTGGTCGAGGCGTTGCATGCGCCTGTTCCGGCGGGAGCGCCATAACCGTGGGTATTGCCATCCTTTTCAGCCTGTTCGCCATCCTGCTGCTGATCGGCGTGCCGGTGGCCTATGCGCTGGCCGCTGCGTCGCTGGCCACGCTGCTCTACCTGGACCTGCCGTCAATCGTGCTGGTCCAGCAGATTTCCTCTGGAACGGGTTCGGCATCGTTGATCGCGATCCCGCTCTTCATCTTCGCTGGCGAGATCATGATGCGCGGCGGCATATCGGAACGCCTGATCAGCCTGGCCGCGTCGCTGGTCGGTCGCCTGCGTGGCGGCCTGGGCCAGGTGAGCATCCTCTCGTCGCTGTTCTTCGGTGGGGTGTCCGGGTCCGCCATTGCCGACGTCTCTGCCGTTGGCGGCACCATGATTCCGCAGATGATCAAGCGCGGCTATGACCGCGACTTCGCGGTGAATGTGAGCATCACCGCGGCGCTGGTGGCGTTGCTGGTGCCTCCTTCGCACAACCTGATCCTTTTTTCGGCCGCCGCCGGTGGCGGGTTGTCCATTGCCGACCTGTTCGCCGCCGGCATCGTGCCCGCGCTGCTGATGACCGTGGTCCTGATGTTCACCGGCTGGATGGTGGCCCGTCATCGTGGTTACGGCGTGGAGCCGTTTCCCGGATTTCCTGCGGTAATGAAGCGACTGGTGTCCGCATTGCCCGGCCTGGGCCTGGTGGCGCTGATCTTCGTGGGAATCCGCGCCGGCATTTTCACCGCCGTGGAGAGCGCCGCCATTGCCGTGGTGTATGCGCTGCTGGTGACCAGCGTGCTGTATCGGCAACTGGGGGTCCGCGAATTCTTCGCCACGGTGACCCATGCCGCCCGTACGACGGGGGTGATCCTGTTCGTGATCGCAGCCGCGGCGGTCTTCGGCTGGTTGCTGGCCTACCTGCAGGTGCCCGCGGCGGCCGTGGATGCGCTGCAGTCGGTCGCCCACAACAAATACATGGTGCTGCTGCTCATTGTGGTGATCCTGCTGCTGCTGGGCACCTTCATGGACCTGGCGCCGATGATCCTGATCTGCACGCCGATCTTCCTGCCGGTGGCCAAGGCCTACGGTATCGATCCGATCCACTTCGGCCTGGTGCTGGTGCTGACCGGCGGCATCGGCCTGGTCACGCCGCCGGTTGGGTCGGTGCTGTTCATCGGCACGGCCATCGGCAAGATCACGGTCGCCGAGAGCATGAAGAGCATCTGGCCGTTCTGGCTGGCGGGCCTGTTCGTCCTGCTGGTGGTCGCATTCTTCCCCGGACTTTCCTTGTGGCTGCCCGCGTTGTTGAAGGCCTGAGTCGGCGACCGGCGAGGTTCGCCTTGCCTCGACCGCTGCAACGGCGGTGCGCGGGCTAGAATCACCCCATCCTTTTCCCCACCGACACTGACGTCCATGCCCGCGCGCAAGCAGCCCGAAAAACCCGCCTCGGCCCAGGTGCCGGGCAAGGCATCGACGATCAACGACATTGCGCGGCTGTCGGGGGTATCCAAGAAGACCGTGTCGCGCATCATCAACCACTCGCCGCTGGTGCGGAAGGACACACGCGAAAAGGTCGAGGCGCTGATGCGCGAGGTCGGCTACTCGCCCGACCCGATGGCACGGGGCCTGGCATTCCGGAAATCGTTCCTGGTCGGCATGGTCTACGACAACCCGACCGCCCAGTACATCGTCAACATGCAGTACGGCGCGCTGGACGCGATGCGCGATTCGGGATTTGAACTAGTGGTGCATCCCTGCGACAGCCGCAGCCCGAACTACATCGATGGGGTGCGACGCTTCGTGCAGCAGCAAAAGCTGCATGGGGTGATGCTGGTGCCACGCGTGTCCGAGGACCAGGCCCTGGCCGACATGCTGCTGGAAATCGGCTGCCGTTACGTGCGCATCGCGCCGGTCGCCATGGACGACATGTCGCGCATGGTGGTGACCCATGACCGCGAGGGCGCGGCCGAAGCGGCCGACTACCTGCAGATGCTGGGCCACCGCGACATCGCCCTGATCACCGGGCCGACCAACTATCGCTCGGCGCTGGAGCGCACCGCCGGTTTCGTAGAGGCGCTGGCACGCTCGGGCATCGAGCTGCCCGCGTCGCGCATCCTGGAAGCCGGATACACCTTCGAGTCCGGTGTCGCGGCGGCGGAAAAACTGCTCGCTGGCAAGCAGCGCCCTACTGCAATCTTTACCGGCAACGACGAAATGGCGGCCGGCGTGTACAAGGTGGCCATGCGCTCGGGAATAAGCATCCCGCAGCAGCTTTCGGTGGTGGGCTTCGATGACAGCCCATTGGCCTCGCGCCTGTGGCCCTCGCTGACCAGCGTACGACGCCCCACCCGCGATACCGGTCGGCTGGCCGCCTCGATGCTGGTCCAGGCCGATGCGCAGGCGGTGATTTCGTCGGCGAGCGTTCGCCCGCACCTCGTCATCCGCGACTCCTGTCAGCCCCCACGGAGCTGAAACAACGGGCATCCGATGATCTTGCAACGCGCAATGACACCGGTTACCTGAGCGACTAGAATCAGCCTTACCCCAGCCGCCGCCTGCCGGCGCGCCGCCCCGCACGGAGACGACCATGTACTGCAAGACCTACCACGCCACCCATCCCGACATGATGGCCGGTGCCAGCAATGACCAACTGCGCGACCGCTACCTGATCAGTGGCCTGTTCGTGGCCGACAGCGTCCAGTTGAATTATTCGCACAACGAGCGCTTCGTGATCGGTGGCGCCGCGCCCGTCTCGCAGGCGGTCGTGTTGCCCGCACAGACCGAACCGGCTTCGGCAGCGGGCAAACCGTTCCTGGAACGCCGCGAACTGGGCGTCATCAATGTCGGCGCAGGCAGCGGCAAGGTCACGGTGGACGGCACCACCTACGAGCTGGGGCCGAAGGATGGCCTGTACGTTGCCATGGGCAGCTCGGACGTATCGTTTGCCTCGGACGATGCCGCCAACCCGGCGCGCTACTACCTGACCTCCACACCGGCGCATGCGCGTTTCGAGACCAAGCCGCTGGCCATCGCCAACGCGGTGTCGCTGGAACGCGGATCGCTGGAAACCAGCAACGAACGCACCATCTACCAGTACATCGTGCCGGCCACCTGCCAGTCCTCGCAGTTGCTGCTGGGGCTGACCGTACTCAAGACCGGCAGCGTGTGGAACACCATGCCGCCGCACCTGCACGACCGGCGCAGCGAGGTCTACTTCTACTTCGACCTGGGCGACAACGACCGCATCTACCACTTCATGGGCGAGCCCGATGCCCAGCGCCATATCGTCGTCGCCGACGGTGAGGCCGTGGTGTCGCCGCCGTGGTCGATCCACATGGGTTCGGGCACCAGCAACTACTGCTTCATCTGGGCGATGGGTGGAGAAAACCTGGACTACACCGACATGAACGTCCTCGACATCTGCCAGCTGAAGTGAGCATGCATATGGCCAATCCATTCGATCTCACCGGCCGCGTGGCGCTTGTCACCGGCGCCAATACCGGCCTGGGTCAGGGCATTGCCATTGCCCTGGCCCAGGCCGGCGCGGACATCGTGGCCGTCGGGCGCACGCTGCCGGCCGATACCGAAGCGGCCGTGGCCGTTGCCGGCCGCCGCCTGCTGTGGGTGGAAGCCAGCCTGGAGACGATCGTCCCGGTGTCCGGGATCGTCGAGCGCGCGGTGGCCGAGTTCGGCGGCATCGACATCCTGGTCAACAACGCCGGCACCATCCGCCGCAATGATTCCCTGGATTTCAGCGAGGAAGACTGGGACGCGGTGATGGACGTGAACCTGAAGTCGGTGTTCTTCCTCTCGCAGGCAGTTGCGCGCTGGTGGGTCGCCAACCAGCGTGGCGGCAAGATCATCAATATCGCCTCGATGCTCTCGTTCCAGGGCGGGATCCGCGTTCCCTCCTACACCGCCAGCAAATCCGGCGTTCTGGGCATCACCCGCCTGCTGGCCAACGAGTGGGCGGCCAAGGGCATCAACGTCAACGCCATCGCGCCCGGCTATTTCTCCACCAACAACACCGAAGCGCTACGCAATGACGAAGCGCGCAACAGGAGCATCCTCGAGCGCATTCCCGCGGGCCATTGGGGCAAGCCGGAGGACATCGGCGGAGCGGCGGTATTCCTGGCGTCCGCAGCAGCCGACTACGTGCACGGCGCGGTCTTGCCGGTGGATGGCGGCTGGCTGGCACGCTGAATGCAGTGGCCGTCCTGCAGGAGCGACGCGCCTGCCCGGCCGCTGCCCAACACGGGACTTCGAACATGTTGAAGCGGACCTGCGTCCTGATTCTCTCCCTCGTGGCTTTTCAGGCCTTGGCAGCCGGGCCGGTGCGGCGGGTCGTCATCGCAGGCGATTCCACCGCCAGCGCCTACGGGCCCGAACGCGCGCCGCGCACTGGCTGGGGACAGGTGCTGGATACGTACCTGGACAGTACCTGGGAGGTGCGCAATCACGCGCAGAGCGGACGCAGCGCACGCAGCTTCGTGGAGGAAGGCTGGTTTGCCGGGATGGCACGCGACCTGCGCAAGGGCGACGTGCTGTTGATCCAGTTTGGTCACAACGACGAGAAGATCGAGGATCCCACGCGCTACAACGAACCGGCGCAGGCCTTTCCGCAATGGCTGATGCGCTACGTCGGCCTGGCCCGGGAACGCGGCGCCACCCCGATACTGGTGACGCCGCTGGCACGGCGCAAGTTCGACCACGGCCAGCTGCTGGACACCCATGGCCTCTATACCCAGGCCGTACGCACGCTGGCCGCGCGCGAACAGGTCGGCCTGATCGACTTGAACCGCGCCAGCATGGACTGGCTGCGGGCGCTGGGGGATGGGCCGTCGAAGGCCTACTTCATGCACGTCCCGGAACAGGCGCAGACGGACGACACCCACCTGCAAAAGCGCGGCGCGCTTGCCGTCGCCTGCCTGGTGGTGGCGGGCTGGACGCAGCTTGACCCGGCGCTGCAGCAGCACGTCGTGCGCGATACCGATTGCGGTGCACGCGGCACGGCGCTCGCCGACCTGGCAGCGCAAACCCACCCCTCCCGCATCGTGCAGGAACGCGGCATTGCCACTCCTCAACCCGGGCCCCACGGGGGACAGGGCGACAGCACGGCCTATCCGTTCTTCAAGGACGAGCCGGGCATGTCGTTCGAATTCCGCAAGCGCGTGCTGCACGCGGGCGCGGGCATCGGCTTCCACCAGCATGACAAGGACGAGATCTATTACGTCATCAGCGGTCGCGGCATCTATACGCTGGATGGAAAGGAACACGAGGCGGGGCCAGGCAACGCCATGCTTACGCGTCCTGGCAGCACCCACGCCATTCGCCAGGCCGGTGATGAAGACCTCGTGTTGCTGATCACCTACCGCAAGCAGGGCGCCGAATAGCGCGCCCCGCCGCGCGGGTTCGCCTACTTCTTCAGGGGCCTCGCCCAGCGCGAATAACTCTGCTCCACATCATTGCGCAACTTGCGCTGGAGCACGGGACCGGGACCGGATTGCAGGCGCCGGCTCACGCCCTTCCAGCCTTCGGAATGGTCGTGGGACCACTCGCGCACCACGGCGCGGCAGGGTTGCGCCAAAGCCTGGGCCAGCGCACAGGCCATGAAGATGTCTCCGGCTTCCCATGACGGCTGCTGTTGCATGGCTTCGACGTAATCGCGCGGCACCGAGTAGTAGCGCGAAATCTCGTCGGCAAAGCTTTGCGGGTAACGGGCCGCGTAGAGGTTGATGTCGGCGAGGTGTCGATCCAGCCAGGCATCTCCGGTGCGCGGCTGGTAGGCCGGTTCGGCCTGCTGCGCATATGCCAGGGGAGCGAAGGCCAGCCACGCGCAGGCCAGCAGTGCCGCTAGCCGGGCTGCGGGCGCAGGGAGTTGTTGACGCAGCGCACGAGTCTTCATCTTTGCCATTGCACGGGTAGCTTGGGTTCCATCTGTCGGCACGCCAGCCGGGCTACGAGGTTGCATCATCACCCAGCGGCGGCCATTGCGGCGATCTGCAGGACCGCCCGGTGCAGTTGCCGGGCAGATTCGACCTGCAGCATTCGCGGCTCGCCTTGGCTGAGCGCGTGCTCGGCCTCGTGCGCCCAGGTGATGTGGTAGGGCACGTGGATACCCCAGCCACCCAATGCGATCACCGGTTCGATGTCCGAGCGTATGGAGTTGCCGATCATCACGAAGCGTTCGGCCGGCACGTCCAGCTCGCGCAGCACGCGCGAATAGGTGGCCATGTCCTTCTCCGATACGACCTCGATGCGGTGGAACAGCTCGGACAGCCCCGACTTCTCGATCTTGGACTCCTGGTGGAACAGGTCCCCCTTGGTGATCAGCACGATCTCGCATTCGGCGGCGATGGACCGCACCGCATCGGCTACGCCTTCGATCACCTCCACCGGATGCTCCAGGGTGGCCCGGCCGATATCGATGATGCGGTGGATATCGCGCGCACTGATGCGCTCGCCAGTCAGCTGCACCGCCGATTCGACCATGGACAAGGTCATGCCCTTGGCGCCATACCCGAATACCCGCAGGTTGCGACGCTCCACTTCCAGCAGGTGATCCAGCGTCCGCGCGTCGGTCAGGTCGATGTACTGGCCGATGATGCTTTCGAAATCGAGCTCGGCCTTGCGATAGAAATCCTCGCTCTTCCACAGAGTGTCGTCGCCGTCGAAACCAACCCAGCTGATTGCCTGCACGGTGTGTCATTCCTGGCTGCCAGCCATGAGGATAACAGTGCAGGTCGCCCGGCCATGCCGGCCGGGTTCGCAGGGCACAAAAAAGGAAGGGTGGCTTGCGCCACCCTTCCTGCCGGTCAAACCCTGTTGCGCTTACTTGGTCTTCGGGGCCTTCGGCTCGCCGTAGTTCTTGCTTACGAAGGCCTTGTACTCTTCTGCGGTCAACTTGCCGTTGGTGTCGGCATCAGCCTGATCGAACACCTGCGACAGACCCGCGTTGGAGGCCGCCTCCTTCTTGCTGATCGCGCCATCCTTGTCGCTGTCGACGTCGTTCCAGCCCTGCTTGCCCTGGCTGGAAGCGCTGGTGCTGGCCTGCTCGGCCTGCTGGACCGACGCGCCCTGGGCACTCTGGGTGGCCGTGGCCGGGTCGGTCGGCGTTGCCTGCTCGGCCTGGGCCTGGGTCGCCTGCGCTTCGGTATCGTCCTGGGCAAATGCCATGGGCATCGCGAGCGCCGCGGACAGGGCGAGCAGGGCGATCAGGGGCTTGCGGTTGGGGTTGTTCATAAGTCTTGGCTCCGTTGGATTGGGAGTGCGTGTCTCGTCGCACCGGGCCACCATGCAATGGGCCGCCTGAATCGGAAAACGTGGGTAAATCGCCATGCAACGAGTCTTTAACCACGTTCATTTCCAAAGCCGTTAGCAGCTTGGTTACCAACGCGTAAGCGGCATGTAATTCATTTGTTCGGTGTGTGACGCGATAGGCGCTTTCCGGTCCGCAGTGATATTTTTTCGTTACGCCGGACCCTGCCTGCCGCCCATTCCGCCGCTGAACCATTGCCAACCCAGCAGCACGCCAAGGGCAGCACCCAGGAACTCGAACACCACGCGCGTAGCAAGCGAATCGGCGTCGTGGATGCCCTGCAAGGCCATGCGCGCATACAGCGGCGATTCCATCCTCATGACCGCGAGATAGAACAGATGCCAGGCATCGATGCCAGCGGCCACAATCATTGCGCTCAAGCTGGCCCAGCCCAGGGTGCGCGGTACCGGGTGAGTAGCGGAACGAAGAATCCAACGCCACAGGCCGTAGCAGATCAGCCCGACCAGTACCGCGATCAGGCCGGCCTCGAACGCGCCAAGCAGACCCAGGTGAAGCGGCAGGTTCACGCGCTGATGCCTGCGCAGGGAGGTTGTGGTTGCGGGCGCACGGGATTGTCACTTTTTTCGCCAGCGAGCGGCCGACGGCTGGCCGCCACTCTAGCGCATGCACTTGCTGCACAATCGCGCTGCTGCACTCCCGCAGGTGTTCCGGAATGGAATAGAGATGAAGCGAATATTGCTGGTGGGTGCCAGTGGACTGGTGGGCGGCGCGCTGCTGCAGCAGGCGCTGCAACACCCGGACGTGGAGTGCGTCATCGCACCCACGCGCCGGCCTCTTCCCGCGCACGCCAATTTGCTCAATCCGCAGGTGGATTTCGAGAGCCTGCCAGCGGCCGCGACGTGGTGGCAGGTGGATGCGGTGATCTGCACGCTGGGCACGACGATCAGGGAAGCCGGTTCGCAGCCTGCCTTCCGCAAGGTGGACCACGACTACCCGCTGGCGGTGGCCCGGCTTGCCCATCGCCATGGCGCGCGCAGCTATGCGCTCACCTCGGCCAGTGGCGCCAACCCCGCATCTCGCCTGTTCTATGCCCGGACCAAGGGCGAGGTGGAGCAGGGGCTGGCGCAGGTGGGCTTCGATTCGCTGACCCTGGTGCGGCCCGGGTTGCTCGGCGGCGAGCGCGCGCAGCGGCGGCCAATGGAACACATCGGCATGCAGGTGCTGGGCGCCCTGGATGCAGTGCTTCCCGCACGCTACCGGGTCGTACCCGCCACCGCGGTCGCCCGCACTTTGCTGGAGGCTGCCCTGTCAGCCAGGCCCGGCGTGCACGTGGTGGAATCAGAAGCGATCCTTGCAGATCCGCCGGCAAGCTGAAATCCGGCCGGCGAAGTAGCGCTGCAGGCAACCAGCACCGGTGAGCCGAACGCAGGTCCGGCGTCACCAGCGGCCCAAGTCGCCCGGTGCGCGGGCTGCACAAGGGTCAGGCGTCGTTCTCGGCGCGCGCGGTAACCCGCGCCCCATCCGCTTCGGCCGCCGTGACGGTCAGGTTGATCGGGCGACAGCACACCTGGCAATCCTCGACGTATTGCTGGTGCTCCACGGAGTCATCGACGAACACGTCGATGGATTCGCCACAATAGGGGCATTGGATGGATTGAAAGGGCATCGCCGCGTCCAGGCTGGAAGTGCCTGCAGTGTCGCCCATCGGCGACCGTGTACCCCTCACGCATGGCTAACCCGTGCGCCAGTTAATGTTGCATCTCGCAACCGGAGGCCACCCCCATGAAGACCCGTCACGTATTCAGCGTGCCCGACCTGGCCACTGCCCAAGCCGCCATCAGCGCCGCCCGCGAAGCCGGCCTGACCGACGACAACCTCTCACTGATCGCACGTTCGGATATCGAACTTGAATCAATCTCCGACCAGCACAAGGAGGCATCCACCGACTTCATGCCGGCGGCGCTGCGCGGCGCGGCCACCGGGGGTGCGGCCGGCCTGGTCGCCGGCCTGGTCGCCATCGCATTCCCGCCGCTGGGCATCACCCTGGCCGGCGCGGCGCTGTTGACCGTGGGCGGTGCCGCGGTGGGCACCTGGGCCTCGGCGCTGATTGGATCAACCGTCGAGGATCCGGTGCGGCGCAAGTTCGAGAGTGAAATCCATGCCGGCCGCATCCTGGTCGTGCTGGATGCCGAGGACCCGCAACTACCCGCAGCCGAGGCCGCGATCAAGGCGGTCGGTGGCACCGCATTGCCTTATGAGGCGAGCACTGCCCTGAGGTAAGGGGCACCCTGGTGCAGGTTCTCGTATCCCGGCCATGCCATCGCAATGCACTACGGCCCCTGCCCGGCTTCCATGTTCGGGATGGCCAGCGCCCGCATGCGCAGCAGCAGGCCGCTGCTGTAAACCAGCGAATAGGCGATCAGCGTCGCCGCGATTCCCATCGTCAACGGGCTGGTCTGTTGTGCGGCCTCCCCCGGACCGTTTGAAAACATGCCTTGGTTCCAGCGCCATGCCAGGCGTCCGAGCAGCAGCAGGCTCAGGCCGCCTCCGATCCATTGATTGGGCGTGTAGTAGCGCTTGTCCGCAATGACCTGGGCGTGCGTATGTTGCAGCGAGACCACACCCAGCGCGGCGCCCGCCACTGCACCGACCGCGATACCCAGGCTGGTATGCGGCATGAAGATCGCCGCGCTGGCCAGCGCCAGGGCCACCAGGCAAACCAGGACCAGGCGCGCGATCGTGCGTCGGGGTTGCCATGGCTGGCGCCCGAAACTGCGCCGGATGCGACGGTAGTAAAGCCAGCCGATGCCGGCAGTGGCCAGGTAGGGAGTCAATGCGGGCAGGAAGGCAGCGGGCATGGCAGGTCTCGGAGGGATGTGCAAAGCCTACGCCTGCCTGTGCGCAATTCAGGTGCCAGAGGTCACTTGCTGCCCCTTGCCTCGCCCTCAAACATCGTCTTTACGGACGCCATGCCATAAATCGCCATCATCAAGGAGATCACCCATGAAACCCCATCTGCTCACCGTCGCCTGCGCGACCGCCCTGCTTGCCGTGTTCTCCAGCGGCTGTCGTGCACAGGACGAGCGTGCACAGGACAAGAAAGCGCTGCCGTTCGTGGTCACCGAAATGGGGCAGTTCCAGGAACCCTGGGCGATGACCTTCCTGCCCGATGGCCGCCTGCTGGTCAGCGAGAAGAAGGGGGCACTGAAACTGGTAGCCCTTGGCGCCACGCCGGCCGCCAACAAGGTGGGCGATGTCAGTGGCTTGCCGGTGGTGGCGTACGGCGGACAGGGTGGCTTCGGCGACGTGGTCCCGCACCCGCAGTTCGCCCGCGATGGCCTGGTCTATGTCAGTTATGCCGAAGCCGGCGAAGACGGGCTGCGCGGTGCCGCGGTGGCGCGCGCGAAACTGGTGCTGGACGACAAGGGCGGCGGCGCGCTGCGCGACCTGGCGGTGATCTGGCGACAGGTGCCCAAGGTATCGGGCGAAGGACACTATGGGCACCGCATCGCCTTCGGCCCCGACGGCAAGCTGTGGATCACTTCCAGCGAGCGCCAGAAATTCACCCCGGCCCAGGACATGCAGTCCAACCTGGGAAAGATCATCCGCCTCAACGACGACGGCAGCGTGCCGGCCGACAATCCCTTCGCCAAGGACGGCGGCGTGGCCGCACAGGTGTGGTCGCTGGGTCACCGCAACGCGCTGGGCATTGCCTTCGATGCCCAGGGCCGGTTGTGGGAAAACGAAATGGGACCCAAGGGCGGCGACGAGCTGAACCTGATCGAGCGCGGCCGGAACTACGGTTATCCGGTTGTCTCCAATGGCGACCACTACGATGGCCGCGATATTCCCGACCACTCCACGCGGCCGGAATTCGAGGCGCCCAAGGCCAGCTGGAATCCGGTGATCTCGCCGGCCGGCCTGGTGATCTATTCGGGCAAGACCTTCGCGGACTGGCAGGGCGACGCCTTCATCGGCGGGTTGTCGTCGAAATCGCTGGTGCGCATCGAGTTCGACGGCACCCGGGCGCGCGAGGCGGCACGTTATGACATGGGTGAGCGCATCCGCGAAGTGGAGCAGGGACCGGATGGCAACCTGTGGCTGCTGCAGGACCAGAAGGATGGCTCGGGCGGGAAGCTGTTGAAGCTCAGCCCTGCAGGCTGAAGATCGGGCGTTGAGTGGCCCTGCAGGAGCGATGCGAGTCGCGAAGCCGAAAGTGTCCGGGATTCGCGACTCGCGTCGCTCCTACAGGGACGGCCTGGGCTTTTGCTGGGTCGAATCGGCAGGCTTCAATGGGCCAGTGCCCATTGCCTCGCGGTAGCGTTGATGCAGGGCCTGCACCTTTTCCACGTAGGCCTGCGTTTCGGCATACGGTGGCACGCCCTTGTAGCGGGTGACCGCGCCGATGCCGGCGTTGTAGGCGGCCGCGACCAGCACCAGGTCGTTCTTGTAGCGCTTCAGCAGACCCTTCAGATGGCGCGCGCCGGCGTTGATCGACTCTGCCGACGAGTAGGGATCGATCACGCCATACTCCTTCGAGACGTCCGGCATCAACTGCATCACCCCTTGCGCGCCCTTGGGTGAGAGGGCCTGCGCATCGAAGCCACTTTCGGCATGGGCGATCGATCGCAACCAGGCATCGTCCACGCCGGTCGCCTTGGCGGCGGCCTTGAACTGTTTGGCGAAGCGGTCAAGACGCGGTTTGCCGACCTTGCCCAGCCCCGGATGCGCTGGTTCGCCCGGCGGTGTCGCCACGGTGAACTTGAGGTAGACGGTGGAACCCGGCAGCTTGCGCGTGCCGTAGACCAGTACGCCATCCTGTTCGCGCTGGTACAGCGTGCCGCTGAAGATGCCCATCGATCCCCACAGGTTGGGCGCCTTGCCAGGATCGTCCTTGATCTCCTTCGCCTCGCACTTGGATCCGGGCTCGGGCGCCGTCGACAGGCTGACGGTGCCGCTGCGCACGCAGCGGTATACCGTGCGCGCCTCGACGGACAGACTGGTGAGTGCGAACAGGCCGGCAAATATTGTGAGCGGCAGGATGCGGGGAATAAACATGCGCGGATCGTAAAGGTTCGCGGGCCAACCGTCGCATAACCGGCTATCCGATTTCAGCGGCCAACGCTCCCGGCGGCGCGAGCGTCAATGTGGCGTGAAGGCTTTCTTACTCCGCGCGACCCGCCTGGATGGCGATGATCCTCACTTCGAAGTCACTGCAGTCCGCGCTGCCCGGCTTGCAGATGCCATTGATCCAGGTTTCGCCATTGCCGAACATCACGCCCTTCTGGTTGACCAGCAGCTCCGCGTATTTCTGCGTGGTTACCGCGCGCGCGATGGCCGGGGTGATGATCCTGTCGTATTGCTGCACGAAGGTGGATGCATCCCGGACGGTTGTCCTGCTGCCCTCGATCGTCACCTCGAGTGGATAGCGCACCAGGGCCGCCACGGCCGCCTTGTCGCCACTGGCCACGGCCTTCTGGTAGGCCTCGATCACGGCCTGGTACTTGCCGTGGTCGCCCAGCACCTTGTCGATGCTGGCATTGACCAGCTTGACGTCGACCCCGCTGTCTTCGACCAGGCTGGCGTCTGCCGCTGCAGGCGTCGACCCGGCCGCGGTGGACGCTGCAGGTGGCGCGTTGGTTGCAGGCGCAATCGCGGGGGTGGGGACGGCAGCCGGTGCGGCGATCTCCGCTGCCGGCGGCAGTGCGGCCGGTGGTTCCTGCTTGCCACAGCCGCAGACCAGCAATGCCGCCAGTGTGGAGCCCAGGATTGTTTTTTTCATTGCCGGACCTCGCGACGGTAACCACGGAACCCCATGGAAAACTCCATGCGGGCGCGCCTGGATGTTAGCCGCAAACCCCCCAGGCCAGCACCACGCCTTTCCCTCACGGCGCGCGACAGGTTTGCTAAGCTCGCCGCGGGGAATTCAATTGCGATGGGGGTTCGAGATGAGCGTCAAGCTCAAGGCCGGTTCCATGGAGCTGGAAGCTGCGTTCATCGAGTGGCTGCGCTCGCAGGGTTACAACCCGGTAGACGGCATTGATCCGTTTTTCAGCGGCTCCGAATTCGTGCGTTCGCAACTGAAGCTGATCCACGATGGCGACAGGGCGCATTTGCTCGCCGAGGCGCGCAAGCACCTGGAACGGCGTTGCCGGGATGCGGCGTTCGTCGCGCAGTTCCCGCTGGTGCATGGCCTGGAGAACAGCGACAACCGGTCGCTGCGTTATACGGTCACCCTGATCCTCTCCGACGTGGGTGCCGAATGGGTCGGACGGGTCTGGGATGAGCGCGGCTACGTGGGTGAGATCAGCGGCAGCCATGCCGGCGCGCATGCCAACTACGCGGAGTTGGCGCGGGGGCAGATCGAATCGCAGATCAGGGCACAGGACCTGGCCAACCGCACCGCCAGCCAGCGTGCGCTCGGCGCCAGGACCTGAAGGCCCGACCCGGCGTCGAGCATGATCGAAGGAGCGGCGCCCCCTCCACGCGCCGCGCGCGGTGGCATGGGTACACTGCATCGGGCACACAACGCACGAGGCATCGGTGAAACCCGAACTCAACGTGGCACTGGTCGGCTACGGATTCGTCGGCAAGATCTTCCATGCACCGCTGATCCAGGCCACGCCGGGACTGCGCCTGCACACGGTGGTGTCGGGCGATTCCGGCAAGGTGCTTGCGGACCATGCGCAGGTGCGCGTCGTTGCCGAAGCGCAAGCCGCCTTCGCCGACCCCGCCATCGACCTGGTGGTCATCGCCGCACCCAACGCCGTGCATGCGCCGCTGGCCCTGGCGGCGCTGGCGCAGGGCAAGCATGTGGTGGTCGACAAACCTTTCACCCTGGACCTGGCGCAGGCACGCGAGGTCATCGCGGCGGCTGCGCGCGCCGATCGCATCGTCAGCGTGTTCCAGAACCGGCGCTGGGATGCAGATTTCCTGACCCTGCGTTCGTTGCTCGATGCAGGCACGCTGGGCGAGGTCAGCGAATGTCATTCGCACTTCGACCGCAATCGCCCGCAGGTGGCCGACCGCTGGCGAGAAAACGACCAGCCCGGCTCGGGGCTCTGGTACGACCTCGGCCCGCACCTGCTGGACCAGGCCGTGCAGCTTTTCGGCATGCCGGACGCGCTCTTCGCCGACATCGGCAGGCAGCGCCAGGCCGCCCAGGCCGACGACTATTTCAACGTGTTGCTGCGCTACCCCAGGCTACGGGTGATGCTGCATGGCGGCTCGCTGGTGCCAGCCCACGGCCTGCGCTTTGCCGTCCATGGCAGCGGCGGCAGCTATCTCAAGCACGGCATGGATGCGCAGGAAAGCGCGCTGCGCCTTGGCCGGCTCCCCGGCGAGCCCGGCTGGGGCGAGGATCCGCGTCCCGGCGAATTGCACATCGCCGGTCGCGACGGCCTGGCCGTGGGCAGCGTGGACGGCATTGCTGGAAATTACCTGCGCTACTACCAGGACATGCATGCGGCGATCACGCAGGGCCAACCGCCACCGGTGACTGCGCAGCAGGCGTTGCAGGTCATGGCCCTGCTAGACAACGCGCGGGAAAGTGCCGCGCAACGTCGCGAGATCGATTGCGTCGATCCCTGAAGCGATGCCGACCTGCATTCACCCGGACAACCGCTCAGGCGCTGCCAAGGTGGCGCACGTCGACGATGCGGTCCAGCCACAGATAATGCGAAGTGCCGGGTGTTGCCAGGTCATCCAGCCGCAGCAGCGAATTCACCCCTTCCCTGCCCTGCGCATCACGGAAGGTCTGCACGCTGGGCCGCGCGGTCACCGTGCCGCGGTGGCGACTGCCATCGTCAAGCGTGACCTCGACGATGGCCTCGTCATCCAGTTCGACGATGCGCGCTTCGATGCGCGCGATCTCGGCCTGGTCGTTGTGGATGCGCTCGGCGATCCTGGTCATTGGCTTGGTCTCTGGTCTCGTCGCGCCACGCTAGGAGCGCCGCGCGTAAAGCTCCGTGAAGCGCAGGCCTCGAACCGTACGCCCGCGGCGCCTACATGTTGCGGAACAGGGTCATGAACGGCTGGCTGACGGTCAGCGTCTCCGGGCGCGACTTCAGCTTGACGATGCCCTTGCCGGTGTCGTCGCGGGCGATCGAGGCGATGGCCTTGAGGTTGACGATGGTGGAGCGGTGGATCTGCTTGAACAGCGCAGGATCCAGCACTTCCAGCAGCTCGCGGATCGGCTTGCGCAGCAGCGACTCGCCCTCGGCGGTCATCACCACGGTGTACTTGTGGTCGGCCTGGAAGTAGGCCACGTCGTCGACCATGATCAGGCGCGTGTCCTTGCCGGCGCTGGCGGTGATCCAGACCAGGGGTTCGCTGGCCGCCGGCAGCAGGCGTGCACCCAGGCTGGCGATGAGCGCGGCCAGCGCATCGGCATCGGGATTGCCCTGGGCAATGCGCGCCTGCAGCCGCTGAACGGTGGCGGCCAGGCGGTCGGGCGAAATCGGCTTGAGCAGGTAGTCGACCGCACCCTTGTCGAAAGCGTCGATGGCGTACTGGTCGTAGGCGGTGACGAACACGACCTGGGTTTTCGGACTGGCTTCGGCGGCGGCGGTCGCCACTTCCAGCCCGGTCAGGCCGGGCATGCGGATATCAAGGAAGGCGACCTCGGGCTGGTGCTCGGCGATGGCCTCCAGCGCCGCGCCACCATCCTCGCATTCGGCCACGATCTCAAGCCCTGGCCAGGCCTGCGCCAGCAATTTCGACAACGCGTTGCGCAGCAGTTCCTCGTCTTCGGCGATGACGCACCTGACCGTGGTTGGGTTAGCCATGTGTGCTCTCCTCGGCCGGCTGCAGCGGCACGTTGATGGTGGCGGCCACGCCGCTGGGGAAGTTGGCGACGATGGCGAACGAAGCCGCGCCGCCATAGGCCAGGCGCAGGCGTTCGCGCACGTTCTTCAGGCCGATGCCGGTGCCGCTGCTGCCGGCATTGAATCCCTCGCCGTCGTCGGCCACGGTGACCGCCAGCGAGCCGTCGATGGTCCGCGCGATGATCCACACGGTGCCGCCGCCGGACTTGGGTTCCAGGCCATGCTTGATGGCGTTCTCCACCAGCGTCTGCAGCATCATCGACGGGAACGGAATCGACTTCAGCGCTTCCGGCACCTCGATCTGCAGGGCCAGGCGCGCGCCCATGCGGATCTTGAGGATTTCCAGGTAGGCGCGGGCGCGTTCCAGTTCCTCGCCCAAGGTGGACAGCGAGTCCTCGGTGCGCGGCAACGAGTGGCGCAGGTAGGTGATGAGATTGCCCAGCATCTCGTCGGCGCGCGCCGGGTCGCTGCGGGTCAGGTACTGCGCGCTGGCCAGCGTGTTGTAGAGGAAGTGCGGCTCCACCTGCGCATGCAGCAGGCTCAGCTTGGCGACGGTGAGTTCCTTCTCGGTGACCGTCTGCTGGGCGGCGGCCTGCTCGTTGCGGCGGTGCTCGGCGACCCGTCGGGTGATGGCGCGGGTGATGGCCTCGGCGTTCTCCAGGTTGGTGCCGTCGTCGACCATGAACCAGTCGCTCCACGCACCGCTCTCCGGCTCGCAGACCAGGGTGACGCTGCTGGTGCCGTCGCCCGGCGTGACCGTGGCCAGGATCTGGTTGCGCTTGATGTGGATCCAGTACAGCGGGTTGAAACGGCCCGGCGTCTTGTTGCTGTAGGGATTGATGCGGGTGACCTTGGTCCGGACCTGCAGGCTGTCGCGCGCGCTTTCCAGCTCTTCCGAACGCGGCAGTTCGCGGATGGTGGCGTCGACCAGGTCGAAGGCCTCGCCGGCTTCCAGCGGCACCTCGATCTGCCGCCGCTGGCGATTGGCCAGGGTGCCCGGATCGATATGGCCGGCGATCAGGCGGATGCGGCGGATATGGGAGACCGCACTGGCGATGACGAAACCCGCGGTGACCACGAACAGCAGGAAGAACAGACCCTCGGGCGTCCTGCCGTTGAAGACCTCGCTCCACAGGATCAGGAAGGCCAGGTAGGCCAGGCTCCAGGCGGCGGCGATACGGAAGACGAAGAAGAAGCTGGTTTTCACGGGCGGGTTCCGGCAGTGCTGGGATGCGTGCAGATTATCGACGCGCAGTACCGGCCGCGCGGGTGCAGCGACGAAACCCGGATTGCGGCGACCAACGACCGGATCGGGCGCTCGATCTGCATGCCTGCGGTTTCAAGGCGCTGCACGCAACTGCCTTGCACCCACTGCCCGCGCGGAGTGGACGCCAGCTTCCCTTCAGGAGGCGGGCCGACGACCACCACCACTGCGCCGTCGATCCAGCCACCCCATCACATGTTTGGCGCTCAGGCCATGCAGCAGGACCGAGAGCAGCACCACCAGGCAGATGATGCGCCAGAGCCCCTGCTGCTCGGGGAACTCGGCGTGATTGAACGCGAAAGCGAGGTAGTAGAGGGAGCCCACGCCGCGCACACCGAAGATGGCGATGGCCCAGCGCTCGCGCTGGCGCACCCCCGTGCCCAGCAGCGACAGCCACCCTGCCAACGGTCGCACCACCAGGACCAGGAGCAGCGCAGCCACGCATTCGCGCCAGTGCAGGCCACGCAGGATGCCCGATGCAAGCGCGCCGCCAAACAGGATCAGCACCACGGTCGCCAGCAGCCGCTCGCACTGCTCGGCGAACAGGTTCAGGGTGACGTGGTAGTCGTGGTGCCGTTCGCTCTGTCGCACCACGACGGCGGCAACGAATACCGCCAGGAACCCGTAGGCATGGCAGAGCTCGGCAATGCCGTACACCAGCAGCATGATTGCCAGCACGGTCAGCCCATCGCTGGTGGCGGACAGTGATTGCTCGCGCTTGCCTCTGAAAATGACATGCATCAGGCCATAGCCGATCAGCCAGCCGATGGCGACGCCGCCGCCTACGCGCCAGGCGACGTCCATTGCCAGCCACTGCCCCCAGTGCATCGGCGTCCCTGCGGTCGCCAGGGCCAGCGCCACGGCCAGCCATACGAACGGGAAGGCCAGGCCATCGTTGAGCCCGGCTTCGGAGGTCAGCGCGAAGCGCACGGCGTCCTCGCCGCCCTCGCCGGGTGGCGCGACCTGCACGTCCGAAGCCAGCACCGGGTCGGTAGGCGCGAGCACCGCGCCCAGCAGCATGGCGCCGGCCAGGCCATACCCGAGCAGCTCCTGCCCGAGCAGGAACCCGGCCAGGATGGTCAGCGGCATGGCGATGGCCAGCAGGCGCCAGGTCAGCCGCCAACGTCGCCAGCCGAAAGGGGTGTCGATGCGCAGTCCCGCGCCCACCAGTGCGAGAAGCACGGTCAGTTCGGTCAGCCGCTCGGCGATGTCGGGATAGCGCACCGGATCGGCCGCCGGCAGCGACCACGGCAGGCTGTACAGCGCCATGCCTAAACCAACGTAGAGGATGGGAAAGGTCAGCGGATTGCGCTTGAGCAGATGCGGAAGCCACGCCGCCCCCAGCAGGGCCAGCCCGACGATTGCCAGCACCAGTTTGTAAGTGTCCATGAAGCGAGCGTGCGGGAAGCGGCGTGACGGTGGCGGCAGAGGTGCGAAACCCCGATGCCTCAATGCCTGCCCCCGATGCCGCCCAGACCGGCGTCGCCAAGCGGCGCGCAGTCCGCGGCATGCGCCGCGGACTGCGCGCCGCTGTCGACCCACCCCGGTGACCCCCTGGGATTGGACACCAACGCCTGTCCCTCAGGGCTGTTGCTTCGTCCTGTGTCCGCCAAACTCGTTGCGCATCGCTGCCAACAGCTTGTCAGCGAATGAATCGTCTTCGCGCGAACGCAGCCGTTCCAGCAGCGACAGTGTGATCACCGGTGCGGAGACATTCAGGTCGATCGCCTCGGCCACGGTCCAGCGCCCCTCGCCGGAATCGTCTACGTAGGGTGCGATGCCGGCAAGCGAGGGATTCCCGCCCAGCGCGTTGGAGGTCAGGTCCAGCAGCCACGAACGCACCACGCTGCCCTCGCGCCAGATCTCGGCGACCTGATGCAGGTCCAGCGCGAAATCCTGCTTGCCCTGCATGATCGCGAAGCCCTCGGCATAGGCCTGCATCATTCCGTATTCGATGCCGTTGTGGACCATCTTGGTGAAGTGGCCCGAGCCGCTGGGTCCCACCCGGCCCCATCCGCGGTCGCTGGCCGGGGCCAGGGTCGAAAGGATCGGGCGCAGGCGCTCGACCGCACCGGCGTCGCCGCCGAGCATCAGGCTGTAGCCTTCGGCCAGGCCCCACACGCCGCCGCTGGTGCCGCTGTCGATGTAGTGGATGCCGTGCAGCGACATCATGTCGGCGCGCCGCATGCTGTCCTTGTAGAAGGAATTGCCACCGTCGATGACCACGTCATCGCGCGACAGCAGGGGTACCAGTTGCGCCAGGGTGTCTTCGACGATCTGGCCGGCCGGCACCATCAACCACAGCACGCGCGGTGCCGGCAGCTGGTCGACGAGTTCGGCCAGCGAAGACACCGGCAGGATGCCCTTGCTGGCAGCCAGCTCACGCGCAGCGGGCGTTGGATCGAATCCCACAGCTACATGTCCGCCGCGCACCAGCCGCTCGGCCATGTTGGCGCCCATCCGGCCCAACCCGATCATTCCAAGTTCCATGCGCATCCCGGCTTTGCTTGAGAGGCGACAGCTTCTCACGGCCAGGTTCGGCGGCTGTGCAGGCCGACGCGGAACCGCCGCAGGGCGCAAAGAATGTAGGAGAGACGCAAGTCGCGAAGCCGACACCAATGCCGATACCGGAAATTGCGGATTGCCTACGGGCTGAGGGCTTCGCGACTTGCGTCGCTCCTACAAAAGCCAGCTCGGCCGGAAACGTTACCGCTTGCCCTTATGGACGCACCAGCGTGATGAACGCGCCGGTATCGATGACCTGGAAGGTCTCGTTGTCGATCCGTCGCAATGGGCTGCCATCCTCCAGCACGAAGGAGACCGCGTGCCGGGTTTCCTCCGAATCGCCGTCGTGCGCGCTGACGTCACGGATGATGCGGATCTGCTGCATGTTGCCGGCCTGGTCCTGGGCAAAGAACGTTCCAGTCTTCATTGCGCACTCCCGTTCGGTTGGGGCGCCCACCCTAGCGCCGGCTGCCTTCAACTCGCCGTGAAAGTTGCGTTACCAGGCCATTCGAACGGCTTCGTCTTCTCAGCCGTGGCGCACGCGCATCACCGCTACGTCCTCGCCCACCTGCACCAGCACGCCGGTTGCCCGGCCGGTCAGCGAATGGCGCAACTGGGCCAGGGTGCTGGCGGAGGCCACCGCTTGCTCGAGTTCCTCGAACCAGTCGCGGTTCCTGAGTTCGTCGCGCACCTGCCAGCCGTTGTAGCAGGGCGAGATGGTGAACAGCACACGCTCCACGGCAGCAACCTCCTGAAGCTCCACAAGGCGGTCAGCCTGCCAGCGGATTGTTGCGACGCCGTGTCCGGTCGGGCGTCGGCACGACGCCCTCCATGTTCCCTACCGGGGCGGCTCCACCGTTGCGGCCTGCGCGGGCAGCGCAGGCGAGCCCGTTGCACCGGCCGCGGTCGCGGCCAGCCGCCAGATCGTATTGCCCACGTCATCGGCCACCAGCAGCGCGCCGCGCGCGTCCTGGGCCACGCCGACCGGGCGGCCCTGGGCTTGGCCTTTCGCATCGAGGAAGCCGTCGAGCACGGTTTCGATCGGCCCGGCGGGATTGCCGTCGACGAACGGCACATACACCACCTTGTAGCCGCTCAGCGGCTTGCGGTTCCAGGAGCCGTGCAGGCCGACGAACGCGCCGCCCTGGAAACGCGGCGGCAACGCGCTGCCGGTGTAGAACGCCAACCCCAGGGGCGCCACGTGCGAACCCAGCGCATAGTCAGGCGCGATGGCCCTGGCCACCATCGCCGGCGCCTGCGGCTTGACCCGCGTATCCACGTGCTGGCCGTAGTAGCTGTAGGGAAACCCGTAGAACGCGCCTTCGCGCACCGAGGTCAGGTAATCGGGGACCAGGTCGTTGCCCAGCTCGTCGCGTTCGTTGACCACCGCCCACAGGCGCTGGTCGTGAGGTTGCCAGGCCAGCGCGGTGGGATTGCGCAGACCGCTGGCGAAGACGCGGCGCGTGCCGCTGGCAACGTCGATCTCAAGGATCGCGGCGCGGTCGGTCTCCTGCCCGATGCCGTTTTCGGCGACGTTGCTGTTGGATCCCACGCCCACGTACAGGTGCCTGCCGTCGGCGCTGGCGACCAGGCTCTTGGTCCAGTGGTGGTTGAGCGGGCCGGCCGGAAGATCGGCGAGCCTGACCGGTGTTCCGGCCAGCACGGTGTCACCGGGGTGGTAGGAAAAACGGAGCACGGCGTCGGTGTTGGCGACGTAGAAGGCATTGCCCACCAGCGCCATACCGAAGGGGGAATTCAGGCCCTGGGCGAAGACGCTGCGGGTTTCGGCCACGCCGTCGCCGTCGGCATCACGCAGCAGGGTGATGCGGTTGGCGCTGGGCACGCCGGCCCCGGCCTTCTTCATGACCTTGTTGGCCATGAAGCCTTTGAATCCCTTCGAATCCTGGGGCCGCGGCGGCCCATTGGTCTCGGCCACCAGCACATCGCCGTTGGGCAGCACGTAGACGGTGCGCGGATGTTCCAGCCCGCGCGCGAAGGCGCTGACGGCGAACCCCGGCGCGGCCACCGGCGTCTTGCCTGCGGTCCAGCCCACCGCCGGCGCAATGTCCACGGTGGGCAGCAGCGAATGGGTGGGCTGGGCCAGCGTCGGCGCCGGACCGGTGTCCTGGGCCAGTGCATTTTCGGTGTGACCCTGGCTGCAGGCCGAGGCAAGTATCAATGCGGGCAGGTAGGCGAAATGACGCATCGTGGGTGTGTTCCATGCGGGGGATGAGGGAGTCTGCAACGAAAAGGGCAGCACGGGGGCAGACACGGTGTCCGGATCACGGTTTCTGGGGCACTGCTTTTAGGTTCTTCCGGAGCAGGGTTGCCGGACCATCGCAGGGTGACGGGTTAGCATTGCCGCCCCTCCATGGAGACTTCCTGCATGACCCATTGGCAGCAATTGCTTCGCGACGTACCCGACTTCCCCCGCCCCGGCATCCTGTTCAAGGACATCACGCCGGTGCTGGCCGACGCCGAGGCCTTCGCTGAAGCGATCGCGGAGATGGCTGCACCCTGGCGCGACGTGCGCGTGGATGCGGTGGTGGGGATCGAATCGCGCGGCTTCATTCTCGGTGCCGCGCTGGCCCTGGCCCTGCACACCGGCTTCGTGCCGGTGCGCAAGCCGGGCAAGCTGCCGGCCGCCACCCTGTCACTGGACTACGCACTGGAATACGGCAGCGATCGCCTGCAGATCCATGCCGACGCGCTGCCACCGGGCGCGCGCGTGCTGGTGGTCGACGACGTGCTGGCCACCGGCGGCACCCTGAAGGCCGCACTGGCGCTGGTGCGCCAGCAGGGCGCCGAGGTGCTGGGCGCGGCGGTGCTGCTGGAACTGGGCTTCCTGGGCGCGCGCGAACGCTGGGACGATCCCGCACCGCTGCTGGCCGCGGCGGTGTTCTAGCGACGGCCCGCGGCTGTGACGGAACGCGGCAGCGACGCGTGTTCCTGCAAAAAAGGAACCATCAGCTCCCAGCCAGGAAATCCGACTTGCCCAGCGGTACGCCCGCGCTACGCAGAATCGCGTACGTCGTGGCGACATGGAAATACAAATTGGGAATAGCGAAGCCGAGCAGATAGGCGCGGCCGTCGAACTGCAGCGGCTCACGGCCGCGGCGCGGCACCGAAATCGCACGGCCTTCGCTGCCGGCGAACTGCTCCGGGGTGAACGTATCCAGATAGTCGATGGCGCGGTCCAGGCGAGCGTACAACTGCGCGAAGCTGGTTTCTTCGTCTTCGAAACGCAGTGCCTCCACGCCGGCCAGCCGCGCTGCCGCATTCTTGGCCGTGTCGGTGGCGATCTGCACCTGGCGCAGCAGCGGCAGCATGTCCGGGTAAAGGCGCGTCTGCAGCAGTACGCCGGCTTCATAGGACTGCGCCTGGGCGTGGGCCTCGGCTTTCACCAGCAGCTGGCGCAGGTTGCGCAAGGCGCGCTGTCCCACCGGTACGGTGGCCTGGTACATGGAAAGGGAATCGCTCATGTCTGTCGTCCGCATTTGAAAGAGAGGCGAGTCTAGGCTGCGCCCTTGCGCCTGATTAGGCCTGCAGGGCGGGAGAGTCCATCCCATCCCGTTCACGGCGCCTTGCCACGCGCGGCGCGTCAATGAGGGCATGCGCCCCGCCCTGCTGTTGACCACGCTGCTGTTGAGGTGCCTGCTGCTGGCATGCACGCCGGCTGCGGCCTGCCTGGCCGCGACCGACATCCGCGTGTTGCACGCAGGCGGCAGCCAGCTGCGCGTGGAACTGGTGGACGTGGACGACCGCGCGCGCGCGGCCATGCTGCATCGCTGGATCGCCGAAACCGCCGATGCGGCCCGAACCGCTTCCGGCCGCTTCCCGTTGCGCGATGCCTACGTGCGCGTAGAGCAGCGCGACAGTCGCGACGCCAGCCCGGTGCCGTGGGGACAGACGCGCCGCGACGATGGACAGGCCGGCGTGCTGCTGTACGTGCGAGGTGACGCGGGCTACCCGGAATTGCGCAGTGACTGGACCGCGATGCACGAGTTCTCGCATCTGTTCCATCCCGACCTGGGCGAAAGCGGACGCTGGCTGGCCGAAGGCCTGGCGAGCTACTTCCAGAACACCTTGCGCGCCCGCGCCGGCCTGCTGGACCCGGAACAGGCGTGGGAGCGACTGGATGCCGGATTCCGTCGTGGCGCCGCCGCAACCGACGGCGGCACGCCGCTGGAAACAATGGGCCGTGGGCGCGGCGGCACCATGCGCGTGTACTGGGCCGGCGCCGCGTATTGGCTGCAGGCCGACCTGGCCCTGCGCCACGCGGGCACCACGCTGGATGCAGTGCTGGACCAGTACTCGCGTTGCTGCCTGCAAGGCACCGGAGCGGTCGCACCGCAGGATTTCGTTTCGGCGCTGGACCGCATCGCCGGCGGCCATGCGCTGTCCTCGCTCTATCGCCGCGATGCCGGCGCGCGCGAATTCCCGGTACTGGATGCGTCCTACATAGAACTCGGCCTCAGCCGCACCGCGGACGGCCTGCGTTTTTCCAGCGACTCCCAGGCCAGCCAATTGCGCGAGGCGATCATGGGCCGGGGCCCGCCTCCGCAACGCTAGGCCACCGGCAATGCCTGCGTCATCACCCAGTCCTGCTTGGGATCATCTCCGACGTTGAACACCGAACTTCCAACGATCTGGAAACCGTGCTTCTGGTAGAAACGTATGGCCTGCGCAGATTCCTGCCACACGTTCAGCCACACCGAACGCGAACCACGCACGCTGGCCGCAGCCAAAAGGGTGGCCACCAGTTGCGCGGCAATGCCGCGCCTATGGAAAGCGGCGTCCAGGTAGATCCGACCCAGCTCGACGGTTGGAAGCAGATCGATCTCGGGCGGTGGTCGGGTGCCCCAGCGCAACTGTGCGAAGCCGGCCCACTCATGGTCCTGCTCGACAATCAGGGTCAGGGTGTCGGGATCACGGATTTCGGCCGCCTGCAGGCCTGGCTGGTAGGTGGCATCCAGGAACCGGGCGACGTTGCCCGGCGTGCTGCAATGGCCGTTGGCGGCGATGAAGGTACGCCGCATCAGTTCGGAAAGCGCAGCGGCATCAGCGAGGCGGGCAGGCCGGATAATCGCATCGAACTTCATCTGCTGCCTGCCCGCGCTGGTTCCTACACCAGCGTAAACGCAGGCGAGTTTTGGGTCAGGCCATGGACGCAGGCAGAGCCACCACGCAGCTGCCATGCGCGCACGGCCAGGCGACAAGGCGTGGGCGGCGCGGCGCCGCCCACGCAGCCACTTATTTGGCGACGAACTTCAGCGACCCGGTGTATTGCGGCCATGCGATAGAGGCATCACCGCGCACGTTGAGCGCCTTCTCCTCCCCCTTGACGCCGTTGCCAGCCACGCTGGCCAACATGGTCGGCATCCAGAAATCCACCACGAAGGCATTGTCCTTCTTGATCACCGGATTGATGCTGAGGGTGGTCGCCTTCCCTTCTTCGATGCGGAACACGACTACGTCATTGTTCACGAACGCACCCCGGTCCAGGATCTTCTGCACGTTGAAACCGGCTGTCATTTCCATGCCGATGCCGGTGATACGGTATTCGCCCGCAGGCAGGGTCAGCGTCTCGCTCTGGCCATAGCGGGTCAGGTGGCTGATGGGGAAGTCAATGAACTGCTTGTTGACCATGGTGAACACGATGAGGTTGTCGCGGATGCCCCACTCCAGGCCGCCACTCCTGAGTTGCTTGTCAACCTTCTTCGGCAGCTCCTTTTCACTGCTGAACGGCTTGATATCCACCAGCAGCGTGCCGGTACCCGTTTTCGACGAGGGCGGAGGCGCAACGATCGCGTTCTCCTGCGCACCGGCAGTTGGATTGGACAGTCCTGCGAATACAAGCAAGGCGGTTGCTAACAGATTCCTCATGATTTCCAGATTCCCCAAGGCTGATTGAAATGATTGCAGGCATGTTCGGCCGATGCACTCCCGCAGTGGGACCGCGAGTTCTTCGTCCTCCGGAAAAAACACTGGGCGTTCCCTCACTTCCCCCCCCCAATCGACGCTCCCCGCGGCGGCAACGGCCGGGCCAAAGCATATTGGATTTCCCGACCGGACATGAAGTCGAGGCGCCGGTCTACGGCGCCCCGCAGGAAAATCCCCGCCACTGCAACCGACGCAGCCGGTGAGGGCTGGTGGCGCGAACCTAGCTTCTTGGTAACGATTCCGCCGCAGCTACTGCAACAGCATCACCAACGCCTGTCGATATAGGAAACGACCGCATGAAGACCTTCCGCAAGCATGATTTCCCCGTCTCTGAAATCCGCCGTTTCCTCGAGCCCGGACCCATCGTGCTGGTCAGCAGCAGCTTCAAGGGAGAGCGCAACATCATGACCATGGGCTGGCACATGATGATGGGTTTCGAGCCGGCGCTGTTCGCCTGCTATATCTGGGAACAGAACCACAGCTTCGAACTGGTCCGGCGCAGCAGGCAGTGCGTGATCAACCTGCCGACCGCCGACCTGGTCGATACCGTGGTCGCCATCGGCAATTACAGCGGCGCCGACCTGGCCGCAGACACCGACAAGTTTGCGTCCTTCGGGTTGACGCCGCGCAAGGCAAGCCTGGTCCAGGCGCCGCTGATCGACCAATGCCACTCCAGTTTCGAGTGCCGGCTGCATGACGGCAGCCAGGTCGGCAGGCACAACCTCTTCATCTGGGAAGTGGTCAAGGCGCACGTCGCGCGCACGCCGAAGATCCCGCAGACCCTGCACTACCGCGGCGAAGGCAGGTTCATGCTGTCAGGGCCTGATATTTCCCGGCGCCGGGGCTTCAAGCCCGGGATGCTCTGAGCTCGCGGCGGGCAAACCGGACCGGTTCGCCTGCCCGGCCAGCAGGCGTCTCAGCTTCGGCGCCACCACCGGGATGGTCATCATGGTGCTGGCTATTGCCATCAGCAGCAGCGCGGTGAAGGTGGCATTGGTGATGATCTGCTTGTCCAGCAGGATGTTGGCGAAGATGATCATGATCAGCGCCTTGGTCTGCAGCAGCCAGCCGATGAAGGAGGCTTCGCCGGGCTTCCACTTCAGGATCCGGCCCGCCAGGTGCACACCGGCCAGCTTGCCCGTGACCGAAGCCAGCAGCAGCACGGCGGCGGCGATGAAGACCACCTCTCCGCCCACCGACCACGCGGTGCGCAGGCCGGTGCTGAGGAAGAACACCGGCATCATCACCAGCAGCACGTGGTGGCGCAGCCAGTCCATCTGCGCCTGGTCGAACCAGTCGGCATCCATAACCACGCCGGCCAGGAACGCACCGACCATGAAGTGCAACCCCGCCCAGTCGGCGCCGAACGCGCAGACCGCCAGCCAGATCAGCATCACGTACCAGCGGTCGCGTTCGGGCAGCCGCACCATCAGCTTGCGGAACAGCACGCAAGCCACCACGAAGGCCACCAGGAAACCCACCTGCCGGCCCATGCGTTCCCAGTCCAGCAGCACGCAGGCCAGCACGCCCCAGATGGCCACGTCGTCCAGGCTGGCGTAGCGCAGGATGCGCTGGCCGATCGGCTGGCGCAGCACGTCGAGCTTCTCCATCAGCAGGATCAGGATCGGCAACGCAGTAACCGCGCAGGCCATGCCCACGCCGACCACGAACTGCCAGGACTGTCCTTTCTCGCCGATCCAGCCCGGGAACATCAGCATGCCGATGGCCGCCACGCAGCCGGTCAGCAGCGGCACGCCCAGCGCGAAGCCGGCGGTGATGCCGCTTTCGATGCGGTGCTTCCAGGCCTGGCGCACGTCCAGCTCGATGCCGGCGATCAGCACGAACAGCATCACCGCCCAGGCGCCCAGGCCATTCAGTATTTTGATGACATCCGGGGTGAACACGAACTGGTAGTAGCCCGGCGCCATGGCGCCGAGCACGCCCGGACCCAGCAGGATGCCGGTGATGATCTGCACCACCACCAGTGGTGCGAAGTAATCGGTGCGCCCCAGCCGCCAGATCAGGTACGGCACGCTGAAGATGATCGCCATGGCGATCAGGAAAACTTCCATGGTGCTGATGGTGTGTGGCATGTGTCCCCGGATGGATGTCGTGGCAAGCGTGGGACTGTCAGCCCTGCGCGCCGCGAGCCGTTCCATTCCCCGCCGACAGGTTACCGCGTGCCGGGGCCGCGCCGAACCTGCATGATCGTCGCCGACTTGCCGGGCAGCGACAGCGGGCGCTCGAACGACACCGCGGTCCCCGTCATCACGTCACTGCCGGTGGCGCCATCCAGGTACTCCGCGAAACGCGCTGGCAGCAGTGTCCTGGCAGTCGCATTGCGGTTGAGGGCGACCATGACGGTGTCCTTGCCGTCATGCCGGAAGTAGACGTAGACGCCATCCTCCGGGCCATAGTGGCGCAGCTTGCCGTGCTGCACGACCGGCGTGCCCTTGCGCCATTGCAGCAGGCGCCGCAGGTAGTCCTGCGCATCGAGCTCGCTCGCCGAAAGCCCCGTGCCGGTGAATGCATTCTTAGCATCGCCGCGCCAGCCACCCGGCATGTCGGCGCGGATCCTGCCGTCATCGCGCTCGCGCGGGCCCTGCATCAGCACTTCGGAGCCGTAGAAGAATTGCGGCGTGCCGCGCACCGTGGCCAGGTAGGCCATCGCCATCTTGAACAGGCCCACATCGCCGTCGACGTTCGCCAGCAGGCGGGTGGTGTCGTGGTTCTCGGCGAACACGACCAGGCTGGCGGCTTCGGGATACAGATAGTCGTTGCCAAGCATCTCGTACAGGCCAGTGAAACCCACGTCGCCTTCCTTGGCCTCCTTGAACGCTTCGCGCAAGGCGATGTGCAGCGGAAAATCCATCATGCTCGGCATCCACGGTACGTGGCCGTCGGCATTGGCCTTGCCTCGCTGCCAGTGCGCGACCGTGGCGGGACTGCCGCTCCATTCCTCGCCGACCATGCTGAAGCCGGGATATTCATCGAGGATGGCCTTGCCCCACGCACTGAGGAATTGGCTGTCGGCATAGCCGAAAGTGTCTTCGCGGATGCCGGACAATCCCGCGTACTCGATCCACCACAGGCTGTTCTGGATCAGGTAGGTGGCCAGGTGCGGGTTGCGCTGGTTCAGGTCCGGCATGCCTGGCGAGAACCAGCCTTCCACGAACGCGGCATGGTCCTGCGGTGCGGCATGCGGATCCTGCACGGTGCTGCGCAGGTGGTTGGTGGGAGAGAACGTGCCGCCGTGGTTGATCCAGTCGGCCGTGGGCAGGTCCTGCATCCACCAGTGGCTGGAACCGATGTGGTTGAGCACCACGTCCATGAGCAGGCCGACCCCCAGTCCGCGCGCGCGCGCCGACAGTGCCCGATAGTCCTCGTTGCTGCCGAAGCGCGGATCGATGCGATAGAGGTCGGTGATCGCGTAGCCATGGTAGGAAAACCGAGGCTGGTTGTTTTCCAGCAAGGGCGTCGGCCACAGCTGGGTGAAGCCCATGCCGGCGACGTAGTCCATGTGCGCGGCAATGCCGGCGAGGTCGCCGCCGTGGCGTCCGTTCGGATCCTTGCGGTCAGCGGCCTCGCGCATGCCCGGAACGCTGTCATTGCCGGGGTCGCCATTGACGAAACGGTCCGGCGTGATCAGGTAGATGGCATCGGCAGGATCGAAGCCCTTGCGCGCCGCCGACCCCGCCTCGCGCGCCTGCAACAGGAACGGTCGCCGGGCGGCGACGCGGTCGCCTTGCAGCAGTTCGATGTCGAACGTGCCCGGAGCTGCATCGGCTGCGATATCGAGGGTGACGAACAGGTAGTTCGGATTGGCCAACTTCTGCACATCGGACACGACGACTCCTGGATGTCCGACACGTGGCGCCAGCGACGCGATGCCCTGGCCATGGACCATCAGCTCCACGCGGTGGTGCTTCATGCCGACCCACCAGCTTGCCGGCTCCAGGTGGTCGATGGCGAACTCGCGCGCCTGCGCCGCGGCGCTGCACAGGCAGAGGCAAAGCGCCAGCAGCAGTCTCATGAGCTTGTTCCCCTAGTGGCGGACAGCAACCGCATCAAAGGCCGAGGCTACAAGGCCGCTGCATGGGACGCCGATGAATTCGTATGTATTGCGTCGCAACAGCGTGAAATCCAGGCGAACGTTCTTCACGGCTCTCAAGCGCAGGGTCGGAAATGGAGCCAACGGCAGGCCAGGCGACCACTACCCTGCAGGACCCGCTCCGTCCCCCGTTTCGTCGAAATGTCCTCACGGCATTACAGACAGGCAGGTTCCAGGCCGCAAGTCGCTGATCGCCAGCCGTGTCGTAGACCCGGAACCTGCTGTTCTTGGTCTGACCGGCAAAGCTTGTCACCAGGTGGCTCTCGAATTCGACGTGAAAGCCAAGGCGCGCCTTTGCACAGGTTGGCCGCTTGTCAGCGATGGCTTGGAGCGCACCACTCCCTCGGCTACGGTGGATTGCCGTCATTCGGAGCCTCTTCCATGCAGCAGCAGCTGGCCGCGCTTTGGTTTGCATTCTTCATGCTGGCCGCGTCCCCGACCCACGCTGCCGATCCGTCGGTCGCCGGGTTGCTGGCAAGGCAGCGCACCATCAGCGCGGGCATCGAATCGGGAACGGGACCCTACGGCAAGCTGCCCGGTTCCGTGCAATCCGGTATCCAGGCCGGGCAGCGCAGGCTGGAACAGCTGTTGGACGGCAAGACCACCCTGTCCGAACTGGCTCCCAGCCACCGCAATGAAGTCCTGGACCTGGTCACCGGCATCGAGACCGCGCTCAGCGACAACCGGCAGCGGCTCGCCTGCAAACAGGAGGCACGAACCGGCAGCAACCTCATGACCCGTGTCTGCCGCACGCCTTCGCAGATCCGCGAGGAAAAGGAGGCCGGCGAACGGCTGCTCGGCAATGAGCGCTCGCGTATCAAGTGCAACGACGACAACGGTTGCATGTAGGAAGCCCGCATAGTCCTGGCAGCTGGGCTGCGGGCTTTTCACCTCCGCCGGGTCTGCCCTGCCTCTGTCCAGGGACACATGGCGATGCGGGCGGGCCCTGTCCCCGGTATCCTGATGCTGCCGATTCCAACGCATCCGCGCCCCTTGCGCTGCTGCCCGGCCACCGAACCAGCCTGCGGCGCCGTCCCTTCCTGGCTTTCATCCAACCCGAAGGGAAACCCGTGATCAACAACGACGTCATGCGCAGCATCCGCTACATGCTGGACCTGGGGGACGCGAAAGTGGTGGAGATCATCCAGCTCGCCGATCCGGACTTCCCGCTGGACAAGGCGGAAGTGCCCGCACTGCTGAAGAAGGAAGGGGAAGAGGGCTTCGTGCCCTGCAGCGACCGCGTACTGGCGCATTTCCTCGACGGGCTGGTGGTCTATTACCGCGGCCCTGCTGAAGGAGGCCCGCGCCGGGTCGAGGACCGCATCAGCAACAACGTCATCCTCAAGAAACTGCGCGTGGCCTACCAGCTGAAGGACACGGACATGCACGAGATCTTCGAGGCCGCCGGCTTTCCGCTGGGCAAGCCGGAGATGACCGCCCTGTTCCGGCAGGCCGGCCACAAGCATTTCCGCCCCTGTGGCGACCAGATCCTGCGCAACTTCCTCAAGGGTTTGACACTGCGCTTCCGGACCGCCGAATAAGTGCAGAACGGCCCGCGCCGGCCACCGGCGTGGACGCGTAGCAGGCGGCAGGGATGGATTGCGCAGCCGTATAGGGACGGTCCGCGTCGTGCTGGATGAGGTAACCGGCGATGGCCGCGTCGACCTGCGCAGGCAGGTAATGCGGCAGTTGCGCCATCACGAACGCCAGCGACCAGGCCAGCAGGTATCGCAAGGCAGGCTGGATGAGGTTTCTCACGATGCGTACCGCGCGGTTTGGAGTGCGCGAAGCCTAGGCGCTGTCAGCGCCCGCCCGGGTGGACACCCGACGAAACGGCGATCAGGGCGATGGAATCATCGGAAGGCGGGCCGAAATTGCGAGTCCATGCCCGCCTTGGGGCGCAATTGCGCGATCAGGGCGTCGGCGGCGGCTGGGCCGGCGCGGCATTTGCGTCCGCTGGCAGGTAGTAATTCACCCGGTCGAAGAAACGCCGGTAGAACTCGGCATCGCGCACGGTCTTGCTGGCGACGCGCACCAGCGAATCGTCGCTGCTGCCGATCGGCAGCGACAACGAACCCAGCGCGCCAACGCCGACGCTGGCAGAGGTCGGGCTTTTCTTCAATGCGTAACGGTCCTGCACTGCACTGACGAAAACCAGTGCCTGCTCCGCACCGTGCGGCACGCAGGACACGCGCACGTCCAGCTGCACATGGTCCTCGGGTTCGGGCTGGAAGTTCTTGGTCGCCTCCACCGTCTCGCCGGTCGCCTTGGTGACCACGTAGCCCTGGCCAAGCAGCGCGCGCCGCGCGCCCTCGCAGGCCTTGGGCGGCGACACGGTGTAACTGCGCGAGTAGATGTTGTCGGCGTCGAACGATTCTTCCATGAACACCGGCGCGGTTTTGGTCTTGGCAGGACCGCTGCTGCATGCGGACAGCAACAGGCAGGCAGACAGCGGTATCAGGAACAGGGGGGACATGGCGACTCGCGACAGCGACCGGGTTGGCCGCAGCATAGCGGCCTTGGGTGACCTTGCGTGCAGCAAACCCGTATCAATGTTCATTGCTGGTCTCCGTTGACATCACTGCCTAGCGATACACGCGCGTGCATTGACGCTCGACCACGCGATCGCCTTTCTTTGCCTGGCTGTCGCCCTGCACCTTGCGTCCGATCAGGCCGCCTGCCACTGCGCCGCCGACCGTGGCCGCCTTCTTGCCATTGCCCTTGCCGACCTGGTTGCCGAGCAGTCCGCCCAGCACCGCACCGGTGGTGGTGCCGATGATCCGGTTGGAGTCCTTGCTGCTGCGGCGGACCTCCACGTTCTTGCACACCACCCTGCTGCCATCGTTGAAGCGGCGTCCTTCGTCGGCAGGGCCATAGGTCTTTGCAAAAGCGGTACCCGACAACAACAGCGTTGCAGCCAACAGGCTCGTAATGGTCTTTTTCATGGGTGCATCCAACGATGGGGGATGCCCGAGTGTTGGCACCCGTGCGCCAACAGGACGTGAAAGCAAGGCCCGCCATGCGAGTCCGGTTCAGGCAAGCCGCGATGGCGCACGTGTCCGACCCGTACTGGCGGGAAGCGCGGGGAATCTTCCCTCTTTGCCCTTTCCTCTTTGCCCTTCCCTCTTTGCCCTTCCCTCTTTGCCCCTCAACGCTTCAGCGCGTGCTGCTCCTGCCTTTGCCTCACGTATTTCATTATGTCCAGGAAAGTGTCGACCCAATAGACATCGCGATGCGCCGCCAGGTAAGCGAGCAATTCCTCGTGTGCCTGGCTGGATACTGCGAGGTAGTCGCCACCAATGCCATGGAAGGTGAAATTGACCATGGTGCCGCGCTTGGCAGCGGCCTCCACCTGCGCGATGAGTTGCTTGCCCGTGACATCGCTGGGTGCATCCACGGTGACCGCATGCGGATCGAGCTTCCACATGTCCGGCGTGACTCCGCCGCCGCCGAGCTTGATGGCCACGAAATCACCTTCAACCTGCTCGACGTAGTTGCCGTCCGCGGCCCCCACGTCGCCACAAGGTACGGTCATGGTGCGTTCGTGCCTGCCGTCGATGGCCTGCAGCATGGTGTTGGCGAGCACCACCTGCTGCTTCATCTGCGCGACCGTGGTCCGGTCCAGGTCACGCGCCGCCACGACCCACTCGCGGTCCGGCAGTGTGGCCGAGCATTGGTGGAACAGCGTGTGGTTGCCCAGCTCATGCCCCCGGGCCGCCGCCGCACGCCATTCGGCCATGCGCTTGCGTACCGAATCATTGGCAAGGGTCAGATAGAAGCTGCCCTTGAGTCCGGCCCGGTCCAAGGCGGGAATGGCATGGTCGAGCTGCGAATCCAGCGCATCGTCATAGGCCAGACTGACCGCTGCCCTCCTGCCCTGCGGCCAGGGGAACGATTCACCTTCGGCCGCGCTTGCGCCGACTGCGGATGCGGTGGCGGCAAGCAAGAGGATTGAAAGCAAAAAAAGGCGGCGAAATTCCATGGTCCACTCCGTGAGTGTGCGATACGAGCGTGCAACAGGCATGGCTGCATGGTGGCTTGCCCGCGGGCTGATGGCCTGCGTTTCAGTCGCTGGCGCGCCCAGGCAGATCCGCATCGATCATCTGCAGCGTCCTGGCCAGCGCGCCACGCCCCTGTTCGACCAGCGCGCGCCCGGAGGCCGCGATATCCGCGCGTGCCTGCGGATTGGCAAGCAGTTCGCCAAGCGCCTGCGCCATGCCGTCGGCGTCATCGACGATCACCAGTGCGCCCGCTTCACGCAGGCGCCTGGAAATTTCGGCGAAGTTGTGCAGGTGCGGGCCGGTGACCATGGCAGTGCCGACCGCAGCGGGCTCCAGCAGATTATGGCCGCCGACCGCCTGCAGGCTGCCGCCCACGAAGGCGACGTCGGCGCAGGCATAGAACGACATCAGCTCGCCCAGGGTGTCGATCACGAATACATCGTCGTGCCCGGCAGGCCAGGCCGAGCCGCGGCGCGTGGCGACCTGCCAGCCGGCGGCAACCGACAGTTCGGCGACGCGGGGAAAACGCTCCGGATGGCGTGGTGCCCACAGCAGCAACAGCTCGGGCCAGCGCAGGCGCAACTGCCGGTGGATGGCGATGACCGCGGCTTCTTCGTCTTCATGGGTACTTGCCGCGATCCACACCGGACGTTGGCCGAGCTGGCTGCGGAACTGGCGCACGAATCCTGCCAGACCCTCGGGCGCGTCGATATCGAATTTCAGGTTGCCGGTATCCACCACCGCATCGCGTTCGGCGCCAAGCGTCACGAAGCGCTTGCCGTCGGCATGGGACTGCGCGCCGATCCGCTTCAGCGTGCGCACCACCCGCGAGATCAGCGGCCCCAGCACCCGATAGCCGCGCAGCGAGCGTGCCGACAGGCGTGCATTGAGGATGTAGGTGGGAATGCCCCGGTCGCGGCAGCCGAACAGCAGGTTCGGCCAGAGTTCGGTTTCCATCACCAGCGCCAGCCGCGGGCGGTAATGCGCCAGGAAGCGCGCGACTGCGCCGGGCAGGTCGTAGGGAATGTAGACATGGTCCACGCCATCGCCCCACAGGTCCCGCACGCGCGCAGAGCCGGTCGGGGTGATGGTGGTGACCAGCCAGCGCCACTCCGGATGCACGCGGCGCAATGCATCCACCACGGGCGCAGCCGCGTTGACTTCGCCCACCGACACGGCATGCAGCCAGACGTCGGCCTGTGGCGCGGCGTGTGGATAGGAAGCGTAGCGCTCGTTCCAACGCTGGAAATATTCGCGGAAACGGAAACCACGCCAGATCAGGTGATAGACCGTGACCGGCGTCAACACATAAAGCACGGCCGAATACAGGCCACGCAGCAAACGTTCGGTCAGGTCCTTCCGCATCGCGCCAAGGATAACCAACTGAACCGTTAGAATCGCTGTATGGCCAAGCTCGACCCGGTTGAAAGCCGCCGCAACGACACCGACCCGCCCCCGACGGGTTTCCGCCAGTGGCCCGCGTGGCTGGGCATCGGCCTGGCGACCCTGCTCGCGCGCCTGCCCTGGCCGCTGCAGCGTGGACTGGGAAGGCTGGTCGGCAGGTTCCTGCACACGGTGCTGGTTGACCGCCGGCGCGTGGCCGAACGCAACATCGCGCTGTGCTTCCCCGAACTCGATGCCCGCCACCAGGCCGCGCTCGTGTACCGCAGCTTCACCGAGCTTGGCATCGGCCTGTTCGAATTCGCGCGTGCCTGGTGGGGAAGCGTGGAACCGATGCGCCGCGGCCTGCGCATCGAAGGGCTGGAGCATCTAGAGGCGGCGCGCGCGAACGGGCGTGGCGTGATCGTCATTTCCGGTCACTTCACCACCCTGGAAATGGCGGCGCGCCTGATGTGCGATTACGCGCCGCTGGCCGGCATGTACCGACCCCACGACCAGGGCGCGATGGAATGGGCGGTCAAGCGCGGCCGCCTTCGCTATGCCTCGCACATGTTCACCCGCGAGGAACTGCGGCCGGCGCTGAAGCACCTCAAGCAGGGCGGATTGTTGTGGTTCGCTCCCGACCAGGACACCCGGCGCGGCGAAAGCGTGTTCGTCCCCTTCTTCAACCTGCCCGCCTACAGCCTGACCTCGACCCACCAGCTGGCGCGGCTGTCGGGCGCCAGCGTCATCGTCTTCGCACATGAGCGACGCGAGGATGGCGGCTACACGCTGCGCCTGTCGCCGGCATTGGCGGATTTCCCCTCGAAGGATGCGACCGCCGACACGGCGCGGGTCATGGCGGCAATCGAGGCGATGGTGCGCGTGGTGCCGGCGCAATACCTGTGGATCCACCGGCGCTTCAAGCGCCAGCCCGATGGACGCGGCAAGCTTTACGAATGACCCGCTGGGGTTCGATAGAACCCGGGCTCGCCTGGCGGGCGGGTCTTGAAGCGCCGGTGCACCCACAGGTATTGCTCGGGGTGCCGGCGCACCACCTGTTCCAGTTCACCCATGTAGCGCGCGGCATCGGCCGCCGCATCGCCACTGGGCCAACCCTTCCACTGCGGCTCGATGCGCAGCCGGTAGCGGCCGTCCTCGCCACGATGGCACCAGAACGGCAGCACTGTCGCCTTGCCCCGGCGGGCCAGGTCCGGGGTGGCCGTCAACGTCGCGGCAGGCACGCCGAAGAAAGGCACGAAGGCATTCTGATAGTTGAAGTTCTGGTCGGCCGAATAGGCGACTACGCCGCCCTGCGACAGCGTCCGCAGCAGGCCGCGCACGTCCTTCTTGGCGATGGTGCCGGCAAAGGCGTTGCGTCGGGCGCGATCGAACATCGCCTCGATGCAGCGATGGTTGTTGCGCCGGACAACCACGTGTACGGGTTGGCCCGACAGCTCCTCGAGCAGGCGGGCCGAGAGTTCGGAATGGGTGAAGTGGCCGCCGAACAGCAACACGCCGCGGCCCGTCGCGGTGGCCGCGCGCAGATGCTCCAGCCCTTCGACCTCGGCCAGGCCCTGCAGCGCCGGCGGCGGCGCATACCAGGCGCGCAGCAGCTCCAGTGCCCCGGTCACGGTCGCGCGCAGGTTGGCGCGCAACAGGCGTTCGCGCTGCACCGGTGCCAGTTCCGGAAAACAAAGCGCCAGGTTGACGCGCGCATAGCGGCGACGCCTGCCCATCCACGGCCACAACAGCCAGGCCAGCAGCGCACCCAGACCCAGCAGCAGGCGCTGCGGAAGCCGGGCCACGGCGCCGGCCAGCAGGTCCAGCGGCGCGATGAACCAGCAGTGCGCCGCTGTTCCTTCAGTCATCGTCCCGGGCCAGCAGGCTGCCCGAATACAACGCCGCAAGCAGCAGGGTCAGCCCACCCCAGAACGTGGAATAGAACGCCAGGTGGGTGTTGAACGGGAACACGGTGACGCCCAGCGCCAGCATGGCCGGCCGCGCGCGCTCGCGTGCCTCCGGCGATGCATAGCGCCACGCCCGCCAGGCCAGCGCCGCGCCCGCCAGCCACAACAGCAGGCCGATCACGCCGGTCTCGCTGAGGATCTCCAGCACGATCTGGTGCGCATGGTGGGCAGGTCCCGAACCCCACGCGGGATGTTGCCCCGGCATCGGATCGCAGGCCGGGAACTCCTGGCGGAAATTACGCGCGCCGACGCCATTGACCGGATGCTCGCGGATCATGCAGGTTGCCGCCTGCCAGATCTGGGCGCGGCCCGACAACGCCATGTCCACGCCGTTCTCGTCGACCGTCAGCACGCGCGCCGTGCGTTCGATGCGTTCGCTGAACTGCGGCGAGACCAGGGCAAGCACCACCAGCGACACCGCACCGAACACGAACACGCCCAGCAGCTTCTTCCAGCCCAGCAGGCGCCAGCCGGAGAACACCAGCACCAGTGCATAGGTCAGCCAGGCAGCGCGTGCGCCCGCCAGCAGGATCACCATTCCGATCGCCGCGGCAGTCAACGACCAGCCCAGCAGGCCGAAGCGCCTGGCCGCGGCGAACAGCACGAAAGGTGACAGGCTGGCCAGCACCACGCCCAACTTCAGGTTGCAGGGCCCGAGGATGCCACTGAGGCGGTCAAGTTCGGCGACGTCGGCGGCCGTGCACATGCCATGCCCGCTGATCAGCTGCTTGAGCTGGTCTATGCCCCAGAACAACGGGCTGGTACCCGAGATGATCTGCAGCAGCGCGTCGACGGTCCAGACCGCGACGATGATCGCCAGTCCGCCGAAGGTGATGCGACGGCCGCGCTCATTGGCCACCGCCGACGCCACCAGCCACAGAAACGGCAGGTAGCGCAGTCCGGTGGCCGTCTTGTAGAACGCGTGACGGGCATCCAGGGCGTCGAACGAGGAGATCAGTTGCGGCGTCCAGTAGGCGAAGAACATCACGCTGGTCAGCGCCCACGCCGGCCCGCTGAGCAGGCGCGTACCGCCGCGGAACCGCGCCAGCAGCAGCTGCACGATGGCCGCCAGCGCACCGAGCACCATGATGCCTTCGGCGTAACCGGCCGCCGGCCACATTGCGACGAAGGTCAGCACCCACGCCGGCGCCCAGCGCCAGCCGTGCGTGACCGCCATCGGCGGCTCAGTGGATAGCGGCTGGGGCGCGTGTGGAACAGTCATCGGCGAGTTCCTGGTACAGGGTCAACGTGGCTTCCTGCATGGCGCGCAGGGTGTAGGGCATCGTAGCCAATGGCAGCGGTGGACGCCCCAGCAACGCCTGTGCAGTGGATAACAATGCGTGTTCGTCGAAGGCCGGCACCACGCCTTGCGGCTGCAGCTCGGCCAGTAGTTCGCCCACGCCGCCATGCGCCCAGCCCAGCACCGGGCGCCCAACCGACAGCGCTTCGATCACCGTGCGACCAAAGGCCTCGGGTTTGCGCGACAGCTGCAGCACCAGGTCGCTGGCCGCATAGGCGTCGGCGATGCGCGAGGTCGCGGCGGTGAAGGCCACGGCATCGGCAACGCCAAGGCTGGCCGCTGCGCTTTCCATTTCCGCGATGTAGTCCTCGCGACCGGCTTCGCGCGCACCCGGAAGCCAAAGGCGGGCGTCGACTGTCCGGCGCAACGCGGACAACAGGTGCAAGGCATCGATGTGGCCTTTGAGGCGCGTGCCGCGGCCCGGCAGCAGCAGCAAGGGCCCGTTGCCGCCAAGCTGCGGGCTGGCCTGGGCGAACCTGGAACGCAATCCAGGCTGCGGCCACGACATGCGCGGGAACTGCGCCGTGTCGATACCGCGCGGAATGACGCGCAGCTTGCGCGGATCGGTTTGCGGATAGTGCTGCAACAGGTAGCCGCTCACGCTCTCGGAAACACAGATGACCCGTTCGCCGCGCGTCATCACCGCGCTGTAGTGCCCTGGCGAGTTGAGCCCGTGCATGGTGGTGACGAAGTGCGGACGCTGCGCCGCGTCGATGCCCTGCACTGCCTTCAGGCCCAGCCAGGCCGGCAGGCGCGAGCGTGCATGCACGATGTCGACACGCTCATCGACGAACAGCTTGCGCAGCGTCCGCAGGTGACGAAGGGTCAGCAGCGACTTGCGACCGATGTCCAGGGTGACGTGTTCGGCCCCGGCGGCCTGCAAGGCGGGCAGCAGGCGGCCACCGGCGGAAACCACCAGCGAGCGGTGCCCGGCTTCGACCAGTGCGGCGGATATTTCCAGGGTGGAACGTTCCACGCCACCGGACTCGAGCGCCGGAAGCAGCTGTACCACGGTCAGGCGACGCATCGGCGCAGATCCGCGCGCCTGCTCAGTCAGCCAGGGTGAAATGCGACCCGCAATAGGGGCACTGCACTTCCCGGCCGGGTGCATCCTCGATGGCCAGGTACACGCGCGGATGCGAGTTCCACAGTGCCATCGACGGCAACGGGCAGCTCAGCGGCAGGTCGCCCTGATGCACGGTGTAACGCTTCTCGGCATTGGCTTGCGCGGTGGCGGTCTGGCTCATGTGAATTCAGTCGGCATAGCGGGGTTGGCAGTCTAGCAGCCTGCCATTGGCGGGTAAAAAAGAGGCAGGCTGGCCGCCTCGCGTAGCGTTTATCCACTCGGCAATCCAAAACAAGTCGTCATGCCAGCGGTTTGCGGGCTTGCGAACAAGGGCATATCCAAATGGGTCCGCCGCGTTCGCCGGGATGAGCTGGTTGTTTGCCGCGCTAGGACAAAAAAACGCCGGCCGCGATGGCCGCGACCGGTGTTTGGTGTGGAGCGTGGGCGAGCCTTACTTGGCCTTCGGCACGACCGCTTCAGTGGTGATGCGCAGGGTGACTTCGTCGCTGACATTCGGCACATAGTTGCCCAGGCCGAAATCGGTGCGCTTGACGGTGGCCGTGGCGTCAAAGCCAATCGCGGCGCGCTTGGCCATCGGCTGCTCGCCGGCCTTGTTGAGGGTCACGTTCAGCACTACCGGCTTGGTCACGCCTTTGACGGTCAGGTCGCCGGTGACCTTCAGCTTGTTCTTGCCCGCGGCTTCGACCTTGGTGCTCTTGAAGGTGGCGGCCGGGTACTTGGCGGCATCGAACCAGTCGCCGCTGGTCAGGTGATCGTAGAAGTCGGTGGCGAGCGCGCTCAGCCCGGTCAACGGCAGGGTGACTTGCACGCTGGAGGCGGAGACCTTGGCGGCGTCGTACACGATGGCGCCGTCAGCCTGGCCGAAATTGATGCTGGGGTGGGAGAACCCGAAGTGGTTCCAGCTGGCGATCACGTTGGTGTGGTTGGGATCGATCTTGTAGCTCACCGGGGCGGCAAAAGCCGAACCGGCAAACGCGAACAGGGCGGCAACGAGCAGGGTCTTGCGCATGGTGGGACTCCTCATGGGATTTGGGCTGGATGGAAACAGAAAACGGGTTGCGGGAAAGTGAACTATTCGATGCGTGCGGCTTCATCGAACGGCAGGCGCGGCGAACGCGGGAACACGCCGGCAGGATCGCCATAGCCCAGGTTGACCAGGAAATTGGACTTGATGGCGGTGCCGGCGAAGAACGCGGCGTCCAGCTTGGCGTTGTCGAAACCGGACATCGGCCCGGTGTCCAGGCCCAACGCGCGCGCGGCCAGGATCAGGTAAGCACCCTGCAGGCTGCCATTGCGGAACGCGGGCACGTGCCGGTTCTCGCGCGGGCCGTCGAACCAGCTTTTGGCATCGGGCACGTGCGGGAACAGGTACGGGGTCTTCTCGTGGAAGTCCTCGTCATAGGCCACGATCACCGTCACCGGCGCGGCCATGGTCTTCTTATAGTTGCCCTCGTCCAGGGTCGGCCCCAGCTTGGCCTTGGCTTCCGGGGATTTGACGAAGACGAAGCGCGCGGGGGTGGTGTTGGCAGCGGTCGGGCCCAGCTTGACCAGTTCATACAGCGCATGCAGTTGTGCGTCCTCGACGGGACGGTCCAGGAACTTGTTCTGGGTGCGGGCGGTGCGGAACAACTGGTCCAGCGCGGCGGCGTTCAAGGCTTCTGACATGTCACTTCCTGGGAAAAGGGTGGCGCGGATGATCTGGCCGGGAGGGTGGTCGCAAACCCGGACGCGCAGTGTAGAGTGTCCCGGCTATGACAACATCCGGTCACTTCGGAACGGATTGTTTTAGTTTATGGAACAAAGGTCGGCCTTACCGATGGATTCCACACAGCTCTGGACCCTGACCGACGGGCACGCCGGCAATCGGCGTCAGGCCCAGGCGCTGGCTGGCGCACTGGGCCTCGGGCCTTCCCAGGACTGGCTGCTGCAGCCCCGATTGCCATGGAGTGTGTCGGCGCCGAGGAACTTCGCCGGCGCCCAGCATGCCTTCGGTACCGACTTCGCCGCCGCGCTGGAGCATCCGCCTGGCCTGGCGATCGGCTGCGGTCGCCAGGCGGCGCTGGCCACCCGCTTGCTGCATGCACGGGGCGGCCAGGTGGTGCAGATCCTCGATCCCCGCATCGACCCCCGGCACTGGGACCTGGTGGTGGCGCCGGACCACGACGGCCTCACGGGCCCCAACGTCATCACCTTGGCGGGCAGCCTGAATCCCGTCGACGACGACTGGCTGCTGCGCGCCCGCGAAGTCTTTGCGGCATTCGCCCAATTGCCCCGGCCGCGCACCGCGTTGTTGCTGGGTGGGGCCAGCACACATGCGCGTTTCGATGCCCATGCGTTCCAGGCGCTGGCCGCCCAGCTGGACGTGGCGCTGGCGCGCGAGGGCGGCAGCGTGCTGGCCACGACATCGCGCCGCACTCCTGCCGACCTGGTCGCCGCGTTGCGCGCGCGCTACGGGGAAACGCCGGGCCTGGTCTGGTGCGATGAGAGTGATGGAACCAATCCCTACGACGGCCTGCTGGCCTGGGCCGATCGCATCGTGTGTTCGCCCGATTCGGTCAACATGGTGTCCGAAGCCTGCGCGACCGCGGCGCCCGTGTTCGTGTTCGATCCGGTGCGGGTCAGCGGCCGGCCGCGACGGTTCCTGGATGCCCTGCTCGCCCGTGGCCGCATCCAGGTGATGGACACGACACTTGCTCCGTTCCCCGTCGAGCCGCTGCGTGAAACCGCCCGCGTCGCGGCCCTGGTGAAAGCACGCCTGTCGTTGTAGCGCCGCGCGTAGCCGACTGCTCGTGCGATGGAAGGTTCCCTTCCGTTGCAGGAGCGACGCCAGTCGCGAAGCCAGGAAATAACGGCCACCGGTCCGTCCGGGCAGTCAGGCGCTGCGTGCTTCGCGACTGGCGTCGCTCCTTCAACCCAAGCCCGTGCTTCGCCCCGCAGAGCTACGACGCCAGCGGCGGCTCGAAAGAAAGGCCGCGCGCGCGCACGGCTTCTTCCACCACTGCCCTGGCCTCGACCAGCGCATCGCTTTCGGCCAGCAGGCGCTGGCGACGGTCCAGCGTGCAGATCAGGCCCTGGGCGACGAACCAGGCGTGCACGCGACGCAACGAGGCGGCCTGGGCCTGGTCGAAAGCGCCAGTGGATTCCAGCGCGAGGATCAGCGACTGCGTGTCACGTGGGGCCAGCAGGGCGGCGTGGGTGCCCGACTCGCGCAGCACCAGGTACTGGACCAGGAACTCCAGGTCGACCAGGCCGCCGGCGCCCTGCTTGAGGTCAAAACGTGCGGCATCGGTACGATCGAGCTCGGCGCGCATCTTTACCCGCATGTCGCAGATCTTGCCGCGCAGCTCAAGCGCATCACGCGGCTGCGACAGGGTCGCAGCGCGGATCTCCTCGAACTCCGCCAGCAGGGAGGCATCGCCGGCCACGGCGCGCGCGCGCACCAGGGCCTGGTGTTCCCATATCCACGCCCGCGTCAGCTGGTACTCGCGGTAGCTGGCCAGCGACGACACCAGCAGGCCCTTGGCGCCATCCGGGCGCAAGCGCACGTCGACATCGTAGAGGCGACCGGCGCCGCTCACCGCGCCAAGCAACGCCACCAGCTTCTGCGCCAGCCGTGCATACCAGCGGCCGGCCTCCAGCGGCCGCGCTCCATCGGAAATGGCCGCAGACCCGGCGTCGTACAGGAACACCAGGTCCAGGTCCGAGCCGAATCCCAGTTCCTCGCCACCCAGGCTGCCGTAGCCGATCACCGCGAATCGTCCGTCGGCGACCGACCCGTGCGCGGCCACCACCTCGGCACGCACCATCGCCAGCACCACGCGCACCACTTCCTCGGCCAGCCAGGCGAGTTGGCGGGTGCTGTCGCTGGCAGGCTGGCGGCCATCCAGCGCAGCCAGGGCGATGCGGAAACTCAAGGCCAGCCGGCGTTCGTTGAGCAGGCGCAAGGCGATTTCCGGATCGTCCTCCTGCAAGGCGGCCTCGCACTCGCGCCGCATCTCCGCGCGCACGGGCATCGGCCCGCCCACCCGCGTGTCCAGCAGCTCGTCCAGCAGCAGCGGATACAGGGCCAAACGCTCGGCCAGCAGCGCACTGCGCGCGACCACGTCGACCAGCCGGTCCAGGGCGCTGGGCTGTTCGTCCAGCAACGCCAGGTAGCTGGTCCGGCGCAGGATGGCGCGAAGCAGCAGCAGCAGGCGTTTCAGCGCCGCGTCGGGTTGCGAGGAATGCGCGGCGGCTTCCAGCAAGGCCGGCAGCACCCGGTCAAGTCGCGCGCGCGCGCCATCGGATAATCCCGTCACGCCCATGGACTGGGCGAAATCACGCAGCGACGCATCGGCGCCCGCCGCGTCCGCAAAACCCGAACCTGCCAGTACCCCGGCATCACCGGAGGCAGGCAACGCGCGCCAGTACTGGGCCAGTGCACCGGGGACTACGTGGTGTTCGCGCGGGGCGAGCAATTCGTTGAATTCGGCGGCCACGCGTGCGCGTTTTACTTCCAGTGCGGCGACCAGCGCGTCCCAATCGGCGTACTGCAGGCCCTGCGCGATGCGCGTCCGGTCCAGTGGGTCTTCAGGCAAGGCATGGGTCTGCGCATCGCGCAGCATCTGCAGGCGGTTCTCCAGCTTGCGCAGGAAACGGTAGGCGTCGATCAGTGCTTCACCGTCCTCGGCGGTGATCTGCCGCGTTTCCATCAAGGCACGCAGCGCCGGCAGCAACCGGCGCTCGCGCAGCATAGCGTCCCGGCCCCCGCGGATCAGCTGCAGGGCCTGGGCCAGGAACTCGATCTCGCGGATGCCGCCCGGCCCGCGCTTGATGTCATCGGCCAGCTCGCGCCGTGCCACTTCGGCGGCAATGGCGGCCTTCATGTCGCGCAGGCCGTCGAGCGCGGTGAAATCCAGGTAGCGGCGATACACGAACGGCCGCAGGCTGTGCAGCCACTGCTCGCCGGCTTCGATGTCGCCGGCCACCGTGCGCGCCTTCAGCCAGGCGTAGCGTTCCCAGTCGCGCCCTTCGCGCTGGAAGTACTGGTCCATGCCGGCGAAGGAAAGGGCCACGCGGCCGGCGTTGCCGAACGGTCGCAGGCGCAGGTCGACCCGATGGCAGAAGCCGTCGACCGTGGGTTCATCCAGCAATCTGGCCAGGCGCTGGCCGAGGCGCGCGAAATAATCCTCGGCCGCCAGGGCGCGCGCGCCATCGGATTCGCCACCCTGCGGATAGGCGTAGACCAGGTCGATGTCGGAGGAGAAATTCAGTTCGCCGCCACCCAGCTTGCCGAGTCCGAACACCACCAGCCGCTGCGCCGTGCCATCGGCCGCACGGACCAGGCCGTGGCGTTGCGCGAACTCGGTTTCCAGCGCTTCCAGTCCGAGCTGCAGGCAGGCTTCGGCCAGCCGCGTGCTGCCGGCGAGGATCGCATCGACGTCGTCCAGTCCCAGCACGTCGCGCCATACCAGGCGGGTGGATTCGGCGGCGCGATACAGGCGCAACTGTTCGGGCCACCCGGATGCCTCGCCTGCCTGCAACGCGGGCGGGGCGAACGAAGTGGCGCCGTCGTCATGCGCGAACACGTCCAGCAACGCGGGCTGCCTGCGCAGGGTTTCCAATGCGAAATCGCTGGCCAGCAGGACTTTCGCCACGCGTGCGGCGAAGGCGGCATCTTCGAGCAAGGCGGCCGCCTGTGGCGAAGCCGCGCGCAGGCGCGACAGGCCGCGCTCGATCAGTGGGGCAAGCGCGCTGTGGGAAGACGTGGCATGGATCGACATGGCGCGGATTGTGTCACGGCTGACCGGACACCTTTGCCAGCGCGCATCCTTCTAAAGCCGAGCTTGCCCGGCTGCTTTCGGCTTTATCGAAACAGCGGCCCGGGCAAGCCCGGTCCTACAAAAAAAGCCGGGCAAGCCCGGCTCCGCGAAAATACCGGCCGCGCTCAGGCGGCCAGCGACAGATCCGGCAATTCCGCGGCCGCGTTCAATTCCAGCCCGAACTGCTTCGCCAGATTGGCCAGCAACACCGGCTTCACCGCGTCCATGCCGGACGGACCGCCCAGATCGGCCAGCGTGGTCACCTGCAGCCCCTGGTAGCCGCAGGGATTGATGCGGTGCCAGGGCTCCAGGTCCATAGCGATATTGAACGCGAGGCCATGGAAGGTGCAGCCGCGACGCACGCGGATGCCGAGTGCGGCGACCTTGGCGCCGGCCACGTAGACACCGGGCGCACCTTCCTTGCGCTCGGCGTGGATGTTCCACTCGGCGGCGGTGTCGATGATGGATTGCTCGATGCGCTGCACGTATTCGCGCACGCCGACCTTCATGCGCTTCAGGTCGAACAGCGGATAGGCGACGATCTGGCCGGGGCCGTGGTAGGTGACCTGGCCGCCGCGGTCGACTTGGATGACCGGGATGTCACCGGCCGCGAGCACATGCTCGGGCTTGCCGGCCTGGCCCAGGGTAAACACCGGATCGTGCTCCACCAGCCAGATCTCGTCCGGCATGGCCTCGCCGCGCGCATCGGTGAAACGCTGCATCGCGCGCCACACCGGTTCGTAGGGCTGTCGTCCCAGCTCACGCACCAGGCATGGCAGGGGACTCACAGGGTCCACTTCACTTCAGGATGCGCGCGCAGCGCATCGTGGGCGGCATCGTACTGGGCGCGGTCGTTGGCGCGGAATGAGATCCGCACCGATACGAACTTGCCGGTGGAGGAATGCTTCCAGCTGATGTTCTCGGCCAGCACTTCGATGCCGGCATCGCCGAGCAGCTTGGGTAGTTCGGTTTCCAGCCCGGCGCCGGCCGTACCCATGGCGCTGAGCTCGAAGGTGCCGGGGAACTGGAAGCCGTGCTCGGGGTTGTCTGATTTGAGGTCCATGCCGGGATTATTGGGCCGTTGCCGTGGAAACCCAAGCACCGCGACTTCGCCTCGCTGCAAAAACGGAAGGGCCGCATTCGCATGCGGCCCCTCGGTGACTGCGCCGGTGCGGCGCGGCTACGGGATCGACGGGTCAGCGCGACAGTTCGATGCTGGTGGAATTCACCCAGCCCTTGTTGCCCAGCTCGTCCTCGACTTCCCACATCAGCCCGTCCTTGTTGCCGGTGGGGTACAGCATCATGCCCGGGTCCAGCGAGCGCACGGCCTTGCCGGTGCCCTTGGAATTGGCCAGCAGGCGCGCGGGCTTGGTCACGGTCACCGCCTGGGTGGCGTTGGCTGCCGAGGCGTTGGCGGGCAACCCGCCCAGCTGGGCGACGATGTCCGTATACGCCTGCAGGTAGGCCAGGGTGATGACCTGGCCCAGCTCGGTGTTGGCGTAACCCGAGACCCCGGCCGCGCCCCAGCCACTGCCGCCGAACAGTCCGCCGCCCGCGCCCCAGCCCAGGTCGGTCTTCCTGGCGTTGCCTTCGGCCATGGCCACCTGCTCGGAGGAACGCACGTCGGTCACGGTCAGGACCACGTCTGCGGTCTTCTTCTTGAAGTTCAGCCCGCCGATGAGTGCGCCGGCGTTGCCGCCGACCAGTCCACCCAGCAGCCCGCCCAGCGCATTGCCGCCGGCGTTGCTGTTCTGGGAGATGAGATCGGGCACCAGCACGTAGTCGGCGGCCTTGATCTGGCCCTTGCCGATGTTGGAACGGCCGCGCAGTTCGCCGCTGGACGCCAGCGCACGTTCGCCCATCGCCGCATTCATGCCGGCGCCGCGATCGACCAAAGTGAAGCAGCGCGACTTGTTGACGAAGACCTTGATCAACTTTGAAGGTGCGGGCAGCTGCTGCCCGGTCCACCAGTTGGTGGCGTCTTCCGGCTCGATCACCGAAATGCTGCCCAGCGACCTGGCGCAGGTCGGGATCTGCGCGACCTGTTGCTTGCGCTGGTCCTGTGCGCTCTGGCGCTGGGCCATGGCCGGCGCTGCCGCCAGCACCAGTGCAAGGCCCAGCGATGCGGCAGCCAGCGCCGCCTTGGAAAATCCATTACCCATTTTCTTGCCCCTTTTAAATGACCATGAACGCGCTGCGCGTTCTCCCTTGATGGTGGCGGGCTGCTGGGCCCGCCGTTCCTTCGGACGCCTTGCGGTGCCCCACCGCCATCATAGTTAATTCGTGACGTGGTTGACCGAGGGCCTCGTCGCGGACACCGGCCTGTCCCGACCATGTAACAACGCAGCAGCGCGGAGGCAGAGGACACCGGCCGATGCCATGACCGCCATCGCATGACGGCCTGTGGAACCGCGCGGGCCGCAACGAAAGAAGCCGGCTTGCGCCGGCTTCCTTGTCTGGATCAATGCGACGGGTGACTTACTTTGATTCCCACCACATCCACAGGCTGTCCCACAGGCGACGGAAGAAGCCGCCCTGTTCCACCGCATTCAATGCGACCAGCGGCGCCTGCGCCACCAGCTTGCCGTCCAGGGTCACCTTGACGGTACCGATGGCCTGGCCCTTGGCGATCGGTGCTTCCAGCACCTTGGGTACGTCCATTGTCGGCTTGAGGTCGGCGTAGCGGCCGCGCGGCACGCCCACCAGCATCGGCGTGGCCACGCCCAGCTGCACTTCCTTGGTCGTGCCCTTCCACACCTTCTGCTGGGCGATCTGCTTGCCGGCCTCGTACAGGCGGTGGGTTTCGAAGAAGCGGAAACCCCAGTTCAACAGCGCCATGCTGTCGTCGGCACGCTGCTTCTCCGAGGTCGAACCCATCACCACGGCGACCAGGCGCTGGTCGCCACGCTTTGCCGAACTCATCAGGCAGTAGCCCGCGCCGGAATGATGGCCGGTCTTGATGCCGTCGACAGCCGGATCCCGCCACAGCAACAGGTTGCGGTTGGGCTGGGTGATGGTGCCTACGGTGAATTCCTTGATCTTGTTGAAGGCGTAGGTTTCCGGGTAGTCACGGATCAGCGCCTGGCCCAGCAGGGCCAGGTCGTAGGCGGTGGAATAGTGTTCCGGCGCCGACAGGCCGTGCGCATTTACAAAGTGCGAGCCCTTCATGCCGATCTTGGCGGCGTAGTTGTTCATCAGCGAAGCGAATGCTTCCTCGCTGCCGGCGGCGTGCTCGGCCAAGGCGATGGCGGCGTCATTGCCTGACTGCACGGCCATGCCCTTTTCCATGTCCAGCAGCCTGGCGGTCTGGTTGACCGCAAAACCGCTGTAACTGCCGTCGGTGCCGGCGCCGCCCTCGCGCCAGGCGCGCTCGCTCAGCATGACCTGGTCGTCAGGCTTGATCTTGCCGTTCTTCTGCTCGGCGGCCAGCGTGTAGGAGGTCATGACCTTGGTGATGCTGGCCGGCTCCACGCGCTCGTTGTAGTTCTCGCCCGCCAGCACCTGGCCGGTGGTGTAGTCCATCAGCACCCAGGCCGTGCCCGCGGGCTTGGGCGCTGGCGGAATGGCGACGGCGGCCGCGGGGGCGGCCGGGGCTGCGCCAGGCTGTGGAAGCGGCTGCGCGGGCGTCTGGGCGAAGGCCAGGCCGACCGATACGGTGGCCAGCGCGGCGATTGCGAAACGGAACTTCATTTTATTGCGGACTCCAGGAGGGCCGTAGCCGGTGAAAGGTTGAATTGTAAGGGCTGGGGTGGGTCGATTCGGCACGTGCGCCCCAGGCGCCGACAATTAAAAGCGTGGTTGGGCGCGCTTACTCGCGGACCACCTGCGGCTGGCCGAAGCCCAGCCCGGCAATGCGCCCGGCCAGTTCCGAGGCGGCGGCCGCGTCAGCCGCTTCCACCCGCAAGCGCCACAGGGTACGGCCGTTGCTGGCCACGTCGCTGAGGCGGGCATGCGCGATGCCCGCCGCGCTGAGGCGTGCGAGCGCGCGGTCGGCGTTCTCGCGGCTGGCGAAGCTGCCGACCTGCAGTTGCACGTCATCCGACGACAGCCGAGGCGCAGTCGCAGACTGGCGTGCCGGGACGACGGTCGAGACGGAGGCAGCTGGGCGGACAGATTCAACCCGCGCCGGTATCGGGCGGGCAGGTTCCGCCGTTTTTTCCGCAGCGGCGGGCTTGCCGGTGGCCACGCGGACGCCACGCGATTTCATCCACGCGTCGAATTCATCAGCGGTGGGCTTGCGATCCAGATCGGGCGTGACGTGGTAACGCCACGGCTCGGCCGAATCGACCGGGGCAACGGCCGCCGATGCGGGAACGGGAGCCGGGGCAGCAGACGCAATGGACACCTTCGGCAAGCCGGTGGCGACCGCAGGCAGCTTGCCGACCAGCTCATCCATCGCGGTGGGCTTGCCGGTGGCAATGCGGGTGGGCACGCCGGTGGCAACCGTGGTCAGTACCGGCGTGGCCGCAAGCGTGATCGCCATGCCCTCGCGCTCGTCGCCGGTCAGGGCGCGTACTTCCACCCGCCCGGTGCCACGCTGGGTGATGCCCAGCTTGACTGCCGCCGCATAGCTCAGGTCGATGACGCGTCCTTCGTGGAAAGGCCCGCGGTCGTTGACGCGCACCACCACGGACTTGCCGGTGTCCAGGTTGGTGACCCGCGCGAAGCTCGGCAGCGGCAGGGTCTTGTGCGCGGCGGTGAAGGCGTACATGTCGTAGACCTCCTGGTTGGAGGTGCGGCGCCCATGGAACTTGTTGCCGTAATACGAGGCCGTGCCCTGCTCCACGTAGCCGTCGACGCGCCGCATGATTTCGTATTGCTTGCCCAGAACGCTGTAGGGCGAGCGGTTGCCGACCCGGGAGGGCGCCTCATTGGTGACGACCGGTTCGGGAATGCAATCGACGTCGGGAACGTGGTCGGGCGTGGTGTCGGGAACGTGCGGCGCATACAGGCCCCCGGCCTTGTAGTCGCCGCGCTTGCTCAGGTCTTCCTGCGCCGGCGCGTACCTGTTGACGCAGCCTGGCGCGGTGGCCTGCACGGGGCCCGGGGTGCGGGCGGGCAGGTGCGACTTGCCGGCGACGGCCGGCGGCGGCGACTTCTTGGGTGCAGTACTGCAGGCCGCGAGCGTGACCGCCAGCAACGGCAGCGCCAGCCATTTCATGCCGAAACTCTCACGCGGGGCGGCTCATGCGGCTGGCTCATGCGGGAGGGATCTCTTTGCCGGCGATCGCCTGCGACAGCTGGTACACCGCCATCGCGTACATCTTGGAATTGTTGTAGCGGGTGATCGCGTAATAATTCTGGAAGCCAAGCCAGTACTGCTTGCCCTCGCTGCCTTCCAGCGACACCAGCGTGGCGGTGGCGTCCGGCGCGACTGCCTCGAGCGGGCGATAGCCACGTTGCGCCAGGTCGGCCAGCGTGTAGTCCGGCGTCCAGGTTTCGGGATTGAACTCGGTGAAACCAGGCTGCAACTGTGCCCGTGCCACCACCGGCCCGCCACGCACCCAGCCACCGCGCACGCCACCCTTCTTCAGGAAGTAGTTGGCGATGGAGGAAAAGACATCGTCGTAACTGGTGAACAGGTCGCGGCGCCCGTCGCCATTGCCATCCACGGCGAATTCGCGATAGCTGGATGGCATGAACTGGCCCAGCCCCATGGCGCCGGCGTAGCTGCCGGTCAGGTTGGCGATGTCCAGGTTTTCCTCGCGACCCAGCGCGAACAACTGCGCCAGTTCGTCACGGAAGAATTGTTCGCGCTTGTATTCATAAGCGGCACGTTCGGGATTGCCGCTGCGCGGATAACGGAACGCCAGCGTGTACAACGCATCCAGCACGCGGGTCTTGCCGGTGAAACCGCCGTAGCTGGTTTCCACGCCAATGATCGAGACGATTATCTCGGCCGGCACTCCCGTACGCGCTTGCACGCGCTGCAGTTCATCGCGGTGGGTTGCCATGAAGGCGCGGCCGCCCTCGATGCGGGTGGCGGTGATGAAGTTGGGACGGTACTCGGCCCAGGTCTTCACCCGCTCGGCGGGACGCGACATCAAGGCGACCACGCTGTCGAGGAAATTCGCCTTGGCCAGGGTCGCCTCGATGGTGGCCGGCGCGATGGCGTAACGGGCCGCGGTTTCGCGTACGAAGTTGGCGCGTGCGATCTCGAAAGGCACAGGCGTCAGGTCAACCGGCACACTGCCGGCCAACGCTTCGACCGAGCCTTCCGCAGGCCCTTTCGCGGGCTTCGGCATGGCCGGTTCGCCAGCGGTCTGTGGCGTGGGCGTGGGCGACTTCACCGGCGTCGCGCAAGCGACGAGGCCAAGGGTGAACAAGCAGAAAAGTGCGGTTCGGGTCATCGGCGCCGAGGGTAGCATGCGTTCTGCGGACAATAGTGAATCGTTGGGGCAGTGAAGAGTGAACTGGAAATGCGCAAAGCGGATGGCGATGGCAGTAAAGAGTGAAGGGTAAATTGCGAACAGTTGAAGCATCCAGCAGGCTTTTTTGCACGATTCACTATTTACACTTCACCCTTTACCTCCCTCAATATCCATGCACCGGCCGATGCGCGCGCACCGCCATTACCAAGCCCAGGCCGGCCAGCAGTGAAACCGCCGAAGTACCGCCATAACTCAGCAGCGGCATCGGCACGCCCACCACCGGCAGCAGGCCCGAGATCATGCCGCCGTTGACGATCACGTAGACGAAGAATGCGAGTCCCAGCGCCCCCGCCAGCAAACGTGAATAGGTGTCGCGCGCATCGACTGCAATCCACAGGCAGCGACCGATCACGAACAGGTACAGCACCAGCACCACCAGCACGCCGATCCAGCCGAATTCCTCCGACAACACCGCGAAAATGAAATCGGTGGTGTGCTCGGGCAGGAAGTTCAGGTGCGACTGGGTGCCCTGGCCCCAGCCCTTGCCCGCCATGCCGCCGCCGCCGATCGCGATCTTGGACTGGATGATGTTCCAGCCAGTGCCCTGCGGATCGTTTTCCGGATTGAGGAAGGTGAGAATGCGGTCCTTCTGGTACTGGCGCAGGAACCAGAACCAGGCCACCGGTGCGGCGGCGGCCACTGCGCCCCCCGCCACGCCAACCCACCACCAGGGCAGGCCGGCCAGCAGCAACGCGAAGACGCCGCTGGCCACCACCAGCATGCAGGTACCGAAATCCGGCTGCAGCATGATCAGCAGCGCCGGCACCGCGATCAGCGTGCCGGCGATCAGCACGGTGGTGATGCGAGGAGGCAGCGACTCCCGGTGCAGGTACCAGGCCATCATCATCGGCAGGCTGATCTTCATCAGCTCCGAAGGCTGCAGGTAGAACAGCTTCAGGTCGATCCAGTGGTTGCCGTGCTTGCCGCCGCCGACGAACAGCACCAGCACCAGCAACGCCAGCGAACCCAGGAACGCACCCGGCGTCCACGCGCGCAGGCGCGTCGGCGTGACCCGCGACAGGCCCCACATGGCCGCCAGCCCCGCGGCGAAACGCGCGCCCTGCGCCAGCATCAGGTGCATGCCCTGGGCCTCGCCCCCGGCGCTGTACAACACGGCCAGGCCGATGCCCATCAAGGCGCCCAGCGCGACCAGCAAGGGCCAGTCCAGCGTGCGCAGGAAATAGCGCAACAGGTCGGCCAGCCAGCGCAGCATCTCGCTCATCGGAGCGCGCCGGGTGCGGGCGGGGTGACCGGCGCAGGCGCGGGGACTGCCGGCGTGGGCACCGCCGGCGTGACGCCCACTTCGATCAGCGTGCTGGTGCTGGCATCACCCACGTCCGGATTCGGCTGTGCAGCCGACTTCTCCAGCAGCCACGCATCGAAGATCTTGCGTGCGATCGGCGCGGCGGTGCTGGCGCCGTAGCCACCGCCTTCGACCATCACCGCAACGGCGATGCTTGGATTTTCCGCGGGCGCATAGCCGACGAACAAGGCGCGGTGGCGCCGATGCATGGGCAGCGACTTCGGATTGACGGCCGTCGCGCTGCGATTCACCACCTGCGCGGTGCCGGTCTTGCCGGCCATGCGGTACGGCGCCCCGATGCTCATCACGCGCGCCGTGCCGCCAGGGCCGTTGACGGTCATTTCCATGCCTTCCTGGACCACGCGCACATTGGCGGGGTGATCGCTGATGCGGACCGGCGCAGGTTGCGGCAACGGCTCCCAGGGCGCGTCGTAGGCGTGGCGCTTGGCTGCGACCAGGTGAGGGCGCCGCAACATCCCGCCATCGGCCAGGGCCGCGGTGCCGCGCGCAAGCTGCAACGGCGTCACCTTCCACATGCCCTGCCCGATCGCCGCGTTGACCAGGTCGCCGGGATACCAGCGTTCCTTGTTGAGTTTCAGCTTGGCCGCCGGCGAAGGCAGGATGCCGCCTATCTCTCCGATCAGGTCGATACCGGTCGGCTGGCCGAAGCCGTAGCGGGTCAGGTACGAATCGAAGCGCTCCACCCCCAGGTCCAGGGCCAGGCGGTAGTAGTAGGTGTTCACCGAATCGGCAATGGACTTGCGCACGTCGGTCCAGCCGTGGCCGCCACGGTGCGAATCACCCCAGCCGCGGCCCTTCATGCCGGGCAGGCGGAACATGCCGGTGGAAAGCGTCTTGTCCTCCGGCCTGCGCAGGCCGCTGTCCAGTCCGGCCAGGGCAATCAGCGGTTTCAGGGTGGAGCCCGGCGCCACCCCGCCCAGCACCAGCCGGTTGAACTGGGGTCGCGAGGGATTGTTGTTCAAGGCGTTGAAGTCGGCGTGCGAGATGCCGTTGACGAACAGGTTGGGGTCGTAGCTGGGCAGGCTGACCATGGCCAGCACTTCACCGCTGCGCGGGTCCAGCGCCACTGCCGAGCCTTCCAGCTCCCCGAAGGCCTGGGTCATGGCGTATTGCAGGTCGGCATCCACGCTCAGGCGCAGGTCGGCGCCGGCCTGTGCCGGCACCCGGCCCATGCTGCGCAGCGCACGCCCCTCGACGTTGGTCTCGACCTTTTCGTAGCCGATCTTGCCGCGCAGGATCTCTTCGTAATAGCGCTCCAGCCCGCCCTTGCCGGTATGGGTCAGCGCGGCGTTGCCTTCGCCCATCTTCTCGAGGTCTTTCTCGTCGATGCGGCCCACGTAGCCGATGATGTGGCCGAACAGGTCGCCGTAGGGGTAGCGGCGGGTCAGGTAAGGCTCCAGTTCCACCCCGGGAAAGCGCCAGCGGTCCACCGCGAAACGCGCCATTTCCTCGTCGCTGACACGCAGCTTGAGGGTGATCGGGCGGAAACCGCGGCTCGACTTGCGGGTGGCTTCGAAGTGCCGGATGTCCTCCGGGGTCAGCGCGAAGATCCCGCTCAGCCCGGCGATCAGCGCCTTGCTCTCACCGGCCTTGTCGGGCAGGACATCCAGGCGGAAGGCCGGCACATTCTCGGCCAGCAGCTTGCCGTTGCGGTCGAAAATGCTGCCGCGCGCCGGCACCACCGGGCGCAGCTTGATGCTGTTGGCTTCCGAGCGCGTGGCGTACTTGGTGTGGTCGATCACCTGCAGCTTGAAGTACCAGCCCGCCAGCCCGCACAGCGACAGTGCCACCACTGCGAAGCCCAGCAGGGCGCGGCGGCGGAACTGCTCGGCCTCCGCATGCGCATTCTTGAGCGGGCGACGCGAGGCGGCCATCTACTTGCGCTTGCCCAGGCGCAGCAGATCCAGCAGTACGAACAGCGGCGGCCACAGCAGCATGCCCAGCAGCGGCGCCCACCAGTAGTTCACGGGCAGCGCCGGCTCGCCCAGGCCCAGGCGGATGGCCGCGGTGACCACGCGGTCGTTCAGCAGCAGCACGCCGATGGCCAACGCCTGTTGCCACATCGGGAAGAACCGCAGGCGTGCGCGGAAGCGCTGCAGGATGAAGGTGAGGATGACCATGCGCAGGGCCTGCTCACCGAGCAGGGTGCCAAACATGAGGTCGGCGACCAGCCCGACGATGAAGGCGAATCCCAGCCCGGCGTTTTCCGGCGACTCGATGACCCAGTAGGCCACCATCAAGGCCAACCAGTAGGGGCGCAGCGGCTGCAGCGGATACGGCAGCGGCAACAGGCCCAGCAGCAGGGCGAAGACGATGCTCACCGGCAGGACCCAGCCGTTGCGGGGACGCCTCATCGGACCGGTTCCACGGCCGGCGCCGCGGCGGCTGCAGGTGCCGGCACGGCCGGTGGCAGCGCCGGGTCGCGCGCAGTAGCAGTCGCCGTGGCCGTATCCTGGCCGGCGCCGCCGGCGGGCGCGCCGAGGGTGGATGCTCCGACCGCCACCACCGCCGCTTCGGCTTGGGGCGAAGGCCAGGCGATGCGCGGGGCCGAACGCAGCAGCAGCACGTCGCGACCCCGGTCGAGCTGCGCGGCCGGCTTCAGTTCGCCGATCAGGAAGGCACGGCTTTCATCCGGACGCAGGCGGGTCACCGTGCCCACCGGGAATCCGGCCGGGAAGCGTCCGCCGAGTCCCGAGGTGAGGATCAGATCGCCCTGCCGGACATCGGTGTTCATCGGCACGTCCGACAGCTCGAGGTGATCGCCACGCCCGTAGACGATCAGGCGTACCCCGTTGCGCGCCACCACCACCGGTACGGCGTGGTCCGGATCAGTCAGCAGCAATACGGTGGCGTGGGCGGGCGTGGCCTCGATGATCTGGCCCATCAGGCCGCCCGCATCGATCACCGCCTGTCCCAGGTGCACGCCATCGTTGCTGCCGGCGTCCAGCACCAGCCGCTGGCGGGTGGGGTCCAGGTCGATGTTGAGGATCGGGGCCAGCTGCACGTCCAGGCCGCGGCTCTCGGCCACGCCCAGCAGTGCCCGCAATTGGGCGTTGTCGGCGGTGGCGGTCTGCAGGCGCGTGAGACGCGCGTTGGCGATCAACAGCTCGTTGCGCAGGTTGCGGTTCTCGGCGGTCAGCTGGCTGTGCGTGCCTGCATCCTCCTGCACCCGTGCGCTCAGGCGTCCGGGCAGGCCGGCCAGCCACCAGATCGGCTGCACCGCGACGTTGGCCTGCACCCGCACCTGTGACAGCCAGCCGCCGCGGTGGTCCAGGATCACCAGCGCGATGGCCAGGGCCAGGTACCCCAACAACCGCAGCGTGCTGGCGACTTCCCCTGGACGGGCAGTGACGGGAGGACCGGCGTAGGAAGGCACTGGGGGGCCGTTATAGGGGAAGTCGGCGGCTGCGCCGCCTGCTGAGGGTGAAGGAGAAAAACTTGAAGTCGGGGATCGCTCGCAGCACAGCTACTCCGGTTTACAGCGCACGCCGTGCGCGACTTCACCCTTGGCAGCCCGCGAAAAAGCGGGCGACTTCACCGCTTCAGCGTTCATTCCGGCGCGAAGAACTCGTTGCCGTGCATGTCGACCAGTTCCAGCGCGCGCCCGCCACCGCGGGCCACGCAGGTCAGCGGATCGTCGGCCACCTGCACGTGCAGGCCGGTTTCCTCGGAAATCAGGCGATCCATGTCACGCAGCAGGGCGCCGCCGCCAGTGAGGACGATGCCACGCTCGGCCACGTCGGCGCAGAGCTCGGGCGGGGTCTGTTCCAGCGCCAGCTTGACCGCGCTGACGATGCCGGCCAGCGGCTCGTGCAGGGCCTCGAGCACCTCGTTGGAGGTGATCTTGATCATCTTGGGCACGCCTTCGGCCAGGTTGCGGCCGGAAATCTCCATTTCCACCACTTCCGGCTGCGGGTAGGCACAGCCGATCTGCAGCTTGATGCGCTCGGCCGTGGCCTCGCCGATCAGCATGCCGTGATTACGCCTGACGTAGTTGGTGATGGCCTCGTCGAAACGGTCGCCGCCGATGCGCACCGACTGCGAATAGACGATGCCGTTCAGCGAGATCACCGCGACCTCGGTGGTGCCGCCGCCGATGTCGATGACCATCGAGCCGCAGGCTTCGGTCACCGGCATACCGGCGCCGATGGCTGCGGCCATGGGCTCCTCGATCAGGAAAACGTCGCGGGCGCCGGCCTCTTCCGCCGATTCCTTGATCGCGCGGCGCTCCACCTGGGTGGAGCCGGCCGGCACGCAGACCAGCACGCGGGGGCTGGGACGCAGCACGCGCGACTTGTGCACCTTCTTGATGAAGTACTTGAGCATCGCCTCGGTATAGGTGAAGTCGGCGATGACGCCGTCCTTCATCGGGCGGATGGTGGTGATGTTGCCCGGGGTGCGGCCCAGCATCTGCTTGGCCTCGGCGCCGACGGCTGCCACGGTGCGATTGCCGCCAAAGGCGCGGTCCTGGCGCACGGCGACCACCGAAGGTTCGTTCAGGACGATGCCTTGGCCGCGCACATAAATCAGGGTATTGGCCGTGCCCAGGTCGATGGACAGGTCATTGGAGAACATGCCGCGGAGCTTCTTGAAGAACATCGGGGGAAGAGTTCCTGCTGTGTCAACGCGGCGCAGGGTCCGCGCGGTGGGTAATTCGGGGGTTCGCTAGACTAACAACCGACCCGGGGGGCGGCAAGGGAAACCGCTGGAAACAGCGGCAATTCGCGCCTGCGGTGGCGGCAAGCGTGAAGTCGGCCACGTTGTGGCCTGCAAAGTCGACCACTTGCGCTGATTCGTCCTTCACCGGTGGCCTCGCCACCTGCTTCACCGGGCGGGCGACTTCACCTGCCTACCCTTTGCCGCTAACCTGTGCGCCTTGCGGCAACGGGCCGCCTCCCGTGAGCAGCCGAATGTCCGCACTTATCTGTGGTTCCCTTGCCTACGACACCATCATGGTGTTCCCGGACCAGTTCAAGAACCACATCCTCCCGGACAAGGTGCACATCCTCAACGTGTCGTTCCTGGTGCCGCGCATGCGCCGCGAGTTCGGCGGCTGCGCCGGCAACATCGCCTACAACCTCAAGCTGCTGGGCGGCGACCCCATCCCGATGGCCACCGTGGGCCAGGATTTCGGTCCCTACCGGGAGTGGTTCGTGGAACAGGGCATCCGCATGGAGCAGGTCAAGGTGATCGACGAGCTGTTCACCCCGCAGGCCTTCATCACCACCGACCTGGACAACAACCAGATCACCGCCTTCCACCCCGGCGCGATGATGCGCAGCTACGAGAACCACGTGAAGGACGTGGCCGGCGTCACCTTCGGCATCGTCAGCCCCGACGGCCGCGACGGCATGCTGCAGAACGCCACCGAATTCGCCGAGGCCGGCATCCCGTTCATCTTCGACCCGGGCCAGGCCATGCCGCTGTTCAATGGCGAGGAACTGCGCCACTTCATCGAACAGGCCGACTACGTCACCGTCAATGACTACGAATCCAACCTGCTGCAGGAACGCACCGGCTGGAGCGAGAACGAGATCATGCAGCGGGTCAAGGCCTACATCACTACCCGCGGCCCGCACGGCTCGCAGATCCACACTGCCGAAAAGACCTATGACATCCCGCCGGCGCACGAGCGCCGGGTCACCGACCCGACCGGCTGCGGCGATGCGTTCCGCGCCGGCCTGATCTTCGGCATCGAGAAGGGCTACGACTGGCTGACCATCGGCCGCATGGGCAACCTGATGGGCGCGCTGAAGGTCGAACACCCCGGCACCCAGAACCAGCGCTTCGACTACGACGAGTTCAACGAACAGTTCAAGCAGCAGTTCGGGTATTCGTTGTAAGGAGACGCAGAGTGGGCCAGGGCCCACCCTGCCTGCTGGATCCCCGCCTTCGCGGGGTGACGCATTGGCAAAGCCGAGCGCTGCACGCAAGGGCCCACCCCACCCTAATTGCTGGATCCCCGCCTTCGCGGGGATGACGCATTGGCAAAGCCGAGCGCTGCACGCAAGGGCCCACCCCACCCTAATTGCTGGATCCCCGCCTTCGCGGGGATGACGCATTGGCAAAGCCGAGCGCTGCACGCACGGGCCAATGCGTCACATCACGTGCGCAAGCCACAGCAGTTCCGGCTGCGCTAGGCGCTCGAACTCGGCGTACGGCATGCGTACCACGTCGGTATGCGAACCGGCATTGAAGGCGATATCGGCCTGCCCGGTCAGGCGGGAATCCACATACACCGGCATGCCGTAGAGATTGCCGAACGGCGGCATGGCGCCGAGCTCGCAATCCGGGAAGGCATTGCGGAACTCCTTTTCCTGCGCCAGTTCCACCAGGCTTCCGCCCAGCGCGCGCGATAGCCGCACCAGGTCGATGCGGTAGGACGCCGGCATGACCATCATTGCCAGCTTGTCGTCCACCTTCAGCATCACCGTCTTGGCGAAATGCTGCTGGCCTACATGGGCAGCCGCGGCGGTTTCCTGCGCGGTGATGGTGCGGTCGTGGATGAGCGCGGTGTAGTGGCCGTGGCGCTCGTCAAGGAAATTGTGCAGGCGTGGAGAGAGCATGATCGCCTCCGCGTGGCGCCCGCCGGCCGTCCGATGCGGCGATGCGTCGCTGGTGAACCGGGCGCGCCTGTCCGGCGTCGCGCCACCCTGTCGGGCGAGTCCGTGGCGGACCCGCTCGCCGTGGGCTGGAGCTTACTCCTGGCAGGTAGGCATAGCGTGATGCTGCAGGTCGGCCGGCTTTCAGACTACTGCCAGACCGGACTGCAGCGTGCAGGGAGGGTACTGGACGGACTTCGGGCAGCCGCGAGATTCCAGAAGGCGGCTCAAGGCCCGCCCTATTCATTGGAGAATCACTAGCCGTAGGCGCGAGCAATTCCAGAAGGCACACAGGGCGGGATCAAGCCCGCCTAATGACGTGCGGAACCATGAGCGGATCTGAGCCCGCCCTACCGTTCCTGGTCTGGTGCAGAAGTGAGCCGCAGCCCGGGAATCAATCCCATCCCGGCATCTGCGACCCGTCCAGCCCACCCGTATCGAAGCTGACCTTGCGCGTGCCGCCGGCCTTCACCGGGAACTCGATCTCCACCACCTGGCTCTTGCGCAGCAGCTTCCACAAGGCCTTGTGGTCGGTGATGAACATGGCGATGGCTTCATTGGTGTCCGCACGTGAGGCATCCATCGCTCGCGGCTTGCCGTCCGCGGTCACCTTCACCTTGCAGCCGCCCTTGCAGTGGAAGTCGCTGGCCTGCAGTACCAGGTAGGCGCTGCGCTTCCATTGCGGGTGGTCGCGGAAGACCAGCTGCACCTGGGTTTCGCCGCGGCCTTCCAGGTCGATGCGGTTGCGGCCGTAGATGGTCGCCGAACGCTGGGTACCGCCTTTGGGCTGTGGCGACTGCGAATAGTTCCACAGGCCTTCCAGGCGCCGGCGCTCGCGCGCGGTTTCGCCCTTGGCCTTCACCTCTTCGTAGCCGGCCTTCATCTTCTGCGCGGCCTGCGAATCGGGGTATTGCGAAAGCAGCGCGGCGCCATGCACGCGCGCCAGGTCCCAGTTCTGCCCTGTCACCGCGGCGTCGTATTCGCGCGCCAGCGCGGCCGCCGCCTCTTCCTGCGCGGCGGCTTGCGCCTGGGCGGCGGCGCGTTGTTCGGCTTCGCGGTCGCCGCAGGCCGAAAGTGCCAGCACGCACAGTGCGGCGAGGATGGTTCGCTTCATTTTCCTGCTCCCTTTTTGATCAGGTATTCGACTGCCGCAGCGACCTCGGCGGGTTTTTCGACAATGGACATGTGCCCGCAGTCGTCCAGCAGCACCCGGGTCGCCTGCGGCATGCGGGCGCCATACAGGTCCATGGCACTGGCATCGATCACCACGTCCTGCCGGCACCACAACAGCAGCGCGGGCTGGTGGATTTCCGCGGCAGCCTCACCGGGCAGGAAGCGTTCATCGCTGCGGCCGATACGGTCCAGCACGCCCTGCTCGAAGGCCGCCTCACGCATCCGCCAGGCGATCAGCTGGCGCGAGGCCGGCCAGGGTATCCATGGCTTGGCTTTTTCCACATGGAACACGGTGTCGATATAGCGCTGCAGCGAGGCCTGGTCGTGCACGCCAAAGGGATTCTTTCCGTCCAGCACGTCGATGCCGAACTGGTTGTCCTTGAAGCGCACGCCGGCCGCGTCGAACAGGCCCACGCGGTCGACGCTGCGTGGATGCCGGGCCGTGGTCAGGGCGACGATGCCACCGCCCATCGAATGACCCAGCAGCACGAGGTCCGTGCCCTGTTGCTTGCCCAACTGGTCCAGGAACGCGGCCAGGCGCTCGCTCTGGGCGACGAAGCCATAGTCCTGCCCGGCGATGCGCTGGCTTTCACCCCATCCCGGCAGGTCCGGGATCACCAGCCGGTAGCGGCCGCGCAGCTGCGAGGCCAGCGGATACCAGTTCTCCTTGCTGCCGGTGAAGCCATGGATCATGACCACCGTGGGTGCACCGGGCTGGTCGGGTTCGCTCAGCGCATAGGTCCAGCGATGCCCTGCTACCTGCACCTGGCGCAGGGACAGGCCTGCGGACCAGCGCTGGCGGGTGAATTCGGCATGCACCAGTGCCAGTGGATCACGCCACAGCCATATTGCAAGCACGCCAATGAAAACGGCCGCCAGCAAGGCGACCGTCTTCAAGGTGCGTGGGGAAAGCCGCATTGCTTAAGGCGCGGCTGGCGCCTTGGCCAGCGCGGCTTCCACCGACGCGGTGGTGATGGGGTGGTAACCGGGACGCGCGCGCGCGAAGGACTCCTTGGCGAAGGCCAGTCCATCCGGCGTCTTCACCAGCTCGGCGTAGATCGGCATGATCAGCTTGCGACGGCCGACGCGCTCGATGAATCGGGCGATCTCCGGACGCGCTTCCAGGTAGCCGCTGCGGATCGTCAGCGGATACCAGCGCATGGCAATCTCGCCATTCTGGGTGCCGGTGAACTTGTAGGCTTCGTCCAGCTGCTTCAACTGCTCGGCGCCGAGCGTTTCACCCAGTCCGTCGATGAAGTGCACCCACTGCTGGGTGGTCCATTCGGAGGTGATCTGCGCGTTGGGCAGGGTCTTGCTGCCCAGCCAGGCGATGCGCGCGGTGTCGACGATGGCGAAGCCGCGCGATTGCGCCTTCGGTGCGAACGGCGGAATGCCCGGCTCGTGCAGCCAGGTGTTCAGTTCCGCCTCGGTGACCGCGTTGGCATTCTTCGTCAACAGGTTCTTGCGCAGGTAGGCCACGAACTGGTCGCTGTTGACGCTCTGGAACGCGTGGTCATTGAACCAGCCGCGCAGGAACGGATCGAAGACCTCGCGGCCGAAACGCTGCTCCAGGAACTGCAGGAACCACGCGCCCTTGTTGTAGGGCACGCCGGTCAGCGCTTCATCCGGATCCAGGCCATTCAACGGGGCCAGCACCAGCAGCTGTCCGGCCGGCGCGGTGGTCTTGATCTCCTCGGCCAGGTCGGCCTGGTCGATCTGGCGCTCCATCTCGGCCGCTTCCTGGCCGTACACGGCCTCGGTGATGCGCGACTGCACGTATGTGGTGAAGCCTTCGTTCAACCACATGTCCTTGGAGCTGGCGTTGGTGACCAGGTTGCCCGACCAGCTGTGCGCCAGTTCATGGGCGATCAGCGACACCAGCGACTTGTCGCCGACGATCACCGTCGGGGTGACGAAGGTCAGGCGCGGGTTCTCCATGCCGCCGAAGGGGAACGACGGCGGCAGCACCAGCATGTCGTAACGCTGCCAGGCATACGGGCCGTACAGCGCCTCGGTGGTGGTGATCATCTTCTCGGTGTCTTCGAATTCCTTGGCCGCCTTGTCGACCATGGTCGGCTCTGCCCATACGCCGCTGCGCGCGGACACCGGCTTGAACACCAGGTCACCGGCGGCAATGGCCAGCAGGTAGGAAGGTATTGCCTGCGGCATGCTGAAGATGTAGTCGCCGGTGCGCTTGGCGGCCGGGTCGTTGTCGGCGCTCATCAGCACCATCACGTCCGGACGGCTGGTCACGTGCGCGCTGTAGGTGAAGCGCACGCTGGGCGTGTCCTGCAGGGGCACCCAGCTGCGGGCGTGGATTGCCTGCGACTGGCTGAACATGAAGGGCAGCTTCTTGCCTTCGGTCATCGACGGTGCAAGCCACTGCAGACCGGAGGCATCGGGGGAGGTCTGGTAGGTCACCTGCACGTTGGCATTGCGCGCGGGGGTTTCGATGGTCAGCTTGCTGCCGAAGATCTTGTCGTTGGCCGCCAGTGTGTACTTCAGCGGAACCCAGTTGCCCTTGCCGTCGTCGCCTTCGACCTTGCCGATGGTCAGCGCGCGCGTATCCAGGACAAGCTGGGTCGCGGCCTTGTCCTTCCAGTCGAGCTTGTAGATGGCGGTGCCGCCGATCTGCTTCTTGTCGAAGTCGATGGCCAGGTCCAGCGCCAGGTCGGTGATGACGACCTTGCCGGGTTCGGCATAGGAACTCTCGTCCAGGCTGCGGTCGATCTTCACGGCAGTGGCCTGCGGCTTGGCGGGGGTGGGGGTCTGGCTCTTAGACACAACTGACGCTGCCGCCGTACCTAAGCGTTGG
>NZ_QOVG01000040.1 GCF_010119615.1 Pseudoxanthomonas gei
CTCCACCAGCATCAAGGTGCATCCGGATGGCACTGGCGCATTAAAAAAAACGGCCCACAATCCATCGGGAAATCGCGCGGCGGATGGAACACCAAAATTCATATGGTTGCCGCAGATGCTCGAACAGCCATCACGTTCGGATTGACGCCTGGCAACGCACATGACGCACCCGCAGGCCGCGCGTTGCTTGAACACCTGGGGCCAGTGGAGCGGCCGGTTCATCTGCTGATGGATCGCGCTTACGAAGGCAATGAAACCCGCCAGTTGGCGCTCGATCTTGGCTTCGTGCCGGTGGTTCCACCCAAGTCCAATCGGGTCGATCCTTGGGAGTACGACAAGGAAATGTACAAGCGGCGCAACGAAGTGGAGAGGCTGTTCCGTCGCTTGAAGGGCTACCGACGGATTTTCACGCGCTTCGAGAAGCTGGATGTCATGTTCCTTGGCTTCCTCAGCTTCGTTCTGGTCGTTGATGGGCTTCGGATGTGTTAACAGACCCTAGATCAGCTAAATGGCGATGCATGGC
>NZ_QOVG01000041.1 GCF_010119615.1 Pseudoxanthomonas gei
CTTCTGTATAGAGCGAAATATTCATCTGCCGGATAAATAATTCTTCTCCATGAATGAGACAGTAAGCATCCTGCAGATTTACCTTCCCCTGCCTGATGGATTTTATTTCTGTACCAGTAAGCACAATACCAGCTGTATACGTTTCCAGAAATGAATACTCAAATGAAGCTCGTCTGTTACGTATATCGACCTGTTTTACAATAGAAGCAGAAGCCATGAATCAAATAAGATAGATTGAATAGATGCCACACAAATTTTATAATAGTCAGCTATTCAACGCTTGTTTTCAACCAGAAGGCTACAAATATAACGTAGCAAGGAAAAGAATACAGGAAATCGTGCAGAGGTTTATAATGCGCCCGGAAAATGCACAATGATACGTTATGAAACGTAACGGGGGCTGCCATGAGCAGCCCCCGTTACGTTTCATAAAACAACGTGTTACTATTTTTTCTTGTCCTGTTTGGCTTTATACTCCTGATTAAGTCCAGCCAGAATCTTCGTAGTTTGATCATTAGAAGGG
>NZ_QOVG01000042.1 GCF_010119615.1 Pseudoxanthomonas gei
CGGGTGGAGCGGCTGTATTGCGAGCAGCAGCTACAAGTCCGGCGCCGCAAGCGCAAGAAGGTACCGGTTGGCGAGCGTCAGCCGTTGCTGCGGCCCACCCAGGCCAACCAGGTGTGGTCGATGGACGTCGTGTTCGACCGCACCGCCGAAGGCAGGGCAATCAAATGCCTGGTGATCGTGGACGACGCAACCCACGAAGCGGTCGCCATCGACGTGGAGCGTGCGATCTCGGGACACGGCGTTGTGCGCGTGCTGGATCGGTTGGCACACAGTCGTGGCCTGCCGAAGATGATCCGCACGGACAACGGCAAGGAGTTCTGTGGCAAGGCCATGGTCGCCTGGGCGCATGCCAATGGTGTGCAGCTACGCCAGATCCAGCCTGGCAAGCCGAACCAGAATGCCTACGTCGAATCCTTCAACGGCCGGCTACGCGACGAATGCCTCAACGAACACTGGTTCCCAACGCTGCTGCATGCGCGCACCGAGATCGAACGCTGTCGCCGCGAATACAACGAACACCG
>NZ_QOVG01000043.1 GCF_010119615.1 Pseudoxanthomonas gei
GCGGGGTGTGTGGTGGGTTAGAAGATGTTTATAAGACACAGCCCAATATCACCAATACGATTTCCTTCAATGGCTTTTTCAATCCCTACGTACAATGATTCTTTTGTACGAGCTAACAAACGCCTTGTTGCGGGATTAACATTGCCAACTGGATAGGTATAAGCACTATCACTGTGAAAGCCATTTAATTTCACGCCACAATCAATAGAGATAATGTCTCCATCACGTAATTCGTATCGGCTTGGGAAGCCATGCACTACAACATCATTAACCGATATACATAGTGACGCTGGAAATTTGTTGTATCCCAGGAAAGAAGGTGTTCCACCGTTATCTCTAATAAACGCTTCTGCCACCTTGTCAAGTTCCTTCGTCTGTATGCCAGGCCGAATTAGCTTAGCGACTTCAGCATGAGCTTTCCCTAAGACCTGAGCACTGATTTTTATAAGAGCGATTTCTTCATCACTCCTATAAAAAATCATTTTATCTTTTCGATCAGAACTTGCCATATAAATTAGG
>NZ_QOVG01000044.1 GCF_010119615.1 Pseudoxanthomonas gei
CCGCAAGAGCCCGTTACGTTCGGATTCGGGCGAAAAATGTTGGCGTATGTCCCGCAGGACATCCCAACGCCGGCGAGAAGACCTGGTTTTCGATAGATGAAATTGTAGTAGAATAAGCGTATGGCTCGGGGGAGAGGTATTGTATTCCCCGAGCCATACGCAAACCAATAAACAGCATGGATGCACGTAAGAAAATAGTTGTGCTATCGGGAGCAGGTATTAGTGCTGAGAGTGGTATCCCAACGTTTCGGGCATCGGATGGACTCTGGGAAAACCACCGCATTGAGGATGTGGCTACACCCGAAGCCTGGCAACGAAATCCTGAGCTGGTACAGCATTTTTACAATCAGCGTAGAAAACAGGCTCTTAGCGTACAGCCTAACGCAGGCCATCTGGCGCTGGTGAAGCTGGAGGCCTATTTTGACGTTACGATCATCACGCAGAACGTCGACAATCTCCACGAAAAAGCGGGTTCGTCCAATGTGGTTCATTTGCACGGAGAACTGTTTAAATC
>NZ_QOVG01000045.1 GCF_010119615.1 Pseudoxanthomonas gei
CTTAATACGGAGTAAGTGATAGCGGTATCAGGAATGTATAAATGCTTTCCTACCAAGTGTCTACTTAGTAACTCTACTGTTAGATTTTTACCAAAAACGATGTCTAGATCGCCATTTCTTATCTTGACTTTAGCCTTTTAGAAGAATCCCGCTGGGCCTTCGGTATGTAGATTTGGGTCGCCAAACTTAAGTCCATATGCCTACGCTACCCAGCGAGTTTCTAACCGTAATACTACCGTATGCCAGTTTGTTTTGCAAACGGGTTTTTGTTCATGTGCAACTCTTGGTAGCTGGCGCTATGCTGGCACCGGGTAAGCGAACGATCACTTCAGTACTCCCAATTATGGGACTGAGTCAGGAAAAAGCGTTTCATACATATCATCGGGTATTGAGTCATGCTCGATGGTCAGCTTTGAGAGCAAGCCGTTTGTTACTAGAACAGCTCCTAGTGGTTTTCATTGGCCAGGAGCCCTTGGTAGTAGGGATTGATGAGACCTTAGAACGACGCTGGGG
>NZ_QOVG01000046.1 GCF_010119615.1 Pseudoxanthomonas gei
CTGTCTTCCTGGCTGATTGGGCGGGGCTGGAGTGTCTGGAAAGCGCGAAAAGGAGCAATGCTGATGTTTGCTGTTCTGGTACTTCCGGTTATTGCGGTGCGGTTTGGCCCTGGTATCTGGACGGCTGTAGCATTGATCGGTTTGGCAGGAGCGGCCCACCAGGCCTGGAGCGCCAATATCTTTACAACGGCTTCGGATATGTTTCCGAAACGGACGGTTAGCTCCGTGGTTGGTATTGGTAGTATGGCTGGTTCAGTAGGAGGTATTATTTTTCCGGAGATTGTTGGCCGGATTCTGGATAACTATAAAAAGGTCGGCGATGTGCAGAGTGGATATGGTATTATTTTCCTCATCTGCGGGTTTGCTTACCTGACAGCCTGGGTAGTGATGCACCTGCTTACCCCGAAAATGCAGCCGGTCAATCTGGAAGCGCGCGAGTCGGAACCCGTGGCATAAATTTCTGGTAATTAAAAGGTCTGAAGCTTTTTTGTCCTCCCGACGCAGGAGGGAGGA
>NZ_QOVG01000047.1 GCF_010119615.1 Pseudoxanthomonas gei
TACTGAAGCGAACGATGGGCCTGGACGAACGAGAAGAAATTGACCTGCAGGATTCACTCCGTTACGACGATGCCTTATTCATCTCGCCAGGTAGCGATGCCTTTCTCGACGCGGTACAATCCCGACCCGAAGTGCGTCGGTTAGAATTGGTTGAACAGCTAAACCGGGAGCAGATTGTCTTACAGGTTGCTGAAAAACAGCCGAAACTAGCTGCGATTGGCCTGGTACAATCGCAGTCGCAGGCCAATAACTTTCGGCTGGGCGATTACCAGTGGCCTGTCAGTTCGTACCTGGGCTTGCAACTCAATGTACCAATTTTCAGCGGGTTTCGAATGAATTCGCGAATTCAACAGGCGCAGATATCCCATAAACAAAGTGAAACGCAGCTAATAAATTTAAAGGAAGTCGTGCGGGCCCAGGTGAAAATCAGTCTGGCCAACGTCCAGGAAGCCCGGCTACGTATCCAGACCCAGCAACAAACGATTGCCGTTGCCGAATTAGGCTACCGTA
>NZ_QOVG01000048.1 GCF_010119615.1 Pseudoxanthomonas gei
GACCTGGTGGACGACGCCGAGCTGCTGGAACTGGTGGAGATGGAAGTCCGCGAGCTGCTGAGCAAGTACGACTTCCCGGGCGACGACACCCCGATCATCACCGGTTCGGCGCGTTCGGCGCTGGAAGGCGACCAGAGCGACATCGGCGTGCCGTCGATCCTGAAGCTGGTCGAGGCGCTGGACACCTGGATCCCGCTGCCCGAGCGCGACATCGACAAGGCGTTCCTGATGCCGGTCGAGGACGTGTTCTCGATCTCCGGCCGCGGCACCGTGGTGACCGGCCGTATCGAGCGCGGCATCATCAAGGTGGGCGAGGAAATCGAGATCGTGGGTATCCGCGACACGCAGAAGACCACGGTCACCGGCGTGGAGATGTTCCGCAAGCTGCTGGACCAGGGCCAGGCAGGCGACAACGCCGGTCTGCTGCTGCGCGGCACCAAGCGTGACGACGTCGAGCGCGGCCAGGTGCTGTGCAAGCCGGGTTCGATCAAGCCGCACACCGAGTTCGA
>NZ_QOVG01000049.1 GCF_010119615.1 Pseudoxanthomonas gei
AAACACGGCTTCGGCAGAGGAATTGGATAAGCATCCGTTCTTATCGCGGAGACAGGCAGAGATTATCGTGCGCTACCGCGAGCAGCACGGAGCCTACTCATCGACCGAATCGCTTCGGCCGATCCGGATTCTGGATGCGAAGACTATTGATAAAATAGCGCCGTATCTGGAATTTTGACTGAAGAACGTAGCGTTCAGTCAGTCAAAATTCAAGCATCGATCAGAAATTAGGCTTGAGCAGGTACTTGCTGTAAAAATCGTCGATGGCTTTCACGGCCTCGGCTGGCGTATCCACTAAACTCACCAGCTTCATATCTTCCGGATTAATGTTATGTTCCTGGCCTAGCATCACATCACGTATCCAGTCCAGCAAACCACTCCAGAAGGCACGTCCAACGAGAACAATCGGGAACCGGGCAATTTTGCGAGTCTGGATCAGCGTCATAGCTTCGAATAGCTCATCGAGGGTACCCATGCCCCCCGGCATGACAACAAATCCCT
>NZ_QOVG01000004.1 GCF_010119615.1 Pseudoxanthomonas gei
TCCCCTTATGGGAGAGGGTGGCCCCGGGCGCTTTATCCGGGGGCCGGGAGAGGGCGCTCTTCGCGATCCACTGCCAACAGCCAGCCTTGGGCAACGACAACAGCACGCATCGCTACGCTCGCGCGCCCTCTCCTGCCCGTTGGGCATCCTCTCCCGCAAGGGGAGAGGAGAAAGCAGGCATTGCGTGCACCGTCCTTTCCCCGTAGCTGCGTAAAAGTAAAAACTGGCCACGGGATTGTCTCCTCTCCCCTTATGGGAGAGGGTGGCCCCGGGCGCTTTATCCGGGGGCCGGGAGAGGGCGCTCTTCGCGATCCACTGCCAACAGCCAGCCTTGGGCAACGACAACAGCACGCATCGCTACGCTCGCGCGCCTTTTACTGCCGGTCGGGGATCCTCTTCGGCAAGGGGAGCCGAGAAAGCAGTCGTTGCCCACACCCCCTCACCAGAACCCGTCATCCTCGCGCTCCCTCACCGCCTGCACGCAGTACTCCGCCATCCTGCGGATCAGGTCTTCGGGCAGGGGCTCGTCGTATCGGATCTTGAGCATGTTTTTTGTGGTCTGGCAGGACTCGAGTTCTTCCTTGAACGCCTCCATTGCCGCCGCCATCGGCGCGAAACTTGCGTGGGCCTTGTGCGCCGAGAACGCGAACAGGAATCGCGGTTCCACGAAGAACGGATTGCCCCATTTGATCGCCTCCTGCGCATCAGGCGCGGCCTGCCTGAGCAACGCGTGCAACTGCCGCAGGTGAGGCTGGGCGGCTGGCGGCGCGCTCCGGATGTATTCGGCTATCGTGGCTGCACGCTGGCTTGCCATCATTCACTCCAGGCATGGGATTGGCGCCAGTTTCCCACGACTTGCATCAGGCGTCCTTCCGCAGGCACAGGCACAGGCAAGCAGAGGAACAAAACCGATCCGGATCCCGGCCATCCGGATCGACCTCCACGAAGGCCGGCCGCGTACGGCGATGTGCCCGCGTCCCGTTTCATCTTGCCTGGCCGAGCCTGCTCGACTGCTCCCCTACCCTTGCTACTGTTCCGGCAGGAACGCCAGCAGCTGCGAGATGCGGTATGGCTTGGGCAGGAATTCAACCGTCGCCGGTATGGGCGGCAGCTGCATGCGGGCGTGTCCGGAAACCAGGATCACCCTGGTGGCGGGATGGTTCGCGAGCACCAGCTCGGCCAGCTCGATGCCCGACACGCCACCGGGCATGGTGACGTCGCTGATCACCACGTCGTAAGCCGACTGTTGCAGCAGTGCCACCGCTTCGGGTGCGTCGGCCGCCACCTGCACCTCATGGCCCAGCTCGACCAGGGTGTCGCCGATCAGCGTGCGCAGTTGCGCCTCGTCCTCGACAAACAATATGCAGGCCATGCTCAGTCCTGTATCCGTGGCAGGCACACGTGGATCACCGTGCCTTCGTTTTCCCGGCTCTCGAGTGTCGCGAAGCCGCCGGACTGCGAGGCAAACCCGAACACCTGGCTCAGGCCCAGGCCACTGCCCTTGCCTACTTCCTTGGTGGTGTAGAACGGCTCGATGGCGCGCTCCACCACATCGGCCGGCATGCCGACGCCGTTGTCCGCAACGCCTACGCAGACATAGTCGCGGCTGATTCCATTGGGGTCGTCGGGCGCTGCCCGGTTCGCCAGGTGCGTGGAGATCGAAATCCTGCCGCCGCGCGGCATGGCGTCACGGCTGTTCGCCACCAGGTTCATCATGCTCGCCTCGAACTGCGCGGCATCCACCAGCACCTCGGGCATGTCCGCACCCAGGTCCAGCACGAACTCGACGGTGGGCCCGCAGGTGCGGCGGTACAGCTCGATGGAATGCGACAGCAGGTTGTTGAGGTTGTGGCGCTCGGCCACCAGGTTCTGGCCGCGCGCGAAGCTCAGCAGCTGGCGCGTGAGCAACGCACCGCGGTCGGCCGCGCGCATGGCCGTGTCCACCAGCTGCAGGGTCCGGGCATCGGCGCCCGGGCGCATGGAGATCAGGTCCAGGCTGTTGATCACCACGGTCAGCAGGTTGTTGAAGTCGTGCGCCAGGCCGAAGGTCAGCTTGCCGATCGCCTCGATCTTCTGCGATTGCACCAGCGCCTTCTGCGCATCCTGCAGGCGCAGGCCGGCCTCGTAGCGCTCGGTGATGTCGCGGGTGACCTTGGCGTAGCCCACCAGCTCGCCGTGCTGCCAGATCGGGTCGATGACCACGCTGGCCCGGAAGCGGCTGCCATCCTTGCGCAGGCGCCAGCCTTCGGCTTCGTACTTGCCTTCCCGGCGCGCCGTCTCCAGTCCTTTCATCGGCAGGCCGCGCTCGACGTCTTCGGGTACATAGAACCGGGAAAAATGCTGGCCGACGATTTCGTCGTGCTGGTAACCCTTGATGCGATGGCCGCCCGCATTCCAGCTGCGCACGTGGCCCTCGGGGTCGAGCATGTAGATGGCGTAGTCGGTGACGCTTTGTATCAGCAACGACAGTTGCCGACCCTCGAATACGAGATCGACTTCGGCTGGAATCCTGAACGCTTCGGTCATCAGTGTTCTCGGTGGCGAAATACGGGCCCAGGCGTTACCGGCGAGGAACGGCATCGGGCTGTGCGTGCGCCAGGCCCCGGACACCCTACTCCAGACGGGGTTGGCGTCGTCCTCACGGGCAAGCCCAGGCCGGCGCAAACGCGGGCCACAATATATACGCGAGCCCACCATGCCGCGATCCCGCGACCCCGCGCGCACGGCGACCGTGCCGGGACCGTGCTCGTTCCTCGCGCAATGCAACGCGTGCTAGGCCACGATGCGGTGGTGCTCGTGCATCTCGATGGCGGACTTCAACAGCCCCATATATCCCAGCCCCAGCATCAGCGTGCCGAAGCTCACTTCCTTGATGATGCCGCTGCGGGCCACATAAAGGCCGTACATGCCGATGAGCAGGAACACCAGCGTGGTGGCCGCGATCATCACCAGCGCGAGCTTGCCCTTGCGCGGGTCCTGCCAGATGCGTCTGGAAAAATCGTTCTGGGTTCTGGTGGTGTCCTGCAGCGTCGAGAATCCGATACCCAGCCCGCTGAAGATCAGGGCGTTGTTGGCCGCCGCCCAGAACGTCCCGAAACCGGCGAAGTACGGATAGACCATGTAGCCCAGCGCAACCAGCAGCAGCGGGTATTGCAGGTAGCTGATGATCTGGAACAGTTGCCTGGCCTTGCCCATGCGCTGTGGCTCCCCGCCGTGCGACGTTGCTGATCGCAACATGCTAGCCCAGGACTGGCGTCGGCATCAGGTGCCATGGACGACGCCTGCGCGTACGTGCGTTTCGCAGGGAAATCAACGCCGCATTCAACAGCGCGGACGTCGCGCGCCACGGGAGCGGTTCCAACGGGCGCTGCGAAACCGCGGGGCTCAGTGCGAGTAGAACACCGGCAACGTGGCGTTGAACAACAGCTCGCGGGTCACCCCGCCCAGCGCCCATTCGCGCAGCCGCGAATGGCCGTAGCCGCCGACCACCAGCATGGTGGCGCGCATGTCGCGGGCATGCTGCAGCAGCACCGCCGCAACCCGCCCGCCGCTGGAGCCACGGACCTGCACTTCGGCCCGCACGCCATGCCGGACCAGGTGCGCGGCCACCTCGGCGCCCGGGTTGTCACCATCGCCGCGTTCACCGCCGACCGGATCGACCACCAGCACGTCAACCTGCTCGGCCTGTTTCAGCAAGGGCAGCGCGTCGTGCACGGCGCGTGCACAGCCGCGGCTCGGATGCCAGGCGACCACGATGCGGCGCGGCGGCACCTCGGCCTTGCAGTGCGGCGGGATCACCAGCACCGGGCGCCCGGAGTGCATGAGCATGCCGGCGAAGAAGCCATGGGCCAGGTCGCTTGCGCTGGAATCGCCGGTCACGCCCGCCAGCACCACCAGGTCCGCACGGTGTGCGTGATGGGCAGCCAGCTGCGCAGGGTCGGAGAACAGGGCTTCGACCAGGCGCACGTCATGGGGCACCTCCTCGCCGGCCAGCGTGTCCTGCCAGGCCTTGACGTTGCGCAGGCCCTGCTGGTGCAGCTCGCGGTAGACGTCGGTCATGCCCAGGTCCGGCATCAGCCCATACGGAGTGGTGGGCGGCATGGGCAGGCTCAGCAATTCCAGCACGCTCAACCGGGCCTGGTGCGCCAGGGCGATGTCCAGGGCCACGTTGACGGCGAACTTGTCGCCCTGGTTGCCCATGATGGGAACGACGATGTCCTTGTACATGACCGGCTCCAGGCAGCACGCGGTGGGCGGGCCTTCACTATCCCCCTTGTTGCCGGCCTATGGCCTTGATCTGGATCAAAAAGCGCCGAGCATCCACAGTCCGGGTAAGGCCGCGGCGCCTGCCCGGTACTTGATGCGGGGCTGCATCCGGGGGACCGTGCTGTGCCGGTGCAAGGTGCCCGGGCTACTCGCGCCCCTCCCGCAAGCCCGCGGCAATGCTTTGAACCGGATCGCGGTCCATGCGCTCTGCCCGTCATTCCCGCGAAGGCGGGAACCCAGCGACTTTGCCTTTGTTCCGCAGGACATGGGGCGCATCCGGCAATGCAATTGCGTGTAACGCGGAACGGCAGCGCATCACGCGGGGGCTATCCCGGTTGGACCGCCACGATCACGACGCATAGAAGAAGAATCGCCACGACCACCAGGCCCAGCCCATTGGGACTCAGGAACCCGAAGAACCTGATCTTGCGCGAACGGAACTGGCGCCTGCAGTTGGGACACTGCACCAGCATCGAGACACCCGAAGCGGTGTACATGTTGAAGAACGCCGGCACGCCCCACGAAACCAGCGCAGCCCGCGCGTCGAACTTCGCCGAACAGCCGGTGCAGGTTTCCAGTTCGGTCATGTGCTTTGTCGTGTTGATTGCGCCGGCTCGACGTCGGGCATGGGAGAGAACGAAGCGAGGTAAACCCATCGGCGCGGCAGGCCAAGGAAACTGCGCTGCGCGGAATCTCAGCGGACATGGATTGCTGTCGTCATGTTCCCCTTCGATGATGCTCTGCCTATGGAACCAAGCTTCTCGTATCGGTATGCGCTTGGCACCAGAAGGAAGCTACCACACGTTAAAAGACTGATAGTCGCGCAGCGCACGCTATGTCAGAGACACTGCAAAAACACGAAATGTTGCAGCCGGTCCTGGCGTTGATCTGAATCATGCGGGAGCATCCGTAGCCCGGGTTAGGCTGCAGGCTGCACCCGGGGCACGCGCAATCTCCGTGCAAAGCGCCCCGGGTGCGCTTCGCTTACCCGGGCTACGCTGGCTGCAGGTAACTGATGATCTGGAAAATCTGTTTTACCTTGCCCATGAATCGAAGGCTCCCCGCCGTGCTTCCAAAACGGCTGAAGAATCCTAACGCAAGGCGGGCCTGCACAGGCTGCGGCGAATGAAACCTGCATCAAGCTGGGACGACGTCGCCATAGGTTGGGGTGAACGAAATAAATCCAACCGCCCTCACCTTTCTGCGGCGGCCTAAGCCCCCCTGAAGCCAATGCGTGAAGGTGTATAACAGTTTTTTCACGGATGGTTGCTTAGCGTTATTTCGCCGATAAACATGGAGTCGTTTTATGAGAGTCAAAGTACTTTGGATCGCGGCCTATCTGATGTCTGCCGGCATTGCCATTGCTGTCACGCCCACACCTGCCCTTGCGTACGATCCCTGCCAACGTGCAATAAACGAGTATCAACAGGCAGTGGCCGAGTACAACGAGCGCGTCGCCAGGTGCGCCGAAAGAAATCCTGGCTCCGCATGCAGGCTCGAAAACCACCCCAACATCTACGAGGCCTGGTTGCGCTTGAATGCAGCACGGGCACAAATGAATCGCGAGTGCCATTGATTCAGGCTGCGAGTTGATCCGCCCGCCGAGCGCTCACCTTTCCCAAGATATGCAAATGGCAACCGTATGGTTCGATGCAGCCGGAACGCGGCGGGTCGGGCCCACGCTACAGATCCGAATGGTGATAGCACGCTCAAACTGCCTGATGGTGCCGGACCAACTGGTTTAAAGCGGTTTGAGGTGCATGTAATGGCGTGAATCGAGTGGCGGCGGTGCCGCCACTTTTTCTGTTTGCGCGGGCATCCTCGCAGGCACACGCGATGCAGGGACTACGCGGCTACGGTCTGTGGGCCATTACGATCACGATGCATAGCAGAAGGATCGCCAAACACGCTTCCACCGACTTCACCACCGATTGTTGAGCCGCCACCTCGCGACTCTGACCTGTGGGTTTCTACGCCGACATCACTTCCAACTCCGTGCAGCCCACGCACCCATAACTGTTCCGGAGAAAGCCCTGCACCTGTGACGGGTACTATGTTGACGTCCCCGACCGAGTGGCGTAGCCCGGGTAGCGCGCAGCCACACCCGGGACTTTTCATTGACCCGCCAGAAGCTCCGGGTTTCGCTGCGCTCTACCCAGGCTACGGATGCCTTGGGCACAACAAAAAAGGCCACCTGTAAAGGCGGCCTTTTCCGTTGCAACTGGTGGGCGGTGCAGGGTTCGAACCTGCGACCCTTGCCGTGTGAAGGCAATGCTCTACCACTGAGCTAACCGCCCGAATACGGGTGTTTCGGGCCGCAGATGGTAAAGGTCGGGGCCGTTGCGGTCAATGCGCGCCCTGCTCCACCAGGCAGCAGGCGAGCCCGACCTGCGGGCATCTGCCCTTGTGGGAGGGGCTTCAGCCCCGACGGCTGGGCCAGTGGAGCGTCGGGGCTGAAGCCCCTCCCACAAGAGCCATCACCACCATCGTCCTCAGGCAGACCTAGCGCGACTTGGAATCCCGCAGCGCCCGCACCCGGGCCGGCGGCGCGAACGAATCGCTGCGCGCGTCGGCCCAGAAATCGCGAAACACCGCGTGTTCGGGAATCCCGTCCAGCAGCTCGCCCGGTTCCAGGAAATTGAACAGTGCCCCCAGCGAACGGATTTCCACCGGCGAAATGCGCCGCAGGATGTGCTCCGGGCCCAGCTGCTCCGGATGAGCCAGCCCCGCCGCGCCCAGCAGGTCGCGCAGCGCCTTCAGCGTGTTGTCGTGGTAGCGCTGCACGCGCACAGCCTTGTCGGCCACGTCGAGCTTCTGCCAGCGGCTGGGGTTCTGCGTGGCCACCCCGGTCGGGCACTTGTCGTTGTGGCAGCTCTGCGACTGGATGCAGCCCAGCGCGAACATGTAACCGCGGCCCGCGTTGCACCAGTCCGCACCCATCGCCATGGTCCGCGCGATATCGAAGGCGCTGGTGATGCGCCCCGCCGCGCCGATGCGGATGCGGTCGCGCAGGCCCAGGCCGACCAGCGTGTTGTGGACCAGCATCAGCGCCTCGTGCATGGGCACGCCCACGTGGTCGATGAATTCGGCCGGTGCGGCGCCGGTGCCGCCTTCGGCGCCGTCGACCACGATGTAGTCCGGCAATACCCCCGTTTCCTGCATGGCCTTGGCGATGCCGAACCATTCCCAGGGATGGCCGATGGCCAGCTTGAAGCCGGTCGGCTTGCCGCCGGACAACGTGCGCAGCCGGGCCACGAATTCCAGCAGGCCCTTGGGCGTTGAGAACGCCGAATGCTTTGCCGGCGACACGCAGTCCACGCCCATCGGCACGCCACGGGTGATCGAGATCTCGCGGCTGACCTTCGCCGCCGGCAGCACCCCGCCGTGGCCGGGCTTGGCGCCCTGCGACAGCTTGACCTCGATCATCTTCACCTGCGGCGTGTTGGCGTTGGCGACGAAGCGCTCCTCGCTGAAGCCGCCATCGTCGGCGCGGCAACCGAAGTACCCGGACCCGATCTCCCAGACCAGGTCGCCGCCGGGCTCGCGGTGATAGGGCGAGATCGAGCCTTCGCCGGTGTCATGGTAGAAATTCCCGAGGCGGGCGCCGGCGTTCAGCGCGCGGATGGCGTTGGCCGACAGCGAGCCGAAGCTCATCGCCGAGATGTTGAACACGCTGGCGCTGTAGGGCTGGGCGGTTTCGGCGCCGATGATGATGCGGAAATCGTGGGACGGGATCTCGGTGGGGGCCAGCGAATGGTTCAACCATTCGTAGTCCAGGCTGTAGACGCCCTGCTGGCTGCCGAACGGCACCACGTCGTTGACGCCCTTGGCGCGCTGGTAGACCAGGGCGCGCTGCTGCCGCGAGAACGGCACCTCGGCAGTGTCGCCTTCGATGAAGTACTGGCGCATCTCCGGACCGACCGATTCCAGTCCGTAGCGGAAATGGGCCAGGATCGGATAGTTGCGGCGCAGCGTGCTGCGCCTCTGCAGCAGGTCCCAGGTTCCCAGCGCGGCCAGCGCACCGAACACGCCCACGCCCCACCACCATGCAGGCTGCCGGGCCAGCACCAGCGCAAGCGAGAGGACCGTGAGCACGATGCTCGTTGCATAGGCCAGGTAGCGGAGCATTGCGTTCCTCGGGGTGTTGGAAAGCGAAGTGCGGGCCTGCCGGCAGGACCAGGCAGCCGCCAGCGGCGCGGTTCGACAGGTTAGCGGGTGTCCACAGGCAGGGATAGCCGGAAACAGCCGCGGCTGCACGCCGTGGCCCGGCCCGGCGACGGCGGAGCTCGCGTGTACGCAGGCCGTAGGCCGAGCCTCCGTCAATCCGATTTAACGGACCTTCGGACATAGTTCGCACCAACAAAACACGGACAGGACTATGGCCGAATCGATAAAGGGAAAGCACATCCTGCTGGTGGAGGACGACCAGCTGGTCGCTTTCACCGTGGAGGACATGCTGCTGTATGCCGAAGCAGGCACCGTGACCGTGGCCGAGACCGTGGCCAAGGCCCTGGAGGCGCTGGCCTCCCAGCAGTTCGATGCCGCCATCGTCGACGTCAACCTGCGGGGCGAAGCGTCCTGGCCGGTTGCCACCGAGTTGCGAAGCCAGGGCGTGCCCTACCTCACCGCCACCGGTTATGGCGAGATGGTGCAGCACGACCTGGCCGGCACCCTGCTGTCCAAGCCCTATTCAATGAACCAGCTGCTCACTGCCCTGTCGACATTGTTCGAACCCCAGGCGATCCAACCCGACCAAGCGAGGCAGGCATGAATACCGAAGACGCCGTCGAGAACGAGTCCGACCTGCGCATCTCAACCGGCAACGAGGGACTGGACGACATCCTGGGCGGTGGGCTGGATGCAAACCGCATGTACCTGTACGAGGGACGTCCTGGCTCCGGCAAGACCACGCTGGCGCTTGAATTCCTGCTCGAGGGCGTGCGCCAGGGCGAAACCGTCCTTTACATCACCCTGTCGGAAACCGAGCGCGAACTGAAACTGGTTGCGCGCCGCCATGGCTGGAGCCTGGACGGTATCAACATCTTCGAGCTGGTGCCCCCTGAGACCACGCTGGACCCGGGCCGCGAGATCACCGTCCTGCACCCGGTGGAACTGGAGCTGGGCGAGACCACCAAGCTGATCCTGGACCGGGTCGGCGAGCTCAATCCAAGCCGGGTCATCATCGACAGCCTGTCCGAGCTGCGCCTGCTGGCCCAGAGTTCGTTGCGCTACCGCCGCCAGGTGCTGGCGCTGAAGCACTTCTTCGCCAAGCGCCGCTGCACGGTGGTGCTGCTCGACGACATGACCTCGCAGCAGAACGACCTGCAACTGCACTCGATCTCCCACGGCGTGGTCCTGCTGGAACAACTGGCCATCGATTACGGCGCCGAGCGCCGGCGGGTGCGCGTGGTCAAGATGCGGGGCATCAGCTTCCGCGGAGGCTTCCACGACCTCACCATCCGCAAGGGCGGGCTGGAGATCTATCCCCGCCTCGTCGCATCCGAACACCATCGGCCTTTCATTGGCGACCCGACCCCCAGTGGCAATGCCGAACTGGACAAGCTGCTGGGTGGCGGCCTGGAACGCGGCACCAATGCGCTGCTGATCGGCGCAGCGGGCGTGGGCAAGTCCTCGATGGCGCTTACCTATGCCATAGCCGCGGCAGAGCGTGGCGAGAAAAGCGTGTTCTTCGCCTTCGATGAGGGTCGCGGCACCGTGGAGGCGCGCGCCAAGGCCCTGGGATTGAACCTGACGCCAGCGCTGGAGTCCGGGATGATCCGCTTCCAGCAGATCGACCCTGCCGAGATGTCACCCGGCGAGTTCGCTTCCATTGTTCGCAACAGCGTGCAGCAGGACGGCGCACGGCTGGTCATCATCGACAGCCTCAACGGCTACCTCAACGCCATGCCCGATGGCCGCTTCCTGATCCTGCAGATGCACGAGCTGTTGAGTTTCCTTGCCCAACAGGGCGTGCTGACGATCCTGGTGCTGGCGCAGCACGGCCTGGTCGGCCCGATGGAAACCCCGCTGGACATCAGCTACCTGAGCGATGCGGTGCTGATGCTGCGGTATTTCGAGCATGAAGGCGTCGTGCGCAGGGCACTGTCGGTGGTCAAGAAGCGCAGTGGCGACCATGAACACACGATCCGCGAATTCCGCCTGACCAGGCGTGGCATCGCGCTGGGCCCGCCGCTGCGCGAGTTCAGCGGAATCCTGTCCGGTACCCCCACCTACACCGGCGACAGCAACCCGCTGCTGCAGGACAGCGTGCTGCAGGATGACTGAGCTGTCGGAGGCCCAGCGGGTCCTGGTCTTCGCACCCACCGGGCGTGATGCCCCCGCCACGGCAGATCTGTTGAGGCGGTCCGGCATCGGCGCAGACGTATGTAACGGCTATGAAGACCTGATGGCCGAGTTGCGGGCCGGGGCCGATGTCGCGTTCGTGGCCGAGGAAGCACTGTTCGGCAAGCCGCTGGATCCGCTGGCGGACTGGATCGATCACCAGGAAGCGTGGTCCGACCTGCCCTTTGTCATCCTCACCAGTCGCCATGACGAACCGCGCGTCACGGCGTGGCGGCAGCAACTGGTACGCACGCTGGGCAACGTCGCCCTGCTGGAGCGACCCGTGCAGCCCCTGACCCTGGTCAGCGTGGTGCGGGCTGCCCTGCGCGCGCGCGACCGGCAGATGCAGGTGCGCTCGCTGCTGGGCGCTCGCGACCAGGCCGCCGCGCAGCTCGAGTACCTGGTGGTCCAGCGCACCGCACAATTGCAGCAGGTCAATGCGCAACTGCGCACTGAAATGACCGAGCGGGCGCGCATCGAGGAAAACCTGCGCCACGCCCAGAAGCTGGAAGCCCTGGGCCAGCTCACCGGTGGGGTTGCCCACGACTTCAACAACCTGCTGATGGTGATCACCGCCGGGCTGGACATGATGGAGCGCCCGCAGGAGCCCGCTCGCCGCGAACGCACCCTGCAGGGCATGCGCCATGCCGCCCAGCGCGGCGCCGGCCTGACCCGGCAGTTGCTCGCCTTCTCGCGCAGCCATGCGCTGCGCCCTGAAACGGTCGACCTCTCGCAGCACCTGCATGACATGAAGGAACTGCTGGGTCGCAGCCTCAGCGGCAACATGCAGGTGCACGTGCACATGGCCCCGGACCTGTGGCCGGTGCAGGTTGATCCGGGCGAACTGGAGCTGGTGCTGCTGAACCTGGCGGTGAATGCGCGCGACGCGATGGATGGCGGCGGCGTGATCACGGTCCGCGGTGAAAACGTGGCCAGCCACAATGGCAAGGATTTCGTCAGCCTGGCGGTATCCGACACCGGGTCGGGCATGTCCGATGAGGTCAAGGAACACGTGTTCGAACCGTTCTTCACCACCAAGGACGTGGGCAAGGGATCGGGCCTGGGCCTGGCCCAGGTGTATGGCTTTGCCCAGCAGTCCGGCGGCACCGTGGAAGTGGATTCCGCGCTGGGCCGCGGCACCACCATCACCCTGCTGCTGCCACGCTCGCACAACGCCCTGCCGGGGGCCCAGGCGCCGGGCCTGCCCAGCGGCGAAGTGGTACCCATGCACTCCAGCGGATGCGTGCTGCTGGTCGAGGACGACAGCGAAGTGGCCGCACTGGTCGAGGACATGCTGCGCGACCTGGGCTACCAGGTGATCAGCGCCAGCAGCGCAGCCGCTGCGCTCGGAGCCCTCGCCAACGAAAGGCGGATCGACCTGGTGTTCTCCGACATCATGATGCCCGGCGGCACCAGCGGCATCGAACTGGCGCGCGAAGTACGCGTGCGCCGCCCCGGCCTGCCCATCCTGTTGACCAGCGGCTTCGCCGAACGCAGCCGCAACGATGCGCTGGCGTTGAACATCCCGGTGCTGGCCAAGCCTTACGGCCTGGAAGAGCTGAGGCACGCGATCGCGCAGTTGCCGATCAGGGTTGGCTGAGGGTCCGACGCCGTTGGCATTGGACTTTCTGAAGTCCCGGCCTACGCGGCTCGTACCTGCTACGCGACAGCGATATCCACTGGACTGGTGCCACGCGCTCCTGCGATGGGAGAAGCCTGAGGCAACACCGGCAGCAGCCCTATGTCGCGTCCGCGGCTGCCTGCCGCGGCGCTCGACATGGAAACCAGCGACGTCACGCGTGCTGCCATGGAACCGCGGGACCGCCGATTGCCTGTTGTGCTCTCAGGCAGCCCCAGCGTCCACGCATTGGCCAGCGACTCCCGCTTGCCCACAACCGCCCTGCCGTCGCTGACGGCGCGTAGCAATGCGCCTGGTGCGACCAGCGAGCTTTTGATGATTGCTGTTGGTGCCCTGGCGCGGGAATCCAACCGCGCCACCATCGCCTGTCGCGGACCTTTCCGCCGAACGCGTCGCAACGCGCCTGTGGGGCGAACTGCGGCAAGCGGTTTTTGGTGCCCGGAGCCGGAATCGAACCGCGCCACCACTGCGTATCAGCGACCCTTCCGCAGAACGCGTCGCAACGCGCCTTTGAGGCGAACTGCGGCAAGCGGCTTTTGGTGCCCGGAGCCGGAATCGAACCGGCATGGGGTTGCCCCCGGCAGATTTTAAGTCTGATGCGTCTACCAATTTCGCCACCCGGGCAAGGAGTGCGGCCTGCATTTGCGGGCACGGCCGATGATACGGGCCAACAACAAAAAACGCCCGCGTAAGCGGGCGTTTTCTGGCGAGACACCCAGCGTTGCGGCTGGATGGAGGCCTGGGTCGGAATCGAACCGGCGTACGCGGCTTTGCAGGCCGCTACATGACCACTCTGCCACCAGGCCGGTGACTTGTTGCGCCGAGACTGGCGCAATCACAGGGCGTTTTCAAGCGCCCTACAAAACAAAACCCCGATAACGGGGTTTCGTCTTGAAACTGGAGCGGGAAAAGGGACTCGAACCCTCGACCCCGACCTTGGCAAGGTCGTGCTCTACCAACTGAGCTATTCCCGCGTTGTGAGGGGCGGAATTCTACCGTCCTTACGCGAACTGTCAACAGCTGCTTGTTCATCCTCGCGCAAACTGGGCCACGCAGCGTGCAGATACTGCGCGCCGGACCACAGCGTCAGGATCGCCGCGATGGCCAGCAGCCAGTCGCCGATGATGAAAACCTGCTTGCCCATCCAGATGCCGGTGCCCACCGGCTGGGTGCTGTTGGGCGCGACCGAATACAGCAGGCAGCCCAACGCCACCATCTGCACGATGGTCTTGAACTTGCCGAGCGCCGCCACTTTCACCTTGGCGCGCTGGCCCATTTCCGCCATCCATTCGCGCAACGCCGACACCGCGATCTCGCGGCCGACGATGATCGCGGCCCAGATCGCCATCCAGATGGTGTGGTGGCCCTGCACGATGAGGAACAGCGACACCGCGACCATCAGCTTGTCGGCTACCGGGTCAAGGAACGCGCCGAAGGCCGAGTACTGGTTGTAGCGACGCGCGATCCAGCCATCCAGCCAGTCGGTCAGCGCCGCAGCCACGAATACGAACACCGCGGCGAAGTTGGTCCAGGCATACGGCAGGTAATACACCGCGACCAGCACCGGGATCAGAAGGATCCGGAGCAGGGTCAACCAGGTGGGGATGGTCAACTTCATCGCGTGTCACTCTTTTCCTGCGGCAGGAGGCGCCGCCGTAGGCGCCAGCCCATGCAGGTTAGCGTAGATTCGTTCGGCCAGCGCCGCATTGATACCCTCCACTCGCGCGATCTCGTCAATGCCCGCGGCCTTCAGGCCCACGATTCCGCCGAAATGCTTGAGCAGGCTGGCGCGGCGGCGCGGGCCGATGCCGGCGATGTCCTCGAGCTTGCTGGTCATGCGCGCCTTCTGGCGCTTGCCGCGATGGCCGGTGATGGCGAAACGGTGCGCCTCGTCACGGACCTGCTGGACCAGTTGCAGCGCCGGCGACGCCGCGCCGGGGTTCACTTCCCTGCCATCGGCCAGGATCAGCGTCTCGTGGCCAGCACGGCGCTCCACGCCCTTGGCCACGCCCACGATGACCACGCTGTCGATGCCGAGCTCGGCCAGCGCTGCACGCGCCTGCGTGAGCTGTCCGGCACCTCCATCGATCAGCAGGACCTCGGGCAGCACCCCGCCTTCCTCCACCGCCCGGCGGAAGCGTCGCTCGATGGCCTGGCGCATGGCCGCGTAATCGTCGCCGGGCTCGATGCCGCTGATGTTGTAGCGGCGGTATTGCGAGCGCACCGGCCCGGCGGCGTCGAACACCACGCACGAGGCCACGGTCGCCTCACCCATGGTGTGGCTGATGTCGAAGCACTCGATGCGCCTGGCCGGTTCGGCCATGCCCAGCAGGTCGCGCAAGGATTCGCTGCGCAACTGCTGGGCGTTACGGCTGGACAGCTCGCTGGCCAGGGTGATCTCGGCATTGCGGGTCGCCAGCTGCAGGTAGCCGGCGCGTTCGCCGCGCACGTTCCATTTCAGCTGCACCTTGCGCTCGGCCGCGGCGGAGAGCGCCGATTCGATCAGCGCGGCATCGGGAATCTCGCGGTCCAGCACGATTTCCTGGGGCGGGACCTGCTCGGCGTAGTACTGGGAAACGAAGGCGCCCAGCACTTCGGCCGGGCTGTCTTCGCCATTGGTGCGCGGGAAGAACGAACGCGTGCCCAGGTTGCGGCCGTCGCGGAAGGCCAGCAGCAGCACGCAGGCGCCCGTGCCCTGCATGGCGCAGGCCAGCACGTCCAGGTCGGCGGCGCGGCCGTCCACGTACTGGCGCGAGTGCATGCTTCGCAGCGAGCCCACCAGGTCGCGCAGGCGCGCGGCCTGTTCGAACTCCAGGCGCGCGCTGGCTGCTTCCATCGCGTTGCCCAGTTCACTGGTGAGCTCGTCGCTGCGGCCGTCCAGGAACAACGAGGCGCGGCGCACCGATTCCGAATAGTCCAGTGCGTCCACCAGGCCCACGCAGGGCGCGCTGCAGCGGCCGATCTGGTGCTGCAGGCAGGGCCGCGTGCGGTTGCGGAACACGCTGTCCTCGCAGTTGCGGATCTTGAACAGCTTCTGCATCAGGTTGAGGGTGTCGCGCACCGCCCCCACGCCGGGATAAGGGCCGAAATAGCGGCCGGGCACCGCACGCGGGCCACGGTGCATGGCGATGCGCGGCCACTGCTCGGTGGTGAGCAGCACGTAGGGATAGCTCTTGTCGTCGCGCAGGGACACGTTGAAGCGCGGCGACAGCGACTTGATCAGCTGGTTCTCCAGCAGCAGCGCCTCGCCCTCGGTGCGGGTCACGGTCACGTCCATCCGCGCCACCTGGGCCAGCATGGCGTGGGTGCGCGGGCTCTTGGGGGTATTGCTGAAGTAGCTGGCCACGCGCTTGCGCAGGGCCCCCGCCTTGCCTACATACAACAGGCTTTCATCAGCGGCATACATGCGGTAGACGCCGGGTGCAGTGCTGAGTGCCGCCGCATACGCCTTGCCATCGAATCCACCAGCCACGCGGGAACCTGTCACTCGTCGATCGCGACCCGCGCCAGTTCGCCACTGGCAAGGTCGTAGCGCAACACCGCATGGGCGTCGGTCTCGGCGATCCACACCGCACCGGCGGCGATGGACAACCCGGACACCCCCTGCAGTCGCCGCGGCAGCGGCACGGTCGCCACCTCGCCCCCGCCCAGGCGCAGGGTGCGCAGGGTGCCGTTGCCGGTATCGGCAATCCACAACAGCGGCGAATCCGGACTGAGGGCGATGGCCTGCGGGTTCTGCAGCAGCGCCCTTTCGCGCGGGCCGTCGGCGGTGCCGAAGTCCCACGGGCCCTGCCCGACCAGGGTCTGGACCACGTTGTTGCGCAGCTGCAGCGAGCGCACCGCCGAACCCACGGCATCGCATACGTAGAGCATCTGTTGCACGGCGGCCAGCGCGACCGGCTGGGCGAAGGCGGCCATGGCGCCGCTGCCGTCACGGACATCCAGCTGACCGGAACCGGCGCGGCAGGTCAGTTCCCCGCGGCCCAGCCCGTAGGTCCAGATGCGGTTGTCTCCCGCCAGCGCCAGATGCACTTCGCTGTCGGTGGCGAACACCGCCTGCGGCTGGTTCAGGGCGATGTCGCGGGCGTTGCCCACCACGCCTTCGACGGGTTCGCCGGCACGGCCGTTGCCACAGATGGTATCGACGCGGCCGCTGCGCAACATGATCCGCCGCAGGGCGTGGTTGCCGGTGTCGGCCACGTACAGCATGTCGCGCACCAGGGAGAGCCCGTGCGGGCGCCGGAAGGCGGCCTGCTCCAGGTCACCATCGATGAAATCGGCGGTGCCCATGCCGAACTGGCGAAGCACGCGGCCGCCGTGGTTGCACTCAAGGATGCGGTGGTGGCCGCTGTCGGCGACAAACAGGCGGTCGGCGGTGGCGGCGATACCACTCGGAAAGCGCAGCGGCAGGCGCGGCTCGGGGCTGGTTTCCACCATGACCCGGGCATCGTCGTCGGTCGCCAGCGGCAGGTCTTCGCACAACGCGGCCAGCGGGCGCTCGAGCTCGGCCATGGAGTCCAGGCCCACCACGCGCTCGCGGACCTGGCCGTCGGCATCGATCAGCAGCACGGTCGGCCAGGAATCGATGCCGAAGCGCTGCCAGGCGTGCCAGTCGGGATCATGGGCGATGGGGACAGCCACGCCCTGGCGGCGCAGCTGGCTGAGTACGTGCTGGGGATCGCGCTCGCAGTCGAAGCGCGGCACGTGCACGGCCAGCGGCTGCAGGCGCCCCGGGTAGCGCTTCTGCAACTGGGCGACGTCGCGAAGACGCTGCCAGGACCAGGCCGAGCCGGCATTGACGAAGACCAGCGCCACAACGCGCCCGCGCTGCTCATGCAGCGAGCTGGCGGGTGCGTTGAGCCACTGCACGCTTCTGGGGAATTCGGGAGCGGTCGTTGTTTTTTCCATCAGTGCATCGATTATGCCGGAGTCTCAACCGGCACACAGGCGCGCGACAACCGCCCGTGCGGCTGAATCGACCAGTCGCCAAGCATGCTCGAACTCCTGCTTGCCCCCCGTGTAGGGATCGGGAACGGCGCCGCCGGCTTCCACGCCCGACCAGTCCATCAGCAGCGCGACCTTGTGGCGGGCACCGGCGGGAGCGCGTGCAAGCACATCGCGCAGGTTCTGCGGGTCCGCGCACAGCAGCCAGTCGAATTCCACATAGTCACTGTCCCGTAGCTGGCGTGCGCGCTGGCCGGAGATGTCGACGCCGTGCCCGCGCGCGCAGGCAATGGCGCGCGGATCGGGTGGCTGGCCTGCATGCCAGTGCCCGGTGCCGGCCGAATCCACCTGCACGCGGCCTGCCAGATGCGAGGCCGCGACGCGTGCCGTCAATGCGCCTTCGGCCAGCGGCGAACGGCAGATGTTGCCCAGGCAGACCATCAGCAGCTTCAAGTGCGACCCAGGGCGAGGTGGCGCTCGGCGCGCTCGAGGTCTTCGGGGGTATCGACGCCCGGCGGAAAGGGTTCGGGCGTCAGCGCCACCGCAATGCGGAAACCTGCTTCCAGCACGCGCAATTGTTCCAGCGATTCGACCTGCTCCAGCACCCCGGGCGGCAGGCTGGCGAACTGGCGCAGGAATCCGGCACGGTAGGCGTAGATGCCTATGTGCCGCAGCCACTGGCCTGGCGGCAGCGTGTCACGGTCGCGTGCAAAACCATCACGATGCCAGGGGATCGGCGCACGGCTGAAATACAGCGCATCACCCCAGCCCGGTTGCGGCGCGGTGCGGACCAGCTTGACCGCGTTGGGGTCGAACAGGGTTGCCGCATCGGTAACCTCGGTGGCCAGGGTCGCCATGTGCGCGCCGCTGTCGGCCAAAGCCTGGGCCACGGCGCGGATGCCGGCGGCGGGCGCGAACGGCTCGTCACCCTGCAGGTTCACCACCAGCGTGTCGTCGTCCCAGCCTGCGATATCCGCGCATTCGGCCAGGCGATCGCTGCCGGAAGCGTGGTCCGCCGAGGTCATCGCCACGCGCACGGCGGTTCCGCGCAGGGCGTCGGCGATGCGCGCATCGTCCGCGGCCACCCATACCTCGCGCGCGCCAGCGGCCAGCGCCCGCCGGGCGACGTGCACGACCAATGGCTCGCCACCCAGCAGCCGAAGCGGCTTGCCAGGCAGACGCGAGGCCGCGTAACGGGCGGGGATGGCGACGAAGAAATCAAGGCTCATGGACTTTTCTCCTCCCGCCGGGGCAGCTTTTCCAGCAGCGCCACCCAGAAAGCCTCGGGCAGCTCCGCGACCACCGGCACGCTGTAATGCCATTCATTGGCGAAGGCGCGGCACTTGACCGCATCCTTTTCCGTCATCAGCACCGGCAGCTCGCTGCCGAATTCCAGGTCGCGCGCCACGTAACGATGGTGATCGGGGAAAGCATGCGGCACCACGCCCATGCCGAACCCGCGCAGCATCTCGAAAAAGCGCTGCGGGTTGCCGATACCGGCCACCGCCTGCACGCGATGGCCGCCGAACGAGGCCAGCAGGCGGCTGCGCCCGCCACGCAGGGGCATGGCGCTGTCGGCACGCAGCAGCATCGGCCATTCGCCGAAACTGGCCTCGCCACCGTTGACGACACGGAAATCACAGGCCGCGCCGCGCTCGGCCGGCTCGCGCAGCGGCCCGGCCGGCAGCAGCATGCCGTTGCCATAGCGCCGGCGGCCGTCGATGACCTCGATTTCGATGTCGCGACGCAGCCGGTAATGCTGCAGGCCGTCATCGCAAACCACCACGTCGCAGCCAGCGGCGATGAGTTCGCGAGCAGCGGCGGCGCGGTCGCGGTCAACGCGAACGCGTGCACGGGTACGGCGCGCGATCAAGACGGGTTCGTCGCCGCCCTCCAGCGGCGCGGTATCGGCCTCCACCCAGGCGGGCGTACCTTCGTCGCGACGTCCATGGCCGCGGCTGGCCACGCCGGGACGCCAGCCCAGTTGTTGCAGGCGCTGTACCAGCGCAATGGTGAGCGGCGTCTTGCCGGTACCGCCGACCGAAACGTTGCCAACCACGATGACCGGTACGCCGACTTTGCGGCTGCGCAGCACGCCCGCGCGGAACAACCGGCGACGCAGCCCGGTTACCCCGCCATACAGCGCGGCCAGAGCGCGTGCATGCCACGGAGGCGCAACGTCGCCGTACCAATACGCGGGCGTGGTGTCCTGCGACTTGCTCACTCGGCCTCGCGGAACTGCATGCCATGCAGGTGTGCATACACGCCCTGGCGCGCCAGCAGTTCGTCGTGGGTGCCCTGCTCCACCAGCTTGCCGTGGTCCAGCACCAGCACCTGGTCGGCATGTTCGATCGTGGACAGGCGATGGGCAATGACCAGGGTAGTGCGGTCAGGCATCAGCTTCTGCAGCGCGTTCTGCACCAGGCGCTCGGATTCGTTGTCCAGCGCGGCGGTGGCCTCGTCCAGGATCAGCAGCGGCGCATCGCGCAGGATCGCGCGCGCGATGGCCAGGCGCTGGCGCTGGCCGCCGGACAGCAGCGCGCCGTTCTCGCCGATGGAACTGTCCATCTGCGCGGGGAAGCGCTCGATGAATTCCCACGCATTGGCCGCCTCGGCCGCAGCGCGTAGGCGTGCCGGATCAGCTTCCGCGCCATAGGCGATGTTGGTGCCGATACTGTCGTCGAAAAGCATCACTTTCTGCCCGACCAGTGCGATCTGGCGGCGCAGGTCGGCCAGCCGGTAATCGTCCAGCGGCACGCCATCCAGGGTGATCAGCCCCGAAGTGGGCTGGTAGAAGCGCGGCACCAGGCGCACCAGGCTGGTCTTGCCGCTGCCGGAGCGGCCAACGATGGCGGTGACGGTGCCGGGACGCGCGGTGAAGCTGATGTCGCTCAGCACCATGCGTTCATGGCCGGGATAGCGCAGGCTGACCCGGTCGAACACCAGTTCGCCGCGCGCCCGGCCGATGGAGACCTGGCCAGTATCCCGCTCTTCCGGCGCGTCGAGGATGCCGAACAGGCGCTCGGCGGCCGCGACGCCGCGCGAGATCTGCGTCTGCACGCTGGTGATGCGGCGCAGCGAAGGGATGATCGCCATCATCGAGGTCATCAGGGTCATGAACTGACCGGCGTTGAGTCGCCCCTGCAGCGCCTCACGGGTCGCTACCCACACGATCGCGGCCAGGGCGAAGGCCGCCAGGAACTGGATCACGCCCGAGGCCATGGCGCGGGTGGTCTCGACCTTCATGTTGAGGCCGAGGATGCGGTTGGCCAGGGCCGCATAGCGCGCGGTTTCCAGCGCCTGCGCGCCATGCACTTTGACGTCCTGCTGGGCGCCAAGCGACTGCTCGGCACTCTGGGCCATCTTGCCCATGCCGTCCTGGATGCCGCCGCTGATGCGCCGGTAGCGCTTGCCCACATAGGAAACGATGACGCCGATGAAGGGCGCGATGATCACCAGCGCCAGGGTCACCTTGACGCTCATCTGCAGCATCAGCACGACCATGGCGATGATGGTCAGGCCATCGGCCACCAGTGTCTTCAGCGCATCGGCGCTGGCCTGGGTGACCTGTTCGGTATCGAAGTTGAGCCGGCTGACCATCACCGGGGTCGACTCGGCATCGAAATGGCTGGACGGCAGGCGCAGGTACTTGGCAAGCACCTGTTCGCGCAGGTCGCGCACCACGCTGCGTCCGGTCCGGGCCATGCCGTAATCGGAGACGAAGGTGGCCAGGCTGCGGGTGATGAACAGGCCGACGATCGCCAGCGGCAGCAGCACGGCCATCCGCGGCTCGGGATTCACGAAGCCGCGATTGACCAGCGGATCCATCAGGCGGATGAAGCCATAGCCGGCGATCGCTTCCACCACCATGCCGGTCACCGCCGCGGCCAGGAACCAGCGATACCGGGCGGTATAGGCCAGCAGGCGCTTGTAGATCGGCCACACCGGCGGCTGTGCCTGCTTCATTTTGCCGGCTCGGGCGCGGTGGCGATGGATATGCGGCGGAACCCCAGCTGCCCCAGCGCATCCAGTGCCGTGACCACGGCCTGGTGCGGGGTACGCGCATCGGCGCGCAACATCACCGGACGCGCCCGGTCGCTGCCGCCGGCCACGTTCAAGGCCTGTTTCAGCGCGTCGATATCGGTGCGCAGCAGTTCCTGGTCGCCGACGAAGTAGTGCCCTTCGGCATTGATCAGCACGCTCAACGATTTGGTCTGGTCGCCCGCCGGCTCGCCCGTGGCGCTGGGCAACTGCAGCTGCAGGGTGGAACGCGCATCGAAGGTGGTGGTGATCACGAAGAAGATGATCAGCACCAGGATCACGTCGATCAACGGAACCAGGTTGATCTCGGGCTCGTCATGGGCACGGTCGTCGCGGATGCGCATGCGGCGGTCAGCCCTGCACGGCGGTCGCGGTCGCGTTGTCCTGGGCAGTGCGCGCTCGCGCCGCCACCACGGCCTTCGCTTCCAGCGAATCGAGCAGCGCGGTGGCCTGCTGCTCCATCTCGATCACATAGCCGGTCACCCGCCCGCGGAAATAGCGGTGGAACATGAGTGCCGGGATGGCCACGATCATGCCGGTCGCCGTGCATACCAGCGCCTTGCCGATGCCGCCAGCCAGCTGGTTCACATCGCCCACGCCGTGGTCGAGGATGCCGAGGAACATCTGGATCATGCCCACCACCGTGCCCAGCAGTCCCAGCAAGGGACCTGCGGCGGCGATGGTGCCCAGGCTGTTCAGGAATTTCTCCATCCTGTGCACCAGGTGGCGGCCGGTGTCCTCGATACGCTCGCGGACCTGGTCGCGGGGGCGGTTGCGCGTGTCCAGCGCGGCAGCCAGCAGCGCGCCCAGCGGCGAATTGCGGCGCAGCGATTCGATGTGGGCCGGGTCCAGCTGGCCGCGCGCGGCCCAGCTGCGGACTTCCTCGCCCAGGTTGGGGGGAAGCACTTCCTTGCGGCGCAGGGTCCAGAACCGTTCGACCACGATGGCCAGGGCAACTACCGCCAGCAGCAGCAGGGGAATCATGGGCCAACCACCGGCCTTGACCAATTCCAGCACTTTCAGTCCTCCGGCACCTGTGGCCGTCTGTTCGCAGGCCGATAGGATAGCGCAGCCACCTGGCGCCGCCCCACCGCGTCCCACAGCCGGGCCCGGGCGCGACGCCGTTCACGCACCTGCAGCCCGTCCTGGCCCAGCCACAGGCGGATGGCGCCGCTTTCAGCCGTATTGAGGACTTCCGCACCGTGCCCTTGCCAACGGGCCACCACATCGGGCCTGGGATGGCCGAAGCGGTTGCCAAACCCGGCCGAAACCAGCACCAGCCGCGCGCCCGTTGCGGTGACGAAGGCCGGATCGGAAGAACCGCCACTGCCATGGTGGGCGGCCAGCACGACCTGGGCACGCAGGTCGGGGGAAGCACGCCGCACCAGCTCGCGTTCGATGACTTCACCAATGTCACCGGTCAGCAGCGCCACGCCATGCGCGCTTTCTATGCGCAGCACGCAGCTGGCTTCGTTGCCGAGGTAGGGGAAATGCGCGGTGGGATGCAGGAAGCGGAAGCGCACGCCATCCCAGGTCCAGCTCTGGCCGGCTACGCAAGCGGCGTCGGCTAGAACTGGCGAGCCTTGCGGAGCCAGCGAGCCGCGCGAGGGGATCGCCGCGATCACCGAGGCGAACCCACCGGCGTGGTCATTGTCGCCATGGCTGATCACCACCCGGTCCAGCGCCGCCACGCCCAGTGCGCGCAATGTCGGCACGACCGCGCGCTCGCCGGCATCGAAGCCATCGGGCACGGCGGGGCCGGTGTCGTACAACAGGTTGTGATGTTCAGTCCGCACCAGTACCGAAAGCCCCTGGCCCACATCCACCACCAGGAGTTCGACTTCCCCCTGTTTCGGGGACTCCAGATCAGGCCAGAGCAGTGGCAGCGAGAGCAGCGCGGCCAGCGACTTGCCCGGCACCCCGCGCGGCAACAGCAACCAGAAGGCGCCCAGCATGGCCAACGGCAGGGCATACCAGGCCGGCTCGGGCAACCACCACAATGCGAACCGGCTTTGCGCCATTGCGACGAACATCGGCCAAGTGAGATCGAAACACCACGCGGCGGCACGCCATGCCCAGCCGCCCGCGCCGGCATGCATGACCTCCATCGCCGTGCCGATGAGGGAAAGGGGAACCACCACCAGGCTCCACCACGGAATGGCCACCAGGTTGATCAGCGGCCCCACCGCCGAGGCCTGCCCGAACAGGGCCACGGTCAGCGGCAACAGGCCCAGGGTGGCGGCTCCCTGTGCGGAAAGGAAGCCCTTCGCCCAATGCTGGGATTGCGGCAGGCACCAGGCCAGCACGGCAACGCCAGCGAAGCTCAGCCAGAACCCGGCGGCAAGCAGCGACAGCGGATCGAAAAGCACCAGCGCGATGATGGCCAGGCCAAGCGAATCAACCACGCGCACGGGTCGTCGGGACAGGCGTGCGACCACCACGACCGCGATCATCAGGACGGTCCGCACGGTGGGCAGCGCGAAGCCTGCCAGCGCTGCATAGCCGCAGGCCCCCGCCAGACCTGCCATGCCGGCGACCTGCGGGCGCGGAACGCGCTGCATCCAGCCAGGAGCCCATCGCCACAGGCCGGCGGCACACAGTGCGAAGAACCCGGCGACCATGCCGACATGGAATCCGGAAATGGCGATGAGGTGGGTAACGCCTGCAGCGCGCAGGATTTCCCAGTCCTGGTCGTCGAGCCCACGGGTGTCGCCCAGCGCCAACGCACGCACGTAACGCGAGGAGGGGGACGCAATGGCAGCCTGGATCCGCGCGGACAGGGCTTCACGCCAGGCATTGATGCCAGCCGGTGTCGACAGCGCGCGCGCCCTGCCCGGCTCACGTATGTAACCGGTGGCGGCGATGCGTTGCGAAAGCGCATGGCGCTCGCTGTCGAAGCCGCCGGGGTTGCTCAATCCACGTGGGGCGCGCACCTGCACCACCAGCTTCCAGCGCGCGCCCGCCTTCAGGCCTGTGCGCGGGCCGGGTGCCAGCGCATCGAAATCGTCGTACCAGGAAAGCTGGAGGGTCCTGCCGCGGAGTGGCCCGGGCATCGCCTCGCGGTCATCGACCTTGAACCGGAACCGTGTGCGCCGAAGCTCGGCCTGGGGCAGGTCGACGATGCGACCTTCGATGGCCACGTCGCGCTTTTCCCAATGCGGCGGCAACTGCGAAGACAGTATGTATGTCGCCTGCAGCCCGGCCCAGCCAAAGCCTGCCAACAACGGGCCCAGCCAGCGAAGTCGCCCGCCCCGCCACCAACACCCCGCACCGACCAAGACCAGGACTGCCAACGGCGGCCACCACGGCAGGCCGGGCAGCAGCAGACAGGTGATCGCGCCGGCCAGCAGCGACAGTGCACAGCGGGCGCTCAATGCGCCATCGGCAGTTCGGGCAGTTCCGTTGCCTGGATACATGGGTGGCGGCAGTCGTGATGGAGTCAGCGTTCAGGGTGCGCGTCGTGCCTCACCACCACCATCAGTCAACCCCGCCCTGGCGGGTAGGAAAACGCGCCGCCCGTCCTTCTATGCTCTGTCGACTCAAACGTCGGCGATAGCCAGTTCGCGCAGGCGCCCCTCATGCAGTTCCAGCACCCGGTCCAGCTTGCGGGCCAGGCGGCGGTCGTGGGTCACCAGCACCAGGCTGGTCTGCTGGGCGCGGTTGAGTTCCAGCATCAACTCGAACACCGTAGCCGCGGTGCGCTCGTCAAGGTTGCCGGTCGGTTCGTCGCCCAAGACGCAGGCAGGCTGGTTGACCAGTGCGCGCGCTACCGCGGCACGCTGGCGTTCGCCGCCGGACAGTTCACCGGGCTTGTGCTCGATGCGGTGGCCCAACCCCACCTTCTCCAGCAATGCCTTTGCGCGCTGCGCTGCAATCTTGACGTCCACGCCCCCCAGCATCACCGGCATCATGACGTTCTCCAGCGCGGTGAACTCGGGCAGCAGGTGGTGGAACTGGTAGACGAAGCCCAAGGCGCGATTGCGCAGCTGGCCGCGGGCTGAATTGGAAAGCGAGGACATTTTCTGGCCCGTCACATACACCTCGCCCGCCGTCGGTGTATCCAGGCCACCCAGCAGGTGCAGCAACGTGCTCTTGCCGGCGCCGGAGGCCCCGACAATCGCCACGGTTTCGCCGGCCGCCACCACCAGTTCCAGCCCGTCGAACACCGGGGTGCGCATCTTGCCCTCGGCATAGGTCTTGGCAAGCTTTTCGGCACGAATGACGTCGCCGCCGGCATTGGCGCCCACTGCAGCCGCTATTGGTGAGTCACTCATAACGCAAGGCCTCCGCCGGGTCGGTACGCGCCGCGCGCCAGGCCGGGTACAGCGTGGCCAGGAAGCTCATGGTCAAGGCAATCAGGGCGATCACTGCCACGTCGCTGCCCTGCAGGTCATACGGCAGGCCGGTGATGTAGTAGACGTCGGGAGGCAGCAGGGTGATGTTGAACACCGACTCGATGAAGCCGAGGATCGATTCAAGGTTGATGGTCAGCAAGACGCCGCCTGCCACGCCCAGCAAGGTGCCGATGATGCCGATCAGCGAACCCTGGACCATGAACACCTGCATCACCCCGCGCGGGGTCAGGCCCAGTGTGCGCAGGATGGCGATGTCGGCCTGCTTGTCGGTGACCAGCATCACCTGCGAGGACACCAGGTTGAATGCACCCATGGCGATGATCAGCGACAGCAGGATGCCCATCACCGTCTTCTCCATCTTCAGCGAGCTGTAGAGGTTGGCGTTCTCGCTGGTCCAGTCGCTGATGCGGTACGGGCCGTGCAGATTTTCGGCCAGGTCACGCGCTACGTTCCACGACTGGTCCATGTCATGCAGTTTCAGGCGCACGCCGGTCACCCCATCACCCATCTTCAGGACACGCTGCAGGTCGGACATGTTGACCACGGCCAGGCCCTTGTCGATCTCGTTGTAGCCGGCCTCGAAGATGCCGCTGACCTTGAAGCGCTTGATGCTGGGCATGGCGCCCATGGGAGTGCTGCGTTCATCCGCCAGCATGACAACGACGCTGTCGCCGACGCCGACGCCCAGCCACAACGCGAGTTCCTGGCCGAGCACGACGTTGAAGGAACCCGGCGCGAGCGAATCAAGGCTGCCGCGCTTCATCTTGTCAGCCAGCACCGAGACCTTCTTTTCTTCGGCCGGGATGACACCGCGCACGATCGCCGGCTGGTTGCGCGCCCCCTTCAACAGCGCCTGGCTGTCGACGTAGGGGGCCGCGCCCGCAACCCGTTTGTCCTGGATTGCAACGGCAACCGCGTGCGGCCAATCCTGCATCGCATCGCCAGCGGCGCTGACCGTGGCGTGGGCGGTCATCTGCAGCATGCGGTCGCGGATCTCGCGCTGGAATCCGCCCATCACCGACAGCGTGGTGATCAGCACGGTCACGCCCAGGGCAATGCCCAGGATCGAGGCCATGGAGATGAAGGATATGAAGCCGTTGCGGCGCTTGGCCCGCAGGTAGCGCAAGCCGATGGAGACGGGTATGGGTTTGAACATAGTCGCCTATGGTGCCATTGCCAGCGCGTGCCGCGAAGCTTGCAGGCTGCCAGCGGCCAGACGGAGTTCACGTCGACGGCCGGCCGGCAGCGTGTCGGGCCACCAGCACAGGCGCACGCGCCTGCCGTCCCTGCCCTTCCACGAGACGAAGGCAAGGGGTCCACGCCACTGCACGTCAACCGCTTCCACGGGCATGCCATCCACCATTGCGGGGAGTTCGGTGCCGGGAAACATCAGCGAACGGGCCGGTGAACGCCACTCATGCCGTGCCAGCTGTGCGGCGTGCAGTATTACCGCGATGCTCAGCATCCAGGCCGGGGCCCGGGGCAGGTCCGAGGCCATTATCGAAAACGTGGCGAGCAGGCCCAACAACAGCAAGGTGCCTACCAGCCAGCGAGAAGGTCGCCACTCAAGGCGGCAGCTGACGGATCCGCTGGATGAGTGATGCGAGTGCGGCATCGGGACAATCCTCGTAGCCCATGAACCAGCGCCAGAGCTTATCGTCCTCGCAATCGAGCAGGCGTAGGAAAACCCCGCGCTCTTCCCCGGAGGCATTCGCCCATTCCCTGTCCACGTAGCGTCCGAACAGCTGGTCCAGCTCGCGCATCCCGCGGCGGCAGCGCCAGCGGATGCGCTTGAGTTCGACTTCCCCGGTACCGTTCATGGCGCCCCGACCCCCGCGATGCCGGTAGCGCCCACTTCGGCCCGTCGCTTGTAGAAGCGCAGGATGGTTCCCGCCGCGTCGGCCACCAGAACCCGTCCCCAAGCGTCGGCATACCAGTTGAAATGGGTACTGACCCGGTAGGTGACGTGGATGTCGAGGCGCGTTCCGGTTGCCACGGGAGTCAATCGATAGGAGGTGTCGACCAGGTCGAAATACTTGCCTCCGATGACTACGTGCTCGTCCAGCGCGTCGGGGGGGATGGCCCCGGCTGGAAACGAGTAGGACCAGCGTATGAAGCGGTTTTCCTGCCAGTCCAGGATGGGTTCGTCGAAACGCACGCCCTTCTCCCAACTGAGTTTCCTGACCCTACCCTGCTCGGTTTCAGTGGTGCGCGCGGAGATTGGATAAGGCAACCCCATACGGTACGCGAGACCTTCGCGCATCTCGGCCGGGCGGATATCTTCGGCACGGTTGATCAGCTTCCAAACCGCCTCGGGGGAGGCGGCGATCATGATCGTGGCATCAGCGGCCTGCAACGCCTGCGGCAATGGCTGGTCGCGCTCCCACGATCCGGCCAGCAGGGGCAGCAGCAGCAACGAACCGAGCACCGAGGAAGATGGGCGGTAGAACCTGGACACCAGCCACATCACCAGGCCTCCGAGCGAAGCCAATGCAAGGAACAGAGGCAGTGCCATGGCGATGCAGATGCTGCCCTCGATGAGCAATACGGCGGCACCGCCGACGAACATGAGGATCGAGACCCAAGGTGCAATGATGGCGTAGCCCACGCTGCGCTGGCGCCCGCCGGAGAAGTGCACCGTCAGCGCACCCACCAATGGCGGCACCAGACACAGGAACGACCACAGCATCGCCTGGCTGGCGGTATTGCTGATTTCAGCCGAGCCGAAAAACGGCAGGCCGAAGGCGAGCCGCATCAGCAAGCCATAGCCAGCGCCTGCCGCAAAGACATAACGCTTCTTCATCCCGCTGCCAAACGAGGCTGGCGGTGGACCGCCTGCCCTCGCCCGGTCGGGAGCTGGTGGCGCCTGCATCAGCCGCGGCGGGCCAGCATCAGCTTCTTGATTTCCGCGATCGCCAGCGCCGGATTCAATCCCTTCGGGCAGGTACGCGCGCAGTTCATGATGGTGTGGCAGCGGTACAGGCGGAACGGGTCTTCCAGGTCATCCAGGCGCGCGCCGGTGTTCTCGTCGCGGGAATCGACGATCCAGCGGTAGGCCTGCAGCAGGATGGCCGGCCCAAGGTAGCGTTCGCCGTTCCACCAGTAGCTGGGGCATGAGGTCGAACAGCACGCACACAGGATGCATTCGTAGAGGCCGTCGAGCTGCTTGCGGTCTTCCGGCGACTGCAGGCGCTCGCGGTCTGGCGGCGGCGCGGACTGGGTCTGCATCCACGGCTTGATCGAGGCGTACTGCGCATAGAAATGGGTGAGGTCCGGGACCAGGTCCTTGACCACTTCCATGTGCGGCAACGGGTAGATCGGCACCTCGTTTTTCTTGCAGTCGCTGATCGCGCGCGTGCAGGCCAGCGTGTTGGTGCCGTCGATGTTCATTGCGCAGGAGCCGCAGATGCCTTCGCGGCAGGACCGGCGGAAGGTCAGCGTGGGGTCGATCTCGTTCTTGATCTTGATCAGCGCGTCCAGCACCATCGGCCCGCATGAATCCAGGTCGACCTCGTAGGTGTCGGTGCGCGGGTTCTGGTCGTCGTCCGGGCTCCAGCGGTAGACCTTGAAGGTGCGCGGGTTCTTTGCACCCTGGGCGGGGAAATGCCTGCCCTTGGTGACGCGTGAGTTCTTCGGGAGCGAAAATTCAGCCATGTCTCAGATCCGTGAATAGCGAACGGCAAATAGGAAAGTGTGGGAACCGGAATGCGAACGGAAGCGGGCCTGGCCGCTCCAGCAGTTCCCTATTCTCGATTCACTATTCACTGCTTAGTAAACGCGTGGCTTCGGCGGCACCACGTCCACGTCCTTGCTCAACGTGTACATGTGCACCGGTCGGAAATCGAAACTGCACTGGCCCTTCTCGTCTACGTTGACCAGCGTGTGCTTCTGCCAGTTGACGTCGTCGCGGTCGGGGAAGTCCTCGTGCGCATGCGCGCCGCGGCTTTCGTGGCGCTGTTCCGCGGAATTGATGGTGGCCACCGCGTTGAGCAGCAGGTTGTGCAGCTCGTAGGTTTCCAGCAGGTCGGAGTTCCACACCAGCGAACGGTCCGAGACCTTGACGTCTTCGAACGAGTTGAAGATGTCGGCCATCTTGTCGCAGCCTTCCTTCAGCGTCTTGGAGGTGCGGAACACCGCCGCGTCGCTCTGCATGGTGGCCTGCATGTTGTCGCGGATCACCGCCGTCGGCGTATCGCCGCTGGCATTGCGCAGCTTGTCCAGGTGCGACAGCGCCTTGTCGCAGACATCATCGGCCAGCCTGCTGTGCGGGCCGCCGATCTTGATGGTCTCGGCACAACGGTTGGCCACCGCGCGCCCGAACACCACCAGGTCCAGCAGCGAGTTCGAACCCAGGCGGTTGGCGCCATGCACCGACACGCAGGCCGCTTCGCCAATGGCGTAGAGCCCGGGCACCACCGCATCGGGGTTGTCGCCGACCTTGCGCACCACTTCACCGTGGTAGTTGGTCGGGATGCCGCCCATGTTGTAGTGCACGGTGGGGATGACCGGAATCGGCTGGGTGGCAACGTCAACCCCGGCGAAGATGCGCGCGCTCTCGGCAATGCCGGGCAGCTTCTCGTGGATGACTTCCGGCCCGAGGTGGGTCAGGTCGAGCAGGATGTGGTCCTTCTTTTCGCCCACGCCGCGGCCCTCGCGGATCTCGATGGTCATCGACCGCGACACCACGTCGCGCGACGCCAGATCCTTGTAGTGCGGCGCATAGCGCTCCATGAAGCGCTCGCCGTTGCTGTTGCGCAGGATGCCGCCTTCGCCGCGCACGCCCTCGGTGATCAGGCAGCCGGCGCCATAGATGCCGGTGGGATGGAACTGCACGAACTCCATGTCCTGCATCGGCAGGCCGGCGCGCAGCGCAAGGCCACCGCCATCGCCGGTGCAGGTATGGGCGGAAGTCGCGCTGAAATAGGCACGGCCATAGCCGCCGGTGGCCAGCACCACGCCCTGGGCGCGGAACAGGTGCAACGATCCCTCGGCCATGTCGAGGGCCAGTACGCCCTTGCACGCGCCTTCCTCGTCGAAGATCAGGTCCAGGGCGAAGTACTCGATCATGAAACGCGCGTCGTGCTTCAGCGACTGCTGGTACAGCGTGTGCAGCATGGCGTGGCCGGTGCGGTCGGCCGCGGCGCAGGTGCGCTGGGCGGGCGGGCCTTCGCCGTACTTGGTGGTCATGCCACCGAAGGGGCGCTGGTAGATCTTGCCTTCCTCGGTACGGCTGAAAGGCACGCCGTAATGTTCCAGTTCGACAATCGCCGGGATCGCCTCGCGGCACATGTACTCGATCGCGTCCTGGTCGCCCAGCCAGTCCGAGCCCTTGATGGTGTCGTAGAAGTGGTAGCGCCAGTCGTCCTCGCCCATGTTGCCGAGGGCAGCCGATATGCCACCCTGGGCGGCGACGGTATGCGAACGCGTCGGGAACACCTTGGTCAGGCACACCGTCTGCAATCCTTTGGCGGCGAGGCCGAAGGTGGCGCGCAAGCCGGCGCCGCCGGCGCCGACCACGACCATGTCGTACTTGTGTTCGGTGATCTTGTAAGCCGAAGTCATGTTCAATTTCCCAACGCGATGAGGACCACGGCAAAAGCGCTGGCCAGCGCGCCGAGAATGCAGACGAAACGGACCACTACCTGGAAAAACAGCGCCACGCCGTGGCTGTGCACGTAGTCCTCGATGATCACCTGCATGCCGAGCTGGGCGTGCCAGAACATCGCGACCAGGAAGGCGATCAGCAAGGTCGCATTCCAGGGCTTGGCCACGGCGTCGCTGGCGGTCAGGTAATCGGCCTGCATCAGGTCGATGACGAAGTACAGGAACCAGCAGGCCAGCACGACCAGCGCAATGGCGGTCAGGCGCTGGACGATGAAATGGTGCGTGCCCTCCTTCGCCGAGCCCAGGCCGCGCACGTCTTTCAACGGGGTACGGTAACGATGGCTCACAGCCAGCCTCCACGCGCGGCGACCGCGCTCCAGATGACGCCGGTCAGCACCAGGCTGCCGATTACCGACAGCCAGCCGTTACGGATGAAAGCGGGAATGCTGAAACCGAACCCTGCGTCCTGCGCCAGGTGGCGTATGCCATTGAGCAGGTGGTAGGCGAAGGCCCAGGTCCACCCGAACAGCACTGCCAGGCCCAGCCATGAGCCGGCCAGCCGGCGCACGCAGTCCCAGGCTTCCGGGCCGGTGGCCATGGCCAGCATTGCCGCTGCGATGAGCAGCGCGCCGACGGTGAGGATGATTCCGGTAGCCCGATGGATGATCGAAGTCATCATCTGGATCTGCCAGCGGTACACCTGCAGGTGTGGTGAAAGCGGACGTTGTCTGGTCGCCATTCGCTGGGCTCGTTATCTCGGCTGGGCGGTCTTCCGTGGGACCGCGTTGGCTGGGCAGGCGTTGTTCGATGACCTGTGGGTCAGAAATCGATGCAGCGTCCGTTTTTTTCCCAATCCCCATAACGCGTCGGCTCGGGACCGTCGCGACCACCGATCTCTTTCGGTGCCACTGCTTCCGGCTCCACAGATTCCCTCGCAGGCTGCTGTGTTCCGGGTACAGGATCGGGAATGGAAGGGGTTTGGCCTATCATGCTGTTCTCGCAATCCGCAAATTTTAGTCCTCCCCCCCTTGCCTGACAACCTGCCAGCCACTTCGTCGCCCTTTCTTCCCCTGTCCGACCATGCCCTGGTCGCACTGGATGGGCCCGACGCAATTGCGTTTGCACAGGCGCAATTCGCCAATGACGTCAGCGGCCTGGCCGATCTCCACTGGCAATGGAACACGTGGCTTACGCCAAAAGGGCGGGTTATCGCGGTGTTTGCGTTGCTCAGGCTGGCGGCCGACAGGATCCTGCTGGTGCTGCCGGATACTGCCGCGGCGGAGCTGGCCACGGAGTTGCAGCGCTACGTGTTTCGACGAAAGTTGAAGATCACCGCGCGCGCGGACCTGCAGGTCGGCGGGGCGTTCGTGAAGTCCGGTAGGGCCGGAAATGCGCGAATCGGGATGAGTGGCGACACCATTGAGCTGGATTATGGCGATGAGGCAGTGGCCCGTACCCTTGTGATAGTGCAGTCGCCACTGCTTGCCTTAGATGCCGGCTTCGAACGGCGCTGGTTTGCCTCCGATCTCCAGGCAGGCCTGCCGCGCCTGCCTGCGCAACAGCGCGAGCAATGGACGCCGCAGCAGCTCTCGCTGGACCGCCTGCAGGCCTTCAGTGTGAAGAAAGGCTGCTATCCGGGCCAGGAAATCGTTGCCCGCACCCATTTCCTGGGCAAGGCCAAGCGCGGTATCGCGCTGTTCGAAGCCGACGCGTCGGTTGAAGCAGGCATGGACGTGGGTGATGGTGAACGCACGGTCGGCAGCATCATCAGCGTGGTCCAGGACCAGACGACGCTGGCCCTGGCGGTCCTGCCACTGGATCGTTCCGCGGCACCCCTGCACGCGGGCGCCGCCGTCCTTCGCGGAATTCCTTTGCGGGATGGCCTGGTGCGCTGAGACGCCTTGCGCGTGCGTTCGGGCGACTCCAGTGCCACGTTCCGATGGAACGAATCAGTCGCGACTTATCCCGCTGACGCCTTTTCGGTACCGCGGGCTCACGCTCCCAGCGTCCTGATCAGCCAGGTCGAATAGCCGTCGACGAACCGCTGCAGGAATTTCTGCGTGCGTTCGTTGTCGATGCGCCCCTCCCCGTCGATCAGGCCTTCCTGGTACTGCACCGTGACCTCGGGTTGCGGCATGGCCAGCACATCCAGCCCGACCAGCACGTTGCGCAAATGCTGCTGCGCCAGCGCCGTGCCACGCGCACCTGGCGAAGTTCCTATGACCGCAGCCGGCTTGCCCCCGAAGGAGTTGCTGCCTGAAGGTCTTGAACCCACATCGATCGCGTTCTTGAGCACGCCCGGTATGGAACGATTGTATTCGGGAGTGACGAAGAGCAACGCGTCCGCTGCTTCGACCTGCTGCTTGAAATGGAGGCCTGGCGCCGGGAAGTCGCCGTCGAAATCCTGGTTATAGAGCGGCAGTCCGGAAATTTCGACCCGCTGCAGCGCGAAGCGGTCGGCAAACATGCCGCTGACCGCCAGCGCCAGCTTCTTGTTGATCGACTCCTTGCGCAGGCTGCCGACGATCACCGCGATCCTGATCTGACTCATGCATTTCTCCTAGTGGGCAATCGCTTGCGCGCAGTCGATATTAGCCACGAATGTGCAGGGATGCCGTGCAGGCAGCGAAGATCAGGCCAGGCGCCCGGCCGCCTGCACGATATCCGCCTCGCCCGGCAGGACCAGCAGGGCAGCCCCGGCAAGCGGCGTGTAGGTATCAACCCCCACGACACGCTGGAACGGCCGGCCGCCGAAGCCGGCTTCGGCGATGGCGGTGATGACGCCCTCGCCCACGCCGGCCGAATGACGGCCTTCATCGACGATCAGGATGCGCCTGGCCGAGCGGGCCTGTTCGGCGATGTACTGCTCATTCAAAGGCACCAGCCAGCGCAGGTCGACCACCCGCACCTTCCAGCCATGCACGGCTTCGATGTCGCGGCCGGCACGCAGGCTCATCGGCACGCCGTTGCCGTAGGTGAAGATCACCAGGTCATCGGCTTCCGGGCTGTAGACGCGGCCTTCGCCCAGGACCATCGCCTGCTCCGGTGGCGGATAGGTGGTCAGCCAGCCTCCATCCCCGGCTTCGTACAGATCCTTGGTCATGTACAGGGCAATGGGCTCCAGGAAGATGCTGACCCGTCCATCCACCTTGGCCAGTGCGGCAAGCGTGCGCAGCATGGTGGCGGCATCGTCGCCCCGCGAAGGACAACCGACCACCAGGCCGGGAATATCGCGAAGCGCGGTGATCGAATTGTCGTTGTGGAAATGACCACCGAATCCGCGCTGGTAGCCCAGTCCGGCCATGCGCACCACCATGGGATTGCGGTACTGGTCGTTCGAAAAGAACTGCAGCGATGCCGCCTCGCCGCGGAGCTGGTCGCAGGCGTTATGGAAATAGGCCAGGTACTGGATTTCGGGAACCGGCAGCATGCCGAGGTTGGCATAGCCCTGGGCCAGGCCAAGGATTATGGTCTCGTCAAGCAGGGTATTGAACACGCGGCTGTTCTTGAACGCCTTGTGCAGGCCCTTGGTCACCGTGTACACGCCGCCCTTCTGGGCGACGTCCTCGCCGAACAGCAGGGCTTCGGGATATTTGCAGAACAGGTCATGCAGCGCGTTGTTGATCTGGATCGCCAGATGCCGCGGCGGCTGCGCTTCAGGCAGTTTCTCAGCGCTGCCGAAAACCTGCAGGCGCTTGTCTTCGTTGCCGATGCGCGTGGCTTCGGCCATGACTTTTTCCGGCGAGTACGGCGCCAGCGGGGCGATCACGTCGTCCAGACTGGTCAACTTGGGCGTCCTGTCGGCGGCATCGGCGGCGGCGAAGCACTTGACGCGGATCTGTTCGTACAGCGCCAGCAGGCTGTCCTTCGAATACAGTCCCGATTCCAGCGCGATGGCCGCCGAACGCAGCAAGGGATCGCCCGCCTCCACTGCCACCAGCTCTTCGATGGGGCGCCATTCGATTTCGAAATCGGTACCCGCGTGGCCCATGATGCGCGTGGTGCGCAGATGCAGGAAAGTAGGACGGCGGCTGCGTCGGCAGTGTTCCACCGCCGCCTGCACCTGCCCATAGCCGGTCGCCAGATCCAGGCCGTCGGCGTAAAAGTAGTCCAGGTCTTCGCGCCTGGAGAAATTGCGCTCGATCCAGCCTCCCGGCGTCTTCACCGAGATGCCGATCCCGTTGTCCTCGCACACGAACAGCACCGGCGCCGGCAGCTTCTGATAGCTGGTCCAGGCCGCGGCGTTGAATGCGGTCTGCGCGGTGGCGTGGTTGCTGGAGGCATCGCCGAAGGAGCAGATGACGATGCTGTCCTCGGGAATGGGCGAAGCATGGCCGATGCGCCTGGCCTGTTCGATCGCCACCGCCGTGCCCAGCGCCTTGGGCAGGTGGGAAGCAATGGTGGAAGTCTGCGGCAGCACCCACAACGGTTTGGAACCCCAGACCTTGTGGCGGCCACCCGACGCGGGATCTTCGGAACTTGCGGCAAACGAAAGCGCCGAATCCATGATCGGGTCACGCGGTTTGCCATCTGTGCCAGGCAGCTTGCGGAAGCGTTCGGCCATGAACGCACCGCTGCGGTAATGCAGGAACGCCGGATCGGTATGCCGGGTCAGGCGCGCGACCATGGCGTTGCCTTCATGGCCGGAACTGCCGATGGTGTAGAAGACCTTGTTCTGCACGCGCAGCACGCGCGCCATCAGGTCCAGGTGGCGCGAGATCAGCTGCGATTCCAGCAGCTCGACGAAGGAGTGTGCATCCAGCGCACTGCCCTCGATCACTGCCTCGCCCGGTGCCGGCCTGGCCACTGTCCTGCCATTCCATTCGCGCACGAACTCGATGAAATTCTGGTCGCAGATCTCTGCGCGGTTGAGTCCCTTCATGCGGGCGGGAATGGGTGGTGTTGCAGCAGATGACATTCGTTCTTTTCCGTTAGCTGGAGTGCGGGTCGGTGACGGGATGCAACTGCTTGGCAACAGCACTGGCTGGCGAGCCGCGCATGGGCACGAAGCCGGGTTGCGCGGCCACCCGCCGCAACCAGTCGAGGACGCGCGGATAGCGGTCCAGTTCAAACCCGCCCTCATCGGCGACATGGGTGTAGGCGAACAAGGCAATGTCGGCAATCGTGTAGCAGTGGCCGCCGAACCAGGACAACCGGCCCAGGTGCCTCTCCATCGCCGCCAGCGCCTCCTCTCCGAAAGGCTTCAACACGGCCAATTGCTGCTGGCGGGGATGGTCGGCCGGCAGGAACCGCATGACGAAGCGCGATACCGCGATGTAGGGTTCGTGGCTGTACTGCTCGAAGAACATCCACTGCAAGGTCTTGGCCTGGGCCCATGGATCGGATGGCAGCAGTTCGGAACCCTGGGCCAGGTAGTGCAGGATCGCGTTGGATTCGGCCATGATCCGGCCGTCCTCGAGTTGCAGCACCGGCACCTTGCCGCGATCGTTCAAGGCCAGGAATTCCGGCGACAGGTTCTCGCCCCGGGTGATGTCGATTTCCTGCCAGTCGTAGGCTCGGCCCAGCTGTGCCATCAGCAGCTGCAGCTTGTAGCAATTGCCCGACCACGACATGCCATGCAGGGTAATCATGTTGGTGCTCCGCTCGCGCGCCCGGCGCGCCATTCTTCCCGGGTCTGTCCCCACACCTCGACCGGTTTTGCATCAAGCGGGGCCGGCAACCAGTCCATGCGCAGGAACCGCGACCCCAGTTTCGCCGCGACCGCCTTGGAATTCGCGTTGTCCTCGGCGATGGTATGGATCACCTCGCTCCAGCCAAGCGCGTCGAACGCCCAGTCAGTGGCAGCGCGCGCGCCTTCCGGCGCGAAGCCCTTGCCCCAGTGTTCGCGGACGATGCTCCAGCCCACTTCGGTGCCGGGCCAGCCTTCGGGCTGCCAGGGACCCAGCCTGCCTACCCATTGGCCACTGGCCTTTTCTATCACCGAGAAGAACGCAAACCCCTGCAGGTGCCACACCCCGACCATGGCGGCAAAACTGCGCCAGGCGACTGGGCGCGGCTGCACCCCGCCGATATGCCGGGCGGCCTGCTCGTCGGCGATGAACGCCGCCCACGGTTCGAAATCCTGCGCCTGCGGCGGGCGCAGGAGCAGGCGTTCGGTTTCCAGCTTCAGATCGAAGATGCTCATGACACCCGCCCTGTCCTGCCTCGGGCAGGACGCACGAATCAGAACGCGTTGATGCCGGTCAGCTCGCGCCCGATGACCAACTGGTGCACGGTCTCGGTACCCTCATAGGTGATCACCGATTCCAGGTTCAATGCGTGACGGATAGCGGCATGCTCTGTAGTAATGCCGGCGCCGCCGAGCAGGTCGCGACATTCGCGGGCGATGTCGATCGCCATGCGGCAGTTGTTCCACTTGGCCAGCGAGACCTGCGCAGGCTGCATGTTGCCGGCATCCTTCAGCCGGCCCAATTGCAGCGAGAGCAACTGCGCCAGGGTGATGCGGCGGGCCATCTCGGCCATCTTGATCTGCGCGCTCTGGGTGGCGGCGACAGGACGGTCGAACAGGATGCGTTCCTTGGTATAGGCCAGCACCTCGTCCAGGCAGGCAATGGCCGCGCCGATCGGGCCCCAGGTGATGCCATAACGGGCCTGGGTCAGGCAGCCCAGCGGACCCTTGAGGCCTTTCACGTTGGGCAGGCGGTTGGCTTCGGGCACGCGCACGTTGTCCAGGAACAGCGCCGAGGTCACCGAGGCCCGCAGGCTCATCTTCTTGTGGATTTCCTGGGCGGTGAAACCGGGGAAGTCCTTTTCGACCACGAAACCCTGGATGCCGTCCTCGGTCTGCACCCAGACGATGGCGATATCGGCCAGGTTGCCGTTGGTGATCCACATTTTCGAGCCATTGAGTACCCAATCGCCGCCATCGCGTTTGGCATTGGTCTTCATGGCACCCGGGTCCGAGCCGCCCTGCGGTTCGGTCAGGCCGAAGCAGCCGATGACCTTGCCTGCGGCCATGTCCGGCAGCCAGCGCATGCGCTGCTCCTCGCTGCCGTACGCGTAGATGGGGTACATGCACAGCGAGGATTGCACGCTGACGAAGCTGCGGATGCCCGAATCACCGCGCTCCAGCTCCTGGCAGATCAGGCCGTAACTGACTCCATTGAGACCGCCACCGCCGTATTCCTCAGGCAACGAGGAGCCCAGCAAGCCCAGGTCGGCGATCTCGGCGATCAACTCCCTCGGGAAGCGGCCTTCGGCGAATGCATCGCCAATGATCGGGCGCACGCGCTCGTCGGTGAAGCGGGCCACGGTGTCCTGGACTGCACGCTCCTCCTCTGTCAGCAGGGAACGGATGTCAAACAGGTCATAGGGATTGAGAGCCATGCGCGGAAGCCGATTCAGGACAGTCCTACATTGTATTCGCGGCCGGCTTGGCGCCGTAACCCCCGGCCGCGGCCGGAAACGACAAGGCCGGCATCCGCCGGCCCTGTCCAAACCCAGGCTTGCAACCGCTTTCAACCCTGGCTGTTGCCCTCGAGGGCCGCAGTCTGGGTCACGACCTTGCCATCGACGATCGGCAGGCGCTCACCCGGCTTGTCATCCATGCGCACGGTCTTCTCCTGGCCTTCAAAGCGGTAGGTCACGTCATAGCCGACCACCTTGTCCGTATTGCCCATGGCAATGCGCGACCCGGGCTTGCTGTCCATCCGCATGGTGCCGGTGGTGCCATCGGCATTGCGATAGGTGACGTTGTAACCGGTCACGCGCGAGGACTGCGATGCGCTGTTCTCGGTATGGCACTGGCGCTCAGTGCGGGTCACGACCCGCCCACCGACATGGTTCTTGTCGACCTTGTTGCCGATCAGCCCGCCGACCACGGCGCCACCGGCAGTCGCGGCCTTGCGGCCATTGCCCTTGCCGACCTGGTTGCCGAGCAAGCCACCAATGAGGGCACCGGCGACGGTACCCCCGGTATTGCCATCGCGCTCCGGCAGGCGCTCCTGCACGGCAACGTCCTGGCAGACTTCATGTGGCGTATTGGTGGTGGTGGTTTCGCGCACGGCCTCGCTGCCGATGACGGTCGCGTATACCTTGTTCTTGTTGGTGATGGGATCGACCTTGACCACATCGGCATACTGCAGCGTGTTGGGCTGGATCTGGTTGTCCAGCGCCGCCGAATCGTCCAGCGCAGTGTCCATGCCAGCCACGGGCTGGCCCGTGGAAGCGCTGACGAATTCGGTGGGCTGTGCGCGATTATTCATGTAAGCGGCAGTCGCGATGCCGCCGAAGAGCAAGGCGCCAGTCGCGATCAGGATCGTGGTGGTATTGCTTTTCATGGTGCAGTCTCCAGGCGGGCGGCTCCCGCGTTATCGTTGTGTCAATTGCAGCACGGGATCACTGAATGGAACCCGGTCGGTACGGCTCAAAACCGCCTGCAGGATGAACCGGCGGGGTTGCCGCCGCCGTGCTAGCGTGTGCCCCGCACGCCCTTGAGACCGGACACATGGCCACCCCTTTCCTGCTACCTATATTGAATTGGGCCCGACGACTGCGGTATCCCACGCTGTTCAAGATTACCGCCGCCTTGTTCGCCATCACGCTGGTGGTACCCGACCCGATCCCGCTCGTCGATGAAATCCTGCTGGGACTCGGCGCCCTGCTGCTGGCCAATTGGAAGAACCGCAAGAACCCCCCCGTGGTGGATACCACTGAGCGACCCTATCAATAGGCGCGGCGTGCTGGTCGACAGCCACTGCCACCTGGATGCGCCGGAGTTCGACGTCGACCGGGAAGCCGTCATCAACCGCGCCCGGCTGGCCGGCGTGCTCCAGCAAGTAGTGCCCGCCATTGCTGCCGCGTATTGGCCGAAACTGCGTGAGCTATGCCGGCAGCATTCCGGCCTGTTCCCGGCATACGGCCTGCACCCCATGTTCCTGACGGAGCATGAACCGGATCACCTCGAGTTGCTGGGCGAATGGATAGCCGGCGAACGCCCCTTGGCGGTGGGCGAATGCGGCCTGGACTATTTCGTGGATGGGCTTGATCCGGACGTACAGCAGCTCTACTTCGACGGGCAACTGGCGCTGGCGCGTGATTTCGACCTGCCCGTGATCGTGCATGCGCGACACGCGGTGGATGCCGTGATCGCCGCGATCAAGCGCATTGGAAATTTGCGGGGGGTGGTACACAGCTTCTCGGGCAGCCCCGAGCAAGCGCGGCAGCTGTGGCGGCTTGGATTCCTGATCGGAATCGGTGGACCGGCAACCTATGATCGCGCCAACCGCCTGCGCCGACTGGTGGCAGACATGCCGCTGGAATACCTGCTGCTCGAAACGGATGCACCGGACCAGCCCGATGCCGGCATTCGCGGTCAGCGCAATGAACCGGCGCGTTTGTCCGCCATCTGCCATGCAGTCGCAGAGTTGCGCGGCCAGGCGGCTGAAGAAATAGCCTTGGCAACTACGGCCAATGCACGCGCCCTGTTCAAGCTCCCCACGCCCGCCAGCGCCGACGCCCTGGCGTGATCAGGCGGCGTTAGTCTTGGCCTTGGCCTTGAGCAGAATTTCAAGCGCCTTGCCCACCATTGCAAACGCGAACGCACCGGTGACATGGGTCGCCGCGCCCAATCCGGCACCGCAGTCCAGTTTCAATGCCGCATCCGCGCCCATTTGCGGACGGACACCGCGGACACTGCCATCGGCTTGCGGGTACCTGACGTTTTCCAGCGAATACACCGCCTGCACGCCGAAGTAGCGATCCGGGTTCTTCGGAAAATTGAACTCGGCACGCAATTTCTTGCGGACCAGGGCGAGCAGCGCATCGTGCTCGGTGCGTGAAAGGTCCCGCAAGCGCAACTGCGTGGGATCGGTGCGCCCACCCGCCGAGCCCGAGACTATTACAGGCAGCTTGCGCCGCCTGCACCAGGCGATCAGCTCCACCTTGGTGCGGAAACTGTCGCAGGCATCCAGCACCAGGTCGAACCCCTGCTCCAGGACGCCCTCAAGGTTGGAAGCGGTCAGGAAAACCGGCACGACCTCGACTTCGACCAGGGGATTGATCGCGCGGCATCGATCTGCCATTGCCTCGCACTTGTTGCGGCCGTATTGCCCATCGAGCGCCGGCAATTGCCGGTTGGTGTTGGAGATGCAGATGTCATCGGCGTCTATCAAGGTGAGGTGGCCGATGCCCGAACGCACCAGCGCCTCGACCACCCAGGAACCCACGCCACCCATGCCGACCACTGCAACGCGGCTGGCCGCATAGGTTTCAACCGCGCCCTGCCCGTACAGTCGGTCGATGCCGGCAAAGCGGTCGCGCAATTCTTTCTTCATTGGCGCATTGTAGACGTGGCGGAAGCGCTGACACGCGTCGTACTATTCCAACGCCCACCTCCCAGGATCAATCCCGCATGGCCAGCCAGCCCACGAAATCGTCCAATGCATCGCGGTACCTTTTCCTGTTCCTCATAGGTCTGGTCATCGGAATAATCGGGGTGGTGATGGTGCTGCGCGCAATCGAGGGCCGCAAGACCTGGCAGGACCATTTCCCGGAAGCCAGCATGCGGGTGATGGATGCCCATGTCGCGGAGCTGCGTGCAAGCGTCGCAGCCAACCGCTGCAGCGCGACCGATGTGCTGCCGCACCTGCAGACCCTGAGATACCTCGCCAATGATCCTGAACTCGCTTTCCCCGGACTCAAGGATGACGAGCGTTTCACCAGGCACGCCAGCGAATTGAGGGCCAGGCTGGACGGCGTGCTGGCGACGCCCCCGCTGGGCTGCGCCGGGGCAGAGGCAGCGCTCAAGCAGGTAGGAGAAGCGTGCAAGGCTTGTCACCAGGATTTCCGTGGCTGAATCGCCGCTGGCGTCGAAAACTGCAGGCCTTATCTTTACTGCCAGGATTGACGCGTCGTTCATGCAATGACGGACAGGATGTCGGCCAACAAGCACGACCGCGTGCTTTCGTCCGACATACAGCCACTGCCTGTCTAAGGCTCAAGGAGAACCGCATGAAGATCCGTTTGCTTGCCATCGGCGCCGTAGCCGCAGTCACATTGGCCGGTTGCGCCACCACGTCTCCGGGTTACGGCAGTTCGTCTGCTTCGTATCCCTCATCCAGTTCCTCGGCACGCTGCTATGACTGCGGCGTTGTCACGCGTATCGATACTGTCGGCGGCAGCCGGACCGCGCCCTCCAAGACCGGCGCGGTGCTCGGTGGAATCGTCGGCGCGGTCGCCGGCCACGAAATCGCCGACAAGACCGGCGGCAGCAAGGGCAACCAGAACCTCGCCGCCGTTGCGGGCGCGGTAGGCGGCGCGGTTGCGGGCAATGCAATCCAGAACCGCACGACCGGCAACAGCTATGACGTCCATGTGCGCATGGACGACGGCCGCACGGTAGTCATCAACCAGCACGACCTGGGTGGAATTCGCGAAAATACCTATGTCCGCGTGGTCAACGGCCGGGTCGTCATTCGCTGAGGACAGGCCGCTCCACCAGGCGCGAGAATGAAAAACCCGGCCGTAGCCGGGTTTTTCTTGTTCGACAGCAGGTTCGACGGGATCGTCGCCTGGGTCTGGCTTATGTCAAAGGGCTTCCACCGCGTCAGCCTGCAGGCCTTTCTGGCCTTGCACGACGGTGAAACTGACCTTCTGACCTTCCTTGAGGCTCTTGAAACCCTGGCTCTGGATGGCGCGGAAATGTACGAATACATCCTCCCCATTCTCGCGGCTGATGAAGCCGAAGCCCTTGGCGTCGTTGAACCATTTGACGGTACCGTTTTCGCGATCTGCCATTTTGCTAACTCCTTGGAACGGATAGTGGATACGCCTGTGTTCCGGCGGCTGGTTGCAAGGAGGAAGCGTGTAACGTTGTAGCCGAACGGGGTTCGGCTGCATCAGGCCACGATTCACAGTGACCTTGGCAAGCGCAGCAGCTGAACAGTAACTCGCAAAAATCCAAAATGCAATAAATTGGCGGACCCGGTTTTTGTTCGCAACATATTGATATAAAAGGGGAAAACATTGGAACTACAGGCACTGTATTACCTGCTCGCGGGTATTCTGATCGTGGTCGGCGTGGTCGGGGTGATCCTGCCCGCCCTGCCCGGCCTGCCCCTGGTCTTTGCCGGCATGCTGCTGGCGGCATGGGCGGGTGGTTTCCAGCAGGTCGGCTGGGTGCCTCTGGTGATACTTGGATTGCTGACCGCAGTGTCGGTAGGCGTGGATTTTTTCGCCACCATGGTCGGCGCCAGGCGCGTGGGCGCCAGCAGGAAGGCGCTGGTCGGCGCCGTCATTGGTACCTTCGCCGGACTGTTCTTTGGACCGATCGGCCTGTTCGCCGGGCCGTTCGTAGGGGCGCTGCTGGGCGAGCTCTGGCATGGCAGGGAAATTGGACAGGCGGCGAAGGTGGGGCTTGGGACCTGGCTAGGCATCCTGCTTGGCACCGTGCTCAAGCTGGGCCTGGCCTTTGCCATGCTGGGTCTGTTCGCATTCGCCTGGCTGGTCTGACCCCGCCGGCTTCACCCGGCAACGATGTGCCCCGGTGGATACTTCCCACGCTAGGGGAGAAAACTCAATGATCCGCATGAACTGGAGCCGTAAGCGCATGGCGTGGACGATCGTGATCACGGTGCTTGTCACCGTACTTTGCGTGGTGCTGGCGATGAATTTCGCCACCCCAGAAAAAAAGATGGAAAAGCCGGTTCCGCATCATTACGCGATTACCGATCCGGAGTTCCGCCGCGAAATGTCGGTCATGCTTGGGCCGACCATTGTTGCCGGCAACCGGGTCCAGTCGCTGCAGGACGGCGACGAGATTTTTCCAGCCATGCTGGAGGCGATCCGGGGCGCGAAGACCTCGATCACTTTCGAAACCTACATCTACTGGTCCGGCGAAATCGGCAAGGAATTCACCGATGCCCTGGCCGAACGCGCCAAGGCCGGGGTGCCCGTCAGCGTGATAGTGGACTGGGCTGGCAGCATCAAGATGGACGATGACCTCTTGGACGAGATGCGCACGGCCGGCGTTCGCATCCAACACTACCGCCCGCTGCACTGGTACACGTTGAGCCGGATCAACAACCGCACCCACCGCAAGCTGCTGGTGGTGGACGGCCGCATCGGGTTCACGGGCGGCGTGGGCATCGCCGACCAGTGGACCGGCCATGCGCAGGATCCCGAGCACTGGCGCGATTCGCATTTCCGTGTCGACGGTCCGGCGGTGGCGCAGATCCAGGCCGCCTTCAACGACAACTGGATCAAGACCACCGGCGAAGTATTGAACGGGCCGGCCTATTTCCCGCACATCGAGCCGCAGGGCGACGTTGCCGGCCACCTGTTCATTGCCTCGCCCTCGGGCGGCAGCGAGAGCATGCACCTGATGTACCTGATGGCCATCGCCGCCGCGGGTGAAAGCATCGACCTGGCAGCGTCGTATTTCGTCCCGGACGACCTGATCAAGCAGGCCCTGCTGGCGGCCAGGCAGCGTGGGGTGCGCGTGCGCATCCTCCTGCCAGGGCCGAACATCGATTCGGATGCGGTTCGCCTGGCCTCCCGCGCGGGATGGGGGGACCTGTTGCTGGCCGGAATGGAGATCAGCGAATACCAGCCCACCATGCTGCATACCAAGATGCTGATCGTGGATCGCGAGCTGGTTTCGGTTGGATCGACCAACTTCGACATACGCTCCTTCCGACTCAACGACGAAGCCAGCCTGAACCTCTACGACCGTGCTTTCGCGGAGGAAATGACCGATGTATTCGAGGCCGACCTGCGCCACGCCAAGCGTTACACGCATGAAATGTGGCAGGCGCGTCCGTTAAAAGAGAAACTGATGGAGAAATTCATCCTTCCCCTCAAGTCACAACTGTGAGCTGCATGACCCCTCGTACCCTCCGCTGCAGCCTGCTGGCTTCGGCCATCGCCTTCTCGTCCACCGCACTGGCACAGGATGCTGCGCCCACTCCCGCCACGCCGGAGGCCTGCCTCTCCATTGCAACGGACGCTACCCGCCTGGCCTGCTATGACGCCGCACTCAAACGCACCCCTGCCGACACCCGCGTTGCCGATTCGGTAGCCAAGCAGGCCAAGGAACTGTCGAAGCTGGATCAGGAAGCAGCCGCGCCTGCGGATGACGCTCCCCTGGCCGAGCGCACCCGCCACCGTCTGGGTTCGCTGTTCCATGACCGCGACGTGTATGACGCCGCCGTTGCCAACGCGGGCAAGGGATCACTGCTCGACAGCCGCTGGGAGCTTGCCAAGGATTCCAAGCTGGGCCTGTTCCAGTTGCGCGCATACAAGCCGGTTTACGTGCTGCCGGCGTTCTGGACCAGCGATACCAACAAGGCGCCCAGCTCGCCCAACCCGGACAACAACGTGACCACCCCCGAGGAACTGGACAGCCTGGAAGCCAAGTTCCAGCTCAGTTTCAAGACCAAGATCGCGGAAAACCTGTTCGGCGACAACGGCGACATCTGGGCTGCCTACACGCAGAGCTCGCGATGGCAGGTCTACAACTCGGAACTCTCGCGGCCCTTCCGGGAAACCAATTACGAACCCGAAGTGATGCTGGTCGTCCGCAATAACTACGGAATCGCCGGCTGGCGCGGTCGCATGATGGGCCTCAGCCTGAATCACCAGTCCAATGGGCGCGGTGATCCGCTCTCCCGCAGCTGGAACCGCGCCATCCTCAGCGTTGGCCTGGACCGTGAGAACTGGGCGCTGACCCTGCGCCCCTGGTACCGCATCAAGGAAGATGCCAGCGATGACAACAACGCGGACATCGAGGATTACGTGGGTCGTGGCGACGCTACCCTGACCTACACCAGGGACGGTCACGAATTCAGCGTGATGGGGCGCCATTCCCTGCGTGGCGGCGACAAATCCCACGGGGCACTTCAGCTGGACTGGGGCTTTCCGATCAACCGCCAGTTGCGCGGGCACGTGCAGTTGTTCGACGGTTATGGCGAAAGCCTGATCGACTACAACCACAAGGCGACTTATGTCGGCCTGGGAGTTTCGTTGCTCGAGTGGTTCTGAGCAGGCGCGAGAGCGACACCTCGCCGTCGAATCTCGTAATGCCGGGCTTGCCCGGCATTTTTTTGAGTAGAACGCAGCCAGGCAAGCCCGGCTGAAGCCTGGGGCGCCGTCCGCCAGCCCTCAGGCCCAGTCGGTGAGGCCTTCGCGCGCGCAGGTCTCCTTGAACGCGGGCCTGGCCTTCATGACTTGCGCGTGGGCCTCCAGTGCCGGCCAGCTGTCGGTGCATCGCGGCATGTTGCGCGACCAGCGCATCAGCATGGTAAGCATGAAGTCCGCCGCCGACAGTTGCGTCCCAAGCAGGTAGGGTCCGCTATGCGAGGCCAGATGATCGGCCACGCGCGTCCAGGCGGTTTCAATCCTGTGCCGCGCCTGCTGCTGCACCGCTTCCACGTTGCCCTCGCCCGCCGGCTCATCGGTATAGAACCAGGCGCGGTAAGCGGGCTGCAGCGTGTTGGCCATGAAAAACATCCACCGGTAATACTGCGCGCGCTGCGGCGTGCCCACGGCTGGCGCGAGCCCTGCCCACGGGTGCAGGTCGGCCAGGTGCATGGCGATGGCGGCGGCCTCGGTGATGACTTCTCCGTCCATCACCAGCGTGGGCACCACGCCTGCGGGATTGAGTTCCAGGTAAGCAGCCGATTTCTGCTCCTGCGTGTCGAAATCCAGCAGGTGCAGTGTGTGTGGCACTTGCAGTTCGAGCAGCAGCCAGTGCACCACCAGCGAGGCGGTGCTTCTCGACCCGTACAGAACCGTGCTCATGCGCCTTCCAGCAGCACCGGAATCTTGCCGATGCGGGCCTGCCACTCGCGCGGCCCGGTCTTGTGCACCGACTCGCCGGTGCTGTCCACCGCGACCGTGACCGGCATGTCCTTCACTTCGAATTCGTAGATCGCCTCCATGCCAAGGTCGGCGAAACCGACCACGCGCGCGGCCTTGATCGCCTTGGAGACCAGGTAAGCCGCGCCGCCCACCGCCATCAGGTAGACCGACCTGTGCTTGCGGATCGCCTCGATCGCCGCCGCACCGCGCTCGGCTTTTCCGACCATGCCCATCAGCCCGGTCTGGCTGAGCACCTGCTCGGTGAACTTGTCCATGCGCGTGGCCGTGGTGGGGCCGGCCGGACCGACGACTTCGTCGCGCACCGGGTCAACCGGCCCGACGTAATAGATGAAGCGACCGCGGAAATCCACTGGCAACTGCTCGCCCCGGTCGAGCATTTCAACCATGCGCTTGTGCGCGGCGTCGCGACCGGTCAGCAGCTTGCCATTGAGCAACAGCACTTCACCGGGCTTGAAGCTGGCCACCTCTTCGGCCGTGATCGTATCCAGGTCGACGCGGCGGCCCTTGGACGTGTCATAGGTCAACTTGGGCCAGTCTTCCAGCGACGGTGGTTCCAGCATCACCGGCCCGCTGCCATCCAGGGTGAAATGGGCGTGGCGGGTGGCCGCGCAATTGGGGATCAGCGCCACCGGCAGGTTGGCGGCGTGGGTGGGGAAATCCTTGACCTTGACGTCCAGCACCGTGGTCAGTCCGCCCAGGCCCTGCGCGCCGATGCCCAGTGCGTTGACCTTCTCGTAAAGCTCCAGCCGCAGTTCCTCGGCGCGATTGGACGCGCCACGCGCCTGCAGGTCGGTGATGTCGATGGGTTCCATCAACGCCTCCTTGGCCAGCAGCATCGCTTTCTCGGCGGTGCCGCCGATGCCGATGCCGAGCATGCCCGGCGGACACCAGCCGGCCCCCATGGTCGGCACCGTCTTCAACACCCAGTCGACGATGGAATCGGAGGGATTGAGCATGGCGAACTTGGACTTGGCTTCGGACCCGCCGCCCTTGGCCGCCACGATCACGTCGACCGTATTGCCCGGTACCACTTTCATGTTGACCACGGCCGGGGTGTTGTCGCGGGTGTTGACGCGCTTGCCGGCCGGATCGGCCAGCACGCTGGCCCGCAGTTTGTTGTCGGGATGGTTGTAGGCGCGGCGCACGCCTTCGTTGGCCATCTCTTCCACGCCCATGGTGGCGTCTTCCCAGCGCACGTCCATGCCGATCTGCAGGAAGACGGTGACGATGCCGGTGTCCTGGCAGATCGGCCGGTGGCCCTCGGCGCACATGCGCGAATTGATCAGGATCTGCGCGATGGCATCGCGGGCGGCCTCCGACTCCTCGCGCTCATAAGCAGCGGACAGGCTGCGGATGTAGTCGACCGGATGGTAGTAGCTGATGTATTGCAGCGCATCGGCGACGCTCTGGATGAAGTCTTCCTGCTTGATCGTGGTCACGGCTGCCATGGGGGTAGCGGGCGAAGCGCTCATTTTAGGCCAAGCCGCCGGCTTTGGCCGGCATTGCGCTGCCGTGCCGAATCCTGCAACGTCAAGGCCACCGTCTCGCGAAGGCGATCTTCATGCCGCCCGGCCCCCGTTTGCTGATGTGTCCGCCTACCCACTTCGGGGTGGAATACGTGATCAATCCCTGGATGGAAGGCAACCTGGCCTCGACCGATGCGGCGACGGCGGCGACTCAATGGAATGCCCTGCATGCCGGACTGGCCCGGCTGGCCGGGATTGAATTGATCCAGCCGGGTGACGGCTTGCCTGACATGCCCTTTACCGCCAACGCAGGCCTGGTGATCGGCGATGTGTTCGTCCCCAGCTGCTTTCGCCATGCGCAACGCCGTGGCGAAGAGCCGCTTTTCACCGAATGGGCCACGCACTACGGCTTTACCGTCCGCAAACTCCCAGACGGCATGCATTTCGAAGGTGCGGGTGACGCCCTGCTGGACCGGGGCTCTCCCCGCCTGTGGCTGGGCCATGGTCCGCGCAGCGATCCGGGCGTGGAGGCCGGGCTGGCGGCCCTGTTCGACATCGAAACCGTCGCCCTGCGCCTGGTCGATCCACGCTTCTATCACCTGGACACCTGCTTCTGCCCGCTTGCAGGGGGCTGGCTGCTCTACTATCCGCCCGCTTTCGACACCGACGGCATCGGCGCGATCACCGCGCGGGTGCCCGAGTCCAGGCGCATCGCGCTTTCGGAGCAGGACGCGCTCGCCTTCGCCTGCAACGCGGTGAACGTGGGCCGCAGCTTGGTCGTGAACCAGGCCAGCGCGTCATTGCAGGCAACCCTGCGCGCGGCCGGGTTCGAGGTCATCGAAACACCACTCGGTGAATTCCTCAAGGCCGGCGGATCGGCCAAGTGCCTGACCCTCAGGCTGGACGAATCCTGAGCGGCCCCGTGATTTCTCCAATCACCGAAGCCAAGTCACAATGCCGGCATGGCTGAATCCGCCCCCGCATCCCCAACTCCGGCGTCGCCCAGGCGCGGCGCCAAATCCGGTCCCAGCCTGCGCGACCGCTTCGATGCGATGCGCAACCTGCCGCCTTTCCTCAGGCAGATCTGGGCCACCAGTCCCTGGCTGACGATGGCCAGCATGGGCTTGCGGCTGATCCGCGCCGTGCTGCCCATCATCACCTTGTATATCGGCAAGCTGATCATCGACGAAGCCCTGCGCCTGGTCGGCCTGGGCCTGGGATTCGACACGCTGGGCGATGCCTGGCGCAGCGGCCAGCTCGACCATCTGCTGTGGCTGCTGGGCATGGAATTCGCCCTGGCCATCCTGTCCGACCTGCTGGGGCGGATGGTGAGCTATGCCGACTCGCTGCTGTCGGAGCTGTTCACCAACGCCACCAGCATCCGCCTTATGGAACACGCAGCGACGCTGGACCTGGAGGACTTCGAAGACCCCGACCTGCAGGACAAGCTGGATCGCGCGCGCCGCCAGACCATGGGCCGAATGAACCTGATGAGCACGCTGTTCGGGCAGGTGCAGGACGCCATCACCGTGGTCAGCTTCGCCGCCGGCCTGATGGTCTACGCGCCCTGGCTGATGGTGCTGCTGGCCGTGGCCCTGATTCCGGCCTTCATCGGCGAAGCCCACTTCAATGCCATGGGCTACTCGCTGAACTTCGCCTGGACGCCCGAGCGCCGCCAGCTCGAGTACGTCAAGCAGACCGGTGCCAGCGTGGAAAGCGCCAAGGAGGTGAAGATATTCAACCTCCACCATTTCCTGATCGCGCGCTACCGCACCCTGGCAGACAAGTTCTTCAAGGCCAATCGCTCGCTGGCCAGGAAACGCGCGATCTGGGGCGCGTTGTTCGCCGCGCTGGGTACGCTGGGCTACTACATCGCCTATGGCTATATCGCCTGGCGCACGGTGCGCGGCGACTTCACCATCGGCGACCTGACCTTCCTGGCCGGCAGCTTCCGCCGCCTGCGCCAGTTGCTGGAGGGCCTGCTGGTCGGCTTTTCCCAGGTCGCCAGCCAGGCGCTGTACCTGGACGATCTGTTCTCATTCTTCGAGATCGAGCCGGAAATCACTTCGCCGGAAAACCCGGTCGCCATTCCCAAGCCCATCATGCGCGGCTTCGTGTTCGAGGACGTGGGCTTCCGCTATCCCGATGCCGAACGCTGGGCGGTACGCCACCTGAGCTTCGAGCTGCGTGCTGGCGAGGTGCTGGCACTGGTGGGTGAGAACGGCGCCGGCAAGACCACCCTGGTGAAGCTGCTGGCACGCCTGTACGACCCGGACGAAGGCCGCATCCTGCTCGATGGCATCGACCTGCGCGAGTACGACATCGATGAGCTGCGCGCCAACATCGGCGTGATCTTCCAGGATTTCGTGCGCTACCACCTCACCGCCGGCGAGAACATCGGCGTCGGCCAGATCGACCACATGGACGACGCCGGACGCATCCGCGATGCCGCCCGGCGCGCGATGGCCGATGAAGTCATCGCCACCCTGCCCAACGGTTACGACCAGCTGATCGGCCGCCGCTTCAAGACCGGCGTGGACCTGTCTGGCGGCCAGTGGCAGAAAATCGCCATCGCCCGCGCCTACATGCGCGATGCGCAGGTGATGATCCTGGACGAGCCCACCGCGGCACTGGATGCGCGGTCCGAGTTCGAGGTGTTCCAGCGTTTCAAGGAACTGTCCGACGACCGCACCGCCGTGCTGATCTCGCACCGCTTCTCCAGCGTGCGCATGGCCGACCGCATCCTGGTGCTGGAGCAGGGCCAGCTGGAAGCCAGCGGCACCCACGATGAGCTGCTGGCCGAGGGCGGACGTTATGCCGAGCTGTTCGAACTGCAGGCCGCCGGCTACCGTTGATTGACCACTATCGCCCAGCCACTGGCTGGGCCATCCCAAGGAACGCAGATGAAGCTGCTTGCACTGGTCACACTCGCGCTGCTGGCTGGCCCTGCTCCGGCGGCTACTGTGCTGGAGTACGCCGAAGCCAAGTCGTTGGCGGATGCGGATGAAGCCTCGCTGTCGCCACAGCAACGATCCGAGCTGCGCGCTTCCCAGGCCGCGCTGCTGGCCTCAGGCACCGCGGCCTGCTCCACCCCGGTTCCCGACCTGTCGGCCCTGGTCGTGGTCATGGAACTGGATGCGCAGGGCAAGGTGGTGCGTACCTGGCTGCAGGGCAATTCCCCGCTGGCGATCTGCCTGCGCAAGCATGCCGCGGCGCGCTGGCTATCGGTGCCGCCTCGTGCGCCTTTCTACGCGTCGATAGAAGTTTCCTTCACTAAATAAACTGCGAGGCGTCAGAACAGCGAGGGCTGGGGATCGGCGGGCAGCGTGTAATCCAGGCAACCGTCGACGACACGCGCTGCGGAGGTATAGGGATGTTCCTGCTCCCGACCCGGCGACAGCAGATGGATCACTTCCCAGCCGCTGGCCTTGAAATCATCCGAGATCAGGCTGCGATGGCATTGCCACCACATGGCTTCGGCGCACATCACGGCCGTGCGGTAGTGCGACGCCTGTTCGGCCAGCCGGTTCCGGGCGGCGTGCCAGGGAGCCGTCGCCATGTAGTCCGCATAGCCCCGGAAACCGGCGTTGCGCCAGGCAAGGTTGATGGAGTCCACGCTGGTGGGGCGGCGGCCGCCCAGGTCGGCCATCGGCACATATTCGACCCCCTCCCTGGCCAGCGCGGCGCCCATGGTTTCGCCGCTGAATTGCGGATTGCGCCTGGAACCCGCGAAGCGGCGCACGTCGACGAGCGACTGTATCGAAGCGGCTGCCAGCATGCCGATGAACTCATCCCACGGCCGGATGGAATGACCGATGGTCCAAAAAGTGCCGGTCTTCGACTCGCTCATGCCCGTAGCGTAGGCAAGCCGGGATCAGGCCAGCGAGAAGGAATCGCCATCCAGCATCGCCGGGAAGCGCTCGCGGTGGGCGGCCAGGGCCGCCCATGAGGCCACGCTGCTGACCACGCCTTCGTCGCCCGTGGTCTCGACCAGCGGCTGGCCCAGGAAATCGATCAGCGCGCTGTCGCCGGAATATTCCAGGCCGTTTCCATCCACGCCGACACGATTGACCGCGGCGACGTAGCACAGGTTCTCGATGGCACGTGCGCGCAAAAGGGTTTTCCACGGGTAGGCGCGTGCCGCAGGCCAGTTGGCCACGAACAGCTGCAGGTCGAAGTCCAGCGCGTTCTCGCGTTCCACGTTGTATCGGTTGCGCGAATACACCGGAAACCGCAGGTCGTAGCAGACCAGCGGATTGATGCGCCAGCCTTTCCATTCCACGGTCAGGCGCCGGTCGCCGGCGGCATAGCGTTTGTGCTCGCCCGCGTAACGGAACAGGTGGCGCTTGTCGTAGTACTGGAGCTCGCCATCTGGTGTCGCCCACAGCAGCCGATTGAACACCCCTTCGTCAGTCCGCAATTGCACGCTGCCGGTCACCGCTGCATCCAGACGGACCGCCTGCTCGCGGATCCAGGCCACGGTCGGACCCTCCATGGTCTCGGCCTGGTCTATGACCTCGTTGCTGAAACCACTGGTGAAGGTCTCCGGCAGGATCACCAGGTCGGTAGCGTGCGCCAGTGGCCCGATCAGGTCGCCGTAGTATTCGCGGTTTCCGGCCGGGTCGTGCCAGCGGGTGGCGCCTTGCACCAGCGAGATTCTCAGGTCCTGCATCGTTCCACCTCCATGGGTTCTTATCGCGCTGGCATTGGCGTCCAGCAGGGCGCGAGTCGCGGGGTCCCGCCTTCGCGGGAATGAGGTTAACCAATCAAAGCTTCAGGAGACGCGCCACTGCCGCGTCCATCGTTGCATCGTTCTTGGCGAAGCACAGCCGCGCCAGGCGCTGGCCCGGCGGCGGCGTTTCATAGAAAGGAGACAATGGAATCGCGGTCACGCCATGCTCGATGGTCAGCCACTTCACGAATTCGGTATCGGGCAGGTCGCTGACCGCCGAATAATCGACCAGCTGGAAATAGCCTCCCGGCACCGGCAACGGCTTGAGTTTCGTCGCCAGCAGCTGTTCGCGGAAGCGGTCGCGCTTGGCCTGGTAGAAGGCGCCAAGCTGCTCGTAGTGTTCCGGCTCGTCGCGGATCATCGCCGCGAATGCATATTGCGCCGGGGAGAAGCTGGTGAAGGTGTTGTACTGGTGCACCTTGCGGAATTCCGCGCTCAATGCCGGCGGCGCGATCGCGTAGCCTATCTTCCAGCCGGTGCAGTGGTAGGTCTTGCCGAAACTGGAAATGACGAAGGCGCGCGCCGCCAGCTCGGGGTACCGCAGTATCGATTCGTGGCGACGGCCGTCGAAGACTATATGTTCGTAGACCTCGTCCGACAGCAGGAAGATATCGGTGCCCTGGAGGATCGCGGCCAGTTCCCGCAGGTCGTCTTCGCCCAGCATCGCCCCGGACGGATTGTGCGGGCTGTTGATCATCAGCATGCGGGTGCGCGGGGTGATCGCATCGCGCACTTTCTGCCAGTCCACCGCGAAGGTCTGCGGATCCAGTGCAACGTGGACCGCCGTCGCCCCGGCCAGGTCGATCGCCGGCTCATAGCAGTCGTAGGCAGGGTCCAGCACGATCACTTCCTCACCCGCGCGCACCACCGCATGGATGGCGTCGAAGATGGCCTCGGTCGCGCCGCTGGTTACGGTGATCTCGGTGTCGGCATTGACCTGGGCGCCATAGCAACGCAAGGCCTTTTCGGCGATGGCCTGGCGCAGCGCGGGCACGCCGGTCATCGGTGCGTACTGGTTGTGGCCGGCGCGCATGGCGGCGTCGAGTTCGTCGACCAGGCGTGGAGGCACCGGGAAGTCTGGAAAGCCCTGCCCCAGGTTGACTGCGCCGTGTTCGGCGGCGAGCTGGGACATCACGGTGAAGATGGTGGTGCCCACCTTGGGCAATTTGGTCTCGAGGTGCATCAAGCTTTCCGTCGAACATGGGGAAACCGGAGTGTACGCAATGAAGCAGAACGGCGATGATGCGGAATGGACCGGCCTGGCACGCAACACCCGTCGGCGGCGCAACTGGTCGCCGCTTACAGCGCCGCCCATTATTTCGTGACCATCGGCCACCGCGAGTGGCTGTTCTCGGTAGGCCAGCCTGCCGACGACATAGAGAGGCAGCTGGGCGCCGACCTCTATCTCTTCATCACGGCCTGGAACCCTGCGCCCCAGACCGCCACGCTGGCCGAAAACATGGCGGCGGACGAGGCCTTGCAGAAACGCCTGCGTGCCAGTGGGCTGGCACGACACAGGGCACTGGGCAGCAACGCGCAGGGTGGAGCCGTGGAACACGGCTGGCTGGTGCTGGACGCGCCGCTTCCGACTGCAGATGCCTGGGCAGCGGAGTTCGGCCAGGCCGCCATCCTGTGCTGGAAACACGGCGAACCAGTGCGTTTACGCATGTTTTGGCCCCGGCCAGATGGCATCGGCGACGATCCGCATATCGACTGGGCAGGCTGATCGGTCTGGGGTGGATGGGGCCGCCGGTTTACAATGGCTGCCAATGAGTCTTCCCCCCGAATCCAGCCAGCTGCCGCTGTTGTCCGCGCGCGGCCTGGCTTTCACGCGCAATGACGAGCCAGTCTTCGGCCCACTCGACTTCGTGGTGGCCGCCGGCGAGGCCTTGCTGGTCCAGGGTGGCAACGGTGCGGGCAAGACCACCCTGCTGCGGGTGCTGGCGGGCCTGCTGAGGGCTGATGCGGGCGAGGTGGAAATCGACGGGCGCAAGGCCAGGCCCGACCTGCGCGCACGCGCCATCGCCTACCTGGGTCATCTTCCTGCACTGAAGGCGGACCTGGGCGCGCTGGAGAACCTCGAGTTCCTGTGCGGCCTGCATGGACGCCGCGCACGCCAGTTGCCGGGTGATGCCATGGGCATGGTCGGCCTGTCCGGCCATGAGGACACGCTGGCCCGCCAGCTTTCGGCCGGACAGAAGAAGCGCCTGTCGCTGGCCCGGCTGTGGCTTTCCCCTGCGCCGTTGTGGTTGCTGGACGAGCCCTACGCCAATCTGGACCTGGACGGCATCAACCTGGTCAACCGGATGATTTCCGCGCATCTTCGCGAAGGTGGTGCGGCCCTGGTCACCACCCATGGTGCCTATGCCGCCCCGCCGGTGCAGACCCGCATGCTGGTGCTGGAGCGTCAGGTTTGAGCGGGCCATCGCTGTTGCAGGCCGGCAAGGCCCTGATGGTGCGCGACCTGCGCCTGCTCTGGCGTCGGCGCGGCGACGCCTTCCAGCCTGCCCTGTTCGCGCTGCTGGTAGTGGTGTTGTTCGCACTGGCGCTGGGCGGCGAGCCGCAGGCTTTGGCGAAGGTCGCGTCTGCGGCGATGTGGGTGGCCATCCTGCTGGCCGGCCTGCTGTCGCTGGATACCCTGTTCCGGGGCGACGCGGAGGATGGTTCGCTGGAACAGTGGATCCTGGCGCCGGTGCCGCTGGCATGGCTGGTGGCCGTGCGCGTGCTCGGCCACTGGCTGACCACCGCCCTGCCGCTGATCCTCGTCACGCCCTTGCTGGCTGAACTGCTGCACCTTCCGCATGACCAATTGCCCGTATTGCTGGCCTCGCTTGCACTGGGCACGCCGTTGTTGAGTCTTCTGGGCGCGGTAGTGGCGGCGCTGACTGTCGGCATGAGGCGCTCTGGTATTCTTGTAGCCCTGCTGGCGTTGCCGCTTTATGTCCCCGTGCTGATCTTCGGCGCCGGCAGCGTCGCCCGCAGCGCCGAAGGCCTGGATGCCGTGGGCGCACTGCTTTACCTGGGCGCCGGACTGGTGCTCACCCTGGTCCTTGCACCCCTGGCCGCCGCCGCGGCCATTCGCATCGCCCTGCACTGACGCCCTGCATCGGAGCCATTGCCTTGCCCCCCGCCGCATTGAAAAACAAGCCCGCATGAATCCCGTCCTGCTCTGGTTCCACCAACTCGGTTCGCCCCCTGTGTTCGACCGCTTCGCCGCGCGCTGGGCCCCCTGGTGCCATGGCATCGCGCTGGCGGTCATGGCGGTGGGCCTGTGGCAGGCCTTCCAGGTGCCGGCGGACTACCAGCAGGGCGACAGCTTCCGCATCTTCTACATCCACGTGCCCAGCGCGATGCTGAGCCTGTCGATCTTCGCGGTGATGGCCGCCTATTCCGCCATTGCCCTGATCTGGCGCATCAAGCTGTGCGAGATCCTGGCCATGGCCTGCGCGCCGATCGGCGCCGCCTTCACCGTGATCACCCTGGTCACCGGTTCGATCTGGGGCAAGCCCATGTGGGGTACCTGGTGGGACTGGGATCCGCGCCTGACCACCGAGCTGATCCTGCTGTTCCTGTACCTGGGCGTGATCGGCCTCTACAACGCGATCGACGATCGCCGCACGGCCGCGCGCGCCGCCGGTTTTCTGGCCATCGTCGGCGTGGCCCTGCTGCCGGTGATCAAGTATTCGGTGGTGTGGTGGAATTCCCTGCACCAGGGACAGACCATCAGCCTGTTCGGAGAGTCTAAGATGGATGCCAGCATGGCCCTGCCGTTCTGGCTGATGTTCGTGGGCGTGCAGTTCTGGTTCGCCGGTTCCCTGCTGGTGCGCGCGCGCGCCGACAACCTGCGCCGTGAAGCCGGCAAGGACTGGGTGGCCCGGCTGGTGGCGCAACCATGAGCTACCTCAACTACCTGATCGGTGCCTATGCCGTGTTTGCCGTGGTCATGCTGTGGGACCTGCTGGCCCCACGCCTGCAGATCCGGCGCGAGTTGCGGGCGGCGCGCCTGCGCAAGGGCCGCGCTGCCAAACGTACGCAACCCGTGGAGCTGAGCCGATGAATCCGGTCCGTCGCCGTCGCCTGCTCTGGGTGCTGCTGCTGGTGGTCGCTGCGGGCGTCGCCACCACCCTGGTGGTGTTCGCCCTGCAGCGCAATGTCGCCTACCTGTACACCCCGGCCGAAGTGCTGCGTGGGGAAACCGGGGAGCGCGCGCGTTTCCGGCTGGGCGGCATGGTGGAAAAAGGTTCTTTCCAGCGCACGCCGGGTTCGCTTGAGGTGCGTTTCAAGGTCACCGATGGCGATGCGCTGTTGCCGGTGGTCTATGGCCGCATCCTCCCGGACCTGTTCCGCGAAGGCCAGGCCGTGGTCGCCACGGGCACCATGAAGGACGGCGTGTTCGTGGCCGAGGATGTGCTGGCCAAGCACGACGAGAACTACATGCCCAAGGAAGTGGCCGACAAGATGGGCATGGCCCACAAGAAGCACGACGTGCAGGCTCCCGCCGCACCCGCATCGGAAAAACTTTAAGTGCTGCCCGAACTTGGACAGATAGCGCTGCTGCTGGCGCTGTTGATCGCCGCGCTGCAGGCCGTGTTGCCCCTGGCCGGCGCACATCGCGGAAAGGCGACATGGATGGCAGTCGCCAGGCCTGCCGCCTATGCGCAGCTGCTGCTGGTACTGGGCGCCTTCGCGATACTGACGTTTGCGTTCGTGGCCCAGGATTTCTCGGTCAAGTACGTGGCCGACAACTCCAACTCGCTGCTGCCGCTGGTCTATCGCTACACCGCGGTGTGGGGCGCGCATGAAGGCTCGCTGCTGTTGTGGACGCTGGTGCTGGCGGCGTGGAACGCGGCGGTCGCGCGGTTCTCGCACGGCCTGCCCGACCGGGTGAGCGCGCGCGTGCTCGGCGTGATCGGGCTCATCAGCCTGGGCTTCCTGGCGTTCCTGGTCTTTACTTCAAACCCCTTCATCCGCCTGCTGCCCGTGCCCATCGAAGGCCACGACCTCAACCCGCTGTTGCAGGACGTGGGCATGATCATGCATCCGCCGCTGCTCTACATCGGCTACGTGGGTTTCGTGGTGCCGTTCGCGTTCTCGGTGGCCGCGCTGATCGACGGCAGCGTGGATGCACGCTGGCTGCGCTGGACGAGGCCGTGGACCAACGTGGCCTGGGGCTTCCTGACCATCGGCATCGCGCTGGGCAGCTGGTGGGCGTACTACGAACTGGGCTGGGGCGGCTGGTGGTTCTGGGATCCGGTGGAGAACGCCAGCTTCATGCCATGGCTGGCCGGCGCGGCGCTGTTGCATTCGCAGGCGGTGACCGAGAAGCGCGGCAGCTTCCGCGGCTGGACCCTGCTGCTGGCCATTGCCGCTTTTTCGCTGTCGCTGCTGGGCGCGTTCCTGGTCCGCTCTGGCGTGTTGACCAGCGTGCATGCCTTCGCCGCTGATCCCTCGCGCGGTTTGTTCATCCTGATTTTCCTGGGGGTGGTCATCGGCGGTTCGCTGGTGTTGTACGTGGCCCGCGTGCCGCGGCTGGAGCAGGGATCGCCGTTCACCGCCAGCTCGCGCGAAACGCTGCTGCTGGCCAACAATGTGCTGCTGACCTGCGCCTGCGCGATGGTGTTGCTAGGAACTCTATATCCGTTGCTGGCCGACGCGCTGGGCCTCGGCAAGATCTCGGTGGGTCCGCCCTACTTCGGCCTGCTGTTCCTGCTGTTGATGGGGCCGCTGGTGCTGCTGCTGCCGTTCGGTCCGCTGACCCGCTGGCAACGCGAAGAACCTTCGCGGCCCTTGCGCATGCTGGCGCCGTGGGCCGGCCTGGCCCTGCTGCTGGCGGTGATCGGCTATTTCATGGCGCCGCAGGGCCAGTGGAAAACGGCCGCCGGCGTGGGCTTTGCCGCCTGGGTGGCATTCGGAACCCTGCGCTTCCTGTGGACCCGCTTCCAGTCCAGGGGCAACCGCTTCACCGCCGAAATGCTGGGCATGACCCTGGCCCATGGCGGCATCGCCGTGTTCCTGGTCGGCGCCCTGCTGGTCGAAGGCCTGAACGTGCAGCGCGAACTGGCCATGAGCCCCGGCCAGACCATGCAGATCGGCCGCTACGCATTCCAGTACCAGGGCGTGGACGAGACCCAGGGGCCCAACTACCTGTCCACGCGCGGGCACGTGCAGGTGATGCGCGGCGGCGAGCCATTGGCGCTGCTGCACCCCGAGAAGCGCGCCTACGCCAGCGGCGGCCAGGTGATGACCGAGGCCGGCATCCACCCCGGCCTGTTTGGCGACGTGTACGTGGCGCTGGGCGAATCGCTGGGCGGTGAAGCCCGCGCGGTCCGCATACATATCAAGCCGTTCGTGCGCTGGATCTGGCTGGGCGCCGGGCTGATGGCACTGGGCGGCTTCGTCACCGCCACCGACCGGCGATTCCGCAAACCCGAGGACAAGCGATGAACCAACCCGCGAAAAAACCCGAGAGCAGGACCACGGGCGCGTTCGTCTTCGCCGGCGTGATCATCGCCTTGTTCTTCCTCGGCCTGATGGGCCTGCTGTACTACGGAGTGAAGCAGTCCGACCGCGCCGGTCGCGACGCCCTGCCTTCGCCGCTGATCGGAAAACCCGCGCCCGCCTTCGACCTGCCGCTGCTGCACGAACCCGGCAAGCGCTTCACCCTGGCCGAGCTGCGCGGCCAGCCGTTCGTGATGAACGTATGGGGCAGCTGGTGCCCGGAATGCCGCGTGGAGCATCCAGTGATCAGCAAATTCGCGCTGACCAAGCGCGTGCGCTTCATCGGCTACAACCTGAAGGACACGCGCGTGGATGCGCTGCGCTGGCTGGAACAGTTCGGCAATCCCTACCTGATGGTGGTGGCTGACGAACCCGGCCGCACCGCGATCGACTGGGGTATCTACGGCGCGCCGGAAACTTTCCTGGTCGACGCCAAGGGCATCGTGCGCTGGAAGCACGTGGGCGCCATTACCGACCAGATCATCGCCGAACAGTTGGTCCCGGCGCTCGAGAAGGCGGAAGCGGAAAAGTGATCGCGACCATCGCCAGGCGAATGGGCCGACCTGTGTTCATGGTCGTTCTGCTGCTTCTTTCCCTCGGTTCCTTTGCCCAGGTCAGCGATCCGACCCCGCTGCAGTTCCGCGACGCCGCTGAGGAAACCCGCTTCCACGCGCTCACCGCCGAATTGCGCTGCGTGATGTGCCAGAACCAGTCGTTGGCCGACTCCAACGCCCAGATCGCCCACGACCTGCGGCGCGAAGTGCTGGACCTGATGAACCAGGGCAAGTCGGACGCCGAGATCAAGCAGTTCCTGGTCGAGCGCTATGGCGAATTCGTGCTCTACAAGCCTGAAGTGGCCGGCAATACCTGGCTGCTCTGGTTCGGCCCGGCGCTGTTGTTGCTGGCCGGCGCCGCGATCGTCTTCCGCATCGTGCGCAGGCGCAGCGGCCCGGCCGCTGGCGCAGTCGCGCACGACGACAACCAGGAGTGGTGATGACCCCCTTCGTCGTATCAGCTGTGGTGTTGTCGCTCGTGGTCCTGCTGCTGGTGTTGTGGCCGCTGTGGCGCGACTCACGCGCGCTGGTCATCGGCGGCGTACTGGCGCTGGGGCTGGCGACCTTCGCCTTGTACAGCGTCACCGGCACGCCCTCCGCGATCAACCAGGTGGTCGCACCGGCCCCCAGCCTGGACGAGGCCCTTGCTGACCTGCGCGCCGAGCTGAAGCGCAATCCCGCACTGCCCGAGGGCTGGCAGTTGCTGGGCAAGACACTGGCTTCGGAAGGTCGTCTGGCCGAGTCCAGCGAAGCTTTCGCCGAGGCCGTCAAACACCTCCCCGATGATCCCAACCTGCTGGTCGAGGCAGCCCAGGCGCGCCTGTATGCAGCGCCGGACCGCAAGCTGGACGCCCAGGCGCTGGCGTGGGTGCAGCATGCACTGGCAGTGCAGCCTGGCCACCAGCGTGCAACCTGGCTGCTGGGCATCGCCCAGCGCCAGCAGGGCAAGCCGGCCGACGCCGCCAAAACCTGGGAGCCGCTGCTGGCGCAGGTCGACCCGGCCACCGCGGCCACTTTGCGCGTGCAGATCAATGCCGCTCGCGCCGATGCGGGCATGCCATCGCTCGCCGACGCCGCGCCTGCACCCGCAAGCACCAACGCACTGACCGTGAAGGTGGCGCTGGATCCGGATTTCGCCTCACGCGTGCGCCTGCGCGGCGACACCACGGTCTTCATCATCGCGCGCCTGCCCGGTGGCCCGCCGATGCCGGTTGCGGCGGAAAAACATGCATTGCAGGACTTGCCCCTGACCGTGACGCTGGATGACGGCGACAGCCCGATGCCCACGCAGAAACTGTCGGCACTGAAGGAAGTGGAAGTGATCGCGCGGCTGTCGGCCAGTGGGGATCCGATGCGGCAGGAAGGCGATATCGAGTCGGCGCCGGTGCGTACAGCCCTGCCTGCCAGCGGCACCGTGGAACTGGTACTGGGCCAATCCAGGCCGAAGTGACCCGTACCTGTTGCCGGGCCGGCTAAAATCGAACCATGACTGAATTCATTCCACCCGGCACGCGCTTCCACTCCCTGCCCTCGCCCTTCCCCATGAAACGGGGTGGCGCACTGCATGGCGCCCGCGTGGCCTATGAAACATGGGGTGAGCTCAACCCGGCGGGCAACAACGCCATCCTCATCGTCACCGGCCTGTCGCCCGATGCGCATGCGGCCAGCAACGCGGGCAACGCAGATGCCGGATGGTGGGAAGCGATGCTCGGGCCGGGCAAGCCGATCGATACCGACCGCTGGTTCGTGGTCTGCGTGAACTCGCTGGGCAGCTGCAAGGGTTCGACGGGGCCTGCGTCGTTGAACCCGGACACCGGCACCCTGTACCGCCTGGATTTTCCTGAACTGTCGATCGAAGACGGCGCAGATGCGGCGCGCGAAGTCGTTCGCGGGCTCGGCATCGAACGACTGGCTTGCGTCATCGGCAATTCGATGGGCGGTATGACCGCCCTGGCCCTGCTGTTGCGGCATCCGGGCCTGGCCCGTACCCATATCAATATTTCGGGTAGCGCGCAGGCACTGCCATTTTCTATCGCCATCCGTTCGCTGCAGCGCGAGGCCATTCGCCTGGACCCGAACTGGAACAACGGCAATTACGACGAGGCGACCTATCCGGAATCGGGCATGCGCATGGCCCGCAAGCTGGGTGTCATCACCTATCGTTCCGCGCTGGAATGGGATGGGCGCTTCGGCCGGGTACGACTGGAGTCCGATCGCCCTGAAGAAGAACCCTTCGGCCTTGAATTCCAGGTGGAAAGTTACCTCGAGGGCCATGCGCGCCGCTTCGTGCGCCGCTTCGATCCCAACTGCTATCTGTACCTGAGCCGCTCGATGGACTGGTTCGACCTGGCTGACGTAGCTGGCGGCGACGTGCTCCAGGGACTTGCGCGGATCAAGGTCGAGAAGGCACTGGCCATCGGCGCAAGCACCGACATCCTGTTCCCCCTGCAGCAGCAGCAGCAGGTGGCCGATGGCCTGCGCGCCGGCGGCGCCGAAGCTGAGTTCCTGCCATTGGACTCGCCGCAGGGGCACGACGCATTCCTGGTGGACATGGAGCGTTTCGGACCCGCCGTGGCGAATTTCCTCGCTGTTCTCTGAGTTCCTGGCGCGCTGGCAGAGGCGTGGCTACGGCCAAACTGCTGGCGGGCTAAAATGCGCGCACATTCTCCGCGGAACACCGCCATGAACCTCGATTTCCCCGGCCACGAAAAATTGATCGCCTCGCTGGATGCCGCCGTCAGCCTGGGCGATGACCGCGCAGTCACCGATGCTTTGCGCAAGTCCCTGTGCAGGATGATCTGCGACGAGGACGTAGCCCTGCCCGCCTGCGTGCTGGAGCCCATCGCCGACCATTACGCACGGCGCGAGCTCTACACCAGCCCCGAACACGGCTACAGCGTGGTGGCGATGACCTGGGGCCCCGGCCAGGGCACCAAGATCCACGACCACTCGGGCATGTGGTGCGTCGAAGGCGTGTGGAAGGGCCGGCTCGAGATCACCCAGTACGAACTGGCCGAGCGGGACGCGGATCGCTACCGTTTCATTCCTGCTGGAACCATCGAGGCCGGCACCGGCTCGGCCGGCAGCCTGATCCCGCCGCATGAGTACCACACCATCCGCAATCCCTCTGAACAGGCCGTTGCCGTGTCTTTGCACGTCTACCAGCGCACCATGGTCCGCTGCGGCGTGTTTTCACCCGAAGGCGATAACACCGAATGGCAGAGTCGTGGCGAGCGCCTGCTGGGCACCGACCAGGTCCAGTAGGGTCTGCGGTTGTACCGGCGCGGCCACGAGGGGGCCGCGCATCGCCAGCTGATCAGGGGCCGCATTCCAGCAATCGGTCGGCCGTCGTGCCGTAGCCGACCTCGCTGATGGAAAGCTGGGTCCCGGCCTGCGCCTCGATTCCCGGCACTACGGTCAGGCGCCCCATGCTGGCGTTGGCGGCCTGGAAACATTTCAGCGGAACGCCGACCCGCGTCCAGGTATCCAGCGGCAGCGCGGCCAGTTGCGCGCCCACCGCAACACTTCCGCTGCAGCCTTCGCCACATTCAACGAAGAACCTTGCGTCAGGGGCCACATCGGACTCGCGGCGCAGCGTCAGCAGCAGCAAGGCGTCGCCATTGGTTTCACGGCCCAGGTCCAGCGGTTGCGCGGGCACCAGTGCGACTTTGGACAGGCCCGGGCCGGTCCACTTGAACCGCCATGCATCCTCCTGCGCCTTGTGGTCCACAGCACTGACCGAAACGCCGACATTCCTGGATTCGATGGGCCTGGTGAGTTCCGAGGTGGCGGCGTCCTGCGCCGTAGTGCGCAAACGCCACCCCTTGATCAATGCGCCGCGCTCGAAGAAGCGGTCCGACTGGTTGGCGCCCAGATCCACGCCTGGTTCTTCGGACAAGGATGCCAGGTCTCCCTTGTCCGCATAGGTAAGACCGTAACCGTAGGCGAACTGCGGCGAGTAGTTGGCCTGGCCGACATTGAGCGGCGTCTGCACCGCGTCGCGCGGCCACGAGTACGGCAGCTTGCCGCGGAAATCATGTGCGGCCTTCCCGTTCGCACCGCGCAGCAGCACATCGGCAATCCCGCCGCCTTCGGAGCCCGGCAACCAGGCGGCAACGAAGGCGTCGGATGCATTGATTTCGCGATTCACCCACAAGGGCCGTCCGGACAGGAATACGGCGACCACCTTGATGCCTTCCGACTTCAGGCGCTTGAGCAAGGCCAGGTCCTGGGTGCTGGCCGGCTTGTAGGCCACGGTCTTGATGTCGCCCTGGAATTCCGCATACGGGTCTTCGCCAAAAACCACGATCGCCACGTCGGGCTTCTGCGAATATCTGCCTTCCACTGAAAGTTCGGTGCCGCCACCGGCGGCCTTGACCTGTTCCTGGATGCCGGCCCAGATCGACTGCGCCCCGGGAAAGTCGGAAGCCTTCAGCCCGGTGCCCTGCCAGGTCAGCGTCCATCCGCCCGACTGCTTGCCGATATCGTCGGCGCCATCGCCGGCGACCAGGATGCGGCCCTTCGGATCCAGCGGCAGCAACTGACCCTGGTTCTTCAACAGCACCAGAGATTCACGCACTGCACGCCGGGCGACGGCACGGTGCTTCGGATCGCCCAGCAGCGCTGCCTGGCCACTCAGCGCGCGCTTCGAAGGCAGCCCGGCTTCAAACAGGCCGGCGCGCATCTTCACCCGCAGGATGCGGGTCACCGCATCATCCAGCCGGGCCATTGGAATCCGGCCTGCTTTCACGTGTTTCAGAGTGCTCTCGTAATAGCCCCTCCAGGTATCGGGCGCCATGATCATGTCCATGCCCGCGTTGATCGCATCGGGGCAATCGGTGGTCGTGCAACCCGGCAGCTGGCCCTGCGCGTTCCAGTCGCCCACGACGAATCCATCGAAACCCATGCGCTGCTTCAGCACCCCGGTGAGCAGGCTCTGGTTGCCGTGCATCTTGGCGCCGTTCCAACTGGAGAAAGACGCCATCACTGCCTGCGCACCTGCCTGCAGGGCCGGTGCATAGCCCGCGCCATGCGTGTCACGCAAGACGGTTTCGCTCACCTGGGTGTCGCCGGTGTCGCGTCCATCATGGGTGCCACCATCACCGAGGAAATGTTTGGCGGTGGCGATCACATGGCGCGGAGAGAGGAAGTCCTTGCCGCCGACCTTGCCCTGCAGTCCTTCGATAAGCGGCCCGGCATAGCTGGCCACCACCTCGGGATTTTCCGAATAGCCTTCGTACGTACGTCCCCAGCGGTCGTCCTGAGGGACGGCCAGGGTGGGAGCAAACGTCCAGTCCAGCCCGGTCACGCGCAACTCGACGGCGGTGGCGACAGCAATCTCGCGCATCAGTTCCGGATCGCGCGTGGCGCCCAGGCCGATGTTGTGCGGGAACAAAGTGGCACCGACCAAATTGTTGTGGCCGTGTACCGCGTCGATGCCGAACAGCAGCGGGATCGCGTTGTGGCCGCCACGGGTGTCCATGGAAGCGCGATAGAGTTCATCGGCCAGGGCCACCCATTGCGCGGCGGTGGCGTGGTAATCGTTGCCGGGGTCCGAATTGCCGCCCGCCAAGGCCGAGCCCAGGCGGTATTTGCGCACGTCGTCGGGAGTCAGGCTGGCGATATCGCCCTGCACCAGTTGGCCGACCTTCTCTTCCACCGACATCTTCGCCAGCAATGCCTTGATGCGGCGTTCAAGCGCGGGATCGACCGCCAGCGGCGACTTCATTGCCGGCCATTGCCCGGGATCGGCGACGGCCGAAGCTTTCGCGTCGGGTGAGGAGGACGCTTCGGCAGCTTCGCTGGCGCCGGGCATGGCGGACCCGCCGGCGACCATGGCAAGCGCCACGACCAGCAGGGAAAGCGGCCGAAGGGGTGCGCGCGATGCGCCGGCGTGATGGTGCTTGCTCATGGCTTGGGGTGTCCTGCACGTTCGAACGGAAAAGGAGGCGGCAGACGCAACAGGAAATATCCGGTGCATCTGGCAAGATAGGACGCATGGCAGAGGAACGAACCAGCGGTCGGGCGCGCATCGAGGACGTGGCGGAAGCCGCCGGTGTTTCGATGAAGACGGTGTCCCGCGTCCTCAACCAGGAACCCAATGTTCGCGAGGAAACCCGCCGCAAGGTGGAAGCGGCGGTTGCCAAGCTGCAGTACCGGCCCAATCCATCGGCGCGCAGCCTGGCGGGGCAGCGCTCGTACGTGGTGGCGCTGATCTACGACAACCCTTCCAGCAACTACCTGATGGAGGTCCAGGGTGGCGTGCTGGATGCCTGTCGCGCCAGCCACTACAACCTGGTGCTGGGGCCGGTGTCCTACGACCATCCGGACTGCATCGCGCATATCACCGACCTGATCGAACACACCCGCTCCGACGGACTGGTATTGACCCCGCCGCTGACCGATGACGTCAAGTTGCTCGGCCACCTGGACGAAATGGGCGTGCCGTTCGCAAGCATTTCCCCGCGCACCCATCGCGGCCGCATCGGAGTCACCCTGGACGAACACGGGGCCGTGTTCGAAATGGTCAGCCACCTCATTTCCCTTGGCCATACACGCATCGGTCATATCAAGGGACATCCTGACCACGGTGCCAGCGAGTGGCGTCATGCCGGGTACCGCGAGGCACTGAAGCATGCCGGCATCGCCTACGACACCAGGCTGGTGATCAAGGGCGAATTCTCGTACGACTCGGGCGTGCGTGGCGGCGACAGGCTGCTCGACCTGGAAGACCCACCCACCGCCATTTTCGCGGCCAATGACGACACTGCCGCAGGCGTCATCCGGGCAGCCAGCAAGCGCGGTCTGGTGGTGCCCGACGATCTTTCCGTTTGCGGATTCGACGACACGCCCATCTCCCGCCAGATATACCCGCAGATCACCACCGTGCGCCAGCCGACCCGGGAAATGGGGCGGGTGGCGACCCTGGAACTGCTCAAGGCCATACGCGACCCCAATGCAGGCGAGATGGTGCGCATGGGTTACGCCCTGCAGCTGCGCGAGTCGACCTCAAGCAGGCGCAAGACCCGGTAATACGCTGGCGCTGCGCATGCGCAGCGCCAGCAGCAATGCCCTTCGTCAATGCGCATTGCCGGCGGCAAGCTTGTCCAGGTCGATGCCCTGTGCCCTGAGGATGGACACCGTGCGCAGCGCATAGAACGCCAGGTAGGCGAAGCAGACCACGCCAACGAAGTAGCTCATCTGCATGCCAACCTGGTCTGCAGCCAGGCCCTGCAGCCAGCTTACGATGCCGCCGCCCATGATCATCATGATCAACAGGCTGCTGCCCTGGTTGGTGTGCTTGCCCAGGCCGGTGATGGACAGGGCGAAAATGCACGGCCACATCGTGCTGCAGAACAGGCCGACGCTGATGAAGGCCACGGCGCTGGTCTTGCCGGTGGTGGACATGCCGATCACCAACGCGGCAATTCCGCAGATGGCGAAGTACAGCAACATGCGCGCCGGATTGCCGCGACTGGCCAGGGTGGCCAGGATCATCAACGCGATGACGAACACATAGCCCATGAATTGCGACACTTCATGTCGTGCAATCGCGTTCACCGCCAGGAATACTCCAAAGGCCAGGAAAGGCAGGACCAGGGTCAGCAGCCGCTTGGCACCGGCCCCGACGTTGAACGCGCCCGCCGCGCCGGTCCAGCGCCCGATCATCAGGCTCGCCCAGTACAGCGAAACATAGGGGGCAACCGAGGACGTGGAAATGCCCATGCTTTCTTCCAGCAGCGCCGGCAGGTTGGCGACGGTAGACACCTCCACGCCCACGTAGACAAAGATGGCCAGCATGCCCAGCACCAGCTGCGGGTAGCCGAAGGCCGAAGCCTTGTGCAGCAACTTGCTGTTGTCCTGCGCTTCGGACTCGGTCACTTCCTCAAGGTCGATGCGATCGGGCACCGAGGAAAACTTGAGGAAAACCGCCACCAGCAGGAAGGCCAAACCCAGCACGAGGTAGGGGGTTTTCACGCTTTCGATGCTGGCCTCGGTACCTCCTGCGGCAACGCTGCCGAAGATGGCCAGGCTTACGAGCAGCGGGCCGATGGTCGTGCCGAAATTATTGACGCCACCAGCCATGGTCAGGCGTTGCGAACCCGTACGCGGGTCGCCCATCACGATGGCCAGCGGATTGGCGGCGATCTGCTGCAGTGAGAAACCCAGGCCCACGATGAACAGGCCCGACAGCATCAGGTTGAAAGATCCCAGGTTGGCAGCAGGGTAAAAGAGCAAGGTGCCGATGGCCGAGATCACCAGCCCAAGGGCGATACCGTTCTTGTAGCCGATGCGATTCAGGACGTCGGTGCCGATGAACTTGGAAACGAAAAAATAGATCAACGAGCCGACCGTATAGGCCACGTAGAACGCAACCGACACGAACTGGCTCTGCGCATGACTGAGGCTGAATGCCTTCTTGAATACCGGGATCAGGATGTCGTTGCTCGCCGCTACGAATCCCCAGAAAAAGAATACCGTGATCAGGACGCCGAACTGGGACCAACGGGTCTGCTGTGTGGCCATGTTTTCAGTAACCGCCTTCATAGTTGGAGATCGCCCTGAAACTGCACAGGGAGCCCGCTGCTTTTGTACGCATCTTTTGTATCCGCCGAGATTACATCGCGAGTCGAATATCGCACAGGCGCAGGACCTTGCTGGGTCCTTCCCCCTCGTGGCGACAGCTTGAGCACGGATGCGACATGGGACCGGGATTGGATCGAAGGCCCACTTGCCTCCTTCCCCAGCCCGCCACGACCTTTTCCGGCTACCCCTGACAGCGCTGTCAAGATACTTAATCGGCGCGGGAATGCATTCCGCGCTGCAGCATGCCCGTCGTGCCTCCATGGCGGGGACAGCGGTCCGGGATTGGGGATTGCCGCGCAGTCGGCTATACTCCGCGGCCGCGCCGAAGTGGCGGAATGGTAGACGCAGCGGACTCAAAATCCGCCGCCCTTAAAAGCGTGTGGGTTCGAGTCCCACCTTCGGCACCAGCAAGAAGCCCTGCGATCGCGGGGCTTTTTTCTTGCCTGTGGCTGCCTCGCTACATTGCCTGCCGGGTACGAAGCCCGCTTCCCCAGATGCGGCTGGTCAAGCCGATCGGCCCGCGGATAGCGATAAAACGATAGCTGCAGCGCCATGCGGCCGTGGCTGGCTACTGCGTCAATCCATTGGCGAAGTTGCGCACTGTCTCCGGTGTTGCCGGCATATTTTTGTTAGATTGGGTTTGCCTCGATTTGTCAGGAACCATGCCATGGACGCATCAACCAGCGATTCGATCGCGGGCGGCGCCGACCTTGCCGTCTCCCTGCGCCCCCGTCCGGCCGTCGACCTCTGCAAGCGCGGAGAATTGCGGGTAGAGCGCTTCCTTGATGCGGCCACCGAGGTATTCACCGAGAAGGGCTACCAGCACGCCCGCCTGAGCGAGATCGTGGCGCGCGCCGGGGGATCGCTGGCCACCCTGTATCGCGTCTTCGGGGACAAGGAAGGACTGGCCCACGCCATCATCCGGCGTCGGCTGCAAGACCTGAGCGCCCGCCTGCAGGACCTCAACCTTTCTGGCCTGTCACCCGAGGATGCGTTGCAACAGGCCGCCGAACGGATTGCCGAGGGCATGTGCACCGCTGAATCGGTGGTCATCCACCGGATCGTCATTGGTGAGGGTCAATCCTTCCCCGGCATGCGCGACTGGTTCTTCGACCATGCTGTCGCCGCGGTGCGCACCAGCCTGGCGGACTATTTCGAGCAGGAAATGGCCGCTGGCCGGCTGAAACTTGCGTCGTCCAGCCTGGCGGCCAGCCAGTTCTTCATGATGCTGTTCGGCGACCTGGTGATCCGCGTCTCGTCCGGCAACCTCAAGGAGCCGGATCCGCAGGAACTGCGTTCGTATGCGCAGAACGCGGTACAGCTTTTCCTGCACGGCGCCCTGCCCCGCTAGCCTTCCGCCCTGCACGCTCACGCCGGCCATATGCGGCGGACGGCATGCTGCGCGCTTTCCCTGTCTGGCGCGCGCATGGATCTCAAGAGCGGTTACCCCTACTGGGCCGTCAAGAACGGCCTGATGCACTCCTTCCCCCCATTGCAGGAAGACGTGCGATGCGATGTCGCCATCATCGGCGGCGGCATCACCGGCGCGCTGATTGCCGATGAACTGGCCGGACATGGCCATGACGTGGCGGTAGTCGAGCAGCGCGACGTAGGCTGGGGAAGCTCGTCGGCCAGCACCGCATTGCTGCAGTATGAAATAGACACCCACATGATCGACCTGGCCAAGCGCTATGGCGAACGCGATGCCGTACTTGCGTACCGGCAGTGCGCTGAGGCGATCTCCATGCTGCAGGACAAGGCCCGGGACATCCGCGACGTGGATTTCGGCTGGATGGAAAGCCTCTACTACGCCAGCAAACGCCGGCACGCCAGTGTGCTGCGGGAGGAATTCGAGCTGCGCCTGCGCCATGGTTTCGAGGTGGAGCTGCTGGAGAACGAAGACGTCAACGCGCGCTATGGCATCGATGCGCCGGTGGCGATCCTCAGCCACCAGGCAGCGCGCATCGATCCCTACCGCATGGCCTATCGTTTGCTTGCCCGCTTGCAGAAACGCGGCGGCGCGGTCTTCGACCGCACGCGCATCCAGAGTATCCAGTCCACTTCGCGCGGCATCACCCTGCAGACCACAGAAGGCCAGGTCATCCGCGCCGACCACCTGGTGCTTGCGGCCGGTTATGCCAGCCAGCAATGGCTGGAGAAAAAAGTCGCGCAGAACCGCAGCAGCTACGCGTTCATCACCGACCCCATCGAGGCCGACACGCTGGGCCAGCTGAAGGACACGATGGTATGGGAGTCGGCACGCCCCTACCTTTACATGCGCAGCACTGGCGATGGCCGGCTGCTGGTGGGCGGGGAAGACGACAGCATCGACATCCCCGCGCGGCGCGACGCACGCGTGGACAAGAAGGCGCGCACCCTGGAGAAGAAGGTCGGCAAGCTCTTCCCCGAGGTGCCATTCAAACCCGCGTTTGCATGGGCAGGCACGTTCGCCGAGACCCGGGACGGGCTGCCTTTTTTCGGTCCGCATGCGCAGCACGGGCCGCGCGTGCACTTCGCCATGGCCTATGGCGGCAACGGCATCACCTACAGCATGCTGGGAGCTGGCCTGCTGCGCGCTCTGATCGAGAAGCGCAAACACCCACTGGCAAGACTATTCGCTTTTGGACGATTGGATCGCTGAGCGTAATCGGGGCCTGGCGAGAAGCAAAAACTCACGGCCACCAACCTTGCCCCGTCATTGCGTAGCGGTCGGCCGCACGTTCGAACGGATTGCGCACGCTGACCCCACCGCAAGCCAGGTAGACCGGCAGGAACAACGGCCCCAGCACCATGTACTGGTAGACATGGGCGCGCTCGTGGTCGCCAATCTTGATGCGCGGATGCTGGCAGCGCCCTGCGCTGTGCTCGTAGGTCACGCATTCCGAATCCAGCGTGTGCCCGGTGTGCAGGATGGTGTTGCCCAGAGTGATGGCGCCGCCCGGACCCCACGGCCAATGGTGGAAGACCACGGCGAAGTCGCGGCTGCTGACCTGCGGCTTCGCGCCGAAAAGCATGCCCACCCCGCCACCGAGCAGGCCAATCAGACTATTCGGCGAAGCCCAGACGATCCCGAGGGCCAATCCAATCTCCCGCCACCCGACTTGCATGGGCGCTCAGTCCGCTTCGTTGGGCATCAACAGCCACAGGATCAGGTACACCAGGATCCCCGGGAAGGCAGCCGAGGCGAGCGAGACGATGACGAAGAGGACGCGTAGCAAGGTCGAATTCCAACCAAAGCGACGCGCGATCCCACCCATCACGCCCGCCAGCATGCGGTCGCTGAGTGAGCGCGCGAAGGGTTTTTCCTGTTCCACGATAGCGTCCTCCCGAAAAAAACGATGCTTGAAGTCTAGCGCTTCAGTGCGTCGCGGCGGTATTGCGCAGCCGCTGCAATTCGCCCAGGAACCAGGTGGACGCGGCTTGTTCGGTGCTGCCGCATTTCACCCGGTAGGGACGCCCACTCAGGCTGCTGCGGCTCGCGGCACGCTCGACGAACTGCTCGGCGGTGTCCACCTTGTTCTTCTTCAAGAGGTAGTCGTACTTGCGTTGCAGGTGGGCGCGCGCCTCGGCCGCGTCGTACCAGCTCCCGTTACGCTGGAAACGGCATTTCGAATCCCCAAGCACGGCGATCAGCCGTGCAATTTCAGCTTTGGCCTTTGCAGAAGGCGCTGCTGTCGTCATGGGCGCCAGCAGTACTCCTGCAAGGGCCAGGATCGAGCTGGCCATTGCACTGCGAAGTCCACCCATCGCAGCCACCCTCAACGGGCCCGTCGCGCCAGCCACTCATGGATGGCAGTCGGCACTTCGCGCTGGGCCCGGCTGGACACGTAGATGCCGATATGGCCGCCCTTGAAGCTGAGCTCGGTGTAGTCGCGCGTGCCAGCCAGCCCTTGCAAGGCACGTGACGCATCCGGCGGCACCAGGTGGTCCTGTTCGGCGAAGATGTTGAGGATCGGCATGTCGACATAACGCAGATCAACCGGCTCGCCATCGATCTCGATGCCGCCGTTGACGAAGCCGTTGCCCTGGTAGAACTGCTTGATGAACTGGCGGAACGCCTCGCCCGCGAGGTCAGGCGAATCGAAGATCCACTTCTCCATGCGCAGGAAATCCTCGATAGCCGCCTTGTCATCGAGGATGTCGACCAGGCCCACGTATTTCTGCAGGTGCAGACGGAACGGCTTCAGCATCAGGTAGCTGGAATTCATCATGTCCGCCGGCACGTTGCCCAGCGTGTCCACCATCAGGTCCACGTCGATGTCCTGGGTCCAGTTCGACAGCATGTTGCCCGGGGTGTGGAAATCCACCGGCGTGACCATGGTGATGAGGTTCTTCACCTTCTCCGGATGCAGCGAGGCATAACAAAGCGAAAACGCGCCGCCCTGGCAGATGCCGAGGAGATTGATGGCGTCGCGCCCGGAGCTCGTGCGCAGGTGGTCGACCGCGCCGCCAATGAAGCGGTTGATGTAGTCGTCCAGCATCAGGAAACGGTCGGAGCGATCCGGGTATCCCCAGTCGATGATGTAGACGTCTTCCCCTCGCGCCAGCAATCCCTTGACCAGGGAGCGGTCGTCTTGCAGGTCGACCATGTACGGCCGGTTGACCAGCGCGTAGGCAATGAGCAACGGAACTTTCGCCGTGGGCGCATGCGCACCGATGAAGCGGTACAGCACCACTTTGCCATCGCGCCACACTTCCTGCTTGGCGGTTGCCCCGTACTGCACATCCTCCACTTCCGGCAGCGTGCGCAGGCCCGCCGAAAGCTTCTGCTGCAGGGTCATGGCTTCCTGCGCCAACGCGCTGGGGGTCAAGTTCAGGGGACCGTTCATTTGCGTGCTCCCTTGCTGCGTGCGCCCTTGCCGGCAGGACTGCCCGGCAAAGGTGTGGGCGCGTAGCGCGCCACCCAGTCCTTCATCGAGACCACAGGCGCAGGCGTTTGCGCGGGCGCGGACTTCCGTTGCGCGGCGCCCTTCGGCAGGGCCCGGCTTGCGGCCACCGACGGCGAACTATCGCGGAATACCGTGACTTTCGTTGCTGGCTTCGTTGCTGGCTTCGTTGCTGGCTTCGTTGCTGGCTTCGTTGCTGGCTTCGTTGCCGCCGCCAGCTTGCGCCCGGCCGGCGCAGGGTCTTTGCGTGCCGGTGTCTTCTGCATGACCATCGCGGGCTTGGCTGCGACCTTGCGCGCCGCGGCTTTCTTCGCGGGAAGCACCTTCGCTGGCGCGGGTGTCGGCGCCCGTGCCTTGCGCACTGCAGCCTGCTTGCGTGGACCGCGGCGCGGCCTTGCTCGCGGGGATGAAGGCGTGGCGCCCTCTGCCACGGACGTCGCCGCCCTGCGCTCGGCCACGGGCCGGGTGCCGGCCGCCGCAGCGCGACGCAATGCCCGCTCGAGTTCGGCGATCTTGCGATGGGCCGAATCGACCTCGGTACGGGTCGGCATGCCAAACAGTCCGGTCAGGTGCTCGACTTCGAGCTGAATCGCCGCGCGCAAGCGCATCTGTGCATTCCCGAGTGCGCCGTAGACCTCGCGGAATTCCTGGGACAGCGCTATCGCGGCATACGCTTCCTCGGCCGAATCGATCCACAGGTCGAACAGACCGCGCGCAGTGGTGATCTGCCGGCCCGGCTCCTCGCGTGCGGTCAGCTTGTCCTCGAAGACCTCGAACGCGCGCTTGGCGCATTGCGCCATCAGGGTATTGAATTCCTCGGTCTGCAGCTGGTAATCCTGCTGCGCCTTTTGCAGCGCCTGCCAGCGCTCCTGGTGTTCGCGGTACTGCCCGAAGGCAGGCATCTGCTGCCAACGCTGGCCCTGCTGCTGGAAGCCCTCCAGGTAGGGCTTCACCTGTTCCAGCCATTGATCCAGCCCGTGCGCGCCCTGCCCGCGCATCGCCTTGAACATTTCCGGAAACGGGTTGTCGCCAGCCGCGCCTATCGCGCGCCGCCAAGCCTGGCTGATGTCCGCCGCGCTGCTGTCCTGTCCGGCGAACTGCGCGGCAACCTGCTGCATCTGCCCGAACCACTGGCTGGCCTGCTGGTTGAAACGCCCTACCGCATCGTTGGCCTGGCTGTGCCCGCCCGGCATCAATTTCGACCACCAGTCCACCGCCTGCTGCCACTGGTTGGCCGGCGGGACCGGCGCGCCGCCTGCACCTGCCTGGCGCATCGCCTCGCCCCATGCGCTCCAGTATTGCCGTGCCATGCCCTCGAAATCGCCGTTGTTGCCGAATCCGCTACTGAACATCTTCCACCTCCCGGGCTACGTCCCGATCATAGCAATCGAGGATGGCAAATCGAGCCCGGGCCGACGGCCGTCCCCGGCGTTCAGGGCTTGGGGATATGCAAGGTCTTGCTGATCATCAGGGAGCCGGACAGGGCGAACAACAGCACCAGCGGATGCAGCAGCCACGGACCCAGACGCAGTTCACCGAACCACAGCGACGCGCCCAGGTGACCACCCAGCGCGGCAACCGCCAGCACCACCACCAGCAGCAGGCTGGTCGGAATAGGCGTGCCTTCGAAATATTTCACCTTGTCGTCTTCGCCGGACAACTGTTCGGCGGTGACGTTGTAGCGCGCCAGCCGGCTGACCCCGCAACAGACGAAGTAGCTGAGTACCAGCCAGTCCCAGCCGCCCTGCATTCCGCAGGCATAGGCCAGGGCGGCAGGTGCCACGCCGAAGGAAACGATGTCGGCCAGCGAATCCAGTTCCCGGCCCAGCGTCGAGGACGACTTGCGCCAGCGCGCGATGCGGCCGTCGAGTGCATCGAAGATGAAAGCCAGGGGAATCAGCGCCATGCCGAACAGCAGGTCGCGCACGTTGCCCTCCTGCAGGAAGCGCATCGAGGCGAAGACCGCACCGGTCCCGCAGAAGGCATTGGCCAGCGTGAACCAGTCGGCCAGGTGGAAGTCGCGCAGCATGGAGAAGTGGCGGGGCATGGGCTGTCCGTGGCTTAGTGAAGGCCACAGACTGCCAAATGCAGTGTTAAGACCGCAACGCGGGCGACTCAGCGCTGGGCGGGAATGGCGAGCTGCACGGCTTCCACTGCGCCGGTTCCGCGCGGGCTCGCTTCGATGACGGCGTCAGCGGGCTTGCCCGCCTTCCCATCCAGGCGGGCCGCCACCTGGTCCAGCGCCGCGTACACATACGGCAGCACGGGCACATAGCGCGCGCCATACGCCGGTAGCGCCAGGAAGCCGTCGAAATGCTGGGCATGCTTCACTTGCCAGTAGGCCACGTCCCGTCCCGCGGCCTGCGCGGTGGCGACATAGGGCGCGCTGCTGAACGCGGGCGGCACCAGTCCATCGTCCAGGCCATGGATGACCACGACCGGCAGGCCCTTGCGCGGCATTGCAGCCCGCGTCTGCGCCAGTCCACGCTTGAATGCGCTGTCATCCGGCGCCTCCGGCAGGCCCCGCAGGCACTGCAGTCCCGGCAGGGTGAAATCGGGTGGAGCCAGTTTGGTATCCACGATGCCAACGCCGGCTCCCGGCGGAATGCCGCTGCCGTCGGCAAACCACGCGCTGCGTTCGGCCTGGGTGGCCGCGCGCGGCGAGAAATCAGGATTCTGCGCGGCAAAGGAGTAGCCGCAGGGATGCTGCCCGATCGGCGAGCGCGCATAGGCCGAGGCGTAGGTCACGGCCACTGCGCGCCACAGGTCGAAGCCGACACTCAACGCGCCAGCGGTCAGCGCCTGGTCCGTCCAGCCATTGGCATGCAGGCGCTGGTAAGCGGATTCCGCCTGCGCCTTCGTGTTGTCTCCCGTGACCAGTCCGGACTGTTTGAGTGCGGCGCAACGCGCAATCCACAACGGCTCAGCCTGCGCGCGCACCGGCGGCTGCGGCAATGAGTCGGCCGGCAGGTGCAGCAGGGCGCAGGGCATCAGCAGGGCGGCTTCGGTGGTGTAGTCGTAGAGCGTGCGGCTGCCCGCACCCGGAACATAGATGTTCGGCTCACCTGCAACCACCGCATCCAGCCACTCCCCTTCCAGTTCCGCGGCCCGCAGCACAGCGCCGCCCCCATTGGAAATACCCACCGCGATCACGCGGGTGTTGTCGAAGTTGAAGGGAGCCGATTGCGGAAATGCGCGATCCAACGCGGACAGCGCGAATTCGGCCGCCTGTTTCACATGGCGGCCCCAGTCGGCTTCGGGATTGTCACCCGAATGCGCGTGCTTGAAGGCCACGCCCGACGCTCCGGTGTCAACGTCAGGACGGAACGCGAGTGCTTCTTCCAGCGTGCCGCGCGTGCCGTCCAGCTTCACTCCGGTATGGGTGTCTATGTCGTAGTAATCGGTGCCCGCACCCTTGTCGGTGTAGGCAACGGCGCAACCCTTGGGCAGGCCCCAGGCACCGGCTACGGCGATGGAGCCGTAAACGCCACGCGAGCCCGACGAGGCCGTGACCACCACGCAGCGCTTGGCCTGGTCGAACGCGTCCGGAACCTGCACCAGCACGCGATGCGGCTGGCTGGCGCCGGCCACCGTGGCGAACGCGGAGAACTCGCGCCCCGGCACCCCGGCCACGCTGCCATAAACCTGGCCATAGCCTCCACTCGCCGACAGGTCGGCGATGCCACGCCAGTTGTTCCATATCGCCCGTCGGCGCAGCTCGGCGGCCGTGGGATTGGCAACCTCGGCGAATGCGGGCGGCACCATCGCCCGCAACCCCGCCAGGCCCAGGCCGGCGGTGAGCAGGTCATCGTCGCCACGATGTCCGGTTTCGCGTTGCGGCTCGATCATCGCAACCTCTTTCGACGACGCACGGTGGAGTGAGGTACTGCAGGCCGAGGGCAACAGGCAGGCGAGCAGCACGGCGGCGAGGCGCAGGGACGGAGTCTGGTTCATGGGGCCAAGCTAACCCGGACTGCACCGCACGTCATCGTACTTTGGTACCACGCATCCGCTGCCACTATGCTGCTAGGGTTCGCGCTCCCCGCGCGACCACTGCGCAACCACCATGCCAACCGGATGCCCTGCCCGCATGCCCAAGCTGCTGATCGCCGACGACCATCCGCTGTTCCGTGCCGCCCTGCGTGGCGCGGCGGCCGATGCCGTGGCCGATCTGTCGGTGCTGGAGGCCGAGTCACTGCAAGGCGTGCTGGCGGCGCTGGAAGCCCACGCCGACATCGACCTGGTGTTGCTGGACCTGCATATGCCCGGCAACCACGGCCTGGCCGGGCTGGCCGCTATCCGCGCGCAGTTTCCTGAAGTCGCGGTGGTCGTGGTGTCGGCCAACGATGACCCGCGCGTGGTGCGGCGTGCGCTTGACCATGGCGCCGCCGGTTACCTGCCCAAGAGTTCGGGACTGGATGAACTGCGCGATGCGATCCGCAGCGTGCTGGCCTGTGAGCAGTGGCTGCCTTCTTCACTTCGCGCAACAGTGGCGCGTTCGCAGTCCTCGCAACACGATACCGAGCTGGCTGCACGCCTGGCGAGCCTGTCGCCGCAGCAGTTCCGGGTGCTCACCCTGGTCGCCGAAGGCCTGTTGAACAAGCAGATCGCCGACCGCCTGGATGTGCAGGAACGCACGGTCAAGGCGCACCTGACCGCCATCTTCGAACGCATGGGCGTACGCAACCGCACCCAGGCCGGGGTGGTGTTGAGGGAACTGGAACTGAGCGACCCAGCGCGGCAGATGGAAGGATGATGCGCTGGTCATTTTTTCGACACATCGCTTGACACGCCCGCCAGGCATGACGGATTCGAAGTTACCCACAGCTTTGCCCGCGTTCCATCCACAGCACCTGTGGATGGCTACCCGGACCCCGCATCAGACCCGCGAATAGTTCCAGGACACCATGCCGCCATCGCGGTATGGCATCACTCCGTGGAAACCGCGCGGGTCCTCGTCGAACACCAGCGGCAGGAAATGGCGGTCGCCGTCCCATAGCGGCAGCTGCATGATGTCGGCGACCGCCACCCATTCCAGCGTGCCTTCGACGTTTTCCGTATACGGCGTACCCGAATATTCGGTGACCACGAACAGGAAGCCCAGCCAGTCTTCGCCATTCTTGCCGAAGCCGGGCCAGCTGATGGTCCCGCGCAGCGCCAGGGCCTCGCATTCGATACCGGCTTCCTCCAGGATCTCGCGGCGCATGCCCGCCACTACATCCTCGTCGCGCTCGATCTTTCCGCCCAGCCCGTTGTATTTGCCCAGATGCTGGTCGTCGGGCCGCGCATTGCGATGGATCAGCAATACCTTTGAGCGATCGGGGGAAAAGACATAGCCAAGCGTGGCGACGATGGGGGTGTAAGGCATCAGGGAAGTTCTGCGGGGGATCGGCAGGCCATTCTAGATGCCGGCGCGGTCGTATCCCGTGTAGGAGCGTTGTAGGAGCGAAGCGAGTCGCGAAGCTCACAATGGATCTGGTCTACGGGTTTCGCGACTTGCGTCGCTCCTACATCGCCCCCTACACCGCCCTTGCCGCGAGCAACCTGTCCAAGACCGATTTCAGCGCCAAGGGGCGCACGGGCTTCGCCAGCAGGGCCAGCCCTGCTTCCTGCACCGCATGGCGCACGGCGTCGGTCTGGTCGGCGCTGAGGATCAGGCACGGCCTGGCGCCCGAGTGCGCGGCAAGTCGCTGGGCGACGGCCAGGCCGGTATCCCCATCGTCCAGATGGAAATCGAACAGCCACAGATCGACCTGCCGGTTTTCAATAATCCGCGCTGCCTGCGCACCATCGGCCGCGACGTGCACGATGCAGCCCCAACCCGACAGTACCTGGCGCAGCGCCTCGGCCACCGCGGCGTCGTTGTCCAGTGCCAGCACGTGGCGGCCGGACAGACCCGACCTCGCCGTGCTGCTGGACACGCTGGATCGCGGCGTCACCCGCGGCAGGCTCACCGCGAAGATCGCTCCGCTGCCGACGCGGCTGCGCAGGGACAGCGGCGCATGCAGGAGATGGGCAATACGGTCGGCAATCGACAGGCCCAGACCCAACCCCTGCCCGCTGGCCGCTTCGCCCCGCCTGAACTCCTCGAAGATCGCCTGCTGGTCGCCCTGCTCTATGCCCGGGCCGGTATCGTGCACCTCGATGCGCACACCGTTGCCAGTACGGCGCACGCCCAGCAGGATTCCGCCGGACTGCGTGTAGCGCACCGCATTGGCGAGGAAGTTCTGCAGGATGCGGCGCAGCAGCTGCGGGTCGGTGTGCACCCAAGCGCGCGTAGGCACGTGGCGGAACGACAGCCCGTGCTCGCCGGCCAATGCACGGAATTCGGAGACCAGCGGTTCCAGCACTTCGGCCAGCGGCAGGTCACGCGGTTCCGGCACCAGCCCGCCGGCTTCCAGCCGCGACATGTCCAGCAGGCCGGTCAGCAGGTCGGTGGTGGAATCCAGTGCGCCGCGGATCTGTTGCACCGACTGGCGCTGGCTGCCATCGGCCAGCTGCTGCGACAAGGCATCGGTGAACAGGTGCGCGGCGTGCAGCGGCTGCAGCAGGTCGTGCCCGATCGCGGTAAGGAAGCGGCTCTTGGCATCATTGGCGTGTTCGGCTTCGGCCTTGGCGGTCTCCAGCAGCGCGGTGCGATCGACCACGCGCTGCTCAAGCGTTTCGTTGGCCTGCTTGAGGCTGCGCTCGGCCTGGCGCGAGGCGCTGACGTCGGTGTAGGTGGCGACGAAGCCGCCGCCGGGCATGGGATTGCCGCGGATCTCCACGATGCTTCCATCCGGGAAAACGCGTTCTGTCAGGTGCGCGGTGCCGGCGCGCATGTAGGCGATGCGCCGCTGCAATGCCGCTTCGTCCGAACCGCGGTGCGGCATGCTTCGAAGGGCCCAGCGGGTCAGGTCGATGATCGGGCGGCCAACCTGCAGCAACTCATCGGGGAAGCCGAACATCTGCACGTAGCGACGGTTCCATGCCACCAGGCGCTGCTCGCGGTCGACTACGCTGATGCCCTGGCTCATGTTCTGCAGTGCGGCCTCCAGCACCTGCTGGTTGAAACGCAGATCCTGCGAGACCTCACCGACGATGGCCGCCACGGCATCCAGCTCGCCGCTTTCACGGCGCGCCGCGTTCAGCAACAGTCGCGCGGACGCCGACCCAAGCACCGCCGACAGTTCGCGTTCCATACGCGCTTCAGTCAATGCGGGCACAGGACCCTGCGCCGGCGCTCCATCGAGCAACTGCTCGACGCGCTCGCGGGCCAGGAAGCGCAGTCCCGCATCGCGCAATGCCTGCCGGTCCAGGGCGCGGCCGCGATGATGCGGGGTTTCCCGACGCCAGGCGGTAGCCAGCACGGTGGCCAGGATGCCGATGAACAGGCTGACGCCGACCGCACGCCCCAGCGGACTCCATCCGGTCAATCCGAACAATCCCTGCGGCGATAGCCAGGCCTGCCCGAAAGGACCCGACTGCAACCAGCCGGGATCGCTTGCGGACAGCGCGACCAGCATCGGCATCAGCATCACCCACGCCCAGGCGATGAACGCGGCGACCACGCCGATGATGGCCGCGCGCGGCGGTGTCTGCGGGCGCCACACCGCGAAGCCCAACGCCGGCGCCAGTGTCGCCAGCGCGGAAAACGACACCGCGCCGATGTCGGCCAGCGCCTCGTTGCCGCTGTCCAGGCGGCTGTAGGCCCAGGCCAGCAACATGATCACCAGGATGCCGCCGCGACGCAGCAGCAGCAGGTCGCCACGCCGGTCGCCGCCCTTGCCGCGCGACCACGCGCCGCGTAGCAGGCCCGGCGCGAACCAGTGGTTGCCGATCATCAGGCTCAGGGTCAGCGTGCTCACCACCACCATGCCGGTGGCCGCGCTCAAGCCGCCCAGGAACGCGAACAGCGCCACGCCTTCATGGCCCTGCGAGAACGGCAACGCCAGTGCGTACATGTCTGAGGGCACGCCCGTACCCAGCAAGGCGGTGCCGGCGCGCGCCAGTGGCAGCGCCGGCAAAGCGATCAGGATCAGGTACAGCGGGAACTGCCAGCGCGCGGTTCGCACATCGCGGTCGTCGCGGCATTCCACCACGCCCACGTGGAACTGGTGAGGCAGGATGAACATCGCCAGCGCGCCCAGCAGCACCAGCGGCGCGAATCCGCCCACCGGTTCCAGTGGCACCGCCGGCAGCGTCGCCGCAGGCATGGATTTCAGGCCGAACCAGACGAAGGCACCCAGTGCCAGCATCGCCACCAGCTTGAACAGCGACTCGAAGGCCATCGCCAGCACCAGGCCACGGTTGTGTTCGGCCGCATTGGCGCGACGGGTGCCGAACAGCATGGCGAACAGGGCCATCGCCAGGGCCACGTACAACGCACTGTCGCGCCAGGCGGGCACGGCTTCGACTACGTCGCCGGCGTCAACGGTGAGCGTGGCGAAACTCATCGCGATGGCCTTCAGTTGCAACGCGATATAGGGAATCAACCCCAGCACCGCGACCAGGGTCACTGTCGCGGCAAGCCATGCGTCCTTGCCAAGCCGGGTGGCGATCAGGTCGGCCAGCGAAGTGGCATTGGTCTCGCGCGCCAGCTTCACCAGCCGCACCATGAAACCCACGGCCAGTGCGTAAAAAAAGATCGCGCCCAGGAAGGTCGGCGGCAGCGGCCAGCCATAGCGTGCGGCCTGGGTGACGGTGCCGTAGAAAGTCCATGACGTGCAATGCACCGCCAGCGACAGCGAATACACATGGCGCCAATGGCGGGCGAACAGGGTTGGATGGCGCTCGCCATACAGCGCGGTGCCGAACATCAATCCCAGCCAGACGACACTGGCGAATGCGACAGTCCAGAAACTCAGCATGCGATATGGCGATCAGTCGACAGGGTCATGAGCATTCTGGCGAAGTGGATTGCAGGTGCGCCGAGCATAACGCAGCAACGGCGGGCTTTCGCCCGCCGTTGCCGGTCAATCAAGCCATCACGCAACCATCAGAAATCGTAGCGCGCGGTCAGCGTGTACTGGCGCGGCGGACCGTAGAAGCCGGTCAGCACGCCATAGGCGGCGATGTTGTAGCCGGTGGTGCGATATTCCTCGTCGGCCAGGTTGCTGCCCTGCAGGGACAGCTGCCAGGCATCGTTGACCTTCCAGATGATGCCCGCGCCCAGCAGGCCGTAGCCGTCCTGGCGGATCAAGGGACTGAGGTCGGTGGTCGGCCAGACTTCGGCCTGGTACGAATAACCCACTCGTGCGGACAGGTTGCCGCCATTGGCCAGGTCGGTGCGGTATTCCACATTAAATGCACCCGAGAATTCCGGAGCATTGGTGAAGTGCTGGCTTTTGGCGACGTTGACGCCCGAGGTGATGAACTCGTCGTACTTGGCGTCCAGCCAGGCCAGGTTGCCGCTGATCAGCCAGTTCCGGGTCGGCAGCCACTGGTATTCCACCTCGACGCCGTTGACCGTGCCCTTGCCGGCGTTGGTGAAGTCACCAAAGAAGCTCTGGGTGTTGTTCGGCAGCGTGTAGGAAGTGAACACCGACAGCTGGATGTCCTTGTACACGTTGTGGAACGCAGCCAGGTTCAGGAACAGGCGCTGGTCGAAGAACGCCATCTTGCTGCCAACCTCGAAGCTGTCGACGCTCTCGTCATCGAACGGTTCGCCCGAACGCGGCACCGCGGTGGTGTTGGCGCGGATGTTGTAGCCGCCGGACTTGAACCCGCGCGAGGCCAGGCCGTAGACCAGGATGTCATCGGTGACCTGGTAATCCAGCGAGATCTTCGGCGACAGGTTCTTGAAGTTCACGGTCTTGTCGAAGTTGGCCGCCGTGCCCCACGAAGTGATGTAGTCGTTGGTGAGGTAGAAGCGGTTCAGCGCAATGGCGTGCTTGTCTTCATCGGTATAGCGCGCGCCCACGTCCAGCTTCAGCTTTTCGGTCAGGTCGAAGGTCCAGTCGGCGTAGAAGGCAAGGCTGCTGGTATTGACCACGCCCTGGGTGTCGCCGAACAGCGGGTTGGTCAGCGACGGCGCCTGGAAGGGATTGGAGAAGTAGTTCAGGACCTGGCCGCCGGCATCGCCGTTGAACGCATACAGGCCCATCACGCCGCGAGCGCGGCCACCGGCGTCGTAGTTGGCCTGCAGTTCGTGGCTGACCTGGCTGTCGCTGTAGAACGCGCGCACGTCGACCAGCTTGAGCGGCGTGGTGTCGAAGTCGATGTTGGTTTCGGTATCGGACTCGCGCTTGGCGATCACGTACTTGAACGCCCAGTTGTCGTTCGGCCGCCAGTTGACCGTGGCCGACGCGCCCTTGATCACCGTGTCATTGACGTTGGGCATGCCACTGCGGATGTCGTAGCGGTCGTCCAGCGGCTGGTACGCCGGGGCGATCGGATTGGGCGCCAGCATCTTGGCACCTCGCACGCCGGACTTGTCGTCCATCCAGTCCAGCGCGAACTGCACGTCGAAGTCGTCGCCCGAATAGGCACCCAACTGGAAGCGTGCCGAATTGATTTCCTTGTCACTGACTTCCTGGTCGTTGAGCAGGTTGGTGCCGAAGCCATCGCGGTTCATGCTGGCCACAGCGACGCGTGCACGCAGGCCACTGTCGGCGCCGCCGATCGAGCCGCCGATCGCCGCCTTGGCATCCAGCTGGTTGTAGTTGCCGACGCTCACCTGGGCGAAACCGGAGGTCTCGGTGGGCAGGCCGCGCGAGATGTACTTGATCGCGCCACCAATGGTGTTCTTGCCGTACAGCGTGCCCTGCGGGCCGCGCAGCACTTCGATGCGTTCGACGTCGAACACATCCAGCAGGGCGCCCTGCGGACGCGCGATGTAGACGTCGTCCAGGTAGATGCCCACGCCCGGGTCCACGCCCCACAGCGGATCGGCCTGGCCGACGCCGCGGATGTACGCGGTGGCGGTGCTGCTGGAGCCGCGTGCGGCATAGATGGTCAGGTTGGGAACCTGCGCATCCAGGTCGCCAATGTCGTTGATGTTGAGCTTGTCCAACGCTTCGGAAGTGAACGCAGTCACTGCCACCGGCACTTCCTGCAGGGTTTCCTCACGCTTGCGCGCAGTGACCGTGACCCTGTCCAGCGTGGCTGCATTGCTGGTCGCTTCGGCAGGCGCCGCTTCCTGTGCCCATGCCGCTGGTGCCAGCAGTACGCAGCCTATGGCCAGACTCAGATGTTTACGCTTCATGTTTGATTCCCCTCTCCCGGGTACGACGTGGCGGGCCGATGCGGCCGATTCGCAGGCAAGGCTAGAGACTTGGCGGCGGGGCAGCACCTGTACCTTCGTACAGTGGGGAGGAAGCGCCGCGCTGCGGATACTCGCCGGGAGAAGGGGGACGGTAGATGGTGAAGAAGAGCTCGTCTCTTCGGGTCTGACCATTTGCAGGCAGCAACGCTGCCCACTTCACCCTTAACCGCATTTCCGGAGTTTCCCGATGTCCTTCCTGATCGTGCTGGCCGCATTGTGCTTCCTGATGTTCGTGGCCTACCGCGGCTACAGCGTGATCCTGTTCGCGCCGATCGCGGCGCTGGGCGCGGTGCTGCTGACCGACCCCGCCCTGGTCGCGCCGATGTTCACCGGCCTGTTCATGGACAAGATGGTCGGCTTCCTGAAACTGTATTTCCCGGTGTTCCTGCTGGGCGCGGTGTTCGGCAAGCTGATCGAGATCTCGGGCTTCTCCAAGTCGATCGTGGCCGCCACCATCAAGGTCGTCGGCGCCCAGCGCGCGATGCTGTCGATCGTGCTGGTCTGCGCGCTGCTGACCTACGGCGGCGTGTCGCTGTTCGTGGTGGTGTTCGCGGTGTATCCGTTCGCCGCCGAACTGTTCCGCCAGAGTGACATCCCCAAGCGCCTGGTCCCCGGCACCATCGCCCTGGGTGCCTTCACCTTCACCATGGACGCGCTGCCGGGCACGCCGCAGATCCAGAACATCATCCCCACGTCCTTCTTCGGCACCACCGGCTGGGCGGCGCCGATGCTGGGCACGCTGGGCGGCGTGTTCATCCTGATCCTGGGCATGAGCTACCTGGAATGGCGCCGCCGGGTCGCGGTGCGTGCGGGCGAAGGCTACGGCACCGACCTGCGCAACGAACCGGAGCCCTTCCGCGGCGACAAGCTGGCCCATCCATTGATCGCTATCCTGCCTCTGGTGCTGGTAGGCGTGGCCAATTTCGCTTTCACCCACTGGATCCCGGGCTTCTACGGACAAAGCCAGTCGTTCATTCCCGCCGTGATCGGCAATCCCGCGCCGGTGGTGCAGGAAGTTTCCAAGGTCGCGGCGATCTGGGCCGTGCAGGGCGCCCTGCTGGTTGGCATCGCGGCGGTGATCGCCTTCGCCTGGAAACCGGTGATCGCCAGTTTCGCCGAGGGCACCAAATCGGCCATCGGCGGGGCGTTGCTGGCCTCGATGAATACCGCGTCCGAGTACGGCTTCGGTGCCGTGATTGCGGCATTGCCGGGCTTCCTGGTGGTGGCCAACGCCTTGCAGGCCATTCCCGACCCGCTGGTCAACGAAGCGGTGTCGGTCACCGCGCTGGCCGGCATCACCGGTTCGGCGTCCGGTGGCATGAGCATCGCCCTGGCAGCGATGGCCGACAGCTTCATCGCCAACGCCAATGCAGCGGGAATCCCGATGGAAGTGCTGCATCGCGTCGCCGCGATGGCGTCGGGTGGCATGGACACCCTGCCCCACAACGGCGCGGTGATCACCCTGCTTGCCGTCACCGGCCTGACCCATCGCCAGTCCTACAAGGACGTATTCGCCATTACCGTGATCAAGACCCTGGCCGTGTTCTTCATCATCGGCCTGTACTACGCCACCGGGCTGGTCTGAACCAGGCGCCTGGGCGCAGCGGGCGATGAGCGCTGCCTGATTGGCCGGCGAAAGCTGGCGACGGCGCCAGAAAAATTGCGGCCGGGTCCAGGCGCATGCCACGATCGACGCATGAAGAAGCTCGCCACACCCTCCGCGCCGCCCGTATCGCCCACCGCCAATGACCTGCGTGGACTGGGCCGGCTGGCCGTCGATGGCGTCACCGGCGTGACCAACCTGGTGGAGGCCATGCACGCGGCCATTACCCACCTGCCCGCGGTCATCGGCAGGCCAGCGCCTGCCACAACCAGCGGTCTCACCGGACTTGTCTATCGCGGCGTGCGCGGCGTTACCCAACTGGTAGGAACCGGCGTGGACCGCTCACTATCGGGTCTCGCGCCGTTGCTGGGTGGAGACGAGCCGTCGCCGCAACGTGAAGCCATACGCGCCGCCGTGAACGGGGTGCTTGGCGATCACCTCGAATCGAGCGCCAACCCCTTGGCGATTGCGATGCAATTCCGCAGCCAGGGGCAGCCACTCGCGCTTTCCCCGCGGGCGCTTACTGCAAGCCTTCCCGATGCCACCGGGAAACTGCTGGTGCTGGTGCACGGCCTGTGCATGAACGACCTGCAGTGGAACTACGCGGGCCATGACCACGGCCAGGCATTGCAGCAGGACCTCGGCTACACGCCGGTCTACCTGCATTACAACAGCGGCCGGCGCATCTCCCATAACGGCCTGGAACTGGCCGGCCTGCTCGAGCAACTGGTGCGTGCCTACCCGGTGCCCGTGGAGGAAATCACCCTGCTCTGCCACAGCATGGGCGGCCTGGTCGCGCGCGCCGCGCTTGACCAGGCATTGGCCAGCTCGCACGCCTGGGCGGGCCTGCCCACCCGCGTGCTGTTCCTGGGCACCCCGCACCACGGCGCGCCACTGGAACGTGCCGGCAGCTGGGCCGACATGCTGATCGGCATCAGCCCCTACAGCGCTCCTCTGGTGCGCATCGGCAAGATCCGCAGCGCCGGCATCCAGGACCTTCGCCATGGCAACCTGCGCGATGCCGATTGGCAGGATCGCAACGGCGATGACCGCGCCGACGGCCGCACGCCCATGCCCTTGCCCGCCTCGGTGCTGGCCTATGCAATGGCCGTCTCCACTCAGGAAGCCAGGGAAGACCGCGACATCCATTCGATCCGCGGCGACGGCCTGGTTCCCGTCGCCAGCGCCCTGGGCGTACATGCCGACCGCGCCTTCGACCTGCGCATCCCCAAACCACGCCGATGGGTAGGCCATGAGGCCAACCATCTGGAATTGCTGGGCAGCCAGGCGGTCTACCGGCAGATGCTGCGCTGGCTGCGCAAGCCTGCAGCCCCGGCGGTCAAGGAGTAGACACTGTCTCTCCGCCCCCCTTGCTTCGCAGCTTCCCTTCACTGCGCCGCATTGCACGCGCAGTGACTGCAGCTCAACCCTTTCGTGGTGTCCCCTTCCGGTCGAAACAGTGCCGCCCCTGCCCGTGCAGCCATTCCTGGTCGATCCAGCCGCGGCCCGACTCCTGCGCGGTATCGGTGGTGAACACCGCACACAGGCGATAGGTGTCATGGCCGGTCGTTTCATAGCCGTAAGGCGCATCGGTTTGCGGATCCCGGGTGGCCAGGCGCACGCCGGGTTCGCTGGCCAGGGCCGCAAGGCTGGCTGGCAGCGGCTTGCCGGCCTGCGCACGGGTGGTGATCAGCATCGCGATGCGTGTCAGGTCCTGCTCGCGCTTTCGGTCCAGCCTGGATTCGCGCTGGGATGCTGGCGAGCCCATCACCAGCATTGCCCCTATCAGGGTGGCCACCACCACCACGCTGGCGGCGATGGCAAGCCAGCGCCCGGCATTGCGAGTGCTCATGCCTCCTGTTCCTCCTTGCGCAGGTCCCACAGGTAATAACCGAACACGGTGCCGGCGATCAGCGCGGCCACCACCACCTTGAGCAGGAAACGCAGGCTGAGCTCGCCGCCCAGCACGTTGTTGACCAGCGTGATCATGTCCACGATCAGCACGACCGCCGCCACGAACAGGGTCACGTACGTCAGCCAGCGGCGGATCGCCGAAAGCCGCTTGGCCGGACTGCGCGCAAGCTGCTGGCCGAGGTAGCGGGCGACGAACAGGAAAACCGGGAAGGCGATGATCACCGAGGCGGTGGACCAGCGGATCGAATCGGCCAGGCTCCTGACCACGTATTCGCTGTCGGCCGGATCCGGCCAGGCCTGCTCGATCAGTTTGAACAGCAGGCTGCCCAGATGCCAGGCGGAAATGTAGAGCGTGGTGAACAGGGTCAGGTAGAGGAAGGCCTCTCGCGCCGACAGATAGGGACGTGGCCTGGGAACGGGCACGGGAAAGGCGACATCGGCGTAGACATTCAAGGCGCCGCGGATCTGCTCGGCCTGCCAGCCCGCCGAAACCAGCGCGGCCTCCATCGCTTGTTTCGACTCGCCCCTTGCCAGCGCTTCGCGCACGAACAGATCCAGGTCCTGGGTTGCTGAAGCCACGTCGTTCTCACTTTGGAAAATCGTGGGTCGAATCTAGCAGCGGGCAATGCAATGCGCCAATCGCCAGGCGGCACGACCCCATAGACAGGCATCGCCCAAAGAAAAAGCGGGCCGAAGCCCGCTTTCTTTATGCAACCAGTAGGCAGCGGCTTACTCGGCCGCGACGCCCTCGCCTTCTTCCACGGCCTTCATGGACAGGCGGATGCGGCCCTGCTTGTCGACTTCCAGGACCTTGACCTTGACCAGGTCGCCTTCCTTCAACACGTCGCTGACCTTCTCGACGCGGTCGCTGGAGATCTGCGACACATGGACCAGGCCGTCCTTGCCCGGGGCGATGGTGACGAACGCACCGAAGTCCATCAGCTTGGCGACCTTGCCCTCGTAGATGCGGCCCGGCTCGACGTCGGACGTGATCTGCTCGATGCGGGCCTTGGCGGCCTGGCCGGCGGCGCCGTTCACCGAGGCGATGGTGATGGTGCCATCGTCCTGGATGTCGATCTGGGTGCCGGTCTCCTTGGTGATGGCCTGAATCACCGAACCGCCCTTGCCGATCACTTCGCGGATCTTGTCGGGGTGGATCTTGATGGTGATCAGGCGCGGCGCGAACTCGCTCAGCTCCTGGCGCGGCACGGTCAGCGCAGCTTCCATTTCCTTGAGGATATGCAGGCGACCCTGCTTGGCCTGGGCCAGGGCGACCTTCATGATCTCTTCGGTGATGCCCTGGATCTTGATGTCCATCTGCAGCGCCGAGATGCCCTTGGCGGTACCGGCGACCTTGAAGTCCATGTCGCCCAGGTGGTCTTCGTCACCCAGGATGTCGGACAGAACCACGAAGTCATCGCCTTCCTTGACCAGGCCCATGGCGATGCCGGCGACGGGCGCCGAGATCGGCACGCCGGCATCCATCAGCGCCAGCGAGCTGCCGCAGACCGAGGCCATCGACGAGGAGCCGTTGGATTCGGTGATTTCCGAGACCACGCGGATGGTGTACGGGAAGGCTTCCATGGTCGGCATCACTGCCAGCACGCCGCGCTTGGCGAGGCGGCCGTGGCCGATCTCGCGACGCTTCGGGCCCATCATGCGGCCGGCCTCACCCACCGAGTAAGGAGGGAAGTTGTAATGGAACAGGAAGTGTTCCTTGTACTCGCCGGCCACCGCGTCGATGACCTGGCCATCGCGGGCGGTGCCCAGGGTGACGGCGACGATCGCCTGGGTCTCGCCACGGGTGAACAGCGAGGAGCCGTGCACGCGCGGCAACACGCTGACGCGCGAAGTGATCGGACGCACGGTGTCCAGCGCGCGGCCGTCGATGCGCACCTTGGTCTTGAGGACCGAGTTGCGCATGGTCTGGTATTCCTGCTCGCTGAATTCCTTGGCCAGGTCGCCATGGGTCCAGGCGTTGCTTTCGGCGTCGGCCGCCAGCGCGCTGATGGTTTCCTTCTTGACGCCGGAGATGGTGTCCTTGCGCTCGAGCTTGTCGCGCACCTGGAACGCCTGCGACAGCTTGTCGCCGATGGCGTGGCGGATGGCGCTGATCAGGCCTTCGTTGGTTTCCGGGGCGGACCAGGTCCACTTCGGCTTGCCACCTTCGGCAACCAGTTCATTGATGGCGGCGATCGCCACCTGCAGCTGCTGGTGGCCGAACATGACCGCACCCAGCATCACGTCTTCGGACAGCTCGCGCGCTTCGGATTCGACCATCAGCACGGCGGCGGCGGTACCGGCGACCACGAGCTCCAGCTCCGAATCCTTCAGCTCGCTGACGGTCGGGTTCAACAGGTATTGGCCGTCTTTGTAACCGACCTTGGCCGCGCCGATCGGGCCGTCGAACGGCGCACCGGACAGCGACAGCGCGGCGGACGCGCCGATCAGGGCCAGGATATCGCCGTCGATTTCCGGGTTCATCGACATGACCGTGGCGATGATCTGCACTTCATTGCGGAAACCATCGGGGAACAACGGGCGGATTGGGCGATCGATCAAACGGGAAATCAACGTTTCCTTCTCGCTCTGGCGGCCTTCACGCTTGAAGAAGCCACCCGGGATGCGGCCGCCGGCGTAGAACTTTTCCTGGTAGTCCACGGTGAGCGGGAAGAAGTCCTGTCCTTCGCGCGCGGTCTTGTTGGCCACGGCGCTGACCAGCAGCACGGTGCCTTCGCACGACACCATCACGGCGCCGCCGGCTTGGCGGGCGATTTCGCCGGTTTCCAGGGTGACCTGGTGCTTGCCGTACTGGAAGGTCTTGGTAATTTTTGCCACGTTGTCTGATCCTTGGTGATGCGCTATCGGTTGAACCGGATGCAGCCCATGCTGCAGGCGGATGGCCGGGTTGGTCCGGCCGGGTATCGCGGGTTGGAACCTGTCAGGGCGTGAATTTCGTCCCTTAAAACAAAACCGCGGCGCATTCCTGCGCCGCGGTCGGTATTCGGTTTAGCGACGCAGGCCGAGTTTCTCGATCAGGGTCTTGTAGCGCTCGCCATCCTTCTTCTTCAGGTAGTCGAGCAGGCTGCGGCGGCGGTTCACGAGCTGGAGCAGGCCACGGCGGCTGTGGTGGTCTTTCTTGTGGGTCTTGAAGTGGCCGCTGAGCATCTCGATGCGGGCGGTGATCAGGGCGACCTGGACTTCCGGGGAGCCGGTGTCGGCGGGACCGCGCTTGTTGTCTTCAATGACTTTCTGGGTATCGATGGGCATTTGTCTTCTCTCTGGATGCGTGGCCTGCAGGAACGCGCTGGACCCCTGGTTCAGGGATGCGGTGCGCACCGCGGACTCGCCGTTTGCTGGATGCTGCGATGGATTGCCGCGAGGGTGATCTGTGTAGATCAAGGATGCCGAAAAGGCCGCGGCATTGTAGTCGCCGGGGACTGGCAAGACAAGGTTTTACTCGATTTCGTGAGGCAGCATGGGTGAGGCTGGAGGTGAAACCGGAGCGGCGTGGACCGGTGAGTTTTCGCCTCCCGCCTCCCCTTTCACGTCTGCCCGCTCCCAGTTGAACAGGCGCTGCGGCGCCAGCACCCTGCCCTCATCCAGCTGGGCCAGCCCCAGCACCCTACCGGCACCGTCATAGACCGCGCACGACCCGACCGGCCCCGGAATGCCCGGCAGGCGCTGGCCCTGGCTGAAACGGCGTGCCGCTTCGTCGGCCAGGTCGATACGGGCGAAACCAATCAGGCCGGCATCGAGCGGCAGCAGGCAGGACTCCAGGCTGCGCTCGTCCCGCCTGGCAAGGGCCTGCAAGGCCTCCAGCGTCCACATGCGCGGCTCGCGGAAGGGCTCGACCCACAGACGACGCAGTTCCACCACGTGCGCCCCACAGCCCAGCAGCTCCCCCAGGTCGCGGACCAGGCTGCGCACGTAAGTCCCCGAACCGCACTCAACCTGCAGCCGCAGCAGCGGCTCGCCCCCATCCAGCAGGTCGTCGGCCGATTGCAGCTCCAGGCGGTGGACTTCGACCGCACGTGGCTCGACTTCGACCAGCTCGCCACGCCGGGCCTTGGCGTACAGCGGCTCGCCCCCGCGCTTGAGGGCGGAATAAATGGGCGGGCGCTGCTGGATGCGGCCGGTGAGCTGGCGCAGGGCCGCATCGATCTGCGGCAAGGTGTAGTGGCCTACCGGGCGCTCGAGCAGCGGCTGGCCTTCGGCATCATCGGTATCGGTGGTAACGCCGAGCCGGGCCACGGTGTCGTAGGCCTTGCGTGCGCCAAGCAGGTTGCCGGCGATCTTGGTGGCCTCGCCGAAGCACAGCGGCAACAGCCCGGTCGCCAGCGGATCCAGGCTGCCGGTATGGCCACCCTTCTCGGCGCGGAACAGGAAGCGTGCGCGCTGCAACGCCTGGTTCGAACTCAGTCCCTGCGGCTTGTCGAGCAGCAGGATGCCATCGAGGCGGCGGAATTTGACCTTGGGCAGCGACATGTATTGCAGCAAGCTTCTCTGTAGGAGCGGGCCTTGCCCGCGATGCTCTTCGTTGCCTGCCAGGAGAAGCCTCGCGGACAGGGCCCGCTCCTACAGTTCCAGCACAGTCACTTTTCGGAAGCGTCGTCTTCTTCAGCGTCCACCGGCGGCGGCGGCAGGTCGCGCAGCAGGTTTTCGATGCGTTCGCCACGATCCACCGAGTCGTCGTAGTGGAAATGCAGTTCGGGAACGTGGCGCAGCTTCATCGCCTTTCCGAGCTTGTAGCGGATCTGCGGCGACAGCTCTTTCAGGTCCTTGACCGCTTCCACGGACTTTTCCTGCATCAGCGCGGTCACGAAGACCTTGGCATGGGCCAGGTCGCGGGTGACCTCGACATCGGAGACGCTGATCGAAGGCAGGCCGTGCTCGCGCACGGCCTCGTGCACCAGCTTGCCGAGTTCACGGCGGAGCTGGGCGGAGACACGGTCGCTGCGGTGGAAGGTTTTCATAACGGTGAATGGCCAAGAGTGAATGGTAAAGAGGAAAGTCAGGGCAAGAGCAAACAACAGCAGCAAGTGCAAAAAAGAAATCTCGGCGACTTGCTCTAACTATTCACTCTTCACCCTTCACCATTTACCGCCTCAAAGCGTGCGCTGCACTTCGATGCGCTCGAAGCACTCGATCTGGTCGCCCGGCTGCACGTCGTTGTAGGCCTTCACGCCGATGCCGCACTCGGTGCCGTTGCGCACTTCGTCCACGTTTTCCTTGAAGCGGCGCAGCGATTCCAGCTCGCCTTCGAACACCACCACGCTGTCGCGCAGTACGCGGATCGGCTTGCTGCGCTTGACCGTGCCCTCCACGACCATGCAGCCGGCGACCGCGCCGAACTTGGAGCTGCGGAACACGTCGCGCACCTCGGCAATACCGATGATTTCCTCGCGGATTTCCACGCCCAGCAAGCCGGAAGCCACCTGCTTCACCTGGTCGATGACGTCGTAGATGATCGAGAAGTAGCGCAGGTCGACGCCGTTGGACTCGACGATGCGGCGCGCGGCCGCGTCGGCGCGCACGTTGAAGCCGATCATGGTGGCCTTCGAGGTCAATGCGGAATTCGCATCGGACTCGGTGATGCCGCCCACGCCCGAGTGGATGATGTTGATGCGGATCATGTCGTTGGACAGGGCCACTAGCGACTGCTTCAGCGCTTCCACCGAACCCTGCACGTCGGCCTTGATCACCAGGTTCAGCACCAGCTGGGCGTCGCCCTTGCCGAGCTGCGACATGATGTCTTCCATGCGGCTGCCCGCGGACTGGACCATGCGCGATTCGCGGCGCTTGATGTCGCGCTGCTGGGCCACGTCCTTGGCCAGCCGCTCGTCGGCCACCACCACGAAATCATCGCCCGCGTCGGGCACGCCCGACAGGCCAAGCACCTGCACCGGGATCGACGGGCCGGCTTCGGCCGGCTGGCCTCCGGTCTCGTCGAACAGCGCGCGCACGCGGCCGTACTGGGTACCGCACACCAGGTAATCGCCCTTCTTCAGCAGGCCCTGTTGCACCAGCACCGTCGCGACCGGGCCGCGGCCCTTGTCCAGCGAGGATTCGATGACCACGCCGCTGGCGCGGCCTGTGTAGGAAGCCTTCAGTTCCAGCAGCTCGGCCTGCAGCAACACCGAATCGAGCAGGTTGTCGACACCGTCGCCGGTCTTGGCCGAGACTTCCACGAACTGGGTATCGCCACCGAACTCTTCGGCCACCACTTCGTGGGTCAGGAATTCGTTCTTCACGCGACCCGGATCGGCATCGCTCTTGTCCATCTTGTTGATGGCGATGATCAGCGGAACCTTGGCCGCCTTGGCCAGCTTCACTGCCTCGATGGTCTGCGGCATGACGCCGTCATCGGCCGCCACCACCAGCACCACGATATCGGTGAGCTTGGCGCCACGTGCGCGCATCTGGCTGAAAGCCGCGTGTCCGGGCGTGTCAAGGAAACTGATGACGCCCTTGCCGGTTTCCACGTGGTAGGCGCCGATGTGCTGGGTGATGCCACCCGCTTCACCATTGGCGACCTTGGTGCGGCGGATGTAGTCCAGCAGCGAGGTCTTGCCATGGTCTACGTGGCCCATGATGGTCACCACCGGCGGACGCGGGGACTGTTCGCCCTGGTCGGTCTCGCTGTGGGCAATCAGATGGTCCTCGACGTCGCCGCTGTCGGCGCGCACCACGTTGTGTCCGAGTTCCTCGGTCACCAGCGCGGCGGTGTCATGGTCGATGCTCTGGGTGATGGTCGCCATGACGCCCATCTTGAACAATGCCTTGACCACGTCGCCGCCCTTCAGCGCGAGCTTCTGCGCCAGGTCGGCCACGGTGATGGTCTCGCCGATGGCCACGTCGCGCACGATCGGCGCGGTGGGACGCTCGAAACCATGGTTGCCGGTGCCGCCGCGCGATTGCTCATGACGGCGCGGCTTGGGCTTGCCACGGGTGGTGGTGCGGCGGGCGCGGTCGGCGGCGGAAAGATGCAGCTGGCCGGCGAAACGCTGGGTGCTGTCGTCGTCTTCCACGCCGGCGACCATCGCATGCGAACCACGGGTCTTGTGCTTGCTGGCGGTGGTCGCATTGCGGTCGTCGGCGCGCGGCGGATCCTTGCGCACTGGCGGCTTGGGCACATGGTGGCCACCGACGGCGGGCTTGGCCGCCCGGGGAGCGTCCGCGTCGTCCGCAGGCGCGGCGCCGGTGGCAGCAGCCACGGCTTCGGCATCGGCCTGTGCGCGCTCTGCCTCGGCCTTGAGCCGGATGGCCTCTTCAGCAAGGCGCACGCGGTCACGCTCGTCGGCACGCTTCTTGTCGGTCTCGGCCAGACGCTGCTGTTCTTCCAGGTTGCGCTGGTTGGATTCCTGCAGCTTGCGCAGCGCATCGGCGCGCTCGTCGCTCGGCGGAGCCTCGACCTCGTCGCTCTTGATATAGGTGCGCTTCTGCCGAACCTCCACGTTGACCGTGGTCTTGGTGCGTCCCGCGGCGACCGTCACTTCCTGCACCTTGCGGCGATTGAGGGTGATCTTCTTCGGCGCGTCGGCATCCTCGGCAGGCTTGTCGGCCTTGCCATGGGTGCGGCGCAGGAAGCCGAGCAGCTTCATCTTCTCGGTGCTGGTCACGGCCTGGTCGGGACCGCTGAAGCTCATGCCGGCCTCGGCCAGCTGCTCCAGGAGTTTTTCGACCGGCGTATTGACCAGTTCGGCAAGCTTGCGGATGGTGGTTTGCTGCGTCATTCGGATCCCGTGACCTTCTTATGCGCCCCCCGCGTATTGCGAAGGGAACGCGGATTCTAGCCCTGTATTCTCCAGGGCGGCGTTCATTGCCGGCTCATACGCCGCTTTCCATACGTGTCTGGATGGCGCTCATGCGCCACGCTCCAGGCGGGCGATCTCCTCGGCGCGGGCTGCCAGGATCAGCGCCTTGGCGCGATCCTCGTCCAGGCCTTCGATACCGAACTCGACGATTTCGTCGGTGCCCAGGTCGGACAGGTCCTCGCTGGTGCGAACCCCATGCCCGGCCAGCGCATAGGCGGTTTCGTCATCCATGCCTTCCAGCGCCAGCAGGTCTTCGGCCGGCTGGTTCTCGTCGACTTCCTCTTCCTCGGCCAAAGCCTCGTTGAGCAGCGCGTCGCGGGCGCGGGCACGCAATTCCTCGACGATGTCCTCGTCGAAGCCTTCCACCGCCAGCAGCTCGCCGACCGGCACGTAGGCGATTTCCTCGACCGTGTTGAAGCCTTCGGCGACCAGGATGGCGGCGATTTCCTCGTCCACTTCCAGCTTGTCGACGAACAACTGGCGGGCCACGGCCTGCTCTGCCTCGGACTTGGCCGAGACCTGGTCCTGGGTCATCACGTTCAGCTGCCAACCGGTCAGGCGGCTCGCTAGGCGCACGTTCTGGCCACCCTTGCCGATGGCCTGGGCCAGCCGGTCTTCGGCAACGGCCAGGTCCATGGAATGCTTTTCCTCATCGACGATGATCGACTGCACTTCCGCCGGGGCCATCGCATTGATGACGAAATTGGCGGCGCTGTCGTTCCACAGCACGATGTCCACGCGCTCGCCATTGAGCTCGTTGGAAACGGCCTGCACGCGCGAACCGCGCATGCCGATACAGGCGCCGATCGGGTCGGTGCGGGTGTCGTGCGCCAGCACCGCGATCTTGGCGCGGTCACCGGGATCGCGCGCACAGGCCTTGATCTCGACCAGGCCCTGGCCGACTTCCGGCACTTCCAGCTTGAACAGCTCGATCATGAATTCAGGCGCCGCGCGGCTGATGAACAGCTGCGGGCCACGCGGCTCGGTACGCACGTCGAACAGGTAGCCGCGCACGCGGTCGCCGGCGCGCAGCGTATCGCGCGGGATGCCCTTGTCCTTGGGGATGAAGGCCTCGGCGTTGCCGCCCAGGTCCACGAAGATGTTGCCGCGCTCGGCGCGCTTGACGATACCGGTGACCAGCTCGCCGATGCGATCCTTCCATGCATCCACGACCTGCGCACGCTCGGCTTCGCGCACGCGCTGCACGATGACCTGCTTGGCGGCCTGGGCGGCAATGCGGCCGAAATCGGGGTTCTCGATCTGCTCTTCGATGTAGTCGCCGACTTCGGCGCCTTCGCTCTCGTCCTCGGCATCCATCAGGCGGATCTGGAAGTCGGGCGACTCCATGACCACGTCGTCGGCCACCACTTCCCAGCGGCGGAAGGTTTCGTATTCACCGGTCTTGTGGTCGATGGTCACCCGGGTCAGCACTTCCTGCTCGGGATAGCGCTTCTTGGCAGCTGATGCCAGCGCGGCCTCGATGGCATCGAAGATCACTTCGCGCGGCACGCCTTTCTCGTTGGCCACCGCATCCACTACCAGCAACAATTCCTTACTCATCGTTCACTCCGCGCGCGGCCGCTTGGCCGCCGGTTGGTTGGTTTTTGCCTGGCCCGGTTGCTTGGGGGCCGGTTTCTTGGAAGCCGTTTTTCTGGCTGGTTTTTTCTTTGCAGCTTTTTTCACTGGCACTGTTTTCTTGGGCGCGACCGCTGCCTTAGCCGCCTTGGCCGCGGCAGCGGGCTTCACCGGCCCGGCCTTCTTGGGCTGCGGCGCGAAACCCAGCGCCACCCAGTCGGGCATGATCCGCGCCTTGTCCACGTTCTCGAACGCCACGGTCATTTCCGCGTTGTCGACCAGGAACACGATATTGCCGCCCTCGATGCGCACGATGGCGCCCTGCAGGCGGCGGCGCCCTTCCTGCGGCAGCCGCAACACCACCTTGGCCGACTCGCCCTGGTGGCGCGCGAACTGCGCCAGCGTGAACAGCGGGCGCTCGATGCCTGGCGAGGAGACTTCCAGCGTGTAGTTGCCGGTGATCGGATCCTCGACGTCGAGCTGGGCCGAGACTTCACGGCTGACCGCTTCGCAGTCCTCGATATTGACCATGCGCGTGGCCAGTTCGGCCTCCACCACGTCGATGTACAACCGCAGCGTGGCGCTGCCTGGCGCGGGCAGGTATTCGGCGCCCAGCAGCTCCAGGCCCAGGGCATGCACCGTGGGGGCCAGCAGGTTCGCGATTTGTTTGCCCTTGTCGCTCACGTAGTGACGGTTCGCCGTTGCTTGAATGAAAAATGGAGGCCCGGAAACAGCAAAGGGCCCTGGTGGGCCCCTTGTCCGATACTGCTGGATTCCGGTGTGGAGGTGGGAACATTCACCTTCACGAGCCCAGGCCTTGGTCAGCAAAAAAGCCTCTTTCGGGAGGCTTTCCAGTCAAACCGAAAAGCTTGGTAGCGGGGGCAGGATTTGAACCTGCGACCTTCGGGTTATGAGCCCGACGAGCTGCCAGACTGCTCCACCCCGCATCAGAAGCGGAATTATGGTGACTCGGGCTTTTTATTGCAAGCCCGGATCGCAAATGGGTTCATCCAGCGAAGGCGTGCTGGCACCACGCCATGATCGGATTCCAGAAAATTCCGAGCACCAGCAAGGCCAGCGCATTGGCACCGAACACCACAGGCACCACGCGATCCTTGCGCACTGGCGGCAGTTCACCGACAGGCTCGTCGAAGTACATGACCTTGATGACGCGCAGGTAATAGAAGCCACCGATAACAGCGCAGACCACACCCAGGATGGCCAGCCAGACCAGGCCTGCGTCCACTGCCGCGCCCAGCACCACCAGTTTGGCCCAGAAGCCCAGGAACGGCGGCACGCCGGCCAGCGACGCCATCACGCACATCACCAGCGCGGCCTGCCACGGATTGCGCGCATTGAGGCCCTTGAAGTCGTCGATGTTCTCGGCTTCGAAGCCCTGGCGCGACAGCACGATGATGCTGCCGAAAGCCGCCGCCGACATGACCGCGTAGCTGATCGCATAGAACAGGGCAGCGGCATAGCCACGCTCCCCGCCCCCGGCAAGGCCGAGCAACAGGAAGCCGATGTGCGAGACCGTGGAATAGGCCAGCATGCGCTTGAGGTTGGTCTGCGCTATGGCGATCAGGTTGCCGACCACCAGCGAAGCGGCAGCCAGGCCCGCCAGCAACAGCTGCCATTGCTCGGATATCGGCCCTAGGCCGCCTTCCAGCAGCCGGTAGGCCATGGCGAAGGCAGCGAGCTTGGGGCCGGCGCTGATGAACAGCGTGATCGGCGTGGGCGCGCCCTGGTACACATCCGGCAACCACATGTGGAACGGCGCGGCCCCAAGCTTGAAAGCCAGGCCCGCGACCAGGAACACCACGCCAGTCAGCAGCAGGGTCCGGTCTGCCACGTGCGCCGATGCGGCATGGATGCCGGCTAGGTCAAGCGTGCCGGTGGCGCCATACACCAGCGACATGCCGTACAGCAGCAGGCCGGAGGCCAGCGAACCAAGCACGATGTATTTCATGCCCGCTTCGGCGGAAAGGCCATCATCGCGATTGAGGGCGACCAGTGCGTACGAACACAGCGCCAGCAACTCCAGGCCCAGATAGACCATCACCAGGTTGCCGGCAGAAACCAGCATCATCATGCCGGCCGTGGCCAGCAGCACCAGCACCGGCACCTCGCCAACGTAAAGTTTGCGTTCGCGCAGGTACGGCCAGGCATACAGCAACGACAGTGCACTGACGGCCAGGATCACCACCTTGCTTACATCGGCCATGACGTCGCGCACGAACATGCCGTTGAATACCGTGCCCTGCCCGCCCACGCCGCAGGCGATCATGGCCAGCACGCCGGCCAGCACTAGCAGCGACAGCATATGGGTCAGCCCACGGCGCGCGTCGTCTAGGAACAGGTCGAGCATCAGCAGCGCGAAGGCGCCCCCGATCAGCACCAGCTCTGGCAGCAGCGGCATCAGGTCGGCGGTGGTGGACAGCGTAATGGTCATCGTTGTTCCTTACAGCTTGCTGTTGACGAGCTGCATTGCGAGTTGCTGGATCGCCGGCTCCATCAGGTCGGTGAGCGGCTTGGGCCACAGGCCGATGGCGAGCACGCCGATTGCGAATACGCCCAGCACCAGCATTTCGCGGCCATTGATGTCCTTGAGCTCGGCCACATGGCTGTTGGCCACTTCGCCATACATCACCCGCTTTACCAGCCACAGCGTGTATGCGGCACCGATTATCAGCGTGGTCGCGGCTACCAGGGCGATGAAGGGGTGGTCCTGGAAGCTCGCCACGATCACCATGAACTCGCCTACGAAACCGCTGGTTCCGGGCAAGCCCGCGTTGGCCATGGCGAAGAACACGAACAGCACCGCGAACCACGGCATCACGTTGGCGACGCCGCCGTAGTCGCGGATCATGCGCGTGTGCATGCGGTCGTAGAGCACGCCGACGCACGAGAACATCGCGCCAGAGATGAAACCGTGCGAAATCATCTGCACCATCGAACCCTGCAGGCCCAGGCGGGCGCCATCCAGGTTGCCGTCGCGCATCATGCCGAAGGCCACGAAGATACCCAGGGTGACGAAGCCCATGTGCGAGACCGACGAATAGGCGATCAGCTTCTTCATGTCGTCCTGTACCAGTGCCACCAGGCCCACGTAGACCACACCGATAAGCGACAGCACGATGACCAGCCAGGCCCACTCATGTCCGGCGTCCGGCAGGATCGGCAGGGTGAACCGCAGGAAGCCGTAGCCGCCGATCTTCAGCATGATCGCCGCCAGGATCACCGAACCTGCCGTGGGGGCTTCGACGTGGGCATCCGGCAACCAGGTGTGGACCGGGAACATCGGCACCTTGACCGCGAACGCGACCAGGAAGGCGAAGAACAGCCAGGTCTGTTCCTTTGCGTTGAGCGGCAGCTGGTACAGGTCGGCGAACTGGAAGCTGCCACCCTTCAGGTACAGGTACACCAGGCCCACCAGCATCAGCACCGAGCCGAGGAAGGTGTACAGGAAGAACTTGATCGAGGCATAGATGCGGCGCGGCCCGCCCCAGACGCCGATGATCAGGAACATCGGGATCAGCATCGCTTCGAAGAACACGTAGAAAAGCATCGCGTCGGTGGCGCAGAACACGCCGATCATCATGCCTTCAAGGAACAGGAACGCCGCCACGTACTGGCTGACGCGCTTCTCTATCACCGTCCACGCGCCAATCAGCGCCAGCGCGGTGGTCAACGTGGTCAACACGATCAGCGCGATGGAAATACCATCCGCGCCCAGGTTGTAGCCGATCTTGTAGGAAGGTACCCAGGCGTGCTGCTCGACGAACTGCATGGCGGGATTGGCCGCATCCATCCCGGTCAACAAGCCGATGCTGGCGACGAACGTCGCCAACGCCACGCCCAACGCCGTCCAGCGCGCCGCGGATGCGCGGTTGTTGCCCAGGGCAAGCACCAGCGCGCCGCCCAGCATGGGCAACCAGATCAATACACTAAGCAAAGGCCAGTTCGACACGTATTGGTAATCCATCAGTTGAGCGTTACAGCGTTCATTGCCAGAAACGCATGAGCACGGCCAGCAGTGCAATCAGGCCAAGGATCATTGCGAAGGCGTAGTGGTAGAGCAGACCCGATTGGGTACGCCGCAGCAGGCTGGCGGCCAGGTCCACAAGCCTGGCACTGCCATTGACCGCCGCACCATCGATCACCGTCCGGTCGACCGCGCTGGACAGCTTGCCCAACGCCAGGCCACCGCCGGCAAGGCCGCCGATCCATAGCGAATCCATCCAGTACTTCTGTTCCAGGATGTTGGCCAGGAACGCGCCGACACGGCTGTTGCGCATGCGCGCGGGCCATTCGGGCGACAGCAGGACATACAGGACCGTCGCCAGTGCAAAGCCGGCCAGCGCCAGCCAGAACGGCGCCGCCTTCATGCCATGTATCGCGAAGGCGACCGGGCCGTGGAATTCCTGCTTCAAGGCCATCACCGTGTCGCGGATGGAGAACGGCGCGTTCGGATCGGTGTTTATGAAGTCGATGGCGCCCAGGAAGAACGGCACCTGCGCGTGGTGCCCGCTCCAGTCGGTACCGAACAGCATCGGCCCGATGGTGAAGAAGCCGATCGCGATCGACGGAATCGCCAGCAGGATCAACGGCACTGTCACTACCCAGGGCGATTCATGCGGCTCATGTGCGCCGTGGTGGCCGTGATCGTCATGGCCGTGCCCCTCAACGGCGTGCTCCTCAACGGCATGCCCATCAACGGCATGCGCATGCTGCGCCCCGGCGTGCACGTCGTGGCCATGGCCGCTGTCGGCAGCGTGCGCATCGCGGAAACGCTCCTTGCCGTGGAAGGTCAGGTACAGCAGGCGGAAGCTGTAGAAGCTGGTGATGAACACGCCCAGCAGCACGGCCCAGTAACCGTAGTTGGCGATCCAGGCGCTGGGGCCGTGGACGTCCTGCGGCGCCATAGCGCCCAGCTCGGCCAGCTTGTGCGCGAATTCGCCCGCCGCTTCCTGGTGGTGCTTGGCCGCCTCGATGATGGTGTCCTTGGAATAGAACCCCGAGAAGAACGGCGTGCCGACCAGCGCCAGGGTGCCGATCCACATGGTCGCGAAAGTGATCGGCATGTACTTGCGCAGACCGCCCATCTTGCGCATGTCCTGCTCGTGATGCATGGCGATGATCACCGAGCCTGCGCCGAGGAACAGCAAAGCCTTGAAGAACGCATGGGTCATCAGGTGGAACACCGCCGCCGAATAGGCCGACACACCTAGTGCCACGGTCATGTAACCGAGCTGCGACAGCGTCGAATAGGCCACGACGCGCTTGATGTCGTTCTGCACGATACCGATCAGGCCGGTGAACAGCGCCGTGGTGGCGCCGATGAACAGGACGAAGTCCAGGGCGGTCTGCGACAGCTCGAACAATGGCGACATGCGCGCCACCATGAAGATGCCAGCGGTGACCATGGTCGCGGCGTGGATCAGCGCCGAGATGGGCGTCGGGCCTTCCATCGAATCAGGCAGCCACACGTGCAACGGCACCTGCGCGGACTTGCCCATGGCACCGATGAACAGGCAGATGCAGATGACGGTGACGATGGACCAGACGAGCGGCTGGTCCAGGACCTGCCAGGTGGACCCGAACAGCGATATCGCGCCCGACCACACCTGCACCATCCTGCCACCCAGCAGTGGCGCATTGGCAAACACTTCGGCGTAGTCCAGCGTGCCGAACATCGCCAGCACGCCGGCGATGCCGAGCAGGAAGCCGAAGTCACCGACCCGGTTGACCAGGAAGGCCTTGAGGTTGGCGAAGATCGCACTGGGCCGCTTGAACCAGAAACCGATCAGCAGGTACGACACCAGGCCCACTGCTTCCCAGCCGAAGAACAGCTGCAGGAAGTTGTTGCTCATCACCAGCATGAGCATGGAGAAGGTGAACAGCGAGATGTAGCTGAAGAAGCGCTGGTAGCCCGGATCCTCGGCCATGTAGCCGATAGTGTAGACGTGGACCAGCAGCGACACGAAGGTCACCACCACCATCATCATCGCGGTCAGCTTGTCGATCATGAAGCCGACATGCGCGTCGAAATTGCCGACCTGGAAGAACGTGTAGACGTTCTGGTTGAACGGCGAGGCACCCTGCGCCACCAGCTGGTACAGCACCCACGACGACAGCGCGCAACTGGCCGCAACGCCCAGGATGGTGATCCAGTGCGCGCCGGCGCGGCCCACCTGGCGCCCGAACAGGCCGGCCACGATGCTGCCGACCAGCGGCGCCAGCACGATGGCCAGCAGCACATTCTTGGAGAGGAGGATTTCCAGACCCGTCATCGGTGCATCAGCCTTTCAAGGTATCTACTTCGGCCACGTTGATCGTGCGCCGGGTGCGGAACAGGGTGACCAGGATCGCCAGGCCGATCGCGGCCTCGGCGGCGGCCACGGTCAGGATGAAGAACACGAAGATCTGCCCGTCGGGGTCGCCGAACTGGCGCGAGAAGGCGATGAAGTTGATGTTCACCGCAAGCAGCATCAGCTCGATGGACATCAGCAGCACGATGATGTTCTTGCGATTGAGGAAGATGCCGGCAACGCTGATGCAGAACAGCACCGCGCCCAGCGCAAGCAGGTGGCCGAGCGCGATCATGGCCTGGACTCCGTTTCGTCGGTCGCGGGCGGAACGATGAGGGTCTCGCGCACCGGATTCTCCACCGCGACATCGACCATGCGCAGGCGATCGGAGGCCTTGACGCGGGACTGCTCGGCCGGATCCTGCTTCTTGATGCCCGTGCGCTTGCGCAGGGTGAGCATCACCGCGGCAACCACCGCCACGGTCAGGATCACCGCGGCGAATTCGAAGGGCAGCAGGAACTTGGTGAACAGGGTGCGTGCCAGCCAGGCCGTATTGGAAACATCGGCCGCCTCGGAAGCGGCATTGACCGCATACGGCGTCGCCAGCTTTGCCTTGAAGCCGATCAGGGTCAGGATCTCCACCAGCATCACCACCGCCACCAGCAGGCCCACCGGCAGGTAGCGGACCCAGCCCTCGCGCAGCTTGACCACGTCGATGTCCAGCATCATCACCACGAACAGGAACAGCACCATGACCGCGCCCACGTAGACCACGACCAGCGCCACGGCGAGGAACTCGGCCCCGACCAGCAGCCAGACGCAGGCCATGGAGAAGAACGTGAGGATCAGGCACAGCACCGCATGCACGGGGTTGCGCACGCTGATGACACCACCGGCGGCGACGACCGCGACCGTGGCGAACAGATAAAAGAAGGCAAGCAGCAGATCCATCATGACCTCAGCGGAAGGCGGCGTCGGCGGCGCGGCGCTCGGCGATCTCGGCTTCCAGCCGGTCCCCGATCGCCAGCAACTGCGGCTTGGTGACGATGTTCTCGCCACGGTTCTCGAAGTGGTATTCCAGGATGTGGGTTTCCACGATGGAATCCACCGGGCAGCTTTCCTCGCAGAAACCGCAGTAGATGCACTTGAACAGGTCGATGTCATAGCGCGTGGTGCGGCGCGTGCCGTCCTCGCGCTTTTCCGAATCGATGGTGATCGCCAGCGCCGGGCACACCGCCTCGCACAACTTGCAGGCGATGCAGCGTTCCTCGCCGTTCGGGTAGCGGCGCAGCGCGTGCAGGCCGCGGAAACGCGGCGACTGCGGGAACTTCTCCATCGGGTACATCACCGTGTACTTCGGCTTGAACGTGTACTTGAAGGTCAGCCACAGGCCGCCGAGCAGTTCCAGCAGCATCAGGCTCTTGAGGTAATGGGTAAACCTGTTCATCACTCGGACGCCCTTTTCGAACACGACACCGCCCGGAGCTGCATTGGCAGCATCAGGCTCTCGAAGCAATGGGACACTTTATTGATCACTCAGACGCCCTTCTCGAACACGCCAAAAAACACCATCAACGCGGTGACCGCGATCCAGAGGATGGTCAGTGGAATGAACACCTTCCAGCCCAGGCGCATGATCTGGTCGTAGCGGTAGCGCGGGAAACTTGCACGGAACCAGATGAAGCAGCTGGCGAAGAAACCCACCTTCAGCAACAGCCAGGGCCAGCCGCCGGTCCAGATCCAGTTGATCCAGGGCGAAACGTCGGCGGTGATCCAGCCCTGCAACGGGCTCAGCCAGCCGCCCATGAAGAACAGCGAGACCAGGAAGCTGACCAGGATCATGTTGGCGTATTCGGCCAGGAAGAACAGCGAGAACGCCGCGCCCGAATACTCGACCATATGTCCGGCCACGATTTCCGACTCGCCTTCGGTGACGTCGAACGGGGCGCGGTTGGTTTCGGCCACGCCCGACACCCAGTACACGATGAAGAGCGGGAACAGCGGCAGCCAGAACCACTCGAACGGACCGTTGTTGCCGGCCTGCGCCATCACGATCTCGCTCAGATTCATGCTGCCGGCGGCAATCAGCACGCCAACCAGGGCAAAGCCCATCGCGATCTCGTAACTGACCACCTGGGCGGCCGAACGCATCGCGCCAAGGAAGGCATACTTCGAGTTGGAGGCCCAGCCGGCGATGATGATGCCGTACACGCCCAGCGAGGTCATCGCCAGCAGGTACAGCAGGCCCGCGTTGGCATTGGACAGCACCAGCTGCGCATCGAACGGCACCACCGCCCATGCCGCGAACGCCGGCGCCAAGGCAATCAACGGCCCAAGGATGTACATGGTCTTCTGAGCCTTGGCAGGCATCAGGACTTCCTTGAACAGCAGCTTGAACACGTCGGCGAAGGCCTGGAAGATGCCCATGCCGACGTACATCGGCCCGTGCCGCACGTGCATCCAGCCGATCAGCTTGCGCTCCCAGACCACGTAGAAGGCAACGGCGACAATCACCGGAACGGCGATTGTCAGGATCTTGAGGACGATCCACAGCACCACGCCAATGTTGCCCAGCCCGAGGAACCAGTCCCGCAGCGGGTCGATGGCATTCAGCAGCAGCTCGTTCATGCGCGCACCACCGTCACGCGTCCGGCGCCCAAAGGCGCGGTCGCGCCATGGCCGCTTTCGATCCACGCCGAACCCTTGGCCACACACGCATCCACGAACAGCGGCAAGGTCGCCGTGCCGTCGGGTGCGCCCACTTTCACCACCTGTCCATGGGTCAGGCCTGATGCTTCGGCATCGACGGGATTCAAGGTGATGCGTGGCGAGGTGTTGAGCGGATGCTCCTGCAGGGCCCGCGCACGGCGCACGACGCCATCGGTGCGATAGATAGCGGCGGACGCGGCCACTTCCAGCCCGGCATCGCCTACGGCCAGCGCGGGAGAGGTCGCAATGCGGTCGGGTGCCACAACCTTGCCTGCAGCTTTCGCGCCTGCCAGGTCAATGAATTCGAACGCGGACAGCTGAAGTTCTCCACCCAGTGCGCGCAACACTTTCCAGCCTTCGCGCGCCTCGCCCGGCAACTTGCCGCCAGCCTGGGTGCGCTGTTCGATGCCATCAAGATTGGTCAATACCGCGTCGATCTCGGGCAGCGCGCCAATCGGCAGGATCACATCGGCCACGTTGCGCGTGGACTTGCAGGCGAAATGGCTGAAGGCAAGCACCTTGGCAGCCTTCAGCGCCTTCTGCGCCACGGCGCCTTCGGCGAAATCCAGGCCCGGCTCGATGCCGTAGATGACATACGCCGCGCGAGGCTCGGCGAACATGCCCGCGACGTCGCGCTTGCTCGGCAGGACGCCGTTGCGCGCCAGGCCCAGCGCGTTGGCGCCTTGCGGAATGCGGCACAGCGCAGCACCGGTTGCCTCAGCGAACGCCTTGGCGGCAGCACGCAGTGCAGCGGCCTGCGGGTGGTTCTCGGCCAGCGCGCCGACGATCAATACCGGGCGGCTGGCGCCCTTCACTGCATCGATCAGCGCGGCGTCGTTCAAGGCCCCTGCCAGCTGCGACGGCGCGACGATCTGCTTAGCTGCCAGCGAGAATGCAAAGTCGAAGTCCACCGGGTTGACTGCGTAGACCTTGGCGTTGCGATGGGTGTTGGCCTTGCGGATGCGCTGGTGCAGCAACGGCAGCTCATGGCGGATGTTGGTGCCGAACAGGACGATGGCGTCGGCCTGTTCGATCTCGGCCAGCGGCATGGCGAAAGGTTCGGCCACGGCGCCATCGGAGAAGTCCCGATTGAAGATGCGATGGTCCAGGTTTCCACTACCCAGCGCATCTGCCAGACGGGCCAGCAGGCTGCCTTCGTCGTTAGAGGTTGCGGGATGCGCGAGCACACCCAGCTCATCGCCGCCGTGGGCGCGCAACAATCCGGCGGCAGCGGCCAGGCCTTCGGCCCAGGACACTTCCTTCCAGTCGTTATCGGTACCGCTCTCGCCCACCTTCAGCAGAGGCTTGACCGCGCGGTCTTCGGCGTACAGGCCTTGGTGCGAGTAACGATCACGATCGGACAACCAGCACTCGTTGACCGCTTCGTTGTCGCGCGGCACGGTACGCAGCACTTCGCCACGGCGCACGTGCGTGAACAGGTTCGAACCCATCGCATCGTGGTAGCCGACCGATTCGCGCGCGACCAGTTCCCACGGACGCGCGCGGAACTGGAACACCTTGTTGGTCAGCGCGCCGACCGGGCACACGTCGACGACATTGCCGGACAGCTCCGTGGTCAACGGCTTGCCGTCATAGGTGCCGATCTGCAGGTTCTCGCCACGGTACATGCCGCCGAGTTCATAGGTGCCGGCAATGTCCGCGGTGAAGCGAACGCAGCGCGTGCACTGGATGCAGCGGGTCATCTCGGTCGCGACCAGCGGACCGATATCCTCGTCAGGCACCACGCGCTTGCGCTCCTGGAACCGGCTGACCGAACGGCCATAGCCCAGGGACAGGTCCTGCAGTTCGCATTCGCCGCCCTGGTCGCAGATCGGGCAGTCCAGCGGATGATTGATGAGCAGGAATTCCATCACGTTGCGCTGCGACTTCAACGCCTTCTCGCTGCGAGTGGCGATCTTCATGCCATCCATGACCGGCGTGGCGCAGGCCGGCGCGGGCTTGGGCATCTTCTCCACTTCGACCAGGCACATGCGGCAGTTGGCGGCAATGGCCAGCTTGTCGTGGTAGCAGAAACGCGGGATCGGGATACCGGCCTTGTCGGCAGCCTGGATGATCATCGAGCCCTTGGGCGCGGCCATTTCCACGCCATCGATGAACACGGTGACGTGATCGGGCGGCAGGTTCGGATTCACCGGCTGGGCGCTCATGCGGCGCGCTCCTGCGCCACGCGATCAACCTTCTGGTCGACGATGGAGTGGCCGTTGAGGATGTAGTACTCGAACTCGTTCCAGTAATGACGCAGGAAGCCCTGCACCGGCCAGGCCGCCGCTTCGCCAAAGGCGCAGATGGTGTGGCCTTCGATCTGTCCTGCCGAAGCCTTCAGCGTATTGAGGTCCTCCAGCGTGGCCTTGCCCTCCACCACGCGGGTGATCATGCGGTACATCCAGCCGGTGCCTTCGCGGCACGGGGTGCACTGGCCGCAGCTTTCCTTGAAATAGAAGCGCGCGATACGCTGGCAGGCACGCACCATGCAGGTGGTTTCGTCCATCACGATCACCGCACCCGAGCCCAGGCCGGAACCGGCCTTCTGGATGCTGTCGTAATCCATGGTCAGGCCCATCATGGTTTCGCCCGGCAGCACCGGCATCGAGGAACCACCGGGAATCACCGCTTTGAGCTTGTGCCCGTTGCGCACGCCGCCCGCCATTTCCAGCAGCTCGGCGAACGAGGTACCCAGGCGGATTTCGTAGTTGCCGGGGCGTGCCACGTGGCCGGAAACCGAGAAGATCTTCGGCCCGCCATTGTTGGGCTTGCCCAGGTTGAGGAACCACTCGCCGCCGTTGCGGATGATCGCCGGCACTGAAGCGTAGGTCTCGGTGTTGTTGATCGTGGTCGGCTTGCCGTACAGCCCGAAGTTGGCCGGAAACGGTGGCTTGAAGCGCGGCTGGCCCTTCTTGCCTTCCAGCGATTCCATCAACGCGGTTTCTTCGCCACAGATATAGGCGCCGGCACCCAGTGCGTTGTAGATGTCGATGTCGATGCCCGAACCCAGCACGTTCTGGCCCAGCCAGCCGTGCTTGTAGGCCTCGGCGGTGGCTTCTTCCAGGTGCTCGAAGGGTTCGTGGTGGAACTCACCGCGCAGGTAGTTGTAGGCCTTGCTCGAACCGGTGGCGTAGCAGGCAATGGCCATGCCCTCGATCACCGCATGTGGATTGAAGCGCAGGATGTCGCGGTCCTTGCAGGTACCGGGCTCGGATTCATCGGAGTTGCAGAGGATGTATTTCTGCATGTCGCCCTTGGGCATGAAGCTCCACTTCAGGCCGGTGGGGAACCCTGCGCCGCCACGGCCGCGCAGGCCGGACTGCTTGACCATCTCGACCACGTCCGCAGGCGCGATCTTCCCTTCGATGATCTTGCGCAGCGCGCTGTAGCCACCGGTCTTGAGGTAGTTCTCGTAAGACCAGGGCTTGTCGAAATGCAGCGTGGTGTAGACCACCTGGTGCTCTTTCGGCGCCGGGCCGACGGGACCCGTCGGCTTTGAATCGGAATGTCCGTGGTGTGCCATTTCTTATTCCAACCCGTCCAGCAGCTCATCCACCTTCGCGGGGGTGAGGTTCTCGTGGTAGTGGCCGTTGATGACCATCATCGGCGCGCCGGCGCACGCGGCCAGGCACTCTTCTTCGCGCTTCATGAAGACCCGGCCGTCGGCGGTGGATTCGCCCAGCTTGCAGCCGAGTTTCTTCTCGGCATGCGCGACCAGGTCTTCGGCGCCGTTGAGCCAGCAACTGATGTTGGTGCAGAAGGCCACGTTGTTGCGGCCGACCTTCTCGGTCTCGAACATCGAGTAGAAGCTCGCCACTTCGTAGGCCCATACCGGCGGCAGGTCCAGGTACTTGGCGACGCCAACGATCAGCTCGTCGCTGAGCCAGCCCTGGTTCTGTTCCTGCGCGGCATGCAGGCCCGCCAGCACCGCCGAACGCTTGCGGTCGGGCGGGAACTTGGCCAGCCAGTGATCGATGTGCGCGCGCGTTTCATCGCTCAGCACCACCAGCGGGTCGACATTGCGCGCCGCTTCGAAATTACCCGTGGCCCTCATCGGTCCACCTCACCAAAGACAAGATCATAGGTGCCGATCATGGCCACGACGTCGGGCAGCATGTGGCCGCTGACGACATGGTCCATCGACGAAAGATGGGCAAAGCCCGGTGCGCGCAGGTGCACGCGGAACGGCTTGTTGGCGCCGTCGGAAACCAGGTAGCAGCCGAACTCGCCCTTGGGCGCCTCAACCGCGGCATAGGTCTCGCCGGCAGGCACGCAGTATCCTTCGCTGAACAGCTTGAAGTGATGGATGAGCGCTTCCATGTCGTCCTTCATCTCCTCGCGGGACGGCGGCGCGACCTTGAAGTTCTGCACCATCACCGGCCCTGGATTGGCCTTCAGCCATTTCACGCACTGCCTGATGATCAGGTTGGACTGGCGCATCTCGGCCATGCGCACCAGGTAACGGTCGTAGCAGTCTCCGTTGGTGCCTACCGGAATCTCAAACTGGACCGTGTCGTATTTCGCATACGGTTGCTTCTTGCGCAGGTCCCAGGCCACGCCCGAACCGCGCAGCATGGCGCCGGTCATGCCCCAAGCACGCGCTTCCTCGGGCGAGATCACGCCGATGCCCACGGTGCGCTGCTTCCAGATGCGGTTGTCGGTGAGCAGGGTTTCGTACTCGTCGACGCGCTTCGGGAATTCGTTGGTGAAGTCCTCGATGAAATCGAGCAGCGTGCCTTCGCGCGCGGCGTTGAACTGCTTCAGCGACTTGCCCTTGCGCCAGGGCGATTCCTTGTACTTGGGCATATGGTCCGGCAGGTCGCGATAGACCCCGCCTGGCCGGTAGTACGTGGCATGCATGCGCGCGCCGCTGACCGCTTCATAGCAGTCCATCAGCTCTTCGCGCTCGCGGAAGGCGTACAGCATCACCGCCATGGCGCCCAGGTCCAGGCCATTGGAGCCGACCCACATCAGGTGGTTCAGGATGCGGGTGATCTCGTCGAACATGGTGCGTATGTACTGCGCGCGCTCTGGCGCCCTGATGCCCATCAGCGATTCGATGGCCATCACGTAGGCATGCTCGTTGCACATCATCGACACGTAGTCGAGGCGATCCATGTAACCGATCGACTGGTTGTACGGCTTGCTCTCGGCCAGCTTCTCGGTGCCACGATGCAGCAGGCCGATGTGCGGATCGGCACGCACTATGGTTTCGCCATCCATTTCCAGGATCAGGCGCAGCACGCCATGCGCGGCCGGATGCTGGGGACCGAAATTCATCGTGTAGTTGCGGATTTCCTGGCGGCTTTCGGCAGGGTTGCTGGCGAAGGCGACGCCGGATTGCTGGACGCTCACTTGGCAGACTCCCGTTGCGCCTGCTCGGCAGCGGCACGCTCGCCGGCAGCGGTGGCGTAACGCGCATCGTCGCGGATCACGCGCGGCACGCCGACGCGGGGTTCGACCGACGTCACCGGCTCATAGATCACGCGCTTCTTCTCTTCGTCATAGCGCACTTCCACGTTGCCGATCAGCGGGAAATCCTTGCGGAACGGATGCCCGACGAAACCGTAGTCGGTGAGGATGCGGCGCAGGTCCGGGTGGCCCTGGTAAAGAATGCCGAACAGGTCGAAGGCCTCGCGTTCGAACCAGTTGGCGCCCGGCCAGATATCGGTGACCGAGGCGACCATCGGCAACTCATCGTTGCCCGCGTAGCAGCGCACGCGCAGCAAGCGGTTGTGCTGGTAGGAACGCAGGTGGGCCACCGTGGCGAAGCGATGCACCGGACCTTCGCCATGCGGACGGTTTTCCCAGGTGAAGCGCCCCGGGCCGAAGCCTAGTTCGACGCCGCGGCTGAAGCCTTCGGAGGAAACCTTGGCCGTCTCCCACTCGTCGCTGCCATAACCCAGGTAATCCACGCCGCACAGGTCGACCAGCTGCTCGAAGCCGAAATCGTCACGCAGCGACAGGCAGGCGGCGTGCCACGTATCCGAGGGCACCTCGAGCGTCACTTCGGCACGGGCTTCGGCAATGCTGAGGATGGCGTCGGGGAAACGCGCCTGCAGTTGTTCGATGTAGGTTGCAGCTTGCTCGGCCATGGGGGCGTGGCGTGCTCGGTAATGAAAGGGGTGAGGGGAATTTCGTTGAATGTGGATCAGCGGGCGATGGTCTGGGTACGCCAGATCTTCTTCTGCAACTGCAGGATGCCGTAGACCAGTGCTTCGGCCGTCGGCGGGCAGCCGGGCACGTAGACATCGACCGGCACGATGCGGTCGCAGCCACGCACCACCGAATACGAATAGTGGTAGTAACCGCCGCCATTGGCGCAGCTGCCCATCGAGATCACCCACTTCGGCTCGGGCATCTGGTCGTAGACCTTGCGCAGCGCCGGGGCCATCTTGTTGACCAGCGTGCCGGCCACGATCATCACGTCGGACTGGCGCGGCGACGGGCGGAACACAACGCCGTAACGGTCCAGGTCCAGGCGCGAAGCGCCGGCATGCATCATCTCGACCGCGCAGCAGGCCAGGCCGAAGGTCATCGGCCACATCGAACCGGTACGCGCCCAGTTCATCAGCGCGTCGACGCTGGTGGTGACGTAGCCTTTTTCCAGCAACGGGTTTTCGCCGTCGGGACGCAGGATGTCGTCGACCCGCCCTTCCGGGATAGGGCTGGTCATCAGGCGATCAATGGTGCTGATCACGCTCATAGGATCACTCCCATTCCAGGGCTCCCTTCTTCCAGACGTAGATGAAACCGAGGAACAGCATGCCCACGAACAGGCCCATGGTGACCAGCGCGCGCGCGCCAATCTCCTGCCAAACCAGGGTCCAGGGCACGATGAATATGATTTCCAGATCGAAGACGATGAACTGGATGGCGATGAGGTAATAGCGCACGTCGAACTTCATGCGCGCATCCTCGAAGGCCTCGAAGCCGCACTCGTAAGGAGACAGCTTTTGCGCGTCGGGACGCCGGGGGCCGATGAACCGTCCTATCACCATCAGCGATATGCCGATGCCGGTAGCTACGATCAGGAACAACAGGGTCGGCAGGTATTCGGCCAGCACGCGTGGTCCTCGGTTGGTTTACCTGCGGAAGCCGGCGCGATTCACGCCCCGCTGCCGCCGTTTTTCGCGTCTCCAATCATAAAGTCCGCGCCTTGCGTACGCGGGCTTTGAGACGGATTCGCATCTTGGTGCCCAAGAGGGGACTCGAACCCCTACGACTTTCGCCGCTACCACCTCAAGGTAGTGCGTCTACCAATTCCGCCACCTGGGCAAACGTGTTCGCTTGGGCACGCCCAAGCGAGATGTTCATTGTAACCGTCTTCAGCCGCCTTGCGGTGGTGTCGAAGGCTGCGGCGCTGCTTTCGCCGGCGCTGCTTTGGCTGGTGCGTTGTCGCTGCCGACCGGAGTCGATTCCACCGGAGCCGAAGAGGCCGGCGCAGCCGGCACGCTCGATGGCGTGGCAGGCAGCGTGATAGGTGCGCTGGGAACGGTCGAAGGCGCCTTGGCGGGCAGCTCACCGGCCGCGGCCGGACCTGCAGGTTGCTCGGCCATCAGGCCGAGGTTCTGCTGCACCACCGGACGGGCGCCGTGCGACGCCTGCCAGGCCATGAACAGGCTGATGCCGAAGAAGGTGATCGCCAGCCACTTGGTGCTCTTGGACAGGAAGTTGGACGCACCACGCGCACCGAACACGGTGCCGGACGCACCCGAGCCGAAGCCCGAACCCGCGGCCGCGCCACTGCCACGCTGCATCAGGACCATTGCGATGATCGCAATGGCCACCAGCACGTAGATCACATTGAGGGTCAACATCAACATTTCTGCATCTCGATCAAATTATGAAGTGGGCTGACGCGCCGAGCCGGCGGTCGCTGGTCAGTCAGCCGCAGCCCGGGCAATGGCCAGGAAATCGGCGGCCACCAGGGAGGCGCCACCGACCAGTCCGCCATCGACATCGGGTTGCGCGAACAGTTCCGCGGCATTGTCGGGCTTGACGCTTCCGCCATAGAGCAGCGGCAGCGAATCGCCAATTCTAGCATCGCGGGCCTTGAACACGCCACGGATGAAGGCGTGAACGTCCTGCGCCTGCTGCGGGCTGGCGGTGCGGCCGGTGCCGATTGCCCAGACCGGCTCGTAGGCCACCACGGCGTCCTTGAAGGCCTCGATGCCCACCAGGTCGAGCACCGGCCCCAGCTGGGAAGCGATCACCGCCTCGGTCTGGCCGGCTTCGCGCTGCTCCAGGGTTTCACCAACGCAGAGGATGGGAAGCAGGCCTGCATTACGGGCCGCACGGAACTTCAGTGCTACCAGTTCGCTGCTTTCGGCATGGTACTGGCGGCGCTCGGAATGGCCGACCAGGCCGTATCGCGCACCCACGTCCACCAGCATCGCCGCAGAAACCTCGCCGGTATAGGCGCCCTTCTCATTGCTGCTGACGTCCTGCGAGCCAAAGGCGATGTCGTGGCGTTCGAAGTCCTCGATCAGGTCGCCCAGGTAGGGCATGGGCGGCAGGATCACCACCTCGACCCCGGCCACGGGCAGGCCCGCAACCAGCTCGGCGACCAGACCGGTCGCGAAAGCGCGCGTGCCATGCAGTTTCCAGTTTCCCGCTACGATCTTTCGGCGCATCACGTGATTCCTGTCAGCCTGACTCGGGGGCCGCAAAGGATAGCCGATGGCTCGCCCTCTTCCCCAAGGACCACGATGATCTCTTCCAGCACGCCCTCAGGCTACGCCCTGGTGACAGGGGCCTCGAGCGGAATCGGCGCCGCCATTGCCCGCGAATACGCCCGGCGTGGCGTGCCATTGATCCTGACCGCGCGGCGGCTGGACAAGCTCGAGCAGCTGGCCAATGAACTGCGGCCCCAGGTCAGCGTGATAGTGATCCCTGCAGATCTGGGAGATCCGTCCGCCCCGGCATCACTGGTCGCCGAGATCGAACGACGCTCGCTGCCGGTGCGGATCCTGGTCAACAACGCCGGCTACGGGGTTCCGGGCCGTTATACGACCCGGGACTGGCCCGTCCACGCGCAGTTCCTGCAGGTGATGATCGGCGCCGTCAGTGAATTGACCTGGCGCCTGCTGCCGGCCATCCGCGAATCCGGCCAGGGGCGAATCCTCAACGTGGCGTCCTTCGCGGCACTGGTACCCGGCGCCGACGGTCAGACCCTGTATGCGGCGGCCAAGTCCTACCTGGTGAGGTTCAGCGAATCCCTGTCCCTGGAGAATGCAGATCGTGGCGTGCATGTCACCGCCTTGTGCCCTGGCTTCACCTGGTCGGAATTCCACGACGTGACCGGCACGCGCGAGATGGTGTCGAAGCTCCCGAAGTGGGCCTGGCTGGAAACCGATGCCGTCGCCCTGGCAGGGATCGAAGGCGCGGAGAAAGGCCGGGTGATCGTGGTCCCCGGGCGTGTCTACCAGCTGGCCCATTCCATCGCCAGGCACTTGCCGCAGCGCTGGGTCCTGCGAGCGATGGGCAGGAACTCCGGGCGCATCCGCAGGATCGACTGAAGCCGCCGATGATCAGCGGCGCAGCAGCCTGCGAACCGGATTCAACTGCTGGCCGAGCCTGAACCACCGGCTCCCTTCCAACTCCCTGACCCGCGCTTCGGCAAGTTCGGCCCTTCGTGCCTGCTCGCGGAGCGCGGCCTCGGCCGCGCCGACGGGGAAAGCCAGGGGATGGCCGTAACGCAGATGGAATTCATCAATCGTGCAAGGCGGAATGTCGAACGCGCCTGCCAGGTTGGCATGTTCATTGGCCAGGTAAAACGTATTGATCCCATCGAAGCGCACCTTGCGGTAGCCGGCTGCGGGGACGATGTCTTTCCATTCCGGCTCCTGGTCGAATGGCGTCTCGATGACGATCAGCCATGGACGCCAGCGGGAGAAATCCATTCCGCGCAGCACGGCGCCTTCGAATCCTTCCACGTCGATCTTGAGGAAATGGATCTCGCCGCTGACGTACTCCTCGCACAGCGAGGCAAGCGTGCGCATGGGCAGCTTGCACTTCTCCAGCTGGATGCCGGACGCCGCATACATGGCCACCATTTCGTCACTCGCGGTCGATAGCCCGCTATCGGGAAAGACGTGGAAATCCACTTCTCCCTGAGTTTCACCGACGACCAGCTGCAGGTTGGTGTCCCCGGGACGCTCGCGGCACAGCGCCTGGTAATAGACATCCACCGGTTCCACGTTGATGCCGCGCCAGCCGCGTTCGTAATAAGCGCGCGTCACCGAATCATGATTGGGGTCGTTGGCGCCGACGTCGATGTAGAAACCGCCCGGGAAGAACTGCAGCGCCCGCCAAAGCGCGATGTCTTCGAAGTTCTGGGCGTAGGAAATGAAGGTCATGCCTGCATCCTGCCCGCCCCGGCCAAGGCATGGCAAGCGTGGCTGGACATCATGTCGACTCCGGTCGCGGCCGGCGGCCGTACACGCGGGTCGCCATCACTTCAGTTTGATCTCGCGCAGCCGCTCTTCCAGGTAGCCCTGGGCTGTGATCGGTTCGGGGTAGCGCTTGGGATTACCGGGCGTAATCGTGGAAGGCAACACGTCGATCAGGAAATCCGGGTTGGGATGCAGGAAGAACGGCACCGAATAACGGGGCTTGCGCGCCTGCTCCCCCGGCGGGTTCGTCACCCGGTGGGTGGTGGACGGGTACACGTGGTTGGTCAGGCGCTGCAGCATGTCGCCGATGTTGACCACGATGGTGTCGGCGTCAGAGGTGAAAGGCACCCACTCGCCCTGCTGTGAACGCACTTCCAGCCCCGCGGCGCTGGCGCCCACCAGCAGCGTGATCAGGTTGATGTCCTCGTGCGCACCGGCGCGCACGTTGGGGATGTCATCGGCAGTGATCGGCGGGTAGTGGATCGGGCGCAGGATCGAATTGCCCGAGTTGGTCTTGTCGGCGAAATAGTCTTCCGGCAGTTCCAGATGCAGGGCCAGCGCCGCCAGCACGCGCGAACCCAGCTGGTCGAGCGCCTGGTAGAGCCCATAGCCATGTTCGCGGAAGCCCGGGACTTCATCTGGCCACAGGTTCGGCGGCATCACGTCGGCGTATTCTGAATCGCGCGGGATTTCGCGACCGATGTGCCAGAACTCCTTCAGGTCGAAATGCTTGGAGTCCTTGGCGGTCTCCACGCCGAACGGGGTGTAGCCACGGGCGCCGCCGCTGCCGGGCACGTGGTACTTGCGCTTGGTTTCCTCCGGCAGGGCGAAGAAATTGCGGAACGCATCGTAGGCGGCGTCGATGGCACCTTGCGGAATGCCGTGGTTGCGAATGCCAGCGAAACCCCACTGCCGATAAGCCGCGCCCAGTTCGGCGACGAACGCCTCGCGGTCGTTGCTGCTGGACGGATTGATGAAACGGTTGATATCGAGGGTTGGAATTCTTTCGGACATGGAATGCTCTGGTTGCTTGTTGCGTTCTGCACAGGCAGAAGGAGGTTCAGGATGCCGCACGCACCGCGTCGGCAAGTTTGTCGAGCGTGCGCTGCACCAGGGCATCGTCGTCCGCTTCCACGGTGACGCGCACGACCGGCTCGGTGCCCGAGGGACGCAGGAAGGCGCGTCCACGGCCTGCTACGGCTGCCTCGGCTTCTACCAGTGCCGCCTTGACGCTATCCGCTTCGGTGGGGCGGGCGCCATTGTTCAAGCGCACGTTGATGGTCTTCTGCGGCACCATCACCAGTCCGGCCAGCGCCTGGCGCAGCGAAAGTCCGGTACGGCTCAGCACTTCCAGTACCTGCAGGGCGCTGACGATGCCGTCGCCGGTGCTGGTGCGGTCAAGGCAAAGCAGATGACCGGAGGCCTCGCCGCCCAGGATGCCCTTCCCTTCCACCAGGGCCTGGTGCACATAGCGGTCGCCGACCTTGGTGCGGATGAACTTGATGCCGGCCTTGGCGAAGGCCTGTTCCAGGCCGTAATTGGTCATCAGTGTGCCGACCACCGGGCCGCGCAGGCGCCCGGTGCGGTTCCAGTCGTTGGCCAGGATGTAGACCAGGCCATCGCCATCGACCACGGTCCCGTCGCCATCCACGAACAGCACGCGGTCGCCGTCGCCATCGAAGGCGATGCCCAGGTCGGCGCCGCTCTCGCGAACGCGGGATGACAGGGCTTCGGGGTGGGTCGAGCCAACCCCGTCGTTGATATTGAGTCCATTGGGATCGGCGCCGATCACCTCCACGCGCGCACCCAGCTCGCGCAGCACCAAGGGGGCGACCTGGTAGGTCGCGCCATTGGCGCAGTCGACCACGATGCGCATGCCGTCCAGCCCGAACTGCCGCGGCACCGAACTCTTGCAGGCCTCGACGTAGCGCCCGATAGCATCGCGGCTGCGCACTGCCTTGCCCAGCTGCTCGGAAGGCACGGTGCGGAAGGGATGCTCCAGCGCCGCCTCGATGGCCAGTTCGGTTGCATCGTCCAGCTTTTCGCCTTCAGCGGAGAAGAACTTGATGCCGTTGTCGTGGTGCGGGTTGTGCGAGGCCGAGATCACGATACCGCCGTCGGCGCGGAACGAGCGGGTCATGTGCGACACCGCCGGCGTGGGCATGGGGCCCATCAGCTCCACATCCACGCCCGCGGCCACCAGGCCCGCTTCCAGCGCGGCTTCGAACATGTAGTTTGAAATGCGCGTGTCCTTGCCGATCAGCACGCGCGGCTTGCGCCAGTCGTCCGTGGCCTTGACCGAGGCGCGCAGCGCGTGCCCGTAGGCATTGCCCAACCGCAGCATGAAATCAGCGGAAATAGGGCCTTCGCCGACGCGGCCGCGGATGCCATCGGTGCCGAAATACTTTTTCTTGCTCATGCAGCGTCCACCAAGGGACCCTCCTTTGGTTTTGGCTGTTTCATCATCAACGCCAGCAGGTCGGCGAGGCGGTCACGCAGTTCGCGGCGGTCGCAGATCTGGTCGATGGCGCCGTGTTCGACCAGGAACTCGGAACGCTGGAATCCCTCCGGCAGGGTTTCGCGCACGGTCTGTTCGATCACGCGCGGGCCGGCGAAGCCGATCAGGGCTTCGGGTTCGGCCATGTTGATGTCGCCCAGCATGGCGAACGAGGCCGACACGCCGCCGGTGGTGGGATGGGTCATCACCGAGATGTACGGCAGGCCGGCTTCGCGCAGGCGGCCCAGCGCGGCGGAAGTCTTGGCCATCTGCATCAGCGACAGCAGGCCTTCCTGCATGCGTGCGCCGCCGCTGGCGGAGAAGCACACGAATGGAGAGCCGATCTGCAGCGCGCGTTCGGCGCCCAGGGCGAAGCGCTCGCCTACCACCGAACCCATCGAGCCGCCCATGAAGGCGAAGTCGAAGGCCGCCGCGACCAGCGGGCGCTCCTTCAGGGTGCCCTGCAGCACCACCAGCGCATCACGCTCGCCGGAGGACTTCTGCGAGGCCTTGATGCGGTCGACGTACTTCTTCTGGTCCTTGAACTTCAGCGCATCCACCGGGCCCAGGGCCGCGCCGATTTCCTCCAGCTTTCCGGGGTCGAACAGCGCCGTCAGGCGTGCCCGGGCGCGGATGGCCATGTGGAAGTTGCACTTGGGGCAGACTTCGAGGTTCTCCTCCAGCTCGGGCCGGTAGAGGACCGAGCCGCAGCGCTCGCATTTTTCCCACAGGCCTTCCGGCACGCTGCGCTTGTTCCTGGTGGCGCCCGCCTGGGTGCGGATGCCCGACGGCATCAGTTTGCTGAGCCAGCTCATGCGTTTGCCATGGTATTTGCGGTGTCCCGTTCAGTTTCGGCGCTTCAGCCAGCGGCGAAGTTTAGCCCAGGCGCCGTCGATCGCGGGTCAGGCGTCCAGCGCGGCCCGCAGCGGAGCCAGGAATGCCGCGGCCCGGGAAGCCGCATCCGCAGGATCTATGGCATCGGCAAGGCTGGCCACCAGCGCGCTGCCCACCACTACCCCGTCGGCTTCGACGGCCATGGCGGCCGCGCTGGCCGCGTCCCTGATGCCGAAGCCGGCCACGACAGGGACCCGGCTATGTGCGCGCAGGTCATGCAACCTGGCCCCTGCCGCTGTTGTGTCCAGGTGGCCGGCGCCGGTCACCCCGGCGAAGCTGACGTAGTACAGGTAACCCTGTGCGGTTTCGCAGAGCATCGCCATGCGTTCGGAGGAGGTGGTCGGCGATGCCAGAGCGATCAGGTCCAGGCCGTGCCGCGAAAACAGCTCGCGCGTGTCGGCTGCTTCTTCCGGAGGCAGGTCGACCAGCAGAACGCCATCGACGCCGGCGGCAACGGCTTCGGCGGCGAAGCGCTCGTAGCCATGGATCTCGACCGGATTCAGGTAACCCATCAGCACCACGGGCGTGGTGGCGTCACGCTGGCGGAACTCGCCGACCGCCTTGAGCACGTAGCGCAGCCCGGCCCCGCGCCGCAAGGCCTGCTCGGAACTGCGCTGGATGGTCGGGCCGTCGGCCATCGGGTCGGAAAACGGCACTCCCAGTTCAATCACGTCCGCGCCCGCTTCGACCAGTGCGTGCATGGCCGGCACGGTCGCTTCCAGCGAAGGGTCGCCGGCGGTGATAAAGGGGATGAGGGCCTTGCGGCGACCTGCTTTGAGTTGTGAAAAACGACTGGCGATTCGACTCACGATGAAGCCTCGTTTGAGCCTCTCTCCCACCGGGAGAGGGGTTGGGGTGAGGGTGCGGCGAAGCAGTGATGGTTGATACGCGTGGACTCCGCCGCACCCTCATCCGCCCTTCGGGCACCTTCTCCCGCAGGGAGAAGGGATTCGTCTACAGCTCAAGGCCTTCGCGCATGGCGATGGTATGCACGTCCTTGTCGCCGCGTCCGGACAGGTTGCACAGCACCAGCGCGTCCTTTGGAAGTTCGCGCGCCAGCTTGATCGCCTGGGCGACGGCATGGCTGGATTCGAGCGCGGCCAGGATGCCCTCGGTGCGCGCCAGGGTGTGGAAGGCGGCCAGTGCCTCGTCATCGGTGACGCCAACGTATTGCGCGCGCCCGGCGTCGCTGAGGAAGGAATGCTCCGGGCCCACGCCCGGGTAGTCGAGGCCTGCGGACACCGAATGGGTCTCGGTGATCTGGCCGTCGTCATCGCAGATCACGTAGGTGCGGTTGCCATGCAACACGCCGGGGCGGCCCGCGGAAATCGAGGCGGCGTGACGTCCGGTTTCGACGCCGTCGCCGGCCGCCTCGGCGCCGACGATCTTCACGCCGGCATCGTTGAGAAAGGCATGGAACAGGCCGATCGCATTGCTGCCGCCGCCGACGCAGGCGGTGATCACGTCGGGAAGACGGCCATATTCCGACAGCATCTGCGCACGCGCCTCCCGGCCGACCACCGCATTGAAGTCGCGCACCATGCGCGGATACGGGTCGGGGCCGGCGACCGTGCCGATGATGTAGAAGGTGTCCTGCACATTGGTCACCCAGTCGCGCATCGCTTCGTTCAAGGCGTCCTTCAGGGTCTGCGAACCCGAGGTCACCGGAACGACTTTCGCGCCCAGCAATTGCATGCGGTAGACGTTGATCTTCTGGCGCTCGATGTCGGTGGCGCCCATGTACACCACGCACTCCAGGCCCAGGCGTGCGGCGACAGTGGCACTGGCCACGCCATGCTGGCCGGCACCGGTCTCGGCAATGATGCGGGTCTTGCCCATGCGGCTGGCCAGCAGGGCCTGGCCGATGGTGTTGTTGATCTTGTGCGCGCCGGTGTGGTTCAGGTCCTCGCGCTTGAGCAGGATGCGGGCGCCGCCGACTTCCCGGGACAGGCGCTCGGCTTCGTAGATCGGGCTGGGGCGGCCGACGTAATGCTTGAGGTCCTTTTCGAATTCGGCGATGAAGGCCGGGTCCACGCGGGCGGCGTCATAGGCGGCCGCCAGCTCCTGCAGCGGCCCGATCAACGTTTCGGCGACGAAGCGGCCGCCGTAGCGCCCGAAGTGGCCATTGGCGTCGGGGTAGGCGTGGTAGTCGGTGATGGGAGCCTGGTTCATCGTGGTGATCGACTGCGGTCTGGGGGGACCGCACTTTAACGCACACGAACGCGCCAATAAATCGATAAAATCTCACCCACCCGTCAGTAAAACTCACACTTCATGGCCCGAACCCTGCCCTCCCTCAACGCCCTGCACGCCTTCGAGTCCGCCGCCCGGCTGGGAAGCGTGACCCGGGCCGCAGGCGAACTGCATGTCACCCACGGCGCCGTCAGCCGGCAGATCAAGGCGCTGGAGGCCGAACTGGGCCAGCCCCTGTTTGCCCGCCACGGACGCGGCCTGGCCTTGACCCATGCGGGCCTGCGCCTGCGTGATGCCACCGGCACTGCCTTCCAGCAACTGGAGGCGTCCTGGTCCAGCCTGCGTCGCGACAGCGCCCCATCAGCGCTGGTATTGGGCTGCCCGGGCAGCGTGCTGGCGCGCTGGGTCATTCCGCGCCTGCCGCGGCTGGCGGTCGAACTGCCGGGATTGAACCTGCACCTGGTCGTGAACGAAGGCGAGTTCGACCCGGCACTGGCGGGGCTGGATGCCGCCTTGCTGCTTGCCGAGCCTCCCTTCCACCAGGGATGGCAGGTGCAGGAACTGGCGACCGAAAGCATCGGCCCGGTGGTGAGCCCGCGCTATGCGGGCTTCGCCTCCTTGCGCGGGCAGCCGCCGGCAGCCTTGCTGGAGGAGTCGCTGCTGCACACCAGTTCGCGCCCCCAGGCCTGGCCGGCGTGGGCATCGGCCAATGCACTGGAACCCGGCAGCCTGGATCTGGGGGCGGGCTTCGAACATCTTTATTACCTGCTGGAAGCAGCGGTGGCCGGACTGGGCGTGGCCATCGCCCCGCAACCCCTGGTCAGCGCGGACCTTGCGGCCGGAAGGCTGGTGGCGCCCTGGGGCTTCGTGCAGGCTCCCGGTCGCTGGGTGCTCTGTTGCCGCCGCGGCAGCGTCGACGGCCGAATCACCCTGCTCGGCGAGTGGCTGCAGCGGGAACTGTCCGCATCGCAACCCGCCGGACCCACGGCCGCCTGAGCCTCCTCAGCCGGAGGCCTTCAACCGGGCAACGAGTCAGCGCGCCGGGCCTCATCCACGAACGTGCGCATGCGGTCCGCACTCTTGATGCCCGGCGAGGATTCGATGCCGCTGGACACGTCCACCCCCCACGGTCGCGCGGTGTGGATGGCAGTGGCCACGTTTTCGCTGCTGAGTCCGCCGGCCAGCAGCACCGGCTTGTCCAGCTGCGGCACGCGTCGCCAGTCGAAGCGCCGCCCGCTGCCACCCTGCTCGCCCGCTCCGTGACCGTCCAGCAACAGGCCATAGGCCCCGGGAAATCCTGCGGCAAGCGCGGCGGCGTCTTCGTCCGTGCCGCCCATGGCGATCGCCTTCAGGTACGGCACGCCGAATCCGGAGCAGAAAGCATCGGTTTCGGCGCCGTGGAACTGCAGGAGATCCGGATGCACGGCTTCCACCAGCGCCTCGACGTCAGCGCGCGGGTTGTCCATGACCAGGGCCACCACCGCGATTTCCTCGGGCACCAGGTCGCGCAGCATGCGCGCGTGCCCCAGCAGCAGTTTGCGTGGGCTGCGCGGCGCGAACACCAGGCCGAGGTAGTCCACGCCCAGCTCCACCGCCAGGCGCACGTCCTCGGCACGGGACAAGCCGCAGAACTTGATGCGGGTACGGGTCACAGGTTCAGCTCCGCCGGCAGTCCGCAGGCTGCAGGGTACAGCGGCCCCAGGAACACCAGGCCGTCGGCCGGCGCCGTGGGTCCGGCCAGGGTGCGATCGCGACCGGCCAGCAGTTCGGCCATCCAGTCTTCCGGCTTTTCACCCCGCCCCACCAGCAGCAATGAGCCGACCAGGTTGCGCACCATGTGGTGGAGGAAGGCGTTGGCCTGCACCTCCACCACCACCTGCTCGCCCTCGCGGCTGATCGACAGCCGCTGCAGGTCGCGCACCGCGTGGGGCGCCTGGCAGTGCACGGTGCGGAAGGCATTGAAGTCGTGTTCGCCCAGCAAGGCCTGCGCGGCGCGATGCATGGCATCGGCATCCAGCGGCAGGCGCTCCCAGCTCAGCTGCTGCCTGCCCAGGGCCGGGCGCACGGCGCGGTTGAGGATCCGGTAGCGGTAGCGGCGCGCGCGCGCCGAGAAGCGCGCATTGAAATCAGCGGCCACCGGCTGGCACCAGCGCACGCACACCGATGGCGGCAATCGCGTGGTCGTGCCCAGGCTCCAGCTGCGCGGGGTACGCACTGCCTCGCTGTCGAAATGCACCACCTGGCATTCCGCATGCACGCCGGCGTCGGTGCGTCCGGCGCACACGACCTGGACCGGATGGGCGGCCACCGTGGACAGCGCTTCCTCCAGCGTGGCCTGCACCGTCGCCACGCCCGCCTCGCCGTGCGGGGCCAGTCGCTGCCAGCCATGGAAGTCCGACCCGTCGTATTCGACGCCCAGTGCGTAACGCATCAGCAACGCTCCCTGCGGAGTGCGCTCAACCTATATCGCGCAGCAACTGCGTCGCTTCATCGCGCGCGGCGGCATCGCCACCGGCAGCCACTTCACCCAGCAGGCCGCGTGCGGTCTCCACGTCGCCCAGGTCCAGGTAGGCAATGGCCAGCTCAAGGCGCTCGCGACCGGCAGGCGCCGGGTTGAGCGGCGCGAGGTCCAGGCCCGCTTCGCCGGTATGCCAGGTCGGCTTGACCGCCGCGCTGGTCCAGGCCTGTGCTGCTGGCGCAGGAATGGCGCCGGCGTCCTCCGCTGCTGATTCATCGTCGGCCTCGGCCAGCGCAGCCGGCACGCCATCTTCGTAGTCGTTGTCGAAATCCGGGTCCAGCGGCTCGTCGACTTCCGCCTCGACCGGGGCGGCAACCGCACCGCTCACCGGCATCGCCGCAGCCAGTGCCGCGCTGTCGTAGCCCGTGCGCGGGCTTGCCTTTACCGAAGGTTTGCGACGGCTGATCAGCCAGGCCACGACCAGACCGGCGACCAGCAGGCCCAGGCCCGCCCACAGCCACAGCGGTTGCGATGCGCCGCCCTGGTTCTGCGCCAGGCGCTGCTGGGCGGCGGCCAGCTCGCTGTCCTTCATGGCAATCAGCTTGGCCTGCTGCTGCTTCAAACCTTCCAGCTCGGACACCTGGGCCCGCAGCTCCCGCACTTCGGATTCGCGCGCCGCCAGTTCTTCCTTGGTCAGCACCAGTTGTTGGTTCGCCAGCATGTCGCCCTCGCCCTCGGCATCAACGCCGGATTGTGTTCCTGCCCGCTTCGCCGCGCTCGCCGCCGGCGGCGCGATCTCGAGCCGTGCCTGCGCGACCTGCGGTGCTGCCGGCGCCGCCGCGCGCGGCGGCAACGCGGGTGCGGCAGCCGCTGCCGCCCTCGCTTCCACCGGTTGCGGGATGGGCCTGCGCGCCTGGCGCCACTCGGCCAGCTGGTCGCGCACCAGCGCGGCGGCTTCGGACTCGCCAAGCTGGGCCACTTCGGCCGAAGGCGGAACCCGCAGCACGGCGCCCTGCTTCAGCAGGTTGATGTTGCCATTGATGAAAGCATCCGGATTGGCGCGCAGCAACGCCAGCATGGTCTGGTCGAGCCGGTAGTCCTGGCCCAACCCGCTTGCGATCTGGGACAGGGTCTGGCCACGCTGCACCTGGACTTCACCGCTGGCAGCAGATGCGGGGGCCGGCGGGGCGACGGCAGCCACCGCACGCGCCGGCGCCGGCGTTGCCGTCTCAGGCGCAGCGGCAGCCTCGGTGGGTGACGCGCTGGATCCGGAGGCGGCGATGGGAGTGGCATCGCGGATGATGGTGTTGGAAGGCGCCGCCGTGGCGGCTTCGATGATCGGCTGGCTGGCGGTGGCAACCGCCGAGGGGGTGTCGACCAGCGCCGAGTATTCGCGCACCAGCCTGCCCTGCCCCCAGTCGACCTCGATCAGGAAATTCACCGCCGCGACCTGCACCGGCTCGGTGCTGGTCACCCGGATCACGGCCTTGCCGGCATCGTCCAGGCCCACCGCGAAACCCAGGCCGCTGACCAGCCCTTCCGGGCGCGCCAGTCCCACGCGTTCGAACGTCACTGGCGAGGCCAGCCGGGCCTGCAATTGCTCCAGCTCGCCCGGCTCGGTGGAAATGATCGGGATTTCAGCCAGCAGCGGCTGGCCGGGTTGCGACTTGACCCGTATTTCGCCCAGCCCCAGGGCCATGGCCGCGGTGCTGAACATCAGCAAGGCTGCGCCCGCCAGGCTCGCCACCGACCACGCGCCCGTTTTTCCTGGATGTTGCTTGCTCACGCTTTGGCAGCCTGTGTCACGAATGTTCCCCTCATTCCCGGTGCCGAATATAGCCTCAGCCGCCAGCGGCGACCAATTCCGCCACCTGCACCGCATTCAGCGCGGCACCCTTGCGGATGTTGTCCGAGACGATCCACAGGTTGACCGCGCGCGGATGGGAGAAGTCCTCGCGGATGCGTCCCACGTAGACCAGGTCACTGCCGGAAGCATGGGTCACGGGCGTCGGATAGCCGCCCGCCACCGGGTCGTCCACCACTTCGATGCCGGGCGACGATTCCAGCAATTTGCGCACCTCGGCGGCACTGATCTTGGTTCTGGTTTCGACATTGACCGCTTCGGAGTGGCCGTAGAACACGGGCACGCGCACGGCGGTCGGGTTCACCTGGATGCTGTCGTCGCCGAGGATCTTGCGGGTCTCCCAGACCAGCTTCATTTCTTCCTTGGTGTAGCCGTTGTCCTGGAAGTCGTCGATGTGCGGGATCAGGTTGAAGGCGATCTGCACCGGAAAGCGCTGCGGATCGATTGCCTGGAAATTGAGCAACTGCCCGGTCTGCTTGCCGAGTTCTTCCAGCGCCGAGCGGCCGCCGCCGGAAACCGACTGGTAGGTGGCCACGTTGATGCGTTCGATGCCGACCGCGCGATGGATCGGCGCCAGCGCCACCAGCATCTGCATGGTCGAGCAGTTGGGGTTGGCGATGATGCCGCGCGGACGGTTCTTCGCCGCCTCCGGGTTCACTTCGCTGATCACCAGCGGCACGTCGTCGTCGTAGCGGAAGGCCGAGGAGTTGTCGATCACCACCGCGCCCGCGGCGGCGAACTTCGGCGCGTATTCCTTCGAAATGCCGCCGCCGGCCGAGAACAGCGCGATGTCCACGCCGGTCGGGTCGAAGGTGGCCAGGTCCTGCACCGCGACCTTGCGGCCGCCGAAGTCGACGTCGGCGCCGGCCGAGCGTTCGCTGGCCAGGGCGACCAGTTCGCTGATCGGGAATTTGCGCTCGGCCAGGATCGACAACATGACTTCGCCGACGGCGCCGGTGGCGCCAACGACCGCGACTTTGAAGCTTCGGGACTGGTTGCTCATTTCTTCTTTTCGAGTGTGTTGTGCATTTGGCAGCAGCGGGCAAGCCCGCCCCTGCATGGACTTGTGAGGATAACGGAAAGTCGGTCGCTTACGCGCTGACCGGATTCGGCGGCCGCCCCGCGTCGGGGCCCTGACCCATGGCGGCGATCAGGTTGTCCACCGCCAGGGCCACCATCGCCCGCCGGGTGGCCAGGCTGCCGCTGGCGATGTGCGGGGTCAGCACGACGTTGGCAAGCGCCAGCAGGCGCGGGTTGATCGCCGGCTCCCCCTCGAACACATCCAGTCCCGCCGCCCCCAGCCGTCCTGACGCCAGTGCATCGGCCAGCGCGTCCTCGTCGACGATGCCGCCGCGTGCGATGTTCACCAGGGTGGCGGTGGACTTCATCTTCGCCAATGCGCGGGCGTCGATCACATGGTGGTTGTCCTTCGAATACGGCAGCACCAGGACCAGGTGGTCGGCCTGTGCGAGCAGTTCGTCGAAGCCCACATAGGAAGCGCGCGTCTCCTGTTCCACTGCCTCCGGCAATCGGCTTCGGTTGTGGTACAGCACCTTCATGTCGAAACCCGACGCACGCCGGGCGATGCCCTGCCCGATCCGGCCCATGCCCAGGATGCCCAGGGTGCTGCCATGCAGGTCGGCGCCGAGCATTGCCTGGAACGACCACTGCCGCCACTGGCCCTCGCGCAGCCAGCGCTCGGCCTCGGTGATCCGGCGCGCGGCGGCCATCATCAGTGCGAAACCAAAGTCGGCGGTGGTTTCGGTCAACACCTCGGGGGTGTTGGTGGCCACGATGCCGGCGCGTGCCAGCGCGGGGATGTCCAGGTTGTTGTAGCCCACGCCGACATTGGCGATGGCGCGCAGGCGCGGCGCGCCGGCGATCTGATCACTGCCGATGCGTTCGTTCAAGGTCACCAGGGCGCCGTCGGCGCGGCTGAGCGCCTCCGCTATCTGCGCCGGCGAGTATTCGGTTACGTCCCGCGTGGAAACGACCTCGAAATATTCCCCGAGCCGCGCAACCACGTCGTCGAACAGCGGTTGCGATACCCACACCCGCGGCCGCGACTCAACCATGGCTGCCCGCGGCCGGCACGCTGCCCGGGATCAGCGGCTGCACCGGGCCGACATCGCCGCACTGGGCGCGATGGCGCAACGCCTGGTCCATCAGCACCAGCGCAATCATCGCCTCGGCGATGGGGGTGGCGCGGATGCCCACGCAGGGGTCGTGACGGCCGGTGGTGATGACTTCGGCCGGGTTGCCTTCGATATCGACCGTGTGGCCCGGCAGGCGCAGGCTTGAAGTGGGCTTGAGCACGATCGACGCAGTGACCTGCTGGCCGGTGGAAATGCCGCCCAGGATGCCGCCGGCGTGGTTGGACAGGAAACCCTGCGGCGAAATCTCGTCGCGGTGTTCCGTGCCCTTCTGGGTCACCGCGGCGAAGCCGTCCCCGATCTCCACGCCCTTCACCGCGTTGATGCTCATCAAGGCGGCCGCCAGCTCACCATCGAGCTTGCCGTAGACCGGCTCGCCCCAGCCGGCCGGCACGCCATCGGCGACCACGTTGACGCGCGCGCCCACCGAGTCGCCCGACTTGCGCAAGGCATCCATGTAGCTCTCCAGCAGCGGCACCTGTTCGGCCGACGGCCAGAAGAAGGGGTTGTCCTCGACCGCATTCCAGTCGAACGCCTGCGGGGTTATTTCGCCCAGCTGCGAAAGATAGCCGCGCACGCGCACGCCGAATTGCAGCGCCAGCCACTTCTTGGCGATGACCGCCGCGGCCACGCGCATGGTGGTCTCGCGCGCCGAGGAACGACCGCCACCGCGCGGATCGCGGATGCCGTATTTCTGCCAGTAGGTGTAGTCGGCGTGTCCGGGGCGGAACTGTTCGGCGATCCTGCCGTAATCCTTGCTGCGCGCATCGGTGTTGCGGACCAGCAGCGCGATCGGCGTGCCGGTGGTCCTGCCCTCGAACACCCCGCTGAGGATTTCCACCTCATCGGCCTCATGCCGCGCCGAGGTATGCCGCGACTTGCCGGTGGCACGGCGATCCAGGTCCAGGCGGAATTCCTCCACCGCGATTTCCAGGCCCGGCGGGCAGCCATCGATCACGCAGCCAATGGCTGGCCCATGCGATTCGCCGAAGGTGGTGACGCGGAAGAGATGTCCGAAAGTATTCAACGTCGCTGCCTCGGTATTTGCCCGTCATGAGCAGCCGGTCGGCTGCTGGATGCCTCACGGGCGGGAATCGCCCTTCAATTTGCTCGTCATTCCCGCGTAGGCGGGAACCCATGCCCATACTCTATCCGATGATGTCGGGCCACAAATCCCGCCAGCGTGGATTCGCCTCTTGAATCAGCCGCAGCTTCCATGCGCGATTCCATTTCTTGATCTGCTTTTCCCTTGTGATCGCGGTGTCCATCGTGGCATGCAGCTCGTACCAGACCAACATGGTGACGTCATAGCGCTTGGTGAATCCGTCTACCAGATGTTCGCGATGTTGCCAGGTGCGGGCAAGCAGATCACTGGTAACCCCCGCATACAGAGTGCCATTTCTATCGCTTGCAAGGATGTAGACGGCCGGCTGTTTCATCTGGGTTTACGGGCATGGGTTCCCGCCTACGCGGGAATGACGGCAAAAGAAAAACTTCGCGTGCTTGCCGGGGTGCTCCGTCGGAACTCTGATGGCGACTCACCCCCGCGCGTTCGCCAGCTCCCTGATCCGATGGTGGTGCACGATCAATTCGCTGCATTCCACCGCGAAGATGCCCATCTGCCCGACCTTGAACTCGATCCAGACGAACTCCACGTCCGGCAGCAGTTTCACCAGCGCGTGCTCGGATTCGCCCACTTCGCAGATCAGCAGGCCGTCCTGGCTCAGGTGCAGCGGGGCATCGCGCAGGATCTTAAGGACCAGGTCCAGGCCGTCGTCGCCGGCGCGCAGGCCCAGCTCGGGCTCGTAGGAATACTCCTTGGGCAACGCATCGGTTTCGTCGTTGGTGACATACGGCGGGTTGGTGACGATCAGCTGGTAGTGCTCGCCCGACAGGCCGGAGAACAGGTCTGATTTGCTGAAGCGGGCGTTGTCGGCGTGCAGGCGCGCCTTGTTTTCTTCGGCCAGGGCCAGCGCGTCGTCGCTGATGTCCACGCCGTCCACGTGCCAGTCGGGGTTGTAGTGGGCCATGGCGATGGCGATGCAGCCCGAGCCGGTGCACAGGTCCAGCGCGCGCAACACCTCGCGCCCGCCCAGCCAGGGTTCGAAGCCGCTTTCGATCAGTTCGGCAATCGGCGAACGCGGCACCAGTGCGCGCGCATCGCTCTTGAAGTTCAGGCCGGCGAACCAGGCCTCGCCGGTCAGGTAGGCGATCGGCACGCGTTCGTCGATGCGGCGCTCGAACAGCGCCAGGACCTGCGCCTTCTCCGCCATGGTCAGCCGGGCCACGCCGTAGGCCGGCCCCAGGTCGTTGGGCAGGTGCAGCGTATGCAGCACCAGCTGGGTGGCCTCGTCCAGCGCGTTGTCGCAACTGTGCCCGAAGGTCAGGCCGGCGGCATTGAAGCGGCTGGCGCCGTAGCGGATCAGGTCGATGATCGTATGCAGTTCTGCGGCCGGATCGGCAGTCATGGCAAGGCTTTCAGGGACACCCGGGGTTTCGGGCCCGGGAATTATAGGGGTGGTGGCACGGGCGCGCCGGTATCATGTCGGTTCGTCGCAACAGGACACCCCATGTTCAATCGCAGGATCGGCTTCATCCTCGTCATCGCCCTGGCCGCCGGTCTGGGCCTGCTGGCCGCACAGAAATTTTTTGGCGGCAATGACGCCGCGCCGGAATGGCCGCAGACCGAGAGCATCACACTGTTCCCGCAGGCACGCAGCCTTCCCGATTTCTCGCTGCGCCAGTCCGACGGCACCCAGCTGGTCTCGGGTGAACTGAAGGGCCACTGGACGCTGGTCTTCCTGGGCTTCACCCATTGCCCCGACGTCTGCCCGACCACGCTGGCCGAGCTGGCCCAGGCCCAGAAGCAGTGGACCTCGCTGCCGGACAGCGTGCGTCCGCGCGTGCTGTTCGTGTCGGTGGACCCCGAACGCGACACCCCCACCCGCATCGGCGAGTACGCCCATGCCTTCCACCCGGACACCCTGGCCGCCACCGCGGACGTGCCCGCGCTGGAGGACTTCGCCAGGTCGCTGATGTTCGTGTTCCAGAAGATGCCCGGCAAGACTTTCGCCAGCAACCCGCAGGACTACAGCATGGACCACTCGGCCAATATCGCGGTACTGGATCCGCAGGGACGCATGGCCGGCTTCATCAAGCCGCCGTTCCAGCCCAAGGTCATCGCCGGCGACATGACCGCGCTGACGCATGCGGTGATGAAATGAGCCTGGTCACCCGCCTGACCTACCTGCTGCCGCACCGGTTGATGTCGTCGCTGGCACGGCGGCTGGCGTATTCCTCATCGCCACGGACCAAGCAGTGGCTCATCGACACCGTGACGCGCAAGTTCGGCGTGGACCTGTCCGAAGCCGCGCAGTCCGACCCGACGGTCTATCCGACCTTCAATGCCTTCTTTACCCGCGCGCTGAAACCCGGCGCGCGCGTGGCCGATCCCGACCCGCGGGCGCTGCTGATGCCCGCCGACGGCCGCATCAGCCAGTGCGGCCCGATCCAGGACGGGCGCATCTTCCAGGCCAAGGGACAGTCCTACACCGCCGCCGAGCTGCTGGGCGACGCCGAGGCCGCCAGACCATTCGAGAACGGCCTGTTCGCCACCGTCTACCTGTCGCCCAAGGACTACCACCGCGTGCACATGCCGTGGACCGGCACCCTGCGCGAGACGGTGCACGTACCGGGCCGGCTGTTCAGCGTGGGCACCGCCGCCGTGGCCACGGTGCCGCGGCTGTTCGCGCGCAACGAGCGCCTGGTCTGCCATTTCGACACCAGCTTCGGCCCCATGGTCTCGGTGATGGTCGGCGCGCTGCTGGTGTCGGGCGTGGAAACGGTGTGGAGCGGCGAAGAGATCCCGCGCTACGGCGATGCGATCACGCGCAAGGACTGGCGTGGGAAGGGCGTGACATTGGAGCGGTTCGCCGAGATGGCACGCTTCAACTACGGCTCGACCGTGATCATCCTGCTACCGCCCGGCGTCGCCGAGCTGGCCACGGAGCTGCAAGCCGAGTCCCCCGTGAAACTGGGCCAGGCACTGGCAAGGCTGCTGCCGCGGGAAGCCTGACGGGGTTGGGTCCGGGCGCGTTGCGACGCTTGCTGGCCTCGCGACCCTACGGAATGCCTGTTTGGCCTTCCTGAATCACTATTTGGCCCTCCGGAATCACTATTTGGCCTTCCCGAATGACTATCTGGTCTTCGGGAACAGCTTTTTCGCTTTCCGGAATGACTATTTTGTCTTCGGGAACAGCTTTTTCGCTTTCCGGAATGACTTTTCCGCTTTCCGGAACAGCTATTTCCCTTTCCGGAAGGGCTTTTTTGCTATCCGGAATACAAAAAAGCCTTTCCGTTGGACAAATTTTCGTCAACCCAGGCTCGGACCCAAGGTCCACACCCTGATGGCGACGACGCCTGCCGGTTGTAGGAGCGACGCGAGTCGCGAAGCAGTGGACAACTGAATTGCCGGGAGCTTCGCGACTGGCGTCGCTCCTACAGCGGTCCACGCCAGGATTCATCGTTGCCGTGGGCCGGATGCGAATTACCGCCAGCGCCGGACTTCCCCGGCACGGCTATTTCCTGCAGCCCTGCAGCTTGAGTTCCTGGCCCGGTTTGACGCTGTAGCCCGGCGCCTTCAGGCCGTTGGCCTGCGCCAGCTTCTTGATGTCGCAATCGAACCTGCTCGCGATCCTGCCCAGGTTGTCGCCGCGCGCCACCCGGTATTCACGCACCTGCTCCACCTTGGGCTTGGCCGGCTTCGGCGCGCCGGTGGCCACCGTGGTCGGCACGCCGGCGACGGCGGTGATGTCACCCACGTCGACGATGCCCACGCTGCGCACCACGGCGGCGTCGACATTGGCCGCGATCAGGGTGCGCGCCAGGTCTGCGCGCGGACCGTTGATGCAGTTGCGGCTGTAGAGGCTGGCGATCTTCGAGGTCGCCCGGATCTGGGTGCCGCCGGGAATCCAGGTATTGGGTTCGTAGCGCGGATTGAGGTTGCGCAGCGCGCGCATGTAGCCGTCGCGGGTGCCGCCGTTGCCCAGGCAGATGGTCAGCTCGTAGATCGAAGCCGGCCTGGCCAGGTTGAAGGTCGCCGGTTGCGACTCGACCCGGGGGAAATCTAGCCCGTACTGTTTCGGGTGCAGGAACAACCAGGCCGCCGCGATCACCATCGGCACGTAGTCCTTGGTCTCGCCGGGGAACTGGTTGTAGACCGCTTCCTCCCAGAAGCCGCGCCCACCGAAATCGTTGTAGACGCGCTGCGCCCGGCCTTCGCCGCCGTTGTAGGCCGCAAGGGCATATTCGATGCTGCGGTTGAGCGCGCCCATGCGCTCGTCCAGGTATTCGGCGCTGGCCATGCCCACCGCGGTCGGATCGAAGCGCGTATCGAAGCCGGTGCCATCCGGACCCAGGCCGAACCGGCGCCCGGTGGCCGGCATGAACTGCATCAGGCCCGCCGCGCCCGCGCGCGAACTGGCATGCACGCGGCCGTTGGATTCCTTGGCCATGATGCCGAACAGCAGGGCCTCGGGCAGTCCGTGTTTTTCCCAGGAAGGCCACATCAGCGGCTTGACGTACTGGTAGTTCTCGTAGCTGGTGATCAGCGAGACCCGCATGTCGGTCAGCCAGCGGCGGATGCCGGCCTGCACGGCCGGGTTGTACTGCACCATCCTGTCGAAGGCGTGGCGCTGGTCGTTGAGCAGGGCCGCGGCGCGCGCCGATTCAGGGGTGCTCGCGCCCAGCACGCCGGCGTGGTCGGTGCCGTCGTCGAGGACGTCGACATCGCCGTCAAGGTCCGACGCCGATGATTCGGCATCCACGTTCTGCTTCAGCAGGCGCTTGTAGGCGGTGAGCATGGTGTGCACCTGGCAGCCGCGCTGCTTCAGGCACGCATCCATGACGTCTTCCATGTCCTCCAGCGCGGCATCGCCCTCGCTGGTGCCCTTGGGATCGCTGTTGGCGCTCAGCACCAAGGCGTCGCGATAGCGCTTCTCCGCGGTGGACATGCGCTGGTCGAGGACTTCGAGGGCGGCCTTGTCGCGTGCGGACGCAGCCAGGGCCGAGGGAGCAAGAAGGAGGAGCGGCAGCACGGCCAGCAGGGGCCATGCGCGGTACGACGGAATCGGGGAAGACATCAGCAACCGGACTACGGGAAAAACGCAGGTTAGCCCTGCAGCGTTGCATGGGGCAAGGTTGACAAACGCGGCCATTGCCCTGCGCGACAGGTTCAGCCGCTAGAATCCCGGCTCTACACATCGCAAGGAATCACATGGATCCCATCCTCCTCGGCAAGGGCACCACCGACGATATCGCCGTCACCTTGCTGCCCCGGTTCGGCAACCGCCACGGGCTGGTCGCTGGCGCCACCGGTACCGGCAAGACCGTGACCCTGATGACGCTGGCCGAGGGATTCTCCCGGATGGGCGTGCCGGTGTTCATGGCCGACGTGAAGGGAGACGTGTCCGGGCTTGCGGTGGCCGGCGATGGCAACGAGAAAGTGGTGCAGCGCGCCGTCGACATCGGCGTGGCCGGCTATGCGCCCGCGGCCAGCCCGGTGATCTTCTGGGACCTGTACGGCAAGAAGGGCCACCCGGTGCGCACCACGGTCAGCGAAATCGGTTCGCTGCTGCTGGCCCGCATCCTTGAGCTGAACGACACCCAGAGCGGCGTCCTCGACATCGTGTTCAAGCTGGCCGACGACCGCGGCCTGCTGTTGCTGGACCTGGACGACCTGCGCTCGCTGCTGGCCCTGGTCGCCAACGAGCGCAAGGACATCGCCACCGAATACGGGCTGGTCAGCACGCAGTCGGTCGGTGCCATCCAGCGCGCCCTGTTGCGCCTGGGACAGAACGGTGGCGAAGCCTTCTTCGGCGAACCTGCCCTGGAACTGGCCGACCTGATGCGCACCGGCACCGACGGGCGCGGCGTGATCGGGATCCTGGCCGCCGACCAGCTGATCCTCAATCCGCGCCTGTATTCGAGCTTCCTGCTGTGGCTGCTGTCCGAACTGTTCGAGCAGTTGCCCGAGGTCGGCGACCTGGACAAGCCCAAGCTGGTGTTCGTGTTCGATGAAGCCCACCTGCTGTTCGACGATTCCCCGCCGGCGCTGGTGCAGCGCGTCGAACAGGTGGTGCGCCTGATCCGTTCCAAGGGCGTGGGCGTGTACTTCTGCTCGCAATTCCCCGACGACGTGCCCGACAACATCCTGGGCCAGCTGGGCAACCGCGTGCAGCACGCCCTGCGTGCCTTTACTCCTCGCGACCAGAAGGCGGTGCGCGTCGCCGCCGAGACCTTCGTTCCCAACCCGAAGCTCGACGTGGCCCAGGCCATCTCCAAGCTGGGCACGGGCGAGGCGCTGGTATCGACGCTGCAGGACAAGGGCATTCCGATGCCGGTGCAGCAGACCCTGATCGCCCCGCCGCGCTGCCGCATGGGTTCGATCAGCGATACGGAACGTGCACAGGTGCGCGCCGGAAGCCCGGTCGGCATGAAATACGACAACGCGATCAACCGTGAATCGGCATCGGAGCTGCTGGCCAAGCGCGCCAGCGTCGCCGCCGAGGCTGCCGACGCGCCGCCGGCCAAGGACGATCCCGATGCGGGTGGCTTCGGCCAGTCGATCAAGGACGCGGTGTTTGGCACCAAGCGCCGCCAGGGCATGGTCGAGACCATGGCCAAGCAGACCGCACGCACGGTCGGCAACCAGGTCGGACGGCAGATCCTGCGTGGTTTGCTGGGCGGCATTTTCGGCGGCAAGCGTTGAACTTCTTTTTCCATTGCGAAGGAACCACATGAAAGCAGCACGTAGATCCGCAATCCTGGCGCTGGCGCTGGCAACACTGACTGCATGCAAGCGCGAGGAGCCGGCCGCCCCGCCCGCGAGCGAAACCCCCGCAGCGAGTACGGTGCCCGCGCAGGCTGCCAATCCGGTGGACGCCACGGCGGTAGTCGACAACAGCGCGTCCACGGCTGCTCCAGGCCTGGACAGCAAGGCGCTTGCCGGCCAGTTCGGCGACGGCGAGTCGGTGCTGGAGCTGCGTGCCGATGGCACCTACCTGCAGACCCTGCAGGCCGGTGGCAGCACGATCACCGCCGATGGCAGCTGGAGCGCGCCGGCCCAGGGCGTGCTGCTGCTCGACCCCAACAGCAAGTCGGCCGAGGACGCGAGTTTCCAGATGGCTTCCAACGATGAACTGCGTTCCACGGATGGCAAGCACGTGTTCCGCCGCATCAGTCCGCAGTAAGTGGGACGCTGGCGCCCACCGGGCGAGAAAAGCACGGCGCTGATCACGCGGGAAGGACACGAACGCCTGAAAGCCGAACTGGAAGACCTGTGGCGGGTCAGGCGGCCGGAAGTGGTCATCGCCCTGACCGCCGCCGCGGCAGAGGGCGACCGCTCGGAGAATGCGGAATACCACTACCGCAAGAAGCAGCTGGGCGAGATCGACCGGCGCGTGCGCTACCTGAGCAACCGCCTGGAAGTGCTGCGCGTGGTGGATACCGCGCCCGCTGATCCGCAGGCAGTCTTCTTCGGCGCCACGGTCGAGCTGGAGCTCATCGCCACCGGCGCGCTGTCGCGTTACCGCATCGTTGGGCCCGATGAAACCGATGCCTCGCGCGGCTACATCAGCATCGACTCGCCGCTGGCGCGCGCCCTGCTGAAGAAGCGCATCGACGACGAGGTGGAAGCCAGCCTGCCCGGCGGCATCCAGTCGTTCGCCGTCATCGGCGTTGACTACAGCGATCTGTCATGAAAGCCACCCCAGCCTCCTCCAGAGGATTGAGGGTGGCCTTGATCCCGCTCTTGCCTCCTCCCTTGTGTAGCAGGGGAGGATCGAGGAGGGGTGCCCTTGATCCTGCTCCTGCTCTTGATCCGGCTCCTGCTCCTGATCCGGCTCCTGCTTCAGCGCCTCTTGCCCATCACGCAAGCTCTTGATCGTGCCCTGCCTCCTCCCTTGCGTAGCAGGGGAGGATCGAGGAGGGGTGCCCTTGACCTGGATCTTGCTTCAGGGTTTTGCTGATCACGGAAGCTGACTCTGCAGGGCCATGCAGCACCCGGCGGGGGACCGGGCCGGAAGGCTTAAACTCGACTTCTCTTGTCGAGGGACGCACCCATGGGCCAGTGGATAGATCTGCACACCGCACACGGCGTCATCGCCGCCTGGCGGGCCGAACCTGTCGGCAAGCCGCGTGGCGCCATCGTCGTGATCCAGGAGATTTTCGGCGTCAATGCGCATATCCGCAGCGTGGCCGAGGATTTCGCCAGCGAAGGCTACGTGGCGCTGGCGCCCGCGCTGTTCGACGTACTGGAACGCGGGGTCGAACTCGGCTACGACGAGGAAGGCGTCGCCAGGGGCCGCGACCTGATCACCCGCCTTGGCCTGGACCAGGCGCTGGAACTCGTCGATGACGCAGCAAAGTCGCTTGCCGGCATCGGAGCCATCGGCACCGTCGGCTACTGCTGGGGAGGGACTGTCGCCCTGCTCGCCGCCCTGCGCCTGGGCCTGCCCTCGGCCAGCTACTACGGCGCGCGCGACGTGCCGTTCCTGGGTGAAACACCAAAGGCCCCGCTGATCTTCCACTTCGGCGAACGCGACAAATCAATCCCGCCGGAAATGGTCCAGCAACATCGCGACGCGTGGCCGGCAATCCCCGTGCATACCTACGACGCCGACCACGGCTTCAACTGCGATGCGCGCGCCAGCTACGATGCGCCCAGCGCAAAGCTCGCGCGCGAACGCACGCTGGCCTTCTTCGCCGAACACCTGGCCAAGGCCTGAGCCATGGCCGATTTCCAGCTGGATCCGCGCCTGGCGGCCGACAGTGTTTTCATCGCCGACGGGCCGTTGTCACAGGTGCGGCTGATGGACGACGTCCGTTTCCCCTGGCTGCTGCTGGTGCCGCGCGTGGCCGACGTGTCCGAATGGCTGGAGCTCGACGGCAACCAGCAGCGCCTGCTGCTGGCCGAGATCAATCGTGCCGGCCAGCTGGTGCGCGCGCAGCCTGGCGTGGAGAAACTGAACCTGGGTGCGCTTGGCAATATCGTGCGCCAGTTGCACGTGCACCTGGTCGGACGCCATGCAGGCGATGCCGCGTGGCCCGGACCGGTCTGGGGCAGCGGTGCGGCAGCCCGCCACGAGCCCGCGCTGCTTGAGGCGCGCATCGCCCATTGGCGCGGCCTGCTGGAATAGAAGACCATCGGCCGATCTTCCGTATATCCCGGCCGGCGGATTGCGCTGGCGCCCAACCTGAGGAACACCGCATGCGACGCCTTTTCATCGCACTTGTCCTGGCCATCGCCACCCTGCCCGCCCACGCCGCGCTGTTCGGCAAGTCACCCGAGAAATCGGCGGCCGAGGCGGCGGCCGCCAACATGAGCGCGGCCACCATCTGGATCGATGCAAGCTGGGGTTTCCGCAACCAGGGCGCGGCCAACAGCCTCAGCAAGGCGCACAACGCCTTCGCTGCGCGCGGCTACAAGGTCGTCAGCGTCGAGCCCTACATCGAGAACGGCGACCTGCAGGGCTTCTTCGTCACTTACCAGAAACCCTGACACCGCCCTCCTTCTGCCGCTGGCGCCCGCAGGAACTGCAAGGCCGGGAAGGTGCCCGTCGGCGGACGAGGGAATCGAAATCCAGCTTGCAGGGAACGACTGGCAAGTCACTGCCATGTCCTCATCCGTCGCTGCGCGCCACCTTCTCCCGACGGGAGAAGGAGAGACTCAGGTGCGCGGCAGGGTGACGCCGGTCTGGCCCTGGTATTTGCCGCCCCGGTCCTTGTAGCTGGTCTCGCATTCTTCGTCGGATTCGAAGAACAGCATCTGCGCCACGCCCTCGTTGGCGTAGATGCGCGCCGGCAGCGGCGTGGTGTTGCTGAACTCCAGGGTGACGTGGCCCTCCCACTCCGGTTCCAGCGGGGTCACGTTGACGATGATGCCGCAGCGCGCGTAGGTGCTTTTTCCAAGGCAGACCACCAGGGTGCTGCGCGGGATGCGGAAATATTCCACCGTGCGCGCCAGGGCGAAGCTGTTGGGCGGAATCACGCAGGAATCGGCCTCGACATCGACGAAGCTGCCGCTGTCGAAATGCTTGGGATCGACGATGGTGGAGTTGATGTTGGTGAAGATCTTGAACTCGCGCGAGCAGCGCACATCGTAGCCGTAGCTGGAAGTGCCGTAGCTGACGATGCGCTCGCCGTTGACCTGCTTCACCTGCCCGGCCTCGTAAGGTTCGATCATGCCGCGGGTTTCGGACATGCGGCGGATCCAGCGGTCGCTCTTGATGCTCATGCAGTGGGTTCTCATGCCTGTGTTGCGGCGGCCGAGCGGCCGCCATGAAGGATTCTAGCGGACCGCTGGCACGGCGGTCAGACCAGCGAGGAGGCGATGGGCATCGAAGCGCGCGGTCGCAACGCCAGTTGCGCCGCCAGTTCGCGCGCCACCTGCCGGTAGGCCTGGGCAACCGCTGAATCAGGCGCCGCGATCACCACCGGGCGCCCTGCATCGCCCTGCTCGCGGATGCTGATGTCGAGCGGCAGCGAACCCAGCAGCGGCACGCCGTACTGGGCGGCCATGCGCTGGCCTCCGCCTTCGCCGAACAGATGTTCCTCGTGCCCGCAACTGGAGCAGACGTGCAGGGCCATGTTCTCGATGATGCCCAGCACCGGCACTTCGACCTTCTGGAACATCTTCAGTGCCTTCTTCGCATCCAGCGTGGCCACGTCCTGCGGCGTGGTGACGATGACCGCCCCGGCGACCGGGATCTTCTGCGCAAGGGTCAGCTGGATGTCACCCGTGCCGGGCGGCAGGTCGATCAGCAGGTAGTCCAGGTCGCCCCACACGGTGTCGGTGAACAACTGGGTCAGGGCCGAGGTGGCCATCGGCCCACGCCAGATCATCGGGGTTTCGGCATCGACCAGGAAGCCGATCGACATCGCCTCGACCCCGAATGCCCGCATCGGCTCGATCGACTTGTTGTCGGGGCTCTCCGGCTTGCCGCTCAGGCCGAGCATGGTGGGGATGCTGGGCCCGTAGACATCGGCATCGAGTACGCCGACGCGCGCGCCCTCCATCTGCAGTGCCAGGGCCAGGTTCACGGCGGTGGTGGACTTGCCCACCCCGCCCTTGCCCGAGCCCACGGCAATCACGTTTTTCACGCGGGCCGAGGGTGAAAGTCCGGGCTGCACCGCGTGCGCGGTAATTCGTTGCTCCACTTCGGAAGGCGCCTGTCATTCTGGAAAGCGTTCATGTTACCCGCATCGCCTGCTGCGCCGCCCGCTGAACGACCACCGCGACTCACTTCCATACGCTGCCGGATGCGGTATAAAGACGACGCCTTGCGAATGCGCCCACGTGCATCGGGCGGGTTCCATCCAATCACCCACACTCCCTGGGAGGGGAATACATGCGCAACAAACTGATCGCCACGCTGCTGGCACTGCCCCTGCTGGGCCTGTCCATGTCGGCCATGGCCGCCGATGCCACCGGTCGCTGGAAGACCATCGATGACGAGACCGGCAAGGTCAAGTCCATCGTCGAGATCTACAAGACCACCAACGGCACGCTGGCCGGCAAGGTCGTCGAGCTGGTCAATTCCGACAAGGGCCCGAACGCGGTCTGCGACAAGTGCTCGGGCACCAACAAGAACAAGCCCATCAAGGGCATGGTGATCCTCTGGAACCTGAAGGCGCAGGACGCCACCCACTGGGCCGGCGGCACCGTGCTGGATCCGGCCAAGGGCAAGACCTACAAGTCCAAGATCGAGCTGCAGGCCGGCGGCAACAAGCTGGACATGGATGGCTGCATTTCCTTCATCTGCCGCACCCAGACCTGGGTCCGCGAGTAAGCGACCGCTTCGGCACCACGCAATACGTTCGGCCCGGCACTGCCGGGCCGAATCATTTCAGGCGGCCTGGTTTGTGGCCCATGCGATAATCCGGGCCCCACCGCACGCTGCATGCCATGACCCGTACCGCGCTCGTCACCACTGCCCTGCCCTACGCCAACGGCCCTCTGCACCTGGGCCACCTGGTCGGTTACATCCAGGCCGACATCTGGGTACGCGCGCGGCGCCTGCGCGGCGACACGGCCTGGTTCGTGTGCGCCGACGACACCCACGGCACCCCGATCATGCTGGCCGCCGAGAAAGCCGGCGTCACCCCGGAAGCCTTCATCGCCAGCGTGCAGGCCTCGCATGAGCGTGACTTCGCCGCCTTCGGCGTGGCCTTCGACCATTACGACTCCACCCATTCGGCCGCCAACCGCGAACTGACCGAAACCTTCTATGCGCGGCTCGAAGCCGGCGGCCATATCGCCCGTCGCAGCGTGGCCCAGTTCTACGATCCCGAAAAAGGCATGTTCCTGCCGGACCGCTACATCAAGGGCATCTGCCCCAACTGCGGCACCCCCGACCAGTACGGCGACAACTGCGAGAACTGCGGCGCCACCTACGCGCCTACCGATCTCAAGGAACCGAGGTCGGTACTGTCCGGCGCGACCCCGGAGCTGCGCGATTCGGAACACTATTTCTTCGAAGTCGGCCGCTTCGAAGGCTTCCTGCGCGAGTGGATGGCCGGCGACGTGGCCCTGCCGGGCGTCAAGGCCAAGCTGATGGAATGGGTCGACGGCGAAGGCGGACTACGCGCGTGGGACATTTCCCGCGACGCGCCGTACTTCGGGTTCCAGATCCCCGGCGCGCCCGGCAAGTATTTCTACGTGTGGCTGGATGCGCCGATCGGCTACCTGAGCAGCTTTCGCAACCTGTGCGCGCGCAACGGCCTGGATTTCGAATCGCACCTGCGTGCCGGCACCCATACCGAACTGCACCACTTCATCGGCAAGGACATCGTCAATTTCCATGGCCTGTTCTGGCCGGCGGTGCTGCATGGGGTGGGCTTCCGCGCGCCGACCCGCCTGCACGTCAACGGTTACCTGACCGTGGAAGGCGCCAAGATGTCCAAGTCGCGCGGCACCTTCGTCATGGCCCGCACTTTCCTGGACGTGGGCCTGGAGCCGGAAGCATTGCGTTATTACTACGCGGCCAAGTCGTCCGGCGGCGTCGACGACCTGGACCTCAACCTCGGTGACTTCGTGGCGCGGGTCAACGCGGACCTGGTGGGCAAGTTCGTCAACCTGGCAAGCCGCTGCGCCGGCTTCATCGAGAAGCGCTTCGAAGGCAAACTGGCTGCAACGCTGCCGGACGCGTCGATGTACGCACGCTTCGTGGCCGCGCTGGGGCCGATCCGCGACGCCTACGAGCGCAACGATCCCGCCGGGGCGATCCGCCAGACCATGGCACTGGCCGACGAAGCCAACCGCTATATCGACGATCGCAAGCCGTGGGTGATCGCGAAGGAGCTTGATACCGGCCGGGACGGCGCCGATGCCGAACTGCAGTCGGTCTGCACGCAGGGCCTGAACCTGTTCCGGGTGCTGGTGGCCGCGCTCAAGCCGATCCTGCCACACACGGCCACCCAGGCCGAAGAGTTCCTCGCCTCGCCCGTGTACGCGTGGCAGGACCTGGACACGCCGCTGCTGGCGCACACCGTGAAGCCTTACCTGCCCCTGTTCACCCGCATCGACCCGAAGAAGATAGACGCCATGACCGAAGCCTCGAAGGACACGATGGGTGCACCGCCGGCGCCTGCCGCTGCGGTGATTGCGACCAAGCCGGCTGCGTCGGCACCGGTGCTGGAATCGAAGCAGGCAGCGGACACCGGCACGATCTCCATAGAGGACTTCACCAGACTGGACCTTCGCATCGGCCAGGTGCTGGCCTGCGAGTTCGTCGAGGGTTCCGACAAGCTGCTGCGCTTCGAACTGGATGCGGGCGACCTGGGCAAACGCCAGATCTTCTCCGGCATTCGCGCCAGTTATGGCGAGCCGGATTCGCTGGTCGGGCGCAAGGTGGTTTTCATCGCCAACCTGGCGCCACGCAAGATGCGCTTCGGCATCAGCGAGGGCATGATCCTGTCGGCCGGTTTCGACGGCGGTTCGCTGGCGCTGCTGGATGCCGATGCCGCCGCCGAACCCGGCATGCCGGTGCGGTGATCGCGAAAAGCCGCGGCGCCATCGGCCCCGATGCCCCCATGCAAGACCTCGTCGTCCCCCTGATCGAACGCCTCGACCGCCTCCTGCCCCAGACCCAGTGCGGGCAATGCGGCTTCGATGGCTGCCGGCCTTATGCCGAGGCGCTGGCGGCGGGACAAGCAAACGTGGATCGCTGCCCACCGGGCGGCGATGCGGGCGCACGCGCGCTGGCAAGATTGCTGGACGTGCCGCCGCTGCCCTACGACCGCACCCGCGGCATCCACAAACCGCCGGCCGTCGCCCTGGTCATCGAGGCCGATTGCATCGGCTGCACCAAATGCATCCAGGCCTGCCCGGTCGACGCCATCATCGGTGGCGCCAAGCACATGCACGTGGTGGTTGAGCCGCTCTGCACAGGCTGCGAACTGTGCCTGCCGGCCTGCCCGGTGGATTGCATCGTGATGGTCGACGCGGCGGAACCCCCGGAGACGGAAGTTCTGTTGTAGGAGCGACGCAAGTCGCGAAGCGGGGAAAGCATGGCCTCCGATCGTGTTGGTAATCAGGCGCTGCGTGCTTCGCGACTTGCGTCGCTCCTACAAAGGCCAGGCGGATTCGTCCGGCAGAGGCCAGGCATCGCCGCCCATTCCAACCGTCATCCCGGCGGAGGCCGGGGTCCAACCGTCAGCGTAAGCGCACCAGCCACGCCCGCTGCGTCGGCACATCGATGCTCCACTCAGCTTCTCCCCGAGAGTTGGGTCCCGGCCTTCGCCGGGATGACGACCTGGTGGGGTGAGGTTTGCGCCAGGATGATTACCCGTGGCGATAACGGGTGCTGTAGGAGCGACGCAAGTCGCGAAGCCGGTATCGCATGGGCCCGGAGGATGTTGGCGATCCGGCGCTGCGTGCTCCGCGACTCGCGTCGCTCCTACAAACCCTGGCGCGCGGTTTCGTCTACTGGAACCCGAGAGGCCAGCTCGGCGAGGCAGGGGCGACCAGCCTTACTTGCTGGCGCGGCACGCCGAGCACACACGCTCGACCCTGTAGCCCTTGGCGCGGAGCTTCTCCACCACGCCGTCGGTGCCCAACAGGTGCAGCGCGCCGACCACCACCAGGGTGTCATCCTTGCCCGGATCGGTCAGGCGCTTCTGCAGCTTCGGCAACCAGGCGTCGTTGCGCGCCACGTTGATGCGCTGGTACAGGCGCGGGTACTGCTTCTTCATGTCCACCGCCATGTCGTTCCACAACGACGCGGCGTCGCCCGCGCGCCAGGCACGGTGCATCTTCTCGGTTTCCTGTCGTGCGTCCTGTGATTCGGACAAGGCCTCGGCCAGGAACTGGAGTTCTTCTTCCTTGGTCATCCCATCCAGGAAGGCGATCTGCTCGGTGCCGGTTTCAAGCCCCGACGTCGGCTTGCCGGCACTGGCCGCCTGCGCGCCGAAATGCGCGTCCAGTCCCAAGGCCGGATCCAGGCCCTGCTTGGTCATCTCCACGATGGAAATGCTCAAGCCCACGAACCAGGGTTCCAGCATCTGCAGCACCTGCGGGCTCAGGCCCATCTTCTGCAGTGGCGCCGCATTGCGGGCCGTCCACGCATCCAGCAGTGCAATGGTTTCAGGCGGCAGTTCGCTGTTGAGGGCGGTGCCATCGCGGCGCAGGGCGGCCTGTGCCATCTTCGTGCCCAGCTCGGGTGATGCCATCTCTTCGGGCGGTATTTCGAACACCAGCGACTCGGCATCGGCAAACGCGGCCGCCACGTCATTGGAGAGTGGATAGTCACTGGGCTTGAGCAGGTGGAAGGAACCCAGCAGGTAGACCGCGTTGTCGGCGTCGGACACCTTCCACAGCAACGGCACCGGCGCCTGGTAGGCGGGCGCGGGGCGAGCCGAATCAGCGTGCGCGACCAACGAAGCGGTGGCGACCAGCGCCGCCAGCATGAGCGGCTTGAAAGTTGTCGGGAAACGCATGGTCATCCTGGTCATGGTGCGATGGCGGTGGCGGCATGGGCGTAGGTTTTTTCACCCGCAGTGATCGCCAGGTCCAGGCGGTTCTCCGGCGGCGGCAGCGGGCAGGTGGCGAAGCTGGTGAATGCGCACGGCGGATTGTAGGCACGGTTGAAATCGAGCACGACGTTGCCCTGTGCATCCGGGCCGGGCGTATCCATGAAGCGGCCGGCCGGATAGCTGCCGTGGCCGCTGCTGCGGTCGGCGATCACCAGGAACAGGCCGCCGTCCGGTTCGCCCATGGCCTCGATGCGGTAGGTCTTGCCATCGCGGACGAATTCCACCACGCCGGGATTGGGTGCGTCGGTGGCGGTGCCGATGATGTCGACGATGGGCAGGGTCTTGCCGGGTGGATGGGCGATGAACTTGCCGGTGATCCTCCAGCCCGGCTGCGGCGGCCAGTACTCCAGGCCCTTGAACTGCAGCCGGCTGGGCGCATCGGCGTGCTTGATGCGCAGCCCGAAGCGATCGCCGCGCCTGATCACCGACAGCGAGCCCTTGCCCTCGTCGAAGCCGACCACGCTGGGGGTTTCGTCGTGGTCGCTCGCCAGTTGCGTGCGTCCGCTGAGCGGCTTGCCGTCCAGGGTCAGCGCCACCCCGTCCTCGGGAGTGAAGAAGACATGCCCGTCCACCTGCTCGACCATGCCCATCTTCGGCGGACCGACGGCCAGACGCATGCCGTTGGCGATGCCCGTGCCGCTGCCCAGGTAGTGCGCCTTGAGTTCCAGCCAGTGCAGGCCGACCAGGCTGGTCCAGCCATCGGGTTGCGACAACTCCTGCCTGCGCTCCTCGCGCCAGACCGCGTCGTCGGCCAGGAAGGCCACGTCACTGAGTGGCGCTTCGGCGACCTTGGCGGGCCCGGGCGCATCCGCCTCGCAACCCGCCAGCATGCCCGCCAGTGCCATCAACAGCAGGTACCGCATCCCCTTCCCCATCTTCTAGCGTCCCCTCATGAACCAGCGATCGATCTCGGCCAGTGAAAAACGCGCCCAGGTCGGCCGGCCATGGTTGCACTGGCCCGAGCGTTCGGTGATTTCCATTTCGCGCAGCAGCGCGTTCATTTCCGGCACGGTCAGGCGCCGGTTGGCGCGTACCGCGCCGTGGCAGGCCATGGTCGACAGCAGCTCGTCGCGTGCGGCGGCGATGCGCCTGGACTCGCCATGTTCGCGCAGGTCGGTCAGCACGTCGCGCAGCAGCGCCACCGGCTCGGCCTGGGCCAGCAGCGCCGGCACGGCACGGATGCTCAGCGACTGCGGGCCGCTGCGGCTGACATCGAAGCCCAGCGTGGCCAGGGTCTCGGCTTCACGCTCGGCGACCTCGGCCTCGCGTTCGGCTACCGCCAGGCTCATCGGCACCAGCAGGGGCTGTGAATGCAGGCCGATGCCGTCATGCGCGTTTTTCAGTTTCTCGTAACCGATGCGTTCGTGCGCGGCGTGCATGTCGACCACGATCAGGCCGTCGGCGTTCTCGGCCAGGATGTAGATGCCGTGCAGCTGCGCGATGGCGTAGCCGAGTGGAGGAATGGAAGCATTGCTGCTGGCCGGCAGCGGCTGTTGGTCGGACTGCGGGGACCAGGCCTGCGCCGGCATCGGCGTCTGCGCATACAGCGCGGCATAGGCGGCGGGCGCTTCGCCCAGGCCCAAAGCGGACTGCTGCGTTGGCGACCACGACACTGATGAAGCGTACTGGCCCGCGGGCGAGCTGTTGCCCGGGAAAAACGCATTGTCGGCCGCGCCCTGGGTCGCGGCGGCGATCGAGCCGGCGCGCGTGTCGGCCAGCGCCGCCTGCAGCGTGCGGTAGACGAAATCATGCACCAGCCGCGTATCGCGGAAGCGCACCTCGTGCTTGGCCGGGTGCACGTTGACGTCCACCCGCGACGGGTCGATTTCCAGGAACAGCACATAGGCCGGCTGGCGGCCGTGGAAGAGCACGTCCTGGTAGGCCATCTTCACCGCATGGGCGATGTTGCGGTCGCGCACCGCGCGACCGTTGACGTACAGGTATTGCTGGTCGGCACTGGCGCGCGAATAGCTTGGCAGGCCGATCCAGCCATGCAGGCGCAGTCCGGCCGCGTCGTGTTCGACCCGCAAGGCCTGGCGCGCGAAGTCATCACCCAGGGTTTCGTTGAGGCGCAGCGTGGATTCGAGCAGGTCCGGCTTGTAGCGCCGCGACGGGCGGCCGTTGTGGCTGACCCGCAGCTCCACGTCGGGCCGCGCCAGCGCCAGCGAACGCAGCCATTCCTCGATATGCCCCAGCTCGGTGCGCTCGGCGCGCAGGAACTTGCGCCGCGCCGGCACGTTGTAGAACAGCTCGCGCACTTCGACGGTGGTACCCGGCGCCTGCGCCTTCGGCGTCACCTCGCCCAGCTTGCCGCCTTCGACCTGCAGCAGCGAGCCATGGGCATCGATGGCGCGGCGCGAGGACAGCGAGAAGCGGCTGACCGAGGCGATGGAGGGAAGGGCTTCGCCGCGGAACCCCAGCGTGGCCACTGACTCCAGGTCATCCAGAGAGGCGATCTTGCTGGTGGCGTGGCGCGCCACCGCCAGCGGCAATTGTTCCGGCGCGATGCCGCCGCCATCGTCGCGGATGCGGATCAGGCGGATGCCGCCTTCCTCCAGGTCGATGTCGATGCGCAGGGCCCCGGCATCCAGCGCGTTCTCCACCAGTTCCTTGACCACCGACGCAGGGCGTTCGACGACTTCGCCAGCGGCGATCTGGTTGATCAGGATGTCGGGGAGTTGGCGGATCTGCACTAGTGGGCGGCGCGTTGGCGCCGTCAGGAAAAACCAGCCGTGATGATAGCCGAGGGGTGGCGCTTAGGGTGCGCCGGCGCTGCCAGCGCGGGCATTGCCATTGGCTGCGGCCAGGTCGGCCGCCTGGGCGCGGGCGGCGAACAGCGTGCCCGGTGGCGGCTGGCGGGTGAAATAGGTCTGCACGCCATCCAGCACCGCGCCTGCGACCTTGCGCTGGTAGGCGGGGTCGATCAGCCGGGCTTCTTCGTCGGCATTGGAAATGAAGGCGGTTTCCACCAGCATCGACGGCATGTCGGAAGTGCGCAGCACCGCGAAATTGGCGCGCTCGATGTTGGGCTTGTGGTTGTTGCCGACGCGCTTGAGGCCGTCCAGCACATGGCCGGCGGCATCTTCGGAAGCTTTCATGTGGCCGCTCTGGGCCAGGTCCAGCAAGACCGAAGACAGGGTGTTGTCGACCTGCTTCAGGCGCACGCCGCCGACCAGGTCGGAGGCGTTTTCCTTGTCGGCCAGCCAGCGCGCGCGCTGCGAGGATGCGCCCTTCAGCGACAGCACATAGACCGACGAGCCACGCGCGTTGCGGTTTTCCGCTGCGTCGGCATGGATGGAAACGAACATGTCGGCCCGGTTGGCACGCGCCTTCTGCGCGCGCTGCGGCAGCGGAACGAAGAAGTCGCCGTCGCGCACCAGGTAGGCCTTCATGCCGGGAGTGGCGTTGATCTGGCGTGCCAGCTCACGCGCCATCGCCAGGGTGACGTCCTTCTCGCGCTTGCCGGTGGGACCGACCGCGCCGGGATCCTGGCCACCGTGGCCGGCGTCGATTGCGATCACCAGCGGACGCATGCCGGCACGCATGGGCATCTGCGGCAGCGTACGGGTGGGTACTGCGGACTCCGCCGTGTCCGCGGGATCGATATCGGCCCTGGCCGTGGCGGCAGAAGGCAACGGCACGCCGGTGGCAATGGTGTATTGCGCCGGCGCTTGCGGCGCAGGCGCGTTGATCACGGGCGCTGTGACTACCGAGGCCACCGGCATCCTGGCGACCGGCTCGTAGGCAGGAGACACACTGGCGCGGCCTTCAAGGATGGCCTGGGGCGAGACCTTGGACGGAGTCGTTGTCGGCGGGCGGCTGGCCGCCTCCCGCACGGCGGCGCTGGTCAAGGCGGCCGTCGCTGCAGCGGCGGTCTGCATGGGCGTCGCCGCTGCAGTTGCGATGGCCGCGGTGGAAACCGATGGGGTGACGATCTGCGGTTTGACCGCCGCCAGTGCCGGAGCAGGACCATCGCCCGGCCATTCCAGCACCAGCAGGGCACCGGTGGCGGTGGGCTCCAGGCGCGGCTTCATCGCAACGACCGAATCCCCCAGGTCGAACACGATGCGCAAGGTGTCCGGCGTAGGCTGGCCGGTGCGCACCGACTTGATCAGCCCGGCGCCGGCCGGCAGCTTCAGGCCGCGCATGGCGCTCGAAGCAGGCAGGTCGACTACCAGGCGGTCGGGCCCGGCCAGGGAAAGAGTCCGGTACTCTCCTTTGCCTTCCAGCTGGATCTCGGCACGGGTGCCGGTGGCGCCGGTTTCGACCCTGACGCTGCGGACTTCACCGGCCAGCGCGGGGAACACCAGTCCGACTCCGAGCGTGATGCCCAGCAGTTTGCGTCCGAAATGGGTGAGCCCCTTATGCATGGGCCGGATTCAAGCACCATCGGCCATGGAATGCAAATATTTTTTCCTTAATAATCCGGGACCTGCCAAACCTTCCTATCCCGGCGCAGAGGAGAGTGCCGCAAACTCCGCGGTTGCGGACAATCGCGCCAGCCATTGCTGGCCCTGACCGGTTTCCGCAGCCAAGCGGGCCACCCGTCCGTTGCCGTCCATACCCAGCTCGACCCGCAGGTCCGGCCTGGGCAGCGCAGACCCCGCCCGCTCGGGCCACTCCACCAGCCACAAGGTGGCCACGGCATCGTCCAGGCCCAGGAAATCCAGCTCGCCCACATCGCCGATGCGATACAGGTCCAGGTGCCAAGCCTCGCCTTCGGGAATCGGATAGCGCTCGATCAGGGTGTAGGTGGGGCTGCGGATTGCGCCTTCCACACCCAGCCGGCGCAGCAGGGCGCGCGCCAGGGTCGACTTGCCTGCGCCCAGGTCACCCTGCAGGTGCATGGCCGCCTGCGCAGGCCGTGTATCGGCGAGCGCGCGGCCCAGCGCTTCGGTGGATTCGCTGTCAGGAAGCTGCAACCGCATCAGCCGATGCCTCGCGGATTGGCGAGGCGACGGATGTGCGGGAACAGGTCCGAAGGCAGCAAGCCGCGTTCGCCCGCTTCGGCGGCCGCGTCGCCGGCCAGCGAATGCAGCAGCGCTCCGGTGCTCGCCGCCTCGAACGCGGGCATGCCACCCGCGCGGAGCGCGACCAGGATGCCGGTCAGCACATCGCCCATGCCGCCGACCGCCATGCCCGGATTGCCTGCATCGATGACGCGCGGCAGCTCACCGGGCGCGGCGATGACGGTGCCTGCGCCCTTCAACACCACTACCGCCTGGTAGCGCGTCGCGATTTCAGTGGCTGCGGCCAGGCGATCACGCTGCACGCTGGCGGTATCGGTACCCAGCAGTCGCGCCGCTTCGCCCGGATGCGGGGTGAGGATGGCGCCGGTCACCCGCTGGCCTGTCAACGCGACCAGGTTCAGCGCATCGGCATCCAGGACCAGCGGCTTGCCCGAAGCCAGCACCAGCTTCAGCAGCGCCGCACCCCATTCTTCCTGTCCCAGGCCGGGACCGATGGCCACGGCATCGGCCTGCAAAAGCAGGGGCAGCAACTGCTCGCCCGATTCCACCCCATGGGCCATGGCCTCGGGGCGCCGACCCAGCAATACCGGCACGTGCGCATCGCGCGTGGCCACGTCCAGCAGGCCGGCGCCGGCGCGCAAGGCCGCTTCGGCACACAGCACGATGGCGCCGCCATGGCCGTGGTCGCCGCCGATGCACAGCGCGCGTCCGGATTCGCCCTTGTGGGTATTGCGGCGTCGCGGCAGCAGGCACGACGGCAGGAACTCCGCGGTCAGCAGGCACGCGCGCGGAGCGGCTTCGGAAACCACCTCGTCATCCACGCCCAACGCATCCAGCGTCAGCACGCCGGTGTGTTCCAGCGCGGCACCGGTATGCAGGCCGGCATGGCGGGCGATGAATTGCAGCGTATGGGTGGCGATCACCGCCTTGCCCGGCAATGCGCCGGTGTCGGCATCCACGCCGCTGGGCACGTCCAGAGACAGCACCGGCGCGACCTGCGCATTGATCGCGTCGATCAGCGCTGTGGCAAAGGCATCGGGTTCGCGCGACAGGCCGATCCCGAACAGCGCATCCACCACCACCTCGCCGCGCGGCAGCACTTCGGGAAAAATCGCAATGCTGCCGCCGGCCGCCAGGTAGTCGGTACAGGCCTGCTGCGCCAACCCGGTGGCCGGAACGTGCTCGGCCAGGTGCAGCACGCAGACCTTGCGTCCCGAGCGATGCGCCAGCCGCGCCAGCACATAGCCATCGCCGCCGTTGTTGCCGGGGCCGCAGACCACGGTGATGGATTGCGCGGTGGGCCACTGCTGCAACAGCAGCTGCCACGCGGCCTGGCCTGCGCGCTGCATCAGCACGTAGCCATCGCCGCCCAGCATGGCGGTGGCCTGGGTATCCAGCGCGCGCGCGGCGCGGCTGTCGAACAGGGGCAGCAATCCGTACATGGCATGGATTCTATACTTCCGGCATGTCCTCCCCGCTCCATCCCATGCCCAACCCGATGCCCGACCGGGCGATGCCTGATCCGGCCCGGCTCGCACGACGCATCCGCACCCTTTCGCGCGAGCTCGGTTTCCAGCGCTGCGGCATCACCGGCATCGAGCTGGACGAAGACGAGGCGCACCTGCGCGACTGGCTGGCCGAAGGGCTGTACGGCTCGATGGAGTGGATGGCACGGCACGGCGACAAGCGCGCGCGCCCGGCGGAACTGATTCCCGGCACATTGCGGGTGATTTCGGTGGGACTGGATTACGGCCGCAACGATGGCGGGGACGCCTGGGCTACGCTGGCCGATGGCGAACGCGCCTACGTCGCCCGTTACGCACTGGGCCGCGATTACCACAAGCTGATGCGCCAGCGCCTGCAGAGGCTCGCCGAGCGGATCCAGGAAGAAGTCGGCCCGTTCGGCCACCGCGTGTTCGTCGATTCGGCGCCGGTGCTGGAACGCGCACTGGCGCGCAATGCGGGGCTGGGCTGGATCGGCAAGCACACCTGCCTGATCGACAAGGACGGCGGCTCGTGGTTTTTCCTGGGCGAGATCTACGTCGACCTGCCGTTGCCGATCGACCTGCCGGCCAGCGCGCATTGCGGCAGCTGCGTGCGCTGCATCGATATCTGCCCGACCCAGGCCATCATCGCGCCGCATCGTCTGGACGCGCGCCGCTGCATTTCCTACCTGACCATCGAGCACGAAGGTTCCATTCCCGAACCACTGCGCCCGGCCATCGGCAACCGCATCTTCGGCTGCGACGACTGCCAGCTGGTATGCCCCTGGAACAAGTTCGCCAGGCGCACCGACGAGCCCGATTTCCGCGCGCGCAACGAGCTGGACACCGCCACCCTGCCGCAACTGTTCGCGTGGTCGGAAGCCGGGTTCCTCAGCCGCACCGAAGGATCGGCGATACGCCGCAGCGGCCACGAGCGCTGGCTGCGCAATATCGCGGTGGCACTGGGCAATGCACCGACTACGCCTGCGGTGATGGAAGCACTGGCGTCACGGCGGGACGATGCATCGGATGTGGTGCGTGAGCATGTCGATTGGGCGCTGGCGCGGCACGACAAATGATCGCCCTTCTCCCGCCGGGAGAAGGTGCCCGCAGGGCGGATGAGGGCGCGAACCGTAGTTGCGCACCATAGGTAGTCCGTTACGGGATCTCTCATGCCCTCATCCGGCGCTTCGAGCCACCTTCTCCCGGAGGGAGAAGGGAACATCAACCGCGAGCTTTCAATTCCGCCAGCAACACCCTGGTCACCGGGTCGCTGGCCTCTACCTCGCCCCGCAGCGCCGGCAGCAATCCGTTCGCCAGCTGCTTGCCCAGCTCCACGCCGAACTGGTCGAAGGCATTGATGCCCCACAGCACCGACTGCGCGTACACGCTGTGCTCGTACAGGGCGATCAGCGCGCCCAGTGACTGGGGAGTCAGCGCATCCAGCAGGATCAGGGTGCTGGGGCGGCCGCCGGCATAGGCACGATGCGGGTCGTCGCTGGCCTGGCCATTGGCCAGCGCTTCGGCCTGGGCGAACAGGTTCGACATCAGTGCCAGGTGGTTTTCCGCATATGGATCGTCGTTGCGGACCGTGCCGACGAAATCCAGCGGCACGATGCCGGTGCCCTGGTGCAGGGCCTGGAAAAAGCTGTGCTGCACGTCGGTGCCGGCGCCGCCCCACCACACCGGCACGGTATCGACCTCGACCGGGCTGCCGTCCAGCCGCACCGACTTGCCCAGGCTTTCCATCACCAGCTGCTGCAGGTAGGCCGGCAGCAGCGCCAGGCGCTGGTCGTAGCTCATGACCCCGTGCGCGGCATGGCCGAGCGCATTGCGGTTCCAGATTGCGGTCAAGGCGTGGCGCACCGCGATGTTTTCCCGCAGCGGCGCGTTCAATACGTGCGCGTCGAAATCCGAGGCGCCGGCCAGCAATTGCTCGAAGCGCTCGAACCCGATCGCCAGTGCGATGGGCAAGCCCACCGCCGACCACAGCGAATAGCGGCCACCCACCCAGTCCCACATCGGCAGCACGCGTTCGGCAGCGATGTCGAATGCGGCCGCGGCGCGCTCGGGATTGGCGCTGACCGCGTACAGGCGCTCGCTGCCGCCCAGCCAGTCGCGCAGGATGCCGCCGTTGAGCAAAGTTTCCTGGGTACCGAAGGTCTTGGAAATCAGGATCGCGGCGGTGCGCGCCGGATCCAGCGGCGCCAGCGTGCGCTGGGCGGAGGCGCCGTCGACGTTGGAGAGGAAGTGCACGCGGAAGCGCACGCCCGACGGCGCCCGCAAGGCATCGGCGACCAGGCGCGGGCCCAGGTCGGAGCCGCCAATGCCGACGCTGACGATGTCGGTGATGCCGCTGGCTTCCAGTTCGGCTACCAGCGTGCCCATGCGCACGCGCACTTCGCTGGCGGTCGCATAGGCCTGGCGCGCGATCGCGGCACCGGAGTGGTTGCCGCGCAAGGCGGTGTGCAGGGCGGCGCGGCCTTCGGTGACGTTGACCTGCTCGCCGTCGAACAGCCGCTGGTAGGCGCCGGCAAGGTCGCGCGTGCGCGCCAGTTCCAGCAGCGCGGCCAGGGCGTCGCGGTCATAGTACTGGCGCGCGAAATTGAAATAAAGCGCGCCGTGGCGCAAGGCGAAATCGCCCGCGCGTGCTGCATCGCCGTTCACCAGCGAAGAGATCGTCGTGCCGCTCAGGCGCGCGGCATGGGACTGCAGCGCGTCGAACCCGGCCGCGGCGCTCATGCGGCCTGCTTTGGGATGGAATGGTTGGTGTGGGTGATGCGGTTGTGCGCATCGACGTAGATCAGGTTGGGCTTGAACACCTCGGCTTCCTGCTCGCTCATGCCGGCAAAGGCGGCAATGATCACCAGGTCGCCCACCTGCACATGGCGCGCGGCGCCGCCGTTGAGCGAGATCACCCCGCTGCCTTCATCGGCGCGCAGCGCATAGGTGGTGAAGCGGCTGCCGTTGGTGACGTCCCAGACATGCACCTGCTCGAATTCGCGGATGCCGCTGGCTTCCAGCAACAGGCCGTCGATGGCGATGGACCCTTCGTAGTTCAGTTCCGAATGGGTCACGGTGGCACGGTGGATCTTGGTCTTGAGCAGGCTAAGTTGCATGGGGGCACACGTGAAATCAAAGAGAGCCGGAGTCTACCAAGACCCAACTCCGCTTCACGTCGCGAATCGAGCCAACCAAGGCAGGACAGGATGCGGCTTGAGCCCCTCTCCCCCGGGAGAGGGGTTGGGGTGAGGGTACGGAGGAGAGAAGATGGCTCAGGCGCCTTGGCTCCGCCGTACCCTCACACCCCAAGGGTGCTTGCTTCGGTGCGTCCGGCGCTTCGCGCCACCTTCTCCCTATGGGAGAAGGACTTTTCCGTCTCACCACTCCAGGTTGTCAATCAACCGGGTCTTGCCCAGCCTGGCCGCGACCAGCGAAACCTTGGCGCCCGGGCTGCCGTCCTGCAACATGCCCAAGTCCGGACGCCGCACCACCGCGTAATCGACTTCGAATCCGGCTTCGGCCAGTCGCCTCGAAGCTTCCGCCTCCACTGCAGCCAGCGACTGCCCACCCACCATCGCTTCACGCATCGCCAGCAACGTGCGCCTGATCTCCGCGGCGCGCGGGCGCTCGTCGGCGGTCAGGTACTGGTTGCGCGAGCTCATCGCCAGGCCGTCGCTTTCGCGCACGATGCTGCCGCCCAGGATCTCGATCGGCACGGCCAGGTCGGTCACCATCTGCCGGATCACCGCCAGTTGCTGGAAATCCTTCTTGCCGAAGGCAGCCACGTCCGGTTGGACCTGGTTGAACAGGCGCGTCACCACCGTGCACACGCCGTCGAAATGACCCGGGCGATGCGCGCCTTCCAGCACGCTGCTGACGCCCGGCACGTTGATGCGCGCGGCCAGTTCGATGCCGAAGGGATACATCGACTCCACCGTGGGCAGCCACAGCACGTCGCAGCCGGCGCCTTCCAGGCCGGTGGTGTCGGCCTCGGGCGTGCGCGGGTAGCGGGTGAAATCCTCGTTGGGGCCGAACTGGGTCGGGTTGACGAATACGCTGGAGACCACGCGGTCGGCGTACTGGCGTGCCAGCATCACCAGCGAATAGTGGCCGGCGTGCAGGTTGCCCATGGTCGGCACGAAGCCCACCCGCAGGCCCTCGCGCTTCCAGCCATTGACGCGGGCACGCAGGGTGTCCAGTTCGGTCAGGGTTTCGATCATTGCGCTTCCGGTTGCGGGCGGGGCGGCGTCAGGGAATGACGTCAGTAGGAATGTTCTGCATCGGGGAACGAACCGTCGCGCACGGCGGCCGCGTAAGCGGCGATCGCACCGGCAACCGAACCGCCCTGGGCCAGGAAGTCCTTGACGAACTTCGGCTTGCGGTGGCCGCTGTCCAGGCCCAGCAGGTCGTGCAGCACCAGCACCTGGCCATCGCAGCCGGGGCCGGCACCGATGCCGATGGTGGGAATGGCGCTGGCGCTGGTGATGGCGGCGGCCAGCGTCGAGGGCACGCATTCCAGCACCAGCAGCGAGGCGCCGGCTTCGGCGACCGCCGCCGCATCGGCGCGCAACTGCGCGGCCGCCTGCTCGTCGCGGCCCTGGACCTTGTAGCCGCCCAGTTTCAGCACCGATTGCGGGGTCAGCCCCAGGTGGCTGCAGACCGGGATATCGCGCTCGGCCAGGAACCGGATCACCTCGAGCTTGTGCCCGGCGCCTTCCAGCTTGACCATCTCGGCGCCGGCCTGCAGCAGCGCGATGGACGCCTGCAGCGCGCGTTCGGGGGTGGCGTCTGACTGGAACGGCAGGTCGCTGACCAGCATCGCCCGCTGCAGCCCGCGGGCCACCACTTCGGTGTGGTAGGTCATGTCCGCCACCGTCACCGGCAGGGTCGAACCCCTGCCCTGCACCACCATGCCCAGCGAATCGCCCACCAGCACCAGGTCCACGCCGTTGAGGTCGGCGGCGCGGGCGAAGCCATGGTCGTAGGCGGTCAGCATCACCAGCCGGCGCCCCTCGCGCTTGGCCGCGGCCAGGGCCGGCAGGGTCCACTTCTTGATTTCGGCGTGCGTGCTCATGGGGGCATTGTCACTCTTCTGTCGGTGCTATCGGCTCGATCGCCGTGGTTTGCAGGCGGGACAGCGCGTCCCGCGCCAGCCCTTGCCCGGGAATGGCAACCTGCGGCGCGATCTCGACCAGCGGCACCAGCGCGAAGGCGCGCTCGTGCAGGTGCGGATGCGGCACCCGCAGGCCGGGCGCTTCCAGCACAAGATCGCCGTACAGCAACAGGTCCAGGTCGAGCACGCGCGGACCCCAGCGCGTGCCTGCCTGGCGGTCGCGGCCGAACTCCACTTCGATCAGCAACATGGCCTGCAGCAGTTCGGGCGCCGGCAGCGTGGTGTGCAGCGCGACCACGCCATTGACGAAATCCGGTTGCTCCTCCAGACCCCAGGCCGGCGTGCGGTACAGGCGCGACATCGCGGCCACCGAAGTGCCAGGCAGGCGATCCAGTGCGCCGGTGGCCAGGCGCAGGGTCCCGGCCACCGCGCCCAGGTTGCCGCCCAGGCCGACGTAGGCGGTGACCGCCGGCTTCATTCCGCTGCGGGTGCGTCGGACGCGGCTTCACCGCTGCGGCGACGGCGACGGCGGCGCTTGGGCGGTGCCGAATCCTCTTCGGCATACGCGTCGCGCGCCGGGGCCACGCCCAGGGCGGCCGACAGCTCCTCGTTGGACTGGGTCTGGGCTTCGCGCCAGAACTCCACGTCCTCGGCGTGTTCGCTGGACGCGGTGAGGCGCAGCAGCAGGAAATCGTAGGCGGCGCGGAAACGCGGATGGGCCAGCAGGCGGGTGACCCGCTTGCGCTGGCGCGACTGGAAGCGCGACTGCAGCAGCCAGATTTCCTGCATCGGCAGCGAGAACCGGCGCGGCAGGGCCACGGTGCCCAGCTGGTGCAGGGTGACCCGGTCGGCGGCGCGACGCTGCGCTTCCTCCACGTTGATGCCCTGCGCCTGCAGGCCCATCAGGGCGCGGCAGTACGCCGGCCACAGCAGCAGCGCGAACAGGAACGCAGGCGACACCGGTTCGTCATTGGCCACCCGCGCATCGGTGCCACGCAGGCCTTCCAGCAACATGCTGCGCAAGGCGCCACTGCGATTGGAGGACAGCGCGGCCGCGGTCTCGGGCAGGATCGCCGGCAGCAGGCCGAAGCGCTCCAGGCCCTCGAAGCTGGCCACCGCGTTGCCGGACAGGAACAGCTTCAGCAGTTCCTCGAACAGGCGCGCCGGGGCGGATTCGGACAGCAGCGGGGCCAGCCGGGCGATCGGGTCGGCCGAGGCCGGATCGATGTCAAAGCCCAGCTTGCCGGCCAGGCGGATCGCCCGCAGCATGCGCACCGGGTCTTCGCGGTAGCGCTGCTCGGGATCGCCGATCAGCTTCATGCTGCGTGCCTGCACATCCTCGAAGCCGCCTACGTAATCGCGCACCGAGAAATCCTCGATGGCGTAATACAGCGCATTGGCGGTGAAGTCGCGGCGCACCGCGTCGTCCTCGATGGTGCCGTAGACGTTGTCGCGCACCAGGCGCCCGCCCTCGTGGGTCTCGCGGTCGCCACTGCCGTCGTCGACATTGGCGCGGAAGGTCGCGACCTCGATGATCTCGCGGCCGAAGACCACGTGGGCCAGGCGGAAGCGCCGGCCGATCAGGCGGCTGTTGCGGAACAGCGCCTTGACCTGTTCGGGGGTCGCATCGGTGGCGATGTCGAAATCCTTGGGATGCCCGCCCACCAGCAGGTCGCGCACCGCGCCCCCCACCAGGTAGCCGGTGAACCCGGAATCGCGCAGCCGGTAGAGCACGCGCAGCGCGTTGGGACTGATGTCCTTGCGCGAGATGTTGTGCTGGTCGCGCGGGATGACGCGCAGGGAAACGGCGGGTTGGGTGGCTTGCGACGTAATGGTGGCGGTCCGTGTCAGGGTTGATCAGGGCGCTGGCAGGTCTGTTTCAGGCCAGTGCGGCATTGCCGCGAGCGCCGGCTGGCGAATATACTAGTCCGTCACGGCGCTGCTTACCAAAAGCTCCCTTCGTCTAACGGTTAGGACGTGGCCCTCTCAAGGCTAAAATAGGGATTCGAATTCCCTAGGGAGCACCAACCCCGGTTTTTGCGCAAGGCCCGCCAGGGCAGCGCGAAGACGGCATCAAGGCCCGGCCCACAAGCCGGGCTTTTTTGTGCCCGCCGCCCTGTGCCCCGACGCCCTGACCCGCCTTGTAGAGCCGATCCTGGTCGGCTGCTCTTCGCGGCTGTTGGCGGGATTGGGCCAAAGGCAGCCGACCAGGATCGGCTCTACAGGGCGGGGGTGGCCCGTTTGCGGCGGGATGGGTGCTGCGGCCTGCGCTGATTTAAACTGGGGCACCTCGCAATGGAATGGAACCATGCCCTTCGTCGTCACCGAGAACTGCATCAAGTGCAAGTACACCGACTGTGTCGAGGTGTGCCCGGTGGACTGCTTCCACGAAGGTCCCAACTTCCTGGTCATCGACCCGGACGAGTGCATCGACTGCACCCTGTGCGAGCCGGAATGCCCGATCGGCGCCATCTTTCCCGAGGACGACGTGCCCGCCGGGCAGGAAGGCTTCGTAGCCCTGAACAAGGAACTGGCCGTGGCCTGGCCGGTGATCACCGTGCGCAAGGAAGGCCTGGACGACGCCAAGGAGTGGGAAGGCAAGCCGGACAAGCTGCGCTTGCTGGAACGCTGAGCCGTCCACCCGCATGCACTCTCCTCGCCGCGTGTAGGAGCGACGCAAGTCGCGAAGCCAGGAAATCCTGGCTCCCGGATCATGATTGCAATCAGGCGCTGCGTGCTTCGCGACTCGCGTCGCTCCTACAAACACCAACGCGCGCATTCGTCCCGTAGAGACCAGGCATCGCCCCGCCCCATTCCTACCGTCATCCCGGCGAACGCCGGGACCCATCCCGCACCTATGGCGCACCCACCGCCACCCCGCCGTGTCGGGCACACTCGCGCACCACGCACCTTCTCCCTTCAAGTTGGGTCCCGGCCTGCGCCGGGATGACGACCTGTCTGGGTGTCGGTTGCGCCAGGATCACTATGGTTGGCGATGCACGGGTGTTGCAGGAGCGACGCAAGTCGCGAAGCCAGGAAATCCTGGGCTTCGGGTCATGGTTGCAATCTGGCGATGCCTGCTTCGCGACTCGCGTCGCTCCTGCAAACGCCAACGCGCGCATTCGTCCTGTAGCGCTGACGAAAAAGGGACCCGGCTAGCTTGCGGCCACCAGGCCGCGGCGCTTGCCCAGCATGCGCAGTTCGTGGTCCGAGGCCAGTTTCAGCTTGGCGTAGATGCTGCTGCGATGCGCGTAGGCGGTCTTGTTGTTGATGCCGATGGTGGTGGCCACGCGTGCCACCGAATGCCCGCGCGCCAGCAGCAGGAACACCTGGGCCTCGCGATCGGTCAGCTCCGGCAGCAGCTGCGGGCCGCCGGCGTCGGAGGCCGGCGGCGGGCGCAGGGCGCGGTCCAGGTATTGTTCGCCGCGCTGCACCGTGCGGATCGCATCGATCAATTCGTCCGGCCCGGCGCGCTTGCTCACATAGCCCATCGCCCCGGCCGCCAGCGCCTCCTGCACGTACAGCGCGCCGTCGTGCATGGTCAGCACCACGATCGCCAGCCGCGGGCGCTGCGCCAGCAACTGCCGGATCATCACCATGCCGTCGCCGTCTGGTAGATTCAGGTCCAGCACCAGCACGTCGCATTCGACCGCCAGCAGGGTCGCGGCCAGCTCACGGGCACTGCCCACTTCGGCCACCACCTGCCAGCCGGGCTCCTGCTCCAGCAGCTGGCGGAATCCGGAACGGACGATGGGGTGGTCGTCGACCAACAGGATCCTGAGTGCTGCCATGAACGAGTTCCTTAAAAATGCCGCGATCGAGTGGCCGACCGCTCGCAGGCGCCATCATCGCCCGGGGACCGAGCTTTGGTGGCTGGCACTGTACCCGTTGGCCTGGCTGTTGCTGTTCCAGTTCTCCAACGATTACTGGTTCCTGCCCGCCGGCCTGCGCCTGGCGGTGCTGTGGCAAATGCGGCGGATCGCATGGAAATGGATGGCGCTGCTGGAATTCGCCGCCATCCTGGCCCTGAGCCTGTGGCGTGGCGCCTTCGATGCGCCGTTGGCCTTGCTGGTCACCACCCTGGCGCCGTGGCTGGCATATGCGGCGGCGGTGGCAATGTTCGGCATGCGCGGCAACAGCGTGAGCACGCTCGGCGGCTCGCTGCCACGCCTGCTGGCCTGCGGCGCGCTGGCGGCGACGGCCAATGCGGCGGTGCTGGCGGCGGTCGAGCTGATCGAGCCGGGGCCGCGGGTGCATGCGGGCGCCGCCCTGTTCGCCTACGCCATGGGCGACCTGGTCGGCGTGGTCATCCTGGCACCGGCCCTGCTGGCCGTGTACGAACGGCTGCGGCGGGGCCAGCCGTCCTGGCCGGACCTGTTCGCCCATGGCCTGGTGCTGCTGCCGGCACTGGTGGTGCTGCTGGTCGCGCAACTGCCCATCCCGCAACCGCTGGTGTATGCGCTGGTGCTGGGAATATTTCCGCTGTCATGGGTCGGCTTCCGCTTCGGCTGGCGCCCCGCGGCGCTGGCACTGGTAATGCTGGCCTCGCTGGTACACGCGCTGGAGGGCCTGCTGCAGGTGTGGCGGCCGCAGCAACTGCAGTTGCTGGTCGCCGCCAGCGGCATCGGCGCGCTGCTGCTGGGCGCCTCCATCGATGCCCTGCGCGCGCAGGGCAAGGCCTTGCTGCTGAGCCTGGAACAACTGGGGCGCCGCAGCTCCGACCTGAGCAACGTGGCCAACCGGGTCACGTCGGTGCAGGAACAGGAGCGGCGCCGGATCGGCGGCGAACTGCACGACGTCCTTGGCCAGGACATCACCGCCATTGCCACCCGCCTGCGCGTGTTCGCCCGCAGCACCGACGACCAGGGGCTGCGCGCGGGGCTGGATACGATCAGCGAACTGGTCAACGAGTCGCACCACCACCTGCGCGAGATCATCGAGCACCTGTATCCGGCGGTGCTGGACCGCTTCGGCCTGCAGCGCGCGCTGGGCGAAGGACCGCTGGCGCAACTGGCCCGCGACAGCGGCATGGACTATCGCTGCGAGGTGCGCGGCGACCTGGCCCTGCTTTCGAACGAGGCGGCGACGTCGCTGTACCGTATCTGCCAGGAAGCGACCAGCAACTGCGCCCGCCACCCCGAATGCAACCTGTTGCACATCGACCTGGCGATCGAGGCCGGACCGCAACGGCATCAGCTGGTCCTACGCATCCACGACGATGCCGGCCCGATCCAGCTGGACCCGGAGAAAACCGGCATGGGCCTGCAGCACATCCGCGACCGCGCCAACGCGCTGGGCGCGCTGTACCAGTTCGACCCCCAGCACGGCCGCCCGCGCCACTGGCTGAGCATGCCGGTGGAAGTCCCGCCCGCTGCCTTGTAGAGCCGATCCCGGTCGGCTGCCCTTGGCGCGATCCCGCCAACGGCCGCGAAGAGCAGCCGACCGGGATCGGCTCTGCAAAGAGGTTTCAATGCACCGTGGGAGGGCTCAGGCCTGGCCCTGGAGCAGCGCGCCGATCTCTTCCACGCGCTGGTCCAGGAGCGCCTGGTCGCCACGGGTTTCCACGTTCAAACGCAGCAGCGGTTCGGTGTTGGAACTGCGCAGGCTGAAACGCCACTGGCCGAAATCGGCCGACAGGCCATCGGTGTAATCGAGTTCCGGCCTGTCATCGGCGTAGTGCGCCAGCACCGCTGCGATTGCGGCAGGTGCGTCGGCGACGGTGTAGTTGATCTCGCCGCTGCACGGGAACTTGCGCATGCGCTCCTCCACCAGTTCGGCCAGCGGCAGGCCGCTGCTGGATACCAGGGCCGCAATCAAAAGCCACGGCACCATGCCCGAATCGCAATAGGCGAAATCGCGAAAGTAATGGTGCGCGCTCATCTCGCCACCGTAGATCGCATCCTCGGCGCGCATGCGTTCCTTGATGAAGGCATGCCCGGTCTTGCACAGTATCGGAACGCCGCCGGCGTCCTCGACCATTTCCACCGTGTTCCAGACCAGGCGCGGGTCGTGGATGATCTTGCCGCCGGGGTGGCGCAAGAGCAGCGCCTTGGCCAGCAGGCCGACCAGGTAATAGCCCTCGATGAAACGGCCGTCAGCGTCGAAGAAGAAGCAGCGGTCGAAGTCGCCATCCCAGGCGATGCCCAGGTCGGCGCCATGGGCACGCACCGCGTCGATGGTGGCGGCGCGGCTGTCGGGCAGCAGCGGGTTGGGGATGCCGTGCGGGAACGCGCCATCGGGCTCGTGCTGGATGCGGATGAATTCGAACGGCAGATGCGGGGCCAGGCCGTCGATGACCAGGCCGGCGCCGCCATTGCCGGCATTGGTGACGATCTTCAGGGGTTTCAGGTCCACGCCTTCCACGTAGCTGAGCAGGTGCTGCAGGTAGGCAGTCTTATCGAGCATCTGCGTTTCGCCAGCGGGCGTGGCGCTGGTGGCCAGCGGCGCATCGGACAGGGCCTGGTCGCGGATGGTGAACAGGCCGGTGTCGCCGCTGATCGGGCGCGCGCCTTCGCGCACCAGTTTCATGCCGTTGTAGTCCATCGGGTTGTGGCTGGCGGTGACCATGACGCCGCCGGCCGCCTTCAGGTGATCGGTCTGGAAATAGACTTCCTCGGTGCCGCACAGGCCGATGTCGATGACCTCGCGTCCGCTCTGGCGGAAACCCAGGCTGACCGCGGCCTGCAATGCCGGGCTGCTCAGGCGCACGTCGCGGCCCACCACCACCGCGCCGGGACCCAGCAATGCCGACATGGACGCGCCAATGCGCGTGGCCAGGGCCTCGTTGAGTTCATCGGGAACGCGCCCGCGGATGTCGTAGGCCTTGAATGCTTTGGAGGACATGGGATTCCTTGGGGGTGCGACGAAATGGTCCGGTCGCCATTTTCGCATGGGGGCCGTGACGGCTGTCGCCGCCCGATGGTGCTCTTAGCGCCGAGCAAGCTCGGCTCTAACGGGGCGGCGCCGGCGATGCGCTTTTTGTAGGAGCGACGCGAGTCGCGAAGCTGGGGAAAGTTGGGTGCCGGGGATCCTGGCCTCGCGGCTGAAGCCGCTCCCACAAGGGCAGGGCTGGTGCTCGCAGCTGACGCGCCAGCCATGCGCTTTTTGGAGGAGCGAAGCGAGTCGCGACGATGACGAAAGGGGCCGCAGGGTTCCTGGCTTCGCGGCTTGCGCCGCTCCTACAGGGGCCACTTCGCTCTTGCAGGTCCGTCCCTGCGACGGCCTCAGGCGTACTGCGGCAGCCGGTGTTCGGGCACATCGGCCAGCAAGGGCGCGGTGGCATCCTTGGACGACAGCGTGGGCGTCGTGATCGGCCAGTCGATGGCCAGGGCCGGGTCGTCCCAGCGCACGCTGGCGTCGGCCGCGGAATTGTATGTGGCGGTGCACAGGTAGGAAAACACCGCCGTCTCGCTGAGCGCCACGAATCCGTGCGCAAAACCTTCCGGGATCCAGAAATGGCGCCTGTTTTCCGCGCTGAGCACCACGCCTTCCCACTGCCCGAACGTGGGCGAGCCGCGTCGGATATCCACCGCCACGTCCCACACCTCGCCTTCGGTCACCGAAACGAATTTCCCCTGCGGCTTTGGCCACTGGTAATGCAGGCCGCGCAGCACGCCACGACTGGAACGCGACACGTTGCCCTGCACGAAATGCGGGCTCAGCCCGAATGCTGCCAGCTTGTCGTGATTGAAGGATTCGAAGAACAGTCCCCGATCATCACCGAATACCTGTGGCTCGATAAGCAGACAGCCCGGCAATGCGGTCGGGATCACCTTCAAACCACCACCCCGCGGCCAATCAGACCCAGCAGGTATTCGCCATAGCCATTCTTGGCCAGCGGCCTGGCCAGTTCGCGCAACCGCTCGTCGTCGATCCAGCCGTTGCCGTAGGCGATCTCCTCCGGGCAGCACACGCGCAGGCCCTGGCGGGTCTCGATGGTCTCGATGTAGTTGGAAGCTTCCAGCAGCGACTGGTGGGTGCCGGTATCCAGCCACGCATAGCCGCGGCCCAGGCGCTCCAGCTGCAGCGTGCCTTCGTCCAGGTAGCACTTGTTGAGGTCGGTGATTTCCAGCTCGCCACGGTGCGAAGGGGCGATGCTGGCAGCGAAATCGCTGGCGCGGCCGTCGTAGAAATACAGGCCGGTGACCGCGTAACTGGAACGCGGTTTGGCCGGTTTCTCTTCCAGCCCGACCACCCTGCCCTCGGCGTCGAACTCGGCCACGCCGTAGCGTTCCGGGTCACGCACCCAGTAACCGAACACGGTGGCGCCATGCTCACGCGCGGCGGCGCGCTTGAGCATGCCGGTCAGGCCCGGGCCGTGGAAGATGTTGTCGCCCAGCACCAGGCAGCAGGGCTGCCCGTCCAGGAATTCGCGGCCGATCAGCAGCGCCTGCGCCAGGCCATCGGGACTCGGCTGCACCGCGTATTCGATCTTCATTCCCCACTGCGAGCCATCGCCCAGCAACTGCTGGAACAGCGCCTGTTCGTGCGGGGTGTTGATGATCAGCACCTCGCGGATGCCGGCCAGCATCAGCACGCTAAGCGGGTAATAGATCATCGGCTTGTCGTACACCGGCAGCAGCTGCTTGCTGATGGCCTGGGTGATCGGATACAGGCGCGTGCCGGAGCCGCCAGCCAGGATGATGCCCTTGCAACGCGATTCGGTACTCATGCCACGCCGCCGATGCGCTGCATCTGGTAGCTGCCGTCGAGCACGCGCCGCACCCACGGCTGGTTGGCCAGGTACCAGTCGACGGTGCGGGCCATGCCCTGTTCGAAGGTGACCGTGGGCTGCCAGCCCAGCTCGCCCTGCAGGCGCGAGGCGTCGATGGCGTAGCGGCGGTCGTGGCCCGGGCGATCCTTGACGAAGGTGATCAGCGATTCGCGTGCGCGGCCGTCGGCCAGCGGCAGACGCGCATCCAGCAGCGCGCAGATGGTCTTCACCACCACCAGGTTGTTGCGTTCGGCATCGCCGCCGACGTTGTAGGTCTCGCCCACCCGGCCGTCCTCCAGCACGCGGCGGATGGCGGCGCAGTGGTCGGACACGAACAGCCAGTCGCGCACGTTCAGGCCATCGCCGTAGACCGGCAACGGTTCGCCGGCCAGGGCCTTGGCGATCACCAGCGGAATGAGTTTTTCCGGGAACTGGTAGGGGCCGTAGTTGTTGGAACAGTTGGTGGTCAGCACCGGCAGCCCGTAGGTGTGGTGGAAGGCGCGCACCAGGTGGTCCGAAGCGGCCTTGGAAGCCGAGTACGGCGAGTTCGGCGCGAACGGCGTCTGCTCGGTGAACTTGCCGGTCTCGCCCAGGCTGCCGTAGACCTCGTCGGTGGACACGTGCAGGAAACGGAAACCGGCGGCGGCGGTGGGTTCCAGCGACTTCCAGTAATCGCGCACCTGTTCCAGCAGGCTCAAGGTGCCGACCACGTTGGTCTGCACGAACGCGGCCGGGCCGTCGATGGAGCGGTCGACGTGGCTCTCGGCGGCGAAATTGATCACCGCACTGGGCTGGTGCTCGGCCAGCAGGCCGGCGACCAGGGCGGCATCGCCGATGTCGCCGTGCACGAACAGGTGGTCGGGGTTTCCTTCCAACGGAGCCAGGGTGTCCAGGTTGCCGGCATAGGTCAGCGCATCAAGATTGACCACCCTCATTCCCTGCTCGATGGCCTCCAGCACGAAATTGCCGCCAATGAATCCGGCGCCGCCGGTGACCAACCAGGTTTTCATTCTGACTCCTGCTGCGATTTTTCAGATGGCTTTCGCCGGTTGCATGCCTCCGTTGCCGGCTGCCGTGCCGCTATTTTGGCACGCCCGGCCACCCCGTCCGCACCCTGCCGGCCCCGGGCGCCTGCTGCCGCCGGTAATTCCGGCGATCGCCGCCCTGTAAAGGCGAACTAGGTCGCGACGGGATAGCGGTGGCGCTTTTGATTTGTCGAGCCGATCTTGGTCGGCTGCCTTGGGCGCCAACCCACCCACAGCCGCAAAGAGCAGCCGACCAAGATCGGCTCTACAAACGGCGGGTTCTTGCGATGGGCAGGTGGCATCTCGGGGCGCGCATCTCACGCTTGCATGATCCACAACCGGGACAAGCCGAAACCGCTTACCCATAACCCCATTCCGCTTATCCACCAGCCAATTCGGCTTACCCGCCAGCCGAAACGGGTTACCGCGTTACCCGTTTCCGCTTACCCGCCAGCCAAAACCACTGAACCATGACCCACTTCCGCTTACCGGCCAGCCAAAGCCGCTTACCCCATAAGCCGTTCCGGTTTACTCGCCAGCCGGAACGGCTTACCGCATGAACCAGGTCGGCTTGCCCGCCAGCCAGATCGGCTTATCCCATAAGCCATTCCCGCTTGCCGACCAGCCACAACCGCTTACCGGCCAGCCAATGCGCCTTACCGACCCTGCCACACCTGCCCGCCCCCTAAACGACGCACAAAAAAAGGCCTGGCGCCAAAGCGTCAGGCCAAGCTTGCAACAAGGTGCGGAAGTCTCAGGACTGGCTGGCGGCGCCTTCGCTGCCGTCGGGCTTGCGGCCGCCCTTGTAAGGGAAGCGGCTGCGGCCCAGGGCCTTGAACTCGCGCTCCAGGCCGTGGCTCTTGCCGGAGACCTTGAGCAGGCCGTAGCCCTCCAGGACGGTGGCGAAGATGTCGGCGCCCAGGGCCGTTTCGGTGTCGGTGCCGCGGTCCAGCAGCAGACGCAGACGGGTCAGGCGGGGCCGCAGTGCATCCAGGGCGGCCATGTCGGCCAGGGCTTCGGGCAGGCCCAGGCCTTCGTTGACGATCTTGGGGTTCTGGGACAGCACGGTCAGGGTGGAGCGGCAGAAGACTTCGGATTTGTCGCCCATCTTGAACAGGTCGCGGCGCTGGTCGGCCGGCAGGGCGACCAGGTCGGCCAGTCCGGTTTCCAGTGCGTTGAGGGCGGCGTCGATGGCGGTGAGGCGGGCGCTGTCGAATACGATCGATACGAGGTTCTGGTTCACGTGCATAGCTCCTTTGCGTTCCATGTGGGTATCCGGACCAGGGCGAAAGGCCAGGGCCGGACGGCGATGCCCCCATCGCTGTCTGCGGGTTTTCGTGACCAAAGGCAGTCGTTCGGGGCGGGATCAGTGTCCCAGCGCAGGGCACCCGTGTATGTCGGCGAACGCCGCGGCTTTGCGTCAGGCAATGGCGCGTTGATGCGTAGGAAAAGTCCTACCCGGGTGATGCGCAGTGATCCGGAGGCGCGCTCGGCTGCCCTCCCAACGCGCCGAACTGAGTATTTGTAGAGCCGATCTTGCTCGGCTGCTCTTCGCGGCTATTGGCGCGGGGATCGCGCCACGAGGAGAGATGCACCAATGCCTCAAGGGCAGCCGGGCAAACTCGGCTCTAAGGCGTGCCTCAGGCGGCCTTTTCCTGCGCGGTTTCTTTGGCGACGGTTTCTGCCACGGCGGGCGCGCGGATCGGGGTGGCCTGGGTGATCGGCGGCAACAGGCCCCAGTTGCGCAGGCGCGAGAAGAAACGGATCGCACGGTCGCGGCGCGAGGTCAGCCAGTACCAGCCGCCGCACAGCACGAAGAAGGCGCCCAACAGCAGTGGTTCGGGAATGTCCATGCGCAGGGCCTGGCCACAGGCCAATCCGCAGACGCCACTGAACAGAACCAGGAATGCGACCTTCTGCATCGGTCTGAAGCCGCTGCCGCGAAGCACGTGATGGATGTGGTTCTGGTCGGCGTGGAAAGGTGACTGGCGGTCGCGCATGCGGCGCGCCATCAATACCAGGCAGTCCATCACCGGCACCGGGATCAGCCACAGGGCCAGGATCGGGCTGACCGGATGGCCGGGATTCTGGGTCAGACGGAACGACACCCACGCAATGACGAAGCCAAGGAACGCGCTGCCTGCGTTGCCCATGAACAGCCTGGCGCGGGGTTGCCACGGGAAGCGCAGGTTGAACCACAGGAAGGCCGCCACCGCGCCGACCATGATCATCACCCGCTCGGCCATGGCACCGTTGCCGGAATAGAGGCTGGCGGCGACCAACATGACCAGCGCGGCCAGGACCAGTGAACCCGCCATGCCATCGGAACCATCCACCATGTTGATGGCGTTGATCAGGCCGACGGTGGCAAATACCGTGAACGGGATCGAAAGCATGCCCAGGGAGCTGTCGCCCAGGCCGAACACCGGCCCCAGCTGTTCAACTTGCACGCCGCCCACCAGCACCATGATCAACGCGGCAATGACCTGCACACCGATGCGCAGCCACCAGGGCAGATCGTATTTGTCGTCCAGCAGGCCCACCACGATCAGCAGGGTGGAAGCCAGGCTGAAGGCGATCAGGGGGGTACCCACGCCATCCAGAGTCGACCACGCGGTCACCAGAATGCCCACGGCCATGGCCAGGCCGCCGGTGATGGGGGTGGGATGGGCGTGGTCCTTGCGGCCTTTGGGGTGATCCAGCAGGTCCAGACGGTTGGCCACGGGATGCAGCAACCACTGCACCAACAAGGTGAGCCCGGCGGCGATCAGCCCTTTCTCTACTCCCCCCAGATCAACCACGATATGTAAGCCTTGCCTAAGTGTTTGGGTAATCACACCATTTTATGCTGCATCGCAAGGTGAAGCCACCCGAAAATTTCCCAGACAGGGTTTGACCGGCAGTGTCAATTTGTGACCTGGTCGGCACTATACGCAATATGTAGGTGACGCAACGGCCGGTTCCGTCCTATCACACGTGGAATCGGCGCCGCTGGCACAGGCCATTGGCAGAACGTTCCCTCCGTTAACCAACGCACCTCGTCTGCAAGTGGACCGAATCCGGGACCCCGGATTACTCTGATTGATCAGGCGGCTGGGTACGCCGCAGCAACCATCGGAACGGTAACGCGAGCGTCAGGCCCACTGCCGCACCAAGCAGGTCGTCGTAGGCATCGCTGACCCGGGGCTCGCGTCCCGGTGCCCAGAATTGCAGCAGCTCCGAGCCTGTCGCCAGCGCCAGCATGGCCAGCGCCAGTTTCCACCAGGGCAGTCGCGGCCACAGGCACGACACGGTGAACGAGACCGCCGCGAACAGGACAACATGGACCAGGTCGAAGCGCGAGGAGGCATGGTCCAGCCGGCTCATCGGCCAATTGATGAGCGGGTAGTCGCGGCGCAGCCAGGACATGGCCCGCGACGGCAGCAGCACGGCAATGACCACCAGCAGCACGCACAGGTCGCACAGCACCCAGCGCAATACGTTTAATGGCCGCGCCAACCGGGGCGGTGCAGCGGATGGCTGATTAGCCATCCGCCAGCAACTCGCGGTAAACCGCGACAGTGTCCCGGATAACGATTCGCTCATCGAATTCCGCCAACGCCTTGGCGCGTGCCGCAATGCCCAGACCGTTCGTAAGATCCCGTTCCGTGTCCAGGCGCTCAATGGTGTCCGCCAGCGCATTGGCGTCGCGCGGCGGGATCATCAATCCTGTTATTCCGTGATCGATGGCCTGGCGGCATCCAGGCATGTCAGTCGTTATGAGTGCGAGACCGCTGGCGCTGGCCTCAATCAACGATCGCGGCAGGCCTTCGCCGTAGTAACTGGGCAAAGCCATGACATTGCAGCGCTGCAGCAGCGGCGCCATGTCATCAACGTGGCCCAGCCAGTCCACCAATCCTGCCTGCACCCAGCTGGAGACCGTTTCCTCGGTGACGGAATCCGGATTGCCGTGGTCGGGTGTGCCGGCCAGCAGGAACTCGATATCCCTGCCCCGCCGCTTCAGCAATCTCGAGGCCTCCACGAACTCGAACAGGCCTTTATGACGCAACAGGCGCGCCGCGAGCACGACCCGCAATCGCTCATTACTGCCAGGACGCTTCGAGCTGTCACCATTGAAACGCGTGCAGTCGACGCCGGAACTGGGGATGAGACGGATGGCCGACGAGTCGACCAGTCTTGCGTCGCGGAATTGGGCTACATCGTCAGGGTTTTGCAGGATCAGGCGGGCACGCCGGCCATTCAGCGCTGCCCGCATCAAAAGGCGTACCACGGGCCGCAACACACGCGCCTTGGCATCCTTGCTGGTGAATACGTAACCCATGCCCGCGACCGCATTGACGCGCGCGCGCACTCCACTGGCAACTGCGGCAAGCGACCCATAAATCGCGCATTTGATAGTGAAGTTGTGGATCAGTACGGGGCGTTCTTTGCGAAACAACGCTATCAGCCACCACAATAGACGGGCTTCGCGCAGCGGGTTGAGGCTGCGCCTGTCCATGGGCACCGGCTCCCAACGCAAGCCAAGCGCGCGCAATTTTTCGCCATACGGGCCAGGCGGTGAAATCAGAAGCAGCTCGTAGCCCTGCTCCTTCAATGCCAGCGCCAGCGAGCGGCGGAAATTGTAGAGATACCAGTCGGTGTTGGCGAACAACACAACCTTTCCCTTGTGTGCCACGGGATTGTTCATGTCAGAGGAATGAATTGGTAGGGCAGCCAGTGTTCCGAGTGACTCGACAGGTTGAGCCAGACGTATTGCACGGTCGCGTAATAGGCCACTACCCCAAGTACCAGGGGTGTGCGGGTCTTTGTCGTGGCAGCCAAACGCGGCAAGCGTGCAAACACGAACAACTGCAAGGGAATCAGATACAGAGCCACGCGGTCTACGGCCGTCGAAGACAGTGGTAAAAAGGGAATGCAAGCCAGCGCGAAGACTGCGAGCCAGAGCCACAACTTTCGCTCTTCTGGATCCGGCACCAGTCGCCGCCCGAATAGCAACATCAGCAGTGCAGGCACGGCGTTCATGGCTACACGGATGGCCCCGCCCTGCGACTGCCTTTCGGCCTCTACATAGTTGGTCCATAGAGTGTCGGCGCTGTCGGCCAATACCAGGTAGTACATAAGTCCAGTGGCAAGCAGCACCATCGCGCCGGTGAAAAAGCGGTTGCGACTCGACGCAAGTGCGGCGATAGGGAGCAACAAGACTGCCGACTTGTGAAAAAGGGCGCCTACTGCTACGCAGATAACGAAAGTTCGGATGCGCTGCTCACCCAGCGCGACCAACCCCAGGAGCGCCAGACCCAGCGCCACCGACTGCCTTGTGTAGCCCATGCCGACCACGATCAGCATGTACGGCACCGCCGCCAGCAATGCCAGCCAAGGGTTCGGTTGGCTGCGACAGAAAACGATAGCGCCCCACATAAGCACGAGCGCGTAGATGAGATTCACGCCGTGCACTTCGCCACCCAGCCGCGCCACCCACATATTGAGGACGTAGTGCCCTGGATCGACCATGCTCGCAGCTTCCGCGAAAGACATCTGCGATGCGCGGTTGAAATGACCAAGGTAGTTGAACCAATCAGCGCCCACCTCATGACGCAGGCCGATCAAGAGCGCGAATATCAGGCCCACGGTCCACCAAACGACACGGGCCTGGGGTGCGGGAAGATGGCGTGGCACCAGTACGCCACAGGCCGCAACCAGAAACATGATCCAATAGGTAATCACGCTTGCGCCGCGCGCCGGCCGAGGTTCTGCAGCATCTGGGCAAGCCTTGGTGCCTGTACCTGCAAAGAGTAGCTCTGCTCCACCTTGTCTCTTCCCGCATGTCCCATGCGCTGTCGCATTATCGGATCCTCCAACAACAGCTCAATCGAGTTTGCCCATTCCGCGGTGTTGGATGCCAAATATCCATTCACTCCCGGCACCACCATCTCGCTGTTTACGCCGACTGGAGATGCCACGACTGGCAGCCCACAGGCCATGTACTGGATCAACTTGTAACCGCACTTGCCGCGCTCCCACGGCGCGTCCGGTAGCGGCATCACACCGATATCAAGGTCACTGAGGAGTTGAACCTCAGACTCTTCGCTCCATGGTATCGCTTCGAAGGGAGTGCCTAATACCTGATCGGGCCGGGCACCAATGGCAACACAGCGAACTGGGTGTCGCGCGGCCAAGCCGGCCAATGCTGGCGTAAGTAATCCGAGATAACTGGCCGTGGAGGGCGAGCCAATCCACCCGACTACAAGCTGTTCCCTGGGTGGGCGTACCCTAGGTTCGGGGTACCGGCCCAAGTCGACAACGGTAGGAAGCCATTCGATTGCGCGGGCGCCCGCAGATCGTGCCCGGGCGCCAAGATAGCTATTCCCCACAGTCACCAGATCGGCGCGTCTCATGATGGCGTCCACCTTATGTCCCAAGATGCCGCGAACCAACGAAGAGCGGTGTTCGTCATAACGATGGAATACCGCGTCATCATAATCGACAAGTAACCGGGTAGCTGCTGGGAGTAGCGCGAGCTCAAACGAGCTGGGCACCCACGGGAGCAATTCCTTTTCAGTCCATACCACGTCGTATCGCCGCGAATAGAGCAGATCTTTCACACGTGACCCGTAGGCCTTAAGTACTAGGGGTTTCGATATGCCACCGTTGTACAAGCCGGAAACATAACGATCATCCAGTAGCGAGTGAACCTCCAGATCGATGCCCGCCGCGCGTAGCGCCGGCAGATATTGCAGAGTGCGCAGGCGGCTACTGGCGCCCAGCTGCTCATATCGTGGCAACGCCAGAACCCGAAAAGTCATGCCTATTCCAAGCTCTCGTAGACTGCTTGGTAGCGGGCTACTCCTTCATCCAGTGAAAAATGCCGGTGGGCGGATTGGACACAACGCGCGGAGATTTCTGGCAATGCCACCAACTTAAGCAGGCTCTCCACCCCCACCAACAGTGATGCAGTGTCAAATTCCGCCAAGGCCACACCTACTTGTTCCCCCTCCAATAAAGAAGCCATATCGCCAACACCGCGGTTGGACAAACAGGGAATGCCGCACCCAAGAAACTCACCCAGTTTGGTCGGAGCAGAAGCCTGCTTGGAGAACACAGGCTTGATAAAAAAAACACCCGCATGCATGCGGGCCATCTCCCGTGGCACGTCCGCATGATCGACCGACCTGATTTCAAATGCAGCTTCCGGTACGCCCGCTGCCGCAAGTCTCGCGACTATGTACCCATGTTCCTCACGATTGATAATAAGGAGCGTCGCGTCAGGCCGAATAGTCAGCAGCTGCTGAAAGCAGGCGGCGACTACATCGAACAGGTACCAAGTACCCGCTGATCCTACATAGCCAAGTACAAACTGGGTGCCTTTGTCCAATGCAAGAGGTTTGAATCGCGCCAAATCGGCACAGGTGGGTATGACAGTAACGGGCGGCATCCCTTCCCTTAGATAAGGGAATTTTCTCATTTCATCAACACCTGCCTGCGTCAGCGAGATCACATGGTCAGCGCTCAGCAGGAAGCGGCGCTCAAACCACTTGGCTACCCGATACATTCGGCCACTTGGTGACCAAAGACCGCCATCGACACGCTCATCGGCCCAGAAACCGCGCATGTCGAAGACATACTTCGCACCAGTTGCCCGCTTGATCATCAACGCCATTACCGACGAGACGTAGCTGCGGGCATGCACAATCGTCAATCGGTGTTTGCGGACAATACACAACCCTTTCACAGACCCACAAAGGATGTCCCAGGCCGTTGCCAGAAAGGAAAACCGCTTGTGATAGCGCAGTGGATGCCAATGAATCCCTGCTGTTCTCATGCGCTGCGCAACCACTTCGCGCTCGTTTATACGTGCCCAATCCTCGGGCCGTTCAAAGCTGACTAAGTGCACGGGGTGGTCAGCCGCGAGATTCTCCTGGTAGGCCAGCACCTGCGACTGCCCTAAGGGCTCAAGCATGCCGCTGTAGGAGACATAGAGAACACCGCCGCTCATGCAGAATCCCTTGCCCGGCAATGCGGAAACATCGCATCCAGATACTCGTCAGCAATCTTGCCAACCGAAAAGTCGCGTGCCCTTTCCTTCAATATTTCGCTGCCTGACACTTCTTTCAACCCAGCCAGCATGGCGGAAGCAAAAGCATCGACATCACCGACCGGGACCAATCGACCATACTTTCCATCACACAATATCTCGCGAGGCCCAGAGGGACAGTCAGTGCTCACAACGGGAATACCTTGCGCCAACGCCTCGACGATCACGTTACCGAAACCCTCATGTCGCGACGATAGTACAAAGATGTCGGCGCGGCGATACCAAGGTGTCGTATCCGTGCGAAACCCGGGGAGCAGAACGCGTCCGATCAAGCCCTTGGACTCGACAATTTTCTCAATTTCACTTCGAAGCTGTCCCTCGCCCAGGATGCACAAAGTAGCATTCAATTTGGTAGGCAGTCGCGAGAAGGCCTCGATCAAAAATGCGTGATTCTTGACCGCTTTCAACGTCCCGACTGTAAGAATCACCGGGCCCGTGATTTCTTCCAACTCGGGAGGGGGCACAACACTCCGCGAGCCGGACGTTACAGTCGCGGCTGGGTTGTATATCACTCGAAACATGTCGCGAGGGATACCGGACAAGGAGGAGAGGTCTGCTGCCACACCTTTCGAAACTGCTATGCGTACATTCGCAAATCGGTATGTCGCGGCCATGCTGGCTCGGAGCACCATTCGATGAAGCAGACCCCAGCCTTTATATGATTCGGACAAGATCGAATGGTCGCTTATCACAATCCGCATATTGTTCCGGGCCAGCCGTGCCGAGACTACCGACACTACAGTCAAAGGCCACATTGCGGCCAAGAGTACTGCAGGTTTTTCCAACTTCAAGTACGCGCGAAGCGGTCCTATGGCAGCTCGATAGTGAGCCGCCCCAAGATTGACTGTACGTACTCCCTCCGGCAATGAAGAAAGAAGCTCGCCCTCCTGGCGTAGCAATACGAAATCCACTTGGTACCCTCGCGAAATCCATTCACGCGCCATGTTAACGCGCATCCTTTCTGCCCCACCCGGGCGCAGATCTGGAAGGAGCACCGCTATCCGAAGTGGTGCTGTGATATCAGCTTTGTCAGTCATTATTCACTACTTGCCCGCGAGCCATTATTGCGGTCCATCACCGAGAGCCCGAGCTGATCCAGCCAAATGCTTCCATACATCTGCCAAAGTAGGGTCCCTCGCTCTCCCCACTGACCGTAATTCAGGCAGGCTGGCAAGGGCGTGCGGACAGACCGACGATGGATCCCTCGTTTGTAAGGATTTCAATAGGTGTGCGGCCATCATCCGACCTTCCTAAACCGAAGAAAGGCACCGATACTCGTGTCCAGCGAGAGCAGGCGCAACGCATCACGCCACATCAGGAAATTCCAGACTGTTAGAACCAGAGAAGTGCCAAACGCCGCCCCCGACATTCCGGCGACCTTTATAAGTACGGGCAAAATGATGACAAGTAAGGCTAGCGAAATTCCAGAGGCTCGGGTTACACGGTTTTGATGACCTGTCATATTAAGCAATGCTGCGTTCGCCCCAAACGACCCGTTTGCGACCACTCCAAGGCTGAGAATTGAAAGGGCTGTGCTGCCCTCGGCGAATTCAGGACCGAAGACTTTTTCGAGCAGAAAATTGCCCGAGAAGAGAAATGGAGCAGCCAAAATAAGGACGCTTACAGTCATCGCAATAGCAACCCATGCAAGCAGTGGCTGCAAGCGGGAACGATCCTTTTCCGCATACAGGCGAGAAATAATTGGCGCGCTTACTATATTGAATAGTGTGACGGGCAGCGCCATCAATAGCGCAACCGAACTAGCCACCCGATATACACCTACCATTGCCACCGTCGACATGAGCCCCAGCACCAAGATCACAAGATGCGCCTGCAACACACGCATCCCCTCTGTTAACGCCATTGGCAGGGCACTAGACCACCAAGTTCGCGAACTGACAACTTTACTGACTTCGATGGAGTTGATATTTGGCATTTCTCTTCGCAGCATCCATGCCGCAAAAAACAATGACAAAGCAGCCGATACTGCCCCCAAGCCCATGGCCAACGCGGGCTGTAGCGGAATGAACACGAGCGGCACCACGAACAGCAGCAGCGAAAATAAGGCCGGCCGAACTAAAGCGTCAGGCAGCTGCCCCTTGACGATGTGTTGGAGCCCACGTAACGCGGCAGCCCTGAGGTTTCCCTGAGCCACAATAGGAACCATGAGCAATCCCAATAATAGGGTTTTCCCAATCGGTGAAGAAACTCCGCGACCTGACAATAGCAGCCATGCCAATACGACGGCCGCTACAGCCAGCGATATGAGGAATGAGGAGCGAGCAGCCCAATGCAATACGCCCCGCAGCCTTCCCATATCACCCGCGACTTGGGCTGCCGCCACTTCCCGAGTTAGCAACTGAGGAAGTCCGAATTCGGTTGGCACCGTCAGCAATGCAATAATCGACATGGCTAATCCATACACACCATATCCATCAGCCCCAAGGCCGCGTGCCAGTTGCATGCCCACCAAGAAACCGAATCCCATGCCAGCGATACGCAGTCCGGCGCTTCCTAAGACCGCTTTCACCAGCACAGGTCCTAGCCCTGGGCCAGACAGGTAGGTACGAAATCGCGATATCACGTGGCGTAGTAATCCAGATACCAACGCACGAAATTGGCCACGCCTTCTTCCACTGATACCTTTGGCCGATAGCCTACGCGGACGACCAACTCAGAAACGTCCGCCTCCGTATCCGGCACATCTCCCGCCTGCAGCGGAAGCATCTCCATCCGTGCCTTGCGGCCCAAGCACTGCTCCAGCACCTCGATGTAGCGCAACAGCTGCACCGGCTGCTCGTTGCCTATATTGAAGATGCGGTAGGGAATGTTGCTGCTCGCCGGATCGGGCGCATTGCCATTCCATTCAGGGTTTGCTGTCGGCACTTGATCCAGGGTCCGGATCACGCCCTCTACGATGTCATCGACATATGTGAAGCTGCGCTTGTGATGACCGTGGTTGAACACCTTGATCGGCTCGCCGGCGAGTATCGCCTTGGTGAACAGGAACAACGCCATGTCCGGCCTGCCCCACGGCCCATACACCGTGAAAAAGCGCAGGCCAGTGCTGGGAATGCCGTACAGGTGCGCGTAACTGTGCGCCATCTGCTCGTTCGCTTTCTTGGTCGCCGCGTACAGCGTCAACGGATGCTCGGTGGACTGATGCTCCGAAAACGGCATCTTCGTATTGGCACCATAAACCGAGCTGGTCGATGCGAATACCAGATGCTCAACACCATGGTGTCGGCAGCCTTCCAAGATGTGCAAGAAGCCGGTCACGTTACTGCTTACGTACACATGAGGGTTTTCAGCCGCATACCTGACGCCGGCCTGCGCGGCGAGGTTGATCACTCTCTGGGGCGCGTGCGTGGAGAATGCGGAGTCCACTGCTGGACGATCTGCCAGATCAGCATGGATATGCGTGTAATTCGGATGATCCATGAAGCGCGACAAGCGCGCCTTCTTCAGATTGACGTCGTAGTAGTCACTGAGGTTGTCTAAGCCGACGACCTGGTCGCCCCGCTCAAGCAACTTGATTGCGACATGGGAGCCGATAAAGCCAGCAGTGCCTGTAACAAGAATTTTCATTGTGACGCCCTTAGTGAACGTGCGGGACTCTCGTCGACCGCAGACTTATCCAGCGGCTCTTGGGACTCAAGCATCTGCACGATGTGCGGAACCAAAAGGATCGCCCCTCTTTGGCTCAAGTGGTTTGAGTCGCGATAAATCGCGACTCCATCCCGGCTTATCGCGCAGTCCGGCGAACATAGCCATGCAGCCACATCTACCAACAACGCACTTGCTGGCAGGCCTGTGCCGACGGTTTTGTAGAAGCTGGCGTTACTTCGGTGAACATCGTCCAACGTGAGCGCTTTGGATAAATCCCGCCCATTTATGCCTTGCTGTGCCAAGGCAAGTGCAACATCCGTTGGATAGGTTGGCACGGGACCAAGCACTATCACGCTCCGACCCGAGGCAACTAGCGATGCTACCGTCCGCCGCAAAGCCGGGGGAGACAATTGCACGTTCCCGGTTGTGATGCCGTCTTCCTTCGCGAGGGCGATATTACTGTCCGAGAAGTACTTGGCCCAGAACCCCGCAATAACAACGGTTCTGATGTTGGGCTTAGCTTCCAGAGCCGCGAACACCGCGAGGTTCTGGTCACGGCAAGCGGGATCGCTGAGGTTTTCGAGATTTAGGAGGGGTGGACAGGCGGAGTTGGGGGCAAGAAATGCGGACCTTCCAGTTTTCCGTAGCGCGGCTTCCATAGCTGGGGCCCACGCCAACATGTGGCTGTCCCCCCACAGCAGCACGTCGGGCTTCACTCCAGGCGCGCCGATTACGCAGAGATGCTCGCCCTCACCCATAATTTTGGCTTCGCAATTTTTGTAAATGGAACGCTCTATGCGCACCTGATCAAACGCAACCACACCCGGCTCAAAGCGGGATTCAATACCCCGAGACTGTATGCCAAAGAAGCAAATTGCAGTCAATGCAATTGCGAGGGCAGCGCCCAATTGCAACGGGACCCGATGACCGTATTCCTTGCCAAGACTTCGAAAGGGCTGCTCAATGAAATGATAGGAGGCGCTTGCAACGAGAATGGAGGCAACGAACAGGGCGGGGATCCAAGGCCGCAATGGCTCGAGGCCGGTCCAGAACCTCGTAAATACGATCAGCGGCCAATGCCACAAATACAAAGAATAGGAAATCAGACCCAAGTAGACCACGGGTCGCCACTGCAGCAACTTACCAACCAGTGTGGTTGAACCACCACCCACATGAATCAGCAGCGCCGTACCCAGCACCACGGGCACCGCCGCAATTCCCGGAAATGCTGTACCGGTGTCGTAAGCAAAAATTGGCACCACAATGGCAAGTAGGCCCAAGACCGCAACGCCTTCCCGCAACCAGTGGCCACGCAGCTGCGGCACAACAGCAACCGCCAGCATCGAGCCTATCAGCAGCTCCCATGCGCGGAACGGCAGCAGGAAAAATACGGCGACGCTGCGCGAGGGCAGCAAGACCGCAGCGGCGAGCAACGAAACCCCCGCAACAACTGCAAGGACCGGAAACAGCCTTTCTTTGGCAACTTTGGCGATCAACAACAGAAGCAAGGGGAACATCAGATAAAACTGTTCCTCCACGCCCAATGACCACATATGCAACAGCGGATTCAGCTTGGCATCGGCGGCGAAATATCCCTCCAGCAAATCGCGCCAGAACACGATGTTTGCGGAGAACAGTACCGTACCCAATGCACCGCGAAGCGTGGCTAAGTAATCGGTTGGCAACAGCAGGAAATAACCCGCAATCAATACAGCGGCAAGCACGGCGAATAGTGCGGGGAATATCCGTCTAACTCGACGCTCGTAGAACCGCGTGAACGTGAAGGTGCCACTGGCCATTTCGCGGTGAATGATCTTGGTGATGAGGTAACCAGATATCACAAAGAACACATCGACGCCGACATATCCGCCCGGAACAGAACTCGACGAGAGATGATGCAGAACCACCGCCAGCACGGCGACCGCCCGCAAGCCATCGATATCGCGCCTATATTTCATTGACGTTTCAGTCATCGAAGCCTATCCACCACGTTAAACCATCGCGCAGGCCGTCGGAGAATGGGCGTCGGCTGCGCTTCGCTAAGGCAACTAGAACGAATATCGGAGCGCACGAATTCGTCCGCGTTAATAATCAATACTGTCATTTGCTTGAGACAAAAGTGACGGCAGTGGACAGTGAACGTCCGCGCCCAATCCCGAAGTACGCGAGGCCGGCCGACTCAATTTCTATCGGGTCGTAGAGATTACGCCCATCAAACACGATCCCGTCGCCCAACTCGGACTTCAGTAGCGCGAAATCCGGGCTACGGAACTGCTTCCATTCGGTGATGACAACCAGCGCATCGGCACCCTGCAACGCAGAGGCCGCCGATTCGCACAGCAGCAAATCATCGCGTTCACCGAAGATCCGTTTGGCCTCATGGTGGGCCTCGGGATCAAACGCACGAACCTTGGCACCCGCGCCCCACAACTGCTCCAGCAGGACCCGGCTGGACGCGGCGCGCATGTCATCGGTGTTCGGCTTGAACGCCAGCCCCCACACCGCGAAGGTCTTGCCGGCGATGCCGCCACCGTAGTGGCGCTGGATCAGCGCGAACAAATGGCCCTTCTGGGTTTCGTTCACATCCTCGACGGCGCTGAGCAGGCGTGCATCGTAGCCATGTTGCTGGGCGGTGTGGACCAGCGCCTGCACGTCCTTGGGGAAACATGAACCGCCGTAGCCTGCGCCAGGGTAAATGAATTGCCAGCCGATGCGCGGATCCGAGCCGATGCCGTGGCGCACGTGCTCGATGTCGGCCCCCACACGCTCGGCAATATTGGCCATCTCGTTCATGAAGCTGATCTTGGTAGCCAGCATGGCATTGGCAGCGTACTTGGTCAGCTCGGCCGAGCGCACGTCCATCACCACGATGCGCTCGTGATTGCGGTTGAACGGCGCGTACAGGCGCTTGAGCTTTTCTACAGCAGCAGAATTGTCTGCGCCAATGACGATTCGATCCGGACGCATGCAATCCTCGACCGCCGCCCCTTCCTTCAGGAACTCTGGATTGGACACCACGTCGAATGCGACTGCTTCGCCTCGCGAACCCAATGCTGCCGAGATCGCCTCACGAACCTTGTCGGCGGTACCGACAGGAACCGTGGATTTGTCCACCACAACGGCAGGGTTCGAGATTGTTTCTCCAATCGTCCTGGCCACAGCAAGCACATACTGCAGGTCCGCGCTGCCGTCCTCGTCCGGCGGGGTACCGACCGCGATGAAGATGATCTCCGCGCGGCGGACCGCGCAGGCGGCATCGGTAGTGAAGTGCAGACGTCCGGCCGCATGGTTGGCCTTGACCATCGGCTCCAGGCCAGGCTCATAGATCGGAATGATGCCCTGATTGAGTCCTTCCACTTTTGCCGTATCGATGTCGACGCAGGTCACGTTGTGGCCCACTTCGGCCAAGCAGGTTCCGGTCACCAAACCGACGTAGCCGGTTCCAAAAATAGTTACATTCACAAAAAATTATCCGACTTTGGGCCTGATCGGCCGATCAGGAGTTGTTGCGGTGGCGGCGAGTCAAAGCAGGAGGGCGCTTGCATTCGGCCGCTGGAATTCACTGGTCAAGCTCAGAGCCGACCGTCGACTGCGTCGCGCGGGAGGACGTATTTCACGTCATAGAGAATCGACTCAGGCTTGCCATAGGCGCGAATGCCTGCGGCGCCGAGTTCCTTGAACTCGTCATGCCCCACCGCCACGATCACCGCGTCATACACGCCCTGCTCTGGCGATGTGACTATCGACAGCCCGTATTCGTGATTAGCCTCGGACGCATCTACCCACGGATCGCAGATATCGACCTGCGCGCTGTAACCGTTGAGCGCGCCGACGATATCGACCACGCGCGTATTGCGCAGATCCGGGCAGTTCTCCTTGAACGCCAGGCCCAGCACCAGGATGCGCGCGCGCACCGGGTTGATGCCCTTGTGCACCATCAGGCGGATCACTTCACCGGCCACGTACGCGCCCATGCCGTCATTGGTGCGACGGCCGGCCAGGATCACGTCCGGGTGGTGGCCCACTTCCTGCGCCTTGTGGGTCAGGTAGTACGGATCCACGCTGATGCAGTGGCCGCCCACCAGGCCCGGCCGGAACGGCAGGAAGTTCCACTTGGTGCCTGCGGCTTCCAGCACTTCCAGCGTATCGATGCCCAGCTTGTTGAACAGGATGGCCAGGTCGTTGACCAGGGCGATGTTGAGGTCGCGCTGGGTGTTCTCGATGACCTTCGCGGCCTCGGCTACCTTGATGCAGCTGGCCTTGTGGGTGCCGGCGGTGATGATGCTGGCGTACAGCGCGTCGACGAAGTCGGCGACCTTGGGCGTCGAACCCGAAGTGACCTTGAGGATGCTGGTGACCCGGTGTTGCTTGTCGCCCGGGTTGATGCGCTCGGGACTGTAGCCGGCGAAGAAGTCGGTGTTGAACTTCAGGCCGGAGAACTTCTCCAGCAGCGGGATGCAGACTTCCTCGGTACAACCCGGGTACACGGTGGACTCGTAGACCACGGTATCGCCGCGCTTGAGCACCTTGCCCAGCGCCTCGCTGGCCTTGATGAGCGGGGTCAGGTCCGGGCGCTTGGCCGCGTCGATGGGGGTGGGCACGGTGACGATGAACACGTTGCAGGCGGCGATGTCTTCCAGCTGCGCACTGAAGGTCAGGCGGGTGGCTTCGGCCAGCAGCTCGGGCTCGACTTCCAGGGTGGCGTCGTGGCCGCGGCGCAGCTCGTCCACGCGGGCGGTGTTGATGTCGAAACCGACCGTGTCGTACTGTTTGCCGAATTCCACCGCCAGCGGCAGACCTACGTAGCCCAAGCCGACGATGGCTATGCGCGCCTTGTCCAGCGCGAGCGCGTCTTCAATACTCAATGTGATTATCCCAAGAGAAACCGGCCAAGGGGGCTGGCGGACAGCGCGACATTATATAGAGGTGCCGCCACAGCGACCGGGCGAAACCGGCCCTAGCAGCCCGGATAAGAACTTTTCGGGGGTTTCTGGGGCGGATCACGTACATGCAGTGACAGCAGCCGCCCGGACTTGCTTCTCCAGGACAGGCCGCTGTTCATTTCCAAAGCATCGTTCAGCCATCGGGCAGCGGATCTCGGGAGACGCTGTCAGACCGGTGCAGGAACGCCCTTGACGCTGGCCACGCCAGCCTGCGGTCGCCTTGCACCGACGGCCAGACGCCTGGCCACCACGATTCCGGCCAGCAGCCCGGCCACGGTCATCAACGCCGGCGTACGCAGCGGATAGTCCACCAGCGAGTGCAGCAGCAGCACCATGCAACCCAGCCAGGCAGCGACCGCAACGCCGCGATCGGCCGTATTGCGGGTGCGGCGCGGGTAACAGGCCAGCAGCACCCCCAGCACGGCCAGCAAGGAGGCAAGCCCCGCGACCCCGCTCTCCAGCCACCACTGCGCGTATTCGTTATGGGCATGGTTGAAATAGGACCGCTGGAACAGCGAGGCCGGCGCCGACTGGTCGAACCAGGCGACGAAGCTGCCCAGACCCGCTCCCCAGGGGGCATGGCCGGTGCCCATGGCGGCCGTGGCTTGCGCGGCGGACCAGCGCACTTCCTCTTCCATGTCATAGCGCAGCCAGCCGATGGCAACAGCAATTGCACCGACGGCCAGTCCGGCCAGCAGCAGGCGCGTGACCCAGGCTCGCGGCGCGGAGGTCGCCGGCCGGCGTCGCCCCCCACGCACTACGAAGGGCACGGCCACCAGCGCCAGCACGGCCAGCAGGAACGCGGCCCGGGAGCCGGTCAACGGGAGCGATGCGAGCAACAGGATCCCCACCGCAGCCAGGCCAAAGCGGAGCCAGCGCGGCAGGGACGGCTCATCACGCCCCCAGTCATCCAGCAACATCGCGACAATGGCCACCAGTGACAGGGCCAGCGCGGTGGCCTGGTGGTTGGGATTGGCGAAGAATCCTCCCAGTGCCGGGGACCATTCCGGGAAAGGATTGAGCAGGCTGTCCTGCGGGGCACCGAGTTGCAGGTAGCCGAGCAGCAGGCTGGTGGCGCTCAACGCGACCATCAGCAGCAACAGGGCGCGCTGCTGCCGCACCGGCACTACCAGCATCGCCAGGAAAACAGCCAAGGCCGGCAACAGCGACCAGAGCCCGCGCTCGGAGGCCAGGGGTGACAACGACCAGAGCTGGCGGGGTGCATCGACCCCGGCCGCGTGCAGGTCGCGGGCCAGCGCACTGCGGACGTCAACCGCTTCCCACACGCCCGTTGGCAGCGGCAGTTGCTGCACGGCCACGGTCGCTACGACCAGCAGGGACGCGCCGATCGCCGCCCGGCGCATGGCACTGCCGGGGGTGGCCTGCAGGACCAGCGCGGCCCAGACCAGCAATGGCAGCGCCAGCCACTGGGTCAGCGCGTCGCCGAAGCCGTAGTCGGATGCGCCGCCACCGGTGACGAACGCCAGCGCCAGCACTGCCGCCACGGCGAGGTGGCCGCGACTTTCGAAACGTGCGGGCGAAGGGTGGTCGTGCTGGTTCATGGGCGGGTCCGTGGAAGTCGACTGTCCATTGTAAGAGCGGGCTTGCCCGCGATGCTTCACGGATCAACCAGTCAAGGCCAGGGGCTTAAGGAGCGAGGCCCGCGCCCCAAGGGTTCGAACGCGGTGATGGGTGAGAGCTTCGCGGCTTGCGCCGCTCCTACAAGGGCGGCCAAGGTGGCGGGAGAAGCCGCAGGCGCGGGTACCCGTAATGAAAACGGGGCCGGCCTTTCAGCCAGCCCCGTCGGGTTCAACCTAATTTGTGGCGTCTGGCGCCCGGAGTTGCAGGCCTTAGCGGCTTACCGGCTCGTCATCACCGCCACCGCTTACCGCCGCTGCAACTGCTGCTGCGCCAAGACCAATGGCTGAAATCATGGTCCAGTTGTGCATGTCGTCGTCGGCGGTGACGGTCTTCTTGCAGTCCTCTTCCACCACGTACACGCCCGGGGCGCTGTACTGGCGGGCGCAACCACCGGGGTAACGCACCACGGCCGAGGCCTTCTCGGTGATCATCACGCGATCACCGGCAGTCAGCACCTGGCCGTCCTGCGCGGCTGCGAAATCGCCGCCCTGGCTGGTCATGACGACGCCGTTCTGCACGCTGAGGGTTACGGGGGCTTTGGCGGCCGAAGCGGCGGCGGAAAGGCCCAGCGCAAACGCAATCGTGGCGAACAGCGAGACAGACTTGGTCATGGAATTCCCTTCAGGCATGCGCGAGGCGCGCAGGCGTACGGGAGAAGGATACCGGAGGCGGCCCGGTTACTCAACCCGGACCCGACCCATGGACCAGCGGCGCCATGCACCGCCGGCCATGGCTGAACGGCTTAGCGACTGACCGGAGGGGGTACGAAGTCAACCTTGTCCATGTTCTCGAGCAACGCTGCGGTGATGACGACACCGCCGGCGATTTTCGCCGCACTGGCCCAATCGGTACCTGCCACAACGGCCTTGGTGCAATTGGCTTCGACCACGTACACGCCCGGAGCGGTATAGGTGCGCGTACAACCCTTGGCGTAAGTGACGGTGGCGGCGGACTGCTCGGCGACCATCAGGCGCGAGCCGGCCACCAGAGCCTGGCCGGTCTGTGCGGTGGCGAATGAGCCGCCTTCGCTGGCCATGATCGTGCCCTGGTCAACACGCAGGGTAGCGCTGGTGTCCTGGGCCGAAGCGGTGGCGGCAGCCGTCAGGGCAAACGAGGCAGCGAGGAACAACGTGGTGAATCGGGTCATGCGAATTCCTTTGGGCTAGCGACTGATGTAGCTACGTAAAGCGTATGGGAAGGAGAGGTTACAGCGTACCGACGTGTGACTCAAGGCAAATTACCGCTGCGGCTGAATGGCAACCTCGTCCAACCACACTTCGCCCGAGACTTGCTGGATAGATCCCGGCGGAGCTGGATTGCGCAATCGCAGCCATTGTCCCGGACAAGCGGTGAATGGAATATTCACTTCCATGACCAAGGCCCGCCAGCCAAATGTCCCCTCGATCGACTCACTGATCGCCGCCGGCTCACGGGCTCCCATGCAGACGATGTTCCATTCCAGCCCACGCTCGCTGCGCAGAGCATCGCCGCGCATGCGCGCGCTGAAACGATAGCGGCCCGGCGCCAGCAACATGGGTTGTTCCAGACCGATCCCGGCAGCCGGACGGCCGCGGAAGGCGGCATGCGCGGTGAGCCCGCGGGCGTTGCGGTCGGGGACGAAATCCACAGACACGCCGGGAACGCGCGTCAGGCGCCAGTCGAAACCGCGATTGCTGACCGGCTGCTCGAAGCTGCCGTTGTAGACCAGCGGCAGCGCCCCGCCCTGCAGTTCCAGGGTCCCTGCCCAGCGTCCATAGGCCTCTCCCCAGCGCCCCTGGCGGATCAGATAGGCGATCCACTCATCGAACTCGACCTCATCCAGGCCGCCCGCTGCACGCAGGGCTGCAAGGACGTGATCGGCGCCGCGCGGATCCTTGGCTCGTTGCAATGTCGTCAACAAGGCGACACGCCATGGCGGCCGGCGCTCAAGCACACGGGCCAGCTCGGCGGCGAAGTCCGGATCGACCGCCAGCTGGCCCAGCACGGGCATCAGCGTAGATCCCTGCCCCGGCGAAGTACGCAGCAGGATATCGATGTGCCGGAGCGCTGCCGGATAATTGCCGGCTACCAGATAGTGCTCGGTAAGCCAGGCTCGGGCACGCAGGTCCCGAGGGCTGCGACGGGCGGCAATCTCATACAGGGTCAGGGCCCTGTCGGGGTGCCCTTGCTGCGCTTCGGCTGCAGCGAGGATGCGGAATGCGCGCCCTTCCAGTGGCTCGGACGCAAGCAGGCGGCGGGCGCTGCCGCGCGCCTCATCCAGCTTGCCTGCGGCTAGCTGTTGCTCGGCGAGTGCAAGCAACGCCTGGGCATGGGCCGGGTCCCAGCGCAGTGCGCGCTGTGGATCGTCCGTGGCCCAACGCCCGGACTGGGTGATGACCAGAATGCGCCACGCTGCAAACAGGGCGAACAGCACCAAGACCGAGGCCAGCAGCCAGGCGCGCAGGCGGCTCATGACAGGCTCCTGTGCTGCAGGCTTTCCACCAGCCACATTCCGTCGCGCCAGACAAACTCAGCGCTTACGTCCATCGACGTGCCGGCGCGCTGGAGGCGCGTGTGCATGCGCGCCTGCCCGGCGCTTATCTGCTGCCACATGGGCATACCCACGCGGACACGCTTGCCCTCCAGTTGCGCACGCAGAAGCGCCGCGCCGTCCTGGACCGACACGCTTCCCCAGATCGGCGGCGCGGGCCCGCGACTCCCGGCCAGGTAAGCGGTGAGCTCGGAGCCGCAGCGAAGCAGCAGTCGCAACTGCTCGGGGGAGATGGCCGGAGCCGGCGTGGACGCGCCAGCAACGGGTGCGGACGAGGTGGTGCGGGAGGTTTCTGCGTAAGTGGTGTTGGCCAAGGGCGCCCGCGTGCCCCCTGATCTGTCTTCAACCCACTCGGTGTAAGCGGGCCGTCCAGAGCGGGGCCTGGATTGTTCAGCCGCTGGCCCGGGTCGGTTGGGACCCGATGCGCCTGGCTTGGCCCCGGTCGATGCCACGAAAGCACGCGCGTTCCCAGCTGCCTGACGATTGCCAGTTGGCAGCTCGGCATGGGGCGCAGGCTGCATCAATACGGCCGCCCGCTCCAGGTCGGCTTCCACTGAACCAGCGACACCGGCAGGCTGCGCCTCACTACTCTCCTCCACGCCCCATTCCGGTGCCGGAGCGCCGGCCTGGCGATCAACCAGTACGGCAAGCCATACACAGCATGCGACGCCAACACCCACGGCGAGCCAGCCGAGCCCGCGGCGCTCCTCGAACGGGGACGCACGCCATTGGCTGACCAGCTGGCGTTGGGGAAAAGCCTGGGCGAGTTCAGAGGAAAGTGGTTGGCGCCCCTCATAGGCGGCACGGCGCTGCGGTGAGCGCAGGTCGCCCCAGGCTGAATTTATGCGCGTGGCGAACACCGATTCCCAATCGTTGCCGCGGCGATCGGGGTGCAGCCACTGCTGCAGGTGACGGTAATGAAGCTTGATCTGCGCAGCGTCCGCGGCCGGCGAGACACCGAGGACACGGTAGGCATCGGCGCCGGCGAACAGCAGGATCTCGCGAACGTAGAAGCGCGCGGCTTCCAGCACCTGTTCCGGTGCCTCGCCGCGATTGGCAGCCGCTCGCGCGACCCGCGACGGATCGCCGGCGGCCAGTTCGATCACCTCGCCGACTCCGTCGGGCAATGGTCTCTGGCGCAGTACGCCACGCAGCGAAGGCGCCCGCAACAGGGCCAGTGCGACCTCGAGCGCGTCTCCGCTCATCGGCGACTAGCGCTTGGTCAACTGCGGCGCGCCACCGTAGGCGTAATAGCCTTCGTAGTTGTAGCCATAACCGGCGACCTTGGCATCGTATTGGGTCAGCAGGCTGCCAACGATGTGGGCGCGGGCGACCATCAGCCGCTTGACCGCAACCTGGGCGGTGCTGATGCGTGTCTTGCCCGAGTGCACGACCAGCATGGTGCCGTCGGCCACATTGGCCAGGATGGGCGCGTCCGCGATGCCCATTACCGGCGGGCCATCGATGATCACCTGGTCATAGTTGCCGGCGGCGATGGTCAGCAGCGAGACCAGTTTGGAGCCGGACAGCAACTCTGCGGGATTGGGTGGCAAGGGACCGGCCAGGATGACCTTGAGCCGTGCATCCTCGGTGTCTATCACCGCTTCAGACATTTTCTGGACGCCAGCCAGCAGGTTGCTCAGGCCGACGTCGGTGCGCAAGCCGAGCGTCTTGTGCAGCGACGGGTTGCGCAAGTCGGCCTCGATCAGCAGTACACGCTTGCCCATCTGGGCGAAATTGCGCGCCAGGGTCAGCGCAGTGGTGGACTTGCCTTCAGCCGGGCTGGCGCTGGTAATCAGCAACACCCTGGGTACGCCGTGGTCAGTGGAGAACTGCAGGGCGGTACGCACCGAGCGGTAGGACTCGGAGAATGCAGAACGCAGATCCTTGACCGCCTCCTCGGGGCTTTGCTTGACCAGCCGGGGCACGATGCCGAGGACCGCAAGCTTGAGGCGCTGTTCAATGTCTTCCGGGGTCTTGAGCGTGTCGTCGAGGAATTCGAGCACGAACGCGACCAGAACTCCCAGGATCAGGCCAAGCAGCAGCCCGATAGCAAGATTGAGGGGCAGACTGGGCTTGAAGCGCTGGCGTGGAACCTGGGCCCGATCGACGATGGAGATATTGTTGGAGCGCACATCACCGGCGACGCCCACTTCCTTGTAGCGTTGCAGCAAGCCGTCATAAAGCTGGCGGTTGGTGTCGACCTCACGCTTGATGATGTTGTAGTCGATGCTGCGGCCGTCGACATCAAGAGCCTGGGTGCGCAACGAATTCAGCTGGCCTTGCAGCAGACGCTCCTGCGAAGCGGCCGCGTCGTACTCGGCTTTGACCGAGGCCCGGATATTTCGCAGCTCCAAAGCAATCTGCTTGTCGAGGTCGTCCATCTGCCCCTTGAGCTGCTGCATCTCGGGATAGTCGGCCTTGAACACCTGCAGCTTCTGCTGATAGGTGCCCTGCAGCTGCGCACGCTGCTGCTGCAAGGTGCGGATAATGGAATTGCTCAGCATGTCGGCCGGCAACGCGGCGCCGCTTGCGGCCTGGGCCTGGCTCCACCGGGCCTGCGCACGGATGCGCTGTTCCTGGGCCGTGGCAAGCACCGAATTCAGGTCGGCAAGATTCTGCCCAGCCAGCGACTGGCCCTCTGCCGAGGAAACCAGGTTCTCCTTCTGGGCGAAATCTACCAATTGGCGTTCGGACTGCTCAAGCCGCGCCTTGGTTGTCTTGAGTTGGTCCTCCAGATAGGTCTTGGCATAGGAACTGGCGCCGAAACGGCGTTCCAGCCCCGATGCGATGAACCCCTCGGCGAGCGCGTTGGCCGCCCGCGCCGAGAACGCAGGCACGGGACTGTCGTAATTGATCGTAACCAACCGCGAGTTGCGCACCGGCTCGATACTGAGGCCACGCTGCACGACGCCAGTGGCTGTCGCCAAAGTGGCGGCGGCATCTTTCTCGGTGGGTATGCCGCTACTGGTCGCAGGAGCGGGCCGCACCAGGCCCTTGACCCGATCAAGCCATCCCGGCTGGCTCAGGCGTGCCAGCGCCGCACTGTCCAGGTCGAGGTCGTCGGCCACGCGCTCGGCCAAGGTACGGCTCTTGAGCAACTCATATTGGGTTTGCAGGAACTGGGGGTCGGCACCTTGGGCCGCCACCCCTCCCACCTGCACGATGGTCTGTTCCTCGTTCTCGATCTGCATGACTACCGTGGCACGGTAAATCGGCGTCGCCATCAGGGTCAGCAACAGGCTGAGCGCAGCTACGGTGGCCAGTACACCAAGGATCAACCACCGCCGCTTGACCAGGATGCGCCAGTAGGCCAGCAAATCGATCTCGTCGCGGTCATCGCCGCGTTCTTCAGCCAGCATTTCCACCGACAAGGCCCCAGGCCGGTGGGGCGTCGGTAGCGAGGAGTCACGTCGGGCGGGCAGTCGCTCGTCATCCCCGGTTGGGGGAACCGGCAGCTGGTCATCATGCATGGTGGGTCAATTTCCTGGCGAAACGAAACGACGAATTCAATGAAACGGGATCAGAGCGCCATGAACAGGCCGAAGGCCGGCACCGACTGCAGGAACTGGCGGAGCGCGGATTTGCTGCCGGATTGCTCGACCACGATGATGTCATCACCGTACAACGCCGGATCCTCTATGCGCCCGCTGCGCAACTCGCGCATGTTGTAGGCCGCCGCCATTTTCTTGCCCTCGACCTGACGGAACAGGACGATGCCATTGAGGTCCGCGAGCGGATCCAGTCCCCCGGCCACTGCGACGGCTTGCAGCAGCGAAATCTTGCCGGTCAACGGATAAATCCCGGGGTTCTTCACCGCGCCTTCCATGGTGATGCGCTGGCTGCTGAATTCCTTCACAAATACCGTCACCTGCGGCCGCTGCAGGTAGCCTTCGGCGTAACGTTTTGCGAGCTCTTTCTCAAGTTCGGGAATGGTACGCCCGCCGGCCATCACGCCACCCACCAGGGGCAACGAGATCTGCCCATTGGAGTTCACACGCACGGTCTTGCTCAGCTCCTGCACTCCAAACACGCTGACTTCAATCAGGTCCTGGGCGCCCAGCCGGTAATCGTTGGCGCCCTCGTAGGCGCCGGCCGAATTGGTGGTATCAGGCGCAGGCAGCGACTTGCCAGCAGCGACCCGGTTCGCACCGCCCCCGGAGGCACAACCCACCAGCATCACTGCCAACAACAGCGCGCTTATTACTTGCAGGACTCGGAACATGGCAGGCGGGGCTCGATTCATGGGGCGGGGATTATGCCTGTCCCAACAGGCGGCGCCACACCGATGGCGGTGTGGTCGGGATGGTTTTCTGAACGAGAGCCGGCAAATCCCCCGGTTCCACGTTGTCGACAATGCCCTGCGGGCGCGTGAAGACCATGTGTGTGGCCTCCTGCTCCCCTACCCGCCGGGCCGCGGCATCGCGGCCTTCGGCCAGCAAGGGCGGGCGCCGCCGCGGGTGATGGGCATCGGTGGCCAGGATGTGGACCAGGCCTTCGTCGAGCATGCGTTCGGCCCAGTACTGCGGGCGTTTGCCGAAGCGTCCGGTGACGCTTCCGGCGGTGATCTGCATCCAGCTGCCGGCCTTGACCAGGCGCTGGAACACCTCGTAGTGCCCTTCAATCCAGCTCAGGCGCTCGGGATGGGTGATGACCGGGATGTAGCCGGCAACCATCAACTGGAACACGGTTTCCTCGAAACGGGGGGGCGCCACGTGGTGCGGCGGCTCCAGCAGCAGGTAGCGCGATCCCGCCAGGGTGGGAATGCGACCGGCGCGGATCGATTCGGACAGGCCCTGGTCGAGGTGGACGTCGGCGCCTTCGACCAGCTGCAGGTCAATGTCGTGGGCGGCCAGGTCCAGCCGGAAAGCGGCGATGGCGGTCCGGATGCCGTCGCCGCTGTTGTCGTACATGCCCGGGTAGATATGCGGGGTGCAGGCGACCGTGCGGATGCCATCGGCTACTGCCATGCGCGCCATTTCAAGCGCCATGTCGAGATCGACGGCGCCGTCGTCGATGCCGGGCAGGAGGTGACAGTGGAGATCTAGCATGGGAATCCAGTAAGCGCGGGGTAGTTTAGCTCCCCGCCTACCCAAGCCCGTGAATGGGAAGACTTTTTCTTATACGGCCCGTGAATCGGGCGTCGCCGCAAGCACCCCGGCGGCGGGCCTGTAGGCTTCGCCGGGGCGCAGCGGATGCCGAATCAGGCGCCCAGCTTCGCTTTCAGCGCGGCGATCAGCTTCGGCGCGGAACCACCCGCCGGCAGGCCGCGCGGATCGACTGCCGAGACGTAGGCGCCGGCTTCGACGGCGACCACGCGGACCAGGAAGCTGGCGCCTTCGTAGGTCACGTCATAGCTGCCCAGCAACTGGGCGCGGCTGGCGATGCTGACGCCGTCGATGCCTTCCAGGGCCACGCCGACCTTGGCGAAGACCTCGTCGCGCGGGCCAGCCACGTTGAAGCCGGTGGGGTTGGACGGCGTGGCCGAGGCCTGGGCGCCGGTCTGGGGCAGCTTCATGGCGGTGGCGGTGTTGGGCAGGTTGAGATCCGGCGGCACTTCCAGCGGACGGGTCTCGGCGCTCATCGCGTAATCGGGGTTGCCCTTGCGGAACCACTTGCAGCCAGAGACGCCAAGCACGGCGATGGCCAGTGCGGCAAAGGCGACGGGGCGCAGGTACGGGGACATGGAACGCATTGGGTAATCTCCTGAAATAAGCGTGGAATCAGGCCGCGATGGATTCGCGGCTGGACTGTTGTTCTAGGGCCGTGGCCGCGGCGTGCAGGCGGTCTGCCTCGGCGGCATGGGCATCGGAAAGCGGGGTCAGCGGCAACCGCAGCCCGGCACCATAGCCCAGTCGCTGCAGCAGCGCCTTGACCGGGATGGGATTGGACTCGATGCCGAAGAAGGAATGGAAGGCCTGCATCTGCGCATCCAGGCGCGCGGCAGCGGCTTCGTCGCGATTGCGCGAGAGATCACACAACTTGCGGAACGCATTCGGCAAGGCATTGGAGCCCACCGAGATCAGGCCATCGGCCCCGGCCAGCAGGGCCCGCGACGCGGTCGGATCGTCACCACTGAAGATGGCGAAGGTGTCGCTGCGCAATGCCAGCAGGGCCGCCATGCGCTCGGGTTCCGGACGCGCTTCCTTGATGCCGACGATGGACGGGTGCGATACCAGTTCGGCTACGGTTTCCGGCAACAGGTCGCAACCGGTGCGGCCCGGCACGTTGTAGAGCACGACCGGCAGGCCGCCCTGGTCGGCAGCGGCGCGGTAGTGGGCGACCAGGCCGGCCTGGGTCGGGCGCACATACGGCGGCGTGACCACCAGCGCGAAATCGGCGCCGGCTGCGGCCGCGCGGCGAGTCTGGGCGATGGTCTTGGCGGTGTTCATCTGTCCGGTGCCGGCCAGCACCGGAATGCGGCCTGCCACCTGCGTTACCGCCGTCGTCAACAGCAGATCGTATTCCTCATCGGTCAGTGCCGCCGCTTCACCGGTCGAACCCGCCACCACGATGCCCTGGATGCCACCGGCCAGTTGCTGCGTCAGCAATCGCTGCCACGCATCCAGGTCCAGCTCGCCAGTCGGCGTGAACGGTGTCGCAAGTGCAGTGATACAGCCGGAAAGGGACAAGCGGTTGCCTTCGAAAGGAGGTCGCGCGGAACGCCACGCACCCTGCGATGTTACTTGCGGCTTGAAAGCGCGGGCAAGTATGCTGGGCCATGCACCGGGCACCTGCCCTGTCGCCATTCATACAAAGGGCTTGTTGAGAGAGATGCCTGAAGCCCCACCGACAGATCCAAACGCCCGGCCTTCGCCGAACGAAAACCACCTCCTGATCAACGCCTACACGACGCATCCGGAGTCGCCGCTGCTGTCGGTGACCCGCCGGATCGCCGACAGCGGCTGCAACCTGGTCGATGCGCGCCTGTCCACCGTGGGCCGCGACGTGTCGGTGACCGCCCTGGCGACCGGTTCCTGGGACTCGGTGGCCAAGCTGGAGGCGATGATGACCCGGCTGGAGCGCGAGGAAGGCCTCAAGCTGGTCTGGTACCGCACCGCCGCCAAGGTCGTGCAGTCCAACCTGCTGCCCTACATCGTGGAAGTGGTGGCCGCAGACAAGCCGGGCATCCTGTTCCAGCTGGCCGATTTCTTCGACCGCCAGGGCATCACCATCGAGAACCTGCAGAGCACCCGCTACCGGGCCATGCAGACCGGCGCGGAGATGTTCTCGGCCCAGGTCACCATCGGCATCCCGGCCAACATGCATATCGCCGCCCTGCGCGACGATTTCCTCGAATTCTGCGACCACCTGAACCTGGACGCGATCATGGACCCGATGAAGTTCTGACCTGATGGCAGCGAACGCATGACCGCAACGGGCAAGGCCCTGGGCAAGACCACGCTGAAGCTGCCGCTGGCGCTGTCCGGCGGCGAGACCGCCAGGCTTTCCGACTACGCCGGCCACTGGCTGGTGCTGTACTTCTACCCCAAGGACAGCACCCCGGGCTGCACCACCGAAGGCATCGATTTCAACGCGCTGCTGCCGGAATTCCGCAAACTCGATGCCACCGTGCTGGGCGTTTCCCGCGACTCGGTGAAGTCCCACGACAACTTCTGCGCGAAACAGGGCTTCAATTTCGCCCTGGTCAGCGATGCAGACGAGGCGCTGTGCCAGGCCTTCGACGTGATCCACGAGAAGAATATGTACGGGCGCAAGGTGCTGGGCGTGGTCCGCAGCACCTTCCTGATTTCCCCGCAAGGCCGCATCGTGCAGGAATGGCGGAGCGTCAAGGTCGCAGGCCACGCCGAAGCCGTACTGCAAGCCCTGCAGGTCGCAAGCAAGCAGTGACCGATCCCCGAACCCTTCCTGCCACTGCCCCGCCCCGCGGGTCGCGGTGGTCTGCCGCTGTTCCAGTGGTTCCTGTTGCAAGTTGCTGTTGCACGTTGCCGTTGCACGTTGCCGTTGCATGTGTCGCCGTACACCCATCCACACCCCACCCTCTGCGAGGCTGTCTAGATGACCCGAAGCAAGCGCATCTACGTGTTGGATACCAATGTGCTGATGCACGACCCGACCGCGCTGTTCAAGTTCGAGGAACACGAAGTGTTCCTGCCGATGCAGGTCATCGAGGAACTGGACAATGCCAAGAAGGGCATGACCGAAGTGAGCCGCAATGCGCGCCAGGTAAGCCGCTTCCTCAATGAGCTGATCGAGGGCGCCGGTGCCGAGCAGATCGACGCCGGCATACCGCTGAGCCATCCGCAGGGCGTGCAGCTGAAGTCGCAAAGCGCGATCGGCCGCCTGTTCTTCCAGACCAAACCCACCATTCCCGGCCGCACCTTCGGCGACCTGGCGCCGGACAACAAGATCCTGGCGGCGGTGCTGGAACTGCGCGAACGGCATCCGGAAGTGCCGGTGATCCTGGTATCCAAGGACATCAACCTGCGCATCAAGGCCGCGATCAGCGGACTGGTGGCCGAGGACTACGAGAACGATCGCGCGCTGGACGATTTCAGCCTGCTGTTCACCGGCGCCACCGAACTGTCGCCGGATTTCTGGGACCGTCACGAAAAGGACCTGCGCTCGTGGAGCGACAAGGCCGGGCGCACCAGTTACGAAGTGGCAATGACCGAAGAAGAGGACTGGTACCCGAACCAGTTCCTGTACCTGCCGGGCGAGGATGAAGTCGAGTTCCGCGTCGCCAGGATCGGCACCGACAAGAAGGCCACGCTGGCCCTGGCCGATGATTTCCGCAGCAGCCAGCACGCGGTGTGGGGAATCATCGCGCGCAACCGCGAGCAGAACTTCGCCCTGAACGCGCTGATGGACCCGGAGATCGATTTCGTCAGCCTGCTGGGCACCGCCGGCACCGGCAAGACCCTGCTCGCCCTGGCCGCAGGGCTTGCGCAGACCATGGACCAGCAGCGTTACCGCGAAATCATCATGACCCGCGCCACCGTGTCGGTGGGCGAGGACATCGGCTTCCTGCCGGGCACCGAGGAGGAAAAAATGACGCCGTGGATGGGCGCGCTGACCGACAACCTGGAAGTGCTGACGCACAACCAGGACGGTGGCGCCTGGGGGCGCGCGGCCACCAACGACCTGCTGGCCTCGCGCATCAAGATCCGCTCGATGAACTTCATGCGCGGGCGCACCTTCCTCAGCCGCTACCTGATCCTGGACGAGGCGCAGAACCTGACGCCGAAACAGATGAAGACGCTGATCACCCGGGCCGGCCCCGGCACCAAGATCGTGTGCCTGGGCAACGTGGAACAGATCGACACGCCCTACCTCACCGAAACCACGTCGGGCCTGACCTACGCGGTGGACCGCTTCAAGCACTGGGCCCACAGCGCGCACATCACCCTGCGTCGCGGCGAGCGTTCGCGGCTGGCCGACTACGCCTCCGAAGTGCTTTGAACAGGCACCCCGGGTTGATCGCTTAAACTGCGATCAACCCGGTCCACACAGGTATTTCGCGCACGATGGGCATCCAACTTCCCCGCTGGGTCTGGGTAGGCGCGGGCTCGCTTGCGTTCGTGGCCGGCATCGTCAACGTGGTCGGATACCTGGGTTTCGAACACCAGGCCATCACCCACCTGACCGGCACCACCTCGCTGCTGGGCGCGGCCATTGTCGAGCGCGACCTCCGCGCGATCGGCCGCCTGCTGGGCGTGGTGCTGGCCTTCATCGCCGGGGCGGTGGCCAGCGGATTGATCATCCAGGACAGCACCCTGCAGCTGGGTCGCAGGTATGGCGTGGTGCTGGCCATCGAAGCGCTGCTGCTGGCAGCGGCAGTGCCCCTGTTCGAGCGACAGTTGATTGCCGGCGCGTTGCTGGCGGCGGCGGCCTGCGGATTGCAGAACGCCATGGCTTCGACCTACAGCGGCTCGCTGATACGAACCAGCCACGTCACCGGGCTGGTCACCGATATCGGCATCGCAATGGGCCATGCGTTGCGCGGCATGCCGGTGGCCAGGCGCAGGCTGGCCCTGTGCGTGCTGGTGACCACCAGTTTCCTCTGCGGCGGCATCGCCGGCGCCTTGCTGTATTCGCGATTCGGCTACAGCACACTTTATTTCCCCGCCCTGCTGACCGGCAGCGTGGGCGTCGCCTACGCCGTCTACCGGCAACGGCAGTTGTGGATCACCCAGGGAAGATGATGACCCAGGCACCTTCAGTCACCAGCGCGCTCACCATTGCCGGCTCCGATTCGGGCGGCGGCGCCGGTATCCAGGCCGACCTCAAGACCTTTGCCGCGCATCGCGTGCATGGCCTGTCGGCCATCGCCGCGCTCACCGCGCAGCACACCCGTGGCGTCACCGCGGTCAACGTACCGCCGATGGACTTCCTGCGCGCGCAGCTGGACGCCTGTTTCGACGACTTCGACATCGGCGCGGTGAAGCTGGGCATGCTGGCCAATGCGCAGGTGATCGGCACGGTGGCCACCGAACTGGAGCGGCGGCGGCCAGCGTTCGTGGTGGTCGACCCGGTGATGGTGGCCACCAGCGGCGCCAAGCTGCTGGAAGACGCCGCGCTGGAGGCGCTGCGCACGCGCCTGCTGCCGCTGGCTTCGCTGATCACGCCCAACCTGCCCGAAGCCGAATTGCTGCTGGGCCACCCCGTCGGCGATGTCGCCGCGATGCGCACGGCCACCGCTGAACTGCTGGCGCTCGGCGCCACTGCGGTGTTGCTGAAAGGCGGCCACCTGCAGGATCGGGGCGACGTGGTCGACCTGTTCGCCGATGCGACGGGCGTGCGCGAAATCGTGCATCCGCGCCTGCGGCTCGAGGCGCATGGCACCGGCTGCACGCTGGCCTCGGCGATCGCGGCGAACCTGTGCCTGGGCGCTTCCATGGCCGAAGCCTGCCGGCTGGCATCGGATTACGTGCACGCCGCTTTGCGCAGCGGTTATCGCCCGGGCCGCAGCGACATCCTGGTACTCGATCATTTCGGGGCGGCGCCGGGACGATGAGCATGCAGGAGATGGAGATTCCACTGGCCACGGAAGACGGCCACCGCTACAAGCTGATCGCACGCATCCCTGCGCAAGCCCATTCGACCCTGTTGTGGCTGCCGGCACTGGGCGTGGCCGCGTGGCACTACCTGCCGATGGCCGAGGCGCTGGCGGCACGGGGCATCGCCGTGTTCCTGCACGAATGGCGCGGCAATGGCAGCAGCAGCCTGCGCGCCAGCCGCGCGGTGGACTGGGGTTACCGCGAAATCCTGACCCAGGACATCCGGTGCAGTCAGGAAGCCATCAACGCACATTGCGATGCGCCCGCGCGGATCATCGGCGGCCACAGCATCGGCGCGCAGTTCGCGGCCTGCTACCTGGCATTGCATGCCGGAGCCTTCGAGTCGCTGTGGTTGGTGGCCAGCGGCTCGCCGTACTGGCGCGCGTTCCCCGCCCCATTGCGCTACCTGTTCCCGCCGGCGTTCCGGTTCGTGCCCTGGGTGGCCGATCGCCGCGGCCTGCTGCATGGGCGCCGGTATGGTTTTGCCGGCAACGAGGCACGAACGCTGATGCGCGACTGGGCCAGGGTCGGCCTGAGCAACCGCTATGCGGCGAGCGGCATGGACGTCGACCTGGAAGCGGCGCTGTCGCGGGTGGCCGTCGAAGCGCGTGGCGTGCTGCTGGCGAACGACTGGTATGCACCACGCAGCTCGCTGCAGGCGCTGCTGGACAAGATGCCGCACACGCGTTCGAGCATCAGCATCCTCGACCGCCATGCGCTGGGCGCGCGCGCCGACCACTTCGCGTGGATGAAGCGGCCTGGTGCGGTAGTGGAGGCATTGCTGGCAGGCGCTGCTCCGGACCAGAACGGCTAGCCGAAGGGCGCGCAGGTTCCAGCGGCAGGCTCTGCCCTTGTGGGAGGAACGCCAAGGCAGGCTCTGACCTTGTGGGAAGAACGCCAAGGCAGGCTGTGCCCTTGTGGGAGGGGCTTCAGCCCCGACGCTCTCCGCCAGAACCCGTCGGGGCTCAAGCCCCTCCCGCACAAGTGAGGCAGTTGGATCAGTCGGCGTAACCGCCGGGGTTCATCGACTGCCAGCGCCAGGCATCCCGGCACATCGCATCGACGTCGAACTCGGCCTGCCAGCCGAGCAGGCGCCGGGCCAGGGCCGGGTCGGCGTAGACCTCGGCCACATCGCCAGGCCGGCGGGCCACGATGTCGTAGGGAACCGGGCGCCCGGAGGCGCGCTCGAAACCATGCAGCAATTCCAGCACGCTGATCCCGCGCCCGGTGCCCAGGTTGACGGTCAGGTTGCCATCCTCGCGCTGCAGGTATTCCAATGCGTCCACGTGCGCGCGGGCCAGGTCTACGACGTGTATGTAATCGCGCACGCCGGTGCCGTCGACGGTTGGATAGTCGCCGCCGAAGACCTGCAGCCTCTCGCGTCGGCCTACTGCCACCTGGCAGATGTAGGGCATGAGGTTGTTGGGAATGCCGGCCGGGTCTTCTCCGATCAGTCCCGAGGCATGGGCGCCGACCGGGTTGAAGTAGCGCAGGTTGGCGGCGCGGAAGCCCGGGTCCGAAGCGCACAGGTCCTCGATCAGCTGCTCCATGACCAGCTTGGTGCGGCCATAGGGGTTGGTCACCTGCAGGCGCGCGTCCTCGCGCACCGGCACGCTTTCGGGGTCGCCGTAGACGGTGGCCGAGGAACTGAACACCAGGCGCCCTACCCCGGCTTCCTGCATCGCCCGCAGCAGGGTGATGGTGCCGCTGATGTTGTTGTCGAAATAGTCGAGTGGCCGCTCGCAGGATTCGCCGACCGCCTTCAGCGCCGCGAAGTGGACGACCGCGTCGAAACGGTGGGCGGCGAACAGGCGCGACATCGCCGCGGCGTCGCGCACGTCAAGCGGGTGGAATTCGGGGGCCTTCCCGGTCAGCTGGCGCAACCGCTCCAGCACCCGGGGCGAGCTGTTGCTGAAGTTGTCGGCGATGACCACCTCGTGGCCCCGTTCGACCAGTACCGCATATGTATGGCAGCCGATATAGCCGGTGCCGCCGCATAGCAGGATGCGCATCCAGATCCCCAAGGTTCACGAAAGGGCATTATCCATGGAACGCGCGGCGCGGCCCATGTCGTCTTGCGAGCAGGCCACGCGCAATTGTGCGGCGAGACCCGGCGTATCGGCGTGGCCGGCCTGTCCTGATCCTGGCGAAACCTGCGTTGTTAAGGCAGTACACGCACAGGGGCAAGTTCGATGAAACGCATGCAGGCAGTCATTGCCGTAATCGGCCTTTCAATGGCGCTGGCCACGCCAGCCTGGTGCGACGAAGCTGCCGCGCCCGCAGAAGCAGATGCCGCGCCGCCCGCGACCACCATTTCCCAGGACACCTACAAGATCGGGGTGGATGACATTGTGCAGGTCTCGGTCTGGCGCAATCCCGAACTGGGCATCACGGTGCCGGTGCGCCCGGACGGCATGATCTCGGTGCCGCTGGTAGGCGACGTGCTGGCCGGTGGCCGCACCCCCATCCAGGTTGCCAGCACCATCCAGAAGGGCCTGGCGACCTACGTGCGCGACCCGCAGGTGGCGGTGATCCTGACCGAACTGCGCAGCCACGAATACCTGTCGCGGGTGCGGGTGACCGGTGCGGTGCGCCAGCCCATTTCCATTCCCTACCGCCCCGGCATGACCGTGCTGGACGCGGTGCTGGCTGCGGGCGGAGTGACCGAATTCGCCTCGGCCAACCGTTCCAACCTGTATCGACGCAACGGCGACACCACCCTGCCCTACCCGATAAAGCTCGACCGCATCCTCAAGCGTGGCGACCTATCGACCAACATGAATGTTGCGCCCGGCGACGTAATCACCATCCCGGAAAGGGTCCTATGAGCAATACATCAGGGGAGTGGTCCTCGGCAGAGGCCAGGCCATCGGTTGCGATGGCGATGATCCCGGTAGTGCGCCACGAGCTTAAACGGCATGCTGTCTGGTATGCGGCGATCTTTGCTGCCCTGGCCCTTTCCGCCCTGGCCATCGGCGTGCTGCTGCCCAAGAAGTATGCGTCGACGACCACCATCCTGGTCGAACAGAGCAACATCATCACGCCGCTGATGGAAGGCCGCGCAGTGCCGACCAGCGTGGCCAATCGCGCCGCCATCGCGCGGGAGGTGGCCTTCAGCCGCAAGGTGATGACCGAGGTGCTGCGTGCCGGCGGATGGATGGACAAGCCGCTGTCCCCGCTTGCGCAGGACAAGCTGATAGAGGAGATCACCGGCCGCACCATCATGAGCAACCCGCGCGACAACCTGATCGAGATCCGCTACGTCGATTCGGACCCGACCCGCACCTTCAAGGTCACCCAGAGGCTGGCCGACCTGGTCATCAGCGAAAGCCTGGCCACCAAGGAGAACGAAAGCCGCGAGGCCTACGACTTCATCAATACGCAAGTGGAGCAGTACCACCAGAAACTCACCGACGCCGAAGCCAAGCTGGAGCACTACCGCAACTCCAATCCCGATGCGCGGCCCGGCATCAGCGCCGACGTCAACTCGCGGATCGGCGAGTTGCGCCGCCAGGTGGAGACCTCGAAGCTCGACCTGATCGACCTGCGCTCGGAAGAAACCGTGCTGCAGCAGCAGCTCTCCGGCGAAAGCGAGGTCAACACGGTGCAGACGCGTGCCGGCCAGTTCCGCGTCCGCCTGGCCGAACTGCAGAACCAGCGCGACCAGTTGCTGGCCAGCTACACCGAACAGCATCCGGACGTGGTGCGCACGCAGCACCAGATCCGCGACCTCGAGCAGGAGCTGGCCGCCGAAACGGCCAGGCAGGAGGCACGCCGTGCGGGCGCGCCCACCTCGATCGACGGCACGACCAGCATGAACCCGCTGTACGGCGAACTGCGCAGCAAGCTCTCGGCGGTGCGCAGCCGCGGCGCCGCGGTGGCTTCGCGCATCGCCACGGCCCAGGGCCTGCTGGAACAGGAACTGGTGCGCAACCAGCATATCGCCGCGTCGGAAAGCAGCCTGGCCGAACTCACCCGCGACTACGAAGTCAATCGCGACCTTTACCAGGACCTGCTGAAGCGCCGCGAGAACGCGCGCGTGTCGATGAACCTGGACTCCGAACAGCGCGGCCTCAGCTTCCGCATCCAGGAACCGGCGGCAATGCCGTTGCGACCGATCGGCCTGCGCCTGATGCACGCGGCCGGGGCCGGACTGGGCGCCGCATTCGTGGTGCCGGTGGTCCTGCTTTTCGGCGTGGTCAAGCTGGATCCGCGCGTGCGCTCGCCACTGCAGATCGAACGCGACGCGGCCCTGCCCGTCCTGGGGGTCATGCCCGCCTATGTCACCCCGCGCAGGCGCAAGCAGATGCTGCACCGCTACGCGTTCGCCTCGTTCCTGGTGCTGCTGGTCCCGGCCACCTACGGCATTGCCCTGACCCTGAAGATGATGCAGGCGCTATGAACAATCCCATGCACAACCCCGACAGTGGCGCCCCGGCGAAAGCAGACAGCGGCAAGGTAACGCCCATCACCAACCACCTGATCACGCGCGCCTCCAGCAGCCATGCGCTGACACCGAGCCAGTTGCGGGAACGTTCCATCATCTTCCGCACCGACGTGGCCCGGCCCGAGGTCGATGCGTTCCGCGACCTGCGCACCAAGCTGCTGGCCGCGGCGGAAGGCAACTTCATCACCTTGGTCGCCCCCGTCAGCCGCGGCTGCGGCGGCAGCTTCGTGGCCCGCAACCTGGCCGCCGCCATGGCCTTCGACGACAACCGCACTTCCCTGCTGGTGGACTGCGACCTGCGCGATCCCTCGCAGGACGCGACCATGCGCATCGAAACGCCGGCGGGCGGGCTGACCGACTACCTGGACAACCCCGAGCAGGACCTGGCCAAGGTGCTCTATGACACCGGAGTGCCACGCGTGCGCCTGCTGCCAGCCGGCCGCCAGCGCGAGACGGGTGCCGAATATTTCTCGACCTTCCGCATGCGGGTGATGCTGGATTCGCTGCGCAGCCGCTATTCGGACCGCTACCTGTTCCTCGACAGCCCCCCGGTGATCGGTTCGCCCGACGCCCGGATCCTGGCCGACCTGGCCGACGTGGTGGTGCTGGTGGCCGGGTATGCCCGTGACACCCCGGCGACCATCGCCCAGGCCGCGGCCAACTTCGATCCGCGCAAGTTCGCCGGCGTGATCTTCAACGAAGGCATATGACATGCAGAAGACCCGCACCGGCGTGCAGCACAAGCGACCCAGGCGTGCCGCGTTGACCGTCGCGCTGGCCGCCCTTCCAGGCATGGCGCTGGCTGCGCCGATCAATTACGACCTCGGCTTGGCGGCGCTGCGCAGCGACAACATCGGGCTTTCCGAAACCGACCCCCAGTCGGAGACGGTGGTGATGCCGCAATTGCGGTTTGGCATCGAGCAGGCCGGTGCCAGGCTGAAGTTGAACGCCACCGGCCAGGTCCAGTACCTGGACTACGTGGACGACACCTTCGACGACGGTTTCCGCGGCGCGCTGTCCTCGCAGGCGCTCTGGACCATGATCCCCGACCGGCTGGAGTGGACCATCGAGGATTACCTCAGCCTGCAACCCGTCGATTCGCTCACCTCCTTCAATCCGGGCAACCAGCAACAGACCAACGTGTTCGTGACCGGTCCCACGTTGTACGTGCGTTCGGCCGACGCCACCCACGGCCAGGTGGATGCCCGCTATACGCGCAGCTATGCCGAGGAAAGCCAGACCTTCAACAGCGACCGCTATGGCATCGCAATGCGCCTGCTGCATGACCTGAGCCCCACGCGTACGGTCAGTGCCAACCTGGAGGTGGTTGACGTCAACTACCAGGAGGTGGCGCCGGAGGCCAACTTCACGCGCTACGACCTGTATGGGCGGTACGTGGGCCAGCTGCGCGACCTGGAGATGCGCTTCGACGTGGGCTATTCGAAATTGAAATACGGCGGCGTGCGCAAGGACGAATCCCTGCCGCTGGCGCGCGCCAGTTTCAACTGGCAGCTGACGCCCCGCAGCGCGCTGAACCTGGACATGAACTATGACTTCTCCGATGCCGCGGAGAACATGATCCTGCCGGTCACCAATGTCGATATCGGCGGCCCCAATGGCAACCCGGCGCCGCCCATCGTTGCCGGTGTCTACAAGGAAACCGGCCTGCGCCTTGGCTACGAGTTCACCGGCGAGCGCCTGAGCATGGAGTTCCGCCCGTACTACGTACGCCTCAATTACGTGGAACTGTCTGCCGAGGACGAGAAGGACTGGGGCGGTTATGCCTCGGTTTCCTACCGGCTTCGCCCGCGCCTGGTCGTGCAGGCAGCGGCCTCGCTGGAGGACCGCAAGTTCGAGGCGCCAGTGCGCAGGTACCGGGAAAAAACCGCCGGCATCGCCCTGGAGAACCGGTTCACCGCGCACTGGTTCGGCAGGCTTGAACTGCAGCGGCGCGAACGCAACAGCGCAATCATCGGCCAGGACTACAAAGAAAATGTCGCGATTGTCAGCTTCAACTATCGCCGCTGAGGATGTCGCCTTCGCCGACCTGCCCGCGGATCCAGCCCCGGCACCTGCGGCTCCGCGGCTCCGCCTGCTCCTGATCACCGACACCTCGGTCGTCTTTTCCGGCGGCAGCGAGCGCTTCCTGCGCAACCTGGTGGGCCTGCTGCCCCGCGAGCGCTACCAGATCACCCTGGTGGAGCTGTCCGCCACTGCCTATGCCGGTCCCAAGCATGCCCTGGCCGAACTGCAGCACGTCAGTCTGGTCAGCCTGCCTGTCAACGCCATCTACGGCCGTGGCGGGCGCCACGCATGGCGCCAGCTGGACACGATGGTCCGGCAGGGCCGCTATGACATCGTGCAATCGCACCACGAAAAATCCGACCTGCTCAACGCGCTGCTTACGCCGCCTGCCGGCTGCATGCGCATCTCCAACCGCCGCGACATGGGCTACAAGAAAAGCGCCAAGCTGAAGTGGCTCTTCCGCTTCCTCAACCCGCGCTTCGACAGGGTGATCGCACCGGCGCAACCCATCCTGTCGGAACTGTCGCGCGCCGAGGGGCTGGACAGCGCAAGGATGCTGTGGATACCCAATGGCGTGGACACGCGCAAGTTCAGGCCCTGGCCACGCGGCGAGCGCCAGGCCGCGCGGCATTCCCTTCGCCTAGATGACGATTCGATCGCCTTCGTGTGCATTGCGCGGATGACGGCAGAGAAGTGCCATGGCGACCTGCTGTCGGCATTTGCGCAGGTGCACGCGCAGGTTCCCCAGGCGCGCCTGTTCCTCGTTGGCCAGGGGCCACTGCGCGCGGAGATAGAGCGGCAGGTTGCCGCGGCCGGCCTCGGACATGCAGTTACCCTGCTGGGGATGCGACCGGATATCGAATCGGTGCTCCCGGCGCTGGATATCGGCCTGCTGGCTTCATCCACCGAAGGCATGTCGAACGCGATACTGGAAATGGCTTCGTGCGGCCTGCCGGTCATCGCCACGGATGTCGGTGGTAATCCTTCCCTGGTGGAGCCGGAGGTCAACGGACTGCTGGTGCCATCCGGAAATTCCGGGCTGCTGGCGCAGGCAATGGCGCGGCTGGCCGTGGAGCCGGCGCAACGCTTGCGCATGGGCCAGGCAGCCAGGGCCAGGATCGAGCGGGAATTCTCGCTCGATGCCATGGTGCGGTCCTTCGACAATTGCTACCGGCAACTGGTGCTGCCCGCTTCACTGGCCACGGCCAGCGCCGCATGAACAGTGACGCGCCCGCCGATTCGATTCTGCAGCTGCGCTCGAGTGCCGGGCTGTACGGCGCCGACCGCCTGCTCGTGGCCCTGGACGATGCCCTGAACCTCTACGGCGTCCCCAGCCGGCTGCTCAGCATCAACAATTACCGGTTGCAGCGCCAGCCGCTGCACGAGCACGCGCTGGCCCATGGTTGCGATGCGTTGCTGCTGCCCTGCCGGGGCAAGCTGGACATGCGGACCGTGGCGGCGCTGGTGGCCCAGATCGACAGTTGCAGGGCAACCACATTGCATGTGCATGATTACAAGAGCGCGTTCTACGCATGGGTGGCCGCACGCCGGCGCCCGCACATGAAACTGGTCACCACCCTGCATGGTTGGGTTGAAACCTCGACGGCGCTGCGCCTGTACACCAGGCTGGAGCTCTCCCTGCTGCACCGCTTCGACATGCTCGCGGTGGTGTCTGACGAGCAGATCCAACGGCTGGTGCGGGCCGGCATTCCGCGTTCGCGGATCCGGCAGATAGACAACGGCATCACCATCGGCAGCGACGCGCCGCCCTCTTCGGCCTTGCGGCTCGAGCTGGGCCTTGGACAGGCAAGTCGCGTGTTTGCCGCCGTAGGCCGCCTTGCACCGGAAAAGAACCTGCCTGCTTTGCTGGATGCGTTCGCGGCCGTGGCGGCGATCGAGCCCGGCGCACGGCTGTTGCTGGCAGGTGATGGGCCGGAAATGCAACCGCTGCAGGCCAGGACCATGAAGCTGGGCCTGCAGGGACGGGTGCTGTTCCTGGGCAACCGCCCTGACATGGAACGGATCTACCCGCTGGTCGACTGCCTGCTGCTTCCCTCCTTGAGCGAAGGCATGCCGCTGGTTGCACTGGAGGCAATGTCGCGCGGCATACCGGTAATCGCAAGCGCGGTTGGCAGCCTGCCTTCGCTGCTCGCCCACAGCGACGAAGGGCAGCTGGTGCCCGCGGGCGATGCCATGGCGCTGCGCACGGCCATGATCGAGGAAGCTGCACGACCGCCCCGGCACGACCGCAGGGCCGCCGCCTATGTCCGCGCGCACCATTCCAGCCAGGCCATGGCAGCCAGTTACGTGGAGCTTTACCAGGCGGCCCGGAGTAACGGACATGATCGAAAAATCGCCTGAGCTTTCCGCCGGCGATGCGGCACCCCGCAGCGAGCGCTTCCCCCTGGCCGCGCGAGCCCTGCGCATGTCCACGCCGGTACCCGCTGCAATCGACGCACTACCTGGCGCAGGCGTCCTGGCCGCGCCGGCCAGGCCCGGACTCCATCCGAAGGCGAAGGCCACGGCCAAGGTGGCCAGCAACTGGGCCCTGTACGCCTTCCTGTTCCTGCTGCCGCTGCAGAACATCCATGCCGGCTACCTGCCCAACTTCGGCGGCGGCCTGAACTTCCTCAACATGGGCTTCGGACTTTCGCTGCTGGGCGTATGGCTGGTGCGCGGCCACCTGGCTCCCAACGAGCCCGTCAACCGCTGGGTGCTGGTCTATTCCATCTATTCGGTGATTTCGCTGTTCATCAGCTACCAGTACGTGAGCAATACGGGCAGCCACGCCAATATCCTCAAGGACCATCTGACCGGTGTGTTCATGCTGTACCTGGTGCAGATGAGCGTGAACGACTGGACCGGTGTCCGCCGCATCGTACTTGCGACCATATTGCCGCTTCCCTACATCGCCAAGGTCACCTGGATCGAGCACGTCAGCGTCTCCAGCTGGAACTATTCGGACGACCTGCGCATCAAGGGCACCTTCATGCTGCTGGGCGCCAATGAATTCGCCGCGTTCTGCGTGACCGTGGCGGTGGTGCTGTTCGCAGTACTGGTCGCCGCCAAGACCTCGCGCCTCTGGAAGATGCTGTTACTGGGTGGAATCGCGTCGATGGTGATCGGCATCATGTATGCCTACTCGCGAACCGCCTACATCGCCGCGCTGCTGGGCCTGGCAACGGTGATCCTGGCCTGGCGCGGGCGCTGGAAGATGATGCTTCCCCTGCTGCTGGCGGCGGCGATCCTACCACCCATCCTGCCTACTTCGGTGGTGCAGCGTTTCGACAGCACCACGGTCGACGAAGGACAACGCGACAAGAGCACCGAGATGCGCTTCGAATTCTGGAAGATCGCGTGGGACAACTTCCTGTCCCATCCGGTGGTGGGCACGGGCTTCCAGTCGTTCCGGCACCCGGAAATAAACCCCTACAAGATGGATACCCACAACGTGTATCTGCGCACGCTGTCGGAAGGCGGCGCGATAGGCGGGGCGATCCTGCTGGGCCTGTTGTTTTCGGTGTTGCGGACAGCGCGGCGTGAACTCTCGGCGTCGGTGAGCGGCAGCTGGCGTTACGCGTTGGCGCTGGGGCTGGTCGGGGCCTGGATGGGCATGGTCTGCGGCAACCTGTTCGGTGACCGCTTCACTTACTACCCCGTCATCGCCTACTTCTGGACCTATGTGGCCCTGGTGGTCAAGGCGCGCCATCTTCCAGCTGACCCGCTGGCTCCGGGGACACGGAAATGAGGCGGCGGACGCTTGCATGGGCACGCTATGCAATCGCGCTGACCGCGCATTACAGCGGCGCCGACTTCCTGTACCGGAAAGCCGGCGGTGCCGGGCTGGTCGTGCTGATGCTGCATCGCCTGCGCGACCAGCCCGATCCGTATCCACTCAGCACCAGCCGGGCCAGCTTTGGAAAAATGGTCGGCTGGTTGCGTCAGCGCAATGCGCTGGTGGACATGGAATCGGGACTGCGTGGGCTGGAGGGAGTTCGCGGTTCCGGCATTGCCTATGTGCTGACCTTCGATGATGGCTACCACGACAACCTGGCCCTGCTCGATGCCGGCCTGGCGGGTGCCGGGCAGCAGGCGGTCCCGGCCATCGTGTACGTAGCCACCGGGCACGTGGGCAGCCAGCCGATCTGGGCCTATCAGCTGCAGCACGCAGTGGAGGCGCATACCGTTGGCCGACTCGACCTGGGCATGCTGGGCCTGGGCCAGTTCGATCTATCCGAAGCCTTCGACCGGGAACGCCTCTACCTGCAACTGCCTCCGCGACTCAAGCTGCTGGAGCCATCGCAGCTGCAGGAATGCATCGACTGCATCGTCGGGCAACTGCAACCCAGGCCCGCGGCGCCGGAGGGCGAGATGCTGGACTGGGAAGACGTCCTGCGCCTGCAGGAAAACGGCGTGCAGATCGGCGCGCACACCCGCCACCACGTGATCCTGCAACGCGCCGACGAACAGACCGCCCGCGCGGAGATACAGGGCTCCCTGAGCGACATTGCGGCCGCCACCCGCCACACGCCGGCGCATTTCGCCTACCCCAACGGTGCGGCCGCGGACTTCGGCGAAAACCACGTGCGCATGGTCAAGGAGGCCGGCTTCCGCACGGCGGTCACCACCATCGAAGGCACCAACCGGCGCGGCACGGATCCCTACCGCCTGCTGCGGCACAACGTCCATGAGCAACGTTACCGCGCCCCTCCCGGGCATCTGTCGCCCGCCCTGTTCTTCAGCGAAACCAGCGGCCTGCTCGGCTGGTTGCGGTTGCGCAGGAATGCCGCATGAGCAGTCCACGCAAGGCCGCGATCCCGGTGCTGATGTACCACGGCCTGCACGCCGGGGCGGATGCGCGCGGCCGCTATGACCCGGTCTACAGCGTCCACCCGTCCGAATTCGCCCGCCAGCTCGACTGGCTGCTGGCCCACGGCTACCACACCCTCCGCATCGACGATGCCGCCACGCAAACCGGCTCACTTGCCGTATCGCGCCCGGTCCTCATCACCTTCGACGACGGCGATGTCTCCAACGTGGAAACAGCCCTGCCACTGCTGCGCGAACGCGGCATGGTCGCCGGGTTCTTCATCACTTCGGATTTCGTTGGCCAGCCCGGCATGCTGGCCAGTAGCGACGTGCGCATGCTGGCCGATGCCGGCATGGGCATCGGCGCCCACGGCAGGAGCCACCGGTTCCTGGAAGACCTCGATCCGCCAGAGCTGGAGGCGGAGCTGGAAGAAAGCCGTTCGCGGCTTGCGGCAATCACCGGTTGCAATATCGACGCCCTGGCCCTGCCAGGCGGTCGTGGCGGCACGCGCGAACGCAATGCCGCCCTGCGACAGGGCTATCGCCACCTGTTTGGTTCCATGCCCGGCCACAACCCGGTGCCCGGTGCCGCGGACTGGTGGCAACGCATTGCCATTACCCGCCGTACCTCATTGCAACGCTTCGCGCAGCTGGTGCAGTGGCAAGGAGTACATCCACGCCTGGCACAGGCACGCTTCATGGCCTTGTCATGGCCCAAGCGCCTGCTCGGCAACGCCGGCTACGAGCGGCTGCGCGCCCGCTGGCTGCTGCAGCGATGACCGCCCTGGCCATCCCGCTGTTCTGGTCCTGCGTCTGCCTGGTGGCCTGGGCCTACATCGGCTATCCCCTGCTGACCCGCTGGCTGGCGAGGCACCGGGGCCAGGAGCCGCGCATCAGTGCAGCCCCGGAGACCACGCCGCCCGTGCTCACCGTGGTGGTCTGCGCCTTTGACGAGGAAACCCGGATTGGCGCACGCATCAGCGACATCCTCGCCCAGGACTACCCTGGCGATTGCCTGCAGGTCCTGGTGGTCAGCGACGGCAGCCGCGACCGCACTGTCGACGTCGCCGCTGAAGTGGCCAGGGATGACCCTCGTGTGCGCGTGCTGGCCTTGCCCGGCAACGTGGGCAAGGCTGCCGCAGTGAATGCGGCCATGACGCGGACCCACACTGCACTGGTGGCCTTCACCGATGTACGCCAGCGTTACGCGCCCGGTGCGCTGCGGGCACTGGTCGCGCCGTTCGCCGACCCGCGGGTGGGCGCGGTGAGCGGTGAACTGATGATCCTGGACCCGCCGCCGGCCCCTTCCAGCAAGGCCTCGGCCGTGGAAGGCGGCATTTACTGGCGAATGGAGAAGCGCCTGCGCTCGGACGAGGCGCGGCTGCAATGGCTGCATGGGGTCAGTGGTTCGGTGTATGCCTTGCGCCGCGAACTCTTCAGGCCAATCCCACCCGGCACCATCCTCGATGACATGTGGGTGCCCTTGCAGGTGATCCTGGCCGGCCGATGGGTGTGGATGAGCCGCGATGCCATTGCCTACGACCAGGCCAGCGCCCACGCCAGTGAAGAATTCGCACGCAAGCTCAGGACGCTGGCCGGCAACTGGCAACTTCTCGCCCTGCTTCCCACACTGCTGGACCCGACGCGCAACCGGGTGTTCTTCGCCTGGTTCTCGCACAAGTTCCTGCGCCTGGTCGTGCCGTGGGCCATGCTGCTGGCCTTGCTGTGTTCGGCACTCGCGCCTGGCGCCTTCTACCGTCTTGCGTTGCTGGCGCAGCTGTCCGGCTACGCGGCCGCCAGCCTCGGCTTGCGCCTGCCGCAGCTGGCCAGGCGCATTCCCCTGCTGTCGGCGGCAGGCACCTTCGTGATGCTCAACCTGGCCTCGCTGCTGTCGCTGCCGGCCTCGCTGTCGGGCGACTCGTCCCGGCTGTGGAAGAAGCACTGATGGCGCGCATCCTGTTCATCACCAGCCGCCTGCCCTTTCCTCCCAGGGAAGGACACCAGCTGCGGTCGTGGCACCTGCTCAAGGCATTGGCCCAACGCCACGAGGTGACGCTGCTCAGCCTCATGCGCGGCGATGACGAGGCCGGCGGCATCATGGAAATGCGCAGGCACCTGGCCGGCGTGGAAACCTTCCCCATCGCTACCGAGCATTCGCGGATTGCACTGGGATGGGCGCTGCTGCGCAGCGTGCTGGGCCATGCGCCCTATGTCACCACCAAATACGCCTCATCGGCGCTGCATTCACGGATCAGGCAACTGGCCCCGGGCATGGACGCCGTGCATTTCGACATGCTTCCCCTGATGCGCAATGCCGATGCGGTGCCGCCCGGCATTCCCGTCATCTACAACGCACACAACGTGGAACACGTACTGCTGTCGACGCGCGCGCGCATGGACGGCAGCCGCTGGATCAGGTATTTCCTGCAAGGCCAGCTTCCGCGGTTGCTGGGGTTCGAACGTCGTGCCTGCCACCGCGCGGACCTGGTGCTGGCCTGCTCGGAGGTGGACGCCGAAGCACTGCGGCAAGTTGCACCGGATGCACGCGTGGCCGTGGTGCCCAATGGGGTCGACCTTGAAGCAAACCGGCCGCCCTCGGCCGCAACGCCTGCAACAAGGCCGGGGCAACTGGTGTTCGTCGGGCAGATGGGCTGGTTCCCCAACCGCGATGGCGTCGAGTGGTTCCTGGCCGAGGTGTTCCCGCGCATCCTTGCAGCAAGGCCGCAGACAGAATTCGTGCTGGTGGGCAAGGCGGAAGGTCTGCAGGTGCCCGCCGCAGTGGCCACGCAAGTCACCCTGGCCGGATTTGTTCCCGACCTGCGGCCCTTCGTGGAAGCCGCCAGCGCCTACGTGGTGCCCTTGCGAGCCGGCAGCGGCACCCGCCTCAAGGTGCTGGAGGCAATGGCCCTGGGCAAGCCGATCGTCACTACTTCCATCGGCAGCGAAGGCATCGCCCTGCGTGACGGGGAAAGCGCCTTGTATGCCGACGACGCCGACTCGTTCGCCGCTGCCAGCATCAGGCTGCTGGACTCGCCGTTGCTGGCGCAACGACTGGGTGCGGCGGCGCGTGCCTGCGCAGAACAGCATTACGGCTGGGAGGCCGTGGGTCAGCACCTGCTTGACTGCTACCAGCAGGTACTGCGCACGGAGCGCGGAACCACGCCTGCCGGCACGGTATCGATGGCCGTCGGTACATGAGACCGGCGGAACATCGGACTGGAAGGCGACATGCACCATCGCCGCCTGGAAAACAGGACGGAACAAGCGGCCAGGATCGTGTTTCCTACCGCCGGCCGCGGCGCCACTCGAGGAAGTGGTAGTAGACGATGCCTACCATTTCATACAGCGCCGCCTCGGCTTTTTCCAGCGCCGAGGACTGGGGCAGGAAATAGGCCGGGTTGCCGTAAGTGGCGATATCGCTATCGCGCAGGTCTACGCAGGTGTCGATGCCGGCGGCCCGGAAAGCCTGCAGCGCCCGCGCGCGATGTGGCGGCGAAGTCACCAGGCGCACTTTCTGTCCGGCGAATACGGGTGCAAGCCTGACGGCACTCTCCCAGGTGGTGGTCGACTCGGTTTCTATGCGCACGGCGGACGCGGGAACCTGCCACTCGGTCACTACCCTGGCCTGCATCTCGCTCTCCTTGAAGCGGAACGGCCCGCCGCCGGATATCCAGAATTGGCCCTTGCCCGTCCTGTGCCAGAGATTGGTCGCCGCGCGCGTACGGGTCCAGGTCTCAAGGGTGAACGAGGTGTAGTCATCGGCCGCCGTCGGCTCGAATTCAAAGCCACCGGACAGCACCACGACCGGACCGGTGTCGCGCGCGGTGCAACCGTCCGATTCGCTCACCAGCGACTCAAGCGTGTACTCCAGCAGGTTGGCGCCCACCGGCATGCACAGCACCAGGAAAATCAATCCCAGCGCTATCCCGACGCCACGGCAAGCGCGCGAAAGCCTGCGCCACCCCAGCAGCAGTACCAACCCGCACAACAGGCCCCAGGTCAGCGGCGAAAACAGGTAGTAAGGCATGTAGCGCAAGTCCCCATTGTCCAGGCTGATGACAGAAAACATGCGGCGGCCCTGACCGCTGCCCGTGCCTGCATGAGCCCGGGTACGGACATGGTCATCTCAACCTCAGGCTGCACGCTGCGACGGTGGCATTCCAGGCAAGCCGACCGCATCCAGGTGTCAGGGCCCGCTCTGCGCACTTCTTCCGCCCCACGACTCTCCTTCGGCATTATCCACGTCAGGTCGCCTGCATCCTGGACGCCACCCTGCCGCGCCAGGACACCAGCAGGTCGCGCAGCATGGCGCGCACCCTGGCATCCAGCAGCAACACTGCGATCGCGTAGACCGCACCCACCGTGCTGCCTCCGACCAGCAGCCGCGGCCAGCCCGGGGACAGCGCGAACAGATTGAATGCAGGAATGGCGATGATGGCCGCCACGCCCAGAAGGCCGGCGGTCGCCACCACGCGCAATTCCGGCAGTTTCAAAAGCTCGCGTGGCACCCAGACGCAGGTGGCAATCGCATAGGCACCCGAACTGACCGCCGTCGCATAGACCGCGCCCATCACCCCATAGGTGGGAATCCACAGGATGTTCAAGGCCGCATTGATGGCCAGGCTGGAGGAGGTCAGTGCCAGCACCTTCAGCGTGCGTTTTTCCAGCAGCAATCCGTAGCCAGCCACCATCAGGATGGGTTGCAAAGCATAGATCGCGCCCACCGCGGCAAACACCGGGCCCGAGGCCGACTTGGCATGCCCGCTGAGCGCAATGACCGCATCGGTGCCGAAACACCACAACAGGGTGGCGACGCCGAACAGGGCGTAGGTCATGGGCACCAGCACCCGCACCTTCAGCGCCCGCACCGCCGCCGCGCCCTCGGTAGCGTAGAGCCGGTTGGCCATGGGCATGAAGGCTTCGAACATGGTGATGTTGGTGAAGAAATTGACCTGCATGGCCAGTGACGCACCGATGCTGTAGATGCCGACGGCCTCGAAGCTGCCGATGATGCCCTTGATCATGATCCGGTCCAGCAACACGAAGGCCACCGCTATCATTTCGTTTGCCACCAGCGGCAGCCCGTAGATCAGGCCTTCCTTGATCGACGACTTCTCGAAGGAAGCGCGCGAAACACCCAGGTTCCTGCGCACCCAGTAAAGATAGAACAGGATCACCAGCATGGCGGCCAGCAACTTGCCGCCATAGGCCGCCACGGCAGTGTGCTGCAGCCACACCACGGCGCCGACCATCGTCAACACTTCCAGCCACCGCCAGCCGATGCGCGACCACATCACCAGGTGCGAATTCTCGGTGATGCGCAGCACGGTTTCAGTCAGGCTGGAGAACACGAGCAGCGGCGCGGACACCATGGCCAGCCAGAACATCCAGGATTGCCGCAGGCCGGTGGCGGCATCGGTGAATATCAGGCCCACGCACAGCAGCGCCCACACGCTGATCGACACGGCCAGCGGGAAGAAATACAGATTGGTGGAGAAGGCACGAAGGCGCCCGGCATCACCGCCGTGCGGATAGAAACGCATGATGGCGTGCTGCGCTCCCAGCTTGCCGAACGCCACCGCCATCAACACCCACGAATCGTAGTAATTCAGGATGCCGTACTGGGTGTTGTCGAGCAGCCGCGTCAGGATCGGGAAAGACACCAGCCCGGCCAGGATCACCAGCAGGTTGCCCGTCGAATAGCGCAGGTAATGCCTGGCAAACCCGGGTTTCTTGGCGGTCATGCATTCTGTTCGAGCATGCGACCGGTGAGGGTGGTCGGCGCGGACGTGCCGCGCGACGGACCCGGGCTGGCGTCGGTGGTCTCGCGCCTTCCCGCCAGCACCGCTTCCAGTGCGCGCGACAGGGTAGCCTGCAGCTCGGGCTTCTCGACGATGCCCCGGTGCGTGCCGGGAACGGAAAACACCTCGACCTCGCCCGCCATGCCCTTCCAGCCCAGGAACTTGTCACTGCCGAGTTCCGGATCCTGGTCTTCGGCGCGGAACAGGGTCAGCCTGCCGGGATACGGCCGCACCACGTAATCACGATAGGCACGCAGGTGGGTCGCTTCCACATCGGCATAGCGCAGGTCGTGCGGCACCGGCTCGCCGCTGCGTCGCAATTCGGCGATGCGTCGGCGGTCACGCGCCGCGGCCAGGCGCACGCGCGGCATGTTGGCCAGGGCGCGCAGGGCCTGCCATGGCGACAGGCCCTGCAGACGGCGGCGCAACCTCTGCATCTTCGAAGGCGGGTGTGCCGCCTGTGCGCGCAGGCGCTGGCCGTATGAGGAAGACGTGTCGATCAGGCCCAGCATCGCGACCTCTTCACCGACCGCGCTGAGCTGCTGGGCCATTTCATAGGCGATCATGCCGCCCATGGAACCACCCGCCAGGTAGTACGGCCCGACCGGCTGCACCTTGCGTATTTCCTCGACATAGCGCGCAGCCATTTCCTCGATGCAATCCAGTGGCGGCGTGCGGCCGTCCAGGCCCAACGCCTGCAGGCCGTAGACCGGCATGTCGGCCGGCATGCCGACGGCCAATGCGCGGTAGTTCAGGCAGTTTCCTCCGACTGCATGGGCTAGGAACAACGGCGTGCGGCCCTTGCCATGGCGTATTGGAACCAGAGGCGCCCACGGGTCGCGCGCGGCACTGCCTGCTTCGGCGGTACCCGCCTGCGCGCCTGCCTGTCGATAGGCGGCGGTAAGCGAACGCACGGTCGGCGCCATGAACAGCGTTGCCAAAGGCAGGTTGATCTTCAATTGCCTGCCGATGCGATGGAACAGCTGAACCGCCTGCAGCGAATGACCGCCCAAGGCGAAGAAATCGTCATCGAGGCCGACGCTGTCGCGCCCAAGCAGTTCCGACCAGATCCGCGACATCTCCGCGGCCAGCCGATCGTCTTCGTGCGCGCCGGGGATCGTGGCAGTTGCACCTGGCGACCCGGTGGTCGCCGCCGCTGCCGATGCCGGGCCCTTCATTCCATCCGGCTGCAAAAACGTCGCGGCCGATGCCGTCGCGGCAGCCTCGTGGCTGCGACCCATCAGCACCGGAAGGCCATCGTCGAACCGCGTCAGTGCCTCGACCGACTGCGAGGAATCGCGTGCCAGCGACTGAAGCATGCCGTGGTAGCGGCGTGCCAGCATCCCCGCGGTTTCCTCCAGCAAGGTGTCCGAATTGTAGACGACGGCACCAGCCAGTCCATGTTCGTTCTCGACCAGCCACAGGCCCAGGTCCTGGGTGGCGCCAGGATCGGCGATTTCGAAACGTTCATGCCGCACGTTGCCCCACTGCAGGTTGCGCTGGCGCACGTCCTGGAACGAGAACATCGCGTGGTAAAGCACCTTGCCCCCAGCGCCACCGCTCTGCACCGTCAACTCGCTCATCAGGTCCTCGAGGCGGATATCCGGATTGGCGAAACTGTCGAGCAGCACCGACTTGACGTTGCGCAAGACCTCGGCGAACGGTTGCGCTGGATCGATGCGCACGCGCAGCGGCAACAGGTTGGTGAAGTAGCCCATCAGGTTTTCGGTCTCGTCGCTGTTGCGTCCGCGCACCGGCGTCGCGACGATCAGGTCGCGCTGGCCGCTGACGCCGCATATCAGAGCGAAATAGGCCGTCAGCATGGTGATGAACAGGGTCGAATCAAGCTGCAGCGCCGCGGCATGCAGTTGGTCGCTGAGGTCGCGTGGAATCGAGACCCGGTACTGGCGGCTGTCGCCCGACATTCCCGGCTTGCGTGGCATGTCGGTGGGCATGGCACGCATTGCATGCTCCCCGCTGCCGCGGTTGCTGCCGAGGCGTTCGCGCCAGAACTCGCGCTGCCTGGCGTACTCCGGACCTTCGATCCATTGGCGATGCCAGACCGCGAAATCCCCATAGGACACCGGCAGCGCCGGCAGCAGCGGCTCGCACCCCTCCAGGAAGGCGGCATAGAACGCGGACAGGTCCGAATACAGCAGGTCGAACGACCAGCCATCCCAGATCGCGTGGTGTGGCATGAAGAAGAAGATGTGTTCCTCGTCGGACAGCCGGTACAGGCGCGCACTGAACAACGGTGCCTGGTCGAGGTCGAACGGCGTCTTCACCAGCCTGCGCATGTCGCCGAGGGCGTCCTGCTCGCGCTGCTCCGCGGGCAACCCGCCCAGGTCGACGACGGGCACCAGGCCACTGTCGACGCTGTCGTGGATGACCTGGAAAGCCTCGCCACCCAGCGTGCCGATGGAAGTACGCAGCACCGACTGCCTTTGCACCAGCGCATCGAATGCGCGCGCGAAGATCGTCACGTCGAGCGGGCCGAGCAGGCGGTGGGCGGATGGGGTGTTGTAGGTCACCTGGCCGGGCGTGAACTGTTCCAGCAGCCACAGCCGCTCCTGCATCAGCGACAGCGGCGCGGTGGACTGGTCATGCTGGCGTTCGATCGGCTTGCGTGCCGGTGCGCCGAGCGTCGTGGATGCGATCTGGGCCAGGCCGGCCACGGTCGGGCCATCGAACAATGCACGCAGGGTCAGCGCCGAGCCCAGTTCCCGGTTCAGGCGCGAGGTCAGTTGCGCGGCCAGCAGCGAATGGCCGCCGAGCGAGAAGAAGTTGTCGTGGATGCCGATCTGCGGCAGGCCCAGCACCTGCGCCATGGACGCGGCGACCGCGCGCTCGAGGTCGTTGCGCGGCAGTACCAGTTCCTCCCTGCGTGCATCCAGGTCCGGCGCGGGCAGTGACTTGCGGTCGATCTTGCCGTTGGGCAGCAACGGCACGGCATCGAGGATAACGATGTGCTGGGGCACCATGTATTCGGGCAATGCGCGCTTCAGGCGATCGATGGTTTCGCCCTCGTCTATGCCGGCGCCCGGTTGCGCGACGGCATAGCCGACCAGGCGCACATCACCTGGCCTATCCTCGCGCACCAGCACCACCGCCTGGGCCACACCGGGACAGGTTGTCAGCGCGGTCTCTATCTCGCCGAGCTCGACGCGATAGCCGCGCACCTTGACCTGGAAATCGAGGCGGCCGAGATGCTCCAGCCGTCCGTCGGCGCGCCAGCGACCGCGGTCGCCGGTACGGTACAGCTTGGCGCCGCCGCCCTTGTAACCGGCAAGGTGGCTGTAGCCGTCGGCAATGAAACGGTCCGCGGTCAAATCCTCCCGACCCAGGTAGCCGAGCGTGACGCCTTCGCCACCGATGCAGAGTTCGCCTGGCACGCCCAGCGGGCACGGCTGACCTTGCGGGTCAAGCACCCAGACCGTGGTGTTGGCGATCGGCGTACCGATCGAAATGCCGCCTTCGGGATCCACGACCCGGCAGGCGGTCGACCAGACCGTGGTCTCGGTAGGACCATAGAGGTTCCACAACGCGCCGCTGCGGGCGATCAACATGCGCGCCAGGTCCAGAGGCAACGGTTCCCCGCCACACAGCACGCGGAAGGTTTCGCTGCCGCGCCAGCCCGCGTCGATCAGCACCCGCCAGGTCGCGGGCGTCGCCTGCATCAGGGTCGCGCCGCGATCGCGCAGCAAGGCGGACAGCAACTCGCCATCCATCGCCGTCTCGCGGTCGGCCAGGATTACCTCGGCGCCCACGCTCAACGGCAGCATCAGTTCCAGGACCGCGATGTCGAAGGACAGCGTGGTGACCGCGACCAGTTTGTCGTCGGCTTCGATGCCCGGGCTCGCCTGCATCGCGCCGATGAAATTGGCCACCGCGCGGTGCGGTACCTGCACGCCTTTCGGCTTGCCGGTGGAGCCGGAGGTGTAGATGACGTAGGCGATGGATTCGGGATCGATTCCCTGCCCTGCAGGCGCTACGCGCAGCGGCGACGCCTGCGCCAGTTCGTCGGCCAGGGCGTCGAGCGCCAGGACCGGGCGCCCGCGCAGGTCGAAGCGGTCGGCGTGGCTGCGCTGGGTGATCAGCGCCGCCAGGCCCGCGTCGCCGACCATGTAGGTCAGGCGCTCCTGCGGGAACGCCGGGTCCAGCGGCACGTAGCCGGCGCCGGTCTTGAGGATGCCAAGCAGGCCCGCGAGCATGTCGATGCCACGATCCAGCGCCAGGCCGACCAGCGCGCCGGCGTGCACGCCGCGCGCGCGCAGCAGCGCGGCGATGCGGTTGGCGCGCTGATCCAGCTGCGCATAGCTCAGCGACTGGTCCCTGTAGCGCAGCGCGATGCGGTCCGGCGTCCGGTCACCCTGGGTCTCGAACAATTCATGCATGCCAAGCGTGGCGGCGAAAGGAGTCGGCGCCGGCTGCAGTGCCGACAGCGCCTGCATGGAGTGGTGATCGACGATCGCCAGGCTTCCGATCCCGGTGTCCACGCCCTGTACGGCGCTGCGCAACAGGCATTCGTAAGCCTGCATCCAGCGCCGCACCGTGGCGGCGTCGAACAGGTCGGTGTTGTACTGGCATTCGAGCCGAAGCTCGCCGTGCGCCTGCACCGCGTTGATGAACAGCTCGAAGTTCTCGAAGCTGCGCGCATTGCTGGCGAAATCCAGGCTGAGCCCGGGGAACGAGGTGCTTTGCTGGTCCAGCGCCTGGTCGATGTTGAACATCACGCTGACCAGCGGCATGCGCGCCGGGTCGCGCTTGACCCGCAGTTTCTTCAGCAGCGTGCCGAAGGTGTAGCGCTGGTGCTCGATCGCGTCGAGCAGGGTGGTCTGGACTTCGTCGAGCGCTTCGGCGAAGGGCTTCGCCGGCGCTACCTCACAGCGCAGCGGCAGCAGGTTGACGCAATGCCCGACCAGCTGGTCATGGCCGTCGACCGATTGCCCGGCCGCCGGGATGCCGATGACCACGTCCGACTGTGCCGCCAGGCGCGAGAGCAGGCTGGCGAAACCAGCCAGCAGGGTTGCGAACAGGCTGACGCCGCGGCGTGCGCCCATGGCGCGGATGGCGCCGACCAGCGCGGCATCGAATACGTAATCCTCGCGCCTGGAGGCGAAGCTGCGCTGCGCGGGCCGCGGCCGGTCGACCGGCAGGTCCAGCACCGGCGCCTCAAGGGCGAAGCGCGACAGCCAATAGGCCTCGTCTTCTGCGTAGACCTTGTCGGCCGGATGCACGGCCTCGGCCAGCGCATAGTCGGCGAACGATTGCGGTGGCGGCAGGGCCTCCTCGGCCGTATCGCGGCCTTGCACGTGCAGGCCCGCATACAACAGGCCGAGTTCGCGCACCATGACCCACCACGACCAGCCATCGCAGACGATGTGATGCGCGGTGAGGACCAGCATGTGGTCATCGCCGGCCAGGCGCAGCAGTTCGGCCCGGAACAGCGAATCGTTGCCCAACGCGAACGGGGTTTCCACCGCCAGCCGCAGGCGCTCGTCGATCGATGCCGCACGCTCGGCTTGCCCCTGCGAAGCCAGGTCGAAACGTTGCAGTGCGAATCCCGCGTTCTCCAGCACGCACAGGGTTTCACCGTCGGGACCGAAGCTGGCCCGCAGCACGTCGTGGCGTTCGACCAGGGCATGCAAGGCGGCCTGCAGCGCATCGGCATCAAGCGCCCCGTGCAGACGCAACGATACCGATTCATTGAACGCCAGCGAGGCATCCTTGCCAAGCTGGTCCGCAAGCCAGACTTCGCGCTGCGGCTCGGTGGTCGGCACCACGCGCAGCAGCTCGCCACCGGCGAAGGGGTCGTAGTCCACCGCGTCCTGGGAAAGCGTGCGGGAAGGTGCTGGGAGCACTGCCATCGTCAGCCGCCTACCTTCATGAACTTGCCGGCCTGCTCCGGGTTTGGCACGAACCAGGCCGGTCGCCCGTCAGGCTCGCGCCCCAGGCGCGCACCGGCGACAACCGGCTGTTCGGCGTCCATCACCGTGCGCGGCGTCGCCGCGTGTCGCGGCAGGAATTCCGACTCCTGCAGCTCGACCAGCGATTCCTTGAATGCCTGGATGATGCGCTGGAAGTCGGCCTCGCTGTGCGCGGTGGTCAGGAAGCAGGGGAAATTGTCCAGGATGTGGACGCCGCGGTTGCGCATCATGCCGAACAGCAGGTCCTGCAGCGGATGGTCCTCAAGGAAGAAGGTCTTCCACACCGAGGCGAAGTGCTTGACCACGACTGGCGCACCCATCTCGGCACAGAAGGCATTGAGTTCGTCGACCATCGCGGTCACGCGCGTGTTGAGGCGCTCCTGCAACGGCGCGCCTTCGGCCTTGACGTGTTCAAGCACCGCCTTGGCTGCGGCCAGCGCCAGCGGGTGGCGAACGAAGGTGCCTGCGAAATAGGTCACCCCCACGGTCGGGATCGAATCATCGCCGAACTGCCACTGGCCGCCGTCGAGCGCATCCATGAATTGGCGCTTGCCTGCGATCACGCCGATCGGATAGCCGCCGCCCACCACCTTGCCGTACGTGGCCAGGTCGGCGCGGATGTCGAACAGTGCCTGCACGCCGCCGGGATGTGCGCGGAAGCCGGTCACGACTTCGTCGAAGACCAGCAAGGCGCCTGCGTCCTGGGTGACGTCGCGTAATTCGCGCAGGAAATCGACGGGTTGGAAGTCCGGGCGCCGGCTCTGCACCGGCTCGACCAGCACCGCGGCGATCTCGTGGGCACGCTCGCGGATGATCTGCATCGATTCGGGCGTGCCGTAATCGAGCACAAGCACGTGTTCTGCGGTATTGCGCAGGATCCCGGGCGCCGCGGGAACCGCGCGCAGCTTCTTGGTGCCGCGCACGATCATCTCGTCGATGATGCCGTGGTAGGCGCCGGTGAAAAGCACGACGGTCTCGCGCCCGGTGATGGTGCGGGCGATGCGCAATGCGCCGAGCACCGCTTCGGAGCCGGTGTTGCAGAGCGCCGCGCGATCATGGCCGGTGACTTCGCACATCAGTTTGGAAACGTCGCCGGCCAGCGGATGCTGCGGGCCGATCTCGTAACCCAGGTCCAGTTGTTTCTTCACCGCGTCGATTACGAAGTCGGGCTGCCAGCCGAACAGGCTCATGCCAAAACCGTTGAGCGCGTCGACGTAATCGTTGCCGTCCAGATCCCACAGGTGCGAGCCTTTCGAACGCTCGATCACGATCTGGTAGGTGATCTCCTTGGTCAGCGGCCGGAAACCGTTGACCACGCGCGGATCGGCCATATGAGGACGATGGGCCTCGGTGTATTCCCGCGACTTGCGCGTCCTGGCGATGTAGCGCTGCATGTAAGCGTCAAGGCGACTGCGCTGGTGGTCGTTGAGCTGGGCCTGGCCGCTGTTGTCGATGCGCGCGATGGCGCCGAAGGCCTTCTTGACGTCGTACTTGGTGTGCGCCAGCGCGGCTTCCTCATCGATCTCCGCCGCAATTGCGGGCGCAGCGGCCGCGACCGTTGCCGCGGCGGCAGTCGGCACCGAGGTGGCCGCGGCGGGAGCGGCCTGGGTCACTGCAGACGGCGCGGCCGCGGGCACGGCCACGCCAGCACTTCCACCGGCCAGCAACGCCAGCTGCTGGGACATCAACTGCATCTGCTGCTCGATCACGCCACGTACGTAGTCTCCACCTGCCGCCATGGCGACCGGCGCCGCGAAGACCGGCATCGCCATTGCAGCCTGCGTCAATGCGTCGGGTGCTGCGGCCGCGGGTAGTTGCGCTGGAGGGGCCGCCGCCGCCACCTCGGCGGGCAACTCGGCGTCGAGCATCGCGGCGAGCTTGTCCATGCTGCCGCATTCGCCCATCAGCTGGCGGAAGCTGACCTTTACACCGAAGTTCTTCTGCAACTGCAGTGCGACCTGGGTCAGCATCAGGCTGTCGAGCCCCAGTTCGATGAAGTTGGCGCTGGAATCGGCGTCGGCCAGGTCGAAGCCAGCAGTGTCCTCGAACACGTCCTTCAACTGCGCGATCAGGCGTGGACGGCGACTCGGCGCCGGTTGCACAGGGGCAGCGGGCGCTGTCGGGAGGGGCTGTGGCATGGGCATGACGGTCTCCAGGGCCGTGCTGGCGGCGATGATGGGAAAGGAAACGATGTTCGACGCAGGCGCGCTGGCGGCTTCCACCCAATGGCGCTGGCGTTCGAAGGGATAGGTGGGCAGGCGCACGCGGCGGCGCAGGTCGCGGCGATCGAACAGCGCAGGATCGATGGCGACACCGCGGCTCCACAACTGCCCGGCTGCGAGACGGATGTTGGCGATTTCCGCAGCGGGTGCGTCCGTGAGCGAGGCGATGGCCGCCGCATGCTGGCGTTGCAGCGCCGGATGCTGGCGGGCCAGAGTGCTCAGCGTGGCGCGTGGCCCCACTTCAAGCAAAACCAGCGTCGGCGAATCCAGCACACGGCCAAGTGCACTCGCGTAACGCACCGGCTCGCGCAGGTGGCTGGCCCAGTAGTCGGATGACATGGCGGTGTCCGCGTCGAGCCAGTCGCCGCTGACGGTCGACACGATTGGCAGCGTCGGTGCGGTCCGCGGCACCGCATCGACCTCGGCACGGAACGGTGCGACCACCGCATCCATCATCGCCGAGTGGAAGGCGTGCGAGGTGCGCAGCATGCGGCAGGCGATGGTGTCGGCCTCGAGTCCGGACTGGAACCGCGCCACCGCGTCGTGCGAACCGGCGACCACGCAGGTACCGGGAGCGTTCTCCGCCGCCAGCGACAGGTCGGCGGGCAATCGCGCCAGCACGGCCTCCAGCGGCAGGCGCACCGAAAGCATGGCGCCAGCAGGCTGGGCCTGCATCAGGCGCCCGCGCCGCGCCACCAGGCGCAATGCGTCGGGAAGGGCGAAGACGCCGGCCAGGGTCGCGGCGACGAACTCGCCGACGCTGTGGCCGATCATCGCCGTCGGCACCAGGCCGAATGCCATCCACATGCGTGCCAGCGAATATTCGATCGCGAAGATCGACGGCTGCATCACCGCGGTAGGCAGCAGCGCGTCGGCGGCGTCACCGAATACCACTTCGCGCAAATCAAGGCCGAGTTCGTCACGCAACGTATCAGCGCAAGCATCGAATGCCGCGCGGAAGGCCGGTTCGGCCTCGTACAAGGCGCGACCCATGCCGGCGTACTGCGCCCCCTGCCCCGGGAACAGAAACACCACGTCGCTCTGCCGCGCCGGCCGACTGCGCGCGATGACGGCGTCGGTCTCGGGGCTTCTCAACTTCGCGACGGCATCGGCTACATCGTCTGCACACAGGGCCACCCGGTGCGCAAACGCCTTGCGGCCGACCGCGAGCGTCCAGGCTGCATCGGCCAGGTTGGCCCCGACCTCCGCTTCGAGGTGTTCGGCCAGTCGCGTTGCGGCGTGTCCGAGCGCGGCGGGCGTGCGTGCCGAAAGCACCAGCAACTGCGCACCGCTGGCCGGTTCGGAGTCGGGCCACTCGGGCACTTCCTCCATCACCACGTGCGCATTGGTGCCGCCCACGCCGAACGAACTCACGCCCGCACGGCGCGGACCATCGCCAGCGGGCCAGTCGGACAACGCGGTGTTGACGATGAACGGCGAACCGGCCAGGTCCAGGGTGGGATTGGGCGATTCGAAATGCAGGCTCGCCGGAATGCGGCGCTGCTTGAGCGCCAGCGCGGTCTTGATGACACCCGCTGCGCCGGCGGCGATCACCAGGTGGCCGACGTTGCTCTTCAGCGAGCCGATCCGGCAGAAGCCGTTGTCGGCGGTGCCGCGCCGGAAAGCCTTGGTCAATCCCTCGATCTCGATCGGATCGCCGAGCGGCGTCGCGGTGCCGTGGGCCTCGACGTAGGAGATGCTGCGTGGATCGACGCGTGCATTGGCCTGCGCCATCGCAATCACCGCGGCTTGACCCTCGCTGCTCGGGGCCGTGAAGCTGGCCTTGGCGCCGCCGTCGTTGTTGACCGCGCCGCCGCGCAGCACCGCGTACACGGTATTGCCGTCGGCGCGCGCGTCGGACAGGCGCTTGAGCAGCACGACTGCCGCACCATCGCTGAACACCGTGCCCTGCGCGTTCGCGTCGAACGTGCGCGTGTGGCCGTCCGGCGACAGCATCGAGCCTTCCTGGTAAAGATAGCCCTTGCGCGGCGGGCAGTTGATCGAGGCTCCGCCCGCCAGGGCCATGTCGCAGTGGCCCGCGCGCAGGCTGTCGGCGGCCTGGCAGATCGCCACCAGCGACGTCGAGCACGCCGTATGCACGCTGATCGCAGGGCCGGTCAGGTTGAGCCTGTGCGCGACGCGGGTGGCGATGTAGTCCTTTTCGTTGCCCAGCATGACCTGGAACTCGCCAACCTTCTCGACCAGGTCCGGATGCGCGGCAACGTGGCGCTGGAAGTACATGGCGTTGTACATGCCCGCGAATATGCCGATCGGCCCGGTGGCCGTATCCGGCACGTGGCCTCCGCGCTCAAGGCATTCCCAACACAACTCCAGGAAGATGCGTTGCTGCGGATCCATCAATTCCGCTTCCTTCGGGCTGATCCCGAAGAACGCGGCATCAAACAGCTCCACGCCGTCGATCACGCCGCGCGCCGACACGTACATCGGGTCGTCGCGTTCGGCGGCGGACACGCCAGGGTCGAGTTCATCTGGATTGAAGAAGGTGATCGAATCACGCCCCTCGCACAGGTTGCTCCAGAACGCCTCGACGTCGGCAGCGCCAGGAAAGCGCCCGGCCATCGCGACGATCGCAATCGGATCATCGATGTCGTTCTGGCTATCCGCGCTGGTGGAAACGCCACCGTCCTGTGCGCGGTGGCTGCGCGACAGCCGCGCCGATTCGATGGAGGTGTCGACCCGCCCGGCGAGCGCGGCGCACAAAGCGGCCGGCGTGGGATGCTGGAACAGCAGTGTCGCCGGGATGGCCGGCGGCTGCGCGCCGGCGTGCTGCGCGCTGGCATGCTCCGCGCCGGCCCGGTCCTTGCGGATGCGCTCGAGCAGGCGCAAGGCCAGCAGCGAATTGCCGCCCAGCGCAAAGAAATTGTCGTGGCGACCGATCCGGTCGATATCGAGCATGGCGCCGAACGCATCGCACACCAGCGTTTCCGCCGCGTCCACGGGCGGCTCGTAGGCCGTGGCCAGTTCGGGACGCGAACGATCCGGTGCCGGCAAGGCACGGCGGTCGAGCTTGCCATTGGCCGTCACCGGCATTGCATCCAGCTGGAGGTAACGCGCCGGCACCATGAATTCGGGAAGCGTCGCGGCCAGATGCGCGCGCAGCACTGCCATCGACGGGGCACTTCCTCCGGCGGGATCGGCGACGAAATAGGCCACCAGTTGCTTGTCGCCGGGCCGGTCGGCGCGCGCCAGCACGGCGCACGTGCGCACGCCCGGATGCCTGGACAGCGCATGCTCGATTTCGGACAGCTCTATCCTGAAGCCACGGATCTTGACCTGGGTGTCGCTGCGTCCGACGAATTCCACCATCCCATCTGCGCTGTAGCGCACGTGGTCGCCGGTGCGATACAGGCGGCCTTCCGGCCTGCCGCCAGCGCCTGCTTCACCAGCAAAAGGGTTAGGCACGAAGCGTTCTTCGGTGAGGTCAGGCCGGTTGAGGTAGCCGCGCGCCACGCCGGCGCCACCGATATAGAGCTCGCCGATCACGCCCTGCGGCACCAGCTCGCGACGTGCGTTCAAGATGTAGAGCTGGGTGTCGGCGATTGGGCGACCTATCGGGATCGAGCCCAGGTCCTCCGCCAGCGTGGCCGGCACCGGATAGGTGGTGGTAAAGGTCGTGCACTCGGTGGGACCGTAGGCGTTGTTCAAGCGCATGCCCGGAACCGCAACCCGCATGCGCCGCACATGGTCGACAGACAACGCCTCGCCACCGGTGAACAGTTCCCGTACTTCGGCGAGCTGCTGCGGATCCTCGTCGACCACGGCGTTGAACAATGCCGAGGTCAGCCAGAGGGTGGTGACTCCATGCCCCCTGATCGATCTGGCCAGGCCGGCGCCGGTGGGCAGGGTTTCATCGTGGATCACCACGCGGCCGCCATTCAGCAGCGGCCCCCAGATCTCCAGCGTGGAAGCATCGAAACCCAGCGGAGCACAATGCAGCATGCACGTGTCGGGGCCGAGGTCGACGTAGTCGACACCCACTACCAGGCGCAGGATGGCGCGGTGCGGGATCTCGACGCCCTTGGGCATGCCGGTCGATCCGGACGTGTACATCACGTAGGCAAGCGACCCGGCATCGACGGCGACATCGTCGTCGGCAGGCGTTTCATCGTGCGGAGCCAGGTCAGCGATGGGCACCCGCCGGATCGAATCGGGCAGCGCCAGCGACGCGCGCGCCTCGTCGACGACCACCAGCCGCACGCGGGCATCCTCGAGCATGTAGGCCAGGCGATCGGCCGGGTGGGTCGCGTCGAGCGGCAGGTAGGCCGCGCCGGCCTTGAGCACGCCGAGCACGGCCACCACCGCATCGACCGAGCGATCCATGGCCACGGCCACGATTTCACCCGTTGACACGCCTTCCCTGCGCAACTGCCCAGCCAGGGCCGCCGCACGCCTGTCCAATTCCGCATAGGTCAGCGTGGAAGTCGCGTCGACCACCGCCAATGCATCCGGTCTTGCGTCGCGCATGGCGGCGAAACAGGCAGGTACGGTGTCGAAGGGCGGCCTTTCCGCCGTGGTTCTGTTCCAGTCGACGAGCATTCGCAACCGCTCGGCTGGATCGAGGAGATCAATCGCGTCGGGCTGTACGGCATTCCCCGATGCCATTGCCGCCAGTACGCGTTGCACGCCGGCGGCCATGATGTGGATGGCCTGCTCGGTGAGCGGCGCGCGGAATTCGATTTCCAGCCGCCCGGCCGGCAGCAGAAAGTGCCACGCAGACAGTGCGGATGGAGACAGAGCGATCTGGTCTGTGGCGACGGTCCAGGTTTGGGAATTGCATGCCGCTGCATCCGGCTCGGTGCCGGTGAGGCCCGTTTCCACCATTGCCAGTGCCGTACGCAGGATCTCGTCCGGCGCCTCGTCGCGCGCCAGCAGGCAGGCGACGAGCGACGTATCCAGCCCGAGATCCGTGCGCTGGGATTGGCCAGCACCGATATCGGCGCGGCAGGGCAGGACATCAATCAGCGTCAGTGTGTTCATGACTCAACCAGGGTGGGACGCGCGCGGCGGCACTGCTCGCGGTTGCCGGTGACCGCGGTGGCCATGCGACCGCAGCCGAGCATCGCCGCGATGCCGGCGTGCCTCATGGCGTCCAGCAGCGGCTTCTGCCAGACCGGCGGCGGGGTGATGCCCGCATCGCGCGTCGTCCAATGCGCAGCGTGCGGGAGTGGCTTGCGGCGAGTGGCGCCGCGGGTAAGGGTCGTGCCCTCGCCTTCCAGCAGCTCGCCCACGCGCACCAGTGCGGCAGTCTGCAGCAGCGGAGGGTCGGTCAGGCGATGCCGGACCGGCTGGACGCGCCAAGGGTCGAACGAGGCCTCGTTGATCTCGATCAATTGCGTGGTGCCTTCGCCCGTCCTTGACTGGTCCGCTCCAAGGTTCACAAGCATCCCGGATCTCCCGAATTCGGGCAGCTGGCTGGCCCTCGCATCGGTCTCGTCCAGAGCTTCCGTTCGGGCTTCTGTCATCTGCCCCTGGTTTCGCACCTTTTCAATCCGCCCCTGGTTTTGCACTTTTCTAATCCCCTGTTCCTGTCGATCCGAAAATGCCTTCCGTTCAACCAAGGAACGTATCGCCGCACGCGTTTCGGCCACGGCTCGACCACCAATACAGCGGCTGTAGGGAAGGCGAAAATCCCGAGCCGCGCGCGTCCACGTTGTGAAGAATCAGCGCACGCGGAATACCGCTGCACCCACTTTCAATCGGCTGCCGCGCCCCGGTCCCATTCCGTCGGAAACTCGCGCTCCATCCAGGCCGTGACCAGCGCTTGCAACCGCGCACGGTCGCGCTGCAGGTAGAACGTGTGGTCGCAATCGCGCCAGTACGCAAGAGAGGTCTGCGTCGAGCGCGCGGCCCTGCCCAGGCAGGCGACGAGCTGTCCGGCATGGTTGAAATAGCGATACGCGCCACCGGTGAACACGAACAGGAAACGCACGTCGCGGGCAACCATGGCTTGCATCGTAGCCACCGCCTGCTGGCGCGACGGCCAGTCGCGGAAGTTCTCCATGCCAGGGCTGCCATCGCTGCGGCTACGCCACCAGTTCGCCCACTTCACCGGACTGAATACCCGCGGAGCCAGGTGGCGCCACCAGTAGCCTGCCGTGCGATAGGCAAGGCCATCCAGCAGCAGCAGGCCGTGGATGCGCGGTTCGATGGAGGCCAGATGGAACGCATCATCCGCCGCCGAGCAGATGCCCCCGACCACGAAGCGGGTCGCCCCGGTGCGCGCCGTCACCAGCGCCATGGCTGAGGTGATTTCCAGGTGCCTGCGCTCCGCTGACACATGCGCGGATACCGGACTGTCGCCCAGGCCGGACTGGTCGTAACGGAAGACCGGATACCCTGCCCCTGCCACCGCTCGCGCCAGCTCTACGCTGCCCCTATGCGGCCCGATGCGATGGACCATTCCGGCATTGAGCAGGATCACCGCTACATCAGGGTGCGCAGGTCCGGCAGCGGCGTGAAGGATTCCCACCAGGCCTGCGCCGAACAGGTGAGCAGTCTCGCGTGGATCGACCGCCTGGTCGGATTCCAGTGGCCTTGGCAACTCGAATTGCGAGGGCTGCGCGCTCATGCCATTTCCGCCAGATGAGACGCCAGCCGGTTGACGGCACGCCGCGGAAAAATCTGGGTCTCGAAATGGTCGGGGTTGTCCCAATCGGGTTCATCGCCTGCGTCAAGCTGGAGGTACTCCACGGTGACGCCGGCAGCACGTTGCCTGTGCACGAACTCCTCGGTGGATGCCGTGGCGCGCCACTGCACCAGCATTATCCTGCTGCCCGCTGGCAGGGTGACCTGATCGCATTTCCATGCCTGCAGGGCCTGCAGCAATCCCGCATCGAGCACGAACCCCAGCAGCTCGTTGTCCCCTGCCGGAAGTGGAGGCTTGGGAAACCGGCCCGTGACATGGAGTTGCCGGCGGTGCTGCTCGCGCCAGGCCGAGACCAGCGATTCTCCGTCAAGGGCCGGCGCCCACAGCACCAGGTCTACCGGCGTACTGCTGGCGCCGGCATGCAACAGCAGGGGCAAGGCCGCGCTGCGCAAGCCCAACAGACGGGTGCCCGGCAAGCGCGGGCCCGACAGACGCACGGACAGCCCGGCATCCACGGGCGGCAGACATTCGCGGGCCGCCTGGATGTCCGATGCCAGGCCAGGCAGGCTCATCGCGAGGCTGCCGCCGCGCGAATCACCGCTTCCGTACCAGTCGAAACGCAGCGCGTCCAGTCCCTGCGCCGCCATCGCCTGGGCCAGGGACCACAGGGCGCGCTGGCAGCGGATCCCTTCCTGCAACAACGGGGCGCACACCAGTACGGCGCCTTTCGATGTTGTCCCGGCGGGGTGCCGCAGCCCAAACAACACGCGTGGCTGATCACCAAAATAGAATGGCTCCGGCATCTGCCTACCTGCCTGCCGGATGCCAATGGATCGCGATGACGATTGCAATTCGCTTTTTCATCTTGCGGGCCTGCCCTAACCCTGCAATTCCTAACCCTGCAGCATGCCCTTGAACTTCCCCAGCAGGCGCGAGCGCAGGCCCGGGCCAGTCGCACTTCCACTCTCGACAACTGGAAGTGTCGCGGCGATCTGGGCGAGTGATTGCGTAGCCAGGGTCATGAGCTGGATCCGCACGCCGGTGTCACGATGTACCCGGTTCGCCATCTGCACGGCGAGCATGGAATGACCGCCGAGATCGAAGAAATTGTCGCTGGCCAGGACCGGGCAATGCAGCAGCTCTGCCCAGAGGTCGGCCAGGTAGCGCGCGCGTTCGGAAGGTTGCCCCGCCCCTCCCGCCGAAGAGGCCTGGGTCGCAGTAGCAACGGCCTGGGGGTCGGGCAATGCGGCGTGATCCACCTGTCCATCCGGACCCAGGGGCATGCAATCCAGGACCATGAAATAGCGCGGCATCTTGTAGGCCGGCAGGCGACCCTTCAGGAAATCGCGAAGCTGCTCATCGTCCAGGGCGGCGCCGGCAGTCGGCACCGCATAAGCGACAAGCCGATCACCCTGTTCCACCACGGAGGCATCTTGCACGCGCGGATGTCCTGCCAGGCACACTTCGATTTCTTCCAGCATGACGGCACGTCTATCTGTGCGCATACTTTCGCTGCCCCCCATGTTTGCTTCCTTCCGTAAACATCCTCTGCCGGTTACCAACGTCAGTCGTGGGCCATTCCGGTCATGGCAGGGAGGGTCATGCCGGGGGCCCAACGCCGCGGGCCTGCCAGGTCCCCTCCTGAACGATGTCCCGAGCCCGCCGCATTTGTCGTTGTTGTGAATTGGAGCCCCTCGAGGGGCAGGCCCAAGCAACGGACTACTGGAGCGAGCGCGTTGATCAACGATTACCGGAACCTGTCCACACCGGCAGAAATCGATGCTGACCTCTGCATCGTCGGGGCCGGTGCCGCCGGCCTCGCGATTGCCCGGACCTTCATCGGCACCGACACCCGGGTCTGCCTGGTTGAAAGTGGCGGCTTCAGCGGAGAGGAGGCGAACCAGGCCCTGTACCAGGGCACGTCGATCGGCACCCCCGACTTCGACCCCGGCACCTCGCGCATGCGGGTATTCGGCGGCAGCTGCAATCTGTGGGGCGGCGGATGCATCCCCATCGGCAAGCTCGAAGCCAGGGAGTGGGTGCCCAATAGCAGCTGGCCCATCTCCTACGCCGACCTGGAACCCTACTACCGCGACGCCCGCGGGTTCTGCCGCATCGAAACCCATGATTTCGTCGAGGACTCCTTCCTCACTCCGCCCGGCGTTGCCCCGCTGGAGTTCGATCCCGACAGCGTGGTCAACAAGACCTTCGCATTCAGTCCGGTCATGTTCGGGGACGACTATCGTTCCGACCTGGAGCAGGCACCCAACATAACCATCCTGCTGTACGCCAACCTGGTGGAACTGGAAGCCACAACAGGCGGAAGCAGCGTCCGCCAGGCACGGATCACCACCCTGGAGGGCCGCACGGGGGCCGTCCGCGCCAGGCAGTACGTACTGGCCTGCGGGGGCATCGAGAATGCCCGGCTCCTGCTTGCCTCCAACTCCGAGTCTCCGCGGGGACTGGGCAACCAGCATGACCTGGTGGGTCGTTTCTTCATGGATCACCCCAGTGGAAAACTGGGCACGCTCTACACCCCGGAAGCGGATCGGATAGCGCACCCCTACAACCGGGACTTGCACAAGACTCCGACATCCGTGCATCCGGAAATCTGCCTGTCGGACGAGGCCCAACGTGCCTACCAGACCCTCAACGCGCGGGTACGCCTGTTCGCAGTGGAGGGCCGCGTTCCAAGGGGCATCCAGGCGCTGCGCGAGTTCAAGTCGGCGCTGCGTGCCCGCAGGCGAGACGAGAATGAACTGCTCTCGGAGAGGCTTTCCCTGCGCAAGAATGGCGAACCGGTAAATGGCGGCCGGCCGCCTCCACCGGACCAGAGCATGGCCTATCTGTTGCTGCGGCTGACCCTTGGCATGGGCGACATTGCCAAGGCTTTCGTGCGCAAACTGCGCAAGCAGCCCACGGTCGAGGTTGACCACATCGACGTGGTCGGCTATTTCGAGCAGGCACCGCATGCCGACAGCCGCATCACGCTGGGCGCCGATACCGACATGCTCGGGCAGCGCCGGGTCTGCGTGGACTGGCGCCTGCTTCCCATAGACCACCACACCTACCGGACGGCCGCGATGCTGTTCGGCAACGAGCTTGCGCGTGCCAGCAGGGGACGCTTCCAGCCCGAACCGTGGCTCGAAGACGAGCAATCGGCGCCCCGGGTCTTCGGTACTTCGCACCACCTTGGCACTACCCGCATGGCCGACGATCCGCAACAAGGTGTCGTGGACCGTGAATGCCGCGTACATGGCGTCGACAACCTCTACGTAGCCGGCAGCTCCGTCTTCCCGACGGGGGGCTGGGCGTTTCCCACCTTCACCATCATTGCGTTGAGCCTGCGTCTTGCAGAGCACCTGCGGTCACGGCTGGAGTTCGTCTCCATGGTCACGCCATTCGCCACTTGAACCCAGATGCACTTCCCGCAGCGCCGAGGGGGCGGTCATGACATCAGATTTCGCACAGCTGTACCTGCAACTCGGAATCCGCAACGACTGCAGTCTCGAGGAATTCAAGCAGGCGTGCCGGCGCCGCATCAGGCAACAGCACCCCGACCGCAACGAAGACAGCGGCAGCCCGGAAGCCACCCAGGCCGCACTGGCCGAACTGCTTGGCCTCTATGCCAAGGCACTGCGTTTCCACCGCAGGCACGGGCGCCTGCCTGGTTCCATTGCCGGATCGTCCTTTCCACCCCCGGCAGGCAGTAACGGCTTGCACCCGGCGGCGCCAGTCCAGCCCCGCGCGCTCATCCCGCGCGAATCCGTTGCCTATCCGCCCGCGGACCCCCTGGCACCGGCACCCCGATCACTGACCGTGCGCCATCCGGCGCTGATGTTGGCAGCGGCAATCGCAGCCTTCACCGCATTCATTGCCTGGAACGAGAGCAAGGGCGGCGACCCGGCCATCGCACCCTTGAATATTCCGCCGCCCGCCGTGACGCAACCGGTGGCGTTGCCTGCAGCACCGACCTACGCCACTACCACGCAGGCAGAGGAACCACCCGCCATTGCGCCACCCAGACTCATCGAGATCGGGATGGATGCCGTAACAGTGCGCGCGCTGCAGGGAGATCCAATGCAGACCGAAGGATCGGAATGGACGTATGGCCCCTCATGGATACGCTTCGAAGACGAACGCGTGATTGACTGGTACAGCTCGCCGTTGCATCAGCTGAAGACCAAGACAACTTCACCGTAGCAGCCGCGCCGCGCACGTGGCGGGGCGCCGCCTTTGATCCAGCCTGAAGACGGGCCACAGACGCCGCCCACATGTCAGGCAACGTATCGGCTTTGCAGGTGGCTTCGTCAGAACCGTCGCTCGTCCTCATGCAGGCAGGAGCGGAAAGCCAGGAGCCGCAACGTCAAGGCCAAACGATCATCGCTCTGTTCAACGCGCACCGCGTCCGAACAGGACCACTTCCACGGTCTGCAACAGGATCATCAGATCGAAAGTCAGGCCCTGGTTCTTCACATAGAACAGATCGAACTTCAGCTTCTCTTCGGCGTCGTGCACCGAGGCACCGTAGGGGTAGCGCAATTGCGCCCAACCCGTCAGTCCGGGCTTCACCGAATGGCGGACTCCGTAATAGCGTATCTGGCGATTGAACTGGTCCACGAAATGTGGCCGTTCCGGGCGCGGGCCTACGAAACTCATGTCACCGCGCAGCACATTGAACAACTGCGGCAATTCATCCAGGCGCACCTTGCGTATGAAGGCTCCCACGCGGGTTGCGCGGTCATCGTCCTTCTGCGCCCAGCAGACGCCATCCTTCTCCGCATCCACGCGCATGCTGCGGAACTTGACCAGTTCAAATGCCTTGCCGCTTTCACCCACGCGCGTTTGCCTGTAAAGCACCGGCCCCGCCGATTCGAGGCGAATGCAAAGGGCAGTGAGCAGCATGAACGGCCAAGCCAGCAACAGCAGGGTCGATGCAGCCACCAGGTCGAAGAAGCGCTTGTTCAACTGCCGGGGCTGGGAGTGGTCGAATCCTCCCGAGAAAATCAACGCCGATGGCTCAACCACGTTGAGCTTGATCATTCCGGCCTCCCTTTCGAAAAAGTCAGGCAGGTCAGTCACCCGGATCCCGCGTTGCGCGCAGGCCAGCAGTTGTTCCATTGGCAGGCCACCACGACGCTCGTCGGGTGCGACCACGATTTCGTGGACGTTGAGCTCGCGCGTCAATTCCAGCAGGCCAGCCTGGCTGCCCACCCGCAATGGCTCCGGCACCACCGTCTGCTGGCCCTCGATAGGAAGGAACCCGACCAGCAGGAACGAATGCCGGTCGCTGCGCCTGCGCAGGCGGCTGTTGATAAGGTCTGCATTGCCGCCCGCACCCAGCACCAAAACCCGTTGCTTGAAGCCGTCCGCTTCGAACAGCCGCTGCAACATGATCCGCAACATGCCAACCATCATGATCGCCAGCGCCAGCGCCATGGCCAGCACACCGCGTCCGATATAGGTCTGTGGCACCACGTAGTACATGACCAGCAGCGCAACGCCACCGAACGAGAACGACATCAGCAACCGCAGGAACAGGTCGGTCCTGTTGTAACGCGTGTGCACCTGGTACAGCCCGAATGATGCCATGGCAGCGGTGGTGCAGATTGCCACCAGCAAGGTGCGAAGCGGTGCGGTCTGGGAAAATGCAATATGGCTTTCGGGGTCGCCGTGGAAGCGCACCCAGGCCGCAATGGTGACTGCAAGGGATACCAGCACCAACTCCCCCAGCCACAATTTGAATACGGCGCGGCTCTTGCGACTCTTCAGCGAGAGCTTCATGTCTGCTCCCGGGCATGGCTTGCCCTGTTGCAGTGGAAGCGCTGCCTCATTGCCTGTCCTGGACGCCCAAAGCCAAGCCGCGCCCGCTCAGGAGCCCGGGTCCCGTTCAACGTGGTCAGTCCCATTGCGCCTCCCTCCGGCACATGCGTTCCACGGTTCGTACCGTGGCCTCCATGACAACGCGCAAGGGAATTTTTTCCGGCCTGGGGTGGCCATTTTTTATCGTGAAGGCGAAAAATCGCTGCTTTGGCGCCAGACGTAATCAGTACTTGGGAGCGGCCATCGTGTGCGCGGGGGACACCCAGACCGCGTGGAACCGCGCTTCGGGCCAGGCCGCGATCGCAGCCCGCCATTCCAAGCCGGCCTCAAGCATATGGACGGTCGCTGCGACGGCGTCCGTTCCGTCCGCCGAAGGCAGAGCAACCAGCTCGCCGACAGGTGCGCTGAAACTGTGCATTTCCCGCAACAGTCCTATACCCGCGGCTTTGAGCACGGCTTCCTTGCGTACCCACAGGGCCAGCAATTCCTGCGCACGCGCGGTATACGGCAGCGACTCAATGCTTCCGACCTCAGATGCATGCATGACCGTTGATGCGATCTCGGCAAGCTCGCCCGCACGCGCAGCGGGCTCTATATCTATTCCCACGAACCCGTGGCGACTCAGCGCCACTGCCACGGCGCCGGTGGTGTGGCTCAGGCTGGTTTGCAACTCATTCCCTGCAACCAGCGGCCGGCCAAAACCGTCGCGCTCAAGCACTATGAGCGAGGGATCGCATTCCAATATCTTCGCCACGGACAAGCGATGCAATGCATAGGCCAGGACAAGCTCATCGCGATCCCTTGGCCGCAATTTCTTTCCGACCCTCTGCCGCTCAGCCGGACTCAACCAGTGGCTCGCCTGGTCCAGCCAGGGATGCCAGGCCCCCATTTCAAAAAACACCGCCAGTGCCATGCCCACGTCTCCGGTCGCATCTCCCACGCTGATGGACCAGGCACGGTCGAACACGGCTTGCAGGGCGCGGGCTCGCGGCTGTTGGCCAGGTTCGGTGTAGTCGGCAGGGGGCATGGCGGGTCTGTCGCTTTGGACATCCCGAGCCTACCCCAATTGGACCCGCGCACGGGCCGGGACCGGGGAGAGTCAAGCCGGGTATGCACAACTTCTGCATGGAGCAGGCCGAAGATCTCCACGTCCTGGAAATCCGGGTAAATGCGTTGTGTATGGCACTGATCCAATCAAGGGCGAGGTCCATGGAGTACGCGAACAACGGGTGGCTGGGAGCGAAGTTGCGGCATATTGCCAATGAAGCGGCCGAATTGCCGGGCCTGAAATTGCTCGGAAAACCGGTGTACCTGCGGATGTTCCGCCGGCCATACCACGGCGGGAATTCCTATTTCGGCAGGTATTCGAGCTACCCCGAAGCCAAGGCGGCAACCCCCCCGTCATTGCCCAGCACCTATGCCTACGCAGGCACAAGCGACATGTACCGGGACCAGCACCAACGCATCAGGGTCAGCGACTATCCGCTCGTCTACTGGCTCACTACCCTCCTGGCCCAGGGGCAGCGCCGCATCTTCGACCTCGGAGGCCACAACGGGGTGAGCTACTACGGCTTCAAGCGCTATCTGCAGTACCCCGCTGACATGCAATGGCTCGTCCATGATGTTCCGGACGTGGTGGAAGCAGGTCGCGAATGGGCCAAGGAGCATGATCCCGAACGCCGCCTGGCGTTCACCAATTCACGTCTTGATGCCGACGGGCACGAGGTACTGCTGACCAGCGGTGCCCTGCAGTATCTGGATTTCACCCTTCCCGAGTTATTGCGGGAGCTGCCTGATCCTCCTACCCATGTACTGGTGAACCTGGTGCCCATGCATCCCACGCAAGGTTATTTCACATTGCAGAATATAGGCCGCGCCATCCTCCCCTACCGGGTCTCGGCAATCCCAGAATTCACCTCCGCGATGGAGGCACTGGGTTACGAGGTGAAGGACAAATGGCATTCTGCAGAGCGCTACCTGCGGGTTCCGTTCGAACCCTCCTGCCGCATAGACGGGTATGAAGGTTTCTACTTCCGCAAGAAAGGGACTTCGGTGCGAGCCGCCGCCACCAGCGACCCTACTATCCAAACTGATGCAGCAGGCTGAAGAGCTGTCTCTTGATAGAACCAGGCAGGCGGTGAACAAGCCATCCGGACAGTTTTTGGCTGGCGGCATGCTATCCAACCCGCTGCACAAAGCGTGCAGCAAACTGCAGACAAGAAAAAAGCCAGCGAGCGCGAGCTCACTGGCTTGAATTCATTGCTCTGTGGTGCGCCCGGAGAGATTCGAACTCCCGACCGCCTGGTTCGTAGCCAGGTACTCTATCCAACTGAGCTACGGGCGCATCAGAAAAGTAATTTTGACTGATCAGGCCAATGCCCGTCAATCATTTCATTTGAATCGGTGCTTATGGCATCCCCGCGAATTTATGCAGGAACCGATTTCGTGCCGTGTTCTGAGATGTTTCGTGCTCTGCTCTGAAGTGGCGGAGAGTGAGGGATTCGAACCCTCGATAAGGCTTTTGACCCTATACTCCCTTAGCAGGGGAGCCCCTTCAGCCGCTCGGGCAACTCTCCGGGAATACTTCAGACCTGACCGCGATGAATTGCGTCAGCCAGTTAGGATAACGGCTGAACGCGAATGCGGCAAACAAAATCGTCAGCTGGAAGAGTCACTGTCGGCCGGTTGCGAAGCATCGGCTGGATCTTCGCCGCGCTGGATGCGCTGATAGATCTCCTCACGATGCACGGCCACATCCTTGGGAGCCGTGATGCCAATCCGCACCTGGTTGCCCTTCACCCCAAGTACGGTCACTGTGACCGAATCACCGATCATCAGGGTTTCGCCCACGCGGCGAGTCAAAATCAACATTACTTGGTCTCCATAATCCGGCAAGAGTAGTGCCGGGCGAGCGTCCGCGCCTCCATGAGGCCGTAAACGCTTCCAGATTCATTCATCAACGTGAAACATGGTACCGGGCGGCCATATACAGCCGCAAGCACGGGCGAATGGGCAGCAGTCATTGAAGGCGTACACGCACCCATTCATTGACGCCTTCGAGAGCAGTTGCAAGGGCGGGCCCGTCCTCACCACCACCCTGGGCGAGGTCCGGGCGGCCGCCGCCCTTGCCCCCGGTCTGACTCGCAATATGCGCGAGCAGTTCCCCTGCCTTCACTTTGCCCGTTGCCGAGCCGTTCACGCCGGCCACAAGCGACGCCTTGCCGCCCGCAGTGCCGGCCAGGACTATCACCGCATCGCCCAATTGTTGCTTTAACCGGTCGATGGCCTCGCGCAGCGCCTTGGCATCAAAACCTTCCAGTCGCGCGGCCAATACCCGCACGCCGCCGATGTCGGACGCCATGCCGGCCAGGTCGGCCGTTGCACCGGACGCGGCCTTGGCCTTGAGGCCTTCCAGCTCGCGCTCAAGCTTCTTCTGGCGCTCCATCAACTGCCGGATCTTCTCGACGACCTCGCTGGCGTTGCCGCCGAGCAAGGCCGCCACATCATGCAGGCGTTGTTCCTCGGCCGAGACCAGGTCGAGTGCACCCTGGCCAGTCACTGCCTCGATGCGGCGAACGCCGGACGAGACACCGGCTTCGCTCACAATCTTGAAAAGGCCAATGTCACCCGTCCGCCCCACATGGGTGCCGCCACAGAGTTCCGTGGAGTAGCCGCCCATTTTCAACACCCGCACGTTCTCGCCGTATTTTTCGCCGAACAGCGCCATGGCACCGAAATCAAGCGCCTCCTGCATGCCCATGTTGTGTACTTCAGCCGAATGATTGGCACGTATTTCGGCATTGACGCGACGTTCCACTTCCGCAAGCTCTTCCGCCGTCACCGGCTGGAAATGCGAAAAATCAAAGCGAAGCTTGTCTGGCGCCACCAGCGATCCCTTCTGCTGGACATGCGTGCCCAGCAACTCGCGCAATGCGGCATGCAGCAGATGTGTCGCCGAATGGTTCAGTATCACCGCGGCACGGCGCGGGGCATCGACCGATGCCACCAGGTGGTCACCGACCCTCAGGCCGCCGATCGCGACCTTGCCAACGTGTCCATGGAACTGTCCCGCGAACTTCACCGTATCGGCAACTTCGAACTTCACTCCCTGCTCCGCCAGAACGCCGGTATCACCCACTTGCCCGCCGGACTCCGCATAAAAGGGAGTGCGGTCCAGGATCACCACCGCCTCATCACCGGCGTCGACGGCTTCCACGGGCCTACCTTCCTTCATCAGCGCTGCAATCACCAATCCACCCGCGTCCAGCGACTGGTAACCCATGAATTCGGTAGGTTTCAATCGGGCAACCAGATCTGCAGGCAGCCCGGCGGTCGAAGTGAACTTGCCCGCGGCCCGCGCCGTTTCGCGCTGCTGTGCCATGGCCGCATCAAAGCCTTCCATGTCAACCGAAAGACCTCGCTCCCGGGCGATGTCGGCGGTGAGGTCGACGGGGAATCCATAGGTGTCATACAGGCGGAATGCATCCGCGCCAGGAATAACGGCGCTCACGCGCGTAGCGATCTCGTCGAAGATGCGCATGCCTGAATCGAGTGTTTCCGCAAAGCGCTCTTCTTCGGCCTTGAGTGCCTTCTCCACCAGCTGCTGGGCGGCGGAAAGCTCCGGATAAGCTTCGCCCATCAGGTCTACCAGCGTCGCCACCATCTTGTAGAAGAAGGGCTGACGCACACCCAGCATCCAGCCATGGCGCAACGCGCGGCGGATGATACGACGCAGTACGTAACCTCGCCCTTCATTCGAAGGCAATACCCCATCCACTACCAGGAACGAGCAGGCCCGGATGTGGTCGGCAATCACGCGCAGCGACTTGTTCTGCAGATCGGCCGTGCCGGTGAACCTGGAAGCTTCTGCGATCAGGGCCTGGAAAATGTCTATTTCGTAGTTCGTGTGTACGTTCTGCAGGATCGCCGCAAGGCGCTCCATGCCCATGCCGGTGTCCACGCAAGGTGCTGGCAGCGGTATAAGCGTGCCATCGGGCTGCCGGTCAAACTGCATGAAGACCAGATTCCATATCTCGATGAAGCGGTCGCCGTCTTCATCCGGCGAGCCCGGCGGGCCACCGGCGATATGATCGCCATGGTCGTAGAAAATCTCGGTGCACGGACCGCAAGGGCCGGTATCGGCCATCTGCCAGAAATTATCGGACGCGTATGGCGCACCCTTGTTGTCACCGATGCGGACAATGCGCTCGGCGGGGATGCCAACCATCTTGTTCCACAGCTCATAGGCCTCGTCGTCAGTGTGGTACACGGTGACCAGCAAGCGCTCCTTGGGCAGTTTCCAGACCTCGGTCAGAAGCTCCCAGGCCCAGGCAATCGCGTCCTTCTTGAAGTAATCACCAAACGACCAGTTGCCCAGCATTTCGAAAAACGTGTGGTGGCGTGCGGTGTAACCAACCGAGTCCAGGTCATTGTGCTTGCCGCCCGCACGCAGGCAACGCTGCACGTCGGCAGCACGCACGTAGCTGCGCTTCTCCGCCCCCAGGAACACGTCCTTGAACTGGACCATCCCAGAGTTCGTAAACAGCAGGGTCGGGTCGTTGCCGGGGACGAGTGGTGCCGAAGGCACGATGGTGTGGCCCTTGCCAAGAAAAAATTCCTGGAAATCGCGGCGGATCTGGCTGCTGCTTAGCGTCGGAGTAGTCATCTGGCTGGCTGTGGCGGGCGGGCACGTCTGAAATGCCGAGACCTTTCAAGTGCGGCCACGTAACGGAACAGACAACCCAATACGCAAAGGTTAACAGGACAGGGCTGTTCAGTCCTCAGGCCTGCCTTGAAAGGCGGCCCTGACCGTGTCGCTGTCGAATCCACGCCGGTAGAGGAAATCAGCCATCTTGCGCCGCCTGGCCAGGTCGGTAGACGTCACTTCCGGCCCAAACCGGCGGCGGGCCAGGTCTTGTGCGACCTGGCGCCACTCTCCCTCGAAAGTCCCCATGGCGGCGTCGATGGTTTCGCTGTCCAGTCCATGGGTCCCAAGCTCGGCCCGGATACGGACGGGACCCTGTCCATGAGCCACCCGGGTCCTGACCAGCATTTCGGCAAAGCGCGCATCGCTTTGCCAACCATCACCGGCCAGCCTTTCAATGGCTGCCAAGGCAGCTTCCTGCTCGATACCGCGTTCGGCCAGCTTGAGAGCCAGTTCCTTGCGCGAGTGCTCCCTGCGAACCAATAGGGCCAAGGCACGCTGGGTCGGGGTCAGTTCCGGTCTTTTGCGCTTGCGTGGGGCAAACAGGCCTCCGGTTTCCTCTTGCATCTCTTATTCATCCCGGACCAAAAGCGGCGCATCCTTGCGCCAATCCCGATCAGACTTCTGCGTCTTCCTCAGCCTCATGGGGCTTGATTTCGGCTGGCTGGAATTTCTCGCGCAGGTCGGCCTCAAGGCGCGTAGCAACCAGTGGATTGTCCTTGAGGTACTGGCGCGAATTGTCCTTGCCCTGGCCGATGCGTTCCTCGCCATAGCTGTACCAGGCACCAGCCTTGTCGACCAGCTTGGCCTCCACGCCCATGTCGATAAGCTCGCCTTCCCGGCTGATACCTTCGCCATACAGGATCTCGGTAATGACCTGCTTGAACGGAGGTGCCAGCTTGTTCTTGACCACCTTGATCTTGGTCTGATTGCCAATGATCTCGTCGCCCTTCTTGATGGCGCCAATACGGCGGATGTCCAGGCGCACCGACGCGTAGAACTTGAGCGCGTGCCCGCCGGTGGTCACTTCCGGGCTCTGGCCCGGCATCATGGCGCCGATCTTCATGCGCAGCTGGTTGATGAACAACACCATGCAGTTGGAACGCTTGATGTTGCCGGTCAGCTTGCGCAACGCCTGGCTCATAAGGCGTGCCTGCAAGCCGGGCAGCTGGTCGCCCATTTCACCCTCGATTTCAGCTTTGGGCGTCAATGCAGCGACCGAGTCGATGACGACCATGTCGACCGCGTTGGAACGCACCAGCATGTCGCAGATCTCAAGGGCCTGTTCGCCCGTGTCGGGCTGGGACAGCAGCAGGTCGTCGACGTTCACGCCCAGCTTGGCGGCATAGATCGGATCGAGGGCGTGCTCGGCATCAATGAACGCCGCGGTGCCGCCGCGCTTCTGGCACTGGGCGATGGTCTGCAGGGCGAGCGTGGTCTTGCCCGAGGACTCGGGACCATAGATTTCAACGACGCGCCCCTTGGGCAACCCACCGATGCCCAGAGCGATATCCAGCATCAGCGAGCCAGTGGGAATGGCTTCCACGGCTTCAATGATCTGGTCGCCCATGCGCATTACCGAACCCTTGCCAAACTGGCGTTCGATCTGGGTAAGGGCAGCGGAAAGTGCGCGCTTCTTGTTCTCGTCCATGGTGTTGTCCTTGGTGGCTTGTCGGGTTGAGGGCAATTTAGCGGCCATGGATCGCACAGCCTGCGACGCCAACGGCCGGAATTGAAATTAACTTTGCGACAGGTGCTACGGCTAGCGGGCAACTTCGCGACTTTGTGTCAGACATTTCCTGTTTGATGACGAACCCTTCTCTGGTATTGGATTGAATAGGTAGTGGGAGGAAGGCCAGGCCTAGCGATTGGGCCTGACCAGGCCGCAATAAAGGCCTTCGATGGCGAAATCCTGGTCCGGCATGACCTCGATGGGCAGGTAGTCCGGATTTCTGGGCAGCAGGCGAATGCGGTCCTTGCCGATCTTCAACAGCTTGACGGTGATCTCATCGTCAATGCGTGCCACCACGATCTGTCCCGAGCGCGCCTCGGGAGTGCGATGCACGCCGATCAGGTCGCCGTCGAAGATGCCCTCGTCGCGCATGGAGTCACCCTGCACTTTCAACAGGTAGTCCGGGGACGGGGCGAAGAAGGCGCGATCGAGCAGCACGAAGTCGTCCGAACGGATATCGGCGCCGATGGGCAGGCCAGCGGCCACCCGCCCGAGGATCGGCAGACGCAACGCATTGTCGGGAACCACGGCCTCGGGCACGGGGATGTCGGTGTCGTCATGGACCAGGCGGATACCGCGGGCCTGCCCAGGGACCCGGCGGATAGCCCCGGCCGCCTCCAGGGCCTCGATATGGTACTGGGCAGCCCTGACCCCGCTGAACCCGAAGGCCCTGGCGATTTCCGCCTGCGACGGCGGCACGCCATCACTGCCGATTCGCTCGGTGATCATGGCAAGAATGGCTTGCTGGGTGTCTGTGAGATTCATGGTTAGTAGTAATACTACTAACGATCTCGAAAAGCAATCCTGGGCCTTGGCTCAGACCTTGGCTCAGACCTTGGCTCAGACCTTGGCTCAGACCTTGGCTCAGACCTTGCCGACGCCGTGCTGCCTCATGAGCCGGCCTTGCACGAGAAGCGAGTACAGGCCAAGCGGGGCCAGCAGTACAGGGAGAAAAGCGTCAGTGGCACGATATGCCTCGCCCTGGAGTCGCATGCCCAAGGGTACCTGGGCACCCACATGATTTGCCCATTGCTCGTATTGGGGAAGCAGGAAGATTCCTGCCAGGGCGTTCAGCAGCAGTGGAACGGCCAGCGCCAGGATCATTACCCCGATAACCAGGTTCTGCCACAGGAATTCCCAGACGAATCCATTTCCCCACATCCTCGCCACATCGCCCCTCACCTGCGGCCAGCGACCCCGGCTGAGCCATATTGAAATGGAAAGGACCACAACGCAGAGCAACAGCGCCTCATCGAGAAATGAAAGCCCCGCCATGAGCCATGAAATGCGGGAGACATCGACGATTACCCCAAGCACGAATCTTGCCGTCAAATAGCCCACCCAGAGCAGCAGACATTTCAGTAGCGCGCTCCCGCCTGGCCAACCGGGGCGCCACCAGTGGGATGGAGTCACGGCATCCAGTGTCATGGGATTCAGCCCAAGGAACGGCGTGACTACCAACGCGAGTATCCATATCAGCAGCATGACGCGATCAACCACGCTCCCGCCACGCAGAAGCAAGCCAAGCAATGTCCCCGCGATCACCCAGGCCAGGCAGGACAACCCGAGCGATCTTGTCCGCAACGGCCAGGCCAGACTTGCCAGCGCGCGACCCTTGCGGTCCCAGGCACCCCTCAATGCGCTGAGGAGGAACACGGGCAACAGGCACAGAAGGAATACGGCGAGAAGCACCTGCGGATAAGGTTTCCCGGTCGGGATTTCGAGAAGCTCGAATGCGCCTGCGCCAGGCTTGGAGGTAAGTATTCCAGGGAGCTCGTGCGTGATCTGCAGCAGACCCCACAACCAGCCCGTGCACCAACTCGCGAACAGCAGCGCTCCAGCGGACGAAAGCCAGGCTCCACGATCAGAGAACCTCACCTTCACTCAACCTGCCAAGTCATCCAGCCCACGCAACGCCGCAGCCACCGTCTGCCTGCGCACCGCCTCGCGATCGCCATCGAACTGGAACACCTCGGCACGCGCGTAACCACCACGCCGCTTCCACCCTATCCACACGGTGCCTACCGGCTTGTCCTCGCTGCCGCCGCCTGGCCCCGCGATCCCGGTTACAGCGACGGCGATGGTGGCGCCTGAATTCACCAGCGCGCCGGACACCATCTCGATCACGGTTTCGCGGCTCACCGCTCCGTGAACCTCCAGCGTCTGCGGCCGCACGCCCAGCAAGGCCTGTTTGGCCTCGTAACTGTAGGCAGCCATCCCGCAGTCGAACCAGTCCGAAGAGCCGGCGATATCGGTCACGGCCTTTGCGATCCAGCCACCCGTGCAACTTTCCGCCGTGACCAGGCGGTGGTGCGACCCGCGCAGGCGGATGCCTAGATTTTCGGCCAGGGTGTGCAGATCGCTGTCGGAGGGAATTGGCATCAAGGTGCGTTCTAGGCAAGGAAGCGGCCCAGCCGTTGTAGCTGAAAAAAATGAAGTTGTCTGCCGAAGCGGCGGACGTCGCAAATGAAACGGCCCGCCACTTCCGTGGCGGGCCGCGATCACAGCAGAACCTGCCGTGGTCTCAGTACTGCATGCGCAAGGTCATGCCATAGGTGCGGGGCGCGCCAAGGAAGGCGTTCCACGAACCCGTCTGCAGCGGCGCGTCGAAGCCGACTTGCGTATAGGTTTCGTCAGTCAGGTTCTGGCCCCAGAATTCCAGCATCCAGCGCTTGTTCTTGGCACCAACCGCCACGCGGGCGTTGACCAGGGTATAGGCGCCCTGGATCTTCTGCGGATCCAGGTCCGAGCCGGTGTTGTGCTCGGACAGGTACTTGGCACCGATGTTGAAGCGGCCGATGTGCTCGGAACCGAAATCCCATTCGTAGGTAGCCGATGCGGAACCCGACCACAGCGGTGCGAAGCTGATGTGGTTGCCGGGCAGCAGGAACAGATCGGCGTCAGGCAACAGGTCATCGCCGTAGCGCGTATCGGCATAGGTCAGGCCGCCCTGCAGCATCAGTCCCTTCATGCTGGTCTGCCACAGGATCTCGGCATCCACGCCCATCGACTTCACTTCCGGAATCGAGCGCACCACGTAGCTGGTGCCCAGGAAGCTGTTGAGCTGGAAATCGGTGAACTGCTGGTGGAACAAGGTCGCATTCAACAGCAGGTTGCCATCCATCCAGGTGGTCTTGGCGCCCAGCTCGTAGCTGTCCACGAACTCACCGGGAAACGAGGTTTCCTCGACCGGTGCAATAAACGGCGGCGGGATCAGCGGCGCACCAGCAACGGCCACCTGCACGCGGTCCAGGTTGAAGCCGCCACCCTTGTAGCCGCGCGCGCCGGACACATAGGTCATCACGTGATCGTTCCAGCGATAGGCCGCCTTCAGTGTGCCGGACCATTCCTTCTCGGTGCGGTCCTGGTTGGTGGTCAAGCCATTGAATGCGAAGTTCGCCCACGGCACGCACAACAGGCCAAGCAGCTGCTGGGCGACGTTGGGGTTGACCGCAGGATCCAGCAGCGCCGCCGCCGGAACGCCACGACCGATGAGTGCGCCGACTGCGCCGCCCACGTTGCCCTGCACTGCCTGGCATCCCTTGTTGCCGGGACCGTTGAGATACGCGGACCTGAGCTCCTTTTCTTCACGCGTGTAGCGCAGGCCCAAGGTCAGGTCCAGCGCATCGGTCGCATGCCAGGTGTTGTTGGTGAACAACGACATCGACTTGGCACTCTGGTTATAGAGGTCATCGGCCGCGTCACCGGAATAGTTGGTCCCTGGTGCCAGCCCGGTAACCGCGGAAACGAAGCCGAACGGATTGGCGGTATTGACCACCGAGCCGGCCGGATAGCGCCCGTCGGCTACGCCCTGGGCGACGATGCGGGCAATGGAGCCCAGCGCAGCGGCGCCGATATAGGCCTCGTAGTCCTCGCCGAACACGTACTGGTCGTGACGCTCCAGGTCCTCGTCCGAATAGAACGCGCCAACCATCCAGTCGATCTTGTCGGTGGCGCCGGTCAGGCGGAATTCCTGGCTGAAGCTCTTGAAGGCCGTGGACGAGTCGTCGTAGTTCGCACGGCGATACAGCACGTCGGCGCCGGAGAAATCCAGGTCCAGGCCGTTGATGCTCTGCCAGTCGCGCGAAGCGGTGATGGAAGTGAAGGTCGCACCATTCATCCATGGCGTGATCCAGTTGACCTCGGCCGAGATGCCCTTGTCCTTCATGTCCTGTTCGGTGCTGCGATTGGCATACGCCAGGCGCCGCTCGGGGTCGGCCACGGGGATGATGCCCATTCCCGCGCCACCCGCCAGCGCATCGGCGATGTTGGCAGTCGGACCGCGCACCGTGGTCACGCCCACGCAGCAGTTCTCTTCACGGCTGCTGTAGTCGGCAATGAAATTGATATCCAGGTTTTCGGTCGGCTCCCACAGCAACTGGCCACGGATCGAGTGGAAATTCTGGTCGCCGTCCTCATCTTCCGCGCGCGGGCCCTGGCCCGTGTTGACCTCGTTGAAACCATCGCGCTTGCGCTTGGCGGCATAGATGCTGAACGCTGCGTTCTCGCCCAGAGCATCGTTGTAGGAACCCGAGACTCCCATCGCGCCGTAGTTGCCGACGGTGATTTCACCCTCCACGATTTGCGAGTAGCTGGGCCTGCGGGTCATGACGTTGATGACGCCGGCCGAGGTGTTCTTGCCGAATACGGTGCCCTGCGGGCCCTTCAGTACCTCGATGCGCTCCAGCTGCCCCAGGTCGCCGAAGCCAACGCCGGTACGTGGGCGGTAGACGCCATCGATGACCACGCCGACGGCGGACTCCAGGCCGGCGTTGTCTCCGTTGGTGCCGACACCGCGGATGCGCGCGGTGGTCTGCGCCTCGTTGGTGGTGGAGCTGACGTGCAGGCCGGGAACCAGCAGTTGCACATCCTTGATGTCGCGCACCCCGGTGTCCTGCAGCAGCTGTTCAGGCAGCGCGGTCATCGTGATCGGCACGTCCTGCATCGCTTCCTCGCGCTTCTGCGCGGTGACCGTCATGGTCGCAAGCGTGGTGGGTTCGTCATCGCTCGCTGGCGGCGATGCTTTCTGTGCGTATGCCGTGGGCATGGCGCAGAGTGCGGCGAATACGGCAACTGCGAGTACCTTGTGCTGCGGCTTTGCAACGACCATATTTCTCCCCTCCCAGGGTCATTCAATAACAAGTAATGAGTGCTGGCGAACTTTCGTGCGTCGCTCCGAACGACCGGCTTCTACTGGTGCCACCCCCGGCGACCAGCCCCGAAATTAACATCATCTTTACGTTTCGGCATTTTGCAGTGCACCCATACCAAGTTTCCCGAATCGGGATGGCACTTTCGCGAAAGTGATTTCACGACCGTGCCACCGACCGCTAGACTTGCCCTCCGCCCCATCCAGTTCCCGGCCTTGACCCTGATTGACTTTTCCCGGCCGTGAGCGATCCCTCAGCGCCCGCCCATACCCCGCTGATGAAGCAGTTCTTCGCCGCCAAGGCGGAGTATCCCGACCTGCTGCTGCTGTTCCGCATGGGTGATTTCTATGAACTCTTCTATGACGATGCGCGCAAGGCGGCCCGCCTGTTGGACATCACCCTGACCCAGCGCGGCAACTCCGCCGGCGCCCCCATCCCCATGGCGGGCGTGCCCGTGCATGCCTACGAGGGCTACCTGGCGCGGCTGGTGGCGCTGGGCGAATCGGTGGCCATCTGCGAGCAGATCGGCGACCCCGCCTTGGCCAAAGGCTTGGTCGAGCGCAAGGTCGTGCGCATCGTCACGCCGGGCACGGTGACCGACGAAGCGCTGTTGAACGAACGCCGCGATACCTTGTTGATGGCTGTTTCACGAGGCAGGACCGGCTATGGACTGGCCTGGGCCGACCTGGCTGGTGGCCGCTTCCTGGTCAACGAAGTGGACAGCGCCGACGCGCTGGAAGCCGAACTTTCGCGCCTGGAGCCGGCCGAGCTGCTGATTCCCGACGAGGAGGGCCTGCCCGCCTTCCTGCAGACACGGACCGGCATGCGCCGGCGCGCGCCCTGGCTGTTCGATGCCGACAGTGGCCGCCGGCAGCTGCTGCGGTTCTTCGGCCTGCACGACCTGGGCGGCTTCGGCCTTGATGATCGCCCGCTGGCCACGGCCGCCGCGGGCGCCCTGCTGGGCTATGTGGAAGAGACCCAGAAGCAGCGCCTGCCGCATCTGACCTCCATCGCAGTGGAATCGGCCGGCGACGCCATCGCCATGAATGCGGCAACGCGCAGGCACCTGGAGCTCGATACGCGGGTCGACGGTGACACCAGGAACACCTTGCTTGGCGTGCTGGACTCCACCGTCAGCCCGATGGGGGGCCGGCTGCTGCGACGCTGGCTGCACCGCCCCCTGCGCAACCGCCAGGTGCTGGGCGAACGTCATCAGGCGGTAGCCACGTTGCTCGACAGCCGTGCCGATGGGGTCCTGCGCGAGCGCTTCCGTGCGCTGGGCGACATCGAACGCATCCTAACCCGCGTCGCCCTGCGCTCCGCGCGGCCACGTGACCTGTCGACCTTGCGCGACGGGCTGGCGATGTTGCCGGGCATAGGCGCTGCGATCGCAGCGCTCGACTCGCCGCGACTGCAGACGCTGTCGGCCGAACTCGGCGAACATGCCGATACCGCCCGCCTGCTTGCCCAGGCGGTGGCCGAGCAGCCACCGATGAAGCTCAGCGATGGCGGTGTCATCGCCACTGGCCACGACGCCGAGCTCGATGAACTGCGCCGCCTCAGCACCCACGCCGACCAGTTCCTGATCGACCTGGAAACCCGCGAGCGCGCGAGCAGCGGCATCGGCTCGCTGAAGGTCGGCTACAACCGTGTCCACGGCTACTACATCGAGATCAGCAAGGCGCTGTCCGAACGCGCGCCGGTGCATTACACGCGGCGGCAGACCCTCAGCAATGCCGAGCGCTACATCACCGAGGAACTGAAGTCATTCGAAGACAAGGTGCTGTCGGCGCGGGAACGTTCCCTGTCGCGCGAGAAGCTCCTGTATGAGTTGTTGCTGGATGCGCTGGGCGAAGTACTTGAACCGCTCAAGCGCTGCGCGGCCGCGCTGAGCGAGCTCGACGTGCTGGCCGGTTTCAGCGAACGCGCGCAGGCGCTGGACTGGTCCCGCCCGGAGCTGCGCGACGAGCCCGGCCTGCATATCGAACGCGGTCGCCACCCGGTGGTGGAAGCGGTGCGCGAGGAACCGTTCGAGCCCAATGACCTGGTCCTGGACGACGATCGCCGCATGCTGGTCATCACCGGCCCCAACATGGGCGGCAAGAGCACCTACATGCGCCAGAACGCGCTGATCGTGCTGCTGGCCCACATCGGCAGCTTCGTGCCGGCGGCACGGGCGGCGATAGGCCCGACCGACCGCATCCTGACCCGTATAGGCGCCGGCGACGACCTGGCTCGTGGCCAGTCCACCTTCATGGTGGAAATGTCGGAAACCAGCTACATCCTGCACCACGCCACCCCGCAGTCACTGGTGCTGATGGATGAGATCGGTCGAGGTACTTCCACTTATGACGGCCTTGCGCTTGCCGATGCGGTCGCCCGGCACCTTGCAGCGACCAATCGCTGTTACACCCTTTTCGCCACCCATTACTTCGAACTCACCGCCCTGGCCGAGCCCGGCAGCGGCATTGCCAACGTGCACCTGGATGCGGTGGAACACGGGGATTCACTGGTGTTCATGCACGCGGTAAAGGACGGCCCAGCCGACCGCAGCTTCGGCCTCCAGGTCGCGGCGCTGGCGGGCCTGCCGAGGTCCACCGTGCAGCAAGCCCGTCGTCGCCTGGCGGAACTCGAACAGCGCGGCGGTGAGAGCCACGCCGCGCAGATGGCTCCCCAGTCGCTGGACCAGCCACAACAGTTCGGCCTGTTCGCTTCCGCTCCCTCGGTTGCACAGGAAGCGCTGGCTGCCCTTGAGCCGGACGAGCTGTCACCGAAGCAGGCGCTGGAAGCGCTGTACAGGCTCAAGGCTTTGCTCTGACATCGATTCGCCCGCGCTCCTGTCTCGGGTCGCCATCGCCAGCATTTGACGCGTCGCATCATTGAATCGCGCTATCGAAGTGTTTACGACAAACGATTTTCAGTAATCCCCAGCCTTCGCTAGGCTGGGGTTCTCGCAGCGTCGAACATTTTTGTAATTGCCCGCCCGCATCATGTCGACGGAAGTCGACGCAAGCCGCAACGTCGCTGACGCCGGCATGGATCGACGCCGTCCACAAGTCCACCACCCCAGCCAAGGTAGCCACCCATGTCAAATGAACCGAAGTGTCCGTTTCACCAGGCCGCCGGCGGCGGCACGACCAATCGCGACTGGTGGCCCAACCAACTGCGCCTGGACCTGCTGAACCAGCATTCGTCCAAGTCCGATCCCATGGACGCCGATTTCGACTACGCGGAGGCATTCAATCGCCTCGATTACACCGCTCTGAAGCAGGATCTGGCCGCGTTGATGACCGATTCGCAGGACTGGTGGCCCGCCGACTTCGGCCATTACGGTGGCCTGTTCATCCGCATGGCTTGGCACAGTGCCGGCACCTATCGCATCGGCGATGGCCGCGGTGGTGGCGGACGCGGCCAGCAACGCTTCGCCCCGCTCAACAGCTGGCCTGACAACGTCAACCTGGACAAGGCGCGGCGCCTGCTCTGGCCGATCAAGCAGAAATACGGCCGCGGCATTTCCTGGGCCGACCTGATGCTGCTGGCCGGCAACGTCGCGTTGGAAACGATGGGTTTCAAGACCTTCGGCTTCGGCGGCGGCCGCGAGGACACCTGGGAACCCGACCTGGATGTGTACTGGGGCCGCGAGGCCAAGTGGTTGGGTGGCGACGAACGATATTCGCGTGGGTCGCCTGGCGTTGAAGAACCCCATGGCGTGCTTGTGAAGGATGACGACAGCCAGGTCGTGCATACGCGCGACCTTGAGAATCCGCTGGCCGCCGTGCAGATGGGCCTGATCTACGTCAATCCCGAAGGCCCGGACGGCAATCCCGACCCGCTGCTTGCAGCCAAGGACATCCGCGACACATTCGGCCGCATGGCGATGGACGACGAGGAAACCGTGGCCCTGATCGCAGGCGGCCACAGCTTCGGCAAGACCCATGGCGCTGGTCCGGCGGACAACGTGGGCCACGAACCGGAAGCGGTTGATGTCGAACAGCAAGGCTTGGGCTGGCACAACAGCTTTGGCACCGGCAAGGGCGGCGACACCATCACCAGCGGCCTCGAAGTGACCTGGACCAAGTCACCGACCCAATGGAGCCATGATTTCTTCCAGCATCTGTTCGGCTTCGAGTGGGAGCTTTCCAAGAGTCCCGCGGGCGCACAGCAGTGGATAGCCAAGGGCGCGGAGGCCTCCATTCCCCATGCCCACGACCCGTCCAGGAAGGTGGTGCCGACCATGCTCACCACCGATCTGTCGCTGCGCGTCGACCCGATCTACGAAAAGATCTCGCGCCGCTTCCTGGAAAACCCCGACCAGTTCGCTGATGCCTTCGCGCGTGCCTGGTTCAAGCTGACCCACCGCGACATGGGGCCACGGGATCGCTACCTCGGTCCCGAGGTGCCGGCCGAAGAGCTGATCTGGCAGGATCCGGTGCCCAGGGTCGACCACGCGCTCATCGACGCGGGTGATGTGGCCGCACTCAAGAAGAAGATACTGGCCGCCGGCGTGCCGGTGCCGGAGCTGGTGTCGACGGCCTGGGCCTCGGCCTCGACCTTCCGGGGCGGCGACAAGCGCGGCGGTGCCAATGGCGCGCGCGTCCGGCTGGCGCCGCAGAAGGATTGGGCGGTGAACCAGCCAGCACAGCTCGCCAGGGTCCTGCAGGCGCTGGAAACGGTCCAGCGGGAATTCAACGGATCGGCAGCGGGTGGCAAGCGTGTCTCGCTGGCCGACCTGATCGTGCTGGCAGGCGCCGCGGCGGTTGAAAAGGCTGCAAGCGATGGCGGTGTGGACATCGAAGTGCCGTTCTCGCCGGGACGCACCGATGCAACCTCCGAGCAGACCGATGCAGATTCGTTCGCGCCGCTCGAGCCCCTTGCAGATGGCTTCCGCAACTACCTCAAGGGCCGCTACAGCGTGCCGGCCGAGGCATTGCTGGTAGACCGCGCACAGTTGCTCACCCTGACCGCGCCCGAGCTGACCGTGCTGGTCGGCGGACTGCGCGTGCTGGGCGTCAACACTGACGGCGCCCGCCACGGCGTGTTCACTGCGAAGCCGGGGACACTGAGCAACGATTTCTTCGTCAACCTGCTCGACACCACGACGGAGTGGAAGCCGCTATCGGACGCAAACGAGGCATTCGAAGGTCGTGACCGCAGGACCGGCGCGCCGAAATGGACGGCCAGCCGCGTGGATCTGGTCTTCGGTTCCAATTCGGTCTTGCGCGCGCTGTCCGAGGTCTATGCCTCCTCCGATGCACGCCGCAAGTTCGTCGTGGATTTCGTGGCGGCGTGGAACAAGGTGATGAACCTGGACCGTTTCGACCTGGCTTGAGCCGTGTCGCAACTTCCATTGAAGTGCCTAAACGGGGCGTGATTTTCACGCCCCGTTTCTTTTTGAAACGAACCTCAGGCGCGGGTCCGGCGCCCTTGTGCATCCGGTACCGATACGCATGGAATGGGAATAGCATGGGCTTCGATCTCCCAACCTTGGAACCGACTATGAGCAGCAACAGCCTCGCCGAACAATTGTTCCAACAGCTGCAGGGAGCGCCACTGCAGCAGCTGTCCCAGCAACTGGGCACCGGCCAGATGCAGACCTCCAGCGCCATCAGCGCAGCCCTGCCATTGCTGCTCGGCGCCCTGGGCAAGAACACCGCCCAGCCGCAGGGGGCCGAGGCCCTGTTCGGCGCGCTGCAGAAAGACCATGCCGGACTCGACCTCGGCAGCGTGCTGGGTGCCGTGCTCGGTGGCGGTTCGGCCCCTAGCCGCCAGACCGATGGCGCCGCCATCCTGGGCCATATATTCGGCGGCGCGCAGCCACGCGCCGAAGCCAGCCTCGGCCAGGCCACCGGCCTGGGTGGAGACAAGGCCGGCATGCTGATGAAGATCCTTGCGCCGATCGTACTTTCGTTCCTTGCGCAACGCTTCATGAGCCAGGGCAATGCGAATCCGAGTGGCTTGAGCCAGGTACTCGGGCAGGAACGCCAGGTCGCCCAACAGCAAGGCGGGCTGGGCGGCGGTTTGCTCGGCGCGGTTCTTGACCAGGATGGCGATGGCCAACTAGGCCTGGGCGATCTGCTGAAGATCGGTGGTGGCATGCTGGGCGGCAAGCGACAGTAATCCAGACTGCTGCACGCAATTCAGGAACGCCGGCTGGATGCCGGCGTTCTTGGTTTCACAGACTCAAAGCGCGTCCAGGTCGCCCAGCGCCTGGATCAGCCGCCTCGCCCGCTTGTCCGGCTTGTGTTCGGGCGCGTGGTAGCCGCTGCGCTCGGCCGTGCGCTGGGCGCGCTGCAATTCGCGCAACGCGCGCGCATCTTCATCCTCGCGATAAAGCGTAGCCGCCACTGGCGCGGCACCGCGCTTGCTCGAGAGCAAGGCTACTTCCACCTGGAAAGTTTCCTCACCGCGCACGATCTGCAGCGTGTCGCCCATACGGACCTGTCGCGCCGGCTTCGCACGCTGCCCGCCAACTTCGATCTTGCCGTTCTCGATGGCTGCCTTGGCCAACGCGCGCGTCTTGAAAAAACGCGCCGCCCATAGCCACACATCCAGCCTCACCAGCCCGGTGTTGGAGTCGCTGCCGTCTTGCATGGTTCTCCTGTCATCAGTGCGGGAGCCGCGATTGGATGGCGTGCGCTGCAGGCGCTTCCCGCCCCACGCCCGCCTTTATTTTGCATCGGCGTAATGAATGCAATGTTAGGGTGCCCGCTTCGCTGGACAGGCATGCCGATGGCCGAAAAATCCGTGCGTGACCTGACTACCGGATCGGTCAGTCGCAACCTACTGCTGTTCGCGCTGCCGGTGATGGCAGGCAACATCGCGCAATCCTTGAACGGTTCGGTCAATGCGGTGTGGGTAGGTCGTTACCTGGGCGAGGCCGCGCTGACGGCCACGGCCAATGCCAACAACGTGATGTTCTTCCTGCTGGGTTCGGTCTTTGGCATCGGCATGGCCGCCAGCATCCTCATTGCCCAGGCCATGGGTGCCAAGGACATCGGACAGGCACGCAGGGTGATGGGTACCAGCGCGACGTTCTTCATCGGCCTGTCGGTGGTCATCGCGGTGGTCGGCTGGCTGGTGGCACGGCCGATCCTGCACGCCATGGGCACGCCGGCGCCTTCGCTGCCCTATGCCGAGGCCTACCTGCGCATCATTTTCCTGGCCATGCCCTTGCTGTATGCATTCGCTTTCTTCTCGGCGGCCCTGCGCGGCGCCGGCGATTCACGCACGCCGTTCCGGTTCCTGGTGCTGTCGGTGCTGCTGGACATAGTTTTCAACCCGGTGCTGATTTTTGGCCTGGGGCCTTTCCCGAAGCTGGGCATCGCCGGTGCGGCATGGGCCACCTTGCTGGCGCAAGGGCTGAGCCTGGTCGCGATGCTGTGGTACCTGCGCAACAAGCGTCACGTGCTGTGGCTGGGGCGCAAGGATGCCCATCTGCTGAAGGTGGACACGACCATCCTGCGCGCCCTGGTGGTGAAGGGAATCCCGATGGGACTGCAGATGGTGCTGATCTCGCTGGCGATGATCGCCATGATGACCCTGGTCAACCACAAGGGTACGACGACCACGGCCGCCTACGGCGCGGCCATGCAGCTCTGGACCTACCTGCAAATGCCAGCGATGGCGATCGGCGCGGCGTGTTCCTCGATCGCGGCGCAGAACGTGGGCGCACGCAACTGGGATCGCGTGGAGGCGACCGCCCGCAGCGGGGTGCTGTTCAATTTCCTGCTGACCGGCGCGCTTATCGCGCCGTTGATCCTGCTGGATCGCTGGACGCTCGCCCTGTTCCTTCCCGAGGGCAGCGCATCGCTGGAAATCGCGCGCCACCTCAACCATATCGGTGTGGTCGTTCCTGTTCTTCGGCGTGACTTTCGTGATCTCCGGCGTGGTGCGCGCCACCGGCGCCGTGTTGCCGCCGCTGCTGATCCTGGGCTTCTCGCTATGGGGCATCCGCGTGCCCTTCGCCAACCTGATGCAGCCGGTGATCGGCATCGATGCCTTGTGGTGGAGCTTCCCGGTCAGCGCGCTGTGCGCGATGTTCCTGTCGCTGGCTTATTACCAGTGGGGCGGCTGGCGACAGGCGCGGATGCTCTCACCCCACGCCCACGACGTGGCGATCCCTGCCGAAGTCGGTTCGCAGCCGCCAGCGCCGGTGGCCGCAGCCGGTGCCGTCACGTCCTGACTGGGTCGTCTTGGGCAGAAGCCGCTTCTGCATGGCTCCCTGCTCGACGCGGGTGCACTGCCAGGCTGCAAAGCGATCCCGCAAATGCAAACGGCCACCCGAGGGTGGCCGTTGGTGATGCGCTGTAACCTGGAACTTATTCGGCAGAAGCAGGAGCGGCAGCGGCGGCAGCAGAAGCGGCGGCCAGCTTGGCGGCCTTGGCCTGCTGGCCGGCGGCCAGGTCTTCCTTGATGCGGGCAGCCTTGCCTTCCAGGTTGCGCAGGTAGTACAGCTTGCCGGCGCGGACCTTGCCACGGCGCTTCACTTCAACCGAATCGATGGTGGCGCTGTGGGTCTGGAAGACGCGCTCGACGCCGAAGCCGTGCGAGATCTTGCGCACGGTGAAGGCGGAGTTGAGGCCGGCGTTCTTCTTGCCGATGACCACGCCTTCATAGGCCTGGACGCGCTCGCGGGTGCCTTCCTTGACCTTCACGTTCACCACTACGGTGTCACCGGGGCCGAAAGCGGGCAGTTCGCGCTTGATCTGGGCGGCTTCGAAATCAGCCAGGATATTCATGTTGAGCTTGGTCATGGTGGCACCGTATTGAGTGTCGTGGGCGTGTCGTTCGACAACTGGAAACTGATGCAGTCACCGGACTGTGCTGCACGATATTATTGTGGGTTCACGGCATGGAGCGGCCGAGAGCCGGGCATGGTACGCGAATTTCCCTTGCGTTGCGAGGGGTTAGGCCTTTTTTGGAACCGTCTGGCAAGCCTCCTGGCGGAAGGCTTCCAGCAAGGCCCGGTCGGTCCTGGACAACCCGGCCTCATCCAGCAATTCCGGCCGCCGCAGCCAGGTCCTGCCCAGCGCCTGTTGCCGGCGCCAACGCGCGATGGCGGCATGGTCGCCCGAGCGCAGTACCGCCGGCACCTCGCCCAGCGCATGGCTGGCGGGATGGGTGAAATGCGGGCAGTCCAGCAGGCCATCGGCCTCGAAACTGTCCTGCGTGGCCGACTCGGCGTCGTTGAGCGCGCCCTCCTGCAGCCGGGCGACCGCATCGATCACCACCGCCGCCGCCAGCTCACCGCCCGACAGCACGTAATCGCCAATGGAAATCTCCTCATCCACTGCGGACGCCACCAGTCGCTCATCGACGCCTTCATAGCGTCCACACAGCAGCACCAGGCGGGGCCGTGCCGCCAGCTCGCGCACCCTGGCCTGGGTCAGCGGGGCGCCCTGCGGGGTCAGGTAGATCACGTGTGGTGGCGCCGGGTCGGCCGCCCGTGCCGCCGCAAGGCAGGCCTGCAACGGCTCGATCATCATCACCATGCCCGGTCCGCCACCAAATGGCCGGTCATCGACGCGCCGGTAGTTGCCTTCCGCATGATCGCGCGGATTCCAGCCATGCAGTGCCAGCAGCTTGCGTTCCTGGGCGCGCCCGACCACGCCAAAGCCGGCGCATTGGGCGATGAACTCGGGGAACAGGCTGACCACGTCGATGCGCATCAGAAATCAGGATCCCAGTCGACGGTAATCAGGCCGGCGTCGAAATCCACGGACTTCACGAAATCCGGTTCGACAAAAGGCACCATCCGCTCGCGGTCGCCGCGCACGAACAGCACGTCATTGGCGCCGGTGGAAAACAGGTGCGACACCGTGCCGAAATCGACACCGTCCACGGTGACCACGCGGAAGCCTTCCAGGTCGATCCAGTAGAACTCGCCGGGCTTCGGTGGCGGCAGGGCCGAGCGCGGCACGTAGATGTCGGTCCCGCGCATGGCTTCGACCACGTTGCGGTCGTCGACACCGGGGAAATCGGCCACAAGGTGCTTGCCGGATTCCTTGCCTCGCGCGCCACTGAACTCGCGCTCATTGCCGGCGTTATCGACCAGGATCCACGGCTGGTATCGGAAGATCGCGTCACGCGGCTCCGTCCAGGACTCGATCTTGATTTGCCCGCGTATGCCGAAGGCGCCGACGATCCTGCCGAGCAGGATCCGACGTTCTTTATCGCTCATGGGAGGTAAGGGACGGCGCCGGGGGCGCCGTCCCGCCGGATCAGGCCGAAGCCTGCGCCGCGACGACCTTGCCCGCTTCCTTGTACAGGTTGCGGACCTTCTCGGTCATCTGCGCGCCCTGGCCGACCCAATGGTCGACGCGGGCAGTGTTCAGTTCAATACGCTTCTCGGCGCCCGAGGCGACCGGGTTGTAGTAGCCCAGGCGCTCGATGTTTCGGCCGTCGCGCGCGCTGCGCGAGTCGGTGACGATGATGTGGTAGAAGGGACGCTTCTTGGCGCCGCCACGGGTAAGGCGAATCTTGACCATTGTGATGCTTTCCTGTGTTGCCCAGTCGCCATTGCGGCGCGGTGAACCGGGGATTCTAAGCCATTGAATTCGGGAAGGAAACCCCGAGCCTGTCTTAGATCGCTTCCCAGGGCCACGAGGCGGCGGCGGTTCCAAGCAGCGAAATGCCCTGGTGCGCCGGGTCCAGGGACGTCCCATCTATTGCTGCGATTGGCTGTATCCCGCCCGCATTGCAGGCGAAGGCCGCCTCGAATTCGCTGGTTTCCCCCAGGATCACCGGCCGGGTCACCTGTCTTATGCCCTGACGGTCCAGGGCCATCTGGAGCATGCGCTCGGCGGTGCCGCGCAGGGCTGGCGCCTGCGGCCAGACCACCCCGCCCTGGTGCCAGAAGCCCAGGTTCCATATCGAACCCTCGCCGATGAGGCCTGTGTCATCGACGAACAGGGCGTCGTCAAAGCCGTCCGCAATTGCCTGGCGACGGTAATGGAACAACGGGAACGTGCCCACATGCTTGATGTGGGGCAGCGGACGCTGGAAGCAGAACGACTTCACCCGCAGTGGAAGCGTGCGTGGCGGCGATGCGGGGGCCAGGGAGACCAGCACGTCAGGTTCGCAGGCTTCGGCGGGCACGCGGTAGTCGAATTTTCGCGAAAAAACGGTCACGCGCAGCGTGCAATCGGGCATGTCCGCAACCGCGGCGCGCATCTGCATCCGCACACCATCGAAATCCAGGTCGGTGCCGAACAGCTCCCGGGTACCGGTCAGCAGGCGCTTCCGATGCAGCTCGATGCCCTGCACCGCGTGGTCACGCACCTGGATGGAGGTGAAGTGTCCGTAGTTGACCAAGGCCAGCGCGCGCAGGTCATCGGCGCTGGCCGGCTGCCCGTTGAGCAGCGCCACACTCACCGGGAACTCACCGGAACGGCGGCATGCCGCCGCCGCGGGCGCCCATCATTCCCTTCATGCCGCGCATCAGGCCTTTCATGCCGCCGCCGGCCAGCTTGCCCATCATCTTTTCCATCTGCTGGTACTGCTTGAGCAGGCGGTTGACGTCGGCAGGGGTGGTTCCGGAACCACGCGCGATGCGTGCGCGGCGCGAACCATTGAGCAGGGTCGGGTTGCGTCGTTCCTTCTTGGTCATCGAACCGATGATCGCGACCATGCGCGGCACTTCCTTGCCAGTGACCTGCTGCTTGACGCTGTCGGGCACCTGGCCCATGCCGGGCAGCTTGTCCATCAGGCCGCTGATGCCGCCCATGTTCTGCATTTGTTCCAGCTGGTCGCGCATGTCGTTGAGGTCGAACTTCTTGCCCTTGGCGACCTTGGCCGCGAGCTTGGCCGCCTTGTCCTGGTCGACGCCCTGCTCCACCTGCTCGACCAGCGACAGCACGTCGCCCATGTCGAGGATGCGGCTGGCGACGCGGTCGGGGTGGAAGATATCCAGGCCGTCGGGCTTTTCGCCGACGCCGATGAACTTGATCGGCTTGCCGGTGATGTAACGCACCGACAACGCGGCGCCGCCACGCGCATCGCCATCGGTCTTGGTCAGCACGACGCCGGTCAGTGGCAGCGCTTCGGAAAATGCCTTGGCGGTGGTCGCGGCGTCCTGGCCGGTCATGGAATCGACCACGAACAGCGTTTCCACCGGCTTGACCGCCGCGTGCAGCGCCTTGATCTCGGCCATCATCGCTTCGTCGATGGCGAGGCGGCCGGCGGTATCGACGATCAGCACGTCGGCGAACGATTTGCGCGCATCGGCAATCGCCGCATTGACGATGTCGACCGGTTTCTGCGAGGCATCGGAGGGGAAGAAAAGCACGTCGACCTGCTGGGCCAGCGTCTTCAACTGTTCGATCGCCGCGGGACGGTAGACGTCGGCGCTGACCACCATCACCTTCTTCTTGCGCTTTTCCTTCAGGTGCTTGGCCAGCTTGGCCACGGTGGTGGTCTTGCCCGCGCCCTGCAGGCCGGCCATCAGGATCACCGCCGGCGCCGGCACGTTGAGGTTCAGGTCGCTGGCCGTGGACCCCATCACCGCGGTGAGTTCGTCGCGGACGATCTTGATCAGCGCCTGGCCCGGAGTCAGGCTCTTAAGCACTTCCTGGCCGACCGCGCGCACCTTGATGCGTTCGATCAGCGCCTGCACCACCGGCAAGGCCACGTCGGCTTCCAGCAGCGCGATGCGCACTTCGCGGGTGGCCTCGCGGATGTTTTCCTCGCTCAGGCGGCCACGGCCGCGCAGGCGTTCGATAGTGCCGGAAAGACGCTGGGTGAGTGACTCGAACATGCCTGGAAAACCATTGTCGGGAGGGGGCGAAGTATAGCGGGACGCGTCCGCACCTATTCCGCAATCGAGAACGGTTCGCGGAAACGACCCGCTATGCCAAACTGCAGGCATGTGGATTTCCCTGATTGCCATCGCCCTGTATCTGCTCGCTGCCGGTCTGCTGGTGCGCGCAGTCGCACAGGACAAGCTTGCGGACAGTCGCGCCTGGCTGTGGCCGGCACTTGCAGGCGCCTTGCTGCATGGCGCCTACCACCTGCTGGTGGCATGGCGAACTCCCGGTGGCCCGGACATGCATTTCTTCTCCGCACTTTCCCTGGTCGGCCTGGGCATGGCGGCCATGACCACGGTGGTGGGCGCGCAGGGGCGGATGGCAGGCCTAGGCGTGCTGTCCTTTCCGCTGGCGGCGTTGCTGCTGTTCGTCTATCACGCCTACGGCCATGAACCCTCGCACGGCCTGGACTGGCGACTGCAGCTGCATGCCTGGCTGGCTTTGCTGGCCTACGCCACCCTGGCCATTGCCGCCCTGCTTGCGCTGATGCTGTGGGCGCAGGAACGCGCGCTGCGCCGCCGCGAATTCCACGCCTGGCTGCGCGCGTTGCCGCCGCTGACCGAGCTGGAGGAGCTGCTGTTCCGCACCATCGCGGTGGGCTTCATCCTGCTGACCGCCACCCTGCTCACTGGCGTACTGTTTGTCGAAAACCTGTTTGCCCAGCATCTGGTCCACAAGACCGTGCTCAGCCTGCTGTCGTGGCTGGCCTTCGGTGCCCTGCTGGTGGGACGCTGGCGCTATGGCTGGCGTGGTGGCAAGGCCGTCCGCTGGACCCTCACGGCCATGGTCCTGCTGCTGCTGGCTTTCTTCGGCAGCAAGTTCGTGATGGAACTGGTGCTGGACCGCGCCTGAGCCCTGCCTTGCTGGCGGCGCATAGCTGATCGGCCACGAGTCACAACGCCGCCCGGGTCCCCGGCGAACCCGCGACACCATTTCCCCACTACGTCTGCCTTGGCCAGGGAGCCGCAGGCGATGCAGTATTTCATTGTCAGGACAATATTTGCATTGACAACTATTGCAGAGGCGAGGATATTTGCGCGCCATGAGCAAACCTCCCTACCCCCCGACGGCCAACCTGGGCCTGATATTCCGCCAGGTCCGCGATGCGATGTGGGCAGACATGGCCCGGGAAATGGCGCTCGTCGGCCATGAGCTGACCTACAGCCAGTTCATGACCATCAAGCACCTGGCGGTGGACCGCACCGCCGGGGTCACCGAGCTGGCCCGCCTGGCGCAGCTCAATCCTGGCGCCATGACCCGGCTGCTGGACAAGCTGGAAGCGCGCGGCCTGCTGCAGCGGATCGCCGATCCCGCCGACCGGCGTGCCTTGCACATCGTCCTGACCGAGCCGGGCCTGCGGATCTGGGACGACATCAGGCACTGCGGCCAGATCGTGCGTGACCGGGCCATGCTCGGCATGGATGAAAACGAACGCGAGCAGTTGTTCCGCCTGCTTGGCCAGGTGCTTCAGAACCTGACTGCCACCGCCAACCCCACACCCCCTGTTTCCGACGACTGAGTCTCCATGCGCACTCCCTCAACCACACACGCGGGCCGGCCCGTGGCTTCCGCACTCGTGCTTGGCCTGCTGCTGGCCGGATGCGCCAGCACCCACGGACTGGCGCCCGACGCGCGACCGCTGGATGGCGACGCGCTGGCGTCCACCCGCAGCCTTTCCGGGCATGAACTCAGTGCGGCAAATTTCCCCGCCCAGGACTGGTGGTCTGCGCTGGGCGACCCGCAACTGGATTCGCTGATCGTCGAAGCGCTGCAAGGCACGCCCTCGCTGGAAGCAGCCGATGCGCGCCTGCGCAAGGCACAGGCGCAGGCCGGGCTGGCTGACGAGGCGCGCAAGCCCACGTTGTCGGCGAGCGCACAGTATTCGGGCGTGCAGTTGCCGGAAACGCTGCTCCCGCCCCCCGAAGGCGGCAGTTACCTAGGCAGCACCGTGGTGATGTTCAACTTCAAGTACGGCCTGGACCTGTGGGGCGGCAAGCGCGCGCAGTTCGAAGCCGCGGTCGGCCAGGCCAGGGCGGCGGAAGTCGATGCGCAGGCGGCGCGCCTGACCCTGGCTTCCAACATCGCGCGCGCCTACGTCGGCCTGGCCCAGGCGCATGCCGCGCTGGACGTGGTCAACCGGGAACACGAGCGCGCTTCCAGGCTACGCGGCCTCGGCGAACAACGCGTCAGGGCCGGGCTGGACAACCAGCTGCAGCTGCGCCAGGCCGAAAGCATCATCGGCAGCGCGCAACAGCAGGCGCAGGCGGCGCAGCAGCAGATCGACATGGCACGCACCATGATTGCCGCATTGATGGGCCAGGGTCCGGATCGCGGCCTGGCAATCACGCGCCCGGCAATCCTGCAGGCCGGTACGCCCGGCGTTCCCGCCGTGCTGCCCAGCGAGCTGCTGGGCCATCGTCCCGACGTGGTGGCCGCGCGCTGGCGTGTGGAAGCCGCAGGCCGTGGCATCGACGCCAGCAAGGCTTCGTTCAAACCCAGCATCAACCTCAGCGCGATCGTGGGCCTGGCCTCGGCCGGCCTGTCGGATCTCTTCAGCAGCGATGGGCTGCTCGGCCTCGGTGGCCCGGCCATCAGCCTGCCGATCTTCGACGGTGGCCGCCTGCGCGGCCAGCTCGACGCCAGTGACGCCGATTACGACCTGGCCGTAGCCAACTACAACCAGTCGCTGGTAGCTGCCTTGCATGAGGTCACCGACGCACTGCAGGCCGCGCGCTCGCTGGACCAGCAGGTCGATTCCTCCCGGCGTGCACTGGCTGCATCGAAATCCGCGTGGAGCCTGGCCCAGGCTCGCTACCGCGCCGGGCTGGGCACGCAGCTCGATGTGCTGGCCGCGCAGCGCCCGCTGCTGCAGCTGGAACAACAGATCGCCGGCCTGCAGGCACAGCGACTCAACGCCACCATCGATCTCGACCGCGCCCTGGGCGGCGGCCTGGTCCTCGAACAACCCACCTCTCCCATTGCCAACACCGTGGCCACCCCATGACTTCCAAGATCAATCCCGCCGCAACCGATACCGCACCGGCCGCGCCCCGCAACAACAACCGCAGGCGTGCGCTGCTGATCCTCGCGGTGCTCGTGATCGTGGGCACCATCGCCTGGCTGGCCTATTACTTCCTCTATGCGCGCTGGCACCAGGACACCGACGATGCCTACGTGCAGGGCAACGTGGTCAGCATCGTGCCGCAGACCGGTGGCACGGTGATCAGCATCGATGCCGATGACGGCATGAAGGTGGAAGCCGGCCAGGCGCTGGTCCACCTGGACGCCAACGATGCGCAGGTCGCCTATGACCAGGCCGTCGCCAATCTTGCGGGCACGGTGCGCCAGGTGCGCGGCCTGTACAGCAGCGTCGATGCCGGGCAGTCCGATCTGCGTGCGCGCCAGGTGGCCGTGTCGCAGGCGCGCGCCGACGTCGCCCGCCGCAGCGGACTGGTCGCCAGTGGCGCGGTCTCCAGCGAGGAACTGGCGCATGCACGCGACGTGCTCGCCGCCGCCGAAGCCGCGCTGGGCAGCGCGCGCGGCAACCTGTCGCGCAGCAGCGCACTGGTCGATGCCACCAGCCTGTCCGAACAACCGCAGGTACAGGTCGCCGCCTCGCAGTTGCGCCAGTCGTATCTGAACCTGCAGCGTTCGGCCATCGTCGCCCCCGTGTCCGGCTACGTGGCCAAGCGCCAGGTGCAGCTGGGCCAGCGCGTGCAGCCGGGCACCGCCCTGATGACCATCGTGCCGCTGGAACAGGTGTGGGTGGACGCCAACTTCAAGGAAACCCAGCTCGGCCTCATGCGCATCGGCCAGCCGGTCGAAGTGCATGCCGACCTGTACGGCGGCGATGTCGAATACACCGGCAAGGTCGCGGCCCTGGGCCTGGGCACCGGCAGCGCGTTCTCACTGCTGCCGGCGCAGAACGCCAGCGGCAACTGGATCAAGATCGTGCAGCGTGTTCCGGTGCGCATCGAACTGGATCCGAAGCAGCTCGCCGAGCATCCGCTGCGCCTGGGCCTGAGCATGAGCGTGGACGTCAGCGTACGCGACCAGACCGGCCCGTCGCTGGCCGCCGCGCGCAAGGACGTCAAGCCGGTGCTGACCACCGTGGCCTACAAAAAGCAGCTGCAGGATGCCGATGCACTGATCACCCAGGTCATCGAACAGAACCTGCCCGCTTCCGCACGCAACTGAGCTAGCCAATGGCCACCATCGCAAGCGGGGACAACAGCCCCGGGCTGCCGGCGACGCCGCAGCCCGCGGCCAAGCCGTTCGCACCACCGAACCTGGCGCTGACCACGATTGGCCTGGCGCTGGCCTCGTTCATGCAGGTGCTCGACACCACCATCGCCAACGTTTCCTTGCCGACCATTTCCGGCAACCTGGGCGCCAGCTCGAACCAGGCGACCTGGGTCATCACCTCGTTCGCGGTGAGCAATGCCATCGCCCTGCCGCTGACCGGTTTCATGGTGCGGCGCTTCGGCGAGCGCAAGGTGTTCATGTGGGCGACGCTGGCCTTCGTCATCGCCTCGCTGCTGTGCGGCCTGGCCAACAGCATGGGCCTGCTGGTCGGCGCGCGTGCCCTGCAGGGCTTCGTCTGCGGTCCGATGTACCCGGTCACCCAGGCCCTGCTGATTTCGATCTACCCACCACAGAAACGCGGACAGGCCATCGCCTTGCTGGCCATGGTCACGGTGGTGGCGCCGATTGCCGGACCCATCCTGGGCGGCTGGATCACCGACAACTACAGCTGGGAATGGATCTTCTTCATCAATATTCCCATCGGCATCTTCTCCAGCATCGTGGTCGGAAGGCAGCTGAAGGGCCGCCCGGAAAAACTCGAGCGCCCGAAGATGGATTACATGGGCCTGTCGATGCTGGTGCTGGGCGTGGGCGCGCTGCAGATCCTGCTGGACCTGGGCAATGACGAAGACTGGTTCAACTCCACCAAGATCGTGGCGCTTGCGCTGATCGCGGTGGTCGCGCTGACCATCTTCATCATCTGGGAACTCACCGACAAGGATCCGATCGTCAACCTGCGCCTGTTCCGCCACCGCAATTTCGCCGCCGGTACCGCGGCCATGGTGGTGGCGTACGCGGCGTTCTTCGCGGTCGGCCTGCTGGTGCCGCTGTGGCTGCAGCGCAACCTGGGCTACACCGCCATCTGGGCGGGTTTCGCCAGTGCGCCGATCGGCATCCTGCCGGTATTGCTCACGCCATTCGTGGGCAAGTACGCGACCAGGATGGACCTGCGCTGGCTGGCCACGTTCGCCTTCATCGTCATGGCCGCGACCAGTTTCTTCCGCTCCGGCTTCAACCTCGACGTGGACTTCCAGCGCGTGGCCATGGTGCAACTGGTGCAGGGCCTGGGCGTGGCGCTGTTCTTCATGCCGGTGCTGACCATCCTGCTGTCTGACCTGGAACCGCATGAGCTGGCGGCCGGTTCGGGCCTGGCCACCTTCGTGCGCACCCTGGGCGGCAGCTTCGCCGCCTCGCTGACCACATGGGCCTGGAATGAACGCAGCACCGTGCACCACGCGCAGTTGACCGAGCATATTTCCGCCTACGACCCGGCCACCCTGCAGACGGTGGAAACACTGGGGCGCGGTGACCTGCAGCGGGGTGCGGTCGCATTGAACCAGATGATCTCGCAGCAGGCCGTCCAGATCGGTTTCAACGAGATCTTCCACCTGCTGGGCATCGTGTTCCTGTGCGTGATCGTGTTCGTGTGGATCGCCAAGCCGCCGTTCGCCGCGAAGCTGGGCGGCGGCGCCGCGGCCGGGGGTCACTGACCCGGCCCCGGATGGCGGGAGCCTGCAGGAGCGACGCAAGTAGCGAAGTCTCGAATGCTGAAACTTCCAGAGCTTCGCGACTCGCGTCGCTCCTACAAGGTCCGCGCGCTCCGAGATAGCGGAATTCTGTAGGAGCGACGCAAGTCGCGAAGCCCTCAACCCCTCAGACCCACACCGCATCCCAGAACGGATACTCGCCGACCCTGCCAACCAACCCGGCGCGCACCGGGTTCATCACGATATAGCGCGCCGCCGCCATCGCAGCTTCGTCAGCGCGTAGCGCACGGTCATGGAAAGATTTACCCCACAGCGCCCCCATGTTGGGATGTCGCAACCGCAATCGCCGCGACACGTTCGACTTGAAGTGTCGCATCAGCGCGGGCAACGCTTCTCCCTCCCCCAGTTCGATCAGGCCGTGCCAGTGGTCGGGCATCAATACCCATGCCAATAGAGTGGATCGTGTCCAGGAGCGGGAGTCGGCGATCTCCCGTGCAGCGTCCATTGCAAGGTCAAAGTCCGAGAACAGTGGCTGGCGCCGATGGGTAGTAAACGTCACCAGGTAGAGCTGGCCTGCAATTGAATTCCTGCCGTTGCGAAGCGCCGCGTGGCCCGGTCTCGGGCAGTCTCGCAAGCTTTCCGGCATGTAATCGCGCATGCATCCAGAATCCCCCGCGATGCCCGCCATGGCTATCGGTTGAACATGGATGCTGGCGTAAGAAATTGCCCCGGCGTGCGCGCCTGAAGTCGCGACAGTTGCCCGCCGTTGTAGGAGCGACGCGAGTCGCGAAGCACGCACGGCTGAACCGCCGAGGGCTTCGCGACTTGCGTCGCTCCTGCAGGGGTTGCTCGCTTACCTCTATTGGAGCCTGCGTCGACCGAGCAACTGCCCGGTCGCTTGACGTGCACGCTTCCGCTTTTTGTAGGAGCGACGCGAGTCGCGAAGCACCTACATCTGAACTGCCGAGGGCTTCGCGACTTGCGTCGCACCTGCAAGACCTGCAAGACCTGCAAGACCTGCAAGACCTGCAAGACCTGCAAGACAATATTATTCCGAGGCGGCTTCCAGGGCGTCGGAGAGGCGCTCCACGGCGATGACTTCCATGGCCTTGAAGGCGCCTGACTTCGGCGCGTTGCCCTTGGCCACGATGGCGCGCTTGAAGCCGTGGGTGGCCGCTTCGCGCAGGCGCTCCTCGCCATTGGGAATCGGGCGGATCTCGCCGGACAGGCCGACCTCGCCGAAGGCAATGGTCTTCTCGGCCAGCGGCTTGTCGCGCAGTGACGAAAGCACGGCCAGCAGGACGGGAAGATCGGCCGCGGTTTCCTGCACGCGGATGCCGCCGACGACGTTGACGAACACGTCCTGGTCACTGGTGACGATGCCGCCATGGCGATGCAGTACCGCCAGCAGCATGGCCAGGCGATTCTGTTCCAGGCCGACCGCCACGCGGCGCGGGTTCGACAGCGGCGACGAATCCACCAGCGCCTGCACCTCCACCAGCAACGGACGCGTGCCCTCGCGGGTAACCATCACGCAGCTACCCGGCTGCTGGGTGCTGCCGCCGGAGAGGAAGATCGCCGACGGGTTGGGCACTTCCTTCAGGCCCTTCTCGCCCATCGCGAACACGCCCAGCTCATTGACCGCGCCAAAGCGGTTCTTGAACGCGCGCAGCACGCGGAAGCGGCTGCCGCTTTCGCCTTCGAAGTACAGCACCGCATCGACCATGTGCTCGAGCACGCGTGGGCCGGCGATGCCGCCGTCCTTGGTCACGTGACCGATCAGGAACACCGCGGTTCCGGTTTCCTTGGCATAGCGCACCAGTCGCGCCGCGCTCTCGCGCACCTGGCTGACCGAACCGGGCGCGGCGGTCAACGACTCGGTCCACAGGGTCTGCACCGAGTCGGCGACGATGATCTTCGGCTGCGCGGCCACCGCGTGGTCGAGGATCTTCTCGATGCCGGTTTCGGCCAGCGCCTGCAGCCCGTCCATCGGCAGGCCCAGGCGCAGCGCGCGTCCTGCCACCTGGGCCAGCGATTCCTCGCCGGTGACGTACAGCGAAGGCAGGGTCTGCGACATCTGCGCCATGGCCTGCAGCAGCAGGGTCGACTTGCCGATACCGGGATCACCGCCGACCAGCACCACTGCGCCCTCGACCAGGCCGCCGCCAAGCACGCGGTCGAACTCGCCGATGCCGGTGGACACGCGCGCTTCTTCGCTGCTGCGCACGTCCTTCAACGCGGTGATCTTCGGGGTTTCCAGCTTGCCGGCCCAGCCGCTGCGCCGCGCTGCGGGTGGCGCCGCGGAGGCGGACTCCAGCACGATTTCCGACAAGGTGTTCCAGGCGCCGCATTCGCCGCACTGGCCCTGCCACTTGTTGTGCTCGGCGCCGCATTCGGCGCAGACGTAGGCGGTGCGGGATTTCAGGGAAGCCTTGGCCACGTGCGGCACCGGATACGGATGGGGGCGCCTACTCTAGCCGTGCGCGGTCTCCGCTGGCGAGACACGCGGACCTCTGCGTCATTCAGTCGCGACAACAGCCGCCAGTTCATTGCCATTGGGATCCAGGAACTGGAACCGGCGGCCACCCGGAAACGCGAAGATCGGTCGCACGATCCTGCCGCCGGCGGCGATCACGGCCTGCAGGGTGGCTTCCAGGTCATCGACCGCAATCACCGGCAGTGGCGCCTGGGTGGCTTCCGCCGCATCGCCCTGCAGGCCGATGTCGACGTCACCGGTCAGGGTGGAGGCATAGCTGGGCCCGAAATCGGTCAGTTGCCAGTCGAAAATCTCGGCGTAGAACTTCTTCGCCGCCGCGATATCGGCAGCGGGCAATTCGATGTAGTTCGGACGGGCCATGGTTTCGCCTTGCTGAAGTGGGTGGCCCAGTCTATCGGTGCGTGGTCGCCGCAAGCGAGACGCCGTCCGGCGGCGGCAGGCCACGCCAGGCCAGCAGCAAGCCGATGACACTGGCCGCGCCGATCGCCGCAAAGGCGATGCGCAGTGCCATGGGCAGCACGCTGCCATCCAGCCATTGGCCCGTGACCACAGGCACCAGCGTCAGCACCAGCAAACGTGGCAACTCGAGCCAGGGCGCAAACCTGCGCCCTTCCAGCAACGCCCCGATCACGCCCAGCGAGCCGACCAGGAATACCAGGTAGGCGAGCACCGGCAGCAGCGCCAGCGTCGGTGCCACCTGCAGGAAATGCACGCCCATGCCCAGCACCAGCGCGAACTGCAGCAGGCAATAGATCGACATGGCACGCGCTACCGGCGGGTCGTAGTCGGCACGCTGCAGGTCGAATTCGGGTTTGGGGAAACGTTCCGCCACATCGGCCGGCCGCCAGCCCGGGCGCGCGACCCACACGCGCAACTTGTCACGCCAGCGCCGTGCATGCCACGCGCCCTTGGCCATGGCCCAGTACACCTCGGCGTTGGCCCACAACGGATTCCAGCTGCGCAACGGCGCGCGCGTGCCGTAGATGGGCCGGTCGACGTCGTCTTCCTCGACGAAGCTGCCGAACAACCGGTCCCAGATAATGAAGATGCCGCCGTAGTTGCGGTCCAGGTAGCGATCGTTGACCGCATGGTGGGCGCGGTGGTTGGACGGCGAGGCGAACACGCGATCGAACCAGCCCAGCTTGCCGATCAGTTCGGTATGGATCCAGTACTGGTACAGCAGGTCGATGACGGCCACGACCGCGAACACTTCCACCGGATAGCCCAGCAGCGCCATCGGCAGGTAGAACACCCAGCCCAGCAGCACGCCGCTGCCGGTCTGACGCAGCGCGGTGCTCAGGTTGTACAGCTCGCTCTGGTGGTGGACCACGTGCGCGGCCCACAGCACGTTCACTTCATGGCCCATGCGGTGCAGCCAGTAGTAGCAGAAGTCGTACAGCACCAGCGCGCTGATCCAGACCCAGGCCTTGTCCGTGGGCAGGTCGAACAGCGCCACCCGCTGGACCACCCAGGCGTAGATGCCGATGGTCAGCACCTTGGCGAACACGCCGACGATCTGCGACAGCACGCCCAGGCCGATGCTGTTGATGGCATCGTTGAGGCGGTACACGCGGCGCTTCATGATCCACGCCGCCAGCAGTTCCAGCGCCATCAGGATGAAGAACCCGGGGATGGCGAACAGCATGATCTTTTCCGCCATGGTCACTGCCCTCCCGTGTGCAGGTCGACCGAACGCGCGATGTACCACTGCGCGACGTAATAAGTGGCCAGCACCCACAGCGAAGCCAGCGGGATGCCGCCGCCGAAGCGGTTCCAGGCCAATAGTGTATCGCTGAGCACGAACAGCGCCGCGCCGATCGCCGCGGCGCGCGCACTGCCTGCCAGCCCCGGCTGCGCCCCTGCATTGCGCAGGCTGCGTGAGCGTGCCAAAGCCAGCCCCGCCATCACCACCAGCGCCGCCACATAGACCAGCACCGGTACGCGCATGTCGGCCGGCAACCTCGGCAACAGGCCGTAGAGATTGACCCCGCCAAACACGGCGAACAGGGCAATGCAGGCGAGCCGCGTGCGTGCGTCCGATCCCGGCGCGAACGCGGCGATGTAGCAGAGGTGCGCCAGCAGGAAGGCGACCAGCCCCGGCAGGAACAGGTCGGCCGGCAGCATCAGGCAGACGTCACCGACCAGGGAGAAGAACAATCCAAGCAGGATCGTTGCGCGATAGCGCGGCGAGACCGGACTGGCTGCGGTCGACGCCAGCACAAGCAAAAGCAAGGTGGCCAGCGGTTTGGCCAGGAAATGCAGCCATGCCCAGGCGCTTCCGGCCAACGCAGCAGCAATTGCGCAGGCGGCGGCAATGGTGATGCCCAGGGTCAGGCCAGGACGGAGCGCGGTCATGGGGGCGAGCTGGTTCGGATGACGATGTCCATACCTTACCGTATGCCACCGCCATCGCCCAGCGCGGCCGTCATTCAGGGCTTAGGTTGGCCGAAGCACCCCATCCGTCCCAACTCGTGCTGGTGGCGAAACCACCGTAACGTGCCGCGTACACGCGGCGGGCCCGCGGGTGCTCAAGGCTTGGGCTTGGCCAGTGCGGCCACCAGGCCCACGTATTCCTTGAAATCCAGGCTGCGGTTCCTGTCTGCATCGAAAGTGGCCATGGTCGGCGCAGCGGCGCCGGCCTTGCGGACAAGATCAAGTTTCAGGTATTCCGCATCGTCGAGGGTGCCGTTCCGGTCCGCGTCCTTGGCCGCGAAGTTGTCGCGCAGGTTGCGCAGGGTGTTGACGGCCTGCACTTCCCGCCATCCGGCGCCGAACTCGGCCCCCGACAGGCTGCCATCGTTATTCGTGTCCCAACGCTTGAAGGTAGTGCCGGCATCGGCCGTCCCCTGCGTCTGCGCCACCGGCGCCGGCGCCGGGTCGGGAGCCTGCGCCGAGGCGCTGGCGCTGGCGCTGGCCAGCAGCATGCAGGCCAGCCCGGTGCGAATTACCGTGGACATCTTCATGCAATCGCTTCCTGCTGGAGTTCTGTTTCAAAGGTGATCAGGTCCCTGATTTCAGGCGTGCGCAGTCCCACCATCATCGGGTGGCGCACGTTGGGCAGGAAGCACAGGTCGAAGATCTCGGTGATGTCGCCATCGAAGCGGATCCAGTGCTGCACGTCGCCATTGGCCAGCGACACGATCTGCACCCCGCACCACGGCTCCACATCGCGCCTGGTCAGTTCCTGGTCCAGCTGCAGGCCCTCGAAGCGCTGGTTGCGCGGCTTGGACAGGCCCACCGCCGCCATGTTGCCGATGATCGACAGCCCGCGGGCGAAGCCGGGCAGGAAGGTCAACGGCACGAACGCCTTGTTCTCGAAGTCCACCCAGCCCAGCTGGCCGGTGCCGGCATTGAGCAGCCACAGCTTGCCGTTGGCCCAGCGCGGGGAGTGCGGCATGGACAGGCCTTCGCAGACGATCTCGTTGCTGTCGATGTCGATGACGACCCCGCCGTCCTTGCGGCGGTCGCGCCAGCCATCGACCGCATCGGACTTGCACACCGCGGTGACGTACTTGGGCTCCCCATCGACCATCGCCAGGCCATTGAGGTGGCAACGGTCCTCCGGGGCCAGCTTGCTGATGAAGTCCGGTTTCCAGATCACCTTGAAGCTGTGGGTCATGCTCAGCTCGGCCAGGCATGAGTACTTGGTGTTGACGAACACCACCTTGCCATTCTTGCGGATGCCCAGTTCGTGGATGTCCAGGTCGCCGATGGTCTGGGCGTTGCGCGGCACGTAGCACTTGTCGAACTGGCCGTGGATGACCTCGTTGGAACGCAGCACGTTCTCGAAGCGCCACAGCTGGTACAGCCCGCCCAGGTACAGCCGCTGGGCATTGCCGACGATGCCCATGGCGCGTTCGAAGATGCGTTCGAAGAAGGACACCCGTCCGCTCTTGTCGCTGCCGACCAGGTAGACCCGGCCGGTCTGGTAGGAAGAGATCGCCAGCGACAGGCGATTGCCGGCCAGCCAGGCGGCCAGGCCGCGCGAGCAGCTCTTCTCCACCTTCATCTGGGTGATGTCCAGCGGAGCCTTGGGCCCAGCGCCAGTCGCGGACGGCACTGCCACATCAGGCGTGCCGGAAGGTTCGGGCGTGGGAATCTGCGCCTCGGCGGTGACTGGCTCCAGGCCTGCTCCATCGTCGACGCTGGCATCGCTAGTGGTGACTTCAGCGTCGACGACTTCTGCGTCGGCGCGACTACTTTTCCTGCTTGCCATCGAACTCTCCGTCAATCAGTGTGCCAACCGCATTGTCACCGTATTACCTACTGGAAACCGCGCGGGTCAAACTCGCAGACGGGCGGCGGCAACGCGTTCCTGCTGCACCTGCGCAGCTCTTGCTGTTCCTGTTCCTGTTCCTGTTCCTGTTGCTGTTGCTGTTGCTGTTGCTTCTAGCCTCCTCCCTTGCGCGAAGCGCAGGGGAGGATTGAGGAGGGGTGCTCTTGCTCTGCTCCTGGTGCTCTTGCTCTGCTCCTGGTGCTCTTGCTCTGCTCCTGGTGCTCTTGCTCTGCTCCTGGTGCTCTTGCTCTGCTCCCGGTGCTCTTGCTCTGCTCCTGGTGTTCTTGCTCTGCCCGGAAGTTGTCACCCGAAAACAGGATGAATCCCAGCGTTCGCTGGGATGACGATCCTGAAGGTGGATGCATCCCGGACGTTGCCGTTATCGCAAGGCAACGTCCCGCATTGATCACCAGGCGAAGCGCATGCCCACCTGTCCGCTGACGATGCTTTCCAGCGCGCCGCCGTCCTGCCAGTTGGCACCGCCGAACACCGACAGGCGACCGATGTCGACGTTCAAGCCCGCTTCAACCAGCGCGTTGGTGCCGTCGGCGCTGGTGCGGCCGGAGAAGTCGTCATTGATGGAGAAGCTGTTCTCGCCATCGAACTCGCGTACGGCGTTGATCGAGGCGTACGGTGTCCACACCGCGCTGCCGCTGGCGAAGCCCTGGCGGAACATCACGCCCGCACGCACGCGTGAGGAATCGCCGCCTTCGGACTGGAAGCTGGCCAACCGGCCCGGCAAGGCCTGGATGTCGTCCACGGTGATGCGCGTGTACTGCAGCTGCGGTTCGACCTTCAGGCCGTTGCCCAGCGTCCAGGCATAACCGGCTTCCAGGCTCACCGCATCGGCGTCGCCGCTGGTGCGTATCTGGCCGACGCTGGTGTTGAGCTTGGCGTCGAAGCTCATGCGGCGATACGAACCATCGAGGTAGAAACCCGACGGAGAGATCCAGGTGGCGTAGGCGCCGACCGAATCGCCTTCTATCCGGCTGCTGCCCTGGCCTTCGCCCAGCAGGTGCTGGCGCCCGTCGGCCTTGGCTGCGAGCAGGCCCAGGCTGAACTCATCGGAGAGAGCGAAGTCGGCGCCCACTTCGGTGCCGGAGTTGCGCTGGTCGAACGCGAAGTTGCCGTCCTGGCCGAAGTTGCTGGCGCTGTGCTGCGGACTGACCACGCCGCTGTCCTGGAACAGGCGCGCCCACATGGCCACCCCACCACGGCGGAAGGAGTCGATCACGCCCATGCGCTGGCGCCAGGTACCGACCTGGCTGCTCAGCAGGCTCTGCGCACCCGGGGCGATGGTCGCTGCCAATGTGCCCGAATCGCTCAGGCCACTGACTTTCATGCCCAGAGAGAACACGTCAGCGATCGCGTTGCTGGGATCGATGGCCGCTTCCAGTTCGGTGTCGTAGGTCAGGGTAAGGAAGCTCTGGTCCGGGTCGTAGCGCACTTCGCCCAGGGCGAAGGAGCTGGCGGTGGAATCGCCGGAGACATAGACCAGAGGAATGTTCGCGTCCTTGGTCGTGGGCAGGGTCATCAGCGCCACGTTGATCTTGCTGGTGCTGCCGGAGACGACGTTGCCATTGACGTACAGCAGGTCGCTGCCGCTGTTGAGCCCGCTGACATCAAGGTTGATCGTCCCGTTACCGTCGAAGTCGCCGTTGAGGGTCAGGATGTCGTCGGCGGCGCCGTCGCGGAAGTCTATGATGCCGCTGTTGGTGAAGGCGATGGCGTTCTGTGCGCCCAGGTCGAGGGTGTTGTCGCCCGAGACCCGGATCAGCCCGCTACTGCTGAAGGCGTTGTCGAAGCTGGCCGCATCGCCCAGGCTGATGGCGGCGTTGTCCAGCAGGATCGTGCCCGCACTGGTGACGGTGTCGATGCCGGCGCCGAAGTCCGAGGAACCGGTGGCATGCCACAGGGCTCCGACGGCGTTGTCCAGCGTGTCGTTGCCCGCCTGGGTGGCCACGGCGCCGTTCAAGGTACCGGTGTTCTGGATCAGGTCGGTCGAGTCGCCGGTGCGCACGGCGATCCCGGCGCCCCCGGAGAAGGCGCTGATGGTGCCGCTGTTGACCAAGGTGGTGGCGGTGAGGCTGTCCAGCTGCACGCCCACGGCCAGGTCGGCGTCGGTGGCGTTGATGGTGCCGCTGTTGCTGAAGGCCACCGCGCCGGTGGAGGCGATGCGCGCACCGAACGTGTCGCCGCCGCCGATGAACTCGGCCTGCAGGATACCTGCGTTGCTCCCGCTCAATGCATCGCCGCTAAGGGACAGGGCGATGGCGGTGCCGCTGAGGCCCGTGGCCTGCACGACGACGACACTGTCTTCTCCCAGCACCGTGGCCACCGAGACGGCAGAGCCGAGCACGCCATTGGCGTACACCGCACCAGGGCCTGTCGCCACCGCCTGGATGCGGCCATCGTTGGCGATGTTCACCGCACCGTTGGTGGCGACGCTGACGGCGGAGATGCCGTTGGCGGTCGCCGCGCCCGTGCCTTCGCCGGTGACCGAGGCCACGACGGAGATGGAGCCTGCGTTGGTAACGGTGATGATGCCTTCGCCGTTGCTTTCGCCGTCGAAGATTCCGTAATAGCCGCCGTCGTAATAGAAAGTATCGTGCTGGGCGCCGATACCGATCGCCAGCGCGGTGCCGTCTGCATAGACTGCTTCGGCCGATACCGTGATCGATCCAATATTGGTCAGCGCTATTTCGCTGACGTCTTCGTCAAGTGAGCCGTAGGTAGAGGCCATCATGCCCGCCGCCGTGGTGGCCCAGCCTTCCAAAGTCTGGCCTTCGGGGGTATAGCCTTCACCCTTGGCCGACACGGTGATGATCCCGGCGTTGGTCGAGTCGATGTCGCCGTAGTCGCCGACCGTCAGAATGCCCGCAGCAAATGCGCCACCCGAATAGTAGGAACCGTAGCGTTTCATCTCCGTTGAACTGCTGGAATGGACCGAAGCGGAAATCGTGCCGGCGTTGACGACAGTGATATCGCCCGCATAGTAGCCGTGGTAGTGGCCGTGCCCACTGGCTGCCAGGATGCCGACGGCCGATCCGACGGTCGCGCCGCTGAAGCAAGCGTAGGCGAACGCAGCAGAATCGCAGGTTGCAGCGGTCGCCTCCGCCACGATATCGCCCGTGTTCTCCACGACGAGGTTATTCGTGAAACTCGTCGCCAGCACACCCATCGCCTTGACGCCACCGCGGAAATCGTCTTCGTTGGTTCCGGCATGATTGATTGCCGAGATGGAGCCGCTGTTGCTGATGACGAGGTCGCTGCTGATCGGCGTGCCTCCAGTCAACAACAGGTTATTGAAGCTTGTGGCCAGCACACCGTAAGCAAAGCCGCCTGCAGCCAGCGTCGTCACGTCTCCGGAGTTGCTTACGTATGCGCCCGACTCATTATCGGAAAACGTTCGGATCCCTCTGGCGCCTTCTTGCGCCTGGACCCAGATGTCTCCGGTGTTGTCGACGATCGCACCGTTGTTGGGGCTGTTGTACGAGTAGTCTTCCGCATAGCGGGAGTTGGGTGCACTCGCGAACACGCCTGTGCCGGTGCTGTGCAGACCTTCGCTGACGAGCCTGATATCTCCCGAGTTGCTGATTACGGCCTGCTGGTATTGTCCGTCCGCCTGCATTCCATAGGCAGCCTGCGCAGCGAGGATGGTGATGGCTCCGGAGTTCACGACAAGAGCGTCACCCGCGCCATCAGGGATGTTGTTTCCGGTAATGGTATTGGAGTTGTGCGGCGCTCCCGCGACCCCACGCATTCCTACGGCCAAGTCCACGTTGAAATAGTTGGTGTTCTCCTTGGCGGCCATTTCAATCGTGATGTCGCCTGAATTGACTAGACTCGCGTTCGAAGCGGTGGACCAGGACAACATGCCAAAATTAACGGAGTTGAGGCCGGAGGAGAAAATGTCGATAGTGCCGGAATTTTCCACCACCGAATCACCACCGAAGAAGTAGTTCATCGTGCGGATGCCGTACGAATTGTGCTGGGACGTGACGTCAATGCTTCCTGAGTTGCTTACATCGATTCCGGCCGCATTCAAGGACGTTGCCGCAATACCAGTACCTGCCGGGATTGTCGCCGAGCAGTAGCAGTTCCCGGTCTGGATGACCTTGATCGAGCCGGCATTGTCGACTGATGCACGGAAATCGCCGTAGGTGACCTGTGCTTCGATACCGAACGCGTTGAGTCCCCTCACCAACAACTGCCCCGTTTGCGAGTTGTTTACCACTACGTCGCCATACGTGGCCACGGCAATGATGCCCTTGGCGAGCCAGGCGCCGCCGACATCGACGATGCCGCTGTTGTTTACGGTGGTCCCGGCGTAGCTGAAGGCCTGGAGGCCCCTGATCGTATTGATATCTTCTACCCGGCCCAAGAGGATTTGATTTTGCACTGAAAGATGCCCGGTGTTCTCCACCGTCGCCAGCCCGGTCGAGGAGACTGCGCTCAGACCCAGTGCGTTACTGAACAGTCGAGCGGCGACGGCTACGTCTCCGGTGTTGGTGACGCTGGCGTCGCCGCCCGAGGCCAACGCCCTGATGCCTGCGCCGTCACCATAGATCGACGAGGAAACGATCCTGCCGTCGTTGGCAACGCTGGCGTTCCCGTCCAAAGCTTGCGCAATGAGCCCCGTCGAACTTGAGTAAGGGTCAAAGCTCACTCCGACGGATCGCACGTAGCCGGCTACCCCATTGGTGATGGAGGCATCGCCGGTTTGCGCCACGGCAATGGCGGCGATCGTCGCGCCCGAATAGGAACCGGCCAGCAGGTAGCCGTTGTTGACGATCGTGCTGCCGGTACCGGAGTAGGCGGCCATGCCGATGACGGTGCTCTGGCCTACACGGCCGATCAGCTGGATGAAGCCGGCGTTGTCGACCGAAGCGGCGCCGTCGACCGAATCGGCCTGCATGCCCACAAGATCCTCGGTTCCGGAGGTGTAGCCGAAGATGGAGCCGGTGGCGCCGTTGCTCACGCTGGCGTCGCCCTCATAGGTCGACGCCAAGGCGCCGGTGATCGAACCAGCGGTCGAGTGGACGGTGATGGTGCCGCTATTCGCGATGTCGCTGCCGAGCAGGCCGGAGGCCTGGATGCCAAAGCTCTGATCCTCGCCACCGAAAGCGGTGATGGATCCGGAGTTGTCGACACTGGCGCTGCCGTTGGTGGAAGACGCCAGTACGGCGATGCCCTGGTAATAGGTGGCGTTGGCGGTGATAGAACCGCTGTTGGTGACAGTGGCATCGCCGTTGTAGGCCTGGTCCAGCACGCCGATGGCCGCGCCATGTACGGACGTGGCGGTAATCGCGCCTTCGTTGGAAAACGTTCCAGCGCTGGTCGCGAAGCTCAGGATGCCGATGGCATTGCCGTCCTGGGCGGTGGCGGTGATGGTTCCCGTCGCCAGATTGTCGATCAGGACATCGCCGCCGCTCGAATAGGTGTTGATGGCGGTAACGTCGTAAATGCCCGCGCTGTAGGCGAAGATCTCACCGCTGTTGCTGATCGAAATATCGCCGTTGGCGTACACATCCAGGGCCATGGCGCCATCGGTGGTGACGTTGGTGGTGATAGTGCCCTGGTTGTCAATGGTGGCCGAGGTGGTGCCGAACACCAGCATGCCGCTGGCGCCGTCGGTGGCGATGTCGGCGAAGCTGGTCACGCCGACAGTGCCGCCCCAGGTCGCTTCCACGCCCGTCTGCCCGGCCAGCGGCGTCACGCTGGTGGGCTCTTCGTCGCCGAGGACCAGGGTCATGTCCACCACCGGCACGACCGGCCCATCGGGTGCCGTGGTGAAGAACTCCCCATTGCAGGACAGTGTGTTGGGCGCGGTCATGTCGCAGGTGCCGGCGAGCGCGCTGCCGCTACCCATCAGCGCAAGCAGGGTGCCGGAAACGGCCAGGACCGAGCGAACGGCGCCGGCGATCGGGGTGATCGCCAGACGTTTCCGGCGAGCCGAGTGACCGTTGCCGGAAGTGACGCCCACGTTCGCTGCTGACTGCTTCATTGGTTCGGATCTCGAATAATTAGGTGAATTCGGATCTGGCGCGCTCTTCTCGAATGCGGCCAGGCTTGCAGAAGAACATCACTTTCATTGACGACAGGCACGGCTCGCCGACGTTTCCCGCAACGTCGGCGCCAAATCGCTGAAGCCGGTGGGTCAACTGTCCCTACGATCAGCGGATCGTTAAGGTCTTGCTTCGGCTTTCGGTGTAGTCCGCGTTGTCCGTAACGGTCTCCGTTACGGTATAGACGCCACTGCGTGGATATACATGCGTCGGCTTGGCTACGCTGGATTTCCCGCCATCGCCGAAATCCCAGGACCTGCTGACGATCGAGCCCGAGTTGCTTGTTGATGTATCGGCGAACCTTGCGATCAGCCCGGTGCTGGTGGCGGTGAAGTCCACGAAGACCGGACCATTGATGGTGTTGAATGCCCTCGAGAACAACAGCAGGTTGGGCGAACCCGACGCATTGGCCACCTTGTTCCGGCTGCTGGCATTGAGGATCGCGGCCGTGGTGCGCGCCGGGGTCGCATTGGGCTCCAGGGCGAGAAACAGCGCGGCGGCGCCCGCCACGTGCGGTGAGGCCATCGAAGTGCCGTCGAGGATGTTGGTCGAATCCGGAGTCGTGTTGCCGGCCGACTTGATGCCCACGCCAGGGGCGAATAAATCCACGCAGCTTCCGAAATTGGAGAAACCTGCGCGGGCATCGGTAGCGCTGGTAGCGCCGACCGTGATGGCTGCGGGGGCTCGGGCTGGCGAAAAGCCGCATGCGTCGGCGCCGTTGTTTCCGGCGGCGACCACGGTCACCACGCCGGAAGCGACCAGCCTGCCGATGGCATCGTCCAGCGCCTGCGATGCGCCACCACCCAGGCTAAGGTTCGCCACGGCGGGATTGACGTGATTGGCGGCAACCCAGTCGACCCCTGCGATGACCTCGGAGTAGGTGCCCTCACCACCGCAACCGAGCACCCGCACCGGATGCAACTGCACTTGCTTGGCGACGCCCCAGGTGGCGCCGCCTACGGTCCCGGCCACATGGGTGCCGTGGTAGTGACAGTCCACGGTGCCGTTGCCATCGTTCACGGCACTGAAACCTCCACTGACACGGCCGCCGAAATCCTTGTTCGCCGGGTAGATGCCGGTGTCGATGATGTAGGCATGCACCGTGGCGGCGGTGGTGACGTAGGAATATGCGTTGTCCAAGGGAAGGTTGCGCTGGTCGACGCGGTCCAGTCCCCAGGTCGGCCGGGTCTGGGTCTCCGCTATGCGTACGACGCCGTCTTCCTCCACGTAGGCCACTCGCGGATCGGCGACCAGGTTGGCAAGCGACTTGTCCGAGGCTTTGACCACGAAACCGCGCAAAGCCGCGTCATAGGACCGCAGGACACGCACGCCGTAGCTCCGGCCCATCTGTCCGGCGACTGCGCCGGTGCTGGGTTTCCGCGACGTCTCCAGCTTGGTCCCGGATGCGGATTCCTTCAGCACCACGATGTATTGCCCAGGCACCGGCTCCTTGGCGAACCGCAATTCGCCCGCCGCGGCCGTGAACGACAACGACAGGGCGATCGCCGCTGCCAGCGCGCAAGAGCGAATCCCCTGCCCGGCGGCATTCGTGTGCACTTGTCCATTGGCGCGGAAACGGCGTGGTGTGGTGGCGGTCATGTGGGTTCCAGGTAAAGAGACGAGGGGCTGATGCATCGAGGCCCGCACACTATTCCACCGTCCGCCCACAGGCACATCACCAGAACGAGTGGTGGCTCCGCTTGCCGATGTCCACTCACTACAAAGAGTAGTACTGGAAACGGACGTGGCGCGTTAGCCTGCTTCCTGCGTGACGAAACGGAGCGTCCGCGCCCGGATTTCCCATCGCATCCGTTCCCCCACCACACCAACTGCCATCCGTTCGGCCGGCTATATACTCGCCGTGCTGCCGAGGCACCCCGCTAAAGGCGATGTTGCGATGACCCACTGGCTGACCCATCGACTGCCGTTACTGGCATTGGGGCTGCTATGTCTGGCCGGGACGATTCAACCCGCCAGCGCGCTGGATCCGCGAAAGGCCCTGACCCAGTACGTGCATACCGTGTGGCGCACGGACGATGGCTTGCCGCAGAACTCGGTCACCAAGATCCTCCAGACCAGGGACGGTTTCCTGTGGGTCGGCACCCAGGCCGGACTGGCGCGCTTCGACGGCGTGCGCTTCACCACCTTCGACCACACCAATACGCCGGTGTTTCGCGACGACTTCATCTCCGACCTGGTCGAAGACCGCCACGGCACGCTGTGGATAGCCACTTGGAGCGATGGGGCCTTCACCTACCGCGACGGACGCTTCGCGCGCGTGGCCGGGATCGGATCGCGTTCGGGCATGAGGCTGGCGGTCGCTGCCGACGACAGCATCTGGATCGGCGGCCACGACGGCTTGAGGAAAGTCCGCAATGGCGTCGTGATCAAGGCGTACACGATGAAAGACGGTTTGCTCTCCAACGAGATCAGGGGCATCGTCGTCGACAAGGATCGTTCGGTCTGGTTCGGCAGCCTGGCCGGGCTGCACCGTCTCGGCGACGGCAAGATCCAGACTTTCACCAGCAAGGACGGCCTGCCCAACAACGAAGTGACCAGCTTGTTCAAGACCGCCGACGGCGTCCTGTGGGTCAAGACCCGTAACGCGGACATCGCACGATGGAGCCATGGCCGCTTCGAACCATGGAATATCGAAGGCGTCGCCGGCGGCACCGTACGCGACGTACTTGTCGACCGGGATGCGAATTTCTGGCTGGCCAGCGGCAGCGAAGGGCTGTTGCGACACAGGGAACGGCGCACGAGCCGGTTCGATGCCGCCGACGGATTGAGCAGCGATGCGGCCACCTGCATGTACGAAGACCGCGATGGAAATCTCTGGGTCGGGACCAATGCCGGCGGATTGAACAGGTTCCGGGATGGAAGTTTCACCACCTACGCGAAAGAAGAAGGTCTTTCGGCCGACCAGACCACTTCGGTGCTGCAGGATCGCGCCGGCGACATCTGGGTGAGCGCGATCGATGGGCTCAACCAGTTCCATGGAAACGGAATCCGCAACCTCAGGAGCACAGACAAACGGCTGGATACCTGGTCGATGTGGGAAGGCCGCGGCCCCGCTCTGCTGGTCGGTACGTCCAGCAACGGCGTGCTGGAGCTGAAGGACGGAAAGCTGGCTCGGAAGTTCTCCGCCCGCCAAGGCGTACCCGCTTACCACGTCAGTGGCATCCTCTCCGACGACGCCGACAGCATCTGGGTGGCGACGCGAGGAGGCGGCCTTGCGCAAATCGCTGGAGCAAAGACCACCCTGTTCACCCGGGCGCAGGGACTGAACAGCGACAGCCTGTACGCGCTGGCGGATGCTGGAGACGGATCCCTCTGGATCGGAAGCGACAACGGACTCAACCGCCTCAAGGACGGCCGCATCGGCAACCACTCGAAAACCGGTAATCTTGCTGGAGCGGTAGTCATTTCGCTTTATCAGGACAGCAGGCGCGCACTGTGGATCGGGACCTTCGGGCGAGGACTGTTCCGCCTGGAGAATTCGCGCCTCACCCAGTACACGACCCACCAGGGACTACGGGACGACACCGTCAACAGTATCGTCGAGGACGCCAGCGGCAACCTGTGGGTCGGCACGGACCACGTGATCGCGCGCCTTCCGCGGCAAGGCCTTGATGCTGTCGCCGCCGGCTCGCTCGCATCGCTGACGCCCACGGTGTTCGGCAAGGCCGATGGAATGAAGAGTGCCGAAACCACCGGCGGCACCCATCCGTCGGCATGGCGCGCGAGGGATGGCCGCCTGTGGTTCCCCACCAACCGGGGCGTAGTGGTGGTCGATCCCTCGCAACCCTCGTTCCCGGTAGCTGCGCCGCGTGCGCGTATCGAGCAGATGTTTGCTGACGAAGCCTCCGTCGACAACGCGCAGGCGGTATCGTTGCCGGCAGGAACGCGCCGCCTGGAGATCCATTACACCGCTCCCAATCTTTCCTCCCCCGAGCGCACCCAGTTCCGCTATCGGCTGGACGGCTTCGACGACGAATGGGTGCAGGGCGGCACGCAGCGGGTGGCCAACTACACCAATCTCTCGCCCGGGCATTACTCGTTCCGGGTGAGCGCCCGAATAGAGAACGGAGCCTGGGATCCGCAGGAAGCCACGCTGGGTTTCGACCTGGCCCCGCAGTTCTGGCAGACCTGGTGGTTCCGCCTGTTGTGCGCGCTGGCAGCGCTGTCGGTGATATGGGCCATTTATCGCCTGCGCGTCGGCTGGCTGCATGCGCGGGCCGCGGTCATGGAAGAGCGCCAGCGCATAGGCAGCGAAATCCACGACAGCCTGGCCCAGGGACTGAGCGGCATCATTTTCCAGACCGAGGCCGCGTTGCTCAGCATGCCGCCCGGCATCGCTTCCACACGGGTGGTATCGGCACGTGAGCTGGCCAAGAGCAGCCTGGACGATGCCCGTTACTCGGTGTGGGAACTGAGCCCTCCCGTGCTTGACCAGAAGGATCTTTCCGAATCCATCCCTTCGATGGCCAGGCAACTCACACATGGCCAGGTGGACGACCTGGAAATCAATTTTTCCGGCAAGGCCTGGGCGACCCGTCCGGAAGCCAACCATCATTTGGTGATGATCACCCAGGAGGCGATTTCGAACGCCATCCAGCATGGTCATGCCCGCAAGATCGTCATCAGGCTGGCCTACGAGGCCAATGGCCTGCATCTGTCGGTGGCGGACAACGGCGTGGGATTCACCCCGGTCGCGGCCGTCAGCACGCGCGAGCGCGGTTACGGCATGAGGAACATGCGCCATCGCGCGGCGGCGCTTGGCGGCACGCTGGATTTCTTCAGCGAACCGGGAGAAGGCACGCGGATCTCCCTGCGCGTTCCCAGGGCGGGAAAGTTGGAGAAGGCATGGCGCCTGCTGCTCGGAAAATCCATCGCAAGGGTAGAAGCATGAATGCGCTTTCCAATATCAGGGTGCTGGTGGTGGACGATCATCCGCTGGTCCGCGACGGCATCAGCGCGATCGTCGATCACCAGACCGACCTGGATGTCGTCGGCCAGGCCGCCAATGCCGCCGAAGCGATCGCGTTGTTCGAATCGCTGGCCCCCGACGTCACCCTGGTGGACCTGGGTCTTCCCGACATCGGTGGCATCCCCTTGATCGCGATGCTGCACGCGAAATCGGCCACGGCCAGGTTCATCGTGCTGACCGCCAACGCGGGCGGCGGCGAGATCGCCAAGGCATTGCACGCCGGCGCGCATGCGTATCTGTTCAAGAACGGACCGTCTGCGGAACTCCTGACCGCCATTCGCGCGGTCTCGGCCGGCGGCAAATACCTGTCGCATGCGGTGGGGCATCTCGCCGATTCGGTGGCGTCGCATCCTGGATTGACGGCCCGGGAACTGGAGGTGCTGACCTGGATCGTCCGCGGCCACAGCAATTCGCAGATCGCCAACGAACTGGGCGTGGTGGAAGACACGGTCAAATCCCACGTCAAGAACATACTAATGAAGCTGGGGGTCAGCTCGCGCAGCAAGGCCGCTGCGTCCGGCCTGCAGCTCGGCCTGGTAAGGCTGGACGCAGGGAGTTAGGTCCGGTCGCTCCCCTACCGCCTTTTTGCCTCTCGAAGTGTCGCGTCCCAGGACACGGGACCCGAGTGCGGCAACCGGCAATGCGTGGCCATGATTGTGTAGCCTTCCCAGGGCAGACTGCGGTATCCAGACCAGGCCGACCTCATGTTCACCCTCACGCGCCGGGCGGTCGTGCTGCTGATATCGCTGCAGCCCATTGCCGCCGCCGCCCTTGACCCGATTGCATCCATGGCCTCGTCCACCCCTGGCACTTCCTCTCCTGCGTCTGTCATCGCCCACCGCGGCGCCAGTGCGCTGCGACCCGAACACACCCTGGCCGCCTACGCCAAGGCGATCGAGGACGGCGCCGACGCCATCGAGCCCGACCTGGTCAGCACCCGCGACGGCGTGCTGGTCGCCCGCCACGAGAACGAGATCAGCGGCACGACCGACGTGGCCGACCACCTGGAATTCGCCGCACGCAAGGCCAGCAGGGCCATCGACGGGGAAACCATCACGGGCTGGTTCACCGAGGATTTCACCCTGGCGGAACTGAAGACGCTGCGCGCGCGGGAACGCCTGCCGCAGCTGCGGTCCACGCATTACGACGGCCAGTTCGAAATCGCCACGCTGGACGAGATCATCGACCTGGCCGCGCGCGAGTCCGCAACGCGCGGACGGTTGATCGGCCTGGTTCCGGAGATCAAGCATCCCAGCTATTTCGCTGGCCTCGGCCTGGCCATGGAAGACAAGCTGCTGGCCGCGCTGGACGCGCATGAATTCACCCGCCGCGCGCCGGTGACCCTCCAGTCATTCGAAACGGCCAACCTGCGTGCGCTGCGCCACACCCTGGGTCAGAACCATCCGAACATCAGGCTGCTGCAATTGCTGGGTGACAGCGCCGAACAACCTTTCGACGCCGTGCTCGCCCAACAGGGCACCACCTACGGCGACCTGATGGAACCCGCTGGACTGCGCCGGATCGCCGGCTATGCCGATGCCATCGGCGTACCGGTGAAAAACCTGGAGCTGCGCGGCGACGCCGGCAGCCCACGCAGCACGCTGGTCGAGGCCGCGCACACGGCCGGATTGAAGGTGGTGGCGTACACGTTCCGGCCGGAGAACCATTTCCTCGGCGCCAGCTTCAAGGGCGACGGCGAGGCGGCGGCACGCAACGAGGCCGGCTCCATTGGCGAGATGCGCGCCTGCCTTGCCGCCGGCATCGATGCGCTATTTACCGACGACCCCGCCCTGGGCCGCCGGGCGGTGGATGGGGAGCCCTGACCGGAGGCTTGGCCTTGACGGCAATATGAATCCGCCTGGCGTTGTTGACCCGCAGGCCCTGTTCGCCGCTCACGCGTAGCCGGTACCCGTGTCGGATCCCAGGGGAGGAAGTCACCTCGCCATCGGGTCTTCCCCTCCCTTGGAGATGGGACCCTTCCATTGGAGTCACGGACCCTTCCGTTGGGGTCGCGGACCCTTCCGATGGGGTCGCGGACCCTTCCGTTGGGGTCGCGGACCCTTCCGATGGGGTCGCTGACCCTTCCGTTGGAGTCGCGGACCCTTCCGTTGGGGTCGCGGACCCTTCCGATGGGGTCGCTGACCCTTCCGATGGGGTCGCTGACCCTTCCGATGGGGTCGCGGACCCCTCCGATGGAGTCGCGGACCCTTCCGATGGACTCGCGGACCCTTCCGTTGGGGTCGCGGACCCTTCCGATGGGGTCGCGAACCCTTCCGATGGGGTAGCGAACCCCTCCGTTGGGGTCGCGAACCCTTCCGTTGGGGTCGCGGACCCTTCCACTGGGGTCGCTGACCTCTGCGCTCGCGCCGACACCCGACAGTAACTCGCCACCGGCTGCGCGACCTGCCGGACTCTCGGGGAGCCTGCGCGGCAAGGAGCTGGCAGCGGACCTGTACCGCTCCCGGGAGCTGCGTGCAGTCCGGACTGAGGATGGATGGACGCGCCCTTTCCCCAACTGCGCGCTCCCGCCCACCGCCTGCCTGCAGGAGGACGCTCCTGCAGGCAGGCGACCTGGGTCGCGACCACTTCTGTCAGTGGCGACTGGCCCGCAGTTGCGTCAGGTATACGAACTTGGCCACCCGGCGGCTCTGTTCCACCCCGACCTCGCAGCCGAAGCGGAAGTGGATGCCGCCGTAGACGCGGGCGTCGACAGAGTCGGACTCGGCATCTGACAGGCGGGTGTAGGAACGCGGAATGCCCGCGGCGGTCAGCGAATAGGGCAAGCGGTCGGTGCCGAAGTAGGACCGCATCACCTGTACCCCCGCGCCCATCGTGCTGGGCAGTCCGCAGGGATAATCCGGATACGGCGGAGTGGTGATGTAGGAGGTGAAGCCGGGGTCGGGCTGGGTGAGCGGATTGCCGTCGTTGGCCCAGCGGATCGCGGTGTACGGACGCCAGAAGTTGTAGCGGTACTTGGCCCCGAAGGTGGTGATCAACGCATCGTTCACCGCCATGTTGACCAGCGCGAACAGGCGCGCGTGCTGCCAGCGATCCAGCCCCTTTCCTGCGACAACGGCACGGGCAATGGCGTTGAGGTTCGCGCCTCCCCCTGGGAAATAGCGGGCGACCTTGCTTTCCTCCGAATCGGGCGCGGCGTTACGAACGGCGAAGGAACCCATCAGCTTCACTTCGTTGTATTCGTCGGCGTAGGCCTTGCTCCTGAGGTTGAGCTCGGGGGCGGGGCCGGGAGCGAACTGGCGGTTGTTGATGATCGCGAACGGCTTGAGGTTGCCCCAGTTGCCGAACTGCGGGTAGGGAGCCGGCGGCGGCGGTGTCGGCAGCGTGGGCTGGTAGACCCCCGGACCTGGCGCCAGCGTGTACGGCAGGTGCGGAGTGGCCGAACCATCCAACTGCCGCCGCTGCACGATGGCGGCGGCGGCGGCCTCGCCCGCTCCGATGCCTTGGCCGACGCAACCCGGCGCGGAGGCCGGACAAGCCGGTAGCGCGGCGATGGCGGCAGCGTACTGGGCGTCGATCAAGGAGAGCTGGCTTGGAATGGTCGCGCGCAGCACGCCGGCGGCGGCGGCGGCGACCGCCGCATCCGGTGAGGCGTGATGGCTGGCCGCGCCGAGCGGCGAATAGGTGCGATAGCGCCGGTCGATGCTGTTCAAGGCATCGTGCACGGCGATCTGGGTCATGGCCAGTACGCGGTATTGCTGCGGCGGGGCCCCCGCACCGGCAATCACGGTATCGGCAAACGCGCTCCAGTCGGTCACCGAATCGGCGAAGGCCGAGCCCGGCAACACCAGCAGCAGGGCGCCAGCCAGGGGCCAGCGACGCGGAAGTTCACGAATGGCCCGGCGCATGCCGGGCACTTTGGTTTTTGTTTTCATGATGGTTTCCACTTTGGACGGGGGATGCGCATGCGGGCGTCCCAGCCCGGGCACGCAACCGGTCCAACGACCCTCTGCAGGGAAGGCGGACAGATGCGGGTGGAAATCCGGTGGAAACCGACCGGCGGCGCGGCAGGACCGTCATGCCTGGACCGACGGGTGAAATGCAAAAAAGATCCTGGTGCACCGCAACGTGCGGAGCCACCGACGGAACCGAAATGAAACTGGAAATGTGGGCCACGATTCCAGTGACAGGTGCAACGGCGGTTACACGGGCCGTGGCAACGCCGGAATACGATCAGTGGGACGAATCGATGGCCTCCAGCATTCCCGCCAGGTCGCTTCGCTCGCGTGGCCGCACCGCGCGTGCGATCTCCACCCCATCCTGCAGCAACACCAGGGTCGGCCAGAGCTTGACCCTGAAGGAGCGCCCGAGCGGCCTGCCGCGTCCATCCTCCACCTTGATATGAGTGATTGCCGGCTGCGAACCGAGGAGCACCTGCAAGGCCTCCTGTGCAGCGATGCAATGCCCACACCAGGGCGCACCGAACTCGATCAAGGTGAGGCCAGCCATCGCGTCCACGCTGCTGCGTTCCGGCTCGGCCGCGGCATACGCCGATTGGTAGGTCATGGGGCTAGCCGTCGCACAGATGCGAAAGCTCCAAACCCGCAATCGCCAGGCATCGACTCCACTTCGCCGCCAACGGACTCACTATTTGTCGTATTCATGATCCTCCCGCCTCGCCGGCGCGCACTCGGGCGTTTCGCCCATGCCATCGAATCTGCGGCACCCGCGGTTAAGCGTGCGCGAAGTGGCATTCACCCCGCTCATCGCAAGCAGCAACGGATACTTGCTGCAGCGAACACCGCCATAGCCAATACAGTTCCCTGCGCACGCATACTTGCAGGAGCAACGCAATCACGCCCTTCCCTAACACCAATCACTCGCCATGCCACGGCAGAACCTGTAGGAGCGACGCAAGTCGCGAAGCTCCGGACAATCAACCGATCCGTGTTTCACGAAGCGCGATTCGCGTCCAGTTGACCGATCCGGTGCGCCTGCTGTCGCTGCATCTGCAAGGCCTGCCACGCTGCCGGCGCAATCCTTCGCGCGCTCATAAAAAAGGGCCGGTTTCCCGGCCCATTCCCCAGGCGTCAATACCAACCCATTGATGCCGGTGCGCCTGACCATAAGGCCAGGCACAGCTTGCAGGGTGGGGTCAGGAAAGCGCCTTTTCTATATCCTCGATCGCCGCATTGGTGAAGGTCTTGCCCAGTTCCAGCACCATCCGCTGGGTGGCTTCCTTGTGCAGCAAGGGGCGCACGCGGCCCAGGGTGATCGGGTCGGCCACCAGTACCAGGTGTTCGTAACGCTGCTTCAGCGCGCCTTCGTTGAGGCTGTGCGCCAGCTGCTTTGCGAAGGTCGCCTCGTCCAGCTGCTTGGGATTGGATCCGCCCGGCATGCTGCCTGCGGGGCCATCGACATTCACGTTCATCAATTCGTGCAATTCGACCTGCTTCAGCGAAATGGACTGTTCGTCTCCGGTATTGCGGAACACCCGCGCGCCCTCGCCGTCTGCCACTACTACCATTGCGCCATTGGGAATCTGGTTCATCGTGTTTCTCCTTGCGTGCCTGCTAAGGCACCGGATGTTTCGCATGCGAAATTGGATGCGGCCGGGTTGCAAGGTGGCGCATCGGGGGTTAACCGCCTGCGAAGTGCGCGTCACGCGCACCGCTGGCACGACGGACTTTCTGAATGCATGAGAGGTGTTCGTACAGTGCGCGGCGCAACGAAGAAGACACACAGCCTCTTGCGGGCGCCGGACTCGCCACTAGGAGCCGCCAAAGAAAAAGCCGCCCTTGCGAGGCGGCTTTTCTGTTTCAACCTGGTGCCGGAAATAGGATCCTGACAGATTCGACCCTAAGCCATTGAAGCCTTGAGTTTATTGGGTTTCACGGGTCAAACTGTACCGGATAACTGTACCGGAAGGTCAAATCTTGAGCGCTGATCGTCACCTGAAAAAACGCGGAGAAACTTACTTCGCACGTCTGCATGTTCCGCTGGGGGCACAGCGAGCAGTGGGCATGACCGAAAAGGTCAAATCACTGAAAACGAGGGACGTTGTAGAGGCGCGCAGGAGGCTGATTAAGGCGCTTGCTGTAATGCAGACGGAGATCGACGAAGCGCTGGCGTCACCTATCAAGGGTAATGCTGAGGTGCTACTGCAGCAAGCGCAACAGCTACGCCAGCAGATGGAGCTGGGAGCTATCACGGCGCGTGAGGCTGAGGTCACGATGGACGCGGCGCTCGACCTCCTGCTGTTCAAGGAGGAGCGCCTGCGTGGTCTGGAGGAGACGACCGAAGAAGAGGTAACGACCGAGAAAGGCAACCTACAGACTGTGCAAAGTGGTGGTCACCCACCCCTATCTCCCGCGGATATCGCCACGATCCGCCGTTCGTTCGATGTTGTCGCAGGACGTAGGGAAACCGCGCTTGCGCTGTTGATGGAGGCGCACCTCGCAGAGTTGAAAAAGGACGGCGTGGTCCGAGCCTCCACGCGAATAGAGAAGGAACGCAGGATCGGAGACTTCGTCGTGTGGTTCGGTGGCAACCGAAGCTGGAAGGAAGTTCGGCGGAGCGTTGCAGTGGACTACCTCAAACACCTCAAGGGCAAGGAGATCGGGAAGAAAGGATCGGGAGAACGGCTATCGCGTTCCTCTCTGGTCAAGTGGCTTTCAGACCTCCGGGTATTCTTCAAGTGGATCCTCGACCATGAGGATGCAGACACTCGACCGTTGAACCCCTTCCACGAACTGCAACCGGCCAAGGATGTTCGCGGAAAGCTCCCCGCTCATCGCCCATGGAGAAACGAAGAGGTCGCAGCGATGCTTGAGGGTATCCCTGCGGGTGATCCTCTATGGCCCCTTACAGTGCTTGCAGCGTACTCGGGCGCACGCCTAGACGAACTGGCCTCGTTGAAAGTCTCCAACGTCGATGGCGATTCCTTCATGGTCACTGAGGGTAAGCGGCAGGCGTCCGTGAGGCGTGTACCGGTGCATCCGATTGTGGCCCCCATGGTTGCGCGTCTGGTGGAGTCCTCTGCGGACGGCTATTTGATTCCGGGTCTACTGCCGGGCGGATACGACAACAAGCGGAGCCACCTGATTGGCAAGCGCTTTGGCTACCTCAAGGGAAAGCTGGAAATAGGAGACGAGAGGCTCGTCTTCCACTCGTTTCGGAACACCGTTGAATCTCAGATGCTTTCCCGTGGCGTTCCTCTGGAGCGGGCGCAGTTGATCGTCGGCCATGAAAATCTCGGATCGTCTACGCCCTATGTGGACAGGGGTAGCGTGCAGGACGTGGAGAACCATAAGGCGCTAGGGCTGATCTCCTACGGAAAAGTAGATTTCTACGTCTCCGAGGGTGGCGCGAAGGTGGCTGTAACGGTCAAGGCGAAGGCCCGAAAGCGGAAGTAGATCCGCTACCGAATGGACATCCATTAGCAGGCATTTTATTCACTGCATAAAGGTGCTTTGATACTCCCCACGGCCGCCCCTCACGTCAGCAGGGGATCACTTCAGGGGAGCCGAAACACCATGCGCATCGAACTTGAACTGTCCCGCTCTTCGCTCTGGATCAGCATCGGCAAGCGTCACCTATGGTGGTCTCTCGGCGACGGCCCGCAGCTGGGCCGGGAAGGTTAAAAAAAGACCCCCTCGCGCTGAGGGGGTTTTGCTTTGTGGGATCAATGCGGCACGTTCGCTGCGGCCTTCGCTTCTGCGGCCTCTTCTATGTCGGCGAGGAACTCCTGCAGGAAAGCTGTTCCTCTCGCCTTACGCTCTAGACGCTGCGCTTGATGTGCTGCCACCACTTCGGCGGGATCTAGACTAGGAAAACAGGAACGCGGGCGCGCCTTGCCAGCGCGGTGAGCGTGGATAGGCATGACGCATGGGCCGTTGTAGTCCGGATCCTTCTCGGGCAGCTTGGTATTCCTCAGGACTTCGATCCGCTCACGAAGGTCTGCGGTCTCCGAAATCCAGGCGGCGCATAGTTCGCATCCGGTCTCCGCTTCCCGCTTCGTACGGGCGATGCTCTTCAGCTTACCGTCCGCTTCGTCACTCAATAGCGGAGTGCCGGGGTACGCCATGCGGTAGGCGCCACTCTTGTCAGCGTGCAGGGCATCCAATCGGAACAGGAAGGCTTCCAGTCCCTGCTTTGCGCGGCGCAGTCGAGAGATGGTCTTGCGGCGTTCCAGTGCGGCGGGGTCGGTGGCCACAGGCGTGGCGGGTTTGATAGTGGTTCGGCAGGCGAGAGGCTTGCTCATGATTTCTCTCCTTGGAGATGGGTTCGATTGAATGTGTCTAGGACACGCTGAGAAGCACACCTCACGGGATCCGGAGGTATTCCAGGACGGTGGCAAGGGCATACCCCTAGTTGCCCCGTGAGGTGTTACTCCCAGAGGCCTTCTAGGCCAATGTCAGACACCGCAGACCTTCGCCCGTGAACTGCCTTGCTTGGAGGCGCGCGCCAGCACTGTGCGGAGGTAGTCGCCTCCCTCACTGCCGGTCAGGACAAGACGGAGGGACTCATCCACTGCAGGGCGCAGGTAGGCAGGCACTGCCCCATCCACCTTCACTGCTTCCCGAAGGTACAGACAGGACGGCTCGCGGTAGAGCGTGGTGGTATGAGATCGATCAGGATCCAGCGGGCAATACGGTGCGCTGCAGGTAGCGAACTTGGGGCATCCTTGCGGTGACATGATCAGTGGCTCCGCGAATCGCCGGATGGCTTGGCGAAGGGGTGCGACTTGATCAGTGCATCCAGTGCCATGGCGAGCGTTACTCGCCTACCGGTCTCCGTGGCGATCTTTGCCCGGAAGGCGCGGATGGTCAGCAGGGCGAACAGGGTGAACGTGAGGTCCATTCGCTGCAGCTGCTCGGGCGGTGCGTTGCGGGGGCTGTGATAGGTGGGCTGTGTTTCCATGATTGCTCCAGAAATGAGAAGGCCTCCGCGAGGAGGCCTTGGGGTGTGACGTGAGGTAGTGGTGAGGTCAGCCGCTCACGCCAGCGCGGGCGGCGATCTGCTTCGCTCGCCGGTCGACCTCTGCCTGTTCGATCAGCTTCTGCGCCTGAGCCTGAGCGGCTTGTTCGATTCGCGCGCTGGTTGCCGCGCGCGTCTTCTTCGCTTCGGCCTGCATGCGCTCTGCTTGTGCGCGGACCTTCTGCGCTTGGATCAGGGCATGGCGGCGGTTACCGTACTTGTAGACCATCAGCTCTCGCTCTCGGCCCGTGTACCGCAGAATCGCGTTCCCTTCCTTGTCGTAGCCGCTGAAGTCTTCCAACTTCGCATTGAGCTGCTGCAGCTCTCGCTCCAAGCCTTCAGTAAGGCTCTCGGGGCAGACGGTCAGCATGTAGGCCTCAAACTCTGCCTCTGCAGTCGGAGACTGGTCATTGCTGGTCCGGACCTTCAGGATCCCTTGGGAACCGTCTGGGTAAAACGCAAGCACTTCGGTCTCGCTTACGTTTTCCGAAACGCTCACATTGCCGGGACGCGGGGTGACCACGATGCCGCCGTTTGGGGTGTTGTTGCTCATGCGTTGTTTCCTTTATTGCTGCGCCCATAGGAAAGTGCCCGCTGCGGCGCAAGAACAGCGAACACGGTGAAACCTCCTGAAAGAACCAGGCGGCGGGTTGAGGTGGTGGTGAGGTGCGGCTAGAGCGGGTTGCGCTCCAGCGCTTCGCGGATGGTCATTGCTTCTGCAGCGCGCTCTGCGTCGATCTGCTCAACACGATTCCAGAACAGAATGGCTAGGCCTCCGATCTTGGAGGCCAGTGCACGCCCGACCTCTTCGGCGAGGAGACCGGGCAGGCGTACCTGCTCCAGCTTGCCGCCGCTGGTCCGGTACCAACCTAGCGGCACCGTGCGAAGCCAGCGCGAGCCAAGGCAGGTGAAGTGGACGGCATCATCTGTGAACACGTCCCGCACGCCGACATAGCGGAGACCGTACACAGCGAGGATGTTGAGGAGCATCCCTCGCCCGGTCGCCCCTCCTTCGTTCAATCGTCGCCAGTGTTTTGCATACCGCTCGGGCACGGCGCCGGGACTTGCGATCATCCGTTCCAAGGTCTGCTCTGCAGCGACGATGGCGGGATGCTCGCCTAGGCCATAGACGTCTAGCGCATAGGCGGCTCTGTCCCGATACGGATTGATCTCCTGCACTCGGGGCAGGCGTCCCGTTGGGTTGCGGGTGCGGTAGAAGGCGCTGGCGTGTCGCAGGCAGTAGCGACTCATTGCGCGGCAGGTGCGGGAGCATCCATCGACCGCACATTCATGGCCCTCGTGTTTGTCGACTCTGGGAGCGCGTCCCGTCAATCGGGCAGCGCGCCGGGTGGCGTAGTCCATAGGGGATCCTTGGGGTGGTCTTGTGGCTTCACCTCATCCACGGCAAAGCGGCCCGGGAGGAGATCCAGGCGGAGGCGTGAGGTGGATTGGAGGTGCCCCTGCAGGGAGAAAAAAATCGGCAGGACGCAGAGGGGTAAAAAAAACTGGCAGGACGCAGGGAGAGACACTGCGGATCCTGAGGAGTCCTTAGGTGATCTTTGGGGGATATCTATACCTAGTACCTAACAGAACACCTCAAATAGGAAACCCCACAGGGAAGCTTTAGGTACCACCTCAATACACCTTGAGGTAATCCTAAAGTTCTCCCCCTTACCCCCTCATGGGACAGAGGTCTCAGAGGTCTGTTCTCCGATGGTGCCCCCCTATCGATCTTCCGATGGTCAGCAGCAATCCGCAGGGGAGACCTGAGGAGTGCTTGGGTGCGGCTCTGCCTCACTGAAATCCACCCTTCGGCGACTCTGGTTCTCCGATGGTGGCCCCATACCTAATCGACACCTGCCGTATGGCTGGGCAGGTACAGAGGGAAGAGCGGGCGCAAACCGCGCAGACCCTCAGGCAGCGAGCCGGTCCAACAGGTTCCTAACGCTGCTCTTGTGCCACTGCTTGCCCTGCGGCGTTTCGATTCCCCGCGAGTTGAGCGCGTCCGCTATGCCTCCCAGACTGGTCACGCCTCCTGCCCTCAGGTCATCCACAATCGGCCCAAGGTCAGCCGCACGGGACTGTGCCCGGATCCTCACCGCAGCCACGGCTGCAGCATTGCCCTTCCCTGCCCTACGGAGCGCTGCGGCCCCGTTGGGGTTCCCTAGCCTCGTGCCTCGCACCTTCGCAGCAGCGAGCGCTTCCTTCGTACGCCGGGAAGTCGCGTCGCGCTCCCTTTGGGCGACGATGGCTAGGACGCCCACAGTGGTCTCATCGGCGTTCGGGAGATCGGCTGCGGTGAAGCGTGTCCCCGTCTTCTGCAGTGTCAGCAGGAAGGCAGCATCGCGGCTCAGGCGGTCCAGCTTCGCGATCACCAACGTGGCCCCAGTGACCTTGGCCAGCAGCAGCGCACGGGCCAGCTCTGGGCGGTCATCACGCTTGCCGCTCTCCACCTCAGTGAAGGAGTCCAGCACCCTGCCACCAGACTGGCGGGCGTAGGTCTCAACGGCTGTACGCTGCGCTTCCAATCCCAGGCCGGAGCGTCCCTGTCGCTCTGTGGAAACACGGTAGTAGGCGACAAGCTTCATGGGTACAACTCCCCGCAACGGACGTTAGCCCGTTTTGTACCACCAGCCAAGCTAGTGGTCAACGGGCGCTGGAGGACAACAGCCTCAAGGCATTGCGGCGCATCCTGGGCGACTGGCAGTGTCAAACGGCTAACCGGTAGACGACGCAGCAAGGGCCTCGATATAGCCTTGGTGACGACTCTAGGGGGCGCCCGGGGGAATCTGGGAACGCCTGCTCTTATCGAACCCCTTCACATTTTTTCGCAAAAACGGCTATCACGCGCCCACAATCTTTGAGCAAACTTTGCTTACGCGGTCACCGGCAAGGCAGCCGACAGCTGCAACCGGTTCCAAATGCTCCCTACCTCAGCGATCACTGGCGCTTCAAGGTTCCAAGCCAACAAGGTGACAATCACTTGAGACTCGCTGACCTCAATCGTCCTCGATAAATCTGGCACGCTCTGCAAAGCTGGATATACAAGTGCAGTCACACATCCAAGAACTGGTTTCCTATTCGCTCTTGCCCTATGGATCACCTCAAGACCATATGCTGTCGCTTGATACATATCCTCAGGCCGCAACCTGACAGTCCTTGTATCGGTAATAGAAACGAGATCATCAGCTTCGGAGGAGCCGTAGAGGAGACGTTTCCATTTCGTGTCAATCACTACCGGGTAACGAGTCTCATCGCCCGGCACCCATACGTCAGGAATCATGCGGGTTGATCTAATAAGACGACGATCCGGCGGGCAGTCTTTCGGCGTAGATAGGGTGATTATCCACTCTTCATGCCGACTGGCGTCAGGCTTGATAGACCTCAGCGCATTGAAGAAGGCAAGCTCATAGACCTTGTTCATATCGAGCGTGATCGCAATAGATCTTATGTCGCCCGACTTGCTGCCGACATGTACAGAGCTGATTACCATCTCGGCCAACTTCAGGGCGTCCGCATAATGTCGCTGGTTGCCTGCTAACCGATTGCGCGTCGACGCGCTCAGATCAGGACGCTGAAGTTTTACTGCGTGAAACTGTGTGTCCAGCACCCGTAACCGCTCGGCCAGCACATTACCGTTCTTCAGCGTATGCGCAGCGAAGATGCCAACATGATTTGCCCAACGCAGTACACGGTTAAGCGGATTATCAAGCTCTAGAGAGGGAAACTGACAAGGCACGACATGCGGCCTGCCCTTAGCAACATTCCTCAGCCATGGACCCACAAGAAGCCGACCCTTCACACGATTCTTCAGGTCAGCAGTCAGGCGCTGATGCGTGTTCCGCAATCCCCCCAACGCTAGGAATCGTCTTAGCGTTTCTTCGTAGGCCGCAATCGTCCATTCTAGGAGCGACTCCTCTAACGATTCCGCGACATACGCTCCACCAAGACTCCATCTTGGCAACATGCCGGCCAAGGCGCCAAGCTCAAGCATGCGAGCAGTTCCTACTTTCGGAACCACCCGCACGAGGCAGCGCGTCCCGTCCGCCGCGTTGATAGAAACGAAGCCCACGTTGCTTGATGTTTTTATTACGAGCTTAGTAGCGCCAGTTGCATCCTTACGAATATCGAGCCTCAGCAAATCAGCAACTAGGGCTGAAGAGAGAGCTTGCGAAACTGACTGGAGGTCGCTGAGCGCGCTCTCGTTTTCGATCGGGATCGACCTTGTCTCATGCTCAACGAGCTCAAGAACAATGCCCTTCTCGCCGTCTTTTTCCGAGGCACCAAGAGCAGTTAGAAGTGGATGCGGAACCACGCTAACTTTCCAAGGCTTGTCTGATTTCTGATCTAAGCTTTGCCGCGGCTTCTCGCTGATTCAACATGTTCAAAGTTAGGTTACGGAAAGTGAAGGTTCCTTGCTCCCTCAGGCCCTCCTTCTCGTACTCCAGGAGTATCGGAAATACTTCAAAAGCAACTCTACGCGCGACCTTTGCCGCCCACTCTTCATCATCAGGCGACGGCGCCACAAAGAGTGCGGCGTGCCCTACCTTAAGTCTGTCTGCGATACCGGAGTTGATTTGTTGGAACAACTCCAAGGCCACCTGCTGCTTCGCCGAATCACCGGCATACCACGCCTCTAGATCCTCTGTTGAAGCGGGAACATCGATAAACCGAAAGCGTCTCCGAATAGCGTAGTCGACAAGTGCTATAGATCGATCTGCAGTGTTCATTGTTCCAATGATCCAGAGGTTGGGAGGGACCGCAACCGTTGGACTTAATCCAGATCCTTGGTACTGCAAACGAACTTCCGTGCCTCGGTGACCCGGATCGATAGCGAAAACGAACTCGCCCAAAATGGCGGCGAGATTTCCTCTATTTATCTCGTCAAGTACCAGTATTACGGGGCCTTCTCGCAGCGCTGCTACCTGGCACATCTGTGGGAGAAGTCCATCTTCAACCCTAAGCTGAATCTGGCCATCGTCTCTACTTACGGGAACCACCCGCCTCACCAGGTCATCGTAAGAGTATCCAGGATGAAGTTGTACAAACTCCCATACCACCGGCGGAGTGTTACAAGCATCTTTATCAGCCAGAAGAAGCTCCATGCTCCCTTTCTCTGACGCAATCCGACCGAGCCTGCATTCAGCCGATGTCATTCCACCCGACTCGGCCAACTGTCTAACTAGCTCAAGCGCAATGCTCGACTTGCCGGTTCCCGGCGGCCCCTGCAGCACGATGTTGGGCGCGTGCTTAAGACTTTCCTTCAGAAACTCCACTCCGAGAGGCGGCGCGTTCCATTCGCGTCGCGTAAACGCAGGCCTCGGTACCAGATGGATGTTTGCGCCGAAGGATGTAGCCAAAGCTTTGGCCGTCAGACTGTCCTCATACCCGACAACATCTGCCCGCTGATCTGCACTATTTGGCTGGGCTACCACCAATACGGCCTCCGGGAATGGAAGCGCAAGAGTGAGGCGCCTAACAGCGCCGCTTGCCGCGATGTCCGGTCTATCTTGAGCTAAAAAAAGTCCAACCCGCGTTCGTGCCGCCGTAGGCTTGCAACTGCCTTCCCAGAGGCCGTTCGCCTTTATCTGCGTGCCAGGCCTACTCTTGACTGTTACTTCACCCAGCTCGACGCCGGCTGCATTAGCTACCGCCCTCTTGAGCTCAAGTTCGTTCATGAGCCGCTCTCATCACAGAGCCACGTCGTAAGCGAGTCCCTGACCGCATTCACTGGTGAAGCCAAAAGATCCATTTCGCCACTCTCGACACCTACTGTAACGTTGCCCAAGGCCATTCCTTCCTCTCTATACTCCTCAAGCAAGGGCCGCAGGTTGTTCACGAGCAGCGACGCGAAGCGCTCACCCCATTCGGAGACCGACAGCTTCTCTTGATCGGGGACTAGAAAGTAAGACTGTCCAGGCTGAAAATCTTCCTGCTTTACCGATTCCATAACCGCGTCGAAAACCTCCGCTGCCTTCGCAGCCCTATGAGGAGTCGCACTATAGTGTTCAAGCACAGCATCTCGAGAAGGTTGCATACGCAGGAATCTAAACCGGCGACGCACCGCGAAGTCGAGCATCGCTATTGATCTATCTGCGGTATTCATCGTACCCAAGATCAAGAGATTTGCAGGGACACTCAAGCTGTCGGTTCCACCACTTGGCGCTTTGTACTGAAGTCGAACTTCCTCGTCTCTATGCGCCGGATCAATGGCGAAAATAGTCTCACCGAGTACGGCGGAAAGATTGGCCCTATTTATCTCGTCAATAATAAGCAGCGTCGGCTTGCCTTCGCGGATGGCGGCGACCTTACATATCTGAGGAAGAATGCCGTCGACGCTCTTGAGGGCGAAACCCGGCACATCAGGGTCTGTTCTCATTCCGCGAACAAACTCTTCGTACCCGAAAGATGGATGCAGCTGAACAAAATCCCAGACAAGCGGCGCGGCTAGCAAGATGTCTACGCTGTCTTCAACAAGGTTCCCCGAGAGCAAGCGATCCAGACGCAGATCTCTTGCATTGCCTCCTGCTAAAACATTGGCTGCCAGAAAGGCGGCGCGAGTCTTTCCGGTCCCCGGGGGACCCTCCAGGACGACGTTACGAGCCTCAAGCAAATGCTCCACTATCTCTCGGGCTGAGAAGGGCGCGTCAGCCCCACCGTCCTCAGGACTTCCCGTGGCCGGCTCTTCCGTAAACGAGGATGTAGCCCGAGTTGTGGCTGCTGGGTCGGGCACCTTTACTATCGGAAAGTTGCCTCCGGTCTCGCTCTTCAGCCGAGCTCCGATGGAAGAGTGATCATATTCGACTACTTCATGGATGGCCCACTGCCCACCACCGAGGTCCGCTCCAATGACAACAGCTTCAAATCCGCTGTCGGGTCTCGGGTTCAACCGGTCGCGAGCAGCTTGAATGACGATCTCAGCGTTACTCGACTGATCTAAGAACACCATTACGTCGTTCTTCTCGGAGACGCTCTTCCCCTGCCAGAACTGATTATGCAACCCGTTGTTCGTGAGCTTGGCTACATAAACCGATTTGGGCCGCTCACCGCCGACCAACTCATTTATAGCCTTAGATAGATCCGCCTTGGCTGAGCTCGACGCTGGACCGTCGCCCCCCTCAGCGTAAGCTGCGGCCTCGTCCCAAAACTTTGAGAGGGTTGTCTTGTTAGTTTCTGACATCACTTTAGCCCCGTGTGAGCACAGAGCATAAAGCTTTATCTCTCCAAGGTTTCGATGAGGCCCGCGCCCCGAATGAAAGGTGGCCGGTGTTGCATACGCATCAATCAGTTAGGAAGCAGCGACAAGCCTTGCGTCCTCAATATAGGCAGCCATGCTCGGCAGGAAGCCATCTGCAAACCTAATCGCTGTACTTTCTTGTGCTCGTTGATAAAAGCCTGAGGCAGCGCGCAGCGATAGGGGCTTCAATGGGTCCTGGAGAAAAGCAGCCAGCCGAGGCGCCGGTGCCTGTATTGCCCAAGTTGAGACATCGACAGAATAACGTTGACCGCTAAGTCCGTAAGCGGCTTTAGGGAGCCTTGCAGTCTTCGCTATCCGATGCACCGGCGCCCCCAGCCCCTTAGGAGCTTCTATCTGCTCGGCTACCCAGTCAACCATAGGTACGCAGATGGTGTTCCCAACAAGTTTCCATCTAGCTCCAGCCCTAGACGACTGCTTGATGGCAGGCTCAGTCCAGCCCGCTGGAAACCCGAACATCCGCTCGGCATCCAATATCGAAGGCGTGCCGAACTGTCCTGTCGAGGGAACCCATATCGCGGGAGGAGATGGTATCCCAAGGGCGGACCCGCCCTTGATGGTTGGGACCGCATCTTTGACCCAGCCAAGCCCTCTCTTGCCTTCCGTCCAGTAAAACCCGTACGAGCTCTTTTCATCCACAAAGCCGACAGCGTCGTCAACATTAGGAATCACGTAACCGGTTGGGAAGAGAACTTGCGACGGATCCTCCTCAAGAGACAAAAGGATAACTACACGCTCGCGCCTTTGCGGCAATCCGAAGCTTCTAGCATCCAAGACTCTGTAGGCCCAGTTGTAACCTAGAGCCTCAGCCTGCTTGATGACATGCTCCATCGCACGTCCTTGCTTTAGTTTCAGCATGTAAGAGACATTCTCAAGGATCACCCACTTCGGCTTGCGCTTCTCAGCGGCAATCAACCGGAATATCTCGTCCACTAGTCCAGACCTTGCTCCTCTGATACCTACCTTCTCGCCGGCCTGACTCAGATCTTGACAGGGGAACCCCGCAGTTAGTATTTCGGCACCTTGGAGACCTTTCAACTTCTGAATGTCCCCAGAAATCGGAACATTGGGGAAGCGGAAGCGAAGCACTTCCTGCGCAACCGGATCAATGTCACACAGGCCGACGCATTCAACACCGCGACGCGAGAAGGCGAGCTCAAAGCCACCGATCCCGCTGAATAGTCCCATTACTTTCAAAGAAGTACTCCCTGTAAAGCCGCACCTAGCACGATTGCTTGGCTCAGCTTCGGCGGAGCGGCGTTACCGATAATCTGCTGCATAGCTCTACGTCCTGTCACAGTAGGGAAATCGAAAAAATCTGGTACGAACTGGAGGCGACAAGCTTCATGAGGAGTCAGGGTTCGCCGCTCAAGTGGGTGAACAAACCGTCCTTGGCCAGTTGATCCGAAGCCACCCGTTATCGTGGGAGCTGGCTTGTCCCAGCGCATCCTGCCGTACACAGATACATAGCTATGCGTCTTGTCTCGGTGGCAAGGTGGGCGCTCAGCGTTCGGAAGTTCGAAAAGCCCGTTCTCAAAAAGAAAATCAATGCGCCTTCGATTCTCCGCAGAATGAGATGCCGACGATTCGTAAGTAACGGCCTCGTTATACGAGGCTTGCAGGTCTGCTAGTGCCCACTCTACCGGGCGCACTTCACTAGCCTGCGCCGCTAACGCCTGCTCAATGTCGAAAGCGCCTCTCCTGGAAGCGACAAGAACGAACCGCTTTCTCGCTTGGGGCACTCCCAGCCTTCGTAAGTCCACAAGAGAAGTACTCACTTCATATCCAAGACGTGTCAGCGCTTCCGATGTTCGGCTCACAACTCCTTGCCGATCATGCACTACGCCAGGAACGTTCTCCACGATCACGAAAGTCGGCTGCAGGAGTTCCGAAAGGCGCACAGTCGAGAAGTAAAGATTGTTCTTGGGGTCCTCGCGCCGAGTGTGATTGTTGAGGTCGCTATGGCCTTGGCAAGGAGGTCCCGCCACCAGAACGTCAAGACCTCCCCCTATGGACCTCAAAAAGGCTTTCTCTTCCCTTGTTTCTGCCGCGCCTACTGTTCCGTTGGCTATTGCTATCACGTCTTCGTGGAGGGCCACCGAAGTAGGAAAGTTGTGGCGAAACGTAGCGATCGCGTCACCATCGAAATCCAAGCCGAATGCATGAACTGGAACAAGTCCAGCCGCGCGGAGACCCTCATCAACACCGAGCGAAAAGATTCCGCCCCCGCTGAACGCATCACCTACCCGCACTCGCCGCCCGAGCGATGCTGGCTCCGGCAGTCTCTTAGACCGAAGCCAGTCAAGCTCGTAGTGCTGGGCTCCGTAGTCCTTAACGCGCCTTCGGGACTCAACCTGTGAGACGACTGGGCGACCATCGGGAAATAAGACTGTCCTTATCCCCTTTCCCGCCTGCCAGTGGTATGAAATGGGATTCACGTACTCTTCGCCTGCACCCTTTACTGCAACTTGGGGAGCCACGGAAGATGCGGCAACCAGCTTGTTGATCTCACTAAGACTGAAAAGCCGGTATCCGTTGATCGGATGGCGAACAGCATTGAGACGACCTTGGGCGACCCAGTTCCTGATGGTCTGGGCGGTGACGCCCAAAATAGAAGCAGCTGCCCCGATTCGGACTGCCTGTCCCAACTTGTCCTGAGAAATTCTAGCTTCAATCATGACCCTATTAAACCCTCAAAAACCTAAATAAACCAGAACATCTTCTACATGGGCCGACCGCGTCTCGTCCAGCAGGCTACTTCTCTGCATTCTCACCAGCTGAGGCCGACCCGAACTCCCGCAACTGCTGCTACTTTTGAGCGTAAGGCGAGGACATTGCGTCACGCACGGCCAAGCTTCCCGAGGGGAAGTTTGGCGGCATCCATACACTTCAGGGATCAGGCCAGGGTAGGAATGGAGGACCTTTGAGTGGGTGTGAAGGCCCGCGGGTTTACAACGTGCAGCGGCCTCGGTGACTCCAAGGCTAGACAGGTGCCTGCTGCCTACTGATCTGGCGGTCCCCGCCACTGCGTGCATCAGGTCGTTGCATCTTGAGCCAGTCGCGGCAGGCAGGGTCACCGGAGGCAGGGCCTAAAGTCTTCTCAAGTGTCGACCACTAGGAGCGCCAAGCGGCGGAGGATGATGAAGTGCCTTGCGCGCTAGCGCTGCCATTGGCCTGGCGATGCCGACGGAGGAGATCAAAGGTGGAATCCGGGCGAAACATTAGGTGGTCTTGAGGTGGGGGCAAGGGGTATCTCGGAGCGTCACTTATCGATAGCCCTTCGGATTTTTTTCTATGAACGGCCAATGGATTAAGCGACTTTCAACCGTTCGACATGCTGATACAGCTCTGGCGGCCACACAGCACCATCATCACGGCTCTTCCTTAAGGCGTCCCACACGATGGTCCAGCTGAGCGCCATTGAATCCAAAGAGCCATAGGCCGCCAGCATAGAAGTCATGATTGCTAGCCTCCGCCGCTTCTTCCTCCATGAAACAAACTGACTGAGGATCGTTAGCACGATCCACCCTGCAGCGAGCCACGGCAGTTCAAAGATAAGTAGTGCAACCACGACCGCAAGCCATATGGACCAAGCCACGACGACGCCCGCGGCCTGAGCCAGCAAGATCTTCCAGCTGAACTTGCCACCAATCCAACGATCGGAGAAACCGAGTGCGACGGAAGTTGCCGAAACCTCGGCGTGTACCAAGAGATTGGCTAGGAGCCAGTTGAAAGCAGGACAATGCAGCCACTGCATTTGATTGACGTACTGAGCCGTTGCGTTCTTCAGTTCGACCACAAAGTAACGATAAGAATCTGCAGTTTGTACAACTGAGTTCTCCGAGATAGAGGACCAACTTTCTACAGCCTCACCGTTGCGGCTTACACAGTAGAAAACCGAGCGAATCCACTCCGCGCCCTCACTCTGGTAGTCGTCAAGCTGCTCCTCATCAGATGTCGCCTGCTTGGCAAGCTGCCTGACAAGCCCCAGAGCACCATTCAGTGATACCACCGTCATCCTTGGACCCCACGCGGAAGGTGCGGCGAGAGTTCCTGTCCTCTCGCCGCGATTGCTTCAGTGGGTCAGGAGGAGCAGAACCGCGAGAATGAGTTCCCGAAGTTCCCTCAGGTCCAACTTGACCTTGATCTGGATTCGAAGCATGACGGTTATCCCGGCATGTGACGTCCCCAAGCGCTCAGGAACATCTGTGGAAGATGCCCTTAGTTATTTAACGTCGCTGTGCTACGACGTCACCGTTCGGGGCATGCTCCCTTCAGATGAGTTCCGGAGACCTGCTTCTCCTTGGCCTTGGTTCGGCTTACGCCCTTATCGTTGGCGGCACGGGTGCTTCCCCAAGGCTGGTCACTGCGTTTCCCCGTTGAGCAGCTTGGAGGCCACCCAGACCCTTTCCGGGGGTCTAGCCGTCGAGGCTCAGCCTCTCCGACGTTCCTTGACTCTACATGGACGTTACACGCCACGCGACCCTATACAGCCGCCACAGCAAAAAGCCCCGAGGGACACCCTTGAGGCTTTAAAAGTCTTCAAAATATCTGTACCGGAATACTGTACCGGTTTGGATCATTCAACCGTCCGTAAGTCATTGAATATAAAGACAAACGTACAGTTGGTGCCGGAAATAGGAATCGAACCTACGACCTCATCATTACGAATGACGCGCTCTACCAACTGAGCTATTCCGGCATGGGACGCGAATTCTAGGGGTCGCAGGGGGTGGGGTCAATTCACCAGCTGCAGGCGCAGCTCCTTGGGCAGGGCGAAGACCATGTCTTCCGGCTCGCCGTCGAGCTCCCTGACCCCTGCCGCGCCGAGTACGCGCAGTCGCTCGATCACTCCTTGCACCAGTACGTCCGGGGCGGAAGCGCCGGCCGTCACGCCGATGCTGGCCTTGCCGGCGACCCAGGACGGATCGATCTCGTCGGCGCCGTCGATCAGGTAGGCCTCGACGCCATCACGCTCGGCCAGCTCACGCAGGCGGTTGGAATTTGAACTGTTGGGCGAACCCACCACCAGCACCAGGTCGCAACGCTGGGCGAGCTCGCGCACCGCATCCTGGCGGTTCTGGGTGGCATAGCAGATGTCGTCGTGTCGCGGCCCCTGCATCTGCGGGTAACGCGCCTGCAGCGCTTCGATGATCCCGCGGGTGTCATCGACCGACAGCGTGGTCTGCGTGGTGTAGGCCAGGTTGCCGGGCTGGTTCACTTCCAGCGTGGCCACGCCGTGGATGTCTTCCACCAGGTAGATGCGCCCGGTGCCGCTCTCGGCGCTCCACTGGCCCATGGTGCCTTCCACTTCCGGATGTCCGGCATGGCCGATGAGGATCACGTCGCGGCCGGCGCGGCAGTGGCGCGCCACTTCGAAATGCACCTTGGTCACCAGCGGACAGGTGGCGTCGAAGATCTTCAGCCCGCGCGCGGTGGCTTCGGCACGTACCGCCTGCGACACGCCGTGGGCGCTGAAGATCACGGTGGCGTTGTCGGGCACTTCATCGAGCTCTTCCACGAACACCGCGCCGCGGCTGCGCAGGTCTTCCACCACGAAGCGGTTGTGGACCACCTCGTGGCGCACATAGATCGGCGCGCCCAGCGTCTCGATGGCGCGCTTGACGATCTCGATGGCGCGGTCGACACCGGCGCAGAAACCTCGGGGATTGGCGAGCAGGACGTCCATGGGCCGATTATCCCGCGTTTTGCTTGCGCTTGCCGTCGAACACGCCGAACAGGGCAATGCCCACGGCCCCGGCGACAATGGCCGAATCGGCGATATTGAACGACGGCCAGTAGTGCTCCTGCCAATGCCACTGGATGAAATCGACCACGTGGCCGTGGACCAGGCGGTCGATCACGTTGCCCAGCGCGCCGCCGATCACCAGCGCATACGGCGCCGCCTGGCGCCAGTCCGCGCGCCGGGTGCGGGCGAGCCAGTACCCGAGCAGTCCGCAGATCGCGATCGCCAGCACGGTGAAGAACCAGATCTGCCAGCCGCCAGCATCGCTCAGGAAGCTGAACGCCGCGCCGGTGTTGTAGGTGCGGTACCAGTTCCAGACACCCTTGATCACCGGAATGGCAGTGTATTCGGGCAGCCGGGCCAGGACCCATGCCTTGCTCAGCTGGTCAAGGACGATCACGGCGAGGGAGAGCAGCAGCCAGATCAGGGCATTGGGTTTGGGGTGTTTGGACATCAAGTGGAGCCTTGCTGTTGTGTCCTTCTCCCGTCGGGAGAAGGTGCCCGAAGGGCGGATGAGGGAACGGACTTTCAGATCGCAATCAACTCATGAGGCAAGTCATTTTCCTTCCCTCATCCGTCGCTGCGCGCCACCTTCTCCCGAGGGGAGAAGGGAGCAACATCAGAACCACTTACGTTCTTCTCCCGGTCCTTCGATATTGGAAACGCAGCGCGTGCAGAGTTCGGGATGGGCGGCATTGGCGCCCACGTCGGCGCGGCGGTGCCAGCAGCGCACGCACTTCTCCTTGGTCGTGGGCTGGGCCAGCACAAAAATCTCGTCGGCATTGACCGCCGTCACCGTGACGTCGCCGCTGATGAACAGGAAACGCAGTTCCTCGGCCAGCGGCTGCCAGCGTGAGGCGAGCTCGGGACTGGCCGACACCGTGACTTCCGCATCCAGCGCCGCACCGATCACGCCATTGGCGCGCATCGGCTCCAGCACCTTGGCCATCTGTTCGCGCAGGGCCAGCAGCCGGTCGAAATCCTCCACACCCAGCGGCGCATCGGACGGCAGCGCGACCAGGCCTTCGTACCAGGTGGCGAACAGCACGTTGGCCACGCGCTCGCCCGGCAGGAAGCTCCAGATCTCATCGGCGGTGAAGCTGAGGATGGGCGCGACCCAGCGCGTGAACGCCTCCAGGATATGGAACATCGCGGTCTGCGCCGAACGTCGGCCGCGTGAGTCCTCCTGCATCGTGTACAGGCGGTCCTTGGTCACGTCCAGGTACAGCGAGCCCAGGTCGACGCTGCAGAAATTCAGCAGCGCCTGCACGATCTCGGCGAAGTCGTAGCGCGCGTAGGCGGCAATGATCCTCTGCTGCACTTCGAAGGCGCGATGCACGACCCAGCGATCCAGCGCCACCATGTCTTCGGGCTGCACCAGGTCGCGTGCCGGGTCGAAACCATCCAGGTTGCTGAGCAGGAATCGCGCGGTGTTGCGCAGGCGGCGGTAGGCGTCGGCGTTGCGCTTGAGGATTTCCTGCGACAGCGACATCTCGTTGCTGTAGTCGGCCGAGGCGATCCACAGGCGCAGGATGTCGGCGCCCAGGGTCTTCATGATGTCCTGCGGCTCGATGCCGTTGCCCAGCGACTTGGACATCTTGCGGCCGTTCTCGTCCACGGTGAAACCGTGGGTCAGGCACTGCCTGTAGGGCGCGTGCTTGTCGATGGCCACGCCGGTAAGCAGGGAGGACTGGAACCAGCCGCGATGCTGGTCGGAACCTTCCAGGTACAGATCGGCCGGCTTGCCGAAACCGCGTTCCAGCAGCACGCCTTCATGGGTCACGCCGGAATCGAACCAGACATCGAGGATGTCGGTGGTCTTCTCGTAATGCGCGGCTTCCGCGCCCAGCAATTCAGCGGCATCCAGCGAATACCAGACATCCACCCCGCCCTGCTCCACCTTGTCGGCGATGACGGCCATCAGCTCGACGGTGCGCGGATGCGGCTCGCCGGTTTCGCGGTGCACGAACAGGGTGATCGGCACGCCCCAGGTACGCTGGCGGCTGATGCACCAGTCGGGCCGGCCTTCGACCATGCCGGCGATGCGCGCCTGGCCCCATTCCGGATACCAGGTCACGTGCTTGATGGCAGCCAGCGCATCGCGCCGCAGGTGCGCCTGTTCCATCGAGATGAACCACTGCGGCGTGGCGCGGAACACCACGGGCGTGCGGTGGCGCCAGCAATGCGGATAGCTGTGCTCGAGCTTGTGGAAGGCCAGCAGGGCGCCGCTCTGGCGCAATGCATCGACCAGGGCGTCGTTGGCTTTCCAGATGTGCAGGCCGGCCAGCACCAGCTCGCCCGCGGGCGGAGTCGACGGCAGGTACACGCCGCGGCCGTCGACCGGATTCATCTGGCCGGCGGTGTACTTCTCGATCAGCCCGTACTTCTGGCCGACCACGAAATCCTCCTGGCCGTGGCCGGGCGCCGTATGCACCGCGCCGGTGCCGTCTTCGGCGGACACGTGGTCGCCGAGGATCACCGGGATCTCGCGATCCGCATAAAAGGGATGGTTCAACACGATGCCTTCCAGCGCACTGCCCTTGGCATGCGCATGGACGACGAAGTCGGACACGCCGTAGCGCTGCGAGGCGCGTTCGGCCAGCGCCTCGGCCAGCAGCAACCAGCGGCGCTTGCCGTTGTGCGCCGGGCCTTCGACCAGCACGTAGTCCAGGTCCGGGCCCAGCGACACCGCCAGCGACGCGGGAATCGTCCACGGCGTGGTGGTCCAGATCGGCACCGCGACTTCCACGTCCGCAGGCACCGTGACGTCCATTGCCGCGGCGAACGCTTTCACGTCGCGCACGGCGTAGGCGATGTCCACCGCGGGCGACACCTTGTCCTGGTATTCGATCTCGGCTTCGGCCAAGGCCGAGCCGCAATCGAAGCACCAGTGCACCGGCTTGGCACCACGCAGCAGGTGGCCGTTGGCCACGATCTTGGCCAGCGCGCGGATTTCGTCGGCTTCGAACTTGAAGTCGAGGGTGAGGTAGGGGTTCTCCCAGTCGCCGATCACGCCCAGGCGCTTGAAGTCGCGGCGCTGGATGTCGATCTGCTCGTTGGCGAATTCGCGGCACTTCTGCCGGAACTGTTCGGCGTCCAGCTTCACCCCGACCTTGCCGTGTTTCTTCTCGACCGCGATCTCGATCGGCAGGCCGTGGCAGTCCCAGCCTGGCACGTAAGGCGCATCGAAGCCGGCCACGTACTTGGACTTGACGATGATGTCCTTGAGGATCTTGTTGACCGCATGGCCCAGATGGATGGCGCCGTTGGCATACGGCGGGCCATCGTGCAGCACGAACAACGGGCGCCCCTTGGCATTGGCACGCAGCTGCGCGTACAGGCCCTCGGCCTCCCAGCGCGCCAGCGTCTGCGGCTCGCGCTTGGGCAGGTCGCCGCGCATCGGGAATTCCGTGGCGGGCAGGTGCAGCGTTGCTTTGTAGTCAGTGGGGTTGGAATCGGTGGTCACGCCGTCGCTCTTAGTCGTTGTTCGGAAAGGAGGCGGCGCGCGGTTTGGGCGTCGCGTTGCATCTGCTCGGTCAGCGAGGGCAGATCGGGGAACTTCAGCTCGTCGCGCAGCTTGGCGACGAACTCAACCTCGATGTGGCGCCCGTAGAGGTCGCCATCGAAATCGAACAGGTGTGCTTCCAGCAGCGGCTCGATGCCGTCGACCGTGGGCCGGGTGCCGAAACTCGAAACCGAGGCGTGTGGCCGCTCGCCCACGCCGTGCACCCAGGTTGCGTAGATGCCGGACAGCGCCGGCGTCTTGGGGAAGCGCAGGTTGGCGGTGGGGAAACCCAGGGTGCGTCCGAGCTGTTTGCCGCGCACCACGCGTCCTCCGATCGAATAAGCCCGGCCCAGCAGCCGCGAGGCGTCGGTGAAATCGCCGCCGCGCAAGGCTTCGCGGATGCGGGTGCTGGAGACGCGCTCGCCCTGCGACTGCACCGGCTCGATCTCGCCGGCGCTGAAGCCCAGGTCCGCCCCCAGCGACTGCAGCAGCGGCAGGTCGCCACCACGGCGATGGCCGAAGCGGAAATCCGGGCCGATCCAGACCTCACGTGCACCCAGCCGCGCGACCAGCAGCTTGCGCACGAAGTCCTCGGCGCCCATGGCCGACAGGCGTGCATCGAAGCGCAGCAGGCCGACGCTGTCCACGCCCAGCGCGCGCAGGCCCTGGTACTTGCCGCGTGCCAGGGTCAGGCGCGGCGGCAACTGGGGGGAAAAGAATTCGCGTGGCAACGGCTCGAAGCTCAACGCCACCGCCGGCAGCGACAGATCGCGCCCACGCGCAGCAGCATGGCGCACCAGCGCACGATGGCCCAGGTGCAGACCGTCGAAGGCGCCGATGCAGACCACGCTACCGTGCGGGAACAACGCCCCGCCATCGACGTCACGAAACAGCCTGCTCATAGCCATGAAGTATAGCCGGGCATCCCCGGTTCAAAGCCCGCGCAGATCGCGGGGACGGATGCCCTGCAGCCACAGCAGCGCCGCATACGCCGCCCCGCCGGAGCCGACCAGGATGGCCAGGCGCCACACGCGCTCCCACCAGGCCCACGCGCTCCAGTCCTGCCACAGCCACAACAGCGGGCCGACCACCACCACCATGGCCACGCTGGCCACGACGATCTGGCGCAGCAATTTCCCCCAGCCCGGCTGCCTGCGATAGACACGGGCGCGGCGCAGGTACCAGGCCAGCTGCAAGGCATTGACCCAACCTGCCACCGCAATGGCCAGCGCCAGCAGCGCATGCGCGCCAGGGACCTGCGCAAGCGCGCTGCGGTAGTTGCCGCCGGCCTGCGCCAGGGCCGCCTGGCCTGCCTCGGTCCAGCTCAACAGCGCAAGGAAGAACAGCAGGGTGCAGGCCGCGTTGATCAGCACCGACACCACCGCCGCCTTGACCGGCGTGCGCGTGTCCTGGCGTGCATAGAATGCGGGCGCCAGCACTTTCACCAGCAGGAACGCAGGCACTGCAGTGGACTGCGCCATCAGGCTCAGGCTGCTCATGCGCACGTCGAATGCGGTGAAGTTGTGGTACTGGAACAGGGTGGCCAGCAGCGGCTGAGCACACAGCACCAGTCCCAGGCAGGCTGGCACGCCGATCAGCACGCACAGCCGGAAACCCCAGTCCAGGCCCTTGGAAAAGCCATCGGGATCGGTGGCCGCGTGGCGGCTGGACAGGTGCGGCAGGATCACCGACCCAATGGCCACGCCGAACATGCCCAGCGGGAATTCCAGCAGGCGATCGCTGTAATACAGCCAGCTGACGCTGCCGCTCAACAGAAATGCTGCCGCCCAGGTGTTGAACAGCAGGTTGAACTGCACCACCGAGGAGCCGAACAGGGTCGGCACCATCAGCTTCATGATCTTGCGCACGCCTGCATGGGCCACGCCCCATCGCGGCCGCGGCAGCAGGCCCAGCTTGGCCAGCGCCGGCAACTGGAACACCAGCTGCAGGATGCCGGCCGCGAACACGCCCCAGCCCAGCGCCATCACCGACCCGCCCATCAGCGGCGCCAGCCACAGCGCGGCGGCGATCATCGACAGGTTCAGCAGGATCGGCGAGAGAGCCGGAATGGCGAAACGCTGGTAACTGTTGAGGATGCTCCCCACCAGCGAGGCCAGCGAGATGAACAGCGCATACGGGAAAGTGATCCGCAGCAGTTCGGAGAGCAGCCGGTGGCCGTCACTGCCGGGTGCGTACTTGGAGGCGATGAGGTGGGCGATCTGCGGCGCAAAGACCATCACCAGTGCCGTGACCACGAGCAAAGCGGCCGCCAGCGTCCCGGTGACCCGGTCTATCAGCTCCTTGACCGCCTGGGGGCCATGCCGTTCCTTGTATTCGGCCAGGACCGGCACGAAGGCCATGGAGAACGAGCCCTCGGCCGACAGCCGCCGCATGAAGTTGGGGATGCGGAAGGCAATGAAGAACACGTCCATGGCCGCATTGGCGCCGAACGTGATGGCGTAGACCTGATCCCGGACCAGCCCGGAGACCCGGGACAGGAAGGTCATGGCGCTGAAAATGGCGGTGGAACGCAGCAAGCCCTTGCCGCTCACAGGCAAACTCCCGACGGGTTGACGCAAGTGCTTGAATCGCCCATAATTTCGCGTTCGTTTTTCAGCATTCCGCCCATTACCGCTCCACCCAACGATTTCCTAGGATACCCACCGTGGCAAATATCAAGTCCGCCAAGAAGCGCGCCAAGCAGGCCGTCGTGCGCAACATGCGCAATACCGGCCAGCGTTCGATGCTGCGCACCGCCGTCAAGAAAGTGCTCAAGGCGCTGGACGCCAACGACGCCGCAGGCGCCCAGGCTGCCTTTGCCGTGGCCCAGCCGATCCTGGACCGCTTCAGCTCGCGCGGCCTGATCCACAAGAACAAGGCCGCTCGCCACAAGAGCCGCCTGACCGCCCGCATCAAGGCCCTGCAAGCCGCCTGATCGGTCGCGCGTCGCACTTCCAGAAAACCCGGCCTTGGCCGGGTTTTTTGTTATCCGCGTGCTCGCGATCCATGTGGATCCGAGCCGGGTAGAGCCGGGCTTGCCCGGCTGCTGTCTTTTTCCTGCAAAAGAGCAGCCGGGCAAGCCCGGCTCTGCGTCGTAGCAAGCGCGGTCCGCCACGGCCTCAACCGAGGGCATCGCGCGCTTCCTGCTCGTCCTCTTTGAGGCGGTCGAAGAAGGCCATCACGTCCTTCATGATCGGCCAGGTGCCTTCCCGCGATACCGCCGAGGTCACGTACCAGGGCTGGGTCCAGCCCAGCTCGGCAATCACTTCGGCAGCGCGGGTGCTGGCTTCATCCTCGAACATCAGGTCGGCCTTGTTCAGGACCAGCCAGCGCGGCTTCTGCAGCAGCTCGGGGTCGTGCTTCTCCAGCTCGTGTTCGATCGCCCTGACCTGCTCGGCTGGCGAAATGTCCACCCCGCCCTCCATCGGCGCCATGTCCACCAGGTGCAACAGCAGGCGGGTGCGCTGCAGGTGGCGCAGGAACATCGCGCCCAGGCCGGCACCATCGGCGGCACCCTGGATCAGGCCCGGAATATCGGCAATCACGAAGCTGCGGTGTGCTTCCACGCTGACCACGCCCAGGTTCGGATACAGCGTGGTGAACGGGTAATCGGCAACCTTCGGCGTCGCCGCCGACACCGCGCGGATAAAGGTGCTCTTGCCGGCATTGGGGAAGCCCAGCAGGCCTACGTCGGCCAGCAGCTTCAGTTCCATCTTCAGCGTACGTGCCTCACCCTCGTCGCCCGGGGTAGAGCGGCGCGGGGAGCGGGTCACCGAGCTCTTGAAATGCATGTTCCCCAGGCCGCCCTTGCCGCCCTTCGCCACCAGCAAGCGGTCGCCGTGCGAGACCAGGTCGCCGATCACCTCGTCGGTACCGACGTTGACGATCGCAGTGCCCACCGGGACGCTGATCACCAGATCGTCGCCGCCCTTGCCGTAGCGCTGCTGGCCCATGCCATTTTCGCCACGCTGGGCCTTGAAGCTGCGCTGGTGGCGGAAGTCGACCAGGGTGCTGATGTTCTCGTCGGCCTGGATCCAGACATTGCCGCCATTGCCGCCGTCACCGCCGTCAGGGCCGCCCAGCGGAATGAACTTCTCGCGCCGGAAGCCTATGCAGCCATCGCCACCATTGCCGGCTATGACATCGATTTCTGCTTCGTCTACGAGCTTCATAAATTTGGTTTCGGAAAGTGGGGAGCGTGAAAATATTATTCTGGGGCGCCAGACAAAGCTGCTGGCACCGACCGGGTATCGAGACGGGAGAAACGAAAAGCCCCGCACGCGGCGGGGCCATTCGCTCGCTGCCGCTGAAGCTTACGCTTCGGCGACCACGCTCACGGTACGACGACGCTTGGCGCCCTTGACCGAGAACTCGACCTTGCCGTCGACCAGCGCAAACAGCGTGTGGTCGCGACCCAGTCCGACGCCGGGGCCCGGATGGAACTCGGTGCCGCGCTGGCGCACGATGATGTTGCCTGCGTCGATTGCCTGGCCGCCATAGATCTTGACGCCCAGCATCTTCGGGTTGGAGTCGCGGCCGTTGCGCGAGGAGCCTACGCCCTTTTTATGTGCCATGACTGCTTCTCCTTACTTGTTCTTGTCGTCGCTGGAACCAGAGATTCCAGTGATTTCGATTTCGGTGTAATGCTGCCGGTGACCCATCTGCTTCTTGTGGTGCTTGCGGCGGCGGAACTTGATGATGCGCACCTTGTCGGCGCGACCATGGGACTTGACGGTGGCGGTGACGGTGGCGCCTTTCAGCGCGTCGCCGAGCTTCACGCCCTCGCCGTCGCCCAGCATCAGGATCTGGTCGAACTTGACCTCCTGGCCGGCTTCGGTATCGAGCTTCTCGACGCGGATCGTCTCGCCCGTCATCACGCGGTATTGCTTACCGCCGGTGACTACAACTGCGTACATGGGTGTTTCCTTCTGTAGTTATTTTATTGACCTGCCGGCCATCGAGGGCAGACAGGAGCGGAATTGTAAGCCTTTCAGCAGGTTAGGGTCAACATTGCAGCGCCTCGGACCCCAAAACCGGTCCCTGGCGCAGATGCCACGGCCAGGCAGGCCCGGGAAAGCTGTCCCCCAGACCCCTCATGCCGCCCCGATGCCTTTCATTGCATGCATTTGCCCCCAGATCGTGGGATCGCTACGCTCCCCTGTTGACCGACCGGAACCCCCCACCCGATGGCCATGGACTTCATCCGCATTCGCGGCGCGCGGACGCACAACCTCAAGAACATCGATCTTGACCTGCCCCGCGACAAGCTGATCGTCATCACGGGGCTGTCCGGCTCCGGCAAGTCGTCGCTGGCATTCGACACCATTTATGCCGAGGGCCAGCGCCGCTACGTGGAGTCGCTGTCGGCCTATGCGCGCCAGTTCCTGAGCGTCATGGAAAAGCCCGATGTCGACCACATCGAAGGCCTTTCACCGGCGATCTCCATTGAACAGAAATCGACCTCGCACAACCCGCGCTCCACGGTCGGCACCATTACCGAGATCTACGACTACCTGCGCCTGCTGTATGCGCGCGTAGGCCTGCCGCGCTGCCCCGATCATGGCTATCCGCTCGAAGCCCAGACCGTCAGCCAGATGGTCGACCAGGTGCTGGCCCTTGGCGCGTCTGCAGAAGGCAGTGAACAGCGCTACATGATGCTGGCGCCGGTGATCCGCGAGCGCAAGGGCGAGCATGCCCAGGTCTTCGACCAGCTGCGCGCGCAGGGTTACGTGCGAGTACGCGTGGACGGCGAGCTTCATGAGATCGACGCCGTGCCGGCGTTGGGCCTGCGCCAGAAACACACCATCGAAGCGGTGATCGATCGCTTCAAGCCGCGCGAAGACATCAAGCAGCGCCTTGCGGAAAGCTTCGAGACGGCCCTGAAACTGGGCGACGGCATGGCTTCGGTGCAGTCGCTGGACAATGCCGGCACCGCCCCGCTGCTGTTCTCTTCAAAATACAGCTGCCCGGTCTGCGACTACTCGCTGCCGGAGCTGGAACCCCGCCTGTTCTCGTTCAACTCACCCGTTGGTGCATGCCCCGGCTGCGACGGACTGGGCGTGGCAGAGTTCTTCGACCCCGAGCGGGTGGTCGTGCATCCCGAACTGTCGCTGTCGGCCGGCGCCGTACGCGGCTGGGATCGCCGCAATGCCTATTACTTCCAGTTGATCGCTTCGCTGGCCAAGCATTACAAGTTCGATGTCGACGCGCCCTGGCAGAGCCTGCCCGATACGGTGCAGAACGCCGTGCTGTATGGCAGTGGCAGCGAGCTGGTCACCTTCACCTACCTCACCGATTCGGGTGGCCGCAACCAGCGCAAGCACAAGTTCGAAGGCATCGTGCCGAACCTGCAGCGCCGCTACAGCGAAACAGAATCGGCCGCGGTGCAGGAAGAGCTTTCCAAGTACATCAGCGAGCGGCCTTGTCCCGACTGCGGCGGCGCGCGCCTGAACCGCTCGGCGCGCAACGTGTTCGTCGCCGACCGTGCCTTGCCGGAACTGGTAGTGCTGCCGGTGGACGAAGCACTCGCTTTTTTCCGGAGCCTCTCGTTGCCCGGCTGGCGCGGGGAAATCGCGACCAAGATCGTCAAGGAAATCGGCGAACGCCTCGGCTTCCTGGTCGACGTCGGGCTCGACTACCTGACCCTGGAGCGCAAGGCCGACACCCTGTCCGGCGGCGAGGCGCAGCGCATCCGGCTGGCTTCGCAGATCGGCGCGGGCCTGGTAGGCGTGATGTATGTGCTGGACGAACCCAGCATCGGCCTGCACCAGCGCGACAACGAGCGCCTGCTCGGCACCCTGACCCGGCTGCGTGACCTGGGCAACACCGTGATCGTGGTCGAACACGACGAGGATGCGATCCGCGCCGCCGACTACATCCTCGACATAGGGCCGTATGCAGGCGTGCACGGCGGTGAGATCGTGGCCCAGGGCCAGCTCGAGGACATCCTGAAAGCACCGCGTTCGCTGACCGGCCAGTTCCTGTCGGGCAAGCGTCGCATCGAGATTCCGGCCCTGCGCCACAAGCCGAATCCGAAGATGACCATGCACCTGCGTGGAGCCACCGGCAACAACCTCAAGAACGTGGATCTGGAAATCGCCTCCGGGCTGTTCACCTGTATTACCGGCGTGTCCGGTTCGGGCAAGTCGACGCTCATCAACGACACCCTGTATTCACTGGCCGCCAACGAGATCAATGGCGCCTCGCACAAGCCGGCACCCTACCGGGAGGTCGAAGGCCTGGACCTGTTCGACAAGGTCGTGGACATCGACCAGTCGCCGATCGGTCGTACCCCGCGCTCCAATCCGGCGACCTATACCGGCCTGTTCACGCCCCTGCGGGAATTGTTCGCGCAGGTGCCGGAGTCACGCGCACGTGGTTATTCGCCAGGGCGCTTCAGCTTCAACGTGCGTGGCGGCCGTTGCGAAGCCTGCCAGGGCGACGGCCTGATCAAGGTGGAAATGCATTTCCTCCCCGACGTGTACGTGGCATGCGACGTTTGCCACGGCAAGCGCTACAACCGCGAAACGCTGGAGATCAGCTACAAGGGCCACAACATCAGCGACATCCTCGAGATGACGGTGGAGGACGCACTGAAACTGTTCGAGCCGGTGCCGGCCCTGGCCCGCAAGCTGGAAACCCTGGTCGACGTGGGCCTGAGTTACATCAAGCTGGGCCAGAGCGCGACCACGCTGTCCGGCGGCGAGGCACAGCGCGTCAAGTTGTCCAAGGAACTGTCGCGCCGCGATACCGGCCGAACCCTCTACATCCTGGACGAACCGACCACCGGCCTGCACTTCCATGACATCGAACACCTGCTGGCGGTGCTGCACAAGCTGCGCGACGACGGCAATACCATCGTGGTGATCGAACACAACCTGGACGTGATCAAGACCGCCGACTGGGTGGTGGACCTGGGCCCCGAAGGCGGCCATCGCGGCGGCCAGATCCTGGCCACCGGCACGCCGGAGCAGATCGCCGCCAATCCCGCATCGCACACCGGGCATTTCCTGGCCAAGCTGCTACCCAAGTCGAAGGCGGCCAAGGGCGAGAAGCCGGCGGCGGTGGCCAAACCGGCCGTATTGCCGCAACGCAAATCCGTGCTCAAGCAGGCGGCCAAAGATGCGAAGGCGGCAGCGAAAGACGCCAAGGCCGCAGTCAAGAAGAAGGTGGCCAAGTGAGTGCCGATGCCGATCCGCGGCAGGTAGTCGCACGTGTCACCCTGGCCGTGCGCTGGGGCGACATGGATGCGTTCAACCATGTCAACAATGCGCAGTACCTGCGTTACCTGGAAGAAGCGCGCGTGCAGTGGCTGGCCAGCATCGACACGATTTCAGCACTGGCACCCGTGGCGCCGGTGCTCGCCGCCAGCCACGTGAATTATCGGAAACCGATTGAGTGGCCCAGCGAGATCGTGGTGGAGCTGTTCGTCGAGAAGCTGGGCAACAGCAGCCTCACCGTGGGTCACCGCATCGTGGACGCCATCGATTCCAGCGTGCTTTACAGCGATGGCAGCGTGGTCATGGTGTGGATCGACACACAGACCGGCGCCAGCGTGCCCCTGCCTGAAAACGTCAGGGCCGCCTGCTCCGCCTGATTCCACCGGCACAGCAGCCCCTACCCCGGGGTCAGGGAGCGGGCTTCCTGACCACCAGCTCGGACAGGATTTCGCGCCCATCCTGCAGCTTGAAATTCACCACCACCTTGCTGCCTTCCTTCAACGGTGCACGCGGCTGCATCAGCATCAGGTGCAGGCCGCCGGGCTCGAGGGTGACTGAATCATCGGGCGCCACGCGGAGTCGTTCTACCTGGCGCATGCGGTTGACGCCGTCGATGTTGCGGGTCTCATGCAGGGTGACTTCGCCGAAGGCGGCGCTGCTGGCCGACACGATCACCATCGGCATCCGGCATGGATTGGTGATGCGGCCGAAGCCCGCCATCATCGGCATGGCCACGGGCGGCAGGCGCACCCATCCTTGCGTCATGGCAGGCGCGCATTCGCGCGCGGCGGCATTGAAAGTGCTGGCGGCCACCAACAGCGCCAGCGCCCATTTCGCGATCAGTCGTTTGTGCATGGGCTTATGATATCCGCCGAACCTTCCGGAGACAGTGAATGAGCGCCCTGATCGAAACCCAGGACCACGGACCCATACGCGAAATCAGGCTGGCGCGTGCGCCGGTCAATGCGCTCAATACAGAGCTGTGCCGGGCCCTGATCGATGCCCTGAATGCGGCGGTCGGCGAAGGCGTACGCGGGGTGGTGTTGTCGGGAGGGCCGAAGGTGTTCTCCGCAGGCCTGGATGTGCCCCACCTGATGTCCCATGGCGACGATCGCAATGGCTTGCTGGACAGCTGGAGTGCCTTCTTCGGCGCCACCCGCACCCTTGCCGAACTGCGCATCCCGGTCGTGGCCGCGTTGACCGGGCACTCGCCGGCAGGCGGCTGCGTTTTGGCACTGTGCTGCGACTATCGCATCATGGCCCGCAGCCCGGATCCTTCCCGGCCGTTCGCCATCGGTCTCAATGAAGTCCAGGTGGGGCTGGTGGCCCCGGAAGGTATCCAGCAGCTACTGCGCCGCGTCGTCGGCATCTATCGTGCCGAGCGCCTGCTGGTGGCCGGTGAACTCGTTCCCGAAGCGCGCGCGCTGGAAATCGGCCTGGTCGACGAACTGGTCACGGCCGACCTGGTAGTACCACGCGCCATCGCCTGGTTGCAGCAATTGCTGGCGCTGCCATCGCATCCCATGCTGCAGACCCGCGCCATCGCCCGTGCCGACCTGGTCGCGGCCTTGCATGCGGACAACATCCAGATGGATCGCTTCCTCGAAGGCTGGTACGCCCCGGATGCGCAGCGCGCATTGCAGGCCTTGGTGAACAGGCTGGGCAAGTAAGCCGCGGCCGCAGAGCCGGGCTTCCCCGGTTGCGTTTCGGTCCGTGCGTTGCGACTGGATGGGGTCGTCGCGATGGTGGGTTCTTGTAGGAGCGACGCAAGTCGCGAAGCCAGGAAACCCTGGTCGTGGACCCTGTCGGCGATCAGGCGCTGCGTGCTTCGCGACTTGCGTCGCTCCTACACGCACCAGGTCCGTAGATTCGCCGTGGAAATGCCGGGGTCAGCGCGCGATCGGACGCGCGGGATCGCTGATCCAGGCGCTCCAGGAACCTGCATAGACGCGCGCCCCATGCAGCCCCGCGTGCTCCATGGCCAGCAGCAGGTGGCACGCGGTCACGCCCGAACCGCACATCACCACCACGTCCTGCGGATCGCGACCACCGAGCAAGGGTTCGATGGCTGCCTGCAATTCCTCTGCGGACCTGAAGTGCCCTGCTAGCAGGTTGTCGGCGATGGGACGATTCACCGCACCGGGAACATGGCCAGCAACCGGATCGATCGGTTCCACCTCACCACGGAATCTTTCCCCCGCACGCGCATCCAGCAGCCAGCCCGGCGCGTCCTGCAGACGCGACTGCACTTCCGAGGAGGTCGCAATGCGCGACCTGTCGAAGCCAGCCGGGTAAGGTGCAACTGCGACGGGCGGGTGCAGCTGCGAAGTTTCAGGCAGACCCTTCGCGCGCCATGCAGCCAAGCCGCCATCCAGCACGGCCACGCGCTCGTGGCCCAGCAACCTCAGCATCCACCACAGCCGCGCGGCGGCCATGCTGCCATCGCCTGCGTCGTAGACGACTACCTGGTCACCAGGCGCAATGCCCCACTCGCCCACCTTGCCGGCAAAGGTCTTTTCATCCGGCAACGGGTGTCTGCCCTCCCCCGCGAGTCCCAGCTGCGAAAGATCCACATTGAGATCGGCATAGGTGGCGCCCGGCAGATGCGAGGCGTCGTAGCCCGCACGCCCCGCGAGCGGATCCATCAGGCTGAAGCGGGCATCGATGAGTCGCACTTCAGCGTTGCCCAGTGCGGCAGCCAGGGCATCCACGTCAACCAGCGTGGTCCATTTCATGGGGCGCTTCCGGCGAGGCGTTCGCGCAGGTTGAACAGCATCGCCGCGGTAGCGCCCCAGATGCGCTGGCCGGGCCAGTCGTACTCCAGCACCGTGCGCCGGCGGCCCTTGTAATCGACTTCCACCCGGCGAAGGTTTTCCGGCGCCATCAGGAACTCCAGCGGCACTTCGAACACATCGGCCACTTCGTCCGGGTTGGGTACCGCCACATAGTCAGGGTCGATCACCGCAACCACCGGCATCACCCTGAAACCGCTGATGGTGGTGAAGGGATCCAGGAAGCCGAGCGGCATGACCTGGGAGACGGCCAAGGCGATTTCCTCGTGGCTTTCACGCAGCGCGGCAGCGACCGGATCGCGGTCGCCGGAATCGATGCGGCCGCCGGGGAAACTCACCTGGCCACCGTGGTGGCGCAGCCCATCGGTACGGCGGGTCAGCAACACCTGCGTGCCGTGCCTGCGTGGCACCAAGCCTGCGAGTACTGCCGATTCCACCGGGGGACCCGGCGGCAGCAGATCGGCAAGTTCCTCGTGGTTCCAGCCTTGCTCCATCGGCATGGATGCCAGCGGATGCAATGCGCGCATGATCGCGTGGCGCTCGCCAAGCAGGAATTCAAAGCCGGAGCGTTGCTGCTCCCGAACGGGCAGGACCGACTCCATCAGGCGCAGGCGTTCGTCATCGTTCATTTGCGACCAGCGGGCAATTTCCGAGGTGGTCCGCAGACAACCGCGGCAAAGCCCGTCATCTCCCAGGGTGCAGACGCCGGTGCAGGGGCTGAGCACGGCGCGGTAATCGGAATTCATGGAGTCGGACACCAGGGGAGCATAGCGCCGGCGCTGGCGTCGTGCTCCCGCAAACAAGGACTGCAGACAAAGCTACGCCGGCACTGGGCCGGCGTAGCTGGACTTCGTTGGTAGTGGCTTCGGAACTACACGTCACTGGATCCCCGCCTTCGCGGGGATGACATCGCTCGCTCAGTCACTGGATCCCCGCCTTCGCGGGGATGACATAGCGGCAAAGGCATTCACTTTGCGAATGCGCCGCTATGTCACTTGACGCTGACCAGCTTTACTTCGAAGACGACAGCCTGGTTCGGGCCGATCGGGGACTGCGGGGTGTTGCCATAGGCCTTGTCGGCCGGCAGCACCACTTCCCAACGCGAGCCGGCGGGCATCTGCAGCAGCGCCTCGCGCAGGCCGACCAGCGGAATCTCGCTGACCTTGATCGCCATCGGCGCCGGAGCAGTGGTCTGGCCCTGCTGCGGGCTGAAGGTATCGACGAAGGTGCGGCCGTCAGCCAGCGAACCCTTGTACTGCAGGGTCACGTTGCTGGCCTGGGTCGGCTTGGCGCCGCTGCCTGCTTCGATCACGCGGTACTGGATGGCGCTGCCCGGCAGGGTCTTGACGCCCGACTTGGCCTTGTTCTGGGCCAGGAAAGCATCACTCTTGGTCTTGTTCTCGGCGGAAGCCTTGTCGAACGCGGCCTTGGCCTTTTCGTTCTGGCGCTTCTGCATGGCTTCGACGGCGGTACGCAGCTGGGCAACGGGAACGGTGGGCTCCTTCTTGCCGTAGCCTTCCTGCAATGCCTTGATGACGGTGTTGACGTCAATGGCTTCGCCACTTTCGACCAGGTTGCGGCCGAGGTCGTAACCGAGCGCATAGCTCAGGTCGTTCTTGTTGGGGGCCGGCGTGGTTTGCGCGAAGGCGGAGCCGGCTACCAGGGTCAAGGCCGCGAGGGTGGCGGCAAGCAAACGCAACTTCATTATTGGCAAACTCCAGTTGTGGAAAGAGGCGGTCAAACCGCCCCGTCAGGACGCGCTAGGATAGCCGCCGGGGTGCTTAACCGCCAGTGACGGCGGGGTGTGTGACCCGCCTGCAGGGCCGAAGTTCCGCCTGATTTCCACTCATTACACGACTGCGACCATGACCGACTCCCCCATCACCGTCTCCCAGCAAGGCGGCATCTGCCGCATCACCGTAAATCGCCCCGACAAGCTCAATGCCTTGAACGCGGCCACCCTGGATGCATTGCACCTGGCATTCGGCGAGGCTGCCGAAGACCCCGGCACAAGGGTGGTGGTCCTCACCGGCGCCGGCGCCAAGGCGTTCGTGGCGGGGGCCGACATCGCCGAAATGGCCGGCCTGCGCCCCACGGACGCGCGAGACTTCTCGCTGCGTGGACAGCGTCTCATGCGTCGGATCGAGACCCTGCCCAAGCCCGTCATCGCAATGGTGAATGGTTTCGCACTGGGAGGCGGACTGGAGCTGGCCATGGCCTGCCACCTGCGTATCGCAGCCGATACCGCAAAGCTGGGCCAGCCCGAGATCAACCTCGGCCTGATTCCCGGCTTCGGTGGAACCCAGCGCCTGCTGCGCCTGGCAGGACGTGCGGCCACACTGGAACTGTGCCTGCTGGGCGCACCAGTCGATGCGGCGCGGGCCCTGCAACTGGGCATCGTCAATCGCGTGGTCGCCGCGGCGGATCTGGAAACCGAAACGATGAAGCTTGCCGAACAGCTTGCGGTCGCGGCGCCGCTGGCCTTGCGCGGCACCCTGGACGCGGTCAATGTCGGTGGCGAATGTGGCATCGAGGAAGGGCTGCAGTACGAGACCGCGCAATTCGGCCTGATGTTCTCCACCGATGACATGCGCGAAGGCACGCGTGCGTTCCTGGAAAGACGCAAGCCTGCTTTCAGCGGAAGTTGATGAAGGTCGCGGGCGCCAACGACACGCTGCGGCATGACTGCCTGCAAGCCGTCGTCTTGTCACGGCTGCTGGCTGCCGATGAGCTGGACGCGGCGCTTGAGGCGGGGCTGATGGCCTTCGTGCCCTGCCCTGCCTGCGATGCAGGTGCTGCCGCCGAATTGCAGGAGGCCCAGCGGAAAATCGCCGACGCATGGGCCGCGCGCGATCGCTACCGGGCCCGCAATACGCGGCTGGAGCGTCTGGAGTCCGAGCGCGAGGCGCGCCGAGCGCGCAGCCAGGTTGCCACCCGCACGGCACTGCCGGCAGCGGTAACGGCGGTGCTGGAACGGGCCAAGGCGCGAGCCGCCGAACGCGGTGCCAAATGAGCGCGAAGCGGGCTCGCAATACTTCAGGTGCGGAAGAGGCCTTGCGTGGCTCGCCCGCAAGGCCTGCCGCCATCGCTGGTTCCGTTATCGATGGCCGCGTCGGTCACGCAAAGCCATTGCCAACAAGGCCGGCGCGCGCAACAGCGCCAGCGGTCATGCCCACGGCGTCCTACCGGAAGGCAGCCGGATCAACCAGACTGAAGCCGGACGAAGTGCGCGAGATGTTCTCGCGCCTGGCCGAACTCAACCCGCATCCCACCACCGAGCTCGCCTACAGCACTCCTTTCGAGCTGCTGGTGGCCGTGATCCTGTCGGCGCAGGCCACCGACGTGGGCGTCAACAAGGCCACGCGCCGTCTGTACCCGGTCGCCAACACGCCTGCGGCGATCCTCGCCCTGGGCGAGGACGGGTTGAAGCCCTACATCGCCACCATCGGCCTGTTCAACGCGAAGGCGAAGAACGTCATCGCGACCTGTCGCATCCTGGTCGAGGAATATGCAGGCGAGGTGCCACGCGACCGCGCCGCGCTCGAGGCATTGCCGGGCGTCGGCCGCAAGACCGCCAACGTGGTGATGAACACCGCTTTCGGCGAGCCCACCATCGCCGTGGACACGCATATTTTCCGCGTTTCCAATCGCACTGGACTGGCACCGGGCAAGGATGTCCGCGCGGTCGAGGACCGGTTGATGAAGGTCGTGCCCGAGGACTACAGGCAGGATGCGCATCATTGGTTGATCCTGCATGGCCGCTATGCATGCAAGGCGCGCAAACCCGACTGCCCGCAATGCGTGATCCGCGACCTGTGCAGGTTCAGGGACAAGACGCCCGGGCCAGCGCCCTAGGAATTGCTGGCAGCGCTGGCGAACTCCGCCATCGCCTTCGCACTTTCCTTGCGCTCCGAATAGCGGTCGGTCAGCTGATCGATCTGCGGGCGCAGCAACAGGGTGAAACGCACCAGCTCTTCCATCACGTCCACGATGCGGTCGTAGTACGCCGAAGGACGCATGCGTCCAGCTTCGTCGAATTCCTTCCAGGCGGTGGCCACGCTGGACTGGTTGGGGATGGTGAACATGCGCATCCAGCGCCCCAGGATGCGCAGCGTGTTGACCGCGTTGAAGGACTGCGAGCCACCGGACACCTGCATCACCGCCAGCGTGCGGCCCTGGGTCGGCCGCACCGCGCCCATCGACAACGGCAGCTGGTCGATCTGCGCCTTCATCAAGCCGGTGACCTGTCCGTGGCGTTCTGGACTGCACCACACCTGGCCTTCGGACCACAGCGACAGCGCGCGCAGTTCATGCACGGCCGGATGGTCGTCGCCTGCAACCTGGTCCGGGAATGGCAGGTCGCGCGGATCGAAGATGCGTGTTTCCGCACCCAGCCACTGCAGGATGCGCGCCGCCTCTTCGGTAGCCAGGCGCGAGAACGAACGCTCGCGCAGCGACCCGTACAGCAGCAGGATGCGTGGCGCGTGGCCCGCGTCGCCCGCTTTCCACAGCGGGGAGGGCAGCAGTTCCCGCTGTAGCGCAGGCATCACGTCAGCGTCGTGCAGCAACCGCAGGCGATCGACGGGCGCGGTTTGATTCATAAGGTTCATGGCGCCGCTTCCGGTGCATTGCGAACCGCGAGTGGAGCGGTGTCGACGAAGTAACGGCGGCCCAGCCACAAGGCAACGTGCACGAGTGCAATCAGCACCGGCACTTCCACCAGCGGGCCGATCACCGCGGCGAAGGCAACCGGCGAGGCCAGGCCGAAGGCGGCAATGGCCACCGCGATGGCCAGCTCGAAATTGTTGCTGGCCGCCGTGAAGGCAAGTGCGGTGGTGCGCGGATAATCCACGTCGATCCACTTGCCCATCAGGAAGCTGACCACGAACATCACCAGGAAGTAGATGGAGAGCGGCAGCGCGATCCGCAGCGCATCCACGGGCAGGCGCAGGACATCGCCACCTTTCAGGCTGAACATGGCGACGATGGTGAACAGCAGCGCCACCAGCGTGAACGGCCCGATGCGCGGCAGGAACACCTGCTCGTACCAGTTGTCGCCCTTGCGCTGGCGCAACACCCGGCGGGTCAGGTATCCGGCCAGGAAGGGAATACCCAGGTAGACCAGCACGGCCCTGGCGATGGTCCAGAAGCTCACATCGACCACCCTGCCCGCCAGCCCGAACAGCGGTGGCAGCACGCTCAGGAACAACCACGCATACACGCTGAAGAACAGGATCTGGAAGATCGAATTGAACGCAACCAGCCCGGCCACGTACTGGTTGTCGCCACAGGCAAGCTGGTTCCAGACCAGGACCATGGCGATGCAGCGCGCCAGTCCGATCAGGATCACGCCGGTCATGTATTCGGGCTGGTCGTGCAGGAAAAAAACCGCAAGGCCGAACATCAGCACCGGTCCGATCAGCCAGTTCTGCACCAGCGACAGCAGCAGCACGCGGCGGTCGGCGAATACGCGGTGCAGTTCCTCGTAATGCACCCTGGCCAGGGGCGGGAACATCATCACGATCAGCCCGATGGCGATGGGCAGGTTGGTGCCGCCCACCGAGAGCTGTTCCATCAGTTGCGGCAGCCCCTTGAACGCTGCGCCCAGGACAACGCCCAGTGCCATCGCGGCGAAAATCCACAGGGTCAGGTAGCGATCCAGGAATGACAGTCGCCGTGGCGATGGCAAGACGCTCATGGTCCGTCCTGCACGCGCTGCCCGCGATCATCCACGACGCGCTCGCCATCTTCCTTGGTGAACGCGCCACGCTGCCCCTGCGGCAAAAGCTCCAGCACGCGTTCGGAGGGACGGCACAGGGCAACGCCCAGTGGCGAGACCACGATGGGCCGATTGATCAGGCTCGGGTGCTGCAGCATGGCATCGACCAGCGCCGCATCGGCCAGATCCGGATTTCCCAGGCCCAGCTCGTCGAAAAGCGTGCCCTTTTCGCGCAGCAGCGCGCGCGGGCTGATGTCCATGCGGGTAATCAGCGACTCCAGCATCGTGCGGCTGGGCGGCGTCTTCAGATACTCCACCACGTGCGGCTCGATGCCGGCATTGCGGATCATCGCCAGGGTGTTGCGCGAAGTACCGCATTCGGGGTTGTGGTAGATGACGATATCGGGACAGGAAGATGTCATGTGCGTGCTCGATTCGATGTGGGCTGGAAGACGGCGGGATTTTCGTTCAAGAATGGGCAGCGCCGGAAACCACTACTACGCGCGCTTGCGCCTGGCCTTCGCGGCGCCCGGCTTGCAAGCCGAGGGTTCGCCCGCGCAGCAGTTCTCGGTCAGGTAGTCGACCAGGCCCTGCATGGCGGTGAAGTTGGCGCGGTAGGTGATGCTGCGGCCGGCCTGGTCCGAATCGATCAGGCCGGCCTGCGCCAGCGCCTTGAGGTGGAATGACAGGGTGGACGCACTCATGCCCAGCCGGGCGATCAGGTCGCCGGGCGTGGAGCCGGAAGGGCCCAGCTGGACCAGATGGCGGAACACGGCCAGGCGCGACTTCTGTGCAAGCGCGGCAAGGGACACGACAGCGGACTCGAGCTTCATTATTCGATAATAGTGGAATTATCGAAACTGGCAAGTGGCACGCGACACGTCGCGCGACATGCATGCAAAAGTGTCACGGCAGCGAAATAAGACAGCTTTGTCACAATAACGCCATCTTCACGGACTAGCCTGCGCGGCATCTTCCCACTGCCGCAGGGCTTCCCATGAAACCGTACCGCTCCCTCCTTACCCTCGCCCTGCTAGCGGCGCTGGCCGCTCCCGCCGCGCATGCCGAAGTCGCGCTCGATGTCATCGGCGGTTCGGAAATTTCCTTCGAAGGACTGGTCCAGGCCGACTTCTACAACTTCGACACCGATGGCATCGACTACGGCGCCGATGTCTCCACCGACCTGGACGGCAAGGATTACCTGCAGGAACTGCGCCGCGCCGAACTCGTGCTCAAGGGCAAGGGCCCGGGCAACATCGAATGGGTGCTGGGCTACGACGCCAAGGACGACAAGTGGCTGGATGCCAACGTCAAGTACAAGTTCGGCAACAACGCCAACCATTTCATCCAGGTCGGCCAGTTCAAGCAGCCCGGCGCGACCATGGAAGAGTTGTCCTCGACCAAGAACAACGACTTCATTTCCAAGTCCTCGATCACCAACAGCCTGGGCACGCCGCGCCGCGTGGGCGTGCAGTACAACTATGGCGACAACAACTGGGCGCTGACCGCCAGCTACTTCGGCCGCGAACTGACCCGCAACCGCGAGCATGGCAGCGGCTATGCCGTGCGCGGCTACTGGGCCCCGATCAACGAGGCCGGCAATATCCTGCACTTCGGTGCCTCCTACATCGACAAGGACACCGACAGCGACGGCATCCGCCTGCGCGCCCGCCCGATGGCCGACATGGTGCCCACGCGCTTCGTCGACACCGGCAGCAGCCTGACCAGCGCCGCCAGCCTCAACAACCACACCGACCGCGTCAGCGTGATCGGCGCCGAGGCCCTGTGGGTCACTGGCCCGTTCAAGCTGCAGGGCGAATACATGACCATCGACGCGCAGCGTTACGGCGGCCCGGCCGACTTCACCGGTAGCGGCTACTACGTGTCCGGCCTGTGGAACCTGACCGGCGAGACCTGGGGCTACAAGGCCGGCGTGCCGACCACGCCGCTGCCGAGCGAGCCGACCAAGGGCCTGTGGCAGCTTGGCCTGCGCTATGACGCCATCGACCTGACCGACGGCGCAGTGGTCGGCGGCGAGATGGACAGCATCACCGCGGGCGTCAACTGGTACTGGCGTTCCAACTTCAAGTTCATGCTGAACTACGCGATGGTCAACCAGGAAAAGGGCGTGCTGGAAGACAATCCCAACATGCTGGAAGCGCGCGTCCAGTTCTACTGGTAATCCGCAACCAATCGCTCCTCTCATTGCTTCATTTCAAGCGCGGCCCAAGGCCGCGCTTTTTTTTGCTTCGCATCCGTGCAACCGCTGCGTGGCCGGGACCATCAGCCCCGCCCCGGTATCGGCTTGAGCCGGCAGCTTGCCCATGTCCAGGCCGTCCGCGCAATCCCCGGCGGCCGGCCGGGAGCGGAGGTGGATCGCCCCGCTCCGCCGATTGCCGAGGCATGCCGGGTTAGGTCACCGAGCTCTGTCGAGGAGTAGCGGACCTCTGCGATGGGGTCGCCGAGCTGTATGGAAGGGTCCGGGACCTCTTCGGAGAGGTCGCGGAGCCATATGGAAGGGTCCCGGACCCATCCGGAGAGGTCGCGGAGCCACACGGAAGGGTTCCTGACCCATCCGGAGAGGTCGCGGAGCCGTATGGAAGGCTCGCGGACCTATCCGGAAAGGTTCTGGAGCTATACGGAAAGGTCCTGGAGCTATACGGAGAGCTCCCAGTCATCTCCGGCGAGCCGGCCGGGTTATCCGACGGCCGCGGCGGCCGGCCGCCTCGACACCCGGCGCCAGCGTGCACAGGCCGTTGCCTCTGCAAGGCTTCCTTCTACCGTCGAGGGGTGAATCGGACACCGGCGTCATCTGCCTGTCATCCAGCAGTCGCGGCACTGTCACCCAATGGTTATGGAATAGCCGCGAGCGGGATGACCCGCATCATCCACTTCCCAGGAGCCCACCCAGTGTTCAACTCCCTCAAATTGCGCGTCGCGGTGCTGGCCATCGCGGCCGCCTTGTCGGCCAATGCAATGGCCGCCGATGTCACCGGCGCCGGTGCCTCGTTCGTCTACCCGGCCATGTCCAAGTGGTCGGCCGACTACGCCAAGGCCAGCAGCAAGCAGGTCAACTACCAGTCCATCGGTTCCGGCGGCGGCATTGCCCAGATCAAGGCTGGCACGGTCGATTTCGGCTCGTCCGACGCGCCGCTGAAGCCCGACGAACTGGCCAAGGCCGGGCTGGCGCAGTTCCCGTCCGTGATCGGCGGCATCGTGCCGGTGATCAACGTGCCGGGCGTCGCCGCTGGCGCGATGAAGCTGGATGGCGAAACCCTGGCCAACATCTTCCTGGGCAAGATCACCAAGTGGAACGACCCGGCCATCGCCGCCCTCAACGGCGGCCTGACCCTGCCCGACGCCAAGATCACCATCGTCCACCGTTCCGACGGTTCGGGCACCACCTTCAACTTCGTCAACTACCTGTCCAAGGTCAGCGGCGACTGGAAGAGCCAGGTCGGCGAAGGCACCACGGTCAAGTGGCCGGTGGGCATCGGCGGCAAGGGCAACGAAGGCGTGGCCGCCTACGTCAAGCAGATCAAGGGCGGCATCGGCTATGTCGAACTGTCCTACGCGCTGCAGAACAAGATGTCCTACTCACGCCTGAAGAATGCCGAAGGCAACTTCATCGTCCCCAGCGACGACAGCTTCGCCGCGGCCGCCGCCAGCGCCAACTGGGGTGCCACCAAGGACTTCTACCTGGTCAACACCAATGCCCCGGGTGCGCAGTCCTGGCCGATCATCGCCACCAATTTCATCCTGATGTACAAGCAGCCCAAGAATGCCGCCGGCGCCAAGGGCGCCAAGGAATTCTTCCGCTGGGTCTACGCCAACGGCGACGCGCAGGCCACCACGCTGGGTTACGTGCCGCTGCCGGACGCGCTGGTCAAGCAGATCGAGACGTACTGGTCGCAGAACATGGCGTATTGAACGAAGGGCTCTCTCCCCCAGGTCGTTCAGGGGCGCGGACCGGAAGGTCCGCGCTTTTTTTGTTGGGAGACGGAAGGCGGGAGGTGAGCAGGAAGCAAGTACTGAAACTCGCCGCCCGTCCACGCTCCCCGCC
>NZ_QOVG01000050.1 GCF_010119615.1 Pseudoxanthomonas gei
ATTCCGGACCGTTGCTACGCCGACGTGTATCAGGCAGTGATCGACGACTGCAAGGCGCACGGCGCGTTCGATCCGTCCACAATGGGCTCGGTGCCCAATGTGGGCTTGATGGCGCAGAAGGCCGAAGAATACGGCTCACACGACAAGACCTTTCAGATGGACGCTGCCGGCACCGTCAAGGTCACCGATGGCAATGGCAAGACGGTGTTCAAGCATGCCGTGGAAGCCGGCGATCTGTGGCGCATGTGTCAGGTCAAGGACGCGCCGATCCAGGACTGGGTCAAGCTTGCCGTCGAGCGCGCACGTCTGAGCGACACCCCGGCCGTGTTCTGGCTGGACCAGGCACGCGCGCACGATGCGCAGGTCATTGCCAAGGTCGAACAGTATCTGAAGGATCACGACACCAATGGCCTGGATATCCGCATCCTGCCGCCGGTGGAAGCGACGGCCTTCTCGCTGGAGCGCATCCGCAAGGGCCAGGACACCATCTCGGTTACCGGC
>NZ_QOVG01000005.1 GCF_010119615.1 Pseudoxanthomonas gei
CGGCGTTACTAATGATGTCTTTATAAGTGCCACGACAACCACGGAACCCCACCCAGAAAATAGGTGCGGCGGGTGGGGAGTGGAAAAAGGAGCAGGGAGACCCCCCCCCCCCGGACCAAGACCGTGGCGCCCCCGCCCCCCCCCCCGATCCCCCCCCCGCGGGGGGCCCCGCCGATCGACGTGGCAGAGCCGCGCCCGACCGACGTGGTCACGCCGCCTTCGCCGCCCTCGCCGCCCGCCCCGACCCCCAATGTCGAGGCCTCGGTTGATGCGTCCTACAAGAACCGCAATCCGCCCAAGTATCCGCCGGCGGCGCTGCGGGCCGGCATCACCGGTACGGTGGTGCTGATCATCGACGTCGACGCCAGTGGCAATGTCACCAACGTGTCGGTGGAGAAATCCAGCCGCAACCGCGACCTCGATCGCGCGGCCATGGATGCCGCCCGCAAGTGGCGTTTCAACCCCGGTTCGCAGGGTGGCCAGAAGGTGGCCGGACGCGTGCGCGTGCCTGTTGACTTCAAGATGTAAAGCGCGGACAAGCTGTTTCATGCCTGTCCGGGCAAATGGATTGCAAAAGAACCAAGCGACAACCGCTACATAACCGCATCACCCTCATCATCACAAATAAAAGGTAAGCGTCATGCTGCAGGAAACCACCGCCGCTGCTGGAGGCACCAACGCCGCCGATGCAATGAAGAACATGGGCTTCGGACATCTGATCCAGGAGATGACCGCCCATCCCAGCGAATTCGCCGTGTCGTGGATCGTGCTGATCACCCTGGTGATCATGTCGGCGCTGAGCTGGTACTGGACCGTGATCAACTTCATCAAGAACGTGCGACTGAAGGGTCAGGCCGAACGCGTCACCGGCGCCTTCTGGGATACCGCCAACGCCCAGGACGCCATCCGCCTGATGGAAGAACAGCCCCGCAACGAGCCGTTCTCCAAGATCGCGCTCGACGCCGCCCAGGCTGCCGCCCACCATCAGCGCAGCGAAGGCTCCAAGCTGGCAGAGTCGCTGAACCGTTCGGAGTTCGTCGATCGTTCCCTGCGCCAGGCCGTGACGCGCGAAAGCTCCAAGTTGCAGGCCGGCATGACCGTGCTGGCAACCGTCGGTGCAACCGCTCCGTTCGTGGGCCTGCTGGGTACGGTGTGGGGCATCTACGGCGCACTGATCAAGATCGGCGCGACCGGACAGGCATCCATCGACGCAGTGGCCGGCCCGGTGGGCGAGGCGCTTATCATGACCGCGCTGGGCCTGTTCGTGGCCATCCCGGCGGTGCTGGCGTACAACTTCTTCAACCGCACCAACAGCTCCACCAACGCCAAGTTCGATACGTTCGCGCATGACCTGCACGACTTCTTCGCCACCGGCTCGCGCGTTCGCTGAGCCGGCTCGAAGTCACGTACAGATCAATCGCATAAGCACGGAGCCCGGAAATGGCCTTCAGTAGTGGTAACGACAGCGGCGGCCCCATGGCCGACATCAACGTCACGCCCCTCGTGGACGTGATGCTGGTATTGCTGATCATCTTCATCATCACCGCGCCGCTGATGTCGCACAAAGTGCAGATCAAGCTTCCCGAGGCCAATTTGATCCAGGACCCCGAGAAAGCCCAGAAGCGCAAGTTGCCCATTACGGTTTCCGTGAAGGAAAACGGCTCGCTGTACTGGAACGATGAAGCGATCACCAAGGAAATCCTTGAGTCGCGTCTTTCCAGTGCCGCGCAGCTTACGCCGCAACCACCACTCAACCTGCGTGGTGACCGCACCACCAAGATGCGTACCATCAACGAGGTGACACGCATCGCGCAGGAGCAGGGAATGCTGGACGTTGGCTTCGTTGCCACCAAAGACAGGAGCCAATAAGCCATGGCATTCGCTACCGGTTCCGGCAAGGGCCAGCCGATGGCCGACATCAACGTCACGCCCCTGGTGGACGTGATGCTGGTGTTGCTGATCATCTTCATCGTGACCGCGCCGGTCATGACCTATCCCATCGACGTCGACCTGCCGCAGCGTGTGATCAACCCGCCGCCGCAGGTACGCGAGCCGCCGCCGCCGATCGAGCTGAAGATCGACGCCTCCGGACAGGTCACCTGGAACAACGCCGCGGTGCAGGTCAACGCCCTCCAGCAGATGATGGAGAACGAGGTCCAGCGCGATCCGACCAACCAGCCGCTGCTGCAGATCGATGCCAATCCCGATGCGCAGTACGACGTGATGGCCAAGGTCCTGGCAGCCGCCAAGAACGCGCAGATGCTCAAGATCGGTTTCGTGCAACAGCAATAAAGGGCAGCCGCCAAGCGCCGCAACCCGGCAGAAATCTTCCACGCCGCCTTCGGGCGGCGTGGTCGTTTCCAGGACAGGAGATAACGCCGAGATATCACCGCTTGTGGTGCCTCGCAAGTCGGCGTAGCGTGGAATCGACCACCGACTCCAGGAGTGCGCCATGGCTTTCTCCGCTGCCGTCCGTGATTCCGCCGTTGCCGAAATGAACATCACGCCGCTGGTGGACGTGATGCTGGTCTTGCTGGTGATCTTCATGGTTTCCGCACCGCTGGTGTCGAGTCCGGTCAGCGCCAGCCTGCCGCAGAGCGTCCTGCGACCCGTCACTCCCACGCCTTTGCAGTTGCAGCTGACCGTCGCGGCGGATGGGTCGTATCGGCTGGATGATCGCCCGCTAGCGCCTGACCAGCTCTGGGAGCGACTGGAGGATGCGCTGGTCAGCGATCCACAGGCCACATTGCGCGTGGATGCCGAGTCCGATGCCCACTACCAGAACGTGGTCACCGCGCTGGCCCATGCACGCAGGATCGGTATCACCCGTATCAGCATCCAGCCCTGACCCCGGCTGATGGCGGCCGTCCGGTGCTGCGGCCGGACAGCCGTCCCTGCATGCCCGGCACCGGAACGCGGCTCAGACTCTGCTGTCCAGGATCCGCAGATAGTTGTGAACCGTCTGTTCCAGACCGGCATACAGCGCCTCGCTGACCAGCGCATGGCCGATGGAAACTTCCAGCAGCTGCGGAATGGCGTTCCGGAATTCCCCCAGGTTGGCCTGGCTCAGGTCATGCCCGGCATTCACGCCCAGGCCCAGCGACCGCGCCTGCTCGGCGGTGGTCACGCAATCGCGCAACGCTGCGACCGCATCACCCCGCGCATGCGCCTCGGCGTAGGGGCCGGTATAGATCTCGATACGCTCGGCGCCCATCGCGCGCGCCTGGTCCAGCCCGGCGCCTCCGGCATCGACGAACAGGCTCACCCGGCAGCCCATGGCCTTGAGCGCGGCCACCAGCGGCGCAAGCCGCGCCGCATCGCGAGCGAAATCAAAGCCGTGGTCGGAGGTGATCTGGCCGTCGCTGTCCGGCACCAGCGTGGCCTGGGCAGGGCGGACCTGTTCGCACAGGGCCAGGAACCCGGGATAGCCGGCACGCGCGGGTGCAAACGGGTTGCCCTCCAGGTTCAGTTCGACCTGCTGCTGCGCCACCAGCCCGGCCAGCGCGAGCACATCATCGGTGCGGATATGGCGCTGGTCGGGCCGTGGATGCACGGTGATGCCATGGGCGCCGGCTTGCAGGCAGGTGCGCGCGGCGCGGACCACGTCGGGTTCGTTGCCGCCACGCGAGTTGCGGATCACCGCGATCTTGTTGACGTTGACGCTGAGCGCAGTCATCCGTCCACAAGACCCGTGGTGGACCCCGGGTTCAAGACTGCGCCGGCGGCTCGACCGGGGGCTGCAGACCGGCCTTGCGGGCTTCGGCGATCTCACGCAGGCGCCGCAATTCCATCGGGTCGATCATCTGGCTTTCGTCACGGCTGCTGCTGCCTATGCGTGCCGCGTACCAGCCCATGATCCAGGCCACGAACAGGGCCAGCGACACCAGCAGGCACACCACCATCAGGGCTACCGAAGCGGTTTTCAGGGCGACCGCCATGGCGGCCAGGGCAAGCAACAGGAATAGCCAATGCATGAGTCGGTTCCCCTCCAGGCAGTGGCCGAAGTTTACTATTTCCACCCCGCAGAAACGCCACCCGGTTCACAGCAATGGCGACATCAGGCGGGCCAGGGCCTCGGGCAGGCGATTGCGCCACAGCGAGCGGTTGCGCAGGTCCTGCACGCGCTCGGACGCGTCCATCTCGCCTTCCATCAACTGGGCCAGGGTGGCATTGATGGTCGGGTCGCGGAACAGCACGGAGATCTCGAAATTCAGCCGGAAACTGCGATGGTCGAAGTTGGCGCTGCCGATCAGGGCCATGCCGTCGTCGCAGAGCAGGGCCTTAGTGTGCAGCAGCCGCGGACCGTATTCGTAGACCTTGATGCCAGCGGCCAGCAGCTCGTCGAAATACGAGCGCGCGGCGTAGGTGACCAGGCGCGAATCACTCATCTTGGGCACCAGCAGGCGCACGTCCACGCCGCCCAGCGCGGCCGAGGTCAGGGCCATGCGCGCGGCTTCGCCGGGCACGAAGTACGGGGTGACCAGCCAGACCCGTGACCTGGCTTCGTGGATCGCGGCCACGTGCAGGCGATGGATGGCTTCCCAGGAGGAATCCGGCCCGGATACCACCACCTGGGTGGAAGTGCCGCCCTGCAGGCCCTGGCCGGGGGCCTCCCACAGTTGCGTGCCTTCGAAATCCTGGCGCTTCTGGCCGGTGGCATAGGCCCAGTCCTCGATGAAGACCACCTGCACGCTGCGCACCACTTCGCCCTCCAGGCGCAGGTGCAGGTCGCGATAGGCATTGGCGTGCAGCCGCTCGTTCTCTTCGTCGGTGATGTTGATGCCGCCGGTGAAGGCGACCCGGCCGTCCACGACCACGATCTTGCGGTGCGTGCGCAGGTTGACCCAGGTGCGGGTGAACGGGCGGAAGCGGGTCGGGTGGAACCAGGCGAATTCGCCGCCGGCATCCAGCAGCGGCTGCAGGAACCCTCGCGACACCTTCGAGGAACCCACCGCATCCAGCAGCAGGCGCACCTTGACCCCGGCGCGCGCGCGTTCGACCAGGGCGTCGCGCAGGCGCGTGCCGGTCTGGTCCGGCATGTAGATGTAGTACTCCAGGTGGACGTGGTTGGTGGCCGAGGAGACCGCATCGATCAGCGCGTCGTAGGTGGCCGCCCCATCGATCAGCAACTGCGCCGACGTGGCCGAGGAGGGCGCCAGCCCGGTGGTGGCCTGTCCCAGCAGCGCCAGTTCCGAACCGCCGTCATCGAAGGCGGCGGACACATCGTGCGATTCCAGGCCCTTGCGCGAGCGATGCCGGCGCAGGCGCTGGCGATTGATCTTCTGCGGCCCGAGCAGGAAGTAGATCAGGTAGCCCAGGTAGGGCAGCAGCGCCAGCGACAGGACCCAGGTCAGGGTGGCGACCGGCTCGCGCTTCTGCAGTACGATCCAGCCGCACAGCAGCAGGATGTAGAGCAGCCAGGCCAGGGTCAGGTACAACTTGAGGTGCGGGATCGCCCACAGGGCGGACCACAGGGTCTGGATGGTTTCTAGCATGCACCGGTACCTGCCGGTGTCGCCGGCCATGAGATCCCACGACGATAGCATTCCAGCATGGGCGAACTGATCAAGGGACGCGGCTCCACCGGCTATCTGCCGGGGCGCTTCGAAGTTTCCGTCACCGATGCCGTCGACGATGGCTGGCATGGCGGGGAAGAGGAAGAGTTTGCCCCGGTGCTGCCCCGCACCCAGGTGCGCGAGGAGGTCGCGCGCAGCGTCATCAGCCGCAACAGCTCGCCAGACATCGGCTTCTCGCAATCGGTCAATCCGTACCGCGGTTGCGAGCATGGCTGCAGCTACTGTTTCGCGCGCCCCTCGCATGCCTACCTCGGGCTGTCGCCGGGGCTCGACTTCGAAACCAAGATATTCGCCAAGACCAATGCGCCGGAGGTGTTGCGCCGGGAGCTTGCCAGGCCCGGTTACCAGGTCAGCCCCATCGCCCTGGGTATCAACACCGATGCCTACCAGCCGGTCGAGCGCGGGCTGCAACTGACGCGACGGCTGATCGAGGTGTTCGCCGAGACCCGGCACCCCTTCACCCTGATCACCAAGAACGCGCTGGTCACCCGCGACCTGGACCTGTTGGCGCCGCTGGCCCGGCAGAACCTGGTGCGCGTGCATTTTTCGGTGACCTCGCTGGACAACCGCTTGTCCGCGGCGCTCGAGCCGCGGGCCTCGGCGCCACACGCGCGCCTGCGTGCGATGCGCGCGTTGCGCGAGGCCGGCGTGCCGGTCGGGGCGATGGTGGCGCCGGTGATCCCGTGGGTGAACGACAGCGAGCTTGAGGCCGTGCTGGAAGCCGTGCACCAGGCGGGCGCCGAGTCGGCCGGTTATGTGCTGCTGCGCCTGCCGCATGAAGTCTCGCCCTTGTTCCGCGACTGGCTGCAGAACCACGTGCCCGATCGCGCCGCCCATGTCATGAGCACCATCCAGCAACTGCGGGGTGGCAAGGACTATGACGCCAGCTTCGGCAAGCGCATGCGCGGGCAGGGCGTGTATGCCGATCTGCTGGCGCGCCGCTTTGCGCTGGCGGTCAAGCGTCTCGGTTTCCCGCCACGGCCTGCGCGCGGCCTCGACCACAGCCTGTTCGTGGCCCCGCGCGCGCCATCGCCGCAGGGCGAACTGTTCTGATAGCCGGGCGCAGGCCAATGCCTGCATGCTTGCCAGCCTTCCGGGCAGGGTCGGGGGAGCAGGTGCGCGGCCATGGCCGCCGCTGCCGCGCCGCCTGCAGGCTGGCCCCGTCCATCGGGAAATGGACGGGCGCCCAGTGCCCACTCACACACACCAGGGGAAACAAGATGAAGATCCGCACCATCGCCGTGGCATCGCTGCTGTTCGTTTCCGGCATCGCCGCCAGCCACGCGGCCCAGCAGGCCGGCCCGGCCAACTACCGCGGCAAGGACAAGCAGGAGGCCGCGCTGGCCCTGCTCGAGGTGGCCAAGGCCCAGGCTGGCAAGGGCAGCTGGGAGCGCATTGCCGTCGCCCGCATCTATTACCTGGGCGGCATGAAGCCGCAGGGCAAGGCGATCTTCGATGACGTGCTGGCCCATGATCCGGAGTCCAGCGACCTGTTCCGCATTGCCCGCATCTATCGCCAGGCAGGCGAGTGGGAACTGGCCAAGGCGTTGCTGGAACGTTCGGTGCGCGAGAACCCCAAGGACAGCAAGGGCATGGCCGAACTGGGCGCCTATTACCTGCTGGCCGACGAGCGTGCCGCCGCCGAGGACCTGTTCGACCGCTCGTTCAAGCGCGAGGACGAACTGTGGTCGACGGTGGCCGCCGCTGGCGCCTACCTGGGCGTTGCCCCGCAGGAGTGAGGCTGTCGGACGCCCTCGGCACCGTTCTGGTCCCGAGGGTTGCCGTCCCGCCGGCCCGGAGCCCGCCGAGGCACAGCAGATCAGTGCAAGGCGATCGGTGCCCTGCCGCTCAGGCCGCCGGGTACAGGTGCTCGGCCGACTGGAACAGGATCCAGCTGGTGGCGATGAACTTGTCGCCGTGCTGCGGGCGGTTGCCGCGGTGGGTATGGGTGAAGGCGGTGGGCGCGATCAGCAGGCTACCGGTGCGCGGGGCGATCTTGCGCTGCTGGAACAGGAATTCGGTTTCTCCTTCGGCGAAATCGTCATTCAGGTAGAGCGTCCACAGCAGGTGGCGGTGCAGGGTCTCGGCGCCCGGATCGCGCGGGTAGAGTTCGCAATGCCAATAGGGATAGCCGCCCTCGCCGGCGCCGTACCATTGCAGGTTGATCGCGCCCGGGCGCAGGCAGGTGCGGGCCAGTTCGACCAGCTGGGCCTCGCCCATGGCGGGGAAATCACCGGCCTGCAGCCGGCGCATTTCGCCGGTGGCATCGGCCTGTTGCAGCATCAGCGGCGAGATCAGGACCTGCGGGTACTTGCGCAGGTAGGCCAGCAGCCCGGCGAACACGGCCTGCTGCAACCGCTGCTCGACCTCACGCCAGGCCGGGTCGCCGCTGATGCGCAGGTCGCGGCTGTGCTTGAGCTCCGGATACACGCCACCGCCGACCCGGCCTGGCTGGAGGTCGCGGCTGCCACGCAGGCGCGCCACGATGGCCTCGCAGCTGGCCCGGTCCAGGGCCGCGTCGGTGACTTCGATGAAGTCCGCGGGGTCCGCCATCAGGCCTTGCCGTCGGCGATGGCGTGCTGGCGCTCGACCGCGGCGACCTCGTTGCGCGAACCGAGGAAGACCGGCACGCGCTGGTGCAGCTGCTGCGGAGGCACGTCGAGGATGCGTTCGCGCCCGGTACTGGCCGCGCCGCCGGCCTGCTCGACCAGCAGGCCCATCGGGTTGGCTTCGTACATCAGCCGCAGCTTGCCGGCCTTGCCTGGGTCCCTGCGGTCCCACGGGTAGATGAAGATGCCGCCGCGGGTCAGGATCCGGTGCACGTCGGCGACCATGCTGGCGATCCAGCGCATGTTGAAATCCTTGCCGCGCGGGCCTTCCTTGCCGGCCAGCAGTTCCTCCACGTACGCCTGCATCGGCGGTTCCCAGTGGCGCTGGTTGGAGACATTGACGGCGAACTCGGCGGTGTCGGCGGGAATCCGCATGTCGCGCTGGGTCAGCAGGAAGGCACCCTGCTCGCGATCCAGGGTGAAGGCATGGGTGCCGTGGCCCACGCTCAGCACCAGCATCGTGCTGGGGCCGTAGATGCAGTAGCCGGCGGCGACCTGGGCGCTGCCGGGTTGCAGGAAATGCGCGTCGGTCGCCGCGCCGACCCCGTCGGGGTGGCGCAGGACCGAGAAGATCGTGCCGACCGAGACGTTGACGTCGATGTTGGAGCTGCCATCCAGCGGGTCGAACAGGAGCAGGAAGTTGCCGCGCGGGTACGCATCGGGGATCGGCTGGCAGTGGTCCATTTCCTCCGAGGCGCAGGCGGCCAGGTGGCCGCCCCAGGCATTGGCTTCCAGCAGGATGTCGTTGCTCAGTACGTCCAGCTTCTTCTGCGCCTCGCCCTGGATGTTCATGCTCATCGAACCAGCGGTGCCGGCATCGCCCAGCACCCCGCCCAGCGCGCCCTTGCTGACGGCGATGGAGATGCTGGTGCAGGCACGCGCCACCACCGCGATCAGCTGGCGCAGGTCGGCCTCGATGCGGCCGGCGCGTTGCTCCTCGATCAGGTAGCGGGTCAGGGAAACCCGCGGGTTTTCTTGCGTGGACATGGCACCACGGGAGCAGAGAGGACGCGGGCATTGTCCGGTGTTGGGCAGGGGAAGCAAGCGCATGCCAGAATCGGGCGCTTACCGGAGCGATGCCGTGCCAGAAATCGACAACGCGCTCCTGCTGGGATTCTCTTCCGCGCTCGGCCTGGGGTTGCTGATCGGCCTGGTCCGTGAGCGCAGCCACGCCCGCGGCCACGCCATCGCCGGCTTGCGCACCCATGCGCTGGCGGCATTGGCCGCGGCGGTGGCGGCCTGGCTGGGCCCACCGGTTTTCCTGGTGGCCCTGGCGCTGGTCGGGGTGCTGGCGGCGATGGCCTACCAGGCCACCCATGCCGAAGATGCCGGCCTGACCAGCGAGATCGCGCTGGTGCTGACCTTCCTGCTGGGCGGCATGGCCATGCGCTCGGCCGGCCTGGCCAGCGGGCTGGCCGTGCTGGTGGCGGTGCTCCTGTATGCCAAGGAACCCCTGCACCGCCTCAGCCGCGAGCGCCTGAGCGAACGCGAGGTGTTCGATGGCCTGATGTTGCTGGCCGCCGCGCTGGTGGTCCTGCCGATCCTGCCCGACCGCGACATCGGCCCGTTCGGGGCCATCAACCTGGCCACCCTATGGAAGCTGGTGGTGCTGGTGATGGGCGTCAGTGCGCTGGGCCACGTGGCCCTGCGCATGGTCGGCAACCGCTGGGGCCTGGCGGCGGCCGGATTCTTCGCCGGCTATGTTTCCTCGACCGCCGCGGTGATCGGCTTTGGCCAGCGCAGCAAGGACACCCCGGCGCTGCTGCGCTCGGCGGTGGCCGCCGCGCTGCTGGCCAACCTGGCCTCGCTGAGCCTGTGCCTGCCGATCCTGTGGACGGTCTCGCCGGCACTGGCCACGCGCCTGCTGCCCGAACTGCTGGCGGTGGGCGCCGTACTGCTGGGCGGGGGCCTGCTGGGCCTGCGCGCCGGCCGTGACGAGCAGGTCCCACCGCCGACCGCGCAGAGCCGCATGTTCCGCTTCGGCCATGCGCTGGGATTTGCCCTGCTGGTCGCGGCGCTGGTGCTGCTGTCGGCAGCCCTCAGCGCCTGGATCGGGCCGACCGGGGCGATGGCTGCGGCGATCGTCTCGGCCATGGCCGAGCTGCATGCGGCGGTGGCCACGCTGGGCAGCCTCACCGGCAAGGGCAGCGTCAGCCTGGACCAGGCCCGCTGGCTGATGCTGGGCCTGCTCGCGGCCAGCCTGGTGACCAAATCGGGAATCGCCCTGGCCAGCGGCACCCGCGCCTACGGCCTGCGGGTCGCGGCCGGCCTGCTGCTGGCGTTGGCGGCGGGCCTGCTGGCGGTGTTGCTGACCTGAAGCCGCGTGCGGCTCAGATGATGCGCAGGGTGATCGCCTTCAGCACCGCGCGGGTGCGGTCGCGGGTGCCGAGTTTGTCCAGGATGGTCGATACGTAGTTCTTCACCGTGCCTTCGGCCAGGAACAGGCTGCGGGCGATTTCCTTGTTGGAATAGCCACCGGCCAGCAGGCGCAGGATCGCGACCTCGCGTGCGCTGAAGGTTTCGGTCGGCGCGGCCTCGTCGCGGAAACGGAAGCGCGCACGCACCGGGTCGGTGCTGACGGGTTGCAGCAAAGTCTCTCCGGCGGCCACGCGCACGATGGCATCGCGCAGGTCTTCGGGTGCGGCGTCCTTGAGCAGGAACCCCTGCGCGCCGGCATCGGTGGCGCGCAGCAACAGATCGCTGTCGTCGAAGGTGGTCAACAGCAGCACCGGCGTGGCATCGCCACGTTCGCGCAGCCGCAGCAGCGCCTCGATGCCATCGGTGCCCGGCATGCGGATGTCGCTGAGCACCACGTCCACCGGCTGCCCGGCGAGTTTCGCCAGCAGGTCGGCGCCGTCCTCGGCTTCCAGCACCACGGTGACGCCCTGTTGCTGCAGCAGGGCGCGCAGCCCGGCGCGCACCAGCGCCTGGTCGTCGGCCAGGGCCACCCGCACGCTGCCGCCCGTCATGCCGGCAGCTCCACCTGCAGGCGCAGGCCGCCGCGCGCGGACCTGCCGATGACCAGGCTGCCGTCGACCGCGGCGAGTCGCTCGCGCATGCCGGCCAGGCCATTGCCTTCGCGCACCGCACCGCGCAGGCGGCCGTCGTCCTCGATGTCGAGCAGGATCCTGCCGTGCCCGTGGCGCAGGCTGACCGACAGGGTGTCGGCATCGGCATGGCGCGCGGCATTGGTCATGGCTTCCTGCACGATGCGCAGGATGGTTTCGGCGATGAGCGGATCAGCCACATGCACCTGCTCGGCCACTTCCAGCCTGAGCACGGGCCGCGGCATCGGTGCGGCCAGGGCGCGCAGCGCGGTCTGCATGTCCAGGCCACGGGCATCGCGCAACGCCTGGACCACGTTGCGGATGTCTTCCAGCAGTTCCGAGGAAAGTTGCTGGGCAATCATTACCTCACTGCGGCCGGCAAGCAGGGGATCGGCCGCCAGGGCGCGCAGGTTGAGTTTCATCGCGGTCAACTTGTGCCCGGCCACGTCGTGCAGTTCGCGCGCCATCCGCAGGCGTTCGGCATCGCGCGCGCTGTCGGCCAGCAGCGCGCGCGTGGCCAGCAGGTCGGCGTTGACCAGGGCCAGCTGGTCGCGCGAGGACTCGGCGCGCACGGCGTAATACACGCACAGCGCCGCCAGCGCCTGGAAGCCCATGTTGATCATGACCATGGTCAGCGGTGAGCGGAAACCGGCGTCGCGGATCAGCAGGTAGAAGATCGCGTCCGCCAGCAGCGCCGCAGCGACCGCAATGCCAACGCGCCAGGCCGAGAAGGCGCAGGCCACCCAGATCACCAGCAGGATCTGCGCGGTGCCCAGTTCGGGCGCCAGCTTTATCTGGAACAGTGCCGCAGCGGCCATCAACACGAGCAGTGCGGAGCGGACGCGCTTGCGGTGGTCGGCGGTGGCGCCCAGTGCAGTGAACAACACCGCGAAGGCCACCAGGCACAGCGTCGCCGGCACGGTGACCTCGCGTTCGGTGAAGCGCAGTGACAGCGCCACTCCGGCGATGGTGAAGAAGCCTGCCAGGTTCAGCGGCTGCAGAAGGTTCCGGAGGAATTCGCGCATGCAGCATGCTGGCCGCTGGCCCCGGCGATGGCAATGCGCATACGGCAGAAAGTGACTTCCGGCACTGCGGATCGGTGACTGCCGGCATCTGACCGCGGCATGGCGGCGGCAGACACTGGCGACGCCATCCCGGCGCCGAGGAGCACCCCATGAACTTCACCTCCAGCAACCCCAGTGCCAGCAATCGCAGCATTGTTTCCCTTTCCCTGGCGCTCGCCGCCGCGCTCGCCGTCGCCGGACCGGCGGCGGCGGCCGAGCTCACGGTCAAGCTGCACGGTGTCCGCGCGCAGACCGGGCTGGTCAAGGTGGCCGTGGTCGATTCGCAGGAGGCATGGGACGGCAAAGCTGCGCCCGTGCGCGCCGACGGCGCACCTGCACAGGGCGAGGAGGCGAAGTTCTCCTTCCAGGATCTCAAGCCGGGCGAGTACGCGGTGATGATCACCCATGATGAAAACGGCAACGGCAAGCTCGACACCAACGTCATGGGCATGCCGCTGGAAGGCTATGGCTTCAGCAACAATCCGCAAGTGATGCGCAAACCGACCTGGGACGAAGCCCGCTTCACGGTCGGCGACGGCGACGTCGCCATCGACGTCGACCTGCATTGAGGAGTCGCGCCATGGGCACGGAACTCAACCGCCGCCGCTTCCTGCGCAACCTGCTGTCGGGCGCAACCACGCTCGCGCTCGCGCCCCTTCTGCTGCACGGGCAGGACGCATTGGCGGGCGACCCCGCCGTCTTTGCCCGCGGTCTGCGCGCGAACCCCTGGCTGGCCGGATGGAAAAGCGTCGAGGCCGAGGCGCTGGGTCCGACCGTGGTCGAGGTCGAGGGCCAGCTGCCGGCCGGTTTCGCCGGCACCCTGTATCGCAATGGACCGGCCTGGACCGAACGCGCCGGCTTCCGCTACGAGCACTGGTTCGATGGCGACGGCATGGTCCATGGCTGGCACTTCGAAGGCGACCGGGTCACCCATCGCGCCCGCATGGTGGCGACGCCGAAGTTCAGCCGCGAGCAGAAGGCCGGGCGCTTCCTGTATCCGGCCGCCGGGACCACGGTTCCCGATACCCAGCCGATCCGCAACAACGACGACGCCAATCCGGCCAACACCTCGGTGGCGACGATCAACGGGCGCCTGTTCGCGCTGTGCGAAGCGGGCTCGGCGTTCGAGCTCGATCCGGACCAGCTGACGACGCTGGGCCCGGTGACCTGGCGCCCGGACCTGGCCAGCGTGCCGTTCTCGGCGCACCCGCTGGTGGACCGCGATGGTTCGACCTGGAACTTTGGCGCGATCAGCCTGATGGGCGGCTCCGGCCTGTTCGTCTGGCACATCGGCGCCGACGGCACGCTGATCTCCGGCGATGTGCTGGACACGCCGGTGCGTGGCTACCTGCACAGCTTCGCCCAGACCGACCACTACCTGGTGTTCACCCTGATCCCGTTCGACTACCGGGAAGGCCACGGCGCGTTCTTCGAGCGCCTGCGCTTACAGCCCGACCAGTCGCTGCGCGTGGCGGTGGTGGCGAAGGACGCGCCAACGAAGGCGCGCTGGTTCGAAGCCGAATTCGCCGCCATCTACCACTTTGGCGATGCCTTCGAGCGCAATGGCCAGATCGTGATGCGCGCCGTGCAGCACGCGGACGTCGAGCAGGCGCGCTCGCCGATGCAGTCGGCGATGAACGGGCGTCCCGACGCCCACGGCGGCCAGGGCCGCCTGCGCGAACTGCACCTGGGACTGCGCGACGGCAAGGCGCGCTGGCAGGACACGGGCGTGGCCGGCATCGAGTTCCCGCTGTTCGATCCGCGCACCCGTGGCGATCGCGCGGCGCGGCTGTATGCGCCGGCCAACCATGGCCTGCACACTGCGCCCTACTTCAACGCCATCGCCTCATTCGACGTCGAACGCGACCGCCGCCAGTTACATGACTACGGCGAGTCGGTGCTGGTGGAAGAGCACGTGTTCGTGCCGCGGCCGGGCAGCACTCGTGCCGGCGACGGCTGGCTGGTCGGCACCCTGCTGGACAGCGCCCGCGGGCGCAGTGGCATCGCGGTGCTGGATGCCGAACACGTCGACGCCGGTCCCCTGGCCCAGGCGTGGCTGCCGCATACGCTGCCGTTGGGATTCCACGGGCATTTCGCCGCAAGGACGTAAACGTGCACGCTTGCTTCTGCGGTGATCCGACAGGTCCTCCACCAGCCGATGGAACTGCACCGACTACCTCCTACCGTGCCCACTGCCACTGCGCGCCCAGCAACCAGGTCCGGCCGGGGCCGGGTTCGTAGAAACGGCCGTTGCCTTCGTTGACGATGACCGAGCCGATGTAGGCCCGGTCCAGCAGGTTGTCCACACGCGCGAACCCGCGCAGCGTGCCGGAGGCCAGCCGCCACTCGCGCGCCGCTTCCAGGTTGAACAGGAAATAGCCCGGCGCGCGTTCGCTCGCCACGTCATTGACCACCACGTCGCCCACGCCTTCGCCTTCCAGTGCCGCGCTCCAGCGTTCGCCGCGCCATTGCAGGCGGCTGGAAAACTGCTGGCGGGGCACGCCGGGAATGCGTGAGCCGGCGGCCACCGGCGTCGACGGCAGCGTGCAGCCGGCGCCGCTGCACACCAGGTAGGCGGTGCGGAAAGTCGCATCCAGCCACGTGTAGGCCAGCTGCAGTTGCCAATGGTCGGACAGCGGCGCCTCCAGCGAGGCCTCGAAGCCGTCGCGGCGGGCGCTGCCCACGTTCTGGAAACTGCTGCGGCCGCCGACGTTGCGGGCCACCGCCAGTTCGTCGTCGGTATCGGCACGGAACCACGCCGCCTCCAGCCGCGTGCCGGCGTCGCTGCGCCATTTCATGCCCAGCTCGAGGTTGCGGCTGACCGCAGGGCGCAGGTCGAAGGCCAGGCCGGCACCGCCATCGGCGCGGTAACCCAGTTCGTTGAAGGTCGGCGTTTCGAAACCGCGACCGGCCGAAACGTACCAGCGAAGATCCTCGCTGGCCTTGAACATCAGCCCGGCCACGGGCGTGGTTTCCACATAGCGCACGCTGCCGCTGTCATCCGGATTGGCCGCGGTCACGTAGCGATCGCGGGCGGTGAATGCCACCTCGCTGTGGCGCGCGCCGGCCAGCAGCGACCAGCGCGGGCTGAACTGCCACCAGGCCTGGGCGAAGCCGTCGGCATTGCGCACGCGGTTGCTTTCATCGCGGCGCAAGCCGCCTTTCACGCCCAGCGTGGCGCCGACGAAATTCTCGTAGCCGCGGCGGGCCTGGTCCTGCTGGTCCACGTTGGCGCCCACGGTGAACTCGAAAGGCTGGGTCGCCAGCTCGCCCTGCCAGCTCCAGCGCAGGTCGGCGCCGCCGTAGTCGCTGTCCAGGTCGATGACGCCGCCGGCGTTGAGCGGATTGGCCTGGGCCGCCACCGGCAGGGCCAGGAACTGTTCGACCGCGCGGCTGCCGCCGTAGAGCAGCGCCCGCCAGGTCTGCGCGGCGCCCACCTGCTGGGTGTAGGTCAGCCCGGCCTGGCTCTGACGCACCGATTTGCGGGTGTCGAACAGGGTGGCTGCCGCGGTGGCCTGGCGCGGATCGTCCCGGACCTGCGCGCGGGTCAGGCCCAGCGGGTCTTGGGCGTCGGGCAAGTCGAGGTGATTGAGCACGAGCGTGAGCGTGCGGGAGGAATCAAGGTTGAAGTCGAACCGCGCGTTGATCGAATCGCGCCGCGCCGCGCTGTGGTCGCGATAGCCGTCGGTATCGAAATGCGAGGCGGCCAGGTTGTAGCCCATCGGCCCGCTGGCGCCCTTCAATTGCACCCCCAGCGTGGTGGCCGCATCGCTGCCGGCGGCGGCGCGCACGCGCCAGGGATCGCCTTGCCGTCCCTCGGCGCTCCACAACTGGACTACGCCGCCGGAGGAGTTTCCGTACAGGGCCGAAAACGGTCCACGCATGATCTCGATGCGTTCGGCCCCCAGCACGTTGAAATGCGAAAGCTGGCCTTGCCCATCCGGCATGGAAGCGGGCACACCGTCAGCAATCAGGCGCACGCCGCGCACGCCGAAGGTCGAACGCGCGCCGAAACCGCGCAGCGACAGCTGCGTGTCCTGCGCATGGTTCTGGCGATCACGCGCCAGCAGGCCGGGTACGCCGCCCAGCACATCGGACACGTTGGCCGCGCTGGTGTTGTCGTCGTCGCGCAGGGACACGGTGGCCACCGAGGCCGGCGTGTCGAAATCATTGACCCCGAGCAGGCGGGTGGCGCTTACCTGGATACGGTCCAGCGTGGCCGGCTCGGCGGGCGTCGATTGCGCGGCAACCCCCGTGTGGCACAGCAGGCAGGCGAGCAGCAGGGCAGGGCGCGCAGAAGTCATGCGGCATGATCGCAGCTGCCCGCCGCGCCGCCGTGATTCTCCTGGACGCGAGGGCATGGCGGGCTGGTTGCAGGAGCGACGCAAGTCGCGAAGCCAGGAGATCACGAGGCCAGAGCCTGTCGGCAATCAGGTGCTGTGGGCTTCGCGACTTGTGTCGCTGCTACAAGAGCCAGCTTGCGCGCATTGGCCCGGAGCCCGGCTCCACAAGATCGACCCACGGCCGATCAGCGGGTCCGATGCTTACACGTCGGCGTCGGTGGCCCAGCCCTCTCCGCTGCCGCGATGGAAGACCTGGTCCGACTGCAGCACCTTGCCGGCCGGGAAGGCTTCGCGCTGGGCCAGCTTGGCGTAGATCGGGGTGAAGTCCGGCTCGGTCGCGGCGATCAGCTGCTCGAAGCTGTCGATGACGAAGTAGGTCTTCTGGAAGGTGTCGATGCGGTAGCGCGTGCGCATCACCCGTTCCAGGTCGAAACCAATCCGGTTGGGCGCGTCGGCTTCCAGCGAATACAGCGACTCGCCTTTCGAGGACACGATGCCGCTGCCATAGATGCGCAGGCCCTGCGGGGTGTCGATGAGGCCGAATTCCACCGTGTACCAGTACAGCCGGGTCAGGTTGACCAGCGCCTCGGCGCCGATGCCGTGCGCCTTGACCCCGCCGCGGCCATAAGCCTGCATGTAATCGGCGAACAGCGGGTTCATCAGCAGCGGCACGTGCCCGAACAGGTCGTGGAACAGGTCGGGTTCGGCGATGTAGTCGATCTGGTCGGGCCGGCGGATCCACCAGGTCACCGGGAAGCGGCGGTTGGCCAGGTGGTCGAAGAATTCCAGTTCCGGCAGCAGGCCTTCCACCCCCACCAGGGTCCAGCCGGTGGCCGCACCCAGCACTTCGTTCAACTGGTCGAAGCGCGGGATCGCGTGCGGGGTCATGCCCATCTCGTCCTGGGCGTGCAGGAATTCATCGCAGGCGCGGCCGACCAGCAGTTCGCGCTGGCGCTGGTACAGGGTGCCCCAGGTGGCATGGTCCTCGGCCTTGTAGTCCTCCCAGGGCTGCTCGACCAGGGCCGTCGTGTAGACCGGCACGTAGCCCTTGTCCGTCTCCTGGTGCTCGACGCGGCGCGGCTGGTTCATGGGGTCTCCGATGAGGATATTGCGGCATTCGATGTTAGCGCCGGACCCGCGCAACGGGGTTGCAAAGTTGCGCAGTAGGCGGCCGTCAGCGCAATATTCGTGCGTATCAGTGGAAAATAGAGCATGAAATGACCGAATCCCTGTCTCTGGACCGCACCGACCTGCGCCTGCTCGCACTCCTGCAGCAGGATGGACGCGCCACCAATGCCGAGATTGCCAGCCAGGTGAACCTGTCGCCGTCGGCCTGCCTGCGCCGGGTCCAGCGCCTGGAGGCGGCCGGCGTGATCCAGGGATATGCGGCACTCGTCGACCCCAAGCGGGTCGGCCTGGGGCTGCAGGCCTTCGTGCGCGTGCAGCTGGAAAAACATGGGCAGCTCGGCCTCGACCGATTCATCGAAGGCGTCAGCAGCTGGGACGAGGTGGTCGCCTGCCATGCGCTCACCGGCGACATGGACTACCTGCTGCAGGTGGTGGTGCAGGACCTGGAACACTTCTCCAGTTTCCTGCTGGACAAGCTGATCAACGCCACCGGCGTGGCCGATGTGAATTCCAGTTTCGTCCTGCGCACGGTCAAGCAGACCCGGGCGCTGCCGCTGGGCCATCTGGGCTGAAGTCCGGGTGTTGCATGGCCCGGCTTGCCCGGCTGATCTCTTCGCCCAACGCGGCCCAGCCGGGAACGCCCGGCGCTACCAACGCGACAGCGTCGCCGGTCGTCATCGCCGGCGCGGCCACTCAACAGGACTTGCGGCCATTGCCCCGGCTGTTGCTGTCCTGCAACATGCGGGTGCTAGGTACGCCCGCCCCCTTCCACCATCCTACGGAAGCTCCCGCCATGTCCCCAAGCCGTCCCTCGTCCGTGCGTCCGCACCGACTCGCCCTTGCCATTGTCGCCGTGCTGCCCTTCGGCCCCGCTTTCGCCCAGGACACCGCGCCTTCCGCCCCGGCCACGCGATCCAACGAAGCCACCACCCTGGAGGCCGTGGAAGTCACTGCCCAGCGCCGGGTCGAGAACATCCAGGACGTGCCGGTGTCGATCAGCACCATCAGCAGCGAGAAGCTCGACGTGCTGGCGTCCGGCGGCAACGACGTGCGGTTCCTGTCCGCGCGCGTGCCCAGCCTGAACATCGAATCCTCCTACGGCCGCGCCTTCCCGCGCTTCTACGTCCGCGGCCTGGGCAACACCGACTTCGACCTCAACGCCTCGCAGCCGGTGTCGCTGATCTATGACGACGTGGTCCAGGAAAGCCCCCTGCTGAAAGGCTTCCCGGTGTTCGACCTGGAGCGCATCGAAGTGCTGCGTGGTCCGCAGGGCACCCTGTTCGGTCGCAACACCCCGGCCGGCGTGGTCAAGTTCGAATCGGCCAAGCCGACCCAGGAATTCGGCGGCTACGGCCGGCTGTCCTACGGCACCGACAACATGTGGAACGTGGAAGGCGCGGTGGGCGGCGGCCTGACCGATCGCTGGTCGGCGCGCGCCTCGGTGCTGTTCCAGCGCCGCGAGGACTCGGTCACCAACACCAACGAACCGGGTCCCGACCGCGGCGCCGAGGGCTACGACGAATCGGCCGCGCGCGTGCAGTTCCTGTACGAGGGTGACGCGTTCGAAGGCCTGTTCAACCTGCACAAGCGCCACCTCAACGGCACCGCGCGCCTGTTCCGCGCCAACATCATCGACCCCGGCACCAACAACCTGGTGCCGGGCTTCGACCGCGACCAGGTGTCCACCGACGGCGTGAACTTTTCCGAGCTCGATACCTGGGGCGGCAGCGCGCGCCTGCGCTGGGAGCTGGGCCGGGTCAACCTGTATTCCATCACCGGTTACGAGACCGCCGAATCGCTCAACCGTGGCGACATCGACGGCGGCTTCGGCGCCGCGTTCCTGGGCCCGGGCAACTCCGGTCCGGGTTTCATTCCGTTCGCATCGGAATCGGCCGACGGCCTGCCCGACCACCGCCAGATCACGCAGGAATTCCGCGTCGAGTCAAACGAATGGGGACGCTTCGACTGGCAGGCCGGCCTGTTCTACTACGACGAAGACATCAGCATCGACAGCTTCAACTACGACTCGCTGACGCCTGGCAATCCGCGCGCCGGCTATGCCATCCAGGACCAGCGCAACAAGGCCTGGGCGGTGTTCGCCTCCGGTGATTTCGAAGTCACCGATGCCTTCACCCTGCGCGGCGGCCTGCGGTACACGCAGGACAAGAAGGACTTCAGCGCCAGCGTGCTGGAAGCGGCGCCGTTCTCGGCCGCGCCGGTCGGCGGCCCGTATACGGTCAGCACCGACGTCAACGACGTCAGCTGGGACCTGAGCGGGGTCTATGCCCTCAACGAAGACGTCAATTTCTACGCGCGCGTGGCCAAGGGCTTCCGCGCGCCGTCGATCCAGGGCCGCCTGCTGTTCGCCAGCGCCGATGCGGTGGCCGACAACGGGGGTGTCTCAACCGCCGATTCGGAAGAAGTGATTTCCTACGAGGCCGGCATCAAGGCCGATCTCTGGGACAAGCGCGCGCGCCTGGGCTTCAACGTGTTCCGCTATGACGTCAACGACCAGCAGATCATCGCGGTCGGCGGCGGCGGCAACAGCGCGACCCTGCTCAACGCCGACAAGACCGTCGGCCAGGGTTTCGAACTGGACCTCGAGGCCTACCTGACCGACAACCTGCTGGTCACCCTGGGCAGCAGCTACAACGACACCGAGATCCAGGACGCCAGCCTGGCCGTGCCCGGCTGCGGCGGTGGCTGCACGGTCACCGATCCGGAAACCGCGCCGGGTTCGGGCCTCTACCTGATCGATGGCAACTCCCTGCCACAGGCGCCCAAGTGGGTGCACAACGTGACCGCGCGCTGGGCCATGCCGGTGGGCGAGGGCGGCGAGTTCTACGTGTTCACCGATTGGGCCTATCGCAGCGAAGTGAGCTTCTTCCTGTACGACTCGGTGGAATTCACCGGCAAGTCCTCGGTCGAAGGCGGCCTGCGCATCGGCTACAACTGGAACCAGGGTGACTACGGCGTGGCCGTGTTCGGCCGCAACATCACCGACCAGACCCGCATCGTCGGCGGCATCGACTTCAACAACCTGACCGGCTTCCTCAACGAACCGCGCACGGTCGGCGTGGAGTTCAGCGCCCGGTTCTGAGCGGCGCCAGTGGGCAGGGAAAAGAGCCGGCTTGTCCGGCTCTTTTCCTGCAGGTGCGAGCTAGCCCGGATACTGCCGGACGCGGCAGTTGCGGCTGTTGTAGGAGGGACGCGAGTCGCGAAGCAGGGAAGCCATGAGTGCCGAGATCTGCAGGCCGGCGTGCTTCGCGACTTGCGCCCTGAAGGAAGTCCCCTCGGGGGGCGTCGCTCCTACAAGGGTCGCGTCGCTCCTGATCCGTCCTTGGCTACTCGCGTGGCGGGAACTTCAAAACCACGCCGTGTTCGTCCTGGCGCTCGGCGCGGTTCCACAACACCGGCACCTGGCGGGGCGCGGGCGGTTCCAGCTCATCGTCCAGCGGCGCCAGGGTTTCTTCCTCGTCTTCCCAGCTGTAGCGCTTGCGCGGCAAGGCCGGGTCCAGCTTGCGGAACAGCATCGCGGCGAGGAGGCCGGCCACCGCGCCACCCAGGTGCGACTGCCAGGAAACGCCGGGCTCCCTGGGCAGCACCGTCAACAGCATGCCGCCGTAGAAGAAGAACGCGATCATGCCGGTGGCGATCGCGGCGCGGTCGCGCCGCAACACGCCCAGTGCGAAGACCAGGAACATCAGGCCATGGGTCAGACCGCTGGCGCCCAGGTGGAAACTGCCCGGCGCGCCCAGCCACCATGCACCGAGTCCCGAGCCCAGCCACAGCAGGGGCAGCGACCAGGCGGTAGCGCGCGGATACACGCTGCCGGCCAGCGTCCCCAGGATCAGCAACGAACTGGCATTGGCGACGATGTGTTCCAGCGAGCCATGCAGCAAGGGCGCGGTCAATAGCCCCAGCAGGCCCGGCAGCGACTGTGGCGCCACCGCGAACGCACGGGTGTCTAAACTGCCCTGCGCCGAATACACGATGGCCAGCAGGAGCACGAACATCAGGCTGAGGTTGAGCGCGCGCTTGAGCCTGCCACGGTCTATCCGGGCCTGGGTTTGCGGGTCGTAGCGGGGATCGTCGGGGTGGTAGGGGTCCATGCGAAAGGGATGGCGGCGTGACGCGGGAATGCAAGGGTGGGTGGTGAGGGATGGTGAATCCCGATGAGCTCCAAGGGACCGTGGCGCGGGGTGCTCTTGGCGATTAAATTCACGCGAACAGACCCGATGGAGATACGAAGGGCGAGTTGCAGGGCCGCCAATCAATACGCCAAGAGCACCCCTCCCCAACCCTCCCCTTTGCTGCGCAAAAGGGAGGAGGCCAAGCAGCCACCGCGTAGAATGGGTCCATGAATACGCCACTCCCCGCCGTCCACCTCAAGAACGCCTGGCGCTCCAGCCATCCCTGGATCTTCCAGAAACTCGTCGCCAAGCCCGAGCCCAAACCCAAGCCCGGCAGCATCGTCGATGTGATCGGCGTCGACGGCGAGTGGATCGGCCGTGGCTTCTACAACGGCCACTCGCGCATTGCCGTGCGCATCCTGGAAACCGATCCCGACGTGGCGGTCGATGCCGACTGGTTCTCGCGCAAGATCGCCCAGGCCGTGTCCCTGCGCCGCGAGGTGCTCAAGCTCGACGAGACCTCCAACGCCTGGCGCGTGGTGCATGCCGAAGGCGACGGCCTGTCGGGCCTGGTGGTCGACCGCTATGACGACCTGCTGGTGGTCGAGTTCTTCAGCGCCGGCATGTTCCGCCACCGCGACTGGATCTACGACGCACTGAAGGAACAGTTTCCGGGCGCGCGCTTCTACAGCTTCGCCGAGGAACACGTGCAGAAGCAGGAGTCGTTCGACTTCCGTGGCACCGAACCGCCGGCGCCGGCGATCATCACCGAGAACGGCGTGCACTTCCGCGCCGATCCGGCTGGCGCGCACAAGACCGGTTTCTTCGCCGACCAGCGCGACAACCGCGAGTGGCTGTCGCAACAGGTCGCTGGCAAGCGCGTGCTGGACCTGTGCTGCAACACCGGCGGCTTCGGCGTGTACGCCAAGGTCCGCGGCGCCGAGGAAGTGGTCGGCGTGGACATCGACGAGGACGTGATCTCGATCGCCAAGGGCAACGCCAAGCTCAACGACGTGCGGTTGAAGTTCGTGCAGGCCGACATCTTCCCGTGGCTGCGTGATGCGGGCAATGCCAAGGATCTTTACGACGTGGTGATCCTGGACCCGGCCAAGATGACCCGCGATCGCGAGCAGGTGATCGCGGCGCTGAAGAAATACCTGGACATGAACAAGTTGGCGCTGGGCGTGGTCAAGCCGGGCGGACTGTTCGCCACGTTCTCCTGCACCGGCCTGGTCAGCGAACAGGAATTCCTCGACATGCTGCGCCGCGCCGCCTATTTCTCGGGCCGCACCATCCAGATCCTGAAGTTGTCAGGCGCCGGCGCCGACCATCCGTTCATGGCCCACGTGCAGGAATCGCGTTACCTAAAGGCGGTGTTCTGCCGGGTGTTCTGAGCACATCGTAGGGTGGGCCCTGGCCCACCATGGCCATGTCGTCGCTTGCGATGGCAATGATCGACGTGGTTCCGCCAGCATCCCGGCAGCGCCGGAACGAGGGCAACGGTGGGCCAAGGCCCACCCTGCGTCGGAACATTCAGTAGCCGTGCTTGCCCAGGGTCGCGTGCACCTGCTCATGCTGTGACTGCAGCTGCGCGCTGGGGGCCTTGCCCAACAGGCTGACGACGAAGATGGCGACCGTGGCGGCGAAGAAGCCCGGCACGATTTCATACAAAGCGCTGCCGGTCTGTTTCCACAGGACCACGGTCAAGGCGCCCGTCACCATGCCGGCCAGCGCGCCGTTGCGCGTCATCCGCTTCCAGAACAACGACAGCAGCACCACCGGCCCGAACGCGGCACCGAATCCCGCCCACGCGTAAGCCACCAGGCCGAGCACACGGCTGTCCGGATCGCGCGCGATCCACACCGCAAGCAGCGCCACCATCAGCACCATGGCCCGCCCGAACCACACCAGTTCGGCATGGCCGGCGCGCGGCCGCAGGAAGCCGCGGTAGAAATCTTCGGTCAGCGCGCTGGAGCAGACCAGCAACTGCGCCGACAGCGTGCTCATGATCGCGGCCAGGATCGCCGACAGCAGCACCCCGGCCACCCACGGATTGAACAGCAGCTCCGACAGCGCGATGAAGACGCGCTCTGGATTGGCATCGACCGGTGCGGCTGCCTGCGGATGCGCGGCGAACCAGGCAATGCCGAAGAAGCCGGTTGCCACCGCGCCGGACAGGCACAGGATCATCCAGGTCATGCCGATGCGCCTCGCGCGCGGGATCGTCGCCAGGCTGTCTGCGGCCATGAACCGGGCCAGGATATGGGGTTGCCCGAAATAACCCAGGCCCCATGCCGCCGAGGAAACAATGGCGACAAGCCCACCCGCGCCGACCCAGTGCAGGCGTGCCGGATCGACCTGTTCGACCATCGCCAGTGCCGGGGCCAACCCGCCCACGGCGGCGATCGTGAACATCGGCACCAGCAGCAGCGCGAAGATCATCAGGGTGGCCTGCACGGTGTCGGTCCAGCTCACCGCCAGGAAGCCGCCGATGAAGGTGTAGGCGATGGTGACTGCCGCGCCCCAGAACATCGCCTGTGCATATGGCAGGCCGAACATGCTCTCGAACAGGCGCGCCCCGGCGACGATGCCAGAGGCGCAATAGACGGCGAAGAACACCAGGATCACCAGCGCCGAGAGGATGCGCAGCAGGCGGCTCTCGTCGGCGAAACGATGGGTGAAATAGTCCGGCAGGGTCAGCGCGTTGCGCGTCTGCTCGGTGTAGACGCGCAGGGGGCCGGCAACGTACTTCCAGTTGCACCACGCGCCCACGATCAGGCCGATGGCGATCCAGGCCTCCGACGCCCCACCCAGGTACAACGCACCGGGCAGGCCCATCATCAGCCAACCACTCATGTCCGAGGCGCCGGCGGCCAGCGCGGTGACATAGCTGCCCAGCGAACGGCCGCCCAGGATGTAGTCGTCGAAGGTGCGGGTACGGCGCCAGGCCATGAAGCCGATGCCAATCATCACCAGCAGGTAGGCGGCGAAGGTGACGAGCAACGGGGTGCTGGCGGTCATTGGAGTCCTTGGGTGTCGTTGCTGGAGTATGCAGGCCCGCGCAGCGGCCAGCCGGGGAAAGGCGGCCGGACCGGGAGCATCTGCGGAGAATCGTCGGCAGCCTAAAGCGCCAAGGCATGCCAGGCAATGGCGCTGCGCCAAGGGGCCCGATCAAGCTGCGATGCGCGGCATCACTCCGATCGCCGGAGCACGCGCGCGGTGTTCAATCCGCGCCTGAATTTTCGGTCATGGCCGTGTAGGCATTGGCCCGGGCGGTATCGATGGGGCGGATCTCGAAAAAGAGGCCATGGCGCAGGCAGGGATTTTCCGAAGCAAGCGCTGCCGCCTCTTCCAGGCTGTGCGCCAGGATGAACCAGTAACCGCCGACCACTTCCTTGGCTTCCCCGAACGGCCCGTCGGTGACCACGCCCTTCCGGGAAACCGTGGCGCCGGGCATGTCCAGCCGCTGCCCCATCTTCATCTTCCCCTCCTCGATCATCCGCTCGAGCCAGGTATAGAACGCGTCGATGGCAACCTGGATGTCCGCAGGATCGGCATCCCGGTCCCACTGGCCGCGGGAGAGGACCAGGTATTCGTTGGAGGCTGGCTCGGCCATGCTGTTTTCCATGCGCGGGCGGTGCAGTAGGCAATGGGAGCCGGCCTTGTGCTGACAGTTGCACGCTGCTCGCCGGCCTTCCCGCTAGACAACGCCTGGCCACGGACCGTGCGGCCAGGCTAGGGCCCGACGTCAGCCATTCGCGCCGGCCAGCAGGTCGCGCAACGACGGCACCGATATGAAGGGCATGTACTCGTGCCAGTCCAGCAACAGCGAGAAGGCGACATGGATGGCCGGCGACGACAGCAACGCCAGCGCCAGGTACCAGGCCAGCTCGCGGCCCGACAGACCCAGGACCGCCGGAGGCAGCAGCAAGGTGGCCAGTGCCGGCACCGTGTAGTAGATCCACCACGGCAGGCCGGCGTTGTTGCCGAATTTGGCAAAGACCATGCCGCCCACGACCACGACGGCTGCCAGCACCAGCACCACCTTCAGCCGGGGGCGGACAACACGCTGCCGCGTAACGAAACGCAGGAGGCCGATGAACACCACCAGCGACACCGCTACGAACACCCAGAAACGCGCTGCTTCAGGAATCATGGATTCTTTGCCCCCGTGCAATCGTCCCGTTCACGGCAGCAACTGGATGCCGAACTGCCGGACCACCATGGCGAACACGCCAAAGCACAACACCGTGATGCCGACGCTGGCCAGCATGGTCAGCCAGAATCCCAGGCGCGGCAGCAGCAGCGGGAAGGCCAGGAACATCGGCAACGTCGGCAGCACGTACCAGAACGTGTACCAGGCATGGTTGGAAATCCTGGCCTGCGGCTGCTTCTCCACATACAGCCAGATCAGCGCAAGGAAGGTGACCAGCGGCAGCGCGGCAATGAATCCGCCCAGCTTGTCGCTGCGCTTGGCCGCCTCCGAAACTAGGACCACGACCGCCGCGGTCAGCAGGTATTTCGTGATGAGCCAAGCCATGGTGATCTCCGGACTTTCTTGATGCGTGAAAATAACAGCCGCTGAGCTGCAGCAACAGGAGCCAGGAGTAGCGAGGGTCCTGGATGCAGGAAGTTGCCGACGCGGAGGTGGTCTGCACGGTCAGCAGTTGGGCCGGGACACGTCATGGGTTTGTCCAGGTTCCTGCGCATTACGATGGAGCATGATGGTGTAGCCATTGCCGCAAGCCTACGTAATCTGCGGGCCTGGACGCGATATGCCGCGCAGGGAGCGAACAAGCCGCCGGCGCAATCGGTGAGACCGGCCCCGCTACACTGTGGCCATGGAAACCAACACCCTTTTGCTGATCCTGCTGTTGCTGGCCGCCGCCGCCGTGGTCCTGCTGGTCGTATTGCTGCTGCGCCGCCCCGAGCAGCGCATGGAGCTGGCCCTGCGCGAGGAACAGCGCAATGGGCGCGGTGAATTGCGCGAGCAGCTCGACAGCCTGTCGCGCCAGCAGGAAACGCGTATCGAAGGCTTCGGCCGCAACCTCACCGAGCTGAGTACGCGCACCGACCAGCGCCTCGATCTCCTGCGCGAAGCGCTGGGCGAGGACGCACGCAAGGGCCGCCAGGAAAGTGCCGAGCAGCAACAACGTTTCAGCGACACCCTGAGCCAGCGCCTCAACGAACTCACCCAGCGCAACGAACTGCGCATCGGCGAACTGCGCGCCACCCTCGAATCGCGCCTCAAGGAACTGCAGGCCGACAACACCGCCAAGCTCGAGCAGATGCGCCAGACCGTGGACGAAAAACTGCACGCCACCCTGGAAACCCGCCTGACCGAAAGCTTCGGCAACGTCACCACCATGCTGGCGCAGGTCCATCAGGGACTGGGCGACATGAACAAGCTGGCGGCCGACGTCGGCGGCTTGCAGCGCGTGCTCAACAACGTAAAGTCGCGCGGCGTATTCGGCGAAGTGCAGCTGGCCGGCCTGCTGGAACAGGTGTTCGCCCCCGACCAGTACTCGGCCAACGTCGCCACCGTGCCCGGCAGCAACGACCGGGTGGAATTCGCGGTGCGCTTTCCGGGTTCCTCGGTGGATTCGGTGGTCTGGCTGCCGATCGATGCCAAGTTCCCTCGCGAGGATTACGAACGCCTGCTCGATGCCCAGGAGCGCGCCGACGCCGACGCCGCGCGCGTGTCTGGCGACGCACTGGAGCGCCGCGTGCGCCTGGAGGCCACCCGCATCCGCGAAAAATACGTGTCGCCGCCGCACACCACCGAATTCGCCATCCTGTTCCTGCCCACCGAGGGCCTCTACGCCGAAGTGCTGCGCCGCCCCGGCCTGGTCGACGCGCTGCAACGCGACCAGCGCATCGCCGTCGCCGGCCCGACCACGCTGCTGGCGCTGATGACCAGCTTCCACATGGGCTTCCGCACCCTGGCCATCGAGAAGCGTTCCAGCGAAGTATGGAAGACCCTGGGCGCGGTCAAGACCGAGTTCTCCAAGTTCGGCGACGTACTCGATTCGGTGAAGAGCAAGCTGGACCAGGCCAGCACCCAAATCGAGAAGACCGGTGTGCGCACGCGCGCGATCGAACGCAGGCTGCGCGACGTGGAGTCGTTGCCCAGCGAAGGGGAACAGGGCTTGCCGGGGAGCGAGAGCGAGGATTCGCAGGAGTAATGGAGCAACCCGGTCGGGTCATCCCGGCGCAAGCCTGGATCCGCTTTCCAGTGCTGGCGGAATCGGCGTCACCCGTTTGGTCGGGTCCCGGCTTGCGCCGGGATGACGACTTTATTCGATACGGAATGGGCCACCGGGGCCCGGTTGCCCTCACCCGCCCGGCGTAGGCACCAGCACCGGCATCGCGTCCATCGGCACGGTGGGGTTCTCTTCTTCTTCCAGCAGGTAGTCGGGCAGGTTCTCGTCGTCGGATTTCCGGCGATCGTCGCCGATCTGGTAGTTGCGGCGCTGCAGCCACGAATCGCGGAACAGCGCGTATTCGTCCACCGCGCCTTCGCGCAACGCGTCGACCGACAGCAACTGCGTGCGCACGTCGACCAGTTGCAGGCCCTGCAGGAAGAACCGGGTCTTGTCGTCCTCGACCCCACGGATCAGCGACAGCGGCGAGTCGCCGATCAGGCCGAACACGTCGCGGATGGTGCGCGGCCCGAACAGCGGCAGCTCCACGTAGCGCGAGCGCTTCCAGCCCCACACGCCCAGGGTCTGGCCGAAGTCCTCGTTCTTGCGCGGCAGCTTGGCGTCGCTGGCCGGGTCGAAGATGCCACCGATGCCCAGGGTGGAATTCAGCAGGAACCGCCCCAGCGACTGCCCGGCCTGCACCGGCTTGCCCTGCAGCAGGCTGTTGAGGGCGGTGATCGGCTCACCCAGGTTGCTGAAGAAATTGCTCACGCCCAGGCGCGCCGGGCGCGGCACCACCTTCACGTAGGTCTGCGCCAGCGGACGCGCCACGGCCCGGTCCACCGCGTTGTTGAAGGAATGCATGTTGCGGTTGAACTTTTCCCACGGGTCGTACGACACCGGCATCTGCACGCCCGGCGGCAGGGTGGGGTCGGCCACCGGGTTGTACTCGTCGCCGTAGATGGCGCTGTAATCGTCCTCGGCGGCGGTGCCGTCGGTGGCAGCCGGCGGTGTCTCCGCAGCCGGGGCCGTACCCACGGCCGGGGTGGCGTCGGCCACGAACCCGGGCTCGGCCGGGCCCGCGGCTGGCGCCGCTGCTTCGCCCACGACCAGGGTTTCGGCCGGGGGTGGGCCAACCGCGACCGGTGGAGTCGAGGCACAGGCCGAGGCCAGCGCGGCGAGGGCAACGAGGGTAGTGACGCGTAACAGGTTCATCCCGCTTCCCTGGGTGTCTTACGTGGTGGGGGTCGCACCGGGGAAGTCCAGCCCGGGCGTCAATCTGTACGCGGTACGCAGTTCCGACAGGCCGGCGGGCTCGCCTTCGATGGCGACCGGGGCCCCGGCCGCGCGCAGCCGCGCGGCCAGTTCGGCCAACAATGCCAGCCCGGCACTGTCCACGGTAGTGACATTGGTCAGGACGATGCGTTGCGCCCCCGCCGCGACCTGGCTGGCTGGCGCCCACAGCCCCGCCGCCGCGGCGCGGTCGAGCGCCCCGGCGAATACCAGTGCGTCACCCTCGCGGGTGACCCGGGCCTCAGTTGTTGCCACTGGCCTGCAGCTTGCCCGAGCGCAGCTCGGCGGTGACCTGGGGCAGGGTCTTCTGGCGCAGCGGGGTGTCGAACTGGTTCTTGAAGGTCTGCACGTAGGAGATGCCTTCGACCATCACGTCGAACACCTTCCACTGCCCGCCCACGTTGCGCATCAGGTAGTCGACCGGGATCGGTTCGCCGCCGTCGCGCAGCATCTCGCTGGAAACCTTCACGCCGCGGTTGCCCGGCAGCGCCGATTCGGATTTGACCCGCACCCGCAGCTTGCTGTTGAAGTCGAGCAGCGAGGTGCCATAGCGCGACATCAGGTTGTCGGCCAGGGCGTCGGCGAAGCCCTTGACGTCGGCGTCGGAGGCGCCGCGGCCATGCACGCCCAGCACCAGGCGGGCGGCGTACTCGCGGTCGAACATGCGGGTGAATTCGCCGGTGATGAACTGCTTGAGCGTGGCGGGGTTCTTGCGGAACTCGGCGCGGCGCGCTTCCAGCGTGGTCAGGATGCGGGTGCTGCTGTCCAGCACCAGCTTGCTGGCCGAACCCTGCGCGGCCGGGGCCGTCTTAGCGGCCTTGGCGGTCTGGGCGGTGGCCAGCAGGGGCGCGCCTGCAAGCAGGGCCGAAGCGATAACGAGCGAAAGCAGGGAATTCTTCATTTGGCGGGTTCCTCGGAGGACGGGGGTGCGGCAGGCGGGGTGCTGGCGTCGGCGCCGGCATCGGCGCCCTCGGCCGGCTTTCCGCCGCCGCTGAACATGTATTTGCCGACCAGCTGCAACAGGTCGACCGCGGGTTGGGTGAAGGCGATCTCTTCGCCGGGCTTCAGGACTTCCGGGTCACCGCCCGGAGACAGGCCAATGTAGTTCTCGCCCAGCAAACCACTGGTGAAGATGCCGGCCGAAGTGTCGGCGGGCAGTTCCTTGTATTCATTATTGATGTCCAGGGTGACCACCGAATCGAACTTGACCGGGTCCAGCACGATCTTCGAGACCTTGCCGATCACCACGCCGCCGATCTTCACCGGCGCCTGCGGGCGCAGCTGGCCCAGGTTGCTGAAGCGCGCGGTCAGCTCGTAGCTGCTGCCGCCGAAACCGAACTTCTGGTTGGTCGAGGCGATCGCCAGCACCAGCAGCGAGGCCAGGGCCAGCAGCAGGAAGGCACCAACGGCGAATTCAAGACGGGGTCCGCGAACGGCCATGGGTCAACTCCTGAACAACAATGCGGAAAGAACGAAATTGAACATCAGCACCAGCAGCGAGGCATTCACTACCGCGCGGGTGGTGGCCACCGAGGTGCCTTCGATGGTGGGCTCGGCATGGAAGCCCACGTAGGCGGCCACCAGCGCGCTGGTGCCGCCGAAGATCGCGGCCTTGATGAAGGCCACGCAGAAGTCGTCGGCGAAATCGACACTGTCCTTCAGGGTCTGCCAGAAGGTGCCCGAATCCACGCCGATGACATGCACCGCTTCCAGGTAGCCGGCGGTGATGGCCAGGCTGCAGAAGAAGCCGGTCAGCAGCGGCACGCTGATCACCGCCGCCCAGAAACGCGGCGCCACGGCCTTGGCGATCGGATCGATGGCCATCAGTTCCAGCGCCTTGATCTGGTCGGTGGCGCGCATCAGGCCCAGCTCGGCGGCGATCGAACTGCCGGCCCGGCCGACGAACAACAGCGCGGTCAGCACCGGCCCCAGTTCCCGGTACAGGCCCAGGCCGAGCAGGGCGCTGACCTGGCTGGTGGCGCCGTAGGTTTCCAGGGCACGGTAGCCGAGCAGGGTCACCGAGAGGCCGACGAAGGCGCCGCCGGCAGCGACGATAGGCAGCGAACGTCCGCCAATCTTGTAGATTTCACGGACAAGTTCGGCGAAAAAGTCCTTCGTCGGCCGAGACGACCGGAGCACCGACAGGGTGAACAGGCCGGCCCGGCCCAGCGAGCGGATGGCGGGGGCGAAGGCCATCAGGCGGCCTCGGTCCGGGGCGTGGCGTCGAAGGCGATGGGGCCGTCGGGTTCGCCGCGCAGGAACTGCCGCACCAGCGGGTCGGCGCTGTTCTCCAGCTCCGCAGGCGTACCCGAGAACACGATGCCGCCATTGGCGATGACCACGGCCTGGTCGGCGATCGGCAGGGTCTCGTGCACGTGGTGGGTAACGATGATGCTGGTCAGGCCCAGGGTGTCGTTGAGGCGCTGGATCAGACTCATGATCACGCCGCTGGCGATCGGGTCCAGCCCGGTCAGTGGCTCGTCGTAGATCATCAGCGGCGGATCCAGGGCCAGGGCGCGGGCCAGGGCCACGCGCCGGGCCATGCCGCCCGACAGTTCGCGCGGGTAGGCATCGCGCGCGGCCAGCAGGCCGACCGCGTTGAGCTTGAAGTCGACGATGCGCTCGACCAGCAGGGCCGGCAACTTCGTATGCGTGCGCAGCGGCAGGGCCACGTTCTCGGCCACGGTCAGGTCGGTCAGCAGGCCGTTGCCCTGCAACAGCACGCCGATGGACTTGCGCATCTCCAGCAGGTGGCGGGTGCCCAGGGGTACCGGCCTGTCGAAGACTTCCACCGTGCCCGCCGCCGGCGGCAACTCGCCGGTCAAGGCCGCCAGCAGCGTCGACTTGCCGCTGCCCGAGGGTCCCAGCACGGCAGTGATGCTGCCGCGCGGCACCGACAGGTCGATGTCGCGCAGGATCGTGCGCCCACCACGGTCGAGCCGGGTGCTGGACAGGCGAACGGCAGGCGAATCAGGGGAAGGCATGGGCGAGTCAAACTCCAGACGACCGTGGAGGATCAGGGTCGGCAGCTGAACAATATTGCACTGTCGAGTTTTATTTTGCGCGAGGACCATCTCTTTTCTTCCTGCTCTGGCCCGCGTTGAGGCATGCAAGTGAGGCAGTCGCGGCAGATGCGACCACGCTGCGGCAAGATGGGGCGATGCCCGCACCTGCCACCGACTTCCGCCTCTACCACTCCAATTCGCTGGAAGTGCTGGCCGCCCTGATGGCTAACGAACTGCGCACGCCGGCAGCGGGGCAGCCATTGCTGGCGCCGGACCTGGTGCTGATTCCGCAGGTCGCCATGCGGCGGTGGCTGCAGGCCACGCTGGCGGCCGAACACGGCATCGCCGCCAACCTGGAGTTCCTGACCCCGGGCGAGTTCGTGGCGCGCGCCCTGGACGCCAACCCTGTATCAAGTCCGGGTCAGGCCGAACCCGGCGCCGCCGAGGACCTGGGCGCCGACGCCCTGCAGTGGCAGTTGTATGCGGCGCTGACCGATGCGGCCTTGCTGCGCGATCCGGTCATGCAGCCGCTGCGGCGCTACCTGGAAGGCGACCAGGCGCTGAAGCCGTGGTCGCTGGCCGGCGAGCTGGCCTCGGTGTTCGAGAAATACCAGGCCTGGCGCCGCGACTGGCTGCTGGGCTGGGAAGCCGGCCAGGCGCCGCGCGATCCGCAGGCGGTGCTGTGGCGGCGCATCGCCCGCGGCAAGGCCCATCGCGCGCGCCGCATCGACGATTACCTGGCCAGGTTCGCCGGCGCCGAGGGTGGCGATGCGCCCTTGCCGGCCGGCCTGCCGTCGCGCCTGTTCGCCTTCGCCACGCTCAATGTGTCGCCGGACGTGCTGCGGGTCATCGCCACCCAGGCCCGCGTCGGCACCATGCATTTCTACATGCCCACGCCGACGCGCTCGTACTGGGGCGACCTGCAGACGCTGGGCGAGAAGCTGCGCACCCAGCAGCAGGATCCCTTCGCGCGCAACGAGCCGGAGACCCCATTGCTCGAAGCCTGGGGCGCGGCGGGCCGCGATTTCGTGTCGGTGCTGGGCAGTTACGAGGTGGTGCACCCGTCCGGCGAGATCGCCGCCTACGACGATCCCGAACAGCGCGGCGCCGACCAGCCCGAACGCGATTCCCTGCTGCAACGCCTGCAGCGCGACCTGCTGCATCGCCGTCCGGCGCCATCGGCACCCTGGCGCCCGGCAATCGACGTGCAGGATGTCAGCCTGCAGGTCCACGCCTGCCACACCCGCCTGCGCGAGGTCCAGGTCCTGCACGACCAGCTGCGCGGATTGCTGGAGGACAAGCGCTTCGATCCGCCACTGCAGGCGCGCGAGATCGCCGTGCTGGCGCCGGACATCGATCCCTACGCGCCTTACGTCGAGGCCGTGTTCGGTGGCCTGGCCGGCGGCCCGGACTTCATTCCCTACGCGCTGGCCGACACCAGTCCGCTGGCCAGCGAGCCGCTGGCCGAGGTGTTCCTGCAGCTGCTGGCCCTGCCGGTGTCGCGCTTCGGGCTCAACGAAATTCTCGACCTGCTGGCCTGCGCGCCCATCGCCAGCGCCGCCGGCCTGGATGCGCCGGCCCTCGAGCGCCTGCATGGCTGGCTTTCGGCGGCCGGTGCGCGCTGGGGCATCGATGCCGGTCATCGCCAGCGCCAGCAGGCCCCGCGCGACGAGGCCTATACCTGGGCCTTCGCCCTGGATCGCCTGTTGCTGGGCCATGCCAGCGGCGAGGAGAGCGACATTGCCGGCGTGGCCCCGTGGCCGGAGCTGGAAGGCAGCGCCCTGGTGGCGCTGGACGCCCTCATCCGGCTGCTGCGGGTGCTGGCCCGGCATGAGCGCGTGCTCGGCGAAAGCCTGACCCCGGCGCAGTGGCGCGAACGCCTGCTCGGCCTGCTCGAGGCGATCCTGCCGCAAGCGCCGCAGGCGCCGGCCGACCAGCGCGCGCTGGAGCGCCTGCGCAGCAGCATCGAGCGCTTCGCCGACGCCGCGCGCCGCGCCGGCTTCACCCAGCCGCTGCCGCCGGAAGTGGTGCGCGCGCATTTCGGCGCCGCCCTGGCCGAGGCCGACACCCGCGCGCCGTTGCTGACCGGCGGGGTCAGCTTCGGGCGCATGGTGCCGATGCGGCTGCTGCCGTTCCGCGCCATCTGCGTGCTGGGCATGAACGACGGCGACTATCCGCGTCGCGACCCGGCCGCCGGGCTCAACCAGCTGACCGCCGAACTGGGAACGAAGCAGCGCCGCCATGGCGATCGTTCCCTGCGCGAGGACGACCGCTATCTGTTCCTGCAACTGTTCAGCGCCGCCTCGGAGGTGTTCTACCTCAGCTTCCTGGGCGCCGACCCGCGCGATGGCAGCGTGCGCGAACCTTCGGTGCTGGTCTCCGAACTGCTGGACACCGCGGCGCGCTACCACGCCGATCCGGCCGCGGCAGCCAGGGCGCTGGTGGTCACCCACCCGCTGCAGCCGTTCGCGCCTGCAGCGTTCGGTGCCGGCGACGGCGAGGACGCCGCCAGCGAACCGCGCCGCTTCAGCTATCGGCGCGAATGGCATCCGGCCGCCGGCTCGAATGCTTCGGCCCGGGTCGCGCCGGCGCGCTGGCTGGTCGATGCACTCGAAGGCGCCGCTGAACCCGTGCAGTCGCTGTCGCTGCAGGAACTGCGCAACTTCCTGCGCGACCCGGCCGATGCCTTCCTGCGCAACCGCCTGGCCATCCGCCTGCCCGAGGCGGGCGAGGCCGATGACGATCTCGACCCGCTGGCCCCCGCCGGCGGACTGCAACGCTGGCAACTCCAGCAGGCCGTCTGGGAGGCGTGCGTGCAGGGCCCGGTCGACGACGCGGCACTGCATGCGCGCCTGCGCGCCCGCGCCCTGTTGCCCTCCGGTCCACTGGGCCTGCGCCAGCTGCAGGTGCTGCGCGCGCAGGTGCAGCCGTATGCCGAGGCCTTCGTGCACTGGCGCGGGCCGCGCGAAGCCGTCTCGGAAGCATTCGAACTGGATCTGCAAGGGGTTCGCCTGCACGGCCGCATCCACGAGGTCTATGGTGCCGACCTGCCGCGCCTGCGCATGGACAAGCTGCACGGGCCTTCGCAGATTTTGCACGGCCTGGACTGGCTGGTGATGTCGGCCCTCGGGCGCGGCAGCCGGCTGTTCCAGTTCCACGACACCGGCGCCGGGCCGGGCCCGCTGGCGCGCGAGCCGGTCGATGCCGAACGTGCGCGCGCCGCCCTGGCCGCGCTGCTGCAACTGCGCGCGCACGGCCTGCGCGAACCACTGCCGTTCGCGCCGCGCGCCGGCTGGCTGTACTACGAGGGCGAACAACGCCTGCAAGCCGGCGAGAAGCTGCGCGCCAACAGCAAGTCGCCTTGGGAACGGGCGCAGGACCAGTGGCAGGCCGATCGCGGTTACAGCGAAGGCGGCACCGCCAGTGCGCGGCTGGCCTTGCGTGGCCGCAATCCCTTCGAGGACGAAGCACTGGGCGAGGAGTTCCGCGCCATTGCCCGGCTGGTGTTCGACGCGGTGGTCCACGGCCGCGACGGGGAGGGTGCATGAGCGCAGCCGTTCCCGCAGCCGACGCTTACCTGGACCTGGAGCTCGACGGCTTGCAGTTGATCGAGGCCAGCGCCGGCACCGGCAAGACCTTTACCCTGGCCACGCTGGTGACGCGACTGGTGGTCGAGCGCGGACTGGCGCTGAGGCAGATCCTGGCGGTGACCTTCACCGAGGCGGCGACGCAGGAGCTGCGCGCGCGCCTGCGCAAGCGCCTGGCGCTGGCCGCCACCCTCAGCGGCAAGCTGATGACGGGCGAGCCAGTGGAGGCAGGCGACGATGCCGAAGTCGCCTTGACGCTGGCCCTCCTCCAGCGTCGGCTGGCTTCGGAAGACGCCGCCAGCCTGCATGCGCGCCTGCGCCGCGCCGAGCATGAAATCGACCTGGCCTCGGTATTCACCATCCACGGCTTCTGCGCGCGCGTATTGTCCGAACATGCCCTGCAGACCGGGCAGGCCTTCGATGCGCCGCAGATGATCGGCAGCGAGCGTGAACTGCTCGATGAAGTGGCGGCCGACGTGTGGCGCGCGCATGGCGCCGATGCCGGCGATGCCGAGTTGCTGCAGGGGCTGTGGGCCACCCCCGATGCCCTGGCCCGCGATCTGGACAGCCTGCTGCGCATCCCGCAGTTGCTGCCCGCGCGCCCGGAGGCGTCTGCCGATCCCGCGCCTGCGCTGCAGGCCGCGTTCGATGCGCTGTGCGCCGCCCACGCCCGCCACGGCGATGACGCGCGCGCCAGCATCGCCCATGCATTCGCCGCCAGGCACTTCGACGGACGCAAGGCGCGCGCCGCCAGTTTCGAGCAGGCCTGGCAGTCGCTGGACCGCGGACTGGCGGGCGCCTGCCTCAGCTGCGACGACGCGCACCTGGACAAGCTCACGCCCGAGCGCATGCAGGGATTTGCCAAGGCCGGCGCAGAAGGTCTGTTGCCCCGCTCGCCGCTGTTCGAGGCGCTGTCGGACTGGTTCGGCGCCGAGCGCGCACGCACGCAATGGCTGGCCGAACAGGCCCTGATCCTGCTCTATCGCATCCGCGACGACGCCCGCCAGCGCCTGGCGTTGCTCAAGCAGACCCGCCGGCTGCAGAGCTATGACGATCTCATCGACGAAGTCGCCAATGCGCTTGATGGCGACCAGGGCGAGGCCCTGGCCCGCAACCTGCGCAGCCAGTACGCCGTGGCGCTGGTGGACGAGTTCCAGGACACCGACGCGCGCCAGTGGTCGATCTTCCGCCGGGTGTTCGCCGCGAACGCAATCGGCGCAACGGAGGTCGGGGAGGCCTTGACGCTGTTCCTGATCGGCGATCCCAAGCAGGCCATCTATGGCTTCCGCGGCGGCGATGTGCATACCTACCTGGCCGCGAAGCGCGAAGCGGTGCAGGCGCCGCCGCTGCTGCACAACTTCCGCTCGCGGCCGTCGGTGCTGCGTGCCATCGAAGCGCTGTACGCGCAGGCGGGCGAACACGCTTTCGTCGATGCGGGTATCCAGTTCCAGCCGGTACGGCCCGGCGCGGGCAATGCCGATGCCGATTACCTGCGCCACGGCAAGCCGGCGCCGGCGTTGACCGTGCGCGTGCTGCTCAATCCGCAGGCCGATGCCGACGGCGCGCGCAAGGCGTTCAGCGCGCCGCACTCGCGGCAGCTGGCGGCCGAAGCCTGTGTCGGCGAAATCCGCGCGGTGCTGGACCAGGCGCGCGCCGGTTCCGCGCTGATCGACGGTGCGCCGGTGCAGCCGGGCGATATCGCCGTGCTGGTCCGCAGCCATGCCGAAGCCACGCTGATGCAGGCCAACCTGGCGGCGGTCGGCATCCCGGCGGTCGCGGCGGGCAAGCGCAGCCTGTTCGAGACCGAACAGGCCGAAGAACTGCTCGCCGTGTTCGAGGCCCTGCTGCAACCCAACGACGAAGGCCGGCTGCGCGCGGCGCTGTCGACCCAGTTGCTGGGCATCGACGCCGCCGGCATCGCGCGCCTGGACCAGGATGACGACTGGCGCAGCGAACGCCAGCTGCTCGCCTTGCAATGGCGCGAGCGCTGGCAGCGGCACGGGCCGCTGGCCCTGGTCTCGGACCTGTGCGCGGCCAACGCCGAACGCCTGCTGCGGCTCCACGATGGCGAGCGCCGCCTGACCAATACGCTGCAGCTGGGCGAACTGTTGCAGGAAGCCGATGCGCGCGCACTGGGTTTGCATGGCCTGGTCGACTGGCTGCGCAGCCACATCGCCGACGCCGACGCCAATGACGAGCAACAGTTGCTGCGCCTGGAATCGGACGCGCGCCGCGTGCAGATACTGACATTGCACAAAGCCAAGGGCCTGGAGTTCCCGCTGGTGTTCCTGCCCTTCATCGGCATCGGCCGGTCCACGGAAAAACCGGCGCGGCATTGCCAGGTACCGGCCCCGGGCGGCCGCGTGCTGCATTGGAAAATGGGCAAGGACGATGATTCACAACGCTGGAACGACGCGGTGGCCGCGTGGGAACACGAACAGAGTGCCGAGGACGCCCGGCTGCTGTATGTCGGCCTGACCCGCGCCGAACACGCGCTGTGGCTGGCCTGCGGCGATTTCTACAAGCATGGCAACACCGCGCTTGCACCGATGGTCGCGCAGTGGACGCAGCTGCAGGGTGGCAGCGACATCGTGGTGGACGAGCGTGCGCCACAGGGGCTGCCACCCTCGTTGCCGGCGGAGGCCGAAACCGATGTGCCCGAGGCGCGGCGCGCACAGCGGGTGGTGCCGCGCGACTGGTGGGTCTACAGCTTCACCCAGCTGAGCAAGGCCGACGCCGGTGAGTACGGCGCGATTGCAGCCGTGGACGCGGACGAGAAGGGCGCCGGCGACGAACCGGACATCGTGCTCGCCGAAACCGCCGCGTTGGCGGCGGCGTTCGACACGCGCTTCAGCGGCAGCCGGTTCGGTAACGTGCTGCACGACGCGCTGGAGCACGTGGATTTCAATGCCTGGTCGGCGTGGGGCGAAGATGCTGCGCCCAGTGGGCAGGAACAGGCCTTGCGCGACGCGCTGCTCAATGGTGGTTACGCGGCGGCCGATGTCGACGATGGCCTCGTCGAGCTGGTTTCGCTGGTCGGTCGCACGCTGACCGTGCCGCTGCCCGAAGGCGGGCGCCTGTGCGAGCTGCCCGCGGACCAGCGCCGTGCCGAACTTGAATTCCATTTCGCCCTGCAGCCGACCGCCGTCGATGCGCTGCTGCAGGTCCTGCACACCCACGGGGTGGCACGCGAGCGTCGCGCCTTCGGCCTGCGCCGCCAACTGGAAGGCCTGATGACCGGCAAGATCGATCTGACCTACCAGCGCGACGGGCGCTGGTACCTGCTCGACTACAAGTCCAATCGCCTGCCCGGCTACGACGCCGGCGCACTGGAACAGGCGATGGCGCACAGCGAGTACGACCTGCAGGCGCTGATCTACACCGTGGCCCTGCATCGCTGGTTGCGTTTCCGGCTCGGCGAGGCGTATGACTACGCGCGCGATTTCGGCGGCGTGCGCTATCTGTTCTGTCGCGGGCTGGCCTGGGCCGGGGGCAGCGTCGGCGGCATCCATGCGTGGACGCCCACGGTTGCACTGGTGGAAGCACTGGATGCGCTGTTTGCAGGAGGCAAGCCATGAGCCTGCTCGACGACCTGTACCGCGCAGGCGCCTTGCGGGTGATCGATCACGCCCTGGCGCAGAGCCTGCGCAAGCTCGACCCGGCCACGCCGGACCTGGTCCTGGCCGGCGCCGCGCTGGCCTCGCTGGCGGTGGGCCAGGGCCACGCCGGCTTCGACCCGGCGCGGCCGCAGGTGCTGTTCGATGGGGAGATGGAATGGCCCGGCGCGCAGGAATGGAATGAAGCCCTCGCCGATTCGCGCTGGATCGATCGATCCTCCGCAAGCACACCGGCTTCCACGGCCACGCCGCTGGTGCTGGAAAACGGCTTGCTCTACCTGCGCCGCTATCGCCAGTACGAATTCCGCCTGGCGATGCGGCTGCAGCAGCTGGCGGCGCATTCGCCACCAGCGAGCGACCTCGAAACACTCGCGCCGCTGTTCGCGAGCCTGTTTCCCGATGCACGATCGGGCGACGATCGGCAGGCGCACGCGGCGGCGACGGCGCTGCTGCGTTCGCTGCTGCTGGTCACCGGCGGTCCCGGCACCGGCAAGACCACCACCATCGCGCGCCTGTTGCTGTTGCTGACCGCGCAGACGATGCACGCGGGCGGCGTGCTGCCGCGCGTTGCGCTGGCTGCGCCGACCGGCCGCGCGGCCGAGCGCATGGCCGAGAGCCTGCGCAGCGCGGTGGCCGGCTTGCGCGCACTGCCGGGCGTGGACGCGGCGCTGTGCGATGGGCTGCCGACCGAGGCCAGCACCCTGCATCGCCTGCTCGGCACCATTCCCGACAGTCCGCGTTTCCGTTTCGATGCCGACAATCCCTTGCCCTTCGACATCGTGGTCGTCGACGAGGCCTCGATGGTCGACCTGCCGCTGATGTGCAAGCTGGTGGAAGCGGTGGCGGTAGGGGCACGGCTGGTGCTGCTGGGCGATCCGGACCAGCTGCCCTCGGTGGAGGCGGGCGACGTGCTGGCCGCGATCCTGGCTGCAGCCGGTGACGGCCTTTCGCTCGCGGTCCCGCCCGCCCTGTTGCCCCTGCTGGGTGACAACGGCAAGGCCGAAACCGGCCAGCGTTCTTCGCTGTCGGGGCATCATGTCCATCTGCTCCGCGGCTATCGGCAGGCCGCGACGCTGGATCTTTCGCCACTGGCCGCGGCCGTGCGCGAGGGCGATGCGGACACGGCACTGGCGTTGTTGCGCGGCGGCCAGCTGGCCGGCGTCCATTTCCACGAGAACCTGTTCGATCCGCTGGCCGCGCAGCGCGAGACATTGCTGGCGCATTGGCGCGGGCTTGCCGGGATCGACGAACCGCAGGCCGCGCTGGCCCAGGCCTCGCGCCTGCGCCTGCTCACCGCGGTGCGCGAAGGGCCGCAGGGCGCGCGCGGCCTGAATGCCCGCATCGAGGACATGCTGGCGAGTAACCGTGGGCTGGCGGGCAACCGTGGACCTGCCTACTTCCATGGCCGCCTGTTGCTGGTCACCGAGAACAGCTATCGCCAGCGCCTGTTCAACGGCGACATCGGCATCTGCCTGCGCAACGCGCAGGGCGCGGTGCTGGCCTGGTTCCCCGGCGATGCGGAAGACGGACCGCGCCCTTTCCATCCTTCCGCGCTGCCCGCACACGAGAGTGCGTTCGCGATGACCGTGCACAAGGCCCAGGGTTCGGAATTCGACAGCGTGTGGCTGCAGTTGCCGCGCCAGCCCACCCGGGTGCTGTCGCGCGAACTGGTCTACACCGCCCTGACCCGGGCGCGCCGCGAGGTGCATGTCTGCGCCAGTGCCGAATCGCTGCGCAGCGCGCTGGCGCGGCGCGTCGAACGCGTCTCGGGGCTGGCCGCGCGGCTGGCATGACGGTTCGTTGCAGGGGCTGGGGTACGATGCGCGTCCCCACAGGGAAGCCGAACCCATGAGCGCCAGCGACAAACCCACCCGTGATCAGGCCGAAGCCGCCGTCCGCACGCTGCTGGCCTGGGCCGGTGAAGATCCCACCCGCGAAGGCCTGCTCGACACGCCCAAGCGCGTGGTAGAGGCCTATGGCGACTGGTACAGCGGCTATGCCGAGGATCCGCGCGAGTTCCTGCAGCGCACCTTCAAGGAAGTGGCCGGCTACGACGAGATGATCGTGCTGCGCGACATAGAGTTCGAAAGCCATTGCGAGCACCACATGGCGCCGATCATCGGCAAGGCCCACGTCGGCTACCTGCCCGACGGCAAGGTGGTCGGCATCAGCAAGCTGGCGCGCGTGGTGGAAACCTATGCGCGCCGCTTCCAGGTGCAGGAAAAGATGACCGCGCAGATCGCCGCCTGCATCCAGGACGTGTTGCAGCCGCTGGGCGTGGGCGTGGTGGTGGAAGGCGTGCACGAATGCATGACCACCCGCGGCATCCACAAGCGCGGGGTCAGCATGATCACCTCCAAGATGCTCGGCAGCTTCCGCGAGGACGCGCGCACCCGCGCAGAGTTCCTGCGCTTCATCGAGGCGGGCAACGGCAAGCGTTGAGTGGTGCAATGTCGAGTCCTTGACCGGGACATGCGCAGAGACAAGGAGGTCTCGTGCCGAACAACCCACGATTGCTGGGACATGCCAGACGCATGCGCCATGAGCCCACGGATGCGGAGGCACTGCTGTGGCGACATCTCCGCGCTGGGCGCCTTGCCGGACACAAGTTCAGAAGACAGCAGCCCATGGGCCGCTTCATCGTGGACTTCGTATGCTTCGAGATGTCTATCGTTGTCGAAGTCGATGGGGGACAGCATCTGGAGGCGCAAGCTGCGGATGCCGCGAGAACACGTTGGCTGGAGGCAAGGGGTTTGCAGGTTTTGCGATTCTGGAACGACGATGTACTCGTGCGCAGTGAGCATGTGCTGGAAGAAATAATCCGAGTACTGCAGCACCGCGCCTGATTGCCTCCCTACGTGCAGCCGGTGTCAGTTGTGACCACCTCTCCCCTTGTGGGAGAGGTCGACGCGCCTGCGCGGCGGGAGAGGGGGCGAGCGGAGCCAGCCTTGTCGGACAGCGGGAGGCATGGCCGCGCTTGCCGTCGAGCCTTGAGTTTTCAGGCACTCAAAAACCCTAACTCCGCTCACCCTCATCCGCCCTGCGGGCACCTTCTCCCGCAAGGGGAGAAGGGGGCGCGCGGTGTCCTTGAGTATTTCTACATTCGGCCTTCGACCACCTCTCCTGTAAAGGGACAGGGAACAGCACGCATAACTCCAAGAAGTGACGCGGCGGACGCAGTCTCCACCCGCTAAACTGCGCCACCGCAACCGACCGGCTTTCCCTTGAACGCAGCCCCGCCTTCCGGCAAGCGCACTGCCGCGCTGATCTTCATCTTCATCACCGTGCTGATCGACGTGCTGTCCTTCGGCGTCATCATCCCGGTGCTGCCGGGGCTGGTGCGCCAGTTCACCGGCGGCGACTTCGTGCAGGCGGCCTGGTGGGTCGGCATCTTCGGCACCTTGTTCGCCTTGATCCAGTTCGTCAGCGCGCCGATCCAGGGCACGCTGTCCGATCGCTACGGACGCCGCCCGGTGATCCTGCTGTCATGCCTGGGGCTGGGCATCGACTTCGTGCTGATGGCGCTGGCCCAGTCCTTGCCGTGGTTGCTGGTGGCGCGGATTTTCTCGGGGGTGTTCTCGGCCAGCTTCACCACCGCCAATGCCTATATCGCCGATGTCACCGCCCCGGAAAAGCGCGCCAAGGCCTTCGGCATGATCGGTGCTGCCTTCGGCCTGGGTTTCATCCTGGGCCCGATCATCGGCGGCCAGTTGAGCAAGTACGACCTGCGCGCGCCGTTCTGGTTCGCCGCGGGGCTGGCCCTGCTCAATTTCCTGTACGGCTGGCTCGTGCTGCCCGAATCGCTGCCCAAGGAAAAGCGCACCGCGCGCTTCGACTGGGCCCATGCCAATCCGGTTGGATCGCTGATGCTGCTCAGGAAGTATCCGCAGGTGTTCGGCCTGGCCGCGGTGGTGTTCCTGGCCAACTTCGCCCACTACGTCTACCCGAGCGTGTTCGTGCTGTTCGCCGAATACGAATACCGCTGGAATGAACAGCAGGTCGGCTTCGTGCTGGCCGCGGTCGGCGTGTGCAGCGTGATCGTGCAGGGCGGGCTGATGGGGCCGGTGGTGAAGAAGCTGGGCGAGCGCCGCGCGCTGCTGTTCGGGCTGGGCTGCGGGGTGATCGGCTTCCTGATCTACGGCATCGCCGATGCGGGCTGGTTCTTCCTCATCGGCTTGCCGATCAGCGCCTTGTGGGGATTTGCGGGCCCGGCCACGCAATCGCTGATCACCCGCCAGGTCGGCGCCGATGCGCAGGGCCGCGTGCAGGGCGCGCTGATGAGCCTGGTCAGCCTGGCCGGCGTATTCGCGCCGCTGGCGTTCGCCGGCACCTTCGGCCTGTTCATTGGCAAGCAGGCGCCGGCGCACCTGCCCGGCGCGGCCTGGTTGCTGGCCGCGCTGCTGCTGTTCTGCGCTTTCGTGGTCGGCTGGCGTTATGCGCGGGAGACACCCGCGCCGGTCGCGCACTGAGGTCCGGGCAAGACCATGACGATGAAGGAAGGCGAGTTCCTCGGCTTGCCGGCCCTGCTGGTCAGCACGCCGCTGGCCACTGCCGCGCTGTCATTGCATGGCGGGCAATTGCTGTCGTTCGTACCGAACGGTTATGAGGACCTGCTGTGGCTGTCGCCCCGCAGCAGGCGCGCGCCGGACGCGATCCGTGGCGGCGTGCCGGTGTGCTGGCCGTACTTCGGCCGCGAAGGACAGTCGGCCGAAGTGCCGCAGCACGGTTTCGCGCGCAATACACGCTGGGTGCTGGCCAATGCCATCCGCGACAGCGGCGACGGCATGATCCTGGAACTGGAACTTCCGGAGAATCCTGCGACTCCGCTGCAATTGACCCAGCGCCTGCACATCGGCCGCGAGCTGCGCCAGTCACTGACCACCCACAATCCCGGCACCGTCCCGGTCACCTTCACCCAGGCGCTGCACAGCTACCTGCGCGTCGGCGATGCGGATCGCGTGCAGGTCACCGGCCTGGACGGGCTGGAGTACGCCGATCGTTACGACGGCAAGCGGCACGTGCAGGCGGGCCCATGGAACCTGCACGATCCGCGCGATCCCGGGCGCAGCGACCGCACCTATCGCGATGCCGGCCATCACTTCGAACTCGCCGATACGGCACTGGGTCGCCGTATCGAGCTCGACACCTCGGGCAGCCGTTCGTTGGTGGTGTGGAATCCGGGCGAGTCCGGCATCGGCGCGCTCGGCGATGCGCCCGCCGAGGGCTGGCGCCAGTTCGTCTGCCTGGAAGCCGCCAACGCCGGCGAAGACGTGATCACGCTGGCCCCCGGCCGCAGCCATACCCTGCAGCAGACCCTGCGCGTAGAGGCGATGCACCTGTAGGAGCGACGCCAGTCGCGAAGCAGGAAGACTTCAGGCGCCCGTCAAAGCCCTCACGTGTGGGTTGCTGCGATTCTCTGATCTGTGGGCCAGAAGGCCTACGAGCTTCGCGACTGGCGTCGCTCCTACAAAAACGGGTGGTGCTACAGGCCCTGCTTCGCGAACTCCGCATTCAATGCATAGAACAGCTTGCCGACCTGCGGGGTCAGGCAGGTGTTGTAGGTGGCCGGATCGCTGCACGCCGCCTCCACGTCCGCAGCGGCCTTCTTCAGGCCCCAGCCGGCCAGCACCTGGCGCGCCTTGACGAAACAGGCCTGCCCGCGGATTGCGCCGCCAGGCTGCCGTGGCGGGTGCTGCAATAGGTCATGGCGCTGGCCAGTGCCGCTGAATTGATTGCATACAGCGAGTGGCTGGAACGGGCGGCTGGCGCAGCCACCTTGGCAGTGGCCGTGATCGTGGCCAGCAAGCACATGCTCAGCATCAACAGGGTTCGGGGCATGGGGTTTCCAATTCGCGTGTGATGGTTGGCGTGGAGGCCTCATTGTCCACGCAGGATGCTGGCACGCCAAATCGCGGCATGCGGAAACAGCAAGGGCCGCATCGCTGCGGCCCTGGCTGGTATCGGTGCTTCGTCTCAACAAGACAGCACGACTGCAACAAACTCAGTCGTTTTCGACATGGATCACGCGTCCGTCCTTGGCATCCAGATGGATCTCCACATCGTTGCCATCGGCACGTTCTGCCTCGGCCTTCCAGACGCCATCATCGAAGTCCACGTCGTGGACCTTGGAGTAGCCTTCGGCGGTCAGCTTGGCCTTGACGTCCTCTTCGCTAAGCGTGGAAACCAGCGACTCGGCATAGACGCGCTTGGTCGCCGGATCGATGCGCACGTCGACGCGGTTGCCGTCGGCGCTGGTGGCATCGGTTTCCCAGGCGCCGTCTTCGAAATCCAGATCGTCGATACGGGTATAGCCCTGCTCGGTCAGCAGGGCGCGTACCTGTGGCTCTGTCAGCGTACTGGCGGGCTTGGCGTCGGCCGGCTTGGCCTGGGCAAAGGCAGCGCCCGACAGGGCCAGCGTGGTGGACAGGAACAGCATTCGAAGTGGAAAGGTGCGCATGGATTGCTCCTGCGGATGAGTGAGCGGCGAGTCTGCCCAAGCGCACATCACTCGCAGATGAACTAACGGTTCCTGCACATTGCTGAGCGAAGCGCATCGGTCGTTGTAGGAGCGACGCAAGTCGCGAAGCTGGCAATGCGTGATTGCTGATATGCAGCGTGCCGCAAACGTACGAGCTTCGCGACTTGCGTCGCTCCTACAACAGCCTGACCGATCAGCTTTTATGGCGGCGAAAGGCCAGCAGGGTCACGCCACCCGCCACCAGTCCCCAGAAGGCCGAGCCGATGCCGGCCAGCGACACGCCAGAGGCGGTGACCAGGAAAGCGATCAGCGCCGGCTCGCGGTCGCGTTCCTCGCGCATCGCCGCGGCCAGACTGTTGCCGATGGTGCCGAACAGTGCGATGCCGGCGATGGCCATCACCAGTTCCTTCGGAAACGCGCCCAGCAGGGCCGCCACCGTCGCACCCAGCAAACCGACGATGACGTAGAAGATGCCGGCAAAAATCGCGGCCACGTAGCGGCGCTGCGGATCGGTGTGGGCCTCGCGGCCCATGCAGATCGCTGCCGTGATGGCGGCCAGGTTCAAGGCAAACGCGCCGAACGGCGCCAGCAGCACGTTGGCCACGCCGGTCCAGCCGATCACCGGCGAGAGCGGCACTTCGTAACCCGAGGCGCGGATCACCGCAGCGCCGGGCACGTTCTGCGAGGTCATGGTCACCACGAACAAGGGCAACGCAATGCCGAAGACCGCGGCCAGCGAAAGCGAGGGCAAGGTGAATTCGGGCCGCGCCCACTGCAGGCGCACTCCGTCCAGCTGCAGCAGGCCGCTGGCGCCGGCAATGGCGATGCCCATCAGCAGGGTGGCGATGACCGCATAGCGCGGGAAAGCGCGGCGTCCGGCCAGGTAGGTGATGAACATGGTCAACGCCATCGACAGCTGGGTCTGCATGGACACGAACACGTCCAGGCCGAAGCGCAACAGCACGCCGGCCAGCATGCCCGAGGCCAGCGAGACCGGGATGCGGTTGAGGCTGCGTTCGAACACCCCGCTGAATCCGGCCAAGGCCATCAGCAATGCCGACAGCACGAAGGCGCCGATCACTTCGGCATAGGGCAGGCCGGCGGTGCTGGCGATCAGCATCGCCGCGCCCGGGGTAGACCATGCCGTCACCACCGGCACGCGATAGCGCAGCGACAGGCCGATGCAGGTCAGGCCCATGCCCAGGCCCAGGGCCCACATCCACGAGGCGATCTGCGCTTCGTTGGCACCCAGCGCCTGTGCGGCCTGGAACACGATCACCGCCGAGGCGGTGAAGCCGACCAGCACGGTGACGAAGCCGGCGGCGACTGCTGAAAGGGAGAAGTCGCGGAGGAAGCGGCTCGAGGTCATGCGCCGATTGTCGCCCATGCAGGCGCGGGTCTGGACGCTGCGGTGCGGTCAGGCGGGTTGGTAGTTCGCCAGGCCCGACACCACGCCCAGCGATGGATCGCCGAAGACCATGCGCGCCTGCGGGAAGGCATCGCGCACCAGCGCCTGCACATACGGCGCGCGCGACATGCCGCCGGTCAGGAACACGCTGTCAGGCGGCGATCCCAGCGAGTCGCCGACTTCCTGCAGCAGGCGGCCCAGGCGCGAGAGGAAATCGACGCTGGCCGTGCGCAAATCTTCGCGGCTGGCGCTTACCGACAAGGCCTCATCGATGTAGTCCAGCGCGTGCCGGCTTTCGTCGTGTTCGCTGAGCCGCATCTTCATCGACTCGACCGCGCGATACAGCCGGGTGGTGCCGCCGTCGTGCTGCAGGGCCTGCAGGCGGTCGTTGTAGGGGGCGGGCACTTCGCTGAAGTTGCGCTTGTGGAAGGCGCGCTGGCGCGGCATGTCCTGGACCATCGCCGCATCGACGAAATGATGGGCCGGCACGCGCGTGTCGCCGCGCCCGAACAGCGGCATGAAGTGGGCCATGTTCAGGGCCAGGTCGACGTCGGTACCGCCGTTGGGCAGGCCCCAGGCGCGGTGGATCAGCGGCGCCTCGCGGCCGCCGACATGGGCATGGGCGATGTCGCTGGTGCCGCCGCCGATGTCGACCACCAGGGTCGAATGACGGGCCTCGCTGCCCAGGTGGTAGTGCAGTGCGGCCGCGACCGGTTCCTCGAGGAAATCCACCGCCTCGAACCCGGCGATCTGCGCCGCCTCGGCCAGGATGTCCAGCGCCTGTTCGCCACCTTCCGGACCCATGGAACTGCGGAACTGCACGGGCCGTCCGATCGTGGCCAGGCGCACGTCCACATCCAGCTGCTCGCTGGCCGCGATGCGGATGTGCTCGAGGATCTGCGCGGCGATGCCGGTGATGGTCTGGCGGGCGCGCGGCAGCAGGTCGTAGCCCAGCATCGACTTGGGCGACTGCACCAGGTGGCCGCTGCCTTCTTCCAGATAACGGTCGATGGCGTCCTCGCCGAACACCGCATCATCCAGGTCGGCGGCGGCGTCCTCGGCTTCGCGCGATTGCGCTTCCAGCCACTGGCGGCGGACCACCTGTACCGCATCGCGGTACAGCTGGGCCTCGCTGCGCGGGGCCACGCCGCTGCGGGTCTGCTCGGCCTTGGCTGCGCGCAGCAGCACGGCGACTTCACCCTCGCGTTCGCGGGTCATGTGGAAGTCGGCCGGGTCGGGCAGGTCGGTCGGAAAGAACACCGCGGTGCGGAACTGCGGCAACCCGTTGAACTGGATGTGCTGCAGGCGATCGCCCACGCGCGCGGCCGCGGCTGAATAGCTGGTGCCGAAGTCGATGCCGATTCTCATGAAGGAGTGGGAAGCCTGCGCGGGGGCCGGGGATTCTACGTGCTTGCAGGCGGTGCGTCCGGCCAGGCGCCGGACAGTCCAGGCGTTTTACCGGTGCGCGTGCCCCGATTTCCTTGCCTGGCGGGCGACCGGGACCAGGATCAGCAGGGCCAGGCCGGCGAAGCAGGCGCCGGCCAGGAAGGTCGCACGTGAGCCGAGCACATCCCACAGGCCACCGGCGACGACACTCGCCGCCAGCAGGGCCAGCCCGCCGACCAGGTTGAACACGCCGAAGGCGGTGCCGCGCAGCGACTCCGGCGCCACCTCGGCCACCAGGGTGGCCAGCAGGCCCTGGGTCATGCCCATGTGCAGGCCCCACAGGAACACGCCCAGGGCCAGTCCGGTCATGCCGCCGACCAACGCCAGCACCAGCTCCGACAACACCAGCACCAACATGCCCAGGGCCAGCAGCATTCCGCGGTCGTGGCGGTCGGCGAGCACGCCGATGGGATAGGAGGACAACGAATAGACCAGGTTCAGCAACACCAGCACCAGCGGAATCAGCATCAGCGCCAGTCCCAGTTCCTGCGCGCGCAGGACCAGGAACGCCTCGCTGAAGCGCGCCAGGGTGAACACCGCCGACACGCCCACGATCCACCAGTACAGCGGTGGCAGGCGCCCCAGCTCGGCCCGCGACAGCGGCGAACGCACGCGTTTTTTTCCCGCCCGCGCCGGCGCATCGTGGACCGTGAACAGGATCAGGGCGAAGGCCGCGAAGCCCGGCACGACCGCCGCCCAGAACACCAGCCGCAGGTTGTCCGAGGTCAGCCACATCAGGCCGATGGCCAGGGCCGGGCCGAGGAAGGCGCCGGCCGTGTCCAGTGACTGGCGCAGGCCGAACGAGGCCCCACGCAGGTCGGGTGGGGCCAGGTCGGCGATCAGCGCATCGCGCGGCGCGCCGCGGATGCCCTTGCCGATGCGGTCGACGAAACGCGCCGCGACCACCCAGCCCAGCGTAGTCGCCAGCGGGAACACCGGTTTGGTGAAGGCGGCCAGGCCGTAGCCGATGGCCGCCAGCACCTTGCGCCGGCCCAGCCAGTCCGACAAGGCCCCGGAGAACACCTTGGTGATCGACGCCGTGGCCTCGGCGATGCCCTCGATGAAGCCCACCGCCAGGGTCGAGGCGCCCAGGGCGGTGACCAGGTAGACCGGCAGCAGCGCATGGATCATCTCCGAGGAAACATCCATCAACAGGGAGACGAAGCCGAGTGCCCAGATCCCGGGCGGGATCCGGCGCAGGATCGAGGCGCGGGGCAAGGCCTGGCTCACCCCGGCCGGCGCAGGCAAGCCGTCGAGGCGCCCGATGCGCCCACCCCCCGTATCGTCGCGCTGTGCGCAGCAGGCAGGTCTCGCGGCTGGCTTGCCAGGGCGTCGGCCACGGTTGCCGCGCTATTGGCCGCGCGCATCACGCAGCCGCTCGCGCGCGGTCTTCCGCAACAGTGCGCGCTGTGCGGGCGTGAACGGCGATCGCCGGCCGCAGTGGGCAAGCAGCATGGCGTCGTCCTGCGCCTCGCCCAGCGCCTGTGCCTGGTGTTCGAGCGCCTTCGCCTCGGCCCGCACCGGCAGCTGCAGCGCGGCCAGCAGGCTGTCCTGCTGGTGCAGGCGGCGCAGGCGGCGGCGGAAGACATGCCAGGATTCATCGTCGGAGGACTTCTGCCGAGCGCGACGCCCGGCCTTGGCAGCGCGGCGCTCGCTGCGCTGCGCCGCCTTGGTGATGTCCGCGGTGCGCAGGGCAGCCCAGTCGAGCCGCTGCAGTCGCAGCGAAGCCGCGCGCAGGCGTCGGCGTCGGGCCGCGAAATGCGGATCGCGGGCCAGTGCCTGTTGCAGCAGCCGGTCGCGCCGCTGGCAGGCGGCCGCCTCGGCCGCCGGCAGGATCGCCTGCAATTCGCGCGGCGCCTTGTCCCGCAGCCGCTGCAAGGCCTCGACCAGTGCCTGCGCATCGCGCAGCCGGGACAGGCCCCGGCATAGGCGCCCCAGCTCCGCGTCCAGGCGCCTGCCGCCAACGCCCAGCGCCCGCCGCCCCAGCGCAAGGGCCGAGCGCACCCGCCGGATCGACTTGCGCGCCTGGTGGATGCCGGCATGCAGGTCGGCGACGTCGCTGGCCAGGAACGTCTCGGCCAGCTGGAGTTGCCCGGCGGCCAGCATCGCCAGGCGCACGCCGACCACGGCACTGCGGTCGGTGCGCGTCACCGCAGCCGGGTCAAGGCAGGGCAGGGGAACGGGGACAGGGCTACCCGCCGGCGCGATCATCGGATCAGTCATCGGACCAGTCATCGAATCAACCGTTGCGGCCGCTGTCGGGACCGCCATGCTAGGCCGATCGGCGGGTCCGGGGTTGATCCGGATCAAGTGCCGCTCCTGCCCCACGCAGCTGGTGGTTGCAGGCCGAGCCTGCGGTCCGGGGCGCGGCCTGCTTCAGTCCAGCAGCATCCGGGCGATGCTGCCGGCGGCATCGCGGCCTTCGGCTACCGCGGTCACCACCAGGTCGGCGCCGCGCACGGCGTCGCCGCCGGCGAACAGTTTCGGATTAGTGGTCTGGAACGGAAGACGTCCTTCCTCCTCGGCCAGGCTGCCGCTGACAACGATGCGGCCGTTCGGACTGCCCTGCACGCCTTGCGCCGCCAGCCACTCGGGCACCGTGGGCGAAAAGCCGAAGGCGATGATGACGATGTCCGCTTCCAGCAGGGATTCACTGCCTTCGATCGGCACCGCGCTGCGCCGCCCGCGCGCGTCGGGTTCGCCCAGCCGGGTCTCGACCACGCGTACGCCGGTGACCAGGTCGTCCTCGCCTTCGATCGCCAGCGGCGCGCGGTTGAACAGGAAGCGCACGCCTTCCTCGCGCGCGTTGGCCACTTCGCGCGCCGAGCCCGGCATGTTGGCCTCATCGCGGCGGTAGGCGCAGGTCACCTTGGCCGCGCCCAGGCGGATCGCACTGCGCACGCAGTCCATGCCGGTGTCGCCGCCGCCCAGCACGACCACGCGCTTGCCGGCCATGTCCGGCAACTGGATCGTGTCTTCCCAGCCTGCGATGGGCCTTCCCCACGGATCATTGCCGCCGACGATGCGCCCGTTCTGGACCAGGAACGGCAGCGCCGGCAGCACGTTCTTCAGGTCCTGCCCGGGCAGGCCGCCATCGGTGTAGCGATATGCGCCGGTGCCGAGGAACACGGCGTCGTAATCGGCCAGCAGGTCCTCGATGCCGAGGTCCTTGCCGATCTCCACGCCCAGCCGGAACTCCACGCCCATGCCCTCGAGTACTTCGCGACGGCGCGCGATGATGCTCTTCTCCAGCTTGAAGCTGGGAATGCCGAACTGCATCAGCCCGCCGATCTGTTCGTAGCGGTCGAATACCACCGCGTGGATGCCGTTGCGCGCGAGCACGTCGGCGCAGGCAAGACCCGCCGGACCGGCGCCGATCACCGCCACGCGCCTGCCGGTGGCCACCACTTCGCTCAGGTCGGGGCGCCAGCCCTTCTCCAGCGCTGCATCGACGATGTATTTCTCCACCGCGCCAATGGTGACCGCGCCGAAGCCGTCCTCCAGCGTGCAGCTGCCTTCGCACAGGCGATCCTGCGGACACACGCGGCCGCACATCTCCGGCAGCGGGTTGGTGGTGTGGCACAACGCGGCGGCTTCCTCGATGCGGTTCTCCTGCACCAGCTGCAGCCACTGCGGGATGGCGTTGTGCACCGGGCACTTCCAGCTGCAATACGGATTCCCGCAATCCAGGCAACGCCCAGCCTGGTGCTGCGCCTCGGGCAGCGCGAACTTGCCGTACATCTCGCCCCAGTCGCCATTGGTGCGCAGCTCCAGCGGTATGCGCTGCGGCATCTGCCGGGGGAGTTCTAGGAACTGGAAGACTTGCTTGCGGCTCATGGTGCGTCTGCTCTTTGCTTTCCCTCTCCCTTGATGGGAGAGGGTGGCCGAAGGCCGGGAGAGGGTGAGCCGGAGCCGTCGGCGATGAAGCGAAGGGTCAAATCGAGTGGGGGAGAGCCAAGGCGCGCTTCGCTGCGCTCGCGGCCCCTCTCCTGCCCTTCGGGCATCCTCTCCCACAAGGGGAGAGGAGAAAAACAAAAGCGCCTGTCGTGCAAGTGAGCGTGCATTTCCATCACGCCGCCCGCCTCAACGATTCCGTCAACGACTCCAGGCTCGCCGCCTTCGGCTTCACCAGCCAGAACTTGCCCACGTAATCGCGGAACTCGTCGAGGATCTGCTGGGCCCAGATGCTGCCGGTCAGTTCGCGGTGGCGGGTGACCAGGGTGTGCAGGTGCTGGCGGTGGCTTTCGAAGCCTTCCGGCGAAATGCGGTGGATGTCGATCAGTTCGTGGTTGTAGCGGTCGACGAAATCGCGGTCCAGGTCCAGCACGTAGGCCAGGCCGCCGGTGAAGCCGGCGCCAAAATTCAGGCCGGTGCGGCCCAGGACCATCACGATGCCGTCGGTCATGTATTCGCAGCAGTGGTCGCCGGCGCCTTCGATCACCGCCAGCGCGCCGGAGTTGCGCACCGCGAAGCGTTCGCCGGCGCGGCCCGCGGCGAACAGTTCGCCACCGGTCGCGCCGTACAGGCAGGTGTTGCCGAGGATGGCGGTGTTGCGGGCCTCGAAGCGCGCGCCGCGCGGCGGACGCACCACCAGGCGGCCGCCGGCCATGCCCTTGCCCACGTAGTCGTTGGCTTCGCCTTCCAGCTCCATCAGCAGTCCGCCGGCGTTGAAGGCACCGAAACTCTGGCCAGCGGTGCCGCGGAAGCGCAGGTTGAGCGGTGCATCATTCATGCCGTGGTTGCCGTGGGTGCGGGCAATGGTCCCGGACAGGCGCGCGCCGATGGAGCGGTCGGTGTTGTGGATCAGGAAGCGCTGTTCACCACCGGTCTTGTCGGCGATGGGTTTGGCCATCAGCCCATCCAGCTGGGTGGCCAGGCTGTCCGGCGATTCGTACAGGCGCTGGGCGGCGCAATGCCCGTTGTCCTGGTGCACCTGCTTGAGCAGGCGCGACAGGTCCACGTGCACGCCCGGTCGCGGCGAGACCTCCAGCTGCTGCAGCAGGTCGGTGCGGCCCACGATCTCGTCCAGAGAACGCACGCCCAGGTACGACAGCCACTGCCGCACTTCCTCGCTGAGCAGGCGGAAGAAATTCTCCACGCGCTCCGGCAGGCCGGTGAAGTGCTTGGCGCGCAGGTGTTCGTCCTGGGTGGCAACGCCGGTGGCGCAGTTGTTCAAGTGGCAGATGCGCAGGTACTTGCAGCCGAGCACGATCATCGGCGCGGTACCGAAGCCGAAACTGTCGGCGCCCAGCAACGCGGCCTTGACCACGTCCAGGCCGGTCTTGAAGCCGCCGTCGGTCTGCAGCACGGTGCGGTCGCGCAACTGGTTGGCGACCAGGGCCTGGTGCGATTCGGCCACGCCCAGCTCCCAGGGCACGCCGGCGTAGCGGATCGAACTCAGCGGACTGGCGCCGGTACCGCCGTCGTGTCCCGAAATCGTGATCAGGTCGGCGCCGGCCTTGACCACGCCGGCGGCGATGGTGCCGACGCCGGCATGCGAGACCAGTTTCACCGAAATCAGCGCGGTCGGATTCACTTGGCGCAGGTCGAAGATCAGCTGGGCGAGGTCCTCGATGGAATAGATGTCGTGGTGCGGCGGTGGCGAGATCAGGCCGATGCCCGGCTTGGCGTAACGCAGCCGCGCGATCATCTCGTTGACCTTGTGGCCGGGCAGCTGGCCGCCTTCGCCGGGCTTGGCGCCCTGGGCGACCTTGATCTGCAGCACTTCGGCATTGACCAGGTATTCGGGAGTGACGCCGAAGCGCCCCGAGGCGACCTGCTTGATCTTGCTGCGCTTGACCGTGCCGTAGCGGGCGGGATCTTCGCCGCCTTCGCCCGAATTGCTGCGCCCGCCCAGCCGGTTCATGGCGATGGCCAGGGCCTCGTGCGCCTCGGGCGACAGCGCGCCCAGGCTGATGGCGGCGGTGTCGAAACGGCGCAGCAGGTCGCCGGCTTCGGCGACTTCCGCGAGCGGCGTCGGCGTGTCGGACTTCTTCAGCTGCAGCAGGTCGCGCAAGGCCGAAGGCGGACGCGCATGCACGAAGTCGGTATAGGTCTTCCAGTCCTGCACCTCGCCCGTGCGGCTGGCGTGCTGCAGCGACATCACCACGTCGGGGTTGTACATGTGGTACTCGCCGCCGTGCACGTACTTGAGCAGGCCGCCGATTTCCTGCTTGTGCAGTTCGTTCCAGGCATTGCGGCTGAGCTGTCGCGCTTCCACGTCCAGCCGCGCCAGGTCCACGCCGCCGACCCGCGAAGGCGTATCCGGAAAACACAGGTTGATGACATCCGGCTGCAGGCCGACGATCTCGAACAGCTGCGCGGCGCGGTAGCTGGCGATGGTGGCGATGCCCATCTTGGAAATGATCTTGGACAGGCCCTTGTAGATGCCCTTGCGGTAGCTGCGCCCGATCTGCGCCTGCTCGCCGCCCTTCTTCAGGAACAGGATGCCGCGCCGCCCCAGGTCGAACAGGGTCTGGTAGGCGAGGTAGGGGTACACGGCGGTGGCGCCGAAGCCGAGCAGGCAGGCGATGTGGTGCGGGTCGCGCGCGGTGCCGGTCTCGATGATCAGGTTGACGTCGCAACGCAATCCGATCCGCGACAGGTGGTGGTGCACGGCGCCGGTGGCCAGCAGCGCATGCACCATCGGTCGCCCGGCGACCGGGTAGCGGTCGCTCAGCAGCAGCATCACCATGCCTTCGCGCGTGGCCGCCTCGGCCTGCGCGCAGATGCGTTCGATGCCGGCCTTCAAGCCTTCCTCGTGCGAGTACGACAGGTCCAGCAACTGGTTCTTCTCATCGTACGGCTGCATCTTCAGCAACTGCCGCAACTTGCGCTGCGACAGCACCGGCGAATTGAGGATCACGTGGTTCACCGTTTCCGGGCCCGCGTGGAAGATGTTGGTTTCCTTGCCCAGCTGCGTCGACAGCGACATCACGCAGTCTTCGCGCAGCGGATCGATCGGCGGATTGGTGACCTGGGCGAAGGCCTGGCGGAAATAGTCGTACAGCGGCCGCGTCTGCCGGCTCAGCACCGCCATCGGCGTGTCGTCGCCCATCGAGCCGGTGGCTTCCTGCTCGGTCTCGGCCAGCGGCCGCAGCACGAACTCCACTTCCTCGTTGGTCAGCTGGAACAGCTTGTGGTAGCTGCGCAGGGTCTTCTCGTCGAAGGGTTCCTCGACCAGCGAGGGATCGATCAGTTCGGTCTGCAGGTAGGTCACGCCGTGCTGCAGCCATTGCTTGTAGGGCGCGCGACCGCGGTTGATGCGGTCCACGGCCTCGCTGTCGAGCAGGTCGCCGCGCTTGAGGTCGATGGCCATCATCTCGCCCGGGCCCAGCTTGCCCTTGCGCACGATGCGTTCGGCCGGCAGTTCCCACACGCCGGCCTCGGAAGCAACCAGGAAATGCCGGTCCGAAGTCAGCAGCCAGCGCGCAGGGCGCAGGCCGTTGCGGTCGAGCATGCAGGCGGCATAACGCGCGTCGCAGGCGACGATGCCCGCCGGACCGTCCCAGGGCTCGCTGTTGAGGCCATGGAATTCGTAGAACGCGGCCAGATCGGAATCCTTGAACTCCAGCGACTGCGTCGCCGGCGGCACCAGGATGCGCAGCGCCTGCAGCAGGTCCATGCCGCCGGCGATCAGCAGCTCCAGCATGTTGTCCAGGCTCTGCGAATCCGAACCGTGCATGGAGATGACCGGGTCGAATTCGGCGATGTCGAAGCGCGGCGTCTTCCACACCTTGCTGCGCGCCTGCGCCCAGCGGCGGTTGCCTTCGATGGTGTTGATCTCGCCATTGTGGGCAAGCAGGCGGAACGGATGGGCCAGCGGCCAGCGCGGCAAGGTGTTGGTGGAGAAGCGCTGGTGGAACACCACCGCGCTGGAGGCCAGGTCGTTGCGCTGCAGGTCGGGGAAGAACGTGGACAGCTTGTCCGGCAGGACCATGCCCTTGTAGCCGATCGCATGCGGGGTCAGGGTGACCACGTAGAAGTCAGCGACTTCGCGCAGGCGCTGCTCGGCGCGGCGGCGGGCCAGGAACAGCGACAGGCCGAAAGCGTCATCGTTCTGGCCTTCGCCCGCGTCGACGAACACCTGCTCGATGTGCGGCAGCGTGTCCTTCGCCAGCTGCCCACAGACCGAATCGTCAGTGGGCAGCACGCGCCAGCCGCGCAGGATCGCGCCGGCACGCTGCAATTCCTCGGCCACGGTGCTGCGGCACAGCGCCGCCTGTTCGCTGTCGTGCGGCAGGAACACCAGGCCGGCGGCATAGCGCTCGCCGGTGGCAATGCCGGCTTCCCTGGCCAGCGCGCGCAAAAACACGTCGGGTTTGCGGATCAGCAGGCCGCAGCCATCGCCGGTCAGCCCGTCGGCCGCCACGCCGCCGCGATGGGTCATGCGCGACAGTGCGGAAATGGCGGTATCCACCAGCGAACGCGAGGGTTGGTCGTCCAGTTGCGCGACCATGCCGAAACCACAGGCATCGCGTTCGTCGTTGGGATCGTAAAGTCCCGGGCGGGTGCTGGGGTCCATCTTTGTTTCAACCGGATTGGGCCGGCCGGCTCACGCCGGTCAGCAAAGTGACGGCGACAACGCACCGCTTGCAAAGCGGCGCTACTGGATGTCTCCGCAGTCCTCGACTAGAACATAGATGGTGCGGTGCCGCAACACGCAGATACGCTGCATTTGATAGTTACAGCAGCAACTGTTTACGCGCCGATGAGTGCGCGCTCAGCTGCAGTTGGCGCTGGCGATCCGTCCGCTTGCATCCAGCGCCAGGTTCAGCCGGCCTACCCTGAATTCCATGGTGACCACCTGGTCGTGCCTGAGGACGCGCACGACCCGGGCGCCGGCGGCAGTGCGTGCCCGCTCCTGCAGTTCCGGCGTCGGCAGTTGGCCGATCACCTCGAGCACCTTGCTGGCATCGCATTGCGCGGCAACGGCCGGATCTTCGGCCGATACGGGAGGCGCGGCGACCGGCCCCGGGCTTTGTGCACAGGCGACGAGCGCCACGCCCAAGGTGCAGCCGAACAGAAACTTTTGCATGGTGGGCTTCCCAGAAAAAAGAGTGGTAGAAGAACCGGCTACAGGTGTCGAGGGCTGGCAGCGATCATCCGCAGCGGATCGACGTCACCAGTCCCGTCTCGTCCAGGTCCAGGTTCAGCCGATTGGCATTGAACTCCATTGTCACCGCCTGGTCGGGCTTGAGCGTGCGCGCTATTTCGGCGCCGCTGTCCTTGCGTGCCTGCTCCACGTCGGCCGCGCTGACTTTCTTGCCGATGGCCCACTGCGCCTGCGAGTCATCGCAAGCCGCCGCTGCCGCAGGCAGGGTGGACTGGGCTGGCTGGGCCGCTTCCTGCGCGCGTTCCGCGGACTGGGCAACGGCCTGTTCCTGTTCGTCCTGGTCGGGCGTACAGGCGGCGAGGCCCAGGGTCAACAACGCAACGGCGGGCAGCAGGAATCGGGTCATGCGGAGCTCCAGTGGAAAGCAGGTTCTGATTCAAGCATCCCGCATGCCGCATTCGCAAGGCGTTAACCATTGCCCGCCAGAATCCGCCGATGCCGACATCCAGCCCGTCCTCAAGCACTGCTTCCACTCGGGAAGTCCCCAATCCCGCGGCCTCGCATGCGGCCGAAGCCGGGCTGGTCTACGTCAGCGATGCCGAACCCGGCATCAGCCGCCGGCGTGCCGGCAAGGGCTTCGCCTACCGCCAGCCAAGTGGCGAAGTGGTGCGCGATGCGGCCACCCTGCAACGCATCCGCGCGCTGGCGGTGCCGCCGGCCTACACCGAGGTGTGGATCTGCCGCAGCGTGCGCGGGCATATCCAGGCCACCGGTCGTGATGCGCGCAAACGCAAGCAGTACCGTTACCACGAACAATGGAGCGCGATCCGCGGCGACGGCAAGTTCGACCGCATCGTCGCCTTCGGCAAGGCCTTGCCGAAACTGCGCCGCGTCATGCGCCGCGACCTCGCCCTGCCGGGCTGGCCGCGCGAGAAAGTGCTGGCACTGGTGGTATCGGTCATGGCCGATACCCTGGTGCGGGTCGGCAATGAAGGCTATGCGCGGGAGAACAGGTCCTTCGGCCTGACCACGCTGCGCAACCGCCATGCCGAGTTCGTGGGCGGCGGGCGCGCACGCCTGCGCTTCCGCGGCAAGGGCGGGCTGGAACACGACATCACCCTGGACGACCGGCGCCTGGCCAAGCTGGTGCGGGGCGTGCAGCAGCTTCCCGGCCAGGCATTGTTCCAGTACCGCGATGACGATGGCAGCGTGCAGCCGGTCGATTCGGGCGAGGTCAACGACTACCTGCGTGCGGCGATGGGCGAGAGCTTCACGGCCAAGGATTTCCGCACCTGGGGCGGAACGTTGGCGGCCTTCCAGCGGCTGGCGGCGACCGAGCTGCCGCCAGAGCCCAGCGAGCGCGCCTTGAAGCTGCTGCAGAACGAAGTGATCAAGTCGGTGGCCGATGCACTGGGCAACACCCCGGCAGTCTGTCGCAAGGCCTATATCGACCCGACCACGTTTTCAGGCTGGCGCGACGGCAGCCTGCAGCGCATCGCCAACGGTGCGCGCGGCGAACGCCAGTGGGAACAGGCGACCCTGAAATTCCTGGGCCAGTCGCATCGCGTGTTACGCAAGGTGACTGCGAAGAATGGCAAGGCCATGAAGAACGCGAAGACTGCCAGCAAATAGTCGGTGACGGAGGATTGTTGGGCGTTTCCGTCAAACCCTTCACCACGTTTTCACCGCTGCTGAAGCGTTGCCGCAACAGACTCGGTCCTCCCCACGCAGGAGATCGACCATGGCTGTCTGTGATGTCTGTGGCAACGACTACGACAAGGCCTTCACCCTGACCCAGGGCGACCGCAAGGGCACGTTCGACTCGTTCGAATGCGCCATCCATGCCTTCGCGCCGAAATGCACGCACTGTGGATGCACGATCATCGGCCATGGCGTCGAAAGCCAAGGCAAATTCTATTGCTGCGCGCACTGCGCCAAGAAGGCAGGCGTGCGCGGCGTGGACGATCGCGCCTGAGCGCAGGGAGAACAATATGGCTACTCGCAAGACCGTCCAGACCAAAGCCGCCGGCCGCTCGGCAGTCGCTAACAAGCAGCAGGCCATCCAGCGCGAGGTCGACGCCAGGGATGCGCGCAAGCCGAAAGCCGCATCGGAGAGCCAGCAAAAAGCGGTGCAGGCCGGTACGCGAACGCAACCGCGCAAGATGCCCGCCCAGCACCTGCGCAAGCCCGGCAACGAACATGAGCTGCGACTGCAGCCGCGTTTCCTGGCGCCCGACTACCGGGGTAGCGGCAAACTGGAAGGCATGGCGGCGATCGTCACCGGTGGCGATTCGGGCATAGGGCGCTCTGTCGCCGTGCTGTTCGCACGCGAAGGCGCGGACGTCGCCGTCCTGTACCTGGACGAGGACCAGGACGCGCGCGAAACCAGGAAGCACGTGCAGGCCGAAGGCAGGCGCTGCATCACGATCGCGGGCGACGTGAAGGATCCCGGCTTCTGCGAGTCCGCGGTGAAGAAAGTGGTCAAGGCGTTCGGACGCCTCGACGTGCTGGTCAACAATGCCGCCTTCCAGTTGCATACGGAAAAACTCGAGGACCTCAGTGACGAACACCTGCAACAGACCCTGCAGACCAATATCGGCGGCTATTTCCACATGGCGCGCGCCGCGTTGCCGCACATGAAGGCCGGTGGCAGCATCATCAATTCCGGCTCGGAAACTGGGTTGTTCGGCAGCAAGCACCTGCTTGACTACTCGGCCACCAAGGGCGCGATCCATGCCTTCACGATGTCACTGGCCAGCAACCTGCTGGAGCGCGGCATCCGGGTGAACTGCGTGGCGCCGGGCCCGGTCTGGACTCCGCTCAATCCAGCCGACAAGCCTGCCGACAAGGTGGCGGAATTCGGACAGGACAGTGACATGGGCCGACCGGCGCAACCGGAAGAGATTTCACCGGCGTATGTGTTCCTGGCTTCGCCGGTGACCGCGTCTTACATCAGCGGGGTGGTATTGCCGGTGATGGGTGGTCCGCGAGGATAAAGCCCCTCTCACGATATTGAGTGCCTCTCCTGCGGCCCGCAGGGTGTCCATGGGTGAAAGGGGTGGGGGTGTGGGTACGGCGGAAATGTGCCTAACGGCAGCACGCGGACAGAATTGAGTCCTCGTGGATACATAACTTCGCCGTATCCTCATCCGTCGCTTCGCGCCACCCCGAAGCAAGTACGGGGCAGGCTCTTATCCCGAAGGAGAAGGGAACCTACGGCGCCTCCGCAAACGCAACCACTTCCTCTCCCGCTGCCTCCACCTCCACCAGCCGCACCATCAGCAACGCCAGCGTCACCACGTCCTGGTGGTTGTGCGCGGCCACGCGGCGCAGGTTGCGGGCCGAGCCGCCGCGCAGGTAGTTGAGCCACGCTGCTGGTGCTTCCGAACCAGGCAGGTCGTCCTCGCGCACGATGCGCAACAGTTCGCGCTCGATCGTAGCCAGGCGGCAGTTCTCCCAGGTGCCGCGGTAACGGCGGCGGGTGGGAAACAGCAGGTCGACGTGGTCCAGCGGCGAGATCGGGTCGGCCTGGCGCGCCAGCCGGTAGCGGGTCTTCAGCAGCGGCGAGTCGTAGCAGCGCCCGTTGTAGCTGGACAGCACAGTGTCCTTCTCCTGCAGCCAGCCGGTGAACGTTTCGAGCATCGCGGTTTCGGCGGCCATGGTGGTCATCAGCAATTGGCGCACGCGCAGGCCATCGCCGTGCAAGGGATCGTGGTGCCAGTCGGCGGCGCCGATCATGAAGGCACGGGTGCCGGTGCCACCGGCCAGGCCGGTGGTCTCGGTGTCGAAGAACAGCAGCCTGCGCGGGTCCAGGGATTCGCCATGGCGCTTGGCGAAGGCCAGCGACAACGGGTAATCCGGCGCCGGCATCGGCAGGCGCGTTTCGATCAGGCGCAGGCCGGTGGCGATTTCCTGGCCGGGGACTGCGCGGTCGGTGGATTTTGCCGGGCGCGGTGTCGCCAGCGCCTTTTCGCGCAGCCCGAGAATCCTGCGCAATGCCCCTATTGATTGGGACGAGGGGCGCACCACAGTTGCACGTAATGCTTCACTAAGCGGCGGAGCAGCCTCCTCCCTTGCGCGCAGCGCAGGGGAGGATTGAGGAGGGGTGCTTTTGTTGTTGCTGTTGTTGCTGTTGTTGCAATTATCCGATTGAAAGTCTTCGGATAGCTCGGCGCCAAGAGCACCCCTCCCCATCCCTCCCCTTGCTTCGCAAAGGGAGGGGGCCGGAGCAACAGCACCCCTCTCCATCCTTCCCCTTGCTTCGCAAAGGGAGGGAGCTGGAGCAACAGCGCCCGCCTCGCGCTTCAAAGCCCGCAGCTTCTCCAGCGAAATGCTCATGAACGCGCGCGTCCCGGTTCCTGTAGGAGCGACGCGATCCGTCATGGGGACAGGCGCTGAAAGGTTCACTGCTTCGCGACTCGCGTCGCTCCTACAAGAGCTGTCATGCATGCGCTGCATTTCCCAGCAGCTGCAGCACTTCCAGCGCCAGTGACTTCGGAGTGGCCAGTTGCTTGCCCTCGCTGGCGGCCAACACCGGACCCACGCAAGCCGGGCAACCGGCCACGCAGTCGCAGCGCTGCACCAGTTCGCGCGCGCGTTGCACCAGTTCGGCCTGGCGCTGCCACAGCGGTTCGCTCAGGCCCACGCCGCCGGGGAAGTTGTCGTACAGGTACACGGTCGGCACGAACTGCTGCACTTCCACGCTGCCGGGTTCCGACATCGATACCGCCTTGCCGGAATCGTCCTGCGCCCGACCGTTGCCCTTGCCGTCCTGGGTGGCGAACCAGGCGCCGTCGCCATTGCCGACCGACTGCTGCAGGTCGCGTGCATCGGCCATCACCGCCACCGTCGCCACCACATGCAGGGCATAGGCGGCGCCGAGGAAACCATCCAGCGCATCCTGCTTCGACGCGAACGCCTTCAGCAGCACCGCCTGCGGCAACTGCCACCACACCGCGGTCGTGTGCAGTTCCTGGTCGGGCAGGTTGACCGGGCCGTAGCCGATGTTCTCGTGGGTGTAGTAGCGGATCTTCTTGTAGCCGGCCACGCGCCGGACCACGTGCACTTCGCCGTGGCTGGCGTCGCCGTTCCCCGACTCGCAACCCTCGAAGCGTTCCAGCACCTTGAGCCTGGTGAAGTCGATGCTGTCGGTGTAGTAATCGACATGGGTGCGGGTGACGTAGGCCTTGCGTCCTTCCCAGTCCAGCCGTTCCACTTGATACGGGGTGCTCTGGACCATGTGGATCGCGCCTTCGTACAGGGTCAGCGCGGCGGCCGAGTAGTCCACCTCGCACAGGATCACCTGGCGCCCGTCGGTCTTGTCGACGACCACGAAGTTGCCGTCGGCCACCGAACGCAGGCTCACCGCCTGGGCCGGATAGCTGTCGGCGATCCACTCCCAGCGTTCGCCTTCGCGATGGACCACTTCGGTTTCGGCCAGCGCTTCCAGATACACCGACGGATCGATCGGGCCGAAGGCCTCGCCGACCAGGAACGGCAGTTCGAAGGAGCCGCAGCGGATGTGGTCGAAGAGGATCAGCGGCTGGTCCGGGGCGATGCGCGCGTGTTCGGGCGGCGCATCGGCGAAGAAATCAGGATGCCGCACCACGTACTGGTCCAGCGGTTGCGAGCTTGCGACCAGTACGCCCAGCGAAGGCTGCTGGCGACGCCCTGCGCGGCCGAAGCGTTGCCAGGTCGCGGCGACGGTGCCGGGATAGCCATTCAACACCACCACGTCCAGGCTGCCGATATCCACGCCCAGTTCCAGCGCCGAGGTGGCGATGATGCCGTCGATGCGCCCGTCGCGCATGGCGCGCTCGGCTTCGCGGCGCTCGGTCGGCAGGTAACCGCCACGGTAGGCGCGGATCCGCGGCGGCTTGCGCGGGTCGTGGTCGAACACGTCCTTCAGGTACTTGGTCAGCACTTCCACCATCAGCCGGGTCTGCGCGAACACCAGCGTCTTCAGCCCCGACTTGATCGCGATGCGGGCGATGCGGTTGCTCTGCGAACGCGCCGAGGCACGCAGGCCGAGATCGGCATTGACCACCGGCGGGTTCCACAGCAGCACGTGCTTGTCGCCGGTGGGCGCGCCGGATTCGGTGATCGCATGCACGTGGTCCTCGATCAGCGCCTCGCAATGCGCCTGCGGATTGCCGATCGTCGCCGAGCACAAAATGAACTGCGGCGTGGCCCCGTAGAACGCGCAGATGCGCTTGAGCCGGCGCAGCACGTTGGTGACGTGGCTGCCGAACACGCCGCGATAGGTGTGCACTTCGTCGATCACCACGTAGCGCAGGTTCTCGAAGAACTGCGCCCACTTGGTGTGGTGCGGCAGGATCGCCTGGTGCAGCATGTCCGGGTTGCTGACCACGATGTCGCCATGCAGGCGGATCGCTTGCCGCGCGTCCCCCGGCGTGTCGCCGTCGAAGGTGAAGGCCTTCACCCCCAGTTCGCCGGCGCGGTTCAACTCCAGCAACTCGGCCACCTGGTCCTGGGCCAGGGCCTTGGTCGGGAACAGGTACAGCGCTTTGGCATTCCCCGACATCGCCGCTGCGACCACTGGCAGCGTGTAGCAGAGCGACTTGCCCGACGCGGTGGGCGTGACGATGGCGACGTGCTTGCCCTCCTGCGCTGCCTTCCACGCTTCGGCCTGGTGGCTGTACAGCTGTTCGATGCCTCGCGCGCGCAACGCGGCCTTCAGGCCTTCGGGCACGTCATCAGGAATCGGCGCGTAGCGGCCTTCGCGACCCGGAATCATGAAATTGCCGGTGATGCGGTCGGCATAGCGCTTGGATAGCCGGGCGGTCAGCAGGCCGCCGTCGCGGCTGAGCTGCCCATCGGCCAGCGTGGACAGCGCCCGCTCCTGGTCTTCGGTGCGTGGGGCAAGGGCGAAGGCCATGGCGTGGATCCGTGCGACAGGGGCCGTGGATTGGACGCTGGCGGCTTCTCACCTGGTGAGACAGCGCCCTGGCCGATGGGGCTAGCTCACGAGCTACCGAGGTTTTGTGGCCGTCATCCTCGCGAGGGCAGGGACCCGGCGACCTCAGCTCTGTCCGCCAGTTCCCCGCAAACCACTTCCCGCACCAGATATCCCCGCAATTGCCGCGCGCTCGCCACCCCGATCCCCTCGGCCTTCCCGGCAGTAAACAAGGTCACATGCGGCGGCGGAACCGGAAGCTCCCGACCGAGCAACACACCGAGCGCAGCGTGGAAACGCGCCATCGCCGGCATCTCGAGGCATTCGATGATCGAGTGGAAAACTGTGGTCCTGCCTGCCCCGCCAACCTGTTTGCGCAGCAGCAGCCGGCGCCCGCGTTGCACGAACGACCAGTCCTCGGACTCGAAGGCAGCGCGCGAGGCCCGCTCCACGGCACGCTCGTGCAACGCCGCATGCAATTCCCTGCCCAGCGCTCCACCCACCAGGGTTACGTGCAATTCGGGCTTCGGCTCGAACTCCATGCCTTCCAGTGTCACCCCGACCGCCGGCGGTGCCCATGCTTCCACCGGCACCGGCAACACCAGCGTGTGCGCCGCCGACCAACCCGGCCAGCGTGCCTGCGCCATCGCGATCCGCATCACTGCCTCCCGATCACGGCGCAACGCGTGCGCGATGGCGGGCAGTCTGCCTCCTAAGGCGTTATCGCCACCTTCAACACGCCATCGCGCTGGTGGCTGAAGAGGTCGTACGCGGCCTCGATGTCATCCAGCTTGTAGCGATGGGTGACCATGGCGCCCAGGTCGACGCGGCCGCTGGCAATGACCGACATCAACCGGCGCATGCGCTCCTTGCCGCCGGGGCACAGCCCGGTGACGATGCGGTGGTCGCCGAGGCCGGCGGCGAAAGCGTCCAGCGGAATGGTCAGGTCGCTGGAATACACGCCCAGGCTGGACAGGGTGCCGCCCGGGCGCAGCACGCGCAGCGCCGCCTCGAAGGTTTTCTGCGTGCCCAGCGCCTCGATCGCCACGTCCACGCCGCGGCCGCCGGTCAGCTGCATGACCTGTTCGACCACGTCGCCCTGGCTGGCATCGACCACATGGTCGGCGCCCAGCTTGCGCGCCATCTCCAGGCGCCCTGGCAGCATGTCCACGCCGATGATCATGCTGGCGCCACTGAGCCGGGCCCCGGCGGTGGCGCACAGGCCGATCGGGCCCTGGGCGAACACGGCCACGGTGTCGCCGATGCGCACCTTGCCGTTCTCGGCGCCGCTGAAGCCGGTGGACATGATGTCCGGGCACATCAGCACCTGTTCGTCGGTCAGCCCATCGGGCACCGGCGCCAGGTTGACCATGGCATCGGGCACCAGCACGTACTCGGCCTGGCAGCCGTCGATGGTGTTGCCGAACTTCCAGCCGCCGATGGCCTTGAAGCCATGTTCGGTGCCGGCGCCGTCCTGCGAATGCTGGCCGCACAGGCAGGCATTGCTCCAGCCGCTGGGGGTGATGGCCCCGGCGATCACCCGCTGGCCCTCCCGATAACCCGTGACGGCCGAGCCCAGCTTCTCGATCACCCCCACCGGCTCATGGCCGATGGTCAGCCCGCGGGCGACCGGGTACTCGCCCTTGAGGATGTGCACGTCGGTCCCGCAGATGGTGGTGGTGGTGATCCGCAGCAGTGCATCCAGTGGCCCCACCTCGGGGATCGGCTTGTCGTCCAGCACGATGCGGTTGGGCTCGACGAAGATCGCGGCTTTCATCATGGCCATGGGGGTGCTCCTGGGTTCGGGGGAACACCACCTTAGGCGCGTGGTTGTCAGGAGTTGTTGAGCTGGATCAATCCGGGTCGCTATCAGGACAGTCCATCTCCCAGAGCAAGCGTTCAATACCCGCCCAGTACCATGATGCGATCGACCGTCGAGAACCCGCATGCCCAGACGCATTGATAACGCCGCCCTTCGCGACCGCCTGATGTCCGCTGCCGATGCCGCCGCACTGATCATGCCGGGCGACACCGTGGCGATGAGCGGCTTCACGGGGGCGGGGTATCCGAAGGCGGTGCCGCTGGCGCTGGCGGCGCGGATGGAGGTGGCGCATGCGGCGGGGGAAGCGTTCCGCATCAAGCTGCTGACCGGCGCATCCACTGCACCCGAGCTCGATGGCGCGCTGGCCAAGGTCGGCGGCATGGAGTTGCGGCTTCCGTATCAGTCCGACCCGGCGACGCGCGCGCGCATCAATGCCGGCGAGATGGAATACATCGACCTGCACCTCAGCCACGTCGCCCAGTTCGCCTGGTTCGGCTTCTTCGGCGACATCGACGTGGCCGTCGTCGAAGTGGCTGGCATCCTCGAGGACGGACGGCTGGTGCCTTCGACCTCGGTAGGCAACAACAAGACCTGGCTGGAGCAGGCCGGCAAGGTGATCCTGGAGGTCAACCGGCGCCAGTCGGCCGGGCTGGAAGGCATGCACGACATCTATTACGGCACCGCCCTGCCGCCGCACCGGCTGCCGATCCCGCTGCTCAAGCCCGATGACCGCATCGGCGAGGCCTACCTGCGCTGTGATCCGGACAAGGTCATCGCGGTGGTCGAGACCGACGCACCCGACCGCAACACCCACTTCGCCGCACCCGATGCCACCTCCGAGGCCATCGCCGGGCACCTGCTCGAATTCCTGGCCCACGAGGTCAAGCGCGGGCGCCTGACCCCGCAGTTGCTGCCGTTGCAATCGGGCGTCGGCAACGTCGCCAATGCCGTCCTTTCCGGCCTCGCCGCCGGCGGTTACCGCGACCTGACCGCCTTCACTGAAGTGATCCAGGACGGCATGCTGGGGCTGATCAAGCAGGGCGTGCTGCGCATGGCCTCGGCGACCTCGTTCTCGCTCAGCCCGGCGGGCATCGCCGAGTTCGATGCCCACGTCGAGTTCTACCGCCAGCGCATCGTGCTGCGCCCGCAGGAAATCTCCAACCATCCCGAACTGATCCGCCGGCTCGGCTGCATCGCCCTCAACGGCATGATCGAGGCCGATATCTACGGCAACGTCAATTCCACCCACATCGCCGGCGGCCGGATCATGAACGGCATCGGCGGCAGCGGCGACTTCGCCCGCAACAGCTACCTGTCGGTGTTCATGGCCCCGAGCACCGCCAAGGACGGCGCGGTGTCGGCGATCGTGCCGATGGCCAGCCACGTCGACCACACCGAGCACGACACCATGGTGGTGGTCACCGAACAGGGCCTGGCCGACCTGCGAGGGCTGTCGCCCAAGCAGCGCGCGCAGGTGGTGATCGAACGCTGCGCGCATCCGGAGTTCCGCCCGCAGCTGCAGGACTACTTCGACCGCGCCTGCCGCGACGGCTACGGCGGCCACACCCCGCACCTGCTGGGCGAGGCGCTGTCATGGCACCAGCGTTTTATCGAAACCGGAAGCATGCAGGTGGCGCGTTAGCCAATCAGGCTGGGTATCAGAAGGGTGGCGCGCCACCCTCTGAAGCCCGGGCGTGGGTATCGGGAGTGTCGCGCTCCACACTCAAAGCCTCGCGCGTGGGCATCGGGAGTGTCGCGCTCCACACTCAAAGCCTCGCGCGTGGGTATCGAGAGTCTCGAGCGCCGCCCTCAAAGACCCGCGCGTGGGTATCGGGAGTCTCGCGCTCCACACTCAAAGACCCGGGCGTGGGTATCGGGAGTGTCGATCGCCACCCTCAAAGACCCGGGCGTGGGTATCAGGAATGTCAAACGCCACCCTCGAAGACCAGGGCCTGGGTATCGGAGTATTGAGCGCCCCACTTGGCGATCCCGACCGCTGATGGATCTCGCAGGGAGCCCCGCTATCGCATTCAGGGCCGCCCCTTGCACCACACAACTCGGCGAAGCCCGGAAACGGCCCCCTCCCTTGCGCAGCAGGGGAGGGATGGGGAGGGGTGCCTTTTGCGTGGGAATGAAAGTGGGAAGTATCGCTTCTGACTTTTGCGAGGGGGAGGACATCAGTCAAGTAGGTAGACCCCGCCAAGAGCACCCCTCCCCCTCCGCTGCTAGCCGCAGCGTCGAGGTCCCCTTTGCTTCGCAAAAGGGAGGGGGCTGGTTCCAGCACGCTGATGGATCGTGCAAAAGGCCCAGCTCGCGGCTTAGCGCTCCCCTTGCTGCGCACAACGGAGGGCGCTGAGTTCCGCGCGCTGATGGATCCCGGTGAGCCCGGCTACCGCTTCCCTTTAAACTGCCCCACCTCCTCGGAACCGTCCCATGCTCCGACTCACCGACCTCAAGCTCCCGCTGGACCATGACCAGGCCGCATTGCCGGCGGCCATCGTCGCGCGGCTGGGCATTGCCGCCGACGAGCTGACCCGCTTCAGCATCGCCAAGCGCAGCTACGACGCGCGCAAGCGTGGTGCGATCACCCTGATCTATGCGGTGGACGTGGACACGCCCCGCGAGGCCGACCTCCTGCAGCGCCTGCAGCCGGTGGACGGCAAGCTCGGGCCGACACCCGACACCACGTACAAGCCGGTCGCCCGCGCGGTTCCCGGCCCGGCCCTGCGCCCGCTGGTGGTCGGCATGGGTCCCTGCGGACTGTTCGCAGGTTTGATCCTGGCGCAGATGGGCCTGCGGCCGATCATCCTGGAGCGCGGCAAGAACGTGCGCGAGCGCACCGTCGACACCTTCGGCCTGTGGCGCAAGAAGATCCTCAACCCCGAATCCAATGTGCAGTTCGGCGAGGGCGGCGCCGGCACCTTTTCCGACGGCAAGCTCTACAGCCAGATCAGCGACAAGCGGCACTACGGGCGCAAGGTGCTGACCGAATTCGTCAAGGCCGGCGCGCCGGAGGAAATCCTCTACGTCAGCAAGCCGCACATCGGCACCTTCCGGCTGGTGTCGATGGTGGAAAGCATGCGCGCCGACATCGAGGCACTGGGCGGGGAGATCCGTTTCTCGCACCGCGTAGACGACGTGCTTATCGAAACCGGCGCCGCCGGCACCCGCCAGGTACGCGGCGTGGTCCTGGCCGACGGCAGCGAGCTGCGCGCCGACCATGTGGTCATGGCCCTGGGTCACAGCGCTCGCGACACCTTCTTCATGCTGCACGAACGCGGCGTGTTCCTTGAAGCCAAGCCTTTCTCCATCGGCTTCCGCATCGAACATCCGCAGTCGCTGATCGACCGCGCCCGCTTCGGCCCCCAGGCCGGGCACCCGCTGCTGGGCGCGGCCGATTACAAGCTCGTGCACCACTGCCGCAACGGCCGTTCGGTCTACAGTTTCTGCATGTGCCCGGGCGGCACCGTGGTCGCCGCGGCCAGCGAACCGGGGCGCGTGGTCACCAATGGCATGAGCCAGTATTCGCGCAACGAGCGCAACGCCAACGCCGCGATCGTGGTCGGCATCACCCCCGACGATTACGCCGAGTTCGATCCCAGCGGCAGCCCGCTGGCCGGCATCGCCCTGCAGCGGCATTGGGAAGAACAGGCGTACCGGCTGGGTGGCGAAAGCTACGATGCGCCCGGGCAGCTGGTGGGCGATTTCCTGCAGCAGCGCGCATCCACCGGTTTCGGCAGCGTGCTGCCTTCGTATACACCGGGCGTGACCCTGGGCGATCTGTCCACTGCCTTGCCGCGCTACGCCATCGAGGCCATCCGCGAGGCCCTGCCGGCGTTCGACAGGCAGATCAAGGGCTTCGCCATGGACGATGCCATCCTCACCGGCGTGGAGACACGGACGTCCTCGCCGGTGCGCATGACCCGCGGTGTCGACGGCCACAGCCTCAATACGCGCGGCCTGTTTCCAGCGGGCGAGGGCGCGGGTTATGCGGGCGGCATCCTGTCGGCGGGCGTGGACGGGATCCGGGCGGCGGAGGCGGTGGCGATGGAGATGGTGGCAGCGGGAATGGCACGCGCGATGTAGCGGGCGATTCCCCTCTCCCTTGCGGGAGAGGGGTGGCCGGAACTATTGGCAATGAAGGCCGATGGGAACTCGAGTGCCGAAGAGCCAAAGCACGCATCGCTGCGCTCGCGTCCCCTCTCCTGCCCTGCGGGCATCCTCTCCCGCAAGGGGAGAGGAGTGGAGCCTCGACTCAACGAACGACACTTTCATATCCGTCATGCCAGCATGCCGCGTGAGCTACGCGCACAATCCCGCGCATACCCGCGGCCTGGACGACCGGAGCCTTCGATGAAATCCCGCAACACCAGCAAGCCCGACAACGACGACGACCAGCCACGGCTGGCGGTGCTGATCGATGCGGACAACGCGCAGCCATCGGTGATCGAAGGGCTGCTGGCCGAGGTGGCCAGGTTCGGGGTGGCCAGCGTCAAGCGCATCTATGGCGATTTCACCAGCACCCGCATGACCCAGTGGAAGGCCGCGCTGCTGCGGCACTCGATCAGCCCGGTGCAGCAGTTCGCCTACACCAGCGGCAAGAACGCCACCGACAGCTCGCTGATCATCGACGCCATGGACCTGCTGTACACCCGGCGCTTCGATGGCTTTTGCCTGGTCTCCAGCGACAGCGACTTCACCCGCCTGGCCCAGCGCCTGCGCGAGGAAGGACTCACCGTGTATGGATTCGGCGAAAAGAAGACCCCCGATCCCTTCGTCCAGGCCTGCGACAAGTTCATCTACACCGAAGTGCTGCGAAGCGCCGCGGCGGGCAGCGAAGCGGCGGCCCCGGCAAAGCCGGCGCGGAAACCACGGAAAGCCGGTGCAACCACGTCGCCGGCACCGCCGCCGGTGCCGCCCACGCCGGTGGAGTCCAGGGACAAGCCCAAGGACAGGGAACGGGAGCGGGCCACCGAACCCCTGCCGCTGGCGCTGATCCGCCAGGCCATCGAAGAAGCCTCCGATGAGAATGGCTGGGCGTTCCTGGGCAGCGTGGGAAGTTACCTGAACAAGATCCGCCCTGATTTCGACCCCCGCCTGTACGGCCACCGCAAGCTGAGCGACGTCTTCAAGCGCCAGCCTGTGCATTTCGAGGTCGAGGAGCGGGCGGTGGAAGGGGCCTCGAACAAGCAGGTCTACATCCGGTTGCGGGGCTGAGCGCCGAATCCAGGGCCTCGCAGTCATGGCTGAAGGCGGGAATTGACGCATCGTTAACGTTTTCAAATTATCTTGTGCGACCGCAGCCCGTTCGTTGCAACCGGACCTTCAATGCAGTTACCGAAAGATGCCCGCCTGCCGCGGTGGGAGTGGCAACTGCCCCTGCTGGGCCTGGCCATATTGCTGATCGTGGTGGTCCCTGCGGCGCTGCTGCAGCGCCTCGCCTCACAGGCCCATGCAGCCAACGAGGCGGTGACCCACTCCTACCAGGTCGGGGCTGCGGTGCGCTCCCTGCGGGTGGAGCTGCGCGAGATCGAACAGTCCGCGATGATCATTTCGATGGGCAGTGGCACGCAGCGCACCAGGGACCGGGTCCGCAACTCCGATGCCGCCCTCGGCAAACTGATGCAGGACGTGATCGGCCTGACTGAGGACAACACGGCGCAGCAGGTCCGGCTGGGGCAGTTGAAGGAGCTGATCGGCCGGCGCCTGTCCGTGATCCGGCGCATTGCCCAGACCCCCGCGGCCGAGGCCAAGCCCCTGCTGCAGGAACTGGTGCTGGAGTTGCCGGTGTGGCCGCTGCTGGACGAGATCCTGGCCACCGAACAGGTGCTGCTGGCCGAGCGCAAGCAGGACGCGGAACGCCAGTACCGCCAGGCCGTATGGCTGCGCTGGGGCGCCACCGCGGTGCAGGTACTGCTGCTGGCGCTGGTGCTATACATGCTGCGACGCCTGATGAGCCAGCGCCTGCAGGCCGAACGCGCTTCGTTGCGCGCCAGCGCGCGGGCCATGGCCGTGCTGCAGACCGTGCGCGAGCCCATCGTGCTGCTGGACGCGAACCAGCAGGTGATCATGCACAACGCCGCCTTCTCCGAGCTCTACGGACTGGACAAGGACACCACCGTGCACGCGCTGGACGAAGTGGGGGAGGGTGCCTGGAAGGACCCGGTGATCCGCCAGCGCCTGGCCGACGTGCTGGCCCGCGGTCGCGAGCTGTGGGACTTCGAACACGAGCAGCGCACCGCCGCCGGGCTGCTGCGCACCCTGCTGATCAACGCGCGGCTGATGGTGCTGCCGGACAAGGACGACGGCGTGGTGCTGATGACGCTCAGCGACATCAGCGTCCAGAAGGCCACCCAGCAGCGCATCACCGACCTCAACCGCCAGCTCGAGGGCAAGGTCGACCAGGTTTCGGACGTCAACCGCGAACTGGAGGCCTTCAGTTACTCGGTCTCCCACGACCTGCGCGCGCCGTTGCGGCACGTGGCCGGCTTCTCCGACAAGCTGCGCCGGCACCTGGGCGAGGACGCGGACGAGAAAAGCAGCCATTACCTGAAGGTGATCGGCGATTCGGCCAAGCGCATGTCCGAGCTGATCGACGACCTGCTGGTGTATTCGCGCCTGGGCCGCAGCGCGCTGCGCCTGCAGGCGGTGGACATGCAGTCGCTGGTCGAGGAAACCCGCTCGATGCTGGACGCCAATGCCCGCAATGAACCCGGCCACGAAAGCCAACGCATCGAATGGAAGATCGGATCGCTGCCGATGCTGGTGGCCGACCAGAACATGATGCGGCAGGTCTGGCAGAACCTGCTGGGCAATGCGATCAAGTACAGCGGCAAGCGGCCGGTGGCCGTGATCGAGGTCGGCCATGAGCTCGACGCCGACGGCAGCCACCACTTCAGCGTCCGCGACAACGGCGCCGGTTTCGACATGGAGTACGCCGGCAAGCTGTTCGGGGTCTTCCAACGCCTGCACAAGCCCAGCGATTACGCCGGCACCGGCATCGGCCTGGCCAGCGTGCGCCGGGTGCTGACCCGCCACGGCGGCCGTATCTGGGCCGAGGCCGCGGTCGACCAGGGCGCCACCTTCCATTTCGTCATTCCACCCGCGCTTGATGCGCCCACTTCCCACGAGTACCCCTGAATGAGCGCAATCCGCACCATATTGCTGGCTGAAGACAGCGCCGCCGACGCCGAGATGGCAGTCGACGCGCTGCGCGAAGCCAACCTGGCCAACCCCATCGTGCATGTCGAGGACGGGGTGGAAACCATGGATTACCTGCTGCGGCGCGGTGCCTGGGCCGACCGGCCCGAAGGCCTGCCGGCAGTGCTGCTGCTGGACATCAAGATGCCGCGCATGGACGGGCTGGAAGTGCTGCGGCAGGTCCGCAGCCACGAGCAGCTGAAGAAGCTTCCGGTGGTGATCCTGTCGTCCTCGCGCGAGGAAAGCGACCTGGCCCGCAGCTGGGACCTGGGCGTGAACGCCTACGTGGTCAAGCCGGTGGACGTGGACCAGTTCTTCCAGGCGGTGAAGCTGCTGGGCACGTTCTGGGCCGTCATCAACGAAGCGCCCGGCAAGGACTGACTGAATGCCGCATACCGCCGCGCCGCTGGGTCCGGTCCGCATCCTGCAGGTGGAGGATTCGGAGATGGACGCCGAGCTGATTTCCACGCAGCTGCTGGACGCCGGCCTGGAGGCCGAATTCCTGTGCGTGGACTCGGCCGACGGCCTGCGGCGCGCGATCGAAGACTTCCATCCCGACCTGGTGCTGTCGGACCTGAGCATGCCCGGCTTCTCCGGCCACGAGGCCCTGCGCCTGGTGCGCGAAAACCTGCCGCAGGTGCCCTTCATTTTCGTCTCCGGGACCATGGGCGAGGAAACCGCCGTGCAGGCGCTGCAGCAGGGCGCCAGCGACTACATCCTCAAGGACAAGACCGCGCGCCTGCCGAACGCCGCCGCGCGCGCGATCCGCGATGCGCGCAGCGAGGTCGAACGCGAGCGCGTGGAAAAGGAACTGTTGCGTTCCCAGCGCCTGGACTGCCTGGCCATGCTCGCCGCCGGGCTCAGCCACGACCTGCGCAACATCCTGCAGCCGCTGCTGATCGTGCCCGACCTGCTGGCCATCCACAGCGACAATCCCAAGGTCCACAAGCTGGGCGAAGTGATCTCCGAATGCGGCCGGCGCGGCCATGAGATGGCCGAATCGATGCTGTCGTTCGTGCGCGGCTCGCGCGCGGCCAGCGAACGTGTCGCCGTGGCGTCATTGTTCCAGGCCGTGCAGATGCTGCTGCAGGGCAGCCTGCCCAGAGGGGTGCAGCTGCAGGTCGACAGCGTGCCCGAGGATCTGGTCGTCAATGCCAACTACACCGAGCTGCAGCAGGCCCTTCTCAACCTGGGGCTCAATGCCGTCCAGGCCATGCCCCAGGGCGGCATCCTGACCCTGGCCGCGGGCCGCAGTGACGTCGACGGCAACGAACAGGTGAGCATCTGCGTCACCGATACCGGCATCGGCATGGACGCGCAGACCCGGGCCCAGCTGTTCACTCCTTTCTTCAGCACCAAGAGCGACGGCACCGGGCTGGGCCTGATGTCGAGCAAGCGCATCGTGGAAAGCTACCTGGGCCGCATCGACGTGCGCAGCGAACCGGGGGCTGGCACCACCTTCGAAATCCTGCTGCCGGTGGTGCAGGAAACCGACTACAGCCTGGACGCCGCCGAGGGCCATGGCCAGCGCATCCTGGTGGTCGACGCCGACGCCACCCGCCTGTCGCTGGTCGGCAATGCACTCAGCAGCCAGGGCTACGATCCGCTGCTCGCCCACGACGGGGTGATGGCTTTGCGCGTGCCGGGCATCGAGCTGCCCGAGTTGCTGATCATCGACAGCGACCTGCTGCGGGACGCGGCGGTGAACCTGCTGCAGGCCTTGCGCGAGAAAGGCTATGCCGGCCCGGTCATCGCCCTGGACGACGCGGCCGCGCCGCTGGCGCAGGGCGAGCTGGAAGAAGACGTGTCGCTGCAGGTGCTGCACAAGCCGCTGGCCATGCGCCAGCTCTTCCACGCCGTGGAACGCGCGCTGGCGCCCGCCAGGAACCACTGACGCATATCAGGTCATCCCCTTCGCAGGACGGGGCCGGGGATGAGCTCCTGATCCCGGTGGCTTGGTGTTCCAGCCGACGGCGTGATCGTGCGATTCTTCGTCCATGAATGCCCGTCCCAGCGCACCCTCCTGCGAACGCAACCGCGATCCCATCCTGCAGGTGCTGCGCGTGCACCTGGCCGCCTGCACGCAGGTGCTGGAAATCGGCAGCGGCACCGGCCAGCACGCGGTGCATTTCGCCGCCGCCATGCCCTGGCTGCAGTGGCAGACCAGCGATCGTCCCGATTACCTGCCCGGCATACGCGCTTGGCTGGCGCATGCGGCGCTGCCCAATACGCCCGCGCCGCTTGAACTGGACGTCGCCACCGGCCCGTGGCCGCGGCAACGCTTCGATGCGGCCTTCACCGCCAACTCGCTGCACATCATGGGCTGGGAGGAAGTGCAGGCCTGTTTCGCCGGGCTGGGGAAGGTGCTGGCGGAACGCGCGACGCTGGTGGTGTACGGCCCGTTCAATTACGGCCAGGCCTTCACCAGCGCCAGCAACCGTGACTTCGATGCCTCGCTGCGCGCGCGCGACCCGCGCATGGGCCTCCGTGATTTCGAAGCGGTCGATGCCCTGGCCCGCGACATCGGCCTGGCCCTGGTCGAGGATGTGGCCATGCCCGCCAACAACCGCTGCCTGGTCTGGCGCCGCTGAGCGCGTTGCTCAGTCCAACTGCGTTTCGCAATCCGCTGGCCCCAGAGGACGCGGCCCATCGGCACGCAGCTCCAGCCTGCCGCTGACCCGCGCCAGTTCGCGCACATAGGCATCGGTGAACACGGTGGCGCAGCGCCGCGACAGATGCGACCACTCCGGCGCGTCCAGTCCGCGCATCGCTGGATAGTCCTCGAAATGCAGGCCGCGCACGCCGGCGGCCCGCAGCAGGGGATCCCAGCCGCGCCGGCGCGGCAGGCTTCTTTCCTCCCCGATGCGCAGCGCCCCGGCCGAGGGCGGGCGCACGAAGACCACGTCGCCGCCGCGGGCGCGGATGCGGCTGACCGCCTCGCGGGTCAGGGCCAGGGTGCGGGCAATGACGGGGTCGGATGGCGGCGGCCTGGGTGGCTGCCCCGCTCGCGGCATCCACACCGCGCGCGCGTGTTCGCGCAGGGGCCGGTCGGTCTCGATACGCGGCCACATCGACGATTGCCGGTCGGCGCCGCTGACGCGCAGCTTCCACACGTCGTAGCGCGGGCTCGACGCACCGGGCCGGGTATCGGGGTCCAGTCGATGCACCAGCGTGCTCAGCCGGTAGTTGTCGTCCAGGAAGGCCAGCCGCCGTTCCAGCACGCGCTGCAGCAGCAGGCCGCTGCGACGCGACGGCGCCTCGTAGTGATACACGTCCAGGGCATCGCCCATCAGTCCGGCCTCATCGCGGAAATAGGAACGGTCGGCGATGCCGACGATGGCCAGGCCGTGGAAATCCGGATCGCCGGCCAGGTCATGCAGGAACGGCCTTGCATTGGTGCCCGGCAGGGCCAGCTGGACCGGACGTACTCCCGTCAGCTGCTGGAAGCGGTCCATGTCGGTGTCGAACAGGATGCGCGAATCTCCCACGATGGCTACCGCCACGTCGCCGGCATCGATGCGGCGGCGCTGTTCGGCCCAGGCCGAGCCACCGTCCTCCAGGTCGCCCGCTTCCAGCCCCAGCGTGCGCATCCGCCATTCCCAGGCGGTCAGCAATACCGTGAACAGAAGCAGCGCGACCCACAACATCGGCACCCAGGGTCTGTCCGGCACCGGCCGTACCGGCACCGGCTGGGCCACGCCCGGGCGATCGGCGGCGGTCAGGCGCTCGGCGCTTTCGCGGCGCTGCCCGCGCAGGGACTCAGAACTGGAAGTAGATGAAGGCACTGCCCTTCCCCTGTTCGATGACGATGGCGAAAGCCAGCAGTCCCCACAGCACCGCGATCACCCTCGGCGGCGTCTTCGCCAGCAGGCTTTCCACGGTGGTGTCGCGCATGCGCCAGTGGGTGATGAAAATGCCCGCCACGATCAGCGCCACCGCCAGCAGGTGCACCAGCGGCAGGATCGGCGCAGCGCCGGGGTTGAAGCCGAACATGCCGCGCAACACCGACCAGGCATCGGTGAAGGTCCTGGCGCGGAAGAACACCCAGGTGATGTTGACCAGGGCGTAGGTCAGCACGCCGAGCGAGAGCAGGGCGAAGGGCCCCGGCCGCCAGCCGTCGAAGCGCGCGCGCAGCAGGCGCTCGCCCGAGAGGTACAACCCGTGCAGGCCGCCCCAGGCCACGAAGGTCCAGCTGGCGCCATGCCAGAGGCCGCCGAGCAGCATGGTTCCCATCAACGCGAAGTAGGTGCGCACCGGGCCATGGCGGTTGCCGCCAAGCGGGATGTACAGGTAATCGCGCAGCCACGAGGACAGGGTGATGTGCCAGCGCCGCCAGAAGTCGGAGAAGCCGATGGCCGCATAGGGAAAGCGGAAGTTGTCGGGCATGGCGAAGCCCAGGCACAGCGCCGCGCCGATCGCGGTGGTGGAATAGCCGGCGAAGTCGCAGAAGATCTGGCCGCTGAAGGCCAGCGTGCCCATCCACGCATCCAGCGCGCCGGGCACAGTGCCGGACTCAAACACCCGGTCGGAGGGATCGGCCAGGAAGCCGTCGGCCAGCACCACTTTCTGGAACAGGCCCAGGGTCATCAGCGCCAGCCCGAAACGCAGCTGGTCGGCGCTGGCGCGGCGCGGGCTGGCGAACTGCGGCACCAGTTCGGTGGGTCGCATGATCGGGCCCGCCACCAGGTGCGGGAAGAAGGTCACGAACAGCGCGTAGTCGAGGAAATTCTTCGCCGGCTGCGCACGCCTCAGGTAGATGTCCAGGGTGTAGGACAGGGTGGCGAAGGTGTAGAAGGAAATGCCCACCGGCAGCACCATGTCCCAGGCCGGCGGCTGGTAGGCCACGCCCACGCTGGCCGCCAGCGCCTGGAAGTTCTGCAGCAGGAATTCGCCGTACTTGAAGTAGGCCAGCATGCCCAGGTTGACCACCACCGACAGCAGCATCCAGGCGCGGCGCGCGTGCTTGCCCTGCGCGCGCGCCAGCGCCTGCGCGGCATACCAGTCGACCACCGTGGAAATCCACAGCAGCAGGATGAAGGGCGGGTTCCACGCCGCATAGAACACGTAGCTGGCCAGCAGCAGGTTGATCTTCTTCGTGGTCCACCGGAACGGCAACGCGTGCAACGCCAGCACCAGGGCAAAGAACAGGATGAATGTCAGTGAGTTGAAGACCATGCGCGCCCGCCACGGACTGGGCGCCCGACAGGAACTGCTAACGCGCAGGGGTGCGTGCACAGGCCAGGGGAGCGGCGCCAACGCAGGGGAAGGCGCGCGGCATTGGACGTGCAATGGTGAATGAAGTCTGCACGTGACCCAGTTGACTGCGTAGGCATTCGTCCGATGCGTTAACCGGTAGCGGAGGGCTATGGCTGCTGGTTTCCGCGCCGTACTGCCCAGCCGCGCACGTTCCCGGCCGCTTTGTTCGACTGCGGTGAAGAACGCGGACCGTGAATCCGCCACAGGCGATCACGCGCCAGCCACACCCTCTTAACCGTGGCTGCGGGAACGTCGCCCCACGGCATTCGTCCCCTCGGCCCACACAACTGGACTGGGCCACGAACCGACCTCAGGAGATCGACAGCATGAATGACATCAACGAAGGCAATGACCTCAACCGTGACCCGCTGACGGGTACGCCTGGCGCGCATCCGGTAGGTGTGGGCGTGGGCGGCGTCGCGGGCGGCGCTGCCGCCGGTGCATTGGCGGGCACCATGTTCGGCCCCATCGGCACGCTTATCGGCGCAGCAGTCGGCGTAGTGGCCGGTGCCGCCGCCGGCAAGGGCGTGGCCGAGCGCATCGACCCGACCGGTGAAACCGAGTACTGGCGCAGCGAATACAAGAACCGCCCGTATGTGGACGCTACGCGCGATTACGATCGCGACTACGCACCGGCCTACGGTTTTGGCCTGCAGGCGCGTGAGAACAAGGCCGGCCGCACCTGGGACGACGCCGAAGACGAACTGAAACAGAGCTGGAACAGCGCGCGTGGCACCTCCTCGCTGGCCTGGGACGAAGCCCGCGGCGCCGTGCGTGATTCCTGGGACCGCACCGACCGGACCTACGGCACCTACGAAGACAGCGACAAGTATTTCGCCTCGCGCTTCGACAGTGCGACCTACCGCACTGCCGATGAAAGCTTCGACGACTACCGTCCCGCCTATCGCTACGGCACGCAGTCGCGTACCCGCTACGCCGACCGTGACTGGGACGACACCCTGGAGAACGAACTGAAGGACGGCTGGGAGAAGACCAAGGGCACCTCGCGCCTGACCTGGGAACGGGCCAAGGCGGCGGTCAAGGACGCCTTCAGCTCGCACGACGAATACAGCCGCTATCGCCGCAGCTGATTACCGCCGCAGGTGTAAGCGGCAGGACGCGAGTCCAAGGTAATGAGAAGAGCCCCGCATGTCGGGGCTCTTTTTTTTGTTGCCGCAGCGGCGTGCGGGCAATTCGGCAAAGGGCAGGCGGCGCCAACAGGAAGGTAACCGCGACCGGCATTGCATCCGCAAGCCACAGACCAGCCTCCTCCCTTGCGCGCAGCGCAGGGGAGGATTTTGCGCTTGCTGTTGCTATGCCTTTGCTGTGGCTTGCAAGCGACGTCTCCGGCGGAGCCGCGCCAAGAGCACCCCTCCCCAACCCTCCCCTTGCTGCGCAAAGGGAGGGGGCCAACCTTCCCCTTGCTTCGCAAAGGGAAGGCACAAGCGCGTTGCTTCGCAGGCGCACTTCATTGCGTGCGCCCGTTCTCCCTCCGTTTACGCACCATGGTCCCCGAATGCGGAATACTCTGGCCGCAACAGCTTCCCCCGGCTGTCGGGATGACTCCAATGAAGTTTTCCAGAACCGCGCGTCTCGCGATCCTGTCCCTGGCTGCCTGTGCCGGTAGCGCGCAGGCCGATGACCTGGTCTTCAACGACTGTCTGGCCGGGCTGCGCATGCAGGCCATGCAGGCCGACATCAGCAGCGACTCCTTCGACCAGTACACCGCCGGCCTGCAGCCCGACCTGGGCGTGTTGGAGCTGCTCGATGCGCAGCCCGAATTCACCACGCCGATCTGGGACTACCTGGCCGCCCTGGTCGACGAGCAACGCATCGCCGAGGGCCAGGCCATGCTCGAGACCCACGCCGCGACCCTGGCCACTGTGGCGCAGCAATACGGCGTGGATGCAGCGACGGTGGTGGCGGTGTGGGGCGTGGAAAGCGACTACGGCAAGACCTTCGGCAAGCGCCCGCTGCTGGTCTCGCTGTCCACGCTGTCCTGCTTCGGACGACGCCAGCCTTTCTTCCGTGGCGAATTCTTCGCCACGCTGGCGCTGCTGCAATCGGGCGACCTGCAGCCGCAGGGATTGAACGGTTCATGGGCCGGCGCCTTCGGCCATACCCAGTTCATGCCGACCACCTACCAGCGCATCGCGGTGGATGGCGATGGCGATGGACGCCGTGACCTGGTGGCCAGCATTCCCGATGCGCTGGCGTCCACGGCCAACTTCCTCAAACAGGCCGGTTGGCGCAGCGGCGAACCGTGGGGATACGAAATCAGATTGCTGCCCGATTTCGATGCATCGCTCGCCGGCCGCAAGAGCAAGCGTCCGCTCAATGAATGGAGCGCGCGCGGCGTGACCCGCGTCGATGGCAGCCCATTGCCGGCTGGCGACGCACGGGCAGCCGTATTGCTGCCGGCCGGCGCGCAGGGTCCGGCGCTGCTGGTGTTGCGCAATTTCGATGCGATCTATTCCTACAACGCCGCCGAAAGTTACGCGCTGGCCATCGCCCATCTGTCCGACCGCCTGCGCGGCGGCGCCGCCTGGGTCGCGCCCTGGCCCACCGACGATCCGGGACTGGGCCGCGGCGAGCGCAGGCAATTGCAGGCCTTGCTGCTGGCCCGCGGCCATGCCATCGGCGAGGCCGACGGCATGATCGGCACGCTCACCCGTCGCGCGATCGTGACCGAACAGCTGCGCCTGGGCCTGCAGCCGCAGGACGGACGCGCGGGACGCAGGATCCTGGAGGCCTTGCGCAACGAGGCCCCCGTGATGCCGCCACCAACGTTACCGCCATTGCCACCGCCGCAATAGCAGGCACCATGACTTTCCGCCTGCTGACTTTGTGCACGCTTGTGGGTGCACGGGCGAATGGCGACACTGCGCTGCCGTCACCTCTGCTGGAATCCGCATGCGCGCCTGGCTACTCCCGCTGCTCACCCTTGTGGCCGTCTTCCAGCCCGGCACCGCTGGCGCCGAACAACCTGCCTCGGCGGCCGAGATGGCGCAGTACGCGACCGAGTTGCTCGAGCAGGCCTATCCCGACCGCAGCCAGCCCGGGGTAGCGGTACTGGTCGCCCGCGGCGACACCGTGCTGTACCGCGGGGCACGCGGCGCCGCCAACATCGAACTCGGCGTGCCCTTGTCGCCGGACCAGGTGTTCCGCCTGGGTTCGATCACCAAGCAGGTCGCCGCCGCGGGCGTGCTCAAGCTCGCCGAGGACGGCAAGCTGTCGCTGGATGATCCGCTGCTCAAGTTCGTGCCCGGGTATCCGGGCGGCGACAAGGTCACGGTGCGCATGCTGCTCAACCACACCTCGGGCATCCGCAGCTACACCGATCTGCCCAGGGTCATGGACGGACCGATCCAGAAGACGGTGAGCACCGCGCAACTGGTCGACACCTTCAAGGCGGAGAAGCCGGATTTCGCGCCGGGCGAGGGCTGGAAATACAACAATTCCGGCTACGTGCTGGTCGGCGCGGTGATCGAGGCCGCCAGCGGCATGCCCTGGCATGCGTACCTGAAGAAGACTTTCTTCGATCCGCTGGGGATGCAGCACACCGGTTACGGCGACGAAACCGTGGCGGTGATTCCCGGCCATGTCACCGGCTACACCCTGGCCAACGACAAGTGGGCGGTCGCACGCTACCTCAGCATGACCCAGCCGCACGCGGCCGGCGCGCTGGTGTCCACGGTCGACGACCTGCTGCGCTGGAACCGTGCCCTGCACGAAGGCAAGCTGCTGAAGTCAGACAGCTACCGGCAGATGATCACGCCCATCGGCAAGGCGCAGGACGCGAAGTACGGCTTCGGCATTACCCACGACCAGCTGCGCGGCCAGGACATGCTCCAGCATGGTGGCGGCATCTTCGGCTTCAGCACCTACCTGCTGTACCTGCCAGCCGGGGACGTGACCGCGGCGGTGCTGTACAACGCCGACAGCGGCCGGCCGCCGGCCATTGGCACCGACACGCTGGCGCGGATGCTGGCCGCGCGCGCCATCGGCAAGCCGTACCCGCAGAAGCAGGCGATCGCGATCGACGCGGCTGCACTGGGCGAATACGAAGGCGTCTATCGCATCGACAAGGACGCCGCGCGTGCGTTGCGCGTGGTCGACGGCAAGCTCACCTCGCAGCGAACCGGCAGCCCCAGCTACGTGCTGGTCCCGATCGGCAAGGACGACTTCCTGTTCGAGGAAGGCCTCTCGCGCATGCGCTTCGAGCGCGATGCCGCGGGCAAGCTGACGGCGATGCGTTTCTTCCCCGACGATGAAGGCGCGGGCGAGCTGGTGGCACGCACCAGCGAAGCCCTGCCGGTCGAACGCGCCGCAGTCGACCTGCCCAGGTCCGTGCTGGAACGCCTGGCCGGCGCCTATGCGCACCAGGGCATGGCCATGACCGTGGCCCTTGCGGACGACAAGCTCACCGCCCAGCTCACCGGGCAGCCGCCCTTTGAACTGTTCGCGGAATCGCAGACCAAGTTCTTCCTGAAAGTCGTCGAAGCGTCGCTGGAATTCACCCCCGGCAGCGAACCTGCTGCAGCGGTGACGCTGCGCCAGGGCGGCCAGCTGATCGAGTTCAAGCGTCAATAGCGCAAGGCGGGTCCTGACCCGCCATTGCCATCATTCCGATTGCGAGGGCAACGAGCGGGACTGCCTTGTGCAATTGCAGGTGCAAGTTGCCGCATGGGAACGGCGGGTCAAGCCAGGACCCGCCTGCAGTTACGCCGCCTGCACCAGCGGGATCTCGCGCGGGTTGTTCCACTTGGACAGCAGCGCCGCCTCGCGTGCCTTGGCGGTGTGCAGGTGCGCTTCCTTGACATGCCCGTAGCCGCGGATGTGTTCGGGAATGCTGGCGATCTCGGCGGCCAGCGGCAGGTTGCCGGCGTCCAGTGAGGCCAGCAGGCCACCCACGGTCTTCTCGTAGTCGCCGATCAGCGCGCGCTCGCCCTTGCGTTCGTCGGTGTAGCCGAAGATGTCGAGCATGCCGCCGCGCAGGAAGCGGAACTTCGCCATCAGCTTGAACGCGGTGAACACCCACGGACCGAATTCCTGCTTGACCAGCCGACCCTGCGCGTCCTTCTTGGCCAGCAAGGGCGGCGCCAGGTGGAAGTGCAGCTTGTAGTCGCCTTCGAACTGCTGCTCCAGCTTCCTTTTGAAGTCGCCGCTGGTGTACAGGCGCGCGACTTCGTATTCGTCCTTGTAGGCCATCAGCTTGAAGAAATAGCGCGCCACGGCCTCGCTCAGTGCAGTGGAGCCGGGTGCGCGCAGGTGCTCGGCGTCGCGCACCTTGTCCACCAGTGCGCTGTAGCGTTTCGCATACGCGGCATTCTGGTATTCGGTCAGGAAGGCGACGCGGCGCTGGATCAGTTCGTCCAGCGAACGCGACAGCCGCAGGTCGTCCAGCGGCAGGAACGACACATTGCCCTCCTGGCTGCCGGCATCCTGCAGGCCGCGCACTTCGTCTTCGTTGTCCGGCGCGCGCGGTGCGCTGGGTCCGGCCATGTCGCTGGTCTCCCAGTCGCCCGGCGGCAGGATCTGCAGGCCGTGCGGGGTGCGCTCGGACTCGGTCTGGGTGTTGTGGATGACGCCCGCCGCCTCGGCCACCGCGGCCGGATTGACCACCGCCAGCCGGCCCCAGGCGAAGGCCTGGCGATTCATTTCGATCGCCGCGCCATTCAACTCGACCGCACGCATGATCGCCTCGTAGGAAATCGGCACCAGTCCCTGCTGCCAGGCATAGCCCAGCATGAAGAGATTGGCGGCGATCGCATCGCCCAGCAGCGCGGTGGCCAGCACCGTGGCGTCGACCTGCAGCGGCGCGCGGCCGCCCAGCGCCTGGGTCACGGCCGAGACGATGCCGGCGGCCGGGAATTCCATGTCCGGGCGCGTGGTGAAGGTGCCGGGCATCGCCTGGTAGGTGTTGAGCACCACCTGCGAACGCTCGCCGCGCACCTTCGACAGCACCCAGTAATCGTTGACCACCACCATGTCGCAGCCCAGCACCACGTCGGCTTCGCCGGCGGCGATGCGCACCGCGTGGATGTGCTCGGGGGTGCGGGCGATGCGGATGTGGGTGGTGACCGCGCCACCCTTCTGGGCCAGGCCGGTCTGGTCGAGCACGCTGGCGCCCTTGCCCTCCAGGTGGCCGGCCATGCCCAGCAGCGCGCCAATGGTGACTACGCCGGTGCCGCCGACGCCGGTGATGAGGATGTTCCAGGGCTGCTGGAAATCGGCCTTGAACACCGGCGCCGGCAGGTTGGCCAGCAGTTCGGCCGGATCCTTCTTCTTGCCCTTGCGCGGTCCGCCGCCATGCACGGTGACGAAGCTCGGGCAGAAGCCATTGACGCAGGAATAGTCCTTGTTGCAGTTGGACTGGTCGATCTCGCGCTTGCGCCCGAATTCGGTTTCCTTGGGCAGCACCGACACGCAGAAGCTCTTGACCCCGCAATCGCCGCAGCCTTCGCAGACCAGGGTGTTGACCATGACGCGTTTCTGCGGATCGACCAGCTTGCCGCGCTTGCGGCGGCGGCGCTTTTCGGTGGCGCAGGTCTGGTCGTAGATCAGGATGCTGACACCCTTCACTTCGCGCAGCTGCTTCTGCACCTCGTCCAGGCGCTTGCGGTCGAAGAACTCGACGCCGGAGGGGAAGATTTCCGGCTTGCTCCATTTCTCGATTTCGTCGCTGACCACGACGATCGTCTGCACACCCTCGGAACGCATCATGTGTGCGATCTGCGGCACCGACAAAGTCCCGTCCACCGGCTGGCCGCCGGTCATCGCCACCGCATCGTTGTAGAGGATCTTGTAGGTGATGTTGACGCCGGTGGCGACCGACTGGCGGATCGCCAGCGAGCCGGAATGGAAGAAGGTGCCGTCGCCCAGGTTCTGGAACACGTGCGGCGTTTCGGTGAACGGCGCCTGCCCCGACCAGGTCACGCCTTCGCCGCCCATGTGGGTGAAGGTGTCGGTGTCGCGGTCCATCCAGGTGACCATGTAGTGGCAGCCGATGCCACCCAGCGCGCGCGAACCTTCCGGCACCACCGTGGAAGTATTGTGCGGGCAGCCGCTGCAGTAATGCGGCACGCGCGGGAAGTTGGCGCGCGGCAACGCCATCTCGGCTTCCTTCTCTTCCATCCAGCGCAGGCGCTGCTCGATGGACTCAGTGGTGAAGAAGCGCTGGATGCGGCGGCCGATCACGCCGGCGATGGTGGCCGGCGTCAGTTCGCCGGTGGAGGGCAGGATCCATTCCCCGGCCTCGTCGTACTTGCCGACGATGGACGGGCGCGGGCCGGCGCTGGCCGGCCAGTTGTAGAACTGTTCCTTCATCTGCCGCTCGATGAAGGCGCGCTTCTCCTCGACCACCACGATGTCTTCCAGGCCGTGGGCGAAATTGGCGATGCCCACCGGCTCCAGCGGCCAGGTCATGCCGACCTTGTAGACGCGGATGCCGATGTCGGCGCAGGCCTGCTCGTCCAGGCCCAGGTATTCCAGCGCCTGCAGCACGTCCAGGTAGCTCTTGCCGGTGGTGACGATGCCGAGGCGCGCGCGCGGCGAATCCAGCACGATGCGATCCACGCCGTTGGCGCGGGCGAAGGCCTGCGCCGCTTTCACCGCATAGCGGTGCAGGCGCATTTCCTGGTCCAGCGGCGGATCGGGCCAGCGGATGTTGAGGCCGCCGGCCGGCATCTCGAAATCCTCCGGCAGCACGATGCGGCGCGCGAACGGATTCACTTCCACCGACGCCGACGATTCCACCGTTTCGGCAATCGTCTTGAAGCCGACCCAGCGCCCGGTGTAGCGGCTCATCGCCCAGCCCACCAGACCCAGGTCGAGGATGTCCTGCACGCCGGCCGGATTGAGCACCGGCATCATCGCGCTGACGAATTCGTCTTCGGAACCGTGCGGCAGGGTCGAGCTGCGGCAGTTGTGGTCGTCGGCGGCCATCGCCAGCACGCCACCGTGCCGGGAAGTGCCGGCCGCGTTGCCGTGCTTGAACACGTCGCCGCAGCGGTCCACGCCGGGACCCTTGCCGTACCACATCGAGTACACGCCCTGGACCTTGGCGCCGGGGAACAGATTGGTCTGCTGCGTGCCCCAGACCATGGTCGCGCCCAGGTCCTCGTTGAGGCCGGGAATGAACTTCACCTGCGCTTCGGCCAGGTGCTTCTTGGCCCGCCACAGCTCCAGGTCGAAACCACCCAGCGGCGAGCCGCGGTAGCCGCTGATGAAGCCGGCCGTGTCCAGCCCGGCGGCCTGGTCGCGCAGGCGCTGCATCAGCGGCAGCCTGACCAGCGCCTGCACCCCGCTCAGGTAGATGCGGCCGTCGGTGCGGGTGTACTTGTGTTCGAGGGAGTAATCGTTGTCCAGCACGTCGATGGCCGGGGTGTTGGCGGAGGACGGCGAGGTGAGTTCGGCGGTGCTGGTCATGGCTGGCCCGGGGGATTGGAGGCGGCTGGCGACGCCGGAGTGGCCCCGGCGCGTGGTCGCAAATTGTATCAGCGCCGTATTCTGTGACCGCCGGCACTCGCCGCTTGTGCGCTGCAGCGGTTACGATGGGCTTGGGGAGTTTGCTAGTGGCTTGGGGAATCGCGTGACCTTATTTCGAATTTTTGCGGCCGCACTGTTGGCCGGCGTGGCATTGGGCGCCCAGGCGCAGACAGCCACCAAACCCGGCGAGTTCTATTTCGATGCGGACGTCAGCACGGCGCGCCGCATCGTGGTGGTCGAAGGCGAAGGCGAGGCACTGGCCGCAGGCCTGGTCAAGGCGCGCGCGCGCGGACGCAGGCAGATGGAAGCGACCGCCCAACTGGCGCATGTCGCCATGTCCGACAGCCGTACCGAGCTGGGCAAGTCGCTTTATGAAGAGGCGGTTGCCGGCACCTCCCAGAACAGCACCATGGGCCGCTCGATCCGCTGGAACTACGCCTGGGACCTGTACCGCAATGGCGATTTCGCCCAGGCCTTCGGGCTGTGGAACGAGCTTGGTGCAGGATTCGGCGCCCCCAGCTGGGTACCCCCGACACTCGCCCTGTCGCTGTGGAGCCTGGACCGCAAACCGGAGGCGATCCGCTGGTATGCGGCGGCGATGCGCACGGAGCCCAACCGCTGGGGCGACCCCGCCAACTACCCGGCCTTGCTGCCAGGCTGGCGCGAACAGGAACGCGCGCGCCTGGCCGAAGTCTTCGCCGCCTGGCAGGCCGCGCCGCCGGCTTGGCCCTGATCCAGGGTCCCATGCCAGAATCGCGGCGGTGAGGGTCGGCGTCCACGTCCCGGCCCCGGAATCGCCCGCCACTGCATGATCAGCAACGACCTCCAACTCGCTCCGCACCGCGACCGGCTGCTGGCCCGGGGACGCGTACAGATACCCGGCTTCCTGCAGGAAGCTTCCGCGCAACGGCTGCGCCACTGCCTGCAGAACGAAGTCCGCTGGGAAACCTCGCTGCGCAGCGATCGCCCCTCGCCGCTGGGCGATGCCGACCTTGTCACGCTGGACGAGGTGCAACGGCGACAGCTGCAGCAAAGCATGTACCGGAACGCCCGCGACGAGTTCGCGTTCGTGTTCGACCGCTACCGGATGATCGATGCACGACGCGACGGCCTCGATCCGGGCCTGGTGCTGCATGTGGTGGTGGACTTCCTCAACAGCCCCGCGTTCCTGGAGTTCGCGCGCGAACTCACCGGTGACAAGGCGATCCGCATGGTCAGCGCCATCGCCGCGCGCTATCGACAGGGGGATTTCCTCAACCGGCACAACGACAAGGCCGGTGACGAGGACCGCGCGTTCGCCTACGTCATCAACCTGAGCCGTGAGTGGCAGGCCGACTGGGGCGGATTGCTGGAGTTCCTGGCCGACGGCCAGGAGGTGGTGGAAACCTTCACCCCGCGCTGGAATTCGCTGAGCCTGTTCCGCGTACCGCAGGCCCACCAGGTCAGCCTGGTGTCGCCCTGGGCGCGCGAAGACCGCTACAGCATCACCGGCTGGTTCCGACGCAGCTGATAAGGTCGGCGGCACCCACCGGCGTGCCGGTTTTCCAATTCGATCCGCGGAGAGTGAGCATGCGTCTATCGTTGTTGCTGGTGCCCATGCTGCTGGTGCCGATGTTGTCGCTGGCCCCGTCCCTGCAGGCCGCCGACCGCATCACCGGTCGCGATTTCGCCACCCGTTCGGAAGTCATCGCCCCGCATGCGATGGCCGCGACCTCGCACCCGCTGGCCACGCAGATTGCCCTGGACGTGATGCGTCGGGGCGGCAGCGCAGTGGACGCGGCGATCGCCGCCAACGCCGCCCTGGGTTTGATGGAGCCCACCGGCAGCGGCATGGGCGGCGACCTGTTCGCCATTGTCTGGGATCCGAAGACCGGCAAGCTGCTTGGCTACAACGGCTCGGGACGCTCGCCGAAATCCCTGACACTCGATTATTTCGAGAAGCAGGGCCTCAAGGACATCCCGCCGCTCGGCCCGCTGCCGGTCAGCGTGCCTGGCGCGGTCGATGGCTGGTTCGCCCTGCACCAGCGCTTCGGCAGCCTGCCGATGAAGGACGTGCTGGCGCCAGCCATCCGCTATGCGCGCGAAGGCCACCCGGTCGCCGAAACCATTGCCTACTACTGGGCACGTTCGGTGCCGCGCCTGTCGCCGTACCCGGGGTTCAAGGAACAGTTCACCGTCGATGGGCGCGCGCCGCGCACCGGCGAGCTGTGGAAGAACCCGAACCTGGCCGACACCCTGCAGAAGATCGCCGACGGCGGTCGTGATGCCTTCTACAAGGGCGACATCGCCCGCACCATCGGCGCCTACTTCCAGGCCAATGGCGGCTTCCTCAGCTACGAGGACCTGGCCGCGCACCAGGGCGAATGGGTAGAGCCGGTCAGCACCAGCTACCGCGGCTACGACGTGTGGGAGCTGCCGCCCAACGGGCAGGGCATCGCCGCGCTGCAGATGCTCAACGTGCTGGAGGGCTACGATTTCTCGAAGATCGCCTACGGCAGCCCCGAGCACGTGCACCTGTTCGTGGAAGCCAAGAAGCTGGCTTTCGCCGACCGCGCCCGCTGGTACGCCGATCCTGCGTTCCAGCCGGCGCCGGTGGCCAGACTCATCTCCAAGGCCTACGCCGACCAGCGCCGCAAGCTGATCTCCAGCGACAAGCCCTTGCGCGAAGTGCAGCCCGGCACGCCGGCCGAGCTCGACCAGGGCGACACCATCTACCTGACCACCGCCGATTCCAACGGCATGATGGTGTCGCTGATCCAGTCCAATTACCGCGGCATGGGCAGCGGCATGGCGCCGCCCGGGCTGGGCTTCATCCTGCAGGACCGCGGCGAGATGTTCGTGCTCAGGCGCGGCCACCCCAACACCTACGCACCGGGCAAGCGTCCGTTCCAGACCATCATCCCGGCCTTCATCACCAAGGATGGGAAACCGTTCGCCAGCTTTGGCCTGATGGGTGGGGCGATGCAGCCGCAGGGCCATGTGCAGATCGTGATGAACCTGGTCGATTTCGGCATGAACCTGCAGGAAGCCGGCGACGCGCCGCGCATCCAGCACGAGAACGACACCGAGCCGACCGGCCAGAACACGGCAATGAGCGACGGCGGCGTGGTCCAGCTGGAGAATGGATTCCCGTATGAAACCATCCGCGCGCTGATGGACAAGGGCCACCACGTGGAGTGGGCGCTGGGGCCGTATGGCGGCTACCAGGCGATCCGGCGCGACCCGCAGAGCGGCGTGTACTTTGGCGCCTCGGAAAGTCGCAAGGATGGCCAGGCCGCCGGTTACTGATCCTGCAACACCCGTGAATACCGATTGATGGCCTTCGACGCATTCGCCCTGATCCTGACCATGCTCGCCCTGGGCATGCTCTTCGCGCGCCTGAAGGTATTGCCGGACAACGCCGCCGAAACCCTCAACCTGGTCGTGCTGTACGTCTGCCTGCCGGCGGCGGTGCTGATCTACGTGCCGCGCCTGCACGTGGATGCCTCGCTGGCCGGCTTGATTGCGACCCCCTGGCTGCTGGCCCTGGCCACCATCGCCCTGGTTGCGCTGGCCACGCGCCTGTTCAAGTTCCGCCACGACGAACACGCGGTGCTGTTGCTGTGCGTGGCCCTGGGCAACACCAGCTTCATCGGCTATCCGATGGTCCGCGCGCTGCTGGGCGAGAGCGCGTTGCCGTATGCGGTGGTCTACGACCAGTTCGGCACCTTCGTGCTGCTGTCGACCTTCGGCCTCTACGTGCTGGCCCGATACGGCGGCGATGCGCCACCTACGGCCAGGCAGATCCTGCTGCGCATCGTGAAATTTCCGCCAGTGTGGGCACTGGTGCTGGGGCTGACGGTGATGCCGGAACAGCCGCCGGCGTGGATCGCGGCGGCGTTGCAGAAACTCGCCGATGCGCTGTTGCCGCTGGTGATGCTGGCAGTGGGCCTGTCGATCCAGCTCAAGCTGCCGCGCGACGAAGTCAAACCGCTGGCGCTCGGCCTGCTGCTCAAGCTGGTGGTGATGCCGGCCATTGCCTTGCCGCTGGCCCTGCTGTTCGGCATGCGCGGCGCCATACTGCAGGTCAACGTGCTGGAGTCGGCCATGCCCACCATGATCACCGCCGGCGCGCTGGCCATCGCCCACAACCTGGCGCCGCGACTGGCCGCCGCGCTGGTCGGCTACGGAATCCTGCTGTCGCTGGTCACGTTGCCGGCGTGGGTGTGGGTGCTGCAACAGGCCAACCTGTAGGAGCGACGCCAGTCGCGAAGCGGGCGGTTGCTGAAGCGCTGAGGATTTCGCGACAGGCATCGGTCCTGCAGGAGCTTGCCAAAAGTGGTGTCGCCCATGCTTCCGCGCCGTCGCGGGGTGCGTGGGACGGATAACGCATGGCCAACGCGATTCCGCGATAGTAGGCCTGCATAACCCATCCCCAAAGGAATGAACGAATGGACCGTAGCCACTGCGTGGTATCTGCATTGATGTTGTCGCTGGCGCTCTGCATGGCTTCGCTCTCCGCACGATCTGAGCCGCTCTCCACCGAACCTGCGCCGGCAGCCGGGTTTTCAGGAAAGCAACTGGCGGAATTTCAACGGCTGGCAAACGATCCGCAGATCAAGCGCGCGAACGACGCGTGGACCCGGGCCAGCCAGGAAGCAACCCGCCAGCACCTGCGCAAGGTCGCTGCATCCGGCGATGCCCGCAGCCTGCTCGCCGCCTCGATGCTCTGGTTCGGGTTCGGTGGCACCCTGGAGGAAGGGGTGCTGCCGGTGGCACCGGCGCCGGAAGCCCGCGCCTGGTTCGACGCCGCCCGCAGCGCGCGGCCACGCGACGTGCTGGTGGCATGGATGGAGGCCAGCGATTGTGCGGGGCTGAGCGACAGCTGCAATCCGCGCGAGGCATTGCAGTTCCTGTTGCAGGCCGAACCGCACAACGCGGCCGTGCAGCTGCTGGCCCTGGCCGATGCCGACCGGCGCGGCGATCGCAAGGCCGCCGAAGGCTATTGGCAGGCAAGCACCCTGGCCCCGGTCTATCAGCCGCACGCGCTGGAGATCGGCCGCCTGCTGCACGCCACGATGGCAGGCGTGCAACAGCCACCGCTTGATCCACGGCTGGCGCAGGCAATGGGCGTCTGGTTTGGCTTGAATCGCCCGGCCACTGCCCAGGACTACGGCGACGTAGGCGTGATTGGATTGTCGGCTGCCGTGGCCATGCCGGGCTTCCTGCCGGTCAGCCGCCAATGCAGGGCGGAGGCCGTGGCCTTGGCGGGCTCCGCCCGGCAGGCCGAATGCATCCGCCTGTTAGTACTGCTGGCAGCCGACGAATCCACCCTGCTCGCGCCGATGTTCGCACTGCCGAAGCTGGTCGAGTTGTCGGGCGACAGTGCGGAAGGCCTGGCCTGGCGCGAGCAACTGCGTCAGTTCCAATGGGTCTATGAGAATGCGCAGCAGCGCATGTTCGCGGCGAATTCGAGCGGAGGGCATCCCCGCGAGTACGGCACCTGGTTCATGACCGAAGGCGAGTTGTCGGCCATGCGCAGGCTGTTGTCGCACCAGGGCGTGCCGGCGCAGGCCCCGCCCGGTTGGCTGCCCGCCAATGCGCGCTATCGCGCCCTGGTCAGTACCGGCCGCGACGGCGGCAACCACTAGCGCTGTGCCGGGGGCTGCCGGAGTTCAACGGCACCGACCTGCGGAGGGCTTAGCGACTGGCGTGGCTCCTGCAAAAAGCGGGATGGCATCAATCGGCGGGTACGGTGCGCTCGCCGGCCCAGGCCCGCAGCGCCGACACCTGCTCGGCCATGATCACCGACAGCGGCCGCGCGGCGCGGATTTCCTGCATCAGCAGGTCGGTATCCAGCGCTTTCTTCTCCGCATGCGCGGTGTAGAGGGCGGCGACGATGGCCTGTTCGATCTCGGCGCCTGAAAATCCATTCGCCGCCGCGGCCAGGGCCGGCAGGGCGAAGTCGTCGGGCGCCAGCTGACGGCGCGCCAGGTGCAGGCGCAGCACGTCCACGCGCGCGTTGGCGTCGGGCAGGTCGACGAAGAAGATCTCGTCGAAGCGGCCCTTGCGCAGCAGCTCGGGAGGCAATTCGCTGACCTGGTTGGCCGTGGCCACCAGGAAGACCTGGCTTTTGCGCTCGGCCATCCAGGTCAGCAGGTAGCCCAGCACCCGCCGTGACACGCCGCCGTCGCCTTCACCGCTGCCGCCGGAAAGGCCTTTCTCGATCTCGTCGATCCACAGCACGCACGGCGCCAGTTGCTCGGCCGAGGCCAGCGCGCTGCGCAGGTTCTTCTCGGTCTCGCCGTGGTACTTGTCGTACAGGGTGCCGAAATCCAGGCGCAGCAGCGGCACGCCGAAGCCGCCGGCGGTGGCCTTGGCCAGCATCGACTTGCCGCAACCCTGCACGCCCAGCAGCAGCATGCCCTTGGGGGTGTCCAGCCCGGGCGGGGCCTTGCCGGTGACGAACACCTCCCGGCGCTGCTCGATCCAGCGCTTCAGGCGTTTCGCCCCTGCGACATCGGCGAAACGCGCGGTGTCGTATTCGTAGTGCAGGTGGCCGCTGCGGTTGAGCAGTTCGAATTTCAGCTTCGACAGCTGCGGCAGGTCGGCCGCGCTGAGCGCGCCGTCGTCATAGATCAGCTGGCGCGCGATGCGGCGCGCGTCGGTCAGGCTCAGGCCCTGCAGGTTGCGCACGATCTGCTGGACCGCCTCGCCGTCGGCCTCGACCCGGCGCCCGCCATGCTCGCGCGCGTACTCGGCCGCTTCCTCGCGCACCATCTTCAGCAGGGCATTGGCGTCGGGCAGGCGCGGGTTGAAACGCACCGCGACCGCTTCCAGTTCCGGTGACAGCTCCACCTTGGCGCCGACCAGCACCACCACGTGCGGCTGGCAATGGCGGCGCTGGACGATGTCGCGCAGCTGGCGTTGGCTGCTGGCGTAGCCCAGGTAGGGGTGGAAATCGAGCAGCAGGTAGATGCCACGCTGCTCGGCCTGCTTCATCGCCTGCAGCGCGGCGCTGGCGTCGGGCGCGCCTTCGGCTTCGTCCTCGCGGTCCATGTCGATGCGGCGCAGGCCCTCGGTGATCGACCAGCGGTACAGGGCGCGCCAGACCTGCGACAGCGCCTGCTTGAACAGTTCGACGATGCGCGCCTCGTCCTGGGTCTCGATCACGATCAGGGGGGTGTTGGCGCGGATCAGCGCGGTCAGGTCCTGCAGTTCGCTCACGATGGGTCCGGGCCTTGGGCAGCGCGCACGATAGCAAAGGGACGGAGGAGCCAGGAGCGAGGCGTGAGCGGGAGGAGTGAGGAGTGAGGAGTGAGTGACAAGGGCAAGGGAGGCGGTAATGCATCGGCCGGCCAATCGGGGCCGGCGCTCCTGTTCGTCCGCCGCCCCGCTCCGCCGCCTCACTCCTTACTCCTCGCCACTCACTCCTCGCTTCCCGGGGCCCCCGTTCCCCCTTCACGCGCCCCCGGTGTACCCTGCGGCTTCCAGCTAACGTAGGGGTGCGCATGAAGACGATTCTGGTCGCCAGCTCCAAGGGTGGCGCGGGCAAGTCCACGTTGGCCACCAACCTGGCCGCCTATTTCGCCCTCGATGGCAAGCGCACCGTGCTGGTGGATGCCGACCCGCAACACTCCTCGACCCGCTGGGCCGAGCGCCGCGCGGAAATGGAATCGGCTGTCCTGCCCATCGATGCCAGCAGCAAGCGCGCCTGGCGCGCCTGGCTGCCGGATGACGCCGAGCGGGTCGTGATCGACGCGCCGGCCGGATCGATGGCCGACGACCTGCAGCATTTCATCGAGCATGCCGACGCCATCGTGGTGCCGGTGCTGCCTTCGGCCATGGACATCGAGGCCACGGTCGGCTTCCTCAATTCGCTTTCCAAGGTGTCCCGCGTGCACAAGCGCCAGCTGCCGGTGGGCCTGGTGGTCAACCGCAGCAAGCCGTGGACCAACACCTCCCAGCAGGCGGTGGAAATGCTCAAGACCTGGCCGTACCCGGTGGTTGCGCAATTGCGCGATACCCAGGCTTATGTGGTCCTGGCCGGGCTGGGCCGCAGCCTGTTCGATTACCGGTCCGCGCAGGTGCGCGACCACCAGGCCGACTGGGATCCGTTGCTGAAATGGATCAAGAAAGCCTGAGCCCTTCCAAGCTCGTCAACATCCAGGGGATGCCATGCGTGAACTGATACTCCTGCGCCATGCGCATGCCGAACCCGCCGCCGACGGGCAACCCGACCTGGACCGCCCGCTGACCGTGCAGGGCCTGGCCGAGGCCCAGGCCGCCGGCCGCTGGCTGGCCGAACAGGGCCTGGTGCCCGATCGGGTGCTGTGCTCGCCGGCGCGGCGCGCCCGCGAAACCCTGGAGGCCGTGCTCGAGGCCACCGGCTACGTGGAGCAGCGACTCGACGAGCGCATCTACGAAGCCACCGCCGGGACCCTGGCCGAACTGGCCGATGCCCACCGCGACGCCGAGCGGCTGCTGCTGGTAGGCCACAACCCGGGCCTGGAACGGCTGGCCGCGCTGATGCACAGCGGCCAGTCCGGCGATTACCGCGGCATGCCCACCTCCTCGGTGGTGGTGTTGAAACTGCCGCTGGATGCGACCATCGAGCCGGGCATCGCCACACTTTCCGCCTTCTGGTGGCCGTGACGGTTTCAATGCAGGTCTGCAAGCGCTTGAGCTGGTGTGGGGTGGTCCTGCTGTGCCTGTGGCCCGCATTGTCGGCGTCGGCCACCTCCTTCGACCCGGCTTCGCGCTTCGGATTCGAGCTGCGCACGCGCTGGGGCATGAAGCTGGAAGGCCGTTTCAACCGCTACGAGGGCGAGGTGCGGCAATTGCCCGGTGGCAGCCACCAGGTGGTCCTGCGCATGTTCACCCAATCGGTGGAGATCGTCGGCTACCCGCGCTACAGCGAGTGGACCCGCAGCGCCAAGTTCTTCGAAGCCGAGCGTTATCCCGTGGTGACCTTCGTCTCCCGTCCGTATGACGAGGCGCTGCTGAAACGGGGCGGCGACCTGGCCGGTGACCTCAGCATCCGCGGCATCACCCGGCCCAAGACCCTGACCGTGGCGCCTTCCACCTGCGCCCGCCCCGCCTACGACTGCGACGTGGTGGCCACCGGCGCCGTGCGGCGCAGCGACTACGACATGGATGACTGGATGATGGCCGTGAGTGACCGGGTGGTATTCGTGCTGCGTGCGCGGCTCAGGCCCGAGGCGGCGCTGCCATGAGTCCGTTGCTGCGCGGCCTGGTCCTGTCGCTGGCCCTGCTGGGCGGCGCCTGCGCCAGCCTGTCGGACACCCAGCGCAACCGCGCCGCCTCGATCGCCCAGGCGGCACGCTCGCAGGTCATCGACTGCAGCGCGGCCAATGCGTGCGCGCAACCCTCGGCCTTGCGCGCACTGGGCGACCGCGCCCAATCCGAGTCGACCGCGCAGGCGCCACGCCACTACGCGCTGATCCTGGACCGGGGCCAGGATGCCCTGCTGGCGCGGCTCAACCTGATGCGCAGCGCGCGCAGCCGCATCGACCTGCAGACCTATATCTTCGACACCGATGACAGCGCGCGGCTGGTGCTGGATGAATTGCTGGCCGCGGCGCGGCGCGGCGTGCAGGTGCGCTTGCTGATCGACCAGCTGTCGGCGATTCCCGACCTGCGCATCCTGGCGGCATTGTCCGGCGCCCACCAGAACCTGCAGATCCGCATCTACAACCCCAGTTTCGGCAAGGCCAAGCTCAATTACCTGGACTACGCCGGCAGCGTGCTGTGCTGCTTCCGCCGCTTCAACCAGCGCATGCATACCAAGCTGATCCTGGTCGACAACGCGGTGGGCATCACCGGCGGGCGCAACTACCAGGACGACTACTACGACTGGGACGCGCAGTACAATTTCCGCGACCGCGACGTGCTGGTGGCGGGGCCGGCCGCCGGCGAGATGGGGGCCAACTTCGAGGCGTTCTGGAACGCGCGCCGCAGCGTGCCGGTGGAACGCCTGAACGACGTCGGGCGCAAATTGCTTAAAGAAGGCGTGCCGGCCATGCCGGTGGCGGAGTTCAAGCGCCCCGAGCGGGTGGCCGCGGTGTCGGCCGAAGCCAATGATGCCGAACAGGTGCGCGAGCGCCTGGTCGCGCCGGCGATGCCGGTCGGCGCGGTGAAGTATGTCGCCGACCTGCCGCAGAAGCATCGCCGCGAACGCCCCCATGGCGCGGCGCCGGCGGTGCCGGAACTGAAGGCGCTGATCGACGCGGCCCGATCCGAAGTGCTGATCCAGACCCCCTACCTGGTGATGTCCGACGCGGCCCAGGACCTGTTCCGGGACTTGCACGGGCGCACGCTGCCTCCGCAGGTGATCGTCTCCACCAACAGCCTGGCCGCGACCGACAATGCGGTCGTGTACTCGATGTCGTTCAAGTACAAGCGCCGCTACCTGCGCGACTTCGGTTTCCGCATCTACGAATACAAGCCCTTCCCCGAGGATGCGCCGGTCGACTACGCGGCGCTGATGCCCGACGGCCCGCCGCTGGCGCTTGGGTCCGAAGGCCGCTTCCGCGGCCCCTCCGGTTCGATCGGGCCGTCCGGGGCCTCGACGCGGACTCAGCGGGGTACCCGCCGGCAACGCACCGAGCCGCGGCCCTCGTTCCTGAGCAGCGGCGCCGCCAGTCGCCTGCTGCCGCTCAAGCGCGCCGGCGTGCGACTGGGCCTGCATGCCAAGTCGATGGTGGTCGACGAACGCGTCGGCGTGATCGGCACCCACAACTTCGATCCGCGCTCGGAGAACTTCAACACCGAGAGCGCGGTGGTCATTGCCGATGCCGCGTTCGCGCAGGCGCTGGCGGCCAGCATCCGCCGCGACATGCAGCCGGAGAACTCCTGGGTGGTGGCGCCGCGGGCCAAGCCGGTGGTGCTGTCGGGCCTGGATTACAGCCTGGGCAAGGTGTCCGAATCGCTGCCGCTGTTCGACCTGTGGCCGTGGCGCTATGCCACCAGCTACGAATTCGTGCCCGGCCCCGATTGCCCGCTGCCGGTTGCGCCCAACGATCCGGCTTTCCACCAGTGTTACCAGGCGGTCGGTGATTTCCCCGAGGTCAATGTCGGCCCGAAGTGGCTGTACACGCGCCTGCTGACCGCGTTCGGAGCCGGCCTGGTTCCCATTCTCTGAAGGAGTTGCAGATGGCATTCCGCCAACCCGTCGACCTGCAGGCCATCAACGCCGGTGCCCGTGGCAGCATGATCGAGCACCTGGGCATCGTCATCACCGAAGCCGGCGATGACTGGCTGCGCGGCAGCATGCCGGTGGATGCGCGCACCAGGCAGCCGTACGGCCTGCTGCACGGTGGCGCCTCGGTGGTGCTGGCCGAAACCCTGGGCAGCACGGCTGGCGGCCTGTGCGTGGACCCGGCACGCGAAGCGGTAGTAGGCCTGGAGATCAACGCCAACCACCTGCGCGCCGCGCGCGACGGGATGGTGATCGGCACCGCGCGCGCGCTGCACGTCGGGCGCAGCACGCAGGTGTGGGAAATCCGCATCGAGAACCAGGCGGGCAAGCCGGTGTGCATTTCCCGCCTGACCCTCGCGGTGATACCCGCGGCCTGAGCTGCGCCGGGTAGCGGCCCGGCATGCTGGGCGTCCAGGTGTCAGGCCATGGCGTGCCGGTGCGACTGCGCGCCTTTAGTAGCCGAACTCCAGACCCATCCGGTATCGTGCGCGCATGAATTCCCCTGTGCCTCGCGCCAGCTCCGGCGGCGGACCGGGGCGCGCGTTCCGCTACCTGTATCGCGTACCCCTGTTGCTGGTCCACATCTTCCTGCTGCTGCCGCTGGTGCTGCTGAGCATGGTGCCGCTGTGGTCGGGTGTGCGCGTGGCCGGGCTGCGCATCGAGCACCTGGCCATCAAGTTGTGGTCGGCCGGGCTGATGCGCATCTTCGGCTTCCACCTGCGTCGCATCGGCACGCCCTTGCCCGACCCCGTGATGTTCGTGGCCAACCATGTCAGCTGGGTCGATATCGAGATGCTGCACAGCCAGCGCATGATGGGTTTCGTGGCCAAGCAGGAGATCCGCGGCTGGCCGGTGGTCGGTTGGCTCACCGCGCGCGGCGAGACCATCTTCCACCAGCGCGGCAGCCATGAATCGATGGGCGGGGTGATGCACGCGATGCTTGCGCGCCTGCGGACCGGACGCCCGGTCGGCGTGTTCCCGGAAGGGCGCACCCGCGATGGCGCGCAGGTCGGACCCTTCCACGCACGCATCTTCCAGCCGGCGGTCGAGGCCGGCGTGCCGGTGCAACCGGTGGCGCTGCGTTACGGGCCGCGTGGCTGCGTGCAGACGGTGGTGGCATTCGGGCCGACGGAAAGCTTCTTCGCCAACTTCATGCGCCTGCTGGGCGAGCCGGCCCGCAGCGCCGACATCTGCTTCCTGGCTCCCATCGCCCCGGGCGAGCTGGAGGGACGCAGCCGTATCGCCGACCTGGCGCGCGAACGCATCGTCGCGGCGATGGACGAAACAGGCTGATGCATTCCGCGGTTGCGCCCACTTCCACACAGGCAGGCCCGCGCCATGCTGACCGCTGACGACTACCACCCGCCCAAGTGGCTGCACAACCCGCACCTGCAATCGGTGCTGAGTTCCAGTGGCCTGCGCCGCCGCCGCGGCCTGCGCGCGCTCAACGCCACCGGCGCGGTCACCACCGAGCACATCTTCGACGGCGGCGACGGCGTGCGCCTGCAGGGTTGGCACAGCGCGGTGCCGGGCAACACCGCCAGTGGCCTGGCGCTGCTGCTGCACGGCTGGGAGGGCAGCACCGAATCCAGCTACATGCGCATGACCGCCGCGCGCCTGCTGGAAGCGGGGTTCGAGGTGGTGCGGCTGAATTTCCGTGACCACGGCGGCACCCACCACCTCAACGAGGAGATCTTCCACTCCAACCGGCTCGACGAGGTGGTCAACGCGGCCGGCGACGTGGCCCGGCGTTTTCCCAATCGGCCCTTCGTGGCGGCCGGCTATTCGCTGGGCGGCAATTTCGTCCTGCGCATGGCCTTGCGCGCGCCACAGGCCGGCCTGCCGCTGCTGCGCGTGGTGTCGGTGTGCCCGGTGCTGGATCCGTCGGCCTCGCTGATGGGCATGGAGGAAGGCCTGCCGCTCTACCACTGGTACTTCCAGCGCAAGTGGCGGCATTCCTTGGAGCGCAAGCGCGAGCTGTTTCCCGAGCGCCACAACTACGACGACGAAACCCTGGCCAAGAGCGTGCGCGAGCTGACCCGCTGGATGGTCGAACGGCATACCGACTTCGGCACCATCGATGATTATTTCGAGGGGTATTCCATCGCCGGCAACCGGCTGGCCGGCCTGACCGTGCCGGCCGACATCCTCATGGCCCAGGACGACCCGGTGATCCCGTTTTCCGATTTCCAGGCCTGGCAGCTGCCGGCCACCGCACACCTGGAGACCGCGCGCTGGGGCGGGCACTGCGGTTTCATCGAGAATGCCGCCTGCGATGGTTTCGGCGAGCGCTGGGTGACCGAACGCCTGTCGCAGGTGGTCGCAGCGGACCCGCCAGGCGTGCCCGGATAGGCGTGCCCGGATAGAATGGGGTTTAGCCAGAAGTTGCCGGACTCCATGCAAGACAAGATCATCGACGCCCTGCGTCGCAATGCGGTCGAAGAAGCGCTCCTCCAGGCGCGCGAATGGGCCCACCTGCAGCCCGAGGATCCGCGCGCGCACCGCTGGCTGGCCGTGGCCTCGCAACAGCGTGGCGACCATGCCGATGCCATGCGCAGCATCGACCGCGCCATCGCCCTGGCCCCGCAGGACGACGAGCTGCTGCTGGTGCGCGCCAGCCTGCAGATTGCCGCCAGGCAGATGGAAGAAGCCGGCGAGACCCTCAGCCTGGCCAGCGGCCTCAATCCCAACCAGCTCGGCGCCTATCTCATGCAGGCGCAGCTGGCCTTCGGTCGCGGCGATACCAGCGAGGCCCGACGCCTCAGCCAACTGGCCGCGCGCGTCTCCCCCGGGCACCCGCAACTCGCCGTTGTCGATGGCCTGGTGGCCCTGCAGCAGGGCGAGGTCGATGAAGCCCTACGGCGGGTATCGGCCGGCCTGCAGCACGCGCCGGACGATGTCCAGTTGCGCTACGTGCTGGGTCTGGCCTACATGCGCAAGCAGCACTGGGCGTTCGCCGAACAGGCGTTCCGTGGCGTGCTGGAAAAGATCCCCGCCGCGGCCAATCTGCGGACGCTGGTTTCCGATCTGGTCAACCGCCAGGGTCGGCCGGCCGAAGCGGCCGATGAACTGGCGGTATTGCTGGCCGATCCGGCCACGACCACGCCGGCCATCCAGCGCGCCGCCGGCCTGTTGCGCACCCTGGCCGGGCAGCCGGACCAGGCGTTGCCGCTGCTGCGCAATGCGCTGGCGGCCATGCCCGCCGACCCGCCCACCTTGCAGGCCATCGTAGGGGCTTGGCGCGAACTGGGCATGGCCGAAGACGCGCGCGCCTCGCTCGACGCGGCCCTGGCCACCACTGCCGACGCGCCGGACCTGTGGCGCGCGCGCCTGGTGTTTGCCGAAGACGCCGGCGCGGTCCAGGCGGTATTGCAGCGGTGGATGCAGGCCGTGCCCGATTCGATCCTGCCCTGGGAAATCCTGCTTTCGCAGCAGCAGGAGGCCGGTGACCAGGCCAGCGCCGATGCCACCGCTGCCCGCCTGCTCGAACGCGCGCCGGCCCACGCGCCGGCCCGCCTGCAGGTGCTGCAGACGCTGATGGCACAGAATCCCGGCGCGGCCATCGCCCAGCTGGAGGCCTGGCTGCTGCTCGCCCGTGATCCCGGGGAACGGCGTTTCCTGCTGGGTATGCTCGGCCTCAGCCATGACCAGGAAGGCCATTCGGGCAAGGCCGTGGAGGCCTGGGAAAAAATGCAGCAGGAGCTTGGGCCCCTGCGGGCGCCGCTGCCCCCGCTGAGCGCTCCCCGGCTGGAATGGCCGGCGATGGCCGCACGACCGGACACTGCGCCCAGCGTGGCGTTCCTGTGGGGCGCGCCGGGTTCGGGCGTGGAACGTCTGGCCGCTGTCATGGAAGCCTTGGGCGACCCTTTCCGTGCCGATCGTTTCGGCCCCTCGCCTCCGCAGGATGGTTTCCAGTCCTATGCATTGATCGATGATTTGATGAGCGGGCGCGTTTCCGGCGAGCAGGTTGCGGCACGCTGGCGCGCAGCCCTGCCGTCGCGCGGCCTGGCCGGCCAGGACGTGTTCGACTGGCTGCCGTGGTGGGACAACGCCCTGCTGGTCGCACTGCGTCCGCACCTGCGCGAGGCCATGCTGATCATCGCCGTGCGCGACCCGCGCGACATGCTGCTCGACTGGCTGGCCTTTGGTTCGGCGTCGCCATTCGCCTTCCCGTCGCCGCAGGTGGCTGCCGAATGGCTGGCCAGCTCGCTCAACCAGGCCGCGGCACTGTTCGAGTACCAGTGGTTTCCCAACCGGGTGTTGCACACCGACGCCATCGGCAACGATCCGCAGGCCGCGGCCGCGCTGGTGGGCGAGGCCTTGGAGGCCCAGTTGCCGGCGCCTGCGTCGGTGGGCCCCGGGCATTTCCCGGCCGGCCACTGGCGCCACTATGCCAAGGCGCTGGAAGGCCCGTTCGCCCTCCTGGCCCCGGTCGCGCAGCGCCTGGGTTATCCGGACCACTGAGTCAGCAGGAAGATCCCATGCGCCTTCACAGCGAAAGTTTCCAGAACGCCCAGCCCATTCCGGCCGACTTCGCCATGGGCCGGGTCGAGGGTTTCGGTGGCAATCGCAATCCGCACCTGGCCTGGGATGAGGTGCCGGCCGGGACCCGTTCGTTTGTCCTGCTGTGCATCGATCCCGACGCCCCGACCGTGCCCGAAACCGTGGGCCGCAGCGACCTGCAGATCCCGGTGGAACAGCCGCGTGGCGATTTCATCCACTGGGTGATGGTCGACATCCCGGCCGCGACGCGGGTCATCGAGGCGGGCAGTTGCAGCGACGGGATCAGCGCCCGGGGCAAGCAAACCCCGCCGGGCCCTGACGGCGCGCGCCAGGGCCTGAATGACTACACCGGCTGGTTTGCCGGCGATGCCGACATGGGCGGGGACTACTTCGGCTACGACGGTCCATACCCGCCGTTCAACGACCTGCACATGCACCGCTACTTCTTCCGGCTGTTCGCGCTGGATGTGGAAAGGCTCGACGTGTCCGGCAAGTTCACCGCGGCCCAGGTGTTGCGCGCCATGCACGCGCATGTGCTGGGCGAGGCGGTCGTGCATGGCACCTATACGTTGAACGCCAACCTCTGAGGCGACAACACGCTGCAGGGCCGGAAGCCTCAGCTCCCGGCAGGCACCAGCAGCAGCAAGGCCACGCCCACCGCCACGCGATAGATGGCGAAGGCGGTGAAGCGATGGCTCTGGATGTAATTCAACAGCCATTTCACCGCGATGAAGGCGGTAATCGCCGAGGCGATGAAGGCCACTGAAAACGCGGCCCAGTCTTCATGCACGGCCTGACCGGACTTCACCACGTCCAGCAACTCGTAGGCGGTCGCCGCGAACATGGTGGGAATGCCCACCAGGAACGCGAATTCAGTCGCCGCGGCGCGATTGGTGGTGCCTGCCAGCAGGGCCACGAAGATGGTTGCGGCCGAACGTGAGGTGCCCGGGAACACGCCGGCCACCACCTGGGCAACGCCGACCAGTACCGCCACGGTCCAGCTGATGTCGCTGCGTTCGCCCAGCGCCTGCGCGCGTTTGCCGGCGAAGTATTCGGCCACCACCATCCACACGCCGCCCAGGATCAGGGCCCAGGCGATGGGTGTCACCTGGTCCGGCAGCTCGAAGCCCAGCTTCTTCACCAGCACGCCCAGCACCGCGGTAATGCCGAAGGCGACGCCCAGCTTGAGCGCGTAGTCGCGGTTGGACGGCTTGCCGAAACCGGCCAGCAGGTCCCAGAGCCGCTGCCGGTAGATGAACACGACCGCGAGGATGGCGCCGGCCTGGATGCCGATGTTGAACAGGTCGCTGCGATGGCCCAGCCAGCGTTCGGCAATCAGCAGATGGCCGGTGCTGGAAATGGGCAGGAATTCGGTGATGCCTTCGATGATGCCGAGGAGCAGGGCTTTGAACAGGTCGATCATGGGGAGTCTGGTGGCCTTGGCTGCAGTTGCCTGCATCCGCGCGAAGGAAGGTCTCCAGGCGAATCCTGATCCAATTGACCTGCTTCCCCCAGCGGATGGCTGCAGGCGAGTAGAAATGGATCTGGGATTTCCCCGGCATGACCAGTGGTCTGGTGCGCCCTGATTGGCACGCGCCCACAAGAATAGTGGATTTCCTCACGCACCAATAAGGTGCGCACCACTGAGATGGATCCCCATTGAAGTGCAAATCATGCCGCGCGGTGCCCGTATGAGCCATATAAATCATACACTTAGCCTGAATTCGAGCTTGGCACGCGCCTTGCAATGGCTAACCCACTCAATTCCGAACCGAGGTTGCACAACATGTCCGTGGAAAAAGTCGAAAAGCTGATCAAGGACAACAAGGTCGAGTTCGTGGACCTGCGTTTCACTGATCCTCGTGGCGTACAGCACCACGTCACCTTCCCGGCCCACATCGTCGACGAGGCGCTGTTCGAGGAAGGACGCATGTTCGATGGCAGCTCGATCGCCGGCTGGAAGGGCATCAACGAATCCGACATGGTCCTGCTGCCCGATCCCAGCACCGCCGTACTCGATCCCTTTACCGCCGATCCCACCCTCAACCTGACCTGCGACATCCTGGAGCCGGCCACCATGCAGGGCTACTCGCGCTGCCCGCGCGGCATCGCCAAGCGCGCCGAGGCCTTCCTCAAGTCCAGCGGCATCGCCGAGCAGGCGTTCTTCGGCCCGGAGCCGGAATTCTTCATCTTCGATTCGGTGCGCTACGCCAACGACATGGGCAATACCTTCTTCAAGATCGAGTCCGAGGAAGCGGCCTGGAGCACCGGCACCAAGTACGAAGGCGGCAACACCGGCTACCGTCCCGGCGTGAAGGGCGGCTATTTCCCCGTGGCCCCGGCGGACACCCTGCACGACATCCGTTCGGAGATGTGCAAGACCTTGGAGCAGGCGGGCATCGAAGTCGAGGTGCACCACCACGAAGTGGCCAACGCGGGCCAGTGCGAGATCGGCACCAAGTTCAACTCGCTGGTGAAGAAGGCCGACGAGCTGATGACCATGAAGTACATCATCAAGAACGTCGCCCACCGCAACGGCAAGACCGCCACCTTCATGCCCAAGCCCATCGTCGGCGACAACGGCAGCGGCATGCACGTGCACCAGTCGCTGGCCAAGGGCGGCGTCAACCTGTTCACCGGTGACGGCTATGGCGGCCTGTCGCAGCTGGCGCTGTGGTACATCGGCGGCATCTTCAAGCATGCGCGCGCCATCAATGCCTTCGCCAATGCCGGCACCAACAGCTACAAGCGCCTGGTCCCGGGTTTCGAGGCGCCGGTGATGCTGGCCTATTCGGCCAGCAACCGCTCGGCGTCGTGCCGCATTCCGTGGGTGTCCAACCCGAAGGCGCGCCGCATCGAAATGCGTTTCCCCGACCCGACCCAGTCCGGCTACCTGACCTTCACCGCGCTGATGATGGCCGGCCTGGACGGCATCAAGAACCAGATCGACCCGGGCGCGCCCAGCGACAAGGACCTGTACGACCTGCCGCCGGAAGAAGAGAAGAACATCCCGCAGGTCTGCTCCAGCCTGGACCAGGCGCTGGATGCGCTGGACGCGGACCGCGAGTTCCTCAAGGCCGGCGGGGTGATGAGCGACGACTTCATCGACAGCTACATCGCACTGAAGATGCAGGAAGTCACCAAGTTCCGCGCCGCGACCCATCCGCTGGAATACCAGCTGTACTACGGCATCTGAGTCAGGGCTCCCTCCCACTCGCGCAGCGAAGGGCAGGGGCAAGCGTTGTAGCGGTGATAGCGACGGAATACCCCTCCCACCCGTCGCTATCGCCGCGTTTTCATTCCACCCGATCCACCGCAATACCTTCCACCACTGCAGAGAAGCAAGAACAGCAAACCGCAGCTCCCTCTCCCACGTCGAATGCGGTTTCTGTTTTGTGTACGAAACCCCCGGTCGCTTTGCACGGCCGGTTACATCCACTCACGGGGAATGCGCATGAAACTGATCACCGCAATCATCCGGCCGTTCAAGCTTGACGAGGTTCGAGAATCCTTGTCGCAAGCGGGCGTGTCCGGCATCACCGTCACCGAAGTCAAGGGCTTCGGGCGGCAGAAGGGCCATACCGAGTTGTATCGCGGCGCCGAGTACGTCGTCGATTTCCTGCCCAAGATCAAGATCGAGACCGTAGTCACCGACGAGCGCCTGGAAGCGGTGATCGAGGCCATCCAGCAGGCGGCGGGCACCGGCAAGATCGGCGACGGCAAGATCTTCGTCACCGCGGTCGAACAGGTCATCCGCATACGCACCGGCGAAGTCGGCGCGGACGCACTCTAACCCCACTCGGAGCCCCCATATGAAGACTCGTCTCTCCGGGTGGAAAACCCGGCTGCAAGTAATCGGCCTCGCGGCGTTGTGCTGCGTGGCGTTGGGTAGCGGTTTCAGCGCCATGGCGCAGGAAACGGCTGCACCGGCTACAGAAACCGTCGCTGCACCGGCTGATCCGGCAGCCGCCCCCACGGCAAGCACGCCCGCCGTGGCCGACGCACCGGCACCGGCTGTGGACGAAGCCGCCGCCGCAGCACCCGCTCCCTCGATCAGCAAGCCGGACACCGTATGGGTGTTGATGTCGGCGGCGCTGGTCATCTTCATGACCCTGCCCGGCCTTGCACTGTTCTACGGCGGACTGGTGCGTTCGAAGAACGTACTCTCGATCCTCGTCCAGAACCTGGCCGTGTTTTCGCTGATCGCCGTGCTGTGGGCGCTGTATGGCTACAGCCTGGCGTTCACCGAAGGCAGCCAGTTCATCGGTGGCTGGGACCGCCTGTTCGCCAAGGGGCTGGACGCCACGTCGATCGGCGCGACCTTCACCAAGGGCGTGTACATCCCGGAACTGGCGTTCTTCGTGTTCCAGGGCGCGTTTGCCTGCATCACCTGCGCGCTTATCGTCGGCGCGTTCGCCGAACGGGTGAAGTTCGCCGGCGTGCTGCTGTTCACCGTGCTCTGGTTCACCTTCGCCTACCTGCCGATGGCGCACATGGTCTGGTTCTTCCCCGGCCCGGATGCATTCACCGGCAACGAGGTGGTAGCCGGCGTGCTGGCCAAGTCCGGATTCCTGTTCGCCAAGGGCGCCCTGGATTTTGCCGGTGGCACCGTCGTCCACATCAATGCGGCGGTGGCCGGCCTGGTGGGCGCGTATGTGATTGGCAAGCGCACCGGTTACGGGCGCGAGGCGATCAAGCCGCACAACCTGACCCTGACCATGATCGGCGCGTCCATCCTCTGGTTCGGCTGGTTCGGCTTCAACGCCGGATCCGCGCTCGAGGCCGGCGGGGTGGCCGCGATCGCCTTCGTCAACACCTTCCTGGCGACGGCCGCGGCGGTGGTGGCCTGGACCACGGTGGAATGGATGACCAAGGGCAAGCCTTCGCTGCTCGGCGCGGCGTCGGGTGCGGTGGCCGGCCTGGTCGCCATCACGCCGGCGGCCGGCTTCGTCGGCCTCAACGGGGCCCTGGCCATCGGCGCGATTGCCGGCGTGCTCTGCCTGTGGGGCGTGACCGGCCTGAAGAAGCTGCTCGGTGCCGACGACAGCCTGGATGTGTTCGGCGTGCATGGCGTCGGTGGCATCACCGGGGCCCTGCTGACCGGCGTGTTCGCCGCGCCTTCACTGGGCGGGGCGGGCATCTGGGACTACGTGACCGAGACCGCGCTGCCCGAATACAGCATCGGCAGCCAGGTGTGGATCCAGGCACAAGGCGTGCTGACCACGATCCTGCTGTCGGGCATCGTGGCGCTGGTCGCCTTCCTGATCGTCAAATACACGGTCGGCCTGCGAGTCAGCGAAGAGGCGGAGCGCGCCGGGCTGGACATCACCTCGCATGGCGAAGCGGCCTACGAGGCCTGAGCGACCCATGGGCGGCTTTGCACTAAACTGGTGCAATGCCGCCCTTCGCTGCCAAGACCGTGATTAACGACGAACCGGCCATCGACGTGCTGAGCACGGCGGTGGCCTGGGCGGACGCCGGCGGCAAGCTGCTCGGCGTCAACCCTGCCTTTGCGCGCTGGATGGGTGTGAGCGCACGACGCCTGCAGGGGCAATCCCTGGCGGCATTGGAAATGGATGGCGATGCCATGGGGCGATTTCTCCACAACACCGACCGCGATGTCCTGCGGTTGCAGCGCATGACGCTGGGCCTGCCCGGCGAAACGCAACGCTTTGCCGAAGGCTGGCTGTCACGGCTGGACGGCGGCGGCTGGTTGCTGGAAGCGCACCCGCTGGATGAATTCCCCGCGCTGGACCCGGCCCAGGTCCTGCCCAGCGCACTCGGCGCGGCCCTCAAGGGGCTGGCCCACGAACTCCGCAATCCGCTCGCTGGCCTGAAGGGCGCGGCGCAATTGCTGGCGCGGCGCGCACTGCACCGCGACGACAACGACGACGAACGCGAACTCATCGGACTGATGGAGTCGGAGATCGAGCGCCTCAACGGCCTGCTCGAGCAACTGCTTTCCCCTTCGCCGCAACGCCCGCATACCGCACTCAACATCCACGTGGTGCTGGAGCGCGTACTGCGCCTGGCCGAAACCGAAGGTGGCTGGTCGGTGCGCCTGCAACGCGACTACGACCCCAGCCTGCCCGAGTTCCCCGGCGACGCCGATCGCCTGACCCAGGCCGTATGGAACCTGGTGCGCAATGCCATCCAGGCCGGCGCCGCCAGCGTGACCCTGCGCACCCGGGTCGAACACGGCGTGCGCATCCACGACCATGCCCATGCCATGGCGGTGCGGGTGGAGATCATCGACGACGGCAAGGGCGTACCGGAGGAACTGGCCGAGCACCTGTTCCTGCCGCTGGTCAGCGGCCGCGCCGAGGGCAGCGGGCTGGGGCTGGCGCTGGCCCAGCAGGTCGCGCGCGAGCATCGCGGCTCGCTCACCTACCGCTCGCGACCGGGCCATACCGTGTTCACCCTGTTGCTGCCGCAGGCCGAGGAACAACGCCCCGAGGACCCGCGCGCCGAAACGCAGCGCCCTGAGGAGCAGCGCCATGTCCATTGATCCGGCTTCTTTCGCGCCCGCGCCGGTCGATGCGCAGCGCATCTGGGTGGTCGACGATGACCGTTCGGTGCGTTTCGTGCTGGCGACCGCGTTGCGCGATGCCGGCTATGCGGTCGATGGCTTCGACAGCGCGGCATCGGCGCTGCAGGCGCTGGATTCGCGCGGCGCTCCCGACTTGCTGTTCACCGATGTGCGCATGCCCGGCGACGATGGCCTGGTGCTGCTGGACAAGCTCAAGCTCGCCCATCCGCAGTTGCCGGTGATCGTGATGTCCGCCTACACGGACGTAGCCAGTACCGCGGGCGCATTCCGCGGCGGCGCGCATGAGTTCCTGTCCAAGCCTTTCGACCTGGACGACGCCATCGCGCTGGCCGCGCGCACGCTGCCGGACGTGGCCGCCACCGACCCGGCCGAAGTGGCCCTGTCGTTGCCCGATTCCAGCGCCGGCAGCGCCGAGCTGATAGGCGGCACCCCTGCCATGCGCGCGCTGTTCCGGGCCATCGGCCGGTTGGCGCAGGCGCCGCTGTCGGTGCTCGTGACCGGCGAGACCGGCACCGGCAAGGAACTGGTGGCCCATGCGCTGCACCGCGAATCGCCACGCGCGCGCAAGCCGTTCATCGCGCTCAACACCGCGGCCATCCCGGCCGAACTGCTGGAAAGCGAACTGTTCGGCCATGAAGCCGGCGCCTTCACCGGCGCCCAGCGGCGCCACATCGGCCGCTTCGAGCAGGCCGATGGCGGCACCTTGTTCCTGGACGAGATCGGCGACATGCCGTTGCCGCTGCAGACGCGACTGTTGCGGGTGCTGGCCGAGGGCGAGTTCTTCCGCGTCGGCGGGCGTGAGCTGATCCGGGTCGACGTGCGCGTCATTGCCGCCACCCATCAGAACCTGGAGGCGCTGGTCACCGAGGGCCGTTTCCGCGCCGACCTGCTGCATCGCCTGGACGTGGTCCGGCTGCAATTGCCGCCGCTGCGCGAACGGCGTGGCGACGTGGCCCAACTGGCCGAGAATTTCCTCGCCATCGCCTCGCGCAAGCTGGGCGCGCCGGCCAAGCGCTTCGCCACGCCGGCACTGGAGGCACTGCGCGCGCACGACTGGCCCGGCAACGTGCGCGAACTGGAAAACGTGTGCTGGCGCGTGGCGGCGTTGGCGCCCGGCGAGACCATCACCGCATTCGACCTGCAGGGCGCACTGTCCAGCACCACCACGCCGGCTTCGCAACCGCTGGGCTGGGACCAGGCACTGGCCGCCTGGGCACAGACGCGCCTGGCCGAGGGCGCCGAAGGCCTGCACGCCGAGGCCCGTGAACGTTTCGACCGCACCCTGCTGGAAGTCGCGTTGGAGTTCACCCATGGCCGCCGTGCAGAAGCCGCCAGCAAGCTGGGGGTAGGGCGCAATACCGTGACCCGCAAACTGGGCCCGGGCCGCAAGCGACGCTGAGCTTCGGTTGCCGCGATCGGCGGCTGCCTGCCGCGTGGCCGCATGGCGTCGTCCTGTTTCATTGCCGGTAAACGCGGCGGCGTTTACGGTCGGTGCCCCTGTTTCCCCCCGGAGAAGACCCAATGCGTATCGCCCTGATGGCTGCGGCCACGGCTGTATTCCTGGCTGCCTGTTCGTCGTCCACCCCGACCAAGCCCGCCCACCCTGCGTCCGCCGGGGTGAGCACCGCCAGGCAGGCTGTAGTGAAACTGGCCCCGGCCTCGGGCAGCCTGGTCAGCGGCAAGGTCACGGTGATGCCCATGGCCGGTGGCGTGCACCTCACCGGCGTCGTCGGTGGCCTGCCGCCCAACAGCACCCACGGGTTCCACGTGCACGAGAAGGGCGATTGCAGCGCGGCCGACGCCAGCAGTGCGGGCGCGCACTTCAATCCATTTGCCAGTGCCCATGGCAAGGCCGAATCAGGCACCCACCATGCCGGAGACATGGACAACGTGGTCGCCAACGCGGAAGGCGTGGTCAACTTGAACGTGCATCTGAGCGGAGTAACCCTGGGCGGCGGCGCGGCCAACGACATCGCCGGGCGCGCCCTGGTGGTGCACGCGGCGCCCGACGACTACAGCAGCCAGCCGGCCGGCAACGCCGGCGCGCGCGTGGCCTGTGGCGTGATCAGCGTCACCCAGTAGCAGCGCCTGCAGAAGCGGACTTTGCCCGCGAGGTCACGTCGGAACACGACGGCATCGCGGGCAGGATCCTTCTACTTCAACTCGCGAGGGTTGCGCGCGCCTGTTGGTGGTCGGGGCAATACGCAAAAGTCACCGGAATGCCATGGGCTTCCAGCACCGCGGCGATCTGGCGTTGGCGGGCCTGGAAATACTCGTAGGCACGCTGCAACTGTTCGACGTCCGTGGGCAGGGTGCCGGCATGGCGCTGCTGCCAGGCAGCCGGATCCAGCAGCGCGATCTGCACCCCGCCCTGGGCATAGCGCAACAGTGGCTCGGGAGCCTGGTCCAGCCATTCCTCGTCGTCCGGCGCCAGCAACGCGGTTTCAATCACCGGCCACAGGAGCTGCAGGCCCTGGTTCTGGTACTGCATGGCCATGATCGCGGCCAGGTCATGGAGGGTGAGGTAACGGGCATGTTCAACCTGGGCGCCGAAGGCCTGCTGCGCCAGCAGCGCGGTATCGGCCGCGGCCATGCCGCGATCCAGCAGCACCTCCTCGAAACTTTCTTCCAGCGCCTGCACGGTTTCGGCGGCCCCGCTGAGCAGGAAGGGCAGCACGCGCATGTGCCCGCCGTGCAGCGATGGGTCGGCGACCAGCGGCAGCGGCACCTGCCCGTGGTTGTCGGCACCGAAGGCGATGACGCGTGGCCCTTGCTGGTGCCCAGGCGCGCGCCGACGCAATTCATCCAGGCGTCGGTGCAAGGGCCAACCGGGGCGCAACACTTCGGCGGGATCGAAATGCGCGGCGGCGAAACTCAGTTCAAGCGCCATGGCGCCAGGTACCAGCTTGCCGAGGTCGCGCGCCAGCAATTCGGCCAGATGCCCGGCCTGCGCCTGCGGCAATGCCGCCGCGGCCGGAACGCTACCGCCCGCAAGCTCCAGCGCCAGCACGCCCATCAAATGAACACCAAAGTCGGATTGCGTCATCTCAGGTTGGCCCGGTGCCATGGCGGCATTACACTTTCGCATTATGCCCGCCGCATGTTGCGGGACGCTCATCGTGTCTTTACTCCGCCCTGCTCAAGTCTGCGAGGTTCCAATGCCAGCACCCCGTCCCGTCGCCATCCTTGGCGGCGTACGCATTCCCTTCTGCCGCCAGAACACGGCCTACGCGGATGTCGGCAACCTGGGCATGTCGGTGCGCACGCTGGGTGCCCTGGTCGAACGCTTCGGCCTGCACGGCCAGCAACTCGGTGAAGTGGCGATGGGTGCGGTGATCAAGCATTCCAGTGACTGGAACCTGGGTCGCGAGGCCGCGCTTTCCTCAGGCCTGTCACCGCTGACCCCGGGCATCACCCTGCAGCGCGCCTGCGGCACCAGCCTGGATTCCATCATCACCATCGGCAACAAGATCGCGCTGGGCCAGATCGACTCGGGCATCGGCGGCGGTTCCGATACCACTTCCGAAGTGCCGATCGTCTACGGCAAGAAGTTGCGCGCGCGCCTGCTGGCCGCCAACCGGGCCAAGGCCACCGGCGACAAGGTCAAGGCCCTGGTGAACGGGTTCCGTTTCGGCGAATTCAAGCCCGAGTTTCCCGGCGTGGCCGAGCCGCGCACCGGCAAGAGCATGGGCGACCATTGCGAGGACATGGCCAAGCAGTGGAGCATCTCCCGCGATTCGCAGGATGAGCTCGCGGTGGCTTCGCACCACAAGCTGGCCGCTGCCTACGAGCGCGGTTTCTTCGAGGATCTCATCGCGCCGTTCCGTGGCCTGGAACGCGACAACGTCCTGCGCGCCGACACCTCGCTGGAAAAGCTGGCGACCCTGAAGCCGGCCTTCGACAAGACTTCCGGGCGTGGCACGCTGACGGCCGCCAACTCGACGCCACTCACCGACGGCGCCGCGGCGGTGCTGCTGGCCTCGGACGAATGGGCCCGCGCCCACGGCCATGAGCCGCTGGCCTACCTGCGCGATGCGCAGGTCTCGGCCGTCGACTTCGTGCATGGCGAGGGCCTGCTGATGGCCCCGACCGTGGCGGTGCCGGAAATGCTCAAGCGTCATAACCTGAGCCTGCAGGATTTCGACATCTACGAAATCCATGAAGCCTTCGCCGCGCAGGTGCTATGCACGCTGCGTGCGTGGGAGAGCGAGGAGTACTGCAGGAACCGCCTTGGCCTGGACGCGCCGATGGGCCGCATCGATCCGGCCAAGATGAATCCGAACGGCTCCTCGCTGGCCACCGGCCATCCCTTCGCCGCCACCGGCGCCCGCATCATCGCCACCGTGGCCAAGGAACTGAAGCAGCGTGGCGGCGGCCGCGCGCTGGTGTCCATCTGCACCGCCGGCGGCATGGGTGTGGTGGCGATCGTCGAACGTTGAAGCGTTCTCCGGCAGCCGATCGGCTGCCGGCAAAAGCACCGGTCACTCGTGTGACTGCAAGGGAGAGCTGACATGCGAATGACGACACGGCGGATGACCGCAGGCCGCAAACGCGCAGGCCGAATGGGCGCTGGCATGTTCCTGGCCCTGTTGCTGGGGGTGGGCGGCTGTGCATCGCCAACGCCGGCCACCGCTCCGGTACCCGCTGCGGCGGTGCTGCCGGATGCCGCGCAGTGCGCAAATAAAGGCGGCCAGATCCGCCCGGTCTGCCGTCGCGGCACGCCGACCTGCGTGCTTGCCTACGCCGATGCAGGCCGCACCTGCAGCGACAGCAGCCAGTGCCAGGGCCGCTGCGTGGTGGATCGTGAAAACGAACTCCCCGCCCCGGCCGCCGGCAAGTCGACCGGCGTGTGCGAGGCCGACAGTGATCCCTGTGGTTGCTCGGCCGAGGTGATCGGCGGCGTGGCCCAGCCGGCACGCTGCGTGGATTGACCGGATGCCGGGGCTCGCTTGCCCTGGCTGACCCCGTCGTGGCCATCGGCGCGTTGGTTACCGCCACGGTCCGCGTGGATCGCCTTCGCCTTCAAGGAACCCGCATGACCTACAAGACGCCGTTGCGCACGGCTTGCTGCCTGGTGTTGATCATTGCCCTGGCCGCCTGCTCCAGAAGCGAACCTGCCGCCGAGTCGGCGATGTCCGAACCGGCACGGGAGCGCGAGCTCGCCGCCGCTGCGGCCCCGGCAGCGCCCGCGGACGCGGACGCGACGACGACTTCGCCCTCGCAGATCACCTCGAGCGCGGCGACCTACACCGACCCGCAGCGCAGGTTCATCCGCACCGCGCAGGCCAGGTTCCGGGTCAAGGATGTCTACCAGTCCACCCTGGCCATCGAGGATGCGGTGGCCGCGCAGGGCGGCTTCGTGGTCAGCAATGAAGTCGCCGCCGAGATCACCGACACCCGGCGGCGTCCGCTCGGCAATGGCGTGCTGGTCGAGCTGGCCGAATACACGGTGCACGGCAACCTGAGCGTGCGCGTACCCAGCGACAAGACCCAGGCGTTCCTGCGCTCGATCATCGGGCAGATGGAATTCCTGGACAAACGCAGTTTTGCCGCCGCCGATGCGCAGTTCGCGCTGCTGCGCGAGCAGCTGGCCTACCAGCGCAACCAGCAGGCGCAGCAGGAGCTGGGCGACGCAAGTGAGGAAGGCGGCAAGCTGGGCCAGAAGGCCGCGGTCATCTCCTCGCGCGTAGATGCGCGCGCCGGCCGCGACGAAGCCCTGATCGCGCAGAAGGAGTTCGAGGACCGCGTGGCCTTCGCCACGCTGGATCTGTCGCTGTACCAGCTGCCCAAACTGCGGCGCACCGAAATGGCCGACATGGAAGCGGCGGTGCGGCAGAACAGTCCAGGCTTCTTCACCCGGCTCGGCAAGTCGCTCGGCGCCGGCTGGTACGGGGTGCTGGAGATCTGCCTGGAGCTGGTGAAACTGTGGCCGCTGTGGCTGCTGCTCGCGGTGGTGATCGTGGTCGTCAGGCGTCTGCGCAAGCGCTGACTGCGGTCAGCGCAGCAACAGCATCAACGATTTTGAATGCGCCCGGGTCCGCCTGGGCAAATGCCTCAGCCGGTCAGTTGGTGGTCACGGGCGGCGTGTGTGGTCATCGCGCCGCCTGGCCGGCCGCATCATTCCCGCAGACGCGGCATGCCGTGTTCGTCGCGTTCCTCGACCACCGCCTCGTCGAAAATCTTCTGCCTCAGGTCCCGTCCCGGCAGCTCCAGCGTGGCTTGGCCGCGCCGGGCGTTCAATGCATTGGCATAGCTGCGCCGCGAGAGTTCGTCCTGGCCGGCGGCGGCGAAGCCGTGGCCCAGTTCTTCCCAGGCATCGGCGCTGGCACCCTGGGCCAGGGCGCGATGCAGGAATTCCTGCGCCTGCGGCCACTGCCCCTGCAGACGCGCGAGCTGTGCCAGCGTCACCAGCAGCGTGGGACTGGCCGGATGGGCCTGCAGCCAGCGCTGCGCGGTGGCACGGCGTGCATCGACCTTGCCGACCGGAAGACGGCCATACAGCGCGACCAGGGATTCGTCCCAGCTGGCATCGATCGCCTGCTCCAGGCTTTGCGTCGCCGCATCATCCCAGCGCAGGGAGACGGCGCGTTCGGCATAGGCCGCCACGATAGTGGCATTGGCACGCAGCGGCTTGGGCAGGGTTTCCCAGCGTTCGGCCAGCACATTGGGGTCGCCGGCTTCGCCAATGGACTGCGCGGCCAGTTGTGCTTCCAATGCGGAATGCTGCGGCGCCGACAATCCCTGCTGTTGCCGGATGGCGCCGAGCATGCCGTAGGCCTCGGCTGCACGCCCGAGCCCGGCCAGGGCCCGCGCCCGCAGCAGCAAGCCGCGCGGCGGAAGCGGCTGCACGGCAGGCGCGTCCAGCGCGGCCAGTGCCTGCTGGGGGTTGTCGTGCAGCAGGGCGCGGTCGGCCAGGGCAAGCGCGTGCGCAGTGGCGTTGCGTTCGGCCAGCGCAGCCAGGTGGGCCTGCACCGCCGCATCGTCACCACGGGCATCGGCGGCGCGGACGGCGGCAGTGCGGGCGATGGTGCCCACTTCGTGGTCATCGGCGGCCAGCTGCAGCAGTTTTTCGGCGCGCTGCCAGTGCCCGGCGTGCAGGGCTTCCAGGCCTTCGGTCAGGCGCGCCCTGGACTGCTTGCGGCGGTAGCGCCCCCAGGCGCGGAACGGCAGCGTCAACAGCTTCCACGCCAGCCACAGCAGCAGCGAGGCCGCCGCCAGCGCAAGCAGGGCGCCGGGCAAGGTGGCGCTGAAATCGTAGCCACCGGCGCGGATGAAGACCTCGCCGAGGTCGCGCGCGCGGTCATGTGCCAGCCATTGCGCGCCCACCACGCCGGCAAGCACCAGCAACAGCAACACGATCACGGTACGCAGGGGTTTCATCATTCGGTCCTGATCCTAGGCGTCGCCGCATTGCTGGCGACAGGCGGTGGAACGTCAATGGCGGCGCCCGAGCCGCGCCATTGCCGCAGTTGCTTCAGCGTGCTGCCCAGTTCCGGCAGCGCAGGCCGCAGTTCGGCCTCGCGCAGCAGCTTCAGTTCGTTGCGACGCTGGCGCAAGGCCGGCGATTCGGGCCACAGGCGCAGCAGCCACGCATCGACCCGCGCGAGCGACGCACGGAACGCCGCCGAGTCGTCACGTTCCAGCGCCGCGCGGGCCAGCCCCAGCTCGATCTGCAGGGCCGCTTCCCCCGTGCTGCGCTGGTCTGGCGCCACGATCGTATTGCCGCCGGTCCTGCGCACCTCCACCAGTGGCGACAGCAGGCGCTGCCACACAGGTTGGGCGGCCGTGTCCACCGGCGGCCGGGTCGGCAGTGCCCGCAACTGGCCGGCGAAACGATCCAGCCGCAGCGCCAGCGCGGCATGCGGGCCTGCACCCAGCGCGTCCAGCACCTGGCGCTCCTGGGCCAGGGTCTGGCGCAGGTTGAGCAGGCGGGGATCGTCGATGCCCTGCAGGACGCCGTCGGCCAGCGTGTAGGCGCGGCGGGCGCCGTCCAGGTCATCGGCGATGTCCAGGCGTTGCTGGGCCTGGCTCAACAACAGCTCCACCTCGTCCATGCGCAGCGCCTGCGCGCCATGGCGGGTCGGATCGGCCAGCTTGGATACGCTGTCTTCAAGCAGCGCGCCACGCTGGCTCAGGCCCAGGACCTCGTCGCGCAAGACCCGGTTGGTCGCCGCCGCGTCCACGATGCGCTGGGTCTGCGCGCGCTGGTCGCGGCGCAACGCTTCAATGCGCTGTTCCAGTGCGGCGATGCGTTGTTCGGTCTCGGCGACATGGGCCTGCGCGCGGGTCGCACCGGCCCGCCACATCATTCCGCCACGCCAGGCCAGCAGGCCCAGCAACAGCACCCCCAGTGAAACCACCAGCAGGCTGCGGCCTCGCGGGGAAGGGGAATGGATCGGTTCTTCAGTCACACCCGCGTCCTTGTCGACAATCCGCCACTTGCGGTGCGAATGCTAACGGAAGCGGTGGGCAGCGGCGGCAATCATTTGCGCAGGCAGCGGCCCTTCGGCGAGTTCCACTTCAGCAAAACCGGACGCGTGCGCCAGCTGCTGCAATCTTGCGCTGGCGGCAATCACCGGCAAACCGCGAAGGCGCTCCAGCACATCGGCCGGCGCCTGCGTGCACAGCTGCTGGAGCGCGCCACCGCTGCTGAGGGCCAGCGCGGCCGGCGTCTCCAGCGCGCGGATCCGGCGTAACGCAGGGCCTGACAGGGCCACCGGCACGCGCGCGTAGACGTTGGCGCGCAGCACCGCGGCACCGCGCTGGCGCAGCGCGGGCGACAGGAACTCACGGCCTTCCGGCGCGGTGACCAGTCCCACCTGCTGACCTGCCACATCGCCCAGCGCGGGTAACGACAGCAGGCCTTCACTGTCCATCCGCGCAGGCGCAACCACCGCTTGGATGCCGGCCTTGCGCAGGGCCGCGGCGGTTCCGCTACCCACTGCGATCCAGTCCTGGCCCGGCCCGGCAGTGAGCGGCTGCAGCGCATGGGCGGCCTGCACGGCAGCGGGACTGGTGAAGATGAGGCGCGGCGCGGACAGGGCCGCGCGCAGTGCCGCTGCCGTCGCCGCGTCGTCACGGAACACAAGGCGCCACGGTGACAACGCGATCAGGCCACCGCCACGGGCGGTTGCCGCACGGCGCAGCGCGGCATGGCCGCCCTGGGGGCGCAATGAGATGACGTACCATCCGGGCGGTTCGGCGAAAGCCATGCGGGAATCATCTCAGATGCAGGTCGATACCATGGATACCGGGGTTGCGCTGGACCAGTTGCGCGCAGTGACCCGCGCGTTGCCACCGCTGGCTGCGATCCAGGCCCGCATCGTCGGCGCCGACGACCACCGGCTGTGGATGGAAGCGCCGCTGGCGGCCAACCTCAACGACAAGGGCAGTGCCTTCGGCGGCAGCATGACCTCGCTGATGACCTATGCCGGTTGGGCGCTGGTGGCGCTGCAGTTGCGCCAGGCCGGGGTGCGCGCCGATGTGTTCGTCGCCGACAGCAGCGTGCGTTACCTCAAGCCGCTGTACGCCGACCTGCACGCGGAAGCCGAACTGGCGCCGGGCCAGTCGTGGGAGGCCTTCCTGGCCACCCTTGCCCAGCGGGGGCGCGCGCGCATCCACCTGCAGGCGCGGATGACCTTGCCTGAAGGCGACGTCATGGCCGATCTGGCCGGCCGCTATGTAGCCATCGCGAACGGTTAGCATGCAGCGCATGCAGAAGAGGGGTGCGACATGCGTGGTTGGCTGAAGATTCTGGCGGTACTGATGCTTGCACTGGTGATCGCGGCGCCAGCCGGCGCACTGGCCAAGCGCAAGAAGGGCGGCCAGCTGGATGCGATGCAAGCGGCCTATGCGGCGGCGATACGCTGGGGCGAGTTCGAACAGGCCTGGGAGCTGGTGGACCCCGCCTACCGGCAGGCCCACCCGATGAGCGAACTGGCCTTCGAGCGCTACCAGCAGGTGCAGATTTCGGGCTATTCCGACCGCAACAGCAGCCTGGCCGACGACGGCAGCGTGACCCGCAACGTGGAGTTGCGGGTCATCAACAAGCACACCATGGCCGAGCGCACCCTGCGCTACCGCGAGCAGTGGCGCTGGGATGCCGACGCCAAGCGCTGGTGGCTGGTGGTCGGGCTGCCCGACCTGTGGGACGGGGAATAAGCGCCGACCCGTTGCGGTTGCCCGGACGCGGGTCAGCGCGGAACACAAGCACCAGGCCGCGCGGCCGGGCTGACCGGCGGACCGCCGCTCCGGGCGCCGGCCGACTCGCGCGCTTGCATATGCGACAATCGCGGCCCGTTTTGCAGCTGCCCATACCGTGAATTTCGAACAATTGCAGGCTTTCGCCAGTTCCTCGCCTCTGCTGTCGATGGCCCTGGCCGGATTGACCCTGGCCATCGTGGTCACCGAGATCGCCCGTCTGTTCCGTGGCTACAAGGCCTTGCGCCCCGCCGAGCTGACCTCGTTGATGAATCGCGACAACGCGCTGGTGGTGGACCTGTCGGCCAGCGCCGACTTCGAAAAGGGACACATAGCGGGCAGCCGCAACGTGGCGCCCAGCCAGTTCGATCCCGAGAACAAGCTGCTTGCCGCCGCCAGGTCGCTGCCGGTGGTGATGGTATGCCGCAGCGGCCAGGCCTCGGCCGGGGCAGCCAAGCGCCTGAAGAAGGCCGGCTTCGAGCAGGTGTACTGGCTCGATGGCGGCGTCGCCGCCTGGCAGCAGGCCGACCTGCCGCTGGTCAAGGGCCGCTGATCGGGCGCGCGGGCGCCGCCCTTGAAGCGGGCCGGCCGCGCCGCCATCCCATGGGATAATCCCGCTCCTGTTTGCACCTTCTCTTCTTTCCACCCAGATCCACACGGAGTACGTTCATGTCCGACGAAACCACCAACGGCGCCGCCGTTCCTGCCGAAGCCACCGCGCCCGCCTTCACCGTGGAGAAGATCTACGTCAAGGACGTGTCGTTCGAAGTGCCCGGCGCGCCGGCGATCTACAGCGAGAACGTGCAGCCCGAGCTGCAGCTCAACCTCAACCAGCGCGTGCAGCGCCTGAACGACACCGCATTTGAAGTCGTGCTGACCGTGACCCTGACCTGCAAGGCCGGCGACAAGACCGCCTATGTGGCCGAAGTGCAGCAGGCGGGCGTATTCGGACTGGTTGGCCTGGAACCGCAGGCGATCGACGGCCTGCTCGGCACGCAGTGCCCGAACATCCTGTTCCCGTACATCCGCCAGCTGCTCAGCGACCTGATCCAGGCCGGCGGCTTCCCCCCGTTCTTCCTGCAGCCGATCAATTTCGACGGCCTGTACGCCGAAACCCTGCGCCAGCGTGCGGAACAGGGCGGCCAGGGCGAGCTGGCCAACGTCGAACCGGCTGGCAACGTCTGAGCGTTGCACCCGCATCCTGTGTTTGAATCGCAGCGAGAGCTGGCGATCCGGCGGGCCTTTGCTGGCCCGCTTTTGTTTGCAGGGGGACACGCACTTGGCTGAATCCTTGAAGATCGCGGTGCTGGGCGCCGGCTCGTGGGGCACCGCGCTTGCCGCGCTGATGGCACGCCACGGCCATGCGGTGGTGCTGTGGGGCCGTGATGCACAGGCCGCCACGGTCATCGACCGCGGCCATGAAAATGTCCGCTACCTGCCCGGGATCCTGCTACCCGAAACCCTGCGCGCGACCACCGACCTGGGCATAGCGCTGCAGGACGCCGAGCTGGTGCTGGTGGTCGTTCCCTCGCATGCCTTTACCGAAACGCTGCAGGTTCTGGCGCCGCTGCGCCCGGCCGCGGCCGGCGTGGCCTGGGCGACCAAGGGCTTTGAGCCGGGGTCCGGGCGGTTCCTGCATGAAGTGGCCGAAGGCATCCTCGGTCCCGCAGTGCCGCTGGCCGTGGTCACCGGGCCCTCGTTCGCCAAGGAAGTCGCGCAGGGCCTGCCCACGGCGCTGACCGTGCACGGCAGCGATCCGGAATTCGCCCAGCGGGTGGCCGATGTCCTGCATGGGCCGGCTTTCCGCGCCTACACGGGCGATGACATGGTGGGTGCCGAACTGGGTGGCGCCATGAAGAACGTGCTGGCCGTGGCCACCGGTGTGGCCGATGGCATGGAGCTGGGATTGAACGCGCGGGCCGGGCTGATCACCCGCGGCTTGAACGAAATGCTGCGCCTGTCGGCGGCCATCGGCGCCCGGCCGGAAACCCTGATGGGGCTGGCCGGCCTGGGCGACCTGGTGCTGACCTGCACCGGCGACCTGTCCCGCAACCGTCGCCTGGGCCTGGCCCTGGGACGTGGCCAGTCGCTGGCCGATGCGGTGCGCGAGATCGGCCAGGTGGTCGAGTCCGTGCAGACCGCCGACGAGGTCATGCGCCTGGCCGAGCGCCACGGCATCGACCTTCCGATTTCCGCTGCTGTGCGAGCCGTGCTGCACGGCGAGCTGACGCCCGCCGCCGGCCTGCAACAACTCCTGGCCCGCGATCAGAAGCCCGAATACCCGGAAACCCTGTTCAAGGATTGACTGCGGCCCCTGCGGAGCAGTCCTCGTCGACCGGGAGCAGCGAGCAGGGAGCAGGAAGGCGGAAGGCGAACCTGCCCGCGGGTCTTGTCTGCGTCCGCGAGAGGCCTCTGCCCCGAGCTTCTGCAAGAACAAAAAAAGCCCGGCGCTAGGCCGGGCTCAGGTGCGACGCGGAGAGAGAGAGGGTCGCGTCGCGTTACGCAGTACCAGCCAGTTGATACCAGCCTGGACGTATCACCAGGTGAACGTGTTACCAGGTGAAGCGCGGACCGACCAGCCACTGGGTGTCGTTGTCGGCGAATTTCACGTCACCGCTGATGCCCCAGTTCTGGTTCAACTTCACCTGCGCCCCCAGCCGGCCATAGAAATCGCCGTCGTAGTCGCTGCCGTCCTCATACCCGGCCATGGCGTAGCCTTCCAGGTGCGGGGTCAACGCGCCGCGCACGCCGACTTCGGCGCTGTAGCCATCCAGGTTGTCGCCCGGGAAGCGCACGCCGCCCACGCTGAAGTCATCAACCTGGAACTTTTCATAGGCCACGCGGGTGACCAGGTCGACATTCTTTGAGATCTCGTGGTTGTAACCCACGCCCAGGCGCCATTGGTCGTAGCCGAAATTCTGGCTGTCGAAATCCTGCTGGGTGTAGCCGCCAAAGACATGGAAATTCGGGGCGATGGCGACCGAGCCATTCAGGCCCCAGCCGTCGGAATCTGCGCCACCGTCCAGGTTGGTCGCGGTGTAGCCGCCTTCGACGTAATTGTAGGAAATACCCTCGGCAGCAGACGCAGCGAACGGCGTGGCGACCAGCAGGGCAAAAGCGAGCAAGGATTTCTTCATTTCAATGGGCCTCATGGATTTATGGTTATTAGCCAGCGCTGGGGCGATGCCGTTCGCAGCCGGTTTGTGAAGTATGCGTAAAGTCCCGCAATGCCCACTGAATATCAAACTGTCCGGTACATAAATTAGCGGACCAGCGTGGGAACTTCGTGGAGGGAGCTGGTCAGGCCTGACGTCAAAGGCCATCGGGACGCCGAGGCGGCGGCTTACCTCGGTCGCCAGGGACCAAGGGTTGTGTAGCACCGCTTCAGTTGCGCTAGCTGCCGCCAGGGAAACCCTGCTGGCGCCACGCTTCGAACACGACCACGGCGATGCTGTTGGAAAGGTTCAGGCTGCGATTGTCGGGTCGCATGGGCAGGCGCAGGCGTTGGTCGGCCGGTAACCGGGCCAGGACTTCGGCAGGCAGGCCGCGGGTCTCGGGCCCGAACAGCAGGGCATCGCCCGGCGCATAGCGGGGCAGGTCGTAGCGTTGGGTGGCCCGGGTGCTCAGGGCGAACAACCGTTTCGGGGCAATCGCGGCCAGGGCGGCATCCAGCGTGTCATGGACGTGCAGCGCGGCGTACTCGTGGTAGTCCAGACCCGCGCGTCGAAGCTGCCTGTCTTCCAACTCGAAGCCGAGTGGTTTGATCAGGTGCAGCCGTGCGCCGGTATTGGCACAAAGGCGGATCGCATTGCCGGTGTTGGGTGGTATTTCCGGCTCGTACAAAAGCACGTCCAGGTCCAGCGTGCTTGCTTGCGTGTTGTTGTTGCTCATCGCTGGGATTCTACGGTGCAGTACCGTGCATGGGCCTGGGCGATGTGTGAAGCGGTCATTCCATTGCGGGTGTCGCCAACGCAACGTTCAACGGGTTGCCAGTTGCTCGACCAGGGCGACGGTGCCGACGGCAACCTGCTGCATGTCTTCGGCAGAAGGACGCACGGTGACGGCGGGCAGGTCGACGATACGGTTGGCCTGTTCGCGGGCCAGCGAGGCCCAGTCTTCGGCGGACGGACGCACGGTGACGGTGGCCAGGTCGACGATACGGTTGGCATGATAGAAGGCGAGTTCTTCGGCAGTGGCCTGCACGGTGACGGTGGGCAGGTCGACGATCTTCATGTTGGCGGCAGGCTGGGCGTTGGCGTGGGCAGTCACGGAGTCGGCGGAATGGGTCTTGGCGGCAAGCAGCATGGAACCGGAGCAAACGGCAAACAGGACGGCGGCGGTCAGCGGCAGGAAGGTCTTGGTGTTCATGGTGTTGGGCCTCATTAGTGTCGTTGTTGTGTGGTGTGGTAGTAATGTAGTACACCTAATCAGATTGGTCAAGCACAACTTCAAACTTTTGCTGTGCTATTCAGCTGCGGGTCAGGTTGACTTGTTGCTTTTGTGCTCGAAATGAGTAAAGCATGCGGCGTGCCAATATCAACTTATTGATTTTATTGGCTTATTTCCGAAAAATGAGTGTCCGCAACGTCCGGATGTGTGTCCGTGTCCACGGGCGCACCGCTGCAAGGCAGAGGTATTGCCCGCTTGAATTGGGTCACACGCTGGCTGCAGGGGGTTCGCTGCCGATAGGTCAGGACCACCAGTTGGGATGCGCTTCAGGCGCGGAAGGTTGAGCGGCTTACCAGGGCAGCGTGTTGCCTTGCCAGTCGAGGAAAGTGCCCGAATCCTCGGCGCGCAGCCCTGCGATGACTTCCAGCAGGGCGGCGGCCGATGCCTGTGGATCGAGTGGGGCGCTGGCGCCGCCCATGTCGGTTCGCACCCAGCCCGGATGCAAGGCCACCACCACGATGCCGCGTGTGCGCAGCGCGTGGGACAGCAATACAGTGGCCATGTTCTGCGCTGCCTTGCCGATCGCATAGCTGGGGCTGCGGAATTCACGACGCAGTGCGATTGACCCCAACTCCGAGGAAATATTGACGACGCGCGCCGCGTCAGCCAGCAGGGGCGACACGCGTTGGGTCAGCAGGAAAGGCCCGGCCGCATGCGTGCGGAAGCTGGCTTCCAGGTCCACGGCTTGCACGCTTCCATAGCGCTCCCCGCCGTGCAGCACTCCGGCATTGTTGACCAGCAGGTCAAGCGGCTCACCGTCGGTCAGCAATGGCAGTTCAAGGGCCAGCGCCGCGTGGCTCGTGGGTTCGGCCACGTCCAGTGGCGCCACGTGCAGGTGGCCGGGATATTCCCCGGCCAGCACATTGAGGACCGTAGCCTTGCCGGGTTGCCGACAGGTGGCGATCACGCGCCCGCCGCGTGCCAGCAGTTGCCGCACCAGCGCCAGCCCCAGGCCGCGGTTGGCCCCGGTCACCAGGCAACGTTGCGCGTTCGCATCGCGTTCCATGAAAGCCCCTGCGTGGCGACCATGCCTTGTGGCCTAGTGTAATCAGCGGCCGCGGCCGCTAGCATCGGCGGCTGCGTTGCACCTTCTATATAAGGAATACCTGATGCGCCTGTCCCGTCGTCCGCGTGCCGCCCTGCTTGCCGTCGCCCTGTCCACTGCGCTCGCCGGGCTGGCGGTTTCCCCGCAACAGGCCCAGGCAAAGCCCGCCGGCAGCAGCCAGATCCAGATCAAGTACGACGAGTTCACCCTGCCCAATGGCCTGCGCGTGATCGTGCACACCGACCGCAAGGCGCCCATCGTGGCGGTGAACCTGTGGTACCACGTCGGCAGCAAGAACGAGCAGCCTGGCCGCACCGGCTTCGCCCACCTGTTCGAGCACCTGATGTTCCAAGGCAGCGAGAACCACAAGTCCGAATACTTCGAACCCTACGAGCTGGTCGGCGTGACCGACCAGAACGGCACCACCAACCAGGACCGCACCAATTACTTCCAGAACGTGCCGACCACGGCGCTGGACATGGCGCTGTGGATGGAATCGGACCGCATGGGCCACCTGCTGGGCGCGATCGACCAGAAATCGCTGGACGAGCAGCGCGGCGTGGTCCAGAACGAAAAGCGCCAGGGCGAGAACCAGCCGTATGGCCGGCGCATCAGCGCCAAGATCTTCGAGGCACTTTATCCGGCCGGACATCCCTACAGCTGGCAGACCATCGGCTCGATGGCCGACCTGGATGCCGCCACCCTGGATGACGTGAAAACCTGGTTCAAGAGCTGGTACGGCCCCAACAATGCGGTGCTGGTACTGGCCGGCGACATCGACCTGAAGACCGCCAGGCAGAAGGTGACGCAGTATTTCGGCGACATCCCCGCCAGCGCCACGCTGGCCGACATGCCGACCAATATCCCCAGGCGCGAGCAGGACACCCGCGAGACCGTGCCCGACCGCGTGCCGCAGGTGCGCATCTACCGCGCCTGGCCGGTGGCCGAGCTGGGCAGCAAGGACGCCACCCTGCTGGATCTGTTCGCCGAGGTCCTCGGCGGCAGCGCCTCTTCCCGTTTCGACACCCGGCTGGTGCACGGCGACAAGATCGCCGACAACGCCAGCGCCTATGCCTGGAGCAGCGAGCTGAGCGGCACCTTCTTCCTGGTCGCCACGGTCAAGGACGGCGTCGACGCCGCCAAGGTCGAGAAGACTATGGACGACGAGCTGCAGCGCCTGATCAGCGAAGGTCCGAGCGCGGCCGAACTGGAACGCGCCAAGGTCACCACCCGTGCCGGCTTCGTGCGCGGCATCGAGCGCATCGGCGGCTTTGGCGGCAAGTCCGACGTGCTGGCACAGTGCGCCGTCTATGCCGGCAAGCCCGATTGCTACAAGACCGAGCTGGCCGATATCGATGCGGCCACGCCCGCCGCCGTGCAGGCCGTGGCCAAAAAATGGCTGGGTGTCGGTTCGCACACGCTGCTGGTGCAGCCGAGCGAAACGCCGGCCTCTTCGCTGCCGGAAAAGGTCGTGGCCGCGCCTGCCGCAACCCCCGCCGGGATTCCCGCGGTCGACCCCAAATTCAAGACAGTCAAGAGCAGCATCGACCGCAGCAAGGGCGTGCCGCAGACCACCTCGTTCCCCGCGCTGAAGTTCCCCGCGCTGGAACGGGCCACGCTCTCCAATGGCATGCAGGTGGTGCTGGCCGAACGCCACGAAACGCCGGTGGTGCAGCTTTCGGTCGAGTTCCCGGGAGGCTATTCGGCCGACGTCGGCAAGAAGCTGGGTACCGCCAACTTCGCCATGCAGATGCTCGATGACGGTGCCGGTCCCTACACCGCCCTGGAACTGGCCGCACGCCAGGAAGACCTGGGCGCGCAGATCGGGGTCGGGGCCGGACTGGATTATTCATCGGTGGGCCTGTCGGCCCTGAGCGACAAGCTGCCCGAGTCGCTGGACCTGCTGGCCGACGTGCTGCGCCGCCCGACGTTCGCACCGGAGGAAGTGGAGCGCGTGCGCGCCACCTGGATTGCCGGCATCAAGCAGGAGAAGGCCCGCCCGCAGACCGCGGCCATGCGCATCATGCCGCCGCTGCTGTACGGACAGGGCCACCCGTACGCGATCCCGTTCACCGGCAGCGGCACCGAGGCTTCCATTGCCTCGCTGCGCCGCGAGGACCTGGTGGCGTACCACGACAGCTGGCTGCAGCCGGACAAGGCCCGCATCGTGGTGGTCGGCGATACCAGCCTGACGCAGATCCTGCCGTTGCTGGAGCAGCGCCTGGGTGACTGGAAGACGCCTGCCAACGCCCCCGCGCTGCCGGCCATTCCGACGGTCGCCGCGCCCGCGGCCAACCACGTCTACCTGATCAACCAGGCAGGCGCGACCCAGTCCAACGTCTATGTCGGCCAGCTGATCCCGTCGACCGGCGATGCCGGCACCATCGACTTCGATTTCGCCAACGGCGTGCTGGGTGGCGAGTTCACCTCGCGCCTCAACAGCAACCTGCGCGAGGACAAGCATTGGGCCTACGGTTCCTACAGCAACGCCAGCAACACCCAGGGCCAGCGCCCGTGGTTCGCCTCGGCGGCGGTGCAGACCGACAAGACGGCCGAGTCGGCCAACGAGCTGCGCAGCGAGATCACCGCCTTCGCCAGCGGCCAGAAGCCGGCCACCCCGGCCGAAATCGCCAAGATCCGCGCCAGCAACACGCTCAGCCTGCCGGGCGGCTACGAAACGGCCTCGGCCGTGCAGGCGCAGATCAGCAGCAACCTGCGCTACGGACGTCCGGACGACTACATCGTGCAGTACAAGGCCCGCAACGATGCGATGACCCCGGCCGATGTCACTGCCGCAGCCAGGACACTGGTGCCCGGCTCGCTGATGTACGTGGTAGTGGGCGACCTGTCCAAGGTCGAAGCCCCGATGCGTGCGCTGAAGCTGGGCGAGGTCACCGTGCTGGATGCCGACGGCAAGCCGGTCGCGCCGGCGAAGTAAGCCCGCCCCCTCCCTTGCGAAGCAGGGGAGGGATGGCGAGGGGTTGCTCATGATCTTGATGGTGCTGTCTCGGCCGATCCTGGGTTGCCGCTACCGCGCGAAAAGCACCCCTCCCGGCCTCCCCTGCCCGCTGCGCGTGCAAGGGAGGAGACAGGCTGGCGTTCGCCTGTGCCAAGTGGGCAGGGGAACAAGCCCGGCTTCCTCCCAAGTTCAGACCACCCTGCACATACTCCAGCGCGCTTCCGCCGCCACCGCCTACAGGATTCCCTCATGCGCCTGCCCCTGATCGCCACCTCCCTGGTCCTGCTGCTTTCCGCGTGTACCTGGGTGCAGATGGCACCCGAAGCTGGCGGCGTGCGCGTACTCGCCCCCGGCGCGGCGCCGGCCGATTGCGAAAAGCGTGGCGACGTCACGGTGTCGGTGAAGGACAGCGTGGCCTTCTACGAACGCAACGCGCTGCGGGTCCGTGACGAACTGGAAACCCTGGCCCGCAACGAGGCCCCCGGCATCCAGGCCAACGCGGTGCAGCCCCTGGGTGACCCCGCCGATGGCGCCCAGCGTTTCGCCGCCTATCGCTGCAGCGGACGCTGATCCGGACGGCCCTGCGCGCGCAGGGTCACGGGCATGGGACCAGGCCGGGCGTGCCCGTCCTGCGACCACGCATTCAGTTTCACAGGCCCAGGCGTGCGATCAGGGCCGGAAGCCGGTACCCTTGTCGGCCCTCCGCCCAGCCTCGGCGCCTACCTAGATGCTCTTCCAGAACGTCTCCATCGCGGGACTGGCGCATATCGATGCGCCGCACACCCTGACCTCCAAGGCCATCAACGAACAGTTGCAGCCGACCATGGACCGTCTGGGCATCCGCACCGACGTGCTGGGCGACATCGCCGGCATCCACGCGCGCCGCCTCTGGGACGACGACCAGCAAGCCTCCGACGTGGCCACCCTGGCCGCCCGCCTGGCGATGGAAGACGCGGGCGTGACTGCCGGGCAGATCGGCCTGCTGGTCAACACCTCGGTCAGCCGCGACTACCTGGAACCGTCCACCGCCAGCATCGTGTCCGGCAACCTGGGCATGGGCGAGGACTGCCAGAATTTCGACGTCGCCAATGCCTGCCTGGCCTTTATCAATGGTATGGACATCGCCGCCCGCATGCTCGAACGCGGCGAGATCGACTATGCCCTGGTCGTGGACGGCGAAACCGCCAATCTCGCCTACAAGATGACCCTGGAGCGCATGCAGTCGCCTGACGTCACCGAGGAACAGTTCCGCAGCGAACTGGCCACCCTGACCCTGGGTTGCGGCGCCGCAGCCATGGTCATGTCGCGCAGCGAACTGACCCCGGACGCCCCGCGCTACAAGGGCGGCGTGACCAAGGCCGCCACCCAGTGGAACACCCTGTGCCGCGGCAACCTGGACCGCATGGTCACCGACACCCGCATGCTGCTGATCGAAGGCCTGAAGCTGGCGCAGAAGACCTTCGTCGCGGCCAAGATCGCCCTGGGCTGGGCGGTGGACGAGCTGGACCAGTTCGTCATCCACCAGGTCAGCCAGGTGCATACCCAGGCCTTCATCAAGGCCTTCGGCATCGACCCCAAGAAAGTGCTGACCATCTTCGGCGAGCACGGCAACATCGGCCCGGCCAGCGTGCCGATCGTGCTGAGCAAGCTCAAGCAGCTGGGCCGCCTGAAGAAGGGCGACCGCATCGCCCTGCTCGGCATCGGTTCGGGCCTGAACTGCTCGATGGCCGAAGTGGTCTGGTAAGCGGACGGACATCAGTTTCCAGGGGGCCGGTTCGCCGGCCCTTTTCATTACAGGCGGCGGCACCCGATGAATCTTCCCGGTTATCCCTTCACGCCCCAGCGTTTCGAAGTCCGGCCCGGCCTGTCGATGAGCTATCTCGACGAAGGTCCGCGCGACGGCGAAGTGGTGCTGATGCTGCATGGCAACCCGTCGTGGAGCTATTACTGGCGCAACCTGGTGTCGGGCCTGACGGACCCGGCTTCTGCAAAACGCTACCGCTGCATCGTGCCGGACCACATCGGCATGGGCTTTTCCGACAAGCCCGATGACCGTGCCTACGACTACACCCTGCAATCGCGGGTCGACGATGTGGCCGCGCTGCTCAAGCACCTGGGCATCGACGGCCCGCTGACCCTGGCCGTGCATGACTGGGGCGGCATGATCGGCTTCGGCTGGGCGTTGACGCATGCAGCACAGGTCAGGCGGCTGGTGATCACCAACACGGCCGCATTCCCTTTGCCGAATGCGAAGAAGATGCCCTGGCAGCTGTCGCTGGGACGCGATTCGAAGTTCGGTGCCTTCATCATCCGCGCCTTCAATGCGTTCTCCAGCGGCGCCTCGTACCAGGGCGTGGAATCGAAGATGCCGGCCGACGTGCGCCGCGCCTACGTGTCGCCTTACGACAGCTGGGCCCACCGCATCAGCACGCTGCGCTTCATGCAGGACATCCCGCTGCATCCGGGCGACAGGGCCTGGGCAATGGTGGAAGCGGCCGGGCAACGGCTGCCGCAGTTCGCCGACCGCCCCGCCTTCATCGGCTGGGGCCTGAAGGACTTCGTGTTCGACCGGCACTTCCTGGCCGGCTTCCAGAAGGCGCTGCCCAATGCGCAGGTCACCGCCTTCGACGATGCCGGGCATTACGTGCTCGAGGACAAGCAGGCCGAACTGGTCCCGGCGATCCGCCGATTCCTGGATGCGAACCCCCTGCAGGCTGCATGAAACGTCGGAACGGCAAGCGCCTGGAATCCGCCCATGACTGAAACCTGCAATATCGCCGCCGTGCTGCCGTCGCTGGCCAGGGAGCGTCCCGACCAGGTCGCGATCCGTTGCCCCGGCTCACGCGGCAGCGACGGCCTGGCGCGCTACGACGTGGCCCTGACGTATGCCGCTCTGGATGCACGCAGCGATGCCCTCGCCGCGGGCCTGGCCATGCACGGCATCGTCCGCGGCACGCGCACCGTGGTCATGGTGCGGCCTTCGCCGGAATTCTTCCTGCTGATGTTCGCGCTGTTCAAGGCCGGCGCGGTGCCGGTGCTGGTCGATCCCGGCATCGACCGGCGCGCACTGAAGCAGTGCCTGGATGAGGCGCAGGCCGACGCCTTCATCGGCATTCCACTGGCCCACGTCGCGCGTCTGGTGCTGGGCTGGGCCCGCAGCGCCACACGCCTGGTGACCGTGGGCACGCGCCTGGGCTGGGGCGGGACCACGCTGGCCCAGGTCGAACGCGCCGGCAGCGGCGCCGGCGCGCAACTGGCCGACACCGCGGCCGACGAGACCGCGGGCATTCTTTTCACCAGCGGCTCGACCGGCGTGCCGAAAGGCGTGGTCTACCGGCATCGTCATTTCGTCGCCCAGGTCGAACTGTTGCGCAACGCCTTCGGCATGCAGCCCGGCGGCGTCGACCTGCCGACCTTCCCGCCGTTCGCGCTGTTCGATCCGGCGCTGGGGCTGACCTCGATCATCCCGGACATGGATCCGACCCGTCCGGCCAGCGCCGATCCACGCAAGCTGCTGCATGCGGTCAACCAGTTCGGCGTGACCCAGCTGTTCGGCTCGCCGGCGCTGATGCGGGTGCTGGCCGATCACGGCGAAAAGCTCGCTGGCGTGCAGCGCGTGACCTCCGCCGGCGCGCCGGTGCCGCCGGACGTGGTCGAACGCATCCGCGCATTGTTGCCGGAAGAGGCACAGTTCTGGACCCCGTACGGCGCCACCGAATGCCTGCCGGTGGCGGTGATCGAAGGCCGCGAGCTGCAGGACACCCGTGCCGAAACAGAAAACGGCGCGGGTACCTGCGTCGGCCGGCCGGTAGCGCCGAATGAAGTGCGCATCATCGCGATCGACGATGCGCCGATCGCGCAGTGGGCCGATACGACGCCCGTCCCGCAGGGGAGTGTCGGTGAGATCACCGTCGCCGGCCCTACCGCCACCGACAGCTACTTCAACCGCGACGCAGCCACGCGGGCGGCCAAGATCAGCGAATCGCCGGCCGGCGGTAGCGAACGCATCGTGCACCGCATGGGCGACGTGGGCTATTTCGATGCGCAGGGCCGGCTGTGGTTCTGCGGGCGCAAGACGCAGCGGGTGGAAACCGTACAAGGTCCCTTGTATACGGAACAGGTGGAGCCTGTTTTCAACACGCATCCGGACGTGAAGCGCACTGCGCTGGTGGGGATTGGTGCCGTTGGCAGTCAGAGGCCCGTGCTTTGCTATGAGCTGCAGGCCGGAGTGCCCAGCGGGCGACGTTCGGCCATCCAGGAAGAGCTGCGCCAGATTGCGGCGCGTCATCCGCACACGGCCGGGATTTCCCGCTTCCTGCGGCACCCGGGATTTCCGGTGGATATCCGCCACAACGCTAAGATCGGGCGGGAGAAGCTGGCGGCGTGGGCGGCGACGCAGGGCTGAGGCACTCCCCTTCGAAGGCGGGAGACCCGGCGGCAATAAACTTCTGCAGCAACGGCTGTTGCTTTGCTCCCTCCCTTGCGAAGCAGGGGAGGGCCGGGGAGGGGTTGCCCTTGATCTGGCTCTGCTTTGCTTCAAGAATGGAGTAGCAAGAGGAACAGCCAAGGCAGGATGCCAATGGACAAACTCCGCAGAAGAGCGCGCCAGCTTCGCAACGCTGCCACCGACGCCGAACGGCGGCTTTGGCAGCATCTCCGCCTGAAGCAATTGGCAGGTTTCAAGTTCAGACGGCAAATGCCCATAGCGGGCTACATCGCGGATTTCATGTGCTGCGAAGCGATGCTGATAGTCGAGCTGGATGGCGGACAGCATTTAGAGTGTGGGGACTGCGACCGGCGGCGCACTTTGGCGTTGCAGGCGGTGGGCTATCGGGTTGTGCGCTATTGGAATGATGATGTGTTGCTGCGAACTTCGTTGGTGCTTGAGGATATTCTCGTAAATCTGGCATTGAGCCAGGGCCTTGGCGCAGGAAAATGAGTAGGGGCAGCTAGACCGGCGTGATAGCCAGGAGCTAGCGCCAAGAGCTAAGAACAAGAGCTAAGAACAAGAGCTAAGAACAAGAGCTAAGAACAAGAGCTAAGAACAAGAGCTAAGAACAAGAGCTAAGAACAAGAGCACCCCTCCTCAATCCTCCCCTGCGCTGCGCGCAAGGGAGGAGGCAACAGCAACAGCAACAACGACAGCAACGGCAACAACGGCAACAGCAACAACAACAGCAACAACAGCAACAGCAACAGCAACAGCAACAGCAACAGCAGCAACAGCAGCAACAGCAGCAGCAGCAACAGCAGCAACAGCAGCAACAGCAGCAGCGACACTCCCTCCCATCCCTGACTGCGCGCAAGGCAACAGGTCAAGAGCACAAGCACACATGAAGATCCTTGTCACCGGCGGTGGTGGATTCCTGGGCCAGGCGCTGTGCCGCGGGCTGGTCGAGCGTGGCCACCACGTTGTCAGTTTCAACCGCGGAAACTATCCGGTGCTCGCGCAGATGGGAGTGGGCCAGGTGCAGGGAGACCTGGCCGACGCGCACGCGTTGACGCATGCCGCCGATGGCGTCGAGGCGATCTTCCACAATGCGGCCAAGGCGGGGGCGTGGGGCAGCTACGGCAGTTATCACTCGGCCAATGTCATCGGCACCCAGAACGTGCTCGATGCCTGCCGCCGGCATGGCATCGGCAAGCTGGTGTACACCTCCACCCCCAGCGTCACCCATCGCGCCACCCATCCGGTCGAGGGCGGCACCGCCGAGACCGTGCCCTACGGCGAGAACTTCCAGGCGCCTTATGCCACCACCAAGACCATCGCCGAGAAAGCGGTGCTGGCCGCCAACGATTCGACCCTGGCCACCGTGGCCCTGCGCCCGCGGCTGATCTGGGGTCCGGGCGACCAGCAGATCCTGCCGCGCCTGGTGGCGCGCGCGAAGGCCGGGCGCCTGCGCATCGTCGGCGACGGCAACAACCTGGTCGATACGACTTACATCGACAACGCCGCGCAGGCGCACTTCGATGCCTTCGAACACCTGGCGGCAGGCGCCGCCTGCGCCGGGCGTGCCTATTTCATCTCCAACGGCGAACCCAAGCCGATGGGCGAGCTGCTCAATGCCTTGCTCGATGCGGCCGGCGCGCCGCGCGTCGACAGGCATTTGTCCTTCAAGGCCGCCTATCGCATCGGCGCGGCGTGCGAAGTGCTGTGGAAGGTGCTGCCGTTGCAAGGCGAACCACCGATGACGCGCTTCCTGGCCGAGCAGCTCAGCACCACGCACTGGTACGACATGGCGCCGGCCACGCGCGACTTCGGCTACCGGCCGCGCGTCAGTTTTGACGAAGGGCTCACAAGACTGAAGCAATCTTTATCGAAAGGCGCCGCCCTCACCTGAAAAACACTTCCGCTCAGGATGATGAACGGCACAGCCACCCCGGCTTACCACTTCCTCCGGAGCTTCCCATGTTGCATTACGCCGTCATCTTCCTGGTCATCGCCATCATCGCCGCCGTGCTGGGTTTCAGCGGCATTGCCGGCGCCGCCAGCAGCATCGCCTGGATCCTGTTCGTGGTCTTCCTGATCCTGGCCATCGTTGCCTTCCTGCGCAAGAAAGTCTGATCCTGCCAGCGTCGTCGCTGTCCACGGCAGCGACGACGGCTGGTTACGCCTGCCGGGTAGAATGCCCCGCATGGCAACCTCTCCTTTCGACGCACTCAAGCCGCTCGCTGGCCGCGCACTTGAGTCCGCACTCAATCGCGCCCTCGCGCTCGATCCCGATACGCTGCAGGCGCTGAAGCCTCTCGATGGCCGACAGGTGGCACTGACCCTGGACGCGCCTGCACTGGCTTTGCAGGTGACCGTCGCCGGCGACCGGCTGGTGGTCGGCCCGGTGGATGCGAACCAGGAACCCGACCTCGCCGTGCGCACCACGCTGGGTGGCCTGCTTGGCCAGCTGCCGTTCCTGCGCAAGGACAACGTCGCACCCGTAGGCCGCGTGCGTGTCTCGGGGGACGCCGAACTGGCGCGCCGCCTGCAGACCCTGGCCGACCGTTTCGATCCCGACTGGCAGCAACCCTTCGTGGCCGTGTTTGGCGAGATCATCGGCGTGCAGATTGCCAACGCCGCGCGTGGCGCCTTGCGCCAGTTGCGCAGCGTCGGCGGCAACCTGGCCCAGAACGCGGCCGAATTCGTCACCGAGGAATCACGCGACGTGGTCGGGCGCGCCGAACTCAATGCCTTCCACGACGACGTCGACGCCCTGCGCGATGACGTCGATCGCCTGCAGGCCAAGGTCGATCGCCTGCACGGAAGCCGGGCATGAAGGCCGCCCTGCGGGCCAGCAAGATCGGCCGGGTGCTGTTGCGCTACCGTCTGGACGACCTGTTCGAAGACACCCCGGCCGAGCGCTGGCTGAAGCTGGCACGGCCCTTCGTGCCACGTGCCTCGGCCACCATCGCCGCCCAGTCGCGCGGCGCGCGCCTGCGCCTGGCGCTGCAGGAGCTGGGTCCGATCTTCGTGAAGTTCGGCCAGATCCTGTCGACCCGCCGCGACCTGGTGCCGCCGGACGTGGCCGACGAACTGTCGCAGCTGCAGGACCGGGTCAAGCCGTTCGATGGCGAGACCGCACGCGCCATCGTCGAGCAGGCCCTGGGAATGCCGGTGACCGAGGCCTTCGCCTCCTTCGATACCTCGCCATTGGCATCAGCCTCGATCGCCCAGGTGCATGCGGCCACGCTGCTGCCCGACGCCAATGGGGTGTCGCGGGACGTGGTGGTCAAGGTGCTGCGGCCGAAGATCGAGAAACAGATCAAGGCCGATATCGCCCTGCTCAATTCGGTCGCCGCGGTGGTCGACCGCGCCCATCCCAGCGCCGACAAGATCCGCCCGCGCGAGATCGTCGCCGAGATCGAAACCACGCTGGCCGCCGAACTCGACCTGCAGCGCGAGGGCGGCAACGCCAGCGTGATGCGGCGCATGTGGCTGGATTCGGACGACCTGTACGTGCCCGAGATCGTATGGAGCCACAGTGCCGAGCGCGCCCTGACCATGGAGCGCGTGCATGGCATCCCCTCCGATGACATCGCCGCGCTGGACGCGGCCGGCATCGACCGCAAGGCATTGGCGGCCAAGGGCGTGCGCGTGTTCTACACGCAGGTGTTCCGCGACAATTTCTTCCACGCCGACGCGCACGCCGGCAACATCTGGGTCGACAGCGACCCGGCGCGCAAGTCCAACCCGCGGTTCATCGCGCTGGACTTCGGCATCATGGGCCAGCTCTCGCAGCAGGATCAGTATTACCTGGCCGAGAATTTCATGGCCATCTTCAACAAGGACTACCGGCGCATCGCCGAGCTGCACGTGGAAGCAGGCTGGATGCCGGCCACCGTGCGCATCGACGAACTGGAAGCGGCCGCGCGCTCGGTCTGCGAGCCGTACTTCACCCGTCCGCTGTCGGAAATTTCGCTGGCCGAAGTGCTGATCAAGCTGTTCCGCACCGCGCAGAAGTACGAGCTGACCTTGCAGCCGCAACTGATACTGCTGCAGAAGACCCTGCTGAACATCGAAGGCGTCGGTCGCCAGCTGGACCCGCAGCTCGACATCTGGGCGGTGGCCAAGCCGGTGCTGGAACGCATCCTGCTGGATCGCTACAGCCCGCAGCGCGCCGCCCAGGAATTGCGCAAGCGCCTGCCCGAGATCATGACCCACGCCCCTGACATGCCGCGGCTGGTGCATGCCTGGCTGAAGCAGCAGGTGGAAGGCAAGCATGAGCTGGCCTTGCGCTCGCGCGACCTCAATGAACTGGCCGCGACCATGAAGGGCATGCAGCGGCGCATCGTCGCCGCCATCCTCGGCACCGGCCTGCTGATCGTGGCGGCGGTGCTGTATGGATTCGAAGCGGGCGGACCGCGGTTCTTCGGGATTCCGGCCTCATCGTGGATTGCGGGCGTGGGCGGGCTGTGGGCGCTGCTGGCGGCGTGGCCACGGCGTTGACGATGCCTGTTCCGATGTCGGTTGCCCCCGCAATGACGCCTCCCGTCCGCCTTGCGGTTCCGCAACGCGCCTCGCGACCGCAGAACCTCCACCGATGAGCCAGGATCCCTACAGCATCACCTTCTCCAGCCATGTGGCTGGATTGAAAGCCTGGGTGCGCGGTCCCGGCACGCTCGAGAACACCCTGGCCTACTGGCGGGCCATCGAGGCGGAACTGCGCCGACGGCCCGCTGCGGCGCTGCTGCTGGTGGACGAGATGCGCGGCGCGGCGCTGTCGGAAGAGCAATGGCGGCAAGTGGTCGAGATCATGAAGGGAGGCCCGCTGGACCAGTTCCGGGTCGCGCACGTCAAGCCCAACGGGTTGCAGACGATCGAATACTGCGAACTGTTCGCGGTCGAAGCCGGCATCTGTGCGCGCGTCTTCACCCATGAAGCCGAGGCGGTCAGGTGGCTGCGGCACGGATTGAGGTAGGGAGCCGCACCATGGACGCCCCGGCCCCTGCCTGCGAACAGTCACTGGGTGTGCTGTTCGCCGACGAGCATCTTGCCGTCATCGACAAGCCCGCCGGGCTGATGGTCCATGACAGCAAGCTGGCGCGCGGCGAGACCGATTTCGCCGCCGACCGCCTGCGCGAGCAGTTCGGCAAACCCATTTTCCTGATCCACCGGCTGGACCGCGCCACCAGTGGGTGCCTGCTGCTGGCCTTCGACCGCGAGACTGCCAGCGCGCTGGGCAAGAACCTGATGTCGCAGGATTTCGTCAAGGAATACCTGGCGGTGTGCCGTGGTTGGCCCGAAGCATCGTTCACCATCGACCATGCGCTCGACGGCGGGCCCGGCAAGCCGGAGAAGAAGCCGGCGGTGACCCACTTCCAGCGCCTGGCCACCGGCGAACTGCCGGTGCCGTCGAACGGTTTCGAAAACTCGCGCTATGCGCTGCTGCGTTGCCAGCTGGAGACCGGCCGCTTCCGCCAGATCCGCCGGCACCTGAAACATGCGTTCCACCACATGATCGGCGATACCAGCCACGGCGATGGCCGCCACAACCTGCAGTTCCGCATGCGCGGCGTGCATCGGATGCTGCTGCACGCCTCGCGCCTGTCTTTTACCCACCCGGCCAGTGGCCAGCGCATCGCGGCGATCGCGCCGCTGGATGCGGAGTGGCGCAAGGTGTTCGCGCTGTTCGGCTGGGACGAAACCCTGGTGTAGGGCGGGCCAGGCCCGCTCCTGCGAAGTGAATGTCAGCCGATCTTCAGCGCGGCCATCACGATCAATGCGATGGCGCTGGCGAAGCCGACGAACCACACCAGGCTGCGCAGTGCCTGTACGTTGTTGATGTAGAACACGCCATGCAGGACACGGGCGACGACGAAGACGATGGCCAGCAGGTTGATGGTCATCGGACTGACGCCAGCCAGTTGCGCCATCAGCACGCCGGCGACGAAAGCGGGAAACGACTCGAAGCCGTTGAGGTGCGCGGCGTGCGCGCGCTGCGAGCGCGGGTTGGTCTGTTTGGTCTGCCAGTCGCGCGGGTCGCGGTTGTTGTAGCGTTCGCCCGAGCGCTTGGCCACCGACACCCACAGATAGGGCAGCAATGCGGCGAGCAGGATGCACCAGTAGGCAATGGCCATGTTCGTTCCAGTCGGAAGATGCGGCTAGCCTAGCCGAAGTGCATGCAAAAAAGAGACGGCGCCTTGCGGCGCCGTTCCTTCGTTTCCGCGATCGGCTGGCTTACTTGGCCGCGGCGGCTACCGGCTTGGCCTGGATCATCCGGTCGCGCGCGGCCTTGAACGGATTGCCGGCGTACCAGTTCGGCCACGTGTCGCCCGCGGCCAGTTCCTTGCCCACGCCATACAGTGCGGTGAGGTCATCGACGGTGCCGTCCAGTTTCCAGGTGGCCGCGTCGTACTGGTCTGCAGGCTTGTGGTAGCGGTTCTTGCCGTAGTCCTCGCCTGCGGCCTTGCCGGCCTCGGCGCCGCCTTCGACCAGGTCTTCGCCGCCGTCGGCATACAGCGCCGGCACGCCGGCCTTGGCGAAGTTGAAGTGGTCGGAACGGAAGTAGTAGCCGCTTTGCACCGAGGATTCGCCATGCAAGGTGCGGCCCTGCGCGGCGGCGATGGGCTTGAGGATGTCCTCGAGCTCTGAGCTGCCGAAACCGGTGACGGTGATGTCCCTGGCCTTGCCGGCCACCGACATGGCGTCGATGTTGATCACCCCGGCGATCTTGGCGAGCGGGAAGGTCGGATGGGCGACGTAATACTTGGAACCCAGCAGGCCCGACTCTTCCAGCGTTACGGCCAGGAATACCAGCGAACGCAGTGGCTTCGGATCCTGGTGGGCGAAGGCCTCGGCGATCTCCAGGATGCCGGCCACGCCGGTGGCGTTGTCGATGGCACCGTTGTAGATGTTGTCGCCGGCCTCACCCTCGTGCTTGCCCAGGTGGTCCCAGTGGGCCATGTACAGCACCGCTTCGTCGGGACGTTCGCTGCCGGGCAGCACGCCGACCACGTTGCGCGACTTCTTCTCGCTGATCGTGCTCTTCAGGTCGAAAGACACCTTGGCCTTCAGCGGGACGGGTTTGAAGCCGCGCTTGCCGGCGTCCTTGTACGCCTGGGCCAGGTCCAGCCCGGCATCGGCGAAAAGCTGTTTCGCCACGTCGGCCGTGATCCAGCCCTGCGCCGGGATGCGCGCATCCGGGTCGTCCTTGGAAGGCAGGTCGTACTGCGCGCCGGACCAGGAGTTCTTCACCACGTCCCAGCCGTAGCTGGCGCCGGCATCGTCATGGATGATCAACGCGGCGGCGGCGCCCTTGCGCGCGGCTTCCTCGAACTTGTAGGTCCAGCGCCCGTAATAGGTCATGCGCTTGCCTTCGAACAGCTTGGCGTCATCGGCATGGAAGCCCGGGTCGTTGACGAACATGACCACGGTCTTGCCCTTCCAGTCCTGGCCGGCGTAATCGTTCCACTGCTGCTCCGGCGCATCCACGCCATAGCCCACGAACACCAGTTCGCTGTCCTGCACCTTCACTTCCGGCTGGCCGGTGCGGGTGCCGAGGACCATCTCGCTGCCGAACTTGAGCTCGCGGGTCTTGCCGTTGGCGTCGAGCTTCAGCACGGTGCCGGTGTCGGCGGTGGTCTCGACCATCGACACGTCCTGGAAATAGCTGTCGCCATTGCCCGGCTTCAGGCCGATGCGCTGCATCTGCGCCTGGATATATTCGACGGTCTTGTCCTCACCCACCGAACCCGGGCCGCGGCCCTCGAATTCGTCGGAAGACAGCGTCTTCACCAGCTCGGCGAAATCGGTCGCGTTGATGTCATTGGCGAAAGCGTGGGCGGGCGCGGCCGGGGCGGCAGGCGCGCTCGGCGCGGCGGCCGGGGTCGCGGGCGTTTCGCCATCGCGCTTGCAGGCAGCAAGCGCGGCAAGCATGGCAATGGAAAGCAGTAACTGGGATCGCATCCGGGATTCCTCGATTCAGGAACCCCGGATTCTAGCCTGTCCGGCCTTCGCTTCAGTCCTGCGGTGCGGTATCGGTGTCGAAGCTGCGCGCAGTGGCGCCGGTGATCTTGCCGGTCCTGGCGGTGCGGTGGACGTACAGCACCACCTCGCGCTCGAACACCAGCGGGCCTTCGACCACGGCACGCGGGCCGATGATGATGCGCTGTGGCTTCTTCTTGTCCATGTTGAACATGCCGGTCGGCTTCTGCACCCGCAGCCCGCCGGCCACATGCGAATCGACTCCGACGGTGACATTGCCGCGCACGGTCTCGATGCCCCCGCCCAATTGCGTGGCCACCAGTCCGATCGCGCCGTTCACGGTTTCCGCGCCGCCTTTCACCTTGCCACCGCGGTCCACGAAGATGCTGCCGTTGACCGTCTCCAGGCCGCCGTTGACGGTGACGTCACGATCCAGCCTGATGCCGCCATTGACCGTTTCCAGCGCGCCGACCGTGGCCTTGTCGCCGACGCTGATGCTACCGTTTACGGTGCCGGCGTCCTGGGTGGTTGCGCCTCCGGCGATGCGGATGCTGCCGTTGACGGTTTCCAGGTCACCATAGGCCTGGCCGGCCTCGGCGCTGATGCTGCCATTGACCTTGGAGATGTCCTCGGCGGCGAAGGCGGGCGCGATGCACAGCGCCAGGGTGAGGAACAGGGCAGTGCGACGTGGGGACATGGGGAGTTTCCTCTGTTGGGTGATCACGATGGGTTGATCAGTGCGATGCGCAGGACGCGTGCAGGGTTTAAACCCTCCAGGACTGCGCATGGACTACGGAACGCGAAGCCGGTTCCAAGCAGGCCTCATCGAAGGGCTCCTTGAAGCAGACTGCATGGGAGCAGGCTTCGCTACAATCCACACCTGCCTGAAGTCACTGGATTGCCGCCGTGCCCCCATCCCCTGCGTCCCCGTCGCGCCCCAAGCCCGTGGTCCTGCTGATCCTGGATGGCTGGGGACATCGTGAGGAGACCGCCGACAACGCAGTGGCCCAGGCCACCCTGCCGCATTGGCGACAGTTGCTGGCGACCGCACCGCACACGCTGATCCACACCGAGGGCCGGCACGTCGGATTGCCCGACGGGCAGATGGGCAATTCGGAAGTGGGGCACATGAACCTGGGCGCGGGCCGCATCGTCTACCAGGACCTGACCCGCATCGATGCGGCCATCGAGGACGGCAGCTTCTTCGAGAATGCCGAACTGGTCGCGGCCTGCGAAGACGCCAGCAGCGGCGATCGCACCCTGCACGTCTTCGGCCTGCTCTCGCCCGGCGGCGTGCACAGCCATGAGACGCACATCTTCGCCATGCTCGACATGGCCAAGCGCCGTGGCGTGCCGCGCGTGGCCGTGCATGCCTTCCTGGACGGGCGCGATACGCCGCCACGCTCGGCCGAGGCCAGCCTCAGGGCCCTGCAGTCGGAATGCGAAACCCTGGGCAACGCGCACATCGCCTCGGTCAGTGGCCGCTATTACGCGATGGACCGCGACCAGCGCTGGGATCGCCTGCGCCTGGCCTGGGATGCAATCGTCGAAGCCAGCAGCCCGCAGCATGCGGCCGACTCGCTCTCGGCGTTGCGTGAAGCGTACGCGCGCGGGGAAAACGACGAGTTCGTGTTGCCCACGGTGATCGACGGCGCGCGGCCGATGCATGACGGCGATGCCGTGGTGTTCATGAATTTCCGCGCCGATCGCGCCCGCCAGATCACCTCGGCGTTCGTGTCGCCGGGTTTCGACGGTTTCCACGCACGCCGGCCACTGCTGTCGCGTTACGTCTGCCTCACCGAATACGACGCCCGGCTGCCGGCCGCGGTGGCCTATGGCCCCGACGACCTGCGGCACACGCTGGGTGAACTGCTGGCCGAGGCCGGCCTGACCCAGCTGCGCATCGCCGAGACCGAGAAATACGCGCACGTCACCTTCTTCTTCAGTGGCGGCCGCGAAGATCCCTTCGCCGGCGAGGAACGCATCCTGGTGCCCAGCCCCAAGGTTGCGACCTACGACCTGCAGCCGGCCATGAGCCTGCCCGAACTGACCGCCAGGCTGGTGCAGGCGATCGCCTCGGCGCGCTTCGACGTGATCATCTGCAACATCGCCAACCCGGACATGGTCGGGCACAGCGGCGACCTGCAGGCCGCGATCCTGGCGGCGCAGGCGGTCGATATCGCGATCGGTGAAGTGGAGGCCGCGGTCCGCGCGCAGCATGGCGCGCTGGTCATCACCGCCGACCACGGCAACCTGGAAATGATGCGCGACCCCGCAACCGGTCAGCCGCACACCGCGCACACCGTCGGCCCGGTGCCGCTGGTCTACGTCGGCGAACACCACGCCACCCTGCGTCCGGGGGGTGCCCTGCGCGACGTCGCGCCCACCCTGCTCGACCTGCTGGGCCTGCCGCAACCGGCGGAGATGAGCGGTCGCAGCCTGTTCGACAGCGCCGGATGAAGCATCGCTTCGCGCTCGCCTGTCTCGCCCTTGCGCTGGGCTTCGCCGCGATCGCCCCGGCGCCCGCGCAGAGCCAGCGTGAAGCCGAGAAGAAACTGCTGAAGCTGCGCGGCGAGCTGAAGACCATCGCCCAGGAGCGCCGCAAACTGGAAGACGCGCGCGGCGAGGCGGCGCGCAAGCTGCGCAGCGCCGACGAGCAGGTCGGCAAGTCCAGCCGCTCGCTCAGCGAAACCGAGGCCGCGCTGCAACGCGAGGAAGCCGGGCTGGCCAGGCTGCAACAGCAGCGCGATGGCATGCGCGCGCGCCTGGGCAGCCAGCGCGCGCAGTTGACCGCGCTGGTGCGCGCGTCCTACCAGTTGGGCAGCAATGCGCCGCTGAAGGTGCTGCTGTCGCAGGACCGCGTGGCCGATGCCAACCGCGTGCTCGCCTATCACCGTTACGTGCAAGGCGACCGCAGCCGCCGGATTGCCGCGCTCAGCGCCGAATTGAAGGCCCTGGATGACGTGGAGCGCGACATCGCCGCGCGCCGCGCGCAGCTGGATGCCACCCGCAACCAGCAGCGCGCGCGGGTCCAGGTGCTGGCGAAAGACCGCACGGCCAGTGCCGCGCTGACCGCCGAGCTCGACCAGCGTTACCAGGACCGGGCGGCGCGCGAGAAGGCGCTGGGCCAGGATGCGCGCTCGCTCGAGCGCCTGCTGGCCAACCTGCGTGCCGCCGCCGCGCGGGCCGAAGCCGAACGCCGGGCCGAGGCCAGGCGCGTGGCCCTGCAGCAGGCCGCGGAAAAGAAAGCCGCCGCCGCCGCGCGTGCCAGCGGCGACAAGCCGCCCGCGCCGGCACGCGCGCCGGCCAGGCCGGTGGTGGCCAGTGCGCCGGCACTGAAAGTCGGCGGACTTGGCTGGCCGCTTGCGGGCAACCTGCTGGCGCGCTTCGGCGGCCGCATGCCCGACGGACGCAGCAGTGCCGGCGTGCTGATCGGCGCGCCCACTGGCAGCACGGTCACCGCGGTGGCCGACGGCAGCGTGGTGTTTTCCGAATGGATGACCGGCTACGGCCTGATCCTGATCGTCGACCACGGCAACGGCTACATGAGCCTGTATGCGCACAATGAAAGCCTGCTGCGCGATGCCGGCGACAAGGTCAGGCGCGGCGATGCGGTAGCCAAGGTCGGCAGCTCCGGCGGGCAGGGCACGCCGGCGCTGTATTTCGAACTGCGCCGCAACGGCCAGCCGATCGATCCGGCCACGTGGCTGCAGCGCCGCTGAACCCGCGCGCCGGCGTGCCCGGCGGCTTTACGACGGGTTTACAGCGGCCTCGCGCATAATCGCCTGGACTTTCGCCTGAAACTTCGCAGCCTCGTGCGGGGTCGGTTGCCAGTCCTTCCCCGGAGTTCCTGCATGCGTCTTCCCCTGTTCCTGATGCTTGTCCTCTGCGGCCTGCCGGCGTTTGCCCAGGACGTTGAAAAGGAAACCCCAGCCGCCGCCTCCAGCGACGACCCCGATGCCGCCGAGTCGGTGCCCTCCAAGGTGCCGCTGGACGAGATCCGCCGCTACGTGGCGGTGTTCAACGCGGTCAAGGAAGCCTACGTGGTGCCGGTGGACGACAAGAAGCTGATGCACTCGGCCATCAGGGGCCTGCTGCTGGACCTGGATCCGCACAGCACCTATTTCGACAAGGAAGATGCCGCCGCCTTCGACGAACAGGCCACCGGCGCCTACGACGGCGTGGGCGTGGAGCTGCTGCAGCAGCCCGACAACACCTTGCGGGTGATTGCGCCCATCGACGACACGCCGGCGGCCAAGGCCGGCATCAAGGCCGGCGACGTGATCGTGGCCATCGAAGGCAAGCCGATCAGCGCCGAAGGCGGCATGGAGCCGTTGCGCGGCGCGCCGGGCAGCAAACTCACCCTGACCCTCATCCGCGAAGGCAAGCCCAAGCCGTTCGACGTGACCCTGGTCCGCGAAACCATCCGCGTGGCCAGCGTGCGCAGCCGCATGCTGGAGCCCGGCTACGGCTACCTGCGCATCAGCACGTTCCAGGCTGACACCGGCGCCGATTTCCAGCGCAACCTGGACAAGCTGCAGGCCGGCGGCAAGCTCAGCGGACTGGTGCTGGACCTGCGCAGCAACCCCGGCGGGCTGTTGGTGTCAGCGGTGCAGGTGGCCGATGACCTGCTGGACAAGGGCAACATCGTCACCACCCGCGGCCGCATCGCGGTCAGCGATTCTAAATTCGATGCCACCCCGGGCGACCGCCTGCAGGGAGCGCCGCTGATGGTGCTGGTGGATGCCGGTTCGGCCAGCGCCGCCGAGGTGCTGGCCGGCGCGCTGCGCGACAACAACCGCGCCCGCGTGATCGGCAGCCGCACCTTCGGCAAGGGCTCGGTGCAGACCGTGCTGCCGCTGGACAACGGCGATTCGGTGAAACTGACCACCGCCCGCTACTACACGCCCAGCGGCAAGTCGATCCAGGCCAGCGGCATCGTGCCCGACGTGGTCCTGAAGCCCGAAGCGGCCAAGGACGCGGCCACGCCGTTCGATTACAGCGAAGCGGCGCTGCCGGGCCACCTGCGTGGCGACGAAGAAGGCGCCGAAGGCTACCTGGCCGGCGACGTGCTGGAGGGCGACAAGCCGATCGATGCGGCGCTGGCGGAGTTGAAGAAGAAGCTGCCGGTCACCACCCAGGCCGCGCGCACGACCGCTGCCAAAAAGAACTGAGCGACCTGCCGCGGCTGCGGCCGCGTCGCGGTGGCGGACTCAGCGCGGCTTGGCGGGCAACGGGAACGGGGTGACCACGCGCTCGCCGCTTTCGGCATCACGGATCACCGACTGGCCTTTGCGCTCGACTTCCTCGATGCGCACGATGCTCTGCATCGGCAGGTGCAGGACCTTGGTACCGGCGAACTCCTCGCGCAGGCGTTCTTCGGTCGGATCCACGACGATGCCGTCATGCACGTCGAACACCAGTTCACCGACCTCGGTGAAGCCCCACAGGCTGCTGGCGGCGACATGGCGGCCATAGAGCTCGTAGACCTTGCCGTGGTTGAGGAAAGTGATCTTGTAGAGAAGCTTGGCCATGGCGTGATTATAGAGCGGCCGGATCACCCGCTTCGTCGGCGGTAGTGGGCGGACCCGCACCGCCAGGCCGTCTGCTCCTCTGAATCGCAGCCCGTTCCGGTCACGCGGCCCTGCGGCAATGACGAGAAGCTTGCACGGAAGACGGCCACCAGGCGCGATCGCGTGCGCGCAGGCTCGGGAGGTTGTGTTCAAGGTCGCGGGGGCTGCGTTCAAGGTCGGGAAGCCTGCGTTCAAGGTCGCCGAGGCTGCGTGCAGGGTCACGGAGCCTGCGTTCAAGGTCGTCGAGGCTGTGTGCAGGGTCAGTCAAGGAGCCCGCGTTCAAGGTTGCCGAGGCTGCGTGCAGGGTCATCGAGCCAGTGTTCAAGGTCGCCCAGGCTGCGTGCAGGGTCGCCGAGGCTGCGTTCAAGCTCGCAGAGTCTGCACTCAAGGTTGCGGAGCCTGCGTTCAAGGTCCGCAGGCTGGACGCGGTCGCTTGCGAGCCAAAGCGGTTTTCCCTTTCCAGGCCGCAACGCGGCCGACTTCACCCTTCACAGCGTGCGCAGCACGCGGCTTCCCCGCGATCAATAGCCCTGGCGCTTGCGCAGCCGCCGCGCGATGGCCGCACGCACGAACAACGCGAACACCACGCCGAACAGGAAGCCGGCGATGTGCGCCGACCACGCCACCGCGCCGAAGGCCGGCCCGATGTAGGCGAAGATCACCTGCAGCAGCGCCCAGATGCCGATCAGCAGCGACGCGGGCGCCTTCACGAACTCCAGGAACAGCCCCAGCGGCAACACCACCCCCAGCTTGGCGCGCGGGAACAGTGCCAGGTAGGCGCCGATCACCGCCGAAACCGCGCCGCTGGCACCGATGATGACCCGGTCCGGCGCGCCGATCGACAGCGCGGCGGCCAGGTTGGAAAACGCGCCGCCCACCAGGAACAGCAGCAGGAAACGCCAGGGTCCCATGCTGCGTTCGGCGGGCAGGCCGAAGATCAGCAGGAACACCAGGTTGCCCAGCAGGTGGGCCCAGTCCGCGTGCAGGAACAGGGCGGTGAACAGGCGCAGCGCGCTGCCGTCGCGCACGCCCGAAATCCAGGCCTCCGGCGCGGACAGCCCACCCGACAGCGCGCCCCAGTTCAGCATCAGGCTGCTGTGGGTCGCCGCCGGTCGCATCGCCACCCACAGGAAGGCGATCCACAGGGTGGCGAACAGGGTCGGGGTGGCCCAGCGCAGGGCCGGTTTCTTGCGGGAAGGAAGCGAAACGAACATGGACGGAATGCGGGGGCGGGGGAGTGGACTGCGGGGACAGGCTGGCACCTTACGGCCTTTCACCGCTCATCCAAACCGCACCCTGTTCAGCATGTAATGTTAGTAACTAGTTAATCCGCAAGGTATAGTCCGATACGGTGTCGTATGTCGGGAGGGACTTCCGGCGTGCGGGCGGGCCCTGGCCGGGCCTGATTCGCGCGACCCATGACAAGTGGTTCCCAGTCCTCCGGAGAAAAATTTCATGCAGTACGCAACCCGACTCATCCAACTTTCCGCCCTGGCCTTCGGCATCGCCGGCGCCCTGGCTGCTGGCAATGCCAGCGCCGAAGCTTTCCACCTGAAAGAAAACAGCGTCAAGGCGGCCGGCCGTGCCTTCGCAGGCGCAGGTTCCGCCCAGGGCGACACCTCGGTGGTCGCCAACAACCCGGCGGTCATGTCCACCTTCGAACGCACCACGGCCCAGGTCGACGCGACCCTGATCGACCTGTCGTTCGAGTTCAGCGGCGGCGGCACCGACGGCCTCGGCAATCCCTTGAAGGGCGGTGATGGCGGCGACGCGGGCGGCCTCAACCCGGTGCCGGCGATGTCCATCGTCAAGCCGCTGACCGGTGGTTTCGAAGGCCTCACCGTGGGCGCCATGGTCAGTGCGCCGTTCGGCCTGGCGACCGACTACGACAAGGACTGGGTAGGCCGCTACCACGCCCTGGAATCGGACGTGCGCGTGGTCGACCTGACCCTCGCCGCCTCGTTGAACCTGGGCGAGAACTTCTCGGTCGGCGCCGGCCTGATCATCGAACGTGCCGACGTGACCCTGTCCAATGCGATCGACTTCGGCACCGGCATCTGCAAGATCGCCGCGGCGTTCTGCGCTCCCGGCACCGGCATCGGCCCGCAGATGAACGACGGCATGGCCACCATCGAAGGCCACGACACCAACCTGGGCTGGATCGCCGGCGCCAACTGGCGTCCCATGGAGAATCTCTCGATCGGCTATTCGCATCGCTCCGAGGTGGACCACGAGGTCAATGGCAAGGCCGACTTCGAAGTGCCGACCAGCGTCGCCGGTTTGCTGGCCCTGGGTGCGCCCGGCCAGTACCAGGATGGCAAGGGCGGCGCCAAGCTGACCCTGCCCAGCGTCGATACGGTCAGCGTGACCTGGCAGGCCACCGACCGCCTTGCCCTGATGAGCGAATACCAGCGCACCGATTGGCAGTCGCTGCAGGAAATCCGCATCACCTTCGACAATCCCGCCCAGGCCGACAGCGCCGAGGATTATTCGTGGAAGAAGGCCGACTTCTATTCGCTGGGTGGCGAGTACAAGTTCAGCGATACGCTGACCTTGCGCGCCGGTGCCGGTCGTGACAGCTCGCCGGTCAGCCGGCCGCACCGCACGCCGCGCCTGCCCGACCAGGATCGCAACTTCTACGCCGTCGGCGTGACCTGGGCTCCGAGCGAGCATTGGGAAGTCAGCGGCAACTACACCCGCGTGCAGCTGGCCGACGCACCGGAAGTGGCGATCGCCGCCGGCGCCAGCGGCCAGGGCGCGTTCCTGAGCGGCAGCTACGACGGTGGCGCGGACCTGTACGGCATCTCGGCGCAGTACAAGTTCTGATCGGCCTTCGGTCCTGATCGAAAAAACCCCGCTTCGGCGGGGTTTTTTTTGACCTGGGCGCTGGCGAATGCGGCCAGCGCCGCCTTGCGAAGGCCTGCCGGGTCAGTCGCCCAGGGTCAGCAGCGAGGCATTGCCGCCGGCAGCCGTGGTGTTGACGGTGACCGTCTTCTCGGTGGCAAAGCGCGGCAGGTAGTGCGGGCCGCCGGCCTTGGGGCCGGTGCCGGACAAGCCCTGGCCACCGAACGGCTGCACCCCGACCACCGCACCGATCTGGTTGCGGTTGACGTAGACATTGCCCACCTTGACCCGCGCCGCGATGCGGTCGATGGTCTCGTCGATGCGCGAATGCACGCCCAGGGTCAGGCCGTAGCCGGTGGCGTTGATCGCATCGATCACCTGGTCCAGCTCCTCGCCCTTCCAGCGCACGACGTGCAGCGCGGGGCCGAACACTTCCTTCTGCAGCTGGTCCAGCGACGCCAGTTCCCAGGCCCCGGGTGCAAAGTAGGTGCCGTGCGCCACTGACGAATCGACATGCGCGCGCCTGATCAGCTTGGCCTCGCTGTCCATGCGCTGCGCATGGTCCTGGAGGATCTGCAGGGCGTCGGCGTCGATGACCGGACCGACGTCGGTGGACAGCAGGCCGGGATCGCCGACCTTCAGTTCGTCCATCGCGCCGGCCAGCATGCCGATGACCTTGTCGGCGATGTCTTCCTGCACGAACAGCACGCGCGCGGCCGAGCAGCGCTGGCCGGCCGAGGTGAAGGCCGAACCGATCGCATCCTTGACCAGTTGTTCGGGCAGCGCGGACGAATCGGCGATGAAGGCGTTCTGGCCACCGGTCTCGGCGATCAGCACGCCGATGGCCGCGTCGCGCGCGGCCATGGCGCGGTTGATGGCGCGCGCCGTGTCGGTGGAGCCGGTGAACGCCACGCCCGCCACGCGCGGGTCGCGGGTCAGGGCCGCACCCACCACGGCGCCATCGCCGGGCAGGAACTGGACCACGTTTTCCGGCACGCCGGCTTCATGCAGCAGCTTCATCGCCGCGTGGCCGATCAGGTTGGTCTGTTCGGCCGGCTTGGCGATCACGCTGTTGCCGGCGGCCAGGGCCGCTGCCACCTGGCCCAGGAAGATGGCCAGCGGGAAATTCCACGGGCTGATGCAGACGAACACGCCGCGGCCATGCAGCTGCAGCTCGTTGGATTCGCCGGTCGGCCCGGGCAGGCGTTCGGGCGCGCCGAACTGGGCGCGGGCCTGGGCCGCGTAGTAGCGCAGGAAATCCACCGCCTCGCGCACTTCGGCCACGCCATCGGGAATGGTCTTGCCGGCTTCCTTCACGCACAGGGCGATGAATTCGGGCATCCGCGCTTCCAGCAGGCTGGCGGCATGCTCGAGGATCGTGGCGCGGCCCGCGGCAGGCGTGCGGTCCCAGCCGGGTTGGGCGACGACCGCGTTGTGCAGGGCTTTTTCGACGATTGCCGCATCGGCCGCGTGCCATTCGCCCACGACCTGGCGGCGGTCGGCCGGATTGGTCACCGGCAGCGCACGCGTGGACAGCACCGCGCCCGGCACCAGCGGCGCCGCGCGCCAGCCGTGCGGGCCGGCCTGCAGGAAAGCGGCATTGATCTGCTCGGCAAGCACGCGCAGTTCCTGATCGTTGGCGAGGTTGGCGCCCATGGAGTTCTTCCTGTCGGTGCGCAGGCCCGGGGCCTGGTTCTGGAAAAGTTGCACCGGCAGCGGGATGCGCGGATGCGGGATGGAATCGAATGCGGCCACCGTGTCCACCGGGTCGCGGATCAGGTCGTCGATGGCGACCTTTTCGTCGGTGATGCGGTTGACGAAGCTGGAGTTGGCGCCGTTCTCGAGCAGGCGGCGGACCAGGTAGGGCAGCAGGTCCTCGTGCGAGCCGACCGGCGCGTACACGCGGCAGGGGATGCCCAAGCGGTCCGCGGGCACCACTTCGGCATACAGGTCGTCGCCCATGCCGTGGAGTTTCTGGAATTCAAAGCCCCTCTCCCGTCGGGAATCGAAGCCGCCTCCAGCGGCTGAGGGTTGGGGTGAGGGTACGGCGCGAGCGTCAGCAGTTGGATGCTCCGTACCCTCATCCGCCCTGCGGGCACCTTCTCCCAAAGGGAGAAGGGACAGCTGTTGGATCGCCGCAATCGTCTGCGCGTTATGCGTCGCGAACATCGGATACAAGGCATCGATGTTCGCAAACATGCGCCGCGCATTGGCCAGGTAGGACACGTCGGTATTCGGCTTGCGGGTGAAGACCGGATAGCCCGGATGGCCTTCGACCTGCGCGCGTTTGACTTCCGCATCCCAGTACGCGCCCTTGACCAGGCGCACGGGCATGCGCCGGCCCACCCGGCGGGCCAGGTCGGCGAGGAAGTCGAGCACGTAGGGCGTACGCTTCTGGTAAGCCTGCACGGCCAGGCCGTAGCCTTCCCAGCCGTCCAGCGACTTGTCCGAAAAAGTCGCCTCGATCAGGTCCAGCGACAGCTCCAGGCGGTCGGCTTCCTCGGCATCGATGGTGAAGCCGATGCCATAGCCCCTGGCCAGCTGCGCCAGCTCGAGGATGCCGGGTGCCAGCTCGGCCATCACCCGTTCGCGCTTGGCGTGTTCGTAGCGCGGGTGCAGGGCGGAGAGCTTGATCGAGATGCTGGGGGCGGCGAAGACATCGGAGAAAGGCCCCGTCTTGCCAATGGCGTGGATGGCCTTGCGGTAGGCCTCCAGGTAGCGCGCGGCATCCTTTGAAGTCAGCGCGCCCTCGCCCAGCATGTCGAAGGAATAGCGGTAGTTGGCGTTGTCGCCCTTGCGGCTGCGGCCCAGCGCCTCGGCTATGGTCCGGCCCATCACGAACTGGTGGCCCATGATGCGCATGGCCTGGCGCACGGCCAGGCGGATCACCGGCTCGCCCACGCGGCCGACCAGGCGTTTGAAGGCGCCGCGCACGTCGTGGCGGGTCAGGTCGTTCAGGCTGACCAGCTTGCCGGTCAGCATCAGGCCCCAGGTCGAGGCATTGACCAGCACCGAGTCGCTTTCGCCCATGTGCTTCTTCCAGTCCGCATCGCCCAGCTTGTCGCGGATCAGCTTGTCGGCGGTGTCCTGGTCGGGAATGCGCAGCAGCGCTTCGGCCACGCACATCAGCAGCACGCCTTCCTCGCTGCCCAGATCGTACTGGCGCATGAAGGCCTCGATGGCGCCCTGGTCGTGCGCGCGGCTGCGCACGCGTCGGACCAGATCGGCCGCCAGCGCCTGGGCCTGGGCCTGTTCGGGTGGCGGAAGACGCGCCTGGCCCAACAGTTCGCGCACGTGTTCAGTTTCATCGCGCATCCATGCCGCGGTGATGGCCTGGCGCAACGGGGACGCGTCAGCGGGCATTTCCGGGGAAAGCATGGAAGTGGCCAATGGCGGCACGACAGCCGCGCCAGCGGGCAGGGTGGTCATAAGGGCGTGCGCATGAGGCTGGGAGCCCGCTAGTGTAGAGGCTGCGCTGTCGGCATAGCACCGTCGCGGCAGCCGATCCGCATGAGCGCCGGGTCCCGGACAGGCGCTGCGGTTGCCCTGCAAACCGCGGTCGCGGTGGTCGGCAACTGCATTGAAGCTTGCCGCTGGGGGGTGCGGAGGCTACCATTTGCCGGGTTTCCTGCGGCCGCAAAAGCGCAGTTGGCGACATGATCGAAGTGGTTCCGTCCTTCCCGATCGGGCATGGCGCGCGGCTCAGGCTGCGACCGCCCCGGGCGATGACGGCCGCGCAGTTCAGGGCGCTGTTTGCGGTATTGGCAGGGTCGATGTGGTTGGTGGCAGTCGCTGGCTGGTTGGGCGGCAATGTGTTTGCGCCGGCGTTCGCGCTGTTGCACAGCGCAATCGTGGCGGCGGCTTTGCGCTGGTTGTGGCGCAGCGGTGAGCGCAACGAGTGCATCAACATCGATCCGCAGATGGTTGAAGTCAGCCGCACCAGCGAAAACGGTGTGCTGGCGCAGTCGGTATTCCGGGCGCATCCCTGTTGGGTGCGGCTGCGTATCGAAGAGGATGGCGAGAGGATTTCGCTGGCCTCCAGCGGCAGGCAGGTCCAGGTGGGCAACTTCCTGGGACCGGCCGAACGCAGGGAGCTGGCGCGGCAGTTGCAGGATTTACTGGCGGCAGCAGGCCGCTACCGATGACGCACAAGGGTCTAGGCAATGATGCAAGCAAATGGTTTCTTCAAGCGGGTCACGCAGCGCTCCATGGTTGCGGCCTGTGCACTGCTGGCCCCGGCGATGGCCTGGGCGCAGTCCGCTGACCCCAAGCCCTGGCAGCTGAACATGGGGCGGGGCGTGACCAGTTCCTCCCAGCACGCCTACGACGCGCACATGATCGCGCTGTGGGTCTGCGTGGTGATCGGCGTCATCGTGTTCGGCGCGATGGCCTATGCGATGTTCAAGTTCCGCAAGTCCAAGGGCGCGGTCGCCGCGCAGTTCAGCCACAACACCACGGCCGAGATCATCTGGACGGTCATTCCGATCCTGATCCTGGTGGTGATGGCCTGGCCGGCCACGGCCAAGCTGATCGCCATGTACGACACCCGCGATTCGGAAATGACGGTGAAGGTCACCGGCTACCAGTGGATGTGGAAGTACGAGTACCTGGGCGAGGACGTGCAGATCACCAGTCGCCTGGACCGTGAGTCCGACCGCATGCGCCAGAGCGGCGCCAAGCCGACGGTCGCCTCCAATCCCCATTACCTGCTGGATGTCGACAACCAGCTGGTGCTGCCGGTCAACACCAAGATCCGTTTCGTGATCACCGCCGATGACGTCATCCACGCCTGGTGGGTGCCGGCCCTGGGCTGGAAACAGGACGCGATCCCCGGAATCATCAACGAGGCCTGGACCGACATCCAGACCCCCGGCATCTACCGCGGCCAGTGCGCCGAACTGTGCGGCAAGGACCACGGCTTCATGCCCATCGTGGTGCGCGCAGTCTCCAAGCAGGAGTTCCAGGCCTGGCTCGCCGAACGCAAGCCGGTAGCGCCTGCCGCTGCACCGGCCGCGCCGGCGCCTGCCGCTGCCGCGCCTGTCGAGGCTGCGCCGGCTGAAGCCGCGCCCCTCGACGCTGCACCGGCCGCCGCTCCCGATCCCGTCGCCGAACCTGCCAAGGCCTGATCACGTCGAACCCGACGTCGTTCCGTTCACGCCAGTCCGCATTCGCCAAGCCCATATCGATTTTTTGAGGTAACACCCCATGGCCTATTCCGAAGTCGCCCACCATGACGATCACGGCCACAAGCAAGGTTTCTTTGAGCGTTGGTTCTTTTCGACCAACCACAAAGACATCGGCACGCTGTACCTGATCTTCAGCTTCATCATGTTCATCATCGGCGCAGCCATGTCGGTGGTGATCCGGCTGGAACTGATGACCCCGGGCCTGCAGTTCGTGAAGCCCGAGTTCTTCAACCAGATGACCTCGGTGCATGCGCTGGTGATGATCTTCGGCGGCGTCATGCCGGCCTTCGTCGGCTTGGCCAACTGGATGGTGCCGCTGCAGATCGGCGCGCCGGACATGGCCCTGCCGCGCATGAACAACTGGTCGTTCTGGATCATGCCGTTCGCCTTCACCCTGCTGCTGATGACCCTGGTCCTGCCAGGTGGCGCGCCCGCCGGTGGCTGGACCCTGTACCCGCCGCTGTCGCTGCAGGGCGGCTACAACGTGGCTTTCACCGTCTTCGCCATCCACATGATGGGCATCAGCTCGATCATGGGCGCGATCAACATCATCGCCACCATCCTCAACATGCGCGCGCCGGGCATCGACCTGCTGAAGATGCCGATCTTCTGCTGGACCTGGCTGATCACCGCGTTCCTGCTGATCGCGGTCATGCCGGTGCTCGCCGGCGCGGTGACCATGCTGCTGACCGACAAGTTCTTCGGCACCAGCTTCTTCAACGCGGCCGGCGGCGGCGACCCGGTGATGTACCAGCACATCTTCTGGTTCTTCGGCCACCCCGAGGTCTACATCATGATCCTGCCGGCGTTCGGCATCGCCAGCGAGATCCTGCCGACCTTCAGCCGCAAGCCACTGTTCGGCTACCAGGCCATGGTCTACGCCACCGCGTCGATCGCGTTCCTGTCATTCATCGTCTGGGCCCACCACATGTTCACCGTGGGCATGCCGCTGGGCGGCGAGATCTACTTCATGTTCGCAACCATGCTCATCGCCATTCCCACCGGGGTGAAGGTGTTCAACTGGGTCAGCACCATGTGGCGCGGCTCGCTCAGCTTCGAGACGCCGATGCTGTGGGCCATCGCCTTCGTGATCCTGTTCACCATCGGCGGGTTCTCCGGCCTGATGCTGGCCATCGTGCCGGCGGACTTCCAGTACCACGACACCTATTTTGTGGTCGCCCACTTCCACTACGTGCTGGTCACCGGCGCGCTGTTCGGCATCATCGCCGCGGTGTACTACTGGTGGCCGAAGTGGTCGGGCCGCATGTACAGCCAGTTCTGGAGCAAGTTCCACTTCTGGTGGAGCATCGTGTTCGTGAACCTGCTGTTCTTCCCGCAGCACTTCCTGGGCCTGGCCGGCATGCCGCGCCGCATCCCGGACTACAACCCGGTGTTCGCCGACTGGAACCTGATCAGTTCGATCGGCGCCTTCGGTATGTTCGCCACGCCGTTCCTGATGGGCGCGATCCTGTGGCACTCGCTGCGCAATGGCGCCAAGGCAGAAGCACGTGCCTGGGAACATGCACGTGGCCTGGAGTGGACCGTGCCGTCGCCGGCGCCGCACCACACCTTCACCACCCCGCCGGTCATCCGTCCGGGTGACCTGGCCCATGACGACGTCACCCACTGAATCCGATGACCGCGCCGCTGCCCCCTGCTGATGACCTCGCCGTGCGCCGCAAGCGCGCGGCGCGCATGGCGCTGGTGATCGGCGCCATTGCGTTGGCGATCTACATTGCCTTCATCGCGTCCGGCGTCGTGGCGAAATGAGCAAGGGAAAATCCAACTCGGCGGGCCTGTTCAAGCTGCTGGGCGTTTCGCTGGCGGCCTTCGCCTTCACTTTCTCGCTGGTGCCGCTGTACCGCATCGCCTGCGAAAAAGTCTTCGGCATCCGCCTGGAGCGTGTGGCCGGCCAACAGGGCGAGACCCAGGCGGCCGCGCTTGCGCCGAAGGCGCGCACGGTCACCGTGCAGTTCGATGGCGGCGTGAATTCGAAACTGCCGTGGGCCTTCCACCCCGAGCAGCTGACCATGCAGGTGGTGCCGGGCGAATTGAACGAGGCGCTGTACTTCGCGCGCAACGACAGCAAGGACACCATCGTCGGTTCGGCCGTGCCTTCGGTGGCGCCGTCGCGCGCCTCGGGCTACTTCACCAAGACCGAGTGCTTCTGCTTCACCGCCCAGACCCTGCAGGCCGGTGAGAAGCGCGACATGCCGGTGCGCTTCATTGTCGACCCCAACCTGCCGGCGGACGTGAGCACCATCACCCTGTCGTATACCTTCTTCAAGAACGACGCCCTGACTGCCCGCCTGGGCACCGCCAGGGTTTCGCCTTCGCCGCTCGCGGCTCCGTAGACACCACCAGATCAGCAACAGGAAAGACTCCGCCATGGCCCAAACGCATTCGCCGGACGCCACCGCCTACTACGTACCACACCACAGCAAGTGGCCGTTCGTGGGTTCCATCGCCATGTTCACCACCATGTTGGGCGTCGCCAGCTGGTTGAACGAGACGGCGTGGGGCCAGTGGATGTTCTTTGCCGGCCTGGTGATGCTGCTGGCCACGCTGTTCATGTGGTTCGGCGACGTGATCCGTGAATCAGTCAGTGGCCACTACAACAAGCAGGTCGATGTCTCGTTCCGCATGGGCATGGTCTGGTTCATCTTCTCCGAAGTGATGTTCTTCGGCGCGTTCTTTGGTGCGTTGTTCTATGCGCGCAACCTGGCGCTGCCGTGGCTGGGCGGTGCGGGCGACGGCGTGATGACCAATGCGCTGTTGTGGGACGGCTACAGCGCGGCCTGGCCGACGGCGGGCCCGGCCAGCGTCGGTGGCGCCTTCCAGACCATCCCGGCCTGGGGCCTGCCCCTGCTCAATACGCTGATCCTGCTTTCCTCGGGCATCACCCTGACCATTGCCCACCACGCCCTGAAGGCGTCCAACCGCAAGCAGGTGCTGATCTGGCTGGGCCTGACCGTGGTGCTGGGCTGCCTGTTCCTGTTCTTCCAGGGCGAGGAGTACATCCACGCCTACAAGGAGCTCAACCTGACCCTGGGTTCGGGCATCTACGGTTCGACGTTCTTCATGCTCACCGGCTTCCACGGTGCGCACGTGTTCCTGGGAACATTGATGCTGGCCATCATGTGGCTGCGCGTGCTCAAGGGCCACTTCACCAAGGACAGCCACTTCGCCTTCGAAGCCGCCGCCTGGTACTGGCACTTCGTCGACGTGGTCTGGCTGGGCCTGTTCCTGTTCGTCTACGTGCTTTAAGGGCGAGTGAAGTGGCCTGCTGCGCAGGCTGAAATGGCAAAGTCGGCGGCGATGCCGCCTGCAAAGGTTGGATTTGCAGGCCGCGTAGCGGCCGACTTTTCTGTTTACGACGCCGCAGGCGCGGCTTCGACGCTTATCAGCCGCCGATACCGTGCGGCTTGATCACACCGGTATAGATCCCCAGCGCCACCAGCAGGATCAGGGCCACCGAGAACGCGATGCGCCGGGTCAATGCATTGACGGTGCGCTTGCTCTGGCCCTTGTCGACCAGCAGGTAATACAGGCCCGCCCCCAGGTTCCACAGGATCACGATCAGGAACGCAATGATGAGCAGGGTTTTCAGCGAATCGTTCATGACGGCAGCTTCCGGCGACAGGTGTGCATTATCGCAGGCAAGGGCGCGAACCGCATGAGCCGGCCTACCGGCAACCTGTTCGGCTGGGCGCTGGCATTGCTGGGCATTGCACTGTTCAGCAGCCTGGGCGTCTGGCAGCTGGATCGCGCGCGGCAGAAGGAAGCAATGCTGGCCGAGGCGAAGACGGTGCTGTCCGCGCGGCTTCCGCTGGCATTGTCGGCAGCGTCCGATCCCCTCCGTGCGACCGCCCATGACTGGGCGCAAGGCCGCGGCCACTTCACTTCCGCCCCAGCCGTGCTGCTGGACAACCAGGGGCATCAGGGCCGTCCGGGCATCCGCGTCTTCCGCGTGTTCCAGTCCGACGGCAATGCCGTGCCCTTGCTGGTCGACCTGGGCTGGCTGCCGCTGCCCGGTGATCGGCGCCTGCCTGCCATCGGCAATTGGCCGGGCCCACGGTCCTTGGCCGGCCTGCTGGCGCCGCCTCCTTCGGCCGGCATCGCCAGTGCGGTGGCAGTGCCGCAAGCCGATGGCAACCTGCTGGTGACCAGCCTGGACCGTGCCTTGCTGGCCGATGCACTGAAACTGCCCGCGCTTGCGCCGCGCATCCTGCGCCTGGACCCCGCCATCGGTATTGGTTACGCGCGTGATCTGGAGATGCTGCCCAATACGCTGCCACCGGAACGGCATCTGGGCTATGCGGTGCAGTGGTTCGGACTGGCCATTGCGGTGTTCATCACCGCGCTGGTGCTGACGCTGCGCACGCACCGGCGACGCCAGCACGCTGCGCGTGAGAAAATAACGCCATGAATTCCGATCCCCGTCTGTCCACCTCGCCCGATCCCTCCCAGGTGCGGCGTGGCCGCCTGATCCTGGTCCTGATCTTCCTGCTGTTTTTCGGCACCATAGCCGCCGCCGGCATCCTGCGTTTCAGTGGCTGGCAGCCTCAAGGCACCAAGGTGCATGGGGAAATGCTGCGCCCGGCCGTGGATGCGCGCGCGGTGGTGCCGAAGCTGGCGTCCGGTGGCAACTATGCCTGGCAACCGGCCGAACGCATGTGGCGCATCGCGGTGGCTCCGCCGGCTTCCTGCGCCGCTGTCTGTACCCAGCTGGCCAGGGACCTGGACGTGGTCTGGCAGTTGTTCGGCAACAAGGCCGACCATGTGGAAATCCTCTGGATAGGCACCTTGCCCGCGGGCGCGCCAGCCACCGCGGCGCGGCGCGTGTTGCAGCCCACCCCGGAATTGATGCGTGCGCTGCCACGCGTCGACGATCCGGCCGGCATCCCCGTGTATGTCATCGATCCCAACGGCTTCGTGATCCTGCGCTATGCGCCCGGTACCGACCCGGGGTTCATCCGCACCGATGTGGCCAAGCTGCTGAAGCTGATCTGATGAACCTGCTCGCACGTCCCTCGGTATACAAACATTTCCATCGATTCGCCTGGCTGGCCGTGACGCTGACGCTGTGTGTGGTCGTGTTCGGGGCCTTCGTGCGCCTGTCCGACGCAGGCCTGAGCTGTCCCGACTGGCCCACCTGCTATGGCCGCGCGGCCTGGCCACACGCAGACAGCGACGTGAGCGACCATGTTGCCAGTGACGTGCGTCCCTTCGAAACGCACAAGGCCTGGCGCGAGCAGTTCCATCGGCACCTGGCCGCTTCGCTGGGCCTGCTGGTGCTCTTGCTGGCGGTGCTGGCCGCCCGCAAGCGCCGCTACGGCATCGCCCAGATCGCAACGGCCGCGCTGCTGGTGGCTGCCGCGATCCCGCTGTACATGCGCGGTGAGCACGCCGCGGCTTCCGGCCTGGCGATCACCGGCGAAGCAATACTGCTGTTCGCCGCATTGCGCTGGTCGAACATCGATCTGGCACGCACCGCGGCACTGACCCTGGCCGTGATCATCTTCCAGGCCCTGCTGGGCATGTGGACGGTGACCTGGCTGCTGAAGCCCATCGTGGTGATGGGTCACCTACTGGGCGGACTGACCACCTTTGCGTTGTTGACCTGGATGGCATGGCGGGCGATCGATCGCCCGATCATCGTGGGGGAAGCGATCGCACTGAAGCGCTGGGTCAGCGCCGGCCTGGTGTTGCTGGGCCTGCAGATCGCGCTGGGCGGCTGGGTCAGTGCCAACTACGCGGCGCTGTCGTGCGGTGCCGGCAGCTGGTCGGCCGACAATTTCCCCAAATGCGTGGGCCAGTGGTGGCCGCCGCATGATTTCCGCGAAGGCTTCGTGCTGTGGCGTGGCGTCGGCGTGGACTACGAAGGCGGCGTGCTGGATGGCGCCTCGCGCATCGCCATCCAGATGGCGCATCGCATCGTCGCCATCATCCTGGCCCTGTACCTGCTCGTCTTCGGGTTGCGGCTGCTGCGCACGCCGGGCATGCGTGGCTGGTCAACCGCGCTGATCGTGCTGGTGCTCACCCAGGTGTCGCTGGGCATCCTCAACGTCAAGCTGGCCCTGCCGCTGCACGTGGCAGTGGCGCACAACGCCGGCGCCGCGCTGCTGCTGTTCGTGCTGGTTTCGCTGCTCGCGCGCCTGCGCAGGCCGGAATGAACAGGTCCGTCTTCCGGCAGTACTGGAGCCTGACCAAGCCGCGCGTGGTGGCACTGATCGTGTTCACCGCGCTGGTCGGCATGCTGCTGGCCGTCGACGGCATGCCCGATGCGCAGCAGTTGAAGCACGGCGCACTTGGCTTCCTGGGGATCTGGCTGGCGGCGTCCAGCGCCGCGGCGATCAACCAGATCCTGGATGCGCGCATCGACGCGAAAATGGCGCGCACCTCCTGGCGCCCGCTGGTGGTGGGCGACCTCAAGCCCTGGCAGGCGCTGGTGTTCGCGCTGGTGCTGGCGGCGGCCTCGATGACGGTGCTGGTGCTGTGGGTGAACACCATCACCGCGGTGCTGACTTTCGCCTCGCTGATCGGCTATGCGGTGGTCTACACCGTGTTCCTGAAACGGGCCACGCCGCAGAACATCGTCATCGGCGGGGTGGCCGGGGCGGCGCCGCCGCTGCTGGGCTGGGCTTCGGTCACCGGCATGGCCGGCGAATGGGACTGGCCGTACGCGCTGTTGCTGGTGCTGATCATCTTTGTGTGGACGCCGCCGCATTTCTGGGCCCTGGCCATCTTCCGTCGCGACGACTACGCGCGCGCGCTGGTGCCGATGCTGCCGGTCACCCATGGGGTCACCTACACGCGCTGGCAGATCCTGTTCTACACCGTGTTGCTGGTCGAAGTGACCGTGCTGCCGGTGATCTTCGGCATGAGCGGGCTGTTCTACCTGGGCGGCGCGCTGGTGCTGGGCGCGGTGTTCCTCTGGTACGCCTGGCGCCTGCTGGATCCGCCGGACGAGTTCTTCCCGATGCGGGTGTTCAACTACTCCATCGTCTACCTGATGGCGCTGTTCGCCTTCCTGCTGGCCGACCACTGGCTGATGCCCTGGCTGCAGCCCGCGACCTGACTGAAGTTGCCGGCCGCGAAGCGGGGCATCCGCGATTTTCGTGGTATACGTTTGCTGAATCATCTTCTGCTTGGCGTCCGCCGCATGGCGGTGACAATCCCGTGCGGGGAGCAGACCGTGAGCTGTCACAGCGTCGCTTCCAGTCCTCTGGCGACGAGCCTGGTCCACGCCTGTTCACGCGGAAGGAAAACTTGAATGAGCGGTCCGGACCCCGGTATCCCTGCCAGGCGCGATGGGGCCGAAGGCAGCATGGAATTCCAGCGCCAGAGCGCGCTGCTCAAGACCGGGGCCCTGCAGGACGCGATTTTCAACAGCGCCTACTTTTCGAGCATTGCCACTGACGAGAAGGGCGTCATCCAGATCTTCAACGTAGGCGCCGAGACCATGCTCGGATACGCCGCGGCGGACGTGGTCAATCGCATCACCCCGGCGGACATCTCCGATCCGCGGGAACTGATCGCACGCGCGGCCGCCCTGAGCCTCGAGCTGGACACACCCATCACGCCAGGGTTCGAGGCACTCGTGTTCAAGGCCTCGCGCGGCATCGAGGACATCTACGAGCTGACCTATATCCGCAAGGATGGCAGCCGCTTCCCGGCCATGGTGTCGGTGACCGCACTGCGCAACGCGGGCAACGAAATCATCGGCTATCTGCTGATCGGCACCGACAACACGGCGCGCAAGCAGGTGGAAGCGGCGCAGGCATTGCTGGACCAGCGGCTGCGCGACCAGCAGTTCTATACCCGCTCGCTTATCGAATCCAATATCGACGCGCTGATGATGACCGACCCACAAGGCATCATCTCCGACGTGAACCAGCAGATGATCCAGCTGACCGGGCGCACCCGTGACGAACTGATCGGCGCGCCCTGCAGCAACTTCTTCACCGATCCGGCGCGCGCCGACGCCGCCATCCAGCGCGTACTGACCGAGAACAAGGTCAGCAACTACGAGCTGACCGTGCGCGCGCGCAGCGGCGAGGAGACGGTGGTTTCCTACAACGCCGCCACCTTCCGCGACCGCGACCGCAAGCTGCAGGGCGTGATCGCCGCGGCGCGCGACATCACCGAGACCAAACGCTTCGATCTTGCGCTGCAGGAAAAGAACATCGAGCTGGAGCGCGCCAGCCGCATGAAGTCCGAATTCCTGGCGACCATGTCGCATGAGCTCCGCACTCCGCTGAACGCCATCATCGGGTTCTCCGAAGTGCTGAAGGACGGATTGATCGGGCCGATGAGCGAAACCCAGCAGGAATACACGGGCGATATTTTCACCAGTGGCCAACACCTGCTTTCGCTGATCAACGACATACTGGATCTGTCCAAGGTCGAAGCCGGGATGATGGCGCTGGAGCTCGAAGCGGTCGACGTGGGCAGCCTGCTTGCAGACAGCCTGGCCATCGTCCGGGAGAAAGCCGCGACCCAGCATGTGCAGCTGGAACTGCGGGTCGATGATGCCCTGGGCATCATCCAGCTGGACAAGCGCAAGACCAAGCAGATCGTCTACAACCTGCTTTCCAATGCGGTGAAATTCAGCGCCAATGGCGGGACCGTCATCCTCCGCGCGCGTCGCGTGGCACGCAGTGCGGTGGGCCTGCAGTCGGGCAACTGGCCGGTGCACGGCTTCGCGCTGCCGGACAACAACCACGGCGAGTTCCTGGAAATCTCGGTGTGCGACAACGGCATCGGCATTTCCCGCAACGACATGGCCAAGCTGTTCCAGGCGTTCAGCCAGATCGACAGCAGCCTGGCGCGCAGGTTCGAAGGCACCGGCCTGGGCCTGGCGATGGTCAAGCAACTGGCCGAACTCCACGGCGGGGCCGTTGCGGTAGCCAGCGCGGAGGGCGAGGGCGCGCGATTCGCCGCCTGGCTTCCCCTGCTCGAGGCCGAGGGCGTGGACCCGCCCGCAGCGGTCAACGACATGGTCGTGGCAGCGGAAGCCGGCGCCAGCACCGGGCGCGTCGCCCTGGTGGTGGAAGACGACGACCTGGCAGCGGACCTGGTGCGGCTGTTGCTGGAGAACGAAGGCTTCACGGTGCTGCGCGAGGCCAGTGCCGAAAGCGCCCTGCTGCGGGCGGCCGGACAACCCTTGAGCCTGATCACCCTGGACCTGCAGTTGCCGGGAATGGACGGTTGGGAGTTCCTGGACCGGATCCGTCACGACCCTATCCTGGCCCACGTTCCGCTGGTCATCATTTCCAGCCTGGCCGATACCAGCATCGCCGTGACCCGCGGCGCAGCGGCGGTCCTGCAGAAGCCGATCAGCCGGATCCAGTTGAAAGCCTCGCTGGCCGCCATCGGACTGCACCCGTTGCCCGAACGCATCCGCACCGTGCTGGTGGTGGACGACGATCCCAGGGCCAGCGACATGATTGCCGCGCTACTGCCGGCACCGGCCTACTCGGTGGTGCGCGCCGACAGTGGCGCCCAGGCCATACAGCAGGCCCGGCGACTGCGGCCAGACCTGATCCTGCTCGACCTGATGATGCCCGAGGTCAGCGGATTCGACGTGGTCGAGGCCTTGCAGCGCGACCGTGAAACCGCACGCATACCGATTCTGGTGGTGACGGCCAAGGACATCACCGCCCTGGATCGTGCCACCCTGAATGCCCACAGGGAGCGGGCTGTTGGTATTGTGGAGAAAGCCGGGTTCAACCGCGCCGGCTTCCTTGCCGAGGTGCGGCGCGCGTTGCAGCCAACCAGCGAAGGAGTCGCATGAGCAAGGTGCTCGTCATAGAGGACAATCCGGCCAACATGAAGCTGGCGCTGCTGCTGCGCAATGCGGGTCATTCGGTGCTGTGCGCGGCCGACGCCGAGAACGGGTTGATGCTTGCGCGTGCCGAACGCCCCGACCTGATCCTGATGGACATACAGCTGCCCGGCATGGACGGCCTGGCGGCAACCGCGTTGCTGAAGCAGGACCCCGCGACGTCGGCTATTCCGGTACTGGCACTGACTGCGATGGCGATGAAATCCGACCGGGAGAGGATCCGCGTCGCCGGCTGTGACGGCTACATCGCCAAGCCGCTGCGCTACCAGGAGCTGTACGCAGCTATCGACGGTTTACTGAGCGCAATGCCGCGCCTCGCTGACAAGGCCGGACCGCGCGGGGACACGGGGCAGGAGGCCACGCCGCCATGATCCCCGAAGACCCTGCGCGCGCCCGGAGGCCAGCAAAACAGAGGCGGATCCTGGTCGCCGAAGACAATGCGATGAACCAGAAACTGATCCTGCGCCAGCTGACATTGCTGGGTTTTGACGCCGACATCGCGGCCGATGGATGCGAGGCGCTGGCGTCGTGGCAAGGTGGCCACTATGGGCTGCTGCTGTGCGACCTGCACATGCCACGAATGGATGGTTTCGAACTGGCCATGGCCATTCGTGCGGCAGAGCAGATTCACTCGGGCCAGGGTCTGCGCACCCCCATCATTGCCTTGACCGCCAGCGCCCCCCGGGAAGAGTCTGATCGCTGCATTGCGGCGGGCATGGATGGTTACCTGGGCAAGCCACTGCAGCTGGCCGAGCTCAAGGCGTTGCTGCAGGACTGGTTGCCCGATGTGGCGGACACTCTCCCGGCCCTGAGCGCCGACGCATGGCCCGCACGCGACGACGCCTCGGTGGACGTGAGCGTGCTCCAGGCGTTGATCGGCCCGGACCCGGAAACCAACCGGAAGCTGCAAAGGCAGTTCCAGGCCAGTGCGGCGGAAATCGCGAGCAAGCTGGGTCGCTACTGCCTTGGGGGTGAATCCCGGTTGGCGAGCGAGCAGGCGCACAAGCTCTGCTCGGCGGCGCGAGCGGTGGGGGCACTGGCCCTCGGCGCGCTCTGTGCCGAGCTGGAAACAGCCGGGAAGGAAAACGATGCCGCCGCCCTGGCGCGGCTCTGGATATTGTTCGAACGCGAACTGCAGGCGGTGAACAGCTTCCTCGACACGTTGCCACGCCCTCCACCCGAGGGCAGTCGCAACGACGGGGCGGCAGCGGGCAGCATCGGCGTGGGCTCCTGATGGACAAATCGGCGCTCAGGATTCTGGTGCTTGACGACGAGCCTTTCATGCTCCGGTTGCTCGCACAAATGCTGGACAGCCTGGGATTCACCTCGGTGGCGACCTGCGAAAGCGGAGCAAGCGCGCTGCAGCAGATTGGGACCGCGCAGCGACCCGAGTTGATCCTGATGGATCTGAACATGCCGCACATGGATGGCGTGGAATTCGTCCGCAAGCTTGTCGAACATGGCTACCGCGGCAGCCTGTTGCTGATCAGCGGCGAGGATGAGCGGGTCATGCAGATGGCCGAAAAACTGGTCCAGGCCCACCAGATCACTGTGCTTGGACATTTGCCCAAGCCGGCTTCGCGCGAAGCGCTGGCGGCCGTGCTGGAGACGTGGCGCCCCGGATATTCCGTGCCATTGCCGGCTCGCAAATCCTACGACCAAACCGAGTTGCGCCATGCCATCGAGCGTGGACATCTGGTCAATTATTATCAACCCAAGGTCGTGGTTGCGACCGGCGCGGTTGCCGGGGTCGAGACACTGGTGCGCTGGCGACATCCTCAGGACGGGCTGGTCTTTCCCGACCAGTTCATTGGCATCGCCGAACGACACGGGCTCATCGACGAGCTGACGCGTTTGGTCCTGGCCGGCGCACTGGCCCAGGCCCGCCGCTGGCGCGGACAGGGGCTGGAGCTGCATGTCGCAGTCAACGTCTCCATGGACAATCTCTCATCGGTCGGGTTCGCCGATTTCGTGGCCGCTACGGCGCTCGCTGCAGGGCATGCGCCACAGGACCTGATACTGGAAATCACGGAAGGCAGCCTGATGCAGGACCTGCGCGCGCCGCTGGAAACCCTGACCCGGCTGCGCATGAAGCGCTTCCGCCTGTCCATCGATGATTTTGGTACCGGGCACTCCTCGCTATCGCAGCTGCGCGACATTTCCTTTGACGAACTCAAGATCGACCGCGGCTTCGTGCATGGGGCCCTGCACGACAAGACTGCACGTGCGATCTACGACGCCAGCCTGGGCTTGGGCCGCAAGCTGGGCATGGAGGTGGTAGCCGAAGGCGTGGAGGACAACGAGGACTGGGAACTGCTGCACCTGACCGGCTGCGAGCTGGCGCAGGGGTATTTCATCGGTCGGCCCATGCCCGCGTCTGAACTTCCCGGGTGGATCGCCTCGTGGCAGGGCCGCCTGAGTCACGGGCAACTGGTCGGCCTGCACGGCGAAGGCTGAGCGGCCCGCACCGGTCCGCCAGCCGTCGCAGTTTTCGCCACAGCTCAGGGCAGCAGGTGCTGCTGCCAGAAGCGCATGCTGGCTGCGCCGAAGTAGTCGCTGTTGACCTTCTTCCTGAAGCCATGCCCGTCATCGGCATACGCGCGAGTCGTTGCGCCCCGGGCCACTGCGAACTGCCGTCAACCGGGTTGCTTGCCGCGCCGGCGTTGCGCCTGCATCAAGGTCATCAGTTCGTACTTGTCGGCCGCGTCCAACGGGCCGGCGCCCATCTTCGCCTGCAACTCGCCCAGGCGCTGCTGGATGGCCTGGTCTTCCAGCTGCTCGGCCGCATCGATCAGGATCTGCCGCCAGATGGCTTCATCGCCCGGCACCACTTCGGAGGCCAGCTTCTGCAGCGCATTGAGTTCCTCGCGTTCGGAGAAATGCTGCAGCAGGGCGCCGGTGGTGATTTCCGGACGCGCGTGCACCAGTAACAGCAGCTCGACCAGCAGGCCGACGCCGGGTTGGTCGAGGTCCCTGAATCCGTAAGGCGGCTCCAGCGCCAGTGCCAGCGCAGGCTGCTGCAGCAGCACGGTGATCGCGCCACGCACCAGGCTGCGCTTCTGCGCCTGGGGCGGCAGGCGCGACACGACCCTGGGTTTTTCAGGCAGGGCGGCCGGTTGCGCCAGGCCGACGCCGGTAATCTCGCCCAGCCGCTGGCGCATGAGGTCGCCAAACGCACCATCCGGAATCTGCGCCAGCAAGGGTTTGGCGCGTTCGGCCAGCCGCGCCTTGCCATCCAGCGTGGACAGGGTGACGTCCTTGCCCAACTCGTCGAAGAAGAACTGCGACAGCGGCGTGGCCTGGCGCAGGCGCTGGTCGAAACCGGCCGCCCCTTCGCTGCGCACGATGCTGTCCGGGTCCTCGCCATCGGGCAGGAACAGGAAGAAAGCCTGGCGTCCGTCCTTCATGCGCGGCAACACCGACTCCAGCGCCTTCCAGCCCGCGCGCTGGCCGGCCGCGTCGCCATCGAAGCAGAAATACACATCCGGCGAATTGCGGAACAGCAGTTCGGCGTGGTCCGGCGTGGTCGCCGTACCCAGCGTGGCCACGGCCTGGGTGACGCCGTACTGGAACAGCGACACCACGTCCATGTAGCCCTCGACCACCACCAGGCGCTCGATCTTCTGGTTGGCCTGGCGCACCTGCCACAGGCCGTAGAGTTCGCGGCCCTTGTGGAACAGCGGGGTCTCAGGCGAGTTGAGGTATTTGGGGCCGTCATCCTTCTGCAGCACACGTCCGCCGAAGGCGATCACGCGGCCGCGGCGGTCGTGGATGGGAAACATGACCCGGTCGCGGAACTTGTCGTAGACGCGGCCGTTGTCGCTGCGCGACATCATGCCGGTCTTTTCCAGCAGCTTGGTCCGGCGCTCGTCGGTGCCCAGTGCATCCTTGAGCGCGGAAAAACCTTCCGGCGCGTAGCCGATGGCGAACTGGGCGCGGATGCTTTCGTCGACGCCGCGCTGGTCCAGGTAGGCCCGGGCCTTGTCGCTTTCCTCGAGCTGGCGCTGGAAGAATTTCGCTGCCGCGTCCAGCGCCGCGTACATGTCGCGGCCGTCGTCGGTGTCGTTGCGCTTCTGCGTGTCCTTAGGCACTTCCATGCCCACGCGCTTGGCCAGTTCGTCCACCGCATCCAGGAACTCGAGGCGGTCGTAGTTCATCAGGAACGAGATCGCGGTGCCATGCGCGCCGCAGCCGAAGCAGTGGTAGAACTGCTTGGTCTGCGAGACCGTGAACGAGGGCGAGCGCTCGTCGTGGAACGGGCAGCGCGCCGAATATTCCTTGCCCTGCCGCTTCAACGGCACGCGCGTGCCGATCACCTCGACGATGTCGGTGCGCGCCAGGAGGTCGTCGATGAAAGCGTCGGGGATGCGTGCCATGTAACGACTAGGATGCCATGCGGGCAAGCGGCGGGACGATCAGATCGGTCCCCGGCAAGCGTCAGCGTGCGTCGGGATCCCGCGCAGCCAGCGTGGCCAGCGCGTCGCCACTCACGCGCTGCACCGTCCACTCATCCTGCGGCACTGCACCGAGCTGGCGATAGAAATCGATGGCCGGCGTATTCCAGTCCAGCACCGACCATTCGAAACGGCCGCAGCCGCGTTCCACCGCCAGCCGCGCCAGGTGCACCATCAGGCGTCCGCCCAGGCCCAGGCCGCGATAGCCCGGCCTGACATACAGGTCTTCCAGGTACAGGCCGCGCTTGCCCAGGAAGGTGGAAAAGTTATGGAAGAACAGGGCAAAGCCGGCCGGCTGTCCGTCGACTTCGGCCATCACCACTTCGGCCGCTGGTGCCGCGCCGAAAAGTTGGGCGGCCAAGGTGGCTTCGTCGGCCACGGCCTCATGGGCGAGTTTTTCGTAGTCGGCCAGCTCGCCGATGAAGGCGAGGATCTGCGGCACGTCTGCGGCCGTGGCCGGGCGAAGCGCAATGGTTGCTGCAGGTCTGCTCATCGGAAGTGGTGTTCCTGGGCGGCTGGGCCAAGGGGAAACAATCAGCTCGCGAACTTCTTCTTCACCAGCGCCGACACCAGGCCCATGTCGGCCAGCCCGGCCAGCTTCGGCTTCAGCACGCCCATCAGCTTGCCAATGTCGGCCGGGCCAGTCGCGCCGGTCTCGGTGACTGCGGCATCGATGGCGGCCTGGATCTCGGCTTCGCCCAGCTTGGCCGGCAGGTATTTCTCGATCACCACGATCTCGGCGCGCTCGATGGCCGCCAGGTCCTCGCGGTTGGCAGCTTCGAACTGGCTGACCGAATCCTTGCGCTGCTTGACCATCTTTTCCATCGCTGCGATCACCGCGGCATCGTCCAGCTCGATGCGCTCGTCCACTTCGCGCTGCTTGATGGCCGCGTTGATCAGGCGCACCACGCCCAAGGTGTGCTTGTCGCCGCCCTTCATGGCGGCCTTCATGTCTTCTACGAGCTGCTGTTTCAGGGTCATCTGGATTCTCCTGGAGCTAAAACGGGGGGTGCCAAAAGCACAAAAAGCCGGCTACGCTCACGCGTGCCGGCTTCTGCAGAAACAACGCGGCTCAGTAGAGGCGCTGCTTCTTGGTGACGTCGCGCGAGCTGCGACGCAGCTGACGCTTCACCGCGGCGGCGGCCTTGCGCTTGCGTTCCTGGGTCGGCTTCTCGTAGAACTCGCGCTTGCGGGTTTCGGCCAGAACACCGGCTTTTTCGCAGGTACGCTTGAAGCGACGCAGAGCAAACTCAAAAGGCTCGTTTTCGCGGACTTTGACGCTGGGCATGGAATCTCCGGGACACAAACAACCGGGTCAGTCCCGGCGAGCCGCGTATGATAACGGCACCCCGGGGCTGGCTGCAAGCCGCCCGGGGCTTGTTTGTCCATGCCAACACCCCCAATCAGGCCCCATGCGCGTCCTTGGTATCGAAACTTCCTGCGATGAAACCGGCGTGGCCGTCTACGACACGGCGCTGCCGGGCAGCGCCGGACTGCGTGCCCACGCGGTCTACAGCCAGATCGCCCTGCATGCCGAATACGGCGGCGTGGTACCCGAACTGGCCAGCCGCGACCACGTGCGCAAGCTGTTGCCGCTTATCCGACAGACCCTGGCCGAGGCCGATCTGAAGCTCGAAGACCTCGACGGGGTGGCCTATACCGCCGGTCCCGGCCTGGTCGGGGCCCTGCTGGTGGGTGCGGGCGTGGCCCGTTCGCTGGCCTGGGCGCTGGAAGTCCCCGCGGTGGGCGTGCACCACATGGAAGGCCATCTGCTGGCCCCGCTGATGGAAGACGACCCGCCTGCCGCCCCGTTCGTGGCCTTGCTGGTGTCCGGGGGCCATACCCAGCTGGTGGCCGTGGATGAGATCGGCAGCTATCGGTTGCTGGGCGAGACCCTGGACGATGCCGCCGGCGAGGCCTTCGACAAGACCGCCAAGGTCATGGGCCTGCCGTATCCGGGCGGCCCGCAGCTGGCGGCGCTGGCAGAAACCGGCCGCCCTGGCGTCTACAAGTTCTCCCGGCCCATGACCGACCGCCCCGGCCTGGATTTCAGCTTCAGCGGCCTGAAGACCCAGGTGATGCTGGCCTGGCGCAACAGCGACCAGAGCGATGCGACCCGGGCCGACATCGCGCGCGGCTTCGAGGATGCGGTGGTCGATACGCTGGCCATCAAGTGCCATCGCGCCCTGGATGCGGCTGGCAGCAACACGCTGGTGGTGGCCGGCGGCGTGGGTGCGAACAAGCGCCTGCGCGCGAAACTGCACGATATTGCCGGCAAGCGTGGCGGCCGCGCCAGTTTCCCGCGACCGGCGCTGTGCACCGACAACGGCGCGATGATTGCGTTCGCAGGCGCCCTGCGACTGCAGGCCGGGCAGTCGGAAACAGCTGCCGTGAAAGTCACGCCGCGTTGGGACATGGCGACGCTGCCGGTGGTGGGCGGTCATCAGGATCAACCGCTGCCCTGAAGTATTGTTTTGTCATGACCAGCCATTCGGCTTTTGAAAACCCCGCCAAGGCGGCAATCCCAGTGCCTTGTTTTCCGCAGCTTCTGTGAATAGAGCAAAGTCGCTGGGTTCCCGCCTTCGCGGGAATGACGATAAAAGAAGTTAGGCTCTTACTCACTACTCACTCCTAACTCCTAACTCCTAACTCCTAACTCCTAACTCCTAGCCCATGGACAAAGTCTTCATAGAAGGTCTCGAGATCGATGCCCTGATCGGCATCTACGACTGGGAGCGGCGCATCCGCCAGACGCTGCGCTTCGATCTGGAGATGGGTTTCGACAACCGCAAGCCGGCGGCCAGCGACAGCATCGAAGACACGCTGAATTACAAGGCGGTGAGCCGGCGGCTGGTGGAGTTCGTCTCGCAGTCCGATTACGGGCTGGTGGAAACCCTGGCCGAGCGCTGCGCGGACATCGTGCTGGCCGAGTTCGGCGTGCAATGGCTGCGCCTGAAACTGAGCAAGCCCGGCGCGGTGCGCGGCGCGGTGGCGGTGGGCGTGATCATCGAGCGTGCGCGGCAGTGAGGCCGCGGCACTGATGGGCAAGGCCTACCTGAGCCTGGGCAGCAACGTACTGCCGGAACGGAACCTGGCTTCGGCCTTGCACGCACTCCGGCAGCGGTTCGGGACGGTCGCGGCCTCGCCGGTTTACCGCACCACCGCGATCGGTTTCGACGGTCCGGATTTCCTCAATGCCGCCGCGCTGATCGAGTCGGACCTGGACGTCCATGACCTCAACGACTGGCTGCATGCACTCGAAGACGCGCACGGCCGGGATCGCAGCGGGCCGCGTTTCGGCGACCGGCCGCTGGACATCGACATCGTGTTCTATGACGACCTGGTGATCGAAGGCCCGGGCAATCTGCGCTTGCCCCGGCCCGAACTCAGGCACGCCTTCGTGTTGAAGCCCTTGGTTGATATTGCGCCGGATTTCGTGGATCCGGGTTCGGGAAAGGCGCTGGGTGAGCTGTGGGCCCAATCGCCCGAACGCGACGTCCCCATGTCAGTGGTGGTGTTGACCTCACCGCCCTGAGGTCGCGTCCACTGACAACAGCACGCCCCGAATTCCCTTGCGGAGTTACTTCCGGCAGATTGCAGGCAGGCACCGGCATGCCGCACGCTATCGGCATCAACCATTGGGGAATGGCCATGTTCGAAAGATTTTCGCGTAGCTGGGAACTGGTCAAGGCCAGCGCCAATGTATTGCGCTCGGACCGCGAGCTGCTGCTGTTCCCGCTGATCTCCGGCCTGTGCACGCTGGTGGTGATGGCGACCTTCCTGGTCCCGGTGTTCGCGCTGCGCATCTTCGAGAACGGGATCGGCATTGGCGGCGCGGTGGTGGGGTTCCTGTTCTATTTCTGCCAGTACAGCGTGATCATCTTCTTCAATTGCGCGCTGGTGGCCGCGGCGATGATCCGCCTGGACGGCGGCGACCCGACGTTGCGCGACGGCTTCGACGCGGCGAAATCGAAACTTCCCGCCATCCTCGGTTACGCCGCCATCGCGGCCACCGTCGGCGTGGCCTTGCAGGCGCTGAAGAGCCGCGACAACAATTTCATCGTGCGCCTGGTCGGCAGCGGCCTCGGCGTGGCGTGGACACTGGCGACCTTCATGGTCGTGCCGGTGCTGGTCAGCCGCAACATCGGCCCGGTCGATGCGCTGAAGCAGAGCGTGGCGCTGCTGAAGCGGACCTGGGGCGAGAACGCCATCGGCAACGTCGGCATTGGCGCGGCCTTCGGCCTGATCACCTTCGCCGTCATGCTGGTCGGCGCAGGCCTGGCATTCCTGGCTTGGCAGGCGTCGCCGATGCTGGCGATCGCGGTGGCAGTGGTATTCGTGATCGGGGTATTGCTGCTGGGCATCTACCAGGCAGCCCTGAGCGGCATCTATTCGGCGGCGCTGTACCGCTATGCGGTCTCGCATGAAACCCCGGCCGCGTTCCAGGGCATGCAGCTGGAAAGCGCCTTCCAGCCCAAACGCTGAGACGTTGCAGGGGCTTTGAAAGGCGGTGTAGGAGCGACGCGAGTCGCGAAGCTCGCAATTACTCAAATGCTATCTGCTTCGCGACTTGCGTCGCTCCTACAACCTCCTCAAACAACGTTCGTCGCTCAGCCGCTCAGCAGGCGGCCGCCATCGACGCGGATGACCTGGCCGGTGGTGTAGGTGGCCTCGCGCAGCAGCCAGTACACGGCTGCGGCGATTTCCCCGGGCGTACCGGTACGGGCCAGCGGCGTGCGGCCGAGCAGGGCGGCCTTGGCATCGTCGCCGTGGTCCTGTTGCGGCCACAGGATTGCGCCGGGCGCCACCGCGTTCACGCGGACCTCCGGTGCCAGTTCCAGCGCGAGTGATCGGGTGGCCATCAACAGGGCGGCCTTGGCCATGCAATAGACCGTGTGACCGGCGAGCGGTTGTTCGGCGTAGACATCGACGAGGTTGACGATGGCCCCGCGCGCGGCTTTCAGGTGCGGCGCGGCCGCCTGGGCAAGGAAGAAGGGAGCATGTGCATTGGAAGCAAACAGCTCATTCCATTGCTGTGGCGTGGCGCTGCCGATGGCGGTCGGCTGGAAGGATGAGGCGTTGTTGACCAGGGCATCCAGGCGCCCGAAGCGACCGACGGCATTGGCCACCAGTTCGGGCAGGCGGTCGAATTCGGCGAGATCCGCCTGCAGGGTCAGCACGCTGCCGGGCCGCGCCGATTCCAGTTCCGCAGCCAACGCCTGCATCTCCGCCGCCGAGTCCCGGTAATGCAGGGCCAGGTCGTAGCCTTCGCCATGCAGCCGTCGCGCGATGGCCGCGCCGATGCGGCGGGCGCTGCCGGTGACCAGGGCGACGGGAGAAGGTGCGGGCATGCAATCCACGGTTTCGGGGTTCGCAGCCATTGTGTCCCGATCACGCCGCAAAGGGCCAATGCTTGACGCGTTTCGCAGTTCCGGGCATGTTGCGACGCATCACCTGCAAGGACGCGCGTTCCGCCGCAGGACAACGGAATCGGGCGAATGGACTGGGCGAAATACCGAACCACCACATTCGACGAGCTGATCCAGGCCGACGGACAACCACGCCCCGCCGCGCGCCGGCTGGTGGAATACCTGGGTGGCCTGTCCGGCCGCGAAATCGCCGAGCGCCAGCTGGCCGCCGATGTCATCGCCCGGGTCATGGGCATCACCTTCACCGTGTATTCCGATGGTCGCAACGTCGACCGCACGCTGCCGTTCGACCTGATCCCGCGGGTGATCCCGCTGACCGAGTGGACGCGCACCGAGGCCGGCCTGAAGCAGCGGATGCGCGCGCTGAACCTGTTCATCGGCGACATCTACGGCAAACAGCAGATCGTCAAGGACAAGGTGTTCCCGGCGATGTTGTTGAAGGACTCGGTCAATTTCCGTGAGCAGTGCGTGGGCATGCAGCCGCCGCTGGGGGTCTGGGCGCATATCTGCGGCTCGGACCTGGTGCGCGACGGCGATGGCACCCTGTACGCACTGGAGGACAACCTGCGCATTCCCAGCGGGGTGTCCTACATGCTGGAAAACCGCATGGTGGCCAAGCGCGTGTTCCCGGAGCTGTTCGAGACCAGTTCGATCCTGCCGGTCGACGACTATCCGGCCCAGCTCTACGACACCCTGGCTGCACTGTCGCCGCGCCCGGGCGATACGCCGGCCATCGCCCTGCTGACCCCCGGCGTGTTCAACAGCGCGTATTTCGAACACGCCTACCTGGCCCAGGCGATGGGCATCGAACTGGTGGAAGGCAACGACCTTTTCGTGGCCGACGACGACTGCACCTACATGCGTACCGTGTACGGCGCCCAGCGCGTGGATGTGATCTACCGCCGCGTCGACGATCTTTTCATCGACCCGGAAGTCTTCCATGCCGATTCGGTGCTGGGCGCGCCGGGCTTGATGCGCAGCTGGCGCGCCGGCAAGGTGGCGCTGGCCAATGCGCCCGGCGCCGGCGTGGCCGACGACAAGGTGGTGTTCGCCTACGTGCCGAAGATGATCAAGTACTACCTGGATGAGGAGCCGATCCTGCCCAACGTGCCGAGTTTCCTCTGCCATGACGCAAAGGAGCGCAAGTACGTGCTGGAGAACCTCGACAAGCTGGTGGTCAAGCCGGCCAATGAATCGGGCGGCTACGGCATGCTGATCGGCCCGCGTTCCACCAAGCGCGAGCGCGACAAATTCAGGAAACTGATCGAGGCCGACCCGCGCAATTACATGGCCCAGCCAACCCTGGCGCTTTCCACCGCGCCCATCGTCACCGACGACGGCCCTTCGCCGCGGCACCTGGACCTGCGCCCGTTCGTGCTGTCGCGCGAGGACATCTACGTGACCACCGGCGGACTTACCCGCGTGGCAATGGAAGCCGGGTCGCTGGTGGTCAATTCGTCGCAGGGTGGCGGGGCCAAGGATACGTGGGTGGTCGACATGTCCGACGAGGGCATGGATGGGGAGAGCGATTGATGGGCACAAGCCATCATTCTCTCGACGAAATCATTTTTTCCCGTGGGTACGACTGATGCTTTCGCGCGTCGCCGACAATCTCTACTGGTTCAGCCGTTACGTGCGCCGCGCCGAGAACACCGCACGCCTGGTCGGCGTGGGCAGCCTGCTGCAACTGGACCTGCCGCGCTCGGTGCGTTTTGCCTGGCGGCCGATGGTCGATACGGTGGGAGCCGGCGATGCCTTCGCCGAACTGTTCCCCAGCACCGGCGACGATGCCAGCGATGCGGACGTGGTTCGCTTCCTGTTGCTGGACGAGCGCAATCCGTCGTCGCTGCGCAGCTCGGTCGATGGCGCCCGCGAGATCCTGCGCGGCATCCGCGACACGTTGCCGGGTGAAGTGTGGGAAGCCATCAACGACCTGTATCTGTACATCGAGGCCAATGGCGAACGCGGTGTCAGCCGGCGTTATCGCATCGAGTTCATCACCCGCATTGCCGATGGTTGCCTGAAGGTCTCCGGGCTGCTGACCGCCAATGTCAGCCGCGACATCGGCTTCCAGTTCCTGCGCCTGGGCACGGCCATCGAACAGGCCGACATGACCACCCGCATCATCGATGCGGGTGCCTCGGGCCTGGTCACCCCGCGCAACGAGGACGACCGCGAGGCGTTCCAGAACATGCAGTGGATGGCGGTGCTGCGTTCGCTGGCCGCCTACCAGATGTACCGCCGGCACGTGCGCCAGCGGGTCACCGCCGAACACGCGCTGCGCTTCCTGCTGCAGAACAGCGAATTCCCGCGCAGCGTGCAGTTCTGCCTGACCCGGGCGTTGAGCGTGCTGCCGACCATGCCGCCGCGTCCAGGCGTCGATCGCAGCCTCAACCGCGTGGTCGGGCTGATCCGCAATGCCGATCCGGCCATCCTGGCGGCCCGCAATCCGGCCGTCTTCATGGACGAGATCCAGGTGCACCTGGGCACTTTCCATGCGGCGCTGGCCGACGGTTATTTCCGCGGTTAGCCGCCGCAACCCTTCCTGATCGCCAAGGCCTCGCGGGTGATCGCGCCGCCATCGGGACGCTCGCGCCGCAGTTCGCCGACCAGCGCGTCCAGCTCGCGCCGCCCCTGGTCGTGCTGCCCGTTGCCACAGCGGACCTGGGCCGCGTAGGCGCGCGCGCTCCAGCGCAGCTTCGCCATCTCGGCGTACCTGCCGCGCTGGGCGGCCAGCGCGTCCATGGTCTTCAGGGCGTCCTCTTCGTGGCCGGTACGCGCAAGCTGGCGTGCCAGCGACAGCTGCGCGAACAGCGTGGCGGGATGCTCGGCACCCAGGCCGACCCGGGTCAGTTTCACTGCGCGATCGAGATAGGGCAGCGCCAGGTCAGGCTTGCCCTGGCTGGCCAGCACCTCACCGATCAGGCGGTCGACCGCACCGACCGAATGATCACTGGCGCCGCTTTGGGCGACGCGCAGCGCGCGCGCCTCCAGCAATGCCGCCAGCGCCTCGTCCTGGCTGCCGGCGGCATGCAGGACCATGCCGTAGTTGAACAGCCCGCCCTGCAGGTTCTGCGAATCGGCGGTGCCGCGCCAGATGCCCACGGCCCCGGCCAGATCGGTGAGGGCCGCCTGCAGGTGCCCGCGCTGGAAGGCAATCACCCCGCGCGTGTTGCTGGCCATGGCGGTGTCGCGGTGGCGGGCGCCCAGGGCTGCCAGGGTCATCCCATACAGGGAATCGATCTGCTTTTCGGCTTCCCGGTACTGTTCCTGGTCCACCAGGATGCCGATCAGCAGGCGACGGATGCCCAGCGTCACCGGGTGCTGTTCGCCATGGACTTCCTCGGCGATCACCAGCGCGTCGCGGAAGGTCGCGCGGGCCGCGTCGGTATCCCCACGCGCGCGCAACAGGTGCCCGCGGTTGACCTGTATCTCGGCCGCCAGCGCGTTGGTGTCGCCCACATGCTTGTGCAGGTGGGCCAGCGCCTTGTCGTAGCCGGCCAGGGCCTTGTCGGTGCGGCCCTGGTCGTTTTCGATCAGGGCGCGATCGAGCAGGTTCTCGGCCACGCCGCCCTGGTCCTTGATGGCGCGGCGCAAGGCCAGCGAGCGCTCGTAGAGCTGGTCGGCGGCCTGGCGTTCGCCCAGCAGCCGCCGGCAGCGTCCCAGTTGCGACAGGAAGTCGGCCTCCTGCGCCGCCTGCTGCGGCTGCAGGCGCGAGATCAGGATCTCGGCCGGTGCCATCACCTGCAGGCATTCCTGCGGACGATCCAGCAGCCGCAGCGTGCGCCCATGCTGGGTCACCGCCTCCAGCTGCAGGCCGGCAGGCACGCGGCCCAGCTGCGCCAGCAGCGCCTGCTGGCGCTCGAGCAGTCCCAGCGCTTCCTGGTAGTCGCCCAGGCCGACGCGCAGGCGCGCGATCACGCCCAGCAGCTCGGCATGCGCCAATGGCTGTCCGGCCAGCTCGCGCTCGCCGCGACGCTCGCCGGCCAGCAGCAGCTTGCGCGCATCGAAGATGTTGCCCTGCTGGGCGACGCCGGCGTTGTCGAACAGGCCGATGACGAAATCCTGCATGGCCTGTGCGCGCGCGGTCTCGCGCACGGCCTGGCGTCCCTGCCAGACGCTGGCCGCCAGCGCGCCCAGCAGCAGCGAGGTCACCAGCACTCCCGAGGCGATCGCCCAGCGGTGGCGGCCGACGTATTTGTTGAGCTGGTAGCCCCAGCTCTGCGCACGCGCCTGTACCGGCCGCCCGTGCAGGTGGCGCTGCAGGTCCAGTGACAGCGCCTCGGCCGAGGCGTAGCGCTGCTCGGGCTGCTTGGCCAGCGCCTTGAGCACGATGTTGTCGATGTCACCGCTGAGGCGCCGGGCCTGGCGCCGCGCCTCGGGGCTGTGGTCGCGGCCGCCGTCGGTGGTGCGCTGCGAGGCCACCGAGGGTTTCAGCGGTTCCACCGCCAGGATCGCCTGTTCCCATTCGGCGTCGGTCTGCCGGCGCAAGCGGTAGGGCTTGGTCCCGGCCAGCAACTCGTACAGCACCACGCCCAGGGAATAGACGTCGGTCATGGTGGTGACCAGCTCGCCACGCACCTGTTCCGGCGCCGCGTAGTGCAGGGTGAAGGCGCGCACTTCGGTGCGTGGATGCAACGGCGCCGGTTCGGAATCATCGAGCAGCTTGGCGATGCCGAAGTCGAGCAGGCGGACCTCGCCGGTGGGCGTGACCAGGATGTTGGAAGGCTTCAGGTCGCGATGCACGATCAGGTTGGCGTGCGCGTGGCTGACCGCTTCGCAGACCTGCAGGAACAGCTTGACCCGCGTGTCCACCGCCAGCCCGTGCGACTGGCAATACTCGGTGATGGGAATGCCGTCCACGTATTCCAGCGCCAGGTAGGGCTGGCCTTCGCTGCCGATACCGGCATCGAGCAGGCGCGCGATGTTGGGATGCGCCAGCCGCGCCAGGATCTCGCGTTCACGACTGAAGCGCAGGCGCAGGTTGGGATCGGCCAGGCCCGGCCGCAGCAGTTTCAGCGCGACCTTGCGCTGGTACAGGCCGTCGGCGCGCGAGGCCAGCCAGACCATGCCCATGCCGCCTTCGCCCAGCACCACTTCCAGCCGGTAAGGGCCGACCAGGGTGCCTACCTGCGGCTGCCCCGGCTTGTCCAGCAGGGGCTGGGCCATGAACCCGCCGCTGTCGTCCTCCAGCGCCAGCAGGCGCTCCAGCTCATCGGCCAGGTCGGGTTCCTGCACCCGCACTGTCTTCAACTGTGCGTTGCGTGCATCCGGGTTGAGCTCGAGCAATACATCGAGCAGCGGCGACAGGCGTTTCCAGCGATCGACATCCATGGCGTCGTTCGCCCGGGCCGGAGGTCAGTCTTCCTGCATCGCCGACAGCAAGAACAGGCGCGCCTTCTGCCAGTCGCGGCGGATGCTGCGTTCGGAACGCTGCAGCAATTCGGCGATCTCCAGTTCCGACAGGCCGGCGAAGTAACGCATTTCCACTACCTGGGCCAGGCGCTCGTCGGCGGCGGCCAGCTTGTCCAGCGCATCGTTAAGGGCCAGCGTGTCCTCGTCCAGGCGCAACGGACCTTCCACGTCTTCGGGAATTTCGGCCACCCGCTTGAGGTCGCCGCCGCGCTTGCGGGCGAGGCGGTTGCGCGCGTAGTCGACGACGACGCTGCGCATCGAGGAAGCGGCATAGGCGAAGAAGTGCGCGCGGTCGTCGAACCTGGCGTTGCCGTTGCTGCCGATCAGCTTGAGGTAGGACTCATGCACCAGTGCGGTGGCATCCAGCGTGTAGCCATGCTGTCCGGACAGTTGCCGCCGGGCCATGGTGTGCAGTTCCTGGTACAGCGTGGACAGCACATGGTCGAGCGCGGCGCGGTCGCCATTGCGCGCCGATTCCAGGAATACCGTGATATCCGCCGTATCCGCCATCGTCCTTCCCCACCCGGGCAGGGACGGAATATAGCCCTAAACCGCGGCGCCGGCATGGCCGCGGCGGCGGCTCAGCGCTGGCAGTGGGCGCACCAGACGCTGGCGCGCTGGCCGATGCTGGCGAATTTGAGCGGCCGGCCACAGTTGGGGCAGGGTTGCCCGCCGCGGCCGTAGGCGGACAGCTCCTGCTCGAAATAGCCCGGCGCCCCGTCGGGGCTGATGAAATCGCGCAGGGTGGTGCCGCCGCGGGTGATAGCGTAAGCCAGAATATCTTTCACGGCCGTGGCCAGGGCGCCGTAGCGCTCGCGCGAGACCTTGCCGGCGGCGCGCAGCGGCGAGATGCCGGCCCGGAACAGGCTCTCGGCGGCATAGATGTTGCCCACGCCGACCACGGTCGACTGATCCATCAGAAAGCTCTTCACCGGCGCCTTGCGGCCACGGCTGCGCTCGAACAGGGTGTCGCCATCGAAATCCTCCGACAGCGGCTCCGGCCCCAGCGCGCGCAGCAGTGCATGGGTTTGTCCCGCCGGCTGCCACAGCACGCTGCCGAACCGGCGCGGATCGTTGAAGCGCATCACCCGCCCGGAACTGAGCTGGAAGTCGACATGGTCGTGGGTAGTGACCGCCGTGCTGGCGGGCAGCACGCGCAGGCTGCCGGTCATGCCCAGGTGCAGCAACGCGCTGCCCGCATCGGTATCCAGCAGCAGGTACTTGGCGCGACGCCGCACCGCCAGGATGCGCTGGCCGGGCAGCACGTTTTCGATTTCCACCGGAATAGGCCAGCGCAGGTCCGGCCGCCGCAATACCACGCCGCGAACCTGCTTGCCCTCCAGGTGCGGGGCCAGGCCGCGGCGGGTGGTTTCTACTTCGGGAAGTTCGGGCATGGGCGCGGGAGGAGCGAGGAGTGAGGAGTGAGGAGTGAGGAGTGAGGAGTGAGGAGTGAGGAGTGAGGAGTGAGGAGAAGCGGAATACTTTTTTGCTCGTCATTCCCGCGCAGGCGGGAATCGCTCTTGCTTCACTGCCTCTGCCTTGTTGAACCGAGCGTGCTCATTCCTGCAAAGCGGGAGCGATTCCCGCCTGCGCGGGTTTTCAACAGGCGAATAGTTGGGCATGACGCGCACAAGCCAATCATCCAGCACTGGCGAAGTAAGTGGCACCTTCCCGGCGAACATTCAACGGGCCGCCGTAGGCCTGCGACAGCAATTCCGCGGTCAGCACGTCCGCGCGCGCGCCGTCGGCCAGCACGCGGCCTTCGCGCAGCAGGATCACCCGGTCGACCTGCTCGATGATTTCCTCGATGTGATGGGTCACCAGCACCAGGGTGATGCCTTGTTTTCCCAGCTCGCCCATCAGCGCCAGGAAATCGCGCTGCGCCACCAGGTCCAGGCCGGCGGTGGGTTCATCCAGCAGCAACGCCTGCGGCTGATGCGCCAGCGCGCGCGCAATCAGCACCCGTCGCATCTCGCCGGTGGAAAGCTCCGCCACCGCGCGCCCGGCCAACGCAGCCGCGCCCACCCGCTCCAGTGCCTCGCGCGCACCCTGGCGCATCGAAGCGCTGACTTCCGCATCGGGCGGCAGCATCAGGCTGGAAAAGAGACCGGTGAGCACCGCCGACTCCACGTCCAGGCCCGGCATCTCCTGCAGGTCGCGGCTCAGATCGCCAGTGACCACCCCCAACCGGGAGCGCAGCTCGCCCACCTTCCAGCGCGCCCGGCCCATCACCTTGACCGGCGTCTCGCCCTCTCGCGCCAGCGGATAGAGCTCGCGATTGACCAGCTTGATGAAGCTCGATTTGCCGCAGCCGTTAGGGCCCAGCAGCGCGGTGTGCTGGCCGGCCACCAGGCGTAGCGACAGGTTGTCCAGCACCACGCGCCCGCCGCGCACCACGGTGGCGCGGTCGAGTTCGATCAGCGGCTCGGCGCTGGATTGCGGGTGCGGGGCCGCATCGGGCAGGAACATGGGGAGTGACCAACTGGGGAGGAAGGCAGGACCGCACCATACGCGGGCGACGGGTGAAAACCGCGCGCACTGGGGCCATCATTGTCGCATCGGCATCGGCACCCGATGCGATGCAGCCGAAGGAACCCGCAATGCCTGAGTCCGTGTCCACTTTCCTGTCCGCCGGCCTGCTCGGTCTGGGCTGGTGGGGCATGCTGGCGGTGCTGCTGGTCCTTACCCAGCTCACCATCTTCTCGGTGACCCTGTACCTGCATCGCAGCCAGGCCCATCGCGGCGTGGATTTCCATCCGGCCATCAGCCACTTCTTCCGCTTCTGGACCTGGCTGACCACGTCCATGATCACCCGCGAATGGGTCGCCATCCACCGCAAGCACCACGCCAAGGTCGAGACCGAAGACGACCCCCACAGCCCGCGGTTCAAGGGTATCGGCAACGTGTTCTGGCGCGGCGTGGAGCTGTACCGCGAGGCGCGCTGGCAGCGGGCCGACATCGAGCAGTACGGCAAGGGCGCGCCCGACGACTGGCTGGAACGCAAGGTCTACACGCCGCACCCGCTGGCCGGGCCGACGCTGCTGCTGGTCGTGCATTTCGCGCTGTTCGGCTGCATGGGCATCGCCCTGTGGGCCGTGCAGATGGCGTGGATCCCGTTCTGGGCCGCCGGCGTGGTCAACGGCCTGGGCCACTGGTGGGGCTACCGCAATTTCGAATCGGCCGATACTTCCACCAACCTGACCCCGTGGGGGGTATGGATCGGTGGCGAGGAACTGCACAACAACCACCATGCGTTTCCCAGCTCGGCGCGATTCTCGATGCGACGCTGGGAAGTGGATATCGGCTGGGTGCTGATCAGGGCGCTGGAGAACGTGGGCCTGGCCAGGGTGCTGCGGGTGGCGCCCACGGTGGACATACGGCCCAACATCGCGGTGCCCGATGGCGATACCTTGAAGGCACTGGTCGCCCATCGCTTCCTGGCCATGACCGATTACCAGCGCAACGTGCTGACGCCAGCGATGAAGGAAGAGGCGCGCCTGGCCGGTGAAAAACTGCGCAAGCTGTTGCCGCGGGGCCTGCGCAAGGGACTGGCCGATGACGGCCGCTGGCTGCAGCCGGAGTCACGCGAACAGTTGCGGCAATGGATCTCGCAACGTCCGCGCATCCTGGCCCTGATCGAGCACCGAGCGCGCCTCAGCACCCTGCTGGAAGCGCGCACCCAGGATGCCTCAGAGCGCCTGCAGCAGCTGCAGGCCTGGTGCCAGTCGGCCGAGTCCAGCGGCATCCGCGCGCTGCAGGATTACGCCGCGCGCCTGAAAGGCTATGCCCTGGCCGCGCATTGAGGCCGCGACCGCAAGGGTTTGGAAGGTGAAGAACCGCGCGCAGGCCCGGCTCTACAATGCGCCCATGCATCGCACGCTGACATTGTTGCTCATGGCCCTGGCTCCGCTGGCAACGCAGGCCCAGGTCAGCGCGACCAGTGAATACCTGGCGCGCATGGACGGCGACGGCGACGGCCGGGTCAGCCAGCCCGAATACCTGCACTGGATGAGCTACGCCTTCGATGCCCGCGACGCCAACCGTGACGCGGTGCTGAGTGCCGGCGAATTGCCCGGCGGCAAGGGCCAGCCCCTGACCCGGGTCGAGCACCAGCAACGCCTGGCCGCCACGTTCCGCAAGCAGGACGTCAATCACGACGGTTTCCTCAGTGCCAGGGAACTGGCTGCCCCGCCGCAATAATCCTGCCTCCGCCGTCAGGGCAATCTCTGTCGCGCGTCCCGCATGGCCGTGGCCAGGGCGCTGGCCCAGGACAGCTGCCTGGCCGCGCGACTGGATACTTCGCCTCACCCACAAAAAAGCGCCGACCCTTGCAGGCCGGCGCCAGGTATTACCGGACCTTGCGGCCCGGCGACGCGGGGTAATGCTTACTTGGTGATGTCGACGTCCTTGGTTTCAGGCAGGAACAGCGTGCCGATCACCAGGGTCATCGCAGCGATCACGATCGGGTACCACAGGCCCTGGTAGATATTGCCGCTGGCCACGACCATGGCGAAGGCGATGGTCGGCAGGAACCCGCCGAACCAGCCATTGCCGATGTGGTACGGAAGCGACATCGAGGTGTAGCGGATCTTGGTCGGGAACAGTTCGACCAGCCACGCCGCGATGGGCCCGTAGACCATGGTCACGTAGACCACCAGCAGTGACAGCAGCACCAGCAGCATTGGCTTGTTGATGCGCGCCGGGTCGGCCTTCTCCGGGTAACCGGCCGAGGTCAGGCTTGTCTTCAGCGACTTGCCGAAGTCCTCCGAACCCGCCTTGAATGCCGCCGGGTCCAGGCCCGCGCCTTCGAACGCTTCCACCCGTGCCTGGCCAACACTGATGTGCGCGACCGTGCCGGCCGGCGCATCCTGGTTGCTGTAGGTCACGCCCGCCTTGGCCAGTGCCGCCTTGGCAATGTCGCAGCTGCTGGTGAACACCTTCTTGCCAACCGGGTCGAACTGGAAGCTGCAGGTCGCCGGATCGGCCACCACCACCACCGGGCTGGTGGCCACGGCTTCTTCCATGGCCGGGTTGCCGTAGTGGGTCAGGCCCTTGAAGATCGGGAAGAAGGTCAGGGCGGCAATCAGGCAGCCGCCCATGATGATGGGCTTGCGCCCGATCTTGTCCGACAGCCAGCCGAAGAAGACGAAGAACGGCGTGCCGATGATCAACCCGCCGGCGATCAGCAGATTGGCGGTGGTGCCGTCGATCTTCAGCGTCTGGGTCAGGAAGAACAGCGAATAGAACTGCCCGGCATACCAGACCACGGCCTGGCCTGCAGTGGCACCCAGCAGCGCCAGCAACACGATCTTGCCGTTCTTGGAGAAGAAGCTTTCAGTCAGCGGCGCCTTCGACAGCTTGCCGTTGTCCTTCATTTCCTGGAACAGCGGCGACTCGCTCAGCTGCATGCGGATCCACACCGACACGCCCAGCAGCACCACCGACACCAGGAACGGAATGCGCCAGCCCCAGTCTTCGAAGGCCTCGTTACCCAGCGCGAAGCGGCAACCCAGGATCACCAGCAGCGACAGGAACAGGCCCAGCGTTGCCGTGGTCTGGATGAAGCTGGTGTACAGGCCGCGCTTGCCATGCGGCGCATGCTCGGCCACGTAGGTCGCGGCCCCGCCGTATTCACCGCCCAGGGCCAGGCCCTGCAGCATGCGCAAGCCGATCAGGATCACCGGCGCGGCCACGCCGATGGTGGCGTAGCTGGGCAGGATGCCGACCAGGAACGTGGACAGGCCCATGATCACGATGGTGACCAGGAACGTGTACTTGCGCCCGATCATGTCGCCCAGGCGGCCGAACACCAGCGCGCCGAACGGACGCACGGCGAAACCGGCGGCGAAGGCGAGCAGGGCGAAGATGAAGGCACTGGCCGGGTTCAACGCCGAGAAGAACTGCTTGGCGATGATCGCGGCAAGCGATCCGTACAGGTAGAAGTCGTACCACTCGAACACCGTGCCCAGGCTCGAGGCGAAGATGACCTTCTTGTGGCCCGCGGTAAGCGGCTTGCCCGAGGGCAATGCACCATTTGCAGTCGTTGACATGTCGTTTCCCCTTAGAAGCTGTACTTGACGCTGGTGTGGATACGCCGCAGGTCGCCCTCGCGGTCATCTTCAAGTGCGCGCTGTCCGAAGATCAGTTCGGCGCCCAGGTCCAGCTTGGGGAACGGCGAATAGATCAGGTTGGCGTGCAGGGATTGCGCGCGCTCGGTCACGCCGAAGCCGGTGATGGCCTTGTCGTTGTCGAACATCGCCGCCGAATACATCAGGTTGGTGCGGACCTTGGGCGAGAACACGTGGCGCCAGGCCACGAAACCGCCGTAGCCATCCAGCGCATTGACCTCGCCGCTGGCATCAAGCACCACGTCGCTGCCCAGGCCGAAAGCCAGGTAACGGCCGATGCCGCTGCCGGCGTTGACCGCATAGCGGATGTCGTCGCTCTTGCCCAGGTTGAACTTGCCCGAGACGCTGACCGCCGCGCCGGTGTCGGTTTCATCCAGGTATTTGAACTGGCGGACCATGCCGGCGACGCTGAAATGACCCCAGTCACCCTTGGTGACGTAGCGGCCGGTCAGGTCGGGCATGACGTTGTCCCCGCTGTTGAAGCGCGCGCCCACGTTGAGGTACGGGGTGACGGTGGTCTGCGGGTTCTCGGCCGAGAACGACCAGGGCCCCTTGGTGTAGCGCAACTGCGCCTGGCGCACGAACACGGTGCCGTCGGTGACGCCGACGAAATCGACCGCGTCGGGCAGGGCTGCGGTATCCATGAAATTGGACCAGGTCTGGCCGGCCAGCCAGTTGTTCCAGCTTACGTAGGCCTGGCGCAGCGACACTGCATAGGTGTTGGTCGCGGTCTCGTTGCCGGCCAGCGCATTGCTGCCGCCGCCGAACATGTCGGCCTCGATGTAGGCCTTGACCTTGTTGCCGCCGTCGGTGACGGTGTCGGCGCTGAAGTAGAAGCGCGAGAACTGCGCGTGGTAGTCGGTGTACGGGTCGCCGCCATCGGCCGTCGGTCCGCCCACCGGGATCGAACTGGGCAGGTAGAACAACCGGCCCGACGAGCCATCGGCGATGCGCCCGTCGCTGGTGTCGGTGTACATGCCGTCCATCTTGATGAAGCCGCCGTAGGTAAACGACGTGCCCGGATTCGCGCCCGGCATGATCGGCCCGGTCTGGATGCGTGGCTTGCCGTCGGCCGGCGCGGCCTGGGCGGTCTTCACTTCGGTGATCTGCGCCTGGGTGTCGGCAAGCACCGTCTGTTGCTGTTGCTGCGATGACAGCAGCGCCTGGATCTGCTGCTCCAGCGCGGCGACGCGCGCCTCCAGTTCCTTTTCCTTGGCCGTTTCGGCAAAGGCCATGCCAGGCGCGACCAACGCGACGAACAATGCCGCGGCCAATGGCCGGCGCGACATGGATACGATGGTTTTTCTCATTATCCCTCTCCCGATAATGCTGATAGGCCGCGCAAAGTGCACGGTTGCGCCGCAGACTGCGCGCCGCCGCGGGCCGCGCCTATTCGCCATTAGTCGATAGCCACCACGCGAATACGGGGCCAGGGGCGAGGCTTCGACGATGGTCTAAGCGACTTGCTGCGTCGCGGCAGCAATGAATGCGTCAAACTCCAGCCCAGTCGCCGTTCCACCCGCGCGCGATGCGCAAGGCGGCAAACGCTCTCCCAGGAGGCAACCATGTCCGACCTATACCCCGTCAATCCGCAGTTCGCCGCGCATGCGCGCATCAACCGCGACCAGTACCTGCATGACTATCGCCGCTCGGTCGAGGACCCAGACGGGTTCTGGGGTGAAGCCTCCAGGCGCCTGGACTGGTTCAAGGCGCCGACCCAGATCAGGGATGTCAGCTACGACCTCAAGGATTTCCATATCCGCTGGTTCGCCGACGGCGAGCTCAATGCCAGCGTCAACTGCCTGGACCGGCAGCTGGAAAAACGCGGCGACAAGGTCGCCCTGCTGTTCGAACCCGACAGCCCCGACAGCCCGTCCTATGGCATCACCTACCGCGAACTGCACGAGCGCGTGTGCAAGCTCGGCAATGCGCTGCGCAACCTGGGCGTGAAGAAGGGCGACCGCGTCACCATCTACCTGCCGATGATTCCCGAAGCGGCCGTGGCGATGCTGGCCTGCGCGCGCATTGGCGCGATCCACTCGGTGGTGTTCGGTGGCTTCGCCGCCCATTCCATCGCCGACCGCGTCGGCGACTGCGAGAGCAAGCTGATCATCACCGCCGACGAAGGCCTGCGCGGCGGCAAGAGGGTGCCATTGAAGGCCAACGTGGATGCGGCGCTGAAACTTCCCGGCACCAATACCGTGGAAACGGTCCTGGTCGTGCGCCACACCGGCGGCGCGGTCGACATGCAGATGCCGCGCGACCGCTGGTTCGATGCGGTGGTCGATGCGCAACCGGCCGAATGCGAACCCGAACGCATGAACGCCGAGGATCCCTTGTTCCTGCTCTATACCTCCGGCTCCACCGGCAAGCCCAAGGGCGTGCTGCACACCACCGGCGGCTACCTGCTGTTCGCCAGTTATACGCACGAAGCCGTCTTCGACCTGCGCGAGGACGATATCTACTGGTGCACCGCCGACGTCGGCTGGGTCACCGGCCACAGCTACATCGTCTACGGGCCGCTGGCCAACGGCGCCACCGCGGTGATGTTCGAGGGCGTGCCCAACTATCCCAATGTGTCGCGGTTCTGGGAGGTCATCGACAAGCACCAGGTGACCATCTTCTACACCGCGCCCACCGCGATCCGCGCGTTGATGCGCGAGGGCGAGGAGCCGGTGAAGCGCACTTCGCGCAAGTCGCTGCGCCTGCTGGGCAGCGTCGGCGAGCCGATCAATCCCGAAGCCTGGCGCTGGTACTACGAAGTGGTCGGCGATTCGCGCTGCCCCATCGTCGACACCTGGTGGCAGACCGAGACCGGCGGCATCCTGATCACGCCGCTGGCCGGCGCCACCGACCTCAAGCCCGGTTCGGCGACGCTGCCGTTCTTCGGTGTGCAGCCGGCCCTGGTCGATGCCAACGGCGAGTTCCTGGAGGGCGCCGCCGAGGGCAACCTGGTGCTGCTTGATTCATGGCCCGGGCAGATGCGCAGCGTGTACGGCGACCACCCGCGTTTCATCGACACCTATTTCCGCACCTATCCGGGCACCTACTTCACCGGTGATGGCTGCCGGCGCGACGAGGACGGCTATTACTGGATCACCGGGCGCGTCGATGACGTGATCAACGTCAGCGGCCACCGCATCGGCACCGCCGAAGTGGAGAGCGCGCTGGTCTCCCATCCCAAGGTCGCCGAAGCGGCCGTGGTCGGCTTCCCGCACGACCTCAAGGGCCAGGGCATCTACGCCTACGTGACCCTGATCGCCGGCGAAGCCCAGACCGAGGAACTGCAGAAGGAACTGGTGGCGTGGGTGCGCAGGGAAATCGGCCCCATCGCCTCGCCCGACCACCTGCAATGGGCACCGGGCCTGCCCAAGACCCGTTCGGGCAAGATCATGCGCCGCATCCTGCGCAAGATCGCCGAGAACGCGCCGGAGCAACTTGGCGATACCTCGACCCTGGCCGATCCCTCGGTGGTCGAGGCGCTGGTGGCGGAGCGCAAGGTGCGTTGAAGGGGCGAAGAGCGAAGGGTGAATGGTGAAGGGTGAAAGCACCCGATTTCCCATTGCTCCTCTGCCGGATTACGCATCTGCTTTTTTCGAACAACACTGCCATGAACCTCACTTTGCCCTTCACACTTTTCCATTGACCATTTACCCATGACCACCCTGCTCATCGCCGACGACCACCCCTTGTTCCGCGAAGCCCTGCGCGGGGCGGTGCAGCGGGTGATGCCGGGGGTTCACCTGCACGAGGCCGACAGCGTCGACGCGCTGTACGCGCTGGTCGACGCGCATCCCGATGCCGACCTGTTGCTGATGGATCTCAACATGCCCGGCGCGCACGGCTTCAATGCGCTGGTGCACCTGCGCGTGCTGCACCCGCAACTGCCGGTGGTGGTGGTGTCCGCGCGCGAGGAACCCAGCGTCATGCGCCGCGCGCTGGACCATGGCGCGCTGGGCTTCATTCCCAAGTCGGCCGCCTCGGACACCATCGGCGCGGCCATCGGCCGGGTGCTGGACGGCGAACGCTGGGCGCCACCGGAAGCACTGGCGGCGCCGGGCATCGGTCGTGACGAATACGAAGTGGCCCAGCGCCTGCGTGAGCTCACCCCGCAGCAGTTCCGCGTCCTGCAGATGCTTGGCGCCGGTCGCCTCAACAAGCAGATCGCTTACGACCTGGGCGTGTCCGAAGCCACCATCAAGGCGCATGTCACCGCGATCCTGCGCAAGCTGGGCGTGACCAACCGCACCCAGGCCGTGCTGATGGCCGGACGCCTGTCGGTCGATCCGGAAACCATGGTGGCGCCACCCGAAGAGCAGGACTGATCCCGGCTCGCTGCCCGCAGCTGGACCCAGGCACGCTCCGCGTCCACCGGCTCAGCCATAATCAGGCGATGCACAGCGATCAAGGCAAGGCCCGCCGCCTGAACTTCACCAAGCGCATGCATCCCTTGCGGGCCGCCGGCCTGGCCCTGGGTGCGCTGTGCGTGGCCGTGTCCCTGTACGAGGACGGCGTGGTGACGCCCTGGCTGTGGATGGCCCTGGCCTTCAGCGGCCTGCTCTGGCCCCACGTGGCTTACCTGCTGGCGCGCAACAGCGCCGCGTCGGTCAAGGCCGAATACCGGAACCTGCTCATCGATGCCGCGCAGGGCGGGTTCTGGATTGCCGCAATGGCCTTCGACACGTTGCCCAGCGTGCTGCTGGCCATCATCCTGATGATGAACCAGATCATCGTCGGTGGCCGCCGCTTCGCCGCCAGGTCGCTGGCCCTGCTGGGCGCCGTCTGCCTGCTGGCCAGCGCGGCGCTCGGATTCCGTTTCGATCCGGTCACCACCTACCCCACCCTGCTGGCCTGCCTGCCGATGCTGGTGGTGCTGCCATTGGTGATCGGCGGCAGCAGCCGCAGTCTTGGGCAGAAGACCCTGCAACAGAAGAAGCTGCTGGAAAAGACCTCGCGCTTCGACGCGGCCACGGGCCTGCTCAACCGGCAGCAGTGGCTGTTCGCGGCGCGCAGCGAGTTCGACCGCTTCCTGCGCGCCGGGCGCCCGGCGGTGCTGATGATGATCGACATCGATTCGTTCAAGCAGATCAACGACGGCTACGGCCACACGGTGGGCGACCTGGTGATCGAGGAATTCGCCCGTTTGATGAAGGCCTGCCTGCGCGATATCGACAGCGGCGGGCGCTACGGCGGCGACGAGTTCTGCGTGATCATGCCGGAGACCCGCTGGGAGGAGGCCATCGTGGCCGCCGAACGATTGCGGCGCCAGGTGGCTTCCTACGAGTTCCCCCAGCCCGGGCTGCGTTGCACCATCAGCGTCGGCCTGGCTGAAATCAATCCCACCATCGCCAGCGTGAACGACTGGGTGGTGGTTGCCGACGCGGCACTGTATGCGGCCAAGGCACGGGGTCGTGACTGCATCGAAGTGGCGCGCCTGCCGGCCGCGCTGCAGGTGGGCTAGCAGGCATGGACGGAACGCAGGCGGTCACGGCAGCGCAGGTCGTCGCTTTCTGGCGCGACGCCGGGCCGGCCAAATGGTTCGAACGCGACGATGCCTTTGACGACGACTTCCGCTGCCGCTTCGAGGCCGCCCATTTCGCGGCCGCGCGCGGCGAGCTTGCGGCCTGGGGCGGCACGTCCGAGGGCGCCCTGGCCCTGCTGTTGCTGCTGGACCAGTACCCACGCAACTGCTTCCGTGGCAATGCGCATTCGTACGCCACCGATGGGCTGGCCCGGCGGCAGGCGCGCGAGGCCATCGCCGCGGGCCTGGACCTGCAGGTGGAAACCGCGTTACGGCTGTTCTTCTACCTGCCCTTCGAGCATTCCGAAGCGTTGCCCGACCAGGATTACGCGATGCAGTTGATCGCCGGCATTGGCCAGGACGAGTTGATGGAATACGCGCAGCTGCACCGCGACCTGATCGCGCGCTTCGGCCGCTTCCCGCATCGCAATGCGGCGCTGGGGCGGGAGCCGACCCAGGCCGAAGTCGCCTACCTGGCGGCCGGCGGCTTCAGCGGCTAGGCGCTGGTCCCTTGGCCAGCCGGGAGCAGGAAGCCTGCGTCAATATTTCGCCAGCTCCGAACCCGCTTCATCGGCCCAGGCATTGGTGCCGCCGACAACGTTGAAGACGTTGCTGAAACCAAGCGCGCGGAATTCCTCGGCGGCCTGCTGGCTGCGCCCGCCGCTGCGGCACAGGAAGGCCAGCGCGGTGTCCTTGGGCAAGGCTTCCAGTTCGGCACGGCCATTGCCGTCGAAGGTCTTGAACGGCAACGGCACCGCGGCGACCGCGCGTTCCTCTGGCGGTCGCACGTCGACCAGCAGTACTTCGCCGGCCACCACGCGCGCACTGGCTTCAGCCGGCGACAAGCCAGCCACGGGCTTGGGCGCATTGGGATTGTCGATGGCCAGGCCCTTGCCGCGGATGTCGTCGACCCAGTCGATGGTGATGCCCTCGGCGCGGCGCGCGCTGGCCAGGTCGAACTGGATGCGCACGCCGTTGGATTCGGCGGCGATGGCGTTGGCATCGAACTGGGCAAGCTGGAAGTTGGGCTGGAACTGGGCGTTGATCGACAGCGACAAGGCGCTGCCGGGGCCGGCGTCGGCCGCGGCGTTGGCCAGCATTTCGGCGGCCGCAGGCGTGACGGTGATCGTGGGCGGGCTGCGATCCGGTGCGGCGACGCCGAGCACCGAGGCCAGCTCGCCGGAGTTGCTCATCTGCTCGATGATGTCGCTGCCGCCGACCAGTTCACCGTCGATGTACAGCTGCGGGATGGTCGGCCAGTCGCCATAGGCCTTGATGCCTTCGCGGATGTCCTGGTCGGCCAGCACGTTGACGTGGGTGTAGTCGACGCCGAGCGCCGACAGCGCGCCCACCGCCTTGGCCGAGAATCCGCATTGCGGCATCGTGGGCTGGCCTTTCATGAACAGCACGACGCGGTTGGACTGCAGCAGGGTTTCGATGCGTGAACGCAGCGCGGGATCGAGGGACATCAGGCAACTACCGGGTTTTTCGGGAATGGCGATTTTACGCTGCATGGCATGATTGCGGCATGACCACGACGGCAACACTCAGTCACGCCCCGCACCGCGTTCCCCGCCATCCGCACGCCTGGTGGGCGCTGGCGCTGGTCCTGCATGCGCTGGTGGCGGTGGCGTGGTGGCAATGGGGCTGGCCGCTGGGCCTGGCCTGCCTGTTCGCCACCCACATGCTGTTCCTGTGGGGCACGATGCGGCCGCAATCGGGGCTGTTCAGCCCGGTGCTGAGCCGCCTGCCGACCCGGGAGAACGCGGTCTGGCTGACCATCGACGACGGCCCCTCGCACGAGACGGCGGCCATGCTGGACCTGCTGGACCGCCACCAGGCCAGGGCCACGTTTTTCCTGGTGGCCGACCGCGCCGCCGCACAACCGGAACTGGCGCGCGAGATCCTGCGTCGCGGCCATGGCATCGGCAACCACAGCCGCTCCCATCCGCAGGCCTGGTTCTGGGCGCTGGGGCCACGGCGCATGGCCGCCGAAATCGGGCAGGCGCAGGCGACCCTGGGCGACATCACCGGGCAGGCGCCGCGCTGGTTCCGGGCGGTGGTCGGCATGGCCAATCCGTTCGTGTCGGCGGCGTTGAAGGAAAACCGGCTGGCGCGCGTGGCCTGGAGCGCGCGCGGGTTCGATGGCGTGCGCGGCGAACCTGGGCAGGTGGTGCCACGCATCGTCGGCCAGCTGCGGCCCGGCGCCATCGTGCTGCTCCACGAAGGCGCGCCACATGGCAACAACCTGGCCATCGTCGAGGGCGTGCTGCAGGCCATGCGCGAACGCGGTTACACCAGCGTGCTGCCCGAAGCCGCTCCCGACCCGGCCTGTTAGCTACCCGCTTACGCGGATGCCTCTGGTTTGTTTGCCGGGGGGCCAGCAGCTGCGGCCAGCACGCGGGGCCGCGCCATTGCATGCCGAAGGTTTAGGGTCGCAGCCTGTGCAGCTGCTGCCTGCCTCTTACCCGGGCCTGTGCGCGACTATCAGCCAGTTATTGAATGGCGTGTTCCCGTACAGCGGGGAGAACGTGGTTTGCAATCCGGCCGCATCCAGCTGCGCGCGCAGCGCGGGGGCGTCGGGGTAGGAACGGGGACGGAACTGCATCCAGCCGATCAGGTTGGCCAGGCGGTCGGTGATGCGGGTGGTCCTGCCGCGGCGGCTGCCGTCACTGAGGGCGGTGCGGATCACCAGGCGCCCGCCGGGCACCAGCATCGCCACCACGTTCCTGATCAGGCGCTGCTGATCGTCGATGCCCAGGTATTGCAGGACGTCCAGGATCGCGACACTCCCCTGGTGTTGCGGGGTGACGTTGGCCAGGTCGACCACTTCGAACCGGGTATCGGCCAGTCCATTCTTGTCGGCCACTTTCTGCGCGCGCCTGATCTTGTCCGCGTCGTTGTCCACGCCGCGATAGGCCAGCGCCTGCCCGTCCAGGCGCAGCGCATGGGCCAGCAGGCCCAGCCCGCAGCCCAGGTCCAGCAGCGGTGCGTCGCTGCCGCGCAGCGCCTGCAGCACGCCCGGGTACAAGGGGTCGCTGCCCAGCTTGGCGCGGCTGTAGTAATAGTCCCAGCGATTGCCCAGCGGATGCCGCGGCAGGTAGGCGCGGGCGATGCGCGTGGCAGTGGCGGAGTCGAACGGTCGGGTGGGGGAATGGTTCAAACAGCAGCCTCCATGGCGCGCACGACCGGAAGCGCCAGTCGCATCCATTCGTTATACAGGCTGGCCGAAGGGTGCAGCCCATCGTCGGCCAGCATCGCCGGTTCGGCCCCGCGCGCGCGGCTGACCGGAGTGATGTCGACGAAGGCGACCCCGCGCGCCTCGCAAAGCTGGCGCGCCGCTGCATTGAAGTCGTCGATCTGCACGGCAATGGCGGCGGCATCGTGGCTGCCCTGGCGCGCGAACGGGGTGACGCCCCAATCGGGGATCGACAGCACCAGCACGCGTTCGCGACGCCCCTGCGCGAAGCCGACCGCACGTTCCAGCAGCGCGGCGAACTGCAGCCGGTACTCTTCCACGCTGCGTCCGCGGTACTGGTTGTTGACTCCGATCAGCAGGCTGACCAGGTCATAGCCCGGCAGCGGCGCCGCCGCGTCGATGGCCGCCTGCAGCTCGTCGGTGGTCCAGCCGGTCCGCGCGATGATCTGCGGATCCGAAACCGGAATGCCGTCGGCGCGCAATGCACGCGCCAGTTGCACCGGCCAGCGCCCGGATTCGGCAACGCCTTCGCCGATGGTGTAGGAATCGCCGAGGGCCAGAAATCGCAATTCGACGGGGCTGTGGTGTGTGCGATGAAGTGAAAGCTCAACCATATCGGTCCCGCCATGACCCGCCATGCGGCGGTTGAAAGCCCCGCGAAGGCCGGAACCCGGCGACTGCAAGGTTTTTACCCTTGCTGGGTCTGCAAGCACCTTCCGCGACGAGCAAGGTCACTGGTTCCCCGCCTTGGCAGGGATGACAGCGGAAGAGATCAAGCCGCCGCAGGCCGGGATTTCGACTTGATCGGAACGACCTTCGTCACCGCTTCGGCGCGCCGCGCCAGCACCCGATCGATGCGCGCGAACACTTCCCGCATCGTTTCGGCTTCCGGCAACAGGGTCACCCGGAAATGGTTGCGGTAGGGCACGTTGAAACTGGAGCCGGGCACCACCAGCACGCCTTCGGTTTCCATCAGCTCCAGCGCGAAGTCGTGGTCGTCGAAGCCCTTTGCCGCATCGCCCACCACCGCCGGGAAGGCGTACAGCGCGCCCGCCGGGGCGACCAGCGAAAGATGGTCGCTGGCCTCGCAGGCTTCGATCACCGCGCGCCGTGTTTCGTACAGTCGACCACCCGGCGCGCACAGCGCCGAGATGGTATCGGGCCCGTTGACCGCCGCTTCCACCGCGTACTGGCCCGGCACGTTGGCGCACAGGCGCAGCGCGCCCAGCAGGTCCATGGCGTGGTGCAGGTTGCCGACGGCTTCGCCGTCGCCCGACAACAGGGCCCAGCCCACCCGCCAGCCACAGGCCCGGTGCACCTTGCTCAGGCCGCTGAAGGTCAGGCAGGGCACGTCGCCGGCCAGCGGCGCGACCGGCTGGAACCTGGCGTCGTCGTAGAGGACCTGGTCGTAGATCTCGTCGACCATCAGCAGCAGCTTGTGGCGCGCGGCGATGGCGACGATGCGCTCCAGCAGCTCGCGCGGATAGGTCGCGCCGGTCGGGTTGTTGGGATTGATCAGCACGATGGCGCGGGTGCGCGAGGACACCAGGTTCTCGATCTCGGCCGGGTCGGGCAGGAAGTCGTTGGCCGGGTCGCAGCGGTAATAGACCGGGCGGCCGTCATTGAGGATGGTCGCCGCCGACCACAGCGGGTAGTCGGGCGAGGGCACCAGCACTTCGTCGCCCGGGTTGAGCAGGGCGCGCAGCGACAGGTCGATCAGCTCGCTGACGCCGTTGCCGACGAAGACGCGGTCCGGGTGCGCATTCGGCGTGCCGCGGCGTGCGTAGGCGGCGGCGATGGCTTCGCGGGCGGCCGGCAGGCCCTGCTGGTGGGTGTAGGGATCGGTGTGGTCGATGTCGCTGGTGATGGCCAGCTGCAGGTGTGCCGGGGCGCGGAATCCGAATGCGCCCGGATTGCCGATGTTCAACTTGATCAGCTTGCGCCCCTGGGCCTCCAGGTCGCGGGCGCGCCGGGCCAGCTCGCCGCGGATCTCGTAACGGACCTCGGACAGGCGTTCGCGGGTGGCGAGGGGTTTGATCGGGTTCGACATCGGGGCGGTCTGGCGGCAGGGAGAAGGAAATCGTAACGGAATTCGCGCGGGATTCCGGGACCCGGCGCCTAGAATGGCCGCATGCCCGCACCTTCCCCTGATTTCACCGCCCTGCGCCTGATCGGCTGGCCGTATGCCGGCCTGCCTGAAGACGCCGCCTGGTCCGCCCTGTTTTCCCTGCATCCGCAGGCCCTGCCGGCCCGGGTCAGCGAGCAGCACCGCTCCGGCTACGTGGTCGCCGACGGCCCGGAAGCCGCGCTGAAGGCCGAGTCGCTGCCGGAATGGCAGAAGCCGCGCTTTCCCTCGCACCAGCGCGCCGCGGTCGGCGACTGGGTGCTGATGGACGGCAAGAAGATCGTCGCCCTGCTGCCGCGGCACACCGCGATCAAGCGCGGCGCCGCCGGCGAGCACTACCACCAGCAGGTGATCGCGGCCAACGTGGACACCGTATTCATCGTCTGCGGGCTGGACGACGACTTCAATCCGCGCCGCATCGAACGCTACCTGATGCTGGTCGGTGGCGGTGGCGCCGAACCGGTGGTGGTGCTGACCAAGGCCGACCAGACCGACTACTCCGAAGATGCGGTCGAGACCCTGGCCGAGCTGGCCGCGCAGGACATCACCGTGTGCGCGGTCAACGCCAAGGACCCGGCCAGCGTGGAATCACTGCATGGCTGGCTGGGCGCGGGCCGCACCGCGGTGCTGGTCGGCTCGTCGGGCGCCGGCAAGTCCACCCTGACCAACACCCTGCTCGGCATCGACCGCATGAAGACCGCGGCGGTGCGCGAGAACGATTCGCGCGGCCGCCACACCACCACCCACCGCGCGCTGATCCCGCTGCCATCCGGTGCCTGCCTGATCGATACGCCGGGCATGCGCGAGCTCAAGCCCACCGGCGAGGAAGAACTGAAGGAAAGCGGTTTCGCCGACATCGAGGCGCTGGCCGCCCAATGCAAGTTCCGCGATTGCTCGCACCAGAAAGAGCCGGGCTGCGCGGTGCGCGCGGCGATCGAGGCCGGCGACATCGACGAGGAACGCTTCATCAATTACCTGAAGCTGCGCGACGAGGTCGCCGCCGCCGCCGACAAGCTGGCGGTGCGGGTCGCACAGGCCAATACCAAGGTGGGCGGCAGGCCGGCGCCGAAGCGGTCGGATGATCGGTATGGGCGCGAATAGCCATAAATCGAGGATCCAAACCTCAAGACTTGTTCGCGCATTATGAGAAGTAGCCCTTCCCTCGCTTGCGGGGGAAGGTGCCGAAGGCGGAAGGGGGCGCTCTTCGCGCCGTCTGTCAGAGCCAAAGCCAAAGCGTTTCGTGCTTTGCGCGAGTCACTTTTCTTTGAACGGCAAAGAAAAGTAACCAAAAGAAAGCCGCCCTGACGACGTGCCCAACGGTGAAGCCGTTGGGTCCGCAAGCGCAGCGGGAATTTCCGGAAGGCACATCCATGTGCCGTCCGGAAACGTCGCACATCCTGTGCGCCGCCCTTCGGGTTTTACCCACTGCGCTTGCCACGTCTCACGGGGTTTGGGGGCACAATCAAAAGCAAGCCCGAATCTACGCAAGGCGACGCATGACCCCTTACCCCGACATCACCCACCACGCCGCCCTCGACGCGCGCATGGTCCAGGCTGCGCGCGGGATCAAGCTGCTGGGGCTGGCGAGCTGGCCGGCGGCGGTGCAGGCGCCGTTCCTGGCATCCTTTGCCGCCGGAAACCCAAGCCTGCCGCTGATCGAATATCCCAAGTTCGACTTCAGCGCAGAACGCCGCGAACTGGAAGCCATCGGCGCCGAAGCCGATCCGGCCCATCCGCTCGGCCGTTACCTGCTCGAATCCACCCGCAGCTGGGCGCTGGCCGCGCAATTGCTGGAAACTCTGGGCACGCCCGCGGCCGGCGCGCATTCACTGGCTCTGTTCGGCTCGCCGGAGGCCACCTTGCCCGGCAACGGCCCGACCACCCGCGACGCGGCGCGCCATTTCATCTCCATCGCCAACGAACTGGACCGCGAGCTGCTCGCGCCCGAGGAACAGGTCCCGATCTCGGCCACCGCCCTGCGCCTGCAGCTGCAGAACGACCTCGACGATTTCTTCGACAGCCGCGTGATCACCGTGGAGCTCGACCCGGACCTGATCGCCAAGGCCGCCGCCGGCGCCACCCGCATCCGCCTGCGCCAGGGGGCCGACTTCAGCGACTACGATCGCCGCCAGCTGTTCCACCACGAGGCGCTGGTGCATTCACTGACCGCGCTCAACGGCCGCCAGCAGCCGCTGATGCCCAGCCTGGCGCTGTCCTCGCCGCGCGCCACCGAAACCCAGGAAGGCCTGGCCACGTTTGCCGAGCAGATCACCGGCAGCATCGACATCGCCCGCATGAAGCGCATCAGCCTGCGCATCGAGGCCATTGCCATGGCGCTGTCGGGCGCCGACTTCGTCGAGGTGTTCCGCTACTTCATCGACGCCGGCCAGAACGTGGAGGAAAGCTTCTCCTCGGCCCAGCGCGTGTTCCGCGGCGTGCCGGCCGGCGGTGGCACCGCCTTCACCAAGGACACGGTGTACCTGCGCGGGCTGATCGACGTACATACCTTCTTCCGCCGCGCGCTGCAGGATGACCAGCTGCGGCTGGGACGCTGGCTGTTTGCCGGCAAGATGACCCTGGGCGACGTGCGCGCGTTCGCGCCGCTGTTTGAAAGCGGGGTGCTGGCGCCGCCGCGCTGGCTGCCGCCGTGGGTCAGCCGCGCCAGCGGCCTGGCGGGAATGCTGGCGTTCTCGCTGTTCGCCAACCGCATCCGCCTGGACCAGTTGACCGATCCGGTGGCCGCCACTGTTCCCGCGCGGGACATGCTTCCCGGTGTGGGAGGGGCTTCAGCCCCGACCGCTTCACAGTGAACGCCTGTCGGGGCTGAAGCCCCTCCCACAACAAGCCCTCCCATCACCCGCTCTGCCAGAATTTCTTGCGCAGCCGCGCCGAACGGGCGCTTCCAGGCACTGGGTTAGAATCGCTTCCTGCCTACGGAAGCCGCGCCGCATGTCCAACGAAGACCAGAAAATCGCCGACCTCAAGCAGGCCGCGCTCGAATACCACCGCCTGTCGCCGCCGGGCAAGATCAAGGTGGCGCCGACCAAGCCGATGGTGACCCAGCGCGACCTGGCGCTGGCGTATTCGCCTGGCGTGGCCTTCGCCTGCGAGGCGATCGTCGAAGACCCGAACATGGCCAGCGAGATGACCGCGCGCGGCAACCTGGTGGCCGTGGTCACCAACGGCACCGCGGTGCTGGGCCTGGGCAACATCGGCCCGCTGGCCGGCAAGCCGGTCATGGAAGGCAAGGGCGTGCTGTTCCAGAAGTTCGCCGGCATCGACGTGTTCGACCTGGAGATCGACGAGACCGACCCGGACAAGCTGGTCGACATCATCGCCTCGCTGGAACCGACCTTCGGCGGCATCAACCTGGAAGACATCAAGGCCCCGGAGTGCTTCATCGTCGAGCGCAAGCTGCGCGAGCGCATGAGCATCCCGGTGTTCCACGACGACCAGCACGGCACCGCCATCATCGTCGGCGCGGCGATCTACAACGCCCTGGAAGTGGTCGGCAAGAAGATCGAGGACGTCAAACTGGCCACAAGCGGCGCCGGCGCGGCCGGCATCGCCTGCCTGGACATGCTGGTGGCCCTGGGCCTGAAGCCGGAGAACATCCTGGCCGTCGACCGCGACGGCGTGCTCTATACCGGTCGTGCCCACCTGGACCCGGACAAGGCGCGTTACGCACGCGATACCGACAAGCGCACCCTGGCCGACATCGTGACCGGCGCCGACATCTTCCTGGGCCTGTCGGCCGCCGGCGTGCTCAAGCCGGAAATGGTCGCCACCATGGCCGACAAGCCGATCATCCTGGCCCTGGCCAATCCCAATCCGGAGATCTCGCCGGAAGACGCCAAGGCCGTGCGCCCCGATTGCATCATCGCCACGGGACGTTCGGACTATCCGAACCAGGTCAACAACGCCCTGTGCTTCCCCTACATCTTCCGCGGCGCCCTGGATGTCGGCGCCACGGTCATCAACGAGGCCATGAAGACCGCCTGCGTCAAGGCCATCGCCGCCCTCGCACGCCGTGAAGCATCCGACCTGGGCAGCGCCTACGGCGACGAGATTCCCTGCTTCGGGCCCGAATACCTGATCCCGCGCCCGTTCGACCCGCGCCTGCTGGTGGAGCTGGCCGGCGCCGTGGCCCAGGCGGCGATGGACTCGGGCGTGGCCCTGCGCCCGATCGCCGACATGGACGCCTATCGCGAGAAGCTGGGCCAGTTCGTCTACCGCACCAGCCTGATGATGAAGCCGGTCTACGACCGCGCGCGCGCCGACAAGCAGCGCGTGGTCTATGCCGAAGGCGAAGAGGAAGTGGTGCTGCGCGCGGTGCAGACGGTTATCGACGACGGCCTGGCCTTCCCGATCCTGATCGGCCGCCCCGACGTGATCCAGACCCGCATCGAGCGCCTGGGCCTGCGCATGCGCGAAGGCGTGGACTTCGAACTGACCAACCAGGACGACGACCCGCGCTTCAACGAGTACTGGCAGTACTACCACGCCCTCACCGAGCGTCGCGGCGTCACCCCGGCGGCGGCCAAGAACCTGATGCGTTCGCGGCCCACCCTGATCGCCGCGGTGATGGTGGCGCGCGGCGAAGCCGATGCCATGGTCAGCGGCATCGTGGGGCGCTTCCACAAGAAGCTGGGCTACGTGCGCAGCGTGATCCCGCTGGACCCGGGCGTGCAGTCGACCTCGGCCATGACCGGGGTGATCAACAACCAGGGCGCCTACTTCTTCCTCGACACCCACGTGCAGGACGACCCGACCGCCGAGCAGATCGCCGAGGCCACGCTGCAGGCGACCTATCGCCTGCGCCTGTTCGGCATCGAGCCGAAGGTGGCGCTGCTGTCGCATTCCAACTTCGGCAGCCACGAGACTCCCGGCGCGCAGAAGATGCGCAAGGTGCGCGCGCTGTTGCGCGAGCGCATGCCCAAGCTGGAGATGGACGGCGAGATGCAGGGCGACACCGCCTGGGACGAGGCGCTGCGCCGCAAGATGATGCCCAACTCCACCCTGAGCGGCCGCGCCAACCTGTTCGTGCTGCCGAACATCGACGCGGCCAACATCACCTACAACATGGTGCGGGTGATGACCGACGGGGTGGCCATCGGTCCGATCCTGATGGGCATCTCCAAGCCGGTGCACATCCTCACCAGCAGCGCCACGCCGCGGCGGGTGGTCAACATGACCGCCATTGCCGCCGTCGACGCGCAGATCCGCGCCCAGCAGAAATAGGCCCCTGCCTTGTAGAGCCGAGCTTGCTCGGCTCTACCTATCAAAAGCATCCGGGGCAGCTCGGACCTGCCAGAGCCCGAAGCAACCGCTGTTGTAGGAGCGACGCAAGTCGCGAAGCATGCAGTGCCTGATTGCCAACAAGGTGGGGAGTCATGACTTCCTGGCTTCGCGACTCGCGTCGCTCCTACAACGTCCGGCCCGCGCATTCCCGTGGAGCCGAACGTGCATGTGTCCCTACCCGCCGCTGCGCACCGACCACAGCCCGAAGCAACCGCTGTTGTAGGAGCGACGCGAGTCGCGAAGCACGCAATGCCTGATTGCGAGCAGGGTGGGAGCCAAGATTTCCTCGCTTCGCGACTCGCGTCGCTCCTACAACGTCCGGCCCGCGCATTCCCGTGGAGCCGAACGTGCACGTGTCCCTACTCGCCGCTGCGCACCGACCACAGCCCGAAGCAACCGCTGCTGTAGGAGCGACGCCAGTCGCGAAGCACGCAATGCCTGATTGCGAGCAGGGTGGGAGCCATGATTTCCTGGCTTCGCGACTCGCGTCGCTCCTGCAACGCCCAGCCGGTGAGCCTGGCGCTGCAAGCAAGAGCGCCGGGCGAGCGCGGCTCTACAAGGAAGATGCGTCGCTCAAGCCGACGCATTTTCATCTGCGGTTGTGGAAATCTTCATTTCCCGTTCGGGTTTGCCCACGTTTCCGGCGTCTGGCTTAACACGCCACTGCAAAACTCGTCGCGTCGCGAACGACCATCGTTCGCCCGCAGCGGGAGTGCGCATGACCAACAAGGAATCGATCCTCCAGCCAGGCGTGCAGGTGCAGGATGCCCTGGGCCTGGTGGCCGCCGCCTATGACGGCACCCCGTCCACGCGTACCGCCATCGACGGCGATGCGCCGTCCGATCTTTCCGGCGCCCGCCACGACATCTTCTTCGCCGCGGTGGAAACCACGCGCATGCCGATGACGGTGACCGATCCGCGCCAGCCCGACTGCCCGATCATCTTCGCCAACCGCGCCTTCCTGGAAATGACCGGCTACAGCCGCGAGGAAATCATCGGCCGCAACTGCCGCTTCCTGCAGGGGCCCGACACCGATCCGGCCACCGTGGACAGCGTGCGCGAGGCGATCGCGCAGCGCGCCGAGCTGGCGACCGAGATCCTCAACTACCGCAAGGACGGCTCCAGCTTCTGGAACGCGCTGTTCGTCTCGCCGATCTACGGGCAATCGGGCGAGCTGGTGTATTTCTTCGGCTCGCAGCTGGACGTCAGCCGCCGCCGCGATGCCGAGGACGCGCTGCGCCAGTCGCAGAAGATGGAAGCCCTGGGCCAGCTCACCGGCGGCATCGCCCATGACTTCAACAACCTGCTGCAGGTCATGTCCGGTTACCTGGAGCTGATCGAGCTGCAGGCCGAAGCCGGCGCGGCCCACGTCGACCACGAGCGCCTGCGCCGCAACGTCGGCCGCGCGCGCGATGCCGCCGGCCAGGCCGGCACGCTGACCCAGCAATTGCTGGCGTTTTCGCGCAAGCAGAAGCTCGAAGGTCGCGTGCTCAACCTCAATGGCCTGGTCAACGGCATGAGCGACATCGCCGAGCGCACCCTGGGCAGCGACATCAGTTTCAGGCGCGAACTGGCCAGCGAGCTGTGGAACTGCCGCATCGACCCGACCCAGGCCGAGATGGCCCTGCTCAACGTGCTGATCAACGCGCGCGATGCGGTGGCCGGCAGCGAGGTGCGCGAGGTCACCGTGCGCACGCTCAACGTGACCGTGGGCGATGACGATTCCTATGCCTACGACAACCTGGCGCCGGGCCGCTACGCCAGCGTGGCCATCACCGACAGCGGCCACGGCATGTCGCCGGCGGTGCTGGCACGGGTCATGGACCCGTTCTTCACCACCAAGGAAGAGGGCAAGGGCACCGGCCTGGGCCTGTCCATGGTCTACGGATTCGCCAAGCAGTCCGGCGGGGCGGTGCGCCTGTATTCCGAACCCGGCCACGGCACCACCGTGCGCCTGTATTTCCCGGCCGATGCCGAGGCCGAATACACCGCCCCGCGCGAACTGGGCCGGGCCAGCAACCGTCGCGGCAGCGAAACCATCCTCATCGTCGAGGACCGCCAGGACGTGGCCGACCTGGCGCGGATGATCCTCGACGACCACGGCTACCGCACCCACCTGGCCCGCGATGCGAAGTCGGCGCTGGAGCTGCTCGACCGCGGCACGCCGGTGGATCTGCTGTTCTCGGACATGATCATGCCCGGGCGCATGAACGGGGTGGTGCTGGCGCGCGAGGCGCGCCGACGCCGTCCGAAGATGAAGGTGATGCTGACCACCGGTTATTCGGATGCCTCGATCGAGCGCACCGACGCCGGCGGTTCCGAGTTCGACGTGCTGACCAAGCCCTACAGCCGCAAGGAACTGCTGCGGCGCACGCGCATGGCTTTGGATGGGCCTACCGGCGTGGCCTGATCGGCGTGGTCTTCCCTCAACGCTGAAGCAACCGCCGTTGTAGGAGCGACGCCAGTCGCGAAGCACGCAGCGTCGGATTGCCAACAGGGCGGGGCGCCATGATTTCCTGGCTTCGCGACTCGCGTCGCTCCTACAAAGTCCGGCCCGCGCATTCCCGTGGAGGCAAACGTGCAGGTGTCCCCACCGGGCTCTCCGCACCGACCACAGCCTGATGCAATCGCTGTTGTAGGAGCGACGCAAGTCGCGAAGCACGCAGCGCTTGATTGCCAACAGAGTGGGGGGGCCATGATTTCCTGGCTTCGCGACTCGCGTCGCTCCTGCAAGAGCCGGCCCGCGCATTGCCGTGGGGGCAAACGTGCAGGTGTCCCCACCGGGTTCTGCGCACCGACCACAGCCTGAAGCAACCGCTGTTGTAGGAGCGACGCGAGTCGCGAAGCACGCAGCGTCGGATTGCCAACAGAATGCGGAGCCATGATTTCCTGGCTTCGCGACTCGCGTCGCTCCTACAAAGTCCGGCCCGCGCATTTCCTTGGAGCTAAACGTGCAGGTGTCCCCACCCGGCTCTGCGCACCGACCACAGCCTGATGCAACCGCTGTTGTAGGAGCGACGCAAGTCGCGAAGCACGCAGCGCTTGATTGCCAACAGAATGCGGAGCCATGATTTCCCGGCTTCGCGACTCGCGTCGCTCCTACAGCGTCCGGCCCGCGCATTGGAGCGGAGCCGAACATGCCCGTGCCGGCAATCAGCCCTCGTCGCTGCCGTGCAGCATGTCGCGCTGCAGCTGGTCGATATAGGCGTCGGCTTCGGCGCTGCTGGTGAAGATGGCTTCCATCGGCAGGGCCTGGACCATGTCCAGGACCTTGCGGATCTGGGCCTGCGGATGCACGGCCAGCACCTTGCCGTGCAGCGGCGCCAGGGCCTTGCGCGCCTTGAGGATGGAACGGATGCCGGCGCTGCTGATGTACTCCAGCCGGCCCAGCTCCATCACCAGCACCATGCCGGGCGCGGCCGCCGACAGCAGCGGATCCAGCGCCTCGTCCAGCTGCTCGTAGGTGGCACTGTCCAGGCGACCCGTCAGCACCACGTACTGGTTGCCGTTGACCGGCGGGTAGAGGTCGATCTCCAGGCTCATGCCGTGCGGCCCGGCCTGCGTTGCACGGGTGACCGCATCATTCTTCCTCGCCGGCCTGCAGCACCTTGCGCTGCATGGCGTCCAGGTAGGCATCGGCTTCGGCGGTGGAAGCGAAGATCTCGTGCATCGGCACCGCCTTGACCACGTCGAACACCTTCTGGATCTGCGCCTGCGGGTTCACCACCAGCACCTTGCCGCCATGCGCGCCCAGCGCCTTGCGCGCCTTGAAGATGGAACGGATGCCGGCGCTGCTGATGTACTCCAGCGCGGCCAGGTCCAGCACCAGCGACTGCAGGTTGCGGTCGAGCAACGGTTCCAGGTGTTCGTCCAGGTCCTCGAAGGTGTGGGTGTCCAGGCGCCCGGCCAGCACCACGCGCTGGCTGCCATTGGCGGGGGGCAGGATCTTGATGTCCAGGCTCATGGCAGGGTCTCCGGTGCAGGCATGCGCAGGCTCACGCGCAGCAGGTTGGCGTCGTCGACGCGACGGTAATGGGTTTCCTCGGCGATCTGCCGGATCAGGTACAGGCCCAGGCCGCCGATCGGCCGGTCCATGATATCCACGTCCAGGTCCGGCGCCTCGACCGACATCGGGTCGAACGGCGCGCCCTCGTCGCGGAACTCCAGGGTCAGCAGGTCGCCGTCGATGCCGATGTTGACCGACAGTTCGTGCTGGCCGACCGGCTGGCCGTCGACCTTGCCGTGGGCGATGGCGTTGCTGGCCAGCTCCTCCACGATCAGGCGCACGTCGCCGCGCACGCCCGCATCGATGCCATGGCGCTTGAGCACCGCCTCCAGCGAGGTGTTGAGGTCTTCCACCCGCGCGGTTTCACCCGGGACGATCAGACGTATCAGCATGCGTGCTCTCCTCGGAGGCGATGGGGATGATCGTAACCGCTGCACGCTCGCCCGGCGTGGCAGGCGCCAGTGGTTCGTGCTCCAGCGCGCGCCGGATCGCCAGCACGGTGATGTCGTCGGACTGCGGCGCGGTGCCGGCGAACGCATGCACCGCGGCCAGCACCTGCGTGCACTGCGCCTGTGCGCTGCGGCCGGCGTGCAGAACCGCCAGCAGGCGTTCGGGGCCATAGGCCTCGTTGCCGGGATTGAAGGCTTCGGTCACTCCGTCGGTGTAGGCCAGCAGGCTGGCGCCCGCTTCCAGCTGCCCATGCCACAGGGTGAAGTCGCTGCTGACCTCGAAACCCAGCGGCGGGCCGGCCGCCACCGCCAGGGTTTCCACGCGGCCGTCGGCATGCAGCAGCAACGGTGCGTCGTGGCCGGCATTGGCCAGCGTGCAGTGCCCGCTGCGCACGTCCAGGTGCCCGCACAGCACGGTGGCGAACATGCAGGTGTCGTTGCCTTCGACCAGCCGCCGCGACGCCTCGGCCAGCACCTCGGCCGGGGAAGCCAGCGTGTGCGCGGCCACTTCCAGCACGGTGACCGTGCGGGCCATGAACAGCGCCGCCGGCACGCCCTTGTCCGAGACATCGCCAATGGCGAACCACAGTTCGCCATCGCCGCGTTCGATGAAGCTGTAGAAGTCGCCGCCCACCGCCTTGGCCGCTTCCAGCACCGCGTGCGCTTCCACGCTGGCGCCGCCGCGTGCGATCCGCCGCGGTGGCGACAGCATCGCGTGCTGGATGTCGCGCGCGATCGACAGCTCGCTCTCCAGCTTCTGCCGGGCCGCGCCCATCTCGCCGATCTCCAGCAGCTGCTGCTGGATCGAGGTGCGCGCGTGCTCCAGGGTGCGCGCCATCATGCCCACCTCGTCGCGCTGGCCGGTGTGGGCCACGCGGGTGCCGTAGTCGCCTTCGCCCAGGCGCGCGGCCGCCTTGGCCAGCGCTTCCATCGGGCGGCTGATCTGCTTGGCCAGCTTGCGCACCACCCACATGCACAGTAGCGCCAGGGCCGTGCCCGCCGCCGCCAGCAGCCACAGCGCCCGGTTCAGGCGCTTGACGATCAGGCTGTAGGACTGGGCCACCAGCAGGCTCCAGCCGCTGTCGCCGACCGGGGCCACCACGGTGAAGCGCTGCTCGTGGCTGCGCGTATCGCGGTGGGTGAACTGCCCGGGCTGGTGCAGGCGTACCGCGCGCGCGGCCGGCAGCAGGTCGCTGCGGCCGCTGCGGGCGATGTACTGGTCCAGGGTCTGGGTCAGGGCCACGCCGGGCTCGGGATTGGCGGCCAGGGTGCCGCCGGGCGCCACCAGCGACACCCGCCAGCCCGGCAGGTGGGCCAGGCTCTCGAAGCTGTCGGTCAGCGCCGCCAGTGGCAGGGTCAGGCTGACCATGCCGCGGGTGGGCGCGCCGCGGCCCGAGGGCCGCAGCGGCATGTTGTAGGTGATGGTCCAGGTGCCGCCGGCGGTTTCGTTGCGATAGGGCTCCGACCACCAGCCGCCGGGCGAACTCAGGGTGCGCTGGAACCAGGGCTGGCGCCGGTAGTTGTAGCCGAAGGCCAGCAGGTCGCGGTCGCGCAGGCCGTCGGCGGAGATGTAACGCGCAAAGCCCGGCCGGCCCTCGCGCGGTTCCAGCACCAGCAGCCCGCCGCTGGCCCCCGGGGTGGCCTTGACCAGCGCGCGCAGGGTGGTGATCAGCTCTTCGGGATCCAACGTCGCGTCGGCCACCAGTTCGGCCAGTCCGGTGGTGGTGATGTGCACCGAACGCAGCGTCGTCTCCAGGCGCCGGGCCGCTTCCTCGGTGCTGGCCAGGGTGTCGCGGCGGGCATTGTCCAGGATCAGGTCGCGCACGAACCAGGCCGTCGCCGCGGTCACCAGCAGCAGCACCAGCAGGTTCAGGGCGCCCGACCACAGGGCGATGCGCGTGCGCAGGCTGCGTCGCCAATTCACCCCATCGGCGGGCGCGGCGCTGCGGCCTGGCGTTGCTGGTGTTCCGGACATGCCGGTGTTCCGTGGGATCCCCACCCGATCATAGGCCTGTCGGTGGCCGCGATGTGCGCGCCCGGGACTTTTTCCCATCCGCGCGCGGTCGGGCGCAAGGACAGGCTGTTGCGCCTCCATACGCAGGCGTAGCGAGGCCTTGCCGCAGGGGCTGCGTTACACTCCAAAGCTCATAAAAAAACGATTACGGCCTTGCCACGCGGGGCCCAAGGGAGTTGGCGATGAACTGGTTGAATGAGATGCTGCAGGGCGATCCGGACCCGCAGGAAACCCGCGAGTGGGTGGACTCCATCAAGGCCGTGATCGAGGCCGAAGGCCCGCTCCGTGCGCATCAGCTGCTGGAAGGCATGGTCGAACTGACCCGCCGCTCCGGCGCCTTCCTGCCGTTCTCGCCAACCACCGAATACGTCAACACCATTGCCCCGGGCCTGGAAGCCAAGTCGCCGGGCGACGCGGCCATCGAATGGCGGCTGCGCTCGATCATCCGCTGGAACGCCATGGCCACGGTGGTCCGCGCCAACCGCAAGCCCGGCGACCTGGGCGGCCACATCGCCAGCTTCGCCTCCAGCGCCACCCTGTATGACGTGGGCTTCAACCACTTCTGGCGCGCGCCCAGCGAAAACCACCCCGGCGACCTGCTGTTCGTGCAGGGGCATTCCTCGCCCGGCATCTACGCGCGCTCGTTCCTGGAAGGCCGCATCAGTGAGGCCCAGCTCGACAACTTCCGCATGGAAGTCGACGGCCACGGCATTTCCTCCTATCCGCATCCCTGGCTGATGCCCGATTACTGGCAGACCCCCACCGTGTCGATGGGCCTGGGCCCGCTGGCGGCGATCTACCAGGCGCAGTTCATGAAATACCTGGAGCACCGCGGCCTGATCGAGAAGTCCGACCGCAAGGTCTGGTGCTTCATGGGCGACGGCGAATCCGACGAACCCGAAAGCCTGGGCGCCATCGCCCTGGCCGGCCGCGAAGGCCTGGACAACCTGGTGTTCGTGGTCAACTGCAACCTGCAGCGCCTGGACGGGCCGGTGCGCGGCAACGGCAAGATCATCCAGGAGCTGGAAGGCGTGTTCCGTGGCGGCGGCTGGAACGTGATCAAGCTGCTGTGGGGCAGCTACTGGGATCCGTTGCTGGCGCGCGACACCGACGGCGTGCTGAAGAAGCTGATGATGGAAACCGTCGACGGCGAGTACCAGAACTGCAAGGCCTTCGGCGGCAAGTACACGCGCGAGAACTTCTTCAACAAGTACCCGGAAACGGCGGCCATGGTCGCCAACCTGTCCGACGACGACATCTGGCGCCTCAACCGCGGCGGCCACGATCCGCACAAGGTCTATGCGGCCTACCACCAGGCGGTGAATACCCAGGGCATGCCCACGGTGATCCTGGCCAAAACGGTGAAGGGCTACGGCATGGGCGCGGCGGGCGAGTCGCTCAACCCCACCCACCAGACCAAGAAGCTGGACGACGAAACGGTCAAGTTGTTCCGCGACCGCTTCAACATCCCGGTCACCGACGCGCAGCTGGCCGACGGGCAGATTCCGTTCTACCACCCGGGCGAGGACTCGGTGGAAGTGCAGTACCTGAAGGAGCGTCGGGCCGCCCTGGGTGGCTACCTGCCGCAGCGCCGGCGCAAGTCCACCGAGTCGTTCGAGGTGCCGAAGCTGGAAGTGTTCGACCGTTTGCTGAAATCCAGCGGCGAGCGCGAGATCTCCACCACCATGGCCTTCGTGCAGACGCTCAACATCGCCCTGCGCGACAAGCAACTGGGGCCGCGCATCGTGCCGATCGTGGCCGACGAGGCGCGCACCTTCGGCATGGAAGGCATGTTCCGCCAGATCGGCATCTACGCGCCGTTCGGGCAGAAGTACAAGCCGGTCGATGCCGACCAGCTGATGTACTACCGCGAGGACCAGTCCGGCCAGGTGCTGCAGCAGGGCATCAGCGAGCCCGGCGCGGTGTCGTCGTGGATGGCCGCGGGCACCAGTTATTCGGTCAGCAACGTGCCCATGCTGCCGTTCTACATCTACTACTCCATGTTCGGCTTCCAGCGCATCGGCGACATCGCCTGGCAGGCGGCGGACATGCGTACGCGCGGCTTCCTGCTGGGCGGCACCGCCGGGCGCACCACGCTCAATGGCGAGGGCCTGCAGCACGAGGACGGCTTCAGCCACCTGATCGCCGGTTCCATTCCCAACTGCCGCAGCTACGACCCGACCTTCGGTTTCGAGGTCACGGTGGTCCTGCAGCACGGCATGCAGAAGATGATGGCCGAGCAGGTGGACGAGTACTACTACGTCACCCTGATGAACGAGAACTACACCCATCCGGAAATGCCGGAAGGCGCGGCCGAGGGCATCATCAAGGGCATGTACCTGCTGAAGGATGCGGGCAAGCCGAAGAAGGGCGAGCTGCGCGTGCAGCTGCTGGGCAGCGGCACCATCCTGCGCGAGGCGATCGCGGCGGCCGAACTGCTGGACAAGGATTTCGGCGTCAGCGCGGACATCTGGTCCTGCCCCAGCTTCAACGAGCTGCGTCGCGATGGTTTCGACGTGGAGCGCTGGAACCGCCTGAACCCGGAAGCCAAGTCACCGCGCAAGCCCTACGTGACCACGCTGCTGGAAGGCCGCCAGGGCCCGGCCATCGCCGCCACCGATTACGTGCGCGCCTATGCCGACCAGATCCGCGCCTTCATGCCGGGGCACTACACGGTGCTGGGCACCGATGGCTTCGGGCGTTCGGACACGCGCGCCAACCTGCGCCGGTTCTTCGAGGTCGATCGTTATTACATCGCGCATGCGGCGATTGCTGCTTTGGCCGCCGATGGGAAGATGACTGGCAAGGATGTGGCCAGGGCGATCAAGCAGTACAGGATTGATGTGGAGAAGGTTAATCCGGTTGGGGTGTGACCCTCGGTGGCTGATTGTCTGAGTTGTGAAGGGCGGCCCAGTGCCGCCCTTTCTTTTGGAGCGGACCGGTAGGAAACTCCAGCTCACAAGGCTGCGGTTGTTCAAGCATCGGTAGGAAGCCAAGCAAGAAAGGAAGGTATCTGTATGGGTTATGGATCACGCACCGCATTTTTCATGCTTGTTGCAGGAGTGCTGTCGATTGGCTGCCTGCCCGCCCACAGCAAGCAGCCAGGAGTGAGTTATCCAAGACAGCTCCTTGGAATCTGGCAAGGCGGGGGCAGCACGTGCCGCTTGCCTGGCAATCTGGATAGCGATAGCAGGATGGAAATCACGCCAACCAAGCTTGTCGATTACGAGCAGTGGAACGAACCTTTGGTTGTTCTGCAAATTTCAAAGAAGCCGCAAGCATGGAAAGTTAAGTCCCGCCTGCATATCGACGAACAAGCTTATGACCAGTACGAGATCTACGTGCTCAGTGGAACCGACAAGGCAACACTGACGGTCATAGATCAAAGTCGCTCCGCGACTTATGCTCGATGCAGGTAATTCACACGGAATGGAATCGTGTGTTTTCAACGAATGGAGATCGTAGAAATGACGAACGAAAGAACAGGCGAAGGTGACCTTCCCCGGCTTCCCCCTTACCGTCTTACCCAGGCGGGCGCAAACATAAATATCCCGGTTCCTGATTTTGAAGGGTTGGTTACTCACCATCCCGGCGACAATCGCGGAGCGCACCTAGCAAACGGGGTGGTTGTTGGCGGGCAGGTAGACAGGTCTCAGGCGCTTGTCGGTGGGGAAGTGCAGGAAATTGAGGCCAGGACGCCAGGCAACTCGTTCGGCCTGGCGCCAGATCAAGTGCTGCTGAAGAAGGATTTCATCCTGGAAGATTCGCGCATTTCGCAGGGCCGGCCCGGAGCGCGCCACGTGGATGTGCCTTCCCCTTTGACTGGATACATCGGCTTCCGGGACGATGCGAGAGGTCGGATCGACATACTTGATAGGGAAGGTGGCGAGGTAATTGCCAGGGTTCGCCACATGCGTCCAATCGGTGTCAGTGTCGGTGACACGGTTCAGTATGGACAGTCCCTTGGTACGCAAAGCGATCAGGCCACTGAGCGGATCCACGTTCACATGGAGGTCGACACCCGCTACTACCAGCATTACGAAAATTACGTGGCTGACCTGGTCAGTGGTCGGCTCTCCATCGATCCGGATCGGCGCACAGCTGGCATCGAAGCCCGGCCGGTGGTGGACGACGGCGTGATCCGCATCGGCGAATCGGCAGGTATCGTGCGGACTGTGCAGCAGCGACTCAACGAAGAGGGCTTTCGTGGCGCCGACAATCGTCCGCTGCAAGTGGACGGGGTCTATCGCCTTTCCATGCAGGCGGCGGTGATCAACTACCAGCAGGCGCGGGGTCTGCCGCAGACCGGGGATATCGATCCGGTCACGCTGCAGGAGATCGCGCCGCGCATCTATCCTCCCGCCGTGAACGACGCGCATCGCCCCAACGGCAACGACCCGCCGCTACCGCCCTACATGGACCGCTACGGATCGGTGCCATCCGCCGATCCTGGGTCGCGCACGGTTGATGATCCCCTGGTGCCACAGGCCGAGCGCGCGGTCCGCCAGTTGGAGCAAAGCCTGGGCCGCCCCTACACCGACCAGAGCGCCTGCATGGCGGCCAGTGTGGCCTGCGTCGCCAGGGCCAACGGCCTGTCGCGGATCGACCACGTGCTGCTCAGCGAGGCACGCGGTGGGATGGGTCAGGGCGAAAGCCTGTTTGTATTGCAAGGCAATCCGGGTGATCCGGCGCATCACCGGGTGATGACCAGGACGCAGGAAGCGATCAGCACGCCGGTCGAACAGTCGATGGTGCAGCTGCAGGTGTTGAACGAGGCCCAGCGGCGGGAACCCTTGCCGCAGACGATGGATGGGCCAGTGAGAGAGCCTGGTCCACAGATGCGGATGATGTGACGACTTCGCTGCCGTAACGGAATACGCCGGCCGGCCGGTGGCTGCGGGCGGCGAACCCATCGCAAGGAATGCGATCCCATGCCACCGTAGGCCCTGTAGGTTGGGTCGAGCATAGCGACACCCATCGCTCTTCCTGTCCGAAGCGACAGAGCCTCAAGCCGATACATCTGTTTCCCAAAGCCCGTGGACGTCATGGCGTCACGCGTGATGGGTGTCGCTATGCTCGACCCATCCTACGGGCCCTGAAGAGGTGACCGTCATGCGCTACGCCATCGTCATCGAGCAAGCAGGCAACGGCTACTCCGCCTATGTGCCGGACCTGCCGGGCTGCATCGCCACGGCGGCAACCAAGGCCGAGGTGGAACACCTGATCCATGACGCCATCAAGCTGCACCTGGCGGGCTTGCGCGAAGATGGCGCCGCGGTGCCGCCGCCGTCCAGCCAGGTGCAATACATCGAGGTCGCCGCGTGAAGGGCCCGGCCATCGCCGCCACCGATGACGTGCGTGCCTATGCCGACCAGATCCGCGCCTTCATGCCGGGCCATTACACGGTGTGACCAAGACCCTGGTGCAGAAATACAGAAAGGCGACGAAATCCGTCGCCTTTTATTGATCGGATGTGGGCGATGATTTGCGACCGAAGGCCGGGTCAGCTTTACCAACCCAGCCTGCCAACCGCATGGTGGGCGTCGAGCCACCTGGGCTAAGCTTCGCGCTCGCGCCGCATCGCCGCGCCCGTCACCCACAGGACTGTCCATGCCCCGTTCGCACCTGCTTTGCGCCGCCTTGCTGCTGGCGCTGCTGCCAGCCGTCGCCACTGCCCGCAGCGTGGCCGCGCCGAAGACGGTCGCGCCCGGGTGCGCTTCGCCGACGCAGAAGGTGGACGAAAAAGGCTTCGTGCAGATCGGCGGCATCGAGCAGTGGGTCACCGTCAAAGGCGACCGCTGCGGCAGCCCCGTCATCCTGTTTCTCAGCGGTGGCCCGGGCAATCCGCTCAGCCCGCTGTCCGACAGCATGTACGGCGCCTGGGCGCGCGACTTCGTGCTGGTGCAATGGGACCAGCGCGGCGCCGGCATGACCTACGGCCGCAGCCCGCCGGCCGAGGATTCCATGCTGTCCCTCCAGCAGATGAGCGATGACGGCGCCGAGCTGGCCGCCTACCTGGCGCAGCGCTTCGGCCAGCGCAAGGTGATCCTGTGGGGCAGTTCCTGGGGCTCGATCCTGGGCGTGCACCTGGCCAAGGCGCATCCGGAACTGTTCCATGCCTACCTGGGCACTTCGCAGCTGGTCGATTTCCGCGAGAACCAGGCGGTCAGCTACCGCAAGCTGCTGGGCCTGGCGCGCGCGGCCGGCGACACGGCGGCCCTTGAGGTGCTGGACGGGGTGGGCGCGCCGCCGTGGACCGATCCGCGCAGCTTCGGCAAGGTGCGCCGGGTGATCCGCCGCTACGAAGCCAAGGTCAGCACGCCGCCGCCGGCCTCCTGGCAGCCGGCCGCCGAATACACCACGGCCAAGGCGTTGGCCGACTACGAGGCGGGCGAGGAATATTCCTTCCTCAGTTTCGTCGGCCTGCACGGCGACGGCATGGCCTCGCAGGTCGATCTGCCCAAGCTGGGCACGGAGTTCGAAATCCCCATGTTCTTCGTCGAAGGCGCGCAGGACCTGCTGGCCACGCCCGACGTGGCGCAGCGCTATTACGAAAGCCTGAAGGCGCCGCAGAAAGGCCTGGTCCTGCTTGAGCACGCCGGCCATGATCCGAACCAGGACGTCATCGATGCCGAATACAAGCTGCTGAAGGAGCGCATCCTGCCGCTGGTGCGGTGAGGGAACCGGCCGCGGGATGTCGGTCCATACGGGTCGGGTGGCAGTGGCCGGCAAACCGGGCGATGATGTGGCGCGCGCCAACCGGCGCCGGCTCTTCGAGGTTGACCGCTACTACATCGCGCATGCGGCCGTTGCGGCGCTGGCGGCGGATGGCAAGATGACCGGGAAGGATGTGGCCAGGGCGATCAAGCAGTACAAGATCGATGTGGAGAAGGTTAATCCGGTTGGGGTTTGAGGACGTGCGTGTGAGATCGAGTTGCCAAACAATGATCTATCCCAAGCAACATCTCGCCCAAAGAAATTCGCGGAGCGACACAGAATGCAAGTAACTGGCGCAGGCCCAGAAATCGAGAATGACGACGCTCAAGACGAAGCGAATGCTTTGGCAGACGAAGAAGGACTCGAGGTAGAAGTCGATCGGAATGAAGAGATTGAGGTTCCGTTCGACCCCACTAAGATCGATATCATCGTTAAGCCTATGAGTCTGAGCGCTCTTCAAGATCGACTGGAAAACCGCGAGCTAGATCTGACGCCAGACTTTCAGCGCCAAGCAAATCTGTGGAACGCAAAGAGAAAAGCGCGGTTGATTGAGTCGGTGCTGTTGCGTATTCCTTTGCCATCTTTCTACTTCAGCGAAGATGCTGAAGGGGTTTACTCCGTCGTTGATGGCCTGCAACGGCTTTGCGCAATCTTTCACTTCCAGAATGTGGAGCTGCTTAAGAGCGCAACAGGTGCATGGCTGACTCCACTTAAGCTCGAAGGTCTTCAATATCTGAAAGAGATGGAGGGGCAGTCCTTTGCCGATATCGACAGAAAGTTTCAGCGTCGGATATCAGAGCTGGAGATCACGGCAAACATCATCCGGGCGAACACGCCACCGGCAGTGAAATTCAATGTATTTGCGCGCTTGAATCAGGGTGGAATGCCTTTAAACGCCCAAGAGATCAGGAATGCAATTTTCCCCGGCGAGTGGAGGAATCAGCTGCGTGCACTAGCTGAAAGCAGGGATTTCTTAAAGGTCACCGAAAACAAGATAAGGACGGAGAGGCAACAGGACACTGAGCTCGTTTTACGTTTCATCGCGCTTTGGCAGCTGCGCCCTCCATTTGCTAGGCCATCCAATCAAACGCTTGATGAGTTTCTCAACCACGTAGTCCAAGAAAGCTTGTTGCGATGGACTGAGAAACAATGGTCAGAGGCTGCTTATACCTTCAAAAGATCTCTCCATGCAGCCGCAGCAGTTTTTGGAAGGCACGCATTCCGCAAGAGTTACGGGCACTACTACCGAAAGCCGATAAATCGCGGACTCTTTGAGGCACAGCTACTTGTGCTTTCTGAAATGAAGGACGCGACAGTCACCGTTCTCCAAGACCGAAAGGACCTCGTGTCCTCTGCCTTTGAGGCTGCAATGACGGAAGATTCAGATTTTACGAGAGCTCTTTCATACGCGACGGGATCCGCTGAGGCTTCAGCCGTTCGGATATCAACTTTGCGTTCGCTCCTGTTAGGTATCCTCGATGATTGAGAAAATAGAGTTAAGCAACTTCAAGTCAGCTAGATGCGTATCAATAAGGATCGCAGCTTTAACTGTCCTTGCAGGGCTGAATGGATCGGGAAAGAGCACGACTCTGCAGGCGCTTGCTTTGCTAAAGCAGAGTCTTGATTTATCTAAAGAAGGCGATGTGCTCGCACTCAGAGGGCCGCTTGTAAACATGGGCCGGGTTGAAGATGTCCTTTTCGAGGGCGCGCAAGACGACACCCTTAAGATCGGTGTCGTCACATCGGAGGGAGCTTTCTCTCTCGCGGGGGCGGCAACCGCACGATCGGACACTCTCACCACAGTCAAGACTGGTGATATTGCCGCAACTTCTGGGATGTTTTCTGGCTTTCAGTTTATCCAAGCGGATCGATTGACCCCAGCTACTCAGTACGCGCAGGCGAGCACTCCCGAGCGTGCAGCGGGATGGCTTGGAGTAAGAGGAGAGTATACGGTCGACTTTCTTGAGCAGAACGCAGATACAAAAGTATCGCCAAGACGTTTTTGCCCAAAAAATCGGGGAGATCTTCCCGAGGCGTTGTATGAGCAGGTAGCCCCCACAGACTCTCTACTTGATCAAACTGCCGGTTGGATGCAGCAGCTCAGTCCAGGTGTTCGATTGAGGCCTGCAGTTGTGGAGCTAGCTGATGCCACATCGCTTCGTTTTGAATATACAGGAACCGGCGTTGACTCCGGAAGTCGTCAACATCGGCCTGGTAACGTGGGCTTTGGGTTGACCTACTGCCTTCCAATCGTCGTTGCGTGCTTGGCAGCACCTCCGGGGAGCCTGTTGCTACTTGAGAACCCGGAGGCGCACTTACATCCCAGAGGGCAGTTTGCGCTAGGCCTGTTGCTTGCTTCTTGTGCTTCTGACGAAGTCCAAATACTTGTTGAGACGCACAGCGACCATGTTCTTAATGGGATTCGAGTTGCGGCGAAGAGCAGTGTGATCGACCCTGAGAACGTGGTGGTGCACTTCTTTCGGCGGGATATCGAGTCCGGCGAGTCGACGGTGTTCTCTCCTGAGTTGCTGGACAATGGCCGTTTTAGCGAATGGCCGGAAGGATTCTTCGATGAGTGGAGCAAGGCGCTCGAAGAGCTACTGGAAGATTGAATGATGCCAGCGCCGGTATTATTCCTAGAGCAACACTCAGGGTACGAGGATGAGGTTGAGCATGCAGAAGCCCTCTTGGCGGCTAGACAGCTCATTAAGACCGTCCGTTTAGCGAGAAAGGCTAACCGACAGCTCGCCTTGAATGTGGCCGTACCGCTTCGAGATTGCCAAGTTTCCGTCAATTGGACTATCTCCCGTGTCTTGCACGGCCAGAGATACAGTGAAGAGTGGGACTACCTGCGACTGATAGCAGATAGGTCTCCCTTGTCGGCAGGTTTCGAGGCAGCACTGCGTGAGTCGGTTGATCGAGATGCTCGCACCCGCAGTGGAGCTTCTTCGTTAGCCCTAACTTATGCATGGGTGCTTCAAACCGGGACGGCGAGTTTCAATGGCCATCCAGACTGGCGCGACTCGTGGGTATCTGCAAGTTGTGAAGTCATGAGCGAGGATGGGGAGATAAACAGTAGCCGACAGGCTTTGAGGAACTTCAGCGCCGCTGATCATGTTGGCGAGCACGGGGAATGGCTTACTAATCTGGGGGTGGATGGAACCCCAAGCGGTCAAGTGCTCTGGCAGGAACGAGCGGATCGATTTCCGGGAATTAGATTCTTGCCACGTGTTCGAAAAGATATTCTGGATCTGTCTACTAGCGGAGCGCCATACAAAATGCTGGTAGACAGACTAAAAGAGCTCAGCGCCGACGTTATAAGGTGGAGAGAACTCGGCATCCTAGAGATGTCTGGCAAAACCGCGCGGGGAGAGCATGAGCAACGCAAGAAGTTCTGCTATGTGGAGGATGTCGAAGTCGGAGAGACACGGTGCTTTGATGCGCACGCATACTTTACAGGTGGGATACCTGGGCGCATCCACTTCTTCGTCGATACGGATCGGTACGAGCTCGTTGTAGCTTACGCAGGCTTCAAAATCGATCGCCATATAGGCGGCTAAGGCAGCTGTGTCGCCTACTGAGGCCCCGTAGGATGGGTTGAGCGCAGTGCCGTAGGCTGGGTTAGCTCCACGAGCCCAGCGCCTTTGACTTGATCCGATGCCGGGTTAATGACGCCAACCCAGCCTACGGTCCTAAGCTTGCTTGGAGCCTAGGTAAGAGAATATAGGTTCAAAAGGATGCACGTTTCGCCGAATAAGAACCGAACGTGGGGAACGACGTTCATAGCCAATCCGACTTCCTTAGTCTCTCAGCGCCGGCGCACTACTTGGATCAACGTCTATACAGTGGCTGTGGTCTTCTATGACGAGAAAGCTGTCAAAACCGTCACGGATGCCCTCAAACTCCGCAACGAAGTCCTGAATGTGAGCAGGCCACCTATCTTCAGCCCGGCTATGAGGGCCGGAGCGGACACGATAAAGATGTCCTGTGATGAAAGGGCCTTTGGACTCAAATAGTCTGCGTGGCACCCAAGGGCCAAAATCTGTAGGTAATCCAGGGATGTTTCCGCTCCTTGCTTCAACAAGGTGACCGGCGGGAAAAATGGCCGGATTCTTGATGTAAGGATCCAGACAGTAAACAGGTACTCCCCATTGGTTTTTCTTTATTTGAATGAGCACTTTGGCACGCCAGCTTTCACCATCAACGATTACATCCGGAAATGTATCCAAGATTTCTTGGCGTGCTTTCCAGCCATCAGTGTCCGTGTACTTGCTCATGAGGCATAACTACCAGCTTGCTTTTGAGATATCACAAGCATCAACGATGCGGCTTTTCTCATAAAGCGTAGGTAAATCCACGCTTGCAACTCGGAATTGGCTTCGCTTCTTCCATTTTGGCTTAGGCGTCGATTCCCCTTCAAGCTTGATACCGGGGTCATAGTAGACGCGCCCCTCATAAAACGCCTTCAGGAGAAGCCCGAACTCGGCGCCTTCGCCCAAAAGTATTTTGCGCCCGTAGCGATACTGGCGCGCCGGGATAAGAAGTTGTTGACAAGGTACATAGGCGGCTTGGGCATGCTTCTCTTTCCAGTGACTCATGAGCTTTGCAAATGACCATCCAGCCGCAACCGTATCAGTTGCGTCCATGAGCAGTATTGCGCCTGTTGAGAGATATTCTTTGGGCGCTGAAGGGTCGTAGCCATCCAAGATAAGTCGTAGGCCTGTCAAGTGATGGGCTGGCTGGCCACCTTTATGGATGCCGCCGAAGTTCAACCTGTCATCGCGGCCTCTTCGGTCAGGATAGCCAAAGCGACGGATGAAGGCTTCAATGCCATCTTCTGCGTATATCCCCGTCGTCGGTTCGGGAGTGAACAAGGTCACGACTGTTGAGGATGGATTGTCGACACTCTTTAACTGACGAGCTTTGATTTCCCAGCCCATGAAGTCGGGAAGTGAGTAACCATTTGAGCGAATACCAAGCAAAGCTTCCAGCGTGTTTCCATTGCAATTCGACGAGGTGCAAGGCACCAACGCGCCGCTGGGATCGAGCCTTCGTGAGGAGACGAAGCCCATGTCGTGAATTCGGCACAAGTGGCGCATCAGTTCAACGAAGCCATCTTCCACCTCCTCCTCTCCAGCCATAGGCAATATGCCGAATACTTCATAGCGTGCGTGGGGACCTGTCGCCAGGATTTCTTTGGTGGCGGGCGCTTCTGGCGGTAGTGTCAAGCCTATGACCTTCTTCTCATTGCCCAAGCCAAGCAAGAGAATGCGTCCAGGTTCAGTTCCTCGCTTCTCTTTTGCCCAGAAGGTTGAGGGGGCGTGCTTGCATCCTTTCAGGAAGCCAGAAAAGCGAACTTCGGGGTACTGCGGATAAAAAATCATCTTGGCGTGAGGGGCGGGCGCCAACTGGCCTTCATCAGTCAGCCAGTAAAAATCAAGCGCGGCCTGGAAGACGGCCTCGTGGCTGCCGCTCTTTTCAGACACCGAAAGATGCGCCGTCATTTCGCCGGTGGGAAGCTTGGAAAACTGGGAAGGGTCTTGGCCGCCGAGATAAACCTGATTTTTGCTATTGGCATTCTTGGGCAAGACTTTGTACAGAACTTCGGACACACCGTTGTTCTGCATCATTGCAAGCGCGCTTGCCAAGGTAATTTCCGACAACCACTGGTCGTCGTTCTCGCGTCCCGTCATCTTATTCCCCTCACTGTCTCCCGATTGTAGCTGCAAGGGCGACCGGGGTCAGGCGGATAGATAGAAGCTTGGGATCATCTCTCCACTGCGTAATCTTTCATGTCTCGCGACCGGATCCGATCTGCGAGTGCAATGATGACCTCGGCTCGTTGTTTCGTCGGGCGGGAACGAAGCTCACACTCCCAAACGGTTTCAACATTCCAGCCAGCTTCCTGCAACAGAGCTGTCTGTCGGCGATCCCGTTCGTAATTGGCGTCGATCTTTGCCTTCCAGAAGTCTGCCCGCGTCTTGGGCAGCCGGAACAGAGGGCACGAATGGCGGTGCCAGAAGCAGCCATGCACAAACACTGCTGTGCGGTACTTGGGCAGGACGATGTCAGGACGCCCGGGCAGTCCGGCCCCTCCCAGTCGATAGCGGAATCCCAGCGCATGCAAACCGTGCCGGACCTCCAGTTCGATCTTTGTATCTTTGCCCCGGATGCGGGACATCAGCGCGGAACGCCGTTCCGGGCTGATGATGTCGGCCATCAGGCCGCTTTGCGGGGTCGACGGGCAGGTGCAGTCTGATTCGCTTCCAAGTGCGGCGCCATCAGTTCTGCAACTGCTGCGATCACCGGGACTACAACCGAGTTACCGAACTGCTTGTAAGCACGGGTATCCGACACGGGGATGCGGAACGTATCTGAAAAGCCCATCAGGCGTGCGCACTCGCGCGGGGTCAGCCGACGCGGATTTTTGCTGGAACCCTGCGACACAAGGATTTCGGATCCGTCCTTGTAATAGCGCGCCGAAAGTGTGCGTGCCGTGTCCTTGCCGGTCACAAGGCCGAACCCGAACCCGTTGCCTTTCTCCCGGTGCTTGGCAGCGTAGTTCTGCAGGTATGCCCAGAGCTTGTCGGAGAGCGTGTATGCAGCGGAGACCTTGCGCTTCTTGCCTTCAAGGAAACTCCAGGTCTCCGGTTCGGATCCGTCCTGTGGGTGGAGGATGCTCGCCAGCTTTGGGCCGTCTGCGATATCGGGAAGTGCAAGCTTGTCCCAGCTGAATCCGACATCTTCCCTGAACCCGACAATGATGATCCGTTCGCGGTGTTGCGGAACGAAGTGCTTTCCGTTGATCACTTTCGTCGTAACGGTATAGCCGAGCTCATTGCGGAGCACATCGAGAATCGTGGACAGGGTGCGTCCCTTGTCGTGGCTCATCAGGTTTTTGACGTTCTCCAGAAGAAACGCCTTGGGCCGCTTCTCCGCGATGATCCGCGCGACGTCGAAAAACAGCGTGCCCTGTGTCTTGTCCGCGAATCCGTGCGGCCGACCTAACGCGTTCTTCTTTGAAACGCCGGCAATTGAGAACGGCTGACACGGGAACCCGGCCAGGAGGACATCGTGATCAGGTACATCCTTCTCATGCACCTGTGTGATATCGCCAGCGAAAACATGCTCCGGTCCGTCGTGGAAGTTCGCCGCGTAGGTCTTGCGGGCATACGAATCCCATTCGCTGGTAAACACACAGCGGCCACCTTGGCCTTCGAAGGCAAGCCGCATTCCGCCAATTCCGGCAAACAGATCGATGAAGCTAAAAGCGGCAGAGGGGGCATCCGTGTCGCTTCTCAAAGGCAGGAGACGCTGACGGATCGCATCATCGACATAGGGCGGCGGTTCACATTCCCGGGCATGCCAGCGGCGGATGGTCCTGGCATCCACCCCAAGGGCCATAGCGACCTCCCTGGTGGTGTAACGCTCCAAGGTGTAGTCGATAAGCGAATAGATATCCATATGGTCTCCGGGAAGCGTAGGGACATGATGTCCGTTTTTGTCCCGTGGGGGAAGGGGCGGAGTCAATGAAAGCGCACTCACGGCGCACCACGTGAGACGACTGCTGTGATCTGAGCCTTCGAAATGATTGGTCGGACTGCTTGTCTGCGCTCTCTGAAGCCATTTGCGCAGACTGGATCCAAGGCCCCGTAGGATGGGTCGAGCGTAGCGACACCCATCACTCTTTCTGTCAGAAGTCACAAAAACCTAAAGCGAATAACTCACCTTCGTTCCACTGATGACTATCTTCTTGCTGTCGGCAAGGCCTTGAATCACCGAAGCAAGCTGCTTGTCGTTCAACGCAGGCTTGAAGAAAGATTTGATCGTGGACTGCAAGGTTGCCGTGCGCGTCGGCTTGCTTGAGTTCATTCCCTTGAGGCGTTTCAATGCTTCTGTGACTCGCGATTCCGTGTTGGCTTCTGCAGCGGTCACCGCTGGCTTCGTATGGCTTGCAGGCATGATCGTGACAACGACGTTCTTGCTGGCAGCTTTCTTCGCCGGCACCGCCTTTTTTGCCGCAGCCGCAGGCGGCGTGGTGGCTACCGCTGTGCTTGGACTGGCCGCCACCGCAAGCTTATGCACGCGCTTGCAGACTATGTTGTGGGTTGCCAGGTGCCGGATCAGCGGGTCGAATCCGGTGTCCTTGGAAATGATGGTGAAGCTCGATCCTGGAAATTCCATCGCCCATCGCCCGATGTAATACGCGATATGGAAATCCAGAGCGTTCGGTCCGGTGCCGGAGATCCGCAGTAGGTCCGCGTCCGGACCGAACGGCAGCAAGGCCTTGACCAGCTCCACCGGCACGTTCGCCTGGTTCTGCCCAATGAAGACCCTGATGCGACAATCGCCCGGCTTGAATCCACCGGCATCGGTGAACTGCACGTTCTCGTAATCGCTGAGTACGAAGTGATGGCTCAAGCTGCTTCCCCAAGTGCTTGTGCGTCGAGTGTATCGACTGCATGCCGCCCCAAACCCCGCGTGCATGCGAGAAAAATTTTTACTCGTTACGCAATGCTTCGATGCGCCCGCCCTTTGGAAGCGCGTTCAACGCCGCCTGTTTGGCCCGCACCAACCCTAACGCCATCCCGAGCCAGATGCGCCATGCCGAGTATCGCGACGGCTAACCGGCACCGCGCCAACTCGTCTCAATACTGCCAGCGCCGTTCTACAGCTGCCCTTCATTCTTAGGCGCAACACCAGGCTGCAGGAAAATGGGAACCAGCTTGTTCAGATCGATGTAGTTGATCAGGTGCTTCAGCTCTTGATCGACCGCAGGGTCGGCGAACATTTCGGTCATCGCCAGCTCGCCAAGGCCGCGGAAGCCCTCGCCCACCGCGCTTTGGCCTTCCAGCTTGAATGCGGCCTTTGATTCTTCCAGGCAGACTTCGGCCAAGGCTTTCTGGAAGACAGCGCCACCGGCCTTGTTGATGGCGAGACGCGTCTCGTCCGAAATGGTGCTCAATGTAGCCAGACTGCCATTCTTGGTAAGCGCGGCAAACATCCAGGTAACGATGGCAGCCCGATCCTCCTTGCTGGTCTTTTCAACTATGCACTTGGACAGGACATCCCCATGCGGGCCTGCCAGGCATTGGCCCGATACCGCTCCCAGGGCGAGAACTAGAATGCTGCTGATAGCTCGGTTCATGCATTTCCTCGTGCGCAGTCGGTTGATCTGAAAAATAGAAAGGTCTTATCGCTGCCTGCAGGGCCGCATGTCGACTTCACTTCAGCTGCAAGCGCGCATTGCGTGCCGTCCTGTTTGCCGAGTACGAAGGTGGATCAAGCGGCTTCCCCAAGTGCTTGTGCAGGAAGTGTATCGACCGCACGCCGCCGCAGGCCCCGCGTGCATGCGAGAAAAATTCTTACTCGTCACGCAATGCGTGCAAGCGTCTGCATTCTGCAAACGCGTTCAACGCCCCCTGTATGGCTCACACCCAACCCCATCGCCATCCCGGTCCAGATGCGTCCCATACCCCGCATCGCCACGCCGCACCGGTGCGGCACCTGCCGCCCTGGCCTCGGCGCAGTTGGCAAATACGCGGCCGCCCTGTTGGCGGGCAGACGAGGGCTGATAGGGGGGAGCCGGTTGGTCTGAAGGCTGATAGCGCTGTTGCACAGGCGCCGGGGCGCTGCCGCGGTGGCAGTGGTAGCCGCCGTGCTTGCGGTCGTTGTGGCAGCCGTCCTTGTTAAGCCCGCCGCCATGCGCCCAGGCGTTGCCGGCCAGGGCGGGCAATACAAGCAGCAGCAAGATGGTCGGTTTCATCGCGTTACTCCCGGTGGCGACGATGCAACGCAGTTGACATGCCAAGGCCCATGGCGCCGGCACGCGTGGCGTGCGCCGGCCTGCGCCGCATGTCCGGGTGCCACTGCGGGTCACATCGCGCACGCCAGGGTCGGCCGGGTTACACACTGCGCGCCACATACAACAGTCGTATGTGCGTACTTTTCCTACCCATCAACGCGCAAAACTCCTACCAAAAAACGCGGCGTTCGCCGACTTACAGGCGCCGGGCATTCCCGGACACTTCTCCTCGCCCCGCATCCCGCGGCGGCTTACATCACATGGAATGCAAAGGAGATTGTCGTGTCCCAGAACCTCATCAGCCTCACCCTGTCCGACGCCCAGCTGGCCGCTGCCGACCAGGCCCTGACCACCCTGGAAGAAGCCTTCGCCGGCTTCATCGCCCTGGAAGTCAGCGAACGCCGCAGCCTCAGCCGCATGGGCGGCAAGTCCGAACAGTTCTGCCGGCAGACCCTGACCCTGCTGGGCGACAACCCGCAGATCGTCCCGGCCAGCATCGGCGTCGGCGATGCCCAGGCCGACCTGCTGGCCCTGGACCGCCTGCGCCCGCGCCTGGTGCGCCTGCAGAAACTGGCCGAACGCGCCGAGGACTCCGAGACCGCCCTGGGCAGCGACATCATGTCCCTGGCCCTGGAGGGCTACGCCCTGCTCAAGGTCGCCGGGCGCAGCCAGGGCCTGGAAGGCGCCCGCAAGGACCTGGCCAACCGCTTCTACAAAGGCCCGCGCAAGCCCGAGCCGCCCGCCACCCCGTGATCCGCGCCACAAGTGGCATGCAATACCGGGAAAGCCGCCTTCGGGCGGCTTTCCTTTTGTCCGTTGCCGGAAAACGCCCCGCCGCCAGCGTCAAAAGCGTCATGCATGGCGTTGAAAGCGTCATCGCTGCCACTCAAAGCGTCATCGTTGACGGTCAAAGCGCCTCCGTTGCCGCTCAAAGCGCCATCGTTGCCGTTCAAAGCGCCGTCACTGAGGGAAAAAGCGCCAGCGATGACGCTTTTTTCGTCACCACCCAGCGTCAAAAGCGTCATGCATGACGCTCAAAGCGTCATCGTTGCCGCTTTCAACGCCATCGATGCCGCTTTTTTCGCCATCGACGGCGCTTTTGACGTTGAAAGCAGCGTCGACTTCGCTATCCATTGACGCTTTGAACGCCAGCGATGACGCTCAAAGCGGCATCGATGGGGAAAAAAGCGCCAGCGATGACGAAAAAAGCGTCACCGCTGGCGAAAAAAGCGTCATCCCTTCTTCCCGCCGGCTGCCCCGGCAGGGTCGGGCGCCGCCAAAAAAATTAGCGGGCAAGCCCATCACGGACCGGTAATGAGAACGGGTCCAGGCTGGCTTCCTCCTCCTTTTTCCAGGTAAACGCCATGGACGATATCCCCAAGTACATCCAGGAAATCCATCGAGTCGGACACCACACCGTGGACGGCGTCGAGAGCTGGACGGCCACGCCGGCGATCCGCGTCAACGAAAATGGCGAGACGCAAACCGTGAATCTGGATGCGGTGGAAGCAGCCAACGAGGACGACGTCAGGAACCTGGCCAGCGCCGCCTCGGAAAAATGGATCCACGAGGATATGAAAAAGCCCAGGTGAGCAATGGCGCCGGGCTGATCCATATCTGCATTGGCGGCGGCCCCGCTGCTCGCATCGGGCAGAACGTGGCGCCCATGCAATCGATCGGGCAGCCCACAACGCAGCCGTAGGAAATGAACCTGATCCCATTTCGCTAATACGCTCACCACCCCCGGCCGGATCTGGTTTCATCCGACAGCGCGCGCGGCCTGGTGCGAATACTGGCTGGGGGTCATGCCGGCATGGCGGCGGAACGCCACGCTGAAGGCGCTGGCCGAGGCATAGCCCACGCGCTCGGCGATTTCCGACGCCCGCAGGTCGCCCTGGCGCAGCCATTGCCGGGCCAGCTGCATGCGCCAGGCCAGCAGGTATTCCATGGGCGCCACCCCGACCACGCGGGTGAAGCGCTCGAAGAAGCTCGAGCGTGACAGCGCGGCGGCGCTGGCCAGCTGCGCCACCGTCCACGGCCGTTGCATGTGCGCGTGCATCAGGCTCAGCGCCACCGCCAGGCGTTCGTCACCCAGGCCCTTGAGCAGTCCGGGCGGCGCACTGCCCGCGGTGGTCGAACGCATGGCTTCGATCAACAGCAGTTCGACCAGCCGCGACAACGCGGACTCGCTTCCCGGCTGCGCCGCCACGGTTTCCTCGGCCACCATCGCCACCAGCTGCGACAGGCGCGTGGAGCCGGACACGTGCACCACCGCAGGCAGCAGCGACACCAGCAGGGCCGGGTCGCCGCGGTCGAACACGAAGGCGCCGCCCAGCGAGCGCATGTCCGGCGCCCCGTCCGCTTCGCCGTAGCGCACTTCGCTGCCGTCGCTGGGCAAGGTGTCGGGATCGCGCACCGTGGGCGTGGGCGGATCGTCGCTGCACAGGGTGAAGGCAGGCGTGGCCGGCAGCAGGATGAAATCGCCCGCACCGATGGCGAAGGGCGCGTGGCCGTCGACGGCCAGCTGGCAGCCGCCCTCGAGCACGATGCAGAAGCTGGGCCTGCCGTATTCGGCGTAGCGCACGGCCCAGCGGCCCTTGCCGCTGATGACATTGGCGAAGGCGGCCCGCGGGTGCAGCAGGCCGATGACCTGGGACAGGGGGTCGCTCATTTCCGGATGATCACGACAGGAAAGTGGACTGGTGGCTATCGATCATCCGGCGAGGCTGGCCCAAGCTGGCCGCCCAGTCAACCACTACCAGGGAGTCACCTCATGAAGACCGCACTGATCACCGGCTGCTCGTCGGGCTACGGCCTGGCCACCGCCCTCCATTTCCACGCCCAGGGCTGGCAGGTCATTGCGACCATGCGTCGGCCGCGAGCCGACCTGTTGCCCGCCGCCGCAGGCATCCGCGTGCTGGCCCTGGACGTGACCGACGCCGAAAGCATCGCCCGCGCACTGGATCACGCCGGGCCCATCGACGTGCTGGTCAACAACGCCGGCGTGGGCCTGTTCGGTGCGTTCGAGGCCACGCCCATGGCCACGGTGCGTGAGATCTTCGACACCAACACCTTCGGCACCATGGCGATGTGCCAGGCCGCCATCCCGCGTTTCCGCGAACGCGGCGCGGGCACGATCGTCAACGTGACCTCCAGCGCCACGCTCGCACCCTTTCCGCTGGTCGCCGCCTACACCGCCAGCAAGACCGCGATCGAAGGCTTCAGCGAATCCCTGGCCCTGGAACTCGCCCAGTTCGGCGTGCGCACCAGACTGGTCGAACCCGGCTATTGCCCCGACACGCGTTTCGCCGACAACGGCGCCGCGCGCACCGACGGCCTGGTCACCGAACCCTATGCGGCGTTCGCGGGAAAATTCTTCGAAGGCTTCGCCCAGCCCGCCGCCACCACCCACCCGCAGGACGTGGCCGAGGCGGTGTGGCAGGCCCCCCCCCCCACCACCCACCGCCCTCGTTTCCCCGCCCCCCCCCCCCCCGTGGGGCTGGCCCGGCGCCCCCGTTGTTCTCCGCGCCCGCCCCGGAGGCTGGCGCCACTATGGTAACCACACCTCCATGTGGCGCCCCAGCCATCGGCCGGATGCGCGCGAGCGTAGGAAAGGAACCTGACCCCATTTCGGTCGCTCTCCATTCCGCCGCCAACGCAATCGGATGCACGGCCATGGTGGGTCGGGGCCCACCCTATGCGCTGCATGCCGAGGTGGGCGGACGGATGGCAATGGCGGGTCAAGACCCGCCCTGCGTTTTGTTGAGGGCAGTCTTGTCGCCCGAAAAAGGTCAGCCCCATAGGGTGGGCTCAAGCCCACCGCTCTCCATTCCGTAGCCAACGCAATCGGATGCATGGCCAGGGTGGGCCGGGGGCCACCCTATGTTCTCCCAATCACGGTGTCCTGCCGGCGCACCAGCTTGAACACCGCCGCGACCACTCCCAGCAGCACCGCCACGGCGACGGTGAGGGTGATGTCGGGCGCACCTTCCCACATGGCGCGGTAGGACACGTGGAAGATGCGTGGCGCGACAACAATCGCCGCCAGCGGCAGCAGCAGGTCGAAGGCGATGATCTTCCACTTCTCCTTCCCGCCTGGCTGGCGGAGCGCCCGCACCAGGCCGTGCACGGCGAAGCCCAGCAGCAGCAGCGAGCCGACCGCCACCAGGGCGTACACCTGGCGCAGGGGGCGGAATCCTTCGGGACGCGGGCCCTGTTCCATCGACGCCACCACGCCGGCCGCGATCTCGCGCGTGTGGTCGGCGAACATCGTCGACATGTTGGTCAGCACGATCACCCCGCTGCGCGACTGCGGGATCATCACCACCGCGCCGCGGTAGGACGGCACCGCGCCTCCATGCCACAGCGACGGCACGCCGGCCGTCGTGCCTTCGCGCCAGCCCATGGCGTACGAAAAATACTCCGACTTGCCGACACCGCGATGCAGCAGGGCGCGCGACTCGTCGCTGAGGATCCGCGGCTCGCCACCGAGCTGCCAGAGGACGAAACGGGACAGGTCGTCGGCCGAGGCGACGATCGAGGCGGTGGGCAGGCGGCCCGGCTCCCACCGGTAGGTCGACGGTCCCGCCCAACCCCACCAGAGGTTGTGTCCCGGAGCCGCGTTCCCGGCACCCTTCGTGGAACTCGAGGTCATCTGCAACGGATCCAGCACGCGGCGCTGCACGTAGTCGCCAAACGATTCGCCGCTGACCACCTCCACGATGCGGCCCAGCAGCTGGTAGTTGGGGCTGGAATACAGATGCTGCGTGCCCGGGGTCGAGACCAGCCGCACGCCTCGCAACGCCGCCACGTGCGCCGCCAGCGAGGCGTCATGGCCATCGGCCCTGGGCGCGTCAGCCGGCAGTCCGCTGGTCTGGTTCAGCAGCTGCCGCACGGTCACGCCAGCCATGCCCGGGTCATCGAACGTGCTGGCGGGCAGGTAACGCTGCATGGGCGCGTCGAGGTCGATCTTGCCAGCCTCGACCAGCGTCATCACCGCCGTCGCCGTGAAGGCCTTGCTGAGTGAACCGATGATGATGGGTTGCGCAGTCCCAAGCTCGCCGAAGCCGCGACGGTGCACGACCTTGCCCTCGCGGATCACCACCAGGGCCAGCCCGGGAATAAGGTGATCGGCCATCTTCGCCTCCACGTAGCGGTCGACCTCCGGCATCGCGGCGGAGACGGACAGGGACACGGGCAACAGCAGCAAGGCCAGTAGCAACTTCATCAGTTGAGGTCCCTGAAGGTAGAAAAAGCGGTCAGCTTCATTCTAGGCCGGTGTCCACTCCAGGCTGGCGCGCGGTCTCTGACTAAAGGACGAGGCTGTTGAACAGTCTTGGCCTCGGGCCAACCGCCTGCCTGCGAGCTTGCACCGGGCCAGGGCAAGTGGGAGCGCAGTGTGTGAGTAGCCCCTCGCAGAACGCGCCGCTGGCGATCAGGGATCGGTAGCCTTCAGGCGCCTGCGTCCCTGATCCTCGGCAGCAACGCCGCCAGGGATTCCGGCGGCAGCGGCGGAAAGTACACGAAGCCCTGCACGATATGGCAATCCCACGAGTTCAGAAGCTTGACCTGCTCGGAGCTCTCTACCCCTTCGGCCACGATGGTCTTGCCCAGGGTCTGGCCCAGCGCAATGATCGACCGGACTACCGCCTGGGTATCACGCGCGTGAAGTGAGCCAATGAAACTGCGGTCGATCTTGATGGTGTCCGTCGGCAGGTTGGCCAGGTAGGCAAGGGACGAATAGCCGGTGCCGAAGTCATCAATGGCCACAGTACATCCGGCCTCGCGCAGGCGCTGCAGTTGCTCGCTGGCAAACACCGAATCCTTGACCAGCACCGACTCGGTTATCTCGATCTCCAGCTGGCTCCAATCAAGGCCGTGGGTAGCCAATGCCTTGGCAATGGAATCGAACAGGTCTCCTGCACGCAACTGATGGGGCGACACGTTGACGGCCAACATCGGAAGATCCAATCCGGCCGCTTGCCAGGCTGCCAACTGCCGGCATGCACGATCCAGCACCAGTGCGCCGATCGCGCCGATGAGTCCGCATTCCTCCGCCAGGCCAATGAACTCACCGGGCCCGATGTTCCCTGCGACAGGATGGGTCCACCTCAACAAGGCTTCGGCCCCGACGATGGACCCGTCCCTGCTGTCGATCCGCGGCTGGTAGTGCAGATGCAGCTGGTCCAGCTCCATGGCGAGCCGCAGATCGTGCTCCAGCTGCACGCGCTTTTCGGCGGCCTGGTTCATCTCGGCATCGAAGGGCATGGCGCTGGCCCCGCCCAACTGCTTGGCGCGATACATCGCCAGGTCGGCGTTGCGCATCAGCATGTCGGCGTCTTCGCCGTCTGTGGGATACATGGCGATGCCACTGGAGAGTCCGATGAACAATGAATTGTTCTCGACCACCAGCGGCTCTTCGAACGCTTCGCGGATTGCGTCATCCATGGCGATGGCAGCGGCGCGATCACGTGCGTAGGGCGCAACCACGAAAAACTCATCGCCTCCCAGGCGCGCCACCAGGGTATCGGGCCCTGCGGCGCTTCTGAGCCGGCGCGCGACCTCCACCAGCACGGTATCGCCCAGCGTGTGGCCCAGCCCATCGTTGATGGCCTTGAATCGATCCAGGTCAACGAAGAGCGTGGCGAAGCCGTGCATCGACTGCTGCGCCTGTCCGATGATGCCCGGCAGCAATTCGAAAACGGCGAGCCGGTTGGGAAGGTCGGTGAGCAGATCGTGACGGGCCTGGTGCACGAGGCGCTGTTCGTGGGCCTCTGCCGCCAGTGCTACCGCTACGCGCCCGGCGAGTTCTTCGAGTTCGCCGTGGCCGTTGTACCTGGCCGGCAGGTTCTCGCCCGCTTCTGCCTGCAATTGACCCAGGCTCACCCTGACCAGCGGCCCGCTGTCCTGGCCAACAGTAAGACACCACACCGACGCGAGTCCGAATTCGGCCAGGCCGGGCGCGATGGCCTTTGCTTCCTGCCAGTCATGGGGACGCATGCGCGAAGGGCGTCGTTCGTCCCCGGCCGGTCCGCCGCGCAGCGACACTGTGGACAACACGCCATCGGGCCGCAGCAGGAAATCCTGTTCGGAGAAGTCTCCGACCGCGCTGGAAACGGAAATTGCGATCGGTCTTGCACCTACCATCGTCCTGATGCGTTTGAGTACCAACTCGATGACGCCGCCCAGCGGGCTACGCGCCAGGATCAGCTGGTCGATTTCCTGCAGTGTCTTCAGCGCCAGGATCTGGCCGGTAATGCGCGACTGCAGGGAGTGGAATGTCTGATGCAGCATCACGAATTCATCGTCCCCGCTTACGCTCGGGGCCCGGCCGCCGCCAAGGGCCGCGATCTTTTCAAGCAGTGTTTCCAGCGGAACCAGGATTCTGCGAATTTCAATTGAGCTCAACAGCAGTGCCGTCAGCAGCATGCCGACCGCAAGGGGCAACAACAGGCCTGCATACTCGGAGAAAGAGTCGTGTTTCCGCCTGACCGCGAGGAAACGCCAGGCGCCCACACCGTATTCGGGTTTCAGGACCAGGTCCCACTGGTCCCGCAACACCTGGTCATCCAGCACGGAAGGGGCGCTGCCGACGCAGGTCAGGTCAATGCCTTCCGCCTGCACGCAGATCCGGCCGTTGGAGATGGCCGCCTCAGGGTCACCCCAGAGAAAGTCGGGCGCGAGTGTTCCCTGCAGCCGCCGCCGCCCCGTGTCCTGGTTGCTGGCAATGACCGCGATCTCGGGTAGCCCGGACCGCGTGCGGCGGATCAGCAGCAGCTCATCCGGCAACGCAGGCGACCCGGATTCGGGCGCAGCGGCGGCGCCAAGTTCCGTTACCGCGGTGAACATGGAACCGGTTGCAGTGCCTGATGCGCGTTCAACGCCTTGGGAAATTCGTTCCAGCGTGGATCTTGCAATGTTCAGGCGTTCGAACACGGCAAGTGCGTAGCCCTTGTTGACCACCCTCAGGGTCTCCGCCTCGCTGGCCGAAGCCAGGTTGGCGGCGTTTCGGTAAGTCAGGTAGAAGACCAGGACCGCGGGAACGATCACGGCCAGGCCGAACATGAAGAATATCCGCCGACCGAATCTGCTTCTGAGAAACGCCCCCTCCAATTTCATCGGGTGATCGCACTCATCAGAAGTCCTCGGCCAGCCCGACATAGGCACCATTGCGCGCACGGATGATGTCGTCGAGGCTGTCTTTCTGGCTGACCTGCGGCTTGTAGACCCCATTCTTGCCCGTGCTGAACAGATCGTAGTCGCTGTTCAATGGGTTCAGTGCATGGTCCTTGCGTGCGGAGCCATTTCCCTTGACGCCTTCCAGCTTGGTGTAGATGTATGGCCGATCCCACGGGTCACGACGATCAGAGGGCAGCACATCGGGAAGTGTGCTGTTCTGGCTCTGGTAGCGCTGGATTTCCATCTGGATGATCGAAATGTCCGCCACGGCGGCTGCCACCTTGGATTTGTCGATGGCTTTGGTAAACAGGGAGATGGCCAGCACCGCCAGTATCGCCGTGATAGCCAGGGCGAACAGAAGCTCAAGCAAGGTGAAGCCGGCGGAAAGAAAAGGGGCTTTCCCGCGATCCAGATATTCCGAACGCAGCGCTGGAGTCATAGGGATCGGATCATGCGATGGAGGAGGCCGGATGCATGCCTCTCTGGACAGCGCCGATTGTCAGGGTGGGCACGGGCCGGTTCACTCTGCGTGAATCGCCTTGTACGTGCGCCGGGCATGGAAGACTTCCCAAGGCTGATACGAGGCTCACCGCGTCGGGAGAGCCTCACAACCAGCCTGGTCGTCAAGCGATCAAAGCAGCGTCGATTTGAGGATGCGTCGGCGCCTTGAGCGGCATCGATGGCGAAAAGAGCGTCATCGGGGCGGTCGTAGGGTGGGCTTCAGCCCACCGCTCTTCGCGGCCTGCCGAGGTGGTCTTACAGAGGGCAATGGCGGTCAAGACCGCCCTACGTTTGGTGTTCGGCCGTTTTCAACGGGCAGCGTGCACCCGCGGTCAGTGGTAGAGGTCTTTTCCGGTGGCGTCGGATTTCTCGATGCTTACATCCGTGCCTGGCGTGGCTTGCTGGCCCGAGGGGTCCAGCGTCTCGGCGGACTGGTCGCCGTCCTTGTTCTCGCCTTCGTCCTCGCCCAGATCCTTCTCGTCCTGGCCCTCGCTGGGCTGCGGATCCTTGTCGGTAGGCCGTACGCCGTGGTCGGCCGCTGGGATGTCGCCCTGTTGAGTGGTCATTGCCTGATTCCTTCGTATTTGATTTGAATGCGGACCGATGCAGCCCATTGGTTCGGGTGACCGTGATGACGGAGGCACCCGGGCATGGGTCCGAGCATCGGCGCGCCGGCGTTAACAAGGCGCGAGTCTGCAGAGCGTGGATCGAGCGGCGCTTCGTGGCGTCGGTCGTGGCAACGAACTACGCAGCCCCGTGCATGGCCTGCGTCAGCCAACACGCCTGGCTTCCTGCCCAATGCGCCTAGCCTGATGGCAGGGCGGGGCAGAGGCCCGGCCGGTGTCCTACGCCACCCGTGCCACCAGCGGCCGCCATGCCGTCAGCAGCATCGCCACGGCAATGGGCAGTGCGATGGCATGGCCGGTCAGTGTCGACATCGGGTCGGCCAGCGCGTCGAGCACCAGTGCGCCTTGCAGGCTGACGTAGGCTGCCGCCACCAGCACCAGCTCGAACGGCCGCGCATTGCGGAACAGCGCGCCCAGCGCCAGGCCCCAGACCGCGATCGATACACCGGCCACGGCCACCGCGACCGCCGCCGTCGGGTTCTGCACGCCCAGGCGCACCAGTGCCGGCAAGGTCACCAGCCAGGCCATGCCGATGCCGGTCAGCACGCGCGCGGCCAGCAGGCGCTGGCGCATGCCCGGGGCGGTGAACACCAGCGCCCCGGTGCGGGTGTCGTGCTCGCGCAGGACCGCGCGGGCGAAGTGGTCCATCGACAGCAGCCAGCCGGCGAGGATCGCGGCCACCAGGCCCTTTTCGGGGGCGAAGGCCTGCGCGGCGAAGATTGCCGCCATCGCCAGGAACCAGCGCCAGCGGCGCGGGCGCAGGGCCAGGCTGACTTCGGCGCTGACCAGGGCGCCGAAGGCGGTCCAGCGCAGCGGGGCCAGCAGCACGTCGAGCAGGCGCAGGCGGCGGCCTTCGGTGGACGCGGCGCGGGCGCCACCGCGATGGGCGGCGAAGCGGTCGAGCAGCGGGGCGGCGGCCAGCAGCCCAAGCACCGCCACGGCCAGCCAGAAACCGCGCGAGGCCAGCACGTCCAGCCCGACCTGCCAGTGCGTCCATTCGAACAGCACCGGCGCCTTGCCCTGCAGCGACTGCCCGCCGATGCTGAGGCCGCCCTTGGCAAATCCCGCCGGCAGGTCGGCGCCCTTGGCCAGCGCCTGCTGCACGGCCATCATCCCCTGCGGATCCCCCGGCCAGGCGCCCGCGCCGCGCACGATGCTGCCGGTCATCAGGAACGTCCACACGAAGAAATAGAGAATGTTGCCGGCGCTGCGCCGCAGCCACGGCACCAGGTCGAACCACACCGCGAAGGTGGCGCTGATGGCCAGCGCCGGCAAGGCGATCAGCAGCACCGGCTTCAGCAGTTCGATCAGGTCCAGGGTGGTGACTTCGCCACGCACCTGCTGGGCGACCAGGCCCACCGCGATGCCGGCCGCCAGCACCAGCACGAACAGGACCACGTGGCTCAGCCACTTGGCCAGCAGGTAGCCGGCGCGATTCATCGGCGTGGCCACCAGGATCTGCCAGGTGCCGGCTTCCAGGTCACGCACCACGGTGCCGCGCACCACGTAGAAGCCGACCAGCGACAGCAGGCCGCCGTAGATGGAGGAGATGACCAGCCCGATCCAGGCGCTGGAGTAGTAGGCACGCGCGCCGGCGCCGAACCAGACCGCCAGGTAGTCGGCATCGGCCGGTGGAAAGCTCCACCAGGACGCGGCGGCCAGCGCCCCCAGCAGCACCCACATGCGCGGGGTGCGCAGGCGCTGGCGCAGGTCGGCCATGCAGATCGCAATGATGATCCGCGCCGCGCTCATGCGGCCAGTCCCGTGCGGTGCAGGCGCCACAGGTAGGCGTCTTCCAGGTCGGGGGCGACCGCGCGGGCGTCGTTCGACGGCAGCTGCTCGCCCACCACGCGGATCTCCACGCCGTCGCTGCGGCGCTGGGCGCGGCTGATGCGGTGGGCGGCGCGCACTTCGGCCAGGCGCTCGGACGGCACCGTCCACGACCACACATGGCCGACGGCATCGGCGATCAGCGCCTCGGGGGTGCCGTGGAAGCGCAGCTGCCCGCCGGCCATCACCGCCAGCTCGCCGGCGCTGGCTTCGATGTCCGAGACGATATGCGTGGACAGGATGACCAGGCGGTCGGCCGCCAGCTCGGCCAGCAGGTGGCGGAAGCGCACGCGTTCCTCCGGATCCAGGCCGACGGTGGGTTCGTCGACGATCAGCAGGCGCGGGTCGTTGAGCAGCGCCTGGGCGATGCCGACCCGCTGGCGCATGCCGCCGGAAAAGCCGCCGAGGCGGCGGTCGGCCATGTCGGTCAGGCCGACCATCTCCAGGCACTGCGCCACCCGTTCGCCGACCTGGCGCGACGGGGTGCCCTTGACCGCGGCCAGGAAGGCCAGGAACTCGCGCGCCGACAGGGCGTCGTAGACGCCGAAGTCCTGCGGCAGGTAGCCGAGCTCGGCGCGCAATGCGTCCGGCTTGCGGGCGATGTCCTCGCCCCGCCAGGTCACCCGCCCGCTGCTGGCCCGCGCGAGGGTGGCCAGCACCCGCATCAGGCTGGACTTGCCGGCGCCGTTGGGCCCCAGCAGGCCCAGGACCCCGGCCCCGAGGCGCATGCCCACCCCATCCACCGCGCGCTGCCCGCCGGGATAGGTGAAACCAACGGATTCCAACACCAGTTCGACGCCCATCCCGACACTCCCAACCCTGATTGTGTTGGTAGTGTAGTGAGGTATAACACCAGATGTCTCTGTGCCGATTGGCAGGGGCGGGGGTGGCGGCGAGGCTCGGGCCATTGCCCGGGACTCATAGGGTGGGCTCAAGCCCACCGCTCTTGGCTGCCGACCCATGGTCCGCCGGATGGCAATGGCGGGTCGAGACCCGCCCTACGTTTCAAGGACACATGGTCTGCTCAAGCCGCCGCGTCCGCCCATTGCCGGGTTGCCTGCGCGTCCGTGGCCGGTGGCAGGCCGAACATGCGGCCGTATTCGCGGGTGAATTGCGGCACGCTCTCGTAGCCTACGGCGAAGGCGGCGCTGCTGGCCGTGCGGCCTTCGGCCATCATCAAGCGGCGCGCCTCGATCAGGCGCAGCTGCTTCTGGAACTGCACCGGCGACAGCGAGGTCTGCGCGCGGAAATGCTGGTGGAACGAAGACGGGCTCATGCCCGCGACCGCCGCCAGTTCCTCGACGGCCAGGACGCTGGCGAAACGTTCGCGCAACACGGCGACCGCGCGTCCCACCCGCTGCGCGTGGCCATCGGGCCAGCCCAGGCGGCGGATCGCGGCGCCATGCCGGCCCTCCAGCAGCCAGTAATGCAGTTCGCGCAGCAGCGGCGCATGCAGCACCGGGATCGCCGCCGGGCGATCCAGCAGGCGCATCAGCCGCAGCGCCGCGTCGGCGACTTCGGCATCGGTGGGATCCACGCGTACCGGCGCGTGCCTGTCACTGGTCGCTTCGTCCTTGCCCTGCAGCGCCAGCTCGGCGATCACCGCCGGGTCCAGTTCCACCACCAGCGACAGGTAGGGCGCCTCGGCGCTGGCGCGGGTGATCTGGCTGACGATCGGCACGTCGGCGGTGATCAGCAGCGAATCGCCGGCGCCGAAGGAAAACGACTGCGTGCCCATCGCCACCTGCTTGCGTCCCTGCAGCACCAGGCACACCAGCGGCCGCGAAATCGCATGCAGCAGTCCGCTGGGCGTGGTCGAGCGGATGGTGGTCAGGCCGGCGATGGGCGTGTGCGCCAGGCCAGCCGGATCGGCGTGGGTATCGACGTAGCGGCGCACCGCCTGCAGCAGGGTCTCGGTCATGCCGCGATGCTAACCACGCCGGGGCAATGCGCAAGCCCGGTCTGGAGGAATGGGCAAGGACCGGCGAGGTTCCGGTAACGACGGCGCGGGCCCCGGCCGGGATCATGGCGCTCCCCCAACAGGAGCTTCCACATGAACAAGATCGCCCTCGTCACTGGAGCCAGCCGCGGGCTGGGCCGCAATACCGCCCTCAGCATCGCCCGCAAGGGCGACGACGTCATCCTCACCTACCAGCGCCGGGCCGACGACGCCCAGGCCGTGGTCGCGGAGATTCAGGCAATGGGCCGCCAGGCCGTGGCCCTGCCGCTGGATACCGGCGTGGTCGCGACCTTCGCCGGGTTCGCCGAGCGCCTGCAGTCCGCGTTGCGCGAGACCTGGCAGCGCGACACCTTCGATTTCCTGGTGAACAACGCCGGCCACGGCGACCATGCCCTGATCGGGCAGACCACCGAAGCGCAGTTCGACGCGCTGGTGAACGTGCACTTCAAGGGCGTGTACTTCCTCACCCAGACCCTGCTGCCGCTACTCGCCGACGGCGGCCGCATCGTCAACCTGTCCTCCGGCCTGACCCGCACCTCCTATCCCGGCTATGCCGCGTACGCGGCAGCCAAGGGCGCGGTGGAAGTGCTGAGCGTGTACCTGGCCAGGGAACTGGGCGCGCGCGGCATCGCGGTCAACACGGTGGCGCCGGGCGCGATCGAAACCGACTTCGGCGGCGGCGCGGTGCGTGACAACCCGGAACTCAACAGGACCTTCGCCGAGCTGACTGCACTGGGTCGCGTCGGCCTGCCCGACGACATCGGCCCGATGATCGCCAGCCTGCTTTCCGAGGACAACCGCTGGGTCAACGCGCAGCGCATCGAGGTGTCCGGCGGGCAGCGGATCTGAGGGACAGGTGCTGCGCGGGGTGGGCTTGAACCCACCGCGTTGCTGCGATCCGGTGTGGCCTGAAGGATGGCAATGGCGGGTCGAGCCCCGGCCTGCGTGGAGCTGTTTTCCGCTTGCTGCCGAAGTGGGCTGACGGATGGCAATGGCGGGTCAAGACCCGCCCTACGGTGCTTGTTTCACTCGCTGCCCTGGCTACACGGGCTACGCGCCTGGCGCAAAAGCCGGGTCATCGCGCAACGCGCGCAGTGGCGGGATGACCAGCGTGGTGTATTCCTCGTAATGCGCCGCGGGCAGGTCGCACAGGGGAAGGCGCTGGCTGCGCGGGGTCTCGATCGGCAGTCGCGCTGCTTCGTAGAGGATCACCTCGTGTTCGGGCGGGTACCAGCGCAGCAGCTTGTCGACCAGCGCCTGCACGCCTTCGCGTTCCGCGTGCAGGCGGGTGCAGGACAGGTCGCCCGACAGCGCCACCTGCCACAGCAACACCAGGCCGGCGGTGTCGGGCTGGCGGTCGTAGACCAGGAAATGGGTCGCCTCCATCGACTGCACGCCGCGATGGCCCGGGTCTATGCCGAGGTCGGCGTACAGGCAGGCCTCGGCCGAAATCCCCGGCTCCATGCGCGCCGGGAAGCCTTCGGCTCGGGCTTTGCGCACCACTTCGTGCGGCACGTCGGCGAACACGCCGGGGTGGCCGTAGAACACCGCGCAGACCTGCTTGCCGGCGCGGACCTCGGCCATGATCGCCGCGTCGATTTCGCGATAGGTCTCGCGCCGATCCTTGCCGGCGGCGTAGTGGGCGCCAAGATTGACCACGTCGGGACGCAGGCCATGGATCATCGCCAGCGCGAACGGGTCGGTCAGGCAGAACACGACCTGGGCCTCGCGGATTTCCGACAGGCAGCGTTCGCTGGCGTGGCGACCGAACTGGATGCCGCTGCCCACCACCACCAGGCCCGCCGCCGGCGCCGATGCGAAGGCGGCATCGGCCGCGCGGACCACGCGGTTCCGACCTTCGTCCTTGGCCTGGTACAAGGCCTGGTCCGCCTCGTGGATCAATTGCTCCAGGGTGACGGCCTGCCCCTCGGCCTGGCAGACCCCGGAGCTGATGTTGAAGCGGAACGTGTGCCCGAACACGGTGATCGGTTGCATCCGGTCGCGCAGGCGTTGCAGCAGCGCCTGGGCTTGCGCCGCGTCGGCCTCGAGCAGGATCGTGAACTCGTCGCCGCCGCTGCGCCCGGCGATACCGTCCGCGCCGACCGTTTCACTGATCCACGCGCCCAGGGCGCGCAGCGCCTCATCGCCGGCGGCGTGGCCGTGGCGGTCGTTGACCTGCTTGAACAGGTCGATGTCGGTGACGATCGCGGTGAACGGCTGCCCGCTGGCACGGGTGCGTGCGAACGCCTCCGCGCCGAGCTTGCGCACCTGCTGGTAGTTGAGCAGGCGGGTCAGGCTGTCGTGCTCGGACAGCCAGCGGTAGCGGCGGCGCTGGAGGAATGACCGGCGCAGCAGGATGGACAGCAGGATGGCGGTGACCAGGAACCCGGCCATGCCCATGGCCAGCATCAGTTGCCGGCGCTTGTTCGCGGTGACCTGCACCGCGGCCAGCGCCTTCTCGGTTTCGAGCAGGGCGATCTGCTGTTCCTTCAGCCGGGTATCGAACTGGACCTGCAGGAAGGCCAGCCGTCGCTCGCGGGCGACGACCTCGACCGCTTCCGATACCGCCATCGCCTGCCGGGTGTGGGCCAGCGCGGCGGCGATGTCATTGCGCTTCTCGGCCAGCCTGGCGAGCAGGCGTTCGGTCTCGGCGATGGCCAGGTCCGATTCCTGTTCCCGGTAATAGCGGAGGGTGTCGACCAGCATCGCCTGGGCCTGGTCGAGCTGCCGGTTGGTAGCGATGAGGCTTTCGGCGATGACCAGCCGGGCACTGTAGGCGCCGACTTCAAAGCCCACGGCCTGGAACTCGGCCAGTGCCTCGCTCGCCCACTTCAATGCCTCTTCATGACGTCCTTGCGCGGCGGCCATCTTGCCGACGCCGTACTTGCCGTTGGCGATGAAGACCGGATCGCCGGCGCGGACACAGGCATCGATCTGGCGATGGCGCCATTTCTCCGCCTCGCTGAAATGGCCTGCGTGGTCCTCCGCCAGTCCCACGTCGCTCAGGGCCATGCACAGCGCGCGCGGGTCGTCCTGCTTTTCGACGATCTGCAGGGCCTGCAGCGCCAGTTCCCTGGCCCGCCCGGTCTCGCCGACCAGCGTATGCAGGTAGCTGGCGGCACCCAGCAGCCTGGCCGCTTCCGTGGGGGTCTCGTGCAGGTATTTCAGGCCTTCGTTGAGCCAGGCGAACGCCCGCGGCCAGTCCTCGAGGTTGGCCGCAACGCTGGTGGCCGTGGTGTAGATACGCACGCGCAACGGCACCGGCAGGTCCTGCTTCAACAGTTCGGCCAGACCCTTCAGCGCGGCAGGCTGGTCACCTGCAAGCGCGCGGTTGCGCAAGCGCACGTAATCGATGCGGTGCCGCTGCAGTGGCGTGAGCGCATCCAGCCGCGACGCCAGCGCACCGATCTTCCTGTCCGAGTCCCGCCAGTGCGCGGTGACCGCAAGCTGCTCGATATCCTTGACCTGCGCCTCCAGCGCCATCGCCTCCGACGGCGACACGCCGGCGGAGGGCGACTGGGCCAGGGCGGCCGGCGCGCAGGCGAATGCCAGCCACAGCAATGCGATCGCGGCGGGCCGGAACATTGGCAGGCGCCTGCCGAGGGGCCCGACGGCTACGCGTTGTAGGTCTTGATGGTGTGGTTGGTGGCGTACTGCCCCTCCTCCAACCCGGTAAGTTTCCCGACCGCCGCGTAGTCACTTGCCAGCATCGCCTTGCGCTCATCGTCGGAAACCCCGGCGCGATCCAGCACCGCCTCGGGATCCTTCAGGTATTCCGCCTCCAGCGCAGCGTCGCTTCCAAGCTTATTCATCAGGTCAAGCAGTTTCGACTTCGACATGTCATCTCCCTTGGGAATCAATCCGGCATCGGTCAGCGCACGCCCGCGACCCGCAGGCGATGCAGTCTCCACATGGCAATCGCCCCGGCGTGTGTGCAAGTACTCCGCCGCCCTTCGAGGCAAGCGGACATTAGCATGGAACGGCAGGCTCCCCGGCGCGCCGGCAGGGGCCCCTCGGCCCGCAGGATCGGGGCCTGCAAAACCCGGTGGTGATGCCCTTGCTTGCCGCAGTTGCAACCGCCCAGCGCCGGATTCAACCGTGCGCGCGGAAAGGGCCGGGCCTCTACAGGCATACCTGTATAAAGAGTGCGGGCAACACCTTGGTGGCACTTGGAAAAGAAGAGCATCATCCTGTGCGTGGACGACGATTCGACGGTGCTGAACGCGCTGCGGACCATGCTATCCAGCCATTTCGGACCCGAAGTCCAGGTCGAATTCGCAGAAAGCGGCGACGAGGCGCTGGAGATCGCAGCCGAGCTGCATGCCCAAGGGGGCGAGCTGGGCCTGGTGATCTCGGACTTCATGATGCCGGGCCTGCGCGGCGACGAGCTGCTGGTCAAACTGCATGAGGCTTCCGCCAACACCGTCAAGATCCTGCTCACGGGACAAAGCGACATGTCCGGCGTAAAGCGCGCCATCAACGAGGCCAACCTTTACCGCTTCCTGGAAAAACCATTCCTCAACGACGACATCGTGCTGACGGTACGGGCGGCCCTGCGCGCCTACTGGCAGGAACGTGACCTGATCCGCCACAACGAGGAGCTGCGGCGCATGAATGCCGAGCTCGAGGACATCGTGGCTGCCCGCACGGAAGAACTGGTGGAAAAAAACCGCCTGCTGGAAGTGCTTTCTGTGACCGACAAGCTGACCGGCCTGTACAACCGACGCAAGCTCGACGAACTGCTCGAAGAGGAAATCGTCCGCGCCCAACGCTATCAGGCCGAGCTCTCGGTCATCATGCTGGACATCGATCGCTTCAAGCGGGTGAATGACACCTACGGCCATGGTGCGGGTGACGAGGTGTTGATCGAAGTCGCGGGATTACTGCGCCGGCATACCCGTGACGCCGATGTACTGGGCCGGCTGGGGGGTGAGGAGTTCCTGCTGGTGTGTCCGCACAGCAGCGCCGCCGCCGCCCTGGGCATCGCGGTGAAACTGCGCGATGCGATGGCCGCGCATCCTTTCCCCATTGTCGGCCAGGTGACATCGAGTTTTGGAATTGCGTCCTGCCGACCCGACGACACCGCCGCGGCCCTGCTGGCCCGTGCCGATGCCGCGCTTTATCGGGCCAAGGGCGCGGGCCGCAATCGGGTGGAGCTCGAGAATGCCTGATTCAACCGGGCAACTGGCCAGCCGCATCATTGAACTGGAGACAGAGCTGGCCGAACGCCGCCGCGCCGAGGAACTGCAGCGTGCGCTCTACGAGATTGCGTCGCTGTCGGTGGCCGACAGTCCGGAGCATGAGCACTACGTGGAACTGCATGACATCGTGGGCCGGCTGATGTATGCGAAAAATTTCATCATCGCCACCTATGATGCGGACGACGGGATGATCCGCCAGCAATACCTGGTAGACGAAGACCCAGGCGAGGTCATGGAATCCTTCCCGTTTGGCGAAGGCATTTCCTCGCTGGTCATCCGTAGCCGCCTGCCGTGGCTGCTGGACCATGCCCTGTTCCAGTCACTGGTAGAGGCCGGCGAGATTCGTGCGCCGCGCGGCCTGGTTGATTTCAACAGCTGGATGGGCGCGCCGCTGATTGCACAGGACACGGTATACGGCGTGATAATCGTGCAGAGCTACAGCACGGACGTCACCTACACGCAGGCCGACCTCGACCTTTTGAACTACGTGGCCAGCCACGTGGCGGCGATCGTCGCGCGCTGGCAGTCGAACATCGCGTTGAAGCAGGCCAATGACGAACTCGCCGCATCGGCTGAAACATTGCGCCTGCTGGGCGACGTGGGCAAGGATCTGACCGCCAGCCTGGACACGCTGGCGATCTGCAAGACCATGGAGCGCCACATTGGCGCGCTGTTGCCTATGGATGCCTTCGGCGTGGCCTTGCTGTCACCGGCCGGGGACGCCCTGGATTACGCCTATTACATCGAGGATGGCGTAGTCGATGCCTCCAACTCCTACCCGTTGGACCATCCCACCTCGCTGGCGGTATTGACCTTCCGCGAGGACCGTGAGTTGACCCTGTTCAACGACCCGCAGTTGGCCAATGCCCCAAGCGCGTCGACAATCGAAGAGTCTGCGCCAATTCGTTCGGCCGTGTTCCGGCCCCTCATCGCAAACGGCCGGCGCATCGGCGTGGTGACCGTGCAAAGCCACCAGGCCGATGCCTACGGCGAGCGCCACATCGAAGTGTTCCGGTCGGCAACGGCGTACGCAGCCATCGCCCTGGCCAATGCCGATGCCTACGCCACTGCCGAGGCAGCGCGCAAGCAGGCAGCGCAGGCACTGCATGATCTGCACCAGGCCGAGGCCCAGCTGGTGCACTCGGAAAAGATGGCGGCCCTGGGGCAGCTGATAGCCGGGGTCGCACACGAGATCAACACGCCGATCGGCGCGATCAAGTCCAGCGGGCGGAATATCACCGAAGCACTCGGCAGTGCCTTGCTGGATCTGCCCGCCCTGCTCGACGAACTGGATGCAGCCCATCGCGTCTATTTCAGCGAGCTGCTCACGCGTGCCAGTCGACCCAAGGCCGTGATGAGCACGCGCGAGGAGCGCGGCATCGTACGCGAGGTGACCGCCCAGCTCGAGGCGCTTGGCGTGGCCCAACCCCGCCACAACGCTGGCTTGCTGGTGCAACTGCAGTCGCACACCGACCTGGAGCAGGTGCTGCCGCTGCTGCGCCACCCGGCAGGCGACCGCATTCTGAACACCGCGTACGGCATTGCCACCATCACCACCAATGCCGACAACATCAACACCGCGGTCGATCGCGTGGCCAAGATCATCTTCGCGCTGAAGTCCTTCTCGCGCTTCGGTGGCGTGCAGGTCTGGACCGGGTCGGACCTGCGCGAAGGGATCGAGACGGTGCTTACGATCTACCAGAACCAGATCAAGCACGGCATCGAGCTGGTCCGCCAATTCGAAGAGGTACCGCCGGTGCGCTGCCTGCCCGACGAGATCAGCCAGGTGTGGACCAACCTGATCCACAATGCATTGCAGGCCATGGATCAAAAGGGCGTCCTGACCCTGGGCTTGCGCCGCGACGGCGACAACGCGCTGGTGTCGATTACAGACACCGGCTGCGGCATGACGCCGGAGGTAAGGGAGCGGATTTTCGACGCCTTCTTCACCACCAAGCCGGCGGGCGAAGGCACTGGCCTGGGCCTGGACATCGTACGCAAGATCATCGAGAAACATGGTGGCCAGATTTACGTGACCAGCGAGGTCGGCCGCGGCAGTACCTTCACGGTCAGTTTGCCAATTGCAGGAGTCGGATGATGGAAAAGGGCGTGTTGCTTTGCGTTGACGACGAGATCATCGTGCTGACCGCGTTGAAGGACCAGCTTCGCCGGGCATTCGGCAGCGAGTTCCATATCGACGTTGCCGAAAGCGCCGAGGAGGCACTGGAGTTGCTCGAAGAGCTGGCGCTCGATGGCCACACGCTGCTGGTGATCGTTTCGGATTGGCTCATGCCGGGCATGAAGGGCGACGAGTTCCTGATCCAGGCGCACGGGCGCTTTCCGTCGGTAGTGAAGATCATGCTGTCGGGCCAGGCAGAGTCAGCCGCTGTCGATCGCGCGCGCCGCGAGGCGGGCCTGCATGATTTCCTGTCCAAGCCCTGGAATGCCGAGGCGCTGGTGGAATCGATCAACCAAGGCCTGCAGGAACGAGCGGCCTAGTCCCAGATCGTCTGGCTGAACCAAGCGCACGCTTGGCGATTCTGCTTGATGCGGCGGGCAAGGAAATGAACCCCCGTTCCCGCAGCCGTTCCCTCCGGCGTACCACCGATGTGCCGGTATGTGCTCCGAGAAGAGCGTACGGTATCCGAACCCGGCCTTGACCCGATCTCGCGGGAAGGCGCGCCGCAGGTTCTGGTCGTCCGTGTAACCGGACAGCGCGGTTACGCGCTCGGGCTGTCGTCCGCCGGGAAAGCATGCCTGCCGGATAAGCCGTAGCGCCTGGGGTTCGCAAGCTCTTCCAGCCGGGAATGTATAGTGCGGCCGGTATGGCAGGCACGGTGCCCGGCCACGAATTCACGGAGAGATGTCATGGGTCTTGTGCAAGCGGTGGTCGGTGCGGTCGGTGGCATGCTCGGCGACCAGTGGAAGGACTTCTACACCGTGCCGGCGGGCCTGCCGTCGACGGCGGCGCTGTTCGCCGCGGTGCCGCAGGGCACCAACGCCGGACGCGGTTCCAACACGCACGGCTCCTCCAACATCATCACCAACGGCTCCAAGATCGTGGTGCCCGAAGGCTACGGCCTGCTGCTGTTCCAGGACGGCAAGATCACCGGCTTCGCCGCCGAGCCGGGTGGCTACGAATGGCGTTCGGACGACATCAACTCGCAGTCGATCTTCGCCGGCGACGGCATCGTCAGCCCGCTGATCAAGCAGAGCTGGGAGCGCTTCAAGTTCGGCGGCCAGCCGGGTTCGCAGCAGGCGGCCTTCTTCGTCTCGCTGAAGGAGCTGCCGGACAACCGCTTCGGCACCCAGTCGGAAATCTACTGGGACGACGGCTTCCTCAACACCCAGGTCGGCGCGGTCACGCGCGGCTCGTACACGCTGAAGATCGTCGACCCGATCCTGTTCGTGAAGAACTTCGTCCCGGCCAGCTACCTGCAGCCCGGCCAGGTCTTCGACTTCACCGACATGGACAATGCCGCCGCCGGCCAGCTGTTCAATGAAGTGGTCGGCTCGCTGGCGCCGGCCTTCAGCCTGTATTCGAACGATCCGGCCAAGGGCAACCGCATCACCAAGCTGCAGCAGGATTCGCTGGGTTTCGCCCAGAGCCTGTCGGCGGCGGTGGAGAACGGCTACCAGTGGAAATCCGATCGCGGCCTGGCCATCGTCAAGACCGCCATCGTCTCGATCGAATACGACGCCAATACGCGCGAGCTGCTCAAGACCGTGCAGCGTGCCGACGCATTGGCCGGTTCGCGTGGCAATGCCAACCTGCAGGCCAGTGTCGCCCAGGGCATCCAGTCGGCCGGCGAGAACGGCGGCGCGGCCGGGCTGGTCGGCGTGGGCATGGCCTCGGGCATGCTCGGCGGCATCGGCAACCTGCAGCAACCGGTGGCCCCGGCCGCGCCTGCGGCCGATGACCCGGTGGCCAAATTGAAGAAGGCCAAGGAGATGCTGGACCTGGGTTTGATCACCCAGCAGGACTACGACGCGCTCAAGGCCAAGGCGCTGGGCCTGTAAGCCCCGGGCCCGCGACCATGCCCACTCCGAACACCCCGCCGCCGTTGCCGCCTGTCAACGGCCCGGGATCGCCGCAGGATGTCCCACCCCTGCCGGGCAGCCTGCCGATCGATCCGGCCACGCTGCCCGATGCCATCCGCGAGGAACTCGAGGCGCCCGATCCGGTGGCCATCGACACCTCGGCCACCGAGCTCAAGGACGGCATCAACCGCTGCCCGAAGTGCGGTTCCACCGAGATCCGCCACAAGACCGGCAGCGACCTGCTGGTGTGCCTGTACTGCCGCAACGAGTGGGATGGGGCGCGGGTCGAGGAGGAATTCGGCTTCGGCGCGGGCATCGGCGAGCTCAAGGGCACGGTCCTGGCCTCGGGTGCGCGCGACATCGCCGCCGACGCCGCCCACCTGATGAGTTTCAAGTGCACCGGCTGCGGCGCCGAAGTGACGGTCAACACCGACAACGCCATGACCGCGCGCTGCCACTGGTGCCGGCACGTGCTGGGCGTCAACGAGCAGGTGGCCAACGGCGCGGTGCCCGACGCGGTGCTGCCCTTCCACATCAGGAAGGAAGACGCGGTGGCACGCATCCGCCAGTTCGTCGACAAGCGTCGGCTGTTCGCGCTGAAGGAATTCAAGGAACAGTTCACGCCCGAAAACGTGGTCGGTGTGTACCTGCCCTACATGATCGTGGACGGCAACGTCAGCGTGGACGTCGCCGGCCACGGTGAAATCCAGACGGCCAGCTACACGCGCGGCAGCGGCAACCAGAAGAAGACCTACTACGACGCCGACGTGTACCAGGTGCAGCGCCACGTGGACTTCACCATCGACGACCTGCCGCTGGAATCCTCGAGCGAGCGCGGCAACCTGGACACGGCCGCCAACACCAACAACATCATCAACACCATCCTGCCCTTCGACACCAAGAACGCAGTGAAGTGGAACGCGTCCTACCTGTCGGGCTTCAGCTCCGAGCGACGCAACAGCGACGTCGAGCAGCTGCGGCCGCGCCTGGAGGACCAGTTGCTGTCGGTTGGCCGCGCCCAGGTCGAAAGCTCGGTGCGCGGCTACGATCGCGGCGTGCGCTGGGAGCAGGAGCGCCTGGCCGTGCACGGCACGCGCTGGGTTTCCATGTACCTGCCGGTCTGGCTGTATTCCTTCCACCAGCCCGGCAGCAACGGCGGCATGCTGCATTACATCGCGGTCAACGGCCGCACCGGCGAAACCATGGGCAGCGTGCCGGTGCAGCAGTGGAAGCTGCTGGCCGCCGCGCTCACCGTCGGCACCTTCCTGGAAGCCATCGCAATGTGGATATTGGTAGCCACCTCATGAGCGACGACAACGGCCTCTGGCTGCTCGCCATCGGTCCCGCCGGCGCCACCGCGCTGTATTGGGCCCTGTACCGCTATTACCGCAACACCGACAAATCGCACGCCTACGAACGCGAAACCGCCGTCGAAGCCCAGCCGGTGACGGGCTCGGACGAGAAGGTGGACGAAGTGAAGGGCACGCAGAAGACCCGCATTCCCGGCAACAACGTCGGCGAATACCGCACGCGCGTGGAGCGTCTCCGCGAAGACGACGGGTAGCGGGTCCACCAGAGTCGGAAGCGCTCGCGTGGAGTGGGTGGGTCGAGTCATCCCGCGGGAGTACGGTTTCGTTCACGGCGGGTCAAGACCCGCCCTCCGGTGATGCGATGGGAGGGCGGGTCTTGACCCGCCATGGCGATCACGTACTGCGGCAGCCCACTCAGCCCGCTGCCCGAAGCTCGGCAAGCAACGCGCGCGGCGTGGCGCCGGCGATGGCGCGGAACTCGGCAATGAGGTGGGCCTGGTCGTAATAGCCCGCGCTGGCCGCGATGTCCGCCCAGCCCGCGCCTCCGCCGTTGCGCGCGGCGGCCAGGGCGTGATGGAAACGCGTCAGCTTGGCGAAGGTCTTGGGGCTGACCCCGACGGCCTGGCGGAACACCCGGCGCAGATGCCGTTCACTCACGCCCAGGTCGAAGGCCACGCCATCGAGGTTGCCACTGCCCAGCCTTTGCATGGCGCTGGAAGCAAGTTGCGCACGCGCGCCGGAGGAAGCATCAGACCGTGCAATGCGTTCGGCGATCGCCTCTTCCAGGACGGAGGCAACGCCGGCCGTGTCCCTGGCTTCGGCAATCCGGCCGAGCAGGCGCTGTGAGGCGGCGACGCCCCACAACTCCTCGATTGCGACGATGCGCCCGGCCACTTCCGAAGCCGGCATGCCGAGCACCGCCTCGCAACTGTTCCAGTGCAGGCGCGCGAACACGGTGCGTTGCCCGCCGCGGATGATCTTGCGGTGCGCCTGCGGATGTATTCCCATTGCATGCACATCGAGGCCATCACGCGCCGCCGATCCCAGGCGAACGACCAGCTGCACCTCCGGCTGTGGAATGGCGACGCGGGGCTGGTCGTGCTCGCATTCGTGCACGAACAGATCCGCCACCGCGGTCGTGGCCGAGCGGGCGGTTCCGTGATGCGAAAGGAGGCGAGCGTGCACGCACCGGAGTCTGCTCGCGGCGCGGGGGCGGTGCAAGCCTGGCCGTTTCTTCCAATCCATGCGCCGCGGCGGGCACTACGCTGCACCCATGAAGACCATCCTTGTTACCGGTGCCACCGGAAAAGTGGGCAGCCGACTCCTCCGTCGCCTTGCCGAACGCGGCCATCACCTGCGCGCACTGGTGCGTGACCTGGAGCGCAACGCGGCACTGCGCAATGAACACGTGGAGCTGGTCCAGGGTGACCTGCTGGATCCCGGCTCACTCGCGGCCGCCGTGCGTGGCGTCGATGCCGTGGTCCACTGCGCCGCCTTCTTCCGCGGCGCCATGCCTGAGCAGGCCCACGCGGTCAATGAACTGGGTACGCGGCATCTGGCCGACGCGGCCCGCGCCGCCGATGTGGGGCGCTTCGTGTTCACCAGCACCGGCCTGGTGTATGGACCCAAAGGCGGTGGCCTTGCGCGCGAGGATGACGATTGCGCGCCGGTCGACGCCTATCCCGTGAGCAAACTGGCCGCCGAGCGCCTGCTGCTGTCGATGCAGGACCTGGACGTGCGGGTGCTGCGCCTGCCGTTCGTCTATGGCGATGGCGATCCACACATTGCCGAGACCGTACCGATGATGCGCGCGTTCGCACCGGGCCAGCGCCTGTCGATCGGCCACCACGCCGACATCGCCCAGGCCGTGGCCCTGCTGTTGGACGCACACGAACCGGTGCACCGAATCTACAACGTGGTGGCCGAATCGCCCGACCTGGCCACGCTGTTCGCCGCGGTCGGCGAGCCGCCACCGGATGGCTCGCGGGCCGAAGGCGGCCGTGCGTTCGATGTGGTGCTGGAGGGAAGCCGACTGCGCGAAGAACTGGGTTTCAGGCCGCTGTTCCCGCGCGTGCAGGCTGCGCTCCAGGCAGAGGCAGTGCACCCGTCAGCGCGATAGCGTGGGGTGGACCGTCACCGTCGCACCGTGCAGTAAGTGCACGGCTTTCCGGCTTCGCCACTGCCTGGATCACGTCAGCAAGGCTTCGCGAAAAGCCGGTTCAGCCGCTCGCCGATTCGGCGGCCTGCTTGATGTCCTGCAGGTGCTGGTCCCAGCCGGAGGCGCAGTCTGCATAGCAGTCCAGCAGTGGTGTCAGGCCCTGGTGATGCAGGGACAGCAGGGTGGAGGCATCGAGTTCTTCCTGCAGGTGGAAGGCCATCGAGGTGTTCAACCACTCACCGCCATAGCCACTGTCTTCAAGCACGGACCAGGCAACGTCGGTGGGGAACACTCTGGCCGTGACCTCGATCCGCGTGTAGTCGTCCGAATCGTGGATGCCGAAGCGCAGCTCGCCCAGCTCGGCCGGGTCGCCCGATACGCTGCCCTTCCACCACGCCTGGATGCCTTCCAGCGTGGTCAGCAAGGCGAACACCTGGTCGACCGGCGCCTGGATATGGATCCGGCTGGAATAGGTGCCCTCCGGGGCCTCTTCGACACGCATGGTTCACCTCTCAAAGGCAGCGAAGATCGGGTATCGACTGTCTCGAAACTAGCCCGGGATGGGTGAACATGACGTCAGCGAGGAAGCCGACTGCGGCCCTTGCAGGGGCGTGATTCAACGCGGCGGCGGTGGGGTCGGTTTCCAGTCTCCGAACAGGAAGGTCAGCGCGCCGGGCAGGCGCTTTTCCCACGCGGGTTCGTTGTGCTCGGCTTCGGCGTCCACCACGAAGCGGAAGTTCGTGTCGTCGTAGCCGGCGGCCCGAAAATTGGTTTCGACCTGGCGGATCAAGCCCACCATTTTTTCGTTGTACTTCGGCTCGGAGGATTCCTTGCCGCCGAAGCCGACGAACACCTTCTGCGGCATGACCACCAACGGGTTGGTGTCGCGCACCAGCTGGCCCATGCCTACCCACAGCGTCGGACTCTCGATCAGGCCATAGCCGAACGTGTTGGGCTTGGCCAGCAACGCATACAAACTCGCGACACCGCCGTAGGACGAACCGCCGATGCCGGTGTTGGGCGGGCCGGTCAGGGTGCGGTAATTGCCGTCGACCAAGGGCATCACTTCCTTGGTCATGAAGTCAGGGAATTGCTTGCCGGCTGGCTCGTCCATGTCGGGATTGCCGGTGAAATCCTTGTACGGCAGGTATTCGCGCGCACGGTCCTTGCCGGCGTGGTCTACGCCGACCACGATCAGCGGCGGGATCTTCTTCTCCGCGACCAGTCGCCGCACCGTTTCGTCCACGCTCCATTCGCGGTGGCTGACATCGCTGAGGCAGGCGTCGAACACGTTCTGGCCATCGAGCATGTACAGGACCGGATAGCGGCGATCCTTGTTGGCGGCGTCGCCGTAGCCTGCAGGCAGGAGCACGCGGATCTTGCGCTCATTGCCGAAGATCGTGCTTTTCAGGGTGTGCACATGCAGGTCGCCGCTGGCCGTCGACTTGCAGGCCGCCGCCGCTGGGGGCGTCTGGGCGAGCGCCACGCCGGTCACCGACAGGCTGGTGCACAGGGCCAGGCAGAGCAGGATGTTTCGCATCAGGATTTCCTCCGGGTTTGTCGGGATGGTAAATCAGCACAACGACCAATCCTCGAGGGTGCTGCAATGGGTCGGCGTGAACCACGTCGGCCCAGGGTTTCAACGGGTCTATTTGTACGGCCCTGGCCCGCTCCAGACCACTTCGCCTTGCCTGTAGACCTTCTGCATGTTGATGGCCTGGCGCGCATCACCAATCGTGGCCAGTTCCGGCGAGTCCGGCTCGAGCAGGCGGCAGGGGCCAGACTCGCGCCGCAGTGCGGTTTCCAGCGGACAGACCATGTAGCGCCGCGTGCCGGGAAGCGGCAGGAAAAGCTCGGTCATGCCCTGGTCGCGCCAGGCGCGCAGCCGGCTTTCGCTGAGCAGGTCGTAATAGACCTGGTAACCGCCCACTTCCATGCTGGGCTGGGCGCTGGAGGCATCGTTGCCGCGGCCGCGGTTGATGGCCGGGCTGCGGGCCAGCCCCGCGTTTTCCGGGGCGAGGTCTTCCTGCAGCATGCCCGGAGGCTGGCCCCAGACGTGCGAGCGACGCTGTGGCGGGGGCGTGGGCATCGGCGGCGGCGCGGCCGGCGTGGCGGCTGCCACTTCATCAGGTTCTTGCGCCACTTCGTCGGGGACATTCGGCGGCACCGGGTCTTCGGCATGCGTGACCGCAGTGGACTGCACGCGTGACGCCGCCGGGCGCCGGGCGGCGGCTGGGGAAGGTTTGTTGGCCGGCGCCTTGGTGGGTGGCGGCGGGGTCACGCCGATGAAATCCACCGCCATCCGGCTGCCGGCGTCCGCGCCTTGCGGCGGCGTCGTGGTGATTGTCGAAGACCACATCGCCAGAAGCACCAACAGCACGTGCAGCAACGCGCTGCACAGCACCGCGATCCAGTGCTGCCAGCGTTCGATCCGGGATTGGGCCCTGGCTTCCGCGCGGCGGGACGTCCTGCTCATGCCGCCGCAAGCGCGTCGGGGGTGGGGGCCTTCATGCGCAATCTGTGGCGTGCCAACGGTGGGGTGCGGCATCGTAACGCGGGCGGGCTGTATGCCGGGCCAGTTGCAGTGGTTGACCAGATCAATGAGTTGAAGCAGGCATGCACTGCAGGAAGTGGCGCAAGGCCGACTCTCGACCATGCGGTCAGGCGCAGCGGCGGACTGCTGCTTTCGGACTGGACTGCCCGGATGCGGAAAGTGCGCACGGCTCCTTTCCCTCCGCCAGGACGTGGCCGACAAGCACGCGGTCATGGGTATCCGCGTGAACAAGCTTCGATGGACGCGAGGGACGACAGCTGTTGCGTCGCTGGCCCGCGACCACCCTGATTGCCGCGGTTCGCATCCTCCACCACCTCCTGCAGAGCGCCTGACGTCGAAGGCGGGAACAGTTACGCTGGGCCTGTCCTCCGCCGCACCTGGCCGGTGGCCGCCTCGGTGGCCGCTCTCCCAAATTCCCATTGCAGGTCGTGCGCCCACCCGTGGACAAGAGCAGTGACGACAGCCTGAGTCCTCGCCCCGGGCTGCAATGGCGGCGTGCGCTGGCCATGTTGCTGGCGTGCGCGGTGCTGGCGTTGCTACTGTCGTTCGATGCGCTGTACGCGCTGCTGCAGCAGGGCTTGGACGCGGCCAGGCCGGTGATCCAGGCATATCCGCTGTGGGGTGGCGTGCTGTTCGTACTGCTGTCGGCCGCATCGGCCCTGCTGGCGTTTTTCTCCAGCGCGCTGCTGGTACCGGTGGCGATCTACAGCTGGGGGCGCACGATCACCATCGTGCTGTTGTGGCTGGGCTGGCTGCTGGGTGGCGCCTGCGCCTACGGCATGGGCCGCGCCTTCGGTCGACCGCTGTTGCGCAACCTGGCCTCGGCGCGGCTCAGTGACTTCTACCTGCAGCGGCTGCCCTCACACGTGGACCTGCCGGTCGCGCTGCTGATCCAGCTGGCCTTGCCGTCCGAACTGCCCGGCTACCTGTTCGGCCTGCTGCGGGTGCGCTTCCGCATCTACCTGGCGGCGTTGGCGCTGGTAGAACTGCCGTTCGCCGTGGGCACCGTGTTGCTGGGCGAAAACGTGATCCGGCGCCAGGGCGGCTGGCTGCTGGTCCTGGCTGCGCTGGGCATCGGCAGCAGCCTGCTGGCACTGTACGTGCTGCACCGGCGGCTGGGCCGCGGCGCGCAAGGTATGTAGCAGGCTTGCTTCTTGGTGTTGGCCTGTGTCCACCGGCGGGCGGCGACGCGTGCTGGCTCGGCAACCAATAGCCAACCTGGGGTTCGCCGCTCAGCGCTCCACCGAATCGATGACTTCCTGGACCAGGTTGTTGACCCGGATCGCGGTGGGTTGCTGGTCGTAGGCACCGGCGCTGGTCACGATGGCGAGGTCCAGGCCGGGCACCAGGTACAGCCGCTGTCCGCCATTGCCGAATGCGGCATGCCAGGGCATCGCCTGCCCGTGCCAGCGGGCCGTGCCCGCCCACCATTGCCGGGCATAGCGGTAGTCACGCACATCAGTGGCGAAGCGCGGTACCAGCGACTGCTCGATCCATGTGGAAGGCACGACCTGCCGACCCTGCCAGCGGCCGTGGTCCAGCACCAGGCGGCCGATCTTCAGCAGGTCGCGCGGACGCATGCGCAGGCCATTGAATGCCATCGGGCGGCGTGCAGGTCCGCGACCCATTCCCAGTCGTCGATGCCCAAGGGTTGGAACAGCCGGCTCCGTGCATAGGCATCCAGTGACTGGCCACTGCCGCGCGTGATCAGGTCGGCGAGCAGCGCGGTGCCGCCGCCGTTGTAGTTGAAGCGGGTGTCGGGCGCGACCGCCATCTCGTGCCCGAGCACGTAACGTGCAAGGTCGCGCTTCCAGAACAGGCGCAGCTCGTCGTTGACGCCCGTGCCGCCCTCCTGCCAGCGCAAGCCGCTGGCCATGTTGAGCAGGTCCTCGATGCGGATGCGCTGCCTGGCGGGCGTGGCCAGGTCAGCCAGCGCGGGGTACGCGCCCAGCACCGGGGTCGAGGGTGCCGGCACCTTGCCCTCCTGCAGGGCGATGCCGTACAGCAGGCCGGTGATGCTCTTGCCGACCGAACGGACGTCCTGGCGGGTGGTGGGTCCGAAACTGCGACGGGTCGATACCAGCGCATACACCGAGCGATCGGTCCCGCCCTGGTAGTACTCGGCGACCAGCGCCCCGTGACGTTCCACCAGTACGCCATGCACGTTCAGCGGCGCGTCGAGCAGCGAGTTGAGGGCCCGGTCCAGGGCCAGGCCGTCGATGCCCTGCGCCGCGGGCGTGCTGCGTTTCCAGCCGTCGCCGATATCGACCGGATCGGGACCGACCCGCGGCGAGACGGGGCGCAGCAGGCAGGCCCACAGTGCGAGCAGGAGCAGGACCAGCAGGAACCCGCGCCGGATCATCTTCAATGGCGATCCCGGAAAGCAGCGATCATGTCGGGAGCAAGTGCGTTGCTGGAGGTGGCCCAGCCTAATGGCCGGCGGCGCGGCCGGCGAGCGATCCGCGGATCCTCGACGCGGCGCCAACCACGGCCGCTTCAAGCCATGTGCATGTCGGCAGGTGCAGCATGCCGGCTCGGACCTGGAGGCGGCGCGCATGTTTCTCACTCGATTCTTTGGCGCGGGCACCACGCCCAATCCCTGCGCCAGTTGCCAGGATGATGACCGGCTGGAGTTCGAGGTCAGGATGGCGTTCCAGCCGATCCTCGACGCCACGACCCGCGAGGTCTACGCCTACGAGGCCCTGGTGCGTGGCGCCAATGGCGAAGGCGCGGCCGAGGTGATCGCCGGGGTGCGCCCGGAACAGATGTATCGCTTCGACCAGACCTGCCGGGTGCAGGCCATCAGTACCGCGGCGCGGCTGGGCATGGGCGCGCGCCTGTCGATCAACTTCAATCCCAATGCGGTCTACGAGCCGGCGACGTGCATCCGCCTGACCCTGGCGGCGGCGAAGATGTCCGGTTTCGACACTGGCAGGCTGATCTTCGAGGTCACTGAAGCCGAACGCGTGCGCGACGGCTCGCATCTGGTGAAGATCTTCAGGGACTACCAGCAACGGGGCTTCATGACGGCGATCGACGATTTCGGCGCGGGCTACGCCGGGCTCAACCTGCTGGCCGAGTTCCAGCCAGACCTGGTCAAGCTGGACATGGCCCTGGTTCGCGGCATCGACCAGAGTGCAGTGCGGCGCACGATCGTGGCCGGCATCGTGGCCATCTGCGCCGGGTTGCGCTGCCGCGTGCTGGCCGAAGGGGTGGAGACGCAGGCCGAATATCGCGTGCTGCGCACCTTGGGCATTGAATTGTTCCAGGGCTACCTGTTCGCGCGGCCGCAGCTCGAGGCGCTGCCAGTGGTGGACGCGGCGCTGTGGGAGGCGCTTGAAGCCGGCTAGCCGTCGCCATTGGGCCGGCGTGCCGGCATCGTTTCCCACGTCCAACATCGCGGCAACATGCGCGAGCGTATGCTCTGATCCCGTTACTTGCGTGCAGGAAGTTTCCAGCTGAACGATCCATCGCGTCCGTCGTACCGGTTCAGGCTCCTACGCGATCGCATGCTGGTAGTGCTGATCGTCGCCATCACTGCCGCGGTGTCACTCACCCTGGCCCGGCTGCCAGGTGAAATAGCCTCGGTGTGGATCACCAACGGCGTGCTCGCCGGCTGGCTGCTGTCTCGACGGACCGCGCTGTGGCCGGGTTACCTGCTGGCCGGGTTCGCCAGCGAATTGTCCGTGCGGCTGCTGATCGGGGACGGGGTCTTCGTCGGCGCGGCGTTGAGTGCGATCAATCTTGTCGAAATACTGATCATCGCCGTTCTGGTGCGGCGCGCCATCCCCGACATCGCCAACCCCAGGAGATGGCTGGGCCTGGGTGGCGTGGCCACCACCAGCACGTTGCTTGCCTGCGCAGTGGCCGGGCTACTGGCCGGCGCGGTGGTGTCGGGGACGTCCGGGACGCCGTTCCTTATCCGGTTCCTGACCTGGTATTCGGCGCACGTGGTCGGCATGGTGATCGTGGGCACCCTGACCCTGGTCGTGCACCGGAAGGGAATCCGCCTGATCAAGGCGCCCGGCCAGCGTTGGGATTTCGTCCGTTGCATGCTGTTGCTGGCCGTGGTGTGTGGCGGTGTGTTTGCCCAGTCCACCTACCCGTTGCTGTTCCTGGTCTATCCGGCCTTGTTGTTCGGCGTCTACCGGCATCGCTTCGCCGGCGTCGTGGTGGGTATTTCGCTGTTGGGAATCATCGGTATCATCGCCACCACGATGGGCTACGGCCCATTGACGCTGGTAGGCGATGGCAGCGGCATCGAACGCACCATCCTGCTGCAGCTGTTCCTGGCCGCAGCCTGCGTGATGAGTTTCCCGGTGGCGCTGGGCATGGCCGAGCGCGCGCGCATGATCGCGCGGGTACGCGAGAGCGAAATGCGCTACCGCATGCTGGCCGATTATTCGCACGAAGTGGTGGTGCGGATGGATGCCAGCGGCAACCGGCTCTACGTTTCGCCCTCGGCCTCGGACATCCTGGGCTGGGAACCCTCGGAATTGCTGGGTCCCAGCCAGGACCTGGTGCACGCCGACGACCGCGCCATCCAGCAGCAGACCCTTGCCGCGGTGCTGGCCTCCGGGCATCCGGTCACGGCGATTTACCGCATGCGCCACAAGGACGGACGCTATGTCTGGATGGAGGCAATGGCCCGGCCCATACCCAGCGAGCAGGCCCAGTCCACCGACATCATATTTTCCGGCCGCGACGTCACCCAGCGCGTCGCCGCCGAACAGGCCTTGCAGGCGAGCAGGCGGGAACTGGAAAAGCAGGCGCGGGTCGACAGCCTGACCGGCCTTGCCAATCGCCGCCAATTCGATGAGCGCCTTGCGCTTGCCCTGACGCGTGCGCGCCGGCAAGGCCTGGCCGTGGCCCTGATGTACATGGACATCGACCACTTCAAGCAGATCAACGACACGCTTGGGCATCTGGCGGGCGATAAGGTGCTGCGCATTTTCGGTGAACGCCTGAGCGGATGCGTGCGTGCAGGCGACCTGGTGGCTCGCCTGGGCGGTGACGAGTTCATCGTGCTGGTCGAGGACCTGAGCGCGCCGGCGGGGGCTGAATCCATCGCCCGCAAGTTGATCTCGGTAATGGGCGAAGGCATGGCCATCGACGGCGCCGTGCTGCAGGTCACGACCAGCATCGGCATCGCCTACTCCTCGCATCCGGCGGTCGCCGCGACGCTGACGGCCACAGCGGACTCGGCGCTGTATGACGCAAAGCATTCAGGGCGGAATACCTATCGGCTGGTGATGGCCGATGAGGCAGCGGACGCGTCCTGAGCATTGGCGGGACGAATGCTTCGCGTAGTCGGGACAATCCACGACAGACGCCGGTGCGCCTTGCTGGGATCACGCAGGCTGGGACTTGATGAGGCATCGAGGCTGCCACCTCGCCGTGCATTGCCTGCGTTGAGGTCAGCATGGCCGGAAAGCGGGGAGCGGCAGGCGTTAGGTCATCTGCCATATAGCTGTAAGACAGGGGCTGGTGATGCTGCTGGCTCCCGTTTTCCGAGGAGCTGCCTCATGCTGGACCAGTGGCGGCCGTCAGAGGCGGAGAAGGAGGTGGTCTTCCTGCTTTTCAAGGGTTTCAGCCTGAAAGATATCCCCGAGGTGCGCGGAACGACGGGGAAAATGGCGCGTGCAGTCGAGCGCGTTTTTACACCAAGTCGGGCCTAGCGGGGCGTTCGGAACTGAAGAGAGGGCGGGATTGCGATGCAATTGCTGAGGCCTTCGCCACCCAGCACGAAAGTCCTGGTTGAAGCGATAACGCTGCTACGACCAGACTTGCTGCGTCTGAGCTGGTCGCGTCAATGAAGAAGGGGTCGTGGCAACGCCTGCTCGCCGCATGCTGCGTTGCCAACCACGCTGGCTGCAACGGGAGGTACCGCGCCGTACCCGGAAAGGCATTCAAGTGACGGGACGACGGGATCACTCCAGTGAGTTGAATGTCATCCGGCAAAATCCGTCGAAGTAGCCCTGTCCTCTGCTGAGCGATCCTGCTTCGCCTATGAACGAGCGGATATCCAGGTAAGCCGCCGAAAACATGTCGGCGGATCGTCGTTGTGACCGGCTCAGGCCCTCGATTCCGGTGGCTGCGATATCGCCTTCCAGTGCATAACCCCTGGTGTCCCCGAAGACCTCCATCTCGACGCACGATTCCATCAGGCTTGCCAGGTACTCCTCCCGTGCTCTGGAAATCTTCCACCCGGCAGCGGCCCGATTCAGATGCAGGAGTTCATGCACGTACACCCTGACAGCGTTCCGGCGCAGGGCTTCGCTTCCACGGTCGTAGCGCACCGACACTGCCATCGACAGGTGTTCTGGCTTTTCGACGAAGCTCGCAACCTCGCTGTATCCGACTCCGCTGGGAACAAGCACGACACGGTTCCGAGCAATGCCGATTCCCTTGGAAAAACCCTGGTATGAAGCCGAGGCTGCAGTGAACTGTCCTGCCATCAGCGCGCGTTCCCCGGCCGACAGACCCACGCAGTCGACAAGCGCGATTGCATTGTGCTGCATCTGTTCTGGAACACACGACATTTCCGCGCGGGGTCCGGCCAGCAGGGAGCTTATCGAATAGCGAAGGTAATTGCCCTTGACCACGACCTTGGTCATGTAGCCAGAGAACGACATGCCCGTTTGCTTTGCAGGCGGAACTGCTGCACATCCGGCCAGCAACGCCAGGACAAGAAAAGCTGGCGCCATGTGCGCCAGCTTCAAGTCACATGAGGCTACTGGATTGCGCATGTGCCCACGCGGCAGGCGCCACCGCCGGACCAGGTGATTGAGCTGGACGCCCTCGTAGTGCCTTCATAGTTGACCGACATGCTCAACACATTGGCTGCGCTTGCGCCGGTGACTGGGAACGGATGCAGTTCATAGCCAATGCTGTCTGCGCCACTGGCCGACGCGTAGGCCCAGCTGTTCACGGAATCAGGGTTCGCCAACACGATGCTGCCGCCTACCAGCCTCCAGGGAAATGCCCCGGCCGCGTGCATCGTTCCGGTGCCCGAATCCATCAGTTTGATCGTAACCAATCCATTTGTCGGCAATCCTACGTTTGTACCCTGCAGGGCGAGGCTGAACTGCGCGGCATCGAACACAATTCCGGAAGCCAGGAGGGTCTCGAGGGTGCTACCAGTATTGCGCTGCTGGATGAGAAACTTGCCACCAATCTCACCACCGATCTTGCATTGATTCTTGCTCGTGCACTCTCCCTGCACTTTCCATGATCCCTCGCAGCCCGCGAGGACGCCGGTGATTGCCAACAAAGTGGCTGTTGCAAATAGCTTTTTCATGATGTGCCTGCCTTGGCTGATACCGGCTCCTTGCCGGCTGGGCCAGTGTATGGGCATGCGCCGGAGTGGTTCAATTGGAAAACGACACGTCATATGGTCAGGCTGGAGGGCTACGTGACCTCGGGAAATTCCGACGTGGTGCGCCGCCTTCTGCTAGAAAAGAGATCTCCGCAATTCATACCTGAAGGTTTTAGCTCAGTCCTCGCGCCAGTGGCCGTTCGGGGCTGCCTACACCCCACCTTTACCGAGTGACCTTCGCAAGGCGAGTCACACGCAGGAATGCCGGGTAAGACCGCTTGCGGCTGCAAGCGCCGCGCACGTCAAAGTTCCACCTTTGTCGCGGACGCATGCGGCGATGCAGCGCGGAGTCTGCGCAACTCCGCCGACAGCGATGCCCGCAGCTGAGCCCCAGTGATGCCCGCACCGCCATTTTTCAGACATGCCGCCGCGCGTGCTGCAGCGCAGATTGCGCCGCGCTTGGACCGTACGCTAGCGTCCGGCGGCGATGGCAGGGGTGGATTGCCCCGAAGCCCCACGCTTCCCCCATCGTGCAAGTGGTCAGTCGCTTTACCCCGTGCGCCAGCCGGCGCCCGGGACGCACACCATTTCGAAGGGGATTACGGATGAAGACTCTGTTCCGCAGCATGGCCGGGCGGTGGCTCCCGGCGATGGCATTGCTTGCGCTCTCCGCGCCGGGCATCGCCAGCACCATCAACCAGAACGTGTCCTGGACCATCGACCGCGCTGGCACCACCAGCAAATACCGCCTGGTGGCCTATGGCGACTCCATCTATGCCGGCTACAACGGCTCGATCAGCAACGCGGCCAAATATTCCGGGCCGACCGTGGACGCCGAGTACCTGTCGGCGCGCTGGAACGCCGACATCGAAAGCGTGCGCCGGGCCAAGTCCGGGGCGGTGGCCAGGGACGTCTACGAAAACAAGATCGTGGCCGAACGCTCGTACATGCAGGCCGCTTCGACCCGAGTGGTGACCTTCGAGATGTGCGGCAATGACGGCCTGCAGGCGCGTTCGGCATTCAAGGAACAGAGCGGCACCTGCAGCTACGCCGGCATGGACGCAGCGGTCAACAACTGCAAGACCTACGTGGCCGCGTCGATGAACTACATCAACGCCAACGCCCACGCCAATACCCGGCTCAAGGTCATCTCGAACCTGTACTACCCCGGCTACAACGCCGACAACGTGCAGAGTTCATGCCGCGATGCCGGCACCGGGCAGACGGTGAACATGCGTGACCGTTTCCTGCCGGCGATCGCGAAGATGAACTACTGGATGTGCGAATACGCACGCCAGAAGGGCTTCCAGTGCGCCGACAGCTTCGCCCAGTACATGGGCGCCGACTACGACAGCAACGGCGATGGCGTGATCGATTCGGACGCGCTGCGCTATGTGGCAGGTGAAAGTGAAGCGGCCTACGTCAACCGCACCACGGTGACCCTTCGCTCCACGCTGCGCGATGCCAACAGCAAGTTCGTCACTGCTTCCAGTTCGTACGACTACATCCAGTCCGACGACGTGCACCCGACCTATACCGGTGGCACCGTTTCGGCCGGCATCTGGGGTGGCAGCACCGGCACCGGCGCCCCGCGTTACACCAGCTTCACCGGTGGCCGCAGCCCCATTGCCAGCAGCTATGGCCATGAGCGCATGGGCTGGGCCTTGTCGGTCTACAACCCGGCTGCACCCTGAGCAACCCGCGGCACGCCATCGTGACCGAGTCCCGTCCACCGCAAGCCCCGCCGTCCCCCGAGGACGGCGCGGGCGTGCGGGTGATCCGCAAGCCTCCTGCAGCGCGCGCCCGGCTGTTGCCATGGGGCGTGGCAGTGCTGGTCGTGGCCGGCTTCGCCACGGCGTGGTGGCTGCTTGCGCCGGGAGCAAGCAATGGTGCGTCGGCCGCCACCGTCCAGGCGGGCGTGGGCGGCGCGGCATCGGCGACCTCTGACCCGGCTGCAGGCTCACCGCAGTCGGGACCTGTTTCGGAGTACCAGGCCATGAGCGGAAAAGATCCCAATGACCTGGCCAGTTATTTCAAGCCCGGCGATCCGGAGCCCACCGGTGCCGAGCTGATCGAGGCCCTGCAACATGCGGGCGTGCGTACCGGCATTGGGGCCTTCAACCCGCCCGGAACCAGTCCGCCACTGGCCGGCCTGGCCGTGCCCGATGACTTCAGATTGCCGCTGGGTTATGCACGCCACCACCAGGTGACCGACCAGGGCGTGCCGATCGAGCCGATCCTGGTGTTTTCGCCGGGATTCATCCTGCGGGATGCGCAAGGCCGGCCGATTGCGATGCCGGCCAATGGCGTGGTGCCGCCGGAACTCGCGCCGCCAGGGTTGCCGCTGCGCCCTGTCGTCATTCCGTCCCCTTAAGCGGGTTTCGCCCGCATCGACATCGCGACACGGAGTTCTTCGATTTGACCACGGAGCGGTTGTCCCTTTCCCGCTGGCGCAGCTTCGCCGGCCTTCTTGCCACTGCTGTCCTGCTCGGTCTTTATGCCCGCGGCGGCCTCGCGTGGGTGCTGGGATTCGTGGCGCTGGTGCCTTGGCTGCTGTTGCTGGAGCGGGCCAGCACGCTGCGCGGCGCGCTGCTCGGCGGCGCAGCGATGAGCGTGGCTTTCATGGCCGCTGCCTTCCACTGGTTTGGCGCGGCCATAGGCAGCTATACGGGCGTCGGGGCGCTGCCGGCGACCCTGGCGTTGATCGTGCTGGCGCCCCTGCTGCAGCCGCAGTTCATCGCCTATGCGCTGGTGCGCCATTGGGTAGGGCGCGGCCATGGCGCGTTGCTGCGCGCACTGGCGGCGGCCTCAGCGTGGGTGGCGTGCGAATGGATGCTGCCGAAACTGCTCGGCGACACGCTGGGGCACGGTCTGTTTCCCTCAGCCGTGCTGCGGCAAGCGGCCGACCTGGGTGGCGCCGCCGGCCTCACTTTCCTGCTGCTGCTGGTCAACGAAGCGGTGGCCGCCGCCCTCCGGCGCCGCGGCCAGGGCGTACGTGCGTGGCTGCAACCCCTGGCGCTGGGGGTGGCCGTCGTGGCGTGCCTGGCCGGCTACGGCATCGCGCGCCTGTCCACGCTGAAGACGCCGCCGGCGGCGGACGCGCCGACCCTGCGCGTGGCCATGGTCCAGGCCAGCATCATCGACTACGAGCGCCTGCGCGAGGAAATGGGCGCCTATGCGGTGGTCCGCCACGTTCTGGATACCCACTACGCACTGTCGTGGTCGGCCATCCGCGACCACCAGGCCGACGTGCTGCTGTGGTCGGAGACGGTGTACCCGACCACCTTCGGCAGCCCGCGCAGCGAGGACGGCGCCGCGCTGGATCGCGAACTGCAGGGTTTCGTCGACGCGGCCGGCGTGCCTCTGGTGTTCGGCACCTACGATCGCGACGAGCGCGGCGAGTACAACGCGGCGACCTTCCTGGAACCGGGCAAGGCCCGGCTTGGCACCTATCGCAAGACCCATCCCTTCCCGCTGACCGAATACGTGCCGCGCTGGCTGGACGGGCCGTGGCTGCGCGGCGCGCTGCCATGGGCCGGCACCTGGCAGCCGGGCGACGGCGCGCGCGTGCTGCCGCTGCGCAGCGCCGACGGGCGCGAGGTCAACGTGGTGCCGCTGATCTGCCTGGATGACGTGCACAGCGACCTGGCCATCGAAGGCGCCCGGCTGGGTGCGCAGGCCATCCTCGGCATGTCCAACGACTCCTGGTTCACCGCCTACCCGGTCGGCGCACGCCTGCACCTGGCGGTCGCCGCGTTCCGCAGCATCGAAACGCGGCTGCCGCAGGTGCGGGTCACCACCAACGGGCTCAGCGCCATCATCGACGATACCGGCGAAGTGCTGGCCCATACCGGCATGGGCGACCAGGCCGTGCTGACCGCCTTCATCAGTGCGCGCGATCCGTCGCCGACCCTGATGGTGCGCTGGGGCGACTGGGTGGGGCGCGCCGGCGCGCTCTTGCTGCTGGTGCTGGCGGCGCTGGCGGCGCTGCGCCGAGTACGCGCACGCGCGCCCGCCGAGGCGGAGGCGGCGACGCAGGAAGTCGTGTTGCTCACGCCGGCCTGGCGCGCACTGGCGGCCGCGTTGCGCGTGGTCGCGGGCGTGGGCCTGGCCTGGCTGGCGCTGGACATGCTGTTGCGCACCGGCCTGCAGGTGCAATCACTGGCGCAACTGCGGCTGTTCGCTGGTGCGGTGCTGCTGCCGCTGCTGGCGGCGTGGGCCATCGGGCGCGCGTTCGCGGCCCAGCTGCGCATCGAAGGCACGATGCTGGTGCTGGACCAGCGCCGCCAGCGCATCGAAATCCCGCTGGCTTCGATCAGTGCATTGCGGCCGTGGCGGCTGCCCTTGCCCGGCCACGGCTTCGACTTGCGGCTGTCCACCGGATCCTGGGCACGGGGCATCGTGGCAGCGCGCGCGCCTGCCTTGCGCGGACTGCCCGGTGCGGGTTCCGTGCCCCTTGGCAACACGCGTGGCCTGGCCACCGTCTTGCCCGGACTGGCCGAGTCACGCGCCCGTGCGCGCCGCCCGCGCCTGGACCATGCACTGGTGAAGTTCGTGCTGTTCCCGCTGCTGCCGGCGCTGGTGGCCTTCCGCCTGCACCAGGTCATCGCCTACGGCGGCTTGTTTGGCGAGTACTACAGTTACGGGCTGGCGGCCTGGCTCGGCGGCTTGCTGATCTGGTGGGCGTCGTGGTCGATCGGCCTGATGCTGTTCGCCGCGCTGCTGCGGATCGTGATCGAAGCGGTCATGGCATTGGCCGCGTGGCGGCGACCGGCCGGCGTGGCCGCATTGCGCGACACGCTGGAATGGGTGGGGCGCCTGCTGTTCTACGTGGGAGTGCCGGTGTGGCTGGTACTGCGTTTGCTGGCGGCCTGACCGCTTCTGTACAAGGCTCTCGCGGGAGAGCCGTTGTGGGAGGGGCTTCAGCCCCGAGCTTTTTCCCGCAGTATCCAGGCGCCGGGGCTGGAGTCCTTCCCACCACTTCCTGAAGTAGCTGGGATAGGGACTGAAGCCCTGCCGCAACCTCGCATCCGTGGCTGCTGCAGCCACTTATTCGAGCCGCGCCAGCAACTGCTGGTATTGCGGAAATGCATGCAGGCTGGCCAGGTCGGCATCGTTCTCGATCCAGTCGCGGAAGCCTTCGCCAGTGCGGATGGCGCGCTCCATCAGTTCCAGCGCGCGCTCGGGCTCACCGGCCAGGGCGTGGAAGCAGGCGGTGTTGTACAGGGTGCCGTAGTCCTCCGGTCCCAGCGCCAGGGCCAGATCGACATGGGCGCGCCCGGCCTCGATGTCGCCCAGGCGCAGATGCATGCCCGCGGCGAAGTAATGGGCACGCACGTTTTCCGGGTCGATCTCCAGCTGGCGCAGCGCAGCCTCCAGGCTGAGCCTGGCCAGGCGCGTGGCGCGTTCGGCCTGGCCTGCGCCATAGGCGGCGCCCACGGCGATCACCAGCGCCTGGAACTCGTCCGGCTGCGTGCGATGGGCGGCCTCCAGCAGGTCGATGGCCTCGTCGATGCGGCCGCGCGCGTAGCAATGCCGGCCGTAGTAGTAGTGGGCCTCGTACAGTTGCGGGTTCAAGGCGATGGCACGCTCGAACGCGGCCACCGCGGCTTCGTGTTCGCCGGCCAGCGACAGCACGTGGGCGTGGGCGACATGGCATTCGGCCAGTTCCGGGGCCAGCTCCAGCGCCCGGCGCGCGGCCGCCATCGCTTCGTCGACCACGTCCTCGCGCTTGGCCAGCCGCCACAGCAGCAGTTCGCTCAGCGCATCGGCCAGGCCGGCGTGGGCCTGGGCGTAGTCGGGATCGATCTCGATGGCGCGCTGGAACATCCACGGTGCCTGCTGCCAGGACGCGCGCTTGGCGTGACCTTCCAGCTGGCGGCCGCGCAGGTAGAAGTCGTAGGCACGCATGTCGCGCGGCGCATGCCGGGTGAAGTCGATTTCCACGGTCGGCTTCAGCGACACGCGCAAGGCCTCGACCACGCTGCGCGCGATCTCCTCCTGGATGGCGAAGATGTCGCGCAGCTGGCGATCGAAATTCTCCGACCACAGGTGGTAGCCGTTGCCGGCATGGATCAGCTGCGCGGTGACGCGCACGCGTTCGCCGGCCTTGCGCACGCTGCCCTCCATGATCGCGGCGACATTGAGCACGCGGCCGATCTCGCGCGCGTCGGCGTCGGCGTCGCGGAAACGGAACGAGGACGTGCGCGAGGCCACCTGCAAGCCGGGCACGCGGTTCAGCGCGGTCAGTATTTCCTCGGCCAGGCCGTCGCAGAAGTAGTCCTGGTCCTTGGCCTCGCTGAGGTCATTGAAGGGCAGGATCGCCACCGAGGCGGCGGGCGGCGGGGCGCGGCGATCCTTCATCGGCCCGTTGGCGGCCGCATGCACGGGCGTGGCAGTGGCTGCTGCCGTGGCGCCCTGGCGGCTGGCCGCGCCTGCCGCTGCCGGCAGGTCGCTGGCCACCGGCGCGATGAACCGGTAACCCAGTGCGCGCACGGTCTGGATGTAGCGGGGCTGTTCGGCATCGTCACCCAGCGCACGGCGCAACTGCGCGATGCAGCGGCTGAGCACGCCGGGGGTGACATGGCGATGGCCCCAGACCAGGTCCAGCAGGGCATCGCGCACCATCAGTTCACCGGCGTGGGCCAGCAAGGCCGTCAGCACTTCGAAGGCTTTGGGTTCCAGGGTGATGGGCACGCCATCGCGACTGAGTTCATGGCCGGACGTATCCAGGCAGAAGCCATCGAATGCGTAGGTGATCCGTGAACCTGGCACGGCGCGCCTCCTTATGAGTGCTCGCAAGGGCAGGCAGGGCCGGTCAGGTGTAGTGGTCGCAGGCTGGCCGGACCTGGCGCGGCAAATGGAAATGCCCAGAGCGCAGTCGGTGAGTCTACGCCCGCCGCCGCTTGCTCGCCCGTGCAGAAGGCAGGGCCTTGTGCACGCAGCGGCGAACGAAAAATATACAAGCGCGTGCCGCGGACAGTGGCTTCGCGCGCTGCGGCGCAATGCCATGGATGATCGCCGGTCCGGAAAAAAACGCCATGGCGGCGCGGCGTGCCCGCGCCATGCGCGCCGCGTCCAGGCCTTCGCGCAGCCCTGCATGCACAAGGCACAAGCAAATCAAAATTCAGGCGGCCGCTTGCGCCTACACCAGCACCTGGCGGGTACGGGCCAAGTAGCGGTGGATTTCCTCTTCGGTGCGCGTGTCGATCATGTAGACCGGGCGCATGCCGTTGGGACAGGCCAGCCGCGGCGTGGTGCCGAACAGGCGACAGATCAACGGACGTTCGCCGTAGACCTCGCAACCGTGCTCGCCCAAGTGTGGACAGCTGAGCTCGGCCAGGGCCGCGTCATGCTCGGCCTCGGTCTTTACCGGCAGCCTGGCCATTTCCTCGGAGGAGGCAGTGACTGGCCCACAGCAATCGTGGCAACCCACGATGCAGGTGAAGGAGGGAATGCGCTGGCGCAACGCATCAAGCAGGCCATCAGCGTGGTCCAAGCGGCGCGTCTCCTGGCGAAGGGGGAAAGTGCGGTTGCATTGTATGCCGCGGGTCGAGGCAGCCGAGGAGCAGGAATAGCGGCCTGCGCTGCCGGGCGTCCGAAAGGCGGCCGTCGTCTCGACTGCATGACGGGTGGCGAAAGCCGGGATCTGCAGGGCAGGCGGCCCCATCCGCCGTGTTGAAACTGGTAGCACTACGGGTGACCCCCGCGGGTGCCGGGATGCACGATGCAGCACGCGCCACACGCCACACGCCACGCCACCGATCGTGCGGCACGCGGGATCGTGACGAATCGAAGATCGCCGCGGTCACGCCTTGCCGCCTGCACGCTTGGCGTGCCGCGAGGCCAGCGATTGAATGCTGCTCAGGTGAGAGCCACCACGAGAGGGGCAAGCGATGTTGGGGTGCGCATTCCAGTTCCCGACGATTCCGTCTCGAATTGCCGTAATGGCGCCCGACGTTTTGCTCGATACGAAATCGAGCGCGAGTGTGGATGTGGGTTTTTGCACCGTCCTGCTTGCAGGGCATGGGTGCATGCCCGTACCGTGAAACAAAGCAGCGGAATCGCATCGCCTATGATGGCCGGGCGAGGTTGCGAGACGGGATAAATGATGCAGGGCAGGAAGCCGGCGGGGGGATTGCCGGGACTGCACGTGTTGGAAAGCGGTGATGACCGCAATGGCTTGTCCGCCCGGGCAACCTACCGCTATGGCCTGTTGCTGGCGGCCTTGCTTGGCCTGGTCCTGGTTGCGATCCTGGTCGTCGATCGGGCGCGGCGCCTGGCCGAAGCCGAGCGCGAGGTGTCGACCCTGGCGGTAGGCGCCCGCGGCCAGGTGTACTACGCCTTGCGCGATGCCGAGCGCGCCCTGCTGTTCGCGGCCCGTACCGCAGTCCCCCAGCGCGCGGCTGGCGCTGCCGGCTCGACGCCCGTGCCCGGGCCACACTGGATGGCCGATCTTCTCGCCGAGCACCCCGAGCTGAGCGACCTGCACGTGGTCGCTGCCGACGAGTCCGGCATCACCCATTGGGCATACCGGGGCAAACCCGGTGAATCGCCGATGCGGCTGGGTGCACCACGCCGCGACACGGATGGCGCGTGGATCCTGCCGCTGGCGGTGCCGCTACCCGGCCAGCCGGGGTGGATCACGGCCAACTACCGGCTTGGCGCGCTGCAGGAACTGGTTGAGCGCATGAAAGGCGGAGGCCCGGCGCTGATCACCCTGATGGACAGCCGTCGCTACATCCTGGCCCGCACCATGGCGCCGGAGTCGACTGTCGGCACGCAGATCCACGAGGCCTCTCTGGCCCGGCAGATCGCCTCCGGTGTCGAGTCAGTCATCGACCAGCACATGCACCCTGTGGACGGCGTGGCGCGCATCCGCGCCTACCAGGCTTCGATGTACTACCCGCTGGAAGTGGCATCCGGATTGCCGCGCCGGCACGTGCTGATGCCGTGGTACGTGCTGGCCACGCTTGGCGCACTCGGCTATGCGTTGTACTGGGCCGGATTCCTGCACCAGCTGCGCATCGTGCGCCGCGCCGATGCCCGGCAGACACGCCTGCTCGAGCGGATCGGGCGATCCGGCGAACTGCTGTCGTTCGCCTTGCGCGCCGGCAAGATGGGTGCCTGGGCGATGCAGGCGGATGGCGAGTTGTGGTGGTCGGACGAAGTTGCACCCCTGCATGGCGTCGATCCGGCGGACACCGAGGTCGGCGAGCCGGACCTGATCGCGCGCCTGCATCCCGACGACCGTGAACGGGTCCTGCAGAGACTGGAGTCGTTGCGCGAACGAGGCGAAGCACTGTCGCTGGACTACCGCGTCATCACCGCCGACGGCCGGGTCCGCTACCTGTCCACGCGTGGCGCGCGCTTCAACACGCCCAGCAGCGACATCGTCACCAGCGGCGTGGTCCTGGACGTCACTGATCAGGTCGAGGCGGCGCAGCGCCTGCTGGATGCCGAGCGCCAGTTCCGGCTCATGTTCGACCGCAACCCGTTGCCGTTCTGGGTATTCGACATCGACACGCTGCGCTTCCTGGAGGTCAACCAGGCTGCGATCAGCAACTATGGTTACTCGCGCGACGAGTTCCTGGCCATGACCCTGAATGACATACGCCCGGCGTCGGAGTCACTGCAATTGCTGCGCGACGTTGCCGAAGGAAGGGCGGTCGACAGCCCGCAAGTCTGGACCCACCGCCGCAAGGACGGGTCCGAGCTGGAAGCGCGCGTCCACGCTGCCGATATCGAGTTCTCCGGCCAGCCGGCCCGACTGGTGCTGGCCGAGGATGTCAGCGAGCAGCATCGCGTGCAGCGCGAACTGGCGTACCGCGCCAACCACGACCTGCTGACCGCGCTGCCCAATGAGATGGCGTTCGCACATCGCCTGCAGGAGCTGATGTCATTGCCGGGCCAAGGCGTCAACGTGGTCCGCGTGACCTTGCAACGGCATGGCCTGATCAGCGACAGCCTGGGTACCGGCGTAGGCGACGAAGTACTGGTGCAGGCCGCCGCACGCCTGATCGAGCAGGTGCCCGAGCCCGGAGTGGTGGCGCGAATGCAGGGCGCCGAGTTCATCCTGGCCACGCCCGCGACCGATGCCGATCCCCGCGGCGAGCGGCTGCTGGCGGCGCTGTCCGAGGCCATGGGCGCGCCGGTCCGGGCTGCCGACGCATCGCACTACCTGGATGCGGCGTTTGGCCTGGCGATGTATCCCGGCGATGGCGCGACCGCCGATGTCCTGGTGCGCAATGCCGGCCTGGCTGCGCGCGACGCCACCCAGCAACTGGCGACCGACACGGTCCGCTACAGCGCCGGGCTGGCCGGCACGGTGTCTTCGCGGCTCGAGATGCTGGCGCGGGTGCAGCAGGCGATCGAGAGCGGCGGCTTCGAGCTGCATTTCCAGCCCATCTTCGACCTGGCCACGAACCAGGTCTGCTGCTACGAAGCACTGGCACGCTGGCCGCAACCTGGCGGCGGTTTCATCCCGCCCCAGGACTTCATCCCGCTGTGCGAGGACAGCGCCCTGATCGTGCCGTTCGGGCGCTGGGTTTTGCACGAAGCCGCCCACGCCTGGCTCAGGTTCGCCAGCGCTGGCCAGCCGGCTTGCCCGATCGCGGTGAACGTATCGGTCAGCCAGTTCACGCGCAGTGACCTGGTCGCCGAACTGCGCACGCTGATCGAAGTGCACGGCTTGCCGCCGGGGGCGATCGAGCTGGAGCTGACCGAAGGCGTGGTGATGGGCGACCCCGAGCAGGTCATCGCTACCCTGGCCGAGCTGCGCGCGATGGGCGTACTCCTGGCCATCGATGATTTCGGCACCGGGTACTCGAACCTGTCCTACCTGCGGCGGCTGCCGGCGCACACGCTGAAGATCGACCGCGTGTTCGTGCACCAGATCGAGACCGACCCGCAGAACGCGGCGATCTGCCGGTCGATCATGGCCCTGGCCACGCTGTTCGGCATGCGGGTGACCGCCGAGGGCATTGAGACCCCGGCCCAGTTGCAGTGGTTCCGCGACAACGGCGGCCACATGGCCCAGGGCTTCCTGCTGGGCAGGCCGGTGCCGCAGTCGGCCCTGCTGGCTTCGCCCGCGCGCATGCTGCCCCGCGAGCCGCTGGCGTAGCGAAGCCATCCCGCCTCGTTGCATTGCACTGCAGTGCAGTGCGTTTGCTCTGCATTGCCTGTCGCGTTATCCGCCAGTCCTTGTGGGAGCGGCTTCAGCCCCGACGCTCCGACAGTGGGGGCGAGGGACTTGGACTTCGGTCGCGATGGTCCGGCAGTTGTGGGAGGGGCTTCAGCCCCGACGCTCCGGGTGCATGCAAGCGCGATCGCGCAAGCGTCGGGGCTGAAGCCCCTCCCACAAAGGCAGCCTCGCTCCCGACGAACGCCACCATTGGAGACTGCGGCCGTCAGATGCGCCTGACACAGATGATGTCGACGGCTGCACCTGCTGCCGCGCCACCATGACGCAGTGCGGCGTGTGCCACTCCATACCCACTGGTACGGTGCGACCACTGGTCCCCCGCAGTCTCTTCGACCAACCCTGGTTCCGCTGGGCCATTCCGGTCCGGCAACATCCGGAGTGCGCTTCATGCACAGGTTCGCCCCTCGTCTTATCGTCGTGATCGCCTTGCTGTCCGCTTCGGCGGCGGCAGCGGCGGGATCCTTCAGCAAGAGCTATCAACGCATCGGAAGTTTCGACGGCACCCAGCTCGGCGCGCTGGTACTGGTGCCCAGGGACCAGGGTCCCGGTCCGTTTCCACTGGTGGTGATGCCGGCCAGCTGGTCCCTGCCCAACCTGGAATACCTCGGCCGTGCCAGCCAGATGGCCAGCGACGGCTACGTGGTGGTCAGCTATACCTCGCGGGGTTTCTGGGATTCGGCCGGCAGGATCGATATCGCCGGCGCGGCCACGGTGGAGGACGTCAGCGCGGTGATCGACTGGGCCCTGGCCCACACACCGTCCGACCCGGGCAGGATCGGTGCCTCGGGCATCTCCTACGGTGCCGGCACCAGCCTGCTGGCGGCCGGGCGCGACTCGCGCATCAAGGCCGTGGCCGCGCTCAGTGGTTGGGGCGACCTGCAGGCTTCGCTGTATGCCAACCAGACCACCAGCAAGCAGGGCATCACCTTGCTGGTGGCTGCCGGCACCATCACCGGGCGGCCCGGCCCGGAACTGGCCCAGGTGACCGCCCGCGCCCTGCTCAACGACTTCGACGGCGCGGTCAATGCGGTGCTGCCGGTGGCCGCCGAACGTGGTGCACGCAGCGAGCTGGCCCACCTCAATGCCAATGGCACGGCGGTGCTGCTGGCCAACTCCTATAACGATGGCCTGTTCCCGCCGGGCCAGTACGTGGAGTTCTACAAGGGCCTGACCGGGCCCAGGCAACTGATGTTCAGCCACGGCGACCATGCGACCGCCGAGCTGCCCGGCGCGCTGGGCCTGCCCAATGCGGTCTATGACGCCACCGTGCGCTGGTTCGACCACCATCTGAAGGGTCGCGCCAACGGCGTACCGGCCGAGCCACGGGTGAAATTGGCCACTCCCTCCAGTGGCTGGCTGGGCTACGCGGACTGGAACGCGGTGCAGGCGTCGCCCGCGACCTACGTGCTGACCAAACCGACGGGGCTGCTGGTGCCGACCGGCAGCCTGGCCGCGGCGGCCAGCACCGGCTGGAGCCACGGCATCCTCACCGCGGTGCCGACCGTGGCCGATTCGGGCGTGGTCCTGGTCAGCGGCCTGCTGCAGGGTTTGGGCCTGCCGGCTGTCGCCTCGATCCCGCTGGTCAACCGCAGTGGCGCGGCGGTCTGGACCGGTCCGACGTATGCCAGCAAGCGCGTGCTTGCCGGCAGTCCCTCGCTGCGGGTCACGGTCACGCCCAGCCAGTCCAGCGTGTCGCTGTTCGCCTATCTCTACAGCGTCGATGCGGCGGGCATGGGCAAGCTGCTGAGTTACAAGCCCTACTCGTTGCGCAACGTCACCGCGCGCGTGGCCCGGACCGTGCAGATCGACCTGGAAGCGACCAGCGCGGAGATTCCCGCTGGCCACCGCCTGGCGCTGGTCATCGACACCAAGGATCCACGTTATGCCGATGTCACCTCGCTGGCCGGCACGGTGAGCTTTTCCTCGCCGGCCTCGGCGCCCTCGCAGTTGTTGGTGCCGCTGCGCTGAGGCGAGCACAGTCGCGGACAGTGCCGGCGGCCGCCTCCAGGGGCAATCCGCCCACTGCAACCCGACCGATCCGGCCTGGCGCCGGTTTTGGGCGGCGGGAAAGAGGTGGCGCCGGGCCCATGGAGAGGGCGCGAAGCCTTGCGGAGAGGTCCGGGAGCCCTCTGGAGAGGTCGCGCAGGTATTGGGAGCGCCCGGCAAGTCATATGGAGAGGTCCGTGACCTCTATGGAGGACTCGCGGACAACTACGGAGAGGTCGCCGGGCTCTCCGTAGTTGTTGGCGGGCCCTATGGAAGGGTCCGGGACCTCTCGCGAGTTGTTGCGCAGGTATAGGGAAGGGTCGCGGACCCTTCGGCAGGGGTTTCCGACTCGTCGCGAACTGATTCCGGGGCAAGAGCCTGCACGCGGGCCTGGGGCTGCAGGAGCGACACTGGTCGCCAGGCACGGAGGAGTGCCAGAGCAGGCGCGATCGCACCGTGCTGCACTACCGTGGTGGCGCTCTTCCCGGTGTTTCCCCCGGTGGCCATTGACCTAGACTTCAGGGCTTCCGCCCGTAGCGTGCCGCCGATGACCCCGCCTGCCCGTTTCCACGAACTGCGCCTGTGGCTCGGCATCGAACGCAACACTACCCGTCATGGCGAGAAGTGGATTTCGGCTGTCGGCGCGTTGCTGGGCATCGTGGCGGTGTACTGGATAACCCGCGCGGTGTTGCCGTCGCACGCCCTGGTCCTGCCGGGTGGCGTGCTCATGCTGACCTCGATGGGCGCCTCGGCGGTGTTGCTGTTCGCCGTGCCCCAAGGCGCGCTGTCGCAGCCCTGGGCGGTGATCGGCGGGCACCTGGTTTCAGCGGCCATCGGCGTCACCTGCCAGAAACTGTTTCCCGACCAGACGTGGACCGCGGCGCTGGCGGTCGGCCTGGCAGTGGGCAGCATGCATTACCTGCGCTGCATCCATCCGCCGGGAGGCGCCACCGCGCTTGCCGCCGTGATTGGCGGCACCCAGGTGCATTCGCTGGGCTATCACTACCTGCTGGTTCCGGTGCTCATCAACGTCGCGGCGATCCTGGCAATGGCGCTGGCATTCAATGCGCTGTTCCCATGGCGCCGCTACCCCGCACACCTGCACAAGCGCGCGCAGGCTTCGCCCATCACCCAGCCTGCGCAACGCCAGTTCGAACTCACCCAGGAAGACCTGTACGCGGCGATGGAGCAACTGAACTCCTACGTCGACATCACCTCGGAAAGCCTGACCGAGCTGCTGGAACTGGCCAAGCAGCATGCCGAAAGGAACATCACCCATCCCGGGGAAATAATTGCGGGCCGCTGCTACAGCAATGGCAAGTTGGGCAAGCAGTGGAGCGTGCGCCATGTGCTGGCGTCAGATGCCTTGCCTGCACCCCGCGCCGACGGAATGGACTATCGGGTGCTGGCGGGCGACGACATCGGCACGCTTGCGCGTTGCAGCGTCGACGAACTCCGCCAGTGGGCGCGATTCGAAGTGAAGCCGCAGGGCAACGGTCGCTGGTTGAAGGTGGAGTAGGCGCACGCCAATCCAGGAGCGACGGATTAGACAAGCCGTGGAGCCCGAACAGTGCAGTCGCTTCGCGACTCTCCTCGCTCATGCAGCTGCAACTGGCGTGTGCACTCCGTTGACGTAGAACAACGCACGCTAAACATTCCGTTGATGTGAGTTGAGAGCGTTGCGCGCTTCACATGGCGCAACTACCGCATCGGTAACAGTCCATCGCACTGAAGCCATGCAGCGCTCAGTCCTTTCACTCATACCCACTCGGAGCAATACACATGAGCGACATCAAGAAAGACCACAGCATTGGTGCAGGCACCGGCGCCATCAGCGGCGCGATCGCCGGCGGCGTGGCAGGCTCCACCGTAGGCCCGATCGGCACCGTAGTCGGTGCTATCGCAGGCGGCGTGATCGGCGCCAAGGCCGGTGACTCCATCGCCGAAGCGGTCAACCCGACCGAATACATCAGCAGCTTCGAAAATGGCTACCGCCAGGCCCCTTATTACGCCGAAGGCCGCGAGTGGAACGACTACAAGCCCGCCTACAAGTACGGCTATGACACCTATGGCGAGTACCGCGGCCAGAAGTTCGACGACGTGGAAGCCGAGCTGGGCCGCAAGTGGGATGCCACCCGCGCCGAGTCGCGCCTGGAGTGGAACGAAGCCAAGGGTGCGGTCAGGGATGGCTGGCACTACATCGAGAACAAGCTGCCGGGTGACCTCGACCGTGACGGTCGCTGATCCCTGCCAGTAACATGATCGACCCGGAACGGGCCGCCTGCTGGCGGCCCGTTTTTTTATGCGCGCGAATTGGGTTGGGCGGGGCGCCTGCTTGGTTGCGCCCGCACCTATCGCCAATCCAACTGCGCGCTCAGCCGGTCTTTACAAGCCGGTGCTGCGGCTGCGCACAGACCACCACTTCATCCGGTGCGGTGACCGTACCGATGACCTGGACGCGATCGCCGGGCTTGAGTGCCTGGACGTCGCCTGGGGGCGGAGCCTTGCACAGGTTCCATCGTGCCGGCAGCTGCACACCCACGTTGCCCGTGGCGGTGGCGATCACCACCACTGCGTTGCCGTCATAGGCCCAGGGCGCCGTGTCCACGCTGACCACCTGACCTTCCAGCGTGGATTGCTGCCCGGTCGCGAGTGCCGCGTTGACAGCCGGAGACGTGGTGCAGGCGCCCAATACAAGCACGGTGCCGGCAACCAGGGTCAGGCGGCAGACGGCAAGTGTGCGGATCGGCTGGATCATCGGCGAAGCTCCGGTGGGAAGGGATGGATGGCAGCCGCGCGAGCATGCTGTGGCAGCAAGCATATTCGAGCGAAGTATCAGCAGGCGTGATCTCCCGGCGTTGGCGCTCTGGCCCTGCGGAAATGAACAATTCCTGCGAGCCGCTGCAACGCAATCACGCCTTCTATACAAGCCTGCCGCGATAGTTGGGTCACACGTGGCCCGGACGACCGGTGCCAGTTGCATGTGGCAGCCCACTGGACAAACCGCGTTACCAACAGGAGTTTCACTATGAAGAACATCACCACCAAGACCGCCTTCCTTGCTGTATCCGCCTCGCTCCTGTTCGCGCTGTCGGGCTGCAAGGTCGAGCAGACCGAAGAAGGCAAGCTTCCGAATGTGGAAGTGAAAGCCGACGGCGGCAACCTGCCCAAGTACGACGTCGAAACACCGGAAGTGTCGGTTGGCACCAAGACCGTGGAAGTGGAAGTTCCCACCGCAACCGTCGAAATGCCGAACGACCCGGACAACAAGGTCACCGACGAGACGGATTCTTCGAAGAAGTAATTCTTCCGTTACATGATTGCTGCAAAGGCTCCCTTGTGGAGCCTTTGTTTTTTGCATCGCATAGGCCTCTAGCGCCTTACCGCAAGCACTCCGTCCAGGGCCAGTTGCGCCTTGAACCCGGCGCTCTCCAGCCTGCGCGAAACCTCGCCCGGCACATCGCGCCCGCTGGTGAGCCTGTTCGGGCTTCCGGTGTAGTGGAACAGGCGGCCGCCGGGGCGTAGCACGCGCGCCAGCTGGGCATAGAACGCACCCGAATACAGTTCGCCGGCAATGCCGAAGCGCGGCGGGTCATGCAGCACTGCATCCATCGAGGCATTGCCCAGTGCACCCACGGCCATCGTCACGTCGGCATGCGCCAGTTGCAGGCGGCCGCCGCTTGCGGGTGCGTCCGGATCGGGTGACCAGGGGTTCAGGGTCCGCAGCCAGAGTACGTCGGCGTTCTTCTCGAACGACTGGATGCCGGCAACGCCATCCTCCAGGCAGCACGCGGCGAAGTAACCCAGGCCGCCACAGGTATCGAGCACCTGCTTGCCGCGCGGCTGCACCAGCGCCACCTTGCGGCGCGCATCCTCGAGCGGCGCGGTCCTGGCGCTGACCAGCATCTTGATGCCGTCGATCTCGAACGTCGGTGCGCCCCATTCGGTCGGCACCAGCTTGATCAGCGATCCATCGAAGCGTGAGACCGGCGCCCAGTCCTCGCCATCGTGGTAGTAGATCGTGCGGTCCTTGAGCTTGCCCGGATAGGCCTGTGGCAAGCCCCGCCAGAGCCAGTGACCGTCGGCCAGGGTGATGTTGTCCTGGCTGCGCCCCAGATCCAGCGAGCCGGTCCAGCTGCCGTGGCCGGCCTGGCGGGCAGCGAGCAGCGCCTCGCCAGTGTCGCGGGTCAGCAGGGGAACGGTAGCGTGGGGCAAGGTGAAGTCCGCAGGCGAGGGGCTGGCATCGGGGCGCAAGGCATACGGGAACAGGGCGTCCGGGGTGGCCGTGCCGGTACCGGCGGCTTGATTGCCGCCAGCATTCTTTTACCTGCCATCAAGTGCGTTCGTAGTCGGCCTTCAAGCCGGCCGAGGCGGCCAGTTCGTCCAGCGCCGCACGAGCGGTCTCCAGCAACGGAGCCAGCTTGGCTGGGTCATCCCAGCTGCCATCGGCGGGCTTGCCGCCCTGGAACAGGTGGTTGCGCACCAGGCGCAGCAGCAGGGTCACCTTCTGCAACTCGAACTCGGTCTCGGCGAACTGCAGCTCCTGCCAGCCGAGTTGCGCGTTGGCGGTGACCACCTGCTGGCGCGGCCTGGCCTTGATCAACGCCAGCGCGGCCGTGGCAGGCGCGTACTTGTTGCGATTGCGTTTGACGAACATGTCCCAGTTCGGTTCTGCCTTTTTGCCGGTGTCGGTGGACTTCAGGTAGCCATTCTTCTTCAGGGCATATTCGAAGCGGGCGAACCAGAACAGGAAATCAAACGCGGCGGCGTTCAGATCCGGAGTGACGTCACTGCGTTTCATGCAGGGCCTTGCTGGAATGGGTGGGGCAAGGATAAGCCCGCAACCTGCCTGGCGCCGCAAAAAAGTGTCCCGGGCATCGTCCGGTCACCGCTTTCCGGTCTGTCGGCAGCGTGAGCCCGGGACTTCCTCTTTACATCCCGGCTTTCGGTAACTGCTGCCCGGCGCAATCCGGGCGACTCAATCCCGATTGGAAGGCGGGCAGCGCGGCACGCCCGAGCCCACCACGCAATTGATGCAGCAACGCGGTGCGGTTGCCTGCGTGGGCAGCACGGGACTGGCGAAGATGCCGACGGGCGCAGGCAACGAGGCGAGTTCCGCAGCCGGCTTCAGCTTCAGCAGCACCGCCCAGTCCTGGCGGTTGAAGTTGCAGCCTGATTGGGTGTCAGGCGCACACGGCGTGTCGTTGTCGGTGCGCTGCGGCAGCCCCCAGAACTCGCCGCTGCGATTGAGCGCCAGCATGCGCAGGGTCACGCCCTGCTGGACATTGCCGCCGATCAGGTAGGCGGTGCCATCGTTGCCCGGATTGGCGGCCACCACGATTTCACAATGCATGGGCAGCCCGTCCTGTCCCTGCAGCACGGACTGCAGTCCTGCATAGCCGAGCACCTGTCCGTCCTGACGCACATAGCACAGCAGGTCGCCCACGGCTGGGCGCGCATGGGCAGGATCCAGGTACCGGTAGGCATTGGTCTGGGGTTCGCGATAGGCCGCGCGCACGTAGCCGACGTGGCTGGCATCGGGCCGGAAGCCGGGCAGGCGTGCCTTCATCAGCACCCACGACACGAAGGTCGCCGACCAGGCGTTGTCGATCACGAAGCCCCGGCAGTTCGGGGCCGGGTTGTTCTGGTTGCCGGCGTATTCGCACTCGGTGGCACCCGGCAGGTACGCGGTCGAATGCAACAGGCCGCTTTCCTGCCAGTAGCGCGCCACGCGTCGCCAGGCCCGGCTGTAGCCGTCGTCCAGCACGCTGGAATCACCTTCATGGACGCTGGCGCTGGCAAGCCTGCCATCGCGGTCGATGAAGGGTCGGTACCAGATCACATGCTCGTTGCAGGCCACGGCCGCGATGCGCGTGGCGATGTCCGGGGACGCGGTCTGGCCGCGCAGCGCCGGACAGACATCGGCGGCATCGACGCGGGCGGCGGCCGACAGTAAAAACAGGGCAAGCATCCATCGATGCATGGGGATTCCTGGCGGTGGAACTGCGCGAACCCCATCATGCCAGAGGGCGGCGAAACACTGCCTTCACCACGTCGCCGCCATGGGCTGCGATGACAGCCCATGGCCGTGCCTGGACGCCGCGCTCAGACCACCGTCAGGGTCACGTCGATGTTGTTGCGCGTGGCGTTGGAATACGGGCAGACCTGGTGCGCGCTGGCGACCAGCGCCTCGGCCTGCTCGCGCGCCAGGCCCGGCAGGGAAATGCGCAGCGCGGCTTCGATGCCGAAGCCGTTGGCAACCTGGCCGATGCCGACCGTGCCTTCCACCGAGGCATCGGCCGGCAGGGCGATCTTCTGGCTGGCGGCAACGTGCTTGAGCGCGCTCAGGAAACACGCCGAATAGCCGGCGGCGAATAGCTGTTCCGGATTGGTGCCTTCACCGCCGGCGCCGCCCAGCTGGCGTGGCGTGGACAGTTTGGCATCCAGTGCGCCATCGGAAGAGACTGCGCGGCCGTCGCGACCGCCGGTGGCCGTGGCCGTGGCTTGGTACAGGACTTTTTCAATCGACATGTTGTTCTCCATGGGGGTGGGTGGGTAGTTGGAATTGTTCCGTGTCGCGCGGCTCGCAGAAGCGCGACGCGGTGGCTGACGCGGCCGGGGAGCGTGCTCCGCTAGCCGTGCGCGGTGGTGCCTGCTGGAATGAAAACAAACTCTCAGCCGTTGCGCAGCAGGCTGTCGCGCAACGCGTCCAGCTTCTTCTTCATGGCAACCAGTTCCGTGGCCGAGCATCCGGTGGCGCAGAAGAGTTCTGGCGGAATGGCGTGGGCTCTTTTCTTCAGGGCGCGTCCGGCGCCGGTCAGGGCAATCAACACCTGGCGTTCGTCCTGGGTGGCGCGGGTACGGGTGACCAGCCCGCTGCTTTCCAGGCGCTTGAGCAAAGGCGTCAGCGTGGCTGAATCCAGCATCAGGCGCGTGCCGATGTCGGAAACCGTCACCCCATCGCCTTGCCACAGCACCATCATCACCAGGTATTGCGGGTAGGTCAGCCCCAGTGGATCCAGCAGCGTGCGATACACCTTGTTCATTGCGCGCGTCGCCGAGTACAGGGAAAAGCAGACCTGGTCGTCGATGTTCAGCGAGGGCAGTGGGTTGGCAGCTGGCTTGGGCATGGAACGAATATACATAGCGCACGATCTAATGGCAAGCGCTTTAATTCTGGCAAGGCCAGGGCCAGGGCCAGAGGCGGGCGGCATCTGTTCGCGCAACTCGACTGGGGACAGGTCGCTATGGGCGCGCGGCGGGTGCTGGCATCATGACCGGCATGCCGCTGACCCTGGACCACCTGCGCCGCTACGCGATCGCACGTTCGCTGTTCAAGCCGACCACGCTGATGCGGGCCATCCACAAGCTCGGCTTCGTGCAGGCCGACCCGATCCGTGCGCCGGCGCGCGCGCAGGACCTGACCCTGCGCCACCGCGTCATCGACTATCGCGCCGGTGAGCTGGAGCGCCGCTATCCGCGGCTGGCGCTGGAGGAAGACTTCTTCGTCAACTACGGCTTCCTGCCACGCGCCCACCACGCCTTGATGCATCCGCGCAGCGCACGCCAGGCGTGGACGCCGACGCGCTGGAAGCAGGCCCAGGCCGTACGCGAGTTCATCGCCGAGCGCGGCGTGGTGCATCCGCGCGAGGTCGATGCGCACTTCGCCCATGGCAAGACCACCAACTGGTTTGGAGGCTCCTCCAATGCCAGTACCCAGTTGCTGGACGGCATGCATTACCGCGGCCTGCTGCGCGTGGCCGGGCGCGCCAGCGGCACCCGTACCTATGCCGTGCGCGAGGAGGATGTGCCGGTCGACGCGCCCGGCATAGATGCGCGCCTGGACGCATTGATCGACGTGATCGTGCACAAGTACGCGCCGCTGCCCGATGCCAGCCTGGGCCAGCTGGTGGGCTACCTGGCTCGCGGCGTGCCGCAGTGGGAGGCCGCGCGCAAACCGGCACTGCAACGCGCGCGGCAACGCCTGCAACGCGCTCGTGTGGAAGGGATCGACTGGCTGTGGCCGCCGGACGAGCGTGCCGACAGCCGTCGCTGGAAACCGGACGACCAGGTGCGCCTGCTCACCCCGTTTGACCCGGTGGTCTGGGATCGCCGGCGCTTCGAGCTGTTCTGGGGCTGGGCGTACCGCTTCGAGGCCTACACGCCCGCGCCCAAGCGCAGGCTCGGCTATTACGCGCTGCCGTTGCTGTGGCGGGAGCGGGTGGTGGGCTGGGGCAACCTGGCGGTCGTGGACGGTGCCTTGGCGGCCCAATTGCAGTACGTGGCAGGTGCGGCGCCCCAGGAAGCCGCGTTCCTCGAGGGACTTGATGCCGAGTTGGCACGCATGCGCGTATTCCTCGCGGTTGATTGAAGGCGGCAGTTCGCCCGTTGGGGCATTGCCGCATGCCTGTCGAATCCGGCCATGCCCGTTCGTCCGCATGGCAAGGAGCGCGGTTGGCGCGCGTCCTGCGCCAACCGACAGGAGAATGAAACCATGCGCCTGATTCCCTACCTGAGCTTCGATGGCCAGTGCCGCGAAGCCTTTGATTTCTACGCCGCCGCCCTCGGTGGCAAGCTGCTGGGACCGATGACCTATGGCGAGTCCCCCATGCGCGACGAGATGCCGGCCGAGTCGCGCGACCGGGTCATGCACGTGCAGCTGGATGCCGACGGCGCCACCCTGATGGGAGCGGATGGACCACCGCCACATGACGGACGCGGCAACACCTGCATCAATGTCGATGTGCAGACGATCGCGGAAGCCGAGCGAATTTTCGCCGCGCTGGCCGAAGGCGGGCAGGTGCAGATGCCCCTCGCGGAAACCTTCTGGGCCCACCGCTGGGGCGCGCTGGCCGATCGCTACGGCAAGCCATGGATGGTCAACTGCATGAAGCCCATGCCCTAGCGCCGGCGGGCCCGGACGGGCGGGCGCGTTGTCGCCCGGGTAAATCACATGTTGCGAACGCGCGTGGACGGCCTCGACGGAGTGAGTTGCAGCCGCTCCGCGTGCCTGTCGGGCACGTTTCTTGCGTCTTTCCCGGCACATATCCATGCCGGAGGCGCATATGGTCAAGCAGGTCAGGGAAGGACAGGCCGGCGACGGAGGGAATCGGCTGCTTCGGCATCCCGAGGATCCCACCGAAGGCTGGCTGGCCGACGCCCAGTGGCGCTACCTGGCCTCGCGCCTGCCGGGCAAGCTGGCCTATAACGCGGTCGAGGGACTGGGCACCCGCAGGTTCGTCGAGGCGGTGCTGTGGCTGGCCGTCACCGATTCAACCTGGCCGGAACTGCCGCGGTCCTACGGGAACTTCCATGCCGCATACCAGCGCTTCGTGCGCTGGGCGCGGCTGGACATCTGGGACTACGTGAGTACCTGCCTGGCCGGCGATGCGCGCCTGCCGGCGCTGCAGCGCATGGTCCGCCTGCACAACGACGTCAGGCGCAGGCGCAGCCGTACCGCTGCGAAAGCAGCGGAGCAGGCGGACACCGCGCAAGTGCAGCGCCCCGCCTCGTTGGCCGAGCGCGTGCTGCAACTGGAAGCACGCGTGCAGCGTGCCGAACGGCTGCTGGAGGCGTTGTTCGCTTCTCCGGCGCTGACCGGCACTTCGATTGCGGAAAGCAGGGACTAGCCGCCCCGGACGGTGATAGGCGCGGCCGCTGTGCCGGATCAGCGCGACTCGTCGTAGTAGTCGCCACCGATGATCGTGCAGATCTGCGCCTGGGTGAATCCGTGGAAGCGACGGCCGCCAGCGGTGTGGCGTTGCGCGAACAGCTTGCCGCTGGCGGGCGTGCGCTCGCGCTTTTCCTGCAGCAACCAGCGGGCGTAGTCATTGCTCAGGTTGCGTGAGCGGATGGGATCAATCTTGGGCTTGGGCATGGCGGGATTCTGCCTCAATCGGATGGCGAATTCACGCCACGCCGTTTTGCAAACCGGGCCGGCGACTTCGGAAACAATTCCCGTGCAGCCCTGCGCCGCTACCCGAAAAACCGCTGCTACGTCGCGACGGCTGCAGCCCCGCCAGTGTCCGCCGGGATGCTTGCCCCCATGGCTGCCAGCACCGCGCCGGCAGGTTGCTCGATGCAGACGCGGTTGCGTCCCTCGGCCTTGGCGCGATACACGGCGTTGTCGGCCGCGTGGTACAGCGCATCATCATCCTGGTGCAGGCTCGCATCGAAAACGGCCACGCCTACGCTGGCCGTCATCGACAGGACCGTGCCGCCTTCCAGGGCTATGGGCTGCTCGAAGAGTTCAGTCCGGAACTTCTCCGCGCGATGCATTGCCCCGGCCAGGTCCTGTCCTTCCAGCACCACGCCGAATTCTTCGCCGCCCACCCGCGCGGCCAGGTCGTCGTCACCGTCGAAGCTGGCGAGCAGGCGCGCGGCAATGGCCTGCAGGCAGGCGTCGCCGATGGCGTGGCCATAGGTGTCGTTGACGTGCTTGAAATGATCGATATCCAGCAACAGCAAGGTCAGCGGCCTGTCGTTGCGCCGCGCCTTGGCGGTGGCAGCCGACAGCACGTCGGCAAACTCGCGCCGGTTGGCCAGTTCAGTGAGTGGGTCGATGCGGCTCTGGCGCGAATACAGGTCGCGCTGGCCGCGCAATTCCTGGTCCAGGTCCAGCCGCTGGCGATATTCGGCATGGCTGCGCAGCAGGGCGATGAAGACATAGCCCAGGTAGATCGCCATCATCAACGCGGTGGCGTGGTCCGGCCGGTTTTTCCAGAGCAGAAACAGGCCCGGCAGGTACAGAGCGCCGATGCATACCAGCGCAAAGCCGCGGCGCATGCTGAAGGAATGTGCCAGCGCGGTCGCCAGTCCCAGCGTGCACAGCATCGCAGCGGTGCGGGAAGGGCCGAACCCGGGATCCAGCAGGGCCCAGCAGAACAGCCCGCCCCACAGGCTCGTGGTCAGTACTACGACGCCCCAGTGCAGCCGCAACCAGTGGGCGATGGCGGCCCCGTCCTCTTCGCCAATGGGGCGGTGCATGAAGCGCCAGGCGGCCAGGCAGCTGAAGGCGACCAGCAGGCCCCAGCCCGCCAGGGGCGAACGCGCAAACGCACCGCCATACAGGCCTACGATCAGCCACGCGGCGGCGTAGAACGGCCCGCCCGTCAACGCGCGCTGATAGGTGTCTTCCATTTCCTGGGCAAGTCGGCGGGTCTTTACCAGATTCATGGGAGTGCGGTTGCCCAATGGAGCGGCGTGCCTGTGAGTTCTCGTAACACTAGGGCTTGCAACTTGGGTGCCACTCCTAAGTGATTGACCGTATTGGAATTGCTTCGCAAATAAACCTCGATTCGGCAGGTAAGCGTCACTTTATGACGTGAACCGAGGCCGCCGCAGGTGTGCGCTGGGCCATGCCCGGTTGGCACCGCCAAGCCGCCTTGCCGCCGCAGGAGAATACGGCCGGGAAGCGTTGCTGGGACTGGAAGTGCGCTGGGGGCGGCTGCGTGGGTGCCTTGCGACCATGCTGCACCAACCACGAATGCCGTTGGACCGGCATGCACCGTCACCGCCATTCTGGCCCCGCGTCACCTCGTTTGAACCCGCGGCATGGAACGCTCGCCTGACTCAAACCGGAGAGCGACATGGCCGATACCACACCCAAGCAGAAGCCCGGACCCAACAGCGGTTATCGCGAGCAGCAGGATCCGCGCGGCCAGCCAGGCCAGCACCAGAAGCAGGATGGCAAGCAACTGCCCGAAGACACTGACGCGGACAAGCCCAAGCCCAGGGAGCCTTGAGACACAGTCGCGAGGTGTTCGGATTCAACCCTGGCCTGTTCAACCCCGGCGTGCGGACTTTCGGGGTGCGGTCGTATTTTTCTTCGTGGCGCCGGTCAAGCGCTTGTTCGTGGTTCTGACGGCAGTGGACTTGCGCGCGCCCCGGGCACCGCCATCCTGCTTGTTGACCGTTGCCCAGGCGATGCGTTCGGCGGCTTGTTCCGAGCGTCCCTGCTTGCGCTCGCTTTCCTCGATGTGTTCTGCCTGGCGCTTCTGTTTGTCTGAATAGGACCACTTGTCTCCACGTGGCATGACCGTGCTCCCGTTGAAAGGGGAGCAAATCCTAGGCACACGAAAGTAATGTGCGGATGAAGCCAGGGTAATGTCCGGATAACGCGCGGGCGACAGTCCGGCGATCATGCCGGCGCCCGTGCGCGGGTTAGGCCGGGCTGGCGCTGGCTTGGCGCTGGCCGTTATCGTAGCGGCCGCATCTGGCCCCAATGGAGCCGCTCCATGAACCACCCCGCCGCGCCTCCCGCGCATGCAGTTTGCGAGAACTGCAGTGCCTTGCTGCAGGGTGAGTTCTGCCACCAGTGCGGGCAGTCCATCCACAACCCGGTGCGCCACGCCGGCCACGCGATCGAAGAAGTGTTCGAATCGTTCTGGCACCTGGACGGTCGCCTTTGGCGAACCCTTCGGGATTTGCTGGTGCCGGGTCGTACTGCCCTCGAATACCTGGCCGGCCATCGCCAGCGTTACATGCCTCCACTGCGGCTGTTCGTGGTCATGAGCCTGCTCGCATTCTTCGTGGGCCGGCTGGCCATCCATTTGGACGAGGCCCCGATCCCGGACCTGGATGTCAGCAGCATCACCGGCAGCCAGTCCGTCGGCGAGGTGGAGCGCAATCGCGACCGGCTGCTGGACGAACTCGAAGCAGGGCGCAGAAAGAACGGCAAGGTCACCCCCGGAGTGGATCCGGCGCTCATTCGCAAACAGGTGAAGATCCGGGCCGAAGCGGCCAATCGCGTGGACCAGCTCAGGGCGGGCAAGGCGTCGGCAACCGCCGCGCCTCGTCCGGGTTCCGTAGGCACGCCGCCCAGCGTCGAGCTGCTGTCGATGGACAACCAGGCCTTCGATCCCGAGAAGAACCCGGTCAGGATCGGCTGGCTGCCCGACTTCGCCAACCGCTGGTTGACCCGTCAGGCAGTGCACATAAACGAAAACGCCACGCGCATGGAGGATCGACCGGATCGGTGGTTCCAGGCCTTCATGACGTCGTTGCCGTCGGCCTTGTTCGTACTGGTGCCGGTGTTCGCATTGATGCTGAAAATCGCCTACCTGTTCAAGCGCAGGCTGTACATGGAGCATCTGGTGGTCGCGCTGTACAGCCACGTATTTCTGCTCGTGGCGCTGACCCTGGTGTTCCTGCTGATGGCGCTTCGTGGCTGGGCAGGATCCTATGCGCCCTGGCTGTCCTGGGTGTCCACCATCGCCATGGTCGCAGTGCTGACGTGGATGCCGCTTTACCTGCTGCTGATGCAGAAGCGCGTTTACGCGCAGGGATGGCCGCTGACCGTATTCAAGTACTCGGTGATCGGCTATCTGTACCTGATGTTGCTGGCTGCCATGGCCGGACTGATGTTCGTGGTGACCCTGGCCAAGGGTTGAGACCCCTTTCGCATCGGGTGTTACGTCGCGCGCATGCGGCCCCAGGCATGGCGCACGATCTGGTCGGCCCATCGCCATTCCAGTTGCTGGTGCCTCGGGATCTGCAGCGCGTAGCGCGTGCGCAGGCTGGGCAGCACTTCGGCCAGCGGCTGGCGGTGGAACAGCAGGTAGCAGTCATAGCCGAACTTGATGGTGGGCACGAAGTCCGCGAACGGCAGCGAGGCATCACGGAATTCGGTATCCGGGAATACTCTCTGCCAGTATTCAAGCTCCGCCTCGATGTCCAGCAGCACGCCTTGCCCAGGCGCGATTTTCCTTGCGATGTCCATTGTTCCCCCACGGTTTTTTTGAGGTTCGACCTCGAGCTGATGCGACCGCCGCTATTGCCTCAGTCGACCGGCTTCGGCGCCGGCTTGTTGTCCACGTCCACGCACTCGACCATGGCGCTGAGACGGTCGCGTACGTGCAACCAGTCGGCCTTGGAGTGCGCATTGCTTCCTATCGATGCGGCTTCGCCTGCGAACCAGGTCCAGAAACCGGGTGGCGCGTCCTGCGCTTTGAGCATCCGGGGCAAGTGGCGTTCCAGCTCATCAACCATTGCATCAAGACTCGTCCTGTCCACATTTTTCCTTGCGAGACGCACGGCGTTCACGCGATCAGCAGGCCCTGGTACTTGAGCCATCCTTCGACGCGGAAACGCGAATCCCCAACCGCATTGACCGCCCTCAGCAGCTGGTTCTCGGACACGCCGTAATGCTGTGCCCAGCTACGCAATTCCCGTTTGTCGGTAAGGATGATCTGACCGGGTAGCGACTGGGTCGGAAGTACGGCTTGGGTAAACATCGCGGTGGCCTCCTTGAGAATCACTGCAGCCAGTGTCGGTGCGCGTCGATCAAATCGGCGTGAAGGGTTGTCTTCCGGCATATACACCTTTATGAATCGCGCCTCTTTTCGTTGACGCCCCCTTGACGCGGGCGCGAGGAAGCTTGTCGACGACGAAGTACGGCGAGCGCGAGGCATCATGAAACTACTGTCTGCCAGCTTTTTTCTAGCCATGGGCCTGGGCATCGGCACCCTGATCTCGGCGGTGAATGCCGGTGCGGCCAGCGGCCCTCGCGTCGCGCCTGCGCAGGCGGCCGCTTATGCGCATGCGACTGAAAACCAAGCGCGCCCGGACGTGGACGACATCGCACGCTAGTCTTAAGCGCACGCTAGTCTTTCGGAAGCGCCGAGAATCAAGAAGGCCCCGCAAGCGGGGCCTTTTTTGTGCTCAATGGCGTGTGCGAAATTTGCGCGTCAGTGTAGGTCCACGTCCGCCACCTGATCCTTGTAGTCCTTTTTCGGATCCACGCCCAGCAGCATCTTCACTCCGGCAAGCAGGCTCGATGCGTTGAGCCAGATCTCGGCATGTTCTGCATCCAGACGCAACAGCGCCAACTTGGGATCGTCCTTGCCTTCGTACCAGGCGGCCACGAAGGGATTCCACAACCGGTCCACGACCGCGCGATCGGTATCGAGCACCAAGTTGCCCTTGATGCTGGCGAAGAGTTCGTGGTCCTTGGAGCTGAAGGCCGCGATGGCGCGATGCCCCTGGCCGAGGTGCTTGACCAGTGCGTTGTCCTTCGCGGTGAAGAACCAGATAGGGCTGCGGTCGTTCTCGGCCTGGGCTGTCATCGGGCGCGAATGCCCATCTTCCACGCCATCGAGCCCCAGCATCAGGGTGCGGTCGGACTTGAGGGCCTTCCAGAATTTCTGTTCGAGTTCCTGCGGGGTGGGCATGGTTCGGTTTCCTCGGATGGTCCACGAATGGGCGGACGTTCGTGCGGAGTATTTGTTCGTTGCCATGGCGCTGTCGTGAAATAACCGCCCGCCCTGCTGCACTGGCCGATAACAAGGTCGTATCCGGCGGGTGCGATGCGACCCGTCAAAATCGTTGCCTGCATTGGATGACGGCAGGTACCCGAACGATCAGTGCTCGCACGGCCTTTCCATGCCGTGGAATAACCCCGGGGGCCAGGTGAGCTCCGAGCGTGGGCCCGCGGCATGACTGCCGCCCTATTGACTACAGCTGTAGTCATGTGCATGCTGACTACAAATGTAGACAGGAGGCGCGAGACATGGGTCGCAAGAGCATCGGAGATCAGGAACTGGCCCTGCTGCAGTACATCGCCGAACAGGGCGACGCGTCCGCGGGCGAGGTCGCGGCCGTTTTCGGCGAATCGCGTGGCTTGGCGCGTTCAACCGTGCTGACCATGATGGAGCGGCTGCGCGCCAAGGCATACCTGAAACGCAGGCAGGTCGATGGCGGGGTATTCCGCTATTCGACCACTACCCAGCAGGACGACGTGGTACGCAATGCGGTGGGCAGTTTCGTGGAGAAGACATTGCAGGGCTCGGTCTCGCCGTTCGTGGCGTGGATGTCGCAGCGCACCGAGGTGAGTGACGACGAGCTGGCGGAGCTAGAGAGCCTGGTGGCCACGCTGCAGTCCAAGCGCAAGGAGAGCTGAGGCATGGCACTCGAATTCATCGCATCGACGTTGTTGCCACGGCTGCTGGCCGCCAGCGTGCAGGCCGTGCCCGTGGTGCTCGCGGTCATGTTGTTGTGCCGCCTGGTACCGCGTCTGGCCCCTGCCGTGCGCACGATGCTGTGGTGGCTGGTCGCGCTGCAACTGGTCATGGGCGTGGCGTGGTCCAGCCCCCTTGCGCTGCCACTGTTGCCGGCCGCCGTCGTAACCCCTGTCGCTGCTTCGGATGCCACCGTGCCGTCGGCCATAGCCTTGTTGCCGGACGCACAGGACAGCACTTTGTTGGCGAAGTCGGCGAGCATGCCAGCGCTGGCTGGCACCGGCTCATGGCTATCGGCATGGGGTGGAGCCGACATGCTGGCGCTGGCCTGGCTGCTGGGAGTGGGCTTCATGCTCGCGCGCAGTCTTGCGGGCTTGCTGGCGACGCGCCGGCTATTGCGCGAATCGCTGGCTTGCACCGATCGATCGCTGCTGCATGCGCTGCAACTGGCCGCCGAAGCACACGGCTTGCGCCACACACCGCAACTGCGCCTGTCCATGGCCATTGATTCGCCACAACTCATCGGTCCATGGCAGCCGGTGCTGCTGTTGCCGGCCGACCACCTGCAGCTGATGCACGCCGACGAACTGGAGATGGCGCTGACCCACGAACTGGTCCACCTGCAACGCGGTGACCTGCGGTGGGGCCTGTTGCCTGCTGCCGCGCAACACCTGTTCTTCTTCCATCCGCTCGCCCACCTGGCTGCACGCGAATACGCACTGGCGCGCGAAGCGGCCTGTGATGCCGCGGTCATCGCCGGCAGCCGCCATTGCGCCCATGACTACGGGCGACTGCTGGTCAGGCTGGGTGTCGCCCCCCGTCCCAGCGCCGGCCTGGCCAGTGCCTCGCCCAGCTTCCGCATCCTCAAGAGGAGACTAGTCATGTTGCAGCACACAGCTTCCACCCCGCGCATCGTCGCCGTTGCCATCGTCGGCCTGGTTGCCTTGCTCGGCGTCATGCCTTATCGCATCACCGCGGCTCCGGCCAACGTCATGGCGGTCAGCCTGGCGCCCGCCGCGGCTTCCACACCCAGCCCGCCTGCACCGGCCACCGCGCCCGCGGCGCCTGCAGTCAGCCTGCCGGCGGCAGGCGCAGGACCGCTGCCGGCTCCGCCCGCTCCGCCGCATCCGCCAGCGCCGGCCGGGCGCAATGCTCCGCGCGCGCCCGCTCCACCGCCGCCCGTCGCACACCCGGCGCTGCCGGCTTTGCCCGCGCCACCTGCGCCGCCCACGCCGCCTGCAGCGCTGGTCACCCAGGGCACCCTGCATATGCATGCCAGCGGCAACCAGGCGTACGTGCTGCTGCAGGGCGGGCATAGCGTCATGGACGCGTCGAAGGAGGAGTTGCGCCGCGTCCAGCGCATGCACGCCGACGGCAAGGATCTGTTGTGGTTCCGCAAGGGCAGCTCCGAATACGTGGTGCGTGATCCGGCGCTGCTGGCGCGGCTCCGCGACAGCTACGCGGAGGTGACGCGCGTGGGCAGGCAGCAAGGTGCGATTGGCGCGAAGCAGGGTGAAATCGGCCAGAAGCAGGGCGCGATAGGCCAGCGCCAGGCTGCGTTGGGCATGCGCCAGGCCGAGCTTGCCAGCCAGCGCCTGCCGCAGACGCAAGCCGATGCGCGCGCAGCCGAGCTCGACCGGCAGCAAGCCGAACTGGATCGCCAGCAGGCGCAGTTGCAGGCGCCGATGGCTGCGCTGGATCGCCAGCAGGCCGTGCTGGACAAACAGATGCACGCGGCCGACGCGCGCGCCCAGCGTCAAGCCAGGGCGCTGATGGACCAGGCCATAGCCACGGGCGTAGCGCAGCAACTGAAGCAATGATCCGGATTTCCTGACCCAGGCCTGTCATGGGCCGGTCGTGGCGCCGGCAACCGCCGGTTGTGGTCGCGCTCGCGACTAGTCGCGTCGCTTTCCGTACCAGAGGTCCAGGTGCTCGCGCGAGGTCAACATGTGCTGCCTTCGCCAGGCGAAGCGCAGCACCAGTTTCAGGTGCTCCCACGCACTGAATGTGTGCAGCTTGCGTGCGGAGGTATGCACCGGCTCGCGCAGGATGACGAAGCTTCCCTGCTTGGCCAGCGCCCGGCTGAGGGCTACATCTTCAGCTGCATACAGGGTCGTATCGAAGCCGCCGGCGCGCTCGAACGCGGTGCGCGTGCAGAACAGGAAGCAGCCCGGCGCGATGCCGGTCAGGCGAAACACGCACGCAAAGAATGCGGTGGCCAGGCGCACGTGCCAGGCGACCTTGCCCTGCATGCGCACGCGGGCGCCGCCACCGACCGCTCCGCTGCGCAGCGCCTGCAGCGCCGCTGCCAGGACCGCAGCGTCTATCAGCGTGTCGGCATCGACGAATACCAGCCAGTCGCCCGTGCTCGCCTCGGCCCCGGCGTTGCGGGTGGCAGCAATGTGGCGGTGTTCTACTCGCAGCACCTGCGCGCCGGTTGCCTGTGCCACTTCCGCCGTTCCGTCATCGGAGGCATCGTCGACGACCAGCAGTTCGAATGGCTCGGCGAGGACACCAGCGGCCTCGCGCAGTGATTGCAACGTGGCGCCCAGCAGACGGGCCTCGTTGTGGGCCGGGATGATGAAGGAAATCACGTCAACGCCACTCCCGGCGCGCGCGCATGGCCAGCGCCGTGATCAAGCCAATGGCAGCATTCGCTGTCGGCAGCGGTCAGCGAGCCGCGACGGAAGAGTCCAACCCGGAAAGCACAACTGGAAATGCATGGCATGGCTAGACCGGCTGCCTGCTGCCGCAGGCCAGGCATTTGCGGGTGTCCCCATGGGGGCCATGCCGCAACCGCCCCAGCGGTCCGCCGCAACCTGCGCATTTCGGTGCCTGGTCGTGTTGCCACCGCCACAGGCGCAGGGTGGCGAACAGGCCCGCGCCCAGCGCGGCCAGCAGGAATAGGGGTGGCAGCCATTTCGCATACGGCACCAGGGCATGCAGCATGGCCACGCTGGCAAACAGCGAGGTCCACAGCATGCAGGCGATTGCCAGCCCCAATGCAACCAGGGCAGGCAGGTAGGCGCGCAGCAACATCCACGCGTATCGGTTCATCGGCTTGTTCATTGCATCAGCTTACCGGCAGCCTCGCCGCCGGCAAGCTTGCCGACCTGTGACCGGGTCCGGCAGGACCCCGATGCCACGCAAAAAGCGGCTACCCGGGGTGAACCAGGACGTGGTTGAGAGGCGGCGTACAAGCCGCATCAGCTTTGGGTGGCCGGCTTGTCGCCAGCTTGCGTGCGCGCATCCCGCAGCGCCGCTGCCAGTTCCTTCAGCCGGTAGGGCTTGGGCAATACCGGCACGCCCAGCGCTTCGGCCTTGTGCTGCACGGCTTCCACGTGGCCGGTGGTGAGCACTACGGGAAGGTCGGGCCTGCGCTGCCGGATCTCCTGTGACAGGTCGATGCCATCCCGCTGACCGGGCATCATCACGTCGGAGAACACGATGTCAAAGCCTGCAGGAGCCGTGGCGATCAGGTCCAGCGCTGCGTCGGCGTTCGCGACCCGCGTCACCGTGTAGCCCAGCGCTTCCAGCATCTCGCCGGTCAATGCCGCCACTTCATCGTCATCCTCCACCAGCAGCAACGAGCCTGCCCCTGCTTCCTGCAGTGGCAAGGCAGATTCGGCAGCGGGTTCGACCATCAGAGCCGGGCGCTTGTCGGTGCGCGGCAGGTACAGCGAGACGGTCGTGCCGGCGTGCGCCTTGCTTTGGATACGCACCGCCCCGCGGGAGGCCTTGGCAAAACCATGCGCTTGGGCCAGACCCAGCCCCGAACCCTTGCCGATCTCCTTGGTGGTGAAGAACGGTTCGAACACGCGCGCCAGCACTTCGGGCGGCATACCGGTGCCGGTGTCGGTCAGCGACAGCGCCACGTGGTCCCCGAACAGCTCCCCATCGTTCAAGTCCGGCACGTTGCGCGCCTCGATGCGCAGCGTACCGCCGCTGGGCATGGCATCGCGCGCGTTGACCGCCAGGTTCAGCACTACCAGTTCCAGCTGGCCGGGGTCGACCTCGACCGGCCACAGACCCGGTTCCAGGTCCACTTCCACCTGCACGTCGCCGCGCAGGCTGCGGTCCAGCATCTCGCGCATTCCGCCAATGCTTTCGGCCAGGTCCACCACCTCGGGCTGCAACGGCTGCCGGCGCGAGAACGCCAGCAACTGCTTGCTCAGCCCGGCGCCGCGGTCCACGGCCTGGCGCATGCCGGCCAGCACCCGCGCGCGCCGTGATGCAGGCGCCGAATCGATGACCTCCAGCCCGCCGGAGATCACCATCAGCAGATTGTTGAAGTCATGGGCGACGCCGCCGGTCAGCTGGCCCAGCGCCTCGATCTTCTCGGTCTGGCGAACGCGCTCCTCGGCCTCGGCCAGGCGGGCCTGCTCGCGTGTGCGTTCGGACACGTCGTAGACGGTGGCGATGGCGCCGACCTGCTTGCCGGAGCGGTCGCGCAGCGGACAGAAGCGCGCGTCGTAATAGCGCCGTCCCGCGTCGCTGGAATCAAAATTCTCGGACAGGTGGAAGTCTTCGCCGCTTATCGCCCGGTCCAGGTACGCCCGGATCCGCTGCTGCCGCTGCGGGTCGCTGCGCATCATCTCCACCACGTCGTCGCCCACGCTCAAGCGCGTGCCGTACACCTGGTTGAACTCGTTCGCATAGGCCTGGTTCACCGCCAGCACCTTGTAGCGCAGGTCGATCACCAGGATGAAGGCGTCGCCGAACTCCACCACGTCGGCCAGGATGTTGCGTTCGGCGACGGCCGCTTCCACGCGCCGCTCCATCGAGTCGTAGAGTTCGCGCACCGCCTGTGCATCGGAATGGGCGCTGCTGACGTCGAAGCCCTCGATGAAGATGCCGGTCACCTGGCCTTGGGCGTCGGTCATGGGCTGGAAGACGAAATCGACGAAACGTTCTACCGGACGTGCCCCGTTCACGCTGGCCACTTCATAACGCGCGCCCGTGGTGGAATAGGCTTTGCCGCTGCGGTAGACCTCGTCGAGTATGTCGACGTAGCCCTGCTCAAGGGCCTCGGGCAGGGCCTCCAGCAAGGGCTTGCCAAGCAGCTGGCGGTGCCCGATCAGCTCCTCGTACGCGGGATTGGCCATTTCGAACACATGCCGCGGCCCACCCAGCAGGGCCATGAATCCCGGTGCCTGCTCGAACATCTGTTGCAGGCGCTGCCGGCCCAGCTGGTTCTCGCGCTCGGCCAGCACTTGCCGGGTGGTTTCCGAACACAGCACCAGCACCCCGCCCACGCCATGCGCGGCCTCTGGCTCGTCGATGGGGCTGTAGCTGTAGGTCCAGTAGACGTCCTCGCGCACGCCATTGCGGGTAATGGGTACAAGGTGGTTTTCGTGCCAGGTGGAGCCGCGGCCTTCCATCACCAGCGCGATCTGCGGGCCGATGATGTCCCAGATCTCGTCGAAGCACTCGCGCCCGCGCTGGCCCAGCGCAGCAGGATGCCGCTCGGGCCCGAGCGAGCGGCTGTACGCATCGTTGTAAAGCTGGATGTGTTGCGGGCCCCAGAAGATGAAAATCGGATGCTGGGTCGTCAGCATCAGCCGCACTGCGGTCTTGAGCTGGGTCGGCCAGTCCCGGGGCGGACCCAGGGCAGAGGCGGCCCAGTCATGGGCGCGAATGCGCTCGCCCATTTCACCACCACCCTCGAGGAATGCAGGCGTTGGCCTGGGCACGGTGGACACGCTCATTCGCACCTCTCGGACGGGATTCCCCGCCGACCTTATGCCAGAGCCGGTGTAAATGGGTCGTACACGCGCGCATCGATCCGCGCGCAGTGCGGGCAGCGGTGGTCGGCCGGCGATACGCCATGCGTAGAGCATGCGAAACCGCAAGGACTACCCGTGCCGATCGTCAATGAAACATGAAAAGCAGGTCGGCGCCGCGTCACCCGGGCCTAACCGTCGATCGACATCATTGGCGTCCCCAACCAACGGACCCTCGACATGGCACGCGATATCCTCAAGACCCTGAAGAGCGAGCACGACGAACTGCGCAAGCTGTTCAAGGACATGGAAGACACCACCGACCGTGCAAAGAAAACCCGTGCCGAGCTTCTGGCCGAAATCGAGGCCGGCCTGATTCCCCATGCCAAGTGGGAAGAACTGGTGCTGTATCCGGCCTTCAAGGCACGCGCCGACCGTGACGGGCTCAAGACCCATGCCGAGGCGGTGCAGGAACATCGCGCCGTCGAGCTGACCGTGCTGCCGGACCTCAAGACCAAGCCCACCGACTCGGTGGAGTTCGCCGGATCGGCCAAGGTGCTGGGCGAATTCGTCGACCACCATGCGACGGAAGAAGAAAACACCATGTTCAAGATGGCCAGGAAGCTGTTTTCCGCCGACGAGCTGGCCGAATTCGACGCCCAGTACGAGCAATGGAAAGCCACGCCCCAGGCGGCGAAGGAAATGAAGAATGCCCTCAGCCAGCCAAGTCCGGTGGCGGTAGGCGCGTAGAGCGCAACGAGCCCCGGCCCTGCCGGGAGGCCTCCAGAAAACCCCAGGGGAATCCCTGGGGTTTTTTGCTGCAGCTGAGGTTTGCGCTGTCTCACCGAGTGAGACATGTTCTCCCTAAGGTGCTCCGGTGAAGATCCTCGACAAGCTGGCGATCCTGGCCGACGCCGCCAAGTACGACGCGTCCTGCGCCTCCAGCGGCGCCGACAAACGCAACTCGGTCGGCACCGGTGGCATCGGCAGCACCGAAGGCATGGGCATTTGCCATTCGTACACGCCCGACGGCCGCTGCGTCTCCCTGCTGAAGATCCTGCTGACCAACTTCTGCACCTTCGACTGCGCCTATTGCGTCAACCGTGTATCCAGCAACGTGCGCCGCGCACGCTTCACGCCGGAAGAAGTCGTGCAGCTGACCCTGGACTTCTACAAGCGCAACTACATCGAGGGCCTGTTCCTGTCCAGCGGCATCATCCGCGACAGCGACTACACCATGGAGCAGCTGGTGGAAGTGGCGCGCAGCCTGCGCGAGGACCACAAGTTCGCCGGCTACATCCATCTCAAGACGATTCCCGATGCGACACCGGAACTGATGGCCGCCGCCGGCCGGTACGCCGACCGCCTGAGCATCAACGTGGAGCTGCCGACCGAGGGTGGGCTGGCGCAACTGGCGCCGGAGAAAAGCCAGCCACGCATCCGCGCGGCGATGGGAGACCTGCGCTGGCGCATCGAGGAAGGCAAGGAGGCGCGCAAGGAAGCGAAGACCATGCGTGCCAAGCCGCCGAAGTTCGCACCGGCCGGCCAGAGCACGCAGATGATCGTGGGCGCCGACGATGCCGACGACCGCGCCATCCTCGCCACCACCGACAACCTCTACGGCAACTACCGCCTGCGCCGCGTGTACTACTCGGCCTTCAGCCCGATCCCCGATGCGTCGGCCAAGTTGCCGCTGCTGTCGCCGCCGTTGCAGCGCGAGAACCGGCTGTACCAGGCTGACTGGCTGCTGCGTTTCTACGGTTTCGGCGTGGACGAGATCGCGCCGCTGGAAGCGGGCGGCATGCTCGACCTGGACATCGATCCGAAGCTGGCCTGGGCGCTGCGCAACCCGGCCAGCTTCCCGGTCGATATCAACACCGCGCCCAAGGAAATGCTGCTGCGCGTGCCCGGCATGGGCACGCGCAACGTCGGTCGCATCGTCATGTCGCGCCGGCACGCTGCATTGCGGGTGGCCGACCTGCAGCGGTTGCGGGTGCCGATGAAGAAGGTGCTGCCTTTCGTCAGCCTGCTTGACCATCACCCGCGCAAGCGCCTGGACGATCCGGTGCGCCTGCGTGCGCAGTTGGTGCCGCGTCCCCGCCAGGCTGGCCTGTTCGACTGAGCGCAAGGGGATGCAGGGCGACATGCATGCGGTCGATCTCGATCCGCCGTGGGATCCCGACGCCTGGCGTCGCGCGGCACGCCTGGCGCTGCGTGCGGGCGTCCCGCCCGAGGCCCTGACCTGGAACGGCGACACGCAAGGCGGGCTCGGGTTCGGCAGCGACCTTGCGGCCTTGCCGGTGGTGCGCGAGTCGCCAAGGGTGAGCGCCGAATTCCTGTCGCTGGCCAATGCGGTGATCTGCCATCGCGACCCGCAACGGCATGGACTGCTGTACCGCCTGCTCTGGCGCATCGCGGGCGGCGAACAGGCGCTGCTTGAGCGGGCCACCGATGCCGACGTACACCGTGCGCGCGAGCTGGAGAAATCGGTACGCCGCGACAACCACAAGATGAAGGCGTTCGTGCGCTTCCGCGAGGTGCCCGGCGAAGCCAACGCCTTCGTCTCGTGGTTCGAGCCGCAACACTACATCGTGGATCGGGTGGCGCCTTTCTTCGCCCGCCGCTTCGCCGGCATGCGCTGGGCCATCCTCACGCCCTATCGCAGCGCGCACTGGGATGGCCAGGTGCTGCGCCTGGGTCCCGGCGGCACGCGCGCCGATGCGCCGTCGGATGATGCGCAGGAAGAGATGTGGCGCACCTACTACGCCAACATCTTCAATCCGGCGCGCCTGAATCCGCGGATGATGCGGCAGGAGATGCCGCAGAAATACTGGAAGCTGTTGCCGGAAGCGCAGCTGCTGCCCGACCTGATCCGCGACGCCGGCCAGCGCGTGCGCGACATGGCCGAACGCATGCCGGAAGCGCCACGCAGGAGGATTCCCATGCCGCCGCCGTCGTCGCCGGAGCCGATGGACGACAGCCTGGCCGCGTTGAGGGCCGCCGCCAGCCAATGCCGGCGTTGCCCGCTGTGGCAGCCCGCCACGCAGACCGTGTTCGGCGAAGGCCCCGAACATGCACGCGTGATGATCGTAGGCGAGCAGCCGGGTGACGAGGAAGACCTGAGCGGGCGACCGTTCGTGGGGCCGGCAGGCAAGCTGTTCACGCGGGCCATGGGGGCCCTGGGCCTGGACCGCAGCACGTTCTACATCACCAATGCGGTCAAGCATTTCCGTTTCGAGCAGCGCGGCAAGTTCCGCCTGCATCGCAATCCGGAGCTATCGCACGTGCAGGCCTGCCGCACCTGGCTGGAGAGCGAACTGGCCAGCGTGCGTCCCGATATCGTGGTCTGCCTTGGCGCGACTGCGGCGCAGGCGGTATTCGGCAAGGGCTTCCGCCTGATGGAGCAACGCGGCGTCTGGCATACGCTCCCCGACGGCACCCGTGCCTTCGCCACCGTGCACCCTTCGTGGGTATTGCGCCAGAAGGGCGATGCCCAGGGCGTGGGTTACGCCAATTTCCTCGAAGACCTTCGACTGCTCCAGGGATCGGAAACCGGACAGGGTGGTGCGGCCGACTCGCCTGCATGAAGGACGAGCGTGGCGGCCTGTGCGCAGCGCCTGCCAGGCGTGCCTGCCCATGTGCGTGGACCGGGATCCTGATTGATCGCGCGCAGCGTCAGCTTGATTCGGGTAACCCCGCCAGCAGCTTGTCCAGGGTGATCGGATACTCGCGCACGCGCACGCCGGTGGCGTTGTGGATGGCGTTGGCGATCGCCGCGCTGACCCCGCAGATGCCCAGTTCGCCCACGCCCTTGGCCTTCATCGGCGAGGACATCGGGTCGGTCTCGTCCAGGAAGATGACTTCCTGGTGCGGCACGTCGGCGTGCACCGGCACCTCGTAGCCGGCCAGGTCGTGGTTGACGAAGAATCCCAGGCGCTTGTCGATGGCCAGTTCCTCGGTGAGCGCCGCGCCGATGCCCATGGTCATCGCGCCGATCACCTGGCTGCGCGCCGACTTGGGATTGAGGATGCGGCCGGCCGCACACACCGCCAGCATGCGCCGGATCCGTGATTCGCCGGTGTCCCCGTCGACACCGACTTCGACGAAATGCGCGGCGAAGGTGGACTGCTGGAATTTCTTGCCCAGGTCGCCGAACTCCATCGCGTCCTCGGCTACCACGTCACCGGCCTCGGCGGCTTGCGCGAGCGGCACGCTGCGACTGCCGACACTCACACGGCCGTCGGCGAACGCTGCTTCCTGCGCGTTGAAGCCCAGCTTCGCGGCGACCGCTTCCCGCAATTTCATGCAGGCGGCATAGACGCCGGCGGTGGAGCTGTTGGCGCCCCACTGGCCGCCGGAACCGGCCGACACCGGGAAGTCCGAATCACCCAGCCGCACCACCACGCGATCCAGCGGCACCCCCATCATTTCCGCCGCGGTCTGGCCGATGATGGTGTAGCTGCCGGTGCCGATGTCGGTCATGTCGGTTTCCACCGTGACCACGCCGCGCGCATCCAGGCGCACGCGCGCCGCCGACTTCATGGTCAGGTTGTTGCGGAACCCGGCCGCCACGCCCATGCCGACCAGCCAGCGGCCGTCGCGCTGCTTGCCGGGCGTGGCATGGCGACGGTCCCAGCCGAAGCGCCTGGCGCCGGTGCGCAGGCACTCGTTGAGCTGGCGCTGCGAGAACGACCGTTCCGGGTGTTCGGGATCCACCTGGGTGTCGTTGAGGATGCGGAACTCGACCGGATCGAGCCCCAGCTTGGCGGCCATTTCGTCCATGGCGATCTCCAGGGCCATCAGCCCGGGCGCTTCGCCGGGTGCGCGCATGGCATTGCCCTCGGGCAGGTCCAGTACCGCCAGGCGCGTCCTGGTCATGCGATTGGCACCCGCGTACAGCAGCCGGGTCTGTTGCACGGCCACTTCCGGGCCGCCGCCGGGCAGGTCGCCCGACCAGCTTTCGTGGCCCATTGCGGTGATCTTCCCGTCCTTGCCGGCACCGATGCGGATGCGCTGCAGCGTGGCCGGCCGGTGGGTGGTGTTGTTGGCCATCAACGGCCGCTGCAGTGCGACCTTGACCGGCCGCTTGGCTGCGCGCGCGCCGAGCGCCGCCAGCAGCGCGTCGCAGCGCAGGAACAGCTTGCCGCCGAAGCCGCCGCCGATGTACGGCGAGACCAGGCGCACGTCCTCCTTGGGAATGCCGAGCGTTTTCGCGACGTCGCCGCGGCTCCAGTCGATCATCTGGTTGGACGTCCACAGGGTCAGCTTGCCGTCCTTCCAGGCTGCGATCGAGGCATGCGGCTCCATCATCGAATGCGACTGGTCGGGCGTGGCGTAGGTCGCATCCAGCTGCACCGGCGCACCGGCAAACGCGCCGGCGAAGTCGCCCACCGAGGTGTCGGGCGGATTGGGTTCCTCGGGAACGATGGCCGAGTCCTTGCCGTGGGCCAGGTCGAACCTGCCGTTGCCCCGCGTATAGGCAATACGCACCAGCCCTGCGGCCGCGCGCGCCTGCTCGAAGGTATCGGCGACGACAAGCGCCAGGGCCTGGTGGTAGTGCTCGATGTCCGGACCGCCGAGCAGCCTGGCGGTGTTGAACCTGCCCTTGCCCAGTTTGCCGGCGTTGGCGGCGGTCACGATGGCGACCACGCCCGGTGACTTGCGCGCCGCATCCAGTTCCATCGAGGCGACGCGGCCCTTGGCGATGCCGGCGCCGACCACGTAGCCATAGGCAGGGTTGGCAATCTCCTCGTGCCACTCGTAGGCATACGTCGCGGTGCCCGTGGTCTTGAGCGGGCCATCGATGCGATCGACGGGCTTGCCCACGACCTTTAGCTGGTCGATGGGGTTCTTTCCGGCAGGCGTGTCGAACTTCATGGCCTTACTCCTTCGCCTCGACCAGCACGGCGGCCAAGGTGCGCCGGGTCAGCAGCAACTTGAATTCATTCTGCGCGGTGGGCCTGGCACCGGCGAACAGCCGATCTGCGACGGCGCGTGCGCCTTGCTGCAGTTCCGCATCGGCCTCATCGCTGCGCCAGGGCTTGGGCGCGACACCGCCGACCGCGACGCGTCCGCTGCCATCGCGCTGGATCACCGCGCCCACCGACACCAGCGCAAACGCGTAGGACGCACGGTCGCGCACCTTACGGTAGACGTGCGTGCCGCCCAGTGGCTTGGGCAAGGTCACCGCGGTGATCAATTCACCCTTGTCCAGTGCGGTTTCCCGATGCGGCGTAGTGCCGGGCAGGAGATGGAAGTCGGCCATGGGAATGCTGCGCGTGCTGCCGTCGGCGCGCACGGTTTCCACCGTCGCATCCAGTGCGCGCATCGCCACCGCCATGTCGCTGGGATGGCTGGCGATGCAGGCGTCACTGGTGCCGACCACCGCCAGCTGCCGGCTGACCCCGCCCAGTGCGGCACAGCCGCTGCCCGGCAAGCGCTTGTTGCAGGCCTGGTTGGTGTCGTAGAAATAGGGGCAACGCGTGCGTTGCAGCAGATTGCCTGCGGTGGTGGCCTTGTTGCGCAACTGCCCGGACGCGCCCGCCAGCAAGGCGCGCGAAAGCAGCGCATAGTCGCCGCGCACGCGGCTGTCGGCGGCCAGGTCGGTGTTGCGTACCAGCGCGCCGATGCGCAGCCCGCCTGCGGGTGCTTCCTCGATCTTGTCCAGCTCCAGGCCGTTGACATCGATCAGGTGCTGCGGGGTTTCGATTTCCAGCTTCATCAGGTCCAGCAGGTTGGTGCCGCCGGCGATGAACCGTGCGCCGGGCGTGCGCGCCGCGGAAGCGGCGGCGTCGGCGGGCGAGCTCGCGCGCTCGTAGCTGAAGGCCTTCATGCACGCCTCCCGGCCACTTCGGTTATGGCATCGACGATGTTGGAATAAGCGCCGCAGCGGCACAGGTTGCCGCTCATGCGCTCGCGGATCTCCTCGGTGCTGACTTTTGGTTTCGCGGTGAGCTTGTCGCTGACGTGGCTGGGAATGCCGGCCTTGATCTCCTCGAGCACCGCCACGGCAGAGCAGATCTGCCCCGGCGTGCAATAGCCGCACTGGTAACCGTCATGCTTGATGAAGGCCGCCTGCATCGGGTGCAGGTCCTGCGGCGTGCCCAGGCCTTCGATGGTCTGGATGCTCGACCCTTCATGCATCACTGCCAGGGTCAGGCAGGAATTGATGCGACGCCCATCCAGCAGCACCGTGCAGGCGCCGCACTGGCCGTGGTCGCAGCCCTTCTTGGTGCCGGTGAGATGCAGGTGTTCACGCAATGCATCCAATAGCGAAGTGCGCGTGTCGAGCTCCAGCGTCTGCGGCTTGCCGTTGACCTGGAAGGACACCTTGGAGATGACAGGCGCACGCGCCGCACCTCCTTCGGGAGTTGCTGCCATGGCGGGAAGGGTCATGGCGGCGGCCGAAGCGGCGCCGGCCTTCAGCAGTTCCCTGCGGGTAATGGTGAGCGGGTCGATACGGTCCACGGGTAGTGCTCCTGCTTGCGGGTGGGCATGGCCCGGTGGCTGGCGTTGCGGCAAGGACGGCATCGAGCGAAACACGGAATCCGGGCCGATGCTACCTGCGCGACGCGGGTCGTGGACGGACATTGCCCTTGTACCGGTCTGGCAATAGCTCAGGGAACGAGGGCGGGAGGTTGGGCCGCGGTTTCCGCGGCCTTGATCTCTTCCGGGCTGAGGTTGCCGTCGCGAGTGGCATCGACGTCCTTGAACACCGCCTTGGCACCCGCGGCGTGCTCGCTCTGGGACAGTTTCCCGTCGCGGTCCAGGTCCAGCACGGCGATGCGGTCTGCGGACGCTCCCGCGTTGCGCTCGCCCCTGGCTTCGCTGGCGGCGTCGAGTTCATCAGCACTGATGAAGCTGTCCTCATCCGCATCGATGGCCTTGAAAGCGGTTTCGACGCCCGCCTCGTGTTCGTCGGCCGAGAGCGTGCCGTCGGTGTTGGCGTCCATCTGCCGCGCTTGCTGCCGGGGCGTTTCCGCGGCGTGCGCGGCGGCCGTGGCGGCCAGGGCCAAGCACAGGAACGTGGCGGGCCATACCTGCATCGAGCGTTGCGTCTTTGAGCTTGTCATCAGCGTTCTCCTTGGGGGCCGGATCAATGCACGCTAGGCCCGGCGCCGGTAAGGGGCAGTGAAACCGCGGCAGGTAACGTTCGCTGACTCGAATGTTCAGTAAAGTCGACTTCTTCACGGCGGGCAAATCGGGCGAGGGCACTCTGCTCCATGTTGCAGACAACAGGGATGACGATGCCTACCTTCACTGCCTTGCAGGCTTTTGCCGCACCTTGTCTTGAACACTGGAGGAACCCATGAAGTACGTGCTGGTCTTGCTGTTGGGATTGATCCTGGGCGCGTTGGCCTACCGCCAGATCGAGCTCAATCCGACCCGCGTGCCGGTGCCCGGGCCTGCCTCCATGCCGCCCGCCACGGTCGAGCCGGGTATCGCAACGCCCGTGCCCGCCCCCCAGG
>NZ_QOVG01000006.1 GCF_010119615.1 Pseudoxanthomonas gei
GGCGGAAGCAGCATAGCGCTCGGCAGCTGGAGCGGGTTGGCGGCGGGCCGGGTGGAGCCGGGGTGCCGGCCAACCCCTGTACGGAACGCAGTGCAGGGACGCCTCGGGTCACCAGCCACCCAAGGAGGTCCTGCACCTTCCCGGTGCGTGCATCGCGCATGGAGGGTGATTTGCGTGGACGCTTGATGCCGGGCCGCGCACCGGGCGCATCGTCACGAACCGGTTGCAATCAGGCGTGGAGGCAGCCGTGGCGAACGATCATCGACCGGCAGCGCGGTGCGATTCCGACTCCGGGCGCTGGTACAGCACGCGTTCGGGGCGGTGCAGGGCGAAGCCCTGACCGTAGTCCACGCCCAGCGCATGCAGGGCCGCCGACATGTGGCTGGCGCTGACCCATTCGGCCACGACCTTCAGTCCGCGCTGGTGGCCGATCTGGGTGATGGCGCTGATGATGGTGTGGCTCATCGGGTCGGTGTCCAGGTCGCGCACGAAGCTGCCGTCGATCTTGATCATGTCCACCGGCAGGTTCTTCAGGTAGCCGAAGGAGGACATGCCGGCGCCGAAATCGTCCAGCGCGATCAGGCAGCCGGCCTCGCGCAGGCGCTCGATCATCTGCACCACCTTGAGCAGGTTGCGCACCGCCACGGTCTCGGTGATCTCGAAGCAGATCTTCTGCGCCGGTATTTCGTATTGCGCGATCAGGCCGAGGATGAAATCGGCCAGGCCTTCGTCCTCGATGCTAGCCCCGGACAGGTTGATGGCGCAGGTGCCCAGGCGTGCGCCGGAGGGGTGCAGTTCGGAAAAATGCGCCAGCGCGTTGCGGATCACCCAGCGGTCGATGGCCGGCATCAGGCCGTAGCGCTCGGCCGCCTGCAGGAACGTGCCGGGCAGCACGATGCCGTCCTGGTCGTCGCGCATGCGCAGCAGCAGCTCGATGGTCGGCGCGTCCTCTTCCCTGGCGCCCAGCGGCACGATCTCCTGGTAGTCCAGCAGCAGGCGGTCCTGTTCGACCGCCCAGCGCACCCGGTTGGCCCATTCCATCTCGCTCTGGCGCCGCGTGGTCTCGTTGTCCTCGCGGTACACGTGCACGCGGTTGCGGCCGTTTTCCTTGGCCAGGTAACAGGCGGTGTCGGCCCAGGCCAGCAGGTCCTTCAGGGTGGGTTCGCCATGGTCGACCACCACCACGCCAATGCTGGCGCTGATGGTGTAGGTGTGCGATTCCCACGAGAACATCAGCGCCTCGATGCATTCGCGCAGGCGTTCGGCCAGGCGGCGCGCGCCTTCGGCATCGACGCCGAAGGCCAGCAGGCCGAACTCGTCGCCGCCCAGCCGCGCCAGCACGTCGCCGGCGCGCTGCTGCTGGCGCATGGCCAGGGCGAGCTGGGTCAGCAACTGGTCGCCGGCCATGTGCCCGGAGACATCATTGATCAGCTTGAACTGGTCCAGGTCGATGTACAGCAGCGCGCACGGACGCGAATCGGGATGCAGCTTGCGATCGGCCAGGGCCAGTTCCAGGCGGTGCTCGAACTCACGGCGGTTGCACAGTTCGGTCAGGGCGTCGTGGCTGGCCTGGTGGATCAGGCGCTCGGTGAGCTCGCGTTGTTCGGAAATGTCGGTGGCCACCATCAGCCGGTGCGGCACCCCGTCCATGTCGACCTGGGCGATGGAAGCGTTGACCCAGAACGGCTTGCCGTCGCGGTCGAGCAGGGCGGCATCCTGGCTGGGCCAGTTCTCGCGACCGCTGGCCGCGTCGGCGCGCTGGCGCAGGGCCGGGTCGGCGAGCACGTCGGCCAGCAGCATGCCGGTGGCCTCGCCCAGGCGCAGGCGCGCGGCCTGGTTGGCGTAGACGATGCGGCCGTCGCCCGCGTCGGCCAGCAGCACCAGCGCCGGCAGCAGTTCGTTGAGGGTGCGGAAGCGCGTTTCGCTCTCGCGGAAGCGTTCGCTCATGTGCTGGCCGAGCTTGACCGCGCGCCGGCGCGTGGTGGACAGCGACCACAGCAGCGCGGCCAGCAGCAGGCTGATGGTCACCCCGGCGATGGCCAGGTTGCGCACCCGGGTGGTTCCCGCCACTGCCACCCGCGGCCGCAGCTGCAGCTGCCAGCGACGGCCGCCGAATTCCAGCATGCGCGTCTGCACCGTGGCGTCGTTGACGAAGGACGGATCGGAGTCGAAGAAGGAGCCGGCCGCCGGCGCATCGGCATCGCGGATGCGCACCTGGAAGCGTTCCATCGCCTCGCTGCCCAGCGCTTCGTAGACCAGCGGCTGCAGGCGCAGGCTGATCGCCAGCGCGCCGATTTCGCGGCTCCGGCGTTCGGCCACGTCGGCGGGGATGGCGCCGCGTGAATACACCGGCAGGCGCACTGTCACGCCCAGCGCGGCCGGGCCCGCATATTCCTTGAACTGGCGCAGCGCGAACGGCGCCGAAATGATCGGCGCATCGGCGTCGCGGGCACGCTGCAGGGCCAGCAGGTTGGGTTGCTGGGCAGCGATGTCGAAACCGATCAGCGACTGGTTGCCTTGCAACGGGGCGGCCAGTTCGTAGGGATAGGCCACCCGTTGCGGGTCGCCCGGGTCGGGCTGGCGGCGGGCGAACACGGTGGCCACGTAACCGGGCTGGGCTTCGGGGATGCGCAGGTTCTGGCTGTATTGCTCGAACTGCGGCTGGTCCATGTGGTCGTTGGAAAGGAACACGGTCTGCATCGCGCGCAGCACCTGGGCGGCGTTCTCCAGCGGCGCACGCAGTCGCACCAGGCTGGCATCGGCCGCGACCGAATAGCTGGCTCGCGCACTGGCGCGCTCGTCCAGCCACTCGCGGCGTGCCACCCAGCCGGTGAACAGCAGGCCCAGGACAAGCACGACCATCGCCCAGACCGCAGGCGGGATACCCAGCCGTCGCGGCATGTCATCGGCGGGCGAAAGGCCGGCCAACATGGGCTGCGATGGGCGAACGGAGTTCACTTCGATTACCTGGATTCCCTGCGTTGGACCAAGACCACGGGCATCGGCCAAGTCGCGGCGCCGAACTTCTGATAGAGGCTCGTTGACGCATGGTGCATGCCAAGGCCCAGCCCGGGCGTGAAACCGCACCCCCTCCCGTGTTTGCGCCCCGCTGCGGCAAGCCATGCCGCCGCGGCGGCCGCGCACGGGTCATGTTTGGTCCCGCAGCGTCGTTAGCGGCCCACCGCCCGGCTCGCAGCAAGCCCAGGCTCGCAGCAAGCCCGGAGTGGCATCGGGCGGTCCTTGCCGGCCTGCTCCCGCGCATATTCCGGGTCCCGGGACGGGCGGGCGCGCCCTGGCCGGTGGCCACGGCTGGCGCGGTGGGAAAGGTCTCGCCCGATGCGACCCGAAGGTGTACAAATGTACACCTATGGACACCTTGCCTCCCCAACGCGCCGCCGTGCTGGCCTTCCTCCGTGACCGCATCGAAGGGCAGGGGCTGAGCCCCAGCCTGGCCGAAATCGCCGCCGAATTCGGCTTCTCTTCCCGCAATGCCGCCCACAAGCACGTGCAGGCGCTGGTCGCCGACGGCCTGGTCGAACTGGCGCCAGGGCAGAAGCGCGGCATCCGCCTGGTCGGCGGGCGCGGGCCGGGGCAGATGCTGTCGCTGCCGGTGCTGGGGCGGGTGGCGGCCGGCGTGCCGATCGGCGCCGACATCGGCCTGGACCAGCAACTGTGGCTGGACCGCAGCCTGTTCTCGCTGGCGCCGGACTACCTGCTGAAAGTGCAGGGCGATTCGATGATCGACGACGGCATCCTCGACGGTGACCTGGTCGGCGTCCATCGCACGGCCGATGCGCGCAACGGCCAGGTGGTGGTGGCGCGGGTGGACGGCGAGATCACCATCAAGCGCTTCGAGCGTGGGCACGAAAGCATCCGCCTGCTGCCGCGCAATCCCGCCCATGCGCCCATCGTGGTGGAAGCGCACCAGGACTTCGCCATCGAAGGCGTGTACTGCGGACTGGTCAGGCAGGGCTGATGGGCGCGGTGGTGGCCCTGGAAACCCTGTTCGCCGCGCAGACGCTGTGGCATGCCGGGCGCAGCGCGAAGATCAGCGCCGACGGCGAGCCCACCGGCCATGCCGCCCTGGATGCACTGCTGCCGCAGAACGGCTGGCCGCGCCGGGCGCTGACCGAGCTGCTGTTGCCGGCCGATGGCGTCGGCGAACTGGAGCTGCTGCTGCCCACGCTGGCGCGCATGACCCGCGCCGGCCAGCCGGTGGTGTTGATCGCGCCTCCCTACATTCCCTATGCGCCGGCCTGGCAGGCGGCGGGCGTGGACCTGTCGCAACTGGAAATCGTCGAAGCCACACCGCGCGATGCGCTTTGGGCGTTCGAGCAGTGCCTGCGCAGTGGCGCCTGCGCCGCCGTGCTGGGCTGGCCGCGCCATGCCGATACGCAATCACTGCGGCGCCTGCAGGTCGCGGCCGACAGCGGCGATTGCCTGGGCTTCGCCTTCCGCGATCGCCGCCACCTGGCCAATGCCTCGCCCGCGGCGCTGCGCATGGAATGTGTTGCCGCCCCCGGCACGGTCGGGCAATGGCATGTACGCAAGTGTCGTGGCGGGCAACTGCCCGCGCGCACGTTTGCGCTGGCGATGCATTGAGCCACGCGCATGTTATGGGCCTGCCTGTTGCTGCCACAGCTGGCGCTGGATTCGGTCCTGCGGCGTTTGCCCGACCCTGAAAAACCGCTGGCCCTGGTCAGCGGCCCGCTGCACCTGCGCCACCTGCATGCAGTCAATCCCGGTGCGGCACAAGCCGGCCTGAAACCGGGCATGCGCCTGTCCGCCGCGCATGCGCTGCTCGCCGACGTGGCCACCGTCATCCACGACCCGCTGGCCGAAGCGCGCTGGCATCGCTTCCTGGCCGCGTGGGCCTACCGGCACAGCTCGCTGGTCAGCATGCAGTGGCCCGGTTGCGTGGTGCTGGAGGCTCGCGCCAGTTTCAGACTGCTGGGGCCATGGCCGCGCTTCGAGGCGCGCCTGCGCGAGGAACTGACCGCGCTGGGGTTCAGCCATCGCATCGCCCTGGCGCCGACCCCGCGCGCGGCGCGCGTACTGGCGGGCTTGCGCGACGGACTGGCGGTGACTTCGGCGCCGGCCATGCACGAACTGCTGGCGAAAGTGCCGGTGCGTCGCGCCGCCTTGCCCGAAGGCCACGGCGAACGCCTGCACCGCATGGGCATCCGCGACCTGCGTGCCTTGCGCGCCCTGCCGCGCGACAGCCTGCGCCGGCGCTTCGGGGTCGAACTGCTGCAGCACCTGGATCGCCTGCACGGCGAGCAGGACGATCCGCTGGAGTTGTACGCGCCACCCGATCATTTCGACAGCCGCATCGAGCTGGGCTACGAAGTCGAACACCATCCGCCGCTGTTGTTCCCGCTGCGCCGCCTGATCAACGACCTGTGCATGTACCTGTCGATCCGCGACGGCGGCGTGCAGCGCTTCGTGCTGCGGCTGGAGCACGAGGAGGGCATGCACACCGACGTGGAGGTCGGCCTGCTGGCGGCCGAACGCGAACCGGCGATGCTGTTCGAACTGACCCGCAACCGCCTGGAACGCGTGGCCATTCCAAAACCCGTGGTCGCCATGCGCCTGCTGGCGCGCGAACTGCCGCCGTTCGTTCCCGCAGCACGCGACCTGTTCGATACGCGCGCCCAGCAGGCGCTGCCATGGCCGCAGTTGCGCGAACGCCTGCGCGCACGCCTGGGCGACGGAGCGGTGTATCGGGTCGTGCCCGCCGGCGACCCGCGCCCGGAACGGGCGTGGCGCCGCGATGACGGACGGCCGCTGCTGGCGCCGGTGCTGCCGCCGCGGCCGGCGTGGCTGTTGCAGAAGCCCGTTCCCCTGCGCGGCCATAACCTGCGCATCGTGTCCGGTCCCGAGCGCCTGGAAAGCGGCTGGTGGGATGGCGAGGACGCGCGCCGCGATTACTACGTTCTGGAAACCGCGCAGGGCCAGCGTGCCTGGGCCTTCGCTGCGGTGGGAGAACGCGAAAACTGGATGCTGCACGGGTGGTTCGCATGAATGGCGATGGCATCGATGGCGTCGATCGCGATACGCCGGGCGGGCGTCCGCCGCGTGCAGTGGAAGTGGCCGGACGCATGCGCGTGGCTGCCAATGACGACACGGTTGAAGCGGCCGTAGAAGACGGGTTTCCCGCCTACGCCGAATTGCACTGCCTGTCCGATTTTTCCTTCCTGCGCGGCGCGGCCAGTGCCGAGGAACTGTTCACCCGCGCCGTGCTTTGCGGCTACGAGGCACTGGCGATCACCGACGAATGTTCGCTGGCCGGCATCGTGCGCGCCTACGAAGCCTCGCGCGCCAGCGGCCTGAAGCTGGTGGTGGGCAGCGAATTCACGCTGGAAGACGGCCTGCGCCTGGTGCTGCTGGTGGAAACCCTGGCCGGCTACACCCAGCTGTGCGAACTGATCACCCTGGCCCGGCGCGCGGCAGGCAAGGGCAGTTACCGGCTCACCCGCGCCGATGTGCAGGCGCAATTCCACAACACCCCGCCGGGGGTGTTTGCGCTGTGGCTTTCGGCGTGCGAAGAAAAGAGAGAGCAGGGCGCCTGGCTGCGCACGGTGTTCGATACGCGTGCCTTCCTGGCGGTGGAACTGCATCGCGAGGAAGACGATGCAGCGCGCCTGTCCTCGCTGCTGGCATTGGCGCGTGACCTGCAACTGCAGGCGCTGGCCTGTGGCGACGTGCACATGGACGTGCGTCGCCAGCGCGTGCTGCAGGACACCATGACGGCCATCCGCCATGGCCTGCCGCTGGCCGAGTGCGGCGCGCACCTGTTCCGCAACGGCGAACGACACCTGCGCACGCGCCGCGCGCTCGGCAACATCCATCCGCACCGCCTGCTGGAAGCGTCGGTGGCGCTGGCGCGGCGCTGCACCTTCCACATGAGCCAGATCCAGTACCGCTACCCGGCCGAACTGGTGCCGAAGGGGCATACGCCGGCCACCCACCTGCGCGCCCTGACCGAAGCCGGTATGCGCCAGCGCTGGCCCGATGGCGTACCGGTGCACATCGTCACGCAGATCGACAAGGAGCTGGCGCTGATCGCGGTGAAGCAGTACGAAGCCTTCTTCCTGACCGTCGAAGACATCGTGCGTTTCGCGTGCAGCAGGAAAATCCTGTGCCAGGGCCGCGGCTCGGCGGCCAATTCGGCGGTGTGCTTCGCCCTGGGCATCACCGCGGTCAACCCGACCGAAAGCCGCCTGCTGATGGCGCGCTTCATTTCGGTGGAGCGCGACGAGCCGCCCGACATCGACGTCGACTTCGAACACGAGCGGCGCGAGGAGGTGCTGCAGTACGTGTACGCCAAGTACGGACGCTCGCGCGCTGCGCTGGCGGCCACGGTCATCTGCTATCGCGGCAAGAGCGCGGTGCGCGACGTGGCCAAGGCCTTCGGCCTGCCCGATGACCAGATCGCACTGCTGTCGGGCTGTTTCGGCTGGGGCAATGGCGACACGCCGATGCCCCAGCGCCTGGCCGAAGCCGGCTTCGACTGCGCCAATCCGCTGATCGCGCGCGTGCTGGCGGTGACCACGCAATTGAACGGCCATCCGCGCCATCTCTCCCAGCACGTCGGTGGCTTCGTGATTTCCGACGCGCCGTTGTCGACGGTGGTACCGGTGGAGAACGCGGCCATGGACGACCGCACCATCATCCAGTGGGACAAGGACGACCTGGAAACCATGAAGCTGCTCAAGGTCGACTGCCTGGCGCTGGGCATGCTGACCTGCATCCGCAAGGCGGTGGCGCTGGTGGAAAAACATCGCGGCTACAGCATCGACATCGCCAGGATTCCCAACAACGACCAACCCACCTACGACATGATCCAGGCCGCCGACACGGTGGGTGTGTTCCAGATCGAATCGCGCGCGCAGATGAGCATGCTGCCGCGGCTGAAGCCGAACTGTTTCTACGACCTGGTGGTGGAAGTGGCCATCGTGCGTCCCGGCCCGATCCAGGGCGGCATGGTCCATCCCTACCTGCAACGGCGCATGGGCCGCGAGACCGTCACCTATCCCTCCCCGGAGATGAAGGACATCCTGGGTCCGACCCTGGGCGTGCCGCTGTTCCAGGAACAGGTGATGGAACTGGTGATGCATGCGGCCGATTACAGCGATGGCGAAGCCGACCAGCTGCGGCGTTCGATGGCGGCGTGGAAGTCGGGCGGCGACATGGAACCGCATCGCCTGCGCGTGCGCGAGAGGATGACGGAGAAGGGCTACGCGCCCGAGTTCATCGAGCAGATCTTCGAGCAGATCAAGGGTTTCGGTTCCTATGGCTTCCCGCAAAGCCACGCCGCTTCGTTCGCCAAGCTGGTGCTGATCAGCTGCTGGCTGAAACGGCACGAACCGGCGGCCTTCGTCTGCGGCCTGCTCAATGCGCAGCCGATGGGTTTCTACACACCCAACCAGATCATGCAGGACGCACGGCGCACGCGGGGTGGCCGGGTCGGTGTGGAGTTCCTGCCGGTGGATGTCATGCACAGCGACTGGGACAACCAGCTGGTGGGCGGGCAGCCATGGCGGGGCGAAAAAGACCCTGGCACGCAGGCGGCCATCCGCCTGGGCCTGCGCCAGGTCATTGGTCTGTCGGAACAGGTCGCCGATGCGATCAGCGCCGCGCGCGCGAAAATTCCTTTCCGCGATGTGTCCGACCTGTGCCTGCGCGCGGGCCTGGACGAGAAAACGCGCAATGCACTGGCCGAGGCGGGCGCACTGCAGGCGCTGGTCGGCAACCGCAACAATGCGCGTTGGATCGTGGCCGGCGTCGAGCGCCAGCGCCCGCTGTTCCCGGGCAGTCCGGACGAACAGGTGATCGAACTCGCTGCGCCGACCACCGGCGAGGACGTGCTGTCGGACTACCGCGCGCTCGGGCTCACCTTGGGCGCGCATCCGATGTCCCTGCTGCGCGAACGCATGCGCGCGCGCCGCCTGCTGGGTTCACGCGAGCTGCAGGACCGGCGCCACGGCAGCCACGTGCATGCGGTGGGCCTGGTCACCAACCGCCAGCGTCCTGCTTCCGCGCACGGCACCATGTTCCTCACCCTCGAAGACGAACACGGCATGGTCAACGTGGTGGTGTGGGAGCACGTCGCCCTGCGCCGGCGCAAGGCCCTGCTGGGCGCCAGTCTGCTGGCCGTGCGCGGGCGCTGGGAGCAGGTCGATGGGGTGGCCCACCTGATCGCCCAGGACATGCAGGACCTCAGCGAACTGCTGGGCAGCCTGCGCACCTCATCGCGGGATTTCCAGTGATGCACGCCAACGCCCCGGCACCAGCGCCGACCAGCGATCTGCTCCCAGGCGACCTGCTCCCAAACGGCCTGATCCCAAACGGCCTGATCCCCAACGGCCTGCTCCAAAACGATTTGTTCCAGAACGATTTGTTCCCAAGCCCCATGTTGCAGCTGGTCGAGGATGACCAAGGCGGCATCCGCTACTGGCCGGGCTTCATCGAAGCACCGCTGGCGCAGGCCTGGTTCGCGACGCTGCATGCACACGCGGCCTGGACCCACCTGCGCCGGCCGATGTATGACCGCGTGGTCGACGTGCCACGCCTGCTGGCGTCGTACCGGGCGGGCGCTTTCCCGCCGCAATTGCCGCTGCAGGAGATGCTGGACAGGGTGGGCCGGCAGGTGCCCGCGCCTTACAACAGCGCCGGCCTGAATCTTTACCGCGACGGCAACGACAGCGTGGCCATGCACAACGACAAACTGCCTACGCTGGCCGACGGCCAGCCGATCGCGCTGGTCTCGCTGGGCGATACCCGGCGCATGCTGATCCGCGCGAAAGAAGGCGATCGCCGTGCCGTGGCCGTGGACCTGGAACCCGGCAGCCTGCTGTGCATGAGCCACGCCTGCCAGTCCACCCACGAGCACGGGATTCCCAAGACCCGGCGGGCGCAGGGTCCGCGCATCAGCGTGGTGTTCCGGGTGCGCGCGCCGTGAAACCAGCGTGCGGCGGTGGCGTCATTCGTCGCGGACTTCACCACCCGGCAGGAACTGCCAGGTGCGGGTGACGTGCAGGATGTCGATGTTTTCTTCGGTCTTCGGCAGCGGCGGGAACGGCACCGACAGTTGCACGATGCGCAGGGCGGTGGAGTCGAGCAGGGGAATGCCGCTGGTCTGGATGATGCGGCTGTTTTCCACCGAGCCGTCGCGGCGCACCGCCACGCTGATCACCACCTGGCCCTTCAGGCGCTTGCGCCGCGCTTCATCCGGGTAGTTGAGGTTGCCGACGCGCTCGGCGCGGTCCACCCAGGCGCGCAGGTAATTGGCATACACGTATTCCCTGGTGCTGGCCGATACGAACTTGCGCTTGGGGCGCTTGGCATAGAGCTCGGAGCGCAGGTGGATCTCGGCGGCCAGGCGCGCCATCTCGGCATCGCGCGAAATCTTCAGGTCACCGCGCGGCAGCTCGGGGCGGTCGGGCTCGGGACGGGTCTGCGGTGGAGGCACGGTGGTGTCGGTGTCGCGAGAGGTGATCACTCGTGCTTCCGGCGGCGGCGTCACGTCTGGCGACTGCGCGCGCAGCGGCTGCGGCGCCACGCCAGTCTGCGCCTGCGGTACCCAGCCGGCCTGGCTGTCGCGGGGACGTTTGGATTTGTCGCTGTCGCCGCCGCCCTGCTGGTTGGCCGCGGCCAGGAAATCGGCCTGTTTGGGCGTGAGCGGGGTCTGGGTCTGGCTGAGGATCACGTCCAGCGTCGGCACCACCGGCGCCGCGTCATCCAAGCTGAAGCCCAGTCCCAGCACCAGCATGCCGTGCACGATCAGCGACAGCGCCAGGGTGGCGGTCAGGCGTTCGCTGGAACCAATTTTGGGTGGGGCGACGACTGCGGACATTTCAACGGAAGTTCAGAGCCCCTCTCCCGTCGGGAGAGGGGTTGGGGTGAGGGTACGGCGAAATAATGGAAGGTGAAACGCCATGGTTTCGCCGTACCCTCATCCGCCCTTCGGCCACCTTCTCCCGAGGGGAGAAGGGAACAGCGCGGAACTCCCGCTTCCAACTACCCATTCGCGAGCTTGCTCTCGATCGCATCGAACAGCATCCCTGCAATATTCAACCCGAACTGCGCATCCAGTTCGCGCACGCAGGTGGGACTGGTGACGTTGACCTCGGTCAGGTAGTCGCCGATCACGTCCAGGCCCACGAACAGCATGCCGCGGCGCTTCATTTCCGGGGCCACCTGGGCAGCGATCCAGCGGTCGCGCTCACTGATCGGGCGGCCTTCGCCGCGGCCTCCGGCAGCCAGGTTGCCGCGGAATTCGTCGCCCTGGGGAATGCGCGCCAGCACGTAGTCGACCGGCACGCCGTCGACCAGCAGCACGCGCTTGTCGCCGTCCTTGATGCCGGGGATGAAGCGCTGTGCCAGGGTCAGGTTGCCTTTGCCGATCAGGGTTTCCAGGATCACGTTGAGGTTGGAGTCGCCGGCGCGCGCCAGGAAGATCGAGCGGCCGCCCATGCCATCGAGCACCTTCAACACCACTTCGCCGTGTTCAGCCACGAACGCCTTCAGTGCAGCCCGGTCGCGGCTGACCAGGGTGGGCGGGCAGCATTGCGGGAACAGCAGCGCCGCCAGCTTCTCGTTGAAGTCGCGCAGGCCTTGGGGGTCATTCACCACCAGCGCGCCGGCGCCCTGGGCGATGCTGAGCAGGTGGGTGTCGTAGAGGAACTGGTCGTCGAACGGAGGATCCTTGCGCATCAGCACCACCTGGCCGGGCCCGAAGGCCAGCTCGGCGCTTTCGCCCAGGGTGAACCAGCCGGCGGGGTCGTCCTTCACCGCAAGCGGGGCCGCCCGCGCCAGGGCCTTGCCGTCGCGCAGGAACAGGCCCTCGGGCAGCACGTAGTGGAGTTGGTGGCCGCGCCGCTGGGCTTCCAGCAGCATGGCGAAAGTGGTGTCCTTGGCGATCTTGATGGACCCGATGGGGTCCATCACCACGACGACATCGAGCGGCATGCAGGCGGCAATCCGGTAGGTTTTCCGGGCCTGATGTTAGCAGGCGCAAAAATGCGACGAAGCTCGCATCGCGGTGTTCAGCTTGGGCTCCGTCGAAAGGGCAGCTTGACAGTACGGGCCGGTGCTGGGATATAAGATGCTTCGCAGCGGAGCCGATTAAGAAGCGCCGCGCTTGGGGAATTACGGCAAATGACAGAACAGGCAAACCCGGCCGGGGGGTTCAGCGGCCTCCGGGTGATGGTGATTGACGACTCCAAAACCATTCGTCGCACTGCTGAAACCCTGCTCAAGCGGGAAGGCTGCGAAGTGGTTACGGCCACCGATGGCTTCGAGGCGCTCGCCAAGATCGCCGACCAGCAGCCGCAGATCATCTTCGTGGACATCATGATGCCGCGCCTGGATGGCTATCAGACCTGCGCGTTGATCAAGAACAACCAGGTCTTCAAGAGCACCCCGGTGATCATGCTGTCCTCCAAGGATGGCCTGTTCGACAAGGCCCGCGGCCGCATCGTCGGCTCCGAGCAGTACCTGACCAAGCCCTTCACCCGCGAAGAGTTGCTCGACGCGATCCGTACTCATGTCGGCTGACCGGGGGGGATGACGCCATGAGCCGCACTCCTTTCGACATCCTGGCCGAGTACGAGCGCCGCAGCCTGGCCCACGCCGTGCAGTTGCCCGCCCGTGAAGCCGTGGCCGAGCAATGGCGCGGAGTCGGTTACCGGGTCGGCCAGCGGCGCCTGGTCTCCGGCTTCGAGGACGTGGTGGAAATCGTGCCGATCCCGCCGACCACCCCGGTGCCGGGTGCTCAGCCCTGGCTGCTGGGCATCGGCAACCTGCGCGGCAACCTGTTCCCGGTGATCGACCTCAAGTACTTCCTCGAGGGCGAACGCACCGTGTTGCATGAAGGCCAGCGCGTGCTGGTGGTGCGCCAGGTAGGCGGCGACGTCGCCCTGACCATCGACGAGTTGTATGGGCAGCGCAGCTTCACCGAGGACCAGGGCGTGGAGCCGGGTTCGCTGGCGGAAGGGCGTTATGCGCATTTCGTGGAGCGGGCGTTCCGGGGCGAGGAGCATGACTGGGGAGTCTTTGCGCTTTCGTTGCTGGCACGCACGCCTGAATTCCGGCAGGCCGCGCTGTAAAGCGGCGGGCGGACGTAATACCGGGTCGCGGCACGCGGCCCTTGCAAGCCACCAGGGACGTGGCGATCGCGATCCGGCGCGTAGATGCGGGATGGCGAGGGAGGGCCTGGAAGTCCGGGTCGGGGTTCTGGCGGCGCACGGGGAGTGCGGGCCAGTCAGATTTGAATCATTGCTGCACTTTGTCCAAATTCCAGGGGTTTGAAAGATGAGCACTGCACCGGATTCTCCCAAAGCCAGCAAACTCGGCAGCTTGGGCAGCAGCTTCTGGCTGGTCCTGCTGGCACTGTCGGTGATCCTGTTCGGCGCCAACACCGGCGTGGCCACCTACGAAGGCAGTCGCCTGTCGGGCGCCGGCACCGGCGCGGCCGACCTGCAGGTGTTGTCGCAGCAGCTGGCCAACCAGGGTCGTGAAGCGGTCGAGGGCGACGCCGAGGCGTTCAAGGCCTTCAAGGCCACCAAGTCGCAGATCGAATCGACGGTCGGTACGCTCCGCAGCCGCTTCGGCAGCGAGGGCGCCGTGGTTGGCGCGCTGGGTCGCCTCGAGGCCACCTGGGCGCCGCTCGGCAAGAGCGCCGACCAGCTCGCCAGCAGTGAGCCTGCGGTACTGGCGCTGGCCGGCAACGCCGATCGCTTCAGCGCCCAGGTGCCGCAGCTGCAGGCACAGTTGAACGAAGTGGTGCGTGCCATGTCCGCCAGCGGGGCGCAGTCCTCGCAGATCTACAACGCCCTGCAGCAGGTCGTGGTCGCGGGCACCATGGCCCGCCGCGTGACGGAAATGCGCGCCGGCGGCAGCGGCGCGAGCATGGCCGGCGACGCGCTGGCACGCGATGCGGTGGTGTTCGGCCAGGTGCTGGACGGCCTGCGCAACGGCAACGAGAGCCTGGGCATCGCGCCCCTGCGCAACGCCGGAGCGTTGTCGGCGTTGCAGCAGTCACAGACCCTGTGGCTTGCGATGAAGAAGGACTTGGACGCCATCACCGGCAGCTCCAAGAACCTGTTCGCCGCGCAGGCCGCCGCGGCTGCCATCACCAATGGCTCGGGCAAGATGCTGGAAGACAGCAAGAAGCTGTTCGACGCGTTCTCGGCCTTCGGCTCGGTGCGCGACACCCGCCTGTTCCCCAATTTCTGGCTCGGCATCATCTCCGGCCTGGCCGCGCTGGTGTCCATCGTCGGCCTGCTGTGGTCCCTGTACCGCAACCGCCAGCGCGAGCAGGAATCGCGCTACCAGACGCAGGTGGAATACAACAGCCGCAACCAGCAGGCCATCATGCGGTTGCTGGACGAAATCAGCTCGCTGGGTGAAGGCGACCTGACGGTGAAGGCCACGGTGACCGAGGACATGACCGGCGCCATCGCAGACGCCATCAACTACGCCGTCGACGAACTGCGCCACCTGGTCACCACCATCAACGACACCACCGTGCAGGTGGCCGCGTCGACCCAGGAAACCCAGGCCACCGCGTTGCAGCTGGCCGAAGCCGCCGGCCACCAGTCCGACCAGATCAACAGTGCCTCCGAGCGCATCGACGAAATCGCGGTCAGCATCGACCAGGTCTCGCGCAACTCCACCGAGTCGGCCGAAGTGGCGCAGCGCTCGGTGCAGATCGCCACCGAAGGAGCCGGCGTGGTCCGCGAGACCATCCGCGGCATGGACCAGATCCGCGACCAGATCCAGGAAACCTCCAAGCGCATCAAGCGCCTGGGCGAGTCCTCGCAGGAGATCGGTTCGGTGGTCGAGCTGATCAACGACATTTCCGAACAGACCAACATCCTGGCGCTCAACGCGGCCGTGCAGGCGGCCTCGGCCGGTGAAGCGGGCCGCGGTTTCGCAGTGGTGGCCGACGAAGTGCAGCGACTGGCCGAACGCACCTCCGGTGCGACCCGGCGCATCGAATCGCTGGTGCAGACCATCCAGGCCGATACCAACGAGGCGGTCAGTTCGATGGAACAGACGACCTCCGAAGTGGTCTCCGGCGCCCGCCTGGCCGAGGACGCGGGTACTGCGCTGGGCGAGATCGAGCGCGTCTCCAATGCACTCAACGACCTCATCAAGAACATCTCCACGGCCGCACAGAAGCAGTCCACCGCGGCGACCGACATCACCCAGACCATGGGTGTGATCCGGCAGATCACTTCGCAGACCTCGCTGGGCGCGGGACAGACGGCCGAATCCATCGGCCACCTGACCGAGCTGACGGCCGAGCTGCGTCGCTCGGTCGCCGACTTCAAGTTGCCGGGTTGAGGGCAGGAAACACACGAATGGCAGTCAGTAACTTCCAAGCAATATCGTCGCGCCCGCAGCGCGCCGCCATCGTGGGTCTTGGCCCATGAGTGCGCTGCGTGAGGCGATGAGCCATGCCGTGCTGGGCTGGGTGAAACCCGAGCTGGACGAGACCCTGCGCCTGGCGCGCGCCGAAGTGGAGATCTTCGCCGAGGACCCGTCGGATACCTCGCGCATGGATTTCTGCGCGAATTACCTCCACCAGGTGCAAGGCACCCTGCGCATGGTCGAGCTGTATGCGCCGGCCATGGTCGCCGAGGAACTGGAACTGCTGGCGCGCGCGCTGCAGGGGAAGACCACGGTCGACCAGGACGAAGCCTGTGGCACGCTGATGCGCGGCACGGTGCTGTTGCCCGATTACCTGGAACGGTTGCAGAGCGGCCACCGCGACATTCCCATCGTGCTGTTGCCGCTGCTCAACGACATCCGCGCCGCGCGCGGAGCGCCGGGCCTGAATGAAAGCGTGCTGTTCGCGCCCGACCTGGAGCAACCGCTGCCCCAGGAAGTGCCCTTGCCCGAAGTGCTGTCCTGGCAGGCACGCCAGTCGCGCGTGGGCGAAGCACAGGACCAGCTGGACCAGGCCCTGGCGGGCTGGCCCGAAGAGGGCTCGCCGGCTGATGCCAATGCGCTGGGTCGGGCGGTCAACCGTCTGCTGGAAAGTGTCGAACACATCGCCACGCGGCGCATGCTGTGGGTCGCCTCGTCTGTCAGCGAGGCCCTGCGGGAAGGCGTATTGCAGCCTTCGGCCGCGTTGCGCCAGGCCTATGCCGGGGTCAGCCGCGCGGTGCGCGCCACCCAGCAGGAAGGAACCGCCGGCGCCGCCGCCCCCAGCCAGGAACCGACGCGCCAGTTGCTGTACCTGGTGGCGCAGTCGCCGGTGCGGCATGCGGCGTTGGACCAGCTGCGCGAGGCCTTCTCGCTGGATGCCGAATCGCCCAGCGAGGCCGAGATCGACCACGCGCGAGGCAGTGTCACCGGCCGCAATCGCGCATTGCTGGACACCGTCGGCACCGCGGTCAAGGAAGAACTGCTCCGTATCAAGGATGCGCTGGACCTGCACCTGCGCACGGGCGCGGAAGTCGGCGCCCTGCAGACCCAGGCCGATGAGTTGGGCAACGTCGCCGATACCCTCGGCATGATGGGCCTGGGCGTGGCCCGCGGCGTGGTCGTGCAGCAGCGCGACGCGCTGCGCGAAATGATCCAGGGCCAGCGCCTGGCAGACGAAGGCGCGTTGCTGGATATCGCTGGCGCGCTGCTGTACGTGGATGCCTCGCTGGACGACCAGGTGGCCCGCCTCGGCGAAACCGCCGGCGGCAACGAGGCCTCAAGCTCCGAATCGCAGCGCACGGTGGAAGTGCTGGCGCAGGAAGCGATCCATAATTTCGCGGCGGCCCGCGAGGGCTTCGTCGCCTTCATCGAGACCAACTGGGACCATGCGGAACTGGCGCAGGTACCGCGCCTGCTGTCCGAAGTCGCCGGCGCCCTCAGCATGCTGGAACTGCCGCAGCCCGCCGCCTACCTGATGGGCGTGCGCCAGTACGTGGCGGTCGAGCTGATCGGCAAGCGCCGCATCCCGGGTGGCCAGCAGCTCGATACGCTGGCCGATGCAATGGCCAGCCTCGAGTATTACCTGGAAGCCTTGCGCGAGCGTCGCCCGAACCGCGACGAAATCCTCGACATCACCCGTTCCAGCCTCGAGAAGCTGCGCTATTGGCCGTTGCCTGCGGACGAATCGGCTGCCAGCGCGCCACCGGTCGCTGCTGTCGCCGCCCTTTCGGAAATTGAAATTCCTGCGGTGGCAAGCGAGGAAGCCGAGGTGGCTCCAATGGAGCTGTCGGATGAAGCCGACACCACCGACGCCGCACCCGTGCACGAGCCGGTCGACGCAATCGCCCCCGAATACGATCTTCCGGCTGCCGAGGCCGGGTCCAGTCCGCAGGAACTGACGGACACCGACGCGCTGGAAGCGCAGGAAGTGGAAGAGGCGCTTCTGGCACTTGATGCCGATGCCGCCGCGCTTGCCGAAACGCCGGAGGACGCGTCGCCTGAAATTGCGCCAATTGAAATGACGGCACCCGAAGTAATCGAAGCACCCGCTGCTGCTGCTGCTCCAGCCTCTGTCTACGCTGCGGAACAGGGGGGTTTCGACCTGGGCGGCAACGACATCGACGACGACATCCGCGAAGTGTTCCTGGAAGAGTTCGACGAGGAGATCGTCAATCTCAACCAGATGCTGCCCCAATGGAAGGCCGCGACCGACAACCTGGAACGCCTGCGTTCCATCCGCCGCGTCTTCCATACGCTGAAGGGCAGCGGCCGCCTGGTCGGCGCCACGCTGCTCGGAGAGTTCAGCTGGAAGATCGAAAATGCGTTGAACCGCGTGCTTGACGGTTCGCGTCCGCCGTCCGATGCGGTGATCGCGCTGCTGGAACACTCCACCCAGGTGCTGCCGCAGTTGAATGCCGCGCTGCGCAGCCAGGGCACGGTGACTGCCGACCTGGCCGGCCTGCAGGATCTGGCCGAACGCGTGGGTGCGGGCGAAGAAGCATTCTATGTCGCGCCTTCGCAGACCAGCGTGGTCGACGAGGTTGACGAGGTTGACGAGTCCGAGTCTGCATCCGGGTTCGAAACCACCGCCATTGCGTTCGCGCCGGAAACCGAAGGCACCGTGGCAACGGTCGATGGCGTGCTGCGCGAAATCCTGGAAACCGAAGTCGGCGCGCACCTGGAAACAGTCGATGCCTGGCTGGCCCAGTCGCAATCGACGCCACGCCAGGCTGACGAAGGCCTGCTGCGTGCGTTCCACACCATGAATGGTGCGTTCGCGATGGCGGACGTGCCCGAAATCACCGACGTTACCGGCGCTGCCGAGCAGTACATCAAGCGCGTCTGGGCCACCAACGAAGCACCGTCCAGCGAAGGCGTCGCCGCCATCGCCGACAGTGCGCATGCGATCCGCCGCACGGTGGCCGCGTTGCAGTCCGCGTCGCCGCGCATTCCAGCCTTCACTGCCCTCGCGGCCCTGTTGAACGCGTTGCGTGACAGCCTGCCCGAAGGTCGCGCCACGCCGATCACGGTCAACGATGCGGCGCAGACCTCCTACCCCGAAACGATGCCCGGCATCGAGCCGCCGGTATCGCCCGGTGAGGTCGAGCTGTCCGTGCACGACCTGTCGGCTTACTTCGGCCATGAAGCGCCATCCATAGCGGAAGGCGTTGCTGCCGACGGCGAGACGCAGGCGCTTGAGACAGCCGAAACGGCTGGCGACGAGCCTGTCTTCGAAGCGGAGGAAATCACCCTGGACGCCGGGGACGCTGCCTCGGGTGCCGCGGTCACATTCTACGACATGGAACTCATCTACGTGGGTCCGCCGGTCGAGCAGGCAGCTGCGGAACACGCCGAGCCCGCCGAGGCATCGGCAGAGCTCGATGCAACCGGCCTGGCAGCCGTCGATTCCGATGCGGTCGCCGAAGAGATGGGCGAAGCAACCAGCGAAGAAGCGCTGGCCGACTGGCTGCCTGAAGCGAGCGTCCAGGAAGAGAGCTCGTTTGCCGAGACGAGTGGCGCCGATGGCGACCTCGACGAGTCCGCAACCGGTCAGGTTGCAGAGATGGACATGACGGCCGAAGAGGTCACGGCCGAGGAAGTCACGGCCGAAGAAGCCACGGCCGAGGAAGTCACGGCCGAAGAAGCCACGGCCGAAGAAGCCACGGCCGAAGAAGCCACGGCCGAAGAAGCCACGGCCGAAGAAGCCACGGCCGAAGAAGTCACGGCCGAAGAAGCCACGGCCGAGGAAGCCACGGCCGAGGAAGCCACGGCCGAGGAAGCCACGGCCGAGGAAGCCACGGCCGAGGAAGCCACGGCCGAGGAAGCCACGGCCGAGGAAGTGACGGCCGAGGAAGTCACGGCCGAGGAAGTCACTGACGAGGCCGGCATCGAAGAGCCTGTGGTCGCTGGCGAAGCATTCGAAGTGCCACCGCCGGTCGAAGACGCCGCAGTGGAAGTAGCGGACGGGGTCGAATCCCTGGCCGCAGTAGCAGCAATGGAAACCGTCGAACCCCCGAGCGACGTCGCACCGGAAGTACCGGCAGTGGAGGCAGGGGTGGAAGAGACACGCGATATCGAGGCTGCGGGATCCGACGAAACGGTCGAGTCCGGCGGCGATGCAACGGAACTGGAAGATGCCGGGGAAGTAGAAACGATGGCCATCGTCCATGCCGAGACACCCGCGCTTGCAGACGACGCGCTGGACTTCACCGAACTGGACAAGGACCTGGTCGACATCTTCGTCGAGGAAGGCAACGACCTGCTCGACCATTCCGACGGGCTGCTGGCAAAGCTGCGCGAAACCCCCGAAGACCGCTCGCTGGTCACCGGGTTGCAGCGCGACCTGCACACCATCAAGGGTGGCGCGCGCATGGCGGGGATCAACGCCATCGGCGACCTGGGCCACGCAATCGAATCGTTGCTTGAGCAGGTGGCCGCGCAGCGCATGGACCTGGACCAGGACAGCGTGCGCCTGCTCGAACGCGGCTTCGACGGCCTGCACGGCCTGGTCGCCAGGGTTGGCGCCCATCGCAAGGCGCCGATGCCGGTCGAGCTGATCGCCGAATTCGAGAACCGTGCACATCCGCAGGCCGCTTCCGCAAACGTCGAGGGCAGCGCGGCAAGCAGCGCGCCCGCCATCGTGCTGGCGCCGCTGTCCGCGCCGCTGGATACGGCGTTCCTTGGCGACGAAGAGAGCGTGCCAAACGCCGCCCAGGAACAGGTGCGCGTGCGCGCCGACCTGCTCGACCGCCTGGTCAATCATGCCGGCGAAGTGGCGATCTACCGTTCGCGCCTTGAGCAGCAGCTGGGCGCGTTCCGCGGCGCCATGTCCGAGCTGGACCGCACCAACATCCGCCTGCATGACCAGCTGCGCCGCCTGGACCTGGAGACCGAAGCCCAGATCGTCGCGCGTTACCAGCGTGAGCAGGACAAGCGCGATCCCACCTTCGACCCGCTCGAGCTCGATCGCTTCTCCACCCTGCAGCAGCTCAGCCGCGGCCTGGGCGAATCGGCCGCCGACATCACCGGCCTGCAAGGCGTGCTGGAAGAGCTCGCACGCCAGTACGACAGCCTGCTGCAACAGCAGTCACGGGTCAGCTCGGAACTGCAGGACGGCCTGATGCGCGCGCGCATGGTGCCGTTCGACGGACTGGTGCCGCGCCTGCGCCGCGTATTGCGCCAGGCCGCCACGGACACCGGCAAGCAGGTCAAGCTGCAGCTGGATGGTGCGCATGGCGAGCTGGACCGCAACGTGCTGGAGCGCATGACCGCGCCGCTGGAGCACCTGCTCCGCAACGCCGTCGCGCACGGCCTGGAGTCGCCCAAGCAGCGCCGCAAGAAGCACAAGCCCGAGGAAGGCACGGTGCAGATCGCACTGCGCCGCGAAGGTGCGGAAATGGTGTTCCAGGTGTCCGACGACGGCGCCGGCATCGACCATGCCGCCATCCGCCGTCGCGCCGAACAGCGCGGCATGCTGCCGGCTGGCGTGCAGATGTCCGACACGGACCTGGAGCGCCTGATCCTGGAGTCCGGTTTCAGCACCTCCGACAGCATCAGCCAGCTGGCTGGCCGCGGCGTCGGCATGGACGTGGTCTACAGCGAAGTGCGCCAGCTCGGCGGCTCGCTGGAGATTGCTTCCGAGTCCGGCAAGGGCACCGTCTTCACCCTGCGCCTGCCGCAGACGCTGGCGGTCACCCAGGCGGTGTTCGTGCAGATCGGCGAGACCCAGTTCGCGGTGCCGGTCGCGGCCGTGGGCGGCGTCGGCCGCATCGCGCGCGACCGTTTCGAAACCGCCGGTGCGGTCTATGTCTACGGTGGCGAGGAATACGTGCTGCATGACCTGGGCACTCTCATCGGCCAGCCGCCGGCACGTGCCGAGGGCCAGCCGCAGGTGCCCCTGCTGCTGATCCGCGCCGGCGATCTGCGCGCCGCGGTGGCGGTGGACCAGGTGTTGGGCAACCGCGAGATCGTGGTCAAGCCGGTCGGTCCGCAGATCGCCTCGGTACCTGGCATCTACGGCGCCACGATCACCGGCGACGGCCGCATCGTGGTGATCCTGGACGTCGCGCCGCTGGTGCGTCGCCACATCCTGCAGCCCAACCTGTTCGTCACCGACACGCCTGCGCCGGAAGAACGCCGTGTGCCATTGGTGATGGTGGTCGACGATTCGCTGACCATGCGCAAGGTCACCGGCCGCGTGCTGGAACGCCACAACCTGGAAGTGACCGTCGCCCGCGACGGCGTCGAGGCCCTGGAGCGGCTGGAAGAACGCGTGCCCGACCTGATGCTGCTCGACATCGAAATGCCACGCATGGACGGCTACGAGCTGGCCACGGCGATGAAGGCCGATCCGCGCTTCAAGGACGTGCCGATCGTGATGATCACCTCGCGTACCGGCGACAAGCATCGCCAGCGCGCGATGGAGCTTGGCGTGCAGCGCTACATGGGCAAGCCGTACCAGGAACTGGATTTGATGCGCAACGTGTACGACCTGCTGGGGATTGCCCGTGTCCGCGAATGATCCCGGCGTGCAAGCGGTGAACCCGGGCAAGCGCGTCGCGCTGCTGGCCCGTCCCGGCGCCGCGCGTGAACACCTGCGCATGGCGCTCGACGAGGCGGGTGCCTACGTCGTGCTCGAGGACGATCCCAACACCCTGGCCGAACTTGCGCTGGGCGAAGCCGCCCCTCAGGTGGTGCTGGTGGCGCTGGAAGCCGCCATCGAGGACAGCCTGGCGCGTTTCGACAGCGTGTTGCATGACCCGGCGGTGGCGGTGATCTTCGACGAAGCCGAACTGGCCGCACGTCGCGAAGGTTGGGAAGCCAAGCGCTGGGCGCGCCACCTGGCCGCGAAATTGAACGGCCACGCCGATGTGTTGCCGCCCGGCGGCGAGACCGACCACACGCGTCCGGAGCCGGGCTTGCCGACCACGCCCGCCCAGATCCATGCGGATGCGGCCATCGAGCCACACCTCGAGGAAGCGCAAAGCCTGGCGTTCGAGCTGCCGCGCGGCGGCCTGGAGCTGGTGCAGGAGGAAACGGGTTCGGACCAGTCGTTCGATCCGGAAAGCTGGAAGCCTGCTGCCGTGCCCCAGCACGATCGGGCCTTGAACGACGGCTTCGGCGAAGATTTCTCTGCCGAAGTACCGGTGCCTTCCGGACCGCCGCCGCTGCCCGTGGACGCAGGCAACGCCGCAATCAAATCAAGCGGATTGTCGCTGGAACTGGAATCCATGCATTCCAGCGCAGCCGGTCCCGTCGTGCGGGGCGCAGTCCTGCTGTTCGCCGGCATCGGCGGTCCCGATGCGGTGCGCAAGCTGCTGGCCGACCTGCCGCCGGACCTGTCGCGGCCGGTGCTGCTGCAACTGCGCTTGGATGGGGGACGCTACGACAACCTGGTCAAGCAGATGGGGCGCGTTTCCGCGTTGCCGGTGCTGCTGGCCAAGGCGGGTGAGAGCGCGGCAGCTGCCCATGTCTACGTCCTGCCCAACGACGTCGCAGTGAACGTGGAAGATGGCGTGGTGTCCTTCGGTGAAGGCGCGTTGCAACCGGAAAACCTGATCGCTTCGCTTCCCCCTGCCGACAGCGCAGTGCTGCTGCTGAGCGGAAGCGACCCGGCATTGGTGGACGCAGCCGTGGCACTGGCCGCAAAAGGGGCGCTGCTCGCAGGCCAGTCGCCGCAGGGCTGCTACGACCCCGCCGCATCCAAGGCATTGGCCGCGCAGGGCGGCCTGGTGGCCTCTCCCGGTGAGCTGGCCACGCACCTGGCCTCGCGCTGGCCTGATTGAGCTGTCCCGACCCATTTGACGCAACAAAGAAATCCAAGGAAAGCTGATGGCGAGTTCCAACGACGAAATCCGCGGCGTGCTGGTGCAGGCAGGCGAAGAGCGCCTGCTGTTGCCCAACGCGACCGTGGCCGAAGTGCTGGCCCGGGTGCCAGTGGAATCCATCGCCGACGCGCCGGCCTGGCTGCCTGGCCAGATCCGCTGGCATGGCTGGCAGGTGCCGCTGGTTTCCTTTCCGCAACTCAGCGGCCAGGGTAGCGAAAGCGTGGTCGCCAGCAGCAAGATCGTGGTGCTCAAGGCCTTGGGCGGCAGCGACGCCATGCCGTATTTCGCCCTGTTGACCCAGTCCTTCCCACGCCTGATTTCAGTACCGCGTGACGGCTTGCTGGCTGACGCCACCGAGGAGGAATTGCCGCCAGGCGTGCAGATGCGCGTGCTGCTGGGCGATGAAGCAGCCTTGCTGCCCGACCTTGAGACGATCGAGATCATGCTTGCGGACGCGCTGGCCGTCGTCTGAAGCGAAGGCGCGTCGCCATGCGGCCATCCTCGACCATGCGAATGTAAAAAATGCCGGCGAAGTTGACGCCGGTTTTTTTTTGCGCCGATGGCAGAAGTTGCGCCTCAGCGGCCCGCCTTCAGGGATGGTCGATCTCGATCAACGCGGACTGCTCGCGCTCGCCGCTGGAAATACGGCAGCGAACCGCAACATCGTCGGATCCTCAGTTGCCGGCCGCGTAGAAGATGTTCGCGTAGTCGTGGTACGAAACCGTCCACTGGCAAGGGGTCATATCGCGCGCCCCGTAAGTGGATTCGGCCTTGCCCCTGCACCAGAGCAACAGCTCACTGGCCTGGTTGATCGGACGATAGTCATTGAAGACCTGGCTTCCCGGCGGCGGCTCCTGGACACACTTCAGGGCCGGGGCGAACGCCGTAAAAATGGCCGGCATGTACTTCCCTGGAGTACGGAACTGTCCGATCAAGTGCGCGGCATCTCAGCACTCGATGACATTCACCGCCAGCCCGCCTCTGCTGGTTTCCTTGTACTTGTCCTGCATGTCGCGGCCGGTGTCGCGCATGGTCTTGATCACCTTGTCCAGTGAAACCTTGTGCTTGCCGTCGCCGCGCGCGGCCATGCGCGAAGCGTTGATCGCCTTGACCGCGCCCATCGCGTTGCGCTCGATGCAGGGGATCTGCACCAGGCCGCCGATCGGGTCGCAGGTCAGCCCGAGGTTGTGTTCCATGCCGATCTCGGCCGCATTCTCGATCTGGCTGGAGCTGCCGCCCAGCGCGGCGACCAATCCGCCCGCAGCCATCGAGCAGGCCACGCCGACTTCGCCCTGGCAACCGACTTCGGCGCCGCTGATCGAGGCGTTTTCCTTGTACAGGATGCCGATCGCCGCAGCGGTGAGCAGGAAATCGAAAATGCCCTGCTCGGTGGCGCCGGGGCAGAAACGGTCGTAGTAATGCAGCACCGAGGGAATGATGCCAGCCGCGCCATTGGTGGGCGCGGTGACCACGCGGCCGCCGGCGGCGTTCTCCTCATTCACGGCAAGCGCGTACAGGTTCACCCAGTCCAGCGTGGTCAACGGGTCGCGCATTGCCGCTTCCGGCTTGCTGGACAGTTCATTGAACAGCGCAGGTGCGCGGCGGGTGACATGCAGGCCACCGGGCAGGGTGCCCTCCTGGCGGATGCCGCGGGCCACGCAGCTCTGCATCGCATTCCAGATCTCGCGCAGCCCGTCCTTGATCTCCTGCTCGCTGCGCCAGACCTTTTCGTTCTCGAACATCATCCGCGCGATGCTCAGGCCGCTGCTTGCCGATTTCGCCAGCAGTTCGTCGCCGCTGCGGAATGAATACGGCAATGCTGTGCTGTCGGCGACGATGCGATCCGAGGCCGCGTCGTCCTGGTTGACCACGAAGCCGCCACCCACCGAGTAATAGTCGCGCGTGGCGATCACCTCGTCATGGGCGTCGAAGGCGGTAAAGCGCATGCCGTTGGTGTGGTAGGGCAGTTTCTGGCGCTTGTTCATCACCAGGTCGCGCTTCTCGTCGAAGCCCACTGCATGCCGACCGGCCAGCAGCAGCTTCTTCTCGCCGCGGATGCGCACCAGCGCGGCCGGGATCACGTCGGGGTCGATGAGGTTGGGCATATGGCCCTCGAGTCCCATCAGCACCGCCTTGTCGGTGCCGTGCCCGCGCCCGGTCAGTGCCAGGGAGCCGAACACCTCGGCGCGGATGCGCGCCACGTCCTGCAACCGGCCCGGTTCGTCGAGCCAGCGCGCCACGAACCGCGCCGCGGCCCGCATCGGGCCCACGGTGTGGGAAGAACTCGGTCCGATGCCGATCTTGAAGAGGTCGAAAGTGCTCACTGCCATGGGCGCTATTCTATGCCGCCTGTCCCCAAGACAGTTGTGTCGCAACAATGCCGGAGCACCCCCTGTCACTGATCCTCTACCAGCGCGACGACTGCCACCTCTGCGACCTGGCCCTGGCGGTGCTGGCGGCCGTGCGCGCGCCCGAGTTCGACAGCGTGTTCATCGACGACGACGCGGCGCTGGAGGCGCGCTATGGCCTGCGTGTTCCGGTGCTGCGCAATGAGGCCACCGGCGCGGAGCTGGACTGGCCGTTCGACGTGACACGGCTGCAATCGTGGTTGCAGCCAGGCTGAAAGCTCGTGCGCTCCAAGCTTGCATCCGTCCGGCAACTCAAAAGCGTTTTGGACCGGGCCTGCTTGGTTGTGTAGGGCCGGGCTTGCGCGGCGGAGCGAATTCGTGCCGGGACCTGCCGAGCAAGCGCGCTCAACGCGGTTGAAACAACCTGCTACTTCCCGGGTTTGAAAACGACCTTGGTGCTCACCGCGACCTCGTTGGGGATGCTGCTGGTATCTGCCCAGTCGCCACCGCCGACGCCGAAATCAAGCCGCTTCACCGTGGCCTTGCCGGCCAGCACGGGCTGGGCGCCCGGGGTCCAGGTGAACGTCAGGGTGACCGGCTTGCTGATGCCGTGCAGGCTGAGGATGCCGTCGGCCGCGTACTGGTTGCCGCCCAGCGAGCGGAATTTCGTCGCGGTGTAGCGCGCCTGCGCGAATTTCGCCACGTTGAAGAAGTCGCTGCCGGCCAGGGTGGAATCGCGATCGCCATTGCCGGTGCTGGCGCCGGCCAGCGGGATCAGTACGTCCAGTTTGGATGCCGCAAGCTTGGCCGGGTCGAAACTCAGCGTGGTGGTGAAGCTGGCGAACTTGCCGGTGAATACTTCACCGTCGTACTTGCTCGCGAACACCAGGGTTGAACCTGGCGCCTGCACATAATCGGCCGCGAAGACGGGCGCGGCGGACATCATCGCGACCAGCGCGGCGGCGGTGAGGAGGGGAGAATTGAAATTACGGGACATGAGGAGGTTCCTTGGTATTCGTGCCAACGGAGGGGCCTGGGCCGTTATCGGCGATGCGGGGTGAACGTCGCGGCAACATGCGGAGCAGGGTGGCGTCGCGCTGGAAGAAGTGGTGGTAAAACGCGGCGCCGGCGTGTGCGCAGACCAGCACCACCAGCACCCAGAAACCCCATTCATGCATCGTGAGTGCGGCATCACGGACCACTTCATCCGGCGGGCTCAGCTTGGGCATGTTGAACAGTCCGAACCAGCGGAATGGGCGCAAGCCGCTGGCCGAGTCGTACAACCACCCGGAAATCGGCATGAGCAGGATCAGCGCATACAGCAGCCAGTGGGTAACGCCGGCGATGCGTTCCTGCCAGGTCGGCGTGCCGGGCACCGGTTCAGGCCGGCCCGCATACAGGCGCCAGGCCAGGCGTGCGATCACCAGCACCAGTACCGTGATGCCGGTGGACTTGTGCGCGGTGTAGACCCAGAAATATTTCGGCGTCTTCGGCAACTCGCCCATGGTCAGGCCGACGATGGCCAGGCCCAGGATCAGCAATACGATGAGCCAGTGGAAGGCCTGGCTAACCGGGCCCCAGCGATCGGCGGTGTTCTTCAGGGTCATGGCGTGGCGGGCTCCGTGGTCGGGACTGGCTGGGTTGCATCGTCGTCGATTCTGTCTTCCCCGGCATCAGCCTCTGCATCGGCATTGCCAGCGCGCGAGCGTGTGGCCTCCACTTCCATGCGCAATTCGACGCGGTCGCCGATCACCGACTTCCATGCATCGATGCCGAAGTCGGCGCGGCTCAGCTCCGCGATCGCCGAAAAGCCGGCCGTGCGCCGGAACGGCGGCATCGGGTGGCGCTTGAGTGCATTCAGCGTGACCTGCAGCTGTACCTCCCTGCTGACGCCATGCAGCGTCAGCGTGCCATGCACGGTGGCATGCTGCGGGTCGATGGGCTCTATGCGCGTGGAGACGAATTTCGCGAACGGATGGGTGGCTGCATCCAGCAGGTTGGCCGCCAGTACCGCCTGGTTCCACTTGCCGTCGCCGAAGTCGATGCGCTGCAGGGGAACACTGACCTCCAGGTGCGCGGTGGTCCAGTCATCGGGGTCGAATTGCAGGTGACCGGTGCTGCCGGACACCGTGCCCAGCGCCTTGGAGAAACCGGCGTGCTCCACGGCCACCATGACCCGGGTATGCACCGGGTCCAGTTCGTAGGAGGCGCTGGCGGCCTGCGCAGGCAGTGCGCTGGTGGCAAGCAGGAGCAGGCTGGCGAGGGGGAGGTGCAGGGTCATGGGCCAGGGATTCTAGGTCGGTGCCGCTGAAGATACGCCGCTTGCACATGCAACGGTCCGTTGCGACGATGCCGGACCAAGGATGGGGGGCCAGGGCATGGAGCAGGTCAGGGAACAGGGTGCGTGGCGGCCATGGGCGTGCCTGTTGTGGGCATGCCTGCTGTGGCCGGCCGGGGTGCAATCGGCGGTACCTGAAACTCCGCGGTTCCGCGTGCTGGGCGCGGCGGATGGGCTTCCCTCCACGACCATCGCCGCACTGGTGCGCGACCGTGCCGGCTATCTCTGGATTGCCACGCATGACGGCCTTGCGCGCTACGACGGGGTGGGTTTCCGCATATGGCGGCACGAACCCGACGACCCCTCCTCGTTGCCTGGCAACATCGTGCAGGCGCTGCACATCGATGCGCAGGATCGCATCTGGGTAGCCACCGAGAATGGCGGCCTGAGCGTGATGGGAGTGGGCCGCAAGGGCTTCCGCCACTATCGCAAGGCCGAAAGCCGGGGCATGGCCAGCGATGACGTGTTCGCCATTGCCAGCCGCGGTGACACCCTGTGGTTCGGCAGCTTCGGTGGCGGCCTGTGCGCCATGTCGCCGGACGGCCGCATTGCCCACTTCGGCGCCCGGGCTGGGGACGCGGCCAGCCTCCCTTCCGATGACGTGCTGTCGCTGGCCGTGGATGCCAAGGGAGATCTGTGGGTCGGCACCATGGCAGGCCTGGCGCGCTTCGACGGCGTTGCCATGCACCGGGTTCCACTTCCGGGTGAAGTCCCGGCGCCGATGATCTATTCGATCACTTCCGACGGCGACCAGCTCTGGGTCGGCGCCTCGGTAGGCGTTTTCCGCCGCGACGCTGGGGGCAAGTGGCTCGCGCCGGGCTGGTCGGCGATGTTCGCGCGACCCAACGCGGTGATGGCGCTGGTCGGAAGCGGGGACGGGAAGTACTGGCTGGGGGGCCAGGGTGGACTCTGGCGGACCACCGCGAAAGGCGCGCCCGCGCCGGTGCCGTTCGATATGCAAAGCCACGGCGGCGCAATGCGCATCCTGCAGGCGCTGCTGCGCCAGCCGGATGGCGGCCTGTGGGCGCCGGTGCCCTCGCGCGGCCTCGGTTATCTGCGATCGGACTGGCGTCGCATCGCCACGCTGTCGCCGGCGGAAGGCCTGAGTGCCGGGCTGCATCGGGGCCTGGCGGAAGCGCGGGACGGAGGGGTCTGGCTGACCAGCAACAAGGGCGTGATCGAGTACGTGGACATGGCCAGCGGTGCGGTCAGGCGCTTGCCCTGGCACGCCGAAGCGTTGAAGAACGAACGCATGACCTCCGTGCTGGAGGACCGGCATGGACGCCTGTGGGTCGGATCAGGCGAAAAACTGACGCGTATCGACCTGGCCAGCCATGCCTTGAGGCAATGGTCGGATGAGTCCGCGGTGGACCCGTTGCCGCGCAGCGGCCCGGTCGACTGGCTGCTGGAGGCACCCAATGGCGATGTGTGGCTGTCCGTGCTGGGCGCGGGGCTGCAACGCCGGGATGGCGAAAGCGGCAAGGTGTTGGATGACCTGGCCGAATCATCGGGCCTTACCGCGCTGGATACCGAAGTCATCCGCTTCGGTCCCGATGGCGCGCTGTGGCTGGCTGGGGCGCAAGGACTGCTGCGCTGGAACCCGCCACTGCGTCGGTTCGTGGCCGCCGCGGGCATCGGTGGCGAGCGAGTGTTCTCGTTCGCCTTCCAGGACGACAACCGCCTCTGGCTGCACCGCCTCTCCGGCCTGGAGTTGTGGCATCGCCAGGGCGCCGGTTGGCGAAGGGAGAAGCGGCTGGCGGTGGCGCAGGGCGTGCCGGCGGTGGAATCAACCGGGTTGGCGCTGGACGGACTGGGGCGTCCCTGGCTGGCGACACGGCGCGGCCTGCTGCGGGTCGACCCGGAATCGGAAAGTGTGCGCGGTTTCGGCGTGCGCGACGGGCTGTTGAGCCAGGAGTTCTCGGACCGCGCACTGCTTATCACTGCCGGCGGCGTGCTGGCCGGAACCGCAGCAGACGGCACGCTCATGCTGCTCGACACCTCGTTGCCCGACCCGGCGCCGGTCACTCCCAACCTGGTCCTGGACAGCATCCAGGTAGGGCGCGGCGACCAGGTCGTCCTGCTTCCCGTGACAGGTGATTTCGTGTTGCAGCCTGACGACCACGAACTGCAGGTCAGTGCGCGACTGCTGTCGTTCGAGGATCCGCTGGCCAATCGCTACCGCTCGCGCCTGCAGGGGTTCGACAAGGACTGGGTTAGCCAGGGCGCCAGCGGCGAACGGGTGTTCTCCGCGTTACCTGCGGGGCGCTACACATTGCAGTTGCAGGCTTTCGACGCGGCCGGCAACACCTCGGCCCAGCGCGAACTGCGTTTCCGCGTATTGCCGCCGTGGTGGAGCAGCGCGTGGGGCATCGTCCTGTTCGCCGTGCTGGGCCTGCTGCTGCTCGGCATGCTGGGCGCCCTGTACCGGCGGCGCTTGCGGCTGCGCAGCGCGTGGCAACTTCGCGAGCACAAGCAGGCGCTGGCCGAACAGGCGTCGCTGGCCAAGACTCGTTTCCTGGCCACCCTGGGCCACGAAGTGCGCACGCCCATGACCGGCGTGCTGGGGATGAGCGAGCTGCTGCTGGGCACGCCGCTGGACGAGCGCCAGAAGGGCTACACCCACGCCATCCAGAATGCGGGCTCGCACCTGCTGCGGCTGGTCAACGATGCGCTGGACATCGCGCGCATCGAGGCGGGCAAGCTGGAACTGCAACAGGAGGATTTCGACCTGCGGGCACTGGTCGACGAAGTGGTCGGCATGACCGCGCCCATGGCCGAGCGCCGCGGCCTCGCTTTCGCCGACGAGATCGCCGCAGGAACACCAGCCGCGCTGCAGGGCGACCCGGTGCGGGTGCGCCAGATCCTGCTCAACCTGCTGGGCAATGCGATCAAGTTCACCGACGCCGGCGGAGTGACCCTGCATGTGTCGGCGGCTGAGCCCCAGGGCGTGCGCCTGGAAATCGCCGACACCGGGCCGGGTCTCAACGAGGAACAGCAGGCGCGTCTTTTCCAGCGGTTCGAGCAGGCCGAAGGCGCGCGCACTGCCGCGCGCTATGGCGGCAGCGGCCTGGGCCTGGCGATCTGCCAGGAGTTGGCGCTGGCCATGGGCGGACGCATCCGCGTCCACAGCACGCCTGGAGTGGGTACGCGCTTCATCGTCGAGCTGCCGCTGCCCGCAGCCACGCTTGCCACCGGTCTCGCGCCACGCACCTCGACGCAGCCCGAAAGTCCGCTGTGCATCCTGCTGGTGGAGGACGATGCCACCGTCGCCGAGGTGATAACGGGCTTGCTGCATGCGCGCGGGCACCAGGTCACGCATGCGGCGCACGGCCTGGTGGCATTGACCGAAACGGCAAGGCGCCGGTTCGACGTGGCCCTGCTGGACCTGGACCTGCCCGGGCTGGATGGCCTGGCCCTCGCGCGCCAATTGCGCACCCAGGCTTTCACCGCGCCGCTCATCGCGGTGACGGCGCGCGCCGATGCGGAAGCCGAAATCCTGGCCTACGCGGCGGGCTTCGATGGCTTCCTGCGCAAGCCGGTGACCGGGGACATGCTGGTCGAAGCCATCGTGGCGGTGTGTTCCGGTGCCGTGGAGCCGAGCTAGCCCGGCTGCTTGCCTGGAGGCAGGTGGAAATTTGTCCGCGCAAGCCGGCGCACGGTCGCAAAGAACCGTGCCTGCCTAGTCGCTTCGGCTGCCAGCGCGGGGACCCTGATAGTTCGTCTGGCCAGGACGGCCCGGCAAGCGCGCGCTGCGAACCGCGTCAGTCAGCCCAGGCTTCGGCGTAGACGGTGCGCTGCGGCTCATCCTGCGACGGATGCATCCAGATGCCTCCCACTTCGCTGGTCTGCAGGTACACGCCCTCGGGAGTTTCCAGCAGGTTGCAGTCGCTTGTGACCAGCGCGCCGCTGCTTTCGGACTGCGCGCGGCAACGTGATTCGACGAACGTCTTGATCGCATCGCGGATTTCGGTGAAAGGCCGGTCAAGCAGGTACTGATGGTCCCCCCACAGTTCCGAATCCATCAGTCGTACTTCTGCCACCGGTACCCCGGCGAACTGCACCTGCCCCGGCTTGAGGAAGCCGGTGACCACGGTGGCAGCCATGTTGGCGCCGTCTTCGTGCTCACCCAGGTCCTCGCAGTCCAGGTGGATGCGCTCGACGGCCTGTTTCCACAGCGGATCAAGTTCATCGATGCGCTTGCTGCGGATGCGGTCGCAGGACAGCATGCCCGACTCGCCGTTGGCGTCCGTTTCCCGCGAGATCACCACCAGCTCGGGGAAATCATTCCCGGACAACTGCAACACCGGGGGCGCGGGCTGGGCTGCCAATGCAGTGGCCGCCAGGCAGGTGGACACTGCCAGGCAACAAGCGGCAAGTCGGCGGTGAACGAGGCGGTGCATGCGTGCTTCCCTTGCGCCCACTCAGTTGCGCGCGGACAGCTCGTGGACCGCGTCGACCAGCACGCCGACGTGTTCCGGATCCATGTCGGGCGACATGCCGTGGCCCAGGTTGAACACATGGCCCGAGCCACGACCGTAACTTTCCAACACGTTGGCGACCTGGGTGCGGATCGCTTCCGGCGAGCCATACAACACGGCAGGGTCCAGGTTGCCCTGCAGGGCAACCTTGCCACCGGTCAGGCGACGCGCTTCGGACAGTTCCACCAGCCAGTCCACGCCCAGCGCGTCGGTACCGCTGTCGGCCAGCGCCTCAAGGTGCGCGGCGTTGCCCTTGCCGAACAGGATCAGCGGGGTGAACTCCTCGTTCTTGCCGCGATCCAGTTCACGCGCGATGCGGACCAGGTAGGGCAGGGAGAATTCGCGGTACATCGCCGGGCTGAGCACGCCGCCCCAGGTGTCGAACACCTGCAGCGCCTGCGCACCCGCCGCGCGTTGCGCTGCCAGGTAGGCGATCACCGCGTCGGTATTGAGCGAGAGCAGGCGGTGCAGGGTGGCCGGATCGTTCAACGCCATCGCCTTGATGCGCGCGAAATCCTTGCTGCCTCCACCTTCGACCATGTAACAGGCCAGGGTCCACGGGCTGCCGGAGAAACCGATCAGCGGCACCTTGCCATCCAGTTCGCGGCGGATCACGCGGACCGCATCCATGACGTAGCGCAGGTCGGTTTCCATGTCCGGCACGCCCAGCTTGTCCAGGTCGGCTGCACTGCGCACGGTGTTGCGGAACTTGGGGCCTTCGCCATCGACGAAATACAGCTCCAGGCCCATCGCGTCGGGGATGGTGAGGATGTCGGAAAACAGGATCGCCGCGTCCAGGTCGAAACGCGCCAGCGGCTGCAGGGTGACTTCGCAGGCCAGGTCCGGGTTCTTGGCCATGGCCAGGAAGCTGCCGGCCCGGGCGCGGGTCGCGCGATATTCCGGCAGGTAACGTCCGGCCTGGCGCATCAGCCACACCGGTGTGCAATCCACGGGTTGGCGCTTGAGTGCGCGCAGCAGGCGGTCGTTGCGAAGGGGAGTGGACAAGGGCGTTCCTCTGGATGGTCAAGTCAGCGGCTGCGCCGCCTGTGAAGGGTCAAGGGTGGAGGGTCAAGGGTGAAATACGGGTCGGGGCCGGTTCCGCCCTGACGGGCAGTTGCCACGCCGCCGACTTCACCTGTTGCAGCGTGCGCGGCACGCCAATCTACCGACTCACGGCCTGGGCGCCTCGGCGCCGCGTGCGAAGGTGACCAGGTAGCCGCGCTTGACGTGGCCGTCGCGTGCCTTTTCGAAGGCGGCGGTGGCTTCGTCCTGCAACAGGTACTGCTCGCGCTTGAGTTGCGCGCGGCCGCCGATCTGGCCGCTTTCGCGCAGCAGCTCCCAGCCACCGAACAGGTCAGGCTGCAGGGTCAGCTGCACGTAGCGGGGCGATTCGCCCGCGGCCGGGCGTTGCTGGAGGAAAAGGCGCATGCCGCCATTTTAGCCGGACAGCACCGCAAGCACGGCACTTTCATCCACGTCCGGCACCACTTCGGCCCGGCCGATGCCCCGCCACAGCACCAGTCGCAGGCGTCCGGCGAGGTTTTTCTTGTCCAGGCGCATGCGTGCCAGCAGGGCCGCCGGCGTCAGACCGGAAGGGAGGGTGGTGGGCAAGCCATAAGCCCCTAGCAGGCTTGCAAGGCGGTCCGCGTCGGCCGCTTCGGCTATGCCAAGCCCTGCCGACAGCCGCGCCGCCAGCACCATGCCGACCGCCACCGCCTCGCCATGGTTGAGATTGGCGTTGTGCGGGCTGCCATAACCCTGTTCGGTCTCGATGGCATGGCCGAAGGTGTGGCCCAGGTTGAGCAGGGCGCGTTCGCCACGTTCCAGCGGGTCGCGTTCGACGATGGCGGCCTTGTGTTCGCAGCTGCTGGCGATTGCCTGCGCCAGCGCAGCCTCGTCGCCCGCCAGCAGGCGCTCGCGTTCCGCCTCCAGCCAGTGGAACAGCCCCGGGTCGCCAAGGGCCCCGTACTTGATCACCTCGGCCAGGCCCGCGCGCAATTCGCGCGCGGGCAGCGTGCGCAGGGTGGAGGTATCGGCGAACACCGCGCGCGGCGGATGGAAGGCGCCGACCAGGTTCTTGCCCTGCGCGATGTCCACCGCGGTCTTGCCGCCGACCGAAGAGTCCACCATCGACAGCAGGGTGGTCGGCAGCTGCACGCAATCCACCCCGCGCATCCAGCAGGCCGCCGCGAAGCCGGCCAGGTCGCCGACCACGCCGCCACCCAGTGCGAATATGCAGGCATCGCGGGTTGCGCCCAGCGTCGCCATTGCCTCGATCGCGGCGCCGAAATTCGCCAGGGTCTTGGACGACTCGCCCGCCGGCAGCACGAAGGTGCCGACCAGCAGGTCGGGCCGCGCGGCATGCAGGGCTTCGCGCACGGTCGCCACGTACAGCGGCGCGACGGTGGAATCGCTGACCAGCAACACGTGGCGCCCGCGCACGTGGCCGGCCAGCGCTGCACCGTCGGCCAGCAGACCCGGGCCGATGGCGATGCGGTAGGGAACGCCGCCGCCCACTTCGACGATGCGCGGTGCTGCCGTCATGCTGCCTGCTCGCTGCGTTGCCACTGCGCTGCAAGCAGTTGGGCCAGGGCGGTCGTCGCTGCGCCAGGTGACATCGCGTCGGTATCCAGCATCAGGTCCGCCACTTCCAGGTAGAAAGGTTCGCGCGTCGCGGCCAGGTCGTGCAGCACCTGTTCCCGGTCGCCACGCTGCAGCAGAGGCCGGCTGCGGTCGCGCCCCAGTCGCTTGAGTTGCGCGTCCACTCCCACCCGCAGGTAGACCACGAATCCTCGCCGCTGCATCGCCAGCCGGTTGTCGCGATCCAGCACCGCGCCGCCACCCGTGGAAACGAGCTTGCCGGTTTCAGCCAGCACCTGGCCCAGGGCCGCTTTTTCACGCTCGCGGAAGCCGGCCTCGCCGACATGCTCGAAGATGGTGTTGATGGTGGCGCCGCAGCGTTCCACCACCACCTGGTCCACGTCGGTGAACTCAAGACCGAAGCGTTCCGCCAGGCGCCTGCCGATGCTGGTCTTGCCGGCTCCCATGGGGCCGACGAGGATGAGGTTGGGAGCGGGATTCATGATGCAGCGATGCTATCACCGGCTATGCGGCCATCGGCAAGGATGCCGGCCTCCTAGCGATCAATTAACGCCGGCAGGGCTATGGTCAGGGATCCGGCGCGCCGCGCCATCGCAAGGAGACTGCCATGTCCATCGCCAAGATCATTGAAGTCAATGCCTCGTCCAGCACCAGCATGGAAGATGCAGTCAAGAATGGCCTGAAGAAGACTTCGGAGACCGTCAAGGGCATCAAGGGCGCCTGGGTCAACGAAATCAAGGTGGTGACCGACGACAATGGCAACGTCACCGAGTGGCGCGTCAACCTGCGCATCACCTTCGTGGTCCAGTAAGCCTAACGTGCGGAATTGCGCTGCCGGTCCAGCGGCACGGTGCGGTCGGCAATTGCCGGCAGGGTCCGCAAGGCCTGCCGGCTGACCCGTTCGAAGAATTGCACGAAGCGCTCTACTTCGCTCCGCGACATGCCCTTGCGCATGGGATCGGCGGCCTGCAGCGCCTGTTCCTGCTGCCATCGCCATTCCGGTATGACTTCAAAGCCGGGGCCCTGCAGGAACCAGAGCGCATCGATGGATTCCCACAAGGGCGGGTAGTCCCGCGCCAGCGCTGTGTTGCAGTACTGGCGCCAGCGGCCGTCGGCGTCGTCCAGCCGCTCAAGGTCATTGAGGGGGTCGCGCAATGCCTCTGCGTCCTCGGGCGGCGTCTGCAGGAACCAGCCTTCCAGGATCACCAGGTCGCATCGCCCTTCGATCAGCGGCCATTGCGCGCGCGGCGCCAGGTCGTCGGCAAGTTTTTCGAACCGCGGCAGCACCACGTCCGCGCCGTCGCGCAGGCGCGCCATGGTCGCCAATGCCAAGGGCAGGTCATGGGTGCCCGGCGGGCCACGCGTGGCCAGCAGCGGGTGCACCTCGCGCGCCAGTTGTAGGCGGCGGTCGCGACCGAGATAGAAGTCATCCAGCGATACCACGGCGACCCGCAGGCCCCGGCAAAGGCCCAACGCAGCGACCTGCGCGGCGAGGGTCGACTTGCCGCTGCCCTGCAGTCCGGCGATGCCCATGACGGGTGTGCGTTCGCCTGCTGCCAGGGCCGCGTCAAGGGCGCCGGCAACCAGCGTCCCATCGAATCCTTGCGGCAGAGCGTGCGCGGGCTCGGTCATGGGGCGACAATAGCGCGAGCCCGGCTGCCTGGCAGCGGTGATGCCGGCACAGCTGTCGTTGCGTCCGCGCGGACGACGCGTCGCAGTGAGTCCCGACCGCCCCCGCTTACCCGAGAACATGCCCGATGACCCCTTTGTACGCCGAAGCCATTGCCACGTTCGCCAGTCTGTTCGAAGAAGCCAGGGCCAGCAGCGGCGAACTGGAGCCCAATGCGATGACCGTGGCCACCGCGACGGCGGAAGGCGTGCCGTCGGCGCGCATCGTCCTGCTGAAGTCGTTCGATGCGGACGGGTTCGTGTTCTACACGCACCTGCACAGCCGCAAAGGCAATGAGCTGGAAGCAAACCCCCGCGCGGCGCTGCTGTTCCTGTGGCGGAGCCTGCGCGTTGCCGGCATCCAGGTGCGGATCGAGGGCAAGGTGGACGTCGTTGCAGATGCCGACGCCGACGCCTACTTCGCATCGCGTCCTCGCCTGAGCCAGGTGGGTGCGTGGGCCTCCGCGCAATCGGAGACACTGCAGTCGCGCGAGCAGTTCGAGGCGCGCATCGCCAGCGTGGAAGCCGAGTTCGAAGGTCGCGACATCCCGCGTCCGCAAGGCTGGAGCGGTTACCGGGTCGTACCCGAAGCCATCGAGTTCTGGTACGGCGCGGAGTTCCGCCTGCACGAACGCTGGCGCTACGAGCGCGATGCCGGCGGCGCGTGGGCGAAGCGGATGCTCTATCCGTGAATGCAGCCCAATGGGGCACGGCGGCGTGAGCGGCCCGCAACGGATTGTCTGCCTGACCGAGGAACCGACCGAGGTCCTGTACGCGCTGGGCGAACAGCACCGCATCGTCGGCATCAGCGGATTCACCGTGCGCCCGTCGATCGCGCGCAGGGAGAAGCCCAAGGTCAGTGCGTTCACCAGTGCCAAGATCGGCGAGATCCTGAAGCTGCAGCCGGACTTCGTGGTTGGCTTTTCCGATATCCAGGCCGACATCGCCGCCGAGCTGATCCGGCAGGGCGTGGAAGTTTGGATCTCCAACCATCGCAGCGTCGATGGAATCCTGGATTACATCCGCCGGCTTGGCGCGCTGGTCGGCGCAGGCGAAAAGGCCAACGTCTATGCGGACGGGTTGCAGCGGGGCCTGCGTGAGATCGGGCAGGCCTCGGCACAATTGCCACGACGCCCGCGCGTGTATTTCGAGGAATGGGACGAGCCACCCATCAGCGGCATCCGCTGGGTCGCCGAGCTGGTGCGCATTGCCGGTGGCGATGATGTGTTCCCTGAGCTGGCTGCCGAATCCCTGGCAAAACACCGCATCCTGGCCGACGCCAATGAAGTCGTAAGGCGTGCGCCGGACATCATCCTGGGCTCGTGGTGCGGCAAGAAATTCCGGCCTGACAAGGTTGCAGCACGTCCTGGCTGGGAAGTAATACCGGCCGTGCGCGACGGCGAGCTGCACGAGATCAAGTCACCGCTGATCCTGCAGCCGGGACCGGCAGCCTTGACCGATGGCGTGCGCGAGATGGCCCGCATCATCCAGGCCTGGTCGGCGAAGCAGGGCGACCGATAGGACGTGTTTCGCTTCCATCGGCTGGTCTACCGGTTCATTTCCAGCGCCGGGCTTGCCCGGCTGCTTTGATTCTCAGGCGATGGTCAGCCGTGCAAGTCCGGCTCTACCAAGGAGCGCGGCGCGCTTGCTCAGAAATTGCGCTGGAAAGTGACCTTCCCGCGTCGGTCGCCGGATTTAACTTCGATTTCAACGCGGTAGCTGTCACGTTCGGCAATACGAAACGTGCCGACATAGTCGGTGTAGTCGCCGGTGCGCACGGAAGTGAAGGAAATTGGCTGGCGCATGCCCTGCAGGTCCACCGCCACCGCTTGCACCGCACCCTCCGCAGCTGTTTCCTCGCCATTGGCAAGCTTGCGCAGGGCAACGGTGACCATGGCCGTGCCGGCACTGCGTTCGATCGGGACTTCGCGCGCCATCGCTTCGCTCAATGCAAGCGTGGGCATGGCGTTGAAATGCACGCGCAGGTCGCCAAAATCCTGGTAGGCCGGCGCAGGCGCGATGGCATCGGCGGCACGTGGCTTTTCTCCGGCCGTGCATGAGGCCAGCAGCAGTGCGACAGCCAAAAGGAAGGGTTTGCCGATTGTCCTGCTCATTTGCCGTGTCCCGTGTTCTGGTTCAGTCGTTCGCAGCGGACAGCGCCCGCCCACGTTCAGTGGCGGCCTTTATGGCCGTGGCCACCAGCTCTCCGAATTGGCCGGCCTGCAGCGCTTCGATCGCCGCCTGGGTAGTGCCATTGGGTGAGGTGACCCGCTGGCGCAGCGTGCCGGGGGATTCGTCGGATTCGGTCAGCATGCGCGCCGCGCCAAGCACGGTCTGCAGTACCAGGGTGCGCGCCGCCTGCCCGTCCAGTCCTTGCTGCCGCGCCGCCGCTTCCATCGCCTCGGCCAGCAGGAACACGTAGGCCGGTCCGCTGCCGGACACCGCAGTGACCGCATCCATGCTGGCCTCGTCCTCTATCCATATGGTCTTGCCGGCACTGGCAAGCAGGTCCTGCGCGCGCTGGCGGCCAGCCGCGTCCACCTCTCCCCTGGCGAACAGGCCGGTCATCCCCGCGCCCAGCAGGGCAGGCGTGTTGGGCATGGCGCGGATCACTGCGGCGTCACCGCCCAGCCAGCGCTGCAGCTGCACGGCGGTAATGCCCGCTGCGATGGAGACCACCAGGGCCCGCTGCGACTGCGCCAGATCCGCCAGGTCCTCGCAGACATTGCGCATGACCTGTGGTTTCACCGCCAGCAGCCACAGGTCGGCATCCGCGCAGGCATCCCGTGCATCGGCGAATACGGCTACGCCGAAATCACGGGCCAGGGATTGACGCACGGCCTCGACCGGCTCGGCCACGCGGATTTGCGTGGCGCTGCTGCCACGCGCGATCAGCGCGCCGATCAGGCTGCGGGCCATGTTGCCGCCGCCAACGAAGGCGATGGAGTGGGTAGTGGTGAGGGGGGAAAGGGTTGGAGCGGTACTCATCTCTATTCCTGTGGTCGCGAGCTGGCCGTGTAAAAAGTACTGGAAGACTCTTTTGGAGTCCCGGTCACGGCGCTCTCGGCCCGAACAGGGCGGTGCCGATGCGGACCATGGTCGCACCTTCGGCAATGGCGAGCGGAAAATCATCGCTCATTCCCATCGACAAGGTATCCACCGCCGGGTGGCGCGCGGCAAGTTGCTGGAACAGCGTCGCCATCTCCTGGAACGCGATGCGACGCAGCTCGATGTCGGCATGCGGCGTCGGGATTGCCATGAGCCCGCGCAGTGCAAGGCGCGGCTCACCCTCGATCGCCCGCGCCAGTGCCTCGACCTCGCCTGGGCGGCAACCATGCTTGCTGGCCTGGTCGTCGATGTTGACCTGGATCAGTATGTTGAGTGGCTGCCGCTGCGGTGGCCGGGAACGGGCGAGGGCCGTGACGAGCTTGAGGCGGTCGACGGTCTGCACCCAGTCGAATATCCCGGCGGCAATATCGGCCTTGTTCGACTGCAGGTGGCCGATCATGTGCCACTCCAGTCCCAGCGACTCCAGCGCACGGGTCTTGGCCTGCGCTTCCTGAACGTAATTTTCCCCGAAGGCATGCTGCCCCGCCGATGCCAGCGACGCGACCGCGGTCGCACTTTGCGTCTTGGAAACCGCCAGCAGCCGCGGTACTGGCCGATGGGCGGCTTGGGCCGCGTTTTTGAGGCTTTGCAGTGTCGCGTCTAGGCGCTGGGCGAGCATAATCCATCAACCGTTGGATATCGCGGCAAGGTGGGTATACTGCCCCTCGGGGATGTATCGTTCCACCAGTCGCAGCAATTTGGGGAAAGCAGCGTATGGATATCGCCGAACTTCTGGCGTTTTCGGTCAAGAACAAAGCGTCCGACCTGCACCTGTCGGCCGGCCTGCCGCCGATGATCCGGGTCGATGGCGACGTCCGTCGCATCAACATCCCGGCGCTCGACCACAAGCAGGTGCATGGCCTGGTCTACGACATCATGTCGGACAAGCAGCGCCGCGACTACGAGGAATTCCTCGAGGTCGATTTCTCCTTCGAAATTCCCAGCCTGGCGCGTTTCCGCGTCAACGCGTTCAACCAGAACCGTGGCGCCGGCGCGGTGTTCCGCACCATTCCCTCCGAAGTGCTGACGCTCGAGGACCTGGGCTGCCCGCCGCTGTTCAAGCAGCTGATCGAACAACCGCAGGGCCTGATCCTGGTCACCGGACCGACGGGCTCGGGCAAGTCGACCACGCTGGCGGCGATGATCGACCACATCAACAAGAACGAATACGGCCACATCCTCAGCGTCGAGGATCCGATCGAGTTCGTGCACACCTCGCAGAAGTGCCTGATCAACCAGCGCGAAGTGCATCGCGACACGCATGGCTTCAACGAGGCGCTGCGCTCGGCCCTGCGCGAAGACCCGGACATCATCCTGGTCGGCGAATTGCGCGACCTGGAAACCATCCGCCTGGCGCTGACCGCCGCGGAAACCGGACACCTGGTGTTCGCCACCCTTCACACCAGCTCGGCGGCCAAGACCATCGACCGCATCATCGACGTGTTCCCGGCCGGCGAAAAGCCGATGGTCCGTTCGATGCTGTCCGAATCGCTACGCGCGGTGATCTCGCAGGCGCTGCTGAAGAAGGTCGGCGGCGGGCGTACGGCGGCCTGGGAAATCATGGTCGGCACCCCGGCCATCCGCAACCTGATCCGAGAGGACAAGGTGGCGCAGATGTACTCGGCCATCCAGACCGGCCAGCAGAACGGCATGATGACGCTCGACCAGCATCTGCAGGACCTGGTGAAGCGTTCGCTGATCACGCGCCACCAGGCCAAGGAATACGCGCGCGACAAGCGGCTGTTCGAGTAGCCGTGAATAGTGAAGGGTGAGGGGCAAATAGTGGGGACGCACATCCTGGTTCTTGATTTTCCCGTTCACTGTTTACTGTTTTCCATTCCCGGAGCAATGCCATGAGCACCATCGATTTCACCTCGTTCCTCAAGTTGATGGCGCACCAGAAGGCGTCCGACCTCTTCATCACCTCGGGCATGCCGCCGTCGATCAAGGTGCACGGCAAGATCTCGCCGATCACCCAGACGCCGCTGACTTCTCAGCAGTCGCGCGACCTGGTCCTGAACGTGATGACCCCCGCCCAGCGCGAGGAATTCGAAAAGACCCACGAGTGCAACTTCGCCATCGGCGTGGCCGGCGTGGGCCGCTTCCGCGTCAGCTGCTTCTACCAGCGCAACCAGGTGGGCATGGTCCTGCGCCGCATCGAGGCGCGCATTCCGACCGTGGAAGAGTTGAACCTGCCGCCGATCATCAAGACCCTGGCGATGACCAAGCGCGGCATCATCATCTTCGTCGGCGCCACCGGCACCGGCAAATCGACCTCGCTGGCCGCGATGATCGGCTACCGCAACCAGAATTCCACCGGCCACATCATCACCATCGAAGACCCGATCGAATTCGTGCACAAGCACGAGGGCTGCATCATCACCCAGCGTGAGGTCGGCATCGATACCGACAGCTGGGATGCGGCACTGAAGAACACCCTGCGCCAGGCCCCCGACGTGATCATGATCGGCGAGGTGCGCACACGCGAAGGCATGGACCACGCCATCGCCTTCGCCGAAACCGGCCACCTGGTCTTGTGCACCCTGCACGCCAACAACGCCAACCAGGCCATGGACCGCGTCATCAACTTCTTCCCCGAAGACCGCCGCAACCAGTTGTTGATGGATCTTTCGCTCAACCTGAAGGGCGTGGTCGCCCAGCAGCTGATCCCCACGCCCGATGGCAAGGCACGGCGGGTGGCGATGGAGATCATGCTGGGCACGCCGCTGATCCAGGATTACATCCGCGAGGGCGAGATCCACAAGCTCAAGGAAGTGATGAAGGAATCCACCAACCTGGGCATGAAGACCTTCGACCAGAGCCTCTTCGAACTCTACCAGGCCGGCGAGATCAGCTACGAGGACGCCCTGCGTTACGCCGACTCGCAGAACGAAGTCCGCCTGCGCATCAAGCTTGCACAGGGTGGCGACGCGCGCACCCTGGCACAGGGACTGGATGGCGTGGAGATCGCGGAAGTCCGTTGATCCACGCGAGGGTCGTCAGATCGAAGGGGCAGGCAACTGCCCCTTTTTTCATGGAAAATCACGGCATGGGATTGTGCGCACCGGACCCTCATGAACCAGCGCGACGCCTGCGGGACTGGCTGTCGGACTTCGAGCGCGTATTCGTCCTCACCGGTGCCGGCTGCAGCACCGGTTCCGGCATCCCGGACTATCGCGACACGCTGGGCGAATGGAAACGCGCGCCGCCGGTCAATTTCCGTGAATTCGTCGATGACCCCCTGGTGCACGCGCGCTATTGGGCGCGGAGTTTCATCGGCTGGCCGCTGGTCTCGGGCGCGCAGCCCAACGGCGCCCACCTGGCCCTGGCACGGTGGGAGCGGTCCGGCAGGCTGTCGCAATTGCTCACCCAGAATGTCGATGGGCTGCACGAGCGCGCCGGCAGCCACGCCACCATCGACCTGCACGGGCGGATCGACCAGGTGGTGTGCCTGCACTGCGCGGCCCGATATCCGCGCGCGCATATTCAGTCGTGGCTGGGTCGCGACAACCCGGACTGGGCCAGCCTGGTCGCGGCCGCCGCGCCTGACGGCGACGCCGACCTGGCAGGTCGCGATTTCAGCGCTTTCCGCGCGCCGCGCTGCGTGGCATGTGACGGCATGCTGAAGCCGGACGTGGTGTTCTTCGGGGAAAACGTCCCGCGTGCCCGCTATGAGGTCGCGCAGGCCGCACTGCTCCGCGCGCAGGCGTTGCTGGTGGTCGGCTCGTCATTGATGGTTTATTCCGGCTTCCGCTTTGCGCGCACGGCGTACGAGGCGGGCCAGCCGATCGCCATCCTCAACCACGGCCGCACGCGAGCCGATGACCTGGCCAGCTTCAAGCTGGAGGCGGACTGCACCACGATCCTGCCGCTGGCGCTGGATGACATCGACAGCCCCGGGGGTTGTACGTACGGAGTTCCGTAGGGCGGACCTTGGCCCGCCGGCTGCCTGCTGCGCTGGTGATCGCATCTGCAAACTGGATGAAGAAAAGAGCCTGCTATTGGGCTGGAAACGGGTAGAAGCGGGGGCGTCGCCGATTGCTGGTGACAGGTGATGGCTGGCGATGGCGGGCCGGGGCCCGCCCTATGTCCGCATCCAGGCGGGCTTCTGCTTGGCGGCGCGCTTGAACGCCGGGCAATCCTGGCGATGTGCGCCAGGCAGGTAGCCCAGGCTCATCAGGAATTCGCCGGTGATCTCGCCGCCTGTGAAGCGGAAAGTTTTCTTGAACAACTTCACCCATTCGGCCTTTGACAGCGGGTGGTGGGCCTCCAGCCAGGCCAGGAAACCGCCGTGGGACTGCCTGAGGTCGCGGATGACCTGGGCATTGTGGATGGCGGCCTCCACCTTAAGGCGGTTGCGGACGATGCCTGCGTCGGCCAGCAGGCGCGCGCGTTCCTTTTCCCCATAACGGGCGACCTTGTCCACGTCGAAGCCGCTGTAGGCCTGGCGAAATCCGTCCCGTTTCCTGAGGATGGTTTCCCAGCTCAGGCCGGCCTGGTTGATCTCCAGGACCAGGCGCTCGAACAGCTCGGCTTCGCCGCTCTGCGGGAATCCGTATTCGCTGTCGTGGTAGGGCCCGTGGACGGGATGCCCAGGGGCGGAATCGCAATATCCGCTCATGCCGATAGGTTAGCGCAGCCGGGCTAGAATAGGCCCCATGCCAGGTTTGACCGCCAGTTTCACCAACCAGCTGCTGATCGCGCTGCCGGCGCTGGACGACCCCAATTTCTCGCGCAGCGTCGCGCTGATCTGCCAGCACGACGCCGATGGCGCAATGGGCGTGGTGGTCAATCGGGCCTCGGAATACACCCTGGGCGACGTGCTGTCGCAGATGAGCCTGGACGTGCACGATCCCGCATTGGCCAACTGCATCGTGCTCAATGGTGGGCCGGTGCATCCGGAGCGGGGTTTCGTGCTGCATGACGGCGAGCGCACCTGGGATTCCACCCTGGCCATCGGTGGCGGGCTTTCGCTGACCACCTCGCGTGACATCCTGGAGGCGATGTCCGAAGGGCAGGGTCCTGCCCAGGCGGTGCTGGCCCTGGGATGCGCCGGCTGGGGTGCCGGCCAGCTGGAGTACGAGCTGGGCGAGAACAGCTGGCTGACGGCGCCCGCCGATCCGGAACTGTTGTTCAAGCTGCCGCTCGAGCAGCGCTGGCAGGCAGCCGGCGGGCGCATCGGCATCGACATCACCCGCGTCACCGACTACAGCGGGCGCGCATGAAGGGCCGGACATGAAACTGGACGGCACCGTGCTGGGCTTCGATGTGGGTGCCAAGCGCATAGGCGTGGCGGTCGGCAGCGCGTTCGGCAGCGGTGCCCGGGCCCTGGCGGTGATCGACGTGCATGGCAACGGACCGGACTGGGCGGCGATCGACAAGCTGCGTGCGGAATGGCGACCCGACGGCCTGGTCGTGGGTGACCCGATGACCCTGGAAGGCGGTGACCAGCCGATCCGCCTGCGTGCCCATGCGTTCGCGCGCGAACTGCATGCGCGCTACAGCCTGCCGGTGGTGCTGGTGGACGAGCGCTCCAGTTCGGTCGAGGCTGCGCAGCGTTTCGCGCTGGATCGGGCCGAAGGACGCAAGCGCCGGCGCGATGCGGTCGCGCTGGATGCGGTCGCTGCCGCGGTGATCATCGAGCGCTGGTTGGCGGCTCCGCATGATGCCGTGCGGGTGGTTTGATCTCTGTCTCTTGATCGGGCGCAGCTGACTCCGCCGGGGAAGTTGAACCCATGCCCGCAGCCGCCTCCGGCAGCCGACCCGGCTACCAGGCAGCCGCTTCCCGATCCGGGGAGGCAACAAATTTTCATCACCACTGGAAATCGCGCATGACCCTGCAACTGGATTCCGACGGCCGCCTGCGCCACCTGCTGACCCTGGAAGGCCTGCCGAAGGAAACGCTGTGTCGCCTGCTTGATCGAGCGGGGCAGATCCGTGATGCCGCGTTGGGCCGGGCGCAGAAACGCAACTCGCTGTTGGGCACCACCGTCTGCACGCTGTTCTTCGAGCCGTCCACGCGTACCCGCAGTTCGTTCCACATCGCCGCCCAGCGCCTGGGCGCGGACGTGATCAACTTCGATGCGTCGACCTCGTCCTCGCGCAAGGGCGAGACCGCACTGGATACGCTGAAGAACCTGGAGGCCATGGGCGTGCGCGGATTCATCGTCCGCCACCCCGAGGACGGCGCCGCCGAAGCGCTGGCGCGCCAGGCAGGCGAGGACACCACCCTGATCAACGCCGGTGACGGGCGCAGTGCGCATCCCACCCAGGGCCTGCTGGATGCCCTGACCCTGCGCCAGGCCAAGGGTGCGGATTTTTCGAAACTGAAGGTGCTCATCGTCGGGGATGTGAAGCACTCCCGGGTGGCGCGCTCGGACCTGCATGCCCTGCGCACATTGGGGACCGGCGAGATCCGCGTGTGCGGCCCCGCGTCGCTGCTGCCTGCCGACGATACGCTCGCCGGCTGCACCACCGGCGCGGACTTGGATGCCATGCTCGAAGGCGTGGACGCGGTGATGATGCTGCGCCTGCAGCGCGAGCGCATGGAAGAGGGGCTGGTCGCTTCACTGGACGACTACCACGCGGACTACGGACTGACCGCGGCGCGCCTGCGCCGTGCGGCACCCGATGCGGTGGTGCTGCATCCCGGCCCGATCAACCGGGGTGTGGAAATCACAGATGAGGTGGCCGACGGCCCGCAGTCGCTGGTGCTGCGGCAGGTGAGCAATGGCGTGGCCATCCGAATGGCGGTGCTGGAATCCCTGCTGGCCTAGACCGCCCCGGGTGCCAGAGCGGGCAAGTCGCGAAGCTCGTGGCGGCCACACGTAAACCCCTTGCAACCTACGTTGCCACTACGGCGACCCTGCCGTGGTCAGCTGTTCAGTGATCGGCATTGCGATGCAACGCCAGGGCCTCTTCCACAAGCGCCAGTTGCTGCTGCGCCTCGGCGTTGCCGTCGGCGGCCGCCTGCTGCACCTGCTCCAGGCTGGGATGGGAGACGATCAACAGCGTGTTCTCACAGGCCGGACAGGCGTAGTCGGTCACTTCCTCGTGCAATTCCATCTGCATGTTCGCCGAACTGCCTTCCCAGCCACATGCGCATGCGATGCGGTCGATGCGCCAGCGCGGGGTGAAATAGTTGCGGATGATTTCTGCCATGGTAGGTGCTGCCTCAATCCTTCTGCTGCGCGAACAGCCATGCCCACATAGGCGCGTGCTGGTATGTCGCGTCCCATGAGTTGTGGCCGGCATCGGGGAATTCGGTGTACTGCACGTCGGCGCCGATAGCCTTTAGCGCGGCGAAGGTCCTGCGGTCATCGGCGGGTGGAACCACGTCATCCCGGGCGCCGTGGAAGATCCAGACCGGCACGTGCCTGAGCCGGCTCGCCAGGGCTGCGTGGGGGTCGGGACTTTTGGCTACCTCGGTGACGTACAAGGCACGCTCGTCGTTGGGCGCCAGCAGGGCGCCGCAGATGGGCACCAGCGCAGCAAAGCGATGGGGCGCCTTCAGGGCGGTTTCCCAGGTGCCGTAACCCCCCATCGACAGGCCGGTGAGATAGGTGCGTCGCGGATCACCGCCGAACTCACGGCTTGCCGCCTCGGTCGCGGCCAGTGCCATGTCGACATTGGCGCCCATCCATTCGCCGTCGCGCTCGACCTGCGGGAACACGACGATGGCCGGAAAGTCCTGCGCATGCGCGCGCACGTACGGGCCCAGCCCGGCCCGGGTCTGGCTGTCGCCATCGCTGCCGCGCTCGCCCGAACCGTGCAGGAACAGCACCACCGGTGTGGCCTGGTGCGGGTCGCGATGGGCGGGCACGAACACCTGGTAGGTGCGCGGCGCGCCCGCCACCAGGATCGTGCGTTTCACGAACCTTCCGGCTTCCTCGGCACGCATGGTGTTGCAGCCGGCCAGGGAGAAAACCGCCAGCAGGGCGAGCAGGAACGCAACACGGGATACCGGGAGTTTCATCGGACGTCGACCTCGGGCCGGACAGGCGCGGCAGGCGGAGCCGCATCAGGATTTCCAGTATATCCAGGCCACGGTCGCCGCCAGGTTCAGCACGACCATCATCCTGAAGGCGACCAGGTAACCCGGCTTGCGGCTTTTATGGCGAAGCACGCGTTGCGAGAACAGCGCGCCGGGCCAGCCGCAAAGCAACTCCAGCAGATGCAGGTTGGCTTCGGGTATGCGCCATCGACCTGTCTGCGCGGCGTGCTTGTCGGCCGCGTAAGCCATGAAGGTGACGATGCTGGCCAGGACCGGCACGAAGGCGAATTCGAGCGGCAGCCACTGCTGGCGTATCGCCCAGCCCAGCAGCCCGGCATAGGCTGCGATGACCGTTGCCCGTGCCAAGTCGGACCCGGTCGAATAGGGACTCCCCGGCTTCACCGGTTTTCGCACCGTGCCCGTGTTTTTCCGCAACGGCTGCGCAGCCCGCATCACCCGCGTCGCTTTCCAGCGTCCATCGTCCTGGCGGGTGGCCAGGTACTTCACCAGTTCGCCCGTCTCCGGGCGGCGTCCCTGCTGCTGGTAGTCGCGGATATGGAAGAAGGTCCTGCCACCGTGGTCCGGTGGATCCAGCGGCGCGATGAAGCCATAGCCGCGTTCGTCGTTCCAGTCCTGGACCTTTCCCAGACAATGCATGCCGGTCTCAGCGAATCAGGATCACGGTGGCCAGGCCGAGGAAGCAGAAGAAGCCCATGACGTCGGTGACGGCGGTGACCACGACGGTGCCGGCCACGGCAGGATCGATACGCATGCGTCGCAGCAGCAGGGGCAGCAGCACGCCTGCCGCGGCCGCCGCGCAGAAATTGATGATCAGCGCCGAGGCGATGACCAGCGACAGCAGCCAGTCATGGAACCAGAAGAAAGCGACGATGCCGACGGTGCTGCCGATCAGCACGCCATTTATAAGGGCCACGCGCAATTCCTTCCACAGCAGGATGCGTGCGTTGCTGGGGCCCACCTGGCCCAGGGCCAGGCCGCGCACCATCAGGGTCAACACCTGCACGGCCGCGTTGCCGCCGATGCCGGCGACGATGGGCATCAGCACGGCCAGCGCGACCACTTGCTGCAAGGTGGCCTCGAACTGGCCGATCACCGCTGCGGCCAGGAACGCCGTGCACAGGTTGATGCCCAGCCAGACCACGCGGCCACGCACGGCGCGCTTGATCGGCGAGAACAGGTCCTCGTCCTCGTCCAGGCCGGCGGCGCCCAGGGCCTGGTGCTCGGCCTGTTCGCGGATGATGTCGACCACGTCATCGATGGTGATGCGGCCAAGCAGGATGTTGTTTTCATCCACCACCGGCGCCGACACCCAGTCATGGTCGGAAAACTGGCGCGCGACTTCCTCGGCGGTCTCCTCGACATCGATAGCCGGCTGTTCGTCGTCGATCAGGCGATTGATCGGGGTGCTGTCTTCATGCGTCACCAGCGAGGCCAGCGACAACCGGCCCAGGTACTGGTGGCGCCGGCTGACCACGAACAGGTGATCGGTGTGGTCGGGCAGCTCGCCACGCAGGCGCAGGTAACGCAGCACCACGTCGACGTTGACGTCGGCGCGCACGGTGACCACGTCCGGGTTCATCAGGCGGCCGGCGGTGTCCTCCGGGAAGGACAGCACCTGCTCCAGACGCTCGCGGTTCTCGCGGTCCATCGACTTGAGCACTTCGTCGATGACGGTGTCGGGCAGGTCCTCGACCAGGTCGGCCAGGTCGTCGATGTCCAGGTCTTCGACCGCGGCGATGATCTCGTCGGGGTCCATTTCGGCGAGCAGGCTTTCGCGCACCTCGTCGCCGACGTGGACCAGCACCTCGCCGTCGTCCTCGGCATCGACCAGTCCCCACACGATCACGCGCTTGCCGGGCGGCAGGGATTCGAGCAGGTTGCCGATTTCAGCCGGCGCCAGCGTGTTGATCAGGCGCCGCACGGGGCCCAGCCGGCCGCTGTCCAGTGCATCGGACAGCAGGCGCAACTGGCGCGCGGTCTTGTCGTGGCGGACGACTTCAGCCATGCGCGACTCCCGGTAGCGGTGAAGCCGCTTCCGTGTGGGAGGCGGCAGGTCAGGTGTTCATTGCGCCATTATCGCCCCGTGGCGCGGCAATGCCCACCCCGCATCGCGCCCGACCCGCGCTCAGTGCCTGGCAATGCGTGCCAGCAGCCGGCGCAGGGTGCTGAAGACACGGCTCAGCGCGGTTTCATCCAGCACGGACTGCAGGCGCCTGATTTCGTCGTAGAGGCGGCGGTTGTGGTCGCCGCGCCGCTGCATGAGTTCATTCAACTCGTCGCAGTCGGCTGCGCTCAGCACATGGCCGGGCTCGAAACGGGCGGGCAGGGGGCGATCCACGTAAACAGTCGAGTGGGCGGATGCAGTCTGCTCCGGCGGCCGTTCGCGAGTATAGAAATAGAGTGCAATCGACCTGCGGCTGAGTCCGGCTTTATCCGCGGGCAGGGTGATGGCCGGGAATCCGTGCCAGCTGTGTTCCGTCGTTTCGAAGATGACGCAACGGTTGTACAGCGGCGCCAGGCTGACGACCTTGTCGGCCGCGGCGTCGTAGGGGTCGCGGTGCAGCTGCAGCGCGCCGCCCCAGTCGGCGTCCCACTCCTGGTTCAGGTACACGATCATGTTCAGGCGGCGGTGCCATCCTGTTTCCGGGTGATAGTTGAAGTCGATGTGGCTGTCCAGGCTCTGCCCGTTGCGGTTTTCGTGGGTGCCGCCACCGAAATAGGAAGGGTCGTACAGCAACCCTCCAATGCCGGTGATGCTCCCCACCAGCTCCAGGAAAGCAGGTGATTGCACGCAACGATCGAGCAGCGCATAGGTCTCGCCCAGCGAATGCAGGCGTTCGACCACCGACTTGCCGGCCGGGCTTCCGTCCTCGTTGAGCGAATTGCCGCGATCGAAGGAGGGGAAATCCCTGGCCAGCGCCTGCACGAAGCCGGGAGCGAAGAAATTGTCGATGACGCAATGCGCGAAGGGCTCCGCCGGCAGGAAAAGGGTCCGCAGGCGATCGGCATCCTCCAGTACGTGCGGCGCGATGATCGCGTCGAGGTCAGGGTTGGCTGCGGGATTCATCGCGCGCTGCAAGGCACGGTTGCCGCCAGCAAAACGTCGCCCTTACCCATGCAGCGGCGAAGCCGACTTCAGCCAGTTCTCGATGCCCGTGCGGTCGCGGGCCTGCAGCAGCTTGCCGGTGCGTGCCTTGAGCGCGGACAGGTCGCTGCCACGGACCGCCTTGCGCACTTCCAGCAGGGTGGCCGGATGCAGGCTGAATTCGGTCAGCCCCAGGGCCAGCAACAAGGGCGCCAGCGCCGCATCGCCGGCAATCTCGCCACACACGGCGACCGGGATGTCGTATTCCCCGGCCACGTTGATGATGTGCTTGAGCAGGCGCAGCACGCCCGGATTCAGTGGCGAATAGAGTTCACCCAGTGCGTCGTTGTTGCGGTCGGCCGCCAGCAGGTACTGGACCAGGTCGTTGGTGCCGACCGACAGGAAGTCCACGATGTCCACGAAGCTGTGCAGGGCCAGGGCCGCGGCGGGTACTTCGATCATGGCGCCCAGCGGGATCCGGTCGGCCACCGCGGCGCCCTGCCTGCGCAGCTTTTCGGCAACGCGCTTGAGCCGCTTGCGCACCGCCAGCATTTCCTCGCGCGTGCTCACCATCGGTACCAGCACGCGCACCGGCCCGTAGCCCGAGGCGCGGACGATGGCGCGCAATTGCGTGTCGAACAGTTCGCCATTGGCCAGCGACAGGCGTACCCCGCGCAGGCCCAACGCCGGGTTGTCCTCGTTGCCCAGCACCAGGCCGGTACGGTCGGCCTTGTCGGCGCCCAGGTCCAGGGTGCGGATGGTGACCGGCCGGCCGCTCATGCCCAGCACGACGTCCCGGTAGGTGCGGAACTGTTCCTCCTCGTCCGGCAGTTCGTTGCGCTGCAGGAACAGGAATTCGGTGCGGTACAGCCCCAGCCCGGAAGCGCCGAGCGAATGTGCCTGGGCCACGTCCTCGCCCGATTCGGCGTTGGCCAGCAGCACGATGTCCACGCCGTCCATGGTGCGGGTGGGCTTGGAGCGCAGGCGGCCCAGCTCGCGTTGCTCCTTGGCCAGTTCACGCCGGCGCTGGCGGTAGGCCAGCAGGTCCTCGGGGCCTGGCTCGATGACGACCGAGCCGCTGGCGCCGTCGACGATCAGCACGTCGCCGTCGTTGATCTTCTGCAAAGCCCTGGCGGCGCCGACCACCAGCGGCATGTGCAGGCTGCGCGCGAGGATGGCGCTGTGCGAGAGGGTGCTGCCGGCGGAAGTGACGATGGCAACCACGCCCTGGGCCTGCAATTGCGCCAGTTCCGACGGCGCCACGTTGTCGCTGACAAGGATGTCGCCGGCCACGCCCTTGGGGCCGCCGATGCGCTTGTTCAGGTGGGCGTGGATACGACCGATCACGTGATCCAGGTCGTCCATGCGGCTCTTCAGGTAGGCATCGTCCATGCCGTCGAACACGGCGGCCAGGCGATCGCGTTGCAGCCTGAGGGCGTAGTCGGCGGTGTAACGCCCGGCCCGGATCAGTTCATCGAGGCCATGCAGCAGCTCGGGGTCGTCCAGCAGCAGTGCGTGCAGGTCGAGGAACTCGCCGACTTCCTTGGCCAGCGCCCCGTGCAGCCGCTCGCGCAGCACCTGCATCTCGCCGCGGGTCGAATCCACCGCGTCATGCAGTCGCCGCAGCTCCTTCTCCACCAGATTGGCGGGAATCCTTTTCTCGACCACTTCCAGTGCATGCGGCAGCCGTACCCTGGCACGGCCAAGCGCGCTGCCGCGCGAAGCGCCGTGGCCGGACAGCTGCAGGCGCACCGGTCAGGTTTCCTCGTCGAATCGTCGCTCGAAGAGGGCGGCAACTGCTTCCAGCGCCTCGGCTTCGCCTTCCCCATCGACGCGCACGATCACTGGCGTGCCCTGGCCGGCGGCCAGCAGCATGACGCCCATGATGCTCTTGGCGTTGACCTCGCGACCCTTGGCCGACAGCGTGGCGCTGCAACGATAGCCCGACAGCACCTGCACCAGCTTTGCGGTGGCACGGGCATGCAGGCCCAGGCGGTTTGAAACGGTGAGTTCTCGCTCAAGCATCGTCGACTATTGCTCCATTGCGGGTGCCGGCGGCAGCGGTGGCCGGCAGTTGATCCAATCCCTGTTCCGCATAATTCATCACCCGCAGCAGCATAGGCAAGCTCAGCGCGGAAACGCGCCTGACCGGAGTGCCCAGCCTGGCCAGTTGCCCGGCCAGGTTGCTGGGGCTGGCGCCGTAAAGATCGGTCAGCACCAGCACGCCTTCACCGCTGTCCACCCGTCGCAACGCCGAGGAGGCGTGGGGAAGCAGGGCTTCGAAGTCGGCATCCAGAGGCACTTCGAACGCCTCGGTCTTCAGCGGCAGTTGCTTGAGGAGTCCAGTGGCGACCGCCAGAAGCGAAGCGCCGATACCGGGATGGGTTACAAGGAGAATGCCACAGGCCATGTGAGAACGTTAACAGACGGGGGTGACCGCAGTAAGGCGTTCTTGCGCCAACTAGTCCAGTTCGCGGTGGAAGGTCGCCACTTCTTCCCAGCCCTGGTCGCGCGCATGCCGGGCCAGGCGTTCGGCCAGGTACACCGAGCGGTGCTTGCCGCCGGTGCAGCCGAACGCGATGGTGACGTAGCTGCGGGTCTCGCCGCGAAGGCGCGGCAGCCAGGTATCCAGGAACTGGCTGACCTGGCCCACGTATTCATTGACTTCGGGCTGGGTGTCCAGGAACCCGCGCACTTCCAGGTCGCGGCCGGACAGCGGGCGCAGTTGCGGGTTCCAGTGCGGGTTGGGCAGCACCCGCGCATCGAACACGAAATCCGCATCCGCCGGAACCCCGCGCTTGTACGCGAAGGATTCGAACAGCAGCGACAGCGAAGCGCCGCTGTTGAGGGCGAATTCGGCGATGATGCGGCGGCGCAACTGGTGCACGTTGAGCGCGGTGGTATCGACGATCACGTCGGCTTCGCCGCGCAGCGGCGCGGTGATCTGGCGCTCACGCGAGATTGATTCGGGCAGCGACAGGCCGAAGTGCGCGAGCGGATGCTTGCGGCGCGTATCGGAATAGCGGCGCAGCAGCGCCTCGTCGCTGGCATCGAAGAACAGCAGGGTTGCCTGCAACCCCAGCTCGGTCACCGCCGCGCGCCACTGGGCGAGCTTGGACAGGTCGCTGTGGCGGTTGCGCACATCGATGCCGACGGCGATCTTCTGCGGCAGCGCGTTGTCGCGCATCAGGCTGCGCACGAACGAGGGCAGCAGCTCCACCGGCAGGTTGTCGACGCAGTAGTAATCCAGGTCCTCGAAAGTCTTCAGCGCCACCGACTTCCCGGAACCGGACAGGCCGCTGACGATGACCACCGTCGGCAAGGGACCACGCGGGCCCGGGCTTCCACCTTCCTCGGCGGCCTCGGTGTTCACGGCGAGCTGCGTTCCAGCAGGTTGCTGTGCCGCGCGATGAACATCGCGGCCGGGTCGATGCCCTTGGTGCGCAGGATGTGCAGGCGCGTGGCCGCTTCGGTCAATACCGCCAGGTTGCGGCCAGGCATGACCGGCAGGGTGATCAGCGGCACGTCCAGGTCCAGCACGTGGCGGCTGCCGCTGTCGCCGGTGAGGCGCTCGTAGCCATGCGGGTTCGGCTCGGTCATCGGCCGGGTCAGGTGCACGATCAGGCGCAGGTACTTGTTCTTCTTGACGGCGGTGTCGCCGAACATGTCGCGCACGTTCAGCACCCCCAGGCCGCGTACTTCCAGCAGGTCCTGCAGCAGCTCCGGGCAGGTGCCATCGAGCACGTCCGGGGCGATCTGGGTGAACTCGGGCGCATCGTCGGCGACCAGCCGATGGCCGCGGCTCAGCAGCTCCAGCGCCAGCTCGCTCTTGCCGGATCCTGCCTCACCGGTGATCAGCACGCCAATGGAATAGATCTCCATGAACACGCCGTGCAGGGTCACCCGCGGCGCCAGGGTGCGCGCCATGTGGTAGGACAGGTGATTGAGCAGCTCGTGGCCGCGCTTGGGCGAAATCCACAGGGGGGTTTCCGATTCCTCGGCCGCGGCGCGCAGGTCCTCGGGGCAGGACTGGTTCTTGCTGATCACCAGCGCCAGCGGACGGTACTGCACGATCTTCTCGATGGTTTCCCAGCGCTGGCGCGAGTCCAGCGAGTCCAGCCAAGCCAGTTCCTCGCTGCCCAGGATCTGCACCTTGTTGGGATAGATGGCATTGAGGTAGCCGGCCAGCGACGGACGGCGGGCGATCGTATCCACCGCCTCCAGCATCCGCTGGTCGCCCTTGGCACCTGCCAGCCAACGCAGGGCCAGCTTGTCCTTCTGCTGGTCGAACAATTCGCGGGCGGAGATGCGGGTCGTCATGCGGCGGCTTTGGGTGAGTGAGGTTCGTCGAGCAACAGCTTGCGCATGCGCGGCGCATCCGGTGCGGCACGCAACGCCGCGCGGAAACGTTCATTGGAAAAGCGCTCGGCCAGCTCCGAAAGGAGCATCAGGTGCTGATGGGTGTAATGATCGGGTACTGCCATGGCAAACACCAGATCCACCGGCTGGCCATCATCGGCATCGAAATCCACGGGCGGCTCCAGCCGCAGCAACACCCCGCGGGGTGCGTCGAGGCTGGGCGAGCGGCCATGCGGAATGGCGATGCCGTGGCCGATCGCGGTGCTGCCAAGACGTTCGCGGGCCTGCAGGCTGTCACGCAGTTCATCGGCGCCTGCCTGGCGGCATGCAAGCAGCCCGGCCGCCACTTCCAGCACCGCGTCGCGGTCGGCGGCCTTCAGCACGGACGCACGCACCTCGGCCAGTTGGTCGGCTAATGGCATATCAGTAATGGGTGTGCTGGAAGCGTGCCGCCGCGGTCGAAACCGGCGGCGCGCTTCGGACGCCGCTGCGGTCAGTCGGCATTCTCGCCACGAGGGGCGCGTTCCTTGTCGATCTTCTTCTGCTTGTGCTTGAGCAGCAGGCGGTCGAGCTTGTCGGCCAGTATGTCGATGGCGGCGTACATGGTCTCTGCGCCGGCGTCGGCATGCAGGGTGCGCCCGGCCAGGTTGAGCGTGGCCTCGGCGAGATAGTCTGGCTTGCGTATGCCCAGCTGGGCGCGGACTTCCAGTGGCTGTTCGAAATGGCGTTCAAGCCGCTTGAACTTGCTTTCAACGTACTCCCGCAACGCGGGGGTGAGTTCGATTTCATGGCCATGGGTCTCGATACGCATCGTTTGCCTCCTTACGTTCTATGGGCCGCGTAATCCGCGGGTGACACTTCGCTGTCTGTGACCTCTGTGCTGTGGGGGAAGTTCTGCCTCCTTACCGTGTGAGCCTGTGATCCATCATGGACTTTCAATCCTTACGGGAGTGTTAGCAGCAAGCCGTAGTCAGCCAATGCGAACGCGCTCATGCGACGAAAGTATCTCCATGGCTTCACGATACTTGGCGACCGTGCGCCGCGCCACCGGCACGCCGGAGGCCTTGAGCAGGTCGGCGAGCTTGGCATCGGAAAGCGGCTTGCGCGGATTTTCGTTTTCCACCAGCCGCCGGATCATCGACTGGATGGCGACGCTGGAGGTTTCGCCGCCGCCTTCGCTGCTGACACCCGAGGCGAAGAAGGCGCGCAGGGGCAGGGTGCCACGCGGGGTGCGGACATACTTGCGGGCGATGGCGCGTGAAACGGTCGATTCGTGCAGGCCCACTTCGGTCGCTACCTCGCGCAGGGTCAGCGGACGCAACGCCTGTTCGCCGAACTCGAGGAAACCGGCCTGCTGGCGCAACAGGCAGCGCGTGACCTTGAGCAGGGTGTCGCCCCGCGCTTCCAGGCTCTTCAGCAACCAGCGCGCTTCCTGCAGGTGGCCGCGCAGGTAGCCGGCATCATTCTCGCCACACTGGCGGATCATCTGTTCGTAGCCGTGGTGGATGGTGATCCGCGGCAGGTTGTTGCCGGCGAGCGCCGCGCGCCAGATGCCGCGTTGGCGCCAGACCACGCAGTCGGGCACCACATAGGTGTCGTGGCTCAGTTCGCCGATCTGCGCGCCAGGCTTGGGATCCAGGGAACGCAGCAACTGCACGACTTCCTCCACTTCGGAAACCGCACGCTTCAGCTCGGCGGCCAGGCCGGCGACGCCGCTCTTGGGCAGGCGTTCCAGCGCATCGCTGTCCACGATCTGCAGGGCCAGGGCCCTGCCGGGCGTGTCCTCGCTCAACACCGCCAGTTGCAGGTGCAGGCACTCGCCAAGGGTGCGTGCGGCCACGCCGACGGGATCGAAGCGCTGCAACTGGTGCAGCACCGTCAGGACTTCCTCTTCGTCGGCAACCACTTCGGGAAGCAGGGTTTCGGCGATGCCGCTCAGTGGTTCGCGCAGGTAGCCATCGTCCTGCAGCGCATCAATCAGCGCCGCGCCGATGCGGCGGTCGCGCGTGGAAAGGTGGGAAAGATGCAATTGCCACAGCAGGTGGTCCTGCAGGCTGTCGACCGCGGCGACGCGCTCGGCAGCGGTACCCTGGTCGTCATCATCGAAGGAGCCACCGCTCCCATGGCTGACCCCGTCCATGGACCAGGGGGCTTCATCAGGCGACCAGTCCTCGCCTTCGCTGCCGTTGTCAGCCTGGCGCGGGTCGTCGGGCGGCGTGTCGGCCGCGGCGATGTCGTCGGTGTTGGGAGCGCTGTCGTCCCAGTCCAGCAGGGGATTGGTTTCCACCGCCTCGGTGATCTCGACCTCGAGCTCGGCCGTGGACATCTGCAGCAAGCGGATGGCCTGACGCAACTGCGGCGTCATGACCAGTTGCTGACCCAGCGATGTCTGCAGGCGTGGCTTCATTCCGCAATCCGAAAACGCGTTGAGGCACGGCCGGGCCGCGCGACGCGCACATCAGAGGCGGAAAGTTTCCCCAAGGTACACGCGACGCACGTCCGGATTGGCAAGCAGCGCGTCCGGCGCACCCTGCGCCAGCACGCTGCCTTCGTTGAGGATATACGCCCGGTCGCAGATTCCCAAGGTCTCGCGCACATTGTGGTCGGTGATGAGCACGCCGATGCCGCGGTTCTTGAGATGCTTGACGATGCGCTGGATCTCGCCGACCGAAATCGGGTCGACGCCGGCAAAGGGTTCGTCCAGCAGCATCAGCCGCGGCTTGGCCGCCAGGGCGCGGGCTATTTCGCAACGCCTGCGCTCGCCGCCGGACAGGCTGGCGCCCAGCTGCTCGGCCACGTGGCTGATCTGCAGTTCGTCCAGCAGGGAGCCCAGCTCCTTGTCCACGCCGGCCGAATCCAGGTCTTCGCGGAGCTCCAGCACCAGGCGCAGGTTGTCGGCCACGGTCAGCTTGCGGAATACGGAGGGTTCCTGGGGCAGGTAGCCCACCCCCAGCTTGGCGCGCTTGTACATGGGCTCGCTGGTGACATCGCGGCCGTCGAGCTCGATCCTGCCGGCATCGGCGGCCACCAGACCGACGATCATGTAGAAGCAGGTGGTCTTGCCCGCGCCGTTGGGGCCCAGCAGGCCGACCACTTCGCCCGCATCCAGGGTCAGGCCGAAGTCGGCGACCACCTCGCGCTGCTTGTAGCGTTTGCGCAGCCCCTGGGCCGACAGCATTACTTGGTTGCCTCGGGCGGCTTGGCCGTGCCGGCCGACTTGGGCTGGATCACGGTCTTGACCCGGGTGCCATCTCCGCCGCTCTTGATGCTGCCGGTCTTGGTGTTGTAGACCATGCGCTGGCCGCTGTTGGACCCGCGCGGCGATTTCACCGTGTAGTTGCCGATGAGGGTGATGGTTTCAGTGGACATGTTGTACTCGATGCGGCTGGCCGTCGCATCCATCCAGGTCCCGTCGTCCTGCTGCTGCCTCAGCCTCACCGGGCTGCCGGTGAACACGGCCAGGGAAGGGTCGCCGTTGCGCTGGGTCAGCTCGGCGCGCTGGGCGGAGATGTCCAGGCTGCCCTGCTTGAGGGTCACGTTGCCGGTCCACACATTGGTGCTGTTGCCGTCCATCACCCCTTCCTGGTTGTTGGAATCCAGGTAGATGGGCTGGTTGCGGTCCGAGGATTTGGCCCACGTCAAGCCCGGCATCGACAAGGCGAGGACGGCGAAGAGGCTAGCGCGCAGAGTTGGGTTCATATCGTGTCTTGACCTGGGACTTGAAGGTGTAGTGCTTGGTCTTGGTATTGGTCTCAAAACCTACACCGCTGAGTATAGAACCGGGACGGGTGATGGTGACCGAGGCGTCGGTTGAGGCCAGGTTCTTGCGGGGGAATACATTCAGGCGCTGCGTATCGAAAGTCGACGGTACAGCGGCCTGCTGCGGGCTGGTGCCCCTGACGTCGCCAGTCAACCTGAGTTCGTCGCCCTTGGCGCTGACCCAGCCACTTTTCGCGCGCATTTCCCAATGCTGGCCATCGCTGTCCGGCAACAGGAACAGGGGAGTGGTGATGGTGAAGGTTTCGTCCTTGGGGTCGCGCTGCATCTCGGGCGCGCGCAGGGTCATCGATTCCTTGCCCTCGTCATCCAGGCTGATCATTTCGAAATCGCGCATCAGGTAGTCGGAGCGCTCGACCACCGAGGTATCGGGCTCCGGCACGTTGCGTTGCTTCCACGCGGACCAGCCGCTGAACACCGCAGCGACCAGCAGGACCAGGCCCAGCATCATTCGCCAGCTCATGGCGTGGCACCGGCAAGCAATGCCTCGCTGTGTCCCTGCACATCAAGCAGCAGGTCGCACAATTCCCGCGCAGCGCCCTTGCCGCCCTTGGCGCCGGTGACCCAGCGCGCGCGCGCGGCTATCCAGTGATGCGCATTGGCCGGAGCCACGCCCAGGCCAACGGCGAGCATCGCTTCGAGGTCAGGGAGGTCATCACCCATGAACGCGACCTCTTCCAGTCCGATGCCTTGCTCGCCGCACAGCAGGCGTACCCGGGCCAGCTTGTCCTTTGCCCCGATGAAGGCCTGCACGCCCAGGTCGGCGGCGCGATGCGCGGCCGAAGGACTGTTGCGCGCGGTGATGAACGCCACCGCGATGCCGAAGCGGCGCAGCAGGACCATGCCCTGGCCATCGAGAACGTGGAAGTCCTTGGATTCACGACCTTCGCTGTCGTAGTGCAGGCGACCGTCGGTCAAGGTGCCATCCACGTCGAAACACACCAGCCGGATACGGCTGGCACGCTGGCGGATGTCGTCGGTGATCTCGGTGCTGGGGAGGGAAGGCATCGTTTTGTTAGACCACGCGCGCGCGCAACAGGTCGTGAATATTGAGTGCGCCAACGACGCGGCCGCCCGCGTCGACCACGATGAGGCCACTGATCTTGTGGGTCTCCATCAGGCGTGCAGCCTCGACCGCCAACTGGTCGGCGCCAATGGTGCGTGGCGCGCGCGTCATCAGGTTGGAGATCATCGCGGTGCGCACGTCCAGCGTTGCGTTGTCCAGGGTGCGGCGCAGGTCGCCGTCGGTGAACAGGCCAAGCAGGCGGCCGTCGCCATCCACCACCGAGGTCATGCCCAGGCGCTTGCGGCTCATTTCCAGGAGTGCCTCGCTCAGGGTGGCGTTTTCGCCGACTCTGGGTACATCGTCGCCCGCGTGCATCACGTCGGTGATGTGCAAAAGCAGCCGGCGGCCCAGGCTGCCGGCTGGATGCGAGCGCGCGAAGTCATCTGCGGTGAAGCCGCGTGCCTCCAGCAACGCCACGGCCAGTGCATCGCCCATCGCCAGGGTCGCGGTGGTGCTGGACGTCGGTGCCAGGTCCAGGGGGCAGGCCTCGGCAGGCACGCTGACATCCAGGTGCAGGTCCGATTCGCGCGCAAGCGTCGATTGCGGCCGGCCGGTCATGGCGATGACGGCGTTGCCCTGGCGCTTGAGCACTGGCAGCAGGGTCAGGATTTCGTCGGATTCGCCCGAGTAGGACAGTGCCAGCACCACGTCGGCATCGGTGATCATGCCCAGGTCTCCATGGCCGGCTTCGCCCGGATGCACGTAGAACGCGGGCGTACCGGTCGAAGCAAGGGTCGCGGCGATCTTGCGGGCAATATGCCCCGACTTGCCCATGCCGGTGGCCACCACGCGGCCATTCGAGGCCAGGATCAGCCTGCAGGCCGCAGAGAACTCCCCGTCGATCCGGGCCGCCAGATGCTGCAGCCCCTGCGCCTCGATTTCCACCACGCGGCGGCCACTGGCGGCCAGGCTGGCGTCGGTGGGCGGGAAGGACTGGGGGTGCAACTCGGGCATGCGGGCGCCGGGCGGAAGGTTAGAATGGCCGTTCATTTTATAAGGAAAGGCACGTTGGACGCCGAAACCATCCGTAAACTCATTGAAACCGGCCTGCCGGGTGCTGAAGTACAGGTGCAGGGCGACGACGGCGTGCATTTCGAGGCCAGCGTGGTATCCCCGGCGTTTCGCGGCAAATTGCCGCTGGCCCGCCACCGGCTGGTTTACGCAACCCTGGGTGAACTGATGGGCGGCGCCATCCATGCGCTTGCGCTGAAGACCATTACCCCCGAAGAAGCCGCGCAAGCCCGCTGAGTTCCCCTTTCCTGGAAGGCCAATGCCTTCCACCCCACACCAGAGTCCGAGCACCCATGCAGAAAATCGTAGTCACCGGCGGCAATACGCTCAACGGCGAAGTCACCATTTCAGGCGCCAAGAACGCCGTCCTGCCGATCCTGTGCGCCACCCTGCTGGCCGATGCCCCGGTGGAAATCACCAACGTCCCGCATCTGCATGACGTGGTGACCACGGTGAAGCTGCTGGGTGAACTGGGTGCGGGCATCAGCATCGACGAGGGCACGCTTTCCAAGGGCAGCGCGATCACCGTGGATCCGCGCAGCGTCAACCAGCACGTGGCTCCGTATGAGCTGGTCAGGACCATGCGCGCATCGATCCTGGTGCTGGGCCCGTTGCTGGCCAAGCATGGCGCGGCGGAGGTGTCGCTGCCGGGCGGCTGCGCGATCGGTTCACGCCCGGTGGACCTGCACATCAAGGGCCTGCAGGCGCTGGGCGCCGATATCACGGTCGAAAATGGCTTCATCAAGGCCACGGCCAAACGCCTGAAGGGCGCGCGCTATGTGTTCGACATGGTCAGCGTCACCGGCACCGAAAACGTGCTGATGGCGGCTGTACTGGCCGAGGGCACCACCGTGCTGGAAAACGCGGCCATGGAACCAGAGGTCACCGACCTGGCCGACTGCCTGATCGCGCTGGGGGCGGACATCGAAGGCGCGGGCACCGCGCGCATCGTGATCCGTGGTGTCGAGCGCCTCTCCGGCGGCCGCCACGCGGTGCTGCCGGACCGTATCGAGACCGGCACCTTCCTGGTCGCCGCGGCGATGACCGGCGGCCGCATCATTGCGCGGCGCGCGCGCGCCGACACCCTGGATGCGGTGCTGGACAAGCTGACCGAAGCCGGCGCCTCCATCCAGACCACGGCCGATTCCATAACCCTCGACATGCAGGGCCGTCGTCCGCGCGCGGTCAGCCTGACCACCGCGCCGTATCCGGCGTTCCCCACCGACATGCAGGCGCAATTCATGGCCATGAACTGCATCGCCGAGGGCGTGGGCGTGATCAACGAGACCATCTTTGAAAATCGCTTCATGCACGTCAACGAACTGGTGCGCCTGGGCGCCGACATCCAGGTCGAAGGGCATACGGCCATCGTCCGTGGCACCGGAAAACTCAGCGGCGCGCCGGTGATGGCGACCGACCTGCGCGCCTCGGCTTCGCTGATCCTGGCCGGACTGGTGGCCGAGGGCGACACCACCATCGACCGCATCTACCACCTGGATCGCGGCTACGAGAACATCGAGGAAAAACTCGGTGCGCTGGGCGCCAGGATCTGCCGGACTTCGTGAGCATGACAACGCGCAAAGAAGCTTCGCGCCCGCGCTTTTCCACGCGCCGCAAGGCACTGCTGGGATTGGTGGCGATTGCATTGGGGGTGGTGGCCTGGCTGCAATACGTGGGTGCCGCGGGTATCAGCGGCATGGCCACCAAGGACATGGACTGGAACGCTGACGGCAGCGTCAGCCAGCAGGAAATATTCCAGTCCTTCCATTCGGTCTCGGTGACCAAAACCCGGGACGGGCGGCGGCAATGCAGCTCCTACTACTGGCGCGCCGACCGGCGGCCAATCCGCCTGGACTGCCGGACCGAGATGGAAGCGTCGAAGTAAAAAAAGCCCGGCATTGCCGGGCTTTTCGTTGCTGCTGTCACGCGACTGGATCAGTGCCAGGCCTTGATCTGCAGGTCGATCGAATCCTGGCCATCCTCGCGCTGCAGGATGCGCGCGGGCACCGGCATCCCGGCAACGACCCATACGATCATTTCCTTCCGGCCTGACGTGCGCACGACCTTGGTCGCATCGCGCGCCTTGCCGCCTACGGTGATCTTTTCCTTGCCCGCGACGCGGTAGCTCATCGCCTTGGCGTTGCCGTTCTCGACCATGCGGTAATTCAGCGGCTTGCCAGCCGCCACGTCGCGCACGATGGCCAGGTTGACCAGCAGCGCGTCCATGTCGCCAGGTTTCAAGGCGACCGGGCCAGCGCGCTCGGGCTTGACGTCGCCAGTCCACACGGCCAGGTTCTTGTTCCAGTCGAAGGTCGTGTCTACGGCCTTCTTCTTGACCAGCAGGCGCGACAGGTCGCTGCTGGACAGGGGACGCAGCACGCCGTCCTTCTCATCGAATACGGTCTTCTGGCTCATGTCCACCAGCGAGTTCCTGATGGTCAGGCTGTACTGCCAGCGGTTGTTGCCTTGCGGGGAAATGGACATCTGCCCATTGCCCTGCATGCCCATGGCGGTGGCCTGGTAGTCGGCAGTGAATGCTTCGATGGCCGCGGCCGGCGTGCTGGCCATTGCCAGCAGACTCGCGGCGACGGCGCTGATGGCGATTGCACTTCTCATGTCTATTGCACTCCCTGGTATTCAACCAGTCTAAGGTCGATGGTGTCGTGGCCGTTTTCACGCTGGAGGATGCGAATGGGCGTGGGCACGCCATTGGCGACCCAGAAAATCGTTTCGTCGTTGCCGCCATTGGTGCGTGACACCCGCATGGCGTCGTAGCTCAGCTCCTCCACGGCCACGATCTCGGTCTGTGCCGCCACCTGGTACTGGTAGTCGCGCGCGCGACCGCTGTCGACCACGCGATAGCTCAGCGCCTTGCCCGGCTGGGCGTCACGTATCACCGCAAGGTTCATCAACAGGGCACTCATATCTCCATCCTGCAGTGGCACGGGCACGGTGCGGCTCTGCTTCACGTCGCCCTGCCAGCGCGCGCTGCGCGCCTGCCAGTCGTAAACGCCCGAAATCTTCTTGCCGGTGAAGACGGCATGCTTGACCGTACCCTGGCTTAGCGGGCGAAAACGCTCACCCGGGGTATCGAACACGGTGCTCTGTTCGATATTCAATCCCGCCAGGCGGGCAAACCCCCTGGTGCCGCGTATGCCCAAGTCCACGCGCCAGCGCGAGGCGTCGGTTTTCAGCACCTGCATCTTCGCCGCTCCGGCCAGCTTGCCTTCGTTGAAGGCCTGGTAGGTGGCGACGAAGGGTTCCAACGCAAACGCAGGCGCACTGGCAAGGGCCAGCATGCAAAGCAGTAAAGAGCGTCGGCAGGAAGGTTTCATGGCGAAAGCAGAGGGTCCGGCAGGATCAGGTGACCTGCGGAATCTAGAGGCAGCGGAGTAAATAAGGCCTGACCATCCAGCAATGCGAAGCCACCCTGTTCAGCCAGGCGCCCTTCTGTGGCCAGTCCCAGTACTGCAACCAGCAGACCATGCTCCCGGGGCAACAGGCGCTGCGACAGGCTCTGTGCCGTATCGCCGGACTCGACGGGCACGGTGCATTGGGCCACGACCGCGCCGGCGTCGAGTTCAGGTACGACGAAGTGCACGCTGGCTCCATGCTTGCGATCGCCGGCTTGCAGCGCGCGCTCGTGGGTGTGAAGACCGCGGTATTTGGGTAGAAGGGAAGGGTGGATGTTGAGCAGGCGTCCGCGGAACCGCTCCACGAAGGCGTCGCCCAGGATGCGCATGTAACCGGCGCACACCACCCAGTCGGGCTGGCTGGCGGCCACAGCGTCCGCAAGGGCGGCATCGAAGTCCGATCGGCTGGGGAAGCTGCGTGCATCGGCAGCCCAGCGCAGCGTGCCTGCAACGCGCTGCAGTGCTGCTGCATGCGGCTTGTCGGAGAAGACGCCCACGATCTGGGCCTGCAGGCCGCCCTGCCTGATTGCATCGAGTATCGCCTGCAGGTTGCTGCCGCGACCGGACACCAGTACCGCGATGCGCGGTGCGCTCACGCGGCTGCCACGGAGTCGGCCTGGCGCGACCACGGCCACGCACTGAAAGCACCTACCGTTGCCAGCAGCATGTCGGCGTGCGCATCCCAGGGATCACCCTGCTGGCCGTTGTAGGACTCGGCCGCCTCCGGCGAAAGGACCAGCGCTATCGCCCATTCCAGCCACCCGTAGAGAAGGCTGGTGCACATGATCGCCATGACCGCCAGCACGAACCCCTGGCGTGGCGAAAGTGGCCAGCGCTGTCGCAGGTAGGTGGCCGCGGCAGGTGCGCAGCATATTCCGTACAGCAGGTGGATCAGGCGATCGGCGTGGTTGCGCTGCCAGCCGAACGCGTCCTGCGGCGACCATCCGGTCAACGATTGCATCCACTGGTCGTAGGGCACATTGGAGTACAGCCAGCGCGCGGCGATGGAGTGCACGCAGATGAAAGCGCAGATCAGCGCGAATTCCCCGGATCGCATCGGCCAGTGTCGATCATGCCGCCACAGCCAGGCCAGCCCGGCCACGGTCAGGGTGCTGTGCAGTGCCTGTTCCAGGGGCCAGGGCGGGGCGATCCAGCTGGCCGCGAACACGGCCATTGCCAACGCCAGCGCGATCCTCTTTCCCGGCAGCATGCGGGCTCAGCCGATCTTCAGTCGTTCCGCGCCATCGGCCTTCACCACCTGGCCAATGCGCCAATGCGGCATGGCCAGCCGGTCGAGGTCCGCTTCCAGCGCCGCCAACTGGTCCTGCGCGGCGAACAGCACGAAACCGATGCCGCAGTTGAACGTGCGCCACATCTCGCTGTCGACCACGGCGCCTTCGCGCTGCAACCAGTCGAATACCGGCGGCAAAGGCCAGGCAGTGGGGTCGATCTCGAGGCCCAGTGGCGCAGGTACCACGCGGATGATCTTTTCGACCAGCGCGCCGCCGGTGACGTGGGCCATGGCGTGGATGTCGTGGCTGGCCAGCAGTTCCAGCACCGGCTTGACGTAGATGCGGGTCGGTTCCATCAGTGCGTCGGCAAGGCTTACCCCGCCCAGGTCGAGGTCCAGGGGGTTGCCGGCGCGCGCCAGGATCCGGCGTACCAGTGAATACCCGTTGGAATGCGGGCCGCTCGAAGCCAGGCCGACCAGCACGTCGCCCTCGCGCACCTGGCTGCCATCGATCAGCCGCGCCTTCTCGACCGCGCCTACGGTGAACCCGGCCAGGTCGTACTCGCCGGGCGGATACATGTCCGGCATCTCGGCGGTTTCGCCGCCGATCAGGGCGCAGCCGGCGATCTCGCAGCCCCTGGCAATGCCGCCCACCACGTCGACCGTGGTGTTCACGTCCAGCTTGCCGGTGGCGAAATAATCGAGAAAGAACAGCGGTTCGGCTCCTTGCACCAGCACATCGTTAACGCACATGGCGACCAGGTCGATGCCGATGCTGTCGTGGCGGTCCAGCTGCTTGGCAAGCAGGAGCTTGGTGCCCACGCCGTCGGTGCCCGAGACCAGCACGGGTTCCCTGTACTTGCCGGAGAGGTCGAAGAGGCCGCCGAAACCGCCGATGCCGCCGCCCAGCACTTCCGCGCGCATGGTGCGCCGGATGGCAGGCTTGATGCGTTCGACCACCTCGTTGCCGGCATCGATATCGACCCCGGCTTCGCGATAGGTCATGCCCGACTGGGCAGGCGCGGTGGAATCGGAAGGAGGGGTCTGGGTCACGGAAGGGCCGGCGTCGGAGCGGGAACCCGCGATTTTAAGGGAATCCACGCGCCAATCGTCCGTCCTGAACGGCCCGCGTTGGCGTGCGAGGCCCATTCGGGCAACAATTCACCCGTTCGCCAGGCAATCGCTGGCTACAAGGATGCTGCAGATGCGCCGGAAACATGGTTTTGCGTGGGTTGCGGCTCTGGCCCTCCTGCTGGTCTCCACGGCCTGGGCCCAGAGCCCGCGCACCGAAGGCGACCGCGCCGGTGCGCAAGGCGTCTACGACGCCGAAGTGACGGTCAACGGCCAGGGCGAGTCCGAGCGTAACAACGCCTTCGCGCGTGCCCTGGGCACGGTGCTTGCCAAGCTGAGTGGCGATCGCAGCGCAGCGGGCCGTCCCGGCGTGGGCGCGGAGCTGCGCAACGCCAAAAACTACGTGGCCAGTTACGACTATCGCCAGGACCAAGGCACGTCGCCGAACGGCGCGCCCACGTTCCGCAGCACCCTGGTGGTGCGGTTCACCCCGTCCGAAGTCGATTCCCTGATCAATGCCCTGGGCTTGCCGATCTGGCCGCAACCCCGGCCAAAGCCGGTCGTGTGGATGGCCATTGACGACGGTAGTGGTCCGCGACTGGTTGGCCTGAACCAGACCAACGCGGCCAAGCCACTGCTGAACCGTGCGGTGGAGCGTGGCTACAAGCTGGGCCTGCCGACCGGCAACGCCGCCGAACAGGCCCTGGTGGGAGCCATCTGGCGCCAGGACACGGCTGCCGTGGCGCGCGCGTCGGCCAAATACAGCCCGCCGATGCAGCTGCTGGGCAAGCTCTACCGCGGCAAGGACGTGTGGGTGGCGGACTGGGTGTTCGTGGACAAGGGCAAGGTCCTGTCGAAGTGGACCAGCAAGAACGCCGATGCCCGTGCCGCCATGGCTGCCGGCGCCGACGGTACCGCCGAAGCCCTGATGAAGCGCTATGGCAAGCGTGGCAGCAGCGGGCCTGCGGGAACCTACCGGGTCGTCTTCACCGGCATCGACAGCAGCGACGACTACCTGCGCCTGTCTGCCGCGTTGCAGGGCATGAGCGTGGTGCGCAGGATCACCCCTGTGCGCGCCAGTGGCAGCACGCTGGAAGTTGATCTGGAGCTGCTGACCGGCCTGTCGGGCTTCAAGCGCACGCTGGGCGGGGACAGCCCGTTGCAAGGTGGCGAAGGCGAGCCGCCCGTGTACCACCTCAAATGAATGACCCTATGACGCAAGGCCCCGAGTTCGAGATCGCGCGATTCCTGCGCCGCCTGCAGTGGACCGCGATCGCAGTCGGTGCTTTCTGGCTGATGTGGCTGCTCTCGCCCATCCTCACGCCCTTTGCAGTCGCTGCGCTGCTGGGCTGGCTGGGCGATCCGCTGGTGGACCGGCTGGAACTGTCGGGGCGATCGCGCAATACCGCGGTCATCCTGGTATTCACGCTGATGGCGCTGCTGCTGGCTCTGGTGCTGATCATCCTGGTGCCCTTGATCGAGGGCCAGCTTTCCACCCTGATCGAATCGCTGCCGCGGTACCAGGCCTGGTTCACCGATGTGGCGGTGCCGTGGGTGGAGCGGCGCTCGGGCATGCAGCTGGCGACCTGGCTGGACCTGGACCACATGATCCAGCTGGTGCGCAGCAACTGGGAACGTGCCGGTGGGGTAGCCACGACCGTGCTGGGTTATGTGTCTCGCTCGGGTTTCGCGCTGATCGGCATGGTCACCACGCTGTTGCTGATCCCGGTCATCACCTTCTTCTTCCTGCGCGACTGGGACCTGATCGTCGGGCGCGTGGCCTCGATGGTGCCGCGCGACCATATCGACACCGTCAGCCGCCTGGCGCAGGAGTCCAGCGACGTGCTGGGCGGTTTCCTGCGCGGCCAGTTCCTGGTGATGGTGATCCTGGGCGTGATGTACGGCCTGGGCCTGTGGGCCGTGGGCCTGGACCTGGGCATCCTGATCGGCATCATCGCCGGCCTGCTGACCTTCGTGCCGTACCTGGGCCCCACCAGTGGCGTGGTGCTGGGCGTGCTGGCCGCATTGATGCAGTACGGCGACTGGAAGCACATCGCCGGCGTGCTGGCCGTGTTTGGCGTGGGCCAGGTGATCGAAAGCTACTGGCTGACCCCGAAGCTGGTGGGCGATCGCATCGGCCTGCACCCGGTGGCGGTGATCTTCGCGGTGCTGGCCGGCGGCCAGCTGTTCGGGTTCCTGGGCATGCTGCTGGCGTTGCCCATGGCGGCCGTGGCCAATGTGCTGCTGCGCTACGCGCATGAGCGTTACACCGCCAGCCATCTATACGCGGGCGAGGGCCCGACCATCGTGCTGGACAGCTACGTCGACCGGAACGTGATCGTCGCTGTTCCACCGGCCGACCCCGAACCCAAGTGAGCGTCCCGCAACTGCCGCTGGCGTTGCGCTATCCGCCCGACCAGCGCCTGGAAAGTTTCTTCGCCGCACCCGCCGGTGCGATCGCGCAGTTGCAGGCGCTGGCGCAGACGCGGGGCGCGGACTGGCTCTACCTGGCCGGCGCTTCCGGGACCGGCAAGACCCACCTGGCCCTGGCCCTGTGCGCAGCGGCTGCGCAGGCGGGCCGGCGCCCGGCCTACCTGCCGCTGCTTGCCGCCAGCGGGCGCTTGCGCGATGCGCTGGATGCGCTGGAAGGAAACGACGTGGTGGCGCTGGATGGCCTGGAGGCCATCGCCGGCCATCGCGACGACGAGGTCGCCCTGTTCGACTTCCACAACCGCGCCCGCAGTGCCGGCCTGAACGTGTTGTACACGGCACAGGACGTGCCGGGTTCACTGGCACTGTCGCTGCCGGACCTGCGTTCGCGGCTGTCGCAGAACACCCGCATCGTGCTCAACCAGCTGGACGATGCCGCGCGCGCGGAGCTGCTGCGCGACCGTGCCCGCCGCCGCGGACTGGTGCTGGAGGAAACGGCGATCGACTGGATGCTGGCGCGGACCGACCGCGGCCTGGCCAGTCTGCTCGCACTGCTCGATCGGCTGGACCGCGAGTCACTCGCCGCGCAGCGACGGATCACGGTCCCGTTCCTGCGCCAGGTGGTGGAGTCATCGTCATCCATCGCAGGCGATGCCTGACCGCGCCGGGTCCGGTCTGCGCCAAGTTCGCGGGTCCGTGTCAGGGGCAGCTCTGCGGCACCTTCGACCACACCACCGGCTCCCAGTAGGCATTGTCGCGGATGCTCTGCGTATCCAGCTTTTGCCTGATGAGCCGCGCGCCGATGCGATAGCTCATGCCCGCTTCCACATCCAGTACGAAGGACTTGTAGGCGCGGGCGAAGGCGAATTTCTTCATCTTCCTGATCTGCTGCAGCTGGGAGGAGTTGAGGTAGCTCTCCTGGACAAGCTCACGAACCACCAGTACACGCTTGCCAGCGGCGACGCGATGCCGGTTCGAGGATTGCAAGGGCGTGCTGCGGCCCTCGATCTGCGTTATTTCGACATTGAAGATGTCCTGGCTCTTCGGAACCACGCCCTGCTGGTCGGTGACATAACCGCATGACTGCGTACCGCCGGGCCCCATGGCCTCCGCGCGACCGGACAGCAGCAGTTTCCTTCCGTCGCGCATGACTTCCAGGCGCAAGGCGCCATTGCCCTCCTGTAGCCCCCTTTCAAGCGTGGAAGACGGGCTCGCCGTGTCGTCCAGGCGAAGACCATTGATCGCGAGCAACTGATCGCTTGCCCGCAGCCCGATCCGGTCCGCGGCCGCGTCGGGCGTCACCGCCAGCACCTTGACCCCGCTCGATCGCGCATTCCGTGCATCCACCACCGCGCCAAGTTCATAGCGGGTCTGCCCGGCCGATGCACTAGATTGCAGTGCGGCCAGCGGACCGCCAATCGTTGCGGCGGCTGCGTGCGCGGACTGCACGAGTCCGGCAAAGACAAGCAGGTAGGCGGCAGAGATTTTCGAGAGCATTGGAAGCACCTTCCTATTCAAGTTCACTGGTTCAGGCCCTCGGCGGGTGAGCAGGCCTTCAGTGCGATTGCCTGTCGTCCGTGCCGGCGAAGTTTCATGGGCACGACTCGGCGACTTCGTCCCAGACCACTGGTTCCCAATAGGCATTGTCGCGGATGCTCTGGTTATCCAGCCGGTCCCGGATCAGCCGGGCGCCGATGCGATAGCTGGTTCCGGGCCGTACATCGAGGACCAACGCCTTCAGGGGTGCTGCGGAGTGGCCTTGCATCCTGGCTATCTGCATGGTTCGGGCCGAATTGAGGCGCGTGGATTTTATGTCCTCCGCGAGCACCAGGATGTGCTTGCCCGCAGCCAGTTTGTGCTGGTACCTCTCCATGCCAGCCGAGCGCCCGTCAATCTGGACGATATGGGCGTGGAAGATGCCCAGGCTGTTGGGAACATTGCCCGCTTCGGTGCCTGCATGGCCACATGAATTGCCGGGACCAGTCGACTCCACCGCCTTGGCAGGAGCGGCAGGGGCGAGCCCGCAGCCGAAGATGACGATCGCGGCAACTAGAAAGGATCGGAAAGACATGCAGGAAGTCCTCGGTCAGGTTCGATTTTTCTGGGTGGGCTGGCGAGGCCGCAGGTTGCAGAGCAGGGCGTTGCGTGCAACCCACATGGGCGCGATTTCCGCATCGCTGGCGCCACGGTCGTAGGCTGTCTGCAAAGCCCGGTCGAGCGCTTCCAGTTGTTCATGCACGTCGCGCATGCTGGAAGCGCGCGGCTGCCCGGCCAGCGACAGATTGGGATCCCGCTCTGGAGCGGTGGTGATCGGGGAAAGCAATGTCACGGTCATCACGGCCACCATTGCAAGCGCCGCGATTCCCGCGCCCATCTTGCGGCGACGGACGCGTTGCCTGCGTCGTGAGTCGACCCGTTGCCAGATCGCCGCCGGCAGCTCGGGTTCGGGTAGCGCGCGCAGTTGCTCGTGTATGCGTGAGGGTTCGTTCATGGGCCAACTCCTGTACCGATCTCGTCGCGCAGCTTTGCCAGCGCCCGCGAGACGATTGATTTCGACCAGCTTGGACTGTGTCCGAAACGTTGCGCCAGTTCCGGATGGGACCAGCCTTCCATCTCATGCAACCAGACCAGGGTACGGGCGAGCGGGGGCAAGCGTTGCAGCATGCCCATCATTTCGAGGTTCTGGGACTGGTCGGGCCAGGTGTCGGGCCAGGCGTCGTCGTCCGCTGCGGATACGAAACGCTGCTCGCGGCGCAGCCGGTCTATCGCCGCGTTGGCTGCAACCCGTTTCAGCCACGGCCGCAATGGGGCGTCGCTGCGCAACCCGGACAGGAACCCCAGCATTTTCAGGAACGTGTCCTGGGTGATGTCTTCCGCAGCCGCGGCGTTGCCGGTCAGGCGATAGGCAAGCGCATGGATGGCCTTGGCATGTGCCTGGTAGAGCCGCGCGAATGCATCGTGATCGCCCCAGCGGGCCTTGCGCAGCAGGGCGGCTTCTTCAGGATTTATTTCCGGGGCGGCTTGCATGTCACGAGGATACGGATGGAAGCCGTCCGGCGTCGCAGCAGTTCACCGGAGCCGGGACAGTTCCTGATCCAGTGCCTTGAGCCGTTGCGGCGTCCCCACGTCCGTCCAGCGCCCGGCATGAAGCGTGCCCGACACCTCTCCGAGCGCCATTGCCGCACGCAACAGCGGAGCGAGCTTGAAGCGCGGCGGCTCGGCCTCGGTGCCGGCGACGCCGCCAATGACCTCGCGCCAAGTGTCCAGCAACCGCGCGCGATACACGCCGATTCCACTGAAGGTGAATTTCGCCTTGCCGTCCGAATCAACACGCCCGGTCCCGGCAAGGGCGAAGTCGCCATGCGGGTTATGGACAGGGTTGTTGACGAGGACAAGATGGGCGCTGCCTGCGGGTTCGGCGGGAAGACCTGCGAAATCGAAATCGGTCCAGATATCCCCGTTCACCGCAATGAAGGGCGCATCGCCCAGCAGGGGCAGGGCATGGTGCATGCCGCCGCCGGTTTCCAGGGGAGTAGCGCCCTCATAGGAGTAATGCAGCTTCAGCCCCCACTGCGACCCGTCCCCCAGCACTTCGGGGAAGCGATCGGCCAGCCAACTGGTGTTCACCACTACCTCGCTCACGCCCAGCGCCGCCAGTTTTTCCAGATGCCAGGCGATCAGCGGCTTGCCACCCACGGCGAGCAGGGGCTTGGGCGTGTGGTCGGTCAGCGGGCGCATGCGTTCGCCCAGGCCGGCGGCAAATATCAGCGCCTTCATGGCATGCCCCGCAAGCGCAATGCGGGCTTGATCCTGGTTTCAAGCAACTGGCCCAGCGCACCGAGTTCCGGGTAGCGGGGCAAGACCTCATCCAGGTAATCGATGAAGCGCGGCACGTCCGCCAGGTACTTCGACTTGCCATCGCGATAATGCAGGCGAGCGAAGATGCCCAGGATCTTGAGGTGGCGTTGCACGCCCAGCCAGTCGGCATCGCGATGGAACCGGGCCCACGGTGGCACCGGCAAACCCGCGGCCTGCGCGCGTTGGTGGTATTGCTGCAGCCACCCGTCCACGCGCGGCAGCGGCCAGCTCAGGAACGCATCCTTGAACAGGCTGATCGGGTCGTAGGCGATCGGCCCGCGCACGCAATCCTGGAAATCCAGCACCGCCAGGTCCGGCCGGGTCGGCATCAGGTTGCGCGGCATGAAGTCGCGATGGGTCAGCACCTGCGGTTGGGCCAGTGCGTTATCCATCAGGCGGCGCTGGACCTGCTGCATTTGCTCGGCCTCGCCGCAGTCCAGCTGCAGGCCGAGATGGCGTTGCAGGAACCACTCCTCGAACAGGCCTGCATCGCGCTGCAGCAGCGCCTCGCCGAATGCGGCCATTCCGGATGGAGGCGTGATCGACTGCAGGCGCAGCAACTGGGTGATGGCCAGCTCGAACCAGGCATCCGCACTCGCGCCGTCCACGACCTGTGCCAGGGTCGGTCCGCCGAGGTCTTCCAGCAGCAGGAATCCCGCCTCCACGTTGCGCGCAAGAACCAGTGGCACGCGGACGCCACCGCCTTCGAGCAGGTCACGCATATGCAGCCACGGACGCACGTCCTCAAGGGCGGGTGGGGAATCCATCACGATGCGCGCCGGGCCCTGTCCGGAGCTGCGCCAGTAGCTGCGATGGCCGGCATCGACCGACGCACGCTGCAGTTCGGCCGTGGCATCCCCCAGCGCGCCTCGCGCCCACGCCAGGCGTTGGGATGCGTGCAGTTCGGTTGCGGGATCAGGCAGGGTCACGACGTTGGAATTCACGGATTGAAGTCAGGCCTGGAGGTGTTTGGAATGCGGGGGCTGCGCCACACAAGAAAACGCCCCGTTTCCGGGGCGTTCGCGACATGGAGATCAACTCTCAACGGCGCGGGAGTACGGTGCGCTTCTTGCCGCGCACCAGGCTCACGACCAGCAGGATCACGATCGCGCCGATCAGCGCGCCAATGAAGCCGGCGGCCTGGCCCGGTGCATACCAGCCCATCTTCTGGCCGATGAAGCTGGCCAGAACCGCGCCCGCGATACCCAGCAGGATGGTCAGGATGAACCCCATGCCGTCGTTGCCCGGCTTGAGGAAGCGTGCAAGCAAACCGACGATGAAGCCGATGAAGATGATGTAGAGCCAGCTACCGGTGCCGAGCAGACCTTCCATTGCTTATTCCCCTTGGTTTCGGTTGGGTTGTTCAGGTGGGTGCGACTGCGGGTCTGGCGGAGATTAGCAGCCCGCCCTGGCGCTGTCAGGCTCAGCAGCAGCCATGCTCGCCATGCTGGTCGCCGCCCGCCACTGCCGCCACCCCGGTGGTTTCCCCGCGCACGCTGGCGCCATGGTGGTCGGCGATGACCTTGGCCACGCACGCAGTGACGCGCTTGCCCATGGGGATGTGCAGGAACTCGTTCGGTCCATGCGCGTTGGAATGCGGACCCAGCACGCCGGTGATCATGAACTGCGCGCCGGGAAATTTCTCGCCCAGCATGCCCATGAACGGGATCGTGCCGCCTTCGCCCATGTACATCGCCGGACGTCCGAACGCGGCCTGCGAGGCGGACTCGATGGCGGTGGACAGCCACGGTGACAGCGCCGGCGCGTTCCAGCCGCTGGAAGCCTTCTCCAGCGCCAGCTCCACCTGCGCGCCGTAGGGCGGATCGCGCAGCAGCAACTCCTTCAGGACGTCACCGCCGCGCTTGCCGTCCAGGGTCGGAGGCAGGCGCAGTGACAGTTTCACTGCCGTATGCGGACGCAGCACGTTGCCAGCCGAGTCCAGCGGCGGCAGGCCGTCGGCCCCGGTGACCGACAGGGCTGGGCGCCAGGTGCGATTCAGCACCAGTTCGGTCAGGTCGTCGGCCATCGGCTTCATGCCGGGCAGGAACGGAAACTTGTCATAGACTTCGGTGCCCAGCACCCCGGCCACCTTGGCCGCCTGCTCCAGCCGCTCCTGCGGAATGTCGACGAACAGGCCCTCGGCCTTGATCCTGCCAGTGCTCTCGTCCTCAAGCCTGGAAATGAGTTCGCGCAGGATGCGGAAGCTCGAAGGCACGATGCCCGAGGCATCACCGGAGTGCACGCCTTCGGACAACACCTTCACCGAGAAATTGCCGCCGGCCATGCCGCGCAGCGAGGTGGTGCACCAGAGCTGGTCGTAATTGCCGCAGCCCGAATCCAGGCACACGACCAGCGAGGGCTTGCCGATGCGCGCAGCCAGGTGGTCGACATAGGCGGGCAGGTCGTAGCTGCCGGATTCCTCGCAGGCTTCGATCAGGATCACGCAGCGTGCATGGGGTACGCCCTGATCCTGCAGCGCCTGGATGGCGGCCAGCGAACCGAAGATCGCATAGCCGTCATCGGCGCCGCCGCGGCCGAACAGCTTGTCGTCCTTGATCACCGGAACCCACGGTCCCAGCCCGGCGTCCCAGCCGGTCATTTCCGGCTGCTTGTCCAGGTGCCCGTAAAGCAGCACGGTGTCGGCTCCAGTGTCGGGGCCGGTCGCGGGGATTTCGATGAAGATCAGCGGCGTGCGTCCTTCCAGTCGCACTACCTCCAGCTGCATGCCGGGAATGGACTGCCTGCGCGCCCAGGATTCCATCAACTTCACCGCATCATCCATGTAGCCATTGGCCACCCAGTCCTTGTCGAACATCGGCGACTTGTTGGGAATGCGTATGTACTCGACCAGCTGGGGAACGATTTCGTCGTCCCACAGGCCTGAAACAAAGCGGTCGATCTTGGCGGTGTCCATGTCTTCTCCGGGTGCCTGGTGATGGGCAGATTCTACGCCGGTGGGTGTAAATCGCCCTTGGGTAGGAAATTCCCTACCTGACAACGGGCTTTTCTCCAGCCTTCAAAGGGTGGTTCGCCGATTTCTTCGCCTCGCCCGCCAGCACAGAATTCAGTCACCGGCGGACACACGGTCCGGCCGGCGGACCCCCACCATCGCCACACGGAGAGTTGCAATGAAATCGTTCGCCATCATCCTCAAGTCCATCGCCTTGTCCCTGCTGCTGGCCACCGGCGCCCAGGCCGCCGACAAGGTCAACGTCAACACTGCCGATGCGGCCACCATTGATGCGGTGCTGGTCAATGTCGGACCGTCCAAGGCCCAGGCCATCGTCGATTACCGCAAGGCCAACGGCGCCTTCAAGAGCGCCGAAGAACTGGCCATGGTCAAGGGCATCGGCCTGAAGACCGTGGAAAAGAACCGCGACCGCATCGAGCTGGGCGGTGCATCGCCAGCGCAGAAACCGGTGGTTCCCGCTGCGGGCGCCAGCAAGGCCAAGCCGGTCGCACGTCGCTGATAGAAAAAGATCCCCATCCCCCGCTTGAGCAGGAGGCACTGCGGGGGAAGGGGCAGGAAGCCAAGGGGTAACACCGCAAAGGCAGCCTGCAAGGAGGCGCTTGCACAAGGATGTGACTGCACGGGTGGCGATGAGGCGCCAGTTGCAGCGGGACGGACGCCGCGCTCATCGGCCGAAGTCCACAGGGAAGTGTCCATCGCCCGGTTCCATGTGCCGGGCGGTGGATTTTTTTTTGGCGTTAGACTTGCAAGGACGATTTCAGGGAGCCGGCCATGGCGGAACAGTCGCGTGTGATTGCGGCCAACGAGTACCGGCGAGAACGGTGGAAGAACGGCACCGGCTGGACCCGCGAGATCGTCCGCATTCCGGATCGCGCGGACTGGGAATGGCGACTATCGATTGCCGAAATCGAGCAGGATGGTCCGTTCTCCTCCTACCCCGGGATCGATCGCGAGCTGGTGCTGATTCGCGGCAATGGCCTGCGCCTGCGGTTCGACCAGGACGAGGTGCGGGAGTTGCTGCCACCCCATGACCGGATTCGCTTTGCGGGCGAGAGCATCGTGCATGGCGAGTTGATTGACGGCCCGACCCATGATTTCAACCTGATGTGGCGCCGCGATGCGATCGAGGCCGAGCTGCTGCATCGCCCGCTGGTGGGGCCAATGGTGTTTTTCACCGAACCCGGGGTGAGCTGGGCAATCCATCTGCTTGCCGGCCAGGCGGTATTCGACCAGGCAAGCAGGCTGCCGCCGCTGTGGGCGGGTGATACCGCGCTGCTGATGGATGGGGAAGCGCGCGGACGCCATGCGCTGGAAGGCGGTGGCGAGTTGCTGGCGATCAAGCTGCGGCGCCTGCAATCAGCGCCTCAATAAACGTCGCGTCTATAGCGGCCGTCTGCCAGCATGTCTTCCACCCGGCTATCGCCCAGCACTTCCCTCAATACCGCATCCACGCCCGGAGCCATGCCGGCCAGGCTGCCGCAGACGTATATCGAGGCCCCGTCGTCCACCCATTGCCTCAGCACGCTGGACGCTGCCTGCAGCCTTGCCTGCACATAAATGCGCTGGGGCTGGTCACGCGAAAACGTCAGGTCCACGCGCTCCAGCCATCCCTGCGCCTGCCAGTCCCGGACTTCATTGCCGTAGAAGAAATCACGATCGGCATTGCGTTCGCCAAACAGCAGCCAGTTGCGGCGCGCGCCGCTGGCGATGCGCTGTTTCAGGTGCGCGCGCAGGCCGGCCATGCCGGTTCCGTTGCCGATGAGGATCATCGGCCGTGCGGTGTCGGGTGCGTGGAAGTTGGGATTGCTGCGCAGGCGCAAGGCGATCTCGCCGCCCACTTCGGCGTAATCGCATAACCAGCCACTGCCGATGCCGGGGCTGCCGTCGGCACGCAACTGCCTGCGCAGCAGCAGTTGCACGCTGCCGTCAGTGGGCAGGGAGGCAATCGAGTATTCGCGGTGCGGCAAGGGCTTCAGCTGCGCAGCCAGCGCCTGCGCTCCCATGCCGCGGGTCTCACCGACGGCTGGCAAGTGCGATCCAGCGAGCAGGTGGGAAAGAGCCGTCAATTTTCCATCGACCGCGACCGTTGCATCGGCGATACCGGCCTCGGCAAGCCAGCCGGCGATGGCGCCCGGTGCATGCCTTGGGCCGATCTCGGCCACATCGCCGGCTACCCAGCGGGGGACCGATCCTGCGGGTGCCGAGATCGCCAGGTGAAAGGCGCGAGCGCCTGCGCTGCCGGGATTGAGCTCGCGGCGCTCCAGCAAGGTCCAGGGTTGGTAGATGGCCGGCGTCCAGTCCGGCAGGTCGGTCACGCCGCCCAGCTGGCCCAGGTGGTGTTGCCAGTGACGAAGTGCACTCTCGTCGGCATTGTCCACTTCCACGAGGTCGAACAGCGCTTGTGCACCATGGCGCCGCAACCAGTCGTCCAGCTGGTGGCCGAAGCTGCAAAAGGATTCGTACTCACGATCGCCCAGCGCAAGTACGGCGTAGCGCAATCGTTGCAGCGAGGCGGGGTGGGCCATCACGTCGCGCACGAAGGACAGCGCCTGGTCGGGCGGGTCACCCTCGCCAGTCGTGCTGGCAACGAACAGCGCACGCCGGCAGGACGCCAGCATCGCCTGGTCGACCTCGCTGATGTTGCGGACCTTCACCGGCATCCCGGACTGGCGCAGGCTGTCGGCGCTTCTTTCAGCCAGTTGCCGGGCAAAACCGGTCTGGCTGGCGTGGACGACCAGTACCGAGGCCTCCTCGTTGGCTGCGCCGGAATCCTCGTCCTGCCGCGTGCCAGCCCTCGATCGCCACAGCAGTACGCCGCAAAAGAACGCATAGCCCGCCAGGCTCACGCCCGCGCCTGTCCAGCGGGTGACCAGCGGCCTTGCCGGCCACCAGTCGTCGACTTGCAGTGTGGACAGGCCCCAGGCAAGGAGCATCAACGTTGCCAGGGTCAGTGCATTCCCCCAGAACGCCTTCGAACGCCATGCGGTCGGCCGCCGGGTCACGCCGGCATCCGTGTGCGAAACGGATCACTCATGTGCACCATTGGCCCGTGTTCGCCACGGGTGACGAACCGGACCGCGAGGTTGCGCTCGTTCGCCAGCGTTACGCCGGCTTCGGCGCCCATCACCGTGAATGCGGTGGCCCAGGCATCGGCGCGCATCGCGTCGCTCGCAATGACGGTCACGGCCGAGCACGCGCGCTCTACCGGCTTGCCGCTGCGCGGGTCCAGCGTATGGGAGAAGGAAACGCCCGCCTGCTCGAAGGCATGCCAATGATCGCCGGAAGTCGCCACCGCCCCGCCGTCGAGGACGATCACGCAGGGCTCGCCATCCTCGTCCGCATCCGGCGAAGCCTCCACCAGTACCTGCCAGGCGGATCCATCCGGCTTGCTGCCGAAACCGCGCAATTCCCCTCCCACTTCCACCAGGGCCGCGACGATGTCGAGTTCCCGCAGGTGGTCGACCACCAGATCAACGCCGTAGCCCTTGGCAATTGCTGAAAGGTCCAGCTGGATTCCGCCCGCCTGCCAGGCGTGACCATCCGCTTGCAGCAGCACATTGCGCCAGCCCACTCGCATGCAGGCATCGACGCGCACCGCGTCGCCGGGAATTTCCTGCTCGCCTTGCGCAGCGCCGAAGCCCCACGCAGCGACTAGCGGACCAATCGTGGGGTCGAAGGCGCCATCGCTCTCTCGAGCGATGTCCAGTGCGCACGACAGGACCGTGAAGAAGTCTTCCGGCAGTGCGTGCCACGTGCCCGCGGCGGCACGGTTGAAGCGGCTGATGTCCGACGTGGTATCCCACGTGCTCATCTGGGCCACGACCCGATCCAGTCGCGACTGGATCGCGGCATGCAGCGCATGCAGGTCCGTGCGCGCCGGGGCCACCAGCTTCACGCACCAGGACGTTCCCATGGTCTCGCCATGCAGGGTATGGAGCGCGCCCGGCTCCTGGAAGGCCCGGGCAGTAATAGTGGTGGCGGAAACGGTCGTCATCGCTGGTTGCGGCGCCGTGCAACTAGGCGGCCCGCAGGGTCCTGGCATTACTGCGGCAGGACCTCCAGCGTTACCACGTAGCTCAGTCGGCGCTGTTTGGCCTGCGGCAGCGAAGTCTTGCCGTCTTCGGTGCCGGTTTCCAGCCAATACATCCCGGCTTCGGGCCAGGTCACGCTGAACTGGCCGTTGGCATCCGTTTTCACCTTGATCTCGTCCTGTGCATTTCGATAGCGGGTATTGCCACGGACGATTTCGATTTCCAGGCCGGCGGCCGGCTTGCCATCGATGTGCAGCTTGAAGCTGGCTTCCTCGCCCGCGACCAGATCGTTCGGATGCGTCACGGCAACCAGTTCAATGCCTTCGCCGGTCGATTTCAGCGCCGTTTCGTTGGGTGTGCCGTTGGTGACGAAGGTTTCCACGCGCCCCACCGATTGCGAGACCTTCAGGTCCTTCGCGTCCTTGGGAACTTCAGTCGCGAATGTGGCCGCGGTGCCGCGCCAGCGCTTGGGCTTGCCGGCCTCGTCCCAGCTTGCGGACAGCCCGCTGTTGACCATGGCGATGCGGTACGTGCCCTGCTGCTTCAGCTGCACGTCGAACACGCTTCGATATTTGCCGGTGGCGCCGTTCTGCGCATCGACCTTGCTGCCGTCGGGGGCGGTGATGGCCACCCGCTCCAGCGGCAACGGCACGTGGTTGAAGTAGAACAGGTCATTGGACACGGCTGCGTCCACCGTGATCCACGGATCAGTGCCGGCAATGACCGTCTGCGACGGCTGCAGCCAGGCCTTGTGCGCGGTAGCGGAGAAGGGAATGACAGCCAGGGAAAGCACGAGGGCAAGCGCGGTGCGATTCATTGAGGGCTCCAGCAAAAGTGGGGTGGATGAAAAATGGTGGTGCGCAGGTCAGGGCTTTACCGACAGACTGACGGTGCCGATCTCGCTGCTGCCCTTTGCCTGTGCCGTCTGCGTCGACTTGGCCGGCCAGGTGAATGGGATCTTGACCAGTTCGCGGCCGCCGACTTCGCGCGCGGCCTCGACCACCAGGGTGTAGGTGCCGGGCGCCAGGTTCGCCAACGCCGGCTGCCTGTCGGAGAATTTCAATGCATGTTTGCCCACCGGGCGGGTCGGGCCGGTCACGCCATCCACCGGCACCTTCAGCGTGCGGCCGGATTTGCGCCACCACTGCCGCAGGTCGGGCAGCCACTTGGTGCCGTGTCCTTCCTTGGTGTCCTTGTTCTGGTACCAGACCGACAGGTTGGCGGCGACTTTCTGGTCGGCCCCTTCCAGCCAGATGGCGACATAGGGGCGGTGGTATTCGGCCACGTTCAATTGCGGCAATTCCACGCTGAGATTCAGCTCGGCGGCGTAGGCGGGCATGGCCAGCATGCCGCTCAGTGCGATGCTCAGCGTGGTCACGACAGTTATCCGGGACATGGCGGTTACTCGGTGGGGAAGGGATTCAGTGGATGAACAGCAGCGCCAGCAGCAAAGGCACGATCAGGCCCAGCCCCACGTAGGGCCAGGTCATACGCCGTTGCTTGGCATGCAGCTGCAGGAGGAACAACCCGGTGATGCAGAACACCAGGCAGGCGATGGCGAAAACGTCCAGGAACCAGCTCCACGCGGCGCCGGCGTTGCGGCCCTTGTGCAGGTCGTTGAGGTAGGAAATCCAGCCGCGATCGGTACGTTCGAACTCGACGGCACCGCTGGCCCGGTCGATGCTCATCCAGGCATCGGCGCCAGGGCTGGGCATGGACAGGTAGATTTCTTCTTCCGACCATTCCGCGGGTCGTCGACCTATCGGCGCGCCCAACCGGGCGCTCAACCAGTCGGCTGTCGCCGCGGGCAATGGCGCATTGCCGTCCACGCGATCACCCAGGTTGCCGCGTAGCGCCGCAGGCAGTTGCACGCTGCGATTGGCGACGTGGGGACTGGCCTCGATCTTCGCCGCGTGGTTCAAGGTGATGCCGGTGATGGAGAACAGCAGCATGCCGATCAGGCACACGGCCGAACTGATCCAGTGCCATTGATGCAGCGTGCGCAGCCAGAAGCCGCGCTGCTGCTGGCTGCTGGAGACGTCGGTTTTCATACCTCGGCCCACCTGCGCAGCAGGTTGTGGTAAATGCCGGTCAGTTGCAGGACCGCCGCCGCATCGGCATTGCTGGCGCGCAACCGCTCTATTGAAGAATCCATCTCGAACAGCAAGCGTCTCTGGGCATCGTCGCGAACCATGCTTTGCACCCAGAAGAACGACGCCAGGCGCGCCCCGCGCGTAACCGGCATGACCTTGTGCAGGCTGCTGGACGGATAGATCACCATGTCCCCGGCCGGTAGCTTGACCTCATGCTCTCCGTAGGTGTCGCTGACGATCAGCTCGCCACCGTCGTAGTCTTCCGGTTCGCACAGGAACAGCGTGCAGGAAACGTCGGAACGCACATGGATCCGTTCTTCTGCACTGCCCAGGCGCATAACCGATCCATCCACATGGAATCCATACTCGCCTCCGCCCTGGTAGCGGTTGAACCGCGGCGGCAAGGTGCGCAAAGGCAGTGCGGAGGCGAAGTAAAGAGGATTCCTCTCCAGTGCGGCAAGCACGGTCAGCCCCAACCGATGCTTCAGCGGCGAGGCATCGGGAAGTTGTTCATTCCGTTTCACCTGCGCGCCTTGCGTGCCCACCGTCTCGCGTCCGTCCGTCCAGTTGGTGGAGTCCAGTGACTGCCGGATCGTGGCGACTTCGTTGCTGGTCAGGACCTCAGGTATGTGCAGCAGCATGGGTCGTTCCCAAATGGATCCAGCGGGGAGGATTACTCCCCGCAGTGTCGGCATTCCTGGCGAAAAGCCGGATCAGAACCGGAAATCCGCACTGAGCAGGAAAGTGCGCGGTGCGCCCGGGGTGTAACGGTAGCCGCTCTTGTTGATGGCGGCCACGTATTGCTTGTCGAACAGGTTGTAGCCATTGAGGCGCAGCACAAGACGGTCGTTTACTTCGTAGGAAGCGACGGCATCGTAGACCGTATAGGACTTGGTGAAGGCAGGCGTACCAATTGCGCCGTCGGTGCCGCGGTGGGTCTCACCGGAATAGCGCACGCCGCCGCCCACGGTCAGTCCGAAGGGAAACCGGTACGTGGTCCAGCTGGTGAATGCATCTTCCGGCGTGTAGGCGAGGTTGTTGGTACCGTCCGCGGCAACGGCAGTTCCTTCCTCGACCCGGGCCTGCTGATGGGTGTAGCCGGCTGAGATGGACCAGTTCGGGGTGAGGTTGCCGACCGCCGACAACTCGATTCCAGTCACGCTCTTCCTGCCGTCCTGGAAATAGCCTTCAGCCGCGCTGCCGGTGATTTCATTGGTGACTTCGGTCTGGAACAGCGCAAGGTTCAGGGCCAGGCCTTCCTCGATCAGGTTCCATTTGGTTCCCACCTCGAGGGTCCTGGCTTTCTGGGGATCCATGTTGGGGTTGCCGGCGTTGTTGGCGGCCGTGCTCAGGGCGAAGTTGCTGCCACCTGGAGGCTGCTGGGAAAGAGCGTAGTTGGCGTACAGGCTGACGTCGTCGCTCGCCTTGTATACCCCTCCGGCTTTCCAGTTGAAAAGGGTGTCGGAATCTTCCAGCCGGGTGGCGACGCCGGCGGCGGTCACGGTTTCGTATTCGGTCTGGTAGTGATCGATGCGCAGGCCGGCGGTCAGCAGAAAGCGGCTGCCGAACTTGAGTGTGTCGAACAGGTAAGCCGAGGAAGTGGTGGTGGCGCCGGCGGCGCTGGCGCCGTTGTAGGCCCAGGTCAGTCCGCTCACGTTCCACTCGGGGTTGTAGAGGTTGGCTGCCGGCCAGTTGCTGCCATTGGTAGCAGCCAGGGTCAAAGCGTCCTGCTTTTCGCGGGCGAACTCGAGTCCGGTGCTGAGGTTGTGTTCTACAGAACCGGTGCTGAAGTCGGCGCGCAGGTTCAGCTGTTCGGTGAGGATCGTGTTTTCCTGATCCTTGAAAGTCGGGTTGCTACGTCGGATGGAGTACGTGGAAAGGTCATTGACGTCGGTGAAGATCGTGTTGGCGCCCGTGGACATGAAGGCGGTGAGCAGGTAGTCCTGGACGGTCTTGCCCCAGCGCAGGGTGTTGGTCAGCTTCAGCGTGTCGGAAAAATCGTGTTCGAAACGGAAGGTGGCCATCTGCGCGTCAACGTGGTCGTGGTCCGACGTGGTCCCGTAGAAATTTTCGGGGTCCACCGGATGGCCCACCAGGGCCGCTTGGCCCGCTTGCGGCTGCCAGCCCGGCAGGCCGATCGTGGGCACGAAACCATCAGGCACGTTGTCCTGTTTGACGTAGAGCAGATTGAGGTAATAGCGGGTCGCGCTGTCCAGGCCAAACGCCAGTGACGGCGCGATGCCCCAGCGCTTGTTGTTGACATGGTCACGTCCGGCCACGTCGCTGTCCTGCCACATGGCGTTGAGGCGGAAAGCGCTGCCTGGCGCGCCAGCAAAGGTCTGGTTCCAGTCAGCGGTCGCCCGCTGCTGGGCGTCAGTGCCCACCGACACGGTGCCGGACACGGCATTGCGCAGGGAAGCCTGCTTGGTCACCAGATTGATGGCGCCGGTGGGAGCGGAGCGGCCGTTGTCGGTGCCTGCCGGGCCTTTGGTCACTTCCACCTGGTCGATATTGAAGAGGTCGCGGGCGACAGACCCGATGTCGCGCACCCCGTCTACGAAGATGCTGCTGGAAGTGTCGAAGCCACGCATGTAGATAGCGTCGCCGGTCGAGGTGTTGCCATTCTCCCCGGCATAGAACGTCCCCACGCCCGGGCTGTTGCGCAGCGCCTCGGTCAGGTTGGTGGCGCCCTGCTGGTTGAACAGTTCGCTGGTAATCACCTGGATGGTCTGCGGGGTGTCCTGAAGGGATTGCGTGAACTTTGGCGAAGCGACCTTTTCCGCCGTGAATCCTGCCACCCCATGCACTTCGACATTGTCGAGTGTGGTTGCTGCATTCGAGGAGCTGTCGTTGCCATCGGATGCCACCTGCGCGGCGCCCGGCAGGGCAAAGGCAAAGCCTGTGATCAGGGTTGCTGTGGCAAGGACGGGCTGGCGGGCGCTGCGGGGAGCATATTTGCGCGTCTTGATGTGACTCATCGCGGGTTCCAATGGTGACGTGACAAGGAAATCCCATTGGCGAGAGGCTGGCGGGAGCGTGAAAGGTCCGATGGGGGCCTGGCCTATGCCGAGATGCGCTGGCGTGGCCGGGGTGTCCCTCCTTCGACGCGCTCCATGTTAATGAGAATTACTCGTGTTTGCAACGTTCAGGTCGCTGCAAAGCTAGCAAGGGGCCGACTATTCGCGGTCGTCTCGCGTCCAGATGGCGTCATGTTCGAGCTTCACCGGGAATTTGGCGACCCCGGTATAGGCAGGTGCGCATAGCGCCCTGCCATCACGGATGTCGAAGCGGGCGCCGTGCAATACGCATTCGATGGAGCCGGACCCCGGGTCGTAACCGCCCGCCGAAAGCTCGAAATCCTCGTGGCTGCAGCGATCCTCGAGCGCGAAGTACTGGCCGTCATGGTTGAACACCACGATGGGCACGGAAGTCATTTCATCCCAGGCGGTCTTCATTTCGCCCGGAAGCAGCTCGCTGAGCGCGCAGACGAAGGTCCAGTTCTCGCTCATGCCGCGTCTCCTTCGAAAACCTTCTCCAGGATCTCGAAGCGCAGGTCGTCGCGCCTGGGAATGCCAAATCGCTCATCGCCATAAGGGAAAGGCTTGGTGATGCCGGTCCGTCGATAGCCTCGGCGCTCATAGAAGGCGATTAGTTCATCGCGGATATCGATCACCGTCATGCGTATGGCGGGAAGCCGGAGCTCCTCGCGCAGGTAACGTTCGGCTTCGGCCATCACCTGCTTGCCGATGCCGCCGCCCTGGCTGTCGGGCCGCACCGAGAACATGCCCAGGTAGCCGGCGCCATCCTCTTCCGCCACGTGCACGCATGCGGCCAGCAGCGGGCCGTCGAGGTCTTGCGATTCAGCGAGGATCACGCGGCTGCGGGGACGTTCTATGTCCTGCCGTAGCACTTCCGGATCGATGCGCTGGCCATCCAGCAGGTCGGCTTCTGTGGTCCAGCCCTGGCGGCTGACGTCGCCACGGTAGGCGGAGGTGACCAGAGTCACCAGGGCGGGAATGTCGGCAACGGTGGCGGGGCGGAACGAGAGAGTGGTCATGCGGGAATTTTAGGTTCTTTCCGTTCTCGACGCCCCTTACCCTGGGAAAGGCAGCGCTAAGCCAGCAGACTGCGTGACTTCCGCAACGCCACCACGAAGCGCTCGATCTCGTCATGGGTGTTGTAGAAAGCCAGAGAGGCCCGGCACGTGGCCGCAACGCCCAGCGACTGCAGCAAAGGGTGCGCGCAATGCTGACCGGAGCGGATCGCCACGCCTTCCAGATCAAGCAGCGTGGCCAGGTCGTGCGAATGCGCGCCCTCGATGAGAAACGAGATCACCGCGGCCTTCTCCGGGGCATTGCCGAAGATGCGCAGGCCTTCGATCTTCTGCAGCTCCTCGGTGGCGTGGGCAAGCAGTGCGCTCTCGCGCGCTTCGATATGGTCCATGCCGACCCCCTGCAGGTAGTCGACCGCCGCGCCCAGGCCGATGAAGCCGGCGATATTCGGCGTTCCGGCTTCGAACTTGTGCGGCGCATCGTTGAATACGGTGCCTTCGAAACTGACCTCGCGGATCATCTCGCCGCCCCCAATGAAGGGCGGCATGGCCTGCAGGTGCTCTCGGCGTGCCCACAGCGCACCGGTGCCGGTCGGTCCGCACATCTTGTGGCCGGTGATGGCGTAGAAATCGCAACCGATGGAGGCCACGTCCAACGACCGGTGTGGCGCGGCTTGCGAGCCATCGACCACGGTCACGATGCCACGCCTGCGGGCTTCGCGGCAGATCTCGCGGACCGGGTTGACCGTTCCCAGCACATTGGAAACGTGGGCCAAGGCCAGCAGCTTTACTTCAGAGGTCATCGCCGCGTACAGGGCAGGCAGATCCAGGCTGCCATCAGGCATCAGCTCGGCGACCTTGATGCGCCCGCCCGTGCGCTCGGCGACCAGCTGCCAGGGCACGATGTTGGCGTGATGCTCCATGCGCGAAACCAGGATGCTGTCGCCAGGCTGCAGGCGCGGCAAGGCCCAGGAGTACGCCACCAGGTTGAGGGCGAAGGTGGTGCCGCTGCACAACACCAGCTCGTCGGCGCGCACGCGCAGGAAGCCCGCCAGCTTGTTTCTCGCGCCTTCGTAGGCATCGGTCGCTTCGGTACCCAGCGTATGCACGGCACGGCTGACATTGGCATTGTGGTGTCGATAGAAATCGTCCACGGACTCGATCACCGACGCCGGCTTCTGGCCGGTGTTGGCGCTGTCCAGGTAGATCAGTGGCTTGCCCTGTACTTCCCGCGTCAGCAATGGGAAGTCGGCACGGATGCGCGCCCAGTCGGGGTTGGTCGTGTCTGCAATGGCGGAGGAGGCCACCATGGTCATGCCACTCCGGCAGTCGCCAATGCCCGGTCCAGTTGCGAAACGAGCGCCGCCGAGATCGCCGGGTCCTCCAGCAGTGCCAGTGGCTCGCGGCAGAAGGCCGCCGTCAGCAATTGCTGGGCCTGGTCTTCGGGCAGGCCGCGCGAGCGCAGGTAGAAAAGGGCATTGGCATCCAGCTGGCCGACCGTGGCGCCATGCGCAGCCTTGACTTCGTCGGCATGGATTTCCAGGACTGGCTGGGTATCGATCTCGGCGCCCTCGGACAGCAGCAGGTTCTTGTTCGACAGCATCGCATCGCTGCCGTCTGCGCCTGCGCGGATCAGGATGCCGCCATGGAAAACCGCGCGTCCGCGTCCGGTGCCCAGCCCGCGCCAGGTAAGCTCGCAACGCGTGTCGCGGGCGATATGCTCGATGCCCAGGCGCGTATCGACATGGCGCTTGCCGCTGGCCAGCAATACGCCATTGGCCGTCAACCGCGCGTTGTCGCCCTCGAGGCGCACATTGAGTTCATGCCGCGACAATGCGGCGCCCAGCTCCAGGTCGATGCGTTGGTAGTCGGCATCGCGGCCCAACACGGCGTCGGTGCGCAGGAACGAGGTGGCGCGCTCGCCCTCGTGCTGCACCCGGGCATGCGACAACGTTGCGGCGCGGGCCAGGTGCACATGCGTCAGCGTGTTGGAAAAATGGGCGTGGCTGCCGGCGGACAGGTGGTGCTCGACCAGGGACAGGCGCGCGCCCTCGCGCAGCTCGACCAGGTTGCGGAGATGCCAGGCCCGATCGGTCCCGTCTTCGGCGCCAATGAACACAAGGTGCACCGGCACTGCCGACGCCACCCCTGCCTCCATTCGCAACAGCACGCCTTCGCTGGCAAGGGCGGCGTTGAGCCTGGCGAAGATCTCGTCATTGCGCTCGAAGCGGCGGGCGAGGAAACGTGCGGAGTCGTCGCCGCTTGCCAGTACTTCAGACAGCAGCTTCAGGCTGACGCCCGCCGGCAGGTCGTGCGGCGCGGACAGCTCTGGCGAGTAGCGTCCGTTGACCAGGACGATGCGCGGCGACGGTATGCCGTCAAGCACCTGCATGTCGATGGCCGGGACCGATTCGACGGCGGCGAAGCGCCGACGTTCCAGTGCACGCAGCGAGGTGTACTTCCACGCTTCGCTGCGTGGGCCAGGCAAGCCGTCGCGCAGGACGTCGTCAAGTGCCGTGCGCCGGCTGGCGTCGCCCTGGAAGCCGTCCGCAAGAGAGTCGAGCAGGGCGCTCATCAGGCTGCCTTCTCCGGGGTGACCCGGTCTTTCAGCCAGGCATAGCCGTGTGCTTCAAGTTCCAGTGCCAGTTCGGGGCCGCCGCTTTCCACGATGCGGCCGTCCGACAGTACATGCACCACGTCCGGCTTGATGTAGTCGAGCAGGCGCTGGTAGTGGGTGATGACCAGGAAGGCGCGTTCAGGCGAGCGCAGTGCGTTGACGCCGTCGGCGACGTTCTTCAGGGCATCGATGTCCAGGCCGCTGTCGGTTTCGTCCAGGATCGCCAGCTTGGGTTCCAGCACGGCCAGCTGGAAGATCTCGTTGCGCTTCTTCTCGCCGCCGCTGAAACCTTCATTGACACCGCGATGCAGGAGTTCATCCTTCAGGTGCAGCACCGCGAGTTTCTGACGCACCAGCTTGAGGAACTGCATGGAATCCAGCTCGCCCTCGCCGCGCGCCTTGCGCTGGGCGTTGAGCGCGGCGCGCAGGAAGTAGGTGTTGTTGACGCCGGGTATTTCCACCGGGTACTGGAAGGCCAGGAATACGCCCGCGGCGGCGCGCTGTTCGGGGGCGAGCTCCAGCAGGTTATTGCCCTGGTAGGTAACCGAGCCTGCGGTGACTTCGTAACCGTCGCGCCCCGACAGGATGTTACCCAGGGTGGACTTGCCAGCACCATTGGGGCCCATCAGCGCATGCACTTCGCCGGCCTTGATCTCCAGCGTGAGTCCCTTGAGGATTTCCTTGCCGGCGACGCTGGCGTGCAGGTTTTCGATTTTCAACATTGTCTGGATCTCTTGATTCCCGTTTCAGGGAGTTGCGATATACGCGTATGAGCGACCTGGGTCGCGATGGCGTTGTGGGGACGGAGGCGCGGTTGGCGTCGATCCTGCGTCACAGGTCCTGGTTATCCGACCGAACCCTCGAGGCTCACTTCAAGCAGTTTCTTGGCTTCCACCGCGAACTCCATCGGCAGCTCGCGGAACACCTGCTTGCAGAAACCATCGACGATCAACGAAACGGCATCTTCCTGGCTGATGCCACGCGCGCGGCAATAGAACATCTGGTCGTCTGAAATCTTGGAGGTGGTCGCTTCGTGCTCGACGATGGCGTCGGGATGCTTGACCTCGATATAGGGGAAGGTGTGCGCGCCGCACTGCTTGCCGATCAACAGGCTGTCGCACTGGGTGTAATTGCGCGCGCCAGCGGCGGATTTTTCCACCTTGACCAGGCCGCGGTAGCTGTTCTGGCCGCGGCCCGCACTGATTCCCTTGCTGACGATCTTCGACTTGGTGTTCCGGCCGATGTGGATCATCTTGGTGCCGGTGTCGGCCTGCTGGCGGTGGTGCGTCAGCGCCACCGAATAGAACTCGCCGGTGGAGTTGTCACCCAGCAGCACGCAGCTAGGGTATTTCCAGGTGATCGCCGATCCGGTTTCCACCTGGGTCCAGCTGACCTTGCTGCGCGCGCCGCGGCATTCGGCGCGCTTGGTGACGAAGTTGTAGATGCCGCCCTTGCCGTTCTCGTCGCCGGGGTACCAGTTCTGCACCGTCGAATACTTGATCTCGGCATCCTCCAGCGCCACCAGCTCCACCACCGCGGCATGCAGCTGGTTCTCGTCGCGCATCGGCGCGGTGCAGCCTTCCAGGTAGGACACGTAGGACTTGTCCTCGGCGATGATCAGGGTGCGTTCGAACTGGCCGGTATGGCCGGAATTGATGCGGAAATAGGTGCTCAGCTCCATCGGGCAACGCACACCCCTGGGGATGAACACGAAGCTGCCGTCGGAGAACACCGCCGCGTTTAGCGCGGCGAAGTAGTTGTCGCCGGTCGGCACCACGCTGCCCAGGTATTGCCTGACCAGGTCCGGGTGTTCGCGCACGGCCTCGCTCATCGAGCAGAAGATGATGCCTTTTTCGGCCAGTTCCTTGCGGAACGTGGTTCCGACCGAGACCGAATCGAAGACCGCATCGACGGCCACGCCGGCGAGCTTGGCGCGTTCGTGCAGGGGCACGCCCAGCTTGTCGTAGGTGTCCAGCAGCTCCTGTGGCACTTCATCCAGCGAGGCGTACTTGGCCTTGGGTGCGGAGTAGTAGCTGACCGACTGCAGGTCGATCGGGGCGATGTTCAATTTGGCCCAGTGCGGCACCGGCATGGTCAACCAGTGGCGGTAGGCCGCCAGCCGCCAGTCCGTCATCCACTGCGGCTCTTCCTTTTTCGCGGAAAGGGCGCGGACCACGTCTTCGTTGAGACCCGGCTCGAAACTGTCCGATTCGATGTCGGTGATGAAGCCGGCGTCATAGCGACGGCCGAGCTGCTCGACAATCCCGGCATTCTTCGCGGGGATTGACTGGAGGGGGATTGCTGCTTCGGTGGCCATGGGCTGCCTACTCATTCAACTGGATGCGACGTGCAGGGCGATGGGTCGGCGCCTGGCATCGTCGGTGGAAGTGGGGGGTTTGAGCATCTGCGCCAGCGTGACTCCGCGCAGGGCATCGGCGACCACGTCATTGATCAGGCGCCAGTTGCTGCGGACGCCACACTGGTGGGCAATGCCGCAGTGGCTCTCGTGCTGGCTGCATTCGGTCATGGCCAGGGGTCCTTCCATGGCCTCGACGATTTCGATCAGGGTGATGGCCGAGGCCGCGCGGCTCAGGCGGTAGCCGCCATGCACGCCGCGCAGGCTGGCCACCAGCCCGGCCTGGGCCAGCGGCTTGAGCAGCTTGCTGACCGTCGGCGTCTCCAGACCCGAAGTCTCGGCCAGATCGGCGGCGCTCAGCACGTCACCTGGACGCGCGGCGAGCACGGTCAGGACCACGGTGGCGTAATCGGTGAGCTTGGTGACGCGAAGCATGGGCCGGTTGATCGTAAAAGCGTACCGAAATTGTACGCTTTACGCCCGGCCCGGCCAAGCCATCGTTGTTCAGGATGCCGCGGGCGCTTTCGTTGCGTGCTCCTGGCCGGGGGCATCGGCAGGTGCCGCAGGCAGTACCAGCTGGAAATAAGGTGCGGGGGGCTGTTGATCAGGAGGCAGGTAGGCGGGCGCCTCCGTGCCGGCGCTGCCAAGCGAGGTCACGAAACGATACAGGGCACGGCGGTCGTCGTCGGACATGTCGCGCACGGTGAAATCAGGCATGGGCGGCCGCGTATGGAAGGTGCTGCTGTAGACCAGCCATTCGGCCTCGCTCATCTTCGACAGGTTCAAGCGCAGGTTGCTGGGGTAGGTCGTGCCCCAGGGGCCCATGAAACCCTGGCCCGACCCGGTCAGCCAATGCTGTTTGGGCACCTTGCCCCCGCTTTGGGCGTAGCCCGGTGTATGGCAGTCGTTGCAGCCGCCGATTTTTACCAGGTATTGACCTTTGGCGATCAGGTCAGGGGTGGCGATCGGCTCGTCCTGCGCACGCGGGGCAGGGGAAGGCTGGCAGGCCGTTAGCGGGAAGGTGGAAATCAGCAGGAAGAGTCCGGTTCGCATGCACAGGGTTCGCTTTGGGGGGGAATGCCAACCAAACGCGATGCGCGTCCCGGGCAGGACATCCGCCGGTCCCGAGTGATGGCAAGGAATGCCTGCGCAGGCGACAATGAAGGCAACCCACGCCGGAACCTCCCATGCCCCGCAAGATCGAAGCCCGCCAGTCCGACATCCATGGCAACGGCGTTTTCGCCATCGCCGACATCAAGAAGGGCGAGCACGTCGTCGAATACAAAGGCAAGCGCCGCACGCATGCCGAAGTGGACGCAGACGACACCGGCGACGTCGATTCCGGACATACGTTCCTGTTTACCCTCAACGATGATTACGTCATCGATGCCAACCACAAGGGCAACAAGGCGCGCTGGATCAACCACAGCTGCGATCCGAACTGCGAAGCCACCATCGACGAGCACGATGGCAAGAACCGCAAGAAGGACCGGGTGATGATCGAAGCCATCCGCAACATCAAGGCGGGCGAAGAGCTGACCTACAACTACGGCATCACCCTGGACGAACCGCACACCGCGCGGCTCAAGAAGATCTGGGAATGCCGCTGCGGTTCGAAGAACTGCACCGGCACCATGCTGCAGCCGAAGACCAAGGCAAAAGCCAAGTAAGCGCATCGGCCACAAGTACGATGCGGTAACCCGCGGTTTGCGACACTATTGGGCCTGTTCCCCACTCAGGAGTCGAACCCATGGGTTCCCCGATCGCAGGCAAGGTAGCGGTGGTCACTGGCGCGGCCAGTGGCATAGGCAAGGAAATCGCGCACACCCTGGCCAAGGCTGGTGCCAGGGTCGCAATCGCCGATCTCAACCTGGAAGGTGCCCAGTCCGTCGCTGACGAAATCACCCTGGCTGGCGGCACGGCGCTGGGCGTTGCCATGGACGTCACCGATGAAGAAGCCGTCAACGCGGGTATTGCGCGGGTGGTGGAGCAGTTGGGTCCCGTGGACATCCTGGTGTCCAATGCCGGCATCCAGATCATCAACGCGATCGAGGACTACGCCTACGCGGACTGGAAGAAGATGCTGGCCATCCACCTGGATGGCGCCTTCCTGACCACCAAGGCGGTGTTGCCGCATATGTACAAAAGCGATGATGCCGGTCAAAGCCGCGGCGGCGTGGTCATCTACATGGGCTCGGTGCATTCGCACGAGGCCTCGCCGTTGAAGTCCGCCTACGTCACCGCCAAGCACGGCTTGCTGGGCCTGGCCCGCGTGCTGGCCAAGGAAGGCGGCAAGCATGGCGTGCGCGCCAATGTGGTGTGCCCGGGCTTCGTGCGCACGCCGCTGGTGGAAAAACAGATACCGGAGCAGGCGAAGACCCTGGGCATCAGCGAGGAGGAAGTCGTGAAGAAGGTCATGCTGGGCCAGACCGTGGACGGCATCTTCACCACGGTCGAGGACGTGGCCCAGACAGTGAAGTTCCTGTGCGAATTCCCCAGCAATGCGTTGACCGGGCAAAGCGTGGTGGTCAGCCACGGCTGGTACATGCAGTAGGCCGCAAGGCCGTCGGCTGACCGCCCGTAGCGGCGCAAGGCCTGCGGATCAATTCAACCGCAACACGGGAGCGCAGGCATGGCCACTCGACGCACCAGCCCCTCCGCCGCAAAGGCTGCCGCGTCGCCTGTGACGCCATTGGGACAACACAGGACCGCATCGCGCCGTCGCGAGCCCAGGAATGTCGCGCTGGTCCTGCAGGGTGGTGGCGCGCTGGGCGCTTACCAGGCCGGCGTCTACCAGGGACTGCATGAAGCCGGCATCGTGCCGAACTGGCTCGCCGGAATCTCCATCGGGGCTTTCAACACGGCGCTGATCGCAGGCAACGCCCCGGAGCGGCGGATCGATGCGCTGCGTGAGTTCTGGGAAACCATCTCGCAGCCCTATCTTCTGCCCGCGACCACGCTGGGCCAGGAAGCAAGCCTGACCGGCATCGCCGAAGAGGCGCGCGGCTGGCTGGACGCGTGGGAGGCCTGGCGCGCCATGGTCGAAGGGCAGCGTGGCTTCTACCAGCCGCGCAGCTGGTTCGGCGAGGATCCCTTTACCGCTCCGGGCCCCACGCGTGCCAGCTGGTACGTCACCCAGCCGATGGTCGAAACGCTGGAAAGGATGGTCGATTTCGATCGCCTCAACGATGGCGGCATCCGCGTGTCGGTCGGCGCGGTGGACGTGGCCAGCGGCAACCTGGAATATTTCGACAATGCGCATATGCGCCTGGATGCGCGCCATATCCTGGCATCCGGTGCGCTGCCGCCCGCGTTCCCGGCCGTCGAGATCGATGGGCGCTATTTCTGGGATGGCGGGCTGGTGTCCAATACGCCGCTGTCGCAGGTATTCGATTCCGAGCCGCGCCAGGACTCGCTGGTTTTCCAGGTGGACCTGTGGAGCGCGCAGGGCGAACTTCCGCAGAACCTGCTGGATGTGGCCGAACGCGAGAAGGAGATCCAGTACTCCAGTCGTACCCGCACCATCACCGACATGCAGCGACTCGGCCAGCACTACCGGCGCCTGCTGCGCGAACTGCTCGAGGAAATTCCGGAAAGCGTGCGCAAGGACAATCCATGGTGCCAGCGCGCCGCGGGGCTGGCCTGCGACCGCCGCTACAGCCTGATCCACCTGATCTACCGCGACCGCGCGCGGTTCGGGCATTTCAAGGACTACCAGTTTGGCCGCGTGGCCATGCGCGAGCATTGGCAATCGGGTCTGGCCGACATCGGGCGTGCGCTGGCCCATCCGGAATGGCTCGAACTGCCACAGGGCGAAAGCACTTTCGTTACCCACGACGCCACTGCCTGACCTGCCGGCGTTGATGCAGGCAAGCACGCGAAGGTTGCAATGACTAACGGGACGGGCCTTGCCGTGACGGCCGCTCTAACCTAGGCGCATCGGCAGGAGAATTCGATGGGCAAGGTCTGGGGCGTGGTGGTGGGCATGGGGCTGTGGGCAGGTGCAATGCCGGCCGTTGCGGTTGATATCGACGGAAGGATCGACCCGCAGGAGTGGATTGGCGCGCGTCATGTCGAGGATTTCCGCATGACCCAGCCGCTGACCCGCGCGCCGGGCTCGCAGCCAACCGAAGCCTGGATCCTGGCCACCCCCGAGGGGCTGGCGGTCGGCTTCCGCAACACCCAGCCGCCCAGCGTCCCGCGTACGCGCCAGCGGGTGCAACGCGACTTCGAAGAGCAGGTGGACCGGGTCAACCTGATGGTGGACTTCGACGGCGATGGGCGCACCGGCTACAACTTCACGGTGTCTTCGACCGATGGCATCTCCGATGCGGTGATCAGCAACCAGAACAGCTTCAACGACGACTGGGACGGCAACTGGCAGCATGCGGTCAGCGAGGATGCGGAGGGCTGGTCGGTGGAAATGCTGATCCCCTGGTACATCACGCCGATGCGCAAGGCCAGCGGCGGCACGCGCATACTGAAGATCTACCTGGACCGGGTGATCGGGTCCACCGGCGAGCGTTCGGCGTGGCCTGCCGCCAGTTTCGAGCGTCCGCGATTCATGTCCGATTTCAACGCGGTGGAAATGGCCCAGTACAGCCAGTCCCTGCTGACTGTCACCCCCTATGTTTCAGGCTTGTACGACAACGTGCGTGGCGGTGGCGACTTCGACGGGGGCGCCGATATCTTCTGGAAGCCTAACGGCCAGCTGCAGATGGCAGCCACCCTCAATCCTGATTTCGGCCAGGTCGAAAGCGATGACCTGGTGGTCAACTTCGGTGCCACTGAAACCTTCATCAGCGACAAGCGCCCGTTCTTCACCGAGAACCAGGGCCTGTTCGAATACACGACGCCTTCCGACTTCAGCCAGTTGCTGTACACGCGGCGTGTCGGCGGACCGGCCGACGATGGCAATGGCTCGGGCGACATCACCGCCGCGGTCAAGGTCAACGGCAGCTTGGGAAACACCAGCTACGGCATTTTTCTCGCTGATGAGGCCGACCAGGCGGGACGCACATTCGGGGCCTTGCGGCTGGTGCGGGACTTCGGCAACCAGAACCTGGGCGTGATGCTGACCCGCGTGGAGCGGCCGTACCTCGATCGGGACGCCACCGTGCTCGGCGTGGATCACAACTGGCGGCCCAGCCAGCGCTGGAACGTGCAAACCCGCGTTTTTGGAAGCCAGGTCGAAGTGTCGGGCAGGATCACCGGCGACCTGGGTGGCACGCTCTGGGCCGACTACGAAATGGACGACGGCTGGCGCCAGCAATGGATCGCCATGCATTTCGGCAACGACCTGCAGATAAACGACGCGGGATACCTGGCGCGCAACAGCCTCAACTACCTGCACTGGGAATTGCGCAAGCGCTTCGCCGTCCAGCCCGAGCAGTCGCGCTATTCCTCCAAGGAATGGCGTGGGCGCGTGAGCAGCAACCACAACGACCATGGCGACAAGCTCAACGACCAGTTCCGGGTCAGCCGCGAAGGTCGACTGCGCAACGGAAGCTACGAGTACGCGCAGATCAATATCAACAGCGCGGGCGTGGACGACCTGATCACCCGCGGCCACGGGCCGGTGAAGAAGCCGGCCAGTTTCAATTCCTACTTCGAGTACCAGCGGCCTCGCAAGGGCAACTGGGGCCACGAGGTGGAAATGCAGCTGTACAGCGGCGGCCTGGCGGGCAACTCGAAGCTCGGCTACAGCATGGAGTACGAGCCCACCTATTTCATCAGCGACGCGCTCAGCCTGACGGCCGGGATCTATGCCGACCACACGCCCGACTGGCTGGTATGGAATCGCGACAGCAATCTGCTGGGCAGCTACGACGCGCGCGAGGTGCACCTCAACGCGGGGCTGGACTGGAACATCGGCAACAGGCAGGAGCTGCGCATCAAGCTGCAGGCCATCGCGCTGGATGCGAACGCGAGCCAGAGCTACTCGGTGGACGGCACGGGCAACGCCCTCGTCAGTCCGTTGAAGGTGGACGATTTCAGCGTGAGGAACCTGGGCTTCCAGGTTCGCTATCGCTATGAGCTGGCACCGCTTTCCTACCTGTACGTCGTGTACGGGCGGGGCGGCTACAGGCAGGAAGGCTACTCGCAGGACACCGGTCAGTTGCTGGCCGATAGTTTCGATCTTCGGGACGACGAGCAATTGCTGGTCAAGCTGTCCTACCGGTTCGAGCTCTGAAGCCAGGATCGGCGGGACGGATGGGGATGTTTCAGTTGTATCAGAAGGCGGAAAGCGACAGCCTGCGGAAAATGACCGGCAGCTATTCGGTGGTGCCGGATGCCGGGGCATCGTCAGTCAAGCGTTGCATTTCCGCCGAATCCAGGTGCCATCGGCGCTGCTGTTCGCTGGCGCCGTCGGCAACCGCGGCGCGCAGTGCGAAGCGACCCCTGTAGCTGTGCAGTGCGCCGTTGTACTGGCGGGCCTGCAGTTCGACCGGCACCATGATGTAGCGTGAGCCCGCAGCTCCCTCCTGCCCGGTGGCTTCGCCCACATCCGCCTCAACCGATTCGGTGTTGGCATAGCCACCACTGAAATTCTCGAAGCTCTGCCGGCTGGCTGCACCTTCGCCACTCCACAGCGAGTAGGCCTTCCTGTAATCGCGCGCGTTGATGGCCGCGTAATAATCCACCACGACCTGGCGAGCCTCGGCGGGCGAAGGTGCGATGTTCCTGCCAGGAGTGGTGTCATCCGGCACCGCAACAGCCGTCGGCGCGGGAGCTGCGGCCGCCTCCACGGTCGCGACCTCGCCTTTGCCGGCAATCGCGTTGGGGCCGGCCTTGTCTTCCACCGCGCATGCGGCGAGGCAGCCGCATAGCGCCACGGTCAGCAGTGCATTACTCCTGCGCATCGTCCAGATCCGGCATGCCGACGGGTTGGTTGAAGCGGACCACGATCTGCCCGTTGCGAATGGTGGTGGATTCAACCTTCACGCCTCCCAGGTTCGCCATCAACGCGGGGTCCAGCTTGAACAGCGGTTGCTTCCTGGCATAGTCGGCGAGCCAGAGATTCAGCAGCACGCGGGTCTGTTCGTCGACACGTTGCCCCGGAGAGGCCGGCTGCACGTCATCGACCGTAGGCTGGTCCATGTACAAGGCGTTGTCGTTGGCGTCGTAGCGCAGGCCGCTGCTCATCACGATGCGGCCTACAGGTGTCTCGGCGCCGCCTCCGGAAGACGCACTGGCGGAAAAACCCATGTTCAAACGCTCGCCCGAGCTGGGGATGCTGAGCTTGAGATCGCGGGCAGTCAGGGTGAACAAGCCTCCCAGCGCCTCGTATTCCCGCGGAAAGGCCGTATCCAGGTACTGCTGCACCTGTGGCGCGGCGACGCCGATTTCGTTGCGATCGGCCGTGGCTGCCATGGCGACGAGTGGGCCGGTGAGCAAAAGAGCCATGCAGGCCGACTTCAGGGCGGCGGAGCGGAAGTTCATCTGGTGGAATTTCATTGAGTGTCTCGATAAGGGCGCGCGGAAGGACGCTTTCTGCAGGTGTGATTCGTCCGGGTAAACAGGACGCAGCAAGCGCCACCTTAGCCGGGCGAAGTGAATGCGACTTCAATGCAAGGCTTCGATCGCCCCCGTTCCCTGAAATCAGCGAAAGACCAATGTCATTCGTGACGATGCCTGCCACCGCCACTACCGATGCAACGCGGCACGTCGCCAATGATTCAACCCATCGAGGGTTGCATCGAGGCCGACGTGATCTCCCAGCCATCACCGGCTATCTTGCGTCGCAGTCGGTACCAGCCACGGATCTCGTACACACCTGTTTGCTTGCGGACGCGGATGGTCACCGGAATTTCGACACTCTGCGGGGGTGAGTCACGGTCAAGCGGGGTGGGGCTTTCATTGTTGATGCGCATCGACTGCAGGTCCTCGACCCCGCGGACGCTGAAATCATCCGGCCGCGGCGGCGGCTTTCCTCCCGACCAGTAGGCGTCGGCCTTGGGCCAGTCCTTTGCCGCGACCGCAGCAAGGTAGGCATGCACGGTGGAAACCGCGTCCGATACGCTGCTTGCCGGTCCTGGTGCTGGTGCGGCAACGGCGGCCGGAGTGGCCTGGCTATCAACAGCCGGGGTGGCGACCACCTGTACGTCGGTGCCGGCAGGCACCGTCTCCGCGTCAGGTCGACGTTCGCATGAGCACCCGCCCACCAGCAGGATCAGTGGCAGCATCCAGGATCCGCGCATGAATTTCCCCCATGACCAATGCCCGCCAGTTTACGGGGACTGCCGCTGCCGCGTGGGATAAATGCAGTGAAGCCAGGCAGCCGCCCGCAGGAAGTGCCCTCACTCGCCATAAACTCTCAGGCTCTGGGCTAATCCTGTTCCGGGCGTCTCTGGGGATGCACGACGGCCGGTCGGTTTCCAGCGCTGTTGCGCTGCTTGAGGTTCTTGATGAACTCGCCCATGTGCGGTCGCAGCGGCGAGAACAGGTCATCGGCATCCTTGCGATGGTCCAGCATCAGCCCGCTGAGCAATTTGGTAGCGACGGTGAGGGCCGCGCGTTCGTCCCCGCTCAGACCACGCTGCTCCTGCATGGCTTCCAGTATCCGCATCCAGTCGTCATGGCAGCTGTGCTCGAACTCGATGGTGCAGCGGCCGTTGCACTGCAGGCCGTTGTCCTCGACGGGCGTCACGGTAATGCGATATCGGTGGGAGTTGGTTGCCATGGGGCGGACTTCTGCTTGCGGGGGATGCAAACAAGATAGGTCCGCCAAGCGCCCGCAACGAGGGTGCGGACCGCGATGGACTGTTCCATGCCGGCGGCATGCGGTTAGCGCGGAGAGGCCTGCAACGCGTATGCCTGGAGCAGCGGCAGGGGGTCGTAGGCGCCGTCGGCGCCATAGATTCCATAGTGCAGGTGCGGCGGGGTGCCGCGGGCGTTGCCAGTAGTGCCCACCGTTCCCAGTTGCATGCCGGGGCCGACCACATCTCCGGCCTGCAGTCCGGGTTGCCAATCCTGGAGGTGCGCGTAGTAATGCCGCTCGCGTGCCGGGCCGAGCACCCAGACCTGGCGTCCGCCCAGTCCGCCTTCGCGTACCGAAACCACGATGCCACGGGTGGCGCTGAGCACAGGCGTGCCGCGCCTGGCGAAGATGTCCACGCCGGCATGCGTGCGGTCTTTACCGCGTGGCGCGCCGAAAGTGTCGGCGATGCGCGCCGCGCGCACGCCTTCGACAGGGACGGGCAGTGCGGCAGGGGGAGGCAGCCTGGCCAGTTCCCAGGTGGTGCGCGGCATGGCCATGAAGGGTTGGCCCCACGACCAGGCTGCAATCCAATACATCAGCATCAGAATGAGTGGCCACCACAGCCATGGTTTCACCGCTCGCAGATAGCGGCGCCGTGGAACCGGCGGGGTGGCCATGCGGGGAACGTCAGCCCTGCCTGAGTTGCTGTTCCAGCCTGAGCTTCAGGTTGTCATCCAGCTTCAGCTGGCGCGCCAGCTCATCCAGGTAGGCCCGTTCCATGAAATTCTGCTGGTCGGCAGCCATCAGGCTGGCCAGATACATTTCAGAGGCGATCTCCGGCGTGCTTGCAGCACGTGCCACCTCGGCAGGATCCAGTGGTTTTTCCAGTTCCGCATGCAACCACTGCTGCAGTTCCGCATCCTGGTTGAGGCGGGTGAATTCGCCTTCGATCACCTGCCGTTCGCGCGCATCGATGTGGCCATCGGCCTTGGCTGCGGCGACCAGTGCCTTGAGGATGGCCTGGCTGTGCAGTTCTGCCTGTGGTGGTGGCAGGCGGTCCACGGTCTGTGGTTCGGCCGTTGCGCCACCCTGCTGCTGCTTGTAATCCCCATAAGCCTTGTAGGCCATCACCCCGATAGCGGCCAGCCCGCCGTAGGTCGCCAGCTTGCGCGTGGTCTTGTTCTTGCCCAGCAGCAGGCCCAGTGCGCCGCCGGTGAGGGCGCCCTTGCCGAAATCGGCATTGAGCATGCCGCCGAGTCCGCCCTGCGAGGGCGTGGAGATGTCCGTGCCGGCGCTGCTGCCGCCTTGGGCAGATTTGAGCAAGTGGTCGAGAAAGCCCTGGATCTTCATGTGCGGTATTCCTGCATGGCGTGGCATGACTATCTGCGGCCGACCGGGCCTGACATCAACCATGACCAATGCCACGGGCATTGCTGCAAGCAGGCAAATGCGGACGGGAGCTGTTCGAACCGGTAGGCCAGAAACGACTCGGGACGGCATTGCCGTCCCGAGCAGGTGTTACCTGGCGCGCTGCGATCAGGCAGCGGCGTCCTTCAGCTTCTTCAGCGGGCGAACCTTGACCTTCACCGAGGCGGGCTTGGCGGCAAACCACTGCTCTTCCTTGGTGAACGGGTTGATGCCCTTGCGCTTGGCCTTGGCCGGCACGCTGACGGCGCTGATCTTCAGCAGGCCGGGCAGGGTGAAGGAACCAGCGCCCTTCTTGCTGACCGAACCGTGGACCGCTGCTTCCAGCGAGGCCAGCACGGCGCGGACGTCTTTTGCAGCGATGCCGGCAGCTTCGGCGATGTGGGCGACCAGGCCGGACTTGCTCAGTGCTTCCTTGATGGGCTTCGGTGCAGCCGGTTTGGCGGCGACAGCTTTTTTCGGGGCGGCCTTCTTGGGCGCGACTTTTTTCTTGCTCGTTGCCATAAATGTCCTGTTTTACAGTCAATGGTGGGTAATCGGGCCGACCACGTCGGCATGCGCAATGTAGGGCAATTAATCCGCTACGCCAATACCGGAAACACCGAAAACACCCTTTTTCATGTATTTTTTTGCGATCAGCTCATAACCGCCCGGATCAGGCGGCAGGTTTCGCGTGAGCGGGGGCGACTATGCACTTGCAGCATGCGGGTTGCCGGGCCGTATCCCATACGGCCCGCGCACGGGGATCTGGTCGGCCGGTGATGTGCTGTGCTTGCGATGGGGTCCGAGCCAGCGTGGCAAGGCCCGCGTTGTCCAGGGCTTCAAGCCGGGGCAGCAGGCACGATCTTGGCGGCATAAGGAGGGCACACGGTCCCGGACGCGGGAAGGATCGCGCAAGCACTCCGGCTCGCCTCGACAGGCGATCCGCTACGTCAGTCGTCCTCGTGCCTCGGCTTGTAAGCCTCCACCAGCTTCTTCTGCACGTGCTCCGGTACCGGTTCGTAGTGGCTGAAATCCAGGCGGTAGCGGCCCTTGCCCGCAGTCACAGATTTCAACTCGGCCGCGTACGCCTCGAGTTCCGACAGTGGCACCTGCGCCTTGACCAGGATCTCGCCGCGTGCCGAGTCGGTGCCATTGATGCGGGCACGCTTGGAGGAAAGCCCTCCGGTTATGTCGCCGACCTGTGCCTCGGGCGCACTGACTTCCAGGTCGACAATCGGTTCCAGTACCTGTGGCCGGGCCTTGCCGATGGCATCGAGGAAGGCTTTCTTGCCTGCTGCGACGAAGGCCACTTCCTTGCTGTCCACCGCATGGTGCTTGCCGTCGTAGACAGTGACCCGCACGTCCTGGATCGGGTAGCCGGCCAGCGCACCGCCGTGCAGCACCTGGCGCACGCCTTTCTCCACTGCAGGGAGGAATTGCCCTGGAATGGTGCCGCCCTTCACCGCATCGATGAACTCGAAGCCACCGCCGCGCGGCAACGGTTCGATGCGCAGGAACACTTCGCCGAACTGGCCGGCGCCACCGGTCTGCTTCTTGTGGCGATGATGGCCCTCGGCCGCAGCCCCGATCGTCTCCCGATAGGCGATACGCGGTGGCCGCGAACTCACTTCCACGCCGTAGCGATCCTTCAGCCGTTCCAGGTTGACGCGCAGGTGCAGGTCGGACAATCCGCGGATGACGGTTTCATTGGTTTCGGTCTCATGTTCGACCTGGAAACAGGGGTCCTCTTCCGACAGCCGCTGCAACGCAGTGGCCAGCTTCTGTTCCTGGCCCTTGCGGGTGGCGTCTATGGCCAGGCCGAACATGGGTTTCGGGAAGGCGAGCGGGGCCAGGCGGATGCCGTCCTCATCGTGGCTGTCGTGCAGCACCGCATCGAAATGCAGGTCCTCGATCTTGGCCACGGCGGCAATGTCGCCCGGCACGGCCCGCGCGATCTCGACGTGGTCCTTGCCTTTCAACTTGAAAAGGTGCGCCACCTTGAACGCCTTCTTGCCGTCGTCGACGAAAAGCTGCGTGTCCTTGCGCACGGTGCCCTGGTAGACGCGGAAGATGCCAAGCTTGCCCACGAACGGGTCGTTGACGACCCGGAAGACGTCGGCAATGACGTGGGCTTCGGGGTCCGGCCTGGCCTGGATCGGCACGGCGTCGTCGCCGCTGCCCTTGAGGAACTGGGGCGGGTTGCCCTCGCCGGGATGCGGGAAAAGCTTCTCGGCGATGTCCAGCAACTCGCGCACGCCGGCGCCGCTGCGCGCCGATACGAAACAGACCGGCACCAGGTGTCCTTCGCGCAGGCATTGCTCGAAGGCGTCGTGCAGCTCCTGTCGCTGCAGGCCGGATTCGCCCTGCTCCAGGTAGTGGTCCATCACGGCTTCGTTGACCTCGACGACCTGGTCGATGATCTTCTGGTGCCAGCCAGCGACAGGCCCCAGGTTGCTTTCGCCGGTCGTCTTCCAGAAGCAGTCGACGACCTGCCGTCCGCCTTCGCACGGCAGGTTGAGTGGCAGCACTTCGGGCCCGAAGGTTTCGCGCAGCGTGTCTAGAAGTACGCCCAGCTTGGCGCCCGGATGGTCGATCTTGTTGACGACCAGCACCCGGCACAGGTTCCGGGCCTTGGCATGTGCCATCAACCGGCGCGTGCCGTAGCCGATGCCGGTGTCGGCATCCACCACGATCGCCACGGTTTCGACCGCCGCAAGCGCGGACAGGGCCGGACCACGGAAGTCGGGGTAGCCGGGGGTGTCGATCAGGTTTAGGTGCACCAGCTGGCCATCGGCGGCGGCGTGTTCGGTGCTGGCGATGGCGCTGTCCATCGAATGGCCGCGGTCCTTTTCCATCGGATCGTGATCGGAGACGGTGGTGCCGCGCTCTATGCTGCCTGCCGCCTGCAGGGCGCCGCCGGCAAGCAGCAGGGCTTCAAACAAGGTTGTTTTGCCGGCGCCGGGGTGGCCTGCCAGGGCCACGTTGCGGATCTGTGCTGTCGAATAAGGCATGAGGCCGTTCCTCCCAGCTAAGTGGAGTAGAGGGCCGTCATGGCTGTCGGGCCGGGCATTGCGACCGGTGGCGAGCGTGCTGACCGGCGGGCGGTCATGGCGGGCGGTCACCATAGCGCGCATGCAAACGCGGCGTCCCGTTGCGGCGCACAAACCTGTAACGCCTGACGGACTACGCTGTGCGCTCCCCCAACCGAAGGAGAACACGCATGGGTATCTCGCGCCACGCCACCGCACACTGGGAAGGCGACCTCAAGGCCGGCAAGGGCCAGCTGAGCACGCCGCAAAGCGGATTGCTGGACAACACCCGCTACGGCTTCAACAGCCGCTTCGGCGACGAAAAGGGCACCAACCCCGAAGAGTTGATCGCCGCTGCGCACGCTGGCTGCTTCACCATGGCGCTGTCTGCGAAGTTGACCGAGGCCGGGTTTCCGCCGACTTCCCTCGACACCCGCGCCGAAGTGGATCTGTCGATGGAGAATGGCCCGGCTTTTTCCCAGATCCGCCTGAAGGTCAAGGGTGTCGTGCCAGGGATTGATGCAGCCAAATTCCAGGAACTGGCCACGGACGCAGAGAAGAACTGCCCGGTGTCCAAGGCCCTGAGCGCCGTGCCGATCAGCCTGGAGGCTGAGCTGGCAGGCTGAGTCCTGATGGTTGCTGCTGTCCGTGTTGCGGAGGGCAAGCTCTCCGCACTGCTGGTGCATGGCGCGGGCGGCGGCGCGTGGGAGTGGCAGGCATGGGCGGCGGTACTGCAGGCTCACGGCGTATCAGCGCATGCCATCGAACTGCAAGCAGCGCATGCAGGCCTGGCGTCCACTTGCCTGCAGGACTACGCGCTGCAACTGCGCACGGAACTGGAGCGCTTGCCACATCCGCGCGTGCTGATCGGGGCAAGCCTCGGCGGGCTGTTGTCGGTGCTGTACGCCGACGCGGCTGATGCGCTGGTTCTGGTCAATCCACTGCCTCCTGCACCCTGGAATCAAGCCTTGTCGCAACGGGAATGGGCTGACACCATCCCCTGGCAACGCCATGCGCGGCTGGCTTCCACGCGCGACGCAATGGCCGATGCGGACGAGGCCAGCGCCTTGTTCGCGTTCCGGCACTGGCGCGATGAATCAGGCCAGGTGATGCGTGAAGCGCAGGCCGGCATCCCCTCAGCCAAGCCCGGCTGTCCTGCGCTGTTTGTCATCTCCAAGCGGGACGAAGACGTGCCACCGGCCATTATTTTTGACTGGGCCAAGGCCTGGGGCGCCGACACCCTGGAATCGCTTGCAACCAGCCATGTCGGGCCTTTGCTGGGTCGGCAGGCCGCTCGTGACGCGGGTGAAACTGTCGCATGGCTAAACCGGCTTGGCCTGCAGGGCTGAATTCAGACTCGTTTAACCCTGACGAATCAACGATGCCCCGGCGCTACTCCGGCGCTGGGAGCCCCCTCGATGAAACGCCTTACCGCCAGCCTGCTCGCCGCGAGCCTCGTCTTCGCCGGCAATGCCGCAGCGCAATCATCCGCTTATTACCCTTCGCAGGACGATGGCTATCGCAATACCAATGAATACGCGTCGCAGGGGGCCACCTACGACTACGCACGCGTCGTGCGCGTCGATCCGGTGATCGGATCCGGTTACGCACGCAGCAATCGCGACGGGACCCGGTGCTACGAAAGCCAGTCCGACGACGACGTCTACGTCGGCAACGAGCGCTCCTACGGCAATGACGATCGTTACGGCCGCAATGACGGCTATTACGGCAACGGCGCATACAGCGGCCGCGACGATGGGGTTGTACGCGGCAACGAAGGCACTCGCACCATGGCCACCGTCCTGGGCGGCATTGCCGGGGCGGTGCTGGGCAGCAAGATCGGCGAGGGCAGCGGCCGCTACGTGGGCACTGCGGTGGGTTCCATGGTCGGTGGCATGGCAGGGCGATCCATCTACGACAGTTCGGTGCGCAACCGGCAATACCAGCGCCGCGGTACGGTCAGCGTATGCGACCCCGTCCCGGTGACCAGCCGCAACGGTTCGTACAACCAGAACACCTACGATGACGACTCCGTGCAGGGTTACGACGTGACCTATGAATACGCCAACCGCACCTACCACACGCGTACCAACTATCATCCTGGCGACCGCATCAGGGTCCGCGTGGATGTGCAGGCCGACTAAGGTTCGCCTTCCCGCCTAACTAATGAGAAAAAGAGCCGCAAGGCTCTTTTTCTTTGGCGCTTGTGAGTCACACACCACCATTCCGGCAAATACCCGGATCCGGCCATCAACTGACGCAGCGTTTCCGCACAAACCTGAGTACTCGATCCGGCATTCACCAGCGAGGCATGCCGATCGATAGTCCGGCGGCTGGCTTCCTACCAGTCGATCTTCCCCGTCACCACATTGCAGATCCTGCCGCCGGACCAGACCTCTCCTTCCGGGTCGACATACAGTTCAATGATCGCGTCATAGCCGATTTCCCGGCCCTGGCTGATTCGGTAGCGTCCATCGGGGCCGGGCAGTGCATTACGCGAGGCCAGCCAGGCCGCGAGTGTGGCGTTGGCCGCGCCCGACGCCGCGTCCTCGAACTGGGCGGGCGCGCCAACCCAGGCGCGTACGGCGAGGAAGTAGACCGGGTCGTCGCTGCGGGCAAACACGCACATGCCCATGCTGTCGGTGTCGCGTGCCAGCTTGCCGATGGCGTCCCATGGGGGCATGGCCGTGCGCAAAGCGGCTTCGTCGCGCAGTTCGGCCAGCCACCAGCGTCGACCGCCATCCATCAGTGCCGGCGGCAAGCTGCCCAGTGGCAAGCCATCCAGGACCTGCTGCAGCCGCGCATCGTCCGCTGACGCCACTTCCATGACGCGTGCCCGTGGCGTGCGCACCGCGATGGTGCGCGTCCTGCCGCTGCCGGTCACGCGCAGCGGCAGCAGGCCCGCGATGCCCTCCTGCACCAGCAAGCCGTCGCGCGGCTCGGCGAGGCCCGCTTCGATCACCGCATGCGCGGTGCCGACGCTGGGATGGCCCGCGAAAGGCACTTCCCGCCTCGGGCTGAATATGCGGAGGCCGTAACTGGCAGCGGGCGAACTTGCCGGAAACACGAATGTCGTTTCGGGCAGCCGCGTCCAGCGGGCGATGGCCTGCATGTCCGTATCGTCCAGGCCTTCGGCATCCAGCACGACCGCCAGTGGATTGCCGGCGCCCGGGCGATCGGCGAAGACATCGAGTTGCAGGTAACGGCGTGAGGTCATGGCTGGGCAGGCGATGGGGGCCGTGCAGCTTAGCAACCCACGCCGCGCCTGTTGCCAGCCGCCCGCGCAGGCCTTTGGACCCACGGCCCACGTGGCGCGACCATCGTCTAGAATTCAGGGTTCACGCCCGAATGGTCGGGCAGTCCCCCAACGTGTCCATGCCTCCTGCCCCGCCTGCGTCCGATCGCTGGATAGTCCTGAAGTTCGGCGGCACTTCGGTGTCGCGCCGCCACCGCTGGGACACCATAGGGCGGCTGGCGCAACGCCGCGCCGGGGAAAACGACGCGCGCGTGCTGGTCGTGGTGTCGGCCCTGTCCGGTGTGACCAACGAGCTGACCGCGATAGCCGACGGCGCGGCCGACAGCGACGTGCGCCTGCTGCAACTGGAGCAGCGACATCGCGAATTCGCCGTTGAACTCGGTCTGGATCCGGAGCAGGTGCTGGGCGAACGCCTCGCCGCGCTGCGCGCGCTGGGTGTCGACCCCCGCGCCGGGGGCCGCGACCTGGCCTGGCAGGCCGAACTGCTGGCGCAGGGCGAGTTGCTTTCTTCCTCGCTGGGGGCTGCCTACCTGCGCGCGGCCGGGCTCGATTTCGGCTGGATGGATGCACGCCAGTGGCTGCAGGCCAGCCTGCTGCCCAACCAGAGTCCCTGGGCGCAGCGGCTCTCGGTGTCCTGCAGCACCTCGCCGAGCGAGGGTTGGAGTGCCGCGTTCCGCCAGCAGCCCGCGCGCATGCTGCTCACCCAGGGGTTCATCGCCCGCCATGAGGACGGTGGCACCGCGGTGCTGGGCCGCGGCGGCTCGGACACCTCGGCCGCCTACTTCGGCGCTTTGCTGGGCGCGCGACGGGTGGAGATCTGGACCGATGTGCCGGGCATGTTCAGCGCCAATCCGCGCGAAGTACCCGATGCGCGCCTGCTGACCCGGCTGGATTATTACGAAGCCCAAGAAATCGCCACCACGGGCGCCAAGGTGCTGCATCCGCGCTCGATCAAGCCCTGCCGCGATGCCAGCGTGCCTATGGCGATCCTGGATACCGAGCGGCCCGAGCTGCCTGGCACCAGCATCGACGGTGGCGCGGCGACCGTGCCCGGGGTCAAGGCGATCAGCCGCCGCAACGGCATCGTGCTGGTGTCGATGGAAGGCATCGGCATGTGGCAGCAGGTGGGCTTCCTGGCCGATGTGTTCGCCCGCTTCAAGAAGCACGGGCTGTCGGTGGACCTGATCGGTTCGGCCGAAACCAACGTGACGGTGTCGCTGGACCCCAGCGAGAACCTGGTCAACACCGACGTGCTGGCGGCGCTGTCGGCCGATCTGTCGGAAATCTGCCGGGTCAAGGTGATCGTGCCCTGCGCGGCCATCACCCTGGTCGGGCGTGGCATGCGCTCGCTGCTGCACAAGCTGTCGGACGTGTGGGCGACGTTCGGCCGCGAACGCGTGCACATGATTTCGCAGTCATCCAACGACCTCAACCTGACCTTCGTCATCGACGAAGCCGACGCCGACGGCCTGCTTCCGGTCCTGCATGCCGCGCTGATCGACAGCGGCGCGATGCCGGTGGAAGAGACCAGCGTATTCGGGCCGCGCTGGCGCGAGATCGCGCACGGCATCCGCAAGCGCGACACGCCGTGGTGGCAGGGCGAGCGCCAACGCCTGCTGGCCATGGCTGCAGCGGGCACGCCGCGCTACGCCTACCACCTGCCCACGGTGCGCGCGCGGGCACGGGCGCTGAAGCAGCTATCGTCCATCGACCAGCATTACTACGCCATCAAGGCCAATTCGCATCCGGCGATCCTGAAGTTGCTAGTGCAGGAAGACTTCGGCCTGGAATGCGTGTCGCTGGGTGAATTGCAGCGCGTGTTCGAAGTCATTCCCGAACTCTCGCCGCGGCGGGTGCTGTTCACGCCCAGCTTCGCGCCGCGTGCCGAGTACGAACACGCCTACGGCCTGGGGGTCACGGTGACCCTGGACAACATCGAGTCCCTGCAGCGCTGGCCTGAGGTCTTCCGCGGCCGCGACCTGTGGCTGCGCGTGGACCTGGGTCGTGGCGACGGCCACCACGAGAAAGTGCGTACCGGTGGCAAGGAATCCAAGTTCGGCCTGCCCGTGGCCAGGGTCGAGGCCTTCGTCGCCCGGGCCCGCCAGCTGGGCACGCGCGTCATCGGCTTGCACGCGCACCTGGGCAGCGGCGTGGAAACACCGCAGCACTGGAAGCAGATCTGCGATGAGCTCGGGGGCATTGCCAACCGTATCGGCAGCGTGGAGATCATCGATATCGGTGGCGGTCTTCCCATTCCCTATACCGCGGACGACGAGCCTTTTGATCTCGACGCCTGGGGTGCGGGTCTGGCCGAGATCAAGGCCGCCTATCCTGGCTACCGCATCGCCATCGAACCCGGGCGCTACCTGGTGGCAGAGGCCGGCGCGCTGCTGCTGTCGGTGACCCAGGTGGTGGAGAAGGACGGCGTGCATCGCGTCGGTCTGGATGGCGGAATGAACGCGCTGATCCGGCCCGCGCTGTACGACGCCTGGCACGACATCGTCAACCTCAGCCGGATTGACGAGGCGGCGGAAGGCGTTTTCGACATCGTCGGACCGATCTGCGAGTCCAGCGATGTCTTCGGCAAGCGCCGCAGGTTGACCGTCGCCACGACCGAAGCCGACGTCGTGCTGGTCGCCGATGCGGGCGCTTACGGTTTCACCATGGCCAATGCCTACAACCTGCGGGCATTGCCGAAAGAAGAGGTGCTGGATGTCTGACTGGAAATTCCAGCGCGACGAGGTAAGGGCTTTCCGCTTCGTCCGTTGCGGCCTGGATGCGCAAACCGGCGTGGCGGAGCTGGTCTACGCCTTCGACGAAGGCCCCGAGCTGGTTGAAACCGTCAGCGTGCCCGGTGCGCCGTTTGTGCTGGAAGGTACGCGCGCATTGGCTGTTGAAAATGCGTTGCGCTTGCTGCATCTGATCGCCGGCGTCAGTTACTACAAGGCGGCGGTGCCTTCGGAGATCCGCATCGAAAGTTATGCGATCAATGCCGATACCGCCGCGCTGCTTGAAAGCATCTATGTGAACGGACTCGGGGAATTCGCCTATCGCAACGGGCTGGACCTGCACGGTCGTATCCGGTTTCCGGTTGCGGAGGCGGGTGGCACGTCAAGCGCTGCACCTTCGCTTGGCCTGCGCCACCATGCACTGGTCGCCATCGGCGGCGGCAAGGATTCGCTGGTTTCGATCGAGGCGTTGCGGTCGGCAGGCGTGGACCAGACCGTCACCTGGATCGGCAATTCGCAGCTGATCGCCGCCTGTGCCGCGCGCACCGAATTGCCAACCCTCAACCTGGGGCGGGCGCTGGCGCCGGGCCTGTTCGAGTTGAACCGGCAGGGCGCCTGGAACGGGCACATCCCGGTGACTGCGATCAATTCGGCGATCCTGGTGCTTGCCGCATTGCTGCAGGACGCCGACCAGGTGGTGTTCTCCAATGAACGCTCTGCAAGTTACGGCAGCATGATTGCCGGGACCGGCGAAGTGAACCACCAATGGTCGAAGGGCTGGCAGTTCGAGCATGCATTCGGCGAGCACGTGCACAAGCAGGTTGCCGCCGACCTGCATTACTACTCGCTGCTGCGTTCGCTGAGTGAATTGGCCGTTGCCCGCCAGTTCGCCAGGACCGACCGCTACGACGCGCATTTTTCCAGTTGCAACCGCAACTTCCACATCATGGGCGAGCGCCCGGTGAATCGCTGGTGCGGCGTCTGTCCCAAATGCCATTTCGTGTTCCTGGCGCTGGCGCCGTTCATGCCCAAGCCGCGACTGGTCGGCATCTTCGGCCGCAACCTGCTGGATGATGCGGGGCAGGCCGCGGGTTTCGACGCGCTGCTGGAATTCCAGGACCACAAGCCGTTCGAATGCGTGGGCGAAGGCCAGGAATCCCGCGCGGCGATGGCGACACTGGCCGCGCGCCCGGAATGGAAGGAAGACGCGCTGGTCGCGCGCTTCCAGCGCGAGATACAGCCGCAGCTGGTTGCCGAAGAGCTGCAGCTTGCACCGTTACTGGAGCTGGAGGGCGAGCATCGCGTACCGCCGGCACTGTGGGAGCGGCTGCGTGCGAATTTCGCAGCTTGAAGGCCGGCGGGTCGCACTGTGGGGTTGGGGCCGTGAAGGGCGCGCGGCGTATCGGGCCATCCGTTCCCGGCTGCCGGCGCTGCCGCTGACCTTGTTCTGCAGCGGCGAGGAAGCCGCCGAAGTCGAGGGATATGGCGATCCCTTGCTGGCCATTGCCACGCATGTCGATGCGCAAACGCTGGCGGTCCAGCAGTTGGTCATCAAGTCGCCGGGCGTCAGTCCCTACGGCGAGGCGGCCCGGTCGGCCGCCGCCCAGGGCACCTGTTTCATCGGCGGCAGTACGCTGTGGTTCGACGAACGGGGCAATGACGCGGGAATCGTGCCGCATTCGATCTGCGTCACCGGCACCAAGGGCAAGAGCACCACGACCGCGCTGCTGGCACACCTGCTGCGCGCGGGTGGCCATCGCACCGCACTGGTCGGCAATATCGGCATGCCCTTGCTGGAGGCGCTCGATGCCGATCCGACGCCCGATTACTGGGCCATCGAACTGTCCAGTTACCAGACCCTCGATGTCGCCGCTGCGACGGCACGTCCGGAAGTCGCGGTGGTGCTGAACCTGTTTCCAGAGCACCTGGACTGGCATGGCAGCGAAGCGCGTTATGTGGAAGACAAGCTCGCACTGGTAACCCGGGCCCGCCCCAGGACCGCGGTGTTGAATGCCGCTGACCCGCGGCTCGCCTCGTTGGCGCTTCCCGACAGCCAAGTGCACTGGTTCAACCATCCGCAAGGCTGGCACCTGCGCGGCGAAGAGGTATGGCGCGCCGACACCTTCGTGTTCGACAGCACCCGCACCCCGCTGCCTGGCCGCCACAACCGCGGCAACCTGTGTGCAGTACTGGCGACGCTGGAAGCGCTCGGGCTGGATGCCGCCGCGCTGGCGCCGCATGCGCAGACCTTCCGCCCACTGCCCAATCGCCTGCAGACGCTGGGTGTGCGCGATGGCATCACTTACGTCAATGATTCGATCAGCACCACCCCGCATGCCACGCTTGCGGCGCTGGAATGCTTCCACGGCCGCGACATTGCCGTACTCGTAGGCGGCCACGACCGCGGCGTGGACTGGGCGGATTTCGCCACGGCCATGCGAGTCGAGGCGCCGGGCGGCATCGTCACCATGGGCGCCAATGGCGCGCGCATCAACGCCTTGCTGGCCCCGCTGGCTCCGGAGTATGGATTCAAGCTGGCTGCGGCAGCCGATCTGGGGGCCGCGGTCGAGCAGGCCCGCGGCCTCCTCGGCGAGGCGGGAGGCGTGCTGCTGCTCTCCCCGGGGGCGCCCAGCTTCGGCGCGTACCAGGACTATGTTGCGCGTGGTCGCCATTTCGCGGCTCTCGCCGGTTTCGACCCCGACCTCATATCGGCCATTCCCGGTATCGGCATCGCCTGAGTCCCCGTCGCCGGCATCGCCTCACGGGTCCGGCGCCTGTGGTTTCGCGCCGTCGAAACATCGGCCGGATATTCTCGCGTTCGATCGTTCACCTGGAGAAATGACCATGCGCAAGATTTCCCTCGCCTGGCTGGCGCTGGCCGCCCTCTGGTCGGCACCGCTGCTGGCCGCCCCGGTGTCCAGACCCGTCAGTTGGAAGCTTGGCAAACAGGATTTCAGCGGCTTCCTGGTCTATGACGACGCCGGCAAGCCGAAGCGTCCCGGGCTGCTGATGGTGCCTGACTGGCTGGGCGTGACCCCCGATGCGGTCGCCAAAGCCAGGCAGGTGGCCGGCAATGACTACGTGGTGCTGGTGGTCGACATGTACGGCAAGGGCATAAGGCCGAAGAATCCGGAGCAGGCACTGGCCCAGGTCAAGAAGCTATACGCCGACCGACCGGCAATGCGTGCGCGGATGAACAAGGCGCTGCAGGTGTTACGCGCCCAGGCTGGCAAGGCACCGCTGGATGCCACGCGCGTGGCCGCGTTCGGTTACTGCTTCGGCGGCGCTTCGGTGCTGGAGCTGGCCCGCAGCGGCGCCGATATCGCCGGCGTGGTCACCTTCCACGGCGGCCTGGACACGACGATGCCGGCGGCTCGGGGTGTGGTGAAGGCTCCACTGCTGGTCCTCAACGGCGCCGACGACCAGAGCGTGGCCCCCAACATCCCGGGTTTCGAGAAGGAAATGAACGCGGCCGGCGTGGACTGGCAGTTCGTCAACTTCAGCGGCGCGGTGCATTGCTTCGCGCTGGAGACGGCCAACAGCCCGCCAGGTTGCATGTACAACAAACGGGCGGCGAAACGTGCCAACAAGATGATGGAAAACTTCCTTGATGAGGTCTTCGTGCGCTGACAGGTGCAAGTGCGTTGCAGGAGCGATGCCAGTCGCGAAGCCGTCAGCCTGGCAGTGATCGACAGGTTCCGGATCCGGAATTGCCGGGAGCTTCGCGACTGACGTCGCTCCTACACGAGCAGTCGCGTGGTTCTCAGTGCGTGCGTTCGATGGCGTAGCGGGCCAGGCCGCGCAGCGCGGCCACCGCCTCGTTTTCGGCCAGGCCTTCCAGGGCCTGTTCGGCCGCTTCTGCATATTCAGCGGCGCGGCGCTGGCTGTATTGCAGGCCGCCGGTGGCATGGATGGCCGCCAGTACCTCGGGCATGGCCTGCCCGTCCCCGGCTTCGATGATTTCCCGCAGGCGCGTACGCACCGGTTCGGCCGAATGCGCGATGGCATGGATCAGGGGCAGGGTCGCCTTGCCCTCGGCCAGGTCGTCGCCCAGGTTCTTGCCCAGGTCGGCGGCGTCGGCGGTGTAGTCGAGCACGTCGTCCGCGATCTGGAACGCATAGCCCAGGTGCATGCCGTAGTCGTAGAGCTTCTGCTGCAGGACCGCATCGGCGCCGGACGCCAGCGCGCCGAGCTGGGTGCCGGCCGCGAACAGCACGGCGGTCTTGCGTTCGATCACCCGCAGGTAGGCGGCTTCGTCGGTATCCGGGTTGTGCACGTGCAGCAGCTGCAGGACTTCGCCTTCGGCGATGCGGTTGGTGGTGTCGGCCAGGATGCGCATGACTTCCATGCGGTCCAGTTCGACCATCAGCTGGAAGCTGCGTGAGTACAGGAAGTCGCCGACCAGCACGCTGGGCGCATTGCCCCACAGGGCGTTGGCGGTGCTGCGGCCACGGCGCAGGTCGGATTCGTCGACCACGTCGTCGTGCAGAAGGGTCGAGGTGTGGATGAACTCGATGATCGCGGCCAGCTGGTGGTGCTCGGCCGAGACCGGTCCACAGGCGCGCCCGGCCAGTTCCACCAGCATGGGACGCAGGCGCTTGCCACCCGCGGAAATGATGTGGTCGGCGATCTGGTTGATCAGCACCACGTCGGAGGACAGCCGGTCGCGGATCAGCGCGTCCACGGCCGCCATGTCGGCCGAGGCCAGGGCCTGGATCCGGGGCAGGTCCAGTGCGGGCTGGACGGTGGACCAGCCTTCGTTTGTTGTGAGGCGTTCGAGGTCGGTCATGGGAGCCGGGCGGGGGAAGTGGCTGAATTATAAGGGACGCGCGGACAAGCCTGACGTGAGGGCGCGTGGTTTACCGATGGCGCCGGACCCCGCGGGTATACTTCACTGGACTGCGCCCGCACTCGGCGGGCATGACCTGACGGAAGACGATATGGCACGCGGCATCAATAAAGTGATCCTGGTGGGCAACCTGGGCAACGACCCGGATACCAAGTACACCCAGGGCGGCATGGCCATCACCCGCATCAGCCTGGCCACCACCAGCGTGCGCAAGGACAAGGATGGCAACCAGCAGGAGCGCACCGAATGGCACCGGGTGGTGTTCTTCGGCAAGCTCGGCGAGATTGCCGGCGAATACCTGCGCAAGGGCAGTTCGGTCTACGTGGAAGGCTCGCTGCGCTATGACAAGTACACCGGCCAGGATGGCGTGGAGAAATACTCCACCGACATCATCGCCGACGAAATGCAGATGCTCGGCGGCAAGGGTGAAGGCGGCGGTGGCGGTGGTGGCGGCGATCGTCCGCAGCGCAGCGCACCGGCCCAGCGCCAGGGTTCCGGCTCCGGGCCAAGCCGCCCGCAGCCCGCTACCCAGCAGGCGCCGATGGACGACTTCGCCGACGATGACATCCCGTTCTGAGCAATTACATGCTTGAGATGAAGCGCCGGGCGCCCGCAAGGGCGGCCCCGGATGTCGTCTTCATGGATGTTGATCCCATGCGCCGGCCGGGCAGGTCGGGGCAATTCCTGCATTCGCTGGCGAACCGTGGGGCAGTGCGTTGAAAGTCATGCAGACGTCGTTGCCGGGTTGCGTGGTGATCGAACCGCGCGTGTTCGCCGACGAGCGCGGTTTCTTCTTCGAGGCCTGGAGTGCGACCCGCCATGCCGAGCACGGCCTGCCCACCGATTTCGTCCAGGGCAATGTCTCCTCGTCGGCACGCGGAGTGCTGCGCGGCCTGCACTATCAGTGGCCCAATCCGCAGGGCAAGCTGGTCAGCGTGCTGGCAGGCGAGGTCTACGACGTCGCGGTCGACATCCGCCGTGGCTCGCCGTATTTCGGTCGCTGGACCGCAACGATACTGAGCGCGGAAAACAAGCGGCAGATGTGGATTCCGGAAGGTTTTGCGCATGGGTTTGCCGTGTTGTCGGACAACGCGGTCTTCCAGTATCTGTGCACCGCCGCCTACGACCCGGCCGCCGATGCGAGCATCCGCTGGAACGATGCCGAACTTGCCATCGACTGGCCATTGGCCACACCGCTGCTTTCGGACAAGGACGCCCGCTCACCGTTCCTCGCAGACGTGGCTACAGACCGCTTGCCGGCCTTCCTTCCATGAAGATCCTGCTGCTGGGCGCAAATGGCCAGGTAGGGCATGAGTTGAGGCGCCGCCTGGCGACGTTGGGCGAGGTCATCGCGACTACGCGCGATGGCATGCTCGACGGCGTGGCGGGCGAGCGCGCCGACTTCGACCAGCCCGGTTCGCTGGCCGCGCTGGTTGAACGCATCGCGCCGGATGTCGTGGTGAATGCAGCGGCCTATACCGCGGTGGACCGCGCCGAATCCGAGCCCGAGGTCGCGTTTCGCGCCAACGCCGAGGCGCCTTCGCGATTGGCGCAGGCCTGTGCCGCAAGCGATGCGTTGCTGGTCCACTATTCCACCGACTATGTTTTCGATGGGCAGGGCACGCGCCCGTACCGCGAAGAAGATCGCACCGCGCCGCTGGGCGCGTATGGCGCCAGCAAGCTGGCCGGCGAGCGTGCAATACAGGAATCAGGCTGCAGGCACCTGATCTTCCGCACGGCCTGGGTATATGGCAACCACGGTGCCAACTTCATGGCCACCATGCTGCGCCTTGCCGCCGAGCGCGACGAACTTCGCGTGGTTGCAGACCAGTTGGGCGCGCCGACGCCGGCGGCCTTGATTGCCGATGTGACCGCGCGAGCCATGACTGCATCGCACGACGCCGTGGGCCTGTTCCACCTGACCGCAGGCGGCCAGACCAGCTGGCATGGGTTTGCGAGTGCCATTTTCGAGGCTGCGCATCGCAGGCGACTACTGGCCCACATCCCGCGCGTGGTTCCCATCACCACCGCTGATTACCCGACCCCCGCACGTCGCCCCGCCTATTCGCGACTCGATTGCGGGTTGCTGCAGGCAACTTTCAATATCGAATTGCCGGCTTGGGAGCAGGGGCTGGAAGACGTGCTCGATAACATTCCGATGCAGGCGTCGTAGATTTCCAAGGCTTTCTGATCCAGCGCGTCCCACATCGCTACGCGAAACGTGGGAGGAGACACTGGAATGAATGCCCCTTTCCGTTACCATCGACCTTGCGCAGGGGGCTGCGCGGGATTTGGCGGTTCGCCAAGGGTTTCACTCATCCAACAGGGGAAAACAGAATGAAGCACGGAATGCTGGTGGCGATTCTTTTGGTCAGCGTCGCGTTGCCAACGCGCGCGCAGGTGAACCTGGATGCGTTCATCAAGAAGAACCAGTTCAATGACATCAAGGTTTCACCTGATGGCCAGCATCTCGCGGCGACAGTGCCCCTGGAAGATCGCACCGGACTGGTGATACTCAGGCGCAGCGACTCCAAGGTCATTTCGTCCTTCGCGATGGGCAAGAACAACCATGTGTCCAACTTCGACTGGGCGAACAAGGGACGCCTGCTGATCAGGGTCGCGGAGAAATTCGGCATGCTGGAGGAGCCGATGCCGACTGGCGAGGTCCTGGCCATGGATCTCGATGAAAAGGCACCTTTCGCGCTGGTCGGTTATCGCGCGGCTCTCGGCTCTTCGGCAGGCTCGCGTCTGGGCACTTCCCGCAACGGAGCCACGGTGGCAGCCATTGCCATGGAACTGATTGCCGGTGACGAGCGCAACGTCGTCGTCACCGTCAGTCCCTACGACGACAAGGAGACGTGGACGCGCGCCGACCGCATGGACGTCTACAACGGCCGACGCACGACCGTGGCGCGCGCCCCGGTGAAGGGCTCCTCTTTCTACACCGACAACGCCGGTGCCGTCCGCTTCGCGGAGGGATCGGAATACGACAACGCCAGCAAGCTTTATTACCGCGCCAATGACACGGCGGAGTGGAAGCTGGTCAACGAGGAAACCTCCAGTGGACGTGTCGAGTCGCCCGTCGGATTCTCCGCCGACAACCGCATCGCCTACCTGCAGGTGGAGCAAGCCAGCGGCCCCGACGCGATCATCTCCTACGACACCACGACCGGGGATCGCAAGGAACTGCTGCGCGACAAATTTTCCGATCCGACCGTGGTCATCCGCGCGTTCGGGTCGTCGGAGGCGCCAGTGGGTGTTCTGTACATGGATGGGCGTCCGCATACCCGCTTCTTCGACCCGCAAGGACCCGAGGCGCGTGTGTACCGGATGCTGGAGGCGGCCTTCCCTGAGGATGTGGTGGTGGTGACATCGACCACCGATGACGGAAAACTGGCGCTGGTGAGCACCTTCTCGGATCGCGACCCGGGCAGCTTCTACCTGTTCGATACGGAAACCAAGAAGGCGTCCTATGTGCAGAGCCGCCGCAGCTGGGTCGAGCCCAAGAACATGGCCAGGGTGAAGCCGGTCGAATTGAAGGCCCGCGATGGAGTGGTGATGCGTGGTTACCTGACACTGCCGCCCGGCAAGGGCGAGCGCAACCTGCCACTGGTGATCTATCCGCACGGCGGTCCGTTTGGGGTGTTCGACTACTGGACGTTCGATACTGATCCGCAGATCCTGGCGGCGGCCGGCTATGCGGTGTTGCAGGTCAACTATCGCGGCTCGGGCAATTACGGCCGCAGCTTCAACCAGTCCGGCGCGCAGCAGTGGGGCCTGGCCATGCAGGACGACCTGACCGATGCGACCCGATGGGCGATCGGGCAGGGCATAGCCGATCCGGAACGCATCTGCATGTATGGCGCCAGCTATGGCGCCTATGCCTCCCTGATGGGCGTGGCAAAGGAACCGGACCTGTACAAATGCGCGGCGGGATACGTGGGCGTTTATGACCTGGTGACGCTGAGCGCACAGGACAGCCGAGTCAGCAAGCGGATGGATACGTTCACGTCCGAATGGATTGGCAAAGGGGGTGGCCTCGCGGCAGTCTCGCCGAACCGCACTGCCGGCCGCATCAAGGTCCCAGTGTTCCTGGCCGCGGGCGGCGAGGATGAAACGGCACCGATCGAGCAGAGCGAAAAGATGGAAGCGGCCTTGAAAGCAGCCGGCGTGCCCGTGGAGACCCTGTATTACAGGACCGAAGGCCACGGCTTCTACACGGTCGAGCACCGGCGTGAGTACTACACCAGGCTGCTTGCCTTCCTGGAACGCAATATCGGCCAGGCAGCTGTGAAATAGGCCCCAGGACAGGGCTCTGGCACGCGCGGCCTGCCGGGGGCTGGCCGCGCGTCAACGATGGAAACAACATGATGCGCGAGGCCGGTTGCCGGAGCGACCCGGGCTATTTCACTCCATGCATCATGCGCTTGAGCAGCGGTGAAACCAGCAACGCCACCAGCGCGCAGGCCAGGCCGATCCACATCAGTTTCCAGAACAGGCCCGCATAGCCGGCGGCGGCCGCGGCGACGTCGAAGGCACCTTCGGCGTCGACCTCCACCGAGGCCAGCTTGCCGAACAGGGCGGCGAGGGTTTCCGAGAACGCGGTGGCCAGGAACCAGGTGCCCATCATCAGGCTGACCACGCGCGGCAGCGACAGCTGGGTGACCGCAGACAGTCCCACCGGTGCCAGGCACATCTCGCCGATTTCCAGGATCAGGTAAGCCAGCACCAGCCACCACACGCTGGCCATTTCACCGGTCGTGCCCACCTGCTGCGCGGCCAGGGCCAGTGGAATGAAGCACAGGCCGCCGAACATCAGGCCCAGCGCCGACTTGAAGGGCTTGGAGGGGTCGCGGCCGCGCCGGCCCAGCCACGCCCACAACGCGGCGAACAGCGGCGCCAGCACCACCAGGAAGAAGGCGCCCAGGTAAGTCAGCGAGCCGGCGGTCTGCGGCAGCACGATGCAGTCGCGGGCCAGGCACACGAACATCACCAGCGTCACCGCGATGAACAACAGGCGCGGCACTTTCGATTCCGGACTGCGGTCCGACAATCGTGCTGCAAGCATGAACGACAACGGAGCCAGCAGCAGCGAATAGGTGGACCACGGCGCGGTGTGCACGAACAGCATCAGGTTGTCCGCCCAGTTCGAGGTCCATTCGAACGGCACCAGTGGCCTGACCAGCGAAGGTGCGATGTCCTTGGTCAGCAGGCGGTCGGTAAAAGTCACCCACGAGCCATAGGTCTGCTCGTACAGGGTGAAGAACACCAGGCACATGAAGATCATCGCCATCAACGCCAGCATCTGCTGGCGTTGCACCGGGGTGCACTGGGTGGTGATGAACCAGGCAAACCACGCCAGCACCACTACCAGCACCAGCAGCATCAGCATCAGGGCCAGCGACAGTTCGCCGCCCAGCGCGAACGCGCCATTGCCGGCCGCCCACATCAGCCAGGCAATGGGCACTACTCCCAGCACCGCGCCGAGGTAGATGACCCACTCGCGGCGCATGCCGAGGACCGATTCGCGCAGCAGCGCAGGCTCGCGCGGCTCCGCATGCCCGTGCAGGTATTTCTGGCCCCACAGGAACAGCACCAGGCCCAGCAGCATGCCGACGCCAGCGGCGCCGAAGCCGTACTTCCAGCCCAGCGTCTCGCCCAGGTAGCCGCAGACCAGCGACGCGAACAGGGCGCCGAGGTTGATGCCCGCATAGAACAGCGAGAAACCCGAATCGCGGCGGGGATCGTCGGCCTCGTACAGCTTGCCCACGATGGTCGAGATATTGGGCTTGAGGAAGCCCACGCCCATGATGATCAGCGCAAGCGACAGGTAGGTGTAGCGCAGCGCGCCCTCGTCGCGCGTCACCACGCCACCGACGTTGACCGCGGCCGTGCCTTCGAAGGCCATGCCCGCATGGCCCAGCACCAGCAGGATGCCGCCGAACACCACGGCCTTGCGCATGCCCAGCCAACGGTCGGCAAGCAGGCCGCCGATCACCGGGATGCAGTAGACCAGGCCACCGTAGGCACCCAGCAGGTCCAGGCCGGCGTTGTCTCCGAACAGGTGGTACTTGGTCAGGTAGAGCAGCAGCAACGCCTTCATGCCGTAGAAGGAGAAGCGCTCCCACATCTCGGTGAAGAAGCAGACGTAGACGCCCTTGGGATGGCCGAGGAAGTCTTCGCGCGCCGGGATTGCCGGCAAGGTGAATGCGGACAAGGAATCAGGCCTGCGTGGAAAGCCGGAGTATAGGCTGCGGCCTGTCCCCGGGCGCCCGGTGCTGGACTTGCAGGAGGCTTCCTTATAGGTTGTCCGCACTTTGCATTCCGGGATACGCATGAACAGCGAGCAGACGCCGCAACTGACCCTCCGTGCCGTGGTGCTGGCGATCGTGCTGGCCATGATCCTTTCGGCAGCCAACGCCTACCTGGGCCTGTTTGCCGGTCTCACCATCGCCACGGCGATCCCGGCGGCAGTCGTTTCGATGGGCGTGCTGCGCCTGCTTGGCGGCGGCACCATCCTGGAAAACAACATCGTGCAGACCGGCGCGTCTGCGGGCTCCTCCATCGCCGCGGGCGTCATATTCACCATTCCCGCGCTGATCATCATGGGTTACTGGCAGGACTTCCGTTACTCATGGGTGCTGGCCATCGCCGGCCTGGGCGGATTGCTGGGCGTGCTGTTTTCGGTGCCCCTGCGCCGGACCATGATCGTGGAAGAGCCGCTGCCGTTCCCCGAAGGCAAGGCCGCCGCCGAAGTGCTGAAGGCGGGCGAGAATCCCGGTCCCGGCATCAGGATCCTGGCGTTCTCCGCGGCGGTGGGTGGGTTCCTCAAGCTGGCGGCTGCCAGTGGCCTGAAGATGATCCCCGACAGCTGGGCGACCGCGGGATTCTTCGCCAATGGCAAAGGCCTGGCCTATCTCGGCACGAACCTGTCGCCGGCGTTGCTGGGCGTGGGCTACATCGTCGGCCTCAACATCGGCATCGTGGTGCTGTCGGGCGCGGTGCTGTCCTGGCACATCGCCATTCCGCTCTACAACGCGCTGTTCCTGGGCAGCGACCCGGCACTGGCCGCGCAGGTGGCCGGCGCCAGCGCCGTCGATACCGCATTCGCCATCTGGTCGACCAAGGTGCGCTACCTGGGCGTCGGCGCGATGCTGGTCGGCGGGGTGTGGACGCTGTTCTCGCTGCGCAAGTCGCTGGCGTCGGGCATCCGCAGCGGTTTCGCCGCCGCGCGCAAGGCCAAGGGCGAGGCGGTGGCTGAAACCGACCGCGACCTGCCGATGAAATGGATGCTGATCGCGCTGGTGGTGTTCGTGATCCCGCTGGCCGTGCTCTATCACGCCATCGTTTCCTCCGATGCTTCGGTGAGCAGCCCCTGGGCCATCGGCATCCTGATGACCATCATCATGATCGTGGCCGGCTTCCTGTTCGTCTCTGTGTCCGCCTACCTCGCCGGCCTGGTGGGTTCCTCCAACAACCCGGTTTCCGGCATCACCATCGCCACCATCCTGTTCGCCTCGGTGATCCTGGTGTTCCTGCTGGGCCGTGACTCGCCGATCGGCGCGGTGGCGGCGATCATGATCGGCGCGGTGGTCTGCTGCGCGGCGGCGGTCGGCGGCGACAACCTGCAGGATCTCAAGGCCGGCTACATCGTCGGCGCCACCCCGTGGAAGCAGCAGCTGATGCTGGCCATCGGCGCTTTCTCCTGCGCGTTGATCATGGCGCCGGTGCTGAACCTGCTGGCGGCGGCCTACGGCATCGGCGCGCCGACGGCCGAGCACCCCAACCCGCTGGCCGCGCCACAAGCCATGCTGATGGCCTCGGTGGCCAAGGGCATGTTCGGTGGCAAGTTGCCCTGGGACATGATCGCCATCGGCGGCGCCATCGGTGCGGCCATCATCGCGCTGGACGAGTGGTTGAAGGCGCGCGGCGCCAAGTTCCGGGTGCCGGTGCTGGCCGCCGCGATTGGTATCTACCTGCCGCTGGAACTGATGGTCCCCATCTTCCTCGGCGGCCTGATCTCCCACTTCGTGCAGAAGAAGCACAAGGTCAGCGACGACGACGAGCTGGAGAAGGACCGCATCCACCGTCCCGGCACACTGTTCTCCGCAGGCCTGATCACCGGCGAAGCATTGATGGGCATTGCCATTGCAGTGCCGATCGTGGTGTCCGGCAGCGCCGAGGTGCTTGCCTTGCCGGAAGCCTGGCATTTCAACCAGTGGATCGGACTGGTGGTGCTGGCGGTCGTGGGCTGGCTGCTGTATCGCACTGGCAGCAAGTCCCGGCCGCATCAGGAATTGCCGGTGGAATAAGGCACCCTGGTGCAAGGCATGACTTCATGCCTTTGCGCCGCGCTGCTGTTACAGCCTAACATCGGGTTTTCCTGTGACCGGAGCCCCGGATGAACCTGCGTACCGCCCTGCTGCCCCTTTGCCTGCTGGCCGCGTTGCCCGCGACTGCCGCGACCCGTGGCTTCGACGTGCGCGACATGGTGGCGCTGGACCGCGTGTCGTCGCCGGTACTCTCGCCCGATGGGCGCATCCTGGTTTTCGCCCAGCGCGAGATGGACAAGGAAGTGACCAAGGGGACGACCGGCTTGTGGATGCGCAACCTGGTCACCCGCGACATGGCCCCGCCGAAGCGCTTGACGCCGGTGGCCTGGAACGTCAACTCGCCCGAATTTTCGGCCGACGGCCAGACGGTGTACTTCCTCAGCGCCAAGTCGGGCACCCAGCAGCTGTATTCGGTACCGGTGACCGGTGGCGTGCCGAAACAGCTGACCGCCTTCGCACTGGACGTGGGCAGCTACAAGCTGTCGCCGGATGGCTCGCACCTGGCCTTCAGCGCCGAGACCTTTGTCGACTGCAAGTCCGATTTCGCCTGCACGCAGAAGAAGCTCGACGACACCAAGGCGAAGAAGAGCACCGGTGTAATCCATGACCAGCTGTTCGTACGCCACTGGGATACCTGGGGCGACGGACGCCGTAGCCGGCTGTTCGTCTCCGCGTTGCCGGCCGGCAAGGCCAAGGCCGCCGCCACGGCCGTTTCCCTCACCGACACGCTGGATGGTGACGCGCCTTCCAAGCCGTTCGGGGATGCCAGCGAATACACCTGGGCGCCGGATGGAAAGTCGCTGGTGGCTGGCATTCGCGTGGCGGGCAAGGGCGAGGCCTGGTCCACCAACTTCGACCTCTACCGCCTGTCCGTCGATGGCAGTGCCGCACCGGTCAACCTGACCGCGGCCAACAAGGCCTGGGATATGGGTCCGGTGTTCAGTGAAGACGGCAAGACCCTGTTCTATCGCGCGATGAAGCGCCCGGGTTTCGAAGCCGATCGCTTCGCGCTGATGAGCATGGACGTGGCCAGCGGCCAGGTGCGCGAGCTCGCCGCACACTGGGACCGTTCGGCCGACGGCATCACCTTGTCGGCGGACGGCAAGAGCCTGTACACCACCGCGCAGGACGTCGGCCAGCATCCGCTGTTCAACGTCGAGATCGCCACCGGCAAGGTCGAGCAGATCGTCGGCGACGGAACCATCGCCGAGTTCGACATCGCCGGCGACACCCTGGCCTTTACCCGCAACACGTTGCAGACCGGCGACCAGTTGTTCACCACGACTACCGTGCCGGGTGCGCCGCTGCGTGCGATCACGGCCAGCACGGGCGAGCGCCTCAAGGACGTGGCGTTCGGTGCAGCCGAGCAGTTCGATTTCAAGGGTGCCGCTGGCGACACCGTCCACGGCTACGTGGTCAAGCCGTGGAACTACGTGGAAGGAAAGAAGTATCCGGTCGCCTTCCTGATCCACGGCGGGCCGCAGGGCAGCTTCGGCAATGGCTGGAGCTACCGCTGGAATCCGCAGACCTACGCGGGCCAGGGCTATGCGGTGGTCATGATCGATTTCCACGGTTCCACCGGCTACGGCCAGGACTTCACCGATGCGATCAGCCAGGACTGGGGCGGCAAGCCGCTGGAGGACCTGCGGAAAGGCTGGGCCGCCGCACAGAAGAAGTACACGTTCCTGGATGGCAAGAACGCCTGCGCGCTGGGCGCCAGCTACGGCGGCTACATGGTCAACTGGATAGCCGGCAACTGGAACGAACCGTGGAAGTGCCTGGTCAACCACGACGGTGTATTCGATACGCGCTCGATGGCCTACATCACCGAGGAACTCTGGTTCAGCGAATGGGAGAACGGCGGCACGCCCTACGAGAACCCGAAGGCCTACGAGAAGTTCAACCCGGTCAACCACGTGGCCAAGTGGCGCGTGCCGATGCTGGTGGTGCAGGGCGGCAAGGACTTCCGGGTTCCCGAGGACCAGGGCCTGTCCGCGTTCACCGCGCTGCAGCGCAAGGGCATCGAGTCGAAGCTTTTGTATTTCCCCGATGAAAACCACTGGGTGCTGAAGCCGCAGAACAGCGTGTTGTGGCATGACACCGTCAACGGCTGGCTGAAGCAGCACCTGGGGCAGTAACCGGCTGCATGGCGCGCGCTACCGGCCACGCCGGCAGCGCGCGTCTCCATCACTGCGGGAGCCGGAACCATCGCAATCGACAACACGGCGCCTTCGTCCGCGCTGATCACCAACGACATCGTGCTGTTCGGGCTGATCGCCGCGACCCTGGGCGCAGTGTTCTGGACCGCGTCGCGCGAGACCGGCCCGTGGAAGAAGTTCTACACCTACGTGCCGGCGCTGCTGCTCTGCTATTTCATTCCAGGCATCTACAACAGCGTGGGCCTGATCGACGGCGCTGCGAGCAAGCTCTACAACCCGGTGGCCAGCCGCGTGCTGCTGCCGGCGGCGCTGGTGCTGCTGACCCTGACCATCGACCTGAAGGGCGTGCTGAAGCTGGGGCCGAAGCTGCTGGTGATGTATGCCGCTGCATCGATCAGCGTGATACTGGGCGCAGTCGTTGCTTTCGCGGTGATGGACTTTCTCCATCCCCAGACCGTTGCCGGCGACACCTGGGGCGGCATGGCGGCGCTGGCCGGAAGCTGGATCGGCGGCGGCGCCAACATGATGGCCATGCAGGTGGCGTTCGATGTCGACCAGACCACGTTCAGCCAGTTCGTCGTGGTCGACGTCGCGGTCGGTTATGTGTGGATGGCGGTGTTGATTTTCCTGGCCAACCGCGCGCCGGCAATCGATGCGCGCACGGGTGCCGATACGCGCGCGATCGAAGAGCTGAAGGAGCGGCTGGCCAGCTTCCAGAAGCGGCATGAACGCGTGACCACGCTGACCGACCTGATGGTCATCCTGGCCATCGCTTTCGGCACGGTCGGCCTGGCGCATGCGGTCGCGGGCCCTGCATCGACATGGTTCGGCGCGTTTGCATGGGCCAGGCAGGTCAGCCTGCACGAACCCTTCGTCTGGGTCGTCGTGCTGTCCACCTTCGTCGGCCTGGGCCTGAGCCTGACGCGTGCGCGCGCGCTGGACGGGGCCGGGGCATCGAAGATCGGCTCCCTGTTCCTGTACATCCTGATCGCCTGCATCGGCATGCAGATGGACATCGGCAAGCTGGCCGACAGGCCCTGGCTGCTGGCGCTGGGCGTGATCTGGATCCTGGTGCACATCGTCCTGCTGGCGCTGCTGGCCAGAGTGTTGCGCGTGCCTTTTTTCTATTTCGCAATGGGCTCGCAGAGCAATATCGGCGGCCCCGCGTCGGCGCCGGTGGTCGCCTCGGTATTCCATCCCTCGCTGGCCCCGGTCGGCGCGCTGCTGGGCGCGCTGGGCTATGCCACTGGCACGGTAGCGGCGTACGTAGTCGGGATCGTGTTGCGATCCATGGCCGGCGCCTGAGGCCGGCCAAGTACGCGCGGGTTTGAAGCCGCCGGACGCCTGCTTCTAGAAGTGGGCGGCGCGGTGTTGGCGGGGGTCCGCAAGCTGCGGCGCCTGGACCTGCAGTTGCTGATCCTGCGCACGCAACTGCGCCGCGCTGACCTGCGCCGGGGCCTGGCCGGCCTGTTGCGCATCGATCCTGCTGCGCTGGTGCGCGGGATCCTGCAGGCCGCCCTGCACGGAGAAAATGCCGTGCTCGCGATCCGACACCAGCAGGTGGTCGATGCGCGTCAGGCCGTCCGTACGCGCGCGCGCGGCGACGCTCGCGGCGGTATTGAAGAAGCGCTCGCCGTCCTCCAGCCCCAGTTGTCCGCGTTGTCCTGCGAGGCCATCGACCGCACTGCGTAGCAAGCCATTGGATGTGCTGCCGGCATCGCCAATGGTGGCCGGCCCGGCGCCAGGATTGCGCTCGCGTAGCTTCAACTGGGCCAGGTCCTGCGCTTCCATCACGGCATCGATGAAATGCAGGTCGAGGCGATGCATGAGCATGCGGCCGGGAACCAGGCGCTCGAAGAACGTGAGTGGGTCGGGATCGGGCAATTCGATCCTGTGGCCGGCCGCATCGGGCATTGCCCATTTCAGGGGAATGCTGTCTTCCTGCAGGTGGGTCAGCAACTCATTCCTGACATGGTAGGTGCGGATCAGGCCCTGGGCGGCTTCGTGCTTGAGCACGCCGGCATCCATGCCGTAGCGCTCCAGGGTCCGGTCGTGCACGCCGGCCGCGTTGAAGGTCACGGCGGGGACTTCCGTGACCATGCTTGCCGCAGCCGCGAGGCCACCACCCAGGGAGTGGCCGGCGAAAATCACGTCCGCGCCGAAAGCGTCCCGCGCTTTCTGCCCCAGGGTGATGGCGCGACCATACTGCGCGTCCTCCAGGCCAAGCCCCTGGGCGAAATTGTGCTTCCAGTCGCGACCCTCGTCGGTGCCCGCGAACGCCAGCACCACGTGTCCCTGCACGTCCCGATAGAACGAAGCGTCGAAGCCGCTCTTGGCATCGTGCATGAGCCCCGGATGGATGCCGGCGGCGCGCACCTCATCGTCGCCCATGCGCGCCCAGCTGCCAGGCAATGGCGCCGCGTTGCCCGCCAGGCCGCGCCGCAGGTCGGTCACCACGTAGTTGTCCTGCAGCAGGCTCGACAGCTCGCGATCGATGACGTGGGGTTGCTGGCCTCGCACCTCGCCGGCGAAACCGGTGCCGTGCGTCGGCGGGGAAGAACCGTTCCTTGAATCATCCATTCGCAAATCCTTGCGTGTCGGCCTGGGCCGCCTGGACATGCTTCCGGGCCGCGCAGGTTGCTTCCTGATGGACCTGACTATTGCCGGGGTATCGCGTGCGCAGCCAGCCAGTCACGCACTTTCTGGCGCGCCGCCCTGCCGCTGGCATTGAGTCTTGAGTCGGATCCCGCGAACAACGCATCCTGGAACGTCGCTCCCCGCTGGTTTGCCTGCAGGGGATCGAGGCCGGCCTGCAGCAACTGCAGCACCCGCTCGGCGTCGTTTACATTGGCCGCGACGTGCAGCAGCGAATCGCCCATCGCGTCGGTATGGTGAAGATCGGCGCCGGCGGCGACCAGCATGTCGAACTGGGGGTTGCGTCGGCTTTCCACCGTGCGGAAAAGTGGTGTCCAGCCCAGCCCCGGGCGTGCGATGTCGACCGGCGCCTTGTGGGCGATCAAAACGCGCAGGTACTGCGGATCGTCCACCATGGCGGCCATGTGCACCACGGTTTCATCGTCCATGCCGGTCAGGGCGGGATCCGCACCGGCGTCCAGCAGCGCCGACAACGAGCCAGGTTGCTGGTTCCAGATCGCCCACTCGAGCAGGGTGACATTGTCATCGCCATGCGCAGACAGGTCGGCCAAGGAGGCGAGCGCGCGGATGCGGGCCACGTTGCCTTCAGCGACCGCTTCGGCCAGCGGCTTGATCGCCGGCTCATGGAAGGGAAGGGCGGCGTCCTTGCGTGGTGCGGACATGCTGGTCTGCTCCTTTGCACCGACCGGGTCGGCGGCACATGAAACCATCAGGAGGGAAGTCGCGAGTGCCGCCAAGGCGGGGGCCTGCTTGCGCATTGCGGTGTCCTTTCCGGCTGCGTGGCTTGGATCGCGCGACGTGATGTCCCTTGCGACGCACCGATCCTAGCACCGGCTTGCCGGCGCCGGTGTTCCAATTCCGTTAGCCCTCGCGAATTGTGCAAGCGATCCCGTATCGCACCAGCCAGCAAGGATCGATGCAGTGGAACTCAGGGCCGGGCGTTGCGCCGCGGCCACTCATGGTCACCTCAACTGCGTGCTTTCAGCAGCAGCGAAACCCCTTGCCGCCGCCGAAGCGTGCTTCCTGGCGTTCGCGGAAGAAGGTCTTGTAGTCCATCGGTTCGCGATCGGGATGCTTTTCCAGCACATGCCGCACGTAGTTGTCGTAATCGGGCACACCACAGCACAGGCGCGCGGTCTGCACCAGGCGTCGCCATACGCGGCGATGCGCCTGGTACTGGCCAACGGGGACCAGATCGGTTCCCATCAGCGCTTCACAGTCCGACCAACGCGTTGGGATCGACCTTCACATACGGCGTCTCACGGTCGCTGCGCTGCGGGTTGGCGCGTGCCTTGCGCACGGCGCCTACCGCATAGACCAGCACGCTGAACACAACGAACAGGAACAGCGCGGTCAGCACGGTATTGACGTAGCTGTTGGTCGCGATCTGCTGCATCTGCTCGATGCTCTTGGCCGGTGCCACGATCTCGCCCGCATTGATGCCGGCGCGGTACTTGGCGGCCTGTGCCAGGAAGCCGACGGCCGGGTTCGAATCGAAGATCTTGATGAAGCCGGCAGTGACGGTGCAGATCAGCAGCCAGGTGGCTGGCAGGATGGTGACCCAGGCATAGCGGTCGCGCTTCATCTTGAACAGCACCACCGTGCACAGCATCAGCGCGATGCCGGCCAGCATCTGGTTGGCGATGCCGAACAGCGGCCACAAGGTGTTGATGCCACCCAGCGGATCGACCACGCCCTGGTACAGGAAGTAGCCCCACAAGGCCACGCAACCGGCGGTGGCGATGACGTTGGCGCCCCAGGATTCGGTGCGGCGCAAGGCTGGCGCAAAGGTGCCCAGCAGGTCCTGCAGCATGAAGCGGCCGGCACGCGTCCCCGCATCGACCGCGGTCAGGATGAAGAGGGCTTCGAACAGGATCGCGAAGTGGTACCAGAACGCCATGGAGTTCGCGCTTGGCATCACGTTGTGCAGGATGTGCGCGATACCCACCGCCAGGGTCGGCGCGCCACCGGCGCGCGAGAGGATGGTCTTCTCGCCAATGTCGGTGGCGGTGGCGGTCAGCATGTCGGGAGTGACGGTGAAGCCCCATTCGGTGATCTTGGCCGCGGCCGAAACCGCGTCAGTGCCGATCACGGCAGCCGGGCTGTTCATGGCGAAGTAGATGCCCGGCTCGATCACCGAGGCGGCCACCAGCGCCATGATCGCGACGAACGATTCCATCAGCATGCCGCCATAGCCGATGTAACGGATATGGCCTTCGCTGGCCAGCAGCTTGGGCGTGGTGCCGGACGAAATGAGTGCATGGAAGCCCGAAACCGCACCGCAGGCGATGGTGATGAACAGGAACGGGAACAGGCCGCCTTTCCAAACCGGACCGGTGCCGTCGGTGAACTGGGTGAGCGCCGGCATCTTCAGCTCGGGCATCACGATCACGATGCCGATGGCCAGCGCGACGATGGTGCCGATCTTGAGGAAGGTGGACAGGTAGTCACGCGGCGCCAGGATCAGCCACACCGGCAGCACCGCGGCGACGAAACCGTAGCCGATCAGCATCCAGGTGATCTGGGTGCCGGTGAAGGTGAACGCCGGGCCCCAGACGGGATGCGCGCCGACCTTGCCGCCCAGCCAGATGGAGAGCAGCAACAATGCAATGCCGACGATGGAGATCTCGCCGATCCTGCCGGGGCGGATGTAGCGCATGTACACGCCCATCAACACCGCGATGGGGATGGTGGCCATCACGGTGAACATGCCCCAAGGGCTTTCCGCCAGCGCCTTCACCACGATCATCGCCAGCACCGCCAGGATGATGATCATGATCAGGAACGCGCCGAACAGGGCGATGGTGCCGGGAATCCTGCCCATTTCCTCGCGTACCAGGTCGCCGAGTGAACGCGCGTCGCGGCGGCTTGAGATGAACAGGACCATGAAGTCCTGGACGGCGCCGGCCAGCACCACGCCGGTAATCAGCCACAACATGCCGGGCAGGTAGCCCATCTGTGCGGCGAGCACCGGTCCGACCAGCGGGCCCGCGCCCGCAATGGCGGCGAAATGGTGCCCGAAGAGCACGTGCTTGTTGGTGGGGACGAAGTCGAGTCCGTCGTTGCGCAGTACGGCCGGGGTTGCGCGGGTGGGGTCCAGTCCCATCACCTTGTCGGCGATGAACAGGCTGTAGTAGCGATACGCCACCAGGTAGATCGAAACCGCCGCGACCACTATCCACAGCGCGTTGATCTGTTCGCCACGACGCAAGGCGACGGTGCCCAGGCAGAACGCGCCGAGTACGGCGAGCGCGGCCCATGCCAACTTCGAGAAACCCTTCATGCGAACCCCTCCGGTGAACTGCCGGTAGAGTCCTCCCATGCGCGATGGGGGTCAATGTGTAACGGCGGATTCAGCCTGCAACTTTGGTCTTAATGACCTGCGCGGGACTTTGTGCAGCGCCGCATCGCCAGCCCGCGGGCCTCAAAGCCATTTGGCGCGCTTGAACATGGCATACAGTGCCCCGCAGACCACGGCCACGCCAACGATCAGCACGGGATAGGCATAGGCCTGGTCCAGCTCCGGCATGTGATGGAAGTTCATGCCGTACCAACTGGCAATCAGGGTAGGCGCGGCCAGCAGCGCCGCCCACGCACCCAGGCGCTTGACCACCTCGCCCTGGCCCAGCGTCACCAGCGACAGGTTCACGCTCAAGGCCGTGGTCAACATTTCACGCAGGGTATCCAGAGACTCGTTGACGCGCAGCGCGTGGTCGTGGACGTCGCGGAAGTACAGCCTCACTTCCTCGGGGACCAGCGCGCTCTGGGTGCGGCTGAGCTGGGCCAGCACATCCTGCAGGGGACCCACCGCCAGGCGCATCTTGCTCAGTTCGCGCTTCAGTTCGTACAGCCGCACCACCGTGTCGCGGCTGTAGGTGTCGGCGAAGATCGCCTGCTCCAGCGAATCGGCGGTATCGCGGAACTCGTCGATGATCGGACGGTAGTTGTCGACGATGAAATCCAGTACCGCGTACAGGCCATACGACGGCCCCAGCACCAGCAGTTCGCGTTCGCGCTCCACCCGTTCACGCACCGGCGCATACGACAGCGACGCGCCGTGGCGCACGGTCACCAGATAGCGCGGCCCCACGAACACATGGGTTTCGCCGTAGACGATCTTCTCGTCCACCACCTGCGCGGTGTGGGTGACCACGAACATGGAATTGCCATAGGCCTCCACCTTGGGCCGCTGGTGCGCGTTCTGCGCATCCTCCACGGCCAGATCGTGCAGGCAGAACTCTTCCTGCAGTTTCTCCAGTATCTCGTCGGCCGGCTCGTACAGTCCCACCCATACGAAACTGCCATCGTCCTGCGCCAGTACGTCGCTGATCGCATCCAGGGTGATGTCGTGGCGCTGGCCTTCCTTGTCATAGACGACGCAGTTGATTACGCAGGAGGGAAGCACGGGCTTGTTCAAATAATTCATAGGTGCGAATCGTGCGCCACCGCGGCCGGCCCGGCAAGCCGCGCGAACTGCGCCGAGCGCACAGCGGGCCTTTATCGGGCGACGAAACGGATCGCCTGGCCGCCGCCCGGCGCCAGCCGCAGGGTCAGCGTGTCGGCACTGGTGACGCTGCGTTCCTCGATCACGATGTCCTGCGGGGCGCGCTTCCAGTCTGCCTTGTCACCATCGCGGTAGATCTGCGCCACATACTTTCGCCCAGGTTGCAGGAACGACAGCGGTGCCTGCAGTTCCCGCGCTTCCTCGTCCGACACCGAGCCCAGGTACCAGTCGTCCGAATTGCGGTCCTTGCGCACGATGGTCACGTAGTCGCCGACTTCGCCATTGAGCACCCGGGTCTCGTCCCAGTCCACCGGCACGTCCTCGATGAACTTGAACGGGCCGGGATTCTTCTCGTAGTTCTCCAGCAGATCGGCGGCCATCTGGATCGGACTGTAGATCACCACGTACAGGGCCAGCTGCTTGGCCCAGGTGGTGGCCACGCCGTCGGGCGCGCGCGTCTTCATGCCGAAGATGCCGGGCGTGTAGTCCATGGGCCCGGCCAGCAGGCGGGTGAATACCAGGTTGGCCTCGTGTTCGGGTGGGTTGCCAGGCACGCCCCAGGCGCTGAACTCCATGCCCCTGGCACCTTCCCGCGATATCCAGTTGGGATAGGTGCGGCGAAGGCCGGTGTCCTTGATGGGTTCGTGCGGGTTGACGGCGATATGGCGCTTGGCCGCCTCGGTGACCACCTTGAGATGATGACGCGCCATGTCCTGGCCTTCATGCCAGGCGTAATGCACCTTGCCGGCCAGGCCCATGACCTTGGCCTGGCCGGCATCGGCGACATAGCCGGTCTTGACCGCGTTGATGCCCAGCCGCTGGTACAGGTCGAAGGCCGCGTCCATCTGCGATTCATAATGCGCGGCGTTGCCGGAGGTCTCGTGATGGCCGATCAGTCGCACGTTCCTCGACTTCGCGTACGCGGCGAGCTTTTCGATATCGAAATCCGGATACGGCTGGGTGAAGCTGAAGTCCTCGCCATTGCCGAACCAGTCGCCATCCCAGCCCACGTTCCAGCCTTCGACCAGCACGCCACCGAAGCCGTGCCTGGCAGCGAAGTCGATGTGCTTCATCACGTTTTGATTGGTGGCGCCATGCTTGGGGCCGGACGCCCACGTCTTCCGGTCCAGGTGCATTTCCCACCACACCCCCACGTACTTCATCGGCTTGACCCAGGACACATCCCCGAGCGTGTTGGGTTCGTTGAGGTTGAGGATCAGCGACGAAGTCACCAGCCCGCCGGCATCGTCGGACACCTGCAACGTGCGCCAGGGCGTGTTGAACGGTGCATTGCGCACCACCTTGCCATCGCCGATGCCGGGCGTCAGGTCGGCCCTGAGCTTGCGGCCTTCGATGCGCGTGAGGTTCATGCCGGCGTAGTCGACCAGCGCGGCCTCATGGATGGACAGGTGCAGGCCGTTGTCGGTGCGCAGGGTGATGGGGGTCTGCGCATCGCCGACTTCCTGCAGTGGCGTGCGGTGGTAGAGGTATTCCTCGCGGTTCCATTCGCCGGCCGGAATCCACCACGCGGTCGCCGGCTCGGCGATGTTGAACTCGGTCAGTTCGCTGCCGATCCTCACCTGCTCCAGGCCGGGCTGCTTCGGGAATTCGTAGCGGAAACCCAGGCCGTCGTCATAGACGCGGAACACCACGTCGATGCTGCGCTTGGGTGCAGTCTTTTCCTTCAGGGTGACGCGGAGCTCGTTGTAGTGGTTGCGGATGCGGCGGCGCTCGCCCCAGGGCTGCTCCCAGCTCTGGTCGAAGCTGGACTCCGAATGCCGGGCGATGACGAAGTTGCGTTCGAACTTGGGCACGTCCAGGAAGATGAAGCCAAGTCGCGAAGGCGTGATGACCGGCTTGCCGCCGCGCAATACAGCGTAACTGGGCCGGCCGTCATTGTCGGTGGTGACTTCCACCGCCAGGCTGCCATCAGGCGAAGCGATGCCGACCTTCGGTAGGACCGGAGCCGACGGCGCCGCCAGCACCTGGGTGGAAACGCACAGGACGGTCAGCGCGAACAGGCGAAGGAGCATGCGGGCATCCGGGTAGCGGCAATGAGCCCGCATCCTGCGCCAGTGGACTCACCGCAACAAGCTGGGTCGCCGGCCGAATACGTATGCAAGCGCCGCATGCACCGGCAGCAGCAGGGCGATCCAGCTCTGGTTGTACTGTAGTGCAAAGGGCAGCCAGTGGATGATCCACGCCACTGCCGCGAGTCCGGCGACGGTCATCAACAGCCAGCCGAACCACGCTGCAGGACGGCGCCCGCGCAGCAGGGTGACCGCCCCGGGCAGCAGCAGCAGGCACAGCGGATTGAGCAGTAGCAGGTTGCGATTGGCCCATGCCGCCTGGTGTTCGGTGAAACCCCACAGGAACACCAGCACCGCGCCGCACAGGCCGCACACCAGCCACAACGGCATGGCGAGTGCGGCCAGCAGTCGCGGCTTGCGTGGCGCCACCAGCACGATGGCCGCGGCAATCGCCAGGCCGGCCAGCAGCCACGGCCACCAGTGCCGCGGCTGCTCGGCTGGTTCCGGCGAGATGCGGTGCTCGACAAGAACCTGCTCGGCCTGCACCAGCGGGCGCCCCGCCGCGTTCTTTGCCTCGCGCAGGCTGTCGGCCAGGCGCATCGGCACGTAGGCCTCTTCCCAGCGCGACATCGGCACATCCGCATACGGCCCCAGGCCGATGTCGAAACCCAGCCACATCCACGGCACCGGCGAGACCAGGCGCACCGCTTCGCTGCGGAAGGTGTTGCCCCGCGAGCGGCCGACCATCTGCGGCTTCAGCGCCCCGCCCATCGCGGTGTCCAGCGAATCGCGCACCTGGGTGGAACAGTTGGAGGTGAAGTAGTCGTAGCGGTAGCGCGCGTTTTCAGGCTTGGCGCGTTCGGCCAGTGCCGCGGCCAGCGAGCGTGCCTGGTCGGCGGGCAGGTCCAGCCACTGCAGTTTCACCCCGCGCCCGACCTCGCGGTAATAGGAGAGGTCCTGTTGCAGGGGCAGGGCGACCAGGTAGTACTGCATGTCGCCATGGGCGAAGCGGTCGACGAAGCCGGGCTCGGCCATGTCGAAGAAGCCGAAATTGTACGAGGTCGCCTCACCGGTCTGCGCATCCACCACCACTATTGCGTCGTGGCCGAAGCGCTCGAAGAAGATCTCGCCGGGCTGCATGGTCATCACGCCGATGCGCGGGGCGGCGGCGGGCGTAGCCGCCCACGCCGCATTGCCAAGCGCAAGCAACCCCAGGAACAGGGCCGGCAGCAGAAACCGGACCAGCATGTGAGCGCGGGCGGACAACCTAGTTATCGGGAAGCACGGCGACGTGGAACGCATGCACGCGGCGTGCGTCGGCTTTGGCTACGCGGAATTCGAAGCGCCCCAGGGTCAGTTCCTCGTCGGTGTCCGGCAGGTGGCCGATGGCGGCGGTGACCAGGCCGCCGACGGTGTCGTATTCGTCGTCGGGGAAGTGGGCGCCGAAACGTTCGTTGAAATCGGAAATCGGGGTAAGCGCGTCGACCACGTACTGGCCGTCGGCGTGGGCGGCGATCTGGTCGGCGCCTTCCTCGGCATCGTCGTGCTCATCGTCGATCTCCCCGACGATCTGCTCCAGCACGTCCTCGATGGTGACCAGGCCGGCGACGCCGCCGTACTCGTCGACCACGATGGCCATGTGGTTGCGCGACAGGCGGAATTCCTTGAGCAGCAGGTTGAGCTTCTTCGACTCGGGGATCAGCACCGCCGGCCGCAGCAGCTCGCGCACGTTGCCCGGCCCGTTGTCGGCGACCACACCACGCAGCAGGTCCTTGGCCAGCAGGATGCCCAGGATCTCGTCCTTGTTCTCGCCATGCACCGGGAAGCGCGAGTGGCCCGACTCCACCACTTCCTTCATCAGGTCAAGGAACCGCGAGGAGACGGGCAGCGACACCATCTGCGAACGCGAGATCATCACGTCGCCCACGGTCAGGTCGGCCACGGCGATGGCGCCTTCCATCATGCGCAGGGTGTCGCTGGCGATCAGGCCGTCGGCCTGCGCATCGCGCAGCAGCGCGACCAGGTCATCGCGTGAGGAAGGTTCGCCGGAGAACGCCGAACTGATGCGGTCCAGCCAGGTGCGCCGCTTCTCCGGATGTTTCTCGGAGGCGTCCGGCGCGGGAATACTGTCGTCTTCTGACATTGCGTGTTTGCTGGGATGCAGCCCGGGGGGAGGGCGTCGGCGGCAGTCTAGCAGGCCCGCTCAGGGGGCTGCGTCGACGGACGGCGCCGTTGCGGCCGCCGGTTCGGGATCCTCGGCCAGGTCCAGGCTGTAGCTGCAGCCGACCAGGGTCTTGCCCGGATGCGAGGCCACATTGGAGACATTGAGGACCACCGAGCGGATGAAGGTGACGCCGGCTTCGGCATTGGGTTCCTCGATGCTGACCAGTTCCTTGCCGAACATGGCCTTGGCCGGCGTGTCGATGGCGGTCTCGAGCTCAAGCTGCTTGGCCAGCGGCCGCGGGTCGGGCAGGTCGAGCAGGCCGATGATGCTGTCGCCGGTGAAGGCGATATGGTCGGTGGCGTGGCCGAACACCATGATGGGGGTGTTCAACATGAACTCGGTCATGAACAGGTTGGCTTGCGGTAGGGGACGCCAGCCCAGCGCCACGGCCTGCAGCGGATCGGCCAGCGCCGGCGCCAGGTAGTGGAAATCAGCCAGTTCCTTGCGGCACTCGATCAGGGCCGGCAGGTCGATCCGGGCCAGGTCGAGCTTTTCCGCATCGACGGCGGTAGTGGCGGCGGGAGTCGACGGAGCTGGCACGGTCTGGGCCAGCGCCGGGAATGGCAGCGACAGCGCCAGGGAAAGCAGGAGACGGCGCATGCCTAGTCCTCGATGGTGTAGGGGTCGTTGATGCCGAGTTCGGCCAGGATTTCGCGTTCCAGCTGTTCCATTGCTTCGGCCTCGCGGTCGTCTTCATGGTTCCAGCCCAGCAGGTGCAGGGCGCCGTGCACGGTCAGGTGGGCGTAGTGGGACGCAAGCTTCTTCTTCTGCTCCCTGGCCTCACGTGCCACCACCGGTGCGCAGATCACCAGGTCGCCGAGCAGCGGCATCTTGAAGCCCTTCGGCATCTTCACGCCTTCGGCGATTTCCGCCGGAAAGCTCAGCACGTTGGTGGCGTAGTCCTTGCCGCGGTAATGGCGGTTGAGTGCGCGTCCTTCCTTGGTGTCGACGATGCGCACGGCCAGGTCGGCCTCGCGGATGCGCCCGTCCAGCGCCGCGGCGACCCACTTGCGGAAGCTGACCGCCGACGGCAGTCCCGCACGCGGCAGGGCGTAGCTGACGGAGACTTCGAGTATCACGGGACCCTGGGTCATGGTTTGATTTCTGTAGAGCCGGGCTTGCCCGGCTGCTGTTGATGGTTCTGGCTGGTTCACGAATAAGCAGCCGGAAAGCCGGCTCTACAAAGAAAGGTCACTGCATCAGATCTGTTCGGCATCGGCATCCTTGCCATCGCGCGCATCGTAAGCCTGCACGATCTTCGCCACCAGCGGATGACGCACTACGTCGCGTGAAGTGAAGAAGGTGAAGCTGATTCCTTCCACCCCGCGCAGCACTTCCAGCCCGTCCTTAAGTCCGGACTTGACGTGCTTGGGCAGATCGATCTGGGTCAGGTCGCCGGTGACCACCGCGGTGCTGCCATAGCCGATGCGGGTCAGGAACATCTTCATCTGTTCGATGGTGGTGTTCTGCGCCTCGTCCAGGATCACGAACGCATCGTTGAGCGTGCGTCCGCGCATATAGGCAAGCGGCGCGATCTCGATGACGTTCTTCTCCAGCAGCTTGATCACCTTTTCCACGCCCAGCATTTCGTAGAGCGCGTCGTAGAGCGGTCGCAGGTAGGGATCGACTTTCTGGCTCAGGTCGCCCGGCAGGAAACCGAGCTTCTCGCCGGCTTCCACCGCCGGCCGCACCAGGATCAGGCGTTGCACCCGCGATTCGTTGAGTGCCTCCACCGCGCTGGCCACGGCCAGGAAGGTCTTGCCGGTGCCGGCCGGGCCAATGCCGAAGTTGATGTCATGGGTGGCGATGGCATGCAGGTAACCGGCCTGGTTGGGGCCGCGCCCGCGCACGGTGCCGCGCTTGACCTTGATGGCGACTTCCTGCGGCTCGTATCCGCCAGAAGCTACATGGGAGACGTTGGCCTCGTTGAGCCGCAGGTGGATGGCTTCACTGTCGAAAGTCTCCTCGCCGGCCTCCTGGTACAGCGCGCGCAGCAGCTTCTCGGTGGCTTTCACTTCCGCAGCAGGGCCGGTGACCTTGAAGATGTTGCCGCGGTTGGCGATTTCCACGCCAAGGCGCAATTCGATCTGGCGCAGGTGCGCGTCGAACGGGCCGGCCAGGTTGGCCAGGTGCTCGATGTTCTCGGGTTCAAGCAGGAATTCGCGTTTTTCGGTTGCAGTCATGGGTTGCTCAGTGCCTGGTCTGGTCATCGGCGTCGTCGACGCGCCATTGGTGGAATACGTAAGCCTCGTCGTCGATCAGTGCGTGATCGAAGTGCGAGGCGTCGGGCGCGTCCTCGCGTCGGACCTGGCTGGGATCTTCCTGCACCCCCGTGACACGCCAGCCGGCTTCGCGCAGAAATTCGCTGGCGCGGCGAACAGGATCCTCGGCCAGTCCGGGGATCTGGTAGCAGAGCACGAAGGCGCCACCGAATTCCTGGAAATCGGGAGTATCGGGAAGGGGTACGGCCTCGAGTACGAAGACCCACAACTTTGGGGCGTTCTGGTCGATGGCAAGCGGGCCGCAGTGGGCGGTGCAGGGTATCGCGGGCGGGTGAAGGCGACCAGACGATAACCGTTCGTCGGCAGCGACTTGCAGTTAATTAATTGATGAATTAAATATTAGTCCATGACCAGCTCTCCGCCTGTTCCCGATACGAACCCCACACCGGCCCCGCACAGAAAGGCCGCGAAGCGACGCTCGCCCGGCCGCCCGGTGGCCGACTCGCCTGACCTGCGCCTGCAACTGGTGGACGCGGCATTGGCCTGTTTCGTGCGCAAGGGCATCGCTGCGACCTCCTTGCGCGATATAGCCAGCGAGGCTGGAGTGACGCCGGCACTGCTGCATTACTACTTCGGCGACAAGGAGCAGCTGCAGGCGGAAGTGATCAGCCGCAAGATCCTTCCTGTGTTCACGGGGTTGCGCGAACCGCTGGTGAAGGCGGGGGACGACATCGCCGCGCTGATCGGGGGCTTTGTCAACGGTATCGGCGCCATCGTGGTCGAGCATCCGTGGCTGCCTGCCCTGTGGGTACGCGAGGTGCTTTGCGACGGCGGCGCGCTGCGCGACCTGCTGTTCGAACAGCTGGGGCCGCAGCTTCCGCAAATGATGGCTGGCCGCTTCGCCGAGGCCCAGGCAAAGGGACGGATCAATCCTGATCTGGATCCACGCCTGCTGATGGTTTCACTGGTGGGGCTGACCCTGTTCCCGGCCGCAGGCGCTCCGATCTGGCGGCGCCTGTTCAACGCCGATGACCTCAATTTCGACACCGTGCGCCTGCATACGCTTTCTTTGCTGGATCGCGGATTGGAGCTGGACCGTGAGCAATAGGAAAACGCTTCCTCTGATGCTTCTGTGTGCGCTGGCCTTGTCGGCCTGCCAACCGGGCGAATCGCAGGTGCTGGGTACGCTGGAGTGGGACCGGGTCACGCTGCCGGCGCCGGTGGCCGAGAAAATCGTGCGCATGGACGTACGCGAAGGCCAGCAGGTAGTGGCTGGCGCCCCACTGATGCAACTTGAATTGACCCGGACCCAGTCGCAGCTGGCCGTCGTGCAGGCGCAGGCGCAGCAGAGCCGTGAAGCGTTGTCCGAACTGGAAGCGGGTCCGCGCAGCGAGGAGATTGCCCAGGCCCGCGCCCAACTTTCGGCTGCGCAGGCGCAGGCCGCCGATGCCGGCGCCTACTACGCGCGCCTGCAGCCGCTGGGAAGGCAGAGACTGGTGGCCGCCGCCGACGTGGATCGGGCGCGTGCCGCGGCCGGCAACGCCCAGGCGCAGGTGCGCGCAGCGCAGTCGGCCCTGCTCGAACTGGAGCGCGGTACGCGCAGCGAGCAGGTCGCGCAGGGGCGATCGGCGGTCGCTGCCGCGGAGGCCCAGGCCTTGGCCCAGAGCGTCTCGCTGGAAAAGCTCAATGTCGTCGCGCCGCGCGCAGGCCGCGTGGACAGCCTGCCCTACAAGCTGGGCGACCAGGCGCCGGTGGGTTCGCCGCTGGCGATCCTGCTGGTGGGCGACGCTCCTTACGCACGCGTGTACGTGCCGGAGCCGATGCGCGTGAACGTCAGGGTGGGGCAGATGGCGCGCGTGTTCGTCGACGGTCGCGAGGCTGCCTTTGACGGCCGCGTGCGCATGATTCGCAGCGAGCCGAGCTTTACGCCGTATTACGCGCTGTCCGGCCGTGATGCGGAGCGACTGAGCTACCTGGCCGAAATCACCCTGGACAAGGCCGATGCCGACCTGCCCGCCGGGATGCCGGTGCGCGTCGAGTTTGCGGCGACTGCAGATGGAAAGTAGTTTCCGTGGTGTTGCTTACGCTTGTCACTGCCGCAAAGGGGGGTGCCCAGCGCCTTCGGCTCGCGGGGTTCGGCTTGGAGCGCATGAGCAAAGTCACCGGGTTTCCGCCTTCGCGGGAATGACGGATGTTTTCTGCCTCGGTTCCACTGCATGATCCCGCACGAATCCAGCGATACGGTCATCCGCGCGCGCGGGCTGAGCAAACGCTTTGGAGCGATGCAGGCCGTCGATGGCGTGGACCTGAACGTACCGCGTTCCAGCGTGTATGGATTCCTTGGGCCGAACGGTTCCGGGAAATCCACCACCATCCGCATGCTGTGCGGCCTGCTGACGCCGAGCGCGGGCGAGATCGAGGTGCTGGGCCTGAAGATTCCGCAGCAGGCCGAGGAACTGCGCAAGCGTATCGGCTACATGACCCAGAAATTCTCGCTGTACGAAGACCTCACGGTGCGCGAGAACCTGGAATTTCTGGCCACCGTGCAAGGGTTGCCGAAAGACAGGCGCCGTTCGCGCATAGAGGAACTGCTTGGCGCCTACAACCTTGCCGATCGCGCCAGGCAGCTCGCCGGCACGATGAGCGGAGGACAAAAGCAACGCCTGGCGCTTGCCGGCGCCATTGTCCACAAGCCGGAGCTGCTGTTCCTGGACGAACCCACCAGCGCGGTCGATCCGGAATCGCGTCGCGATTTCTGGGAGAAGCTCTTCGACCTGGCCGATGCCGGCACCACCATCCTCGTCTCCACCCATTACATGGACGAAGCGGAGCGCTGCCATCGCATCGCCATCCTCGATACCGGACGCCTGGTCGCCGATGGAACGCCTGCAGACCTTACCCACGGCCTGGCCGGCCGCACTATCGGCGTGCGCGCCAGTGAGCCGCGCAAGGCACAGGCCGCCCTCCACGCCGCGCAGGGCGTAATCAGCGTGGCCCAGGTCGGCAACGACCTGCGCGTGCTGACCGACGCCGCTGCCGGAATGGAATCGCAGCTGCACGAGTTCCTGCGGTCCAGGGGCATCGCGGCGGACGTGATGCCCATAGAGCCGAACCTGGAGGACGTATTCGTTTCCGCCACCCATTCCGGGCACAAGGCGCAGGCGGCATGAAGGCGCAACAGATCTTCGCGGTGATGGTGAAGGAGTTGCGGCAGATGGCGCGCGACCGGATGACCGTGGCGATGATGCTCGGCATTCCGACACTGCAGCTGCTGCTGTTCGGCTACGCCATCAATCTGGACGTGCGTAACCTGCCTGCGGCGGTCGCCGACCTTTCCGGCACCAGCGGTTCGCGCGCGCTGACCCAGGATCTGTTCGCTACCGGCGTGATCCGGCCGGTAGCCGGCGTGCGTACGCCCCAGGAGCTGCAGACCCTGCTGCGCAAGGGCGAGATAAAGATCGGGATCGTGATTCCCTCCGATTTCGAGCGCCGCAGGATCGACGGGCGCGAGGCGTTGCAGGTCATCGTCGACGGCAGCGATACGTCGGTGCAAGCCACCGCGCGGCAGCTTGCGCAGATGCCCCTGGACGGGCGGGGGCCCAGCCGACTGCAGGGGCAGATCAGCGTGCTGCCGCTGTACAACCCGGAGCGACGTTCGGCGGTGAACGTGGTGCCGGGGCTGATAGGCGTCATCCTGACCATGACCCTGGTGATGTTCACGGCCATGGCCATCGTGCGCGAAAAAGAGCGCGGAAACCTGGAGCTGCTGATCACCACCCCTGTGTCCAGTGGCGAATTGATGGTGGGCAAGGTCCTGCCCTATATCGGCGTGGGCCTGGTGCAGACGACGGTGGTGCTGCTGCTGGGGGTGTGGCTGTTCAAGGTGCCCATCAACGGCAGCCTGTGGGGCGTGTATGGCGCGGCCATGCTGCTGATCGTCGCCAACCTGACCCTGGGCCTGCTGGTCTCCACGGCGGCCAGCACCCAGTTCCAGGCCATGCAGATGGCGTTCTTCCTGTTCCTGCCCTCAATCCTGCTGTCCGGCTTCATGTTCCCCTTCGACGGCATGCCCTGGGTGGCGCAATGGATCGCCGAAGTGCTGCCGCTGACCCATTTCGTGCGCCTGATCCGGGGCGTGGTGCTGCGAGGCGCCAGCCTGCTGGAGTTATGGCCGGACGTGCTGGCCCTGCTCGCCTTCACCGTGGTGATGATGTCGCTGGCGATCCTGCGGTTCCACAAGCGCCTGGATTGAAAACCCACTGCCCATGTTTCGTGGAATCCATTGGCGGGAGTCACGCATGCGCCACTGGCGGCGTGGCCGCCATCAGCTGACCAGGAGTTTTCCGCGCAGCGAGTTGGCCATGACCTCGGTGACTTCCACGTCGACGAACTGGCCGATCAGGCGCGCATTGCCGGGGAAATTGACGTAGCGCATGTTCTCGGTGCGCCCGGTCAGTTCGGAAGCGTCGCGGGTGCTGTGGCGTTCCACCAGCACGCGTTGCACGCTGCCGAGCATGCCCTGCGAGATGCGGGTGGAATTGGCATTGATCGCGGCCTGCAGGCGGGCCAGCCGCTGGTGCTTCACCGACTCGGGCGTTTCGTCCTCCAGGTCCGCCGCGGGCGTGCCTGGCCGGCGTGAGTAGATGAAGGAATAGGACTGGTCGAAGCCCACGTCTTCGATCAGTTTCATGGTCTTGTCGAAATCGGCATCGGTTTCACCCGGGAAGCCGACGATGAAGTCCGAGGAGATCGAGATGTCCGGCCGCACCGCCCGCAGCTTGCGGATCTTCTGCTTGAACTCCAGCGTGGTGTAGCCGCGTTTCATCGCCGCCAGGATGCGGTCGCTGCCGGCCTGCACCGGCAGGTGCAGGTAATTGGCCAGTTGCGGCACGTCGCGATAGGCCTCGACCAGCGAGTCGGAGAATTCCAGCGGGTGCGAGGTGGTGAAGCGGATGCGGTCGACCCCTTCTATTTCAGCCATGGTCCGGATCAGCAATCCCAGGTCAGCCACTTCACCTTCGCCATACGGTCCGCGATAGGCGTTGACGTTCTGGCCCAGGAGGTTGATCTCGCGCACGCCCTTGCCGGCCAGTTGCGCGATTTCCACCAGCACGTCCTCGAACGGGCGACTGACTTCCTCGCCACGGGTATAAGGCACCACGCAGAAGCTGCAGTACTTGCTGCAGCCTTCCATGATCGACACGAAGGCAGCCGGGCCGTCGGCGCGCGGTTCGGGCAGGCGGTCGAACTTCTCGATTTCGGGAAAGCTTATGTCCACCTGCGGCTGGCCGGATTCGCGTCGGGCGCGGATCAGTTCGGGCAGGCGGTGCAGGGTCTGCGGCCCGAACACCAGATCCACGTAGGGCGCGCGCTTGACGATGGCGGCGCCTTCCTGGGAGGCGACGCAGCCGCCCACTCCGATCAGGACCGGCTTGCCGTCCTTCTTCAGCGACTTCCAGCGGCCAAGCTGGCTGAAGACCTTTTCCTGGGCCCGCTCGCGGATGGAGCAGGTATTGATCAGGATGACGTCCGCTTCCTCGGGGTTGTCGGTCAGCTCCAGCCCGTCTGAATCGGCCAGCACGTCGGCCATCTTGGACGAGTCGTACTCGTTCATCTGGCAGCCGTGGGTCTTGATGAACAACTTGCCCCGGGCAGGCAGTGGCACGGGTGTTGCTTCTTTCGCGGTAGCTGGCTGTGGGTGTGGAAGCGGCAGCAGCGGCGCGGCGTCTGCGGCAGGCGGGGAGGTGGGGGCGATCCCGGGCATGGTGGGTAATCCAGGCGGGTTTTGGCGGAAGAGGCGCCTAGTTTAGCGGGGGGCGCCAAGCCATGCGGCCGCCTTGGCATGCGGCTGGCGTTTGCTTAGGCAAAGCCGCTACAACCGGCGCGTGCAATGAGAAGTGGGTCACCCTCCGCTTCCTGGAGAAATCCTTTTGTCGCACAAGCACTTGGCAATCACCGGTTTACTTGGGACACTCCGCGCATGAAGGGGGCTTCTCGAAGATTTGCGCTGCTGGCGCTGGCGGCCATGACGGCTGTGCTGGCATTGCCCGCTGCTGCCGGCACGCTATACAAGTGCACCGGCGCCGACGGCGTGCCGAGCTATGTCAGCAAGCGCATCGGCGGCTCCAGTTGCCAGGTGATCAGCCGGTATTCGCCTGGCCGGTCCGGCGGCTCGGCCATGTCCGCGCCCGTCGCTACCCGGGTTTCCTTGCCCGCAACGCCAGTTACCGCCACCGGCATGGCCGGCACGGGTTCGGTCATCACCCCAGTGGAATCCTCTTCGGCCAAGGTCGGGAGTACGGCCTCCGCCATGGCCACGACCCCGCCGCGGGCCGGAAATACCCGGCGGGTAGTCAGCGGGCAGGTCTACTCCTATATCAAGGATGGCGTTCGCCATTACACCAGCACCAAGCCCAGGGGCGCTGGCATGGTCGCGATCGCCAGCGTCCGCACCATCAAGTACAGCTTCATCGAAACCTGTTTCGCATGCGCCGCCAATCCGGGTGTCAATTTCGGCACCTTGCGCTTGAACACCGCGTCCTACCAGGCCGAGATCGCAGCCGCGGCCCGCGATTACGGCGTGGACGAGGCCATCGTGCGCGCCATCATCCACGCCGAATCCTCGTTCAATCCCATGGCGCTGTCGCACGCCGGCGCGCAGGGCCTGATGCAGCTGATGCCGGGCACGGCCCGTCGTTTCGGGGTCACCAATTCCTACGATGCCAGCCAGAACATCCGTGGGGGCGTGCAATACCTGGCCTTCCTGCTGAAGCGCTTCAATGGAAACCTGACCCTCGCCGCCGCCGGCTACAACGCGGGCGAGGGTGCGGTTGATCGCCATGGCGGCGTGCCGCCGTACCAGGAAACCCAGCGCTACGTGGTCCGGGTAGGGCAGCTGGCGGACCGTTATCGGGGCGCGGTCGGCGCACGTTGAACGCCTGCAGGCGTTCAGGCACCCACAAGTCATTGATTTACCGGCCAACGTTGTCGGTTGATTAAGGCTTCCGTTACAATTTCCCATCTTTTGTGGTCCTCGCCCGAGTAACGGCGACGGCTTTGGCAGCCTTTTGCTACCTAATGTTTTGCGGAGTGCCGGATGGCAAATGATGGGGTCAATGAGCCTGTGAATACGGGCCGACGCCGGTTCCTGACCGCGACCACGGCTGTGGTGGGCGCGGTGGGTGCCGGATTTGTAGCAGTACCGTTCATAAAGTCCTGGAATCCCAGTGCAAGGGCCAAGCTGGCCGGTGCGCCGGTGACGGCGGATCTGACCGGTTTGCAGGAAGGCCAGCGCCTGGTCTTCGAGTGGCGCGGCCAGCCGATCTGGATCGTCAAGCGTTCCAAGGCGATCCTGGACGCGTTGCCCACCCTGGACGGGCGCCTGCGCGATCCCGAGTCCACCAACAAGGAACAGCAGCCGGAATACGTGCTGAAGGGCAACCCCGAGTTCCGTTCGGTCAAGCCGGACATCTCGGTACTGGTTGGCCTGTGCACGCACCTGGGTTGCTCGCCGGAGATGGTCGCGGAGATCAAGCCCGAGCCGTACGACCCGGAATGGAAGGGCGGCTATTTCTGCCCCTGCCACAAGTCGCGCTTCGACATGTCCGGACGCGTGTTCCAGGGCGTTCCCGCACCCATCAACCTGCTGGTGCCGCCGCACTATTACCAGGACGACAACACCATCGTGATTGGTCTCGATCCACAGGGGGCCGCGTAAGCCATGGCCAACAACATCATCACCCGCACCGCGGGCAACGTAGTGGAATGGTTCAACGCGCGAACCCCCGGCCTGTTGCCGGTCTATCGCAAGCACATGACCGAGTACTACGCGCCGAAGAACTTCAATTTCTGGTACTACATGGGCTCGCTGGCCATGCTGGTGCTGGTCAACCAGATCGTCACCGGCATCTTCCTGACGATGCACTTCAAGCCGTCGGCGGCCGAAGCCTTTTCGTCGGTCGAATACATCATGCGCGACGTCGAGTGGGGCTGGCTGATCCGCTACATGCACAGCACCGGCGCCTCGCTGTTCTTCATTGTCGTGTACCTGCACATGTTCCGCGGCCTGATCTACGGCAGCTACCAGAAACCGCGCGAGCTGGTCTGGATCCTGGGCATGCTGATCTACCTGGTGCTGATGGCCGAAGCCTTCATGGGCTACGTGCTGCCGTGGGGCCAGATGTCTTTCTGGGGCGCCAAGGTCATCATCTCGCTGTTCGGCGCCATCCCGGTGATCGGCAATGGGCTGACCGAATGGATCATGGGCGACTACCTGCCCGGCGATGCCACCCTCAACCGCTTCTTCGCCCTGCACGTGATTGCACTGCCGCTGGTGTTGCTGTTGCTGGTCGTGCTGCACCTGGGCGCGTTGCATGAGGTGGGTTCGAACAATCCCGAAGGCGTCGACGTCAAGCATGGTCCCAAGGGCAACCGCTGGTCGCCGACGGCGCCCAAGGACGGCATTCCCTTCCACCCCTACTACACGGTCAAGGACCTGGTCGGTGTCGGCTTCCTGCTGATCATCGCCGCATTCATCATCTTCTTCATTCCGGCGGTGGGTGGCTGGTTCCTGGAGCACGACAACTTCACCGAAGCCAACCGGCTGGTGACCCCGGCGCACATCAAGCCGGTCTGGTACTACACGCCTTACTACGCGATGTTGCGCGTGATTCCGCAGAAGCTGATCGGCGTCATCGTGATGTTCTCCGCCATTGCCGTCCTGTTCCTGGTGCCATGGCTGGACCGCGGCAAGGTCAAGTCGATCAAGTTCCGCGGCCTGGCCTACAAGATCGCCATTGGAATCTTCGCATTCAGCTTCATCTACCTGGGCAAGATCGGCGCAGGGCCGGGTACCGATCCGGTCGAGACCATCGTGGGTCGCGTGCTGACCGTGCTGTATTTTGGCTTCTTCATCTTCCTGTGGGTCTACACATACTTTGGTTTCGAGAAAACCAAGCCGGTGCCGGAACGGGTGACGACGCATGACTAAGAACCTGATTTCGCGCAAGCTCGCCGCGCGCCTGGCCGTGTTCCTCGGCGCAATGCTGCTGACACTGTCGGTGTCCGCGGCCGAAGGTGGCGACACGCTGCAGGCCGGCAACGACCTCAGCGACCGGGCCTCGCTGCAGCGTGGCGCACAGCTGTACATGAACAACTGCTCCGGCTGCCATTCGCTCAAGTACCTGCGCTATTCGCGCATGGCCGAGGACCTGGGCCTGACCGAGGAAGAGGTGATGACCAACCTCAACTTCACCGGTGCCAAGTTCGGCGAACAGATCCTGGTGTCCATGCCGCATGATCCGGCCACCAAGTGGTTCGGCAAGATGCCGCCCGACCTGAGCCTGATTGCACGCGTCCGCGGCAGCGACTGGATCTACACGTACCTGAAGTCGTTCTACCTGGACGAAAGCCGTCCGGTGGGCTGGAACAACAAGCTGTTCCCGAATGCATCCATGCCCAATCCGTTGTGGCAGATGCAGGGAATGCAGCACGCGGAACTGAGCGAGCCGGATGCAGTCGGCGAACGCCACGTCGAGGGACTGACGCTGGCACAGCCGGGCAGCCAGACCCCCGCACAGTTCGACCAGACCGCGCGTGACATCACCAACTTCCTCGAGTATGCCGGCGAACCTGCCGCCCTGAAGCGCCAGAGCATGGGTGTGTGGGTGATCCTGTTCCTGGTGGCGTTGACTTTCCTGGCCTTCCTGCTCAAGCAGGAATACTGGAAGGACGTCCACTAAGCGGATTTTCCAGCCGATTCGTGGCGGTGCGCGAATCAATGGGGCGGGCCGGAACACGGCCCGGCTGGAACATTCCTACTCGAGGCCGTGGCGACCGTCAGCAAAGGGCTGCCGGCGTCGATGCGACCGGCGGTTCCGGTCGTTCGGAGAGCCAGATGGCTGCGAGTCCTCGTATGCGAAATACCTTGACCCTGTTTTCTTCTGTTGACGACGTGCTTTGCCATCGCGTGCGACTGGTGCTGGCGGCCAAGGGCGTGACTTACGATCTGGTGCCGGTGGATGCGCAGAATCCGCCTGAAGACCTGATCGACCTCAATCCCTACCATTCCGTGCCCACGCTGGTGGAGCGCGACCTGGTGCTGTATGCCGCCTCGGTGGTCAGTGAATATCTGGACGAGCGCTACCCGCATCCGCCCTTGATGCCGGTCGACCCGTTGTCGCGGGCGCGCCTGCGCCTGGCGATGCTGCGCCTGGAACACGACTGGGTGCCCCAGGTACAGGCCATCCAGATGGGCAACAAGGCCCAGGCTGAGGCCGGGCGCAAGCGACTGAAGGAACTGCTGACTGCTTCGGTGCCGCTGTTCAAGGCCTACAAGTTCTTCCTGAATCCGGAAATGAGCCTGGCCGACTGCGCCATGGCGCCAATTATCTGGCGCCTGCCTTCGCTGGACATCCCGCTGCCCAAGGACGGCAAGGCCATCGAGGACTACGGCAACCGCATCTTCCGCAATCCCGGGTTCGTGCGCAGCCTGACCGACCAGGAAAAGCGCCTGCGCGAGATCCCGGCCTGATCAGTCGGGGGTGAAGCGGCGGCGTCGCTGCTGGAAATGGTGAAGACAAGCACATTGCTTTACCCTTCCCGGGCGGCGCAGCCGGCGACTTCCCGGTTCGCGAAGCGGACGACCTGACCTCAAACGATGACCGATGAAACACCACGCATGACCAGCCATCGTCCGTACCTGTTGCGGGCGCTGTCCGAGTGGATTGCCGACAACGACATGACGCCGCACCTGCTGGTCGATGCCACGCATGCCGGAGTGCAGGTGCCTCCCAGCTCGGTGAAGGAAGGCAAGGTGGTGCTGAATATCGCCGAGCGCGCGGTGGTGCGGCTGCAGATCGACAACAGCTCGGTCAGCTTCAGTGCGCGCTTTGGCGGGGTCAGCTATCCCGTCATGGTGCCGATTTCCGCCGTGCTTGCCATCTACGCGCGGGAAACCGGGCAGGGCATGGCGCTGCCCGACGAGATTGGTGGTGCCACCACCGGCCCAGGGGATGACGATGAGCCACCTTCGCCCGCAACACCCTCCGACGAAGGCGCGGGCAGGCCTGCGAAACGCCCGCACCTGCGCGTCGTGAAGTAATACCGCCCCGCACGCAGGAACGGGCCTTGCCCGCGATGCTTGCGGGCTGCTGCTTCTCTACCCAAAGGCATCGTGGGCCGGACCTGGCCCCTAGGACGCTACGACGCACAGCTCAGTGCAGGTTGATCGGTGCCACGCTCGGCCTGACCGGTCCGACAAAGGACACCAGCCGCTCGCCCCGCAGGACCATGCGACCCACATGGCGGTCGACGCCATCGTAGGAGTATTCGAAGCGGAAGTTGCGTTCGAAGCCCAGGCGACCATCCTCGCCGCGCCGGACGCGGATGCCCGAGGCGTGCACGGATTCGTCCAGCCACAGCACCTCGGCAGCGGAACACGCATTGCGCCCCAGTTGCTTGGCGTGTTCGGCAGCCGCGCGCGCGGCGTTCCAGTAGGCGAACAGCGCCGCCCCGGCGATCATCAGGATAATCAGGGTCATCGGCGGTCAGCGCGGCGCAGGGCCGAGTTTCAGCGACAGGTCGATGGCGTGCACGTGCTTGGTCAATCCGCCAACCGAGATGAAATCCACGCCGTCCTCGGCGATGCCGCGCAGTGTTTCCAGGCTGACTCCGCCGGAAACCTCCAGCGGAATGCGCCCGGCGGCGATGCGTACGGCGGCCCGACGCATGGCAACGTCGAAATCGTCGATCAGGATGCGGTCGCATCCGGCGGCAAGTGCTTCCTCCAACTGCGCCAGGCTTTCCACTTCCACCACCAGCGGCAACGCGGGCTGCGCCTGGCGGGCCGCACGTACGGCGGCAGTCAGCGAGCCGGCGGCGCGAACATGGTTTTCCTTCAGCATCACCGTATCGAACAGGCCGATGCGGTGGTTGCTGCCGCCACCGCAGCGCACCGCGTACTTCTGTGCAAGGCGCAGGCCGGGAAGGGTCTTGCGCGTGTCGAGGATTCGGGTGCCCGTGCCTTCCACAACTTTCACATAGGCGGCAGTCGTGGTTGCCGTTCCCGAAAGTGTCTGCATGAAGTTGAGGCTGGCCCGTTCCGCGCTGACCAGCGCGCGAGCGCGGCCGGACAGCGTGGCCAGCACGGTGCCCGCCGGCACGCGGTCGCCTTCCTGCACGCGCCAGTCGATCACCACCGCAGGATCCAGCGCGCGGTGGCATGCATCGAACCACGGCCGCCCCGCGACCACGGCGTCTTCCTTGCAGAGGAGGTAGGCAACATCGGCGACGTCAGGCAACAGCGCAGCGGTTACGTCGCCCGTGCCCAGGTCTTCGGCCAGCGCGCGAGCCACGTCATCGGCAACCACGTGCGCGGGAGGCGGCGAAAGGTCGCGTGGCATCAGCCGGGAAATCCTTCCACCTGGGCCGTGGCAATGGCTTCCTCGGCCAGCAGAACCGGAATTCCATCATCCACCCGATAGATCGTCTTGCGATCGCGGGTCAGCAAGGCCTCACGCAGGGTGTCGGTCTGCGCGGTGTCATCGGCGCGCTTGACCCCGCCTGCGGCAATGCCCCTATTCAATGCTTCAAGACCCGGCGCATCAAGCAGGGCCAGCGGCTGGCGCGTGACAGGGCAACACAGCAGGTCGAGCAGTTTGCGGTCCATGGGGTCGTCGTCGGGCTTTGAAGATGACCTAGAATAAGCCTTTGCGAACCCAGGCTGTGAATGGCCTGCCCTTTTTTCCAGAGAGGATGGCAATGACCGCCACAGCCCCAAGCCCGTTGGTCGGCATCGTCATGGGGTCCCGTTCCGACTGGGAAACCATGCAGCACGCCGCGCAGAAGCTCGATGCGCTAGGTGTTCCCTACGAAGTAAAAGTGGTCTCGGCGCATCGCACACCGGACGTGCTGTTCTCCTATGCACAAAACGCGGCTTCCCGCGGCTTGCGCGCAATCATCGCCGGTGCCGGTGGCGCCGCGCACCTGCCGGGAATGCTGGCCGCCAAGACCGCCGTGCCGGTGTTAGGCGTGCCGGTGCAGTCCAAAGCCCTCAATGGCATGGACTCGTTGCTGTCCATCGTGCAGATGCCCGCGGGCATCCCGGTCGCCACGTTTGCCATTGGCAATGCCGGTGCCGCCAACGCCGCGTTGTTCGCGGCTGCCCTGCTTGCGCCGGGTCATGCCGGCATCGCCAGCGCACTTGAAGCATTCCGTAGCAGGCAAAGCGACGAGGTGACTGCCAACGATGACCCGCGCCTGCCGATCGCAAGTTCCGGATCGGCCTGATGACCACCGTCGGTATTCTGGGCGGCGGGCAGCTGGCCCGCATGCTCGCGCTTTCCGGTGCACCGCTCGGGCTGCGGTTCCTGGTCATGGACACCGAGGCCGATGCCTGTGCCGGCCAGTGCGCGCCGCTGCTGGTGGGCGACTACCGTGACGAAAGCGCGCTGGCCGAGTTCGCCTCACGCGTAGACGTGGCCACGTTCGATTTCGAGAACGTACCGGCGGAAAGTGCGGAGTGGCTGGCCGCCCGCGTGCCCGTATTCCCCAACCCGCGTGCACTGGCACTGGCCCAGGACAGGCTGGTCGAGAAGAACCTGTTTCGCAGCCTGGCCATCCCGGTCGGCGATTACGCCGCGGTTGCCACGCGCGATGAGCTTGAAACCGAGGTGGCCCGGATCGGCGGCGCCTGCATACTCAAGACGCGCCGCATGGGCTACGACGGCAAGGGTCAGTTCCGGATCAGGTCCGTAGCCGATGTGGAAGCAGCCTGGCAGGCGCTCGGTTCCCAGGCAGCTACCGTCGGGTTGATCGTCGAAGCCTTCATCCCGTTCCAGCGCGAGCTCTCGGTGGTGGCGGTGCGTGGACGCGATGGCGAATTCCGCAGCTGGCCCCTGACCGAGAACTGGCACGTCGACGGTGTGCTGTCGGCAAGCCTTGCGCCGGCGATCGTCGATGACGCGCTGGCAGAGCAGGCGTTCGCCCATGCACGTCGCCTCGCCGATGCGCTGGATTACGTGGGCGTGTTCGCGCTGGAGCTTTTCTGCCGCGACGGACAATGGCTGGCGAACGAGATGGCCCCGCGGGTCCACAACTCAGGGCACTGGACCATCGAAGGTTCCGAGACGTCGCAGTTCGAGAACCACATCCGCGCGGTGCTCGGCTTGCCGCTGGGGGACACTCGCATGCTCGGCCATGCCTGCATGCTGAACTGGATTGGCGAGGTCCCCGATCGCACGGCCGTGCTGTCGCAGCCTACGGGCCACTGGCACGACTACGGCAAATTGCCGCGTTCAGGGCGCAAGGTCGGACACGCCACGCTGCGCGCCGAAACCACGACCGAACTCGCCACCCAGGTCGGGCAAGTGGGCGACCTGCTGGCCCGCCAATCGCAGGTTTCGCCTATCGTCCAGGCGTTGCGATAGCGACGCCGTGCATCCAGGTGGAATGGCCGGTTTCCCGGCCATTCCGTTGCCAGGACTCAGCGGCAGCGACCGTATCGGTCTGGAGAGGCGCCCGGCCCGCCGCGAGCACCGGGAGGATTCTCCCAGTTGGTGCCGCGTCCGCCGATCGGTCCCGGGGGATTGTTGTCAAAGTCCAGCCAGCAGCGGCGCGCCTGGTTCCATAACCCGTATCTCGGGTGCCAGTAGCCAAAACCGGGGTTGTAGTAATAGCCATTGCGGCCGGCAGTGAACTTGTAGCGCTTGCCGGCATGGCGATAGTAGCGATAGTCCGGCGAAGTGCCCGGGCCACCCCTCCAGCCGGGGGGATTTTCCCAGTTGGTGCCCGGGCCGCCCGCGGGGCCGGGCGGGTTGTTGTCGCGGTCATGCCTGGTGTTGCGGGCCAGCGCCGTGCCGCTGAAAAGCGTAGCCGCCACCAATGTTGAAACCATCAGCCATCGGGAAGTGTTCATCGCGTTCTCCTGGTTGGTCGGGTCCTGCGTTTGCGGTAACCCGGCAGGAGCGAATGCGTTGACACAGGCAACTGGATGGTTTGGTCTGGATTGGGCATCGGGCGTGCCCGGGCTGGGGATGATTCCGTGGATTGACAGCGCGCACCGGGCCAATGAAAAAGCCGGGACATGCCCGGCTTTTCCTGGTTCGCGCCGTGAAGCTATCAGCGCAGGTTGGCGGCCACGAAATCCCAGTTCACCAGCGCCCAGAACGATTCCACGTACTTCGGCCGCGCATTGCGGTAATCGATGTAGTACGCGTGTTCCCACACGTCGATGGTCAGCAGCGGCTTGTCATCGCCGGTCAGCGGGGTGGCGGCATTGGAGGTGCTGACCAGGGCCAGCGAGCCATCGGGACGCTGCACCAGCCAACCCCAGCCCGAGCCGAAGGTGCCGATCGCGGTCTTGGTGAACTCTTCCTTGAACTTGGCGAAATCGCCAAAGGCCTGGTTGATCAGCTCGCCCAGCTTGCCGCCGGGTTCGCCGCCGCCACCGTCAGCGGCCGGCTTCAGGCCGTTCCAGTAGAAGGTGTGGTTCCAGACCTGTGCGGCATTGTTGAACATGCCGCCCTGCGACTTGCGGATGATCTCTTCCAGCGGCAGATCGGCGAACTCGGTGCCCTCGATCAGCTTGTTGAGGTTGTCCACGTAGGTCTTGTGGTGCTTGCCGTAATGGAAGTCGATGGTTTCGCCGGAAATGTGCGGTTCCAGCGCGGTACGGTCGTACGGGAGCGGGGGAAGTTCAATGGCCATGGCTTTTCCTTTTGCAATGCTGGGCAGGGATTGTTCGGCGCGACGGCGGGGCCGTGCGAAGGCTTACAATGGGAGTCTACCCGACCGCGGTTTGCACGCCGTCAAAGCAGGAGAAGCGCAATGCCGGTGATGGAACGAATCCAGGCCGAACTCGACAGCCATCCCATCGTGCTCTTCATGAAAGGCACGCCGGAGTTTCCCATGTGCGGATTCTCCAGCCGCGCCATGCAGGCGCTGACCCTGGCCGGTGCCGGCAAGGTCCATACCGTCAATGTGCTGGAAGAGCCGGAGATTCGCGCCAACCTGCCGCGCTTCTCCAACTGGCCCACGTTTCCGCAACTCTTCATCCATGGGGAGTTGATCGGCGGCTGCGACATCACCCTGGAGCTGTTCGAGTCCGGCGAGCTGGAGCGCATCGTTTCAGAGGCGCTGGTTCCGTGAGCCTGATTGGATTGCCGACCCGGGAAACCGGGGCGTTGCAGGGGCGGGTGGTCCTTGTCAGTGGCGCGCAGGGTGGCCTGGGCAGCGCGGCGGCACAGGCCTGCGCCAGTGCCGGGGCCACGGTGGTGCTGCTGGGGCGCAAGCCAGCCAAGTTGAACCGCATCTACGATGCCTGCGCGAAGCTGGGTCCCGAGCCCTTGCTGTATCCGCTGGACCTCGAAGGTGCGGCGCCCGACGACTATGCCGAGCTGGCCGATCGGCTGCAGCGTGAGCTGGGACGCCTGGATGGCTTGCTGCACTGCGCGGCCGAGTTTCGCGGGCTCACCCCGCTGGAGCACACCGACCCGGCGAATTTCGCCCGGGCCGTACACGTCAACCTGACTGCGCCCTGGTGGTTGTCGCAGGCCTGCCTGCCCTTGCTGAAGCAGTCCAGCGACGCCGCGCTGGTGTTCACCGTGGACGACATGAGTCGGGTAGGGCAGGCCTACTGGGGCGGTTACGGCCTGGCCCAGCACGGTCTGGCCGCGATGGTGGGCATGCTGGATGCCGAACTCGCCAATTCCAGCGTGCGCGTGTCGGCGCTGCAGCCCGGTCCAATGCGCACTTCCCTGCGGGCCAGGGCCTATGCCGATGACAAGGATCCGGAGGCGCGCGACCCGGCCGACTACGCGCAGGCCTGCGTGACGCTGCTCTCGCCGGCCGGCCAATCCCAACGCGGCCAGGTCTGGAGCGTGCGCGCGTGACGATCCTGTCGGCGGCATTGCTGCTGTTCCTGATCCTGGATCCGCTGGGCAACATCCCGGTCTTCCTCAGCGTGCTCAAGCCCCTGGCGCCGAAACGCCAGCGCATAGTCCTGGCCCGCGAGCTGCTGATCGCGCTCGGTGTGCTGATGGGCTTCCTGTGGGGCGGCAAGTACGCGCTGGAACTGATGCACCTGCGCCAGGAATCGGTGCAGATCGCCGGTGGCATCGTGCTGTTCCTGATCGGCATCCGCATGATCTTCCCGCGCCCCGAAGGCCTGATGGGCGAGCTCCCGGGCGGCGAACCCTTCATCGTCCCGCTGGCCATCCCGCTGGTGGCGGGCCCTTCGGGCATGGCCGCCGTGATGCTGATGGGCAACGAGGCCGGACGCCTGTGGGACTGGAGCCTGGCCCTGATGATCGCGTGGGGAGCCACCGCGGTGATCCTGTTTTCGGCCACGCTGCTGTATCGCTGGCTGGGGCGCAGTGCGCTGACCGCTTTGGAGCGCCTCATGGGCATGCTGCTGGTTGCCATCTCCGTGCAGATGTTCCTTGATGGAATAGGCACTTACCTGAAACTCTCACCGCCCAGTATCTGATCGCTTCAGGTTCCGCAGCGAAGTTGCCGGATTTTTGACCATGCTGCAACGCAAAAAGCGGTCATCGGGCGGTCACAAATCAGGCCTACCGTGTTAACCTGTTATTAACCTTCGCGGCTTCAGGGCGCAGGCCAAACAGGGACCCCATCACTTCACCGCCAGCACTCCATCCGGAGTGCCTGCGCTTGCCTTATCCAGTTGTTTTCGCCATCGCCAACCCGCACTGAGGCTTACCAAATGAATCAACCCCGTTTCCGGATGTCCAAGCTCGCCCTTGGTCTCGTGGTCGCGCTCGCCGCGGCGCCTTCCTTCGCGCAGAGCACCTCGTCCGGTGTGGGCGGCCTGGTCACCGGCAGTGACGGCGCTCCCGTCGCCGGCGCCGAGGTCACCATCACCCACGTGGAATCGGGCACGGTCAGCCGCGCTACCACTGACGAAAATGGCCGCTACACCGCGCGTGGCCTGCGCGTCGGCGGTCCGTACACGGTCCTGGTTGTAAAGGCCGGTGCTGGCACCGATTCGGAAGAAAACATCTACCTGGGCCTCAATCAGGTCGGTACGGTCAATGCGACCCTGGCAGGCGGCGACGTCGCCACCTTGGAAACCGTGACCGCAATCGGCGTGGCCGGTGGCTCGGAAGTGTTCAGCGCCACCAAGATGGGTTCGGGCACCAACCTCGACCAGGTCACGATCGAAGCCCTGCCTTCCATCGGCGGCAACATCCAGGACTACATGCGCCTGGACCCGCGCGTCGCCTTCGTCGACCGCGCCTCAGGCACCATCTCGGCCGGCGGCCAGAACCCGCGTTACAACTCCATCTCCATTGATGGTGTCTCGGCCAGCGATACATTCGGCCTGGAAGGCAACAACATGACCACGCGCCGCCAGCCGGTCGCGATGGACGCCATCGAGGCGATCGACATCAAGCTGTCCGGCTACGAAGTCAGCACGCCTTCGGCTTCGGGCGCAACCGTCAATGCGGTGACCAAGTCGGGTACCAATGAATTCCACGGCTCGGTCTATGGCACCTACCGTGACGGCGACTGGTTCGGCGACAACCCCGAAGGCCAGCCTTTCGGCGGTTTCACCAAGGAACAGACCTACGGCGTCACCATCGGTGGCCCGGTGGTCAAGGACAAGTTGTTCTTCTTCGCCAACTACGAGAAGTTCGAGCAGAAAGCCCCGGGTGTCGATCTCAGCACCACTGCGCTGGGCAAGCCCAATGCCGTCATCACCGATGCCGACATCAGCCGCGCGCAGCAGATCGCTGACAGCTACGGTTTCAATGCCGGTGGACTGGCCAGCAACGGCGATACCAATCTTGAAGAATATGCGTTGAAGCTGGACTGGAACATCAACGACAACCACCGCGCAAGCCTGCGTTACAGCAAGCTGGTGCAGGACAAGCTGCGCATCCAGGGCATGGCTGCTTCCAGCGTTTCGCTCAGCTCGTACTGGTACCAGCACGAGAAGACCGTCGAAAGCTACGTGGCCCAGGTGTTCAGCGACTGGACCGAGAACTTCTCCACCGAGTTCAAGGCCTCCTACCGCGATTACAGCGCCGTCCGCGTCACCGACAGCACCGCCCCCAGCATCCGTATTTTCTTCGGCGGCAGCCAGGCGTCTCCCAGCGGCGATTCCATCTACCTGGGTACCGAGGCCAACACCCACGGCAACACCCTGCTGACCAAGACCTGGGACTACTACGCGGCCGGTACGCTGACCCTCGGCGACCATGACCTGAAGTTCGGCGCCAATTACAGCGACAACGACATCTACAACTACTTCGGCGCCAACTCCTATGGCACCTATACGTTCTTCGGCCTGAACAACTTCGCCAACGGTGTGTGGAGCAGCTACAACCTCAGCAAGGAGACCTCGCCGGGCTCCATCGCCGCCGAATACGCCAGCACCAACCTCGGCCTGTTCATCCAGGACACCTGGTACGTCAACAACAACCTGACCCTGACCCTGGGCGTCCGCGGCGACCGTCCTGACGCAAGTCCCGCTCCGCAGTACAACGCGGGCGCGTCGGCCTATTTCGGCTATGACAACAGCGAACTTTTCACTGGCGATTTCCTGATCCAGCCGCGCTTCGGCTTCAACTACACCTTCAACAGCGATCGCCCCACCCAGTTGCGTGGTGGCATCGGCCTGTTCCAGGGCGATGCGCCGCAGGTCTGGATCGGCAACAGCTACAACACCACCGGCCTCAACTACGTCTCCTACAACTACCAGTCCTACAACCCGACCGTTCCGTTCGGTCCGGATGGCCTGAACCCCACCGTTCCCGCGGGCCCGGGCGTGCTGCCGACCCAGAACGTCAACTTCGTTGCCAACGACTTCGAGCTGCCGTCCATCTGGAAGGCCAACCTGGCGATCGACCATGAGCTGCCGTGGTACGGCATCGTGGCCTCGGCCGAGTTGCTGCTTACCAACGTCAAGAGCGGCCTGTACTACCAGAGCCTCAACCTGGGCCCGACACCGGTGCCAGGCGCAGGCCCGGTGGCCAACCTGCTCGGCCCGGATGGTCGTGAGCTGTACTGGAACCCGGCCCGTACCGGCCGCGCGTGGGCCTCGGGCGATGCACGCTTCGGCCGTGGCGCTGCCTACAACAACGTGTTCCTGATCGACAACACCGACAAGGGCAAGACCAGGCAGTTCACCGTAAGCCTCGCCAAGCCCTGGACTGCCGACAGCGACTGGTCCTGGAACCTGGGCTACACCTTCACGCGCGCCACCGAAGTCGGCCCGCTGACCAGCTCCACCGCCAGCTCGGGTTGGGGTTACCAGTACGGCTTCAACATCAATGAAGACGTGGAAACCACCGCGCGCTACGAGATCAGGGACCGCTTCTCGGGCTCCTTGAACTGGAAGCACAAGTTCTTCGGTGACAACGAAACCAGCGTGGGCCTGGTCTACGAAGGCCGCAGCGGCCGTCCGTACAGCTATGTCTTCGTCAACGACGCCAACGGCGACACGCGTACCGCCAACGACCTGTTCTACGTGCCCAACGGCCGTGGTGACGTGAAGTTCGGTACGTTGACGGCCGCAGGTGTGTTCACCGCCAACGCCGCGATGGAAAACAACTTCTTCACCTGGTTGGAGGCCCATCCGGAACTGGCGAAGTACGCAGGCGGCATTGCGCCGACCAACGGCTTCCGCGGCAGCTTCGTCAACACCTTCGACGTACGCCTCAGCCAGGAACTGCCCGGCTTCTTCAAGGGCCACAAGTCCGAGATCTGGCTGGACATCCAGAACGTGGGTAATCTGATCAACAAGGATTGGGGCCACATCTACGACTACGGCTTCTTCGCCGACGCCCGCGTCGCCACCCTGCAGGGCATCCACGGCGGCAAGTACGTGTACAGCTACAGCTTCGCCGACGAGCCGACTGTGGCCAACGGCGATGCCGACGGCTTCGACCAGGGCGTTTCGCAGTGGTCGCTGCAGCTGGGCTTCCGCTACAAGTTCTGATTTGCTGCAGGTGCTTGACGAGAACGGCCGGTATATCCGGCCGTTTTCTTTTGTGGGGCGGACTGCGCTACAGTTCCGCCCCACGATGAAGACAAGCACGAGCATGGAAATGACCGAAACGGCAACCCGGGCGCTGCCGGTACAGGACGCGCGGATCTATCCGCGTGGTGGGCTGGACGTGCTGTCGCGCGTTGAAGTGGCGCGGCTCCGCGATGCCTCCAGCGGCGGCATGCACGAATTGCTGCGACGCTGCGCATTGGCGGTATTGACCAGCGGCAGTGCGTCGGACGACCCGCGTGCGGCCCGCGACCTGTATCCCGACTTCGACATCCAGGTGCTGCAGCAGGACCGCGGCGTGCGCATCGACCTGGCTAATGCGCCGGCCATGGCGTTCGTCGACGGTGAAATCATCCGTGGCGTGGCCGAGCTGCTGTTCGCGGTGGTGCGCGACCTGGCGTACACCGCCATCGAGCTGGGCCCCGAGCACGAAGACGAACTGGTTTCCTCCGCAGGCATCACCAACGCGGTGTTCGGCCTGTTGCGCAACGCACGCATCCTGAAGCCGGCCGATCCCAATCTGGTCGTGTGCTGGGGCGGCCATTCCATCTCCCGCGAGGAATACATCTACACCAAGCAGGTCGGCTACGAGCTGGGCCTGCGCGACCTGGACATTTGCACCGGCTGTGGCCCGGGCGCTATGAAGGGCCCGATGAAGGGCGCCACCATCGCCCACGCCAAGCAGCGCCGCCGCACCACGCGTTACATCGGCATCACCGAGCCGGGCATCATCGCCGCCGAATCGCCCAATCCCATCGTCAACCACCTGGTGATCATGCCGGACATCGAGAAGCGTCTCGAAGCGTTCGTGCGTGTCGGCCACGGCATCCTGGTCTTCCCGGGCGGCGTGGGTACGGCCGAGGAAATCCTTTACCTGCTTGGCATCCTGTTGCGGGAAGAAAACGCCGGCCTGCCGTTCCCGCTGATCCTCACCGGCCCGACCATCGCCGCGCCGTATTTCGAACAGATCGACCAGTTCATCCGCCTTACCCTGGGCGAAGCGGCCACGACGCGTTACGAGATCATCACCGGCGATCCCGTCGCGGTGGCCAAAAACATGACCGCCGGCATCAGGAAGGTGCGCGAGTACCGCATCGCCCACAAGGATTCGTTCTTCTTCAACTGGGCCATCGACGTGCCGCTCGAATACCAGCAGCCGTTCGTGCCAACGCACGAAGCCATGGCCGCACTGGACCTGCACCACGGACGCCCCGCCCACGCTTTGGCCGCCGACCTGCGCCGCGCGTTCTCCGGCATCGTCGCCGGCAACGTCAAGGAAGACGGCATGCGCCGCATCGAGGAATTCGGACCTTTCGAGATCCATGGCGACCCCGACATGATGCAGGCACTGGATGCCTTGCTGCGCGCGTTCGTCGAACAGCGGCGGATGAAGATTGCGGGGGAATACAGGCCTTGCTATCGCGTGTTGGCGTAGCGCTGCTGCAGGCTGGGCCACCGCCGTAATTGAGCGCGGCATGCAAGTTGCAGACAGGTCTGCGAGTGGAACTGATGCCGGGTGTATGGAATCCATAGCTCAGGGGGAATCGGATGGTGACTGGCACGGGGGAACCCTGGGTACCTGACTTCTGCCGGCGACCGAGGGTATTGGTCATGCTGGGGATGGCCGAACTGGTCGTGGTGGTGGTGGCCTTGTGGCCGGCGGGCAAGGCCGCGCCGACACTGTCCCAATTCGTTTCAGCCAGCGCCCTCTCGTTGTGGATTGCATTGGCCGTCGCGGTGCTCCTGTGCATGCTGCGCAGGCCATTGTCGCGCCTGCCCCACGCACTGGGCGCGGCAGTCGCGCTGGCGTTGGTTGGTGCAATTGCCTTGTTCGCCGCGGGAGTGGTGTACGCGCTGTACAACACTCTGGGGACGTCAGCCATGAACGTCGGGTTTTGGCGATTCCTATGCGGAAGCGCGGCGATCGCGGTGTTGATGACGGCCCTGTTGCTTCGATACTTCTACGTCATTGATCGTTGGTCGGCGCAGGTGAACGCGAATGCGCGTGCCGAAGCAGACGCATTGCAGGCACGGATTCGACCGCATTTCCTCTTCAACAGCATGAACCTGATAGCTAGCTTAGTGCGTCGCGACCCCGAAGTGGCCGAACGTGCGGTGCTGGATCTGTCCGACCTTTTCAGGGCCGCGCTCGGCGTCAACGACGGAGATTCCAGCCTGTTGGAGGAAGTTGAACTCGCCAAGCGCTACCTGTCCATAGAATCGCTGCGCATGGGGCATCGCTTACAAGTGGAGTGGCGCCTGGGCGATCAGTTGCCGTGGTCGTTGCGCCTGCCCCACCTCATGCTGCAACCTCTGGTGGAAAATGCGGTGCTGCATGGCATATCCCGGCTGCCTGAGGGAGGCAAAGTGGACATCGCGATCTGGACCGATGAAGAGAACCTGCACTTCGGCATCGGCAACCCGACACCACCCCCGCAATTCCCGGGATTGGCGCTACAGCGGGGAACCGGTCATGCCCAGCGCAACATCGCCTATCGATTGAAGTACAAGTTCGGCATGCGCGCCCGGCTGTCGGGCGCTCCGAGCGACGGTGGATACGAGTGTGAGGTGGTGGTGCCCCTGGATAAATGAGCCGGCGCCCACCGGAATGGCAACGCCTGTCGCTCTATCCCGACCGCCTATCCTGAACTGGCTTGCCTGGCACCCGGCCTCGGATAAGGTGCATCCATCCTGGCTGGGGAGCGGATGCTCGATGTCTACGCACCAAATGAAGGGATTCACCCTCCTTGAGCTGATGGTCACGATTGCCATCGCGGCTATCCTGCTGACGATCGCCCTTCCAAGCTTCCAAGCCAGCCTGCGCTCCAACCAAGTCGCCACAACGACCAATGAATTCCTCGGGGCGATATCCCTGGCGCGCAGCGAGGCGATCCGCGGGACCCAGAGCGCAGGCGTATGCGCGAGCGCGGACGGCGCGACTTGTGGAGCAGACTGGAACTTGGGCTGGCTGGTGTGGACTGATGTCGGCAATGTCGGCCTGGGCACCCTGGAGGCCACCGACACCATCGTCCGTTATTCGCAAGGCAGGTCGAAAATGGCGATCAATGCTGGCGGCGTGGGCGCTTTCGTCTTCGATAACCGCGGGCGTATGTCGGCCCGCAATGGCACTGGCGGAGCGATGGGAGGAAACCAGGCCGTTGTGATGCAATCGTATGTGTGTCCGGCAGGCAGCAACCTGGTCAGGACCATGAACGTCAACATGACGGGCCAGGTAACGATGGAACGGAGTGATTGTCCATGATGATCCGCTCAGGCCGAAATATGGCCGGTCGCGGCCGGCAGGCCGGATTCACTCTGATCGAGGTGATGGTGGCCGTATTGGTAATGGCCGTCGGGCTGCTCGGATTTGCGCTTTTGCAGACGATGAGCGTGCGCTATTCGCAAAGCGCGAATCAGCGGACCCATGCCACCAATCTTGCGTACGACATGCTCGATCAGATGCGCAGCAACAGGCTCGGTGCCGTTGAGTACCGTAATGCGACATTCACTGGCGGTACCGACACTGCCTGCACACGCGCTACTGGCACAGTCACCGTCGCCAGCAACATCACGCGATGGCAGTGCCAGGTCCGCGCCGCGCTTGGTGTCGGATCAAGCGCAACAGTCACCTATGCGGGTGGAATTGCCACGGTGACCATTGTCTGGGGAGACCAGCGCTGGGAAAGCAATGCTGCCCGCAGGACTGGCGCATATGAGACCGGCACCCTTACCTTGAGTACCCGCCTGTGAACCGGATATCGCGCAAACACATCCAGGGCCTTTCGCTAATCGAGTTAATGATCGCGTTGCTGATTGGCTTGATCCTGCTGATAGGCTTGGTCCAGGTATTCGGTGCTTCCCGCACTGCTTACCAGTTGTCTGAAGGATTGGCGCGTGTCCAGGAGAATGGCCGTTTCGCCATGGATTATCTGCAGCGCGACATCCGCATGGCGGGCCATTATGGTTGTGTCAATGACCAGGCCCGGCTGCAGACCAACGGCGCGCTGATCTCCCACCTGGCAGCAACCGATAATCCGCTCAATTTTGCTATCTCGATCCAGGGTTATGAGGCGGCCAATTCCGCGCCGACAAACACCGTCAACGTGGCCGGTGCGACGGCCGGGTTCACGCCGGCGCTTCCCGCCTACCTGAGCAACCTGAATCCGGCGCCCCGGGTGGGCAGCGACGTTCTCATGTTGCGCTACTTGGGCGCAAACGGAGTGCCCATCATTGGCGTGGCTGGAAGCCAGGTAACGGTGGATTCCGGAAAGTGGAGCGTGCTCACTGACGAAGGCGTCGCAACCCCGGTGCTCTTTGGTGCTTCCGATTGCTCTTACACGGATGTCTTCCAAGGTTCCACGGTGGCACCCGGCACCGGCGTGGTTACGGCGACTGCGAATGGCTTGAATACCACGGCGACCGATTTCAGCGGGCGCTACACCGCCAGTCCGGCTGGCCAGTCCATGCTTTACCGTGCCAACGCCGTTGCCTACTACGTAGGGGTCAACAACCGCGGTGTCCCCTCCCTGTATCGAGCGCGTTTCTCCTCTACTGCAGGCAGCAACGCAATCACCAATATCACTGAAGAGCTGGTGGAAGGCATCGAGAATCTGCAGCTTTTGTATGGGCAGGATGAATCGACCGACGTCAACAGCCTGAGTGGCAACATCGGCATGCAGAACACCGCAGCTGTGGTAGATCCGGCCGGTGGCGTTACCAATGCAGCCAGCTGGCGTCGAGTGGGTCAGGTCCAGGTGGGTTTGCTCGCACGCAGTCCTGATATTTCCAGCGCACCCGCGCCGGTCGACCCTCGTCGTGCCCTGGGGGTGGTTTACACCGTGCCCGCTGATGGACGCTACCGCAACAGTTATGAAGCAACGATTGCCCTGCGTAATCGTTTGTACGGTCAATGAAGAAGGCGATTTCCATGCAACACAGGCGCATAAATCCGCATTCCGCCGCCTCTCAGCGCGGGGCAGTATTGTACGTCGCCTTGATCATGCTGATCCTGATGGCGCTTATCGGCATCGTAGGCATGCAGGTGGCGGGGCTCCAGGAAAAGATGTCAGCCAACTACCGCAACGTGAATCTGGCCTTCCAGAACAGTGAAGGCAGTGCGCGCATGACAGAGTGCTACATCGAAGCGCAGGTCAACCGCACAGCCAGCGCGTGCACCGCGGCGCCCATAGAGCAGATCTGCGATACCGGGTTTGATGCCACCAACTGGGCCAAGCAGCGCGCCATGGACGACGCAGCCGCCGACCGGGTGCTGGTGCGCTCCATTGGCCAGTGCATTTCCGGCGGCGCCAGTCTGGGCATGGGCAGGGAAGCCGAGAAGGGCGGCGACCCAAACCCGATTTACCAAGTGACAACGTACGCAACCGATTTCGCCAGCAATCCGACGGCCGACGCCGCCATCGACACGATCTTCAGCCCCTGAGAGCTACGCCATGTCATTCCGACGCATTCAGCTCGTTTCCGCCGTCGCCCTCCTGGGTTTGGGAGTAATGGGCTATTACGTTTATTCGGCGTTCGCGGTGCAAGGGGCCGGCACCCTGGCGCAGGCTCCGTTGAATATCGAAGCCAACATCAAGCCTGCGTTCCTCATGGGGGTGGACAATTCCGGGTCCATGAGCAGCGACGAAACGCTGTGCAGGACGGCAGAGGGAAGGTGCTTCTGGAACAACACCACTCGCAGCTTCTTTGATGCGAACGGCGTGGCGCTTGAGTCGGGCACTCAGTATTCCAAGGTCGTGGATGACGGTGCACCCAGGCCGGACCATTACGGCGCAGCACGCGATCCTGAGTACAACCGCGCTTATTTCAATCCGGCAGTGGATTACAAGCCTTGGCAGATGGCAAATGGCTCCTTCGAGACGGATTCTCCGGTCACCGCGGCTGTCGAGGATGTGCGCAATGGTGGAACGACATTCGACTTCACCAAGCCACTGCAGAGTACGTTCACCTTCACGGCGGGCATGGTGTTGTACGAGGGAACCAGGTACAACAACAACAACAAGTGCAGCAACTCCCCGGTTCCGGGCACCGGAAATGCAACCAATAATTGGATCACGCTCACCAGCGACATCACGTTCCCGGCTGGCTCGAACTGCAGTGTTACTTTCGAATACTACCCAGCGGTGGTCTACCTGAGTACGACGGCCACGCCTCCAGTGGGCTATGACCTGACCAAGCGGGTGCTCATCAAGGCTGCGGGCCCCAAGGGCGCGGACCTTTACAAGTATGTTTATCTGGCAGGCAATTTCACTACGGGTGGCACAGCTGCGGCGCAGAATTTCGCCAATTGGTGGACCTATCATGGAAACCGCAACCGAGCGATGATCGCGGGCATGACCCAGTCGATGGCCGACGTAAAGGATATGCGGGTGGGCTACTTCAAGATCAATCCGGCTCCACCGTCGGGCAATGTCACCATGTACGACATGAACACTGACAAGGCCAGTCTGTATACACAGATGCGTTCTTTGGATGCGTCAGGCAACACGCCGCTGCGTAGGGCGGTCCGTTACATGGGCGATCAGTTCAGGCGCACCGATGCGGGAGCGCCGGTGCAGTTGTCTTGCCAGAAGAATGCAGCCATGCTTTTCACTGACGGCTACACCAACGACAACAATAGTGGTCTGGTCACTACCGGCGTGGACAACCAGGATGGGGGCTTGGGAACGCCGTTTGCCGACAATCAGTCCAATACCATCGCCGATCTTGCAATGTGGTCGTACAAGAACAACATCCGCCCGGATATGGGACTTGGCAATGTGCCTGTCCCAGACCAGTGCGCTGGGGCCAATCCCGATCCGCGCCTCGATTGCAACAGGAACCAGCACGTTAACTTCTACGGAGTAACGCTCGGCGCACGTGGCTCGGTCTATGACGTCAACGCTGCTGCGACCGCCGACCCCTATGCGAATCCACCTGCATGGGGTGCGACCGGCACCATGAATCTGAACCCGGCGAACGTCGACGATATCTGGCATGCCGCACTTAATACTCGCGGTGAGTACATCAATGCCCAGTCGCCAACAGCAATCGTCGATGCGATGCGCAGGATCCTAGCTTCGGTAGGTTCGGGCAACACGCCTTCTGGCAGTATTGGCTTGACTGGCTCCCGAATCGGAGCGGGATCGTTTACGGTCGTGCCGCGGTATACCTCGGCCAACAACAGTACCGATTGGTTCAGCACCTTGAGTGGCCAGTCGGCCGCCAGCGATCCGCTAACGAACGTGGTGACCTTCACGAGCCTCTGGGAGGTGACGGATCCCGGCAAGATTCCGGCGGCCGCAGCCCGCAACATTGTTTTCGGCAAGACAAACGGTGCCGTAAAGCCTGCCGCTGCGGTGTTCAATGCGTCGAACGTATCCGCCGCAGATCTATGTGTAGACAGTTTGAAGCGTTGCACGGCCACTGGCGCGAGTGATGGCATTACCGGTGTCACGAGCAAATTGAAGGTCACGTTGGCTCAGGCGATAGACTATCTTCGCGGCGACCAGAGTCTGGAGACTTCGACGACGACGCCCCTACGCAAGCGCACGACACGGCTAGGGGATATCGTGGGTTCCAGCCCGTTGGTCACTTCGCCCATTCTCGACTACGGCTACCGCTCAGTGCGCGACCTGCAGGCCAATGGGACCTTCACTTATCCGTACGCCACCAGCTATGCGACGCATATGTCGGCCAAGAAAACTGCGGACAAGCCCATGGTCTACGTGGGCGCTAACGACGGCATGCTGCATGCATTCGACGGCAAGACAGGCGTTGAATTGTTTGCCTATGCGCCCGCCACCGCTGTTGGCCACATGGGTAACCTGCTGTTCCCGTATAACATCCTTGACAAGAACGCGCAGGTGTTCAAGCACACGTATTACGTGGACGGTCCTTCCACGGTTTCCGACGCTTATATCGGAAGCAGCTGGAAGACCGTGCTGGTAGGCACTGCAGGCGCCGGTGGTCGTGGCGTGTTCGGCCTTGATGTCACCACTCCGGTCAGTTTCGGTCCCAGCAACGTCCTCTGGGAAGTAAACGACCAGGTGACCGCGCTTGATTCGAGCGGAGTGCCGGTCAGGAACAACATCGGTTACGTGCTGGGCAAGCCGGTGATCGTTCCAGTCAAGGTCGGTTCTGTGGTGTCCTGGAAGGCTATCTTCGGGAATGGCTACAACAGCATCAACCAGGATGCGGTCCTGTTCGTGGTTGATGTCGCCACGGGCGCAGTAACCAAGATCAAGGCGGAGGAAAGCGCCCGCGCTGCCATCACCAATGGCTTGGGCAACCTGATCGCGGTGGACCGGTTCGTGGGCAGCACCACCACTTCGGGCAGGGACGGATATGCCGACACCGTCTATGCCGGCGACCAGAACGGGGCGGTCTGGAAATTCGATCTGCGCAACAATACGGTCCCGGCAGCTCCGCTGTTTGTCGCTACCGACGGCACCGGTGCGCGCCAGCCTGTCATGGGTGGCTTCGAGGCCGCGAGTGGTCCCAATGGCGGCGTGATGCTGTACTTCGGCACGGGCAGCTTTTCGTTCGAGAATGACAAGACCGATAAGCAGATACAGACGCTTTACGGCGTGCTGGATAACGGTGTGGCGATCAGTGGGCGGAGCGCGTTGCAGCAGCAAACCGCCAGCGCGGACGTCGGAATCAACCGTACGGTCAGTACCAACGTCCTGACTGCGGGCAAACTCGGCTGGTATCTGGATCTCGGAATCACCACCAGCGGTACTGTCGCCGCCACCGGCGAGCGTTCGGTAGGCTATCCGCGAATAGAAGGGGGCGTCGTGTTTTTCCCTTCCTATGCGCCACTCTCGACTGGCTCATGCTCCGGGGAAGGGCTTAACAGGATTTATGGATTGAACGCCCTGAGTGGCGGAGCTGCGCTTTCACAGGTTAGCGTAGGGTCGCCCACCGGGCCAAAGCCGGGGACTGCCACGGGAGCCATCACCCTGGATACGGGTGGGTCGGCACCGGTGAAAGACGTCGCAGTAATGTCCAATCCCCGCGTCCAGCCGCTCACCTGCGTTCCAGGCAGTCCTGGTTGTACTGAAGTAGCACCTCCGCCTGGAACACGCTGCACGATGCTGGTGCAAGTGGCGGGGGCGCCACCCATGTACATCCCAAGGCCGTGCGGGCGACAATCATGGAGACAGGTGCGATGAGCAATGGAAAAACCGTGGTGCCAACCTATGCGTTGCGCCTGCCAGCACTCGCGGGAAGGGTGCGCGGCTTCACCTTGATTGAGTTGATGATCGTGGTTGCAGTCGTGGCGATCCTTGCCGCCATTGCCTATCCGTCCTACCAGGATCAGATCCGCAAGTCGCGCCGCGCCCAGGCCAAGGCGGATATGGTGGAGTACGCAGGATTGGCTGAGCGATTCCACTCCACCAACAACAGTTATGTGGGTTTCACCCTGCCAACCACGGTTTCCCCGCGAGAAGCCGGAGCGACCACCCATTACAACCTGACGCCCGCCGGCGCGTTCGGCGATGCCAACACGTTCACCATCACTGCGACTCCGGCTGGCGCCCAGGCGGTGGACCGGTGCGGAACACTAACCCTGACGCAGGCCGGCGTGAAGACCAAAAGTGGCGCGGCGACCCTGTCTGAGTGCTGGTGAGTCTGGACGATAGCCCGCTGCGCGAAGAAGCCGCCTGCCTGGCGGCTTCTTTTTTTCTTGATGCGAACGGCTCTTGGAATTGGGCCGAGTGCGCTCTCAGGCAGAGCTCGCAGGCACGCCAGGTCACTGTCTGAATTTTGCTGGCCGCTTCACTGGTCGTGCAGGTTGCGCACGCGTTACATCCGGAAGTAGGCTGCTTGGAAGGGCCACGCCGGTCGGACGGCCGCTTCGCAAGCAGACGCCTCCGCTGGCGGCAATGTCTACTATCAGGTCGGCGGTGCCGGTCCAGTGGCCAGCCGTGACGAAGAGCTGAAGTGCAAGGAATAGATCCATGCGCGAAATCGACCATTTCATAAGCGGCCGGAAGATGCCGGGTACCCCGGGACACTACGGGCAGGTCTTCGATCCCAACATGGGTGCTGTCCAGGCCCATGTCCCGTTGGCTTCTTCCCGGGAGCTCGACTTGGCCGTCTCCGATGCCGCGCAGGCCCAAAAGGGCTGGGCCCAAACCAATCCCCAGCGCCGCGCGCGGGTGATGTTCGAATTCAAACGCCTGCTGGAGGTGCACATGGAGGAACTCGCCCATCTCCTCTCCAGCGAACACGGCAAGGTGATTGCTGATTCCAAAGGCGACATCCAGCGGGGGTTGGAGGTCATCGAATTCTGCTGCGGCATTCCACATCTGCTGAAGGGCGAGTACACGCAGGGTGCCGGGCCGGGCATCGATGTGTATTCCGCTCGGCAGCCGCTGGGCGTGGTGGGGGGTATCACCCCGTTCAACTTCCCGGCAATGATCCCGATGTGGATGTTCGGGCCTGCCATTGCCTGCGGAAACGCCTTCATCCTCAAGCCTTCCGAGCGCGATCCTTCGGTGCCCGTGCGCCTGGCGGAACTGATGATCGAGGCGGGCCTGCCGCCAGGCGTGTTGAACGTGGTCCATGGCGACAAGGACACGGTGGAAGCCATCCTCCGGCATCCGACCATCAAGGCCGTCAGCTTCGTCGGTTCTTCCGACATCGCCCAGTCGGTGTACGCATTGGGCGCGCAGCACGGCAAGCGGGTGCAGGCGATGGGTGGCGCCAAGAACCACGGGATCGTGCTTGCTGACGCTGATCTGGACCAGACAGTCGCCGATCTTGTGGGGGCCGCCTACGGTTCGGCGGGTGAGCGCTGCATGGCCTTGCCGGTGGTCGTGCCGGTCGGCAGGGAAACCGCCGAGGCCTTGCGCGAGAAACTGGTCGTTGCCATCAAGGCGCTGCGTATCGGCAACTCGACCGACGACCGGGCGCATTACGGACCACTGATCAACGCGGCCCACCGCAGCAAGGTCGAGTCCTACCTGCAGATGGGTGTCGACGAGGGCGCCGAGCTGGTGCTGGATGGCCGTGGATTCTCACTGGCTGGCAGCGAGCAGGGGTTCTTCCTGGGCCCGAGCCTGTTCGACCACGTGACCCCCGAAATGAGGACCTACCGCGAGGAGATCTTCGGACCGGTACTGCAGATCGTGCGTGCGGAAACCTTCGAGCAAGGGCTTGAGCTCGCGTCCAGGCACCAGTACGGCAACGGCGTGGCCATCTTCACCCGCAATGGCGATGCAGCGCGCGAATTCGCCGACAGGGTGGAGGTCGGCATGGTCGGCATCAACGTGCCGATCCCGGTGCCGGTGGCCTATCACAGCTTCGGTGGCTGGAAGCGTTCGGGTTTCGGCGACCTCAACCAGTACGGCATGGATGGCGTGCGCTTCTACACGCGCACCAAGACCATCACCCAGCGCTGGCCCAAGGGCGGGCCCATATCCGACCAGAGTTTCGTCATCCCCACGATGCGGTGAGCTGCGCAGCGCATGTGGCCGTTGCTCGGGTTGGCATGGGTCATTGAGCCGGGGCGGTAGTGAAGCCGAAGCCGCAACGTCCCCAGGCTGGAGAGGACAAATAAAAAGGGCCTGCGAGTTCATCGCAAGCCCTTCAGTTTACTGGCGCCCGAAGTTGGACTCGAACCAACGACCCCCTGATTAACAGTCAAGTGCTCTAACCGGCTGAGCTATTCGGGCGGGGCGGCCATTGTATGGGCGGTGCTGCGCTCAGGCAAGGCGGAACCACTTTTTTCCTCCTATTGACTCATCGTGGATCGCCGTTCAAGCAAGCCGCGCCTTGTCTGTTCAGCCTTGGCAGGGACGGTGTCCGCTGGAGGTTTCACTGCGGATTCGCCCTACGTTGTTGACTATCACAGTCCCCAACAGCATGTCCTCGCGGCACAGCCGGACGCTGATGTTGCTGCCGGCGCTGCGGCCATCGGGCAGGTATCGCAACTGCGGCCGGCCACTGGAAGACAGGATGCGCAGCGAGGGATGGATGGGCGCATTCTCATCGCGCAGGATGTCTTCGCGCGCATCGGGACTGCGGTTGCCGTCGGCGTCGAAGAACATCAGCCAGCCATGGCTCCAGTCCCCATCCTGGCGGCAGCCACCGGCGCGGTCCGAAGGGCAGACGACGGTGGGAATCCGGTAGGTGATGGCGGTGATGCGTGCGGAGGCCATGTGGGCGGTAAGCAGGTGCATGGCGGAGGTGACGCGCTGGCGTTCCACCAGGCCCTGGTAGGACGGCACGCCGATGACCAGTCCAATACAGGCGATGGCCAGGGTAACCATCAGCTCCAGCAGGCTGAAGCCGGTGCGGGCCCCGCGCCGGACCACCCACGGGGGCGGGGTGAGGGGGGAAAGAGGGGCGAGGTGCGTCCTGCACATGGGCGTTGTCCTGGTCGGCCCTGTCCGGGCATGACCAGATTGCCTTCCAGACCCGGTTCGGGAAATCGGCCAGTCCCGCACCGTCGGGTAGGAGTTTTACTGACGCGTTCGTAATCCGGGGCGCCGTTATACTGGCTTTTCGCCATTGAACCCCCACCATGACCGAACGTTTCGAACTCGTTTCTTCCTATTCCCCCGCTGGCGACCAGCCGCAGGCCATCGCCAAGTTGATCGAGGGATTTGAGTCGGGCCTGGCCAAGCAGACGCTGCTGGGGGTCACCGGATCGGGCAAGACCTACACCATCGCCAACGTCATCCAGGCGGTGCAGAAGCCAACCCTGGTGATGGCGCCGAACAAGACCCTGGCCGCGCAGCTGTACGGCGAATTCAAGTCGTTCTTCCCGCACAACTCGGTCGAATATTTCGTCAGTTATTACGACTACTACCAGCCTGAGGCCTACGTGCCGTCGTCGGACACCTTCATCGAGAAGGACAGTTCGATCAACGAGCACATCGAGCAGATGCGCCTGGCCGCGACCAAGGCCCTGCTGTCGCGCCGCGACACCATCGTGGTGGCCACGGTGTCGGCGATCTACGGGCTGGGCGCGCCGGAAGACTACCTGTCGCTGCGCCTGATCCTGTCGCGCGGCGAACACATCGACCAGCGCGACCTGATCAAGCACCTGACCCAGCTGCAGTACACGCGCAACGAGTACGAACTGCATCGCGGCACCTTCCGGGTCAAGGGCGAGGTCATCGACGTGTTCCCGGCCGAGTCCGACATCGAGGCGCTGCGCATCGAACTGTTCGACGGCGAAGTGGAGAACCTGACCCTGTTCGACCCGCTGACCGGCGAGACCCTGCGCCGCTTGCCGCGCTACACCATCTATCCCAAGACCCACTACGCCACCACCCGCGACCGCGTGCTGGCCGCGGTGGAGACCATCAAGGTCGAATTGAAGGAGCGGCTGGAACAGCTGTATTCGCAGAACAAGCTGGTGGAAGCGCAACGCCTGGCCCAACGTACCCAGTTCGACCTGGAAATGATGGCCGAGGTCGGTTTCTGCAACGGCATCGAGAACTACTCGCGCCACCTCACCGGCAAGGCACCCGGCGAGCCGCCACCGACGCTGTTCGATTACCTGCCGCCGGACGCGCTGCTGGTCTGCGACGAGTCGCACGTGACCATTCCGCAGATCGGCGCCATGTACAAGGGCGATCGTTCGCGCAAGGAGACGCTGGTGGAATTCGGCTTCCGGCTGCCCTCGGCGCTGGACAACCGCCCGCTGAAATTCGAGGAATGGGAGGAGCGTTCGCCACGCAGCATCTATGTCTCCGCAACGCCCGGGCCGTACGAGTTGCGCGAATCGGTGGGCGAAGTGGTCGAGCTGGTGGTGCGCCCGACCGGGCTGATCGATCCGCCGGTGGAAATCCGGCCGGTGGCTTCGCAGGTCGATGACGTGCTGTCGGAAATCAACCTGCGCGTGGCAATGGGCGACCGCGTGCTGATCACCACGCTGACCAAGCGCATGGCCGAGAACCTGACCGAATACCTGGGCGAGCACGGCATCAAAGTGCGCTACCTGCACTCGGACGTGGACACGGTGGAGCGGGTGGAGATCATCCGTGACCTGCGCCTGGGCAAGTTCGACGTGCTGGTCGGCATCAACCTGCTGCGCGAAGGTCTGGACATGCCCGAGGTCTCGCTGGTGGCGATCCTGGACGCCGACAAGGAAGGCTTCCTGCGCTCACGCGGTTCGCTGATCCAGACCATCGGCCGCGCCGCGCGCAACCTGCGTGGCAAGGCGATCCTGTACGCCGACAAGATCACCGCTTCGATGCAGGCGGCGATCGACGAAACCAGCCGGCGTCGCGAGAAGCAGGTGGAATACAACCTGGAACATGGCATCACCCCGATCTCGGTCGCCAAGCCTATCGTCGACATCCTGGAGGGCGCGCGCAGCGACGCCGCCAACGACGGAGGGCAGGCCGGCAAGGGTGGGCGCGGCAAGGGCAAGCGCGTGGCCGAGAAATCGCCGGACTACGCTTCCTTCAGTCCTGCGCAGATTGCGGCCCGCCTCAAGCTGCTGGAGCAGCAGATGTACCAGCACGCCCGCGACCTGGAGTTTGAGGACGCGGCAAGGCTACGCGACGAGATCCACAAGCTGAAGGACGCGAGCCTGGTGATCTGAGCCGGTGGGCCCAGGATGCCCGCCGTGCCGATGTGGCCGTGGGCATTTCCGGAAAAGCAGGGCCGGATTCCGCATCGCCTGCATGGATGCTATGATTCGCGCCCCTGAAAGCTTCACCTCGGGGCATACCGGGCGGTTAGCTCAGCGGTAGAGCACTACCTTGACATGGTAGGGGTCACAGGTTCGAACCCTGTACCGCCCACCAACCGGATCAACGGCTTGCGCCGATCTGGTTGGGCGCGACGGCCGCGCATGCAACAGCCAAGGAAAAACCGCCCGGAAGGCGGTTTTTTTTGTGTCCGCGAGCGGGTGGCGCAAGGGCCGCCCCCGCAAGGGCGGACCTGCGCTGTCTACCGAATCAGGCGGCCTGTTTGAGGGCCGGATAATCCAGGTAGCCATGCGCGCCGCCGCCGTAGAAGGTGGCCGGATCGGGCTGGTTGAGCGTGGCGCCTGCGCGGAAGCGTTCCACCAGGTCAGGATTGGCCAGGTAGGGCCGTCCGAAGGCAACCGCGTCGGCCAGGCCGCTGGCAATCAGTGCTTCGGCCTGCGCTGCCGAATAGCCACCGCAGAAGATCAGCATGCCGGTGAACTGCTCGCGCAGCTCGCGCCGGAAGGCATCGGTCAGCTTGGGCCCGCCCGCCCAGTCCGGCTCGGCAATGTGCAGGTAGGCAATCCCGCGCCGGCTGAACTCCCGGGCCAGGTACAGGGCGCTGGCCTCGGCTTCGGCGTCGGCGATGCCGTGGGCCGCGAAATGCGGCGACAGCCGGACCCCGACGCGACCGGTTCCCAGCACCGCGATGACCGCATCGACCGCCTCCAGCACGATGCGGGCACGGTTTTCCAGCGAGCCGCCATAGCCGTCCGTACGCAGGTTGCTGTTGGTCGACAGGAACTGCTGCAGCAGGTAGCCGTTGGCCGCATGCACCTCGACCATGTCGAAACCGGCGCGGTCTGCGCGCGCCGCCGCCTGCGCATATTCGGAAACGATGCCACTGATCTCCGCTGTTTCCAGCGCACGTGGCAGCGCCGTTGGCACATTGGCGGGGGTGCCGTCCGGCTGGACGACGAAACATTTGGCGCCTTCGGCAATGAGGGCCGACGGTGCGACCGGGGCCGCGCCGTCCGCTTGCAGCAGCGGATGCGAGATGCGTCCCACATGCCAGAGCTGGGCCGCGATGCGCCCGCCCCTGGCGTGGACGGCATCGGTGACCAGTTTCCATCCTGCTTCCTGGGCATCGGTGTAGATGCCAGGGGTCCAGGCATAGCCCTGGCCCTGCTGCGAAATCTGGGTCGCTTCGGACACGATCAGGCCGGCCCCCGCGCGCTGGGCGTAGTACTCGGCGTTCATGCTGCTGGGCACATCGCCCGGTTGGCTGGCGCGCGATCGGGTGAGCGGTGCCATGACGACACGGTTGGGCAGGGTCAGCGAGCCGGCCTGGACCGGGGAAAGCAGGTGGGGGTGCATGGAATGTCCTGTAGGGGAGGTGCTTGGACACTTGATATGGGGGCGTGTGCCGGCCAGACAATTCACGCGGGCTTTTGCGCGAATGGACCCGGGACCCTTGTATTGGCGGGTCGTTTCCCGTGTTGCGTGGGGAAGCGGCCTGCATTTGTGACTCCGATAACGGATCGAAGCAGTGATTGCCGTCACTCTTGCGATGGGGAATTGCACGACCAGACGACGATTCGTCTGCTGACCGGAGGGGAGTGGATGCAAGTGGGGGATGTTTATTTCAAGACCGAAGCAGGCAAGCAGGAAATCCAGGATCGAGGGCACCGGTTGCCGTCATCGCTGCGTTCGCTGCTGTTGATGGTCGACGGGCAACGCGACCAGGCGCAATTGCGCGAAATGATGGCCGGCCTGCATGCGCCCGAGGACGGGCTGGAGCAGTTGGTCGTCCTGGGTCTGGTGAAACGCACCGAACCGGTGACGGCGCCGGCCCTGGGACCTCTGCCCGGTGCGGTGACCTTGCCGGCCGACTTCGGCCGCTACCGGCGCCTGTACGAGATCGTGACCGATACTGTGCGCAGGCACCTGGGACTGAAAGGGTATTTCGTGCAGTTGAAGGTGGAGAAGTGCCCGGACGTGGACTCGCTCCTGGCCCTGCTTCCTGAAATCGCCACCGCGCTTACCAAGGCCAAGGACCATGCGTTTGCCAGCGAATGGCTGGTACGCACGCGGGCCGAGGTGCAGGCCTGACTTGCCATCCAGGCACGGCATTGCGCCGTGCCCGTTTCTCGCCTGCCCGTGCCTCAGACGCCTTCGGCGGTCATCGCCGCGGCCACGCCAGGGTCGGCGTGCATACGCGCAAAGAAGCGTTCCAGGTTGTGCAGTCCTGACAGATCCACTTGCGTGCCCTTGGCCCAGCGCAGGGTGACGAACAGGTAAGGGTCGGCGATTGATCGGTCGCCGGTCAGCCAGTCCTTGCCCTGCAGCTGCGCGTCGAGTCGTTCGAACAGGCCACGCAGTTTGGTGCGCGCGTTGTCCTTGGTCGCCTGGATCATCGCTTCGTCGCCCAGGTAACGCGTCGAACCGAAGATGGGATGGAAGGCAGGGTGCAGGTCGGCGTTGAGGAAGGCCAGCCAGCGATTGATCTCGGCACGGCTCTTCGGGCTGCCGTCGCCGCCCAGGCCGGATTTGGGGAACGAGTCGGCCAGGTAATTGAGGATCGCCGCGTTCTGCGTGAGGACCCAGCCATCCACCTCGAGCACGGGTACTGCACCGGCCGGATTGAGCTTCAGGTATTCAGCGGTCTTCATGCTGTCGGCGTCCATGACCTGCAGGTCGAATGGCTTGCCGATCCAGCGCAGGGCGATGTGGTCGGCCATCGAGCACGCGCCAGGCTTGGTGTAGAGCTTCATGCGGATCATCTCCAGGGAAATAGGGGGGAATGTTCCCGATCCATGACTGGATTGTCGATGCCGCGCAGGTAACGCGGCGTTAGGCCGTGGCCGTCATGAAGGGCGCGGCTTGAGCTTCTGCACCCGCAGGAAGGTGTGGTCGCCGATCTGCGCCACCTGGTAGGCATTGCGCCAGCTCGGGCTGGCGATGTTGTGGGCCATGAAGTGGCTGGCGCCCGGCACGATCTCCTTGCGCTGGCCAACCGGCAATGCCCAGTTGCGCTCGGCGCCCAGGGCCACGTTGATCGAGGCGGCCCAGGCTTCCGGGTTCTGCAGGCGGGTGCCCGGTGCCACGATGGTGGGGGCGAACTGCTTGCGGGCAGTGACTACCTCGCACATCGAGTCGCCCCACAACCCGCTGTCGAGGCGGCGCAGGGCGACCTCGGCCACGGCCTGCTGGCCGCGCAGGGTCTGGTCGCGGGCTTCCAGGTAAACGGTGGTGCTGAGGCAGAGAGAATCAGCGGCCGGTTGCGGCAGCATGTTGGAAAGCCAGAGGATCCAGGCCAGTTTCATTCAGGGAACTCCTTGCTCCGTCTTGGCAGCGTCCACGCGCCCTCCATCGGGAGGATGCGTTTTGGATAGACACGGCGTCAGGGCGTCATGGGGAGGCAGCTACTCCGACGAGCTGCCCGAGGCCGGCCAGAAGGTGGGATCAGGGCCGGGATGGCCTGCCAGTTGAAACGGGGGCGGGCCGAAAAGTTGGCGCAAGGTAAGGGCCGAATACCCAACGTCACCTGAACCAGGAAGCTTGACAATCATGCTAAGTGATTGATTGCAAATGGAGTCTTTACTCTGGATGGGTTCGGTCCGGGCTGGGCCTGTCGCACAGGCCGTGTCCGGACCGGCACCGGAGAGTTGGCTGCGTAAGGCTCGGCGGGCGGGTTCCGGGCCCTCCCTGGGCAGCACGGAAATGCCGGTCAAGGCAGGCGCCTGCCTGGCCGATTGCCCTGCAGGAGCGTGTCTAAAGGCGAGCGAGTCGCGAAGCCTGGAATTGGCCGCTGACCCTGCTGTCGATCGGTGCCGGGCGCCTGGCGACTCCCTTGGTTTCTGCTGCTCCGGAAAGACGATCTGCGGCTCAGGAAGAGCAAATTGCTGCTACGGAACACCGAATTGCTGTTCGGGAATAGCAATGTGCTGTTCCCGAAGACCGATTTGCTGTTCCGGAATACCGATTTGCTCTTCCGGAAGAGCGATTTGCTGTTCGGGAAGAGCAATTTGCTGTTCCCGAAAGCCGATTTGCTGTTCGGGAAAGCAAAAAAGCTTCATCGCCGACTTTCGATGCCCAGCCGAACGCGGCCTGGGACGACGCGTTTACAGGGCCGCGGCCAGCCGGCTGCCCTGGTCGATGGCGCGCTTGGCATCCAGCTCGGCGGCCACGTCGGCGCCGCCGATCAGGTGGGCGGTGATGCCCGCCGTCAGCAGCTGGGCCTGCAGTTCGCGGCGGGGTTCCTGGCCGGCGCAGACCACGATGTGGTCGACTGGCAACACCTGCTCGGCCCCGGCCACCCGGATTTTCAGGCCGGCCTCGTCCACGCCCAGGTATTCCACGCCCCCCAGCATCTGCACCTTCTTGGCCTTGAGGGTGGCCCGATGGACCCAGCCGCTGGTCTTGCCCAGCCGGGCGCCGGGTTTTCCGATGGACCGTTGCAGCAACCAGACTTCGCGCGCGGGCGGCTCGGGCTGCGGCCTGACCAGGCTGCCGCGTGATTCGAAGGTCGGATCCACGCCCCATTCGGCCATCCAGCGCTTCGGGTCCAGCGTGGAAGAGTGACCCTCGTGCACCAGGTATTCGGCGACGTCGAAACCGATGCCGCCGGCGCCGATGATCGCGGCACGCGCCCCTACCTTCACCCGTCCGCTGAGCACGTCGACGTAGCTCACCACCTTGGCGTGGGCGGCACCCGGGAAATCCACCTGCCGGGGCACGATGCCGGTGGCCATCACCACTTCGTCGAAGCCGGCGAGGTTGTCCGCAGTCGCCACCGTGCCCAGCCTCACCTGCACGCCGGTCTCCTCCAGCTTGTGGCGGAAGTAGCGCAGGGTTTCGTGGAACTCCTCCTTGCCGGGAATCTGCTTGGCGTAGTTGAACTGGCCGCCGATTTCGGCGGCCGCATCGAACAGGGTCACCTGGTGGCCGCGCTCCGCCGCCACGGTCGCGCAGGCCAGTCCGGCCGGGCCGGCGCCGACCACGGCCACGCGCTTGGGCTTGAAGGTCCTGGTGTAGTTCAGTTCGGTCTCGGCGCAGGCGCGTGGGTTAAGCAGGCAGCTGGCGCGCTTGTTCTCGAATACATGGTCCAGGCAGGCCTGGTTGCAGGCGATGCAGGTGTTGATCGACTGGGGCTTGCCAGCCCGCGCCTTGTTGGTCCAGTGCGGGTCGGCCAGCAGCGGGCGTGCCAGCGACACCATGTCGGCGATGCCGTCGGCAAGGATGCGTTCGGCCACGTCGGGCATGTTGATGCGGTTGGTCGCGATCAGCGGCACGGACACGTGCGGCTTGAGCTTGGCGGTGACATCGACGAAGGCCGCGCGCGGCACCGAGGTGACGATGGTCGGCACGCGCGCTTCATGCCAGCCGATGCCCGAGTTGATGAGGGTGGCGCCGGCCGCCTCGATGGCCTTGGCCTGGGCCACGATTTCCTGCCACTGGTTGCCGTCGTCCACCAGGTCCAGCAGCGACAGGCGGTAGATGATGATGAAGTCCGGGCCGCAGGCCTCGCGCACGCGGCGCACGATTTCCACGGCGAAACGCATGCGCTTCTCCGGGGTGCCGCCCCAGGCGTCGTTGCGCTTGTTGGTGCGCGGGGCGGTGAACTCGTTGATGAAGTAGCCTTCCGAGCCCATCACTTCCACGCCGTCGTAGCCGGCCTCGCGCGCGCGGCGGGCGGCGTCTGCATAGGCGGTGATCTGCCGCTCCACGCCGCGCGAAGACAACTGGCGCGGGGTGAACGGGTTGATCGGCGCCTTGAGCTTCGACGGCGCTACCGAAAAGGGGTGGTAGGCGTAGCGCCCGGCATGCAGCAGTTGCAGGCAGATCTTGCTGCCGTTGTCGTGCACGGCCTGGGTGACGAACTTGTGCGGCCGCACTTCCCAGGGCCAGGACAGCTTGCCGCCGAAGGGCTTCAGCCAACCCACCAGGTTCGGCGAGAAGCCGCCGGTCACCATCAGGCCCACGCCGCCCTCGGCGCGCTCGGCGAAATACGCGGCCAGCTTCGGGAAATCGCTGGCCCGGTCTTCCAGGCCGGTATGGATGGAGCCCATCAGCACCCGGTTGCGGAGCCGGGTGAAGCCCAGGTCCAGCGGCGCGAACAGATGCGGGTAGTGTGGATTGACCGCTTCGGTGGCGGAAGGCAACGGGCTGGCAGGCGTCATGCAACGGATACGTGTGCGTATGGAGCACGCACGATGCCGGTTATCCGGTTCCCGGGCAAGGCTCGGCCCGTGCGGGTGTCGCCGCGAACCAGCGCATGGTCACCGCGCACATCGGGCCGATGGCCAGCGCGAACGCCAGCGTGCCCCAGCCCGCATTGCCACCCATCGCCCAGCCGGCCAGCAGCACGGCCGCTTCGATCAGCGTCCTCACCCGGCCTATCGGCCAGCCGCTGCGCCGGTGCAGGCCGGTCATCAGGCCGTCGCGGGGACCGGGACCGAACGCCGCGCCTATGTACATGCCCGTGGCGAGGGCCAGCACCGACAGGCCGGCCAGGAACGCCGGCACCTGATGCCAGGGTCCGTGGAATTCCGGGAACAGCCACAGGCCGAACTGCGCGCTCGGGCCGATCAGCAGCACATTGAGCACCGTGCCCAGGCCGGGTCTCTGGCGAATGGGAATCCACAGCAGCAGCACGGCCAGGCCGATGAGATTGGTCAGTGTCCCGAACGCAAGCCCGGTCTGTTTCGACAGGCCTTGGGTCAGTACATCCCAGGGCGCGATGCCGATGCCTGCGCGCACCATCAGGCTGATGCCGATGCCGTACAGGAAAAGTCCGAGGACGAGCTGGGCGAGCCTGGGGAGAAAACGGGGAGGAAACGTCATGCGCGGATTCCAGGGCGGACGCCGAGTCTATCGGCTGCCCGCCGCGCATGGCTGCGACACTCAGTCCCAGCCGGCCAGCACCAGTTTGCCGACGGTGGTGCCCGACTCCAGGCGACGGTGCATTTCGCGCAGGTTGGCTGCATTGATGGCGCCCAGCGTTTGGGTGTGGGTCGTGCGCAGTTCGCCGGCATCGATGAGGCTCGCGACCCGGTTGAGCAGCCGGTGCTGTTCGATCATGTCCGGCGTCTGGAAGCGCGCCCGCGCGAACATCATCTCCCAGTGGATGCCCACGCTCTTGGCCTTGTAGGGGTCGCCGATCTTCAGCAGCCCGCTGGGCTCGACGATCAGGCCCACATGTCCCAGGGGCGCGATGATTTCGCCGATGACTTCCCAGTAGCGGTCGGTGTCGGCCAGGTTGAGGACCGCATCGACCTGCCTGTAGCCCAGAGCCTCGAGTTGGGTGGCAAGCGGCTGGCGATGGTCGATGACGTGGTGCGCACCCATTTCCTTGCACCAGGCCATGGTTTCGCCGCGGGAAGCGGTGGCGATGACGGTGAAACCCGCATGCCTGGCCAGCTGGATCGCGATCGAACCCACGCCGCCGGCGCCGGCGATGATCAGAAGGGTGCGTGTATTGCCTTCCATATCCACGGAAAACGGCATGCGGTCGAACAACAGCTCCCATGCCGTGATGGTGGTCAGCGGCAACGCGGCGGCCTGCGCGAACTCCAGCGTCGCCGGCTTGCGGCCCACGACGCGCTCGTCGACCAGGTGGAACTGTGCGTTGGTGCCGCTGCGGGTGACGTCGCCCGCGTAATAGACCTCGTCCCCCGGCTGGAACAGGGTGACATGCTCGCCAACGGCTTCGACCACGCCGGCCGCGTCGTAGCCCAGCACCTTCGGCTGGGCTTCGACCTGCGGCTTGGGCGAACGGATCTTGGTGTCGACGGGATTGACCGAGATGGCTTCCACACGCACCAGCAGGTCGAACCCGCTGGCCACGGGTCGGGGCAGTTCCACGTCCTGCAATGATTGCGGATCGTCGATGGGCAGGTAGCGGGTCAGGGCGACGGCTTTCATGTGCAACTCCTTGGTTCAGACCGGCGAAGGATTGCGTTCGGCGAAACCGCGCTGGTGCCAGTACGGGTAGGGCGGCGTGGTCGCGCTGGCCTCATCCAGTGCCTTGACCTGTCCGGCGCTGAGCGACCAGCCCACCGCGCCAAGGTTCTGGCGCAGCTGTTCCTCATTGCGCGCGCCGATGATCACCGAGGACACGGTGGGACGCTGCAGCAGCCAGTTCAGGGCGATCTGCGGAATGCTCTTCCCGGTTTCGGCGGCGACCCGGTCCAGCGCGTCGACGACCTTGTACAGGCGCTCCTGTTCCACCGGCGGACCGAATTCGGCCGTGTCGTGCAGGCGGCTGGTTTCCGGCAGCGGCTGGCCGCGGCGGATCTTGCCGGTAAGCCTTCCCCAGCCGAGCGGACTCCACACCACCGCGCCCACACCCTGGTCCAGGCCCAGCGGCATCAGTTCTTCCTCGTAGTCGCGGCCGATCAGCGAGTAATAGGTCTGGTTGGCGACATAGCGCGACCAGCCGTGGCGTTCGGAGACCGAGAGCGACTTCATCAGGTGCCAGCCGGAGAAGTTGGAAACGCCGAGGTAGCGGATCTTGCCGGCCCGCACCAGGTCATCCAGCGTGGACAGGGTTTCTTCCACCGGCGTCCTGGCATCGAAGCCGTGCAGCTGGAACAGGTCGATGTAATCGGTGCCCAGGCGCATCAGCGCCGCTTCGACCGCGTTGACCAGGTGGAAGCGCGACGAGCCGACATTGTTGGGGCCGTCATCGAAGCGGAAGGTGGCCTTGGTGGAGATCAGCACCTGGTCTCGGCGGCCCTTGATGGCCGCGCCCAGGATCGATTCCGAGGCGCCACCGGAATAGATGTCGGCACTGTCGAACAGGTTCAGGCCGGCGTCCAGGCAGATATCGACCAGGCGCTTTGCCTCGCTGACGTCGGTATTGCCCCAGGCACTGAACAGCTTGCCCTGGCCGCCAAAGGTGCCGGTGCCAAAACTCAACGCGGGGACCTTGAAACCTGAGCGGCCGAGGTGACGGTATTCCATGAGGTGTATTCCTTGGGGGAAGGGAGGGAAGGTTAGGCAGAGTGGGTCTGTTCGATCAACACGGGCGGGTGACCGCGACGCTCGAGCGCAATCGCCCACAGCGCCACCATCAATGCGGACAGCGGCACCAGCGCCGCAACCCATGGCAGGGCTTCAAGGCCGGGTCCATGCATGATCACCACGCCACCCAGCCACGCGCCGAACGCGTTGCCCAGGTTGAAGGCGCCGATATTCAGGCTCGAGGCCAGGCTTTGCGCGCCGCTGGCCTTCTGCAGCACCCACAGCTGCAGCGGCGAAACAGTGGCGAACGCCGTCGCGCCCAGCAGCCCGACGAACAGCACCATGGCCCATTGGCTGTGCAGCACGAAGGTCATCAGGCCCATCACCAGGGCCAACGCGGACAGCGTTCCCAGCAGGGCAGGCAGCAGGCGGCGGTCAGCGAATTTTCCGCCCAGCAGGTTGCCCACGATCATTCCCACGCCGAACACCAGCAGGATGGGCGACACGGCGGCCTCGGCGAACCCTGCCACTTGCGTCAACAGCGGCTGGATATAGGTGTAGACGGTGAACATGCCGCCGAAACCCAGCACCGTCATCAGCAACCCCAGCAACACCTGCGGGCGCGCAACGGCCTTCAGCTCGTCCCCAAACGCCATGGGTGCGGCATCGCCACGGTCTTTCGGCACCAGCGTCGCGATGACTACGGTGGCCACGACGCCGATCGCGGTCACCGCCCAGAACGTTGCGCGCCAGCCATGATGCAGGCCCAGCCAGGCGCCCGCGGGCACGCCGAGCAGGGTGGCCACGGTCAGGCCGGTGAACATGATGGAAATCGCCGAGGCCTTGCGATCTTCCGCAACCAGGCCGGTCGCCACCACCGCGCCAACCCCGAAAAAGGTGCCGTGGGCCAGCGAGGTGACCACCCGGGCGATCATCAGCACCGTGTAACTGGGCGCCAGTGCACAGGCCAGGTTGCCCAGGGTGAAGATGATCATCAGCGCAACCAGCACCGCCTTGCGGGGCATGCGACGGGTGGCGGCGGTCAGCAGCGGCGCGCCGACGAACACGCCCAGTGCGTAGCCGGAGATCAACAGTCCGGCCGCGGCGATGCTGACCTGCAGGTCGGCGGCTACCTGCATCAGCAGGCCCATGATCACGAATTCGGTCGTGCCGATGCCGAAGGCGCCGGCCGTCAGCGCATACAGGGCAATGGGGAAGCGTCTGCGACCGGCGGGAACGGTGGAAGTGGTGGTGTTCAAGATAAGGACCCGGATTTCCGAAGGCCGCCAGCTTGGGACTTCCGCGCAATATTAAAAACGGCGATTATGGCTAATCAATTTCAACGGATTATTGATAATGGATCGGGTAGGCGATCTCGCCCTGTTCCTTCGGGTCCTGGATCTGGGCTCCATAACAGCAGCGGCCCGCAGCCTGGATCTGTCGGTGGCCGTGGCCAGCCAGCGACTGAAGCGGCTGGAGCGTGACCTCGGCGTGCGCCTGCTGCATCGGACCACCCGCCGCCTGCATCCCACTCCCGAAGGCGCGGCCCTGGCGCAGCAGGGCCGGGTGCTGGTCGAAGACCTGGAAGCGCTGGGTTCGGGGCTGCGCGAGACCGGCACCGAAATCGCAGGGACTCTCAGGGTCACGCTGTCGGCCTCTTTTGGTCGCCAGTACATCTCGCCACTGCTGCCGCAGTTCCTGGCCATGCATCCCAAGCTGCGCATCAGCGTGCACCTGAGTGACCAGGTCGTGGACCTGGTCAGCGAAGGATTCGACCTGGCGATCCGCATTGGCGCTCTGGAAGATTCGGGCCTGGTGGCCAGGCAGATCGCGCCCAACCGGCGGGTGCTGTGCGCCTCACCCGATTACCTGCGGCGGCGCGGCGCGCCAGAGCTGCCCCGGGATCTGGTGCAGCACGATTGCCTGCTGCTGTTCGGCAGTGCCGGTCGCCAGGATGTATGGCGCCTGCAGGATCGGCATGGCGAGGAACACGCAATCCGCGTGCAGGGCAGGTTCGAAAGCAACTACGGCGAACTGCTGCGTGATGCCTCGGTGGCGGGCGAGGGCATTGCCATCCATTCGCTATGGCACGTGGCCGAAGACCTGCGTGCCGGACGCCTGCAGGTCGTGCTGCCTGATTGCAGGCTCGCCACGACCGCCATCAGCGCGGTGATGCCGCAGCGAAGGCTGGTGCCGCCACGGGTGGGGGCATTCGTCGATTTCCTGGTGCTGCAGTTCGGTGACGCGCCCTGGGAGCGCGGCCTGGCCCCCTGAGCCTCAGGCAGCCTGTCCGAAGGCAAACGCATCCATCGCCATGCCACCCATCTGCACCGCGTGGTGCAGCCGCGTGGCCACGGCATCGGGGCCGCCTGCACCAAGCGCTATGTAGAGCGGATACAGATGTTCGGTGCTGGGATGGTTGCGGCGCGCTTCCGGCAGCGCGAGCCAGTCCAGGGCGCCTTGCAGGTCGCCTGCCAGCAGTTTCGCACTGAGTGCGTCGGTGAAGGCCTCTACCCACGGGTAGAGGGGGGCATCCCCGTTCTGCCAGTCAAGCTCACGCAGGTTGTGGGAATAGCCGCCGGAACCAATGACCAGTACGCCGTCCTCGCGCAGCGGCGCCAGGGCGCGCCCCAGTTGGTAGTGCCAGGTCGCACTCTGGGACGGATTCACCGACAGGGCCACGACCGGAACGTCCGCCCCCGGGTACATGCGCCGCAGCGGCACCCAGGTGCCATGGTCGATCCCCGTGCGGTCATCGACGCGGGCGTCGAAGCCGGCCTGGATCAGCCGCGAGGCGATTTCCCCGGCCAGCACCGGTGCCCCATGGGCGGGGTACTGGATCTCGTACAGGGGCCTGGGGAAGCCGCCGAAATCATGGATGGTTTCCGGCGCCAGGTTCGACGTCACGGTCGGCTCGCGGGCCATGAAGTGCGCCGATGCCACCACCACCGCTCGCGGGCGTGGCAGCGAGGTGCCCAAGGCGTCCAGGAAGCGTGCCGTGGGCGAATCCTCCAGGGCCATCATCGGGGAGCCGTGGGACAGGAACAGCGAAGGCAGCGGTTTGGTTTCCATGCAACAAAGGTCGGGCCAGGAATCTGTCATCCAAGCGTTGGCGGCGGGTCGGTGTGTTGCATGCGTGCACGTTCAACCAAGCCTGGACCGATGCGGAAGAAAGGCGCGCTGTGGCTGCCAGGACCCGTAAGGTTCCCGCTCCGGATCTCCCAGGAGTCATGAACTGCGTTCCGCCGTTCGCCCCCAGCCTTACAAGTGATGGTCGACATCGGCGGTCAGGTGGTGGACCACAGGATCGACCCTCCTGGCGCCGTGAAAACGCGTGTGATGCTCTGCCAGAGCTGGCGGGGTTCTTGTTGCCGGCTCTCTGCACGAACGGAACCCGTACCGCCTGCTCCGCCATCGGCGCGAATCCGTTGGCTGCAATTCAAGGACATCTGGCCGGCAACCATGATCCCGACAAGCGGTACATAGGTTGGTCGGTGAAGTCGTCTTCGTGCCAGCACCGCAGCACGCGGGCGCCCGAAAGCGCCTGGGAAGCCATTTGCTTGGCCTTTGGTCAAAGGCGACTGGACGTTGGCCACACAGCTGTCAGCCCCGCCATCCCCAGCTCCCGCGCGCCATGGCTGCCCCCCGCGACGGCGCCCAACATGGCAGGCGACGCATTCATGAACATGTACCGTGCAGCCTGATATGAGATAGTGCGCCCTGTTGGCCGGGACCTGACTTGTTACGGTACCGTTAACACGGCCTTCACGTGGACGCGCATAACCTTGCCTGGATGGCGTGCAGACATGGCCGTCTGAACTACTAATAAAGCTGGACCCGTAGCGAAGTACTCCGGTTTCTCTAACATCTGATTTCTTTTTAAGGAGCTGCAAATGAATAAGAAAATTCTCTGTGCCGCAATGCTGGCCGGTCTGAGCTGGGCGCAGGCCGCTTCCGCTCAGGAGTTCGACGACCGTTGGTACCTGACGGGCGCGGTTGGCTACAACATGCAGGACAATGACCGCCGCACTGAAGACACTCCTTTCCTGAGCCTTGGCCTGGGCAAGTTCATCAGCCCGAACTGGTCGCTGGACGGCGAGCTGAACTACCAGAACCCGAACTTTGACGGTGGTGTCGCCGGCGCCAATGACGATTTGAACTGGAGCCAGTACGGCGTCTCGCTGGACCTGCGCCGCCATTTCATCTCTGAAGGCCGTGGCTGGAACCCGTACCTGCTTGCGGGCCTGGGCTACCAGCGTTCGGAAGAAGAGTACGACGCGTTCCCGAACCCGAATTCCCCGGGCCAGCGCAAGGACGGCAACTTTGCCGCCAAGCTTGGTGTTGGCGTGCAGTCCACGTTCGAAAAGCGCGTAGCAGTACGTGCCGAGCTGGCCTACCGTGCCGACTTCGACGATTCCAGCTTCGCGGCTGAAGCCGGTCCGGCCCAGAGCCAGGGCTACCCGCACCAGCAGAATGAAAGCTACTTCGGCGACATCCTGGCTTCGGTCGGCGTCGTGATTCCGCTCGGTGCCCGCGCCGTTGCTGAACCCGTTGCCCCGCCGGTTGCCGCCAACTGCGCAGACCTGGATGACGACGGCGACGGCGTCAACAACTGCAACGACAAGTGCCCGGGTTCGCAGGCTGGCCAGACCATCGGACCGGACGGTTGCCCGGTTTCCGTGGCGATCGACCTGAAAGGCGTCAACTTCAACTTCGACAAGGCCACGCTGCGTCCGGACGCGATCGCGATCCTGAGCGAAGCCACCGAAATCCTGAAGCGTTACCCGGATCTGCGCGTTGAAGTCGCCGGCCACACCGACCAGTGCGGTAAGGACGGCTACAACCAGGGCCTGTCCGAGCGTCGCGCCAAGGCTGTGTATGACTACCTGACCACGAACGGCGTCGATGCCGGCCGTCTGGCGGGCCCGAACGGCTACGGCGAGAGCCGTCCGCTGGAAGACCTGGGCCAGGCCTTCCCGGCTTGCAAGAGCGAGAAGAACCGTCGTACCGAGCTGAACGTCCAGAATTAATCGGACGCAGGTTCAAGCAAGACCCGAAGCCCGGCCTAGTGCCGGGCTTCTTTTTGCGTGCGTATCCGCCTGCGGGGCTGCATGAACCGCTGCGGTAACTTGGATTGCAGCGTCACGCGCCTGCATTCCTTGATATTGCAGGCGTCGCTTCCTACACTCAGGCACACATTCAGTCCGGGTTTGCCCATGCGCCGCATCGTTGTCTCCAGCTTGCTTGCCTTCTGCGTCATCCCGGCCGCCAATGCCCTGCAAAATTGCAGCGGCAGCGTGCTTGCAGCGCCGCTTTCTTCTTCGCAGACGAGCCTGTCGCCGGTTGCACCGGAGCTGTTCGCCAACACCACTCCATTGGGCTCGCCGAGTGGCGTCTTGGCACATGCCTATGACGAGGCGCAGTCAGTCGATCGGGTATTGCTGAGGATGCGGGTGCAGGCCTGCCAGAACGTGGCGATGGCGATGCCCGTCCAGAGCGTGGCCAATCCGAATGATCCGGCTGCCTACAAGCCGAAGACAGAATTCGACAATACGCCATGGCGCTTCGACATGACCCAGAACGGCAAGCGCATGACCGCCGACGAATTCGATGCGTGGATGAAGTCCCGTGGCGTACGCGTGGTCAAGGCAGCGCCTGCGGTAGCCGCTCCGGCACCGGTTGTTGCACCCGTCGAGCCTGTCAACAAGTAATCCTCCAGCGAGGCCGCCCGCACTGCGGGCGCGCAAGGTAAATGCCCGTGGTTGCAAAAGCTGCCCAGTCTTCCGCCAGCAAAGCCGTGCGGCATGGGCTGGCGCGGACCCTTTCGAAACTGGGCATCTGTTCGCGCACGGAAGCGGCTGCATGGATAGCCGCTGGACGCGTATCCGTCGACGGCCGGGTGGTCAGGGATATCGAATTCCCCGTGGTGCGTGGTATCCACCGCATCGCCATTGATGGCGTGGAAAGGGGGCAGGGCGAGCTTCGTTACCTCGTGCTCAACAAACCCCGCGGCCTGGTCACCACCGCACACGACGAGCGCGGACGGGAGACGGTCTACCGTTGTTTCGACGGTGCCGGCCTGGGCTGGATTGCGCCGGTCGGACGTCTGGACAAGGCCAGCGAGGGGCTGCTGATTTTCGCCAACGATCCGGAATGGGCGGCACGCATAAGCGATCCTGAAACCGGTCCGTCGAAGACCTATCACGTGCAGGTCGATCGCATACCCGATGAACCCCTGTTGGGTCGCCTTGTTGCAGGAGTGGAGGTGGATGGCGAGCTGCTGCGCGCAAGCGCGGCCAAGCTGCTCCGCTGCGGCGGGCGCAATGCATGGCTGGAAATCGTGCTGGACGAAGGCCGCAACCGCCAGATACGACGGTTGCTGAGCGCCTTCGACATCAACGTGCTGCGGCTGGTCCGTATCGCAATTGGCGGATTGATGCTGGGCGACCTGGCCAAGGGGCAATGGCGTCACTTGAGCCCGGCCGAAGTGGCCGGGTTGACTGCCGGAAACGAATAGTTTTTGCAGCCTGTGAGGCGGTCAGCTCTTGATGACGCCCAGCTCATGCCCGATGCGGGTGAAGGCGTCGATGGCCCGGCCGAGGTGCTCGCGGGTATGCGCGGCGCTGATCTGGGTGCGGATGCGTGCCTGGTCTTTGGCAACGACAGGGAAGAAGAAGCCGATCGCGTAAATGCCCTCCTCAAGCAGCCGCGCCGCGAATCGCTGCGCCAGGGGCGCGTCGTACAGCATCACGGGGCTGATGGGATGCACGCCCGGACGGATGTCGAAACCTGCGGCCGTCATCTTCTCGCGAAAATATCGGGTGTTCTGCGAAAGCGTTTCGCGCAGGTCGCCTGCCGATTCGAGCATGTCGAACGCCTTGATACCGGCGGCCACGACGTGCGGCGGCAGCGAATTGGAGAACAGGTAGGGGCGTGAGCGCTGCCGAAGCAGTTCGATGACTTCCTTCTTCGCCGTGGTGAAGCCGCCCAGCGCGCCGCCCATCGCCTTGCCGAGGGTGCCGGTGATGATGTCGATCCTGTCCAGCACGCCCTTGACCTCTGCCGAGCCGCGGCCCGTCGCGCCCAGGAAGCCGGTGGCATGGCATTCGTCGATATGGACCAGTGCGCCGTATTTCTTCGCCAGCGCGGTGATTTCATCCAGAGGTGCAATGAACCCATCCATCGAGAACACGCCGTCGGTGGTGATCAGCCTGGTCTTGCAACCGGCAGCGTCAGCGGCCTGCAGCTGCGTTTCCAGGTCGGCCATGTCGCAGTTGGCGTAGCGGAACCGCTTGGCCTTGCACAGGCGCACGCCATCGATGATCGAGGCATGGTTGAGTGCATCGGAAATGACTGCGTCGTTTTCGCCCAGCAATGGCTCGAACAGCCCGCCATTGGCATCGAAGCAGGCAGCGTAGAGGATGGTGTCCTCGGTGCCGAAGAATTCTGCGATCCTGGCCTCCAGCTGCTTGTGCAGGTCCTGGGTGCCGCAGATGAAGCGCACGCTGGCCATGCCGAAGCCGTGGCTGTCCAGTGCGTCCTTCGCGGCCTGGATGATGTCGGGGTGGTCGGCCAAGCCCAGGTAGTTGTTGGCGCAGAAGTTCAATACCTTGCGGCCGTCGGCCAGCTCGATTTCCGCGGACTGCGGGCTGGTGACGATGCGTTCGGACTTGAAAAGCCCCTGGGCACGGATGGAGTCGAGCTCCGCGGCGTAATGCGAGGTCAGCGAGTCGGACATGGGCCATGCACTCAATAAAGAGCGCCAGTTTAACAATCCATTTCGACTCCAGACCTGACAGTAGGCTAGGTCATGCCAATACGGCATAAGTCCAGGGGCTTAATTCATTTCTCCTTGGCAATGTGCATACGCAGCATCAGCCTTCCAGCCGAGAGGCCTATTCAGGAATCAGCCGTGAGATCAGGAACCAGGCAAGCCAAGTCGAAGGCCAGGACCGCATGGATCGCGGGGGCAATGACCTGTGCGCTGGTTGTTCCTGCTTCGGCCCAGGAAAAGCTCACGGTTGAACAATTGCAGCAGCGCCTCGAAGCGCTGGAGCGCCGCGTCATCGGGACTCCGGACGAGGGCGACGAAGGCGCACCAGCGGGCGAACCGGGCCTGGCCGATCTGGACCAGCGCCTGCGCATCCTGGAGCGAAAGCTGGAGCTGCAGCAGGAGGAACAGGTGGCCAAGGCCAAGGAAGCGCCGGTGATCGCGGTCAACGACAAGGGTGCTTCGTTCAAGTCGGCCAATGGCGACTACGAGATCAAGATCCGCGGACTGCTGCAGGGCGATGGCCGGTTCTTCCTGGACGGCGTGCCGTCCGGCAACAACGACACCTTCCTGCTGCGCACCGCGCGGCCGATCATCGAAGGCTCGCTGGGCAAGCTGGTCGGCTTCCGTTTCACTCCGGAATTCGCAGGCGACAGCGCAAGCATCGTCGACGCCTACGTGGACCTGCGTTTTGATCCCGCCTATACGGTACGCGCGGGCAAGTTCACTTCCCCGGTGGGGCTGGAGCGGTTGCAATCCTCCTCGGCGCTGGCCGATGTGGAACGGGCGCTGCCAAGCGAGTTGGCGCCGAACCGCGACATCGGCATCCAGTTGCAGGGTGACGTGGCCGAAGGGCGGCTGGGTTACGCCATCGGCGTGTTCAACGGAACCGTCGATGGACGCGATGCGGTCACCGCCAATCCGGACAATGAGTTCGAGTATGCCGGCCGCGTGTTCTTCGAACCCTTCAAGAACAGCGCCAACGCCTGGTCCGGCCTCGGCTTCGGCATCGGTGCCAGCGTCGGCGACAAGGTCGGCAGTGGCAACAATTTCCTGCCCCGTTACCGCACCCCGGGCCAGGTGCAGTTCTTCAACTATCGCGCGGCCGTCCTGGCCGATGGCCAGCAGAGCCGGTTCTCACCCCAGGGTTATTACTATCGCAATGCGTTCGGATTGCTGGCCGAGTACATCGTGTCCAGGCAGGAAGTACGCATCGGCGGGGTGAGCGACGAGTTTTCCCACAAGGCCTGGCAGGCAACCGCGAGTTACGTGCTGACCGGCGAGGACGCCAGCTATCGTGGAGTGGTGAAGCCATCGAACCCGTTCAATCCGGGCAAGGACGGCTGGGGCGCGTTCGAGTTGGTCGGCCGCTATGGCGTGCTGGAAGTGGACGAGGATGCTTTCCCGCTGTTCGCAGATCCGGCGGTCTCCTCCAGCGAGGCATCGTCCTGGACCGTGGGTCTGAACTGGTACCTCAACAGCAACCTCAAGCTGGTAATTAATTACCTGCAGACCAGCCTGGAAGGCGGCGCCGCGGGCGGTGCCGATCGCGAAGACGAGAAAGCCGTATTCACTCGCCTGCAAGTAGCCTTTTAAGAAACCGGAGCTTCCTACATGAAATCCACATCCGTCTCATCATCGCTCCGGGCCGTGCTGCTTGCCTTCGGTCTGACCCTTGCCGCCGGTGCCATGGCCAAGGATGTGAAACTGCTCAATGTTTCCTATGACCCGACCCGGGAGCTGTACAAGGATTTCAACGCCGCGTTCGCCAAGGAGTGGCTGCAGAAAAAAGGCCAGAAAGTCGAGATAGAAACCTCGCACGGCGGATCGGGAAAGCAGGCGCGCTCGGTGATAGACGGCCTGGAAGCGGACGTGGTGACCCTGGCGTTGGCCTATGACGTGGATTCCATCGCCCAGCGCGCCAAGCTTTTCCCGGCGAACTGGCAGAAGCGCCTGCCGGAAAACAGCACGCCTTACACCTCCACCATCGTGTTCCTGGTGCGCAAGGGAAATCCGAAGAAGGTCAAGGACTGGCCCGACCTGCTGCGGCCGGGCGTGGCGGTGATCACGCCCAATCCCAAGACCTCCGGCGGGGCGCGCTGGAACTACCTGGCTGCCTGGGCGTACGGGCTGAAGATCTTCAAAGGCGACGAAGCCAAGACCCGCAACATGGTGCGCGCGCTGTTCCGCAACGTGCCGGTGCTGGATACCGGCGCACGCGGCGCCACCACGACGTTCGTGCAGAACGGCATTGGCGATGTGTTGCTGGCCTGGGAAAACGAGGCGTTTCTTTCCATCGAGGAACTGGGACCGGACAAGTTCGAGATCGTGGTGCCGAAGCTGTCGATACTGGCCGAGCCACCCGTGGCACTGGTGGACAAGAACGTGGACAAGCACGGCACCCGCGAGGTGGCGCAGGCCTACCTGCAGTATCTGTATTCTCCCGAGGGCCAGAAGATCGCGGCAAGGCATTACTACAGGCCGCGCCATCCGCAATTCGCAGATCCCGCCGACATTGCCCGTTTCCCGAAGGTGGAACTGGTGACGATAGAAGGCGTGTTCGGTTCCTGGGCCAAGGCGCAGGCCACGCACTTCGCCGAAGGCGGCGTGTTTGACCAGATCCAGTCCGAAAAATAATCCATGGCGGTAACAACTTCTTCGCGGCATGAAAGGGCAGGGCGCAAGCGCGTCCTGCCCGGTTTCGGCCTGAGCCTGGGCATCACCCTGGCCTGGCTGGGCGTGATCGTGCTGATTCCGCTGGCCGGCCTGTTCGTCAAGGCCGGCGGACTTGGGCTGCAGGGTTTATGGGAGATATGGACCCAGCCCCGCGTCCTGTCTGCACTGAAACTGAGCTTCGGCACCGCGTTTGCCGCGGCCGCGTTCAATGCGGTGATGGGTACGCTGGTGGCCTGGGTCTTCGTGCGCTATCGCTTCCCCGGCAAGCGCATCTTCGATGCCATGATCGATCTGCCGTTCGCGTTGCCCACTGCCGTGGCTGGCATTGCGCTGACCGCGCTTTACGGGCCGTCGGGCTGGATCGGCCAATGGCTGGAGAAGGCCGGCATCAAGGTGGCTTACACCTCGTTGGGCATCGTGGTGGCGCTGGTGTTCGTGGGCCTGCCGTTCGTGGTGCGCGTGGTGCAGCCGGTGCTGGCGGAAGTGGAACGCGAACTGGAAGAGGCTGCCGCCACCCTGGGCGCCAGCCGCTGGCATACGGTCAGCCGCGTCGTACTGCCTGCCCTGTGGCCGGCGGTACTGGCGGGCTTTGGCTTGGCCTTTGCGCGCGGCGTGGGTGAGTACGGATCGGTGATCTTCATTGCCGGCAACCTGCCCGGATTGACCGAAATCGCGCCCCTGCTGATCACTTTCCGCCTGGACGAATACGATTACGCAAGCGCCACTGCCATTGCCCTGGCCATGCTGCTGCTGTCGCTGGCCGTCCTGCTGGTCATCAACACCCTGCAGGCCAGGCTGTCGCGGCGGGGAGGCTAAGATGGGCGACGCCATTACCGCTGTCATCGCCATGCCGCGCCAGGAACTCCGGGCACCCGCCAGCACCGTCCAGAACGGCATGGCCTCGGCCATCACCGAGCCGCGCTGGGTGCAGGTCGTGCTGATCGTGCTGGCGCTGGGTTTCCTGCTGGGTTTCCTGCTGATGCCGCTGCTGCTGGTTTTCGTGGAAGCCCTGCGTGCCGGCCTGCCGACGTTCCTGTCTGCGATCACCGAAGCCGACACCCTGTCGGCGATTCGCCTTACCTTGCTGGTCACCGTGATCGTAGTGCCACTGAACCTGGTATTCGGCGTGGCGGCGGCTTGGGCGGTGAGCAAGCATGAGTTCCCCGGCAAGCGTTTGCTGGTCAGCCTGATCGACCTGCCGTTCGCCGTGTCGCCGGTGGTCGCAGGCCTGGTGTTCGTGCTGATCTTCGGCGCGCAGGGTTGGGCCTGGCCACTGATCGACGAGGGCTGGCATTTCGCCCTTCCTGGACTGGGCGAGTACACCCTGCAGTTGCCCAAGGTCATATTCGCGGTGCCGGGCATCGTGCTGGCGACGTTGTTCGTGACCTTCCCGTTCATCGCCCGCGAACTGATGCCACTGATGGAGCAGCAGGGCAGCGACGAGGAACTGGCCGCCCTCAGCCTGGGCGCCAGCGGCTGGCAGACGTTCTGGCGGGTGACCCTGCCCAACATCCGCTGGGCACTGCTGTACGGCGTACTGCTATGCAGCGCGCGGGCGATGGGGGAATTCGGCGCGGTGTCGGTGGTGTCCGGGCATATCCGCGGGCGTACCAATACGCTGCCGCTGCACGTGGAGGTGCTTTACAACGACATTTCGGGCAGTTACAGCGCCGCGTTCGCGGTGGCGTCGCTGCTGGCACTCAGCGCCCTGGTCACGCTGGTGCTGAAGGCCTATCTGGAATGGCGGCATAGCGATTCACTCGCCGCCAACCGACGTCATTGAGAGATCCATCGAGAGAGCCCGCATGAGCATCCGCATCGAGAACACCAGCAAGCGCTTCGGCGATTTCACCGCGCTGGACGACATCAGCCTGAATGTGCGCGAGGGCGAGTTGCTGGCGCTGCTGGGCCCGTCGGGTTCGGGCAAGACCACCTTGCTGAGGGTCATCGCAGGGCTGGAGCAGGCCGACACCGGTCGCGTGTTCCTGGCGGGCGAGGATGCTTCGCAGCTCAGCGTGCAGGCGCGGCGCGTGGGTTTCGTGTTCCAGCATTACGCGCTGTTCCGGCACATGAATGTCCGCGACAACATTGCCTTCGGGCTGCGGGTGCGGCGCGGCGACGCGCGCTGGCCGGAGGCGCGCATACGCGAACGCGTCACCGAACTGCTTGCGCTGGTGCAACTGGATGGCTTGGAGTCGAGGTTTCCCTCACAGCTGTCAGGAGGCCAGCGCCAGCGCGTTGCCCTGGCGCGCGCATTGGCCATCGAGCCGCGCGTGCTGTTGCTGGACGAACCGTTCGGCGCACTGGATGCGCAGGTACGGCGCGACCTGCGGCGCTGGCTGCGCGAAATCCACGACCGCACCGGTTTGACCACGGTGTTCGTCACCCATGACCAGGAAGAAGCCCTGGAGCTGGCCGACCGCGTCGCCATCCTCAACCAGGGTCGCATCGAACAGCTCGGCAGTCCCGCCGACACCTACGACCATCCGGCCAGCCCATTCGTGTATTCCTTCGTGGGTGCGGTAAACCGATTGCCTGGACGCTGGCACGAGGGTGGCCTTGAAGTCGCGGGCCTGCGGCTGCCGGCGCCGGTCGGCCTGCAAGGAGAAGGGGCAATGGAGCTGTACGTGCGTCCGGAGCATCTGCGCCTGCTGCAGACGCCTGAAGCAGGTTGGCCGGCGACCGTGCTCAACAGCCAGCGCAGTGGTGCCCGCCAGCGCCTGTGGGCGCGATTGCGCGGCAGTGAGGCGGAAGTCGAACTGGAGCTGCCCGCCGGTGCGGGCACCCCAACGCACGATCCTGGTGCGGAAATCACCCTGGGCGCGACCCATTTTGGGGTGTTTCCGCGCTGAGCGATGCGGCGGCACAAGTCCTTGGAAACTTTATGGAATTCCGGGCCCGGCGGGGCTTGACCAGGGCCCATGGTGCGTCGCAGTATCGAGTTGGTTAAAAAACCGTGAATGCGTGATCGCTTCGCGGTTGCCGCCATCAATCGATAACCCTCAGGAGAATCCGGATGAAGCCAGTCAAGCTCAGTTTCGCAGTTGCACTCGTCCTGGCAGCCATGCCGCTCGTCTCGTTCGCGCAGGATTCGGCCGTGGCGGAAGAAGAAGCGGAATCGCCTTTCGCATTCACCGTTGCCGCAACCTCCGACTACACCTTCCGTGGCGTGTCGCAGACCGATGAAAAGCCGGCCTTGCAGGGCAGCTTCACCTACACCTCTCCGGTCGGCCTGTACGCAGGCGTCTGGGCTTCCAACGTCGACTTCGGCACCGACGTGAACGCCGAAGTCGACACCTACATCGGCTACAACACCGACCTGGGCGATGAATTCGTCAACCTCGACGTGTTGCTCAACCGCTACAACTACATGGGCGGCGACAATGCCAGCGACCTGGCCTACAACGAGCTCATCACCAAGCTGACCCTTGGCGGCCACGTCAACGTTACCGTCGGCTATACCAACGACGTCTACAACTCGGGCGAGGATGGCTGGTATTACGCTGCCGGCGGCAGCGCCGACCTGCCCTGGGACATGACGCTTTCGGCTGGTATCGGCCACGGCACGTTCTCGGGACTGATCCGCGACTACACCGATTATTCGGTGACGCTGAACAAGTCATGGGGCGATTTCACCGTCGGCCTGGGATACGTGGGCACCGACAATGACGGTGACGTCAACTTCGGCAAGCTCGCCGACGACCGCGCCGTGCTGACCGTGACCTGGGCCCCGTAAGCGCACCTGTCTTTTAAAGAAAAAGGGCGCCATTGGCGCCCTTTTTCGTTGCCTGCTTGATCAGCCGCCATCAGTTCCAGCTCAGTACCACCTTGCCGGCCTTGCCCGCTTCCATCAGGTCGAAACCCTTCTGGAAATCGTCGATCGGCATCTGGTGGGTCAGCACCTTGCCCAGCGGGAAGCCACCCAGCACCAGCTGGGTCATCTTGTACCAGGTCTCGTACATCTTCCTGCCGTAGATGCCCTGCACGGTCAGGCCCTTGAAGATGATGCGGTCCCAGTCCACGCCCGCGCCCTTGGGCAGGATTCCCAGCAGCGCGATCTTGCCGCCGTGGTACATGCAGTCGAGCATGTCGTTGAACGCAGTCGGGTTGCCGCTCATTTCCAGGCCCACGTCGAAGCCTTCCATGTGCAGGTCGGCCATCACGTCCTTGAGCGACTGCTTGGCCACGTTGACCACGCGGGTGGCGCCCATGTCGGCCGCAAGTTTCAGGCGGAAATCATTGACGTCGGTGACCACCACGTTGCGCGCGCCGATGTGCTTGCAGATGCCGGCGGCGATCACCCCGATCGGGCCGGCGCCTGTGATCAGCACGTCCTCGCCGACCACGTCGAACTCCAGCGCGCAATGCGCCGCGTTGCCGTAGGGATCGAAGAAGGCAGCCAGTTCGCTGGGAATCTGGTCGGGGATCGGCCACAGGTTGCTGGCCGGCATCACCATGTACTCGGCGAAGGCACCGTCGATGTTGACGCCAATGCCGACCGTGTTCGGGCACAGGTGCGGACGGCCGCCACGGCAGTTGCGGCAGTGGCCGCAGACGATGTGGCCTTCGGCCGAGACGCGCTGGCCCAGCTGGTAGCCACTGACTGCCGAGCCCAGTTCGACGATGCGGCCGACGAACTCGTGGCCGATGGTCAGGCCCGGCTTGATGGTGCGCTGGCTCCAGTCGTCCCACAGGTAGATGTGCAGGTCGGTGCCGCAGATGGCGGTCTTCTCCAGCTTGATCAGCACGTCGTTGGGACCAGGCCTGGGCACCGGAACCTGTTCCATCCAGATTCCCTTGCCCGCTTCGCGCTTGACCAGTGCTTTCATCGTTTGCGCCATGACGGGGCAGGCCCTGCTTGATAGAGGGCGCGAATTATACGCTGGGCCAGATGACGGACCAGATGGGGGCGCCAACGCCCGTGCCATTGGTCAGGGGAGCCAGCGGCGGACCCCCTCGCTACAATTGAAAGTCCATGATCTGCAAGGAGTTATCGTGCGCCTGAAGTTGCTATCCGTGTCGCTTGCCACCGTGTTGTCAGCCCAGATGGGCGCTGCGCTTGCAGCCGAAGGCATGTGGGTACCGCAGCAGCTACCGGAGATTTCCGGACCATTGAAGAAGGCCGGGCTCAAGCTCGGGGCCAGGCAGCTGGCCGACCTCACCGGCGACCCCATGGGTGCCGTGGTGGCGCTGGGCGGCTGTACCGCCAGCTTTGTTTCGCCGGGTGGGCTGGTGGTCACCAACCATCACTGCGCCTACGGCGCCATCCAGTTGAACTCGACGGCCTCCAACAACCTCATCCGGCAGGGCTTCAACCCGGCCACGCCCGGTGACGAGCTCAGCGCCGGTCCCAACGCGCGCATCTACGTGCTTGATTCCATCAGGGATGTCACTGCCGACGCGAAGGCGGCCATCAGCTTGGCGGGCGACGATCCGCTGGCACGCACGCATGCGCTCGAAGCTTTCGACAAGAAGCTGGTTTCCGACTGTGAAGCCGAGGCTGGCTTCCGCTGCCGCCTCTTCAGCTTTTCCGGTGGCAATGCCTATCGCCTGTTCCGCAACCTGGAAATCAGGGACGTGCGCCTGGCCTATGCGCCACCGAGCGGGGTGGGGAAATACGGTGGCGACATCGACAACTGGATGTGGCCGCGCCACACCGGCGACTTCGCGTTCTACCGCGCCTACGTGGGCAAGGACGGCAAGCCGGCCGCCTTCTCGGCCGACAACGTGCCGTACCGTCCCAGGCACTGGCTGAAGTTCGCCGACAAGCCGCTTGGCGCGGGCGACTTCGTCATGGTCGCCGGTTATCCGGGTACGACCAACCGCTACGCGCTGGCCAGCGAGTTCGACAATACGGCCAGCTGGACCTATCCGACCGTGGGCAAGCACTACGCCAACCTGATCGCGCTGGTGCAGGCGGCAGGCAAGAAGGATCCGGACATACAGGTGAGGTACGCCAGCACCGTGGCCAGCTGGAGCAACACCAGCAAGAACTACGAAGGCCAGTTTGCAGGTTTCCAACGCATCGATGCGGCCGCCCAGAAGCATGCCGATGAGGACGCCGTACTGGCATGGCTGCGCAGCCGTGGGGCGAAGGGCGGCGCGGCGCTGGCGGCGCACGGGAAGTTGTTGGAACTGGGCGAAATAACCAAGGCGACGCGCGAACGCGATTTCGTCGTTGGCCAGCTCAACAGCACCGCCACGCTCGGGTCGGCCATCCAGCTGTATCGGCTGGCGATCGAGCGCGAGAAGCCGGACGCCGAGCGCGAGGCCGGTTACCAGCAGCGCGACCTGCCCACCATCGAAGGCGCGCAGAAGCAGCTGGAACGTCGTTACGTGGCCGCCATGGATCGCCAGCTGCAGCAGTACTGGTTGCAGCAATACGTGAAGCTGCCTGCGACCCAACGCCAGGCAGCGATCGATACATTGCTGGGCGGCGACAAGGAGCGGGATCTCGAGCGTGTCCTGGACCGGCTGGCCCGGACCCGGCTCGGCAGCACCGGGGAACGCCTGAAGTGGCTGCAGGCCGACCGCAAGGACTTCGAGGCAAGCAAGGATCCGGCTATCGAGTACGCCGTGGCCGTGATGCCCACCCTGTTGGCGTTGGAAGAGCAGCGCAAGACCCGCGCCGGTGAGGCGTTGCTTGCGCGGCCGCTCTATCTGCAGGCGGTGGCGGACTATCGCAGGAGCCGGGGCGAGTTCGTCTATCCAGACGCCAACCTGTCGCTGCGCATCACCTTCGGCAACGTCACCGGTTACGAGCCCAGGGATGGCGTGGAGTACACGCCGTTCACCACCATCGAAGGCGTGGCGGCGAAGGCAACGGGCGAAGAGCCCTTCGATGCGCCGCAGGCCTTGCTGGATGCGGTCAAGGCCAGGCGCTACGGTGGACTGCAGGACAAACGCCTGGGCAGCGTGCCGGTGGATTTCCTGTCCAACCTGGATATCACCGGTGGCAATTCCGGATCGCCAGTGCTGGACGCGCAGGGCAAGCTGGTCGGCCTGGCGTTCGACGGCAATTGGGAGTCGGTCAGCTCGAACTGGGTATTCGACCCGGCGATGACCCGGATGATCTCCGTTGACGGCCGTTACCTGCGCTGGATCATGCAGGAGGTGTATCCGGCGCCGCGCCTGCTCAAGGAAATGGACGTGGCGCGCTGATCGCAGGCGTGGCGGCACGGCGCATGGAGGGAGCGGTATCATTCGCTCCCTTCGTTGTTGCAAGCTGCAACGGCATTATTCCCAGACTGGATCCACCCACGCATGCGCATCCTGCTTGCCCGCCATGGCGAAACGCCGTGGAATGCCGAAGGCCGTTACCAGGGCCAGATCGATATTCCCCTCTCCGCCACGGGCGAGTCCCAGGCCACCGAACTAGGCAAGCGCCTGGCGCACATGGACATCACCCGCGCGGTGGCCTCGCCGCTGTCGCGCGCGCGGCGTACCGCAGAACTGGCATTGGGCCGCGACCGCGCGCCGATGCTGACCCTGGACGCCGATCTGCAGGAAATCGCGCATGGCGAATGGGAAGGCCTGCTGGCCAGCGAGATCGACGGCAAGGACCCCACGCGGTTGCGTGCCTGGCGCGAGGAGCCGGAAACGGTCCTGATGCCCGGCGGGGAATCCCTGCAACAGGTGCTCGATCGTTCCTGGCAGGGCCTCGCGCGCGCCACCGAAGGCTTGGGCGACGGCGATACGTTGCTGGTCGTGGCGCACGATGCGGTCAACCGCGTGATCCTGTGCCGCATCCTGGGACTGCCGCTGGCCAAGCTGTGGAGCTTTCGCCAGGCGCCGACCACGCTCAACCTGCTGGAAGGCCCCGACGTGGAGCATCTGGAAGTCGTGCGCCTCAACGACTGCTCGCACCACACGCCGTTCTTCGGCGAAGCGGTCCACCGGGCGCTGTAACGCCGTGGCACGCACGTTGCACGAGTGGCTCGACTACATTGAGCAACAGCATCCCAGCTCGATCGAACTCGGCCTGGAGCGCACCCGCGAGGTAGCCCTGCGGCTGTCGCTGGACAAGCCGGCCGCGCACGTCATCACCGTCGGCGGCACCAATGGCAAGGGATCCACGGTCGCCTTCATCGAGGCCATCGCGCGGGCCGGTGGATTGAAGGTGGGCAGCTACACCTCGCCGCACCTGCTGCGCTACAACGAACGCGTGCGCATCGACGGCCAGGACGCCAGCGATTCCGCACTGGTGCGCGCCTTCGAAGTGGTGGAGGCCGCGCGCGGGGAAACGCCACTGACCTATTTCGAATTCGGCACACTGGCTGCGCTCTGGCTGTTCCAGCAGTCCGCGCTTGACCTGGTGGTGCTGGAAGTGGGGCTGGGTGGTCGCCTGGACGCAGTGAACCTGGTCGATGCGGACGTCGCGGTCATCACCACCGTCGATATCGACCATGTGGACTGGCTGGGCAACGACCGCGAGAGCATCGGCTTCGAAAAAGCGGGCATCGCCCGTGCGTGGAAGCCGCTGGTTCTGGGTGAAATCGATTCGCCGTCCAGTGTCCTGCGCCATGCCTATGCCATTGGCGCCAATGCCATTCGCCTGGGCAGTGATTTCTTCCACGAGCCCGTGGATAACGCGCACTGGCGCTGGTGGGACGCGGGCTTCGAGGTCCGGCTGCCCTGTCCCTCATTGAGCGGCGCCGCACAGCAGGCCAATGCCGCCACTGCCATTGCAGCACTGCGCGCATTGGACATCGAGCTTCCGGTCACCGCGCTCGCGCAGGGCGTGTCCGCTGCGGCCTTGCCGGGACGGCTGCAGCGTTTCAGCCTGCAGGGCACGCCGGTGATCGTGGACGTGGGCCATAACCCGCAGGCCGCGCGTACGCTGTCGGCATGGCTGCGTGCCGCCCCTGTGCCGGGACAGACCCTGGCCGTGTTCGCGGCGCTTGCCGACAAGGACGTGGGAGGCGTGGTGGACGCGTTGCAGGGCGAGGTTTCCGCGTGGTTCCTTGCGGGCCTGCACGGCGTGGGTTCGCGCGCGCAGGATGTGGACGCGCTGGCAGGCAAATTGTCCGCGTCTGCGGCGGCACGCGGATCCCGCCATCCCGACGTGCCATCGGCGCTGGCGGCCGCCCGTGCCCATGCGCGCGACGACGACCGTATCGTGGTGTTCGGTTCCTTCCACACCGTCGCCGAGGCGCTCGCGGTCCTGCATTCAGGTCAATGACGGGGAAGCCGATTCATCGCGCCGTATAATTCGCGCGGCATTCCCGCCGCGTCGTTTTGCGAGCCCGCATGGATACCGCACTCAAGCAACGCCTGATCGGCGCCGTCGTCCTGGTAGCACTGGCGGTGATCTTCCTGCCCATGCTGATCAAGGGGCCTGCCCCCGACAGTGGTGTCTCCGACGTCCCGCTTGATGTGCCCGCCGCGCCCGGCGGCCAGTACGAAACCCGGGAACTGCCGCTGGTGACACCAGGCAATGCGCCCCAAGGCGGAGTGGTAGGCATGGACAGCGCGCCGGTACCGGCAGCGGGTGCCTCGGCAAGCGAGGCGGTTCCGCTCGGCTCAACCCCCGATGCCGCCGCTGCGATGCTGCCGGCGAGCACGGCCGGCGGCAACTACGCGGTCAACTTTGGTGCCTATGCAACCCCGGCCGATGCCGACGTGGTGATCGCAAAGTTGAAGCAGTCCGCATTGCCCGCGTTTCGCGAGCCGGCGACCATCAACGGCCGCACCGCCTATCGCGTGCGCATCGGTCCCTACACCGACCGCGCCGACGCCGAAGCAGTTCGCCTGAAAGCCGCACAGGTCCGCAGCGATGTGAAGGCGCAGGTGGTGACCCTGGACGCGGCGCCCGCAACGCCTTCCGCTCCAACTGCAAGCCCTTCAACCTCGGTGGCGCAGGCGGCGGTTGCCGCGCCGCCGGTAACCACTCAGCCTTTGCCGCCTGAGGCACCCAAGGCCACTCCAGCGCCAGCAGTGCCCAAGCCGACGGCTACGGCGCCGAAGCCGGTGGCCGCGGCCCCCCTCCCGGCCGCGCCGGTCGCCAAGCCGGTTGAAACACCCAAGGCCGCGGCTTCCAGCGTTGGTTTTGCGGTGCAATTGGGCGCCTTTTCCCAGGCTTCCGATGCGGCTGCCATGCGCGATAAATTGCGCGCAGGTGGTTTCAGCGCCTTCGTCGAACAGGTCAACACAGACAAGGGCACCTTGAACCGGGTGCGTGTGGGGCCGGTGGCCAGTCGTGCCGATGCTGACCGGCTGAAGGCACAGGTCGCGGCAAAAGTGGGTATCGAAGGCATGGTGCGTCCGCATCCGTAACAGCTCGAGGCCTGAATTTTTCGAGTGGACACGCTCCGCTGCAGCAGCAACGGTCCGACTCTGCGGACGCGTGTCCAATTGGCCGGCTTGGTGCAATTCCTGGGCAGGTCGCCTGCCGCAACAGTCCGCACCATGCCGTTGACTAGCCGATGATCGACATCCTGCTGTTGATCATCGTGGGCGGATCGGTCCTGTTGGGCCTGGTCCGCGGCCTGGTCGGCACCCTGGTTTCGACCGCAGCCTGGCTGCTCGCGGGCTGGATCACCTTCCAGTTCGGCGGCGAGATCGGGGTCTGGCTCTCCGATGACGGCATGCCGACCATGACGGAGCGTTTTAGCGGCTACGCGCTGACTTTCGTAGGCGTGATGGTGGCAGTGACATTGCTCGGGGCGCTTGCCAGGACCATGGTGAAATCGGTCGGGCTGTCGGGCGTTGACCGTCTGCTGGGCGCGGGCCTGGGCCTGCTGCGTGGCGCTTTCCTGGCCTGCCTGCTGGTGCTGGCGCTGGGCTTCACGCCCTTGCCGCGGGAACCGGCCTGGCAGCAATCCGTGGCACTTCCGTTGCTGATGCCGGGCGCCAGCTGGATGCGCGCCAGGCTGCCGGGCTGGTCCGTTCCGGAAATGGATTTTCGCAAAGCCCCCCTCCCGGGCGATAATGGCGGGCCGGACGCAGTGTCCGGCCCCTTGCTGGACGGCATCGTCAAGCAAGTCATCGACAATGCCAAAGGTGGCGTGTCGCAGCGGCAGGCGGTGGAAGGCGTTCCGGCAGGCAGGTATCCGGCGAGCATCGTGGCCGGCGGGCAGGGGCCCGCAAACATCGAGGCAGGTATCGAAGCGATCGGGCCAAGCCCGGCAGGTGAGCCTGCGAACATCGAACCCTCCACGCATCCCAATGGCCAGAAACGGCCCCACTCGCTACCAGCAACGCAATAAGCAAGCGGAGTACGCAAACCATGTGCGGCATCGTCGGAATCGTCGGTCACCAGAACGTAGCGGGGCAGCTTTATGACGGGCTGACCGTCCTGCAGCATCGCGGCCAGGATGCGGCGGGCATCGCCACCGCCGACGGCACGCGCCTGCGCGTGCACAAGGACAACGGCCTGGTCCGCGATGTCTTCAATCCCAAGGCGATGAGCACCCTGGAAGGCCGGGTGGGCATTGCCCATTGCCGCTATCCCACCGCCGGTTCCGAAGGCCTGGACGAGGCGCAGCCGTTCTACGTCAATTCGCCGTACGGCATCGCCCTGGCCCACAACGGCAACCTGATCAATACCGAAGCCCTGCGCCAGGACGTGTTCGCCGAGGATCGCCGCAACATCAACACCGATTCGGACAGCGAAGTGCTGCTGAACGTGTTTGCGCACGAACTCGACCGTCAGCGTACCCTGTCGCCGGAAACCGCGATCCGCGCCGTCGCAGGCGTGCATCGCCGGGTCAAGGGCGGCTATGCGGTGGTCAGCGTGGTGCTGGGCCTGGGCCTGGTCGCTTTCCGCGACCCGCACGGCATCCGGCCGCTGGTGCTGGGCAAGCGCGAACACAACGAGGGCAATGAATATATCGTCGCCTCCGAATCGGCGGCGCTCGACATCCTCGGCTTCCAGCGCGTGCGCGACGTGCAGCCGGGCGAGGCCATAGTCATCACCGCGCGTGGCGAGCTGTTCTCCGAGATCTGCGCCGAGCCGCAGCAGCACGCGCCGTGCATCTTCGAATACGTGTACTTCGCGCGCCCCGATTCGATGATCGACAACGTGTCGGTGCACAAGGCGCGCATGCGCATGGGGGTCAAGCTGGGCGAAAAGATCCTGCGCCTGCGTCCGGACCACGACATCGACACCATCATCCCCATTCCCGACACCTCGCGCGACGCGGCGCTGGAAATCTCCAACGTGCTGGGCGTGAAGTACCGCGAAGGCTTCATCAAGAACCGTTACGTCGGCCGCACCTTCATCATGCCGGGGCAGGGCGAGCGGGTGAAGTCGGTGCGCCGCAAACTCAATCCCATCCCGCTGGAATTCCGCAACCGCGTGGTGTTGCTGGTCGATGATTCCATCGTGCGCGGCACCACCTCGCAGCAGATCGTGCAGATGGCGCGCGATGCCGGCGCGCGCAAGGTCTACCTGGCCTCGGCCGCGCCGCCGGTGCGCTTTCCCAACATCTACGGCATCGACATGCCGGCGGTGGATGAGTTGGTCGCCAACGAGCGCAGCATCGAGGACATCGAGAAATTCCTGGGTTGCGACTGGCTGATCTACCAGGACCTGGAAGACCTGGAAGCCTCGGTTCGCGAAGGCAACCTGGACCTGCAGCGCTTCGATTCGTCGTGCTTTGACGGCAATTACGTTACCGGTATCGAGCCGGGCTACTTCGAACGCATCGAATCGCTGCGCTCGGACGAAGCGAAGCGCAAGCGCCGGGTTTCGTGATCCTGCCAGCGTCATTTCACACATGCGACTGTCGATAGCGGCAGGGATGGCGCTGTAGCCATGGATTCACTATTTGAAGCCGCTCGCGCGTGCCTGGATGCCGCATCAGCCGACGCGAAGGTTGCACTGACCCAGTCGCATTTCGCCGCGTTCTTCCGTGGCGACCTCATCGTCGATCCCGAGGCGACTGCACCGCAAGCTGTGCGCATGCCAGGGCGGCCGCTGCGACCGCGTCTGGTGCCAGCGCGCGACCTGCCGCAACGCGGCATCGGCAGCGCCGAAGGCCGTGCCGCCTTCATCCATGCCATCGCGCATATCGAGTTGAATGCCATCGATCTGGCCTGGGACGCGGTCTACCGTTTCCGTGGACTGCCCCCGCAGTTCTATGCGGATTGGGTATCGGTGGCCAACGACGAATCCAGGCATTTCGTGCTGCTGCGCGATCGCCTGCGTGAACTGGGCCATGAGTACGGCGATTTCGACGCCCACAATGGGTTGTGGGAAATGGCCGAAAAGACCGCGCATGATGGCCTCGCCCGCATGGCGCTGGTGCCGAGGGTGCTGGAAGCGCGCGGGCTTGACGTGACCCCGGGCATGATCGCCAAGCTGCGCAACCTGGGTGACGGTGCGAGCGTGCAAATCCTCGAACTGATCCTTGCCGAGGAGGTGGCGCACGTCGCCGCCGGCTCGCACTGGTACCGCTGGTACTGCGAACGGGCCGGGCTGGAGCCGCGCTCCACCTTCCGCGAACTGCTGACGAAATATGCCGGTCCGGTATTGCGCGGCCCGTTCAACCACCAGGCGCGATTGCAGGCCGGTTTCGATGCCGAGGAAATCGCCGCGTTGGAGCAACTGGCCCCGTAGGCGCTTTGCTAGGGCGTCTGCAGTGAATCCAGGTGGAAGCCATCGGCATCCGCGCGCAGCACCGATCCCTGTTCATACCAGTCGCCCAGCACGATGCGGCGGCAATTCCGACCATCCACCGTCACCTCGTGCAGGGCAGGGCGATGGGTGTGGCCGTGGATCATGGTGTCGATGCCAAAGCGCGCGAAGGTGGCCTGCACCGTGGCCGGGGTTACGTCGGTCACGGCCTCGAAGCGCACGTCATTGCCGCCTTCGCGCAGCTGCGCCTGGTGCGCCTGGCTGGCCGCGCGCGCCTGCGCAGCGAATGCAAGCCGTGCTTCCACGGGCTGGGCAAGGAAATGCGCCTGCCAGGCCGGATTGCGCGTCTGCGTGCGGAACGCCTGGTAGGCGACGTCATCGGTGCACAAGAGGTCCCCATGCATCAGCAGGACCGGCTTGCCATGCAACACCACCACGGCAGGGTCGGGCAGCAGCCTGAAACCGGCGCGGCGGGCGTAATCGGTGCCGACCAGGAAATCACGATTGCCGCGGATGAAATACACCGGCACGCCCGCGGCGACGACTTCCTGGAGGGCGGCGGCCACGAAGACGCCCACTTCTGAAGGGTCGTCATCGCCTACCCACGCCTCGAACAGATCACCCAGGATGTACAGGGCATCGGCCTTGCATGCCTGCTCGCGCAGGAAGCGGCCAAACAGACGGGTGATTGCGGGCCGGGTGGAATCCAGGTGCAGATCGGAGATGAAAAGGGTGCTCATGGCCGGATTGTAGGTTCAACGGGGTAAAATCGCCTGCTTCGCAAGATCCCTGTTCCCGTCGAGCCTGCCAATGTCCTGCCGCACCCGTTTCGCCCCCAGCCCCACCGGTTACCTGCACATCGGCGGCGCACGCACCGCGCTGTACTGCTGGCTGGAGGCGCGCCACCGTGGCGGCGACTTCATCCTGCGCATCGAGGACACCGACCAGGAGCGCAGCACCCAGGGCGCCATCGACGCGATCCTGGAGGCAATGGAATGGCTGGGGCTGGACTATGACGAAGGTCCGATCTACCAGACCCGGCGCCTGGATCGTTACCGCGAGATGGCCGAACACCTGGTCGCCGCCGGCAAGGCCTACTACGCCTACGAAACCAGGGAAGAACTGGATGCGATCCGCAATGCTGCCCAGGCTGCCGGCGACAAGCCGCGTTACGACGGCCGCGCGCGCGAGCAGAACCTGCCGTACCGGGAAGACCCGAACCGGGTGATCCGCTTCAAGAATCCGCAAGGCGGCAGCGTGGTGTTCGAGGATCGCATCAAGGGTCGCATCGAGATCAGCAACAGCGAGCTGGACGACCTGGTGATCTTCCGTTCCGACGGCTATCCGACGTACAACTTCGCGGTGGTCATCGACGACATCGACATGGCCATCACCGACGTGATCCGCGGCGACGACCACATCAACAACACCCCGCGCCAGATCAACATCTATGAGGCGCTGGGCGCACCGGTGCCGCTGTTCTCGCACATGCCGATGATCCTGGACCCGGAAGGCGCCAAGCTGTCCAAGCGCACCGGCGCCGCCGACGTCATGCAATACAAGGATGCCGGGTACCTGCCGCATGCATTGATCAATTACCTGGCACGCCTGGGCTGGTCGCATGGCGACCAGGAGCTGTTCAGCCGGGAGGAACTCATCCAGCTGTTCTCGGTGGAAGACGTCAATTCCAAGGCCGCGCGACTGGACATGGACAAGCTCGGTTGGGTCAACCAGCATTACCTGAAGAACGAGGATCCCGTCGCCATCGCGCCGCAGCTGGAGTACCAGCTGCACAGGCTCGGGCTGCAGGTGGCCGATGGCCCTGCTGCTGCCGACGTGGTCGTTGCATTGCGTGATCGCGTGCATACGTTGAAGGAAATGGCGGAGCGCGCCGCGGTCTGGTACCAGCCGCTGGCAGCCTATGACGAAGTCGCCGTCGCCAAGCATCTCAATGCCGCCGCTGCCACGCCGCTGGCTGCTGCCCGCGACCACCTCTCGAATGCGGTGGAGTGGACCGTGGAGTCGGTCTCGACTGCCTTGCATGACACTGCCGCAGCGCTGGGACTGGGCATGGGCAAGGTGGCGCAGCCGTTGCGCGTTGCCATCACCGGCACCCAGGTCAGCCCGGACATTTCCCAGACCGTGTATCTGGCAGGGCGCGAGCAGGCCTTGAAACGCATCGATGCCGCACTCATCAAGATCCCTGCCGCCACCTGACCGCCGCCCGTCCTCATTCCCATGTCACAGACGCACTCCTGCACGGACCCCCAGCACCACGTCAGCGACGCCAATGGCTTCGTGTTGGCGGTCGAGCGTGCATGCCAGGAACGCGGGCTGCGCCTGACCCCGATCCGTGCGCGCGTGCTGCAGCTGATCGCAGAGGCCGGAAAACCGGTAAAGGCATACGAGTTGCTGGACCTGGTGCGCGCGCAGAAGGGCGTGGGGGCCGACGCGCCACCCACGGTGTATCGCGCGCTGGACTTCCTGATGGCCAACGGCTTCGTGCACAAGCTGGAATCGGTGAATGCGTTCGTCGCCTGCCACCACCCCAACAGCGACCAGCATTCGGTGCCGTTCCTGATCTGCGACCGCTGCCACAGCGCGGTCGAGCTGGAGGACCGCGAGGTGGTCAGCCAGCTGGAGGCGCGCGCCAAGGCGCTGGGCTTCCAGCCACAGGCGCAGACGCTGGAAGTGCACGGCCTGTGCGCGCGCTGCGCGGCCTAGCCCTTAGGCTCGTAGGCGCGACGAGAGTCGCAATGGGGTTTTCCCAATAAGTGCATCGTGACTTACGCCGCTCCCACGGTGGCGAGGCGGAGAGACTTTTCGCGAATGGGAAGGTTCGCTGCCGCCGCAATCAGCGCCAGGGCAATGTCCGCGTACCACATCCAGGTGTAGTCGCCCAGCTTCTCCATCGCCACGCCACCCAGCCAGGCGCCAAAAAAACCGCCGATCTGATGCGACAGCAAGGTCAGTCCGAACAAAGTGCCCAGGTACCGCGGGCCAAACAGTTTGCCTATCAGGCCAGCCGTTGGCGGCACGGTTGCCAGCCAGGTGAATCCCAGCGCGGCGGCAAAGATGTAGAAGGTCGCCGGTGTCGGTGGCGACATCAGATAGATCGCGATCATCACTGCACGGCTTGCATACATCACCGCGAGTATCAGCTTCATCCGGTAACGCTGCCCCAATGCGCCGGCCACCAGGCTCCCGGCGACATTGAACAGGCCGATCAGCGCAATCGACACGCCCGCGACGCTGGGTTGCAAGCCGCACAAGGCGATCTCGCCCGGAAGGTGGGTCACCAGGAAAGCGATGTGGAAACCGCAGGTGAAGAATCCAAGATGCAACAGCCAGTAGCTGCGATCACGTAGGGCGATGCGCACCTGTTCGCGCAAGGTCATTTCCTTGACTGCCGTGATGCTGCCGCTGGTAGTGCCTGCGGGTACCGCTGCTTTCCTGCGCAACGGCCAGGCCAGCGGCAGGGTCAATAGGGAGGCTGCTGCAAGCCCGAACATGGCCATGCCCCAGCCCGCTGCAGTGATCACCATCTGCACCAGCGGCGCGAAAACGAACTGGCCCAATGAGCCGCCCGCATTGATGAATCCCGCGGCAAACGAGCGTCTTTCCGGTGCCAGTCGCGAAGCAGTGGCGCCAATCAGGATTGAGAAGCTGCCCGCGCCAGCGCCCGCCGCGGTGAGCAGTCCCAGGGTGAACATGAATCCCCATTGCGTCGACATGAGCGGCGTAAGCGCCATGCCCAGTGCCAGCAGGATTCCTCCGGCCACCAGAATGCGGGTGGATCCCTGCTTGTCGGCGACGGCGCCGAAGATCGGCTGCACCGCACCCCATACGAACTGTCCGATCGCCAGCGCAAAACTCAGCGCTGCAATGCCAACTCCGGTGGATTCATGGATGGGCTTGAGGAAAAGTCCTGTCGTCTGGCGCACGCCCATGGTGATCATCAGCATGGTGGCTGCGGCGAGCAACAGGCCCCAGTGCATGTTCGGACCAGGCCGTGACGCTGGAACGCTGCTCATGCAATGGTCTCCATGCCGCCGCGCAATGCGTGGTCCAGTCGGTCGAGGTCATCGCGCAGCCTTGCTGCAGCTTCGCTTCCGAAGCTGGTATCGATGCGCTTCTGGGCGCGCTTCCAGTGCGGTCGGGCAATAGCGAGCTGCGCTTTTCCGCTGGCGGTGAGGGAGATCAGGCGTTGGCGACCGTCTTCACCCCGATCTTCCTGTAGCCAGCCTGCGGCCAGCAGCGGCCGCAGGTTACGAGTCAGTGTCGTGCGCTCCATGCCAAGCGACTCAGCCAGCTCTCCCAACAGCCTGGACCCGCGTTGGGCATGACGCAGGATCGAATATTCGTTGAGGCTCAGGCCTATTGCGGCCAGTTCGCGGTCGTATACCTGCGAAACCTGGCGCGCCGCGCGGCGCAGGCGGAAACACGTACAGACGCTGTCGGCTGCGGTCGGCATGGCAAGCGGCGGAATGGATTTCCCGCATTCAAGTGCATATGCACGTATATGTCAACAGCAAAGGCGGCCGCTGCCCTGGCAGCCGTCTTCGCGGGCTGGCCTGGATCAGAAAAACAGACGTATGCCGGTGGAGAAGCCCCGGCCCGGCAGCACTACCGAATCCTTGAGGAAAGAGGTATGGACCCGCGCGGTCTGGTCGGTCAGGTTGCTGCCATCGAGGAATAATTCCCAAGCGCTGCCGCCCGCGTCATGGTGGTAGGCGAGGTGGGCGTCTACGAGCGTGTAGCCGGGCGTCGGCGTTTCGTTGACGGCGACCTTGTCCTGCTTGTCATAGCGGATCGCGCCGATTGACCCACGCCAGCTTTCGCGGGCCCAGCGCAACTGGGTCCCCAGCCGGGATGGGGCGATACGGGGAAGGTTGCCGCCACTGGCCAGCGCGCCGCGCACCGTATCGCCGTACACGCGAAGGTCCCAAGTACCACGATCGCCGTTTGCCAGGTGGAACGTCGCTTCGCCCTCCGCGCCGTGGAAGCGCGCATCTGCCTGGCTCCATTGGCGTACGGGCAGGAACTGGCCGTCTTCGAATTCAACCTGCTCGCCGGTATCGGCAAGGTAGACGAAATCGTCGAAGCGGTTGTAGTAGAGGGACACCTTCGCATCCATGAGCGCGGATTGATATTGCAGTCCGAACTCCAGCTGGTTTGCCTTTTCCTTGCCCAGGTCTGCGCTGCCTATTTCGTAGGCAAGCGTTGCTAGGTGGGGGCCGTCGGCGAACAGTTCCTCTTCGGCCGGTGCACGTTCCGCATGGTCCAGGTTGGCGGTCAGCCGCCACTCCTCGCTGAGACGCCAGCCGCCGGCTAGTGAAAGGCTGACCGGTTTGAAATCACGCGCCGGTCCATCAAGCGGATCGGCTTCCACCTGGTCGATACGGGCACCCAGGTCCAGCTGGAAGTCATTCCAGTTCCGGCGCGCCACACCGAAGATACCCAGAGAGCGGGTGCGGGTCTCGGGAACGAATGATTCCTCGCCGACAGCCGCGAAGGTCGAATCCCCGCCCTGCAAGCCGACAGCGCCCTTCCAGGCCGAGGCGCCACCAAACGCCGCTTCCACCCTTCCTTCATCCGCTTTTTTGACGAATGTGGTGCCGACTTCTTCGCCTTCGAACTCGATGTGGTTGTAGTCGGTATGCCCGAAGCTGTAGCGCAGGCTGCTGCCTTCGCCCCACGGTTCGATCAGCGCACCTTTGAGGTCGTAACGGTCCTGGCGGATCTTCAGCCACACGCCGCGCTCTCCGGCGGACAGATCGCCCGGTTCCCCGGGATTTCCATAATCGTCTTCGAAGCGCGATGCAGAAGCGCCCACGAAGCCCCATTCCCCCAGCACCGAACCACCGACCGCACCGGTCCTGGTATCGATGAAGGTATTCGGCTGGCTGCCGTTTGGGGTGTCGTAATCCTTGTTGTTTCGATACACGGCATCGGCATGCAGGGCGAAGCGGTCGTTGCCCGCATCAACGCGTACCAGGTCGGTATTGCCTTCATTGATGCTGTCGAATCGGATTTCAGCGCGACCACTGAAGCCGCCTTCGATGGGCGCTTCCGGAATGCGGCCGTCAACCACATTGACGATGCCGCCGATGGCGCCGCTTCCATAAAGCAGTGTGGAAGGACCTTTCAGAACCTCGATCTGGTCGGCAAGAAATGATTCGACTGCGGGCGAGTGGTCCTGGCTTACCGTGGAGACGTCCTGGGTGGACAGGCCGTTGCTCAATACTGCGACCCGGGGCCCGTCCAGCCCTCGCAGGATGGGCCGGCCCACGCCGGGTCCGAAGCTGGAGCTCTGCACGCCAGGCAGGCTGGAGATCGTTTCGCCCAGGCTTGCGGCGCGGGTTTCGTCCAGGCGTTCCCCGGCCAGTACTTCGGCCGGCCTGCTCAGGGCGTCAGCGGCATCCCGTAATGGACTGGCGGTGACCAGCACGCTGTCCAGATCCTTGATATGGGCGCCAGATGCGGGGTCGCCCTCGTGGCGGCTATCGGTCGGTGGAGCGCTGGAGTCGGTTTCAACTGCAAAAGCGGTGACCGGGGGGAGTGCCAATGCCAAGCCAATCGCAAGCCAGTTGCGGGCAAAGGCGCTTTCAAGGGTCATGCGGAGATCCTGCGGGAGTCGGTTATTGATGTTATATTATAGCAACACCGGAACGTCCCCTCCCGAAAGTCATACTGAACTCATGGATTCCCGCTTTCGCAGCCTGCTGGATCGATTTGGCGCCACTGGCTCGGTGATCTGCGCGGTGCATTGCGCGCTGACGCCGCTGTTGCTGGCGGCGATTCCGTCGCTGGGGCTGTCTGCCTGGCTGGGCGATGGGTTCGAACGCGGCTTCGTGCTTTTCGTGACCGTGCTGGGCTTGTTCAGCCTGCTGTGGGGGTACCGGCGCCATCGCACGTTCCGGGCGCTGACCCTGCTGCTGATCGGCCTGGCGATCCTGTGGGCGGGTATCTCTGTGTCGCCGCTGCATCATCAGGTGGTGGTGCATGCCGTCGTCATGACCCTGGGCGGCGCCCTGGTAGGTCTGGCCCATATCGTCAACCTGCGGCTGAACCACTGGCACATGCACGACGCGAGCTGTGCGCATTGAGGCCTGCGTGATAGGCTTTGCGGCCTCGCGCGCAAGGCGCAACCGCCAAATCAGGAGCAAACCATGGGCAAAGGTGATCGCAAGACTACCAAGGGCAAGCGCAGCATCGCCAGCTACGGCAATGCACGCACGCACGTTTCAAAGGTCGCCGTGGGTCCGGCTGCGCCTGTCGCCAAGAAGACCGTGACCAAGACGGCAGCACCGGCGAAAAAGGCCGTGGCCAAGAAGACGGTGGCGAAAGCCGGCTGATCGGCTCACCGCCGTCATGCACAAAACGCGACGCCCGGCGTCGCGTTTTTGTTTCTGGCGTCAGCGAATCCGGTTGCCGGCCGAATACAGGGCAATCAGCGGGTCGCCGCCAAGCCAGTAGGCAAGCTCGGCAGGCTGGTTTATGTTCCAGCGCGCCAGGTCCGCGCGCATGCCCACTGCCAGCAGACCGCGATCCCGCAAGCCGAGAGCCCTGGCCGCATGGGTCGTAGCGCCACGCAAGGCTTCTTCCGGCGTCAGCCGGAAATGCGTGCACGCCAGCGACATCGCCAGACGCAGCGATTGCAGTGGCGAGGTGCCCGGATTGCAGTCGGTGGCCACGGCCATGGGCACGCCATGCCGGCGGAACGCATCGAGCGGAGGCAGTAACGTTTCGCGCAGGCAATGGAATGCGCCCGGCAGCAATACCGCCACGGTGCCGGCCTGGGCCATCGCACGAACTCCGATTTCGGAAGTATGTTCCACATGATCGGCCGACAGTCCGCTGAACTCGGCCACCAGTGCCGCGCCTGCGCCATCGCTCAGCTGATCGGCATGCAGCTTTACCGGCAGTCCCAATGAAGCCGCGAGCTCGAACACCCGGCGCGTCTGCGCAAGCGTGAAGCCGATGCGCTCGCAGAACGCGTCCACCGCATCGACCAGCCCTTCGTCGTGCAATCGCGGCAGCCATTCGCAGACCGCATCGATGTAGTCGTCCGCGCGCCCTTCGAATTCGGGTGGCAGGGCATGGGCACCAAGGAAGGTGGTGCGAACGTTGATGCCGAGTTCCTCGCCAAGCTGGCGCGCCACCCGCAGCATCTTGCGTTCGTTCTCGTAATCCAGGCCGTAACCCGACTTGATCTCCAGAGTGGTCACGCCGTCGTCGCGTAACGCGTGCGCGCGGGGCAGGGACTGGGCGAACAGGTCCGCCTCGCTTGCTTCCCGCGTGGCGCGCACGCTGGAGACGATACCGCCACCGCTACGTGCTATTTCCTCGTAGCTCGCGCCCCGCAGGCGTTGTTCGAACTCGCCCGCGCGGTTGCCTGCGAACACGGCATGGGTATGGCAGTCGACCAGGCCCGGAGTGATCCAGCTGCCTTGTGCATCGATCACCTCGTGCGCCAGCATTTCCGCTGCATCGGGCAACTGCGATCGAGTGCCGACGAAGGTAATGACGCCATCCCGCCAGCCTAACGCCGCGTCTTCGATGACGCCGTAGCCGGCGCCTTGTGCGAGTGTTGCGACGGTACCGCCGAGCAGCAGGCAATCCCATGGGCCGCGCTGTGCTGATGGATCGGATGCACGATCTGTCATGTCTGCTGGTCTTCCGGTGCAAGTCGATGCGCGGCGCCGAGCTCCCGCCTGAGCCAGGCGCGCGCCTTGATCCAGTCGCGACGCACGGTGCGGTCGGTCAATCCCAGGGCAAGGGCGGTGTCCTGCTCGGTATATCCGGCGAAGAAACGGCACTCGACCACCTGTCCCAGGCGCTCATCCAGCAGCGACAAACGGTCGAGTGCTTCATGGACGTCGAGCAGGGACTGGTCTTCAACACTGCCGATCTCCTGGCCCTCCAGCGACTCCACGACCATGCCGCCACCGCGTTTTTCCGCCAGATTTTCGCGGGCGTGATTGACCAGTACGTGGCGCATGGCCAGCGCAGCCGAGCGCAGGAAGTGCGCACGGTCGTTGAAGGCCGCCGACCGGAACAGCTTCAGGTAGGCCTCATTGATCAGGGCTGTGGTTTGCAGTGTGTCGCCGGCGCGCACCCGTCGCCGCTCATTGCGCGCGATACGGTGCACGTCGGCATACAGCAGCGGCAACAGCTCGGCCGCGCCGCGCCGCGTTTCCGCGGGCAATCGTTCGTCTTGCAGCAGGCTGGGAAGGTCATCGTTCAAGGAGTGCTCCTGCGCCGATTCTGGCATAGCCGCCCCTTGGCAGGCCCAAAGTCGCTCCCTCAGCCGATTTCATGGCCCGTTTTCGTTTCGGGTAGTCTGGGTGGAAACCGGAGCGTCCATGGACAACGCCAACGTCGCCGAGCAATGGGCGCGCGTCGACCGCTTGCTCGACCAGGTGCTGGCCATGGCGCCGTCGGGGCGGCTCGCGTTCGTCGAGGCGTGCACCGGCGACGATCCGCGGTTGCGTGCGGAAGTATTGGCGCTGATGGCCGAATTCGACACCCGCGGCGACCTGCTCGACCGCCCCGCAGCCGAGGCCGTGTCACGGCCCTCCACCATTTCCGAATTGCAGGCGGGCCATCGGGTGGGCGCCTATCGCGTGCTCTCGCTGCTGGGACGCGGCGGCATGGGCGAGGTCTATCGCGCGGAGCGTGCAGACGGGCAGTTCGACCAGCAGGTGGCGCTGAAGCTGCTGCGCCACGATGCGGTGGAACACCTTGGCCGTTTCGTCGCCGAACGCCGCATCCTGGCGCGCCTGCAGCATCCCGGCATCGCCCGTCTTTACGACGCGGGCATCACCGATGACCGGCGACCCTTCATGGTGATGGAGCTGGTGCAAGGCGTGGCCATCACGCAATGGTGCGCGAGCAACGGGGCCAGTCTCCAGGCCCGTCTGGAATTGTTCCTGCAGGCCTGCGATGCGGTGGCCTATGCGCACCGCAACCTGGTGATCCACCGTGATATCAAGCCGGAAAACGTCATGATCGATGGTGACGGCCAGGTCAAGCTGCTCGACTTCGGCGTGGCCAAGCTGCTCACCGGCAGTGAAGACGAGCCGACCCGCGGCGCACCAATGACCCTGTCGTATGCGGCCCCTGAACAACTCACCCTGGCGCCGGTCAGCACCGCCACCGATGTGTATGCCCTCGGCGTGCTCTTGTTCCAGCTGCTCACCGATAGATTGCCGTGGCCGACCCATCGCCTGCCGGTTGCCGTGGCCATCGACAAGATGCTGCATGAAGCCGCGCCGGCGCCCAGCGCAGTCGCGAGGCCGGACGGATCCGGTCCCGTAGGCAGGCGCTTGCTTGCCGGGGATCTCGATGCGGTAGTCGGCAAGGCCATGCGCAAGGATCCTGGCGAGCGCTATGCCACGGTCGCCGGCTTGCAGGCGGACGTACGCAGGCACCTGGCCCGGGAACCAGTGCTCGCGCGCGAGGGCGCGCGCTGGTATGTCTTTGGGCGCCTGCTGCGCCGTTACCGTACCGCGGCCATCGGCACCGGCATGCTGTTGCTGGCCCTTGTCGCCGGGCTTGCAGGCACCACCTGGCAGGCACGGCGCGCCGAACGCGAGGCCGCGCGTGCGACTGCGACCAAGGACTTCCTGCTCGGCATCTTCAGCGCCAACGATCCACGCATCGCCAGCGACCGGCCGCGGGGGCAGGTCACCGCACGTGAATTGCTGGATATCGGCACTGCCAGGATCGAGCGTGACTTCGCAGGTCAACCTGAGCTGCAGATCGAGCTGCTGGGAACCACGGCAACCATCTATGGAAACCTGCCCGACGAGGAACGTTATGCAGCTACCCAGAAGCGCCGCATGCAGCTGGCGCGCGCGCACTATGGGCCTGCCCATCCGGTGGTGATCGCAGGCATGGTCAGCGAGGCCGATGCCGCGTGCCTGCGGCAGGATTACGTTCGCGCCAACCAGTTGCTTGCCGAAAGCGATGGCTTGCTCGCTTCTTCAGGGCAGGACGACAGCGTGATGCGCGCCGACTGGTGGCGCACCAAGGCGCGCGCTCTGGGAGCGGAGGCCAACCGCAAGGAGGAGCGACGCCGTGCAATCGAACGGGCCAATGCGCTGTACGCAAGGCTTGCACCGCATGGCAACGGCTATGCGGCGTCGCTGAACATGGCGGCCCGGGACAGCAGTGAAGCGGGCGATCATGCCAGGGCAAGGCGGCTTATCGAACAGGCGCTGGCAGCGGCCCTGTCAGCTCCGGATCGCGATGATGCACTGATCGGCCTGCTGCACAACAACCTGGCACGCAAGCTGGAGAAGCTGGGTGATTTCATTGCAGCCGAAAGCGCCTACCAACGCGCTGAGGAGCTGGCTCGACAGACTTATGGCATCCATCACGCTAACTACTGGCTAACCTTGGCTTATCACGCCCGCATGCTGCATCAGCGCGGGGAACGCGAGCGTGCCAACGCACTCTTCGCACGCATGCTGGCTGCGATTCCCGCGGACTGGAAAACCAATACCAACGACCATTGGGCGCGCGAGTTGTATGCCGAAAGCCTGGCGGCGGAAGGCAGGCCAGCAGAGGCGATCCCGTTGTTCGAAGCCTCGCAGGCGTCGTATCTGGAGAAAACGCAATACGAATACGACCTGCGCGAGGTGCGTCTGAAGCTCGGCGACGCGTATGACCGCCTGGGTCGCACGGCGGACGCGCGCAGGGTGCTGGCAGCGGCGCATGCGGAGTATCTCGCCCGGGAGGCGCCCGGATCGCAGCCTGCAATGCGCATGCGCGAGCGCTGGGGCCGGTTCCTGCTGGACCATCCCGAAGCGGTTTCGGTCGATCTGTCCAGAGCCGAGGTCGAATTCCGCAGCGTGCTGGCCTCGGACGGTCCGCCGGGCGCCGAAGCAGCGCTGGCCCAAGCCGGCCTGGCGCGCATCGCGGTCATTCGTTCGGGCCCCAACGCCGCACTGGAACACAGCCGCAAGGCCCTGGCGATGCTGGAACAGGTACAGGGCCTGCATGACGCCAGATTGCAACCCAGGTTGTGGTTGCTGCACAGCCATCTGCTGCTCCGCAGTGGCGATGCGAAAGGGGCGCGCCAATGGGCGGTGAAAGCGCTCGAGGCGAGCCGACGGTATGACGCGCCGGGTGCGGCAAGCCTGGCCGAGGCCGAAACCGCCGTACGGGTTTCCACCCTGACGGCGGCCAGGGCCGATAGGCCTGGGAAGCCGTCAGCAAGCATGCACTGACAATCTGCCCGTAAAAAGCGTATCCGGACTGCCCGATGTCCGCATTCGCCGCCGCACCGTGTTCCTTGTTGTGTCGACGGTACCAGCCGCTGCCTGCGGACTGCCGGGCACCCAGGAGCATACGAATGAAAACAACAGAATTGTTGCGCTGCGCCGCAGGCCGCGCCCCGGTCACGAAGCAGAGATACCACTCCCCGGTTGGACTACCGGACAGGCAAGGTCCGCTGATCCGTCAGCCCTTGTTCCGCGCGCTTGCGCTGCTTGCTTCGCTCGCAGCGGTAACCATCAGCGCACATGCGGAAGGCTATCTCCCTGCAACCGGCGGCGGCGGTGGGGGGCAGTTCAAGGCGCCGTGCGTGCCCGGACAGTTGCTTGCCGGTGTCGAACTGCGCGTCGGCGACGACGTGGACGCGATCCGGCCGCTCTGTGTGTTGCCCACCGGACCGGGCAAGACCAGCGCAGCCCAAGCTCCCACAGAACGTTGGTATGGAGGCGCGGGCGGCGACATGCAGCGCCTGCTGTGTCCAGCCAGGACCCCGGTGGTGATCGGCATTGACGTGAAATCGGAAGGCGTCACCGAGGTCGTCAACAATATCCATCTGTTCTGTGGCCAGGTGGTTGCCGAGCAAGCAGTAGATGCTTATCCCTCCGCCATCCTCGATGCACCGGAATACACCGGCGCAGCCGGAGTGATGGGTCAGTTCTCAAGCCGCAATCATGGCTCCCTGCGTTGTCCCGCCAACCAGATTGCCACCGGCATACATGGACGCTCGGGAAAATGGCTCGATGCAATGGGGCTGATCTGCGATGCGCCGACGATTCCCAAGGCGCCGATTGCACTTGGCCGGGTGCCCACGGAGAAACCCGTGCTGGCCCTGGGCCGGGTGAAGCCGCACAAGGGTCCGGCGCTTGAAGGCTCGGTTGCAATTGCGCCCGTGCCAGCGATGTCCGGCACGGCGCTGGAGCCCGCTGGAATCCCGTATCCTCCCGTCGCCGACCCACCGATCTGCATCAATGCGCGACAGGCCCGCGCTCGCAATTCACCCGCTGCGCCCGGCCTCGAGTCGCAGTGCCGCGCGGCGGGGGGCACGCCATGAACCGCGCGGCGTCTTCCAGTACCACGAAAAGCGCGGGTCGCGCCGGCATCGCGCTGTGTGGTGTGTTTGCTGGCGCGATGCTGGGAATCGGCGAGACCCGTGCCGACCCACCGCAAATCCCGCCGGTGAACTGTCATGGAGGCAGCCTGGCTGCGCCACCGGTGTTCAGCCAGGTGTCGCCGGGACGCGCCGAGTACAGTTTCAGTGGCGTCTGCACTGCGCGTGACAGCGGCCGCATGCTCGGTTACCGCGTCTCGGCCACCTGGACGCCGAGCGAGGACAACCCTGCCAACGCCAATGCATCGGAAGTGTTCCAGGTCAGCACGCTGTCTGGACCCTCGCAATCCTTCACCGTGGTGATGGGCGCGCGTTGCGAGCAGGATCCGTGGTTGCACCACACCCGCTGCAACCGGGTCGGCGACAACGCGCCGGAAGAGTTGCTTGAGCTCTGGCCGGGCTTGACCGGTTCCCCCTTCCCGTTCAACCGCAACGGCATCGGCCAGGCCCAGCGCGGGCAGCTGCAAGCCGAGTATGCGCGGGCGAATGGTGGCGAACGTTCGCAGCGCCTCCTGCAAGGGGTGCGCGTCAGCGCCGGCCGGCCGCAGGAAGCAGGCCTGCAGCAAGGCGCCGGAGTCGGCCATGCCGCCGATGCGGTGTCGCTGAATCCGCAGCCCTTGCCACCCCGGCCGCCCAGCGATGCAGCCGTGCAGGCCACCGGTGCGGGCAAGAGAGCTGCAGAGGCTGGAATCATCATCGTCAGCGGCAAGACGCCTTTGCGCGAAGCGCAGCGCACGCAGGCTGAAACGGCCGTGGACGAAACGGCTTCGCCCTGATCGCCCATCACCTGCGCCGCCTTCACTCACCTCCCAATCCGTTCAGGGAAATCCCATGCATCCGAACTGTTTCCTGCTCGCCTTGCTGATGTCGACGTTGCCGATGCTGGGTGGATGTTCGAGACCGGCTGCGAGCACGCCTGCGGAAGAAGCCGCGCACGCCGCCGTCAGTGGCCAGGCCGCCACGGAAACGAAACCAGCGCCGCGCGCCTGCGAACTGGTGACCGCTGCGGAAATGTCGAAGATCCTGGGCGCGACCGTGATCGGCGTGCCCAACGAAAGTTCGTCCGGCAAGACCGAATGTGTGTATGCGCCTGAGCAGGGCGTCAGCCCGCAGGTCGAATTCGCGGTGACCTGGGGCGACGGCCACGCCGCGATGACGGCGATGGGCATGATGGGCAACATCGAGCCGGGCATTGCCAATCCCTATGAGGGTCTGGGCGACCAGGCCGCCGCAGTGGGTCCGGCGCTGATGATCCGCACCGGCGAAGACCTGGTGACGCTGACTTTCTCCGGCGTCGACGACGCGCCTGCCGTGGCGCGCGAGGTCTTCGATACCGCCAGGGCCAGGATGTGACGCGCGGCCTCGCATGGGTGGTCGCGCGGGAGCCGGCCAACTAGGCGGGGCACCTCGCGCTGTCCGTCAGGGTAGGCGAGAATGCGGCGATGAATGTTCCCGCATCGCTAGTCACCCGTTCGCAGCACGGCCTGCAACTGCCAGGTATTCCCAACCTGCACTCGCATGCGTTCCAGCGCGCGATGGCCGGGCTGGCCGAACGCCAGACCCATCCGGAGGACAGCTTCTGGACTTGGCGCGAGACCATGTACCGCTTCGCCGCGCGCATGGATCCGGACAGCACCTACGCGGTGGCCTCGCAGCTGTATGTGGAAATGCTGGAGGCCGGCTACACCAGCGTCTGCGAGTTCCATTACCTGCACCATGCGCCCGATGGCCGTCCCTATGCCGATCCGGCGGCAATGTCGCGGGCCCTGATCGCCGCCGCGCGCGACACCGGCATCCGCATGACCCTGTTGCCGGTGCTGTACATGAGTGGTGGTTTCGACGGGCGCGCGCTGTCGGCGCGCCAGCAGCGCTTCGGCCACGACCTGGAGGCCTTCCTGCAGCTGCACCAGGCCCTGCGTGCGGAACAGGACGGCTTGCTGCGCATCGGCTGTGCCTTCCACAGCCTGCGTGCGGTGCCGGAAGCCGCAATGCGCGAGGTGTTGAGCGCCTTGCCTGTCGACGTGCCGCTGCATATCCACATCGCCGAGCAGATCGGTGAAGTGCAGGACTGCCTGTCGCTGCGCGGTGCGCGCCCGGTGGAGTGGCTGCAACACAATTTTGACGTCGATGCGCGCTGGACCCTGGTCCATGCCACCCATCTGGTGCCCGAGGAAACCAGGCGGCTGGCGGCCAGCGGCGCCACCGTGGCCATCTGCCCGACCACCGAGGCCAACCTCGGTGACGGCCTGTTTCCCTTGCGTGACTACCTCGATGCCGGCGGCAGCTGGGGCATAGGCTCGGATTCGCATATCTCGGTCTCCCCGGTCGAGGAATTGCGCTGGCTCGAATACGGCCAGCGCCTGGTCACCCGCCATCGCAACATCGCGGTCGGCACCGATTCCAGCAGCGTCGGCGAGACCCTGTTGCGCGGCGCACTGGCCAGCGGCAGCGCGCCCACCGGCCAGGACGGCAGTGGCGACCTGCTGGTCCTGGATGCCAATGCGCCGATCCTCGCCGGTGCCAGCGATGGCGACGTGGTGGATCGCTGGATCTTCAGCGGCAACCGCAATGCGGTGGCCGAAGTGCACGTGGGTGGGCAGCAGTGGGTCGCCGATGGACGCCACCGCGATCGGGAATCCATCGCGCATCGTTATCGCGCCACCCTTGCAACCCTGCTAGCCGACTAGCGGTCCGCTCCGGCACGGGGCCGGAACCCGAGACAATCAGGCGAACAGGTCGTCCGCGCGCGGCAAGGCGCCTTCCAGCTCCAGCAGGAACTGCTTGGTCGGCAGGCCGCCACCGAAGCCGGTCAGCGAACCATCCGCGCCAATGACGCGGTGGCAGGGCAGCACGATGGGCAAGGGGTTGCGCCCGTTGGCCGCGCCGACTGCGCGCATTGCGCTGGGCTTGCCCACGCGCAGCGCCAGTTGCGCATAGCTGATGGTGCTTCCGTAGGGAATAGCGGCCAGCGCGAACCACACCTGCTTCTGGAACGGCGTGCCCATCGGCGTCAGCGGCAGTTCGAAACTGCTGCGCGTGCCACTGAAATACTCTTGCAGTTGTACCCGCGTGGCCTGCAGCACCGCATTGTCGCCTTCACTCCAGTGGGCCACCCGCGCCATCGCATGGCGGGGGCGGTGGAATTCGATCAGGCGCAATCCCTGTTCGTCGGCGGCGAGCAATAGGGGGTCGACGGGGCTGTTCATGTATTGGTAGTGGATCATTCAATACCTCGGTTCTGCTTCTGCCTCCTCCCTTGCGCGCAGCGCAGGGGAGATTGAGGAGGGGTGCTCTCAATACCTGGGTTCTGCTTCTTCCTCCTCCCTTGCGCGGGCGCAGCGAAGGATTGAGGAGGGTGCTCTCGATACCTCGGTTCTGCTTCTGCCTCCTCCCTTGCGCGCAGCGCAGGGGAGGATTGAGGAGGGTGCTCTTGCTTTTGCTTTTGCTTTTGCTTTGCTTTGTTTTTTGAAAAATCCGTCATCCCCGCCACGAAAATTCGGAGCCTGTCGGGTTTGCCGATCGAAACAGCGGAAGTCACTGGGTTCCCGCCTTCGCGGGAATGACGGCGGTAATTTTTCGCGCTGGATCCTTTGCGACGGTCTTCGATTTTCCATCACCCATCGAATCCTTCCACAACTGCATCACCGCGTACGCCCGCCAGGGGCGCCAGCCCTCGGCGCGCGCGGTCAGCGCCTTCGCGGTAATCCGCGTTGCCTCCGCCTGTGTGGTAGCAGGACTGCCGGGAAAAGCCTTTTGCAGCACCAGGTCCTCGGCGGGAAACGCATCCGGATGGCCCAGCGCGCGCATGGCGATGTAGCTGGCTGTCCACGGACCAATCCCCGGCAGGGCGACCCAGCGGGACACGAAATCGTCCAGGGTGCGTTCGCCGTTGAAATCCACGCGGCCGTCCAGCACCGCGCGAGCCACCGTGCGTACCGTCTCGGCACGCGTGCGGGTCAGGCCGATGCGGCGGAGGTCGGCCTCGGCCAGCGCTTCGGGAGTCGGGAACAGGTGCGACATGCCCTCGGCGAAACCGACCGGCAGCGCTGCGCCAAATTCCTGCGCCAGTCGGGCGGTGAGGGTGCGTGCCGCAGCCACGCTGACCTGCTGGCCGATGATCGCGCGCATGGCGATCTCGAACCCATCCCAGCCACTGGGCAGCCGCAGTCCGGGACACTTCTTCAGCAGTGGCCGCAGGCGCGCATCGCGCGACAATGCCGCCGCGATTGCCCGTGGGTCGGCATCCAGGTCGAACATGCGCCGCAGCCGGCTGACGATGGGCAGCAGTTGCACCGAAGGCACGCCGCGCAGTTCCAGCTGCAGCGCATGGTCGCCGCCAGGCCACGCGCTGACCCGCAACCAGCCGGGCGAAGCCGCCGGTCCGGTAACGCGCGCATAACTTTCGTGGTCGACCCGCTCCACGCCGGGGAGCGCACGTCCGCGCAGGAAATCCAGCATCGCGGTGAAGTCGTACGGCGGGCGGTAACCCAGCCGCAACACCAGCACTCCATCGGCTGCGGCCGCGGGTCGGCGGCGCAGATCGCGCGGCGCCATCCGATAGGCCTCAAGGAAGCTTGCATTGAAGCGGCGCAGGCTGCCGAAACCCGACGCCATCGCGATCTCGGTGATCGGCAGGGTGGTCTCGGTCAGCAGTTGCTTGGCGAACAGCAGGCGGCGGGTGCCGTGCACGCCAACCGGGGCGGCGCCCAGGCGCTCGACGAAAAGCCGTCGCAATTGCCGCTCGCCCAGGCCTACGCGTTCGGCCAGTGCCGACAGGGGCTGTTCGGCCAGCAGGCCCTGGTCGATCAGCGTCAGCGCGCGTGCCAGCACGGCGTCGCCGCGGCGCCACGCTCCATCGCTCGGCGACAGTTCCGGCCGGCAGCGCAGGCAGGGGCGGAAGCCGGCGGCTTCGGCCGCCGCCGCGTTGCCGTAGTAGGTGATGTTGGAAGGCTTCGGCGTGGGCGCCGGGCACACCGGCCGGCAATAGATGCCGGTACTTTTGACGGCGATGAAGAACAGGCCGTCGAAGCGCGCATCGCGGCTCAGTCTGGCCTGTTCGCAGACCTGCAGGTCCGGCAGTGACGGAGTGCTCTGGTATTCCATGAGCGCAGGCTAGCACCGGTGAAAGTGCCGGACTCGCCGTTTTCGGACATCAATGCCATGGCACACCGCCACCCTCCAGGCCGATCTCCTGGACCCCGCCCGATCAGTCGGTGGATCCGCCCGCAGGCGCCAGCGCCGGCAGCAAGGGTGCGATGTCACCGTCGTTATCGGGGGTATGCAGGTGCAGCAATCGGGTCATGAGCGGGTACACGTCCACGTTGTCGAACGCGGCCAGGCGCACGCCCTTCCGGAACGCAGGTCCACGGGCGATGAACATGGCGCGCATCGAAGGCAGGGCCGGATCGTAGCCGTGCGAGCCGCGGGTGGTACCTGGCTTGCGTTTGGCGGCATCGACGGCAGGAAGCGCATCCCAGCCTTCGTCCATCTGGCAGACGATCGCCGGCACGCGGGGGTTGCTGCCGTAATGCCAGCGTGGCGGCAGTTCGCCCTTGCGCCAGCACTGGTAATGGTCGTGGCGGCCCAGCACGCGTGCTTCCACGACCTCCGTTCGACCCGCGCGCGGGGAGATGCCGACCGACTGGCCGATGCTGACCACGGCCGCATCTTCCATCGGCACGATGTCTTCGACCGTCACCACGTTTCCGGATTCCACGGCGGCCATGCCATGGTCGGAAACCAGGACCAGGTTCACCCGGTCCAGCGTGCGCGAGCGTTCCAGCGCACCGACCAGCATGCCGATCGCCGCATCCACTTCGCGCACCGCCGCGCGGGTCTGGGGCGCATCCGGACCGAAGTCGTGCCCGGCGTTGTCCACCTGTTCCAGGTACAGCGCCACGAAGCGCGGGCGGGTGGCAGCGGGCTCCTGGAGCCAGCGCACGACATCCTGGATACGCCTGGCCGGTCCGATGTCCGGGTTGTACGGCACCCAACGGGTCGGGCGCACGCCATCGATCTCGGCGGCGCCGCCAGGCCAGGCCCAGACAGCGGTGCGCATGCCGGCCTTCTCGGCCTCGATCCAGACTGGTGCGGCGCGCCACCAGCGACCGTCACCCACCGCGGCCAGGTCGGCGACGCGGAATGCGCCCAGTCCTTCTTCGCGCATGGTGTTGTGGACCACGCCATGATGGTCGGGCCGCAGGCCGGTGACCAGGGTGAAGTGGTTGGGAAACGTCAGCGCGGGATACGAAGGATTCATCCAGTCGGCGCGCACGCCCTGTTGCGCCAGTCGGTCCAGGTTCGGCGTGTCGCCCCGGTCCAGGTAATCAACCCGCAGGGCATCCACGGAAATAAGCAGCAGGGGAACGGGTTCCGCCGAGGGTAGGGGGCGTGTGGTGGTGCAAGCCGCCAATGCAAGCAAGGCGGCCAGCCACGCGACCCTGTCGAATGGCAGGCGCATAGGCAATGTTGGTCTGTTGGAATGCAGCAAGCTTGGCAGAGTTCAGGGAGAGTCGCATGACACACTTTCGGTGTATTGCCTTGTCCATCGCCCTGGCCATGCCGTCGCTGGTCGCCATTGCCAGCGGCCATGAGGAGCTTGCTTCGGGCCCGGCGGCTCCTGGAGCGAGTGAGCCCGGAGCCAGTGATACCGCAACGGGCGATCCCGCGGCGCAGGCATCGCGCTGCCAGGTCTGGCAACGGGAGCTCGATTTTGCCCGCTCCGTCGCCAGCCACGACCGTGCCGCCTTCGCCGCGCTGGTCCATCCACGGGCCGCATTCGGGGTCAGCCGCAAGCCGACCCTGGGCCGCGAAGCCATCGTTGCCGAATGGCAGGGCATCATCGACGGCAGCGCGCTGAAGCTGGAGTGGTATCCCGACGTGGTCACCGTCGGCGGCGACGGCGACACCGCTTATTCCAGCGGTCCGGCGCTTTACCAGGATCCGAAGACCGGGGCCTACCGGCACGGACGCTTCGGCTCGGTCTGGCAACGCGACACCGATGGCGCGTGGCGGGTGATATTCGATGATGGTCTCAAGCCACAGCCCGCGGATGCCGCAGCGGTTCAGGCTTTCCACAATGGCAGGCGGGGCGATTGCCCCGCGGGCTGATGCTGCCGCATCAACGCATGCGGCGTGGTTTGCGACGGATACAGCCGCACGGGCGTATCAAGGGCAAGACGATAGCGCAGGCCGCGCTGCCCAGGAGGTTTCCATGAAACACATCACCCTTGTCGCTACGCTGTTCGCCGTGGCATTCGCCGCGTCGGCTCAGACCTCCCCACCTGCGACTTCGCCAGCACCTGTCGAAGCCGCCGCCAGCAACCCGGATGCCGTCGAAGCGCCAGCGGGCGAGGACGCTGCCAGCGATCGCGGCTGCCTCAAGGAAACCGGCTCGCGCATCGCGCCCACCCCGGATCGCAAGGGTCGCAAATGCATCAATGCCAGCGGTCGCGCCTACGACCGCAAAGATATCGACCGGACCGGCGCCATCGACCTGAAGGACGCGCTGCGCAGGCTGGATCCCGCGGTGCACTGATACGGGGATCTAGCCTTGGAAACGGAAACGCCCGGTAATCCCGGGCGTTCCTTTTGGGCGGGTCAGCATTCCGCGCTTAGCCCCGCCGCGTAGCGCAGCCCGCGTCGCAGCTGCATTTCAAAGCGTGGGTCCGCGTACAACGCCGCCGCATGTCCCAGACCGGTGTACCAGGCCCGCCCACCGTCGAATCCGTGGCACCAGGCAACAGGATGGTCTTCGCCCATGGCCCCGCCGGTGTAATCGGCCTCGCGTACCGTTGCGGTCACCGCCACGTTGGCGCGCGGATTGCTGCGGTAGTTGTAGATTTCGTCGGTCACCGTCCACGCAATTCCGGTCGCAACGCCGTCGTGTTCGAACACGACACGCGTGGTCTGCAAGCCGGGCGGATGGCTCTTGAACCAGGCGCCGACCAGTTGTCCGTACCACGGCCAGTCGTATTCGGTATCGGCGGCCGCATGGATGCCCATGAAACCACCGCCGGCGCGGATGAAGCCTTCCATCGCCGCCTGCTGGGACTCGTCCAGCACGTCCAGGGTAGTGTTGGCGAAGACGATGGCCTGGTAGCGCTTGAGCAGCCCGGGATCGAAGGTCGCCGCCTCGGTGTGGTCCACCTGCATGCCTTCCTGCGCGCCCAGCCGTTGCAACGCAGCAACCGCGGCGGGAATGGAATCGTGGCGCCAGCCCGCGGTCTTGGTGAACACCAGCACGCGCGTGCGCGGTTGCACGCTCGCGCAGGCCTGCAGGCACAACGCGAGCAACACGATCACAGCGGTCAGGGCGGGGCGGCGCACGGCCCAAGTCTGCCACGACCTGCGGGCGCTGCTGCGATAATCCGGTCATCACGTCCAGCAGGCCCGAATCCATGTCCGACCCACGCCACGATCCGTCCCGCGTCATCCGCGCCCCGCGCGGCAGCCAGCTCAACTGCAAATCCTGGCTCACCGAGGCCCCGTACCGGATGCTGCAGAACAACCTGGACGCGGAAGTGGCCGAAGATCCAACTTCCCTGGTGGTCTACGGCGGCATCGGCCGGGCGGCGCGCGACTGGGCCTGCTACGACGCGATCCTGGAGTCGCTGCGCAACCTCGATGACAACGAAACGCTGCTGGTGCAATCGGGCAAGCCGGTGGGCGTGTTCCCCACCCATGCCGATGCGCCGCGCGTGCTGATCGCCAATTCCAACCTGGTGCCGCACTGGGCCACCTGGGAGCACTTCCACGAGCTCGATAGGAAGGGCCTGATGATGTACGGGCAGATGACCGCCGGCAGCTGGATCTACATCGGCAGCCAGGGCATCGTCCAGGGCACCTACGAAACCTTCGTGGAAATGGGCCGCCAGCATTACGACGGCAACCTGAAAGGCAGGTGGATCCTGACCGCCGGCCTGGGCGGCATGGGTGGCGCGCAGCCGCTGGCGGCCACCCTCGCTGGCGCCTGCAGCCTGACCATCGAATGCCGGCAGAAGAGCATCGACATGCGCCTGCGCACGCGCTACGTGGACGAGCAGGCCAGCGACCTGGACGACGCACTGGCCCGCATTCGCGCCTACACCAAGGCCGGCGAGGCCAAGTCGATCGCCCTGCTGGGCAACGCCGCCGAAATCCTGCCGCAGCTGGTCCGCATGGGCGTGCGTCCGGACGCGGTCACCGACCAGACCAGCGCGCACGACCCGGTGCACGGCTACCTCCCGATCGGCTGGAGCGTGGAGACGTGGCTGGCCGAGCAGAAGGTGGAACCCGAGCGCGTGCGCGACGCGGCCAAGCAGTCGATGCGCGTGCACGTGGAAGCGATGCTGGAGTTCGAGAAGCAGGGCATCCCCACGTTCGACTACGGCAACAACATCCGCCAGATGGCTTTCGACGAAGGCTGCAAGAACGCGTTCGATTTCCCCGGCTTCGTGCCGGCCTACGTACGTCCGCTGTTCTGCCGCGGTGTCGGCCCGTTCCGCTGGGTGGCGTTGAGCGGCGATCCGGAAGACATCTACAAGACCGATGCGAAGGTGAAGGAGCTCATCCCCGACGATGCGCACCTGCACCGCTGGCTCGACATGGCACGCGAGCGCATCAGTTTCCAGGGCCTGCCGGCGCGCATCTGCTGGGTCGGCCTGGGCCTGCGCAACAAGCTGGGCCTGGCCTTCAACGAGATGGTCCGCAACGGCGAATTGAAGGCGCCGGTGGTGATCGGTCGCGATCACCTTGACTCGGGCAGCGTCGCTTCGCCGAATCGCGAGACCGAGGCGATGAAGGATGGCAGCGATGCAGTGTCCGATTGGCCGCTGCTGAATGCGATGTTGAACGTGGCCGGTGGTGCGACCTGGGTGTCATTGCACCATGGCGGCGGAGTAGGGATGGGCTACTCGCAGCACTCGGGCGTGGTGATCGTCTGCGATGGATCGGTCGAAGCCGACAAGCGGATTGCGCGGGTGTTGTGGAACGATCCGGGCACCGGGGTAATGCGGCATGCGGATGCGGGGTATGAAGTGGCGAAGCAGTGTGCGCGGGAGATGGGGTTGAAGTTGCCGATGGTGGGGGTGTGAAGTACCCATACGCAGGTCCCGCGGACAGCGCAGGTCAATCAACTACATGCGCTTCAGCCCTAGCGCGTCAAGCATTGCGATCTGGGGAAGCCATGAAACGGGCTGTCGTCAGTTTCATGGTTGTCGCTTCACTATTGCTCTCCAGCACTGCCCCGGCACAGGAGCCGGCAGCAGAGTTGGACAGGGACAAGGCCGTGCGTTATGCGCGCGCGCTCGAACAGCAGCCGCTCGATCCGATGGCGCCGCAGATGCGTTCCTGGCTGATGCGCTGGTTGGTGCAGACGCGTGAGGTCACTGTCCTGGTGTGCGACATCCTCGGGCCGATACCAAAGAAGGATGTGCATTTTGGGCCTGAGCTGCTTGTGCAATACATGGCCGGAAACGCCGTATTCCAGCTGCAGAATCCGGAGAGCAAGACCGATCCCGTAAAGCCGCAGCTTGCAGGACTAGCCAGCATGCTGCTCGCGTATGAGGTGGTCCTGCAAGCAAATCCCGCGGCGCGGATACCGCTGTATGACAGCTGGATCGCGAAACAGGCGAAGGGAGTCCTCGAAGCCGAGCGAGAAGCCGCGATACGTGGGCATTGTTCAGAGCCTTCCACCTCATCCCAGGCGAGCGCGGCAGACGCGCCCAAGGTTGCCGCAGTAGGAACCAAGGCGCCGTTCCTGGGCGGCTTCCTTCGCGAGACGCGCATCTTGTACCCGTTGAAGCTAGGTAATTGGGAGGCACAGAACGAGAAGCGCTACGACGATGTGTCCGATGGCGTGTCGGTACGATATTCATCAGAAGCAGAGACCGCCGGCTGGCTTGACTTGTTCGTCTATCCCATGGGAACCGTCACCCCGGAACAGGTGCTTGGCATTGCCCAGCGGGAGCGCGAGTCGCTGATCCTTACGTGGCTGAAAGGGTCAAAGTCGAAAGACAAGGACATCTCTGAACTTCGCTCGCTTCAGCTGGCCACAGGTCCCAGCGACCTGGATGGAAAAGCATCGCCAGTCACCGCATATTCGGTGGATCTTGCCTACAAGTCGGGTGAGGCGCGCCTCAATTCGGCCATGGTCGTCCTGTTCCATCAGCTGTACATGGTCAAGGCACGTTTCAGCGTCAAAGAAGAAGCCCATACGCGGAGTCAAGTGCGGGAGTCGCTTGAGCGTTTCGCGACGGAGCTTCTGCCGCGGCTGACGATCGCCAGCACGGGCGCCTGCTGGATGCCACTGCCCGTAGAGCATCTGGCCGATGGGGCGAAAGCGCCAGTCGGACACACGCTAGCTGTGGAGGAGGGAGGTGTCGGCATCGTTTATCTGTATCGAGACCGCATCCTTGCCCGCGATCCAGCCGGTCCAGCGGTCGATATGGCTATGAGGATGGGCCTGGAATTGCAGGGTCGCCTGTATTCGGGTTGCAATGGCGCCGAGCCCATGAACCCGAACGTGCCGGAGGGCATGCGTGAGATCCGCATCGAGTATCGGGCGCCTGCAGACAGCCCGCCGCCTGCAGATAGATTGCGTTCTTCCCAACGCGCGGTCGGTTGACGGATGCCGCCAGGCCGCGTCCGTACATCCCATAGCGCCGTAGTGACGTAGCCCGGGTAGAGCGCAGCGAAACCCGGGGCTCTTGATCTGGATCTTGCAGACCGGACACGTTGGTTGATATCGACAGTCTCGCCCTGGAATCTCGACAGATCCCGTAAGTCGGGCATCATGCGGCGGGCTTGAGCCCTCCCTATGGGTGATGGGGAAAATAGGGTGGGCTCAAGCCCACCGCATGGTGCATGGGTGTCGGGGCAGGTGAAGCGCTTCGCATCTGACGGCAATTTCCTACATCGCCCTCTGGCATAGGCCGATGGTATCGGGTGCACGGCCTCGCCATCCTCGCGGCATGCCCAACTATCGCCGCGTCTGGGTGCCGGGCGGCACCTTCTTCTTCACCGTCAACCTGCTGGAGCGGCGGAAGCACCGGCTGCTGGTGGAGCGCATTGACGACCTGCGCGCCGCGTTCCGGGATGCTCAACGCGCGCGCCCCTTCGAAGTGATCGCCATCGTGGTCATGCCCGAACACCTGCATTGCCTGTGGCAGTTGCCCGAAGGCGACGCCGACAACGCGGATCGCTGGGCACGCATAAAATCCGGATTCACCCGTCGACTCCCGAAAACCGAACGTCGCTCCGATGCACGCATTGCAAAACGCGAACGGGGTATCTGGCAGCGACGGTTCTGGGAACACATGATCGTTGACGAAGACAGTCTTCGGAATCACATCGACTACATCCACATCAACCCGGTCAAGTACGGTTACGTGCGCCGGGCCGTGGATTGGCCGTTCTCCTCGCTGCATCGGTACATCGCGTCGAGCCGACTGCCGATGGATTGGGCCTGCGATCCCGGGTTGACCATTCGGCGGGCTTGAGCCCGCCCTATGGGACCTGCAGGGTCGATGCGCGGGTGACTTGTGGCAGGCGCACACCAATACGATCGCGGTTAGGTTGCAGCACAGCGCTCCCTTCGCAGGAACTGGCAATGACAGAACGTCTGCTCGATATGCCACCCAAGCTTGCGGCCAGGGTCGCCGGGTTTCTTTACCTGCTGGTCATAGCGGGCGGCCTGTTCGCGCAGGTCTTCGTCCGCGAGCGATTGATCGTGGCCGGAGATGCCGCAGCCACGGCGCAAAACCTGCTCCAGCGCGCGACTCTCTACCGACTGGGCTTCGGCGTACACCTGTTCTACCTGCTTTGCGCCATCGTCTTGGCCCTGATCCTTTACGAGATGCTGCGCCGGGTATCCGCCAGCCTGGCCCTGCTGGCCCTGGGCTTCGACCTGGTCGCGATTACGGTGGAAGGAATCCACCTGCTGCATCATCTCGCGCCGCTGCTGATGCTGACCGATAGCGGGCTTGCGGGGATTGACTCCAGCCAGCTGCAGGCCATGGCATACGCGCAGGCGCGGTTGTTCGCCTACGGTTTCGGAATCAGCCTGGTGTTCTTTGCCGGGTTCTGCATCGTGGCCGGCGCACTCATCTACCGCTCGCGCTTCCTGCCGCGCACGCTGGGCGTGATGATGGTCATCGCGGGCATCTGCTACCTGACCAACAGCTTCGCGCTTTTCCTCGCACCAGCGCTCGCGTCGTTGCTGTTTCCCTACATCCTGATGCCGTGCCTGCTCGCGGAACTGTCGCTGGCCCTCTGGCTGCTGGTGAAGGGAATCGAGACGAATACTGCAGAGGTCGGCTTCGTGCGGCGTGCTTGAGCCCGCCCTATGTCAATGACGCCCAGTACCGGCGCAGGGCCGACCGACGTTCGAAGTCGCGGTAACTAGCCCTTTGGAGAACAGACCAGCAGGACGCCATCCCCGTAGTCGGTCATCGGGGCGAAGGTGTCGGGCGGCACGACACCATCCTCGTTCACCAGGTCCACGACCACGCCCTTGCCTGCAGCCCAGCCCACGAACACCGCAACCAGGTGGCCGCGGGCGTCGAACAGGGTCCGCTGGTACAGGGGCTTGGACGCCAGCGCGTTGAACTCGGGCGCGACAGCGACCCCGTACCTGCCGGGAAGGCCGGGCGGCATGCCTGGCCTTACCAGCGTGTTGATCTCACCGAGTTCCCCCGCATCGAACAGGCGCTGCACGGCCGCCTTCAATTGCTCGCGATACGCAGTATCGGAAAGCGCCTCACCGGCAGCCGCGCAGTCGGGATCTTCCCGCGTACAGCCACAGCCAGCGAGTGCGGCTGGCAGCAGGATTGCACAGGCCAGGGTGACGATCCGGTTCCGCATGGAATTCCTCGCAAGTTGGGTAGGAAAGGGAATCAGACACCAAGCTCGCAGGCCGGGCAACATCCGATGGGTCGGCTGTGGTTGCCCACCGCATGGGATGACGCCGCGCCGCGATGCTGCACCCCCGGCTGAAGGGGAAATCCCGAGCACTTTTTTACACTGATCTCTAGCCTGCCCATACCCGCTGCTGGGTCGCCGCGATCAGCGCAGCAAGGCCGTTGGCATGCGACACCACCGCAGTCGCGATGGCGACTGGTCGCCCCGAGGCGCGTACGCGCGCCGATCCTTGCAGTCGAAGCGTGAGACAGGGTGAGGTGTCGTTACACGGGTGCACCAGCACGGTATCGCCCACGCACAGTACAGGCGAGCCCGACACCTTGACCCGGGCGTTGCCTGCGATCGACATGGCCGGCATGCCATGCGCGCAGAGCAGCGTCGACGCGGCGGTGAGCACGGGATTACCCATCAGCTGATGTCCAGCGCGCCGTGGTTGATCGACACCGTCGGGCCGGAAAAGGTGATGCTGGCGCCCTTGCCGTTGTCGATCACGATGCCGGCCGCACCGATGGCGATGCCGGCGCCGTCGGGCGTTCGCAATGACAGCGCATTGCCTGCTGCCGGATTGCGCAGGGCCTCGGGCACGCGCGAGGGGTCGGTCCAGAACACCCCGCACCAGACCGGGCGGTCGGCGTCGCCCTGTTCGAACTCCACCCATACCGCATCGCCCACTTCGGGCGTCGCCGGCAAACCGCCCGGTGGCAGGCAGGGCAGGGCCCATGCGGAGGGAATCACGCCATGCACATCCGGTACCGACAGCTGCAACCGCCCCAGCATCAGGGGGTCGATATTGCTGACGACCGTGCCGCGATATTTGCCGTGGTGGGTCATGCCTGCGTCCTCCGGAACGTGTGTGGCGATGATGCCGCAACGCCTGCAGGACGGGGGAATCCGTTTCCTCGCCAATGTGCTGGTGCAGGGCGGGTCCTGACCCACCTTCGGTGATTACAGCGGATCGATGGCGGCGATCGGTCTGGTTCGAATCGCTGCATGAAGGCGGTCAAGAGCCGCGCTGCGGGGATCCACCGCCAGAAGGCGGGCCAGGCCCGCCCTACGCCCTACAGGCGTATGCATGTCCCCCAGCTGACCATGCAACCCCGGGTTCATGCGCATTCCGGGCCGTTTCCGGGTTTTTTAGTCCACTATTCACCCCCTCCGCCAATCCCTGGAATTTTATTGATGAAGCTTTCGCGCAACCTGACCCTCGCCGTGGCCGCGGCCTCCTGTGCCCTGGCGCTCGCTGCCTGCAAGCCGGGCGACAAGGCCGCCGAAGGCGCCGATGCCGCGGCCAAGACCGACGCATCGGGAAAAATCGCCGGACTGGCCAACGAAAAGGAACAGGTCAGCTACGTGATCGGCATGGACATGGGCAAGTCGCTCAAGCCGATCAAGGACGAGGTCGAGCTGGCCACCCTGAAGCGGGGCCTGGATGACGTGCTCAACGACAAGAAGGTGCTGATGACCGACGAGCAGGTGGCGACCGTCATGCAGACCTTCTCGGCCAAGATGCAGGCCAGGCAGCAGCAGGAAATGGCCAAGAAGCAGGCCGAGCTGGCGGTGCAGGGCCAGAAGAACGTCGAGCTGGAGAAGGCCTTCCTGGCCGCCAACGGCAAGAAGCCAGGCGTGGTCACCACCGCATCCGGCCTGCAATACCAGGTCATCACCGCGGGCACGGGACCCAAGCCGAAAGTGGATGACCGCGTGAGCGTGCACTACGCCGGCACCTTGCTGGACGGCACCGAGTTCGACAGCTCCTACAAGCGCAATGAACCTGCCCAGTTCGTGCTGGGTTCGGTGGTGCCGGGCTGGAAGGAAGCGTTGCAGCTGATGCCGGTGGGCAGCAAGTACAAGCTGTGGATCCCGGGCAAGCTGGGCTATGGCGAAACCGGCACCCCGGGCGGCCCGATCCCGCCCAACAGCACCCTGGTGTTCGACGTGGAACTGCTGCAGATCGTCAAGCAGTAAGGAACGCTGGCCCCGGGTACGCAACCGTACCCGGGGCTTGCGGCAAAAAATCGGCGGGCGCCGCGATCAGCGAGGGGCCCGGGACGAATGGCGATCCGGCATGGCCGGGACCTCAAGATGGCGCAGGGCAATGCCCCCACCTGCAGGCAGACACGGATGACCGATCCCTACAACTCCTCGCCGCCCATCCCCACGCGCGCCCTCACCCTCGGTGACAGCATGGTCACCACCGCCATGGAACTTCCGGGATGCCGGGTGGTGCGCAACCTGGGCCTGGTGCGCGGCATAACCGTGCGTTCGCGTTCCATCGTCGGCAACTTCTTCGGCGGCCTGCAGACGCTGCTTGGCGGCAACATCACCATCTACACCGAGCTGTGCGAACAGGCACGCACCGAAACCTACCGCGACATGCTGGCCCATGCCCGCATGCTGGGCGCAAACGCCATCATCGGCGTGCGTTATGACGCCACCGAAGTCATGTCGGGTCTGACCGAAGTGCTTTGCTATGGCACGGCCGTAGTGGTGGCGGAATCCCAGGACAACCGCGAGAGCCAGGCCACGCAATCCGCCTGAATCGGGCGGGGCACGCAGCACCGGCAGGTTCAGGCGGTCCTCGATCCGGCCTGGGTGTGCGCGGCCAATACCCCGTCATTAAACTTCGCGTCCAACAGGTTCATCTTCCCCGACACCGCAACGCGCGTTGGGGGAAGCGCATGTGCCGCCGCAAGGCGGGTCGAGACCCGCCCTGCACGCAGTGATTATTTCGCCGCGGTCGCTTCGGAACCTGGGCTGGAGACTTCCTTCACCACTTCCATGGTCGCCTGGTCCTTGCCATTCAAGGCCAGGTCGGCAAGCGACACCATGCCTGCCAGCTTGCCGCTGGCATCGACCACGGGAATGCGGCGTATGCGCGAGGCTTCCATCAGGCACACCGCGTCCTTGAGCGGGCTGTCCAGGCGCACGGTCTGGGCGGGGCTGCTCATGGCGTCGCTGGCGCGGCCGGCCAGGGTGTCGCGGCCGGAGGCCACCATGCGCACGGTGATGTCGCGGTCGGTGATCACGCCTACCGGGGCGCCGGCCTCGTCGACCACCGGGATCTGGCCGCAATCGTGGGTGACCATCATCTGCGCCACGTCGCGCAATGGCGTGGAGGCGGTGCAGGAGGCGGGGTTGGCGGTCATTACGGACTGAACGGTCATGGTGGGGCTCCAGCGACTGATAAACGGTGCCAGCACACTGGCGGGTCGCGGGTTGGGAACACGTGAAGCGCCCGCACCGGCACGACGTTTGTTCAGCTGCATTGCGGTGTGGTCGTTGCCGCGTTCCCGCATGCAGATGCGCGCCAGCCATTGCCCACACTTCATGCCCACTTCACCGCGGCTCCCTTGCCGCCCCACCCTTGCAACGCACACTGCACCCATCGCGATGCGGAGACGGGAAAATGACGGCAAGCATGAACATGGCAGACAGCCAGCTCTGGCGCCGGCTGCGGTGGCTGATGTGGGGCGGGGCGGCCGGCGTGTTGCTGGTGCCGCTGGTGGTCATGCAGTACAGCCGCGAGGTGCAATGGAGCGGGTCCGACTTCGCCACCATGGGCGTGATGCTGGGCCTGCTGTGCGGCGCCTATGAAGTGGCGATCCGCGTGGCGCGCAGCAATGCCTACGTGCTGGGCGCAGGCCTTGCGGCCGTCACCGGCTTCCTGCTGGCCTGGGTGAACCTGGCCGTCGGCATCATCGGCAGCGAGGACAACACCGCCAACCTGGTCTTCTCCGGCGTACTGGCCGTTGCGTTGCTGGCGGTGGTCATTGCGCGCCTCAGGCCGCTGGGCATGGCGCATGCGATGGAAGCCACCGCGCTGGCGCAGGCCGCTACATGCCTGGTGGCTCTGCTGCTCGACGGCACCCGCGTATTCGTGTTGACGACCGTTTTCGTTGCGCTGTGGCTGGCCGCGGCCCAACTGTTCCGCAAGGCCGCCAGGCAGCAGGCCTTGCAGGACAGCGAATCGGGTTCCGGCTGCACGTCGTGGTGAAGACAGGCAGTTGGATCAGTGCGGAATGACCGAGGCCAGTGCCAGCACGCAGGCGGTGACGGCGAACGAGCGCAGGGGCCGGTCCTGCCACTGGTCGAGCACCCGGTCGATGCAACGCGCGCCGTTGTAGAGGAAGGTTTCGGTGCGGCTCAGCCGGCCGGGGATATCGCCAGGCTTCCTGGCCTGCGTCGCCTTGTCCGGTTCCAGTTCCGTTGAAATGCGGGGCGCTTCGCTTCGTTCCATGACAGCCTCCAGGCGGGACAGGGGAAGGGGTGCATCGGGACCTTACTGCCTTTCCTAGATACCGTTTCGTGCGCGAGTTAACGCTCTAAAACATGCGGGCGTCATCGTCGGTCCGCTCGAAGCCGGGCCGGGCATCGGGCAGGCCGGGTAGTGGCCATGCTTATCCGGGCACGCCAGAGGTGCACGCCGGCAGCGGGAATGCAGGTCGCCCCAAGGTCTGGCGGGCGGCTTGAATGCGGCGGCCACGCCGTGTTCGCAGGGTGAGGGAGTCCGGGTGGGTGGGTGCTAGGATTGAAGAAAACAACAGAAGCGCACTCATGGATATCAGGCATCGAAACAACGTCCATGTGCTTGGGGACGGGCCGGTCACGCTGCTGCTGGCGCACGGGTTCGGCTGCGACCAGAACATGTGGAGGTTCGTGGCCCCCGAGTTCGCCCGCGATTACCGCGTGGTCCTGTTCGACTACGTGGGCTGCGGCAAGTCCGACGCCAGCTGCTACGACGCCGTTCGCTATTCCAGCCTGGACGGGTATGCCACCGACCTGATCGAGGTAGCCAGCCAATTCAACGATGCGCCGATCGTGCTGGTGGGCCATTCGGTCAGCGCCATGATCGGACTGCTGGCCGACAAGCGCATCCCGGGCATCTTCGCGGCCCATGTGATGATCGGTCCCTCGCCTTCCTACATAGATCAGGGCGACTACGTGGGCGGATTCGCCAGGGAAGACATCGAGGAGCTGCTGGCGACCCTGGAAGGCAACTACCTGGGCTGGTCCAGCACCATGGCCCCGGCCATCATGGGCGTGCCCGAAAGGCCCGAGCTTGCCGAAGAGCTGACCAACAGCTTCTGCCGCACCGATCCGCAGATCGCGGCGCGTTTCGCCCGCGCCACCTTCCTCAGCAACAACCTCGCCGACCTGAAAGGCCTGGCCGCGCCGACCCTGATCCTGCAGAGCAGCGACGACATGATCGCGCCGCGTCCGGTCGGCGAATACCTGGCGCGGACCCTGGCCAACAGCGAACTGAGCGTGATCGACAACATCGGCCATTGCCCGCACATGAGCGCGCCGCTGGCGTGCGTGGCCGAGATCAGGCCGTTCCTGGACAGCCTGGAGATCGCTGCTGTTGCCTGACGATCCACAACTGCCGCAGCCAGGGGCGCTTTACGAAGGGGCTGCCTGCGGACTGTTGCTTACCGAACTGGACGGCAGCATCGTCCAGGCCAACCAGACCTTCTGCCAATGGCTGGGCTACCCGGCCAGCGAGCTGGCCGGAAAAAGGTTCCCGGGCCTGTTGTCGGTCGGCGCCAGGATGTTCCACCAGACCCACTGGCTGCCGCTGATGCGCCTGCAGGGTTCGGTGTCGGAAGTGAAGATGGATTTCCGCCATCGCGACGGCCACAAGGTGCCGATGGTGGTCAATGCGCGCATGCATGAAGCGGCATCGGGCCGCAGCTACCACGCGCTTGCCGCGTTCATGGCCACCGACCGCGACCGTTACGAACGGGAGCTGATCCGCGCCCGCGCCGAGGCCGAGGAACTGCTGCAGCAACGCACCGCGTTGCAGGAGGAGGCGCGCGACCGCGGCCTGTTCGCCGAACAGATGATCGGCATCGTCAGCCATGACTTGCGCAACCCGCTTACCGCCATCCGGGTGGGCGCCGAAATGCTCGGCCTGGATGAAACCGACCCCAAGCGCCTGCGGCTGGCCAACCGCATCAACCAGTCGGTGGACCGCGCGCTGAACCTGATCGCCGACCTGCTGGACTTCACCCTGACGCGCTCGGGCCGGCCGCTGGCGATCAGCCGCCGGCGCACCCGCCTGCACGAGGTCATCGCCGGCGGCATCGACGAACTGCGACTGTCCTTTCCGTCGCTGGCCATCGTCCACAAGCGCCGTGGCTCCGGCATGGTCGATGGCGACCGCCAGCGCCTGCTGCAGGTGCTGGGCAACCTGGTCGCCAATGCGGAACGCTATGGCGACCGCACCCGCACCGTCACCGTGACCTCGTCCATTGCCGACGGCATGGCCTCGTTGACCGTGCACAATCATGGCCCGTCGATAAACGCCGCGGTGCTGCCGACGCTGTTCATGGCCATGACGCGCGGATCGCACGCCCACGATGCCGGGGGCGGCGTCGGGCTGGGGCTGTATATCGTCAGCGAGATCGCCAAGGAACACGGTGGCAAGGCCATCGTCGCTTCCGATCCGCAAGCGGGGACCAGCATCGGCATCGAATTTCCAGTCAGGGCGCCGGTGTCCACGACCCCCTCACGTAACAGCGCGCAGAATGATCGATCATGAGGAACAGCCAGTGAGAACCGTGCAGAGCAACACCCGGGAAACACTGCCCCACGTGGCAACAGGCAAGCGTGTCCTGCTGGTGGAAGACGAGGCACTGATCACCACCCTGGTGGTGGACGTGCTGGAGGACCGCGGCATGGTCGTGATCGGTCCCGCGGCCACGTTGCGCGATGCCCTGGCGCTGGCCGGAAGCGAGCAGATCGACGCGGCCATACTCGACGTCAACCTGGGCGCCGAGACCAGTTTCCCGGTCGCACGCCTGCTGCGCGAGCGCGGTATTCCGTTCTTCTACACCACCGCCTTCGCCAACCGTACCCACCCCGACATCGGCGATGCGGCGTTCCTGCCCAAACCCTACGGGATCCGGCAACTGCTGGAGACGCTGGACGGCGTCCTGGCCGCCGCTCCGTAACCCTCGCTGTGCGGTGTGGGGCCCCCGGGCCCGCCGTGGCCAATGCATGCTGGGGAGGCCGAACGGGAGCAAGTCTGGCTCCTGCTGGGCCCTCCCGCACCCCCGATGACGCTTTTTCCCTCATCGTCGGCACTTTTTCCGCCTCCGTTGCCGCTCAAAGCGCCATCGCTGACGCTTTTTTCGCCATCGATGGCGCTTTTGGCGTTGCCTGTCAGCGTCGAAAGCGCCGCGGCTGACGCTTTTTTCGTCTCCGTTGCCGTTCAAAGCGCCATCGCTGACGCTTTTTTCGTCATCGACGACGCTTTCGACGTTGCCCGGTGGGGTAAAAAGCGTCGTCGATGGCACTTCAAGCGCCTTGCATGCCGCTTTGACCGCCACCGTTGCCGCTTTTTTCGCCAGCGATGACGCTTTTTTCGTCATCGTCGGGGCTTCAAGCGTCATCGCCGCCGTTCAAAGCGTCGTCGTCGGTGCTTTTTCGTCGTCGATGCGGCGGGAAATGCAGTCGTGCGCGCATGGATCGCGCCGGTTGTCGCTTTCCAGTGCGCCGCCGGCGTTTTTTTTCCGTCGACCTGCCCTGGATCTGCCTATCTGGCCAGTTGCACCACCGGGACGAAGCCACCGAAGATCATGCGCTTGCCATCGAAAGGCATGGGCGGGTTGTCCGGGTTGGCCGGGTCCATGCGCGGGTCCTGCATGATCCTTTCCATGCCCGCATCGCGACTGGCCTTGTCCGGCCACTCCACCCACGCGAAGGCCACGCTCTCGCCTTCGCCGGCCTGCACCGCCTTGCGGAAATCGGTGAGGCTGCCGTCGGGCACGTCGTCGTTCCAGGCCTCGATGATGTGGGTGGCGCCGTATTCCATGAAGATCGCATCGAAGGTGTTGGCGTAGTCGGTGAAGGCCTGCCTGGCGTCGGTGGACGCGACCAGCACGAAACCGTCCACGTACCCGGCCGGCCGGGTCGTATCGCCCAGCTCCAGCAGCGGGGTAAAGCCGCCATAGATCAGGCGCTTGCCGTCGAAGGGCATGGGGTTGTCCTGCTGGCTCAGGCGCGGGTCTTCCATGGCCGCGGCCATGCCCGTATCGCGGGCGGCCTTGTCGGGCCATTCGATCCAGGAGAACAGCACGGTTTCCTGGTCGGTGGCCTTTACCGCGCGATGGAAGTCGGTGAGCTTGCCGTGCGGCACGTCATCACCCCAGCACTCGAGCACGCGGGTGGCGCCATGGTCCAGGAACACGGGATCGCCGGCATGGGCGTGGTCGATGAATTTCTGCTTGTTGGCGTTGGGTACGGCGGCGACGAAGCCATCGATGTACGGCATGGAAACCTCCCTGGCTTGCAGGCGCCGGGATGGCGCCTTGCATTTGAAGACTGCACCGCGACTGCGTGGCTGACGGCAGGGCGACGAACAGCGGCGCCGCGGATCGACATCGTCCCGCCGCACAGCCGGCAATCCCAATTTCGTCCGGACGAAACGCTGCGCCGGGTCCGCTGCGGGGACTTGCCGATGCGACCTCCGCCGTGCGGACCGCGGCCATGCCGGCGCGATGGCCAGCCCGATAGTCGGAGGCGCGTGGTTAATGCAACGTGGAAACGCCGGCCCGAGCGGTCAGCGCATGGCCTGTTGCATGCAGCGCTGGTAGCGCTCGTCCACGCGGGTGGCGAACCACGCGGTGGTCAGTTCGCGGGTGATCTTCGGGCTCTCCAGCTTGATGCCGGGGATCATCGCCCGCGGCAGCGGCCTGCCGGCGCGGGCCTCGGCCAGCGCGTACACCTTTGAGTACAAGGCAGTGTCATCGAACTCCAGGCGGTCGCCGCGCTGCAGCCCCTCGCGGATGGCGCGGTCATCCATCTGCAGCTCCCTGCCCAGCGCGCGTACCGCCAGCTCGGTCTTGCCCGGGTTGTCCAGGCGCGCGCCGGGCTGCAGCAGGTCGCCGTCGAGGGCCAGCGAAATCCCCGAGGCCCGACTGACCGCACTCTGGAATGCCGCGTTGCGGCTGGCATACCAGCCGGCGTTGTAGTCGGCGAAGCGATGGACCTTGCGCGTGTACGGGGTCTGGTAGCCCAGCAGGTGGGCGATGCCGAAATACAGGCCGCCGCGGCGGGTGAAGACCTCGTCGCGAATGGACCTGGCGACGGGATAGGGATAACCGGCGGCGTTGGATTCGGCGAACGGGATGCCAACCTGCATCGGCCCGCCGGTCTGCACCGGATTGGAATCGGCGAACAGGCGCGTGCCCAGGGGAACGCGCCCGATCAGGTCCTGGTAGATCTCGCTGAGTTCGCGTTCGGTGCGTGCGCGCTGCAGGCGTTGTGCGTAGGAGCGCCCGTCGGACGACTTGATGGCCAGTGCGGCATCCACCAGGAAACCGGGAATGTGCTTGGAGGAGGCGCGTTTGTCGATCTCGCCGCGCGCGATCTTCGCCAGCCCGGCCACGGCGGGGTCGGCCTGGTAACCGGATTCCTGTTCGGTGACCGCCAGCACCGCGCAGATGTTCTCGCTGCTGGGGTCGATGCGCTGGGCGGCGAACGCGGCCTCGATGTCGGCGGCCCAGAGCACGCGATCGGCCACCCGGGCCGGCATCCGTTGCACGATCTCGCCGCGCACGTCGGCGGGCGGGCGCGTGGAGACCGGTGCAGTGGTGGCACAGGCGGCCAGCAACAGGCAGCCCAAGGCGGCAAGGGCATGGCGTCGGGGCAGGGCGGGCAGGCGGGGCAAGGCAGGCAGGTCGGGCATGGGCGCAGCATACAAGTCGCGGGCTCCGGCAACGTGGTCGTCTGCTGGATACCCTCCGGCCGATACCGGCGGGTGGATAATGCGGCCATCGCACCGTGACGCCGCCATGGACACCGCGCTCGACAATCCGATCTGGTCTTCGCTGCAGACGATCCATCGCAGACTCGCCCTGGTGCACGGGCCGGTTGCGCGTTATCCAGCCGACCATGCGCCCTTTTTCGCGGTGGAGTCGCCCGCGGCGGACGCGGCCGAGGCCTGCGTGGCCCTGGTCAGGCCTGGCGAAGCGGTCTACCTGCTGGGGGCAGCGCCGGACGCAGTGCCCCGGGCCTGGGAACTGAAGGCGTTCGCGCCGCTGGCGCAGATGGTCTGCGACGCGCCGCTGCCGGTGGTCGACGGGCCGCGGATCATTCCGCTCACCGAGGCCCATCGCGACGATGTGCTCGGGTTGACCGCGCTGGTGTATCCGCATTACTTCCGCGAACGCACCATGGCCATGGGCCGCTATTTCGGCATATACCAGCACGGCCAGCTCGCCGCGATGATCGGCGAACGCCTGGGCACGCCCGACCGCCGCGAGATGAGCGCCATCTGCACGCATCCCCGGTTCAACGGACGCGGGCATGCGCGCCGGCTGACGGCGTGGCTGGGCAATGATTGCCTGGCGCGCGGCGTGCAGCCGTTCCTGCATGTCAGCCACGAGAACCTGCGGGCCAAGCTGCTGTACGAACAGATGGGTTACCGGCTGCGCCGCGATATCGGATTCTGGGCGCTGCAACGCCGCGGCGGCTGATGGTCCGGCCGCATGGCATCACCAGGTGTTCGGCCTGGCAGCGAGCCGTTGCGCGCTTCAGTCCGGGATATCGGCTTCGACCAGCTGCGCCAACTGCAGCAGCGATTCCTGCCAGCCCAGGTAGCACTGCTCGACCGGGATGGCCGGCGGCAGGCCTTCCTGCAGGATCTGCAGATCGGTGCCGCACGAGACCGGGGCCAGGGTGATGGTGGTCTGCATCTCGCCTGGCAGGCCGGGATCCTCGAAGCGATCGGTGTAGCGGATGCGCCGGTGCGGATCCAGCTCCACATAGGTGCCACCGAAGGCGTGGCCGTTGCCCGTGGAAAAGTTGGTGAACGACATGCGGTAGCTGCCGCCGACCCGTGCCTCCAGGTGGTGGACTTGGCAGGTGAAGCCATGCGGCGGCAGCCATTTGGCCAAGGCCTGGGCATCCAGGAAGGCGCGATACAGCCGTTCTGGCGAGGTACGGAGGACGCGATGCAGGCGGACGCTGTTGGCGGACATGGTGGATCCCGTTGCGGGGAGATTTCCCTTGCCGTTGCGACGAAGCGGCAGGCTCGGAATCGACAGGTCGAAACCGGCGCATCGGCTCCCAAATGCAACGCTGCGCACACTACGGAGATGCCAGCCGCCTGGCAGTGAAAAAAAGTGTGACCCAACTGTCAGACTCCGCCTCGCACCGCGCCAATGGGGAATCGCGGGGTTCAAGGCACTGGGGAGTGTGATGGGAATGCCGCATGCAACACCCGCCACCGGCCGGGCAGCCGTTTGACGCGCCTGTCCTTGCTGCTCCTGGCCGTGCTGTTCCAGGCCCTGGCCATGCCGGCCGGGGCGCAGGCCGTCAGTGACCAGTTCGACCGCGGCAGCGGCGAGCGCCGCATCGTCTACACGGCCGATGGCAGCCGCGATACCCGCAAACCGGTGTTCACCTTCAACGCGCATTTCGTCGGCCAGGCCGTGGCCATGAGCATCGACGTGGCCTTCGTTTCGGCTGGCGACGGGGAGGCGGTGCCGCGGTCGCGGTTCGCCGGCTGCCACGACATCGCCTGGTGGATCGATGGCCGGCCCCAGGCCACCGCGCGTGCCGTGCATCACGGGGAGGTCATCGACGGGGACATGGTCGAGATGATCGACCAGGAGGTGACCCTGGAATGGATCGACGCGGTGGCCGCGGCGCAATCGGTGCGCTATCGCGTGTGCCGCGACGAGTACCTGCTTACTGCCGGGGACCTGCGCGGCTTCGCCACGGTCGCGGCCAAGCTCAGGAATGCGCGGATGTCATCGGCCGCGCCCGCCCAGCAGAAGGAGGCAGCCACGGCGCCAGCCGAGGTGGAATACAAGGGCATGAACTGGCGGCCCAAGCATCCTTCGCTGTTCGGCTCGGGGAAGTGAGTCTGCTGGCCGGCCGATCCTGACGACCGACCCTGACGACCGGCCGTGACGCTGGTTGTACCCTGTCGCTGAGGTGATGCTGCGTCACTGCCGTTGACGGGAGGAGAGGCGATGAAAGGCGTGCGACCGGTGGGCAATACAGTGTTGCTGTGTGCGGCGCTGCAGGTATCCGCGGCGCTGGCGGGGGGTGCCGCTGGAACCGGGGTAGTGGAGGCCGCGCGCCCTGACACCGGCAAGCAGTGGGCCTTCGAAAGCACGCCGGCCTGGCGCGACGAATTCGACCAGCCCGGGCCGCCGGATTCGAGCAAATGGCGTTTCCAGCAGGGCGGCCATGGCTGGGGCAACCACGAACTGCAGCAGTACACCGACAGCAGCCACAACGCCTTCGTCGAGAACGGCATGCTCAACATCGTGGCGAGGAAGCAGAAGCGCCAGGGCATGGATTACACCTCCGCGCGCCTGACTTCGAACAAGCAGGGTGACTTCCTCTACGGTAGGTTCGAGATCCGCGCGAAACTGCCAGGCGGTCGCGGGACCTGGCCGGCACTGTGGATGCTGCCTACCGACAAGGTCTATGGCGAATGGCCCAAGTCCGGCGAGATCGACCTCATGGAACACGTGGGTTTCGACCCGGGCCGCATCCACATCACCATGCATACCGAGGCCTACAACCACCGCATCAATACCCAGCGCGGCGCCACCCGCGTGGTCGCCGATGCCATGGACGGTTTCCATGTGTACCGCACCGACTGGACCCCCGATGCAATCCGCGGCTACGTCGATGACCAGCTGGTGCTGGAGTTTCCCAACGAGGGCAGCGGGCCGAAGGCGTGGCCGTTCGACCAGCGCTTCCATTTCCTGATGAATGTCGCCGTCGGCGGCGACTGGGGTGGCAAGGAAGGCGTGGACGACAACAGCTTTCCCGCCACCCTGCAGGTGGACTACGTGCGGGTCTATCCGCTTGTCGGCAGGTAGTCAGGCCGGCTGGCGGGGAAATGCGGGCAGGGCCGCATCGATGACGGCCCAGGCCGGCGCCGAATCGGTCCAGATCACCGCCTGCGGCGCGAACTGGCCCGGCAGGTCCAGTGAGCCCGCCCGCACGACCAGGTAGTCCAGGTTCTCCCGTGCCTCGCTGAAAAGGGCGCTGCCGCAGGTACCGCAGAAAGATCTGCGCATGTGGTGACCGCTGTCGGCGAGGCTCTCGTAGTGCAGCGGCGTGCCTTCGACCTGCAGCGCGGCGCGGGGCACGATCAGGTTCACCGACGCATTGCCGCAGGCCCAGTACTGGCAGTCGCGGCACCAGCACTGGCGGGTGGCCACCGGCCCGGTGGCAAGCCGGTAACGGATAGCGCCGCAGCGGCATCCTCCTTCGATCGTGGCGCTGTCTCCACAAGGGGTGCGGCCGAGTGTGCCGGCTGGGCGGCCAGCTCCGCAATCAGGGTAAAGCACCTCCACTCAGGCGCCGAGGCGGTTGATCTCCGCGTTCTCGACCACCGCAGGCAGCGGCTGCTGCGACAGCACGGCCAGCATCGCGCGGCCTACCCGTCCGGTCGTGGTCAGCGCACCCGGCAGCAGGCGCACGCCCAGGCCCAGCAGGGGTCCGGCCAGTGCATGCACGGCCGCCATGGCCGCATGCGGCGAGCGCACACCCTCGACCGGCTGGATCCCGCCGGGGCGCAGCATCACGGTGCGGACAGGAAGGGCGGCAAGTGCCTGTTCGGTCTCGCCCTTGATGCGCAACGGCATCAGCCGGCTTGCCGGGTTCGAATGCGCGCCGGAAATGTAGACGAAGACGATGCCGGGATTGAGGCCGGCCAGGGTGGTGGCGACATTGAGGGTCAGGTCAAGGGTGACATGGCGGTACTCGTCCTCCGCGGTACCCAAGGGTGGCGCACCTGCGCAATAGAAGCAGGCATCGAATGGCAGCAGCGCATCTTCGACGGCGGACAGGTCGGCGAAGTCCGCGCAGGTGATTTCGGAAAGTTTCGCGTGTGCCTGGCCGCTGGGATGGCGTCCCAGTGCCGCCACTGCCGTGACGTGCGGGTCGCGCAGGCATTCACGCAGGACGCCCTGGCCGACCAGGCCATTGGCGCCGGTAATGAGGATGCGCATGGAAGTCTGCCTTCATTTGGGGAACCGCGAATCTATCCCTGTCGCCGTGAAGGCCGTGGACCGCATGCAGCGTGGCAAATCTGCGTGAACCCTCGCAACGGCCATGGATCCGGCAATCCGGCAGGGGATATTCACGAGGCGTTCGGATGGGCTGCCGTGCGCGCACTAGACTGTCGGCACCCCCGTCGCCGTGTCCCGATCCATCGCATGTTCAAACCCGTAATCCTGGCCGCGCTTTGCCTCGGCATGGCGGCCTGCCGGCCGGCCGCGCCGGTGCAGCCGGTCGACACCATCGTCGACCTGCCCAGCAATGGCGACCAGGCTGGCGCGCTGAGTGGTGGTCCTCCCCCTGCCGCGCCGGTGAAGGCCGCGACCCTGGAGTCAGGCAACTGGCCGGTCGTGGAGGTCAGTTCTGGCGAGGCCTTCGTAAGCTGCGCGGCCGAGCCGGAGGAGGGCGACCCCGGCCATGCCCTGCACGACCTTTCCTATGCCAGCGTGTCGACCCTGGTGCGCCCCTGCATCAAGACCGGCATCGTGCGGCTGCGTTACCAGGGCAAGATCGCCACCGACTTCACGGCGCTGGTGGAGCGCGTGGCCCATATCGCCGAGCGCCTTCGCATCGAGACCCGGATCCTGGACCTGGATTCCAGCGGCGGCCACGTGGAGGATGCGATGAAGGCCGGCGACGCCATCGGCGCCACGCGCTGGCTGTTGTGGGTTCGCGAGGACGCGATCTGCCACAGCGCCTGCGTGCTGATCCTGGCGGCGGGCGATGATCGCCGGATTGCCGGCAAGGTCGGCATCCACCGCATGATCCGGGTCGATTCCATCGCCAATACCCGCGCCGAAGTGAGCCAGGAACTGCGCGAGGTCTATGCGCAGATGAAGGACTACCTGGAGCGCAACGGCGCCGCGGTGGCGGTGGCCGACCTGATGATGACCGTGCCCAATCGCAAGCTGCGGCTGCTGGCCCGCAACGAGCTGGAGGAGTACGGGCTGGACGGTGCCAATGCGGTGCAGGACGACCTGGAACGGATCCGGCTGACCCGCAAGTGCGGCGAGGATTTCGTTGGCCGCAAGGACGAATTCACCCGCGTGTTCGAGCGCGAATGCGTGCGCCCGGACACGGCGCCGGAGCAGGTCGACGCCTGTGGCCTGGCGTTGCGCGCCGATTACGGATTTCCCGACGGCAAGTGCCCCATCGAGAGCCCCTTGTCGCAGCATGACAACGCCGGCACGCGCCCTTCGGACCAGTCGGGGCACGAGTAAGTCGGGAGCGCTGGCATGACGGGGGCACAGCGTGCAGTTCCTGATGGACCTGCCGCCGGCACTGCATCGCTATGATGAAGGCGGTTCCCGCACCGTTGCAGCGCGGGCTTTGAATTCATCCTTCCGGAGATTTGCAGATGAGCATGGAGACCCAGATGCTGGCCTGGTCCATCGCCCTGGGCCTGGCCCACGTGTTGCTGGGCGCGGGCCTGATGACGCGGCAGCGCGGCATGAAATGGAATGCAAGCGCGCGTGACGGCGAGCCCAAGCCCCTCACCGGAGTGGCGGCGCGGGTGGAGCGGGCGACACGTAATTTCCTGGAAACCTTCCCGTTCTTCGCCGCCGCGGTCCTGGCCGTGGTGATGACCGAACGCACGGGCAGCGAGAGCGCCCTGGGTGCGCAGGTCTATTTCTGGGCCCGGCTGGCTTACCTGCCGATCTACGCGGCCGGCATCCCGTACCTGCGCTCGCTGGCCTGGGCGGTGTCGCTATGGGGACTGCTGCAGGTCCTGTGGGTGCTGTTCTAGGGCAGCGACGGGGCAGGGCGATCGATCAGTCCCGTGCCCAGCGTTCGCACAGCACGCGTTTTTCAGCTGCAGGCAATTGCTTGATGCGGTACTCGGTGCGGCTGGCATCGGCGCGGTCTGCGCAGGCGCAATGCCCCAGCAACCGCGCGGGTGGGTGCGAACGGGTGTAGCGCGCGCCCTTGCCGGCGACATGCTGCGCGTAACGCCGCAGCACTTCGGTGGTGATGCCCGTATAGAGGCTGCCGTCGCGGCATTCGATCAGGTACACGTACCAGCAGGCGGGCGTTTTCACCGGCCGCC
>NZ_QOVG01000007.1 GCF_010119615.1 Pseudoxanthomonas gei
ACTCGGCCTGGGGAGGGGCCTTCGTTCCGAGATCACTCCAGGGGATGGGAGAGATCTAGCGACAGACCTTGCATCTGTCACGGGCTATGAGACCAGACCGGGCATGGATAGTTCGTGAAGATTTCGGTTAAAAAACCGTAAGGTTTAAGGGGTATTCATTTTATTGTACTAACGAGTACTGAATTTATAACGCATGCACCCGAACAGGTAACTGCTGTAAGCGGCCGCCATTGCTCGGGCTTGGCGCCGCAGGGTCAATGTGCTTCGTCCCAATTGTCGCCAACGCCGCTATCGACCACCAATGGCACCGAGAGGGAGGCGGCTTCGGCCATCCGCCGGGTGACCTCCGGCAGCAGGACTTCAACGAAATCCTGTTCAGCCTCGAAGACCAGTTCATCGTGGACCTGGAGGATCATCAGCGCGCGTGAAGCGTGTCCTGCCAGCCAGGCGTCGACCGCGATCATCGCGCGCTTGATGATGTCGGCCGCCGTGCCCTGCATCGGCGCGTTGATCGCCGCCCGCTCCGCGCCTGCGCGCTGGCCTTGCGTGCCCTTGTTGATGTAGTCGAGATAGAGGCGGCGGCCGAACACGGTCTCCACATAGCCCTGCTCGCGCGCCTGCTGGCGGGTGCGTTCCATGTAATCGCGCACGCCGGGGTACCGGCTGAAGTACAGCGCGATGTAGTCCTGCGCTTCGCCGCGGCCAATGCCGAGTTGCCGCGCCAGCCCGAACGCGCTCATGCCGTACATCAGGCCGAAGTTGATCGCCTTGGCGGCGCGGCGTTCGTTGCCGCTCACTTCCTCGACCTTGCGCCCGAACACTTCCGCGGCAGTGGCCTTGTGCACGTCCAGGCCGGATTCGAAGGCGCGCACCAGGCCGGGGTCTTCGGACAGGTGGGCCATGATCCGCAACTCGATCTGCGAATAGTCGCAGGCCACGATCCTGCGACCGGGCGGGGCCACGAAGGCCTTGCGGATACGCCGGCCATCCTCGGTGCGGATCGGGATGTTCTGCAGGTTGGGGTCGGACGAGGACAGGCGGCCGGTGGCCGCGCCAGCCTGGTGATAGCTGGTATGCACGCGCCCGGTGTCGCGATTGACCATGTCCGGCAGCTTGTCGGTATAGGTGCTGCGCAGCTTGGCCAGGCCGCGGTATTCCAGGATCACCTTGGGGAGCTCATGCAGGTCGGCAATCGCCGCCAGTGCCTCCTCGTTGGTCGAAGGCTGGCCGGAAGGCGTCTTCACCATCACCGGCAGCTTCAATTCCTCGAACAGCAGGGCGCACAGCTGCTTGGGCGAATCCAGGTTGAAGGTGCGACCGGCCAGCTCGGTGGCCAATTGCTGGGCGACCAGCATGCGCTTGCCCAGATCGGCCGACTGGCGACGCAGCTCGTCGGCGTCGATCATCACGCCGTTGGCTTCGATGCGCTCCAGCACCGGCACCAACGGCATTTCGATCTCGCGGTACACGCGCTGCAACGCCGGCTCCTGTTGGAGCTTCGCCCGCAACGTGCGGTGCAGGCGCAGGGTGATGTCGGAATCCTCGGCGGCATAACGCGTGGCGTCATCCAGCGCGACCTGCGAGAACAGGATCTGCTTGGCACCCTTGCCCGCCACCTGCTCGTACTTGATGGTGTCGTAGCCCAGGTAGCGTTTGGCCAGGCTGTCCATGTCGTGGCGGCTGCTGCCGGAGTTGAGCACGAAGCTTTCCAGCATGGTGTCGTCGGCGTAGCCCGCCACCTCGATGCCGTGGCGACGCAGCACATGCAGGTCGTACTTGCCCTGCTGGCCCAACTTCTTTTTCGTCGCATCGGCGAACAGCGGCGCCAGCGCGGCCAGGGTGGCGCTACGCTCCAGCTGCGCCGGCGCGCCGGGGTATTCATGTGCCAGCGGAAGATAGACCGCCTTGTTGGCTTCCACCGCGAAGCTGAGGCCCACCAGGTTGGCCTGCATCGGGTCCAGGCTGTCGGTTTCGCTGTCGAATGCGAATTCATCGCTGTCCTGCAGCGAGACCAACAACGCCTGCAGCTGCTGCGTGGTCAGGATGGTTTCGTATTGGCCTGCAACTGAAAGCGCCGGATCGAGCGCATCGGTATCGGTTGCGACCGCGGAAACAAAACCGGTGCCGCGCGCGCGGCCGGGTTCCTTTTCGGCGATCGAAGCCCCGCCTGCCGGGCTGCCCGCGTCCAGGTCCTTCAGCGCCTGGTTCATGCCGTAACGCTGGTAAAGCTGGCGCAGCGTATCGGCATCCTGCGCGCGCAATCCCAGGCTTTGCGCGTTGCCTTCGAGTTCCACGTCCAGCTTGATGGTGACCAGCTCGCGGTTGAGCGGCAGCCGGTGCAACGCGGCGCGCAGGTTGTCGCCGATCTTGCCCTTGATGTCACCGGCGTGGGCGATCACGTTGTCCAGGCTGCCGTATTCGGCCAGCCACTTGGCCGCGGTCTTGGGCCCGCACTTCTCCACGCCGGGCACGTTGTCCACGGCATCGCCCATCAGCGCCAGCAGGTCGACGATCTGCTCCGGCCTGACCCCGAACTTGTCGAACACGGTTGCTTCCGAATCCATGCGGCTGCCGCTCATGGTGTTGACCAGCGCCAGGCCGGGCCGCACCAGCTGGGCGAAATCCTTGTCGCCGGTGGAAATGGTGACGTCTATGCCGTCGTTCACCGCCTGCAATGCGAGCGTGCCGATCACATCGTCGGCTTCGACGCCATCCACGCGCAGGATCGGCATGCCGAGGGCCTTGACGATCTCGCACATCGGCAGCACCTGCGCACGCAGGTCCTCGGGCATGGCCGAGCGATTGGCCTTGTACAGCGGGTAGAGCGCATCGCGGAAGGTCTTGCCCGGCGCGTCGACCACGAAGGCCAGGTACTCGGGGTTTTCCTTGAGCGTGGCGCGCAACATGTTGACCACGCCGAACAGCGCGCCGGTCGGCTCGCCCGCGGCATTGGTCAGCGGCGGCAGCGCGTGGAAAGCGCGATAGAGATAACTGGAACCGTCGATCAATACGAGTCTGGGCATGGTCCAATTCTAACCCCTGCCCTTTCACGCACGCGTGCCGGCGCGGCGCATAATCGCGGCCTGTCCCGTACTGCGAGGAACTGCCATGAAAACCCTTTGGATCGGGCCACTGCTGCTGCTCCTGGCGGGATGCGCGTCGATGGCCGCCCAGGGCGACCCGACCGCGGACCTGGCCGATGCACAGGTGGCCGTACGCACCGAGACCAACGGTGACGTGGTCGAGGAATACCGGGTCGCTGGCCAGTTGCGCATGGTCAAGGTCACCCCGTCGCGCGGCCCGGCCTATTACCTGATGGACGAGAATGGCGATGGCCGCCTGGACAAGAGCAAGGGCGAAGGCACGGTCTCGCCGGTCTACTGGAAGCTCTACGGCTGGTGACACGCTGGCGTGGACGGCGAACGGCCGTCCACGCAGTTGCGGCGCATCGCACGCTAGGGGTCGCGCGTCACTTCGTATTGTTCGATGTGCCGTTGCTGCAGGCGCGAAGCGTCGGCCGATGGCCTGACCAGCGCCGAAGGCGGTGCGTTTTCGTCCCAGGTGCAGGGGTTGTAGGTCGGGCCTCCGGTGGCGGTTGGCAGGGCGCGGGCCACCGTCGATGACAATTGCAGCGAATAGTCGGCGGCGGTGACGGTGATGCCCGAGGCATCGGTCTGGCACGCGCCGCCGCTTGCCTGGCGCCGACCGAAGGCCGTGGTGCCCCGCAGGTTGCGGAACCAGTCGGCGCGGAACGGCGGCTGCGCGCACGCCGCAGTGGGCAGCATCGGCGCCAATGCGGGCGCCTGCGCGGTGCTGTGGCAACTCATGCAGGCCGATGCGGGATTGTCGACCGGGCCGTTCAGGCGCCCCTCCACGCCCAGGTGCGCGCGCGCATACGCCGGTGCCGCCGGATTGATCCAGGATTCGGTGAGCGGCGCGCCAGCGGGATCGTTGCCCCACATTATCCCGACCGGCGCCATTTTCGTCCAGGGCGAAGCACCGGCCTGCGAGACGTCGTAGGCGTAAGTCGCGAAGTACCAGCCCGTGGGTCCGGCGCGCCTGTCCTTCACCGCGATATCGATCTGCATCAGTCGCACCGGCACCGGCACGCCCCCGGGATTGGGCAGTATCTCCACCCGCAACGAGCCGGCCAGCAGGTCCTGCGGGAACGCCGCCGACGGCGCGGCACTGTAAAGCAGCTTGAACACGAAGCTGCCCTCGGTGAACTTCATCCCGCTCGGCTGGGGCCGGTCGATGCCCGGCGTGGTCGTCTTCCACAGCCTCTGGAATACGCGTCCGCCGCGCGCATCGTAGTAGGCGACGGCGTAGTTCTGGAAAGCGGCGGTGTTGCCGCCGAGTTCGTTGACGCGCACGGTGCGCTCCAGGGTCATGCCGTGCGCGGCTTCGCGGGTGCCGGGCGCATTGGTGGCGCCATAGAACATGCGCGGCGCCGGATACCACTTCTGGTTTCGCTGGGCGGTGGTCACGCTGCCGCCGAGCGGATCGCGGTAGTCGTCATCGGCCAACAGTTGCGGGGTCAGTGCGCGCGCCACCGCACTGCTCATGGCGTAGTTGCGCAACGCCAGCGCGTAGCCAAGCCTTTGAGCAGGATCGCGCGGATTGAACGACAGCCACGGCCGCGATCCGCCAGGCACGCCCGTTGCGGCCTGCTCCAGCAGGCTGGGCTGGAACCAGGGACCCGGATACGCAGCGGGCAGCGTGGTCCTGGGCACGATGAAATCGGCGAACCTGCCGCGACACTGCGCCACGTAATTGCCTGTTGCGGCAGGCCGGCCGGCAGCAGTGACGGCCAGGCAACGCGCGCCTGGCGCGCATCCGCTGGCGGCCGGCAACAAGGCGGTCGCCAATGCGGAGCGCGGCGCCTCTCCGTCCGCCGATGCCGGCGGTGCGGAACGTATGTGTGCCTGTTGCGTGCACGTGGCCAGTGCCAGGGGTGCCAACAGGGCACAGGTCAATCGAGTGAGTGGCCAGCGCGCGCGTGGATTGTTCAACGGGGCAACCTCCATGGGATGGCCGTGCTTGCACGCGCACGGCGCTGCGTCGGCGTCCTGCGCCGCGACGTCCCCTCACGCCGTCACGTCTCACCCAACGCAGCGGCGCGCCGTGGCAGGACACCTGCAGCCACTGGCCCCAATTCACGCGTCGTCGCGTTGACTGCTATGCAAGTCCGAAAAATTCTTCTGCGTGCAAGCGCCGCATCGAACGATTTCCCCCCGCGAGATCCGCCCATGGTTCTGCCTGTCCGTTGCCTCTGCCTTGCCCTGTCCGTGTGCCTCTACGCCCCGTTGCCATCGCTGGCGCAGGACGCGCCGCGTGAGCAGCGCATCAGTACCGGCGAGCTGCGCGACCAGGTGCGCCGGCGCCCGCAAGGCGTGGTGGTGCCAGTGGAAATCACCAAGCAGGGCGACCGCGTGGTGCTGCAGACGGCCGATTCGGCGGTCACCGTATCCAACGCCGGCGCAGTGGCGCAGCAGGTGCGGCAGGTGCCCATCCAGGCGGCAGTCGGCGCAGGCCCCGGCGATTCGGTGGAACTGAAGGACGTGCAGCTGCAGGCCACCAAGCGCTGGAACGACCTGGCCCCGGCGCGGCGCGCGAAGTATCGGCGGGTCGATGCGGCGCAGCGACGCATGAGCACCATCGCCGAAACCGCGCTGGGCGCCAACGCGACCGAAGCCGACCTGCGCCAGCTCAAGCGCAGCGCCGAAGACACCGAGCGGCAACTCGTGCAGGCCTACAAGACGCTGGGCGCCAACCAGCGCAGCGAACAGCGCGAACTGGTGGAGCAGCACGCCGAACTGCGCCGGCTCAACAAGTCGCTGTATGGGCTGGACCAAGACGACCGTTATCCGCCGCAGACCTACCAGCGCATCTACGCCAATTCGCGTGGCGCCTTCGCCTTGCGCGCGCGCGCCGAGGAGAAGCCGCGCTGCAGCGCCGTGCTGATCGGCGAGAAACTCGCGCTCACCAACAACCACTGCATCCTGGAAGAGACACCGGAGGAGTTCGAGGCGGTGTTCGACTACGAGGACGACCTGGATGGAAACCACCTGGCAAGACAGGTATTCCCGGTCACTGCGATCCGCTTGAGCGACGAGGACGAACGCGGCAACCTGGATTTCGTCCTGCTTGAACTGGGCACCAATGCAGAGGGCGTGGCGCCAGGCAACGCCTATCCGGTGCAGTGCCTGTCGCTGACCCAGGTCAAGCGCGATGATCCGCTGTACGTGATCGGCTATCCCCTGGGCGAGCCGCGCACCGTGCATGACAACAGTTTCGTGTACTTCCCGTTCCGGGTCACGCCGGACGAATACATCGCCATGAAACTGCTGGTCAGTGCCGAATTCGATTCCATCGAGGCCGAGGACCTGTCCTATCGCGAAGGCAAGCTGAAGGAATTCGTCGACAGCTACCAGTTGCGCGAAGGCGATGGCGCCCCCTATTACGAATACATCAGCGTGCGCTTCGCCCACCAGCCCACCATTGGCGCCGACAGCGATACCTATCACGGCAATTCCGGCTCGCCGGTCTATCACCGCCGTTCCCACGCCGTGATCGGACTGCTGTTCGACGGCCAGGAAGACCTGTCCGAACCCTGGGCCGCCGGCTGGCGCGCGCATGAAGCGGTGTTGCCGATCACCAAGGTGGTCGAGCGCCTGGACCTGGCCGCGCCGGCCTGGCGCAGCGATCCGCGCGTCTGCGTACTGCCTGCCCATTCCTGAGGATTGAACATGCGCTGTCTGTTTCTGTTGCCGTTGCTGTTGCTGGGCGTTGTGGCCTGCAAGCCCGACAAGCCACCCGTGGCGACGCCACCGGTCACTGCACCCGTTGCCAGCGTGCCGGTGCCGCCGGCGGCCTACACGCAGGGCTATGTGGTCGAACTGGCACCCACGCAGACGCCGGCCGAGCTGCGCGCGGCGGCCGAGGCCGTGTTCGCCAAGGTGGTCAGCGTCGAACCGCTGTTCCCGGACGTGCAACCCGGCGACGACCCCGAAGGGCTTTCGCGCATCCATCGCGTGCGCGTCGCCGATGCACCCCAGGGCACGCCCTGGGACGGCGCCAATGCGCTGCGCGAGCGCGGCGGTTTCCTGCGCGTGGAGCCGGACAGCGAAGACACCCTGACCGAGGCGCAGAAGCGCGCGGCAGTCACCGCCTGCCTGGGCGATACCGGCGTGGCCGCACCGGCCAATCCGGCCTGGTCACTGGATGCGAACCACATGGCCGTGGAAGCGGCACGCAAGCTGGCACTGCCGCCGGGTGGCAAGGCGCTGGGCGAAGGCGTGCGCATCTGCCATCCCGACAGCGGCTACACCGACCACGTCGACCTGGACTCCGGGCGCATCGACCGGCGCTCCACCCTCAACCTGATGGAAGGCGGCACCGACGCGCATGACCCGCTGGGCTATTCCGGCAATCCCGGCCACGGCACCAAGACCGGTAGCGTGCTGGTCAGCGACGGCGGCTTCGATGCCAGCGGCAACACCACCGCACCGGGTCGCATCGACGGACTGGCGCCCAGGGCCACGCTGGTGCCGATCCGCACGTTCAACAGCGTGATCCGGGTGCTGGATTCCAACACCGCGCGCGCCGTGCGCCACGCGACCACCGCGCAGTGCGACGTGATCTCGATGAGCCTGGGCGGGCGCGCGTTCTTCGGCCTGGAGCGCGCGATCAACGATGCCGTGCGCCGCGACATCATCGTGGTCAATGCCGCCGGCAACTGCATCGGCATGGTGGTCGCGCCGGCCAGCTACGACAACGCCATCGCGGTGGCGGCCACCAATGTCGACAACAAGCCGTGGAAGGGTTCGTCGAAGGGTCGCGCGGTGGACATTTCCGCGCCCGGCGAGGACGTCTACGTCGCCGACGCCGTCGCCGGCGCGACCGGCATCGAGTCCAGTCCCGGCAACGGCACTTCGTTCGCCACCGCCGCGGTGGCCGGCGCGGCAGCCAGCTGGATCGCGTTCCATGGTCGCGCGCGGATCAAGGCCGCGCAGGGCAGCCTGACCCGGCGCGACCTCTTTGTGAAGGCGATGCAGGCCAGCGCACGGGTGCCTGCCGGCTGGGACGCGGGACGCTACGGCACCGGCATCCTCAACCTGGAAAAACTGCTGCGCCAGCCATTGGGGGCCGCGCGCACCCAGCTGCGGGCGCCACCCCGGGACGACACCGTCAACCTGATGGCGCGCACCCTGGATCGCGATCCGGCGGAAGTGCGCGCGGGGCTGCAGCGGCTGCTGGGCCAGCCCGCCGACCTGGATGCGGAACTGGAACGGTTCGGCCCCGAATTGATGGACCTGGCGATGCGCGACCCGGAGGGTTTCCAGCGCACGCTGCAAGCGCCGTCCCCGGGCGCCCTGCAGGCACCGGACACCGTCAAGCCCCGGGCGTCGCGCGCCCTGGCCACGCGCATGGCAGGCACGCCGTGAGCATTGCCCACGCTGGGCGTGCGCTGCTGCTGGCATGCCTGTGCAGTGCCTGCAGTGCACCCACGCCGCCGCCGCAGGAGGCGACCGGCGCGCCATCACCATCCGCAGCACCCTTGCCATCGCCATCGCCGCCGGCCAGCGCGCCGGCGGTTGCCGAGACTGCACCACCGGCCGCGCCCCCTGCCGCCGTGATCGAGAACCCGGTGGTGGAAGCTCCGCCAGTCGCCACCGCGCCCGCGCCGGCGCCTGCGCCGGTGAAGAAGCCCCGCCCCCTCACTGCAGTCAGGGAGCCCGCTCCCAGGCCGCCGTCCGTTGCGGCTGCGCCGGTGCCGGTGCCGGACGCGGCGCCGGTCCACGCCACGGTCACCACGCTGTCCCGCGGCAAGGGCGTGCCACCGGAAACACGCGAGGTGCTGAAGCGCATCCGTGCCTTGCTGGAGGAACGCAAGGCAAGCGCCTCGGTCACCGCGCTCGAGGTCCAGCGCATCGGCCTGGAAGGCGAGTCCAGGTTGTGCATCGAATTCCGCAGTGCCGCCGACGCCCAGTCCGCGCTGGCCGAGATGCGCCGCCTCGCGACAGGCAGCGACCTGCTCGAGATCGCCGAAACCCCCTGCCCCTACCGCAAGGAACCGACCCCATGAATGCAAACCACCGAACGATCGATGTCTCGCTGCTGAGCCTGGCCCTGGCGTTGGCGCTGGCCGGCTGCAGGAAGGACGAACCTGTCGTCACCCCGCCGGCGGTGCCGGCCGCCGAGCCGGCTGCCACGCCCGTCGTCACCGACCTCAAGCCCGCCAGCGGCGCCGTGGAACCCACCGACGCCAATATCGCCGCGGCCCAGCAGTCCATCAAGGAAGCCGCCGATGCCGCGCGCAGGAAATGGCTGGGCAAGACCTTCGAGGAATTCGAAGCCAGCGTGTACAAGGAGCCGGGCGAAGGCGGCAAGTACATCGTCAACGGCGACATCGCCATTCCCGACCGCAAGCTGCTGCGCGAATTTTTCGAAAAGATGCAGCAGGAAGCCGATGGCGTAGCCCACGGCAAGCTGACCGTGGCCAGGGCGCTGACCGCGGCCACCACCACCAACGGTGGCGTGGACATCTGGACCAGCGCGAAGAAGAAGCAGCTGGCCTATTGCGTCAGCGATGCCTTCGGCCCGCACAAGGCCGCCGTCGTGGCCGACATGCAGGCGGCGACCGGGGCCTGGGAGCAGGCCGCCGACGTCGACTTCATCCATGTCGCCGGCCAGGACGGCAACTGCACCGCCGGCAACCAGAGCGTGGTCTTCGACGTGCGGCCGGTGGACGTGGACGGCGAATACCTGGCGCGCGCGTTCTTCCCCAGCGACCAGCGCGCCGATCGCAACGTGCTGATCGACAACACCTCGTTCGACCTGACGCCTGGCGAGCCGCTGCAACTGGTCGGCATCCTGCGCCACGAACTGGGCCATGCGCTGGGCCTGCGCCACGAACACACGCGGCCGGAGGCCGGCATGTGCTTCGAGGATGCCAACGTCATCACCGTCACCGCCTACGACAAGTTCTCGGTCATGCACTACCCGCAATGCAACGGCGGCGGCGACTGGTCACTGGTGCTGACCGGCCTGGACAAGGCCGGTTCGGCCTGCCTGTACGGCAAGGGCAGCAACAATCCGGAGAACCTCAGCCAGTGCACCTACCACGCACCATCCGCGCCGGCGACCGGCACCGCCAGCAGCCAGACCTTCGACAACCAGTCGGTGGCCAAGGATGCGAAGAAGCAGTACGGGCCGTTCACGGTGAAGCCCGGCACGCTGGCGCAGGTGAAGATGACGGCGGTGGGCGCCAACCCGGGCGATCCGGATCTGTACGTGCGCTACACCGGCCAGCCCGATACCGCACGCTGGAATTGCCGGCCGTACCTGAGCCATGCCAACGAGACCTGCGAACTGGAAGTGCCGACCAACCGCAGCAAGATCTACGTCATGGTGCGTGGCTACGCGGCCGGCAATTTCAAGCTGGAGGTGAGTTACGTAAAACCCGATTGAGAGTCTGTGATCGAAGCTGGCGCCATACCGTCACAGGCCGCGCCAGCCCAGGCCCTCGTCGCGGCGGTAGTAGACGGCCACGGCCCGCCCATACAGCGCCGTGGCGGGCACCAGCCCGAAGAATCGCCCGTCATGGCTGTTGCCGCGCGCATCGCCCAGCATCAGCACCTGGCCGGCGGGCACGGTCAACCCATGGATGTCGGGCCCGCCGCCATGGCTGAGGTTGAGCGTGGCGCGATGGCTGAGGAAGAGCTCGGTATCGCTGTCGGCCACGGTCGCCATCGGCGCGCCGTTGAGGCTGAGCCTGCCGTCTTCCAGCTCCACTTCATCGCCAGCCACCGCCGCCACGCGCTTGATCAGGCGGGTGCCGTCCTCCGGCGAGTCGAATACGGCGATGTCGCCGCGCTGCGGGGCGCCGGTTTCCACCAGCGTGATGTCGGTGAACGGCAGGCGGATGCCGTAGGCGCGCATGTCGACGGCGACGCGATCGCCGACTTCCAGCGTGTGTTCCATCGATCCCGACGGCACCGAGTAATGGTTGGCCAGCGAATCGCGCGCGGCGGCCAGCAGGAGCAGCATGGCCACGATCTGCGGCAGTTCCCGGCGCAGCCAGTGCTTGCCGCTGGCGGCTGGTGTGGGCGGGATTTCATGCGGCATCGCCTTGCTCCGGTTCACGTCCGAAGGCAGTAGTCCACGAAAGCCGGGCCGTGCGCATATGCCAGGCGTCACCGGGACTTGCGGCGGAGGGCGGGTCTTGACCCGCCATTGCCATCTTGCCGCTGCCGATGGCAACCAGCGAAATGAGCGTGTGCCACTACAAATGCATGCTGTTCAATCGCAATCGCAGTGGCAATGGCGGGCCGGGGCCCGCCCTATGTCATACGACCTGCAGGTTGGCGTAGGCCAGCACCAGCCACTTGCTGCCTTCGTCGTCGAAGTTCACCTGCACGCGCGCATGCGCGCCGGTGCCTTCGTAGTCGGTGACCACGCCGGAACCGAACTTGGCATGCACCACGTTGGCGCCCATCTTCAGCGGTGGCGCCTCGATGCTGGCGTGGCCGGCATTGCGCGACGGGCCGCCGGAATAACTGCGCGATACCTGCACCTTGGGCCGCACCTCGTGCAGCAGGTGCGGCGGGATCTCGCGCAGGAAGCGCGAGGGAATGCCGTACATGTCCTGGCCGTGGATGCGCCGGGTCTCGGCATAACTGAGCACCAGCTTCTGCCGCGCGCGGGTGATGCCCACGTAGGCCAGCCGGCGTTCCTCCTCCAGGCGTCCGCTCTCGTCCAGCGACTTGCTGCTGGGGAACAGGCCTTCCTCCAGGCCGCCCAGGAACACGACCGGGAATTCCAGGCCCTTGGCCGAATGCAGCGTCATCAGCTGCACGCCGTCCTCGTCGGCCTGGGCCTGGCCTTCGCCGGCTTCCAGCGAGGCGTAGGACAGGAAGGCGACCAGGTCGCTCATGCCGGCGATCTCTTCCTCGTCGCGGCGCTCGAAGCGCGAGGCCACCGACACCAGTTCGTCGAGGTTCTCGGTGCGCGAATCGAGCTGGCCACGGCTCTCGTTGAGGTAGAACTCGCGCAGGCCCGAGCGCATCAGCACGTGGTCGATCTTGTCCTTGAGCTCCAGCTCGGCCACTTCCACCGACAACGCCTCGACCAGGGTGATGAAACCGCCCAGTGCATTGCGCGCGCGGCCCGCCAGCTCGTTGCCGATGGACAGCTCGCGCGCCGATTCGAACAGCGACTGCGACTGCGAACGCGCGCGCTTGCGCACTTCGTCCAGGGTGCGATCGCCGATGCCGCGCGCCGGCGTGTTGACGGCGCGTTCGAAGGCCGCGTCATCACTGCGGTTGCCGACCATGCGCAGGTAGGCCAGGGTGTCCTTGATTTCGGCGCGCTCGAAGAAGCGCATGCCGCCGTACACGCGGAACGGCACGCGCGGCTCGGCCTGCAACCGCTCTTCGAACGCGCGTGACTGGGCGTTGCTGCGGTAGAGGATGGCGCAGTCGCCGTAGCTGCCGCCGTCGCGCACCCACTGGCGGATGCGTTCGACCACGAAGCCGGCTTCGTCGACCTCGTTGTAGCCGGCATACAGGTCAATGGGCTCGCCTTCGCCGGTATCGGTCCACAACTGCTTGCCGATGCGGTCGGGATTGTGCGCGATGACCGCGTTGGCCGCGCCCAGGATATTGGCGCTGGAGCGGTAGTTCTGCTCCAGGCGGATGGTCCGGGCGCTGTCGAAGTCCTTGAGGAAACGCTGCACGTTCTCGACCTTGGCGCCGCGCCAGCCATAGATGGCCTGGTCGTCGTCGCCGACCACGAACACGTGTCCCGTGTCGCCGGCCAGCAGGCGCACGAAGCCGTACTGCACCGCGTTGGTGTCCTGGAATTCGTCGACCAGGATTTCGCGGAAACGCGAGCGGTAATGGTTGAGCAACGCCGGGGTGTCGCGCAGCAGCTCGTGCGCGCGCAGCAGCAGTTCGGCGAAATCGACCAGGCCGGCACGGTCGCAGCGTTCCTGGTACAGCGCATAGGCGCGGCGCAGCGTGTCGGTCCACTGGTCGTCGCCGGGCTGGATGTGTTCGGCGCGCCGGCCTTCGTCCTTCTGCGCGTTGATCCACCAGGCGATCTGCCGCGGCGGGAAACGCGCGTCGTCCAGTTCCAGCTGCTGCACCACGCGCTTGACCAGCCGCAACTGGTCGTCCGAATCCAGCACCTGGAAGCTTTCCGGCAGCTTCGCGTCCTGCCAGTGCAGGCGCAGCAGGCGATGGGCCAGTCCGTGGAAGGTGCCGATCCACATGCCGCGGTTGCCCGGGCCCGATCCGGACTGGCCCAGTTGCGCGGCCGCGCGATGGCGCATCTCGTCGGCGGCCTTGTTGGTGAAGGTGACCGCCAGGATGCCGTGCACCGGCACGCCATGCACCTCGTGCAGCCAGGCGATGCGATGGGTCAGCACGCGGGTCTTGCCCGAGCCGGCGCCCGCAAGCACGAGGTAGTGACCGGGCGCGGCGGAGACCGCTTCGCGCTGCGCCGGGTTCAGGTCATCGAGTAGGTGAGAGACATCCACTACGTGAGTTTAGTGCGCAGCGGCCTTGACCTTGTGATTGTCGTTCTGCATGAGCTTGTCGGTATAGGCGATACCGATGGCCGAGAGGATGAACACCGTATGGATGATCGTCTGCCAGAGGACGCCGATTTGCGTGGCCGTCGTGCAGGTCTTGACCTTCGAGGCTGCGCTCCTGGCGATGTCGGCCGCAGCGAAGGCATCGGCCGTTCCGCAAAAAGGAAGTTCGCCCAACCCGCCCACTTCGATGAAGGTCTTGAGCAGGTGGATAGAGGAGATGCCGATGATGGCCATCGCCAGCTTGACCTTCAGGACCGAAGCATTGACGTGACTCAGCCATTCAGGCTGGTCCGGGTGGTTCTCCAGGCGCAAACGCGAGACGAAGGTCTCGTAGCCACCTACGATCACCATCATCAGCAGGTTGGAAATCATCACCACGTCGATCAGGCCCAGCACCAGCAACATGATGTCCTGCTCGCTCAGGCTGGTGGCGCCATGCACCAGGTGCCACAGCTCCTTGATGAACAGCACGACATAGACGCCTTGGGCCACGATCAGGCCGAGGTAAAGCGGCAGCTGCAGCCAGCGCGAGCTGAAGATCAGGGCCGGCAGGGGGCCAAGGCGGGCGGGTCGGTCGGGCTGCATGGGATCGGAATGCTGCGTTGCGGGAATCGGGCAGGTTACCGGCCCATGGTGACGCTGCCAAGCACGACGGCGGGGCTACACTCGGTTTCCCCCGCCCTGCAACGAGCTCAGCATGATCGACCTGCACTACTGGCCCACCCCCAACGGCCACAAGATCACCCTGCTGCTGGAAGAACTGGTCGACGCCGGCCATGCGCTGGAATACGCGATCAAGCCGGTGAACATCGGCGCCGGCGACCAGTTCAAGCCCGACTACCTGGCCATTTCGCCCAACAACAAGATGCCGGCGATCGTGGACCACGCACCTGCCGACGGCGGCGCGCCGGTGAGCGTGTTCGAATCCGGCGCGATCCTGCAGTACCTGGCCGAAAAGACCGGCCTGTTCCTGCCGCAGGACCTGCGCGGACGCATGGCCACCCTGGAATGGCTGTACTGGCAGATGGGAGGACTGGGTCCGATGAGCGGGCAGATGGGTCACTTCAATGTCTACGCACCCGAGCCCATCGCCTATGCCATCGAACGCTACGGCAACGAGGTGGCGCGCCTGCACGGGGTCATGGACCAGCGGCTTGCACGCAACGAGTTCCTGGCCGGGGACGACTACAGCATCGCCGACATGGCCAGCTATCCGTGGATCGGTGCCTACGACGCACTGCCCGCCGATTTCGCCCGCTTCCCGCACCTGCGGCGCTGGCATGACGCCATCGCCTCACGCCCGGCCACCGCGCGTGCCTATGCGTGGAAGCACAAGGTGAACCCGCAGGCCGGGCAGCCGTTGAGCGAGGAGGAACGCAGGCATCTGTTCGGGCAAGGCCCACAGCAGAAATAATGTTCGTCATCCTGGCGCAGATGGGGTTCGAACTCCTGGGAACCGCGCATCCGCAACCCACGCAAAAAGCACAGGGCACGCCCTCTCCCCTTGTGGGGGAGGGTGCCGAAGGCGGGAGAGGGGAAGGCCGGAGCCAGTAACCCATCCAGTCAAACGGATTTTTCGAATGCAGCATTGCTGCAATGAGTTCCGCACTCGAGACGTCGGAACAGCGGATTTAATGCAGGCTCCGGCCTTCCCCTCTCCCGGCCTGTCGGCCACCCTCTCCCGCAAGGGGAGAGGGGCGCAAACCAGACAAGCTTCCGCATAATCAAACGAGATGACCTGATGCGATTCCTGCTGGCCACCCTGATGATGATTTCAAGCACCGTCCACGCTGCTCACGCGCCGGCTATTGCGGGCACCGACACCTCGCGCAACACGCTCGATCCCATCGCCGAGGCCTACGTCCACCTCAGCCTGGAGATCGGCGAGCACGAACCCGGTTATATCGACGCCTACTACGGGCCGCAGGAGTGGGCGCGCCAGGCCAGGCAATCCCCGCGCGCCTTGGCTGAGTTGCGCACTGCCGCCGAGGCGCTGCTGAAACAGGTCTCGGCGGTCGACGAGGCGGGACTCGATCCGCTGGAAGTGCGCCGCAAGCGCCTGCTCGCCGCCCAGCTGGTCGCGGCGCGCACGCGCATGGCCATGCTCGCGGGCGAAGCGCTGCCGTTCGAGCAGGAAGCCGAAGGCCTGTATGCACTGCGCCCGGTCCTGAAACCGCGCACCGCCTACGACCCGGCGCTGCAGCGCCTGGAAGCGCAGTTCCCCGGCACCGGTCCGCTGTGGCAACGCGTCGATGCCTTCGCCAGCACCACGGCCATTCCGGCCGACCGGCTGCAGGCGGTCATGCATGCGTCGATCGAGGAGTGCAAGCGGCGCACGCTGGCGCATATCGCGTTGCCGAAGGACGAAAAGTTCAGCCTGGAACTGGTCACCGGCCAGCCCTGGTCCGGCTACAACTGGTACAAGGGCGATGCCACCAGCCTGATCCAGATCAACACCGACCTGCCGGTACTGATGAGCCGTGCCGTCGACCTGGGCTGCCACGAAGGCTATCCCGGCCACCATGTGCTGAACCTGCTGCTCGAGCAGCGCCTGTCGAAGCAGCGCGGCTGGATCGAGTTCACCGTGTATCCGCTGTACAGCCCGATGTCGCTGATCGCCGAGGGCTCGGCCAACTTCGGCATTGAACTGGCCTTTCCCGGCAACGAAAAGGAAACCTTCGAACGCGACGTACTGTATCCACTGGCCGGGCTGGATCCGGCGCTGGCCGCGCGCGACGCGCGCCTGCAGCAGGCGCGCAGCGAACTGGCCGGCGCGCGCCTGACCATCGCCCGCGACTACCTGGACCACCGCATCGACCGCGCCGAGGCCGTGCGCCTGGCGCAGCACTACCAGTTGCTGTCACCGCAACGCGCCGAGCAGTCGATCGCCTTCACCGACAAATACCGCAGCTACGTCATCAACTACGGACTCGGCCAGGAACTGGTGCGCGCGCATGTCGACGCCGCCGGCGCCACCGCACCGGCGCGCTGGGCGGCCATGGAACGGATCCTTTCCGAGCCCACGCTGCCTTCCGACCTCATGCCCGGGCCAAGCGGCCGCTAACCGCGGCGAAGGCCCTGCGTCTGCCCGGCGTGACCTACGGCGCATTGCCCGCGGATTGACGACCGCGTAGGGTCGGCGGACTCACTGCCTGGAAGTCCGCCGATGAAGCCACTCGTTCTTGCCATTGCCCTGGCGCTGTCCGCGCCCCTGCCCGCCTTCGCCCAGGCCGCCGCGCCCGCGACCCGCACCAGCACCGCGCCGGCACCCGCCTGGGTGGAAGCCAGCAACCGCAATGCGCAGATCCTGCTGCAGGCGCAGGCCGCCTTCCAGCCGGAGTACGCCAGCTTCTTCGGCGTGCCGGGTTACGACGACAAGGTCGCCGACTTCGGTCCGGACAATCCGCGGCGCTACCGGGACGCCGTCGCCAAGGCCAGGACCGCGCTGCAGGCAAAACTGCAGACCGAGCGCGATACCAACGTGCGCCAGGACCTGGAGATCATGATCAAGGCGGCCGACGAGAACATCGAAGGCAGCGCGCTCAACGAAAAGTACCTGTTGCCGTGGAGCGATGCGCCGCAATCCATTTTCAGCGGCCTCAACGGGCTGCTCTCCGACCAGACCCCGCCGGAGCGCCGGGCCAAGGCGCTGGATCGCCTCAAGGCCTACGTGGGCCTGGCCCCGGGCAGCACGGCGCTGACCACCCTGGCCAGGCAGCGCTACGAGGAAAAGCTGGCCGATGGCCAGTTGCTGCAGCCGACCCGGCTGGAAGTACAGCGCGCGGTCGGCAACGGCGATACCTACGTCACCGGCGTGCGCGAGCTGTTCGCCAAGTACAGGATCGCCGGCGCCGAACAGGCGCTGGATGCGATGGCAAAGCAGGTCAAGGACTACAACGACTGGAGCCGCAGCCAGGTCCTGCCCAAGGCACGCACCGATACCCGCCTGCCGCCCGAGCTGTATGCCTACCAGTTGAAGCAGTACGGCATCGACATCGACCCGGCCCTGCTGATGCAGCGCGCGCAACTGGAGTTCATGGAAACCCGCGCGGTGATGCAGCAGCTGGCCCCGCTGGTGGCCAAGGCCCAGGGCATCGAGGCCACCGACTACCGCGAGGTGATCAAGGCGCTGAAGAAGAAGCCGATCGCCAACGCGCAGCTGGAAACCTTCTACCGCGGCATCATCGACCGGATCGACCCGATCATCGCGCGCGAGAAGATCGTCGACGTGCCCAACCGGCCCATGCAGATGCGCCTGGGCTCGGCCGCCGAAAGCGCCGCGCAACCGGCGCCACATTTCCTGCCGGCGCCCCTGGTGGGCAACACCGGCCAGCAGGGCACGTTCGTGCTGCCGCTGGGCAACCCGGACAAGGACGGCAAGGGCAAGGAGTACGACGACTTCAACTTCGACTCGGTGGCCTGGACGCTGTCGGCGCACGAGGGCCGCCCCGGCCATGAGCTGCAGTTCACCGCCATGGTCGAGCGTGGCGTGTCGCTGGCGCGCAGCCTGTTCGCCTTCAATTCGGTCAACGTGGAAGGCTGGGCGCTGTACGCCGAAGCCGAAATGGTGCCGTACGAACCGCTGGACGGGCAGCTGATCGCCCTGCAGTTCCGGCTGCTGCGCGCCGCGCGCGCAATGCTCGACCCCAGCCTCAACCTGGGCCTGGTCGACCGCGAACGCGCGCGGTTGGTACTGGAGGACGATGTCGGGTTGTCCGAACCGATGGCGCGCCAGGAACTGGATCGCTACACCTTCAACGCCCCCGGCCAGGCCGGCAGCTACTTCTACGGCTACACCCGCATCCTGGAACTGCGCATGCGCACCGAACTGGCGCTGGGCCGGCAGTTCGACCGCAAGGCCTTCAACAATTTCCTGCTTGACCAGGGGCTGCTGCCGCCGGACCAGCTGGCCAAGGCGGTGGAAGCACAATTCATCCCGGCGCAGAAGAAAAAGAAGAGCTGACGCAGGCCATCACGCGAAGCGGCTGGCCGCCGCTTCGCGATTCCCGCCTAGGGCCTGGGAGCCTGCGAGCCTGGCGGCACGTAGATCGCCACGCCCGCGGCCTTCTTCTGCGTGGTCGGGATGCCGATGCCGATGCCGCCGGCCGTGTGGCGGCCAAAGCTGCCGGCACCGACCGACATGCCGACCGGTGAACCACTGGAACCCACGCCCATCAGGATCACCCCGTTGGCGCCCAGGGCCGCGGCATCGCGCTTGAGCCGCGCCACCGCCGCATCGGTCTGTCCCTGCGTGCCGAAGCCGACGGCGCTGGAGGATTCGAGCTGGGCGATTTCAATCGAGCCCGGTGGGGGCGTGGTGTAGATGCGGACCTGGGCCGGATCGACCGGCGCGCGGGCGCTGCCGAGCATGACCCTGGAGGTGCCGGCGCAGCCGGTGACGGCCAGCGCGAACAGCAGGAGGCTTGCGGAACGCAGGATCATGGTGGTGCTCCCTGGAAGAATGCCGGGATGATCGGCCTGTAGCACTGAATGCTCGCATACCCCCGCCAGCGCCGATGTGAGCGGTGCGGCGCGCAATGGCCGCTGGCGTGGGACGGGCCGATGGACGGCCTCCGCTATAGTGGCGCTATCCAACAGGGAGCGCATTCATGGGTCTTATCAGTCTGGTGTGGGGCATCGTGGCCATGTTCCTGATGGTGCTGGCGCTGATTCCGTTGCTGGGGTGGAGCAACTGGTTCCTGATCCCGTTCGCGGCGGTTGGCGCGATCATCGGCGCCATCGGCGTCCTGTTCACTTCCAGTGCCAAAACCGGCCGCGCCAAGACCGGCCTGCTGCTCAACGGCATCGTCATCGTGGTCGGCATCATCCGCCTGGGCATCGGCGGCGGGATCATCTGACCGGCGGGAGCGACAAACGCCGCCGCGGCAGTGACGCCAGTCGCCCGACCGCTGCGCCCCCTGATCGACGGCCCATCCGGAAGCCCACGCGGTCCTAGCTGCGCCGGTAGCCGGGATGACCCGATGCCGCTTTTTTCGCCATCGATGCCGCTTTTTCCGTCAGCCATGACGCTTTTTCCTCCATCGCTGCCGCTTTGAGCGTCATCGCTGGCGGTCAAAGCGGCAATGGATAGCGAAGTCGACGCTGCTTCCAGCGTCAAAAGCGTCGTCGATGACGAAAAAAGCGTCATCGATGGCGTTGAAAGCGGCATCGATGACGCTTTGAGCGCCGTGCATGACGCTTTTGACGCTGGGTGGTGACGAAAAAAGCGTCATCGCTGGCGCTTTTTCGGTCAGTGATGGCGCTTTGAGCGGCAACGGAGGCGCTTTGACCGTCATCGATGGCGCTTTGAGCGGCAGCGATGACGCTTTCAACGCCATGCACGGCGCTTTTGACGCTGGCGGCGGGGCGTTTTGCGGCAACGGACAAAAGGAAAGCCGCCCGAAGGCGGCTTTCCCGGTGGTGCAGGCGGCGTGCAGCGGGGATTACGGGGTGGCGGGCGGCTCGGGCTTGCGCGGGCCTTTGTAGAAGCGGTTGGCCAGGTCCTTGCGGGCGCCTTCCAGGCCCTGGCTGCGGCCGGCGCCCTTGAGCCGCCGCTACTGGGCCTGCGCCAGGGCCGGACGCGCCGCCACCAGCGCCCGGGTATGGGGGTGCCGTGGATGTTCCAGCACCGAGGCCGTGGCGCCGGTTTCGACGATGCGCCCCAGTTCCAGCACCGCGATGCGCTCGGCCACGGCCGAAGCGGCGGACAGGTCATGGGTGACGAACAGCAGCGCCAGGCCGCGCTCGCGTTTGAGCTTCGCCAGCAGGGCCAGGATGGCGGCGCGGTGGTGGGCATCGAGCGCGGAGACCGCCTCGTCGCAGACCAGCAGCTCCGGTGCCGTGGACAGGGCCCGGGCAATGGCGATGCGCTGGCGCTGGCCGCCGGAAAACTGGTGCGGATAGCGGTCGAGCGCCGAATCGTCCATGCCCACCGCCGCCAGCAGCTCCGAGGCCGTGGCGCGCTGGCTGGCGGCATCGCCGATGCCGTGGATGCGCAGCGGCTCGCCGACAATGCGGGCAACGGTGAAACGCGGATCCAGTGAGGCGTAGGGATCCTGGAATACCACCCCGATGCGCCGGCGCATGCGGCGCAGCCCGGCGGCATCCAGCGAACCCAGCTCAACGCCGTCCAGGAGGATGCGTCCGCGCGCGCCACGCAACAGCTTGAGCACGGCCCGGCCCAGTGTGCTCTTGCCGCTGCCCGATTCGCCGACCAGGGCCAGGCCTTCGCCACGGTGCAGGACCAGGTCCACCCCATCCAGCGCGTCGCGGCCGGCGTCGCGGTAGCGCATGCGCATGCCTTCGGCGCGCAGCAGCACCGGCGCCGCTTCGCTGGGCGCGGGCAGGGCCTGCAACACGTCCGCCGCCAGCAGCTCGCGGGTGTAGGGATGCCGCGGGGCCGAAAATATCGCCCGCGTATCGCCGCGCTCCAGCACCTGGCCACGCTGCAGCACCAGCAACTGCTGGGCGTACGCGCCCACCAGCGGCAGGTCGTGGCTGATCAGCAGCAGGGCGAGGTTTTCCTCGCGGCGCAACTCATCCAGCAGGTCGAGGATGTCGCGGGCGATGCGGGCATCCAGTGCGGAGGTCGGTTCATCGGCGATCAGCACGCGCGGCTGCGTCGCCAGCGCCAGGGCAATGGCGATGCGCTGGCGCTGCCCGCCCGAGAACGAATGCGGGTAACGCGACAACGCCGCGCGTGGTTCGGGCAACTGCACGCGGCGCAGGAGTTCTTCGGCCTGCCTGTGTGCGGCGTCGCGCCCCAGGCCGCGCGCCACCCGCAGGGTCTCCACCAGCTGCGCGCCGATCCGGCGCAACGGATGCAGTGCGGCCAGCGGATCCTGCGGCACCAGGCCGAACACGCGCCCACGCAGGGCCGCATGCGCGGGCGAGGCGAACGCAATGTCCTCGCCATCCACGCGCAGGGTCGCGCTGCCCTGCAACTGCGCAGGCAGCAGGGCCAGCAGGGCCAGCGAGGTCAGACTCTTGCCGCTGCCCGATTCACCGACCAGGCCCGTGCATTGGCCGCCCTGCAGTTGCAGCGACAGGCCATCCAGCAGGGTGCGGCCCTGCGTAGTGACCTGGAGGTCGGACAGCTCGACGCGGGTGGACGCCGTCATGCGGCAGCCGGCTCGCTGCGGCGCGCGGCGCCACGGACATCGGTCCAGTCGCGCAGCCCGTCGCCCAGGAACTGGAACGCCGCCAGGGTAAGCACCAGGAACGAGGCCGGGAACAGCAGGGTCCACGGCGCCGAATCCAGCTCCTGCACGCCCTCGGCCAGCAAGGTACCCCAGCTGGCCGACGGTTCGTCCACGCTCAGGCCGAGGAAGCCGAGGAAGCTTTCCACCAGGATCGCCTGCGGCAGGATCAGGCCCAGGTAGACGAAGGCCAGCGGCATCAGGTTGGGCAGCACGTGCCAGCGCAGGCGCTGGCTGAAGGTTGCCCCGGCGGCATGCGCGGCCAGCACGAACGGCGCCTCGCGCAGGCGCGCGCTCTCGGCCCGCATCACCCGCGCCAGGTCGATCCACACATAGCCGCCGATCGCCGCCAGCAACAGGCCCAGCGAACGTTCGAACAGGGTCAGCAGCAGGATCACCACCAGCAGGAACGGCAAGGCGGAGAACACATCGAGCACACGCAGCATCGCCCGCTCCACGCGTCCGCCGGCCAGGCCGGCGATGGCGCCATAGCCGAGTCCGATCAGCAGCGCGACCACGCTGGCCAGCAGGCCGATGGTCAGAGACAACCGCCCGCCGGCGAGCGTGCGCGCGAACACGTCACGGCCGATGGCGTCGGTGCCGAACCAGTGTCCGTTGACGCCGGGCGCGACCGACAGCGAATTCCAGTCCGGCGAATGCGGCGGATACGCGCTGAGCAGCGGACCAAGCCAGCAGATCAGCGCCAGCACCGCCAGCGTGGCCAGGCAGGCGCGCGCGATGGGCGGGAGGGAGCGCAGGGATTGCATGAGGGGCATCGTAACTTGCTTCAAATCCCTTCTCCCTTCGGGCGAAGAGCCTCCCACTAAGCCGGGCGTGCCCGCAGAGCCTGCACCGTACTCAATACGGGGGCAGATGGCGTTGATGGACCTCGCCAAGAGCACCCCTCCCCAACCCTCCCCTGCTTCGCAAGGGAGGGGGCCGTTCCAGAGCGTCCCAAGTTGTTCAGCAGCTCGCGGCGTGCCGGGGCCGCCATGAGCACCCTGGCGGTCACGCGCCGCATGCGGGATCAATCAGCGCGCGGCTTTAGCCCCCTCCCTTTTGCGCAGCAAAGGGGAGGGTTGGGGAGGGGTGCTCTTGGCGTGGGAATGAAACGAGGATGAGCTGCTTCTGGGTTGAGCGCGTTCCGAGTTCAAGTGGAGGCTACGCGAAGCAACCAGGATCTTGTCCACGTCTGCTTCGCCGTACCCTCACCCCAACCCTCATCCGCCGGGCGCGGCTTCGATTCCCGCAGGGAGAGGGGCTCTGGACCACGGGCGTATCATTCCCACATTGATCCAGGAGCCCCCATGGCCTATCCCTATACCCGCCCGCGCCGCATGCGCCGCGACGATTTTTCCCGCCGGCTGATGCGCGAGAACGTGCTGAGCGCCAATGACCTGATCTATCCGGTGTTCGTGCACGAGCTGGCCGGCCGCGAAGCGGTGCCGTCGATGCCGGGCGTGGAGCGCCTGTCGATCGATGAATTGCTCAAGGTCGCCGAACAGGCCGCTGGATTGCGCATTCCGGCGCTGGCCCTGTTCCCGGTCACCGCGCCCGAAACCAAGTCGCTGGAGGCCGAGGCGGCGTGGGACGACGACGGCCTGGCCCAGCGCGCGGTACGCGCGTTGAAGCAGCGGTTTCCGGAACTCGGGGTGATCACCGACGTGGCCCTGGACCCGTTCACCACCCACGGCCAGGACGGCATCATCGACGACAGCGGCTATGTCATGAACGACATCACCGTCGAAGCCCTGGTGAAGCAGGCGCTGTCGCATGCACGCGCCGGCGTCGACATCGTGGCCCCCAGCGACATGATGGACGGGCGCATCGGCGCGATCCGCGAGGCGCTGGAAAACGACGGCCACGTGCATACGAAGATCATGGCCTACTCGGCCAAGTACGCCTCTGCGTTCTACGGCCCGTTCCGCGATGCGGTGGGCAGTGCCGGCAGCCTGGGCAAGAGCAACAAGTACAACTACCAGATGGACCCGGCCAATTCCGACGAGGCGCTGCACGAAGTGGCGCTGGACCTGGAGGAAGGCGCCGACATGGTCATGGTCAAGCCCGGCATGCCTTACCTGGACGTGGTGCGCCGGGTGAAGACCGAGTTCGGCGTGCCGACTTTTGCCTACCAGGTCAGCGGCGAGTACGCGATGCTCAAGGCCGCCTTCGCCAACGGCTGGCTGGACGAACGCGCCTGCGTGCTGGAAGCACTGACCGCGTTCAAGCGCGCCGGCGCCGATGGCGTGCTGACCTATTTCGCGCTGGATGCGGCGCGCTGGCTGCAGGAAAACCACTAGTCCGGCCCTGGACCTCGTAGAGCCGGGCTTGCCCGGTTGTACAAGAGGTCGATGCCGGCCTGCTGCTTCCAACACGGCGCCATCGGTTGCACACTGCAGGCCTGTCATCGAGGAGTCCTGCATGAGCCATTACGCCGTCTTCGGCCATCCGGTTTCCCATTCGCTGTCGCCGCGCATCCACGCCGAGTTCGGACGGCAGACCGGCATCGCGCTGGACTACACCGCCATCGAGGCCACGCCCGCAGGCTTCGCGCAGGCGCTGGATGCGTTCGCCGCCGCCGGTGGCAAGGGCGCCAACGTGACCCTGCCGCTGAAGGAAGCCGCCTTCGCCCTGTGCAGCGTCACCAGCGAGCGGGCGCGACGGGCCGGCGCGGTCAACACGCTGACCCGCAACGACGGCCAGTGGCATGGCGACAATACCGACGGCATCGGCCTGGTCCGGGACCTCACCGCACGACTCGGGCTGGACCTGCGCGGACGGCGCACGTTGTTGCTGGGCGCCGGCGGCTCGGCGCGCGGGGTGGCGCCGGCGTTGCTGGATGCGGGCGTGTCGGAACTGGTCATCGCCAACCGCACGCCCGAACGCGCCGATGCACTTGTCGACCTGCTGGGTGAACCGGGACGTGCGCATTCGCGCTACTGGAATGACCTGGTGAACGAAGGCGACTTCGCCCTGATCGTCAATGCGACCTCCGCATCCCGCGACGGACTGCAGGAATTCTCGCTGCCGTTCGCGCTGGCCGCGTCGCGTACGCTGGCCGTGGACCTCAACTATGGCGAGGCTGCCATTCCCTTCCTCGCCTGGGCGCAGGCCGCCGGCTGCCGCGACCGGGTCGACGGCCTGGGCATGCTGGTGGAGCAGGCGGCCGCGGCCTTCGAGTTGTGGCACGGCGTGCGCCCGGATACGGCCGGTGTCTATGCGACCTTGCGCGGCAAGGATGCTTCCCTGGTCACTGCGGACTGAGGGACGGACATGGACGCATCACTGATGCGCATGCTGACTACGCTGGGTTACGCGCTGCCGGAGCTGCTGGCATGCGGGGTCGCGCTGGCGCTGCTGTGGAGCAGCGCGCAGCGCGGCAGGGCGCGCGACCACGGTCTGTGGGGCGCGGGACTGATGCTGGTGTGCGCGGTACTGCAGCTGGGCATCGGTTTTTACCAGACCTGGATGATCGACGGCATGCAAGGCGATTCGGCCGTCGGCATGAGCCGCCTGTTCGCGCTGCTGGGCGCCGTGCGCCTGCTGGTCAATTGCGTGTCGTTGGGCGGGTTCCTGCTGGTGGTGTGGGCGCTGTGCCAGGCCACGCGCACGTCGCACGCCGCACCGCCACCGGCCTGACCCTCCGCTCCTGCCGGCGCGTCGCCGGCGAGCAATCATGGATGCCCAGATGGCCAGGACGAGCAAGATTTCCGGTAGCGAGGCCGTCGACGCCTACATGGCCGCGCTGGAACACCCGTTCAAGGCAGAGATCCAGGCGCTGCGTGAGATCATCCTGGCGGCCGACCCCAAAGTGCAGGAACGGGTGAAGTGGAATGCGCCGAGCTTCTTCTACCAGGACGACATCGCCGCCTTCAATCCGCGCGCCAATGGTTTCGTGCAGATCGTATTCGTGTTCCATCGCGGCCGGATGATCGAAGACGGTCACGGCCTGCTGACCGGCGACTACAAGGACCGCAGACTGGCCCGTTTCAACGACATGGCCGATATACAGGCCCAGCGGGCGGCGCTGCAAACGATCATCCGCCGCTGGATCGAGATCACCGACCAATAGCGTGGGCCGGGCCGCCAGTGCCGTGCGTCCCACGTCCCATGCGAAAACCCGTCCCCGCCGGGTGGCTACGCCGCAACCGGCAATGCCTTACAGCAAGCCTTGCCGCTTCACCGCCAGGTAGCGCTCCACCAGGGCCGCGGGCAACTCCTCGCTGGCCACGTCCAGCACCATGACCCGATGGCTGCGCAGTGCGTCGTGCGCGGCGGTGCGCTGCTCCAGGTAGCGGGCGATGGCGCCGGCGCGGATGGCGCCGGGCAGGTCGTGCACCTCTTCTTCCATGGCCTGGTCCAGCGCGCGCTCGCGCAGGCTGGCCACGCAGACCAGGTGCCGCTTCTGCAACAGGCGCACGGCGGCCAGCAGGTCCTCGATATCCTCGTCGCGCACGTTGGTGACCAGCATCACCAGCGAACGCTTGCGCTGGCGCAGCGACAGCTCGCTGGCGGCGGCCAGGTAATCGGTGGCGACCGCCTGCGGCTGCAGGTCATAGCTGGCGCGCAGCAGCGCATCGATGCTGGCCATGCCGCGCCTGGGCGCGACCCAGCGCGAGTCCCCGCCGCTGGCGAACAGGCCTACCGCATCGCCCTGGCGCAGGGCCAGGTAGGACACCACCAGCGCGGCATTGAGGACATGGTCGAAATGGGCAAGCTCGCTCCCCGCCTTCGTGGGGGCGGGATCGCGCGCCATCATCCGGCGGCCGGTGTCGACCATCATCACCAGCTGCTGGTTCTTCTCTTCCTGGTACTCGCGTGAAATGAGCTTGCGCGAGCGCGAGGTCGCCTTCCAGTCGATCTGGCGCAGGCTGTCGCCGACGCGGTACTCGCGCATCTGGTTGAAGTCGGTGCCTTCGCCACGCCGGCGCCTGAGGTGGGCACCGACCAGGCGCGAGGCGCGCTCGGCGCTGAACAGCGCGAACTTGGTCAGCGGCGCGAAGTTGGGATACACACGCACGCGCTGCGGCGCCCCGGCGACGCGCGACTGCGTCCACAGGCGCAGCGGCGAGGCCAGGCGCAGCTGCACGCCTTCGAAGCTTGCATCGCCACGCGCGATGGGCCGCAGGCGATAGCTGAAAGTGGATGCGGTGTCCGCCGCCAGTTTCAGCGTCTGCGGCATGCCCTGCGCCGGCCAGCTGCCGGGATGCAGGTCGAACACGTCCACGCGCTGGCGCACCCGCGATTCCACGCGCAGGGTCACCTCGCGTTCGATGCCCAGCGGCAGGACCTGCGGGATCTCGCGGGTGACCACCGGGGTCGCGCGGCGGCGCAGGAGCAGGCCGTCAAGCATGGCCAGCAACGCGATCGCCAGCCCGGTGATCTGCCAGGTGTGCAAAGGCACGTCGGCGAACAGTACCGTGAGGCCGGCGAGACCCCACCCCACCAGCAGGGCAATCAGCAATGGTGCGGGCCTCATGACCGCCCCCTCCTTTGAAAAAGGAGGGTCGGGAAGGATTTGCTCTTCGCGTCATTGCCTGCAGGCAACGGCAAGAGCAAATCCCCCTCGGGCCCCCTTTTGCAAAGGGGGAAGACAGGCGGGGCAATCGTGGAATTGCCTTGGATCATTTCCGTGGCGCTTCGACCTTGGCCAGCAGCGCATGCAGGGCGTCGTCGGCCGACTGGCCTTCCATCTGCAATTCCGGCGACAGGGTGATGCGATGGCGCAGCGCGGGCCTGGCGATGTCGCGCACGTCGTCGGGAGTGACGAAGTCGCGGCCCTGCAGCACCGCCTGCGCGCGCGCCGCGCGGACCAGGGCCAGGCTGCCGCGCGGGCCGGCGCCCAGCGAGATGCCCGGCCACTTGCGCGTGGCGGCCACGATACGCACTGCGTAGTCGATGACCTGCGCATCGACGGTGACCGCGGCGGTGCCCTGCTGCATGGCGACGATATCGGCCGCACCCAGCACGCGCTGCACCTTGGAAAGATCGAAATCACCCGCGCTGCGTCCGGTGGTGATCGCATCGACCATGCGCTTCTCGTCCTCGAGCTCCGGGTAGTCGATCAGGATCTTGAGCAGGAAGCGGTCCAGCTGCGCTTCGGGCAGCGGATAGGTGCCTTCCTGCTCGACCGGGTTCTGCGTGGCCAGGGTCAGGAACGGCGGCGCCAGTTCGAACGGCTTGCCTTCGATGGTGACCTGCCCTTCCTGCATGACTTCCAGCAGCGCCGACTGGGTCTTGGCCGGGGCGCGGTTGATCTCGTCGGCCAGCAGCAGGTTGGTGAACACCGGGCCGCGGCGGATCTTGAAACTCTCGGTCTTCGGGTCGTAGACCGCGTGGCCGCTGACGTCGCTGGGCATCAGGTCCGAGGTGAACTGCACGCGCGCGTAGTTCAGCTCCAGCGCCTGGGCCAGCGCGCGCACCAGCAGGGTCTTGCCGAGGCCGGGCACGCCCTCGATCAGCACGTGGCCGCCGGCCAGCAGCGCGATCAGGATCTGGTCCAGCACTTCCGGCTGGCCGATGAAGGCCTTGGACACTTCCTCGCGGACCGCGGCGGCGCGTTCGGCCAGGGCCTGGCCGGTAATGGCAACCGGCGCGGTGACGCCAGCCATGCTTGAGTCATTCATATGCGGTTTCTCAATTGGATCAAGGTGGAAATGCGGGTGCGGAATGCCTGCTTGTCGTGCGATGAGGGCGCCTGCAAGGCGATGCGCACCGCCTCGACCGGCATGCCAGCGCGCTCGGCGATGGCAGCGGCTTGCGCGTCGCCGCCCAGGACCGCGGCGACCGGATCGCGGCGGCGCAGGCGCGCCAGGAAGGACTTGCGTACCGCCGCATACAGCAGGGCACGCTTGTTGTAGCGGAACAGGTGTTCGCCACTGGCGCGCACGTGTTCCAGCAACGAGCGGCGCTCGCCGACGGGAGAGGGCAGACGCGGGCCGAAGCGTTGCATGCGTCGCCACAGCCAGGCCAGCAGCGCCAGCAGCAACGGCAGCCATACCGGCCAGCCGAGCATCAGCACGGTGCGCAGCAACGACGGCATCTGCGCGGCGTAGACCAGGTGCATGGTGCCCTGGCCGTAATTGGGAGCCAGCACCTGCCGGGCCAGGGCGCGATGCGGGCCGTCGCGCAGGCCGCCGCTGCGCATGCCACCGGCGCCGGGCACCGACACACCATCGCCGGCGACGTCGCCGCCGCCGTCGCCGCCATTGCCGAGGAAATCGAAATCGGCCAGCACGTCCACGTGGCCTTCGCCGTGGGCCAGGCGTGCATACGCGTAGCCCGCCTGCAGGTCGCCCCAGGCCAGCTCGGGTTCGACGCCGTCGAAGCTGAAACGGCTGCCCGCGCAGAACTCGACGTGGTGGTCCTGTCCTTCGACCTGCATCGGCTCGCATCGGGCGCTGTCCTCCCTTGGCAGCACGCCCAGCGCATCGAGCAGTGCGGCATGGCCCTGTTCCTGCCAACCCTGCGGCGAGGGCGTGCGCACCAGCAGGTGGCCGCCGCCAGCGACCCATTCCAGCAGCTTGCGCGATTCCACCGGCGTCATCACGCGCGGATCGTTGAGGATCAGCAGCGTGTCGCGCGGACCCAGTCGCTGCGCGCCCAAGTCAAGCCGCTGGCGCGATTCAACCTGCAGGCCGTCGGCCTGCAGGGCTTTCTTCAGCGCGTAGAGCGGGTTGTAGCTTGCTTCGCCGCGTGGCGGCAGGTCGACCTGCTTTTCGACCCGCTCGTAGTAGTGCAGGAACCACGCCACACCCGCGCCCGCGACGGCCACGACCAGTGCCCCGACCAGCACGATGCGCAGCGCCTTGCCCATCGGCTTCATGCGGCCCACCGGAAGCGCTGCTGCAGTTGCGACAACAAGGCGTTGAATTCGTCCACCGTCGGCAGGCGCTGGCCATAGGCCGCGTATTGCCAGACCCGCACCACGCCCGCGAACAGGCTGCGGTCCTCACCATCGGGCATGCGCCGCGACGCGCGCAGGCATTCGGATTCGGTGGCGCCCGGCGGCAGGGCGACATTCGCGCGCACGGCCATGCTCTCGACGCTGGCGCGATACACCAGGGCCAGCGCATGCCGCGGCCGGCCCTCGGCCCACAGGCGTCGGGCGGCGGCCGGCACGTTGTCGGGCAAGCTGTCGGGCAGCTGCAGGACCTCGGTTTCCACTGCTGCCGGTTGCGGCTTGTGCCGGCGCAGCGAACCGCGCATCCATGGCAGCCAGTGGCGCAGGGTCAACAGCAGGAGCACGACCAGGGCACCGGCCAGCAACCACAGTCCCCATTCGCCGATGAAGGCGAACAGCGCGCCCACGCCCGACAGCCAGGACAGGTCCTGCTGCCCGGGTGGCTCGGGCTGGGTCTTGTCCTTCTTCTCCCAGGTCACCTGCCTGCGCTTGCCGCTGAGCAGCGGGTCCAGGTAGGCGCGGTCGACGGCCTTGCTGAAACCGCGCTCGTCCACGCGCGCTTCGCCGAAGACACGCGGCAAGGTGGGCTCGATCGGCTTGCGTGGCGTTGCCGCCGCCGCGGGCGCGGCAGCGGGCGCGGGGGATTGCGGTTCCTGTGCGTGCGCAGGCAACAGCCCCGGCCCCAGCAGGGCGAGCGCCAGCGCAAACGGTGCCGCAGCCGCAGCCAGGCGCGCGCGCAGCCTGCGGAAGGCGATTTCCACGTCCCAGGCTTCGATCTGGGTCCGGCGATTGAGGTAGAGGCCGAAGCCGGCGCCGACGAAGAACGGTTCGATCACCGAAACCGCAAGCCAGGCAAAGCCGTTGAACCCCACCTGCGCCCACCACGGTGGCTGCGAGCTGATCAGCGACCAGCCCGCGCGCAGGGTTTCGGGCAGGGACTCGACCGGCACGAACAGGAAGATCAGGGCGATGCCGCCGAAGAGCAGCGACGCTTCGAAGTGCAGGCAGACCAGGGACAGCAGGACCGCGTTGCCATACACCGCGCCACCGAGCACGCGCCGGCGATCGCCCGGTCGCGCACCCTGCACGCCTTCCAGCAGGTCGATGGGCAGGTACAGCGAGCGCGCGAAACCGAAGCGACGCCAGCTGAGGTAGTGCAGCAAGGGCTTCCCGCCCCAGCGCAGTTGCGCGGCCAGGGTTTCGCGCAGCGAAGGCGCCGCACCGAAGGTGGCGCGCGAGATCACGAACAGGGGAATGCGGTCGAAGGCCGGTTTCAGCCACCACATCAGCAGCCCGGCCAGCCAGATCGCATCGATGGCCCAGGCCGCGGCATTGAAGGCAACGAACAGTGGCAGGGTCACCAGCAACCAGGGTTTCCAGATCACGGCGGCGTGCCGGCGAACCAGCGCGGTGCCCAGCTCGATGGCCTCCCAGGCCGAGCGTGCGCGCAGGTGCACGGTCATCTGCTCAAGGCGCATCCGCAGCTCCGGACTGGTGGCGGCCACCGCGCCACAGCCACAGCATCACCAGCGTCCAAAGCACGGCCGACACGGAGTACTTGACCACCGCGGGGATCGATTGCGTGGACGACCAGAATGCCTCGATGAAGGCGGCCACCAGGAGCATGAAGGCGATCCCCAGGCACAGCCTGGCGCCCTTGCGGCCGGCCACCAACAGCGCATCGACGCGGCGGCGCCGGCCCGGCGCGATCAGGTTGAAACCCAGCCGCAGTCCGGCGCCACCGGCCAGCACGATGCCGGTCAGCTCGAAGGGCGCGTGCCCGGCGACGAAACGCCACAGCGGGTCGCCCGAGCCGATCTGCTGCAGGTGGCCGAAGGCGGCGCCGATGGTCAGGCCGTTGAGGATCAGCACCAGGATCGTGCCGACGCCAGCGAGCAGTCCGCTGGCGAAGGTGCGCAGGCCGATGCTGATGTTGTTCATGATGTAGTGGCCGAACATGGCCCAGTCGGTGCCGCTCTCGCGGCCCAGCTTGTGGCGCTCGCTGGAGGGGTCGTACATGCGCTCGAGCTCGGCCACCTGCTGCGGGCTCATCAGTCCGTGGATGAGCTCGGGATGGAACTGCAGCAGTACGAATATCGCCAGCAGCGGCACCACGAACAGCGCCGCGGCAGCCCACATGCAGGCCGCCTCGCTACGCACCAGCCGCGGGAAATCGGCGAGCAGGAATTCGGCCGCGCGCTGCCAGCGCGGCGCCGGCGTGCGGTACAGCAGGTTGTGCCCACGCTGCATCAATGCCTGCAGTCGCGCGGTCACCACCGGGCTGTAGCCACGCCGCCGCGCCAGTGCCAGTTGCTGGCACAGGCGGCGGTAACGGGCCGGAACGTCCTCGTCACCGATCTCGCCGGTATTGCGTTCGGCCGCGGCCGTGCGCGCATCGCCACGCGTTTCCAGCCAGTGCTCGAAGGCCTGCCATTCGCGCTGGTGGCGGGCAACGAATTGCTCCTGCCTCATCGCCGCCCCAGCAACCAGTTGGCCATGCCGAACAGCCGCAGCGCACCGGCCTGTCCGCGCGCACCGGTCAGGGGTTCGACGATGTCGGCCAGTTCCTCCTGGCGCGCCGGTGTCAGCAACGGGGCACGCTCGCCGAAGGCCACCACCGCGGCCTGTTCGGCCGGCTGCAAGGCCAGTGGCGGCGCGAGCACCGCGTTGATCGGCGCGGCCACGTGCTGGTGTTCGCGTGCCTCGTGCAGCACCAGGGTGCCGGCCACCAGGTCGCCCAGGCGCCGGCCGTGCGGATCGGCCAGGCAGGCGAGCAGGCCGGCGGTGTAGCCGAACGGCAGCATGTCGACCGTGCGCAACAGGTTGCGGGTAATGGCCGGCAACCAGCCCACCGGCGCGCCGTCGCCGTTGACCACGCGCAGGCCCATGGCTTTCTTGCCCGGCGTCTGCCCGTTCCACAAGGCTTCGAACAGGATCGGATAGGCCCAGAAGACCCCGAACAGTACGATCAGATACAGGCCCTGGCCGGCCGCGCCCAGCAGGCCCAGCACCATCGCCAGCAGCAGCAGGATGCCGAGACGGATGGCCAGGTCGATGCCCCAGGCCAGCGCACGCGGTACCGGTCCGGCGGCGGGCAGGTGCAGGGCCACGCCTTCGGGCGTGACCACTTCACGGTAGGTGTCCAGCATCAGGGACGGAGTCCAGTGGGCGTATCGAATTTGCGCGCCATGCGCGTCCCTGTGTGTGTGCGATTTCCGTCGGCGTCGACTTTAGCCGCGAATCCCGCCCTTGCCCAGCGCGACTAGACTGTCGCAGTGAAGGACACCCCATACCCCTGCCGCAGCCTGTGCGGCGCCTGCTGCATCGCGCCGTCGATCACCTCGCCCATCCCCGGAATGCCCGATGGCAAACCGGCCGGGGTGGCCTGCGTGCAACTCGATGCGGAGTTTCGCTGCCGCTTGTTCGGCAAGCCCGATCGCCCGGCGTTCTGCGTGTCCCTGCGTCCTTCCATGGAAATGTGCGGAAACAATCGCGGCGACGCATCGGCCTATCTGGGCAGCCTCGAAATCGCCACACGTCCGTAGCAGCACTCCTCGCACGCAAGGCGCGCTCCTACGCGGTGGCGGCCAGGTACTGGTCCTTCAGGCGCACGTAGTGCTGGGCCGAATACAGCAGGCTCTCGATTTCCTTGTCGCCCAGCCGGCGCACGAAACGGCCGGGATTGCCCAGCCACAGTTCGCCTTCCCCCACCACCTTGCCCGGGCCGATGATGGCCCCGGCGCCGACGAAGCCGTGCGTCATGACCGTTGCGCCGTCGAGGATGCACGCACCCATGCCGATCAGGCAGCGGTCGGCGATGCTGCAGGCATGGATGATGGTGCCATGGCCGATGGTCACGTCCTCACCGACCAGGGTCGGATGGCCGGCCTGGTTGTAGGGGCTGTGGTGGCTGACGTGGATGATGGTGCCGTCCTGCACATTGGTGCGTGCACCGATGCGGATGTGGTTGACGTCGCCGCGGATGACGGTGCCTGGCCAGACCGATACATCGTCGCCCAGTTCCACTTCGCCGATCACGGTGGCAGCGGGGTCCACGTAGACCCGCTGGCCCAGGGTGGGAAGGCGGCCAAGATAGGGGCGCAATGCGGTCAGGGTCTGATGCATGGCCGCATTGTAGTGCGCCGATCCGCATCGGAAGACATACACTCGGCCCATGACCATCACCGCCAACATCGCCGCCAACGCGGCCATTACCGCAGCCAATGCGGCCATCACCGCCGCCACTGCCGACAGGGCCGCCAGCCATGGCGATTCGCCAGGCAACTGGCAGCCCGCAGAGGCCGGCGGCGATACCGCAGTTGCCGAGCTCGCGCCGATGCTGCAGCAGTTGCGCCGGGCGTGGCAGGCCAACAAGCCCGGCTATGACCAGCGTCGCGCCGACCTGCAACGACTGCGTGAGGTGCTGAAACGACGGCTGGAGGAAATGGCCGGGACCATTGCCGAAGATTTCGGCCAGCGCTCGCGTCATGAAAGCCTGATTGCCGACGGCATGACCGTGCTCAACGAGATCGATCACCTGCGCGGCCAGCTGCGCAAGTGGATGAAGCCCAGGCGCGTTGGCGTGGGCTGGCGCTTCTGGCCCGCGCGCGCGGAAGTGCGCAGCGAACCGGTCGGCGTGGTGGGCGTGATTTCCCCTTGGAACTATCCGGTCAACCTGGCCCTGATTCCGCTGGCCACCGCCATTGCCGCCGGCAACCACGTCTACCTGAAACCGTCCGAGCACACGCCCCATACCACCGGCTTCCTGCGCAGCCTGCTGGCCGAGGTGTTCCCGGCCGATCGCGTCGCCGTCGCCGCCGGCGGCGCCGACGTGGCGGGCGCGTTCGCCGCCCTGCCCTTCGACCACCTGGTGTTCACCGGCTCGACGGCGGTCGGCCGCAAGGTCATGGCCGCCGCCGCACCGAACCTGACCCCGCTGACCCTGGAACTGGGCGGCAAGTCGCCAGCCATCGTCTGCGCCGACTTCCCCCTGGAACAGGCGGCCGCGCGCCTGGCGACCGGCAAGTGGTTCAACGGCGGCCAGACCTGCATCGCCCCGGATTACGTGCTGATCGACGAAGGCCGTGCCCCGGCGCTGGCCGAGGCGCTGCGCGAACAGGTGCGAGCGCGCTACGGCACGCTGGCCGACTCCGCCGATTACACCCGCATCATCAACGACGGCCAGTACGCGCGCCTTGAAGGCTATCTGGACGACGCGCGCGCGCGCGGACTGCAGGTGCTGGCGCTGGGCCAGAACGGAGCAGCCGGCGAGCGCCTGTTCGCGCCGACGCTGGTGCTGGAACCGGGCGACGACGCCAGGGTGATGCAGGAAGAGATCTTCGGGCCGATCCTGCCGATCAAGTCCTACCGCAGCCTCGAGGAGGCCATCGCCTACGTCAACGCGCACGACCGCCCGCTGTCGCTGTATCCCTTCAGCCATGACCGCACCAAGGTGGAGCAGATTTTGCGCAGCACCCTGGCCGGCGGCGTCACCGTCAACGACACGGTGCTGCATTTCGGCATCAACAACCTGCCGTTCGGCGGCATCGGCCCCAGCGGCATGGGCGCCTACCACGGACGCGCCGGCTTCGATGCCTTCAGCAAGGCGCTGCCGATCCTGTGGCAGCCGCGGCGCGCGGGCAGCGACATGCTCAAGCCGCCTTATTCGAAGGTCGCACGCTTCATCGATTTCATCATCCGCTAGGCGCGCATGCATTACCCATAGCAGCGGGCCTGGCCCGCGATGCCTTACCCTGACGCCATCGGAAAGCATCGCGGGCCAGGCCCGCTCCTACCAAGAGCGCACCATGAAAATCGCCAGCTGGAACGTCAACTCGCTCAACGTGCGCCTGCCGCACCTGCAGCAGTGGCTGGGCACGTTCGCACCGGACGTGGTTGGCATCCAGGAAACCAAGCTGGAGGACCACAAGTTTCCCGACACCGTGCTGGCCGAGGCCGGCTATCGCAGCGTGTTCGCCGGGCAGAAGACCTACAACGGCGTGGCCCTGGTGTCGCGGCTGCCGGCCAGCGACGTGCAGGTGGGCATTCCCGGCTTCGACGACGAACAGAAGCGCGTCATCGCCGCCACCGTGGGCGAGGTGCGCATCGTCAACCTGTACGTGGTCAACGGCCAGGACGTGGGCACCGAGAAATACGCCTACAAGCTGCGCTGGCTGGAGGCGGTGCACGCCTGGCTGGAGCAGGAGCTGCGCGCGCATCCGAAACTGGTGGTGCTGGGCGATTTCAACATCGCCCCCGACGAGCGCGACGTGCACGACCCGGCATTGTGGAACGATTCGCACATCCTGACTTCAAGCGCCGAACGCGACGCGCTCAAACGCCTGTACGCGTTGGGCCTGCACGACGCCTACCGCCTGCACAACGAGGCCGGCGGCGTCTTCAGCTGGTGGGATTACCGCATGGCCGGCTTCCGCCGCGACCTGGGCCTGCGCATCGACCTGACCCTGGTCTCCGAAGCCTTGCGCGAAGACGCCTTCGCCGCCGGCATCGACCGCGAGCCGCGCACCTGGGAACGCCCCAGCGACCACGCGCCAGCCTGGGTCGAACTGAAAAACTGAAGGCACCGCCTGCGCGCCGGGCTTCCATGTTGCGGTTGTCGTGGGAGGGGCTTCAGCCCCGAGGCTTCTGCCTGCAAAGCCCGCGCTGAAGTTTTTCCCACACTGTTCGCAACAACCCGCAATCTCCAGACGAACAAAGGCCCGGCAATGCCGGGCCTTTGTGGTGCCACGAACCATGGGTGCGTCTACATGCGCACGCGGTCGCAGCGAAACGTTTAGCGCGTTCTGCCGCGCGTAAACAGGTTGACGATAAGCAGCAACACGACCGCGCCAATGAACGCGGTGATCAGGAAACCGATCGTGCCACCCATTGCGAAACCAAGCTGCGGCAACAGCCAGCCGCCCAGGAAACCGCCGATGATGCCAACTACGACGTTGAGGATGATGCCTTGTGAGCCATCGCGCTTCATTACGATGCTGGCAAGCCAGCCTGCGATACCACCGACAATCAGATAGATCAGAAAATTCATCCAGCGTTCTCCTTGCTTTTACTTGTGGAAGGGCGTCCCTGCTTCGTGCAGGAACAGTTGAACTCTCAACTGGCAACGATTTAAGGCTTCGATATGTGAAACCTGTGTTAAACCCGCGTCCTGGTGGGGCCCTCTCCTGTTGACGGGATAGATAGCGCAAACCGGCGGGGCTTGCACGCCGCTGCGCAGCAGGGCGACCACCGCGCCGGCCATCGACTACATTGGTACGCATGTCGCACGAATTTCCAGAAACGCCGGTCCGCCTGTGGCTGCTGCGCCATCCCCGTCGCGAGCGTGGCGAACCCTACGTGCGCCCGCTGCTGTGCGAGGCGCTGGGCTGCGATGACGACCAGCTGCCGCTGTCGCGCGGCAGCGAAGGCCGGCCCTTGCTGGGGCCTCCCTACCAGCATTGCGACGCGGGCTGGAGCCACAGCGGCGACGCGCTGCTGCTGGCCCTGGGTGAATCGGTGCAGTTGGGCGTGGACATCGAACAGATCCGGCCGCGGCCGCGCGCGCGGCAATTGGCGGCACGCTTCTTCCATGCCGATGAAGTGCGCTGGCTGGACGAACAGGACGAGGCCGCCATGGAATTTTCCTTCGTGCGCCTGTGGTGCGCCAAGGAAGCGGTACTCAAAGCCCATGGAAAGGGCTTGTCGTTCGGCCTGGAGAAACTGGTGTTCGCCGAGACCGCCGGCGCGCTGCAACTGGTCGACTGCGATTTCGCCCTGGGCCGGCCGCAGGACTGGAGCTTGCGCGAGTGGACGCCCTTGCCCGGTTATAACGCGGCGCTGGCCTGGCGTTCCACTGCCGGCCCGTAGGTCCTCCGGTCGTCTGCGATACTGCGGCGATGACCAACTCCCCTTTTCCACGCGCGCTGCAGGACGAACTCGACAACGGCCTGGCCGCGCTGGGCCTGGATGCCGGCACGCTGGCGCCGCCGCTGCTGGCGTACCTGGCGTTGCTGGACCGCTGGAACCGCACCTACAACCTCACCGCCATCCGCGACCCGCGCGAGATGGTCACCCGCCACCTGCTCGACTCGCTGGCCATGCATCCCTTCGTCGTGGACGGCAGCCTGGCCGACCTGGGCACCGGACCCGGCCTGCCCGGGATTCCGCTGGCCCTGGCCCGGCCCGGCCTGCAGGTCACGCTGGTGGAAAGCAACGGCAAGAAGGCCCGCTTCCTGCGCGAGGCCGTGCGCACGCTGGGCCTGGCCAACGCCCGCGTGGCCGAATCGCGCGCCGAAGCGCTGGAGGTCGATGCCGATAACCGCGGCGGCGCCTATGACGCGATCACCGCCCGGGCGCTGGACACATTGGCGGGCATCATCAAGGTCGGCGGCCACCTGCTGGGGCCGGGCGGCAAACTGCTGGCGATGAAGGGCGTGCGGCCGGAAGAGGAAATCGCCGCATTGCCGGCGGGCTGGACGGTTTCAGGCGTGCATGCGCTTGCCGTACCGGGGCTGGTCGGCGAACGCCACCTGGTGATCATCGATCGCGATGCCTGAAACAGGCGCTCCCCTTCGTCAACGGAGGATTGAGGGGCTTTTCTTTTCGCGACGAGGGGAAAATCCCCCGTAACCCCGTTGCCATAGGCGGCAGGGCCTGGAGCGCATGCGCGTCGAGTGGGCACAAACAGCTCAAATCCGTATGCCTGGCCCCGATTCCCCAAAGTTGCCGCCCGCATCCCGCATAATCCCCGGCCCACCATGGTTCCTTCGAGGCGCTCCTGCATGGCCCGCATCATCGCCATTGCCAACCAGAAAGGCGGAGTCGGCAAGACCACCACCGCAGTCAACCTGGCCGCGGCGCTGGCGCGCGCGCCCAAGCGCGTGCTGCTGGTCGACCTGGATTCGCAGGGCAACGCGACCATGGGCAGCGGCATCGACAAACGCGAGCTGGAAGCCTCCAGCTATGACGTGCTGCTGCAGGAAGCCGATGCGCGCAACGTGATCGTCAGGACGCCGGAAGGCTTCGACCTGTTGCCCGGCAACATCGACCTGACCGCCGCCGAGATCCAGCTGATGCAGATCGATGGCCGCGAACAGCGCCTCAAGGCCGCGCTGGATCCGTTGCGCGAGGACTACGATTTCATCCTCATCGACTGTCCGCCGGCGCTGTCGCTGCTGACCCTCAATGCGCTGACCGCCGCCGATTCGGTACTGGTGCCGATGCAGTGCGAGTACTACGCGCTGGAAGGCCTGAGTGCGTTGATCGAAACCATCGATGCACTCAAGGCGCGCCTGAATCCCGGCCTGGAGATCGAAGGCGTGCTGCGCACGATGTTCGACGTGCGCAACAACCTGGCCAATGCGGTGTCGGGCGAACTGACCAACCATTTCGGCGACCAGGTGTTCCGCACCATCGTGCCGCGCAACGTGCGCGTGGCCGAGGCGCCCAGCCACGGCCAGAGCATCGTCGGCTACGACAAGGCCAGCCGCGGCGGAGTCGCCTACCTGGGCCTGGCGGGCGAGATCCTGCGCCGCCAGCACGAACGCAACAAGCCGCCCGCCAGGCCGCAATTCCGCCACCCGGAGAACGTGTAAATGTCCGCCCCCAAGAAGCGCGGCCTCGGCCGCGGCCTCGAAGCTTTGCTTGGTCCCAAGGCCGCCGCCACGGCGCCACCGGAAGCCCAGCCGGGCGAGACCCTGCGCCAGATCCCGGTGACGCAGCTGCAGGCCGGCAAGTACCAGCCGCGCCTGCACATGGACCCGGCCAAACTCAGCGAGCTGGCCGAGTCGATCAAGGCCCAGGGCGTCATCCAGCCGATCGTGGTCCGCGAGCTGCCGCCCGGCAGCGAAGGTCCGGCGCGCTACGAGATCGTCGCCGGCGAACGCCGCTGGCGCGCCTCGCAGGAGGCCGGCCTCGCCGACGTGCCGGTGGTGGTGCGCGAGCTGGACGACCGCACCGTCATCGCCATGGCCCTGATCGAGAACATCCAGCGCGAAGACCTCAATCCGCTGGAAGAGGCCCAGTCGCTGCAGCGGCTGATCGGCGAGTTCTCCCTGACCCACGCCGAGGCCGCCGAAGCGGTGGGGCGTTCGCGCGCCGCCGTCTCCAACCTGCTGCGCCTGCTGGAACTGCCGCCGGCCATCCGCGCCCTGCTGGAAGCCCGGCGCCTGGAAATGGGCCATGCCCGCGCGCTGCTGACCCTGTCCCCGGACCTGGCCAGCAGGCTGGCCTCCGACGCCGCCGACCAGGGCTGGTCGGTGCGCGAGGTGGAGCACCGCGCCCAGCAGTTCGCCGCCGGCAAGGTGCCGGTCAACGGCGGCCGCAAACCCAAGCCGGGCAAGGCGGCGCCGCAGGCCGACATCGCTTCGCTGGAAACCGAGCTGTCCGAGTCGCTGGGGGCCAAGGTCGCCATCGCCCACGGCCGCAGCGGCAAGGGCAAGCTGGTCATCCATTACACCGACCTGGACACCCTGGAAGGGGTGCTGGAGCGGCTGCGGGGATCGGCGGCGCGCTGATTCCGCGGACCCCGAGCAAGCGGGCAGCCAGCCATGCCTGCCGGGCAGGCCCGGTTTCGGCCCCCGGTTCGCCCCTAAGTGTTTGCGCCAGAAGGGGAAGATGGGCATAATGCGCGGCTCGCTGCGTCCGGTCTGTCCGGATTTGCGTCCGGAAGTGCGATTCCGGCCCGCCCCGGCAGTGGAACCTTTACCCGTATCGCGTGATGCCCGACTCCCTTGGAGCCTGCATCGGGGCCGCCGTCCCCCTGGCTAAGGGCGACAAGATCAACCATCGAGGTGCGTAATGTCCCGCGTATGCCAAGTGTCCGGCAAGCGTGTGATGACGGGTAACAACGTCAGCCACGCCAACAACAAGACCCGTCGTCGTTTCCTGCCCAACCTGCACGAACGCCGTTTCTGGGTTGCCAGCGAAAACCGCTGGATCAAGCTGAAAGTATCCGCGCATTCCCTGCGCACCATCGACAAGAATGGCATCGACTCCGTTCTGAAAGAGCTGCGTGCGCGCGGCGAAAAGGTCTGAGGAGATAAATCATGGCAGGCAAACGCGACAAGATCCGTCTGATTTCCTCGGCCGGCACGGGCCATTTCTACACGACGGACAAGAACAAGAAGAACACCCCGGGCAAGATGGAAATGAGCAAGTACGACCCGGTCGTGCGCAAGCACGTGATGTACAAGGAAGGCAAGATCAAGTGACACATTGGCCCGCGCGCCAGCGCGGCTTTGCCAACGTGTCATCCCCGCGAAGGCGGGGATCCACGGCCTCCTGAGAACCCGCCGAAAGGCGGGTTTTTTAATGCCCATCATTCCTGCGCGAGCACGGCGAATCGGTGGCGGGCCACGCGCGATATCTGCAACGCCCCGGAAACAGCCCCCTCCCTTTTGCGCAGCAAAGGGGAGGTTGGGGAGGGGTGCTCTGGGCGGGGTCCGTCGACTCAACTGAAGTCCTACCCCTCACCAAAGTCCGAAGCATTCGATCCTCGGTTTCATTTCCACGCAAAAGGCACCCCTCCCCCTCCGCTGCTGGCCGCAGCGTCGAGCTCCCCTGCTGCGCAAGGGAGGGGATGGACAATTCAGCCTCTTCTAGGAGGAATGACTTCCTGCACCAACGCCTCATGCTTTGTCCTTTCCACCACCACCCCGCAGAATCCCGGCATGAACGCCTTCCTGCACCAGCTCGCCGACTGGGCCATCCCCATCTCCACCGGCGTCTGGCTGCTGGCGCTGGACTGGCTGATCCGGCTGGCCGCGCTGCTGTGGATTCCCAACCGCACCACCCCGGCGGCGGCTCGCAGCTGGCTGTTGCTGGTCGGTTTCCTGCCGCTGGTGGGGCTGCCGCTGTACCTGCTGTTCGGCCATCCCTGGCTGTCGCGCGAACGCATCCGCCGGCAAGCGCTGGCCTCGGGCGGGATCCGCGACGAGCAGGAGCCGCACGGCGCCCTGCGCTGGCTGCCGGGCGGCCACGGCGCGGCCGGCGAGCTGGTGCCGCTGGTCGAACGGCTGGGCGACTTCATGCCCACCCATGGCAACGCCGTGGAATTGCTGGATGACTACGCAGGCTCGCTGCGGTCGCTGCTGGCCGACATCGACGGCGCCAGCGAACGCGTGCACCTGCTGTACTACCTGTTGCTGGACGATGCGGTGGGCGAAGCGGTCTGCCAGTCGCTGGAGCGCGCCGCCGCGCGTGGGGTGCAGTGCCGGCTGCTGCTGGATGCGGTCGGCGCCAAGCGCGGGCTGCAGCGTTACTCGAAACGCCTGCGCGCCGCCGGCATCGACCTGCACGTGATGCTGCCCGGCGGCCTGCGCTGGCGGCGCAGCGGGCGCATGGACCTGCGCAACCACCGCAAGCTCGCCGTGATCGACGGTTGCGCCGGCTACGTGGGCTCGCAGAACCTGGCTACGCCGGATTTCGTGGCCGGCTTCCCCAACCGCGAACTGGTGGCGCGGGTACAGGGTCCGGTGGTCGCGCACCTGGAAGGCGTGTTCGCCAGCGACTGGTACATCGAAACCGGCGAGCGCCTGCAGGTGAAGCCGGTGCCGGTGGCGGGCGATGCGAACGTGGCCATGCAGCTGCTGCCCAGCGGCCCGGCCTATCCATTCGAGAATGCGCACGACACGGTCAACGCGCTGATCCACCTGGCCCGGCGCCGGATCGTGCTGACGACACCCTACTTCGTGCCTGACGACGCCACGCTCAGCGCGCTGCGCATTGCCGCGTTGTCGGGCGTTGAAGTGCAGCTGATCCTGTCCGCCAGCAACAACCAGCGGCTTACCGCCTGGGCCCAGGATTCCTATTACGACGAGCTGCTGGCCTGCGGGGTGCGCATCGCCCTGTACCGGCCGCATTTCCTGCACGCCAAGCACCTGAGCGTGGACGATGACATCGCCCTGGTGGGATCGATCAACCTGGACATCCGTTCGTTCGCGCTGAATGCGGAAATCGGACTGCTCTGCTACGACGCCGGCGTGGTCGCGCGCATGCGGCAGATCGAAGCCGGCTACCTGGCCGACAGTCGCCACCTTGATCCGCAGGCCTGGCGCCGCCGGCCGGCCTGGCGACGCAGCCGCGAAGGCATCGCCCGGCTGGCCGACTCACTGATGTAAGCGAGGCTGATGCAAGCGAGGCCGACGCAGCAGGCTATGCAGGCGTGGCCGAGCGAAGAAGGCCACCAGGCCATCGCCTACAATGGCGCCCGATGACGACACACACACCTTTCCGCGATTTCGATATCGCCATCATCGGCGGCGGCGCGGGCGGGGTTCTCACCGCGCTGCATGCGCTGCGCCAGGCCGCCGCCGGCACCCGCATCGTGCTGATAGAACCAGGGTCGCGGCTGGCCCAGGGCGTGGCCTATGCCACCCGCCATGGCGAACACCTGCTCAACGTGCCGGCGCGCCGGATGAGCGCCTTCAACGACCTGCCGGATGATTTCGTCGATTACCTGGTGGTGCAGGCAGGCGAAGCAGCGCGTACCGACCTGGCCATCTCCTACGCCGAACGGCGCCGCTATGGCGATTACCTGCGCGACCGCCTCGAGCGTGCGCGCGCCGCGTCGCCCGCCCGTTTCGAATTGCTGCAGGATCGAGTGGTCTCGCTGGACAACGAAGAGGGCGATCTGCGCCTGTCACTGGAATCCGGCGCAACGTTGCGCTGCGCCGGCGTGGTGCTGGCGGTCGGCAACACGCCGAAGCCGCTGCCGGCGCGTGGGGCGTCCAGCCTGCCGCCGGATTCGGTGCTGGAAGCCTGGGACTTCGACGCGATCAAGCGCATTCCGGCCGCGGCCAGCGTATGTATCGCAGGCTCCGGACTGAGCATGGTCGATACGGTGCTCAGCCTGGCCGCCAATGGCCATCGCGGCCGCATCCATGTGCTGTCGCGGCACGCACTGTTGCCGCTGCCACACGCCGAGCATGCGCTGGCCGGATTCGATCCTGAAACACTGCTGGGGCAGAACCTGCGCCAACGCATGCACCGCCTGCGCGAGCTGGCGCGTACCGCCGTCGCGCAAGGCCTGCCATGGCAGGCCGCGATGGAGAGCGTGCGGCCGCTGGTGCAGAAGCTGTGGTGCACGTTGTCCCATGATGACCAGCGCCGCTTCCTGCGCCACGTGGTCCGCTACTGGGACGTGCACCGGCACCGCATCGCCGCGCCGGTGCACGCGCAGCTGCAGGCCCTGCAGGCCAGCGGCCAGCTGCAGCTGCATCGCGGCCGCCTGGAAACCGTGGCGCGCGAAGGTGGACGCATCCGGGTCAGCGTGATGCTGCGCGACCGGCGCCCGTTGCAGCTGGACGTGGACCGCATCGTCAACGCCACCGGCGTGGAGATGCGCGCGCAGCTGATGCGCAACCCGCTGCTGTCGGACCTGCTGGGCAAGGGCCATGCGCGGCCAGGCCCGCACGGGATCGGCCTGGACACGGCCAGCGACGGCGACCTGGTCAACGCCGAAGCCGAAATTCTGCCTGGCGTCATCGTGGTCGGCAGCCTGCGCATCGGCCGCCTGTGGGAGAGCATCGCCGTCCCGGAACTTCGCGGGCAGGCCGAGCGCGCCGCCCGCCAGTTGCTGGCCGGACTGTAGGAGCTGCGTCCGCGGCAACCGGAAACTTGCTTTCCGGTGGCTTTCCCCGGTTTCCGCGTGTCCAGGTCGCAGCCGATGCAGCTTGCACACACCGTACGGCGGCAGAGGGCTGATGACGGCTTATCGACGTAAACTCGGACCCTCACGAGCAGGGAGAGCATAAGCTTGGTTTCCAGCTGGATCCTGCTGTTGGTGTCGGTCACCTATGCCGCGCTGCTGTTCGCGGTGGCCTGGTGGGGCGACAAGCGCCCGCTGTATCCGGACCGGCCGTGGTTGCGGCCGGTGGTCTACAGCCTGGCCCTGGCGGTCTACTGTTCCTCGTGGACGTTCTACGGCGCGGTCGGCAGCGCGGTCCGCAACGGCATCGGCTACCTGCCGATCTACCTGGGCCCGCTGCTGTTGCTGTTGTTCGGCTGGCGCATCATCGAGCGCCTGGCGCTGATCGCGCGCAGCCAGAACACGGTGTCCATCGCCGACTTCATTTCCTCGCGCTACGGACGTTCGCGCCGGCTGGCGGCCCTGGTCACGGTCATCGCCCTGATCGGCGTGGTCCCGTACCTGGCATTGCAGTACAAGGCGGTGGCGCTGAGCCTGGCCGTGCTGACCGGACAGGGTGCCGACAACACCGGTTTCTTCACCGATCCAGCGCTGTATGTCGCGCTGCTGATGGCCCTGTTCGCGGCCCTGTTCGGCACCCGCCAGGTCGATGCCACCGAACACCACCACGGCATGATGCTGGCCATCGCCCTGGAGTCGCTGATCAAGCTGGTGGCGATCATCACGGTGGGCATCTTCGCCTACGTGTGGCTGGGCGGGCAGCCCCTGCACGTGGAGCAGTCGGCGCGCACCCTGTTCGAGAATGCGCCGCCGGTGGGCTTCTTCACCCAGACCCTGCTCGGCTTCCTGGCCATCGTCTGCCTGCCGCGCCAGTTCCATGTGGCGGTGGTGGAATGCAGCGACATCGGCGACATCCGCAAGGCGCGCTGGTTCTTCGGCATCTACCTGGTGCTGATCTCGGTGATGGTGGTGCCGATCGCGGCGGCCGGCGTGGCCATGTTCGGCAATGGCGGCGGCATCGCCAGCGACACCTTCGTGCTGGCCCTGCCGCTGACCGCCGGCAACAAGGCGCTGGCCCTGGTCGCCTACGTCGGCGGCTTTTCGGCGGCCACAGGCATGGTCATCGTCGCCAGCATCGCCCTGGCCACGATGGTCAGCAACGACCTGGTCATGCCGGTACTGCTGCGCCGTGGCTGGGCCGAGCGCCACGCCGAGGCCGACGTGGCCTCGCGCGTGCTGTGGATACGGCGCCTGGCCATCCTGATGCTGGCGCTGTGCGCGTACACCTACTACCGCACCAGCAGCAACGACAATTCGCTGGCCTCGTACGGGCTGATCGCGTTCGCGGCGGTGGCGCAGTTCGCGCCAGGCCTGCTTGGCGGGTTGTACTGGCGGGGCGCCAGTCGCCGCGGGGTGGAAATCGGCATGCTGGTCGGCTTCGGCACGTGGGTCTACACGCTGTTGCTGCCGACCTTGTCGGCCTCCGGCTGGCTGGGCCCGGAATGGCTGCAGACCGGGCCCTACGGCATCCACTGGCTGCGCCCGCAGCAGCTGTTCAACATGACCGGCTGGGACTCGCTGACCCATGGCACGTTCTGGTCGCTGCTGCTCAATACCGCGGTGATGATGCTGGTGTCGGCGCGCTGGCGGCCCAGCGTGGACGAGCGCCTGCGCATCGCCCCGTTCCTGGATCCCTATGCACAGCGGCAGGCGCTGGTGGCCAGCGAATGGCCCGGCAACGTGCGCGTCTCCGACCTGCTGTCGCTGGCCGAGCGCATCGTCGGCGAACGCCACGCGCGCCGCGCCTTCGCCGAGCAGGCGACGATGATGCAACGCGAGTTGCAACCGGCCGCCGCCGCCGATCGCGCCTGGGTGCAGTTCACCGAACGCCTGCTGGCCGCGGCCATCGGCGCGGCGTCGGCGCGCCTGGTGCTGACGAGCGTGCTGCGCGGCTCGGGCATGGAACTGGGCGAAGTGGTGGCGGTGCTGGACGAGGCCGGGCAGGAACTGCGCTTCAACCGCGAGATCCTGTCGACCACGCTGGAGAACATCAGCTCGGGCGTCAGCGTGGTCGACCCGGACATGCGCCTGGTGGCCTGGAACCGGCGCTACCAGGTGATGTTCGGGTTTCCACAGGGCATGCTTTACGTCGGCCGCCCGGTCGCCGACCTGATCCGCTACAACGCCGAGCGCGGCGAACTGGGCGAAGGCGACCTGGAAGCCCAGATCGCCAAGCGCATCGACTACATGCGCATCGGTTCGCCGCACATCTTCGAGCGCGTGCGCAGCGACGGCAGCGTCATCGAGATGCGCGGCCAGGCGCTGCCGGGTGGCGGCTACGTCACCAGCTACAACGACATCACCGACTTCAAGCGCGCCGAGAACGCGCTGCTGGAGGCCAACGAGAACCTGGAGCAGCGCGTGGCCGACCGCGGGCGCGAGGCAGAGGCGGCGCAGCAGTCGAAGACCCGCTTCCTGGCCGCGATCAGCCACGACGTGCTGCAGCCGTTGAATGCGGCGCGGCTGTTCACGTCGGCCTTGCGCGACACCGAGGAGCCGGCCGAGCAGCGCCACCTGGCCGAACGCGTGGACGCCTCGCTGCGCGCGGCCGAGGAGTTGCTGGACGGCTTGCTGGACGTGTCGCGGCTGGATGCCGGCGGCATGCGCACCGAGATCAGCGACTTCGACGCCGGCGCCCTGTTGCGTGAACTCGCCTCGCAGTACGCGCCGGTCGCTGCGGGCCGCGGCCTGGACCTGCGCGTGCATGGCGCCGCCCTGGCGGTACGCAGCGACCGTCGCCTGCTGCGCCGGGTGTTGCAGAATTTCATCGCCAACGCGCTGCGCTATACCCGCAGCGGGCGCATCGTGCTGGGCATGCGCCGGCGCGGGCGCAACCTGGAAATACAGGTCTGGGACAGCGGCCCGGGCATTCCCGAGCACCACATGCGCCAGATCTTCGAGGAGTTCCACCGCTATCCGCAGCCCTTCGACTGGGGCGAGCAGGGCCTCGGCCTGGGGTTGTCGATCTGCCAGCGCATCTCGCGCCTGCTGGGCCACGACCTGGGCGCGCAGAGCAAGGTCGACCACGGCAGCATGTTTTCCATTACCGTGCCGCGCGCGGCGGTGGCCGATGAGTCCGAACGCGCACGCCCGCCCGCACCGGTGCTTGATTCGCTGGCCGGCTTGCGCGTGCTGTGCGTGGACAACGACCAGGAGATCCTGGACGGCATGCGCGCCCTGCTCGGCCGCTGGCAGGTGGAAGTGGTCACCGCGGCCACCGTCGACGAGGCGCTGGAAAAAATCGGCCTGGCACCGGCGGTGATGCTGGTCGACTACCACCTGCACGACCGGCTGGACGGCCTGGAAACCCTGGACGCGCTGCGCCAGGCCAGCGGCACCAACATCGCCGGCGCCCTGCTGACCGCCGACGGGCGTGACGAGCTGAAGCAGCGCGCGCGCGAACGCGGCTATCGGTTGTTGACCAAGCCGGTCAAGCCGGCGTCGCTGCGCGCGTTCCTGGCCGCGCACCACAGCACCCTCAAGCCTTTGGCCACCGAAAAAACCGTGGGGCCGTAGCGCGGCTACCTTGCTAGCGCGCGAACCCGATGACCGCCACGGCCACGCGTTCGGCCGCTTCCCATTGCGGGTAGTGGCCGATGCCGGGCAGCTCGACCACGTCGGGCTGCGGCACCAGCTGGCGATAGCGTTCGACCATGTGCGCGCCTGACACCGGATCGTCCATGCCGGCGACCAGCCGCAGTGGCATGGGCGCATCGACCAGCGCACCGACCCAGCGTTCGCGGCTGCGCCTGCGCTCGCCGATGTAATGCAGCAGCCGTCCCATGATCGCGCGGCCGCCGTTGTAGTTGATCAGCGCCCAGAAGCGCGCCAGCTCCGCCGCGTCGGGCGGGGTGTCGGCGCCGAAGATCGCGCGCATGTTGCGGCCCAGCGCGCGCGCGTTGAACAGCCGCAGCAGCACCGGCGCCAGTGGCGAACGCAGCAAGGTCTGGATGGGGCGGGCGCGGTGGGTTTCCGGGAACAGCCCGCCGTTGAGCAGGGTCACCGTGAGCAGCCGCACGCCTGCTTCTCCGGATTGCAGGCGTGTCTGATGCCGCGTCATCAGTTCCTGGGCCACGGTGTCGCCATAGTCGTGCGCCAGCAGGTGCACCTCGTGCAGACCCAGCTTGACCAGCAGCCGCTCCACGCGCGTGGCCTGGTCGGCAATGGAATAGGCGTGGTCGCGCGGCTTGTCCGAGAAACCGAATCCGAGCAGGTCCGGCGCGACCAGTCGATAGTGGCCGTGCAGCAGCGGCCAGACCCGGTGCCAGTCCCATGACGCGGTGGGATAGCCATGCAGGCACAGCAGCGGCGGACCGTCGCCATCGTCGCGATAGAAGCTGCGGTGGCCTGCATGTTCGAAATAGCGGCCGGCGGCCAGCCACTCCTGCAGTTGCGGATCGATCGGCGTAGCCTGCGCCGGCATCACTCGTCGAACCGCAGGTGCCGCACCGATTTGCCGTGGCGGCGGATCAGCTTCAGGGCTTCGATGCCGATATTGATGTGGCGGTCGACGAAATCGGCGCTGATGCGCGCGTCCGACGCCTCGGTCTTGACGCCTTCGGGGATCATTGGCTGGTCGGACACCAGCAGCAGCGCGCCGCAGGGAATGCGGTTGGCGAAACCGGCGGCGAAGATGGTCGCCGTTTCCATGTCGATGGCCATGCAGCGCAGCTTGCGCAGGTATTCCTTGAACTCGACGTCGTGTTCCCAGACCCGGCGGTTGGTGGTGAACACCGTGCCGGTCCAGTAATCGTGGCCGAGGTCGCGGATCATGGTCGAGACCGCGCGCTGCAACGCGAACGCAGGCAGCGCCGGCACTTCGGGCAGCAGGTAATCGTTGCTGGTGCCCTCGCCACGGATCGCCGCGATCGGCAGCACCAGGTCGCCGAGCTGGTTCTTGCGTTTCAGGCCGCCGCACTTGCCCAGGAACAGCACCGCCTTGGGCATGATCGCCGACAGCAGGTCCATCATCGTGGCCGCGTTGGGACTGCCCATGCCGAAATTGATCATGGTGATGCCGTCGATGGTGGCGCTGGCCATGGGCCGGTCCAGGCCGACCACCGGGGCGCCGGTCAGCGCGGAAAACGCGTGCAGGTAGCCGCCGAAATTGGTCAGCAGGATGTGTTCGCCAAACTGGTCCAGCGGCACGCCGGTGTAGCGTGGCAACCAGTTGTCGACGATCTCGTTCTTGTCCTTCATCACAGCTCCTGTCCGGTTTTCGTTGCTGGCCCAATTGTGGCATGCAGCCGCGGCGCGGCACTTGGCAAGCACCGGTGGTCCGGTTAGTTTCAAGGCTGCACTTCCGGGGCAACACCATGCGCATTGCTTTGCTGGCCGTCATCGGCCTGGTTTCCGTGGGCGCGGCTGTCGGCAACGCCGCAGCCAAATCACGCTTTACCGAGGATCCCTACCCCAGCACCTACCGCGCCATCGCCTCGGGCCCGGTGCTGATCGAACACGCCACCGTACTGACCGGCACCGGTGAACGCCTCGACGATGCCGACGTGTTGCTGCAGGACGGCAGGATAGCCGCGGTGGGACGCGCACTGGACGCACCCGCCAACGCAACGCGGGTCGATGCCCGCGGCCGCTGGGTCACGCCGGGCGTCATCGACGTGCACTCCCACCTGGGCGTCTATCCCAGCCCCGGCATGAATGCGCACAGCGACGGCAACGAAGCCACCGCCCCGGTCACCGCCAATGTGTGGGCGGAACATTCGATCTGGCCGCAGGATCCCGGCTTCCACGCTGCGCTGGCCGGCGGCATCACCTCGCTGCAGGTCCTGCCTGGCTCTGCCAACCTGGTCGGCGGCCGCGGCGTGACCCTGAAGAACGTCCCGGCGACCACTTACCAGGGCATGAAATTCCCCGGCGCGCCGTGGGGCCTGAAGATGGCCTGCGGCGAGAACCCCAAGCGCGTGTACGGCCAGAAGGGCGGCCCGTCCACGCGCATGGGCAACATCGCCGGCTACCGCGCCGCCTTCATCGATGCCAGCGAATACCTGAAGAAGAACCAGCCAAAGCCCGCCAAGCCGAAGAAGAAGCGCTGGTGGGAGCGCGCCCGGGGCGATGACAGTGCCGACAGCGCCGGCGACAGCGGCGGCAAGCGCGACCTGAAACTGGACACGCTGGCCGGCGCCATCAACGGCGAGATCCGCGTCCACATCCACTGCTACCGTGCCGACGAGATGGCGACCATGCTCGACCTGGCCAGGGAATTCGGTTTCAAGATCGCCGCCTTCCATCACGGCGTGGAGGCCTACAAGCTGGCCGACCGGCTGGCCGCGGAGGGCGTGTGCGGGGCGCTGTGGGCCGACTGGTGGGGCTTCAAGATGGAAGCCTTCGACGGCATCCAGGAAAACATCGCCCTGGTCGACCGCCCCGCCAACAGCTGCGCGATCGTGCATTCGGATTCGGACGAAGGCATCCAGCGCCTCAACCAGGAAGCGGCCAAGGTCATCGCCAATGCGCGCCGCGCCGGCATCGAGATACCACCCGAGCGGGCGATCCGCTGGCTGACCCGCAACCCGGCCAAGGCGATGGGCATCGACGAGGTCACCGGCACCCTGGAGACCGGCAAGATGGGCGACGTGGTGGTGTGGAACCAGAACCCCTTCAGCGTCTACGCGCATGCCGATCAGGTCTACATCGATGGCGCGCGCGTGTATGACCGCAATGACCGGGCGCGTCAGCCACGGTCGGATTTCATGCTGGGGCAGGGCCTGCCCGGGACGGGATCCGGGGATGCGGCAAGCGAGGGTGGGAAATGAGCACGTTACGCGATCGCTTTGCTCGTCATTCCCGCGAAGGCGGGAATCGCTCCTCTGCAACAGCACCGCAATCTGGCCGGAGAGCTATTCCCGCCTTCGCGGAAACGACGAAGCGAATTTTTTCGGTGCTTTTGATGTTCGGTGCCGGCTTGTCCAGCGTCCCCGCCCTCGCCCAGGACGTGCTCATCCGCCACGCCACCGTGCACACCGCGGGCGCGCAAGGCACGCTGCAGAATGCCGACGTGCTGGTGCAGGGCGGCCTCATCCGCGCGGTGGGCAGCAACCTGCAGGCGCCTGCTTCGATCAGCGTGGTGGAAGCGGAAGGCCGGCCGCTGACGCCTGCCTTCTTCGGCGGCATCACCGAAATCGGCATCGAGGAAGTGTCCGGCGAGTCGGAGACCGTGGACAGCGCGGTGACCCTGGCCGACGGCCAGCCGATGCGTCCGGAATTCGACGTGACCCTGGCCTACAACCCCGAGTCGGTGCTGGTGCCGGTGGCGCGGGTGGAAGGCATCGGCTTCACCCTGCTCGGCGCGGGTACCGGCGGCTCGTTCATCGCCGGCCAGGGTGGCGTGCTGCGACTGGATGGCGGCGCCGACCCGATCGGCCCGCGCGTGCTGTTCGTGAAACTGGGCAGCGACGTGCTGGGCAAGAGCGGCAGCTCGCGCGCGGCGCAATGGATGCTGCTCGACCAGATGGTGGGCGAGGCGCGCGGGCGCATTGCCGCCGACTCGCCGCACGCGCTGCTGACCCCCACCGGGCGCGCAGTACTGGCGCGCTACCTGGCCGGCAACGGCCGCATCGTGGTCACCGTCAACCGCGCCGCCGATATCCGCCAGCTGCTGCGCTGGGCGCAGCGCGAGCGCGTCAACATCGCCATTGCCAGTGGCGTCGAGGCCTGGAAGCTGGCGGCCGAGATCGCCCGCGCACGGGTGCCTGTGTTCGTTGATGCGCTGGCCGACCTGCCCGGCGATTTCGACCAGATCGGCGCCACCCTGGAGAATGCGGCGCGCCTGCATGCGGCCGGTGTCGAAGTGAGTTTCGCCCAGTTCGGCGACGCCTCGCACAACGCGCGCAAGATCCGCCAGTACGCCGGCAATGCGGTCGCCAACGGCCTGCCCTGGGAAGCGGGGCTGGAGGGACTGACGCGGGTGCCCGCGCAGGTACTGGGCGTCGGCGAGCGCCTGGGCACGATCGCACCGGGGAAGCTGGCCGACCTGGTGCTGTGGACCGGCGACCCGCTGGACGTGGCCCACGTGGCCACGCAGCTGTGGCTGGGCGGTAAGCCCATCCCGATGCGCTCGCGCCAGACCGAATTGCGTGACCGTTACCTGCCGGCGGCAGGTCCGTTGCCACGCGCCTATGCACCCTGAAGCCTGCAGGCACGGGCGCCGGGCCGGATCGATGCGCGCAGCGCAGCTGTGCAGGGAGAGGACATGTCGATGACCACCGCATGGGCGCTGCTGCTGGCGGGAACGTTCGCGATCCAGCCACCCGGCCAGTTCCATGCAGGCGAGGCCGTCGCCCGCGACGGCGAACCATGGCTGGCCTTGCGGGTCCACGAGAAGCAGGCAGCGCTGGTGGTGACCACGCTGAACGTGCGCGTCGTACGGGACGAACTGGTCGATGAAGAGGGCGCCCACACTGGCCTGGCGATTTCCTCGCCGCACGACGAGGGCGTCATCGCCTACCTGCGTGGCGGGCGATTGGCTGCGGGCACGATCGAAGCCGTCGACCTGTCGGGCCAGCAGGCCGGCACAGGCTTGCCGTACCAGTTCACTTTCCATGGCCAGCCGTACCGCCTCGCCAGTCAATGCGACCCGCAGCCGCGCACGGTCCAGGAGCAACAGCCCCAGTTCGACTGCCGCATCGAGTTGCACACCGGCGGCCAGCGGCAGCTATTGGCCAGGCTTGGTGGCTACCGCGAGCCCGGCTCCGCCACCATGTCGCTGGGCGACGACGCCAGCCCGACCCTGCGCTTCGCCGGCGACCTGGACCGGGACGGCAAGCTTGACCTGATTTTCGATACGACCGACCACTACAACGTCTCGCGCCCGACCCTGTTCCTGTCATCGCAGGCAGGCCGGGGCGAGTTGCTGCACGAGGTGGCGCGATACGAATCGGTCGGCTGCTGACAGCGCCGGCTGCGTTCAGCCCGCTGTCGCTTCCTGCACCTCGACCCGGTTGCGGCCCCCGTGCTTGGCAACGTACATGGCGCCGTCCGCGCGCTTGATCAGGCTGGCGACGGTGTCGGCGCCATTGCATTCGGCCACGCCGATGCTCACCGTCAGGGCCACTTCGATGCCCTCGACGATGCGGCACTGGGCTTCTATCTGCCGGCGCAGGTGCTCGGCCATGGCGGTGGCGCGGCCGCGGTCGGCGCCGGCCAGGCCCAGCACGAACTCCTCGCCGCCCAGTCGCCCGAGCTGGTCGCCGTACTGCAGTTCGCCGCTGATCAGGCGCACCACCGCGCGCAGGCAGCCATCACCGACTTCATGGCCGAAGCGGTCGTTGACCTGCTTGAAATTGTCCAGGTCCAGGAACAGCAGCGACAGCGGCACGCCTTCGCGGCGGGTGTTGAGGATCGCCCAGTCCAGCCGGTGTTCGATGCCGGCGCGGTTCATGACGCCCGTCAGCCAGTCGCGTTCGGCATGGGCCTGCGCGGTGTCGCGCTCCTGTCGGAATGTCAGCATGCGATCGGCCAGGCCCAGCGCCAGCACCACCGCGCTGAAGGCCAGCACCAGCGGCAGGCCGTACTGCAGCCAGGGTTCGATGGGAATGCCCATGCTCAGCTGCAGCGCGCGCGCGGTGCTGAAGAACACCAGCGGCACCCACGCGATCAGCACGAAGCCCGCGTGCCGACCGCCGCGTCGCCACGCCACCAGCAGGGCCAGGATGGCCAGTGCGTTGGTCGCCAGGAACAGCAGGTTGCCGGCATTGGGGAACCACTCTTTCCTGGCCGGCCACGGCAAGACCAGCAGGAGCAGCAGCACGCCGGGGATGTAGGCGCCCAGCCAGCGCATGCCAGCGCTCAGGCGCGGGACCCAGGTACGCAGGGCCGCGTAGTCGAGCAGCATGTAGACCGTGACCATGGTCGACAGCGTGGCGATGAACCAGATGCCCGGCGCGCCAAATACCGACAGGCCGCGCAATAACGGCAAGGCATAGGCCTCGCCGTAGGAACACAGCAGGAACAGCAGCTGCAGCGCCATGCTGGCGGCGTAGAGCAGGTAGACCCGTTCGCGCAGCACGGCCCAGAACAGCAGCACGGTCAGTGCCACGCCCACCAGCACACCGCAGGACAGCAGCAGCACGCGCACCTGGGTCAGGTCGCGCGCGATGTGGCTGGCGCGCGGCAATACCGCCACCTGCAGTGGATAGCGCGCACCCTGCACGCTGACTTCCACCGCATCGCTGCCAGCCAGGGGGAATACCAGCGCGTGGCGTGAGTACTGCGGGTCCAGGTCCGGCTGGAACAGCGTCTGCGCCATCGGCGGGGTGCCTGCCGCGCCCTGCACCGTGACCCGGGCGCTGTAGGGGTGGTAGACCAGCAGCAACGGCTCTTCCATCCCGGCGACCGGCTGGACCCGCCAGCGCCCATTGGCCAGCACCGAGGGCCGGTTCGGGTCCCGCACGAAATCGCGCTCGGCGAAGATGCCGGCGCTCTGCGCCGGCTGGGCCGGCGCCGTAGACAAAGGATCGATGCGGGCGATGCCCTGTTCCCGCGCATGCACGGAGGACAAGGCCATCACCCCAACCACAGTCGCCAAAAGCCACTGCCTGATCATTTCGCTCCTTGCCTGCGCTTTCAGTGTCCGCCTGAACAGAACGGGCTGACAAGTTCTGGAAGCAAGCAAAATGTGATGGAGATCACATCCCTGGCGCGTGAACGCCTGCAGCCGCCCAAACCGGGGTTATCCCTTGCCCCGGCAGGCTGGCGTGGGCCGCCAAACCCCTGCAACGAGGCTGGTTAGTGCCCCTCGATCGCGATAATGTGGGGCCGTTCACAATTTTATGGCGCGCTGGGTAGCACAAACGCGTTACGTTGCCGCGCTGAATAGCGATGCATGCCGGGAGGGGCTTCATGCGCATTGGGATAGTGGTGGATTCTGCGTGCGACCTGCCGCAGGACTACATTGAGAAGAACGACATCGTGGTCCTGCCGATCACCGTCCGCATCGGCGATGCCGTGCTGGCCGACCACCGCGACGAGGAGGCCACGCTGAGCTTCCTGCATGCGCACGTCGCCGAGCGCGGGCACGAGGCCGAGACGATTCCGTTCTCGGTCGCCCAGATCCGTGACCTGTTCCTGAGCCGGCTGGTCATCGACTACGACCACGTCTACTGCATGACCATCACCAAGACGCGCAGCCCGATCCACGAGAACGCGATGCAGGCCAGCTTCGCGATCCTCAACGACTACAAGCCGGTGCGGCAGGCCGCGGGCCACAATTCGCCGTTCGCATTGCGCGTGATCGATACGCAGACGCTGTTCGCCGCCCAGGGCATCACCGCGGTGGAGGCCGTGCGCATGCGCGCGGCCGGCGAGAACGTGCAGCACATCCGCACCAAGCTGGAATACCTGGCTGCCAATTCGCATGGCTACATGATTCCGCGCGACCTCTATTACCTGCGCGCCCGCGCGCGCACCAAGGGCGACCGCAGCGTCAGCTTCATGAGCGCGGCGCTGGGCAGTGCCCTGGACATCAAGCCGGTGCTGCATGGCCATGCGGGCAAGACCGAGCCCGTCGCCAAGCTCAAGGGCTTCGACAATGCGGTCGAGCAGATGTTCAAGTTCGCCGGCAACCGGGTGATTTCGGGCCTGCTCACGCCCACGCTGTGCATGAGCTATGGCGGCGAGCTGGGCGAATTGCGCGCGCTGCCCGGTTACAACCGCCTGCGCGAGGTCTGCGCCAGCAACAACGTGGAAGTATTCGAGAGCGTGATGAGCCTGACCGGCATGGTCAACGTCGGCAAGGGCGCGGTGGTGGTCGGCTTCGCCGCCGAACCGCACAAGTTCGTGACTTCGTAACGAGCCACTAACGCAGGATCGCTAGGCTGGAGCCCTTCCCAAAGGGAGCGCTCCATGCCCATCCGCTACTACATCAGCCTGAAGAACCCGGAAAAGGCACGCGGCCACGATGCCGCGTTCGCGTTCACCGCGCACGGGGCCGACGAATTCGCCGCGCAGCTGCAGGACGCGTTGCGCAGCACGGGTTTCTTCCAGCGCTGGCGCGATGCGCAGGCCGAACCCGACGCGGTCGACCCCGGCCTGGGCGCCAGCGATCCCGCGGCGACGGTAACGGGCGAACAGCACGACCTGCAGATCGACCTGATTGCCATCACCTCCATTCCCGGCGCCGTGTTCAAGCACCGCCTGCGCCTGCTGGCCGGCAATGCCTGGGAGCTGCGCGACGTCTCCAACGCCTGAGCGGCGCCATGTCCCAGCGCATGCTGTTGTCATGGAGCGGTGGCAAGGACGCGGCGTGGACACTGCACCGGCTGCAACAGTCGGGTACTCACGTCGTTGCCCTGATCACCACGATCACCGCGGGCTACGAACGCGTTTCAATGCAGGGCATCCGCCGCAGCGTCCTGCATGCGCAGGCCGCGGCAGCCGGATTGCCGCTGGTCGAGGTGATGATTCCACCCGACTGCGACAACCGCACCTATGAAGACGCGTTCGCCTCGGGCCTGCGGACCGTAAGCACCTGCTGGACGGGACTGGACCAGATCGCCTTCGGCGACCTGTTCCTGCAGGACATACGGGACTACCGGGTGGAAATGCTCGGGCGCCATGGCTGGAACGTACAGACGCCGTTGTTCGGCAGCGATACCGCGTTGCTGGCGCGGGAGATGCAGGCTGGCGGACTGGAAGCGGACGTGTGCTGTGTCGATACGCTGCAACTGTCCGCGGATTTCGCGGGTCGCCGCTTTGACGCGTCACTGCTCCGCGACCTGCCAGCGCAGATCGACCCCTGCGGGGAAAACGGCGAATTCCACACTTGCGTGCAGGCCGGCCCGATGTTCAGCCGGCCGCTCCGGCTTGTGCGCGGCGCAACCGTCCTGCGCGACGCGCGCTTCGCCTACACCGACTTGGAACTGGAAGCGCCGCCGGCGTTGTAGGAGCGACGCAAGTCGCGAAGCCCGTGAACATCTGACGCCGTCGAAGCTTCGCGACTCGCGTCGCTCCTACAGACCGCGCGCCTTCATGCGTTCAAGGCGGCCGCATGATGGGCGATGTGCTCGCCGATGAAGCTCTGTATGAAGTAATAGCTGTGGTCGTATCCGGGCTGCACGCGCAAAGTGAGCGGGTGGCCGGCCGCGGCGCATGCCGCCTGCAACAGCTCCGGTTTCAGCTGGTTGGCGAGGAATTCATCGGCTCCGCCCTGGTCGATGAGCAATGGCAAGCGCTCGGACGCGGTGGCGACCAGGGCCGTGGCATCCCAGGGATTCCAAGCATTGCGATCCTCGCCCAGGTAGGCAGTGAACGCCTTCTCGCCCCAGGGCACCTGCGAGGGTGCCACGATCGGCGAGAACGCCGAAACGCTGCGGTAGCGCCCGGGGTTTTTCAGCGCCACGACCAGCGCGCCATGTCCGCCCATCGAGTGGCCACTGATGGCGCGCGCGTCGGTGACCGGGAAATTTGCCTCCACCAATGCGGGCAGCTCCGCGGCAACGTAGTCATACATTCGGTAGTGGGTCGACCACGGCGCCTGGGTGGCATTGAGATAGAAGCCGGCACCCTGGCCCAGGTCGTAGCCCTCCGCATTCGCGACCTCGTCACCGCGCGGGCTGGTGTCCGGTACGACCAGGATCACGCCATGTTCGGCCGCATAACGCTGCGCGCCGGCCTTGGTGATGAAGTTCTGCTCGCTGCAGGTCAGTCCGGACAGCCAGTACAGCACCGGCAATTTCCGGGTGGCGGCCTGCGGCGGCAGGTACACCGCGAAAGCCATGTCGCAGCCGAGCACCTGCGAACGGTGCCGGTAGACGTCCTGCCAGCCGCCGAAACAGGCGCGGTGTTCGATGCGTTCAAGCGTCATAGATCTTTCCCTTGGTTCCTTCCTCCCGGGAGGCAGGAACCGGTTGCGCGCTTGCGCGCGGATTCACGCAGGCAACAGGCCGCGTGCCTTGGCCACGTGGGTGGAGATCGCGTCCATGAGCGTCGGCGACAGGCAGTCGTAAGGCTCCAGGCCCAGTTCGCGCAAACGCGCGCGTATCGCCGCCATCTGCGCCGGAGGGGTGCCGGTCTCGATGATCGAGGACACGAACGCCGCAAAGCCCGGCGCCGACCAGCCGGTTTGCGGCGACAGCTCGGTGTGGATGAAGTCCAGGCCGTAGAACGCATGCTCGCGGTTCTCGATGCGGCCATACATGTGCACGCCGCAGCCGCTGCAGGCGTGGCGCTGGATGGTGGCAGCCTCGTCGACCACCTTCAGCTTGTGCGCATTGGCGGTGACCGACACCTTGTCGCGTGGCACCACGGCGACAACCGAGAACGTGGCGCCCTGCGGCTTCCAGCACTTGCTGCAACCGCAGGCGTGGTTGTGCGCGGTCTGCGCGTCGACCTGGACGGTGACCTGCTCCTGCGTGCAATGGCAGGCCAGCGTGCCGCCCTGGAAATTATCGTCGCCCGCCTTGATGCCATCGTCTACGGACGGATGAATCCTGACTGTGCTCATGGTGACCCTCCGGTGGATACCACCGATTGCAAAGGATGCGCGGAACGTCCGCGCGCCGCCCCTGTGCGATGCAGGTCAGAAATGGATCACGGTGCGGATCGACTTGCCCTCGTGCATCAGGTCGAACGCCTCGTTGATCCCGTCCAGCGGCAAGGTATGGGTGACGAAGGGCGCCAGCTGGATATCGCCGCGCATCGCGTCCTCGACCATGCCGGGCAATTGCGTACGGCCCTTCACGCCACCGAACGCGGTGCCCATCCATTTGCGACCGGTCACCAGCTGGAACGGCCGCGTGGAGATTTCCTGGCCGGCGCCGGCCACGCCGATGATCACCGACTGGCCCCAGCCGCGATGCGCGCATTCCAGCGCCGCGCGCATCACGTTGACGTTGCCGATGCATTCGAAGGAATGGTCCACCCCCCAGGTGGTCATCTCGACGACCACCTGCTGGATGGGCTTGTCGTGGTCTTTCGGGTTGAGGCAGTCGGTGGCGCCCATTTCCCTGGCCATCACGAACTTGTCGGCGTTGGTGTCGATGGCGATAATGCGGCCGGCCTTGGCCTGGCGCGCGCCCTGGATCACCGCCAGGCCGATGCCGCCGAGGCCGAATACGGCCACCGAATCACCCTCCTGCACCTTGGCCGTGTTGTGGACGGCGCCGATGCCGGTGGTGACCCCGCATCCGAGCAGGCAGACCTGTTCGGGATTGGCGTCCGGATTGATCTTGGCCAGCGACACTTCGGCCACCACCGTGTATTCGCTGAAGGTGGAGCAGCCCATGTAGTGGTAGATCGGCTGGCCGTTATAGGAAAAGCGCGTGCTGCCGTCGGGCATCACGCCCTTGCCCTGGGTGGCGCGCACCGCCACGCACAGGTTGGTCTTGCCGGATTTGCAGAACAGGCACTCGCCGCATTCGGCCGTGTACAGCGGAATCACGTGGTCGCCCGGCTTGACGCTGGTGACGCCCTCGCCGACCTCGACCACGATGCCCGCGCCTTCGTGGCCGAGCACCACGGGAAACAGGCCCTCCGGATCATCGCCCGACAGCGTGAACGCATCGGTGTGGCAGACGCCGGTATGGGTGATCTTCACCAGCACCTCGCCCTTCCGGGGCGGGGCGACGTCGATCTCGACGATCTGCAAGGGTTCGCCTGCTGCGAAGGCGACGGCGGCACGTGATTTCATGAAGGGCTCCTGCAATGGGACTGGTGGCGAAGGCGACGCATGCGGCGCCGACTACTTAAGGTAAGAACGCACCAGCGAGGTCAGTTCGACCACCCGTGCCTCGCGCTGCGCATCCGAGCGTGCGGCCTGGCCGAATTCCTCGCGTACGTGCGCTTCCAGCACTTCGGACATGAGTCCGTTGACCGCGCCGCGGATGGCCGCGATCTGCTGCAGCACCGTGCCGCAGTCCACGCCCGCCTCAAGCGCGCGTTCAAGCGCGTCGGCCTGGCCCTTGATGCGGCGCACCCGGGTCAGGACGCGCTTCTTCTCGTGGGCGGAATGAGGCATGGCGCAAGACCGGTTACATACTGGGGTGGAGTATACATGCCCCGCACGATTGCGCCGGCAATCCACCCCGGCGACGGCTTACTTCACCTGCTTGCCATGCTTGACCACGATGTCCACGCGCTGCAGCAAGGCGACCTGTTTCAGCACGTCGCCCTTGACCGCAATGATGTCGGCGTACTTGCCTTCGACGATGCTGCCGTAGTCCTTGTCGGCCTTCATCGCGACCGCCGGCCAGTAGGTCGCGGCGCGGATCGCGTCGATCGCGGGCACGCCCAGCTGGTTGACCCAGACGTCGAGTTCATTCCAGGTGCTGCCGCTGTGGAACTTCATCGGGATGCCCGAATCGGTGCCGATCAGCAGCATCGCCCCGTTCTCGCGCAATTGCTGGAACTTGCGCTTCAGCGTGGGCCAGCGCTGCGGGGTCTGCTGGAAGTAGCTGATGCGTTCGGGGTGCTCCAGCGATTTTTTGATGTCCTCCACGATTTCCGGAGTCAGGCCTTCATGCCACGCATCGCCATCGATGAACTCGTGGTTCTTGACCGCGTAGGGGAAGTTGTAGAGGCCCTCGATGGTGGGCGTCCAGAACAACGGACCGGCCGACATGTCCGCGGTGCGTTCGCGCAGGGCCTTGATCACGTCCTCGGGGTATTCGGGCGCCGCGGCCAGACCGGTGTGCTCGAAGCAGTCGATGCCGGCCTTCAGGCCGCGGCGGATTTCCTCGGGGCGGTGCGCATGCGCCACCACCGGCAGGCCATGCTTGTGCGCCTCGTCGACGATGGCGGCGATTTCCGCATCGCTCATCTGGTCCTGGTCGATCAGCTTGATGGTGTCGACGCCGGCCTCGGCGAGCCTGCGGACCTTGGCGCGCGCATCGGCGGGCGAATCCACGCCCCAGCGGAACTGTTCGGTGCCCGGGTAGGCCTTCTTCTGGATGAAGGGGCCCGACACGAACAGCGTGGGACCCGGCAGTTCGCCCTTGTTGATGGCATCGCGCACGGCGATGCTTTCCTCCAGCGGGCCACCCAGGTCGCGGGCCCCGGTCACGCCGGCCATCAGCAACTGTTTGGCCGAGGCCGGCATGATCACGCTGCCGAATTGCGCCGGATAGGTCTTGTCCCAGTACGCGTAGTCCGAATGCCCGTTGAGCATGAGGTGCACGTGCATGTCCCACAACCCCGGCAGCACGGTCATGCCTTCGGTGGAGATCACCCTGGCGTCGGCTGGAATGGCAAGGTTGCCCACGGTGCCGACGGCGACGATGCGCTGGTCCTCGATCAGGATCACGCTGTTGCGGATCGGATCGCTGAGGGTGCCATCGACCAGGGTGCCACCGACCATGGCGAGGCGTTCGACTGCCTGACCTGCAGGTGCGAAGACAAGCAGAACCAACAGGCACAAGCCGGTGCATCGCATCATTGGGTGGACTCCTGAGGAAGGAATCCAGACTACAGCAGCGCGATCAGTATGCGAATTCGCGGAACACGCGGTCGATGTCGCCTTTCCATTCGCCGTGGAAAAGCGCCAGCTTGCGTTCGGCCGGGGTTTCGTTGGCTTCGGTGAACTCGATCAATGGATCCAGGAAACCGGATTCATCGGCGCCCTTGCTGTTGTGCACGGCGCGACGTTGCAGGCCGGCCACCGCGATCTTCAATGCCGCCGCCGCCAGGTCACGCACGCTGCCGCCGCGGAAGGGCAGCTTCAATGCATGCCGGGGCACGCCGTCGCGCAGTGCATTGCGTTCTTCCATGCTGAAGTCCTTGACCAGGTCCCAGGCCGCATCCAGCGCCGTCTGGTCGTAGAGCAGGCCGACCCAGAACGCCGGCAGCGCGCACAGCCGGCCCCAGGGGCCGCCGTCGGCGCCGCGCATCTCCAGGAATTTCTTCATCCGCACTTCCGGGAACGCGGTGGTCATGTGGTCCGACCAGTCGGTCATCGTCGGCAGTGCGCCCGGCAACGCCGGCAGCGTGCCGGCCATGAAATCGCGGAAGCTCTGCCCGGAACAATCGATGTATTCGCCATTGCGGTAGCTGAAGTACATGGGCACGTCGAGCAGGTAGTCGACGTAGCGTTCGTAGCCGAAGCCGTCCTCGAAAACGAAGTCGAGCATGCCGGTGCGATCGTTGTCGGTATCGGTCCAGATGTGCGAACGGTAGCTCTGGTAGCCGTTGGGCTTGCCCTCGGTGAACGGCGAATCGGCGAACAGCGCAGTGGCGATGGGCTGCAGCGCCAGCGACACGCGGAACTTCTTCACCATGTCCGCTTCGCTGGAGAAATCCAGGTTGACCTGCACGGTGCAGGTGCGTTTCATCATGTCCAAACCCAGGGTGCCGACCTTGGGCATGTAGTTGCGCATGATCTGGTAGCGGCCCTTGGGCATCCATGGCATCTCCTCGCGCGTCCACTTGGGCTGGAAGCCCATGCCCAGGAAGCCGAGCTGCAACTCATCGGCAACGGTTTTCACTTCCTTCAGGTGGGTGCCGACTTCGCTGCAGGTCTGGTGGATGTTTTCAAGCATGCCACCCGACAGTTCCAGTTGACCGGCCGGCTCCAGGGTGACCGAGGCGGTGTCGCGCAACAGGGCGATGACATGGCCGTGTTCTTCGACCGGGTCCCAACCGAAGCGGGTCAGGCCCTTGAGCAGCGCCTCGATGCCCCGCTCGCCCTCGAAGGTCGGCGGACGCAGGTCATCGAGGCGGAATCCGAACTTCTCGTGCTCGGTGCCGATGCGCCAGTCGGCCTTCGGCTTCTCGCCTGAAGCGATGTACTCGACCAGTTGCCTGCGGTCGGTGATGGGCGTACCCGCAACGTGGCTCGGACTGGACAAGGGGATACTCTGCGTCGGAAGACTGGGGGACATCGGGCCGCGGGCCTGATATCGCAAGGCCCGCACTATATCCTGAGCCGATGCGCCCTATCGTTGCCGCCCTGCTGTTTCTGTGTTCCGCCAGCGCTCTGGCGCAGGCCGGCAATGAAGTCCGCCAGCTCGAGCGCGGCAATGGACCCGAACCTTCCACGCTGGATGCGCACCGCTGCCAGGAAGTGGCGTGCGGCAACGTGCTGCGCGATCTCTACGAAGGCCTGGTTACCGAGGACGCGGCCGGGCGCCTGATCCCCGGCATGGCCGAACGCTGGGAGGTGTCGGCCGATGGCCGTACCTGGACCTTCCACCTGCGCGATGGACTGCGCTGGTCGAATGGCGCGCCACTGGATGCGGCACAGGTCGTGGCCAGTTTCCGGCGCGCGTTCTCGCCGCAGACCGCCGCGCCTTTCGCCGAGTTGTTCGACGCCTTGCAGAACGCACAGGCGGTGCAGGCCGGCCAACTGCCACCGGCGTCGCTGGGCGTGGCCGCACCGGATCCGCGACGCGTGGTGTTCACACTCAGTCGCAGCGCTGCCCTGCCCGCCCTGCTGACCTTGCCGATCGCCTTTCCGGTGTACCTGCCGGCGGTGCAGCGTTTCGGCGCGCAGCACACGCGGCCCGGCCGACTGGTGGGCAACGGCGCGTACTCGTTGCTGGCATGGACGCCACAGGCGAACCTGAGCGTGCAGAAGAATCCGCACTTCCACGCGGCCGCGGACGTGTCGATCGCGCGGGTGCGCTACCAGGTGACCGAGGATGCTTCGGCGGAACTGCAGCGCTTTGCCGCCGGCGACCTGCACATCACCGAAACCGTGCCGCCGCAGCCGCTGCAGGCCCTGCGCGAACGCTTTGGCGGCCGGCTCCGCATCGCGCCCTATCTGGGCGCGTTCTGGCTGGGGTTGAACCTGACCAGGCCACCGTTCAAGGACGCTCCGGCATTGCGCGAGGCACTGTCACTGGCGGTCGATCGCGACAAACTGACCCGCCACGTCACCGGCCTGGGTGAGCAGCCGGCGTACGGCCTGGTGCCCACCGGCATTCCCGGCTATGCGGGCGCGCAGACGACCTGGGCCCGGGCAAGCCAGGCCCAACGCGAGGCGCGGGCGAAGGCGCTGTATCGCGCTGCCGGCTACTCGGAAGGAAAACCGCTGGTGCTGGAGTTGCGCTACAACACCTCCACTCCGCACCGGCGCATGGCCCTGGCCGTGGCTTCGATGTGGCGGGACGTGCTTGGGGTGCAGGTGCGGCTGCGCAACGAGGAATGGAAAGTGTTCGTGCAGAATCGCAAGCAGCGCACGATTACCCAGGTGTTCCGTGGCGGCTGGGTCGGCGACGTGGTCGACGCGCGCAATTTCATCGCCGCCTTCGGCAGCGACGGGCCGCTCAACTGGACCGGCTACGACGATGCCGGTTTCCGCGAGCGCCTGGCCAGGGCCGACGCCGCGAAAACCGAGGCGGCTCGCAACGCCTGGCTGCATGCAGCCGAGCAGACGCTGCTCAACGACCACATGGCGATTCCGCTGTATTTCTACACCTCCAAGCACCTGGTCGGACCGGAGCTGGAGGGCTTCGAGGCCAATCCACTCGACCGCCACGCCTCGCGCTGGTTACGCTGGCGACATTGAATACGGGGAGGACACGCATGCGCACCACGCACCCGGAAACACACCGCTCCGATCGGGTCGGCTGGCTGCGTGCGGCCGTGCTGGGCGCCAACGACGGCATCGTCTCCACCGCCGGCCTGGTCGTGGGCGTGGCCGCCAGCGGCTCCAGCGCATCCACCGTGCTGATGAGCGGGGTGGCGGGACTGGTCGCCGGGGCAATGTCCATGGCTGCGGGCGAATACGTCTCGGTGCAATCGCAGGCAGACACCGAGAACGCCGACCTGGCGCGGGAAAAGCGCGAACTGGCTGAAACACCAGGCCCGGAGCTGGCCGAGCTGACGCATATCTATGTGCGCCGCGGCCTGGCACCGGACCTGGCCCGGCAAGTGGCCGAGCAACTGACCGCCCACGACGCGCTGGGTGCGCATGCGCGCGACGAACTTGGCATCACCGAAACCCTGCGCGCGCGTCCGGTCCAGGCGGCCCTCGCCTCGGCGGCATCGTTTGCCGTAGGCGCGGTATTGCCGTTGGCTGCAGTGCTGCTGGCCCCTGCCGGCCAGCTGCAGCCGGTGATCATCGTCACCACCCTGGTCAGCCTGCTGCTGTCCGGTGCCCTGGCCGGGCATGTTGGCGGCGCCTCCCCGCTGCGCGGTGCCCTGCGGGTCACCTTCTGGGGTGCGTTGGCGATGGCGGCCTCCTATCTGATTGGCCGCCTGTTCGACGTGCAGGTCTGATGGTCACGGCAGCGCGCTGACCGGATGCGGCGATTTTTCGCGCGCCTGCTGGAAGCGCTGGTCACCCTGTGGCTTCTGGCCACGCTGTGCTTCGTGTTGTTGCGCGCCGCGCCCGGCGGCCCGTTCGACACCGAGAAGTCCGCGCCCCCGGAAGTACAGGCGGCACTCGCCTCGCAGTACCGGCTCGACCAGCCGCTGCTCGCGCAATACGGAGCGTGGCTGGGAGACGTGGCCCGTGGCGACCTGGGGCCTTCGTTCCAGTACCCGGACTACACGGTCAACCAGCTGATCGCGCAAGCGCTGCCGGTATCGGCCGTCAATGGCGGGCTGGCCCTGTTGCTTGCCCTGGTCCTCGGCATTCCGCTGGGGGTGCTCGCGGCCCTGTGTGCGGGCAGGTGGATCGACCGCGCGCTGATGCTGCTGGCGGGGCTGGGACTGGCGATCCCGAAGTTCGTCGCCGCGCCCTTGCTGGTGCTGCTGTTCGCGGTGACCCTGCACTGGTTGCCGGCCGGTGGCTGGGGCGAGTGGCGCAACCTGGTGTTGCCGGTGATCGCCCTGGCCCTGCCCAACATCGCCTACTGCGCCCGCCTGAGCCGGGTGGCGATGCTGGAGACCCTGTCGGCCGACTACCTGCGCGCGGCGCGTGCACGCGGATTCTCGGAAAGCCGGTTGCTGTTCTCGCATGCCTTGAAGCCGGCCATGCTGCCGGTCGTGGCCTGGCTGTCGCCGGCGCTCATCAACGTGGTCACCGGTTCGGCCGTGGTCGAACAGGTGTTCGGCATCCCCGGCATGGGCCGCTACTTCGTGCAGGGCGCCCTGAACCGCGATTACACCCTGGTGCTGGGCGTGGTGCTGGTGGTCGGCGCGCTGATCGTGGCGATCAATACGCTGGTGGACCTGCTGCGCGGCTGGATGGATCCGCGCCTGCAGGGCGAAGGCTAGGAACTAGCCCTGGCTGTCGTCGCGTCCTGCGGGGGGACGCGGATCGGCCTGCGGCCGCCCGAAACCCAGCCACCCATTCACCACCGCGCGGGCCTCGTCCACGCCCTGCTTGGATTCGCCGGAGAAGGTCTGCACGCTGACCGTGTCGCCGAACTTGGTGAACAGCTCCTTGCGCACGGCCTGCAGGGTATTGCCCTGCTGGCCGCGGCCCAGCTTGTCGGCCTTGGTCAGCAGGGCGTGGGCGGGAATCCCGCTTTCCACCGCGTAGCTGATCATGTGCAGGTCGTATTCCTTGAGCGGATGACGGATATCCATCACCACCACCAAGCCCTTGAGGGCTTCGCGGGTACGGAAGTAGCGGTCCAGGAACGCCTGCCAGTGGTCCTTCAGCTCGTGCGGGACCTTGGCATAGCCATAGCCGGGCAGGTCGACCAGGTACTTGTTGGGCTCGACCTCGAAAAACACCAGCTGTTGGGTGCGGCCCGGGGTCTTGGAGACGCGGGCCAGCGAGTTCTGCCGGGTCAGCGCATTGAGCGCGGTCGACTTGCCGGCGTTGGAGCGCCCGGCAAAGGCCACTTCATGGCCGGTGTCGTCGGGAAGCTGCTGGGGAAGATGGGCCGCCAGCAGGTATTTGGCTTTTTCTAGGGGATTGAACATGCGCCTAGGATCGCACGCCGACGCCCGCGGCCGGGCATCATGTCCGCTGCAAAGCGCGGTAAAAGCCCGACGATGCGGGCTTTCATTGACCCGCAAGGCCCGCCGCGACGATAATTCCCCAGTTTCGCGGCTGCCGCACGGCGCTGCCTTTTCATGATTTCCGGAGCTTTAGCATGCGCCACGCTCGCGTTTTTGGACTTGCCGGACTGGCCATTGCGGCCGTCGGTGCAGTCGCATTTGCCCAGACCACCGTGGCCCCCCTGCCCGACAACGCGCCGGTGGTCACCGCGCCGCTGGAGATCGACCTCAGCAAGACCATGTGGGGCGATGCCAAGGCCGGCCAGACCAAGGCCTCGGCCTGCGCGGCCTGCCATGGCGCCGATGGCAATGCCAGCGACCCGCAGTACCCCAACATCGCCGGCCAGAGCGAACGCTACGTGGCCCACCAGATCGCCCTGATCGCCACCGGCCAGCGCACCGGCCCGGCCGTGGCCATGGTCCCGTTCGTGCAGAACCTGACCCCGCAGGACATGCGCGACATCGGCGCCTACTTCGCGACCCAGAAGGCCAGCGCCGGCCTCGCCGACGACACCCTGATCGCCGACGGCGCCTACAAGGGCATGAAGTTCTACGAAGTAGGCCAGCAGCTGTACCGCGGCGGCGACGCCACCCGCGGCATCCCGGCCTGCATGGCCTGCCACGGTCCCAGCGGCGCCGGCAACCCCGGCCCCGCCTATCCGCACCTGGGTGGCCAGCGCCAGGATTACGCGGCACGGCGCCTGCAGGAATACCGCAGCGGCACCACCACCGAGAAGAATCCGGCGCAGTTCAACATCATGGCCCAGGTCGCCAACAAGCTGACCGACCAGGAAATCCAGGCGCTGGGCACCTACGTGCAGGGCCTGCATGACCGCGCCGATGACGCCGCCTCGACGGGCAAGGCCCCGGCACCGGCGGCACCTGCCGCACCCGCTCCGGCCGCACCCGCGCCCGCCGCCGAGCCCGCCCCGCAGCAGTCCTGAACTTAGCGCGCGTGGCGCGGTCGCATCACAGGTCTTGTTCATCGCGCCGGCCCAATCATGGCCGGCGTTTCTTTTTGTGCCCGGAGCCCGCCTGATGAAATCACCTCTGTTGCTTGTGCTGCTCGCGCTGGTGCCGCTGTTCGCCAGTGCCGCCCCGTCCACTGCACCGGCTACGCCGGTCGAGGGCACCGACTACGTCGTGATTGCCGGGGGCAAGCCGTATGCCGCGCTGGCTGGCAAGGTGGAAGTGGCGGAAGTATTCGGCTACACCTGCATCCACTGCGCCCATTTCCAGCCGGTGCTCAGCGCCTGGCAGAAGAAGCAGCCGTCATGGGTGCGTTTTACCCCGGTGCCGGCGGCGTTTGGCGGCTACTGGACGCCGTATGCGCGCGCCTACTACGCGGCCGCCAAATTGCGCGTGCTGGCCAAATCGCATGATGCGATGTTCAAGGCCGTGCACGAGACCGGCACGCTGCCCATACAGAATGTGTCGAACCAGGAAATCGCCGCGTTCTACGCCGGCTATGGCGCCGACCCCAAGGCCTTCGTCGCGGCCATGGACAGCCCGGCCACCGACCTGCTGATCGACCGCGCCCGGGACTTCGCCACCGTGACCGGGGTCGAGGGCACGCCCACCCTGATCGTCAACGGCAAATACCGGGTGCTGGGACGCAGCTTCGATGACAGCCTGCGCATCACCGACTTCCTGGTGGCGCGGGAGCGCGCGGCCCGCAAGTGACGCCTGCGTAACGCCTCGCGTATGAAACTGCCTGCTTCGCGGGCATAGTGCTGGCCCGCAATCCACCTTCCACGCCGGAGTTGTCAATGAAGTTTCCTTCCAGACTGATCGCCTTGGCGCTGGTCGCCGTGTTGCCGCTCCTGTCCGCCTGCGGCCCGAAAGACGCAGCTACCGAGACCCCGGCCCCGGTCACCGCCGCCCCGCCCGCGGAAGTGGCGGCCCCGGCCGCAGTTGCGGCCACGCCGGCCGCGGCCGAGACCGCGCCGGCAGCGCCGGTCACCGCCACGCCACCGGCGGGACCCGAACCCGTGGCCGGCACCGACTACACCGAAATCGACGCCGGCCAGCCCTATGCCCCACAGGCGGGCAAGATCGAAGTGGCTGAGGTATTCGGCTACACCTGCCCGCATTGCGCGCAGTTCGAACCGCTGATCACCGCCTGGAAACGCAAGCAGCCGGCCGATGTGCAGGTCACCCCGGTCCCGGCGGCGTTCGGTGGTTACTGGATCACCTACGCGCGCGCCTTCTATGCCGCCGAAACCCTGGGCGTGATGGAAAAGAGCCACGACGCGGTGTTCAACGCCCTGCACGTGCAGCACAGCCTCGAACTCAATTCGACTCCCGAGCAGATTGGCGCCTTCTATGCCAAATACGGCGTCGACGCCAAGACCTTCGCCAGCACCATGTCCAGCTTCGGCGTGGAAACCAAGCTCAACCGCGCCAAGCAGTTCGCGGTGCGCTCCAAGGTCGAAGGCACGCCCTCGCTCGTGGTCGCCGGCAAATACCTGGTGTCGGTGGACCAGCGCGGCTATGACGTGATGTTCAACACGGTCGAGCACCTGGTCGCGCGCGAACGGGCGGCGATGTCTGGCCCGGCGAAGTAAGCCCCCAGATCCTTCCCACGTGACCGTGACCACGGACACGCGCCGGCTCAGGCTGCTCAGCGCGAACATCCAGGCCGGCTCCAGCACGCGTCGCTACAGCGACTACGTGACCCGCAGCTGGTCGCATGCGATTTCGGCCGGCAAGCGGGTCAGCCTGGATTCGATCGCGAAAATGGCTGGCGAACACGACATCGTCGGTTTGCAGGAAGCCGATCCCGGCAGCCTGCGCTCCGGCTTCACCAACCAGACCCACTACCTGGCCGAGCAGGGCGGCTTCGATTTCTGGAGCCACCAGACCAATCGCAACGTCGGACGCGTGGCGTCCAGCGCCAACGGCCTGCTGAGCAAGGTCGAGCCGATGGAAGTCAGCGACCATGCGCTGCCCGGCCGCATCGGCGGCCGCGGCGTGCTGATGGCGCGCTTCGGCACCGGTGACGACGGCCTGGTGGTGGCGGTGGCGCACCTGTCGCTGGGCGCGGCGTCGCGCCATTCGCAACTGGCCTTCATCGCCGAACTGCTGGCCGACCATCCGCATGCGGTGCTGATGGGTGATTTCAACTGCGTGCCGGACCGCCCGGAAATGGAACTGCTCTACAAGCGCACCCACCTGCGCCCACCGAGCTTCTGCGTGCCCACCTTCCCGAGCTGGCGCCCGCAGCGGGCCATCGACCATATCCTGGTCAGCGAACGCATCCAGTTCGCCGATGCGCGCGCCATTCCCGCGGCGTTCTCCGATCATCTGGCCCTGGCGATGAGCATCGACGTTCCGCACAGCGCCCTGCGCTGAGAGAGTCATGCGGCAAGCGTGACGACCCGCAATGACGAAGGCCGGCGATGCCGGCCTTCTTCGTTTCGGCAGTCCGGTCCGATCACTAGAACTTCAGGTCCGCGCGCAGGTAGAAGAAGCGCCCGCCCGGGATGTCATAGGTGGAGGCTTCGTAGCCGTTGAGCGAGCACGACGTACACACCGGCGGATCCTCGTCGAACAGGTTGTTGACGCCGGCGGTGAGCTGCAGCCCCTTCAGCACGTCGAAGGCATAGCCGACCTGGGCGTCGTGGTAGGTGGTGGCGTCCAGCGTGTTGCTGCCTCCGGCAGGATCGCTGCAATAGGTGGCCGGATCGGCGGCCAGGCAGGTTTCCTCCATTTCCGAAAGGTGCCGCACCGTCCACGAGGCGCTCCAGTCGCTGGACTCCCACCCGAGCACCGCCGTGGATGTCCACTCCGGAATCGCGCTGTCGTTGACCACGATGCCCGGGCCCTGCGGCTGCAACTGGCCGCCGGCGCCGCGTGCCTCGTAGCGGGTGACGAAGGTGTTCTGCCATGCCAGCTTGAACTGACCCCAGCTGGTCTCAGGCAGGGTCCAGAACAGGTCCACGTCCCAGCCATCGGTCTTGATCGAACCCAGGTTGACCAGGAAGTTGCTGAAGGTATCGATCTCGCCCGATGCCAGCCGGGTGATGCCGTCGCAGTACTGCGATGCCTGGGTGTTGGCGCACAGGTCCAGCTGGGTCTGCGCGTCGATGGCCTGGATCGCGCCCTGCAGGTCGTGGCGATAGAAGGTGACCTCGAAATCGAGTTTCTCCGACCACGGGGCATCGACCGCGAACGCCGGACTGAAGACCATGCCGACGCTGAAGCTGCGGGCGCGTTCGGGATCCAGGGCAGGGTTGCCGCCGGTAAGGACCGGGATCTGCGGGTCGTTCTGGCGCGCGCCTACCGGAACCCCTGGGCACGCGATCGGGGCGAGCGAGCCAAGCGGGGCGGTGGGCGGCACCAGGCAGGGATCCACCAACAGTGCATCGAAGCGGCTTTGCGAGCCATACAGCTCGCCGATTGAGGGCGCGCGGAAGCCTTCGGCATAGGTTGCCCGCAACAACAGCTCCTCGGCCACCTGCCAGCGCAAGCCGTATTTCGGGGTGAACTCGCCGCCGAAGGTCGAGTAATCCGAATAGCGGCCTGCCAGGCTGAGGTCGAGCTTCTGGCTGCCGCCGTCCTGGGCAAACAAGGGCACGTTGAATTCGACGAACACCTCGTTGACGTCGTAGCTGCCCGAGGTTGGCAGCGACGGCACGCCGTTGTACTCGCCTGCCACGGTCTGCGGATCCGGGTTGTAGCTGCCCTGGTACTTGCGGTACTCGTAACCGGTGGCGAATTCGACGTCGCCTGCCCAGCCTTCGAACAGCACGCCGCTGAGGTTGGCCGTGGCCTGGGTCAGTTCCTGTTGGCTGCGGTCGCGGAACAGCGGACTGATGTAGGCGAGCATCGCCGGGGTGATGGTGCCGAAGCCGAAGATGTCCAGCGGCGTGCAGCCCGGCGTGGCGGCGCACACCGCGGGGTCACCCAGCGCAGTGGCGATGTTGCGCGAGTTGTAACTGCCGCGGTTGGTCTGTTCGGCCTCGTTCTTGCTGTAGGCCGCGTTGACGTCCCAGAAGAACCGGCGCTGGCCGCCGAAGGAGCCTTCCAGCCCGGCGGCGAAGTACTGCGTGTCCACCTGCTGCTCGAAGATGCGCGGCCCGCCTTCCAGCGGACGCCGGCGGATCGTACCGATGTTGCCGCCCTCGCCACCAACCAGCTCGAAGCCGAAGGGATTGAAGGGGTGGTTGGCGGGGATGACCACGTTGGCGGTGTAGGCCGTGCCGGCGCCGGGACCCAGGTCGATCGGCTCGGGCGCGGCGCGGTTGGTCGATTCGCGGCGGTTGAACAGCGCCTTGGCGTAGAAGCTGGTGTTCTCGGTGAACTGGAAGCGGTATTGACCGAACACGCCCAGGCGCTCGGAAGGCGTTACCAGCATGTTGAAGCGCGCGAAATTGAAGGCGTCGGTACCGAAGTCGAAGCAATGGAAATCGTCGGTGCGTGCCACGCCCGATTCGCAATCGGGCAGCCCAGGGGTATAGACCGGATTGGAGAGCCCGGCGTTGGTGGTGAGGTCGTATTCATTGCCGTCCGGGTCGGTGAACGCGAAGCGACCGCCGGGAACGCGCGAACTGCCGCCCTGCAGGGGGATCGCGCTGATCGCGCGATCATCCGAACTCACTTCCTTCTGCTTGGTATAGCTGAGGCTGAGGAACAGGTTGCTGCGGTCGGTATTGAAACCCCAGGACAGGTCGGCGCCGCCGAGCTGGCCATCGCCTTCGCCGTACTGGCCGTAGTGCACCGTCACCTGCCCGCCCTCCACATTGCGGCGGGTGATGATGTTGACCACGCCGGCGATGGCGTCGGAGCCGTAGATCGACGAGGCGCCGTCCTCCAGCACTTCGATGCGGTCGACCAGCGCCAGCGGGATGGTGTTGACGTCGACCGCGGCGCTGACGCCCGATGCCGAGGATTCATTGACCCAGCGCAGGCCATCGACCAGCACCAGCACGCGCTTGGGACCCAGGTTGCGCAGGTCCACCTGCGCCGACCCCGCACCGACACCGTCGCCATTGGGCGAGAAGCCGAAGTTGCCGGAAGAATTGAACTTGGTGTTGAGTGCCGACCCCGAGCCGGTGAGTTCCTGCACGATCTCGCCGATGGAGGTCAGTCCGGTGCGTTCGATGTCCTCGCGGGTCAGGGTCTGCACCGGCACGCGGCCTTCCAGCTCGGCGCGCTTGATGCGGCTACCGGTCACGGTCACGGTTTCGAGTGTCTTGGCCTGCTCTTCCTGGGCCAGCGCCAGGACTGGCATGGTGAAGGCGGGCACGGCGAGCAACAGGCTGAGGTGGACGGCGCGGGACAATCTTTGCCGGCGCAGGCCGGCCTCGCGCAGACCTTGATGGTACGGGGTGGGGATGAGCAGGCTTTGACGGAACGGGCTTGGACGTAACGGGCTTGAACCGAGGATGTTCATGGCGTCTCTCTTCTGCGGGAAGGAAGATCGACCGCTCGCCCCTGCTCCAGCGATCTCCGCGCAGTTTGTAAAGGAAAGGTAAAGCCGGCAAGTGAAACGAAGCCGAATGTAATCCCGGTTCTCGCCTTCGCTTTACACGAGCAGCGAGACCGCGACGGCTATCAGAAAGGCGGCAAAGATCCGTTTCAGCGCCAGCCCGCTGATCCGGTGCGCCAGGCGCATGCCATACGGCGCGGCCAGTACCGAGGCAGCGGCCACGCCGATGGCGGCAGGCAGGTAGACGTAACCGATGGCGTGCTCCGGAAGCGCGCCCGCCGGGGCATGCAAGGCATAGCCCAGCGCGCTGGCCAGACCGATCGCCACGCCGCAGGCACTGGAAGTGCCCACCGCCCTTACCGGCGCCACCCCGCGCCACACCAGCAAGGGCACGGTCATGCTGCCGCCGCCGATGCCGACCACCGCCGACATCGCACCGATGCCCACGCCAGCGGCCGACATCGGCAGGCCGGTCGGCGCACGCGCCAGCGCCGCCGCGTCGCCCGCGCGGGTCTTGCCGAACAGCAGCTGCAGCGCCGCCAGCACGCAATACCCGGCGACCACCCAGCGCAGCACCTGATCATCCATTTTCACGGCGATGCCGCTGCCCAGCCAGCCACCCAGCAGCAGGCCGGGCACCATCCATTTCACCGTCGGCCACAGCACGCTGCCACGGCCATGGTGGGCGTAGGCCGAAGAGGCGGCGGTCAGTACGATGCTGGCCAGCGAACTGGCCAGCGCCGCATGCATCGCGGCTTCGCGGGGAATGCCATGCAAAGGCAACAGCCAGGCCAGTGCCGCCACCAGCACCAGGCCACCGCCGACACCCAGCAAGCCCGCCAGTACGCCGGCCACGATCCCAAGCAGCGGGAACATCCAGATTCCTTCAACCACACCCACCCCGTTGCTGACCGACCAGGACCATGCGGGCGCCTGCACGGGCGCGGCGGGAAAGGCTGTTCACCCTCCATCCTTTAGTATCCCGCGCATGCAAATTCCACGCCTCGCCATCGTACTCGCTGCCGCCTGCCTGCTCTCGTCCGCACCGCGCGCCGCTGCGCAGAACCTCGATGCACAGCGCCCGCAGCTCAAGGCCGCACTGGCGGCCGCTGAAAGCGGACGTTTCGATGCGGCCCAGTACCCGGGCCTCGCCGCTCACCCACTCTTCGGCTGGGTGGAACTGGCCGACCTGAAACGCAATATCGACACCTTGCCGACCTCGCAGGCGCAGTCCTTCCTCAGGCGCTACGACGGCCAGGCGGTGGCCGAGGCGTTCCGCGCCCTGTGGTTGCCCGCACTGTCGCGTCGCCAGGACTGGCCGACCCTGCGCGCTGCCTGGAAGCCGACTTCCAACGTCGGCCTGCAATGCGCCGAACTCAACGCGCGCCAGGCCCTGGGCAAGGCCGATGCACAGTGGGCCAGCGACGCGCAAAAAATCTGGACCAGCACCGGCAAGGCGCTGCCCGACAGCTGCGACCCGGTGTTCGCCCTCCTCGCCACCCAGGGCGGCTTGCCCGCTTCATTGCGCTGGGAACGCATCGACAAGGCCGCCGCCGAACAGCAGTCGGCGGTCATGCGCAGTGCCGCGCGCGGGCTGCCCATGGCCGATGCGGCGCTGGCGAATGATTACGCGGCTTTCCTGGATAGCGTACATGCGCGCGCGCTCGGCTGGCCGAAGACCGAACGCAGCCGGCGCATGGCCATGTACGGGCTGATGCGGCTGGCCAAGTCAGCCCCGGCCAGCGCCGAACTGCAGCTTCCGCAGTACGCCAGCGCGTTGGGCATGGGCGAAGGCGAGCGCGGCAAGGTGCTGTACGAGGTGGCGTTGTGGACGGTGGCTTCCTACGAGCCGGATTCGGCGCGCCGCCTCAATGCGGTGCCCGAATCGGTCTATGACGACAAGCTGCACGAGTGGCGCGCCCGCGAGGCCATGGCGCGCGGCGACTGGCGCGCGGCACTGGCGGCCGTGCGCAAGATGCCGAAGGCGCAACGCGAGGATTCGCGTTGGCGCTATTTCGAGGCGCGGCTGGCTGAAAAGACCGGCGACAACACCGAAGCCCAGCGCCTGTTCCGCGAAGCGGCGAAGACCACGACGTTCCATGGCTTCCTGGCCGCCGACCGCCTGCAACAGCCGTATGCGCTGTGCGCATGGATTCCCAACGACGGCGCGGCCGCGCGCACCGCCGTGGCCCGCGATCCGGCCATCGTCCGCGCCATGGAATTGTGGAAACTGGAGCGGCCGGGCTGGGCGACCAGTGAATGGAACAGCGCGCTGGCGCGCTTCAACGACACCCAGCGCCGCATCGCGGTGGAAGTGGCGCGCGACAACGGCTGGTTCGACCGCGCGGTGTTCTCGCTGGGCAGCGTGCGTGGTGAAAGCCGACCCGATGAGCAGCGCCTGTACGAATTGCGCTTTCCGCTGCACCACGTCGACACCATCCGCCGCGAAGCCGCGAAAAACGCCATCGATCCGGCCTGGGTCGCCGCCGAGATACGCGCCGAAAGCATCTTCAACCCCAAGGCGCGTTCGGGCGCCAACGCCATGGGCCTGATGCAGGTGCTGCCGAGCACCGGCGCGGCCACCGCCAAAAGCCTGGGCCTGGCCTGGGGCGGCGCGGCCAGCCTGTACGAGTCGGATACCAACATCATGCTGGGCACCGCCTACCTGCGGCAGATGGAAAACAAGTACGGCGTGCCTTACGTGGCCATCGCCGCCTACAACGCCGGCCCCGCGCCGACCGCGCGCTGGCAGTCGCAGCGTCCCAACTACGATCCGGATTTCTGGATCGAGACCATCAGCTACAAGGAAACCCGCGAGTACGTGGCCCGCGTGCTGGCCTTCAGCGTGATCTACGACTGGCGCTTGAACGGCGATGCGCTGCCGTTGACTGATCGCATGCTCGGCCGCGTGCAGGCCAGGCGCAAATCCTTCACCTGCCCAAGCGCGCAGTTGCCGAAGAGCTGAGGCTTGCTTCCCTGCCACGGCGCCTGAAGGGAGAAGTCAGGCATCATCGCTGCATGAAAACCTATCTGGTCGGCGGCGCGGTACGCGACCGGTTGCTGGGCCTGCAACCCGGTGACCGCGACCATGTCGTGGTCGGCAGCACGCCTGCAGAGATGCTGGCGCAGGGCTTCAAGCCGGTCGGCCGCGATTTCCCCGTGTTCCTGCATCCGCAAACCGGAGAGGAATACGCACTGGCGCGCACCGAACGCAAGAGCGGCCGCGGCTACCGCGGCTTCGTGGTCGACAGCGATCCTTCGGTCACCCTGGAAGAAGACCTGCGCCGTCGTGATTTCACCATCAACGCAATCGCCCAGGACGAGCACGGCACGCTGTCCGACCCGCTGGGAGGCGCCCGCGACCTGGACGCGCGCGTCCTGCGCCACGCCGGCAGCGCCTTCGTCGAGGATCCCTTGCGCGTGCTGCGGGCGGCGCGTTTCATGGCGCGCTTCGCCGGGCTGGGATTTTCGATTGCGCCGGAAACGCTGCAGCTGATGCGGGCCATGGCCGAAGGCGGCGAGCTGGCCGAACTGGTGCCCGAGCGGGTCTGGCAGGAACTGCTCCGCGCGCTGCGCGCGCCAACGCCGTCGGCCTTCCTGCGGACGTTGCGCCAGTGCAATGCGCTGGTGCAGGTATTGCCGGAAGTCGACGCCCTGTACGGGGTGCCGCAGCGTGCCGAATACCATCCGGAGATCGACACCGGCATGCACCAGGAACTGGTCAGCGACATGGCGGCAAGACTCGCCCCGGGCGACGACGTGATCGGCTTCGCCGCGCTGGTCCACGACCTGGGCAAGGCCCTGACGCCCGCCGGGGTGCTGCCGAAACACATCGGCCACGAGCGCGCCGGCCTCGCCCCCCTGAAAACATTGTGCGAACGCCTGAGAGTGCCCACCGCCCACCGCGAGCTGGCGATCATGGCCTGCCGCGAGCACCTCAACGTGCATCGCCTGGACGAACTTCGCGATGCCACCGTGTTCGAGCTGCTGGCGCGCTGCGATGGCTTCCGCAAGCCCGAGCGGATCGCCCAGCTGGCGCTGGTGTGCGAGGCCGACAAGCGCGGTCGCCTCGGCAGCGAGGAGGCGGACTATGCGCAAGGACCCGAGCTGGTGCGCCTCCATCGCGTTGCCCTGGCCGTCAGCGCCCGCGACCTGCCCGAGCAGGCCAGCGGCCCGGCGCTGGGACTGGCCCTGAAGCAGGCGCGGATCCTGGCGATTGCCAGCGCGCGTGGGCCGCAGGGCGACGCGGGGCCGGGCTGACGGAGCCGTTTCAGCGGTAAATGTGACGCAGCTTGCACTTTGTGCCCTAAACGGACGCCGTCGTTTGCACTGCGCCGGGGCGCAAGCGACTCAAAACACCGAATCCTGACTTGGCATGGCTATTGCTTATACTGTCGGGTTTGCCACGCCGGCGCCTGGATTGCCATGTACACGATCGACACCGCCATGGCCCCGGACCCGACCTCCGACCCGTTGCCAGATTCGTACGTCGCGCAGCCGGTGCCAGCGACCGCATCGGCGGTGTCGCGCAAGACCCTGTATATGCCGCTTCGGCTGAAATTCGCCGTGGTCCTGGCATTCGCATCCTCGTGGATGGCCTTGAGCGTCTGGCTCTCGCAGTCCTGGTTAGGCGAGCTGTCGCATGTGGTGGGTTTAGGCCTGGCTGTGGTAGTCATCGCCTTCATTGCCTACGTGCCCGGCTTCATGAATGCCTTCCTGATCGGCTCGATACTCGCTGACCACCGACCGCCGCGGCGCGAGTTCGCCCATTACCCCCAGGTCTGCGTGCTAGTGGCCTGCTACAACGAAGGCGAGAACATCGCCGACACGCTGCAGAGCCTGGCGCAACAGGACTACACCGGTGCTGTGGAAGTGCTGGTAATAGACGATGGATCCACGGATGACAGCCTTTCCATCGCAAGGTCCGCGGCCGCTTCACTGTCGCGCCAGGGCATGCTGATACGTGTCATCGCCCAGCCCCGCAATGCGGGCAAGTCGGCGGCGCTGAACCGCGGGTTCGCCGAAACCGGCCAGGCGCTGGTGGTGACGGTGGACGGCGACTCCTACCTGCGCACCGATGCCTTGCGCAAGATCGTCCAGCGCTTTCTCTCAGACCCCGCCGGCACGGTGGCGGTGGCCGGCGCGGTCCTGGTGCGCAACTCACGCGATAACTGGCTCGCGCGTGCGCAGGAGTGGGACTATTTTCACGGCATCGCTGCGGTCAAGCGCATGCAGAGCATGTACCACGGCACGCTGGTGGCCCAGGGCGCGTTCTCGCTGTACACGCGCGAAGCGCTGGCACAGGTCGGCGGCTGGCCCGAATGCGTAGGCGAGGACATCGTGGTGTCGTGGGCACTGCTGGCGACCGGCGCGCGCATCGGCTATTGCGAGGATGCGTGCCTGTTCACCAAGGTGCCCACCAGCTTCAGGCAGTTCTCGCGCCAGCGCCAGCGCTGGTCGCGCGGCCTGATGGAAGCCTTCGCGCGCCACGGCCGCCTGCTGCTGGCGCCGCGCATGAGCACGCTGTTCATCTGGTGGAACCTGCTGTTCCTGCCGCTGGACCTGGTCTATACGCTGGCCTTCCTGCCCGGCCTGGTCCTGGCCTTGTTCGGCTACTACTGGATCGCCGGGCTCATGACCCTGCTGGTGCTGCCGCTGGCCATGGTCTGGAACATCGTGATCTTCGGCGTGCAGACCCGCATGTTCAAGCAGCAGGGCCTGCGAGTGCGGCGGAACTGGGGCGGCTTCCTGTTCTATTCGGTGGGATACACGATGCTGCTGCAACCGGTTTGCGTGATGGGATATGCCGCCGAACTGTTCCGCTTCCGCAAGACCTGGGGCACGAAATGAAACCGGCGATCCTCGCACTCACCTTTGCGCTCGGCCTGGGGCTGGCCGCCGAGGCGGCGGCCGACGATGCGCCGGGCCAGGCGCTCAGGCCGGAACTGTGGTTCTCCTCGGATGCCGATGGCAATGAAACATCGAAGCAGGCCCTTGGCTGGGACCTGCGCCGCGTGGATGAGGACCACTGGCTGGGCGTGAAGCTCGAACACGCGCGCTTTGCCGGCGACGACTGGTCCAGGTCGGAAAACCGCCTGTATGGCCGGGCGGCAGGCGGCCGGGGCAACTGGCGCTGGAAGGTGGATGCCGGCACCAATGGCGAGGACCTGCTGGGTAGCGCGTCCCTCCACAGCCAGGATGCGCGCCGCAAGGAGTTCTTCATCGAGCGCGAACTGCTGGAGACGCGGCAAGGCGTCGAGCGCGACCTCATGCTGACGTTCGCCGGCGCCGCCATCGATCTTCCGCTCGGCGCGCGCTGGACCGCCACCGCGCTGGCGGGGCTGCAGGATTTCGGTTCGGGCACAAACCTGCGCACCCACATGCGCGGCAACCTTGTTTTCGCTGCGCTGCCCGAGCAGGGGATCAGCGTGCAGGTGCGCACCCGCTATTTCCGCAACAGCGTTGCCCACGAAGGGGACTACTACTCGCCGGAATGGCATGGCGAGGCGCTGGGCGTGCTGGCCTTGCGAAGGAATCGTGGCGGCTACCAGTGGCGCGCGATCATCGGCGCAGGCCGGCAACGCAACGATGCCGAAAGCTGGCGCAGTGCGCGCCTGCTGGAAGTCGGGGTCGATACACCCCACTGGAAGAAGGCGTGGCTGCGCGCCAATGCCGGCTACCGCGACACCCCGGTGGTGGGCCAGACCGGCAACGGGACGTATGCCTATCGCTTCGCGAGCATCGAGGCGGTCATAGACCTCTGAGCGGAGTCGGCGCGTCGGAACGATGCGTCACACTTTCAGATGCCAGCCGAGACGGTCCAGGCCGCGCACCACGGCCCACCAGAACAGGACGAAGGCCAGTGCGAACACCAGCGAGGGAAAGGTCGGGCCGAATTGCGGCGCCAGCCCGTTGCTGAAGCCCAGGCGATAGAGGGGCTCCCACCAGCCCAGGCCGGCCAGCACATAGACCATCGCGGCTGATCCGGCGTAGGCCGCGATCGCATTGACTCCGAAACTCCGGCCCAGCGGCGGCCACCGGCGCCTGTCCACCAGCGCATGCGCAAGCCACAGCGCCAGCATGGCCCAGCCCGCGGTCCACAGGACGTAGGAAGAGGTCCACAGGTTCTTGTTCAACGGCAGCCACTGCGACCACAGCCCGCCCACCGCCACGGCCAGGACCGAGGCCGGCAACAGGCGCCAAGATTCCCCACTGCGCAGCCACTGGCCCGCGCGCAGGCCCAGCAGCGTGGTGGCAATTGCCGACAGCGTGCTCAGCAATCCTTCGGGGTCGTGTCCACGGCCGGTAGATGCATCGTACTGATAGGCCAGTGGACCCAGCATCGCGCCATCGATGCGGCTGGCAAGGTTCTCCCACGGCGCATACGAACCCCCTGCGGCCAGCAATGCCCAGTAGCCGAGCAGCAACGCCGCAACCAGTGCCCATTGCAGCCAGGCACGCGTCGCGGTCGCCAACAGTCCAACGATGCCGAAGCAGAGGCCTATGCGTTGCAGCACGCCCCACGGCCGGAAGGCAGGCTTGCCCAGCAACCACATCGCCAGCAGGTGCAGCAGCAATCCCAATCCGATGATCTTCGCCGCGCGCAGGCACACTGCTTGACGCAGAGGGGCGGGCTCCGCACCTGCTTCCACGCGCGGCACGATGCCCAGCGCGATGGATACCCCGACGATGAAAAGGAAAAACGGGAATACCAGGTCGGTCGGCGTGCATCCATGCCACTGCGCATGCAGCAGTGGCGCGTAGACATGTCCCCAGTCGCCTGGATTGTTTACCAGCAACATCGCCGCCACGGTCAGGCCGCGCAAGGCGTCGACCGAGGCCAGGCGTGGCGCCTCGTTCACTGTTTGCCGCGGATCCAGGTCGCGACCACCTGCAGCTCGGCATCCAGCGCCACGAAGTCGGCGTGGTAACCCATTGCAATGCGGCCGTAACGGTCGCCGATGCCGAGGAACTCGGCCGGGTAGGTGGACGCCATGCGCGCGGCTTCGGCCAGCGGCACACCCAGCATCGCCACGCTGTTGCGCACCGCCGTGGCCATGTCGAGCGCCGAGCCGGCCAGCGCGCCGGCTGCGTTGCGCACCATGCCATCGCGCGCGGTGATGGTTTCACCGTACAGCTCGTAGCTGGGATTGTCGGCGCCCACCGGCGGCATGGCGTCGGTGACCAGGAACAGCTTGCCGCGCGGCTTGGCCGCCAGTGCCACGCGCAGGCTGGCTGCATGCACGTGATGGCCGTCGACGATGACGCCGCACCAGGTATCGGGATCTTCCAGCGCCGCACCGACTGCACCGGGTTCGCGCCCGGTCAGCGGCGACATGGCGTTGTACAGGTGGGTGAAGCCACGGACGCCCGCCGCAATCCCGGCGCGCGCCTGTTCGTAGGTCGCAGCGGTGTGGCCGGCGCAGACGATGGCGCCGCGCGCGACCATGGCGGCGATGGTTTCGGCGCCCACCTGTTCCGGCGCCAGCGTGATCAGGGTCAGGCCGTTGCCCAGTGAAGTGGCCAGCTCGATCTCTTCGGCGCCCGGTATCCGGAACTGGCCGGCGTCATGGGTGCCCTTGCGGGCCGGCGCCAGGTACGGGCCTTCCAGATGGATGCCGAGCACGCCGGGCACTTCCTTGGCGATGGCCGCTTCGGTGGCGCCGATGGCCGCGCGCATGCGCGCGGCATCGTCGCTGATCAGGGTGGGCAGGAAGCCGGTGGTCCCGAATCTGCGATGCGCCGCGCCAATGCGGCGCAGGGCCGCGACATCGGTGGCGTTGTTGAACAACACGCCGCCACCGCCGTTGACCTGGCAATCGATGAAACCGGGCAGCAGCGTGGCGCCTTGCAGGTCGTGGCTTTCATCGGCGCGCTGAAGGGCTTCGTGGCGCGTGGTGACTGCCGCAACGCGGCCGCCTTCCACCAGCACCGCCAGTCCGTCCTCGATGCCGCGATCGGTCAGCACCCTTCCATTGAAAAGCGCGAGGCCGCTCATGTGGTTTCGGTGACCTTGTTCAGATGCGGCGGCACATCGGGATTGTGGCCGCGGCGCAACGCCAGCGCGTTGATGGCCCGATAGAAACTCTGGATGGTCAGCAGCGGTGCGCAGGCCGGGTGCGAGGCCTGCACCAGTGGCAGATCGCCGTGCGCCGAACACACCCAGACCCCGGCCCCGCGCGCCCGGAACTCCTGCGCCAGCGCCAGCATGCCGGCTTCGGTTTCATCGGGCTGGGCGAAGCACAGCACCGGAAAGCCCGGGCCGACCAGCGCCATGGGGCCATGCTTCACTTCCGCCGAGCTGTAGGCCTCGGCGTGCAGGCCACAGGTTTCCTTGAACTTGAGCGCCGCTTCCTGCGCGGCGGCCAGGCCCAGGCCACGGCCGAGCACGAACAGGTTGTGGGCCTCGACCAGGCCTTCGGTGAGTGGCGACCAATCCGCCTGCCAGGCCGCGCGCAGGCGGTCGGGCAGCACTTCCAGCGCGTCGAGCAAGGGCTTTTCGTTCTTCCAGTTGGCCGCAAGCTGCAGGATCGCCGACAGCGAGGACAGGTAACTCTTGGTCGCCGCGACACTGCGCTCCGGCCCGGCATGCAACGGGACCACCGTATGCGCCAGCTGGGCCAGCGGGGAATCCTCCACGTTGACCAGTGCGACCACGCGCGCGCCGGCCTCGCGCGCGGCTTCGGCATTGCGCAGCAGGTCAGGACTCTTTCCCGACTGCGAGATCACCAGATACAGCGCGCCATCCAGCTTCTGTCTCGCTTCGTAGACCGAGCCCACCGACGGCGACGCCGAAGCGGTGACGATGCCCAGCTGGGTTTCGAACAGGTACTTGGCGTAGGTGGCAGCATGGTCGGAACTGCCACGCGCGCAGGTCACCACGAACGGCGGGGGATCGCGGCGCAGGTCCGCAGCCAGCTCGGCAAGCACGGCCTGGTTGCGCTGGAACTGGGCCTGGACCACGTCGGCCGCTTGCGCGGCCTCGGCAAACATCAGGGTTCCGGTCGGGTCGGGCAGGTCAAGCGGGCGGATAGGTGCGGCACTCATATGGATGACCTGGCCTCAGTCGTTGCGCGGACGGACCGGCGCAGTGGAACCGCGCACCACCAGTTGCGGGACGAAACCCTGGTTGTGCAGCGGCGCGGGATGGTCGTCATAGGCGTCGCTGCGCAGGCCTGCGATCAGCAGGCGCGCGGCTTGCCTGGCGATGTCCTCGGTGGCCTGCTTGGCGGTGGTCAGCGCCGGCCACGACTGTTTGGAAAACGGACTGTCCTCGAAGCCGGCGATCGACAGGTCGTAGGGCACGTTCATGCCCGCCGATTTGGCGGCCGCCAGTACGCCGGCGGCTATTTCGTCGTTGGATCCGAAGATCGCGGTGGGCGGTTCGCGCAGCGCCAGCAGCCGGCGCGCGCCGCGGAAGCCGTCGTCGAAGGTGTAGTCACCGGGGATGACCAGGTGCTTGTCCAGGGTGATGCCGTATTCCTTCAGCGCACGTTCGTAGCCGGTGTAGCGCTCGGTGCTGGAGCGGTGCGCCAGCCCGCCCCATAGGAAGCCGATGCGCTGGTGGCCCAGCTGGATCAGGTGCTCGGTGATTTCGTAGGCGGCGTCGTGGTCGTCCACGTAGATGCAGGGGTAGCCGTCGTTGGGATCCTCGGTCGCGGCGATGATGCGTACGAGCTTCACGCCGCGCGCGGCCAGTGCCGCGACCAGGTCCATGCGCTCTGACATCGGTGCAGTCAGCACCAGGCCTGCCAGTCGCGAGCGCTGAACGAACTCGGCCAACTCCTCGGCCAGCAACGGCGAGGTCGAATCGCATGGATGGATCTGCAGGCCGAATCCGGTTTCGCGGCAGGCGGCCAGCACGCCGTTCTGCACGCCGATGATGTGGTACGGGTTGGGGTTGTCGTAGATCAGCCCGATCACGAACGGGGTGCCGCTGCGCAGGTTGCGCGCGGACGGGTCCGGCTCGTAGTCGAGTTCGGCGATCGCATGCAGCACGCGCGCGCGGGTGCCCTGCATCACCGAGGGCTCGTTGTTGATGACGCGCGATACGGTCTTCAGGGAAACCTTCGCGTGCGCGGCGACGTCCCGTATGGTCGGTCGGCGCGTGCCCTGCTCAGCCATGCTCTGTTGCTCCCGGTGTGGCCCGCCTGTTCGTCCTGCCCGGCCGCGTGAATATTCCGCGGGCGGCAACAACGCCTTCTCGCTTTCCGGCCGTACGTGGGAAGTGGGCTGGCGAGCGTGTCCTCAACCCTGGGCCCCAAGTAATGACCGGGGCTAACGTTGTCATACTTTGTCGCGTCGGGCTACTTTCATGGCGCATCCACGAGACCTGTCACTCCCCCCGTCCACGTCGACGTCGGCCGACGGGTACTTCTTTTGACCGCAAGCAAAGCATCATTTATGAACGTATAAGGCTAGTCTTTATTCAAAAAATCAGACTCGTGCGTATTCAGTTCCATCAATGACATTAATACGACGGCATCTTCAAATTTTATGTGACAGCCCGTTGACAACGTTGTCAGAACGCTCCCACACTCCGGCGCCAATGCCCTGCGATTCGTTGCAGCGGGGCACGAGAACACGGGGAGCACTGTGGTCGCCAACGCCAATCCAACGCCGGACTCTCCAGCCTCGCTGCGGGCGCCTTTCATCGCCGCCGATGTGGGGGGGACGCACGTACGCATTGGCCTGGTGCGGGGAAGTGGCGACGCGGCGCATCCAGTCAGCGTGCTGCAGTACCGCAAATACGTCTGCGCGCAATACCCCGGCCTGGCCGAAATCATCGAGGATTTCATCGGCACCCTGCACGGCGAGCCGGTCACCCACGGCGTCATCGCCAGCGCCGGCTATCCGCTCGAAGACGGCACGGTGATCACCGCCAACCTGCCCTGGCGCCTGTCGCCCAAGGCTATCTGCGAACGACTGGGCTTCCGCGAACTGCTGCTGGTCAACGATTTCGAAGCGGTGGCGCATGCGGCCGCCTACGTGGATGCCAGCGAAGTGCTGCATCTCAGCGGCCCGGAAACCGCACCCGTGTCCGGCCCCACCCTGGTACTTGGGCCTGGCACCGGTCTTGGCGCCGCGGTCTGGATCCCGGCCGGCAAGCGCGCGCTGGTCCTGGCCACCGAGGCCGGCCAGGCTGCGCTGACCCCGGGCAACGCGCTGGAAATGGCCGTGCTTTCGGAAATGCTCAAGGACCGCAGCCACGTGCCGGTCGAGTACGCGCTTTCCGGGCCCGGCCTGATGAACCTGCACAACGCGCTGTGTGCAATGCGCGGCGGCCGCAATCCGTACCGCACGCCGGACGAGATCACTGCCGCCGCCATTTCAGGTAGCGACGCGCAGGCGCATGAAAGCCTGGAGGTCTTCTGCGGCCTGCTGGGCAGCGCGGTGGGTGACATGGCCCTGCTGTACGGCGCGCAGGGCGGCGTCTACCTGGCCGGCGGCATCCTGCCGCATATCCGCGAATTCCTCTTGAACAGCAGCTTCGTCGAACGCTTCCTCAACAAGGGACCGATGCGCGCGGCGCTGGAACGCATACCCGTGCGCCTGGTCGAGCACGGACAACTCGGCGTCATCGGCGCCGCGAACTGGTACCTCGGCCAATGTGAGGGTGATTAGGAGAAGTCGTCGCACCGAATGGATTGACTGCTTGAACGCAGGCGGATCCTCCAGCAAGTGATCGCGTAGTTGCAATGAAGCACATGCATGGCAGCCGTCTTCGCTGCCTCAACTCAACCAGCGATAGGGAAGCATCATGAACTGCAAGCAATCAATCCTTTCGGCCGCGATCGTGGCAAGCCTTGGCTTCGCCGCACAACTGCATGCGCAGGAGGTGGCAACAGCGCCTGCGGATGCAGCGACAGACCTCGACACGATCGTCGTCACCGGCATCCGGGGCAGCATCGAGAAATCTCTGGATGTGAAACGCGAGGCCAAGTCGCATGTCGAAGTCATCACCGCCGAGGACATCGGCAAGATGCCCGACAAGAATGTCGCCGACTCGCTGCAGCGCCTTCCCGGCGTCACCATAAGCTCGGCCGGCGCGACCGAGGGCGGCTTCGACGAGAACGACCGCGTGTCCATGCGCGGCACCAATCCCAGCCTCACCCTGACCCAGATCAATGGCCACCCGGTCTCCTCGGGTGACTGGTTCGTACTGAACCAGAGCGACAACGCCGGCCGCAGCGTCAGCTATACCCTGTTGCCGTCGAGCCTGGTAAGCCAGGTATTGGTGCACAAGACCTCGCAGGCCAAGTTGAACGAGGGTGGCGTCACCGGCACCGTCGACATCATTACCCGCAAGCCGACCGAATTCGCCGAAACCTTCACCGCAAGCGGTTCGGTGGGCGCCGTCTACGCCACCCTGCCGGGCGAGACCGATCCGCAGATCAATGCGCTGCTCAACTTCCGCAACGAGGCCTCGACCTTCGGCGTACTGGTGCAGGCTTTCTCTGAAGATCGCACCCTGCGTCGCGACGGCGTGGAGGTTTTGGGCTACGACCAGATCGCCCCCGGCTCGGCCAGCCCGCTGGCGGGTGTCTGGTATCCACGCGCGATTGGCGCGGCGCTTTTCGAGCAGAAGCGCGAACGCCGCGGTGGCCTGGTCGAGGTCCAGTTCAAGCCGACGGACAACCTGAGTTTCGATCTGTCCGGCTTCGTGTCCAAGCTGGATGCCTCCAACTACAACCGCAACTATCTGTTGTACAACCCGCGCATCCTCGGCGCCGGCCAGCTGCCATTGCCCGGGTATGTCGTGCGCAACAATACCCTGGTGTCGGCGGAATTTGCCCCGACGCCAGGGGTCAACACCGGCCTGTACGACATGATTTCGCGTCCGGATGAAAGCGCCAGCACCACCTACGTGGCCTTCGAAGCCGATTGGAAGGCGAGCGACAAGCTCAACCTGGACTTCAAGCTGGGCACCTCCACCGGCCATGGCGAAACCCCGACCCAGGACGTCGCCGAATGGACCGTCGGCCAGGGCACTGGCGCCTCCTACGCCCTCAACGGCATCGACCGGGCGCCTTCCTTCAACCTCAATGATTCCACGGCCACTCCGCCGGCCAACCTGGCGCTGGACTGGATCTTCGGCCTGCAGAACCTGGACATCGAGGACAAGGACACCTGGGGCCAGATCGACGCCCAGTACTTCATCGAGAGCGGCGTGTTCGAGTCGCTGGACTTCGGTGTCCGGGTGGCCAACCACGATCGCGAGTCGGCGAACGTGGTGGCGCAGGGACCCAACTGGGGTGCCAGCCCGTTTGATCCGGCAACGTTCCCGCAGGGCTACAGCAACTATCCCGGTGACTACGCCAGTGGCCTGGGCGGCAACTTCCCGCGCGACATCTGGTACTTCACCGCCGAGCAGATGGCGGCATGGAATGCCGTGCAGGCCAATCGTGACCCGGTCGTTCGCCGCTACCCCTTCTACGATTTCTCGCTGGAGGAAAAGACCCAGGCTGCCTACGTGCAGGCCAACCTGTCCGGCGACCGCTGGAGCGGCAACGTCGGCGTGCGCCTGGTCAAGACCCGCACGGAAGTGCTGCAGTATGTGCCGGGCGGCACCACTACCACACCGGGCGCCATCCAGGGTTCGGCCTTCGGCATCTTCTCGCCGTTCACGATAAAGAACGACTACACCGACGTCCTGCCCAGCGCCAACTTCAGGTTCGAGCTGAGCGACACCCTGGTCGCGCGCGTGGCTGCCACCCGCACCATGGGCCGGCCCGACTACTCGGCACTGGCCGGAGGCCTGAACCTCTCGCCGCCGGCCGACGAGAACGACGTCGGTGGCGGCAATTCCAGCAACCCGAACCTCAAGCCGATCTACTCCAACAACTACGACGCCGCACTGGAGTGGTACTACGCGCCGCGCTCGCTGTTGTCTGCCAGCGTGTTCTACATGGACATGTCGAGTTATGTCAGCCAGGGCGCCAGCAACCAGCAATTCCTGACTTTCGATGCGGCCCACCCGGACGGCTACCTGGGCAACTACCTGGTCACCTCGCCGATCAACGCCCCGGCCTCGGCCAAGGGCATCGAACTTTCGTGGGAACAGCCGCTGGGCGAACATTTCGGCTTCAACACCAACTACACCTACACGGACGCAGAAGAAGATGATGGCGACCCGGTGGTCGGCGCTTCGCGCAACACCTTCAACCTGGTGGGGTATTTCGAGAACGAACACTTCAATGCCCGTGTCGCCTACAACTACCGTTCGCACTTCTACAGCGGCCTGGATCGCCGGTCTGCGTTCAACCAGGACGACACGCAGTCGGTCTCGGCCTCGGTGGGCTGGACCTTCAACGACATGGTCAGCGTCTCGCTGGACGGCATGAACCTGAGCAACGAGAAATTGAAATACTACGCGGACAACAAAGACCAGCCACGCGGCATTTACAACAATGGCCGCCAGTATTACCTGAACCTGCGTTTCAAGTTCTGATCGACAGACAAGGCATCAATTGATGTGCTTCCCTCACGGGCCTGGACTTGTCCGGGCCCGATTTTTTTGCGAGAGACTGGCGACATGACAAGAACATCCAAGCGGCAAGCTGGCTACCGGTTCCGGGTTCTGCTTTCGGCCATGCTGGCACTGGCCGTACCTTTGGCCTGCAATGCGATCGCCGGGCCCACGGGCTCGCCCGCCACGGCGACGGAAACGGGTTACTCACTGGTGCCTCTGCCGGCAAGCCTGCAGCCAGCCAAGGGCAGCTTCCGCATTTCCAGTACTACATCCCTGCTGGCCGAGGGCGATGCGGCCAGTGCAGTCGCCAGGCAGTTTGCCGATTACCTGCGGACGACACGCAAGCTTGAGGTGCCGCTATCGCGCCCCGGCAACACGGCAAAAGGCGGAGTGATCGAGTTCGTGATCGATGCAGGCATCGGCGGAGGCCCGGAGAGCTACCGGTTGGACGTAAACCCGCATCACGTCCGGGTGGCGGCAGCCGAGCCGCGCGGCCTGTTCTATGGCGCAGTGACGCTGTGGCAACTGGCGACGGCGAACCCGGAGGTGCCGATCACGATCCCCGCATTGCGCATCGAAGATGCACCACGCTTCGGCTGGCGCGGCCTGATGCTGGATTCGGCGCGCCACTTCCAGTCGGTGGGGGAGATCAAGCAGCTGCTCGATGCGATGGCGTTGCACAAGCTCAACACCTTCCACTGGCACCTTACCGACGACCAAGGCTGGCGCATCGAGATCAAGCGCTATCCGAAACTGACCGAAGACGGCGGCTGCCGCATTCCCGCGGGCGATGGCGGCATTGGCGCCGACGGCAAGCCCAGGCCCTATTGCGGCTTCTACACGCAGGATCAGGTACGCGAGGTGGTGCGCTATGCCGCCGAACGCCACATCACCATCGTGCCCGAGATCAACGCACCGGGGCATGCACAGGCGGCGGTGTCGGCGTACCCGGAGCTCGGCGTCACCGGCAAGCAGCTTCCCGTGCTCAACGAATGGGGCGTCAACACCACCTTGTTCAACGTGGAGGAAAGCACCTTCCAGTTCCTGGAGAACGTGCTGGCTGAAGTGGTCGAGCTGTTTCCGGGCACCTACGTGCATGTCGGCGGCGACGAGGCGGTCAAGGACCAGTGGAAGGCTTCGGCACGCGTGCAGGAACGCATGCGCGAGCTAGGCGTTAAGGACGAGGCCGGCATGCAGAGCTACCTGGTCAAACGCATGGAGAAGTACCTGGTCGCACACAAACGCCGCCTGATCGGCTGGGACGAGATCCTGGAGGGCGGCCTGCCCGAGGAAGCCACGGTGATGTCGTGGCGCGGCATCGAAGGCGGCGTCACCGCAGCCGGCTTGGGCCACGACGTGGTCATGGCGCCCTCCTCGGAGCTGTATCTGGACTATCTGCAGACCGACTCCCCGAACGAGCCGCCCGGGCGTCCGGCGCTGATCCCGTTGCAGCAGGTATACGCCTTCGAGCCGATTCCGGCGGCGCTTCCCGCAGACCAGCGCGCGCACATCCTCGGCCTGCAGGCCAATGTGTGGACCGAGCACATGCGCAGCTACGGCCGGGTCCAGCATGCGATTTTTCCGCGGATCGCCGCGCTGGCCGAGACCGCCTGGTCGCCACGTCAGAAAAAGGACTGGGCCGGATTCCGCGCCCGCCTGGCGGCACAGTTGCAGCGCTATCGCCTGCTGGGCATCGACTACGCGCAAACGCCGTTCGAGGTACGCAGCGTGGTCAGCGACCAGCCCCAGGGCAAGGCGCTGGTCACCTTGTCCAATCCCCTGGGTTATCCGCAGATGCGTTACACCATCGATGGCGGCGCACCTTCCGCGCGATCGGCTGCGTACAAGGCGCCTTTCGAAGTGAAGCTGCCGGCCGAACTGCGTGCGGCGGTCTTCGTGCAGGGGCTACCGCTGGTCCCCGCGCAAGCACGCAAGCTGGATGTTTCGTCGCTGCTGAGCCGCAGCGACGAGGAACTGGCCATGTGCACCGGCGCGCTGACGCTGCGCCTGGAAGACGACGGTCCGCTGGAAGGAGAACGCGCCCTCTTCAACGTCGACATCTTCAATCCGTGCTGGCTGTGGAAAGCGGCCGGACTGGATGGCATCGCCCGCATCGAAGTGCGGGCAGGCCGCATGCCCTATTACTTCCAGCTTGCCCATGACGAACCGGCGCGCAAGTTCAAGCCGGCGCGCACGCCGCATGGCGAACTGGAAATCCGCGCGGGCTGCGCAGGTGCCGTGCTCGCAAGCGTGCCTTTGCCGGCCGCCACCGATGCCGATGGATTCGTGATCCTGGGAGCCATGCTGAAACCATCGCCGGGCAAGCAGGACCTGTGCGTGTTCTTCACCGGTGACACCCGTCCGACAATGTGGGTGCTGGACCGGTTGACCCTGCAACCCCGGTAATCAGCAGGCGCGGGCCTCGCCCGCGCCTACCCGGGCAGGCGCTGCTCGATGCGCAGCAACAGGTCGCGCCATGGCGTCAACGCCATGGCCATGCCAAGCGCCACGCCCAGCGAGTTGAACAGCGCATCGACTGGATCGGCCGACCGGTAAGCCGTCATCCCCTGCGCGAACTCGATGGCGATTCCCAGCACCACCAGCGCCGCGGCGGCCTGCCACAGCAGGCGGCCGCGATACAACTGCACCGCCGCCGCCGACAAGCTGAAATATCCCAGCAGGTGCTCGACCTTGTCGCTGTTTTCAGGCAACGGCGGCAACCCGTCCAGCGGCACCAGGCAGATCACGACCAACGCCACTACCGCCAGTGACCACAGCCCCACCCACACTCGCGGCCACCGCAGCGGCTTGAGGCCCGTGCTCACAACCGCCATGACAGGTCACCGGCCAGGAAGGACGCGCCCAATTCGACATCGCGCGCGAACCCCATCACCTGGAAGCGCTCGCCCATTTCGCTGGGCAGGGTCAAGGTCTTGGCCTCGTTGCGCAGCTTCTGCAACTGGATCTCGCTGGCCCGCGACTCGGCGTCCTCCAGCAATTGCGGCAGGCCGTTGCCGAGCAGGAAGCTGGACTGGTTGCAATAACCGGCCAGGTCGAAGCCGGCCTGCGTGCCCGCCTCGGCCAGCGCGGTGAAATCAACCGATGCGGTGAGGTCCTGCAAGCCCGGCCACCGGTAGGCATCGTTGTGGACCAGATGGCGGTAGAACGCGCGCAGCGTGCCGTTGTCGCGCTGGGGCAGGTAGAACTCGCGGCGCGGGTAACCATAATCGACGAACAGCATCGCGCCGGCGTCCAGCCCGCCCATCACCGCCTGGATCCAGTACGGCAGTTGCGGCAGGATCTCGGAGCGATAGCCATCGGGGAAGGTGTAGCCCAGCGTTCGCTCTAGATGGCGCACGGCAGCGGCCAGCAAGGGATCGGCGGGCCGGTCAGTGCGGAGGAAGTGGCCTTGCCCATCCAGCGCTACATGTTCCTCGAAGACTTCGCCTTCGTGCAGGGTGAAGCGCGAGGTCGGCAACGCATCGATCACCTCGTTGGCGAACAGCACGCCGTTCCACGCCGGTTCGGGCGGGCCATCCAGCCATTCGACCAGGTCGAACACCGGCGGAATCAATCCGCGACCCAGCCGCTCACGCTGGCGTTCACGCAGGTCCGCACTGGGTTCCAGGATCGCGTACCGCGCGGGCAGCGCATCCATCGCCAGCAGGCGCTTGAGCATGACCTCGGCGAAGGCGCCACTGCCGCCGCCAATTTCCACGAACTCCGCTTCAGGCCCCAGCTGCCGCAATACCGGCGCCACTGCCTCGGCCATGCAACCGGCAAACAACGGGCCGAGCTCGGGTGCGGTGACGAAATCACCGGCAGCGCCGAACTTGGTGCTGCCGGCGCTGTAATAACCCAGGCCCGGTGCGTACAGGCAGCGCTCCATGAAGCGCGAGAACGGCAGCGTGCCACCGGAAGCGGCGATTTCTTCACCAATCAGGGACGTCAGGGCGTCGCTGTGGCGGGCTGCATCGGGATCGGGAAGGGGAAGTTCGGGCATCGGACGATGGCGGGGAGCGGGTGCGCCATCTTACGCGTCGGCCATGCGCGCTAGCCAAGCACAGGTGGCCCGCATAGAATCGTTGGTGCACAGCACAATGGCAGTACAAACAGCCACATGACCTATTGCGTCGGCATAGAAACGGACGAAGGCCTGGTCTTCGCGGCGGATACGCGCACCAGCGCTTCCTTCGACGACGTGCGGGTGTACCGCAAGATGCACATCTTCGAGTACCCGGGCGACCGGGTCTTCGTGATCATGTCGGCCGGCAACCTGGCCACGACCCAGCTCACCATTTCGCGGCTGATGCACGACGCCGAAGATGCCAGGTCGACGCGCAGCCTGCGCACGTTCACGCACCTGTACGAAGTGGCTGAATACGTGGGCGAAGTACTGGTCGCCAGCCAGATCAGGATGAAGGACGAGGCGCAGCAGAGCGGGGTCAGCGTGCAATCCACCCTGATCCTGGGCGGTCAGATCGACGGCGAGCGCCCCGGCCTGTACATGATCTATCCCTTGGGCAACTGCATCGCCACCTCGCCCGAAACTCCCTATCTGCAGATTGGCGAATCCAAGTACGGAAAGCCGATCCTGGATCGCATCCTGCGCCCGCAGACCACGCTGGAGGATGCGGCGCGCTGCGCGCTGGTGTCTCTGGATTCCACCATCCGTTCGAACCTGTCGGTCGGCCTGCCGATCGACATCGCCCTGATCCGTGCCGGCGACCTCAAGGTCACCCAGAAGATGCGCATGGAAAGCGACACACCGCTGTATTCGGAAATCCACGAAACCTGGTCGCGCAAGCTCGAGGCCGCCGTGCACAGCCTGCCGCGCTTTCCATGGGAGCCGGCGCGTGCCGAGGAGGAGCAGGCCTCTTCATCGGTCCCGGCGCTGCCGCCGCGGCGGGTCGCGCCCAGGCCGGACCCCGGCGATGCGTCGGGGCAACAGCAGTAGCCGACAGGCTTCGGCGCCAACCGGTCACGACAACGGCAATGCGGTCTGCATCGGGTCGATGCTGCCTTCACCGCGCGCGATCTTCTTGTACTCGGCGCGACTGACCGACACGTAGCGCTCGTTGCCGCCGATTTCCACCTGCGGCCCGTCCTGCACCGCACGCCCCTGCTCGTCCACGCGCACAGTCATCGTGGCTTTCTTTCCCGAGTGGCAGATGGTCTTGATTTCGGTCAGCTCGTCGGCCCAGGCCAGCAGGTACTGGCTGCCTTCGAACAGTTCGCCACGAAAGTCGGTGCGCAATCCGTAACACAGCACCGGGATGCGCAAGTTGTCCACCACCTCGCTGAGTTGCCAGACCTGTGCGCGCGACAGGAACTGGGCTTCGTCCACCAGCACGCAATCAAGCTTACCGTGACTGGCGATATCGGCATGGACCAGGTGCTCCAGGTCGGTGCCGCGCTCGAAGGCGATGCCCTCGGCGCTCAATCCGATCCGCGAAGCCACCACGCCGCTGCCGGCGCGATGATCCAGCTTGGGCGTCAGTATCGCCACCCGCATGCCGCGCTCGCTGTAGTTGTGCGCCGACTGCAGCAAGGTTGTGGTCTTGCCGGCGTTCATCGCCGAATAATAGAAATAGAGCTTGGCCATCCGGCGATTCTATCGCCGAGCCGTCGGCCGGTCACCGTCGCTGGCAGCCCTCATCTTCTGCCTGGCACGAGCCAGGCACGACAATGCAGCTCCTTGCGCCACATCCAAGAACATGCTCATGGCGGATCCTTGGCCGCAGGCGCTGGCTTGTCCGCGCTCTCGAGTTCGCCAACCTGGACCTTGCCCTTGCGTGCCCCGGGGGCATCCCATACCTCGTCCTGCCACTTGAAATATTCCTCTGCACGCCAGTACTTGGGCGCGTAGTACTCGTCGCCGCGTATGGTCATGCCGCTACCCGCGTCGGGGCCGGTAAACGGGATGATCTGCAGGTTGCCCACGAAGCCGACGCGGCTGCCGGAGGTCATGCGCTGCTTGCGCAGGATTTTGGCCATGCGCGGCTTGGCCGCCGCGTCGCCGTATTCCACCAGCAGCGACTGCCCGCGCGCGATCGCGTCGCGCTGTTCTGCTTCCGACAATGTCCCCCAGTACTGTTCGCGCTTGATCACGAAATTGGAATAGAAGCGCTCGGCAGCCAGGTCCATCCATGCGTAGCCCAGTGCACGATCCTGCGGCACGCCAATGCCCTTCCAGTGCATCTCGGCGATCATCGCCTGCGCCGGCTTGTCGGCATAGCGCGCCGAACGCAGGAAGTACTGCATGGCCTCGTCGTAGCGCTTGTTGGTGTAGGCGTGCAGGGCCTCGCGCCGCCAGCGCAAGTCCGGATGCGCCGACAGGAAGCCTTCCGTCATCACATTGGCCGGGATTCCCGCTTCGCCGACGTAATTACCTTGCCTGGGACGCTCCATCGGCTGTTCCAGCTCGGCCTTGAAGGGAGGCGGTGCCTCGGCCACTCCGGCAAGCACCGGCCCCGAGGCCATTGCCAACGCCAGCAGCGTGAATTGATGAAGCTTCATACGGAGTTCCTTTCGTCATGTGGCAGTCATTACCGGGCCCCGTTCCATGGGCGTAACCAGGAGTACGTCGGCGGGCGGCAGTTCGTCGCCGCGTGCTCCTTGTGGGGCGAAGCTTAGGCGGGTACTTCACCCAATGTCTGTAAACTGATGGCATATACGACGGCTCCTGCATGAACTCCCTCAACTCTCCCCAACGCGACGCAGTCAGGCACTGCGAAGGTCCCCTGCTGGTCCTCGCAGGCGCGGGCAGCGGCAAGACCCGCGTCATCATCGAAAAGATCGCGCACCTGGTCACTTCGGGCCGCGTACCGGCCAAGCGCATCGCCGCGATCACCTTCACCAACAAGGCCGCCAAGGAAATGCGCGAGCGCCTGGGCAAGCGCCTGAGGGGCGATGCCGCCGAAGGTCTGACCCTGTGCACCTTCCATGCGTTGGGGTTGAAGTTCCTGCAGATCGAGCATGCCTCGGTAGGCCTCAAGCGCGGCTTCTCCATCTTCGATGCCGACGACAGCAATGCCCAGATCAAGGACCTGATGCCAGGCGCCAAGAATGACGCGATCGAGGCGGCCAAGAACCTGATCTCGCGGGCCAAGAATGCGGGGCTCTCGCCAGAGGAAGCACTGGCTGCCTCAAAAACGACACGCGAGCTGGAAGCGGCCAAGTTGTACGCGCGCTACCAGGCGCGGCTGGCCACGTTCAATGCGGTGGATTTCGACGACCTGATCCGCCTGCCGGTGCAGGTGCTGGAAAACGACCATGAGATCGCCCTGGCCTGGCGCGAGCGCATCGGCTACCTGCTGGTGGACGAGTGCCAGGACACCAACGACGCCCAGTACCGGCTGTTGAAGATGCTGGCCGGCCCGCGCGGTGATTTCACCTGCGTGGGCGACGACGACCAGAGCATCTATGCCTGGCGCGGCGCCAACCCGGACAACCTGCTGCAGATGGCGCAGGACTATCCGGCCCTGCAGGTGATCAAGCTGGAGCAGAACTACCGCTGCAGCAACCGCGTGCTGCGCGCGGCCAATACGCTGATCGCCAACAATCCGCACGAACACCCCAAGAAGCTGTGGAGCGACCAGCCCGACGGCGACCGCATCCGCGTGTGGGAATGCCGCGACAACGAGCACGAAGCCGAGAAGGTCGCCGCCGAGATTTCCTACCTGCATGTGGCGCGCGACGCGGCGTGGAGTGATTTCTGCATCCTGTTCCGCGGGAACCACCAGTCGCGGCCGCTGGAAAAGGCGATGCAGCTGCTGCGCATCCCCTACCACCTCACCGGTGGCACCGCCTTCCTGGAACGCCAGGAAGTGAAGGACGCCCTGTCGTGGCTGCGCCTGGTGGTCAATCCGGACGACGACGCCGCCTTCCTGCGCGCGGTGCAATCGCCCAAGCGCGAAGTCGGTGCGACTTCGCTGGCCAAGTTGGCGGAAATGGCCCAGCACGCGCAGTTGCCGATGTCGCGCGCCGCCGAGTCGATGGGCGCACTGAAAGCCCTCACGCCACGCGCGGCCAACGGGCTGAGCGCTTTCGTAGATATCCTGCGCGACCTGCGCACGCAATCTGCGCAACTGTCGGCGGCCGACCTGGTGCGCCGCCTGGCCGAACGTTCGGGCTTGCTGGCCGAACTGCGCGCGCAATGCAAGGACGATGCCTCGTTCGCGCGCCGCCGCGCCAACCTGGATGAACTGGCCGACTGGTTCGAGCACACCAGCGGCAACGAGCGCCGCGGCAACGCCGGCGACCTGGCCGCGCAACTGGCGTTGCTCTCGCGCAACGACAAGGACGATGGCGGCAACCAGGTGCGGCTGATGAGCCTGCATGCGGCCAAGGGCCTGGAATTCCGCTACGTCTTCATCATCGGTTGCGAGGACGGCACCCTGCCGCATGAGATGAGCCTGGAGGAAGGCAACCTGGCCGAGGAGCGCCGGCTGATGTACGTGGGTATCACCCGCGCCAAGCAGGGCCTGTACCTCAGTCACAGCCGCGAAACGCGCCGCTTCGGCGATCGCCTCAGGCTCAAGCCCAGCCGCTTCCTGGATGAACTGCCGCAGGCGGAGCTGCAACGCGACGGCGCCGACCCCGAGTTGGACGCAGCCAGCAAGAAGGAACGCGCCAGCGCCGGTCTGGCGGCGATCCAGGCCCTGTTCGACTGAGCACGGCCTGATCCTCGTTGCGGCTCTGATGGCGCGTCGTGCGTCGGTTTTCATGGGCCGATACGGCCCGCCACCATCGCTGCGTTACGCTGGACGCCCTCGTTGACCGCGCGCGAATCCCATGACCCGATCCAGTCCTGCCTGGTTGCTGATCGCCTTCCTCATCGCTTTTGTCGGCGTGGGTTTCCGCTACTGGCAGATTCCGTACCCGCAGGTCTCGTTGCCCGAATCCCTGTACGGGCCGGGCCTGGTTGCCGTAGGCGTGGTCGCGATGCTGGCGCGCGCGTTCGGGATCGCGCGGTTCTGGAAAGTGTGGCTGTCGATCGCCGCCAGTATTCCGTGCGCCGTGCTGGCGCGCCTGCTGGTGGAAAGCTCCACCCATCCCGGCGCCAACGACCTGTGGCCGGCGGACCTGGCCGTGGCGGCCGGCACCGGCCTGGCGGTTGCGCTTGCCGGCACGCTGCTGGGCAGCCTGTTCCTGCTACGCAGCAGCAGGCGACCGGCCTGAGGCTGGACTCAGGCTTGCGTCAACGCGGCGATGGCCGCGCGCAATTCGGCCACTTCGCCTTCCAGTGCCTGCACGCGCGCTTCCAGCGCCGGCGAGGCTGATTCAGCCGGGGAGGACGAGGACGCGATCCTCGCCGTCACCGCAGCCACGTCGACCGCGCCGCTGAGCAGGTGCACGTAGCGGTCCTCGCGCTGGCCCGGACCGCGCGGAATCTGCTGGACAAGTGCCGGCTGCCGCGCGATCAGGCGATCAAGATGGTGGCGCACGTCGTCGGCATCATTGAACGTGGCCAGGCGCTCGCTGCGCGCCAGCAGTTCATGCACCGTCTGCGCCCCGCGCAGCAGCAGCAGGCCCACCAGCGTGAGTTGCTGCCGGGACAGGTCCAGGGTCTTGTCGGCGCGGTGTTCGTAACGTTCGGCGCGCGAGGAGAACACCTGCCTGGCCAGGCCTTTCTGTTCCAGCTGGCGCAACGCATGGCTCGCATCGCCGACGTTCAGGGCCATGGCCGGGTCGCGCGCGGTCTTCTGGTTGGCGGCGACCAGCGCCGCATTGATCGTCAGGGGATAGGCATCGGGCGTGGTGGCTTCCTTTTCGATCAGGCAACCCAGCACACGTGCTTCGGCAAGGGTGAGCACCAGTGCGGTCTCGTCGTGGGTCGTATCCATATGCGCTACCTCTTGAACAGCGCGCAAGGATAGCGGACCGGGCAGCGCCGCAAGCGCCGACCGTCATCGGCAGCCGCTAAACTGCGCCCTTTCCACGTCGAAGATCTCCCATGCGCCGACTGCTGCTTGCCACCTGTGTCCTGCTTCCACTTAGCGCATGCAAGCGCGTCGAAGCGCCGGTCATCCCCGCCCCGGCCACGACCGCCGCCGCGCCCGTGAAGGCGGCGGCGCCGGCCCCAGCAAGCGTCGTGTCAGCGCATGACAACCTCAATGCCGTGGCCTGGGTCCAGACCTCGGTGGAATACCGCGCGCTCAGTGAGCAGACCTACCGCGCCGCCGCCGAGCAGCTGGACAAGGCGCTGAAGGAAAAGAACTGGGACGCGCTGGTGCCCGAGGAGCGCGGCAACGCCGCCACCGGCCTGAAGCCGGCCGTGGTCATGGACGTCGACGAGACCGTGCTGGACAACTCGCCCTACCAGGCACGCCTGATCCGCGACGGCGCCGATTACGACGAGGTGACCTGGGCGCAATGGGTGGCGGAAAAAAAGGCCAAACCTGTACCCGGAGTGGTGGACTTCGCCAAAGCCGCCTCCGCCAAGGGCGTGACGATCCTCTATATCTCCAATCGTGCCGAGCATCTCAAGGAAGCGACCCTGGCCAACCTGAAGTCCGCGGGCCTGCCAGTCGCCGACGACAGCGTGTTCCTGGGCTTGGGCACCTTCGTCAAGGATTGCGAGCAGAACGGCAGCGAGAAGAACTGCCGGCGCAAACTGGCCGGGCAGAAGTACCGGGTGCTGATGCAGTTTGGCGACCAGATCGGCGACTTCGTCGAGGTGCAGGTCAATACCCGCCAGGGCCGCGACAGCCTGTATGACGAATACAACGACTGGTTCGGCGAACGCTGGTGGATGCTGCCCAACCCCACCTATGGTTCATGGGAGCCGGCCCTGTTTAACAACGAATGGGCCAAGCCGGCCGAAGCGCGGCGCCAGGACAAGCGCGCCGCGCTGGACTACGCACCGTGACGGCGCGCGCCAAACTCGAGTTGGCGCCGCGTGACCGCCTGATCTTCGCGCTGGACGCCCCCAGTCGCGAGCAGGCGCTGGACTGGGTGGACCGCCTCGGCGATGCGGTGGGCTTCTACAAGATCGGCATGGAGCTGCTGGCGTCCGGCGACTACTTCGCCGTGCTGGACGAACTGGCCCGCCGCGACAAGAAGATCTTCGTCGACCTGAAATTCTTCGACATACCCGCCACCGTGGCCGGCGTCATCCGCGGACTGTCACGCTGGCCAGTGACCTTTGCCACGATCCATGGCTGGCATGCCGGCATGATGCAGGCCGCCGCCGAGGCCCGTACCGGTGAATTGCGCCTGCTGGCGGTGACGGTGCTCACTTCTATGGATGCCAACGACCTGCATGAGATGGGCATTTCCGGCGATCCTGCGGCTATCGTCGTCCAACGCGCATTGGCGGCGCAGGCGTGCGGGATTGATGGGGTGATCGCCTCGGGCCAGGAAGCAGCGCCTCTCCGCCAGGCCTGCGGCCCCGGTTTCTCCATCGTCTGCCCAGGCATCCGTCCCGGGGGTCGGGCGGGGGACGACCAGAAGCGCACGGTGGGTGCCGCCGAAGCATTCGAGCTTGGAGCTGATGCCATCGTAGTGGGGCGGCCGATCAGCCTGGCCGCCGACCCCCGTGCAGCCGCGGAGGCAATCCAGCGGGAAATCATCGGGTAAGCTGAAGCAAATCAAACAGTTGCAGCAATTCAATTGAAGTGTTGCATTAACTTTTTACGCGACCTAAGATGGCCGCGTCCGGTCTTGGCCGGAAATGTGCCACAACAATGTCTACCGGCTTCGGCCGGCTTCAGAGGCCCTCTGGTTCCGCAAGGAAACACGGCCTCTTTTTTATGCTGGCGGCCGGCACTGCGCGTGATGGCGGTACTTGTGGACGACCTTCGCAGCCAGCACCATGCGGCTGGATTGGGGACGCCTTGATCATGCCGCCACGTTTAGCTTCGCCAACAACAAGCCTGCTCGCCCTGCTGCTGTGCACGCTGGGCGCCTTGACGGGCTGCAAACCCGATGCCAGGCCGCCGCCGGTGGTGGCCAGCGGTCCCGAGGCAGCCGTCAGGCAGCTGGCCCGACACCTGCATGACAACGACCTGCAAGGGTTCGCCCGCGATGCCGTGCCGGCAGCCGATTACGCGCGTCTGGAATCCGCCTGGCGCGACGGACGCAGCCGCTGGCCGTTGACGGAACTGCCGCTGGACGACCAGCTGGAGCCGCTGCTCACCACCCTGGCCGCACCCGATGCCGAACGCACCCTGCAGCAGGGGTTCAAGCGCAATTTCGCCAACCAGGGCAAGGACCTGAAGGACGCGGCCCGTTCGCTGGGCCTGTTCGGCGTGCAGTACGTCAAGCGCGAGGGTGTGTTCACCGACGAGGAACGCGTCCACTACGCGCAGGTGATCGCGGCCCTGGGGGACTGGGCCGAACGCGCGCCACTGTCTGATCCGAAGCGCGGTGCCGCGGCCATTCCCCCACTGGTGGCGGCCGCGCGCAGGACCGGCCTGAGCACGGCCCAGAGCTTCCACGACGCCGGCATGACCGGCAGCCTGCACCGGCTTTCGCCGTTCCTGGCCCAGGCCAAGGCGGTGCTGGCGGACTACGGGCTGCCGCTGGACCGCAGCCTGGCCGAACTGGACACCACCCTGGTCGAGCAGAAGGGCGATCTGGCCCGGGTCCGCATCGCCTATCCGCTGGGTCGGCGCAGGATCGATACCGTGGTCAGCCTGCAGCGGCGTGGTGGGCGCTGGTACCTGAGCGACCACCTGCGCCGGGCCGAACAGGCGCTGGCAGCGCCGGCCGGCGAAACGGCCGCGGCCGAAATCCTGCCGGTCCCTGCCGCCAAGGCCGATTGATGGCCGCACCCGGGGCCAAACGGGCGCCTGGGCCATAATGTCGCCGATGCCAGAACAGAATTCCCTGCCGTTCCCCGACGCGCCGCCGCCACCGTCGCCCGAACCCGCCCCGGAACCCACGCCGCCGCTGGATCCGTTGCTGGCGCCTCCGCGTCCACCTGCACGGCCGGTCAAGCGCTCGCTGTGGGCCGCGCTGATGAGCAAGCTGGCCGATCCCTGGCTGACGCCCAGCATCGAACCGGAAGACCCGCGCCAGTACGTCGACGCGCGGCCGGTCTGCTACGTGCTGGAGGATTACGGCTTGTCCAACGCGCTGATCCTGGACCGCGCCTGCCGCGATGCCGGCATGCCTTCGCCGCTGTCGCCGCTGCCGGGCGACCCGCTGGGGCGCAAGCGCGCCTATGTGGCCCTGTCACGACGCAACGCGGGTCCCTCGCCGCTCGGCGTGCTGAAGGCGCCGGAGCCGCGCAGCAGCAAGACCCACTCCGGGTCGCTGGCGCGCCTGTTGCAGGCCCACCGCGCCAATCCCGAGCTGGACGTGCAACTGGTGCCCGTGTCGATCTTCGTCGGCCGCTCGCCGGACAAGGCCAGCGGCTGGTTCTCGGTGCTGTTCTCGGAAAACTGGGCCATCGTCGGCCGCTTCCGCCGGCTTCTGGCGATCCTGTTGAACGGCCGCGACACCATCGTGCGTTTCGCCGCGCCGGTCTCGATTCGCGACAGCATTGCCGAGGACCTGCCGCCCGAACGCACCGTGCGCAAACTCTCGCGGGTGCTGCGCACCCACTTCCATCGCATCCGCGAAGCGGTGATCGGCCCGGACCTGTCGACGCGCCGCCTGCTGGTGGACCAGGTGCTGGCCGCCGAACCGGTGCGCGAGGCGATCGCCTCGCAGGCCAGGCGCGACAACATCAAGCCCGAGGACGCGTGGAAGAAAGCCCACGCCTATGCCTGGGAAGTGGCTGCGGATTACTCGGCCCCGGCGGTGCGCTCGGCCAGCTTCCTGCTGAGCCACGTCTGGAACCGCATCTTCGACGGCATGCTGGTCCACCACCTGGACAAGTTCAAGGAAGCCGCGCCCGGTCACGAAGTGGTCTACGTGCCCTGCCATCGCAGCCACATGGATTACCTGGTGCTGTCGTACCTGCTGTACGAACGCGGCATCGTGCCACCGCACATTGCCGCCGGCATCAACCTCAACCTGCCGGTGGTCGGCACCCTGCTGCGCAAGGGGGGCGCCTTCTTCATGCGCCGCAGCTTCCGCGGCAATCCGCTGTACTCGGCGGTGTTCACCGAGTACGTGGCGCAACTGGTGTCCGGCGGCTATTCGCTGGAATACTTCATCGAGGGCGGGCGCTCGCGTACCGGCCGCCTGCTGCAGCCCAAGGGCGGCATGATCACCATGACGGTGCGCGCGTTCCTGCGCCAGCCCAAGCGCCCGGTGCTGTTCCAGCCGGTCTACATCGGCTACGAGAAGCTGCTGGAAGGCACCAGCTACCTGGACGAACTCAGCGGCCGCCCCAAGGAAAAGGAATCGATCTGGGAGGTGCTGTGGAGCATCCCCAAGGTGCTGCGGCAGAACTACGGCCAGGTGGTGGTGAATTTCGGCGAAGTCATTTCGCTTTCCGACATGCTGGCCAGGCACGCACCCGAATGGGACGGCGAGGCCCTGGGCGAGGAAGAAAAGCCGGCCTGGCTGTCCGACACCGTCGATGCGCTGGCCGAGCAGATCAACGTGCGCATCAACGCCGCCGCCGACGTCAACCCGATCAACCTGCTGGCCCTGGCCCTGCTGTCCACGCCCAAGCACGCGATGGGCGAGGCCGACCTCATCGCGCAGATCGAGCTGTGCAAGACGCTGCTGTCGGAAATGCCGTATTCGGACCGGGTCACCATCACCCCGCACACGCCCGAACGCATCATCGCCCACGGCGTGGAGATCAACGTCCTGCAGCGCATCCAGCATCCGCTGGGCGACGTGCTGGACGTGGTCAGTGAAGACACCGCGGTGCTGATGAGCTACTACCGCAACAACGTGCTGCACCTGTTCACCGCCGCGGCGTGGATCGCCTGCTGCTTCCAGAGCAACCGGCGCATGGCGCGCGGACGGGTGATCAAGCTGGGCCGCTCGCTGTACCCGTTCCTGCAGGCGGAACTGTTCCTGCCCTGGACCGAGGACGAGTTCGCCGAACGCATCGACCGGACCATCGAGGTCTTCGTGCGCGAAGGCCTGCTGGAACAGGTCAACGAGGACGCCGGCGGCATCCTGCAGCGCAACGCAGGCCAGACCGACGAAGTGTTCCGCCTGCGCGCCATCGGCCACTCCCTGCAGCAGGCGTTCGAGCGCTACTACATCGCCATTTCGGTGCTGGTGAAGAACGGCCCCGGCGTGCTGGGCACCGCGGAACTGGAAAGCCTGTGCCAGCAGGCGGCGCAGCGCCTGAGCCTGCTGTACGCACCGGCCGCCCCGGAGTTCTTCGACAAGGCGCTGTTCCGCGGCTTCATCCAGAAGCTGCGCGAGCTGAAACTGGTATGGCCCGACCAGAACAGCAAGCTGGTGTTCGACGAGCGCCTGGATGCCTGGGCCAAGGACGCCAAGGTCATCCTCGGCCGCGAGCTGCGCCACACCATCGAGCGCGTGAGTCCGGAAGCGGCAAGGCCCGAGGTCGAGCCCACGTCGCAGGACTGATCCTCAGATCGCGCTGTTCTCCGGGAAGGCGCGCATCAGCCAGCCACTGGCGGCATGGCCGGCGGCAGCATTGCTAACCAGGCCGTACAACGGCGAGGCGCACTCCTGCAGCAGCAGCGCGTCGTCGACCACCAGGACCATGCGCAGCAAGGCCACACCGCTCGGCAACACCGCTGGAGGCAGGTACTCGCGGAAGCCGTAGTGCTCGAACACGCTATGCAGGAAGGGCTCGCAGGCGAGCAGGCAGAACTGGATTCCATTCTCGCTCGCGTGCCGGTACATCTCCTCCATCAGCGCGTCGACCACCGCCTTGACACGCTGGTCGGCCTGCACCGCAAAACGCGTGCACGCCGCCACCCGCTCAGGCGGCCAGGCTTCGGCGAAGCGGTCGATCTCGAACAGGCGGCCGTACTCGACCTGCACCGCCGGGCTTGCGAAGTCATGCAAGCGCAACGTGGCCGCGGCCTGCAGGCCGGCCTCGACCACCACCACGGTGCCGCTGGCATCCAGGCCGTCGGCGATGCGCCGGCTGCGACGCTGGTCATCGCGCCCCTGCTCCTGGAAGTACACCTCGCGGCGCAGACGCTGCACGTCGCCCAGGGACTCGCCCGGGTAGATGCGTCGGGCCCGCAACGATGCCCCCGGCTCGCGCCAGTCCGCGCGCGGCACGCCGCGAACACCCCCCTCGGGAGCGACGGTCGGTACCGGCGTGTGCACAGCGTGCTCGTTCACCTGGATCCTGCAGAGCGGGAATGCGCATTGGGTCACGCAAACATCGCGCCAATGCAGGTCCAGGCTTGAAGACAGGGGGTCCGGCCGCTCGCAGACCGGACCGGACCGTACTCAGGAGTGACGCATCGCGTCAGAAAGCAACGGCATGCGTGAACTGCATGCGCGGGCCGGGCCGGTGTCAGCCCGTGGTTGCGGAACCTAGGCCGGCTCGTCGGGAATCAGCGCGCTTTCCAGCCGCGAGATGCAGTCCTTCAACCACAACTTGCGCTTCTTCAGGCGCTTGATCGCTATCTCGTCGCCCTGGATGTCGGCGACCAGCCGGTCGATCTCGGCGTCGAGGTTGCGGTGCTCGAGCTTCAGCTCGGACACGCGGCGGGTTATCTCGGAAAGGCTGAGGGATTCCACCGGTCCAGCCTACACCGGCGCTGGCGTCGACGTCACCGCAGCCGTGGCCTGGCGCGGGTCGGAGCGCGGCGGGCGGCGGGTACAATGGCCGCTCGCATGAACAACGCATCGGCACAACCGCTTCTGGCACCCCGCTTCCCCCACCCAGGTTCCGTTCGCGCCGCTGGCGCAGGCGGCGACGGCCTGCGTCGCCTGGTCGGCCAGGCCATCGCCGACTACGGAATGATCGAGGACGGCGACAAGGTCATGGTCTGCCTGTCCGGCGGCAAGGACAGCTACACCTTGCTGGACCTGCTGCTGCAGCTGCAGAAGAAGGCGCCGGTGGATTTCGAGTTGGTGGCCGTGCACCTGGACCAGAAGCAGCCGGGCTACGACGCCACCGTCCTGCCCGGGTACCTGAAGTCGCTGGGCGTGCCGTTCCAGATCATCGAGCAGGACACCTACTCGGTGGTCAGCCGGGTGATCCCCGAAGGCCGCACCATGTGTTCGCTGTGTTCGCGGCTGCGGCGCGGGGCGCTGTACGCACATGCCGCAAGGCATGGCTTCAGCAAGATCGCACTGGGCCATCACCGTGACGACATGGTGGCCACCTTCTTCCTCAACCTGTTCTTCCACGCCAAGCTCAGCGGCATGCCACCCAAGCTGTTGAGCGACGATGGCCGGCATGTGGTGATCCGGCCCCTGGCCTATGCCAGCGAAGCGGACATCGCCACGCACGCCGAGGCCATGGCCTTCCCGATCATTCCCTGCGACCTGTGCGGCTCGCAGGACAACCTGCAGCGCAGGCAGGTGCAGAACATGATGGCGGCGTGGGAAGCCGCGACGCCCGGCCGCATCGACCAGATCGCGCGCGCGCTGGCCCGGGTGGAACCTTCGCAGCTGGCCGATCCGAAGCTGTTCGATTTCCTGGGGTTGTCCTCGAAACAGGACCCCGATCATCCGGCTGCCGGCGCATCACCGCACGCCTAGCTGGACCCGCAGCCACCCAGGCTGACCGCGCCGAGTAGTCCTTTTCTTTCCCCCTTTTTCCATTCCCCTTTCACCACCGGATTCCTGATGTTCTTTCGCAACCTGACTTTCTTCCGCTTCCCCACCACCCTCGATTTCTCCCAGCTCGACAGCCTGCTTGCCGAAGTGCCGCTCAAGCCGGTGGGTGCGCTTGAACTTTCCTCGCGCGGTTTCGTGTCGCCGTTCGGGCGCGATTCCGAGGAAATCTCGCATCGCGTCGCCGAATCCATCTGGCTGACCCTGGGCAGCGAGGATCGCCTGCTGCCGTCGTCGGTGGTCAACGACCTGCTGGGCAAGAAGCTGGCCGAGATCGAACAGAAGGAAGGCCGCAAGCCCGGTGGGCGCACGCGCAAGCGGATCAAGGAAGACCTGGTGCACGAGCTGCTGCCGCGCGCCTTCGTCAAGCCCTCGCGCACCGACGCCCTGCTCGACCTGGAGCACGGTTTCATCGCCGTGGACAGTTCCTCGCGCAAGGGCGCCGAGAACCTGGTCTCCGAGATCCGCCATGCGATGGGCAGTTTCCCGGCCCTGCCGTTGAATGCAGAAGTGGCGCCGCGCTCGATCCTGACCGGCTGGATCGCCGGCGAGCCTCTGCCCGAGGGCCTGGCCCTGGGCGAGGAATGCGAGATGAAGGACGCGATGGAAGGCGGCGCCGTGGTCAAGTGCCAGAACCAGGACCTGCAGGGCGACGAAATCGCCAAGCACCTGGAATCGGGTAAGCAGGTCACCAAGCTGGCCCTGACCCTGGATGACCATCTGTCGTTCGTGCTCGGCGAGGACCTGATCGTGCGCAAGCTCAAGTTCCTCGATGGCGCGGTCGACCAGCTGGAAAACACCGAACGCGAGGACCTGCGTGCCGAACTGGACGCGCGCTTCGCGTTGATGAGTGGCGAAGTAAAGCGGCTGTTCGTGGTGCTCGAAAGCGCGCTGAAGCTGAGCAAGGCCGAAGCCTGAGTTCGCGACGGCATCAAGTCCGGGGCCTTGCCACCATGGCCAGCCAGGTGCCGGACCCTGACGCCGGGTTTGAACTGGCCGGCAGCCAAGGGCCTGGATGCTGATTTTGCGAACGCCTGCCATCCCAATAGCCGCGGGCAACGGCGCAGCGCACCGAGCGCCTGGCCGCCCCCGACCACAGCGAGCCTTCGCTTGCTGTCCCTGCACGGTATTCAGGGCAATCCTCCCTGTGGGCCACGCGCCGGGGCACATGCTCGCGGCAGTGGACTGCGACGACCGGGCGCGACGGGTCGTATAGTCGGTGCATGCCGGTCAGATGGCTGGTCTGCGGCTTGGTCGAAACCACCCCAACCAGGAAGGAATCCACATGAAAATGCTCAAGCTCGCAATGCTGGCACTGTCCCTCGCACCGCCCCTGGCCCTGGCCCAATCTGTTTCCGCAAGCGAATCCTTGCGGGTGCCCGGAATAATGACCCCCAGCGGCCAACGCTTCGCCAGCACCTGCACCGACGCTGCCTTTGCCCAAGCGGCTGATTCAGCCAGATTGGCGCGTCGCTGCCAGACCCTGCTGGCGCACTGGCGCGGTGAAGCCGAACTGGCGCTCGTCCGGCGCGACAACCCCCGCGTTCGCGCTGTTGCCATTCTCGTACCCGACAGCAACGCGCTCCTGCCGTTCGACACGGTCGCCGCGCTGCGCACGATGCCGTTGCAGATGAGCTCCGGCAGGTAGTTCGATGCACCGCGGCGGCACAGGGCCAACGGGCTCCGCTGCCCGGTAATGCCAGCGCCGCCGCGCCCCCTGCCCGCGGCGGGCGTTTTCACAGGCAATGGCCGCATACTTGCGGCATGTCGTTGCGCCGTCTTCTGCTCAAGCCCTCGCCTTCCATCGAGCGCGATACCGTGCTGGTACAACTGCCCGACCAGCAACTGGAAGTCCAGCGTGTGCGCGACCCACGCGCCAAGCGCATCAAGCTGAGCGTGGACGAACGGGGTGCGCGCCTGACCCTGCCGCTGCGCGCCAGCCTGGTCTCGGGCGATCGCTTCCTGCACGAACACCGCCAGTGGCTGGCACTGCAACTGGACAAGTACGCCGGCGACGACAACGCGGCGGTGCTGGCGCGCAACGTGACGTCAGAGCTGCCGCTGCGCGGCGCCACGCTTCCGCTGGCCTGGCACGAGGGCCGCTATTCACGGCTGACCCGCGATGAGCACGGCCTGCATTTCCATCTGCCGGGCCGGGCCAGCGACGCCACCCTGCAGCGCACGCTGAGGGAGTTCTACGAGGCCGAAGCACGCGCCGATATCGGCCGCTGGCTGCCCCGCTACCTGCCTGGCCTGCCGCGCGGCCCGGCCCGGCTGCGCTTGAAGGTGATGTCCTCGCAATGGGGCTCGCTGAGCCCCGATGGCTCGCTGGCGCTGGATCTGGCGCTGGTACTGGGGCGTCCGTCGGCGTTCGAGTACGTGCTGGTCCACGAGCTGTGCCACCTGATCCATGCCAACCACTCGCCGCGGTTCTGGCACGAGGTGGAAGCGCGCTTTCCCGAATGGCGCGATGAGCGGGAATATTTCCATGCCCACGGTCGCGGCCTCAAGGCGAGCCTGCGCGCCCTGCTGGCGACTCCATCCCGGTAGACGCCAGCTTCGGTCTCCGCTGCGCCTACAGGGGCGAGCGGATGAGCAAACATTGCATGCGAGACGGCGGCTGAGCGCCACCGGCCGGTCATCAGCGGTTGAGGAAATCGCCGATGGCCTGCGCTACTTCGGCCGGCTTTTCCATGTGCAGGTGATGGTTGCCCTGGATGACGAAGAGTTCGCCATCGGGCAGCAACGCTGCGCGGGCACGACGCAGCGGATCGGGCAGGTAGCTCTGCGCCGGGTCGGCGAAGACGACGCGCGCAGGGCATTCGATGCCCCGGACCAGGTCGGCGACCTGCTCTTCGGTCATGCGCTGCAGCGCCGGCAGGGTCAGGCGCGGGTCGCTGCTCCAGGCGTAGCCGCCCTCGACGGCAACCACCCCGCGCTCGACCAGCAGGCGGGCGCTGGCTTCGCTGAGCTGGTTGGCCTGCATGCGCGCACGGATGGGGGCGGCCAGGTCGGGGAACACGCGCAGCTTCTTGCCGGGCAGTGCGCGCATGTCGGCCACGCTTTGGCGCAGGCGCAAGGCGGTGCGCCCGGGTGTTTCGGCCAGCGCGCCCAGTGCCTCGATCGCGACTAGGCGCCGGACACGCTGCGGCAGCGAGGCGGCCAGGATGCTGCCGATGCCCGCGCCCATCGAATGGCCCAGCACCGCGAAGCTTTCCCAACCCAGGCCATCGACCACGTCGAGGATCGCGTTGAGGGTGACCGACAAGGTGTAGTCGGCGCCGGCGGCCAGGTGCGCGCTGCGGCCATGGCCGGGCAGGTCCAGCATCACCAGGTCCAGGCCGGGCAGCTCGGCGGCCAGCGGCGCGAAGCTGGCCGCGTTGTCCAGCCAGCCATGCAGGGCCAGCACCCGGGGTTGCCCCGGTGACCCGCTGCGCAGGGCGGCCAGGCGACCCAGCTGGACCTCGAAGCCGGTCTCGACCGGGATTGTCACCGGCGCGCTTCGGCGCGCTGGGCCAGCGCCACCAGCGCCTCGGCATGTTCCGGCGAATCGTTGAGACAGGGGATGTAGCGAAGCTCGCCGCCCTGTTCGGTGAACCCTTCGGCAAACTGCATCGCCACTTCTTCCAGCGTTTCCAAACAGTCCACCGCGAAACCGGGACACACCACGTCGACCCGGCGCAGGCCGCGCGTGGACAGGTGCTGCAGCATCGTATCGGTGGAAGGCAGCAGCCAGCGCTCCTTGCCGAAGCGCGACTGGTAGGTCAGCGTCCACTCGTCGGCGCCGAGCCCCAGGGCGGCGGTGATCGCCTTGACGCTGGCCTCGCAGCGCTGCGGATACGGGTCGCCGGCATCGGCGATGCGCTGCGGCAGGCCGTGGAAGGAAAACAGCAGGTGCTCGCCGCTGCCATGCCGCTGGCGCCAGCTGCGGATCGAATCGGCCACTGCGACCACCCAGCGCGCGTCCATGGAGTAGTCATCGACCATGGTCACCGGCATGGCACCGGACCCGCCCGGGAGTCCGCGCTGCAGTTCGAGTTCTCGATCCACTACGTCACGGATGGAAGCGGTGGTGGTGGTCGAATACTGCGGGTACAGCGGCAGCACCACCACGCGCTGGAATCCTTCTTCCCGCAGCCGTTTCAATTCCTCCTTCAACGCCGGCCGGCCATAACGCATGGCATGCACCACCCGCCACGCCGGCAGCCGCGCCTGCATGGCGGCGGCCAGCCGCTGCGTGTAGACCGCCAGCGGCGAACCTTCCGGCAACCACACGCTGGCGTACTTGCGCGCCGCCTTGGGGCCGCGCAGCGGCAGGATCACGAAATGCAGCAGCGGGCACCAGATCCAGCGGCTGAGCTGGACCACCCGGTGGTCGTGCAGGAACTCGGCCAGGTAACGGCGCACGGCCTTGGCCGTGGGCGCATCGGGGGTACCTAGATTGGCGACCACCAGTGCAATCCGTGGCGGGCTATCGGGGGCTTGGTGCATGTCCACATGATGACAGAAGGGCTGCGAGCCTCGTCCGCGGAACCCCACCTGCAATACTCATCATCGATTCACGTTTTCGCGACTAGGCTGAACTTTCAAGGTGTTAGCGTGCATTCCTTCCGCGACACCTTCTTTTCAAACCACCGCGACACCCGGAGTCCGCCATGCCTGTCCTGAATTGCTTTCCAGCGTCGCGCCTGTCGCGTCTGGCCGTCGTCCTGGCCGCCAGCACCTTCGCCAGCCATGCCATGGCCGGCCCCGTCGAGGACCAGCGCGCCACCAATGCGGTGCGCGTACTCACTGAAATCCAGCAGATCCCCGAACAGGGCATCCCCGACAAGCTGCTGGACGAAGGCAAGGCCGTGGTGGTCATCCCCGATACCCTCAAGGTCGGGCTGGTGGTCGGCGCCCGCCGCGGCCACGGCCTGATGTCGGTGAAGAACCGTGATGGCAGCTGGTCGCAGCCGGTGTTCGTGAAGCTCACTGGCGGCAGCATCGGATTCCAGGCCGGGGTGCAGTCTTCGGACGTGGTGCTGGTATTCCGCAACGACCGCAATCTTGAAAACATCGTCAACGGCAAGGTCACCCTGGGCGCCGATGCGGGCGTGGCCGCCGGTCCGGTCGGGCGCAATGCCTCGGCGTCCACCGATGGCCAGCTCAAGGCCGAGATCTGGTCGTGGTCGCGCGCCCGTGGCCTGTTCGCCGGCGTGGCCCTGGACGGCGCGGTGCTGCAGATCGACGATGACGCCAACGTGGCCGTGTACGGCAGCGCCGCCACCCCCCGGGCGATTTTCGAAAGCCGCGCCGAGCTGCCTTCCGACGCCGTGGTCGGCTTCCGCGACCAGCTGGAGGAAGCCACGGCCATCGCCCGCGCCGCGCGCAGCGACGGCACCACGGCCACAACGGACAAGCCGGCTGCGATCGCCGCGCCGGTGACCGTGACCGGCTCGTCGGCGGCCCAGGTGCAGCCAGTGGCCGGCGTGGAAACCCAGACCCAGGGTTTCCAGCCCATCGCCGATGGCGAGATCCGCAGCGAAGTGCTGGCCGAACCGGGTACGCCGTGACCGGGGCACGGGCCGCCGGCGCAGTCCGCCGGCCCGTCGCTGCGTTATCCTGAGCACCCTCATTTCATTGCGAGCACACCATGGGCGGTTTGAGCATCTGGCATTGGATCATCGTGCTGGTGGTGGTGTTGCTGGTCTTCGGCACCAAGCGCCTGCGCAACGCCGGGCAGGACCTGGGCGAGGCGGTGAAGGGTTTCAAGAAGGGCATGAAGGACGACGACAAGCCCGGCCAGCTGGGCGACGACTCGCGCAGCGACGAAACCCCCAGCGAGTCCCGGGACCGCGACCGCGACGCGCGTTGATACCGGGGGCATAACCCGGCCATGTTCGGCATCAGCAGCGGCGAGCTTTTCTTCATCGCCCTCATCGCCTTGATCGTGCTCGGTCCCGAGCGCCTGCCCAAGGCCACGCGCCTGGCCGGCATGTGGGTGCGCCGGGCGCGTACCCAGTGGCATACGGTGAAGGACGAGCTGGAACGCGAACTGGCCGCCGAGGAACTCAAGCGCAGCCTGCAGGATGCACAGACGGCGCTGCGCGATACCGAGCAGAAGATCCGCGACAGCGGCCACGAGGCCCGCCGCGAGTTCGAACAGATGCGTGCTTCGGTGCAGGACGGGCCTGAAGCGGCCGCCGGTCCGGCAGTGGCCGGTCCTGCAAGCGAGGCGCAGGCCGCCCAAGCATCGCCGGAGGGCATGCAACCGACACAGGACCCGGGCGATGAACCGCGCAACGCCTGACTCCGAGGCCGAATCCAGCCTGCTCAGCCACCTGATCGAGCTGCGCTCGCGCTTGATGCGCGGGCTGGCGGGCGTATTCGTGGTGTTGCTGGCACTGCTTCCCTTCACCAGCAGGCTCTACAACTGGATCGCCGAGCCACTGATCGGGCGCCTGCCCGCCGGGCAGACCATGATCGCCACCGATCCGGCCGGCGGCTTCATCGCGCCGGTGAAGCTGGCGCTGTTCGCGGCGATCTTCGTGGCGGCACCGTGGTTGCTGTACCAGGCCTGGGCCTTCGTCGCACCGGGGCTGTACCAGCGCGAGAAGAAACTGGCGCTGCCGATGCTGGCCTCGGCGGTGACGCTGTTCTATTCGGGCTGCGCCTTCGCCTACTTCGTGGTGCTGCCGTCGCTGTTCAAGTTCGTCATCAACTTCACCCCCGATGTCATCGCGGTGACGCCGGACGCCAGCGCCTACCTGGATTTCGTGCTGGTGATCTTCCTGGCCTTCGGCGCCAGCTTCGAGCTGCCGGTGGCGCTGGTGATCCTGGTGTTGCTGGGCTGGGTGACGCCAGCGCAGCTGAAGGAAGCGCGTGGCTACGCGCTGGTCGGCATCTTCGTGCTGGCGGCCATCATCACCCCGCCCGACGTGGTCTCCCAGCTGCTGCTGGCGATCCCGATGTACCTGCTGTACGAGGCCGGCATCATCGCTTCGAAATGGGTCAGACCGCGCGAAGCCGAATGACCGCGTAGACCCGAGCTTGCCCGGCGCAACGAAAAAAGATGCGGTCAGGCCTCGAAGTGGGTGGCCATCGCGGACGGATCCACCGTAGCGCCGCTGCCCAGCATCTGCCGCCACGCATAGAAGACGGCTCCGGCCATGACCGGCATCAGCACGGCCATCAGCAGCAGGTTGGACACCCACATGGCCGCCATCGGCCCGGCCAGCAGCTGCACCACCATGGCCAGCAACTGGATGCCGATGCTCAGCGCGAACAGGGTGATCAGCAGCAGCAGGTAGAACACGGCCATTGCCAGCAGGTTGTGCGCGCAGGCGCGGAAACTGTTGCGCATGGCGGTGAGCCCGCCGTTGCCGCCAAAGACGATGTCCGGCACCGCCACGAACGTGATCAGGCTCACCACGATCACCGCGGCAAACAGCATCAGCACCCACAGCAGCAGGCGTCCGACCGGCAGGGCCTGCACCAGCGCCGGATCGGGCTGGCCGCCGGACTGCGCGGTTTCCTGCAGCTTGGCCATCACCTCGGCCAGGTGCTGCAGCTCGCCGGGGCCTACCATCACGATCAGCAGCAGGCCCAGCAGCAAGGCGGCCGCCAGCTGGGGCAGCAAGGTGGCCAGCAGGCCGGGGATCTTGTCGCCATGCAAGGCATGCAGCAGGTGCGAAGGCAACGCCGGCCTGCCTTCATCGACCTCGTGCACCGCCCACAGCAACCCGGCGAACAACAACGGACCGACCAGCGCCAGCCCCAGCTGCAGCAACAGCCCCAGGGTCACGTTCAAGGCCATGGCCTGCACGGCCACCATCGACAGCAATCCCCAGATCGCCCCCAGCAGAGCCAGCGCCAGCGGCGCCTTGCGAAGCAGCGCAAACGCGCCCAGCAGCCATTCCGCGCCGGCACCCGCCGGCACTTTGTTGATCGTCGACATCCAGGGTTTTTCCGATGGTCTTGGTGAAAGGTGGGTGCGGCTGCGTCCCGACGCAGCCCTTATAGATCAGCGCGCGTGCAGGCCGCGTGCGTGCTTGACGAAGCGCCGCAACAGTTTGCGCGCCTGCGGCGCCGCCGTCACCTCGCGCGCGATGCTGGCGGGACAACGGCCGGCCTGTTTCAACTCTTCGCCGCGGAAAGCGACGTAGCCACGCATGTGGTGGGTGGCGAATTCGGGATGGAACTGCACGCCCCAGGCCCGGTCGCGCCAACGGAAGGCATGGCAATCGTCCTGCCCGGATTTCGCCAGCACGGTGGCGCCGTCCGGTGGACGCAGCACCGTCTGCACGTGGGTGGCATGGGCGGGAAAGCTCAGTGGCATGCCCGCGAACAGCGGGTCTTCGTGCGCCGGCGGATGCAGGTCGATGTTGACCGTGCCCGACTCGCGACCGGCCGGGTTGTAGGCCACCTCGCCGCCCAGCGCGTGGGCCAGCAGCTGGTGCCCGTAGCAGATGCCCAGCAGCGACATGCCGTCGTGGGCCGCATCGCGCAGCCAGTCGGCGCTGCGTTCGCTCCATTCGGCCTTGTCTGTGACCATCGCCGCCGAGCCGGTGACGATGACGCCGGCGAAGCCCTCGCGCCGCGGCAGCGCGTCGCCCTGTTCCACGTTCACCACTACCGCCTCGCTGGCTTCCAGGCCGGCGGCCACGCGAATCCAGTGCGGGAAGCGCCCATACCTTCGCAGACGCAGTGCCGGCTGGCCGGTTTCGACGATCAGGAACGGGGCTTGGTGGAAGGTCTTCACTACGGGAAATGGAGGCCGGTCAGTGGCTTGCGCCCTTATACTAGCCCGCTTTTCCGCAGTGCAATAAATGCCGATGACCGGACCCACCTTCCAGGCCTTGATCCAGACCCTCAATGCCTATTGGGCAGCGCAGGGCTGCGTGCTGATCCAGCCGCTCGACATCGAGGTAGGCGCCGGCACCTTCCACCCGGCAACCTTCCTGCGCGCGCTGGGCCCGGAGCCGTGGAGCGCCGCCTACGTGCAGCCCTGCCGCCGCCCCACCGACGGCCGCTATGGGGAGAACCCCAACCGCCTGCAGCATTACTACCAGTACCAGGTGGTGATGAAACCCAATCCCGACAACATCCAGGAACTGTACCTGGAATCGCTGAAGGCCCTGGGCATCGACCCACGCGTGCACGACCTGCGCTTCGTCGAGGACAACTGGGAATCGCCGACGCTGGGTGCCTGGGGGCTGGGCTGGGAAGTCTGGTTGAACGGCATGGAAGTCACCCAGTTCACCTATTTCCAGCAGGCCGGCGGCCTGGAATGCCGCCCGGTGCTGGGCGAGATCACCTACGGCCTCGAGCGCCTGTGCATGTACCTGCAGAACGTGGACAACGTCTACGACCTGGTCTGGACCGATGGCCCGCAGGGTGTGGTGACCTACGGTGATGTCTACCACCAGAACGAAGTGGAGCAGAGCACCTACAACTTCGAGATCGCCGACGTGGCCGAGCTGCTGCATCGCTTCGACGCCTGCGAGGCCGAATCGCAGAAGCTGGTCGAGGCCGGCCTGCCGCTGCCCGCCTACGAGCAGGTATGCAAGGCCAGCCACTGCTTCAACCTGCTGGATGCGCGCCGCGCGATCTCGGTGACCGAACGCCAGCGCTACATCCTGCGCGTGCGCAAGCTGGCCCAGGCTGTGGCCGAGTCCTACCTGGCCCAGCGCGAGAAGCTGGGCTTCCCGGGCCTGCGCAACACCAGGCAGCTCCACAACAGGGATGTCGCCGCGTGATCCTCATCGGCATGTTCGATTCGCCTTACGTGCGGCGCGTCGCCATTGCCATGACCCTGCTCGGGCTGGAGTTCGAGCATCGCAACTGGTCGGTCGGCAAGGATTTCGACCGCATCCGCCAGTACAGCCCGATCGGCCGGGTGCCGGCACTGGTCCTGGACTCGGACGAAGTGCTGGCCGAGTCGGCGATGATCCTGGATTACCTGGACAGCCTGGTCGGCCCGCAGCGCGCGCTGTTGCCGGTCGAAGGCGCGGCGCGCCGGCAGGCGCTGCGCCTGATCGGCCTGGCCACCGGCGCGGCCGACAAGGGCATCATGGTCGTGATCGAGCGCGTGTTCCGGCCCGAGGAAAAACGCCATGCGCCATGGACCGATCGTTGCCTGGTGCAGCTGCGGGGCGCGTTGGCCGAGCTGGACAGACAATGCGCCGCGCGCCCTGGCCAGTGGCTGGTCGGCGAGGCGATGACGCTGGCTGACATCACCGTGGCCTGCGATGCGACTTACGTGGGCGAAGCGGTGCCGCTGGACCTTGCCGCATACCCCAGCCTGCAGGCGCACGTCGCACGCTGCGAAGCCTTGCCGGTGTTCCAGCGATTCCACATTCCGTTCGATCCGCCGACGGCCCCGCCGCCACCATGAAAGAACGCCTGACCCCGCAACACGCGCTGGCGATGCTGGCGCGCAATGCCGACAACCTGCCTTTCGTGGAGTTGTTCCAGCATGGCTCGCTGTCGGTGGAGATGTACCAGCCGCTGGGCCAGGACCTGCAGGCGCCACATACGCGCGACGAGGTCTACGTGGTGGCGTCAGGCAGCGGCGAGTTCGTCAACAATGGGCAGCGCAGGCCTTTCGAACCGGGCGAACTGCTGTTCGTGCCGGCCGGCGTCGAACACCGTTTCGAGAATTTCAGCGACGACTTCGCCGCCTGGGTGATCTTCTATGGTCCCGAGGGTGGCGAACAATCAAGAGCCCCTCTCCCATTGGGAGAGGGGTTGGGGTGAGGGTCCGGCGAAACCATCGGCATTCCAACCCCATTACCTCCGCCGCACCCTCATCCGCCCTGCGGGCACCTTCTCCCGAAGGGGAGAAGGGAAATAAACGAAGGCTCGAAACATGACTGATATGAAACCCCTACTGATCGAACTAGGCACCGAAGAACTCCCGGTCAAGGCCCTGCCCGGCCTGGCCCAGGCGTTCTTCGATGGCGTCATCGATGCGCTGCAGAAGCGCGGTATCGAATTCGATCGCGGCAACGCCAGGCCGCTGTACACGCCGCGCCGCCTGGCGGTGCTGCTGCCGGCGGTGGCGACCGAGCAGCCCGAGCAGAACTCGGAAGTGCTGGGGCCCTACCTCAACATCGCGCTGGATGCCGAAGGCCAGCCCACCCGGGCGCTGCAGGGTTTCGCGGCCAAGGCCGGCATCGACTGGGCGCAGCTGGAGCGTACGAGTGATGCCAAGGGCGAGCGCTTCGTGCACCGTTCCAGCAAAGCGGGCGCCCGCACCGCGGACCTGCTGGGCGAAATCGTGCGCGAGTCGCTGGCCGCCATGCCGATCCCCAAGCCGATGCGCTGGGGCAACCACGACCACGCCTTCGCCCGCCCGGTGCACTGGCTGGTAGTGCTGCTGGGCCAGGACGTGGTGGAGCTGGAGATCATGGGCGTGCGCAGCGACCGCATGAGCCGCGGCCATCGCTTCGAGCACGCCAAGCCGGTGTGGATCGGCACACCGGGCGACTACATCGACGCCCTGCGCGGCGCCCACGTGCTGGTGGATGCCGACGAGCGCCGCGCGCGCATCGAGCAGCAGGTGCAGGAAGCCGCAGGAAAGGCTGGCGGCGTGGCCCGCATCACCGAAGACAACCTGGAACAGGTCAACTGCCTGGTGGAATGGCCGTCGGCGGTGCTGTGCAGCTTCGAGCCTGAATTCCTGGCGGTGCCGCAGGAAGCGCTGGTCGCGACCATGGAGGCGAACCAGAAGTTCTTCCCGGTGCTGGGCGAAGGCGGCAGGTTGACCGAGCACTTCATCGGCATCGCCAACATCGAATCGCAGGACGTGCGTGAAGTCAGCAAGGGCTACGAGCGGGTGATCCGCCCGCGTTTCGCCGACGCCAAGTTCTTCTTCGACGAAGACCTGAAGCAGGGGCTGGTGTCGATGGGCGAGGGCCTGAAGACCGTCACCTACCAGGCCAAGCTGGGCTCGGTCGCTGACAAGGTCGCGCGCGTGGCGGCGCTGGCAGAAACGATCGCGAAGGAAATTGGCGTGGACCCGGCCCTGGCCCGGCGCGCGGCGGAGCTGTCGAAGAACGACCTGCAGTCGCGCATGGTCAACGAGTTTCCGGAACTGCAGGGCATCGCTGGCCGGCACTACGCGGTTGCCGCGGGTGAAGGGAACGAGATTGCGCTGGCGATCGATGAGTCCTACCAGCCACGCTTCGCCGGTGACGACATCGCGTTGTCGCCGGTGGGCAAGGTGCTGGCGATTGCGGAGCGGCTGGATACGCTGGCCGGCGGGTTTGCGGCCGGGCTGAAGCCGACTGGCAACAAGGATCCGTTTGCTTTGCGTCGTAATGCCTTGGGCTTGGCGCGGACGGTCATTGAGAGCGGGTTCAATCTGGACTTCTGGGGCTTGCTTCGCGATGCGGTAGTCGAATCCGCAGGTGCTGTTTCACTAACTGAACTCGGCAAGAAAGTGGCCGCCGCTGAATCAGCCAAAGGGCAAGGCGCTGAGATCCCAACTGCCCAGTTCTCCACTCGCAGCATCGACATTTCTCAGGTCGATGAAATCTATGATTTTGTGTTGGACCGCCTCCGCGGCTACTACGCCGACAAGGGCGCGCCCGCCTCGCACTTCAATGCGGTCGCCGAGCTGCGTCCGCATTCGCTCTACGACTTCGACACCCGCCTCGACGCCATCGGCCAGTTCGCCACGTTGCCCGAGGCCGAGGCCCTGGCCGCAGCCAACAAGCGCATCAACAACATCCTGAAAAAGGCTGACGTGGCAATCCCGCACGCCATCGACCGCGGCCTGCTCAACGATCCGGCCGAGAGCGCGCTGGCCGAAGCCGTGGAAGCGGCCATCGGCGACACCGACGAAGCCCTGCACCGCCACGACTACATCAGCGTGCTCAGCCGCCTGGCGTTGCTGCGCCCGCAGGTCGATGCCTTCTTCGACAGCGTGATGGTGAACGTGGACGACGTGGCCGTGCGTGGCAATCGCCTGGCGCTGCTCAAGCGACTGGCCGATCGCTTCCGCGCCGTGGCCGCGATCGAGCACCTCTCCAGCTGAGGTGCAGTCGCTGGCGTTGTAGGAGCGACGCAAGTCGCGAAGCTGACAATGCCAACACCTCGCGCCTGCCGTGCGATCGCAATAGCGCTCGCCTGAGGGGTTAAGAGTTTCGCGACTTGCGTCGCTCCTACAAGGACATGGCTGCCGAGGGCACCTATGGCCGTATTGCGCGATTGCAGGTCACGCGCCTTTAACCCGGCCCAGGCCACGCCCGGTATCCTGTGCGCATGCGCTTATCCCCCCTGCTCGCCGCCGCCCTGTTCACCCTCACCGGCACGGCGCACGCAGCTTCCACCATCGACAAGGTGGAGATCCGCGGCTTGAACGCGGACAACGAAGTCGAAGCGCTGATGATCGAGAACATCAACGTGGCGCTGTCGCTGAACGACGTGGTCGGCCGGCGCCAGGGCGAGTCGCGGCTGGAGTACCTGATGACCGAGGCCAAGGCCGAGGCGCGCGAGGCGATGGAGCCGTTCGGCTACTACTCGCCGGAGATCAGCGTGGAGGCTGCGCGGCCCGGTGGCGAGGACGAACGCATCACCGTGGTGGTCAGCGTCGACAAGGGCGAGCCGGTGCGGGTGCGCCGATCGGACCTGAGCATCGAAGGTGCCGGCGGCAAGGATCGCTATCTCAAGGAAGACCTGGCTGCTTTCATCCCGCAGGTCGGCGACATCTTCGACCACACCACCTACGAAACCAGCAAGACCCGGATCGTGCGCAGGCTGGCCGAGCGCGGCTATTTCGATGCCGACTTCGTCAATCGCCGGGTCGAAGTCACCCGCGCCGAGCACGCCGCCGACATCGACCTGACCTGGGCCAGCGGCATCCGCTACGACATGGGGCCGACCACTTTCCACCAGACCTATTTCCGCCAGGGCCTGCTGGACAAGCTGGTGTACTGGGAACAAGGCAGCTATTTCCACCAGGGCAAGCTTGATCGCCTGCGCCAGTCGCTGGCCGGGCTGGACTACTTCTCCAGCATCGACATCCAGGCCAAGCCCGAGGACGCGGTGGATGGCCAGGTACCCGTCGACGTGACCCTGGCCCTGGCCAAGCGCGACGTCTACACCATGGGCGTGAGCTATGGCACCGAGAGCGGCGCCGGCGTGCGCCTGGGACTGGAGCGGCGCTACGTGAATTCGCGCGGCCACAAGCTCTCCACCCAGCTGGACTACGCCCAGAAGCGCAAGAACCTGGTCACCCAGTACCGCATTCCCGCGTTCAAATGGCTGGACGGCTGGTACACGGTGCTGGCCCAGGGCTATGACGAGCAGACCGACTACATCGACACCCGCCTGCTCAAGCTCAGCGTGGCACGCAGTGGCGAAATCAATGAATACCTGACCGCCAACGCCTCGCTCAACGCGGTGCGCGAACGCTGGGCCTATTCCCTGCCCGACGATGGCAGCGGCGTGGTGGTGCCGGTGGACTACCGCTATGCCACCTTTACCTATCCCGAGTTGTCGGCAAGCTACGTGGACGTGGACAACCGCACCTTCCCGCGGCGCGGCATCGCCAGCACCATGACCCTGCGCGGTGGCCTGGAAGGCGCCGGTTCGGACGCCAACTTCGCCCAGGTGCACCTGGAGGCGCGCTGGTTCAAGGGCATCGGCGCCAGCGACCGTTTCATCGCGCGCGGCGAGCTGGGCCATACCTTCACCGATGCCCTCAACGCCATGCCGCCGAGCCTGCGCTATTACGCCGGCGGCGACCGCAGCATCCGCGGCTACCAGTACCGTGAAGTCGGGCCGCGCGTGGACACCGGCGAAGGCAAGTTTTCGGTCGGCGCCAAGAACGTGCTGACCGCCAGCGCCGAGTACGAGCATTACTTCAACGGCAGCTGGGGCGGCGCGGTGTTCGTCGACAGTGGCAGCGCCTTCGATAGCGGCAATGACCTGCAGTGGCGCACCGGCGTGGGCGTGGGCCTGCGCTGGAAATCGCCGGTGGGCGCGGTGCGCGTCGACCTGGCGCGCGGGCTCGATGCTCCGGATTCCTCCTTCACCATCGGCCTGGGCATCGGAGCGGAATTCTGATGGCCCGACGTCGCCGCCCGCAAGTTGCCGACGACCTGTCGCCCGAGGAGCGCGACGCGCGCATCGCCGAATTGCGTGCGCAGCGGCGCGCGCGCATGCGCGTGCTGGCCATACGCAGCGGCATCGCCTCGACTGCCTTGCTGGTGCTGCTGGCCGTGGCGCTGTACTGGCTGGTGCAGACGGTGGCCGGGCGCGACGTACTGCTCAACCAGATCATCGCGCGGCTGCCGGCGGGTTCTTCCTTTACCTGGACAAAAGCCGAAGGCCCGCTGGCCGGACCGTTGACGCTGCATGGCGTGGATTTCCGCTACGGCAAGATCCACTTCACCGCCGAACGCGTGTACCTGGACCCCGACCTGCGTCCGCTGCTGGGCAAGCGCCTGCGCCTGGATGCGTTGCACCTGACCCATGCGACGCTGGACATCCCCAGGAGTGACGAACCCTTCAAGCTGCCCACCTGGCCCGAGCTGCTGCCGCAGATCGGGATGCCGCTGGCGATCCAGGCCGACACGCTGGAAATCGACGGCCTGCGCATTACCCAGAGCACCCAGCCGCTGATCGACATCGCGCGCGCGCGCGGTGGACTGGATATCGGCAACGGCTATTTCAAGGCCCAGCAGCTGGCCATCGACAGCGACCGTGGCCGCCTGCACCTGCACGGTAGCTACGAGCCCAACGATGGCTACGCCACCAACCTGGTGGTGACGGCGGTATTTCCCGCTGCGCTGGGACGCACGCCGGCGCGGCTTGGGCTGGTGGCACGCGGCAACCGCCAGCGCATGGACATGGGCCTGGCCGGCAATGCGCCCGCGCCCGTGCGCATCACCTTGGGCGTGCGCGGAGAAGAGAACCCGACCTGGAGCTTCAGCGGCCAGACCGAATCACTGGACCTTGCCGTGCTGGGGCTGGTGGAAGAGTCCATGCCGCTGGCCTTCGACCTGAAGGCGCGCGGCGCCGGTGGCGTGGCCGACCTGCAGGGACGCGTGCAGCAAGGCGGGTTCGTTGCCGTACTGGAACCTTCGAAAATTCGCATCGCCGACGAAGTGCTGAGCGTCGAGCCGCTGGCGGTGCGCGCCTTCGACGGGCTGACCACATTGCGCGGGCGCGCCGACTTCAAGGATCCGGAGAACCCGCTGTTCAAGTTCTCCGCCAATGCGCGCGGCCTGCGCTGGGGCGGCACCGCGAGCGGTCCCGGCCAAGCGGTCGAAGGCGAGGTTGTCGCCAATGCGGACCTGGGTTTTGCCGGGCAGATGAAGGACTGGGCGGCCATCGGCAAGGCCACGCTGGTGCGCGAGCAGCAGACGGCGAAGGTCGATTTCGATGGCCGCGGCAATGCCGACCAGCTGGTCCTGAACAAGCTGCTGGCGAGCATGCCGACCGGCACGCTGGATGCGACCGGCGTGGTGGGCTGGGAGCCGCGACTGCGCTGGGACCTGGGCGCGAAACTGGTCGGCTTCGACCCCGGCTATTTCCTGCCCGACTGGAAAGGCAACGTGTCCGGCGACCTGGCCAGCAAGGGGCAGGCGCGCGAGACCGGCGGCTACGACGCGAGCCTGGACGTGCCCCGCATCGGCGGCAGCCTGCGCGGACGCAAACTCGACGGGCGTGGAAAATTCGCCTTGCGCGGCAACGAGGGCGAGGGCGAGCTGGCGCTTGCACTGGGCAACAGCCGCGTCGATGCCAAAGGCAAGGTCGGCGATACCCTGGACATCGATGCCAACCTGCAGCCGCTGCAGCTGGATGACCTGTTGCCGGACGCCAGCGGACGCATTGCCGGCACGCTCAGGCTGACCGGCAAGCGCAATGCACCGAACGTGGCCGCGGACCTGTCCGGCAGCGGCCTGAAGTGGAGCGGTTATGCCGCCGACACGCTCAGCGTGCGCGGATCGCTGCCCTGGCAGGGCGGCAATGGCGCACTGGCAATCCGTGGTTCTGGTGTGGATGTGGGCATGCTCCTGGACAGCGTGCGCGTGGAGGCACGCGGCGCGGTGGAAAACCTGCAGTTCGACGGCGACGCGGGCAACAGCATGGGGTCGGTCTCACTCGCCGGCACCGCGCTCAAGCGCGGCGCCAACTGGCAGGGCAGCCTGGATGCCCTGCAGCTGACTCCTTCCAAAGGCAGCAGCTGGCGCCTGCAGCAGGCGGCGCGCTTTGCCCAGAATGGCGCCGCATTTACCCTGACCCCGGCCTGCCTGGCCGCCAGTGGCGGCGGCGCGCTTTGCGCACAGGCCAACTGGCCGAAACAAGGGCTGCAGCTGCATGCCGACGCGTTGCCGCTGACCCTGGTGCAACCGTGGCTGCCGCCGGCCAATGGACGCCCGCTGACCCTGCGCGGGGCGATCAAGCTGGATGCGTTCGTCAAGCCGGCCGGCAAGGCCTGGCTGGGCGAAGTGCACCTGTCCTCGCTGGAGGGCGGGCTGAAGCTGGGAACCAACGCGCGTGGCGAGATCGTGCGCTACGACAACTTCACCCTGGACGCCGAGTTCAACCCGCAGACCATCAAGGGACGCCTGGGCACCGGCTTCAAGGGTGACGGCTATGTCGATGCCACCATCGCCACCGGCTGGGACAGCTTCGCGCCGCTGAAGGGCGACATCTATTTCAACAATTCGCGGCTGTTCTGGCTGGAGCTGTTCTCGCCCGACCTGGTGCGCCCGACCGGTGACCTGCGCGGGCATGTCGGCCTGGCCGGCACGCGTGGCACCCCGGCGCTGACGGGCGACGCGCAGCTGACCCAGTTCAAGGGCGAACTGCCTTCGCTGGGCATCACCCTGACCGACGGCACGGTCAATCTGAATGCGCAGGCCGATGGCAGCGCCACCATCAACGGCACGCTGAAGTCGGTGTCTTCCACCGGCGGCACCGCCAACGGCGGCACCCTGGCCGTGGACGGCACCCTGGACTGGAAAGTGGAAGGCGCGCCGCTGCAGTTCAACGTGCGCGGTCAGGATTTCCTGATCGCCGATACCGCCGACCTGCATGCGGTGGCCTCACCGAACCTGCGCGTGGCCTTTGCCAACAACACCATCCAGGTGCGTGGCGAAGTGGTGGTGCCGGAAGCGACCATCGACGTGGAAAAACTCGATGACGGCGTGTCGGTGTCCGAGGATGTGGTGGTGCTGGACCCGGTGGATCCCGAACGCGTGCCCGGCTCGCGGCTGGACCTGGACATGGCCATCACCCTGGGCGATGCGGTGCAATTGAACGGCTACGGGCTGGACGGCAAGCTGGCCGGAACCCTCAACGTGCGTTCGCGCGTGGGCCGCGAGATGGTGGCGACCGGGCGCCTGGACGTGGATGGACGCTACACCGCCTACGGGCAGAAGCTGCTGATCACCCGCGGCGAGCTGCTCTGGAGCAATACCGTGGTTTCCGACCCGCGCATCAACATCCGCGCCGAGCGTGAAGTGGTCAGCGCCGGCGTCACCGCCGGCATCGATGTCAGCGGGCGCGCCAGCAGTCCCAAGGCCACCATCTGGTCGAACCCGGCCATGGAAGAATCGGCGGCGCTGGCCTACCTGGTGCTCGGTCGCTCGCTCAACACCGCCAGCACCGATGAAAGCCAGAAGATCAACGCGGCCTCGTCGGCCCTGACCGCCGGTGCGGGCCTGCTGGCCTCGCAGCTCGGCGCGAAGATCGGCCTAGACGATGCCGGCGTGCTCGAATCGCGCACGCTGGGGGGCTCGGTATTCGGCGTGGGCAAGTACCTGTCGCCGAAACTCTACGTGAGCTACGGCGTGTCGATGGTCGGCAGCGGTTCTGCGCTGACCCTGAAATACCTGCTGCGCAAGGGCTTCGACGTGGAGATCGAATCGAGCACGGTGGAAACGCGTGGCTCGGTGAACTGGCGCAAGGAAAAATAAGCGGCGACGGGCGGGGGCAAGGTTTCTTCAACAAGCCAATTCATGCGCGAGTCGCGAAACCTCGCGATGGATCATTGCAGCGAGCCAGGCAAGGCTTGCGGGCGCGTTGCAGCCGCGGCGGCCGCAACGCGCGCACCACGCAAGACCGGCTTGCCCTCCACCACATCGGTCCACACCACGTAGCCGACGCCCTTGAGAACGACCATCTGCGGAAATCCGGTAGCGCGTCCGCGCCCCTGCAGGCGGGCAATGCGCACGCGCTGGAGTTCCTTGCCCAGGTCGGCGCGATAACGCGCCAGCCACAGCGACTGCCCCGCCGCATCCTCGCGCGTCCAGTTAACCCAGGCCTCGCCTGCGGTGGCAGCAACGCCGACCCGTCCCTGCACCGGCATGCCGCTGTCCAGTTCCAGCGGCGCGGTGAACGAGTCGCCTGCGTCGGAGGAATGCGCCAGCCTCACCTTTGGCACCTCGCCTGCGGCGGTGTACCACGCCACCCATGCGTCGTTGCCCCGGGCCGCGAGCGCCGGACCGTTGACCGGACAGGCCGGCATTTTCCAGCGATCGTCGTGGACCTTGCGCGGCAGGCTCCAAGCGCCGCTGTCGAAGCGGGTGCCGACGATGTCGCGGATTTCATCGCCGTCGCGGTCGCGATAGGCCAGCAACGGGCCACGCGCGGTGATGGCCGCGGCGGTCTGGCAGCAATCGCAGGTGCGTGGATCGAGTTCGGTTTCCGCCGACTTTTCCAGCGCCGCGTCGAAGTGCGCCACGCGCAGCGTCATCGCCCCGCCGCCCTGTCCATCATGCGCCCCGTGTTCGCCTGCAGCCGTGCTACGACCGTCCAGCCAGGCGATGCCGAGGGTGTCGCGTGATTGCGACCACAGGGAAACGAAACCATGTTCGGTCGGCGTGCCATCGCCGTTGACGGTGACCGGCTGCGACCACGTGGTGCCGCCATCGCCCGACCGCGACAGCACCACGTCATAGGCGTACTTGGCGCTGGCCGATTGCCGCAACCATTGCGCCCACAGCGCGCCGTCAGCGGTAGCCAGCACATGTGGCGTATCGGCCCAGTTGACGAACCAGTCCTGGCCGCGCGCGATCACCTGCGGCGCGCTCCAGGCGTTGTCGTTGAAGGCGGCGAACTTCAGCGCATGGCCACCAGTCTTGCCGGCCTCGATCCACGACAGCAGCAGGCGGCCATCGACGCCCGTCACCGCCGGAGCGAGCACCAGGTCGGGTTGCGCGGCAGTGGCGACGACAGGAAGCGCCCAGTCACTCACCACATACGCTGCTTCGGCCGCCGCCGTGGCGGTCGCCGAAGCGGTGGCCGGCGGTGTCGATGCGGGCTGGCTGCAGGCGGCCAGAATCAATATGAACAACAGTGGGAATGGGCGCATGGCCTCAGGATAACGCCAGTTGTCAACGCCTTACATCGCGCCACCGACATTGCCACAATCCTGATCCGATTCCCCGATTTTTGAATAAGCATGCAGCACGACAAACAACTCGCCCAGCAGATCGCCCGCACCATCGCCGAAGAGATCGGCGCGCAGACCGCGCAGGCGCTGGCTGCGATCGCGCTGCTGGACGAAGGCGCCAGCGTTCCCTTCATCGCGCGCTATCGCAAGGAAGTGACCGGCGGCCTGGATGACATCCAGCTGCGCAACCTGGAAACGCGCTTGACCTACCTGCGCGAACTGGAAGACCGCCGCGCCACCGTGCTCGCGAGCATCGAAGAACAAGGCAAGCTGACCGATGCACTGCGCGCCGATATCGAGGCGGCGGACAGCAAGGCGCGGCTGGAGGACCTCTATCTCCCCTACAAGCCCAAGCGCCGCACCCGCGCGCAGATCGCGCGCGAAGCAGGACTGGAGCCGCTGGCCGACGGCCTGCTGGCTGACCCGTCGCAGATGCCGGAGCTGTTTGCGGCGGATTTCGTCGATGTCGACAAGGGTATTGCCGACACCAAGGCGGCACTGGACGGCGCGCGCGCCATCCTGATGGAACGCTGGGGCGAGGATCCGGCGCTGGTCGGCGAGTTGCGCAGCTGGCTCGGCGAGGTGGGCGTGATCCGCGCCCGCGTCGCCGAAGGCAAGCAGGAGGCGGGCGCCAAATACCGCGACTATTTCGAACACAGCGAGCTGCTGGCGCGAATTCCCTCGCATCGCCTGCTGGCCCTGTTCCGCGCGCGCAAGGAAGAGGTCCTGTACCTGGACCTGGATCCGGGCAAGGACGCCGAAGCCGGGCATCTGTACGGCGACGGCCGCGTGGCCCTGCATGGCGGTGTCAGCGACCAGGGCCGCGCCGCCGACCGCTGGCTGCTGGACAGCGCGCGCATGACCTGGCGCGCCAAGTTGCACCTGCACCTGCTGCTGGATCTTTTCAGCCAGGCGCGCGAGAAGGCCGAGGCCGAAGCCATCGCCATCTTCGGCGACAACCTCAAGGACCTGCTGCTGGCTGCACCGGCCGGCGCACGCACGGTGATGGGACTGGACCCGGGCATCCGCACCGGCGTGAAAGTGGTGGTGGTCGATCGCACCGGCAAGCTGGTGGCCAGCGACACCATCTATCCACACGAGCCACGCAAACAGTGGGACCAGTCGCTGCACGCGCTGGGCAAGCTGTGCACGCAGCACGCGGTGGAACTGATCGCCATCGGCAACGGCACCGCCTCGCGCGAGACCGACAAGCTCGCCGGCGAAGTGATTGCCAGGCATCCGGAACTCAAGCTGCAGAAGATCGTGGTCAGCGAAGCCGGCGCCTCGGTGTACTCGGCCTCGGAGCTGGCCTCGAAGGAATTCCCGGACCTGGACGTCAGCCTGCGCGGCGCGGTGTCGATCGCGCGGCGATTGCAGGACCCGCTGGCCGAACTGGTGAAGATCGAGCCCAAGGCGATTGGCGTGGGCCAGTACCAGCACGACGTGGACCCGTACCGCATGGCGCGCGCCCTGGATGCGCGGGTGGAAGACTGCGTGAATGCCGTCGGCGTGCACGTGAACAATGCCTCGGCCGCACTGCTTGCGCGCGTTTCCGGACTGTCCGCCTCGGTGGCCGAGAACATCGTCCTGCACCGCGACCAGCACGGCCCGTTCAAGCGACGCAGGGAATTGCTGAAAGTGCCGCGCCTGGGCGAGAAGACCTTCGAGCAATGCGCCGGCTTCCTGCGCATCGCCGATGGCGACGAACCGCTGGATGGGTCTTCGGTGCACCCGGAGGCCTACCCGGTGGTCGCGCGCATCGTCCAGGACAGCGGTCGCGCGGTGAACCAGCTGATCGGCGACAGCGGCTTCCTGCGTGGATTGAAGGCGGAGTCCTTCACCGACGAGAAGTTCGGTGTGCCGACCGTGCGCGACATCCTCAAGGAGCTGGAAAAGCCCGGCCGCGACCCGCGCCCCGAGTTCAAGGCGGCGCGCTTCGCCGAAGGTGTCGAAGAACTCAAGCACCTCAAGGTCGGCATGATCCTGGAGGGCGTGGTGACCAACGTGGCCGCGTTCGGCGCCTTCGTCGACATCGGCGTGCACCAGGACGGTCTGGTCCATATCTCGGCGCTGTCGGACACCTACGTGAAAGACCCGCGCGACGTGGTCAAGGCAGGCGACATCGTCAAGGTGCGCGTGCTGGAAATCGATATCCCGCGCAAGCGCATCGCCTTGACGCGACGGCTGGAGGATGTGCCGGTGGTCAAGCCTGTCCGCAGTGAATCGCGCGACCCCGATCCCGCCCGCGGCAGCAGCAGGCCACCCCGACCCGGCAAGGCGGCACCTGTTGTGGCAAAAGCCGGGCCACCGGCAAACAACGCGTTGGCCGCTGCCTTCGCCCGCGCTAAACAATCGTCCTGACGTTTGGCGCGCCAGACAACCAGGCGCGCATCAGCTCTTGTAGGAGCGACGCGAGTCGCGAAGCTCCCATCGCCTGGGAGGTAGCCAGCTTCGCGACTCGCGTCGCTCCTACGAAATCCGGAATCCGGAATCCGGAATCGGGGATCAGGCCACGCGGCTGCGGCGCGCGCGGGTCAGGTGCACCAGCAACAACGAGATGCCTGCCGGGGTCATGCCCGGAATGCGCTGGGCCTGGCCGATGGTCTGCGGCTGCACGCGCTCGAGTTTCTGCAGCACCTCGAAGGAAAGCCCGCGCACGCCGGCATAGTCGAAGTCGCCAGGAATCGCCGTGTCCTCGTTGCGCTGCTGGCGTTCGATCTCGTCGCGCTGGCGATCCAGGTAGCCGGAATACTTGACCCCGATCTCGACCTGTTCGGCCACCTTCGGATCCTGCACGCCGGGGCCGATGGAGGGCACCGAAACCAGCTTGGCGTAGTCCAGTTCCGGGCGCTTGATCATGTCCAGCACGCTGGTCTCGCGACCGACCATGATGCCCAGCGTCGCTTCCACCTCGCGGCCCAGCGCGTTGCCGGGCGTGATCCAGACCGAGCGCAGGCGCTCGTTCTCGCGGGCGATGGCCTCGCGCTTGGTGGCGAACCTTTGCCAGCGCGACTCATCCACCAGGCCAAGCTCGCGGCCGCTTTCGGTCAGGCGCAGGTCCGCATTGTCCTCGCGCAACTGCAGCCGGTACTCGGCGCGGCTGGTGAACATGCGGTACGGCTCCTTGGTGCCGTGGGTGATCAGGTCATCGATCAGCACGCCGATGTAGGCCTCGTCGCGGCGCGGGCACCAGGCTTCCTTCTGCTGCACCAGTCGCGCCGCATTGAGGCCGGCGATGAGGCCCTGCGCGGCCGCTTCCTCGTAGCCGGTGGTGCCATTGATCTGGCCGGCGAAGAACAGGCCGGCCACCGCCTTGGTTTCCAGCGACGACTTCAAGCCGCGCGGATCGAAGAAGTCGTATTCGATCGCATAGCCGGGACGGGTGATGTGCGCGTTCTCCATGCCGGCGATGCTGCGCACCAGCTCCAGCTGCACGTCGAAAGGCAGCGAGGTGGAAATGCCGTTGGGATAGATCTCGGTGACGTCCAGGCCTTCGGGCTCGACAAAAATCTGGTGGCTGGCTTTCTCGGCGAAGCGCACCACCTTGTCCTCGATCGACGGGCAGTAGCGCGGGCCGATGCCCTCGATCTGGCCGCTGTACAACGGCGAGCGATGCAGGGCGTTGCGGATGATCTCGTGGGTGCGCTCGCTGGTATGGGTGATCCAGCACGACACCTGGCGTGGATGCTGCGACACCTCGCCGATGAAGGACATCACCGGCAATGGATCGTCGCCCGGCTGTTCCTGCATCACCGAATAATCCAGCGAGCGGCCGTCGATGCGTGGCGGCGTGCCGGTCTTCAGCCGATCGACCACGAACAGGCCTTCGCGCAGCTTGTGCGCCAGCGCGGTGGCCGGCGGATCGCCAGCGCGGCCGGCGGCGTACTGGGTCTCGCCGACATGGATCTTGCCGGCCAGGAAGGTGCCGGCGGTCAGCACCACCGACGGCGCCTCGAAGCGCAGGCCGGTCTGGGTGATGGCGCCGCGTACCGCGTTGTTATCGATGACCAGGTCATCGACCGCCGCCTGGAAGAGGGTGAGGTTGGGTTGCGCTTCGACGATGCGGCGGATCGCGCTGCGATACAGCGCACGGTCGGCCTGGCAGCGGGTCGCGCGCACTGCCGGACCCTTCGATGCATTGAGCGTGCGCCACTGGATGCCGGCCAGATCGGCGGCATGCGCCATCACCCCGCCCAGCGCATCGATTTCCTTGACCAGGTGTCCCTTGCCAATGCCGCCGATGGCCGGGTTGCAGCTCATCACCCCCACCGTCTCCACGTTGTGGGTCAGCAGCAGGGTCCGGGCACCGGCGCGCGCGGCAGCCAGCGCCGCCTCGGTGCCGGCGTGGCCACCACCGATGACGATGACTTCGTAATGGTGGAAGGAAGCGTTCATGGGCCTATTTTGGCACCGCCGCGGCCGGCGGCCTAATCCGGGGCGAGCCGGCGGGAAAGATTGGCACGGTTTCTGCGGTATCCCTTCTGCACCCGTCGTGGCAAGCGACCAGGGGCGCAGGCTGGTAATTGGAACAGGGGCCAGCCATGTGCACTGCGGGGGAGCGCCGGGGCCGATAGTCGGGGGACTATCGGCCCCATTTTTTTGCCCGGCCCTCGGCCATCCACGAAAAAGCCCGGCATTGCCGGGCTTTTGTTTGAGTGCCGACGTCCGGCGGGGCCGGAACAGGGGGGATCCAGATTTCCCCACCGGACGTCGACATAGAGGCTTGTCATTCCAATTCACGTCAAAAAGCGACGCTACCGGTCAATGACAAGTCAGCCTGCGACGTAACGGCGTGCAAAGCAACGATCAGGGCTCCTGGGTCCGCACCCGGTCACGGTTTTGGGACCCGGGCTCGGGCGTCGACCGCTGCGGTGGTGGGCGGGAGCGCTCGCCCCGCTGCGGCGCCGGCCGGGGGATCTGCGGCGACGCCTCGCCACGTTCCGGACCCACCTGCGACCGGGGGTTGTTGATGGGTACAGGCCCGCCGCCGGGCTGAAGCCGTCCCTCGCCACCGCGCGGGCGGTCGCCCAAGGGGTTGCGCCACGGTGGAGGCTTGCCATCGTTCTCGTGGTCCGGTCGCGGCGGGCGCGGGTGATGGGGGCGCGGCGGATAGTACGGGTAGCCGCCGTAGCCGTAGTAATACGGGTTGTAAAAGGAGGGGCCGTAGTAGCTGCGATAGCCGTAATTGCCGTAGAGATACGAGGGATAGCCGTAGCCGTCGTAGTACGGGCCATAACCGGTTCCGGTGCTGGCGCGACCGGAGTAGTAACCGCCTGGCGAATTGCCACCGACATAGTCGTAGGTGGCGCAGCCGCCCAGGGCGGATGCAGCCATTAGGGTGACGAGCAAACGCAGCTTCTTCATGGTGGCGCCCCTGTAACGGATACCGAGCATCGTCCCGCTGCATTGAATATGTGCTTAATTCTTCCGGCAGGCCCGGTGGCGGCATCGCAGCCCGCGCCCTGTCGTCAGGAACGCGCGGCAAGTGCGGGCCGATACGTTAATCTTCGGAGATGTCCTTGTTGCCCCAGCCTGACCTTGCAGACGTCCTGTCCGCCGCTGCACGCATCGCGCCCCACGCCTATGTCACACCCGTCTTGAGCTCGCGCTCCCTGGATGCGCTGGCCGGGGCGACGCTTCATTTCAAGGCCGAACACCTGCAGCGCACGGGAGCCTTCAAGTTCCGGGGCGCCTGCAACGCGGTGTGGTCGCTCACCGACGAGGCGGCCCGGGCCGGGGTGGTCACCCATTCTTCGGGCAACCACGGCGCGGCCCTGGCGCTCGCCGCGAGGACCCGCGGCATCGCCTGCCACGTGGTGGTGCCGGACGGCGCGGTGGCCGCGAAAATCAGCTCCATTGGCCGTTATGGCGGCAAGGTGCATGCCTGCGCACCCGGCATGGCCGCTCGCGAGGCAGGCTGTGACGCGGTCCAGCGCGAAACCGGCGCGGTCCTGGTCCACCCCTATACCGATCCGCACGTGATCGCAGGCCAGGGTACGGCGGCGCTGGAACTGCTCAACGCCGTCGACCGCCTGGACGTCATGGTGGTCCCGGTGGGCGGCGGCGGCCTGGCGGCGGGCACGGCCATCACCGTGGCCGCACTCGCGCCACGCTGCAGGGTGGTGCTGGCCGAACCCGAAGGGGCCGCCGATACGGCACGCTCGCTGGCCGCTGGCGAACGACGCATCGACTTCATTGCGGACACGATCTGTGATGGCTTGCGCGGGACCCTTGGCGAGCCGAACTTCGCCCTGCTGCGGCACTACCAGGTCGGAGTGATCCCGGTGCCGGACGCAGGCACGCTGGCGGCCATGCGCCTGCTGTGGCAAACCACCAAGCAGCTGGTCGAACCCTCCTCGGCAATCGCCCTGGCCGCGATCCTGCAGGCACCGGCACGCTTTGCCGGACTGCGGGTCGGCGTTCTGCTGTCCGGCGGCAACCTGGACCTGGATGCCCTGCCATGGGACGCGGCATGAGCACGCGCGGCAGGCGCAAGGCACGGCCCGGGCTGTTCGGATGGGCCTGGCGGCTGTTGCTGCTAGTGCTGGTGTGGCTGGTCGGCGTGGCCACTTATATCGTCTGGGTGGGCCAGCGCGACCAGGCGGCGCCTGCCGACGTGATCATCGTGCTGGGTGCGGCCGCCTATGACCGCAACCCGTCGCCGGTGTTCAAGGAACGCATCCGCCATGGCATCGCGCTGTACCAGCGCGGCCTGGCCGGCCACCTGCTTTTCACTGGTGGTTTCGGCAACGGCGCACGCTATGCCGAATCGCAGGTCGCACGCAGCTATGCGTTGAAGCAGGGCGTGCCGGCACAGGCGATCCTCATCGAGACCCGCTCACGGACCACCCGGCAGAACCTGCAGCAGGCCAAGGCGCTGATGCAGGCCAATGGCTACCGGCGCGCGCTGATCGTCAGCGACCCGTTGCACATGGCACGGGCCCTGCGGCTGGCGCGTGGGCTGGGGATCGATGCGCTGGGCTCGTCCACGCCCACCAGTCGCTTCCGCAGTTTCGACACGCGCAAGCGCTTCCTGCTGCAGGAGGTGTACTTCTTCCACCGCGATTTCTTCGTCGAGTCGAAATAGTCGTAAAGCGCTACAACAGCTGTATTGTTTACCGCCCGCTGCATCGATGCGGGCAGCCTGTAACCTGCCGCGCTCCCAGCGCTATCATCACCTGCTCAGTACGCTGACACGGGAGCCCGCCCATGAAGATCGATGGCAACCGAAAACAGGACCGCGCCACCGAACTGGTGCTGACTTACTACGCCGCCTTCAACCAGGGCGACTGGGACGGCATGCTGGCGTTGATGGCCGACGATGTCGTGCATGACCTCAACCAGGGAAGCCGCGAGGTGGGGCGCGAACGGTTCGCTTCCTTCCTTGCACGCATGCAGGCGAGCTACCGCGAACAGCTGCGCGACATCGTGGTCATGGCCACCCTCGACGGCGACCGTGCCGCGGCCGAATACGTGGTGCACGGCGAGTACCTCCGCACCGACGCAGGACTGCCGCCCGCCAGTGGCCAGCGCTACGTACTGCCGGGAGGCGCGTTCTTCCAGGTCCGCGACGACCGCATCGCCCGGGTCAGCAATTACTACAACCTGCAGGACTGGCTGGCGCAGGTGGGTGGCTGTGACGAACAGGGCTCGACCGCTGCATTTGCATCGGGCGATGGCGCCCGGGGCCAGCCCCTCGGCGGTGATGGTGCCGCCGCGCTCAGCCCCCGCGGCGACGGATCGGAATAGCCGACAGCGGTACCGCGGCGACCTCGTGGCCATCCTCGCGGATGGGCGCGCCCGGCGCCGGTGCCCAGGCGTGGGCATAGATCACTTCCCAGGTACTCGGCAATTTTCCGTCTTCATGGCGGAAGGCTTCGTAGGCCGCGCTGGCGGCGGCGAAACGCGAGCGTCCGGTCAGCGTGTGCCGGCGTGACTGCAGCGCATTGGTCGCGCCCATCGCACGCAGTTCCCGCATCAGCGCCGGCAGGTCGGCATAGGTCAGGGTGAAGCGGTCGCGGTCCACCACCGGATCGCGGAAGCCCGACATCAGCAGCGCATCGCCGAACTGGGCGATGGGCGGGAAGCGGCTGACATGCGGCACGGCATCGGCCTGGGCAAAGGCATCGCGTAGCTCGATCAGGGTTTCCGGGCCGAAGGTGGAACACAGCAGCAGGCCGCCGGGCTTGAGCACGCGGCGGAAGCCGGCGAACACCGCGGGCAGGTCTTCCACCCATTGCAGGCACAGGTTGGTGAACAGCACATCGACGCTGTTGTCGGCCAGCGGCAGGGCCCGCGCATCGGCACAGACCCGGGCGAACGGCTTCCACCAGCCGGCCTGCTTGCGGGCCTGCCGCAGCATCGGCAGGGCCAGGTCCAGGGCAATCACCTGCGCGCGCGGCCAGCGCTTGCGCATCGCTGCGGCCGCATGGGCCGGACCGCTGCCGACGTCGAGCACGACCTCCGGCACGCGTTCGCCCAGGTACTCGAGTGATTCCAGCAGGCGCTGCTCCACTTCATGCTGCAAGGCAGCCGCGGCGTCATAACTGGAGGCCGAACGCGAGAAGGCGCGGCGGATCTGGCGGTGGTCGAACGGGGTATTCATGGCGATAGATGTTGCTGGGGGCTCAGGAGCGAGACGAGTCGCGACTCGATCACGATGGAAGGTTGCCGGTTGGCCGTTCTTTGCGGTTCGCGACCTACGTCACTGCCACCGCTTCGGCAAGGAAGTCGCGCACTGCCTCGGCGACCTGGTCGGCGTGGCCCAGGAAGGGCGCATGCCCACCGCCGGCAATGTCCAGATGGCGGCCGTGCGCGGTCATGCCCGCCGCATCGCGCAGCGCCGCTGCCGGAACCAGGCGATCACGATGGCCGGAGATCCACAGGCTGGGAACAGCCAGCTCCGGCAACACTGCACGCAAGTCGCTCTGCTCCAGCAGCGACAGCCCCTGCTGCAAGGCCTGCGGCGAAGGTTCGCCACGCGCGTGAAGGGTTTCCTTCAGGGTCCGCAGCTCGGCCCGGGCATGGTCGGAACCCATCGTGTCCAGCGCCAGGAAGCGCTCCAGCGTGCCGCGATAGTCCTGCTGCAGGTCACGCCCGAACTGGGCGAACACGGACGCTTCCACCGCATGTGGCCAGGCCGGCGCGCGCACGAAGCGCGGGGTAGCGGCAATCAGTGCCAGGGCACGGACCCGGGGGGAGACGGCGGCGGCGTGCAGCGCGAACAGCCCGCCCAGCGACCAGCCCAGCCACGCCGCCGCGGGCGTCCGCGCCAGGATTTCGGGAACGCAGGCCTCCAGGGTCAGCGGCAGCGCGCTGTCGCGGCTGTGGCCATGGCCGGGAAGATCGACCAGGTGCAATTCATGCGCGCCGGACAGGCGATCGACCAGCGGTGCGAACACCCCGCCGTGCAGGCCCCACCCGTGCACCAGGACCAGCGGTGGGCCGTCGCCCACGACCTCGATGTGCAGGCTCACCGGCTCAGGCCGCGCCGCGTACGCGCTGCATGGCATCGCGCGAGCGCGCCAGCGCCTCGACCAGCGCGTCCACTTCGGCGGCCAGGTGCAAGGCCGACAGCGTCACCCGCAGGCGGGCCTTGCCTTCGGGCACCGAGGGCGGGCGGATGGCAGGCACCAGGTAACCGGCGCTCTCCATCGCCGCGGCCATGGCCACCGCGCTGGCATCGTCGCCGCACAGGATGGGCTGGATGGGCGAATCGGATTCGATCGCGGCCAGGCCGTGGCGCTGCACGCCATTGCGGAAGCGCGCGATCAGGCCCAGCAGTTTCTCGCGGCGCCACTGGTCGCGACGCGCGTGCCGGGCCGCGACCAGTGCCGCGGCGGCCTGCGCCGGCGGCAGGGCGGTGGTGTAGATGTAGGGACGTGCGGTTTCGGACAGGTGCTGGATCAGCGCCTCGTCGCCGACCACCACCGCGCCATAGCCACCCAGCGCCTTGCCCAGGGTGACCAGCTGCAGCGGCACTTCGGCCACGCCGAGGTTGGCTTCGGCCACGCTGCCGCGGCCTTCGGGCCCGCGCACGCCCACGCCATGGGCGTCGTCCACGTACAGCAGCGCCTGCTGCATGCGGGCGACCAGGCTCAGTGCGCGCAACGGGGCGACATCGCCATCCATGCTGAAGACGCCGTCGGTGGCCAGCATGGCGGCACCCTCGGGGGCGTTCTTGAGCTGGCGCAGCGCGCCTTCGGCATCGCCATGCGGGTAGCGGCGCAGCTTGCAGCCGGCCATCAGGGAGGCATCCAGCAGGCTGGCGTGGTTGAGGCGGTCCTGCACGCAGACATCGCCGTCTTCCTGCAGCAGCGCCTGCTGCACGGCCAGGTTGGCGAGGAAGCCGCTGCCGAACAACAGCGCGCGCGGATAGCCCAGCCACTCGGCGATTTCCCGCTCCAGTGCCTCATGCGCGGCATGGTGGCCGCTGACCAGGTGCGAGGCGCCGGCGCCGGCGCCATCGCGCGAGGCCGCATCCTGCAAGGCGCTGACCACTTCGAACTGCTGCGACAACCCCAGGTAGTCGTTGCTGCAGAACTCGGTCAGCCAGCGTCCTTCCACTTCCACCCGCACGCCATCGCGGCGGGTGATGGTGCGACGCACGCGTACGCGCCCCTGGGCAATGCGCAGCTTGCGCAGGGCATGGACGCGGTCGTGCAGGTCGGGACGTGGCATGGCGGCGTGGTCTTCCGTGGTCGATGGGAACTGCGGCGCGCAGGCTCAGGCGGCGCGTTCGCAGGCCGCAGTTTCCACGATATCGGCATGCACCGTGCCGCTTTCCACCTGCACGGCCATGGGCCGCAGGCCCAGCCGCGCGAACAGGGCCTGGTCGCGTTCGACGTCCGGATTGCCGGTAGTCAGCAGCTTCTCTCCATGGAAGATCGAGTTGGCGCCGGCGGCGAAACACAGCGCCTGCAGCTCGTCGCTCATCGATTCGCGGCCGGCCGACAGCCTGACCATCGAGCGCGGCATGGTGAGGCGGGCAATGGCAATCGTGCGCACGAACTCGAACGGGTCCAGCTCGGCGGTCCCATGCAGCGGCGTGCCTTCGACCTGCACCAGGCGGTTGATCGGCACCGAATCCGGATGCGCGGGCAGGTTGGCCAGCGCCAGCAGCAGGCCGGCGCGCTGGGCCCGCGATTCGCCCATGCCGACGATGCCGCCGCAGCAGGTCTTCATGCCGGCGTCGCGCACGTGGCCCAGGGTGTCCAGGCGGTCCTGGTAGTCGCGGGTGTGGATGATCTCGCCGTAGTAGTCCGGCGCGGTGTCCAGGTTGTGGTTGTAGTAATCCAGCCCCGCCGATTTCAGCGCATCGGCCTGCGGCGCGCTGAGCATGCCCAGGGTGGCGCAGGTTTCCAGCCCCAGCGCCTTTACTTCGCGAATCATGGCCGCGACCTTGGGGATGTCGCGGTCCTTGGGCGAACGCCAGGCCGCGCCCATGCAGAAGCGCGAGGCGCCGGCGGCCTTGGCCTGGCGGGCCTTCTCCAGCACCGCTTCGGTGCTCATCAGCTTCTGTGCGTCCACGCCGGTGTGGTAGCGCTGGGCCTGCGGGCAATAGGCGCAGTCTTCCGGGCAGCCGCCGGTCTTGACCGACAACAAGGTGGAAACCTGGACTTCGGCCGGGTCGAAGTGCTGGCGGTGCACGCTGGCGGCGCGATGCAGCAGCTCCGGAAACGGCAGCTCGAACAGGGCCAGCAGTTCAACCTGTTGCCAGTCATGGCGAAGCGCGCCGGGTACAGACACGGTGGCAGCAGGGGTGGCGGATACGGACATCGGGGGCTCGCGGCGTTAAAGTCCGGGCAGTCTGGAAACCGGAAGCGAGGCTGTCAACCGCATGGATGCGTTGCAAGTTGACGGGTGGCTGCGCAAGGCCGCCCGCGTGGTGTTTGCGCCGCGCTGCCTGTTGTGCGGCGAGCCCGGCCTTGATCGACGCGACCTGTGCGCGGCCTGCGTCGCTGCCTTGCCGTGGAACCACAGTGCCTGCCTGCGCTGCGCGCTGCCATTGCCGGTTCCGGGAACCTGCGGGGCCTGCCTGCAGAAGCCGCCGGCGATGACCGAAACCCATGCGGTCTTCGTCTACGGGTTTCCGCTCGACCGGTTGGTGCCGCGCCTGAAGTTCCACCATGACCTGGCCGCCGGACGCCTGCTGTCGGAGCTGATGGCCACAGGCCTGGCCGCCGTCACCCTGCCGACCGCGGTGGTGCCGGTGCCCCTGCACGCCTCGCGCCTGCGCCGGCGGGGCTACGACCAGGCCCTGGAACTGGCCAGGCCGCTGGCCCGCACGCTGCAGCTTCCCCTGTTGCCCGACCTGCTGGTGCGGGCGCGGGCCACCGCAGCGCAATCGGAACTCGATGCCGGCGCGCGCCAGCGCAACCTGCGGCGTGCTTTCGCCGTCGGCACCAATGCGGAGTTACCGGCGCACGTGGCCCTGGTCGATGACGTGATGACCACCGGCGCCACCCTGCAGGCCGCGGCCAGCACGCTGCGGCGGGCCGGGGTGGCGCGTGTGGATGCCTGGGTGTGCGCACGCGTGCCGTAAGTGGGCGGTGCAGGTGCCGTGGAACAAGGGAAAAACGGCTTCCCGCGCTGCTAACGCGGCGGGAAATACGGATCCGATCGATACCGCGGATCCAGTGTGCGGTCATCGAAACCGGGACCATCGCCCTGCTCGACGCGGATCTGCAGGTTGAGGTTCCGGGGCTTATCGCCGTCGCCTAAGGGCTTGCTGACGTTGACCTCGGCGGCGTTGTAATGCGAGGTGCCATACCCCTTGCTGTGGCCGATGCCGGTGGCGACGCTGCCCCAGACCCTGGCCCTGCCGTCGTCGGCGCCCCGCTCATGACCATCGTCGCGGCGGGCAGGCGTGCCGCTGGTGTCGCCGTAGTAGGTGCCGGGCGGATCCGCCAAAGCCGGCTCGGCCGCGTAGAAGGCAGGTTCCGGGATGCGCAGGTCCAGCGCCTCGGCCGTCTGCGCGATTGCCGAGCCTGCGCAGAGCAGGCCGCTGAATGCCACAACCATTCGTTTCATCGGACGCCCGCGCGCAAGGAAAGCCGATCCACCATAGTTGCCGGGGTTTGAACGCGCGCTGCACCCGGCCCGGCCGCGGCGCGTGCGGCGACCGTGCACCGAGGCCGGCCGCGCATCAGCCCCTCAACGCAAAGTGGAGTGCGATGCCGGCGAACACCACCGCGCCCATCCAGTTGTTGTGCAGGAACGCGCGCAGGCAGGCATCGCGTTCGCGATGGCGGGCGACGTGGAATTCCCAGGCCACCAGCACCATCGCCACGCCCAGTGCGCCCCAGTAGTACAGGCCCAGCTGCGCCTGCCGGCCCACCATCCACAACGCCGCGAACACCAGCGCGTACAGCACGCCCTGGGCGACCAGGTCCAGGTCGCCGAACAGGATGGCCGTGGACTTGGAGCCGGCGCGGATGTCATCGTCGCGGTCGACCATGGCATACCAGGTGTCGTAGGCGGTCGCCCACAGGATATTGGCCGCATAGAGGACCCACGCCACCGGCGGCACGCTGCCCTGCACCGCCGCGAAGGCCATCGGAATGCCCCAGCCGAAGGCCAGGCCCAGGTAGACCTGCGGCAGGTAGGTGTAGCGCTTGAGGTAGGGATAGCTGGCGGCCAGGAACAGGCCGACGATGCTCAGGTACACGGTCAGCCGGTTCAGGGTCAGCACCAGCGCGAAGGCGGCGAGCATCAGCACCGCGAACACCAGCAGGGCCTCGCGTCCCGACACCGCACCCGTCGCCAACGGCCGTCCACGCGTGCGCTCCACCTGCGGGTCCAGCCAGCGATCGGCGTAGTCGTTGATCACGCAGCCGGCCGAACGGGTCAGCCACACGCCGGCGGTGAAGACGAACAGCGTCCCCCATGGCGGGATGCCCTGGCTGGCGATCCACAGTGCCCACCAGGTCGGCCACAACAGCAGCAGCACGCCGATCGGGCGGTCGCCACGCACCAGTTTCCAGTATTGACCCAGCCGTTCGCGCCAGTGCGGCGCTGATTGAAAGCGTTCGTAACCCATGCCGCCAGCCTAGCAGGCCACTTGCCGCGTTAAAAAGACGATGGCGCGGTTTGCCGGTAGAATGCGCGTCCCGTGCGCCCGTAGCTCAGCCGGATAGAGTAGTGGCTTCCGAAGCCATTGGTCGGGGGTTCGAATCCCTCCGGGCGCACCACAAGACTTCGGCTACATGATTTCGCACACATGACAACGGCGCCCCTGGGCGCCGTTGTTGTTTCCGCTTGCGCGGTGGCCAGCCTGCGGGCCAGCCACACCGTTACAGGTCGAAACCCAGCAGCATCGGGTCATGGTCCGAGCTGCGCCACGGACCGGCGCCGTCGCTGCCGGCGTAGCCTTCGCTTTCGGGCTCGTCGGCGTTGCTGTGCCATTCGGCCGCGCCGCGCAAGCGCCGGGCCAGTGCCGGGCTGAGCAGCGCATGGTCCAGGCGGCCGAGCATGCCGCCATAGAGATAGCTGTACGGCTGGGCGACCTTGGCCACGGCGAAGGCATCCTTCCAGCCACGCTCGCGCAAGGTCCGAACCGGGTCTTCCATGGCGTAGGCGTTGTAGTCGCCCACCACCAGGGTCTTGTCGCTGCGCTGGCCGGTGGGGTCGGTCTTCAGCCATGCATCCAGGCGCCGGGCCGAGTCCACCCGCAAGGCATTCCAGCAGCCCTGCCCGTCGCGTTGGTCGGCATCGGCGCCGGTCGCTTCGGAACATCCCTTCGACTTGAAGTGGTTGGCCACCACCACGAACACCGGGCCGCCCTTGCCCCGACGGAAGGCCTGCGCCAGCGGCACCCGGCTGCGCGCGCCGAACGGCCCGCCCTCCAGCACCGCCGGCTGCCCTACCGGCATGACCCGGCCGGCGCGATAGACCAGGCCGACCCGGATCTCGTCGCTGCCCGGACCTTGCCGTGCATCGATGAAGCGCCAGTCACCGCCGTCGGCGTTCAGCGCGTCCACGAACTGGGCCAGGCTGGACTGCGGGCCGTAGCCGTCGTTTTCCAGCTCCATCAGCGCGGCCACGTCGGCATTGAGTGCCTTCAGCGTGGCCACCAGTTTGTCGGTCTGCGCCTTCAGTTGCGCCGGCGTGCGGGCGCCACGCAGGTTGGGGAAGCCACCGCCCCTGCCGTCGCCATTGAACAGGTTCTCCATGTTGAAGACCGCCACCCGCAGCTTGCCGGCGACTTTCGGCGCGGCCGGACGCGTGGCGGGCTTCAGTTCAAGCGGCGCGGTCAGCTGCAGGCGATAGCTGCCGTGGCGCTGGTCGACGATGCCCTGGGCGCCACTGGCGCTGCTGCCGCTGCGCGGCACGCCGGCGGGCAGATAGGAGAACGCGGGCGGATCGCGACGGTTGCTGGCGTCATCCAGCAACAGCCGGCGGCGCGCGTTGAAGGTCTCGACCTCGCGCAGGCGGTCACTGCCCGGCACGGCGATTTCGCTCGGGGTCCACAGGCGCCCGCCGAAGCTGGCGCTGGTTTCGGCATAGCGCGTGTCGCTGCCATTGAGGCTCAGCGGCGCATCGATCACCACCCGCATGCCTTCGAATATTTCCCAGCGTTCCGGCGGTCCGGTCAGCACGGTGGGCAGGGGCGCGGGCAGCGCCACCTTGTCGATGCGGTCCGCCTGCAGGGTGGTCAGGGTGCCGGCCTTGCCGTCGCCGGCATCTTCGAACACGCGCCCCTGCACGCGCACCGCGTCGCCGGCCCGGAGCCTGGTCTTCAGCGTCCTGGCCGGTATCACGAACAGCGCGTCGGAGGTCCCGGCATCGCCATCGCCGCCATCCTGCAGGAAGAACCCGCCCAGGCCCTCGATGAACTGGCCGGTCACCACGCCCTGCACGATCGCCTGCTGGCCTTCCAGCGGACTGCGGTCGCCACGTCCCTGCGCGCGCCCGATCGGAATCACGCTGCGCTTGACCGCCGCGTGGGTGGAAGCAGCGCCACAGGCGCAGAGCAGCCCCAGCACGACCGAAACGTGGAAACGGGATACGGGCATGCACGACTCCAGGATAGGCAGCGATCCGCGCGGAACGCATCGGGCTGCAATGAAAAACGCCGCCCGGAGGCGGCGTCGCGCGCTTCGGCGAGGCCGAAGCTTACTTCACGTTGGCGAGCATCCAGTCAACGGTGGCGTGGATCTGTTCGTCGGTCAGCGCCGGGTTGCCGCCCTTGGCCGGCATGATGCCGCCGTCCGGGCCGGCGAAGCCCTCGATGGCGTGCTTGTACAGGGTGTCCTTGCCCTTGGCCGCGCGCGCGCCGAAGCCGGCGGCGGTCAGCATCGGCGCCTTGCCGACGCCATTGGTGTGGCAGGCGCCACACAGGTTCTGGTAGATCACCGCGCCATCGGTGGTGCCGCCGTAGGCGACCTGCGCCGATGCGGCCGCCAGTGCGCTGGCCTTGGCCGAGGCCTGTGCCGCCGCCCCGGTGGCGCCGGCGTAGACGGCGCCGGTAGGCGCGATGCGCGCCTCGGTCTTGCGCGCGGCAACCGGCGAGACTTCCGGCGGAATGGTGCCGTGCAGGTAGAAGGCACCGGCGATCAGGCCCAGGGTCACCAGCATCAGGAAGCCGATGACCATGGAGAAATGTTTCAGGAATTCAAGGTCGTAGTTACGCACATTCCACCTTTGGCAGCACGGCCGGGGCCGTGCTTGGCTACGAAGAACAGGGATCCCGGCGCTGCCGCATGCGGTGTCGAGGGACGGATCCGGGCGCATGCGCCGCAGACAAGGCCACCATTATAAGCAGGGCGGGCGTGGATGCCTCAAGCCGTCCAGTAAATGCGCAGCGGCGAGCCGGTTCGCGCCAGCACCGAATGAACCGGATAGGCCAGGCCCGCGGCCTCGCCCGACAGCGCCTGGCGCAGCACTTCACGCTTGGCCGCCCCTTCGATGTGCAGGTACAGGTGGCGGGCGGCCAGGATCGGCGGCAGGGTCAGGGTCAGGCGCGGTTCGCCGGCACCGGCGGCGCGCATCGGCAGCACCAGCTGCGTCCCGGCCGGGTCCAGGGCTTCGGCCAGGCGGTCGCCGCCGGCAAAGAACGAGGCCGTGTGGCCGTCCTCGCCCATGCCCAGGACCAGCGCGTCGAACGGCAGGGGCAGGCCCTGCAGGGCGCGCTCGATCTCGGGCAAGGCTTCCTCGGGCCCGGCGGCGGGGCGGTACAGCGGCACGAACCGGGCCAGCGCGGCCGGTCCGTCCAGCAGGTGCGCTTTCAACAGGGCGGCATTGGAACGCGGACTGGATTCGGGCACCCAGCGCTCGTCGACCAGGGTCACCACCACGCGCGACCAGTCCAGCGGCTGCACCCCCAGCGCTTCCAGGAACGCCCGCGGGGTGGTGCCACCGGACAGGGCGACACTGGCGAAGTCGCGTTCCAGCAGCGCGCCGCGAAGGTCGGCGGCGACCGCAGCGGCCAAGGCCCCGGCCAGCGCCAGGCGATCGGCGAAGTCGTGCAGGGCGACGGGGGAGGAGGATTCGGATGCTGTCATTTAGGTTGCCCCGAACGGGATGGAGGAGCGGGCATTGCAGGCCGGCTCCGGAACATGGAAACGGTGGACGCGCTAGGCCGCGTCCTCGTGCCAGGTGCGGCCGTCGCGTTCAATCAGGGCCACCGCGGCGCCTGGGCCCCAGGAGCCGGCGGTGTAGGGCCGCGGCGAATCGCGCATGGTTTCCCAGGCCGCCAGGATCGGATCGATCCACTTCCACGCCGCTTCCACTTCATCGCGGCGCATGAACAGGGTCGGATTGCCACGGACCACGTCCATCAGCAGGCGCTCGTAGGCCTCGGGCTGGTGCACGCCGAAGGCCTCGGCGAAGCTCATGTCCAGCGGCACGTGCTGCAGGCGCAGGCCACCGGGTCCGGGGTCCTTGATCATCAGCCACAGCTTCACGCCTTCGTCGGGCTGCAGGCGCAGCACCAGCTTGTTGGCCATGACCGGGCCGGCGGTCTGTTCGAAGATCGAATGCGGCACAGGCTTGAAGGCAATCACGATCTCCGACACGCGCTCGGCCAGGCGCTTGCCGGTGCGCAGGTAGAACGGCACCCCGGCCCAGCGCCAGTTGTCGACCTCGGCCTTCAGGGCCACGAAAGTCTCGGTGCGCGAGTCGGTGCGGCCCGCCTCCAGCGCGGCCAGCTCGTCCACGTAACCGGGCACCGCGCCGCCATTGCTGGCCCCGGCGCGGTACTGGCCGCGCACGGTCAGTGCGGCGGCGTCTTCGGCGGTGATCGGGCGCAGCGAGCGCAGCACCTTCAACTTTTCATCGCGCACCGCGTCGGCGCGCATGGCCGCCGGCGACTCCATCGAAACCATGCACAGCAACTGCAGCAGGTGGTTCTGGACCATGTCGCGCAAGGCGCCGGAGGTGTCGTAGTAGCCGGCGCGCTTCTCCAGGCCCACGGTTTCGGCCACGGTGATCTGCACGTGGTCGACGTAGTTGGAATTCCACAGCGGCTCGAACAGGATGTTGGCGAAGCGCAGCGCCATCAGGTTCTGCACCGTTTCCTTGCCCAGGTAATGGTCGATGCGGAAGATCTGGCTTTCGGAGAACGCGCTGCCGACCGCATCGTTGATCACCGCGGCGCTGGCCGAATCCTTGCCGATCGGTTTCTCGATCACCACGCGGGACTTGCCGCCGTTGAGGCCATGGGCCCTGAGCCGGTTGCAGATGTCCACGAACAGGCCGGGGCTGGTGGACAGATAGAACACGCGGATGCGGTCGCCATGGGCCAGCAGCTCATCGGCGAAACCCTGCCAGCCCTCGTCCTTGGTGGCGTCGAGCGCGTGGTAGCCCAGCCGGGCCAGGAATGGGGCCAGCTTGGCCTGCAGCACCGGCTCGTTGCCGATGACGGCAGCCAGCGCTTCACTCACCCGGGCCCGGTACTCGGCGTCGGACAGGGTGTCGCGAGCCACGCCCACCACCCGGCTGTCCTCGGGAATCTGGCCGTCGGCATAGCGGCGGAACAGACCCGGCAGCAGTTTGCGCAGCGCTAGGTCACCGGTGCCGCCAAAAATAACGAGGTCAAAGGTCTCGACGGGGACAGTCTTGGCAGTCACGTCAGGTCTCTTGCAGGCGCAGTGGTCGGAACAGGGAAAATACCACCGAAATACCATGCTCGCCATCAACCGCTATGGCTGGCGGCAATTGTCGGCCGTGCTTGCGTAAGTGGTATTTCATTGGTACTTTCCCGACATGACCTCTCCACTCTCCCTTGAATACCAGCGCCTGGGTGCCGTCGACACCACCCGCACTCTGGCCTATGTGCGCCTGCGCAAGGCGGTGCAGAACCTGATCGAAAGCGGGGTGCTGCAGCCCGGCCAGGCCCTGCCCAGCGAGCGCGACCTGTGCACGCAATTGTCGCTGTCCCGGGTCACGGTACGCCGCGCGCTGTCCGGCCTGGTCGAGGCGGGCCTGCTGACCCAGCGCCACGGCGCAGGCAGTTTCGTGGCCGAGCGCATCCAGCGCTCGTTCTCGCGCCTGACCAGCTTCACCGACGACCTGCGCGAGCGCGGGCTCAATCCGCGTTCGGAGTTCTTCGACCGCAGCGTGGGCGAAGTGACCCCGGACGAGGCCATGGCCCTGAACCTGTCCCCCGGCAGCGGCGTGGTCCGCATCCACCGCGTCCGCTATGGCGGCGACTCGCCGCTGGCGGTCGAGCGCACCCTGGTGCCGCATGCGCTGCTGCCGGATCCGCTCAGCGTGGTCGATTCCCTGTACGAGGCGCTGCAGCCCCACGGCAACCGCCCGGTGCGCGCCCTGCAGCACCTGCGCGCGGTGGCCCTGGATGCGGAAACCGCGCGGCTGCTGCACCTGCCGGCCGGCAGCCCGGGGCTGCTGATCGAACGGCGCGCCTTCCTCGGCGACGGCCGGGTGGTGGAATCGACCCGCTCGTTCTATCGCGGCGACGCCTACGATTTCGTGGCCGAACTGCACAGCGACTAGGCCGGCGGCGCTCGCAGGGCGTGCAGGGCGCCGGCGTTATCATCCCGGCATGACCTCCCCTCTTCCGCCCGCCCCGGTTTCACCGGCTGCACCCGCCGCGGCCGCTTTCCCGACCGCCTCGGCCACCCTCACCCTGTCCGGCCCGGCCGGCGCCCTGGAAGTGGCGGTCGACCGGCCCGACGCCGAAGTAGCGCCCTTACCGCTGACCGTGGTGCTCTGCCACCCGCTGTCCACCGAAGGCGGCAGCCTCAACAACAAGGTGGTGACCATGGCCGCGCGCAGCCTGCGCGAGCTGGGCGCCAATACCGTGCGCTTCAATTTCCGCGGAGTCGGCGGCTCCGAAGGCAGCTTCGACCAGGGCAATGGCGAACAACTCGACCTGCTGGCAGTGGTCGCCTGGGTACGGCAGCAGCGGCCCGATGACGACCTGTGGCTGGCCGGCTTCAGTTTCGGCGCCTACGTGTCGCTGCGGGCCAGCGACACCGTGCAGCCGGATGCGCTGATTTCCATCGCGCCGCCGGCCGGCCGCTGGGACTTCGACAGCATCGTCACCCCTACCTGCCCGTGGCTGGTGATCCAGGGCGACACCGACGAGATCGTCGACCCGCAAGCCGTCTATGCCTGGATCGACACGCTCAAGCGCAAACCCGAACTGGTGCGCATGCCCGACACCAGCCATTTCTTCCATCGCAAGCTGATCGACCTGCGCGGCGCGCTGCAGCACGGCGTCCGGCCCTGGTTGCCGCTCGCGTGAGTGCCACCGCAGGCCAGCCCACGCCCTCGCAGGCCTATGCGCAGGGCGCGGAACGCGGCGAGTGGCAGGACGACCCGGCCCAGCATGCGGCGCTGGCCGAACTGGACCGCATCCACGCGGCGTTGCTGGACGCCAGCGACGTGGGCTGGCGGGAAAGGCTTTCCTTCTGGAAGAAACCCGGACCGGTGCGCGGCCTGTATCTGTGGGGCGGGGTGGGACGCGGCAAGACCTTCCTGGTCGACCTGTTCTACGACGGCCTGCCGATCCAGCAGAAGTACCGCACCCACTTCCACCGCTTCATGCGCGGCGTGCACGAACTCCTGCGCGAGCACGCCGGCCAGAGCGACCCGCTGGCCAGGATCGTGGAGGACTGGCGCGATGAGCTGCGCGTGCTGGTGCTGGACGAATTCTTCGTCACCGACATCGGCGATGCCATGCTGCTGGGGCGGCTGCTGGAAAAAATGTTCGCAGAGGGCGTGACCCTGGTGACCACCTCCAACACCGCACCCGAAAACCTCTACCTGCACGGCCTGCAGCGCGAGAGCTTCGTACCGGCCATCGCCCTGCTGCAGCAGTATTGCGTTCCGCTGCATGCCGGCGGCGAGGAAGACTACCGGCTGCGCGCGCTGACCCGCTCGCCGGTGTATCGCACGCCGCTGGACGGCCAATCCGATGCCTGGCTGGGCGAACGCTGGCATGAGCTCAGCGGCCTGGCGGAAAAACGCGGCAACATCGAGATCGAATCGCGCCGCATCCCGGTGCGCGCGCGCGGCAAGAGCATCGTCTGGTTCGATTTCGCTGCCCTGTGCGAGGGTCCGCGCGGCACCAGCGATTACATCGAAGTGGCGCGCGAGTTCAACACCGTGCTGCTGGGCGGAATTCCCGCTTTCGACCGCAACAACGAGGACGCCGCGCGGCGTTTCGTCAACCTGGTCGACGAGCTGTACGACCGCCACGTCAACCTGGTGTGCACCGCCGCCAACGAAGCCACCACGCTGTATTCCGGCGCGCGCCTGCAGGGCGCCTTCGAGCGCACCTCCTCGCGCCTGATCGAGATGCAGAGCGCGGACTACCTGGCCTCGCAGCACAAGGCCTGAGCGTGCCCTGACGGAACGCAGGAGCGGGCCTTGCCCGCGGCGTTCCTCTTCTTCGCTGCAGGTCCTAGCAAGGAAAACCTTGGGAGCCTGCAATCACTCCGCGAGTTCAAACCGGATCCTGCGCGTAGCCGGATCCGCTTCGACCAGACGCACCCTGACCTGTTCGCCCAGCGGCAACGCATGGGTGGCATCGACACGCGCCAGGATCGCCGGCTCGCGCAGCATCACCTCGCCCTGCCGAGGCTCTTTCCTGTCGATCTCGACGATCGCGCCTTCGAAGACCTCGCCGACCCGCGAAGCCAGCGCCGCTGCTTCGGCCAGATCGAGGACCGCGTTCTCATAGCGGCTGGCGCGGCGCGCGGATTCCTGCATGGTCGCCGGCAATGCGGGCAGCGCGTCCAGCACCCATTGCGGCACCGGCGTGCCGCCGCACAGGGCAAGGCAGGTCTCGCCGGTGTAGCGATCGACCAGTCGCCGCAGCGGCGCGGTGACGTGGGTGTATTGCGCGGCAAGCGCCGAATGCTGCGAGTGTTCCGGCACCGCGCCGTCGAAAGCCACGTAACCGGCGCCGCGCAGCACTGAGGTGCATGCGGTCATCATCGCCACGTCGCGCGGATTGGCCGGATCCAGCGAACGGATGAAATCCGGGTAGTTGCGCGATTGCGGCCAGTCGACGCCCAGCGCTCGCGCCGTGCGATGCAGCCGCGCCAGATCGCGCGGGTCGGCGTCGGGCAGGGTGCGCAGCAGGCCGACGCCGTGCTCCACCATGAGATGTGCGGCGGCCATGCCGGTGAGCAGGGAAATCTGCTCGTTCCAGTCCTCGACCGGATGACGCGCGCGGAACTCCAGCGTCCAGCGGCCTTCCTCCACGCGGACCTCCTGCTCCGGCAGTGGCAGGCTGACTCCGCCGCGACGTTGTTCGCGCTGCTTGCGCAGCGTGCCGATCTCGCGCAGCACCGCCCACATCGGTCCGGCCGTGCCGGCATCTATCTGCCGCTGCACGCCGGCGTAGTCGAGCTTGGCCCGGCTCCTGATCCGCGCACGGCGCACGTCGACCGCGACGCCCTCGCCGCTGGCGTCCAGCTCGATGGTCCACAGCAGCGCCGGCCTCACCTGGTCCGGCAACAGCGAGGCCGCGTCCTCCGACAGGATCCTGGGATGCAGCGGCACCTTGGCGTCGGCGCCATACAGGGTTTCGCCGCGGCGATGCGCTTCGAGGTCGATCGCATCGCCAGCAGCGACGAATGCGGCGACATCGGCGATCGCGTAGTGCACGCGATAACCCTGGCCACTGCGCTCGACGAACATGGCCTGGTCCAGGTCCATCGCATCGGGGGGATCGATGGTGACGAACTCGATGCCGGTGCGGTCCTCGTCCGGCCAGCGCGGGTTGGCCGCAGCGACAACGGCCGCCTGCTCGACTTCCGGCGGAAACTCCGATGGCAGGCCGAGCTCACGCTGCAGCCCGGCCATGCCGCTGGCCAGCGCCGCTTGCTGGGTCGGCAGGTGCAGCCGGCGTGTCGTGGTCATCGATGCGTCCCGCTCCTGGTTGTCCTCGATTCTAGTCGGGCGGTCCGGTTTCGCTGTCGCGGTCCGGCAAGACCTCCGCAGACTGGAGCCGCATTCCGGTTCCACGGCCAGGGTCCGCGCGCACGCTGGCGTGAAACCAGAAAGGCCGGCGCAGGCCTTGGAATCAGAATCTGGGACAGCCGCGCTATTTCCATATGTAGCGTTGACGTATCCAGCCGACCCCATTATGTTGTGGTCGTCGGTTCTGTTGGCTCGCATCAACGGATGAAAAGGGAAGCCGGTTCGAATCCGGCACTGCCCCGCAGCGGTATGTGGAAACGAACCCGTCATTGGCACTGAGGCATCGACCTTGGGAAGCGACGGGCTAGGAGGAAGGCACAGGCCTTTCGCGTCCACGAGTCCGAAGACCTGCCGACAGCCGCGCGAAGCACACCGCGCGGTGCCGGCCGCGGAATCTCCGGGGGGAGAAAGGCTGGTGACGCACTGCATGGCGACGATTGTCGCGGTGCCTGCGACGCCGTCTTCCCATCCTGCGATTGCACGAGGCCTGCGCTGCCTGCGAGGGACGGGCCGCTGCGTGCATCACGATGGGAGACACCCTTTGACCCACAACGACGATTCACTCGCCGCGGCAACTGACGACACCTCTTTTCTGCTTACCCCGCCGCCCACCGCCACCGCGATGAGCGTGACCAAGCGCAATGGCCGCCAGGAGCCGGTCGACCTCAACAAGATCGTGCGCGCGGTGCAGCGCAACTGCGAGGGCCTGCACGCCATCGACCCGATGCGCGTGGCCACGCGCACCATCTCCGGCCTGTACGACGGCGCCACCACGCGCGAGCTGGATGAACTCTCCATCCGCACCGCCGCGCTGCTGACCGCCGAGGAACCCGAATACAGCCGCCTGGCCGCGCGCCTGCTGGCCGACACCATTGGCAAGGAAGTCACCGGCCAGGAAATCCACGCCTTCTCGCAATCGATCCAGCGTGGCCACGAGGTCGGCCTGATCAACGACCGCCTGCTCGAGTTCGTGCAGACCAACGCGCGCAAGTTGAACGATGCGCTGGATGGATCGCTGGACCGGCGCTTCGACTACTTCGGCCTGCGCACGCTGTACGACCGCTACCTGCTGCGCCACCCGCATACGCGCAAGGTCATCGAAACCCCGCAGCAGTTCTTCCTGCGCATCGCCTGCGCGCTGAGCGAGGACGTGCCCGAAGCGCTGGCGCTGTACCGGCGCATGGGCAACCTGGACTACCTGCCCAGCTCGCCGACCCTGTTCAATGCCGGCACCACCCATGAGCAGTTGTCGAGCTGCTTCCTGCTCGACTCGCCCCTGGATTCGCTGGAGTCGATCTACCAGAAGTACGGCGACATCGCCCAGCTCTCGAAATTCAGCGGTGGCATCGGCGTCAGCTTCACCCGCGTGCGTTCGCGCGGCTCGCTGATCAGGTCGACCAACGGCCATTCCAACGGCATCGTGCCGTGGCTGAAGACGCTGGATTCCTCGGTGGCGGCGGTCAACCAGGGCGGCAAGCGCAAGGGCGCGGCCTGCGTGTACCTGGAGCCCTGGCACGCGGACGTGGAGGAATTCCTGGAGCTGCGCGACAACACCGGCGACGATGCACGGCGCACGCACAACCTCAACCTGGCGAACTGGATTCCCGATCTTTTCATGCAGCGCGTGGAGGCCGACGCCGACTGGTCGTTGTTCGATCCGCGCGTGGTGCCGGAATTCACCGACCTGTTCGGCGCCGATTTCGAGCGCGCCTACGCGCAGGCCGAACTGCAGGGCAAGGCGCTGAAGTCGATCAAGGCCAGGGAGCTGTACGGCCGGATGATGCGCACCCTGGCCCAGACCGGCAACGGCTGGATGACCTTCAAGGACAAGTGCAACCGCGCCAGCAACCAGACCGCCAAGGCCGGCAACGTCATCCACCTCTCCAACCTGTGCACCGAGATCCTGGAAGTCACTTCCGATGGCGAGACCGCGGTGTGCAACCTGGGTTCGATCAACCTCAGCCACCACCTGGAGGAGAGCCTCGACGACAGAACTCCGGCATTCGATTTCGACAAGCTCGCCGAGACCGTGCGCCTGGCCGTGCGCCAGCTGGACCGGGTGATCGACCTGAATTTCTATCCGATCGAAACCGCGCGCCGCGGCAACCTGCGCTGGCGCCCGGTCGGGCTGGGCGTGATGGGACTGCAGGACGTGTTCTTCAAGCTGCGCCTGCCGTTCGACAGCGCAGGTGCGCGCGCCCTGTCGGCCAGGATCGCCGAGGCCATCTACTACCACGCGCTGGAAACCTCGGTGGAGCTGGCCGAGGAACGCGGCCGCCATCCTTCGTTCGCCGATACGCGCGCAGCCAGCGGCGAGTTGCAGTTCGACGCCTGGGGCGTGGTGCCCGGCGACGGCGATCGCTGGGAAACCCTGCGCGAACGCATCAAGGAAAGCGGCCTGCGCAACTCGCTGCTGATCGCCATCGCCCCCACCGCCACCATCGCGTCCATCGCCGGCTGCTACGAATGCGTGGAACCGCAGACCAGCAACCTGTTCAAGCGCGAGACCCTGTCGGGCGACTTCCTGCAGGTCAACCGCTACCTGGTTGTCGAACTGAAGAAGCTGGGCCTGTGGACGCCGGAAGTGCGCGACGAGATCAAGCAGGCCGAGGGTTCGATCCAGAACATCGCCCGCATTCCGCAGGCCCTGCGCGAGATCTACCGCACCACCTGGGAAGTGCCGATGCGTTCGCTGATCGACATGGCCGCCGGCCGCGGCGCCTTCATCGACCAGTCCGCTTCGCTCAACCTTTTCATGGAGAGCCCGAGCATCGGCGCCATGTCGTCCATGTACATGTACGCCTGGAAGCAGGGCATCAAGACCACCTATTACCTGCGCTCGCGGCCGGCGACCAGGATCGCCAAGACCACGCTGGGCAATGCGGCGGCCGAAGCGCCGCCGACGTACACGCCGGTCGAAGCGGTGAGCTGCTCGCTGGAGAATCCGGAGAGCTGCGAGGCCTGCCAATAACCTGCAACGGGAGGCGGTGATGGAACGCTACGGAAACCTGGCGGGCGATTCGGGCGTGGTGGCCTATGCCATCACCGCCCGGTCGATCCTGGTGAAGTTCGCCGGCTCCGACCGCCTCTACGAATACAGCCATGCCAGCGCCGGCAAGGCCCACGTGGAAACCATGAAGCGGCTGGCCCAGGCCGGCCGCGGACTCAGTACCTACATCTCCCGACACGTCGCCGACGATTACGTCCGCTAACTGGAACCTGCATGACCCACGCACCCCGGCAACTGTTGCTCGACCCCGGCTTCGAACTGACCCTGCGCCCGATGCGCTACCCGCAGTTCTACGAGATGTACCGCGACGCCATCCGCAACACCTGGACGGTGGAGGAAGTGGATTTCGCGCTGGACACCAGCGACCTGCAGAACAAGTTCGGCCCGGCCGAGCGGCACCTGGTCGAACGCCTGATCGCGTTCTTCGCCACCGGCGATTCGATCGTTTCCAACAACTTGGTGCTGAACCTGTACCAGCACATCAATGCGCCCGAGGCGCGCATGTACCTGTCGCGGCAGCTGTACGAGGAAGCGCTGCACGTGCAGTTCTACCTGACCCTGCTGGACACCTACCTGCCCGACCCCAACGAGCGCGCCAAGGCTTTCGCCGCGGTGGAGAACATCCCGTCCATCAGGCGCAAGGCCGAGTTCTGTTTCAAGTGGATCGATTCATTGCAGGGCATCCAGCGCATCGAGACGCGCGAGCAGCGTCGCCAGTTCCTGCTCAACCTGGTCTGCTTCGCCGGCTGCATCGAGGGCCTGTTCTTCTTCGGCGCGTTCGCCTACGTGTACTACCTGCGTTCGCGCGGCCTGCTGCACGGGCTGGCCAGCGGCACCAACTGGGTGTTCCGCGACGAAAGCGCGCACATGGCCTTCGCCTTCGAAGTCATACGCACCGCGCGCGAGGAGGAGCCCGACCTGTTCGACGATGACCTCAAGGCCCAAGTCGTGCAGATGATGACCGAGGCGGTGGACTGTGAAGTCGCCTTCGCCGAGGACACCCTGAGCGGCGGCGTGGCCGGACTGTCGATCCGCGACATGCGCCAGTACCTGGAATACTGCGCCGACCAGCGCATGGCCCAGCTGGGCATGCCGAAGCATTTCGGCAGCAGCAATCCCTTCCCCTTCATGGATCTGCAGGACGTGCAGGAACTGACCAACTTCTTCGAGCGTCGCGTGTCGGCCTACCAGGTCGGCGTGCAGGGCGAGGTCGGCTTCGACCACGCGTTCTGATCTGCCTGCGCCGGTCTTGGGGCGCAGTCATGGTCCATCACGGTGGAGGCAAGGAAGCAGGTCGCGCCGGGCGCGACTGCCGGTCGATTGGCAGCGGATGTAGCGGTCCGTTATGGTGGGGCAGGGGCGACGCCAGGCACCGGTCCGGTGCCGTCGACAGGGGGAACACCATGCACCGTCTTGCCTGGCTGGCGCTGGTCGCCGGCAGTCTGATTTCCGTGGGCGCGAAGGCACAGACCGCGACCACCGCGCCGCAGGGATTCGGCTTCTGCACGGTGACCGACAGCAGCAGCGCGCAGGCCAGGATCTGGGCCTCGCCGGTGTTCGCGCTGACCCATGCGTCCAGCGACCCGGCCGGCTTCCAGCGCAGCCAGGAGCTGGCCGGCGAGTTCCTGGCCCACGTGACCAGCCTGGGGGGAACGGGCAGCAAGAGCTGCGTGGTGCTGGCCACCCGGGAGGAAGCGGCGGCCTTTCGCGAGGAACAGCGTGCGACGTGGAACGAGCGCCTGTACTTCATCAAGATCGGCGACTGGCGTGAGGTGGCGTGGCAGCCCGCGGCCTGGTCGCCGGCCGCGGCCGCCGCCGCGCCTGCGGAGCTGATCCGCTACTTCTACTGCTACCAGGTCGACACCGACGTACTGCCCAGCCGCAGCCATACCGTGGCAACGACCGTGTTCGCGCGCACCCTGCCTGGTGGCGATCCGATGGCCGGTTACGACATGGCCGCCCGCTACACCTTGCAGTTCAAGCAGCAGGTGCGCGCGCACGGTTTGCCGGAAAACGGCGATTGCGCACCCTACGACACCCGGGCCGAAGCCGAGTACCAGCAGCAGCAGATCCGCAAGCACTTCAAGGGCTTCAACATGAAGTTCGACGAGGTCGCATGGACGCCGAGCGAGGCTGCGATTGTCCCCGCTGCGGCGACGCCGGCCACGCCGGCACCGGCTCCATCGCCCCAGGCCGCCTCGCCGGCAAAGGGCATCGGCGTACGGATAAGCGCCGTCAATGCCGAACTTGCCCAGGCCCTCGGCCTGTCCTCCACGCAAGGTGCGTGGGTGGTGGAAGTCGCTGACGGCAGCGCAGCGATGAAGGCGGGTCTGAAGCCGATGGACGTACTGGTGGAAATCGCCGGCCAGGCGGTCAACGCTTACGGGGACGTAACTGCAATCGTGGGCCGCTTGCGTCCCGGTTTCGAGGCGCCCCTGCGCGTCTGGCGCCAACGCCGGATGCAGGATCTCACGCTGACCATTCCCGGGATGGTGCCCGCGCCAACCGCGACGACGATCCCGGCCTTGCCTGTTCCGGCGCTCCCTGCGGCTCCCGCGATTGCCGCGACCACTACCGACGCCGGCCGCTATTGCACGGCGTTCGTGACGCGCTCGAAGGAGCAGCTGCTGCTGCGCGTGCCGGTCTGGCAGGTTCCCGCCAGCCAGGCCAGCCAGGCAGCGATGGGCGACTCGGTGTCGCGCCTGATCGCCGCGGTGATCCAGGCCCATCCCGCCAAGTGGACGGCCTTCCCGCCGGTCACCTGCCACGACAATTCCGGCGTGTTCGCCGGCGAGACCTTCTGCTTCAGCAACACTTACAAGCACTTCGGCGGTGCACAGATGGCGGCGCAGTTCTGCAATTCCTCGAAGGAAGCCATCGACAATCGCTGGGCCGACATGGTCAAGGCCGATGGCGGCAACGCGCGCCTCTTTCCGTGGCCCGCTGCACCCTGAGCCGGCCAGACTCGACACGAGGGCGGCCGTTCGATCCGCCTCTTGCATCGGCCCACGAAACTTGATGCCCGCGCCGTAAACCTATCCAATGCAGCGATGCCCTTCCGCCCCGCGCTTTCATCGTCCGAACGCCGTCGTTTTCTTGCTGCCGGCGCAGTAGCGGGCTTGTCCGGCCTGGCGCCGGTTGCCGCATGGGCCGACACCTGCGGCACCCGACTGGTTTCGTGGATTCCTCCGGATGAATTCCTCGAGCGCCTGCCACGGCTCATGGAAGCCTTCGCCGTGCCCGGCCTGGGCATCGCCGTGGTTGAAGACGGTGACGTCGTGTGGAGCCGGCCCTTTGGCGTGACCCATGCGCTCACCCGCACGCCGGTGGACGCACGCACGGTGTTCGAGGACGCGTCGCTGAGCAAGCCGGTGTTCGCCTACCTGGTGTTGCAACTGGTCGACCAGGGAGCGATCGATCTCGATGTTCCGCTGGTGCGCTACCGGCGCCCGGATTACCTGGCCGATCATCCGTGGATCGAGATGATCACCGCGCGCGACGTGTTGCGCCATTCCACCGGCCTGCCCAACTGGCGCAAGTCGCCGGCGACGGAGAAGCTGGTGCCGATGGTCCAGCCGGGCACGCGCATCGATTATTCCGGCGAAGCCATTTTCTGGTTGCAGCTGGTGGTGGAGACGATCACCGGCCAGAGCCTGGACGAAGCGATGCAGGCGCATCTCTTCGGCCCGGCCGGGATGAAGGACAGCAGCTACACCTGGAATGCGGAACTGGCGGGGCGTTCGGTGTACGGACATCGCGCCCACGACAAGCAGGAAAGCGGCATGCCGCCGCAGATGTTCCGCGAGCAATGGAGCATCGCCGGACAGGTGGCGGAACGCCGGGGCAAACCCTTGTCCGCATGGAAGTACGAAGATGCCGCGCGCGCGTTGCCCGAAGTGATGGCGCTGGCGCCGCCGGGACTGGTGACCTGGCCGGGCGACATCGTCGCCAACGCCGCGGCCAGCCTGCGTACCACGGTGCAGGATTACGCGACCTTCATGACCCTGGTGATGGCGCGCCGGCAGCGCGCTTCCTGGGAACTCACCGAAGCCACGCGGCAGGCGATGCTCACTCCGCAGATCAAGGTGCCCGGGCGCTGGACCGAGAAGGGCCTGGGCTGGAACATGGAAGCGACCGCGGACGGGCCGGTGTTCTACCACTCGGGCAGCAACGGCGACATCTTCAAGAATTTCGCGGTCGGCCATGCGCAACGGCGGCGCGGCATCGTGGTCTTGACCAACGGCGGCAGCGGATCCTTCGTCCACCAGCGTATCGTGCGGGCAGCGACGGGATACGACCTGCTGTCCTACGACCTCTGACCGCGCGCTCCTGCTCATGTGGGAGGGGCTTCAGCCCCGACGGCCCTTCGCCAAGAGCGTCGGGGCTGAAGCCCCTCGCACATTGTCAGCACCGGGCAAGCCCGGCCCCTGCTAATTGGCGCGGGGGAACGGCTAGTATCGCCGCATGCGCCCCGCCTACATCCTCACCCTGTCCTGCCCCGACCGCACCGGCATCGTCTACCGGGTGACCGGGCTGCTGTACGAGCTGGGCTGCAACATCCTGGACGCCCAGCAATTCGGCGACGAGGAAACCCGGCGCTTTTTCCTGCGCGTGCACTTCGAATTGCCGTCGCTGGGCGAGACCGACCTGCTGCAGGAAGGACTGGCAGGGCTGGCCGAGACTTTCCGCATGGAGTGGCAGGTCCACGATGCGCGCCGGCGCGCGCGCCTGCTGGTGCTGGTCAGCCGCCAGGGCCACTGCCTCAACGACCTGCTGTTCCGCGCGCACAGCGGGCAACTGCCGGTCGATATCGCCGGCATCGTTTCCAACCATGATGATTTCGCGGCGCTGGCCGCGTCCTATGCCGTGCCCTTCCACCATCTGCCAGTGACTGCGACGACAAGGCCGGCCCAGGAACAACGGATCCGCGAGCTGCTGGAAAGCGAACGCATCGACCTGGTGGTGCTGGCGCGTTACATGCAGATCCTGTCACCGGCCCTGTGCGAGACGCTGGCTGGCCGGGCCATCAACATCCACCACAGCTTCCTGCCCAGCTTCAAGGGCGCCAAGCCCTATCACCAGGCCCACCAGCGCGGGGTCAAGATCATCGGCGCCACCGCCCACTACGTCACCGGCGACCTCGACGAAGGCCCGATCATCGAGCAGGACGTGGCGCGCGTGGACCACGCCATGACCCCGAAGGAACTGGTGCGGGTCGGCAGCGACACCGAATCGCAGGTGCTGGCGCGCGCGGTCCGGCGGCACGTGGAGCACCGCATCCTCTTGAACGGCCACCGCACGGTGGTGTTCCGCTGACCTCGTCGCCGGGGGCGAAGGCGGCCTGGCTTTTGTAGCAGCGACGCAAATCGCGAACCACGCAGCGTGTGATTGCCGATTGGTAGGAGGCCCATGATTTCCTGGCTTCGCGACTCGCGTCGCTCCTACGACCCTTGCCAGTCGCCCATGCCGGCGCGTCTTGAAGCGCGTCGAAAGGCAACCGCGCAAGCACGGCCCCATGGACGAATCCGCGGCCCCGCCTTTTGTAGGAGCGACGCAAGTCGCGAAGCACGCAGCGTGTGATTGCCGATTGGTAGGAGGCCCATGATTTCCTGGCTTCGCGACTCGCGTCGCTCCTACAACGCTTGCCAGGCGATCACGCCGGCGTTGCTTGAACTGCGTCGAAAGGCAACCGCGCAAGCAAGGCCCCATGGACGAATCCGCGGCCCCGCCTTTTGTAGGAGCGACGCAAGTCGCGAAGCACGCAGCGTGTGATTGCCGGTTGGTAGGAGGCCCATGATTTCCTGGCTTCGCGACTCGCGTCGCTCCTACAACGCTTGCCAGGCGATCACGCCGGCGTTGCTTGAACTGCGTCGAAAGGCAACCGCGCAAGCACGGCCCCATGGACGAATCCGCGGCCCCTTTCGTAGGAGCGACGCAAGTCGCGAAGCACGCGGCGCATGATTGCCAATCGGGTCCGATGCTACGACCCTGGTTGCTACAAGGCTGGCCTGGCCGTGCGCTTGAAGACAGTGACGGCCAGATAGACCAGCACCAGCCCACCCAGGGCCACGCCGATCGCCAGCCATTCCTTGGCGGTCAGCGTGGTCACGATCAACACCATGGCGACGGCCGCGATCAGCGGCACCAGCGGGCCGCCCCACAGCACGAACGGCGCATCACCGCGTTCGCGCAGGTTGCGGCGCTGCGCGCGCCAGGCCGCGACGCTGACCAGGGCATAGACCAGGCACACGGCACCGCCCGAGATCAACGCCAGCGTGTCGAAGGTGCCGCCCAGGGCCAGCAGCCAGGCCAGGCCGGCATGCGTGGCCAGGGCCAGCAGCGGCACGCGATGGCGGGCGCTGACCCGGGCGTAGTGATGCGGCAGGTAACCGTCGCGTCCCAAGGCGAACAGCAGGCGCGAGGAACCCAGCAGGTTGCCAAGCAGGAAGCCGGCCATGGAAATGCAGGCGGTCACCAGCAGCACCGTGCGCCCCGCCGACCACAGCACGCCCGCAGTATCGGCCAGCGGCACGCCGCTGCCGGCCAACGCCGGACCCAGCAAGCCCTGGCTTACGACCTGCAGGCCCAGGTACAGCAGCACCACCAGCAGGATCGCCACCATGGTCGCGCGGGGCACGCTGCGCGAAGGGTCGCGGACTTCACCGGAAGGCACCAGCGCCGTTTCCATGCCCGAGTAGGCGAACATCACCAGCACCATGCCGGTGCCCAGCGCGGCCCATGACGGCACGTCGCCGGGCGAGAAGCTCACCAGCGTCCAGTCGACGAAGAACAGGCCGATGCCCACCAGCAGGAACAGCGGCGTCAGCTTCAATCCCGCCAGCAGGGTGATCGCGCGCGCGCCGAGCTTCACACCGAAGGCATTCAGCACGTACAGCAGCAGGTACAGCGCCGTGAGCAATCCGGCGCGCGGCCCGGGCTGGGAAAACCACGGCACCAGGTTGGCCATCTGCACCGCAAAGGCCGCCGCCACGCCGGCGCTGGAAGCCACGTTGCTGATCCACATCAGCGCCCCGGCCAGGAAGCCGGCGAAATTGCCGAAGGTGGCGCGCAGATAGCTGTACGGCCCGCCGGTGGCGATGGCGCGGCTGCCGATCGCCGCAAAGCACAGCGCCACCGGGATGATGGCCAACGCCCCGGCCACCAGCGCCAGTGGCGCGGCACTGCCGACCTGGCCCGACAACGCGGCCGGCATGCGGAAGATGCCACCGCCGACGATGACGTTCATCACCGCCGCGGCCAGCGCGAACGAGCCCACCGCGCGGATCAGCGCCGCATCGCCTTCCAGTGGCTTGGGGGTAGGGTCGGTCTGCGTTGCCATGGGGTGTTCCCGGAGTATTCGCCGAAGCGTCGCACGCCATCGCGGACAATGCGAGCGCCCGGATGGAATGAGCACATGGCCGCAACGCGCGCCGCGTTAGCCTGGCCTCCCCCACACAGGAGCAGCCCGATGCAGATGCGACGACTGGGTTCCAACGGCCCGCAGGTGTCCGCCCTCGGCCTGGGCTGCATGGGCATGAGCGCCTTCTATGGCGGGCGCAGCGACGACGCCGACGCGGTCGCGGTGATCCACCGCGCGCTCGACCTCGGCGTGACCCTGCTGGACACCGCCGACATGTACGGCCCGCACACCAACGAAGTGCTGGTCGGCAAGGCCATCGCCGATCGCCGCGCGCAGGTCTTCCTTGCCACCAAGTTCGGCATCCGCCTGGATCCAGGCGATCCCACCGCGCGCGGTATCGATGGCAGCCCTGCCTATGCCGCCGCTGCCTGCGAAGGCAGCCTGCAGCGACTGGGCGTGGAGCACATCGATCTGTACTACCAGCATCGCGTCGATCCCGGCGTGCCCATCGAAGACACCGTGGGTGCGATGTCGCGCCTGGTGGAACAGGGCAAGGTGCGCTTCCTGGGCCTGTCCGAAGCCGCGCCGGACACCGTGCGTCGCGCCCATGCCGTGCATCCCATCACCGCATTGCAGAGCGAGTATTCATTGTGGTCGCGCGAGCCGGAGAGCAACGGCTCGCTGGCCGTGTGCCGCGAACTGGGCATCGGCTTCGTGCCCTACTCGCCGCTGGGGCGCGGCTTCCTCACCGGCGCGATCAGGTCGGTGGAGGATTTCGAGGCCGACGACTATCGCCGCACCTCGCCGCGATTCCAGGGCGACAACTTCGCCCGCAACCTGGCCCTGGTCGAGCAGGTGCACGCGCTGGCGCGCGAGAAGGGCGTGAGCGCCGGGCAGCTCGCGCTGGCCTGGGTGCTGGCGCAGGGCGATGACCTGGTGCCGATACCCGGCACCAAGCGCAGGCAGTACCTGGAAGAGAACCTGGGCGCGCTGGACGTGTCACTGGACCGGGACGAACTGGCGCGCATCGATGCGATCTTCCCCCTGGACGCGGCCGCCGGCACGCGCTATCCCGCCGCGGGCATGGGCGCGCTGCAGCGTTGAATCGCGACGCCGGGTTAGCATCGCGGCCACTGCCCACCGAGTGCCGCTGATGAAGCATGGTTTCCTGCTGTCGATCGCCCTTGCCGCCATCTCCTGCGCACTTGCGCCCGCCAACGCGCTCGCCGCCGATGCCGCGCAGGCATTGCAGGCGCTGCAGCCGAAGATGGTCGAGTGGCGACGCGACCTGCACCAGCATCCCGAACTGGGCACGCATGAGGTGCGCACTGCAAAGCTGGTGGCCGACCAGCTGCGCGCCCTGGGGCTGCAGCCGCGGACCGGGATTGCCGGCACCGGCGTGGTCGCCATCCTCAAGGGCGGCAGGCCCGGTCCACGCATTGCCATCCGCGCGGACATGGACGCGCTGCCGGTCACCGAACAGACCGGCCTGCCGTTCGCATCGAAGGTCACCGGCACCTATCGCGGCCAACCGGTCGGGGTGATGCATGCCTGCGGCCACGATGCACACGTGGCGATGCTGCTGGGCGTGGCCTCGGCGCTGGTGGCGATGCGTGATGGGTTGCCGGGCGAGGTGATGTTCGTGTTCCAGCCGGCCGAGGAAGGCCCCGCCAACGCGGGCGAGGAATTCGGCGCCGCGCTGATGTTGAAGCAGGGCCTCTTCAGCGACTTCAAGCCCGACGCCGTGTTCGGCCTGCATGTATGGGCGGGGCTGCCGGTGGGCCAGGTCGGCACCCGCAGCGGTGCGCTGATGGCCAGCGCCGACGAGTGGACGCTGACCGTGCGCGGCAAACAGACCCACGGTTCGCGGCCGTGGGACGGAGTGGACCCGATCACCATCGGCGCGCAGATTTTGCTGGGCACCCAGTCGATCATCGCCCGCCAGGTGAATATCGCGGCCACCCCGGTAGTGCTGACCGCTGGCCAGTTCCAGAGCGGCGTGCGCTTCAACATCATCCCCGACGAAGCCAAACTGGTGGGCACGTTGCGCACCTTCGATCCGCTTGTGCGCCAGGACGTCATCGACCGCTTCCGGCGTACCGCCGAGGACTTCGCCCATGCCGGTGGCGGCAGCGCCGAGCTGCAGGTGGTGAACAATGCGCCGGCCACGGTCAACGACCCGGCGCTGGCGCAACGCGCACGGGGGTCGCTGGAAACCGCAGTGGGCGCGGGTAACGTGGTGGAGATGCCGCTGGTCACCGTGGCCGAGGATTTCTCGCAGTACGCCACGGTCGCACCGACGTTCTTCTTCTTCGTCGGCTCTACCGCCACCGGTATCGATCCGGCCAGTGCACCGATCAACCATTCGCCGCAGTTCCTGCTCGACGAGCATGCACTGCAGATCGGCAGCCGGGCGATGCTGCAGGTGGCACTGGATTACCTGGAGCAGCCGCCGGGTTGGACGTGGGGCGCAGGTAGCGACTGACGGCGCTGCTAGAACCCCAGCCACAGTCGCAGCGGATGCGCCGGGTCGGCCAGCAGGCGGATCGCCAGCACCACCGAAACCGTCACCAGCAACGGCTTGATCACGCGAACGCCCTGCTTCATCGCAAAACGCGAGCCCAGGTGCGCGCCGACGAACTGCCCCGCGCCCATCACCAGCCCGACCTTCCACAGCACCGCGCCAAAGGCCAGGAACACCGCGAAGGCGCCGACGTTGGAACCGAAGTTGAGGAACTTGGTGTGGGCGGTGGCCTTGAGCACGCCATAGCCGGCCAGGCCGATGAAGCCCAGCATCAGGAACGACCCGGTGCCGGGACCGAACACGCCATCGTAGAAACCGATCACCGGCACGAAGGTCAGCGCAAAGGCCGTGGTGGACAGGCGCCGGTGCCGATCCAGGTGTCCGGCGTCGGGCTTGAAGCCGAAATACACGGCGATGCCGATCAGCAGGAACGGCAGCACGGCCTTCAGTGCGTCACCCGGCACCACCGTGGCCAGCAGGGCGCCCAGTGCGGCGCCGGCCGCAGCCGTCAACGCCATCGGCCACTGGCTGCGCAGGTCGACGTGGCCGTGCCGCGCGTAGGCCAGGCTGGCCGAGCCCGAACCGAACAACGACTGCAGCTTGTTGGTGCCCAGCACCTGCAGCGGCGGAATGCCGGCCAGCAGCATCGCCGGAATGGTCAGCATGCCGCCGCCCCCGGCGATGGCATCGATGAAGCCCGCCAGCAGCGCGGCTGCGAACAGGAACAGCAGGATCAACAGGCCAGGGTCTTCCAAGGGATCATCCGGTGGCGGTGACGGGACAGCGCGCCCGATCGCGCACCGAATGCAGGTCCGATGTTAGCCGATGCCCCGCTACGCCAAGCCCGGGCGCGGGTTAGCATCGGGCCATCCCATTGGAGTACCTCGATGCCCTTGCCGTCCGGAATGCTGTCCGTCCGTATCCTCCCGCTGATCGCCGCGCTGGCCATTGCCTCCCACGCCAACGCGCAGGAAACACCGTCGCAGCGCAGCGAGGTCACGGCCGCGGCGCAACGGCTGGACGCGAAGATCACCGCCTGGCGACGCGACTTCCACGCCCATCCCGAATTGTCCAACCGCGAGGAGCGCACCTCCGCCAAGGTGGTCGAACACCTGCGCGCGCTGGGCCTGGAGCCGGTCACGATGGCCCGCCATGGCGTGGTCGCGATCATCACCGGCGGCAAGCCGGGGCCGAAGATCGCCTTGCGTGCCGACATGGACGCATTGCCGGTCACCGAGCAGACCGGCCTGCCGTTCGCCTCCAAGGCCACTTCGACTTATCGCGGCGAGAACGTCGGGGTCATGCACGCCTGCGGCCACGACGCCCATACCGGCATCCTCATGGGCGTGGCCGAGGCGCTGGTGGCGATGAAGGATGAACTGCCAGGTTCGGTGATGCTGATCTTCCAGCCGGCCGAGGAAGGCGCACCGCCGCCGGAAGAAGGCGGCGCCGCGCTGATGCTGAAGGAAGGACTGTTCAAGGACTTCAAGCCCGAAGCGGTGTTCGGGCTGCATGTGTTCTCCAGCGTGCAGGCCGGACAGATCGCGGTGCGCGGCGGGCCGCTGATGGCGGCCTCGGACCGCTTCGCGATCAAGGTCAGCGGGCGCCAGACCCATGGCTCCGCCCCGTGGAACGGCATCGACCCGATCGTGGCCGCGGCCGACCTGATCGGCACCGCGCAGACCATCGTCAGCCGCCGCACCAACATCGCCCGGTTGCCGGCGGTGGTCACCTTCGGCGCCATCAAGGGCGGCATCCGCTACAACATCATTCCCGACGACGTGGAAATGGTCGGCACCATCCGCACCTTCGACCCGGCCATGCGCCAGCAGGTATTCGCCGACCTGCGCAACGTGGCCGCGCACACCGCCGCCGCCCACGGCGCCACCGCGCAGACCGACATCTACGAAAACGACGGCAATCCTCCGACCGTCAACGATCCGGCCCTGACCGCCAGGATGCTGCCCAGCCTGCAGGCCGTGGTCGGCAAGGACAATGTGTACGAGCCACCGCTGCAGATGGGCTCGGAGGATTTCTCGCTGTATGCGCTGGAAGTACCGTCGCTGTTCTTCTTCGTCGGTTCGACCGGCAAGGGCATCGACCCGGCGACCGCGCCCAGCAACCACTCGCCCAAGTTCCTGCTGGACGAGTCGTCGCTGGACATCGGTTTCCGTTCGCTGCTGCAGGTCACCCTGGACTACCTGCACGGCGCAGCGCCGTAGGGCGGGCCCCGGCCCGCCATTGCCATGCCGAATGCCGCCTCGGCAGGTGGCGAAGCGAACCAACCAGGCCAAGCGGTTTCGTTTTGTTGGCGTCGGTGGCGACCGATGGCAATGGTGGGCCAGGGCCCACCCTACGAATCCCTAACCTGCGCGCCGCTAAAATATGGCGCATGAATACTGTCGAAGACTCCAGCCTGGGCCACGAAGTCGCCTATCCCTCGCACTACGACGCCGGCCTGCTGTTCCCGATCCCCCGCGCCGCCGGCCGCGCCGAGATCGGCCTGCTCGACACTGCGCTGCCCTTCATCGGCCACGACCGTTGGCATGCCTACGAGATCAGCTGGCTGGACGCGCGCGGCAAGCCCTGCGTGGCCACCGCCACTTTCGCGGTGCCGTGCACGTCGCCGAACCTGATCGAATCCAAGTCTCTCAAGCTGTACCTCAACTCGTTGAACGCCGAGCGCTTCAACAGCGACGAGGCACTGCGCGAGCGCATCGCCCTGGACCTGTCGGTACGCGCCGGCGCCGATGTCGCAGTCGCATTCGGGTTGCCGGAGATGGAGCGCATCGAAGGCGGCGAAACCATCGATGCCCAGGACCTGGAGATCGATGACTACGGCCCGCCCAATCCCGAGTACCTGTCCTCCGACAGCGCGCACATCGCCGAAGAGGCGCTGGTCTCGCACCTGCTGAAGTCCAATTGCCCGGTGACCGGCCAACCCGACTGGGCCAGCCTGGTGCTGGCCTACCGCGGCCCACGCATCGAACGTGCCGGCCTGCTGCGCTACCTGGTCAGCTTCCGCGACCATGCCGGCTTCCACGAGCAATGCGTGGAACGCATCTTCCGCGACGTGCTCGAGTACTGCCGCCCGCAATCGCTTTCGGTGGAAGCGCGCTACACGCGGCGCGGCGGACTGGACATCAATCCCTGGCGCGCGACACCCGGCAGTGACGTGCCCGAAGCGGTGCGGGAACTGCGCCAGTAAAGCCGGTGACGGGCCCGGTTCCCTCTTCACCGGGACGGCATGAATTCTTAACACCCCCTGTGTAGATTGTGGTTCCCAGAACACCAACTCCCTTCGGGAGGAGCCACGCATGAGCACCGAAAAGAAAGCCGATTTTTCAGATGTAAGCGCCAAGGTCGACAGCACCGAGCAGAAGGCGGCGGATTTCTCTGACGTCACTGCCAGGGTCGACAGCACCGAGGAAGTGATCGGCGAGCGCACCTATACGATCGAGAAGGGCGACACGCTGTCCAAGATCGCCAAGGAACAGCTGGGCCACGCCAGTGCGTGGAAGCAGATCTTCGAAGCCAACCGCGATGTCCTGGATGATCCGGACCGCATTTTCCCGGGCCAGGTGATCAAGTTGCCCCCGGCCGATACCAGCGCCTGACCGCATCGGTCAACCGTTCAAATCCCCAATACTTTTCAAGGATCGACACCATGAAGCTCAATCGCATTTCCTACGCCCTGATCGTCGCCCTGGCCGGCACCGTAGCGCTGGCCGGCTGCAAGAAGAAGGAAGAAGCCGTGGTCACGCCGCCCGTGGTGACCGAGCCCGCACCGGCCCCGGCGCCGATGGAACCGGCCCCGGCCCCGGTCACCGCCACCAGCGTTTCCGTGGGCAACACCGTAGGCGCCGACAAGTCGGTCGCAGGCGTTTCGACCTTCGCCGCCCAGGACAAGATCATCGTTTCGGTGAAGACCGACGCGGCCACCGCGGCCAATGCGGCCATCGACGCCAAGCTGACCTACCAGGACGGCCAGGTGGCCGGCCAGCAGACCGCCAACGTCAAGGCCGAGGACGCAGGCACCACCAACATCACCTTCACCAAGGCCACCCCGTGGCCGACCGGCAAGTACAAGGTCGACGTCACCGTCAACGGCCAGCCCGCCGGCATGACCCAGGAAATCGAAGTCAAGTGACCCAAGCGCGCCCGCGCTAGCGCGGGCCTTTGCGCTTGGGTCATCCCCGCGAAGGCGGGGATCCACGGACTTTGATCTTGGGTCATCCCCGCGAAGAGCTTGCCCTCGAGTGCTGTAGTCGGGGGCGGGGATCCAGCTCTTGATTTCAGCACGGTACCAAGCAAGGGCGCGGAGCAATCCGCGCCCTTTCTACTTCAGATCGCGTTGGGGGAAACGTGGCCTCTGCCTTCGGCTCATTTGATCGCCTGCCACGCCCATGACAGCGCCAGCCTGCTGTGCGTCCATCGCCAGGAAGCCCACTGCGCCCCATCGCGTCGCCCAGGTCATGGGCGGATTGCTGCTGGTCGTGGCCGGTGGCATGCAGGCGCAGGAAGACGCCCGCACGCCCGAGGCCGACGGCGTTCCCACGCTGGAGCGGGTGCAGGCCGAGCTGCCCGATGAAGAGGCCATCGACCTGTACCGATTCCAGAATCCTGTCGTCGTGGCGCCCAGCCGTTTCGCCGAAGCCTACAAGCCGGGCCCTTCGCTGGAGGAAATCTCGCTGGAGCATGGCGGACTGATCAACTACGGCATCAACCTGGGACTGCAAAAAACCTGGTGGGGTGTCAAGCGCATCACCGGTATGCGTCCACAGACCCAGACAGCGGTGGCGCGCGCATCGCCTCTGGACGAGGCGCAACTGCAACGCGCGGCGTCGCGTTGCGAGACCCGTTCCAACGACTGCGCTTCCGGCCAATGAAGCGCGTCGGCGGGCAGGCTGAAGACATCCCCGGACCCGCTTACCGCGCTGTCCAGCACCTTTGCCCTGCAGGTGCTTAGCGGCGACAATGGTTGTCCAGCCGTGTTTTCCGCGGCGACTTCCCCCGCAAATCCAGGAGTAATCCATGGCAGACCCCGTCCTCACCCCGCCGGCCGGCGGCGAGAAGATCACCATTTCCGGTGGCAAGCTCACCGTGCCCAACCACCCGATCATCCCCTTCATCGAAGGCGACGGTACCGGCCCGGACATCTGGCGCGCCTCGGTGCGCGTGCTCGACGCGGCCGTGGAGAAAGCCTACGGCGGCGAGCGCAAGATCCACTGGCTGGAAGTGTTCGCCGGCGAGAAGGCCAACAACAACTACGGCACCTGGCTGCCGGAGAGCACGGTGCAGGCCTGCCGCGATTACCTGGTCTCTATCAAGGGACCCTTGACCACGCCGGTCGGCGGCGGCATCCGTTCGCTCAACGTCGCCCTGCGGCAGATGCTGGACCTGTACGTGTGCCTGCGTCCGGTGCGCTGGTTCGAGGGCGTGCCCTCGCCGGTCAAGCGCCCGGGCGACGTGGACATGGTGATCTTCCGCGAGAACACCGAGGACATCTACGCCGGCATCGAATGGGCCGGCGGCAGCGCCGAGTCGCAGAAGGTGCTGGACTTCATTGCCAAGGAATTCCCGCAGCCGTTCGGCAAGATCCGCTTCGGCACCCAGGAAAAAGTGGACGAGTGGCAGAAGGCGCTGGAAGGCATCGGCGCGCCGCATCGCGAGATGACCGTGGAGGTCGGCCTGGGCATCAAGCCGGTCAGCCGCCTGGGCACCGAGCGCCTGGTCCACAGCGCCATCGGCTATGCGATCGAGAACAAGCGCAAGTCCGTGACCCTGGTGCACAAGGGCAACATCATGAAGTACACCGAAGGTGGCTTCCGTGACTGGGGCTACCAGGTGGCGCGCGATTTCTATGGCGCCGTCGAGCTGGACGGCGGTCCGTGGATGGTGATCCCGGAAGGCAAGCCGGGCGCCGGCCTGATCATCAAGGACGCCATTGCAGACGCCTTCCTGCAGCAGATCCTGTTGCGTCCGAAGGAGTACGACGTGTCGGCCACGCTGAACTTGAACGGCGACTACCTGAGCGACGCACTGGCCGCGCAGGTCGGCGGCATCGGCATCGCCCCGGGCGCCAACATCAACTACGTCACCGGCCATGCCGTGTTCGAAGCCACCCACGGCACCGCGCCCAAGTACGCCGACCTGGACAAGGTCAACCCGGGCTCGGTAATCCTGTCCGGCGAGATGATGCTGCGTTACATGGGCTGGACCGAAGCAGCCGACGCGATCATCGACGGCATCAACAAGGCCATCGCAAACAAGCGCGTCACCTACGACTTCGCCCGCCAGATGGAAGGCGCCACCGAAGTGAAGTGCAGCGAGTTCGCCGACGAGATCATCAAGCAGCTTTGACGGCCCCCCGCGAGATGGAAAAAGCCCGGCTTGTCCGGGCTTTTTTCTGCCTGGTGTTTTTGCAGGTGCGATGTTTCCTGCAGCAGCAACGTGTAGGAGCGACGCAAGTCGCGAAGCTGACACCCTCTCCGCTGAGCAATGGATGCTGACAGGTTCACTGCTTCGCGACCTGCGTCGCTCCTACATCCGCGCGCTGAACCAGCCCCCTCCCTTTTGCGCAGCAAAGGGGAGGGTTGGGGAGGGGTGCCTTTGGCGCGGTAGTGAAATGGGGCGAGCTGCTTCTTGCATTGGTGCGGTTGGGGATTCCAGTCACGCCGATCTACCCCGCCAACAGCACCCCTCCCCAACCCTCCCCTGCTGCGCAAGGGAGGGGGCCGTTTCGCGAACCACTGAACCTGCCAGACCATCCTGCCTCTACGAAGAACTCACCAGGTTCAGCACTCGCGTCGCTCTATATCAGCGGCGGTGAAGCCCACCAAGACCCTGGACACTGCGCTCAACAAGCCAGGCACTCCACGCTGCGGATGTTCTCCGCCGCCAGCAACGCGTAATCCTCCGGCTGCGGCCGCACGGTGACCGCCGGCAGGTCGACGATCCTGATCGAAGACGGCGCTGCCGCCACCGCAGGCTGCGCGCTGACGGCAGGCAGCTCGACCACGCTCGCCGTCGGCGTGGGGCCGAATGCCCAGGCCGTGGCCGCCACCAACAGCAGCAGCGCGATGGCCTGCAGCAGGTGCCGGGTGCGGGCGGAACCCGACGCGTGCGTCGCTGCGACATGGCTGCCGTTGTTTCCCACAGGGTGCAGGGCACCCGCATGGGCAGCGCGGGCGGCTTCGGCGCCGGTCTGCGGAAACGCCTCTTCGCTGTCGTCGTTGTGGCCGGCCGTCATCGGCCGCCCGCCCAGGAACAGAAGGTCTTCGTAGAGACTGAAACCCTTGCGTGGGTGCCGCGCCGTGCGCCGGCGCGACGGCCGTGGGGCCGGACGACGGCCGCCCAGGTCCAATGCCGCCGGAGTGGCGATATTGCCTTCGATGAACATCATTCCGCGGCTGATGGCGCCCATTTCCCGCCACCATGAGTTGTAGGTGCTGGTCTTCATGATGATCTCCTCGCCGGCCCATCCGGCTTGAATGGCAGACAAGTTAGGACCATCCTTTGCGCTGAAAAAGCGAAACTTCCGCAAGCCAGACTTGAGGAAAATCGAATGAGCCGCCCGCCACTCGACCAGCTGGATGCGTTCGTGATCGCCGCGCGCCTGGGCAACCTGACCCGCGCCGCCGAGGCCATGCATCTCACGGTCAGCGCCTTGAGCCACCGCATGCGCCTGCTCGAACAGCGCGTCGGCCATCCGCTGTTGGCGCGTGGTCCCCGCGGCGTGGCGCTGACCCCGCAGGGACAGCGGCTGTACGACGCGGTGGCCGAACCCATCGACGCCATCGAGCACGCCCTGCGCCGCCTGGGCGCGCGCACCGACAACCTGCTGACCCTCAGCCTGATCCCGTCGATGGCCACGGCCTGGCTGGTGCCGCGCCTGCCCGGTTTCCTGGCCCGGCACCCCGAGTTGGGGTTGAGCCTGCAGGCCAGCACCCACGTGGTCGATTTCGAACGCGAGCCGGTCGATGCGGCCCTGCGCCTGGGCAGCGGCCAGTGGCCGGGAGTGAGGGCCGAATTCCTGTTCGACGAATGGATCACGCCGGTGGCCAGTCCGGATTTCATCGCCCGCCACGGCAAGCCGGCGCTGGCGGCGATTCCGTCGCTGCCGCTGCTGGGCGATCCGGCCGGGCGCTGGCGCGACTGGTTCGCCGCTTTCGGCGGGGCGGCGCCGGCACGCTACGCGGCACAGTTCGACGACACCGAAACCCTGCACCAGGCCGCCGCCCAGGGCCTGGGCATCGCGCTGGCCCGGCAAACGCTGGCCCAGCCGCTGATCGACAGCGGCCGCCTGGTGCTGCTGACCCGCAAGCGGCTGAAGGCCGAGTTCGCCCACTACCTGGTATATCCGGAACGCAGCCTGCCCCTGCCAGGCTTCCAGACCCTGCGCGGCTGGCTGTTGGAGCAGGCCGGTGTAAACGCCAAATAGCGATGCGGATGAGGCTTTTTTGTCTTCCGGAAAGCAAAAAAGCGATTCGGTTGATGAAATTTTGTCCAACGGAAGGCGAAAAGGCTGTTCCGGAGCAGCAATTTGCTGTTCCGGAATGACTATTTTGTCTTCCGGAATGACGATTCCGCTTTCCCGAACAGCGAATCGGGATTCCCGAAAGGCTTTTTTGCCCTCCGGAAAGCCAATTCGCTATTCCCGAATCACTTTTTTGCTTTCGGGAATGGCGTTGCGGGCTTCCGGGGGTCAGTGTCGGCCAGCCCCGCTGTTCGCATGGGCTGGTGCCGGTCCCGGGACTGCGCCTAACGCAGGATCAGGCGCTTGCTGCCCCACCAGGCGTACAGGCAGAACAGGAAAAGCAGTACCGCGATGACCGTGCTGGTGATCGCCATCTGCTGACCCATGACGGCACCGCCATCGGTCAACACATAGGTGTGCAACAGGCTGACCAGGAAAGCCGCCAGCGACACGGCGAACACCGGCGCCGCCGCTCTTCGCCGCAGCAACAGCAGGACGGAGGCTGCAAAGGCGGCAAACACGCCCAGCGCCCACACGAACATCATCCACGCGGGCAACTGCTGGTAGTAGGCGATCTGTTCGGGCGTCATGCCGGCGCTGGCCATGTAGGCCGGCCCCTGAATCCTGCCCATGACGAAGTCGAACACGCCGATGGCATTGAACAGCACTGCAATTACGCCCACCACCCACAGGTGCCAGGGTGCCTTCTTCGTAGCGGTTTGCATGGTGCTCCCCTTGGATGGACGTTGATCGGTCGCGCCAGATAGTCCCGCTGCCACTCCGGCGCGTCAACTTCGTGTTGGCGTTCACTTGACGCCTGGTCGCTGCGGGATGGTGCGACGAGAGTGAAAAGAGGGGTTGCGACAACTGAGGCCTGCCCTGCCTCCGGAACCATGCGGCGCAATGCCCTTCGGCTACGCCGCGAAAACGAGTCCCCTTGTGGGATTGGGCCCTACAGGGGCTAAGGCGTGCACTGGTCCCGCCCCGGTAATCGCCAGGCCGCTTCGCGTCCGGCTTGGTCGAATTTCCCGGCGTAATGACGGCGCTATCGCGGCCTGAACATGCACCAGATTGTGTCGTCCCCGATACTTCCGGAGCCGGATATCGTGAACCCGCTCTGCTCATAGAACTTCACGTTTGCCGGATTTGCTGTTTCCAGGTAAACGCCAGCAGACTCCTGGTCGTAGTCCGATAGCGCACAGAACGACCGCAGTAGCTGGGCTCCTATGCCTAGGCCATGCATGGCCGGGTGTACGCCGATCGCACCAAGGTAGTAGTGCGCTGCCTGTGGTTTATATGATTCGGCAATGCAGTCATAAACAGACATTCGCTCGTCAAATCCAGGGATGGCCTTCGCCAGAGCTTCCCAGCTCTCAGAGACTTCAGAGGGCCATTCTGGTCGTGAGGTTGTGTATCCCATCGCCGCGCCGTGAACGGCAGACGCGTCGCGTGACAGCAGTACAGGCATGCCGAGTACGACCCGCGCCTGCATGAGTAGCGAGAAAAAGTGTCTTAAGCGGTTTGGATATTCCTGGCCAGGCTGAAGCAGGAACCGTGTTATCGGATCGGCTGAAAATGCTGAAGTCAGGCAATCCACGGCCTGATCAATATCATGCGGCTGAGCTACCGAGACCTGCATGACGCCTGACACCTGAATTATGCCGACGCGCTGCGCACTGCGCGCTGGTGGGTCGGCTATTGCGAAGAAACAACGACGCTATCCAAGTCAGATAACGCCCGCACATGGATTACGTGTACTTCAACCCCGCGAAGCATGGCTTTGTCGATTGGTCGTGGATTGGCCGTATTACACCTTCCACCGATTGGTAGGACAAGGTGTATATCCGGCAGATTGGGGTGAAAGCGTCGAGAGCGAAAAGCTGGGCTACGACGACTGAGACCTGCCCTGCCTCCCGAACTATGCGGCGCAATGCCCTCCGGTTATTGCGCCCTACTGGGCTGCGGGCTCTACCTGCCAGCAGGAAACCCACCAGCAGTGCAAAAATTCTCTTCATGTGCCTAACACCTGAATTAACGCGGTCCGCCCACGCCAACTGTCGTATCAAAGCCGTAACGATGTTGGCTCAGCTTGAATGAATTGTTAAGTCCAAGGTTGACCATACCCACGTGCCTTGGTTTGGATTTCGATGATTAGAGTGTCATTGCCGGTATAGCTTGCCAGCTCGCCCGCTGCTAGCAGTGCCAAAAGGCCGCTGATACGCAGCGCCCCAACGACTGTTTCAGTGAGATATGTGCCAGTGACGGCCTGCTGGGAGTGACGCGAGCGGACCTGGCGGATCCCGGTGTGAGTGTAATCATTCATCACCTTCCACGTGCCGGCCTGAAGCGAAGAAAGCGGCGTACCAGCTGAGCCAACAGCGGACTCCACTTGCTTCAGTAGGTCAGCGAATGGCAGATCCAATTTGCCTCTAGCGAACTTGTCGCGCTGGTCAGGCGTTGCGCAGTGCCGAAGCCATAGACCGCGCCCGATCGATTCGAATGCAACCCGCGTTAGAGCCAGCATGGAACCGTAAAGCGCCGAACTGGCGAGCAGCAACATTGACCCAACGTGCTCGAGAGTCATGTCAAAGCAGCCAATGCTCTGATAGTTAGAATCGTCCACAGGCAAGCCAACCTTCAGCCTTTCATCGAGCCATTGAAGGTGCTCGGATTGATACTGGAGTTCCTCGGAAACTTTCATCTTGGGCCCAACGCCAGAATTAAGCGGAAGTGCGAAGCGGTTTCGGGTTGAATGAGTTGTTAGGCCGAATCACTGAGAAATGCTCTCATCTACTGTGACCTGCTTGCCGCCATGTGTGCTATCGCCATCTGTAACTGTGATGCTCACTTTGTGCCCAGGAAACTCGAAATAGGTAGAGCGGAACTCTGTGCCGGGCACACGATTGATCTTTGTAGAAATGGAGGCCGATGAACCAGTAGCGGTTGTTGCGCTCTCGATTGCTGAGTAGAGCGCTTTTGCACCCTCATCTGCTCGGGCGGAGCCGTCGAAGCTACCCCAATTGCGCTGGACCCAGCTGAGGCGTCCGTTCTTGAAGGAAATGCCGCCAATTACATTTGCACTTGGCGCATTCTTATCCGAAAGAAAGAACATGTCTGGGCTTCCGGTGACTGGAATGACTCGGAAGCGGGCAGCCACCTCGGTCATAACAGAGGCCTGCGAAGTTCCAAGCTTGAAGAGCATGGGACCAACTGGAAGTTCCGCACCATTAGCGCTGCTCAAGAAGCCGAGTAAGCACAATGCAATTGCAATCAGTTTGCGCACAAGTCTCCTTGCTGCCTAACTCTAGGTGGACCCCAGTAATGAGGCGTATTGAATAGTCGCTTCCTGCGGCGCGATGGGTCAATGAGGTTTTTTCTCTGACCCTTCAGATGTTCAGCGGCCTGTCGGCGGACCGCTGTGTCGGCTACTCCCAGCCCTCGGCTTCCCGTAGCCTGCCCGACCCTGATGTCCGGTTCGGAGCTGCCATCGTCAACGCGCATGGCGGCTGACGACATGCGGCGAGCAGGCTCCGGTCCCGGGTGATCTGTTCCGGTGGCGGACGTGACATGCCGCTTCCTCGCAATGGCCTTACGATACCGCCATGGAAAACGCCGACATCTATGCCACCGTCATCCGCGATGCGTTCGAGGACTACCACGCGCGCTTTGCCGACATCAGCCGGCGGGCGCGGTTGCGGTTCGAGACCCGGGACTGGGCGGCGGCGCGCATCGATGCGGTGGAGCGCATCGAGCTGTATGACCAGTGCATCGCCGAATGCATGCTGCGGCTGGAGGCCACCCTGCAGGGCCGCGCCCACGACCATGCGCTGTGGTCGGCGATCCGCGACAGCTACGAGCGCCTGATTGGCGGGCTGATCGACCGCGAACTGTTCAAGACTTTCTACAACACGCTGACGCGCCGGTTCTTCGCCACCCAGGGCGTGGACACCGCGGTGGAGTTCGTGGCCCTGGACATCGAGCCCACTGATGCCATCACCCATCCGGTCGAACGCCACAGCTATGCGGTCTCCGAGCTGCGGCCGGTCGACACTTTCACCCGGTTGCTTGGCGACTATCGCTTCGACGTGCCCTATGCGCACCGCACCCGTTGCGCCGCGGCGATAGTGATTCGCCTGCAGGACGACCTGGCCCACTGGGGCGAGAATCCGGTGCGCTCGGTGGAACTGCTGGAAACCGTGTTCTACCGCGAGCGCCGCGCCTACCTGATCGGGCGCGTGTTCGGCGAGCACCGCTTCTCGCCGTTCGTGATCGCGCTGGTCAACGACGCCGGCGGCCTGCGCGTGGACGCGGTGCTGACCCATCGCGCCGACGTGGTGCATCTCTTCAGTTATTCACGCAGCTATTTCCACGCCGACCTGGGCACGGTGGGCGATGCGGTGGTGTTCCTGCGCACGCTGCTGCCGGGCAAGCCCATCGACGAGATCTACACCGTGCTGGGGCGCGCCAAGCAGGGCAAGACCGAGCGCTTCCGTACCTTCTTCCGCCACTTCGCCACCGAGAAACAGGAACTGCTGACCCAGGCCGAGGGCGAGCGCGGCATGGTCATGGCGGTGTTCACCCTGCCCAGTTACCCGCTGGTGTTCAAGGTGATCCGCGACCGCTTCGCGTACCCGAAGGAAATGAACCGCGCGCAGGTCGAGGCCAAGTACGCGCTGGTCTTCCTGCACGACCGCGTCGGCCGCCTGGTCGATGCCCAGCCCTACCGCTTCCTGCGCTTCCCGCGCGCGCGCTTTTCCGAAGGCCTGTTGCAGGAACTGCAGGAGACCTGCGCCAATGGCATCACCGAGGATGGCGACGACATCGTCGTGCACCTCTGCTACGTGGAACGGCGCATGCGTCCGCTCAACCTGTACGTGCGCGAGCAGTCGCCGGAAGCGGCGCGGCTGGCGGCCATCGACTACGGCCAGGCGATCAAGGACCTGGCCCGCAACAACATCTTCCCGGGCGACATGCTGCTGAAGAACTTCGGCGTGTCCGGGCACGGCCGCGCGGTGTTCTACGACTACGACGAGCTGTGCCTGATGACCGAATGCAACTTCCGCAGCATTCCGCAGCCGCGCCACCACGAGGAGGAAATGGAGGACGGCTGGTTCTATGCGGCGCCCAACGACATCTTCCCCGAACAGTTCCCCAAGTTCCTGGGACTGTCGCCGCCGTTGATGGCCGCGCTGAAATCCGCGCACGGCGAGATTTTCGATCCGGCCTGGTGGCGCGCCCTGCAGACGCAGCTGCGCGCGGGCGAATACCCGGACACGCCGCCCTATCCGGATGCGCTGCGCCTGGCCTGAGCGGGCAACAGGGCCTTACCGGACTGCATGCTAGGCTCGCCGCACTTTCAACGCGGAGTCGCCTGCATGAATCGTCTTTCCCTGTGCCTGGGTATCGCCATTGCCATTGCCTTTGCCGCCGCCGCGCCTGCGCAGGCGCAGAACGCGCCGGCGACCGGTTCCGGCGGACCTGTCGTTGCATCGCCGCTGGATGCGGTGATCCAGGGCAGCTGGCGCGAGCCGGCCAATGTCGCCCGCGATGGCTGGCGGCATCCGAAGGAAACGCTGTCTTTCTTCGGTATCGCGCCGAACCAGACGGTGATCGAAATCACCCCGGGCGCCGGCTGGTACGCGGAAATCCTCGCGCCTTACCTGCGCGACAGCGGACACTACATCGCCGCCGTGGTCGACCCGGCCAGCGTGCCCGAAGGCCGCAGCCGCGATTACCAGCAGAAGAACAGGACCACGCTGGAGACCAGGTTTGCCGGCCTGTCCACGCAGTACGGCAAGGCCACTCTGGTGGGCTACGACCCGAAGGCACCGGCGTTTGGTCCAGCCGACTCGGCCGATCTGGTGCTGACGTTCCGCAACGTGCACAACTGGCGCATGTCCGGACAGGCCGAGGGCATGTTCAAGGGCTTCTTCAACGTGCTCAAGCCCGGCGGCGTGCTGGGTGTGGTCGAGCATCGGGCCAAGGCCGATGTGGCCGCCGACGACAAGAGCGGCTACGTGGGCGAGGCGCAGGTGATCGCGCTGGCCGAGGCGGCGGGCTTCAAGCTGCAGGAAAAAAGCGAGATCAACGCCAACCCGCGCGACACCAAGGACCATCCCAACGGCGTCTGGACGCTGCCGCCGGTCAACGACCACGAGGCCAAGGACGAGGCCAAGTACAAGGCCATTGGTGAGAGTGACCGGATGACGTTGCGGTTTATCAAGCCGGCGAAATGAGAGTTTCCTTCTCCCACCGGGAGAAGAGCCTGCCCCCGCGAAGGCGGGGGTGGCCCGCAGGGCCGGATGAGGGCATGGAATATCAGCTTGCAAGTAGCTTTCGTGGGGACTGAACCTCCTCGCCCTCATCCGGCGCTTTGCGCCACCCCCGCCTTCGCGGGGGCAGGCTCTTCTCCCAAAGGGAGAAGGGAATAACGAAATGCTCATCGCCTTCAACAAACCCTTCAACGTGCTCTGCCAGTTCACCGATCGCAGCCAGCCGGCGCGGCGGACGCTGGCGGAATTCGGCTTGCCCAAGGACGTGTACGCGGCCGGGCGCCTGGATTACGACAGCGAAGGGCTGTTGCTGCTGACCGATGACGGGATTCTTGCCAACCGCATCACCGACCCGCGCCACAAGCAGGCCAAGACCTACTGGGTGCAGGTGGAAGGTGCGGTGGACGAAGCGAAGCTGACGGCCTTGCGCCAGGGCGTGCGGTTGAACGACGGCATGACCCTGCCGGCGCAGGCCCGCGCCCTGCCGACCACTCCGGAACTGTGGCCGCGTGATCCACCGGTCCGCTATCGCAAGACCGTGCCCGATGCGTGGATCGAATTGACCATCAGCGAGGGCCGCAACCGCCAGGTGCGGCGGATGACCGCGGCCGTCGGCCTGCCGACGCTGCGACTGGTGCGAATGTCGATCGGAGCGCTGGAACTGGATGGGCTTGCGCCGGGCCAGTGGCGACGGCAGCAATGACAACGCCCCATGGCGCGGGTTTCCGTGCAGGAGCGTTCAAGTCGACACCCTGCACGGAAGCCACCCCATGGGGCGCTGAAAGTTGAAGCGGATCAGGCTTCGGCAGAAGGTGCCGTGGAAGTGGTCTTGCGCGCACGCGGTGCACGCTTGGCCGAGGCGGTGCTCTTGCGGGTCTTGCCGGTGCCGTTGACGCGCTTGGCTTCGATGCGACGCGAACGGCCTTCGATCGGCGCGTTGGCTTCGTCCTGCTTGCGCTTGCGGCGGGCCGCGTAGGCCAGCACGCCAACGCCCAGCGCCGCGGCAATGGCCACCACCGGGTTGCGACGCACCAGCTTGATCGCGACGCGACCGCCGGTCTTCATGGCGCCCATGGCAGCGCCGGTCTGCAACAGCTTGGTGGCACTGGGGCCAACGTGCGACAGGCTGGTGCCGGCCTGGCTGACCAGATCCATGACACGGTCGGTGATGGGGGTGAGCTTGCTCATGCGGGTGGCTCCCTGGAATCGTGTAGAGGGGGGCAGTCTCCCCTTGCGCATGTTCAGGGCGTGTCAGCGCAGGCACTCATTACCCACCGTGCGCTGAATGCGAGCGCCCAGGTAGTGCGTCGTTCTGGCGCGATGCGTCGCCGTCGCAGACCGCTCCGCAGGGAATCCACGGCGCTTGCGATGCAACAACCGCCGCCGCGGCAGGCGATCTCGGGCAGCCACGCTTTCTAGGTACCACGAGGCTTGGCACGATGGGTCGCTGTTGCGGACCACGGATCATCCGGCCACGGATGCCGCGGATAGCGCCCCTTCATTTCCTTTTTCACTTCCGGATAGGTGCGTTCCCAGAAACCGCGCAGGTCCTGGGTGACCTGCAGCGGTTTCCCACCCGGCGACAGCAGGTGCAGGGTCACCGGCACCCGTCCCTCGGCCAGGCGCGGTGTGTCGGCCAGGCCGAACAGCTCCTGCAGTTTCACCGCCAGCACCGGCGGCTGGCCGTGCGCGTATTCGATGCGGCGTTCCATGCCGGAGGGCACGCTGATGCGGGCGGGGGCCAGCTGGTCGATGCGCTGGCGCTGCGACCAATCGATGCGCGACTTCAGTGCGTCGGACAATTCGTCTTCGCCGAGCGCGTCGAGTCGGGTCTTGCCGGCAAAGGCGGGGCGCAGCCAGTCGTCGAGCGCATCGACCAGCGCCTCATCGGAGAGATCGGGGAAGCCTGCTTCCGGCAACCACGCCTGCAGGCAACGCACGCGTTCGCGCCATTGCCGCAGCGACTCGCTCCACGGCAACACCTCCAGGCCGAGGTCGCGCACCGCCTCGGTCAGCGCGGCGGCGGCGTGCTGCGGATCGACGCGCCCGGCCGGTTTGCTCTCCAGCACGATCTGGTCGAAACGGGTTTCGCGCTGCGCCGACAGCGCGCGCTTGCCGGCATCCCAGCGCACCGCATCCTGGCTGGAGAAGCGTTGCGGGAATTGCTGGCGCAGATAGTGCTCGTCGACCGGCGCGGCGCGCAGGACCAGCGCATCCCGGGCCTCGAAACGCAGCTCGGGTATCACGATCCAGGGTTCGCCGAAAATCGCGCTGTCGTCGAACAGTCGCGCCATGCGGCCGTTGGCCAACTGGTAGCGGCGCGGATCCAGCGGATGCTGGCGGGCGATGCGGTCGGGAAAGGCATGCGCCAGCAGATCGCCGAGGCGGTGCGCTTCAGGCTCGCGCGGCGGCGGCACCTCGACGCGCAGTCGGCGGCGCCACTGTCTGGCGGCGGCATCGATGGCCGCCAACCCCGAACGATGGGCATCAGCGGACATGCGGCCCTGGCGGAAGGCGGCCAGTGCACGCCAGCGCGCGGCCAGTGCATCGCCACCACTGCGGAGCGGATCGCGCGCTTCCACCAGGGCGGCCAGGTCGCAGGCCAAGGCGCGCTCCTCCTCCCCGCGCGCGGACAGCAGCATCGCCGAAAGCCGTGGATGCGTGCCCAGGGCCAGCATGCGCTTGCCCAGCGGAGTGATGGCAAGCGTCGTGTCGAGCGCACCCAGTCGTTGCAGCAGGTCACGCGCGGCCGACAGCGCACCGGCCGGTGGCGGATCGACGAAGCGCAGGTCGTCGCTGCCCCAGCCGGCCAGCTCCAGCGCCAAGGCGGCCAGTTCGACCTGGGCGATCTCGGGCCGCCGTTGCGGTTCCAGCCGTTGCGATTGCGGCCACAGCCGCCAGGCCCAGCCTTCGGCGACGCGGCCGGCGCGGCCGGCGCGCTGGTCGGCCGAAGCCTGCGAGATGTTGACCGTTTCCAGCCGCGAGAAACCGCTGTTGGGATCGTAGCGCGGCTCGCGCGCCTGGCCGCTGTCGATGACCACGCGCACCCCGGGCAGGGTGACGCTGGATTCGGCGACGTTGGTGGCCAGCACCACGCGGCGGCGGCCGTGGGGGTCGGGTTGCAGGGCGGCGGATTGCTGTTCGATGGAAAGCTCACCGTGAAGGGGTAATACGACTACGCCGTTCCCTTCTCCCATTGGGAGAAGAGCCTGCCCCGGACTTGATCCGGGGTGGCCCGAAGCGTCGGACGCGCCGAAGGAAGCACCCTTGGGGTGTGAGGGTATGGCGGGGTCAGCGACGTCTGAACCACGATCGCCTCGCCGTACCCTCACCCCAACCCTCAGCCCCTGGAGGGGGCTTCGATTCCCGACGGGAGAGGGGCTTAGTGCCGCTTCGACTCGAGCGATCTCCCGCTGCCCCGGCAGGAACACCAGCACATCCCCCGGATGCTGCTGCAATGCCTCCTCCACCGCGCGCCGCGTCTGCGACTCCAGCGATTCATCGCGCCGCGCGGGAAAGTGCGCGACCGTCACCGGATAGCTGCGTCCTGCGCTGCTCAACCGCGGCGCGTCCAGGAAACGCGCGAGGCGTTCGCCATCCAGGGTCGCCGACATCACCACGACGCGCAGATCCTCGCGCAGCTGCTGCACGTCCAGCGCCAGCGCCAGGCCCAGGTCCCCGGCCAGGTGGCGCTCGTGGAATTCATCGAACAGCAGCGCGCCCACGCCTTCAAGCAGAGGATCGTCCTGGAGCATGCGGGTGAGGATGCCCTCGGTGACCACCTCGATGCGCGTGCGGGCCGAGACCTTGTTCTCGAAGCGGATGCGGTATCCGACGGTCTCGCCGACCGCTTCGCCCAGCTGGCTGGCCATGAAGCCGGCGGCCGCGCGCGCGGCGACCCGTCGCGGTTCCAGCATCAGCAGCTTGTGGCCGGCCAGCCAGGGTTGGTCGAGCAGGGCCAGCGGCACCTGCGTGGTCTTGCCGGCGCCGGGCGGCGCTTCCAGCACCAGCCGCGGATGGGTGGCCAGGCTGCGGCGGATGTCGGCCAGCAGTGCGGTGATGGGGAATTGGGGCGCCGACATGCCTCCATTGTAGGAGCGGGCCTGCCCGCGATGCTTTTCGCAGGACAAGGCGATCGCGGCAAGGCCGGTTCCTGCAACGCTTAAACTGTGCGCATGGATTTGATCGATATCGGCGCCAACCTCACCCACGACAGCTTCGACCACGACCGCGACGCAGTGCTGCAACGCGCGCGCGAAGCGGGCGTGGCGCAGCTGGTGGTCACCGGCGCCAGCCGCGAGCATTCGCCCAAGGCACTGGCATTGGCCCAGGCCCATCCCGGATTCCTGTTCGCCACCGCCGGTGTGCACCCGCACCACGCGCTGGAATACACCGACGAATGCGACGCCGAGATGCGCGGCCTGCTGGCCCACCCCGAAGTGGTGGCGGTGGGCGAATGCGGGTTGGATTACTTCCGCGACTTCTCGCCGCGTCCGGCCCAGCGCCGCGCCTTCGAACGCCAGCTGCAGATCGCGGTGGACCTGGCCGACAGTGGCACGCCCAAGCCGCTGTTCCTGCACCAGCGCGAGGCGCACGACGACCTGGTGGCGATGATGAAGGAGTTCGAGGGGCGCATCGGGCCGGCGGTGGTGCATTGCTTCACCGGCACGCGCAAGGAACTGTTCGAGTGCCTGGACCGCGACTGGCATATCGGCATCACCGGCTGGCTGTGCGACGAGCGCCGCGGCCAGCACCTGCGCGAGCTGGTGCCGCATATCCCGGCCGAACGACTGATGATCGAGACCGACGCGCCCTACCTGCTGCCGCGCACGGTCAAGCCGCAGCCTTCGCACCGGCGCAACGAGCCGATGTACCTGGCCCACATCGTCGAGGAACTGGCGCGCGACCGCGGCGAAAGCGTCGAGGAGTCCGCCCGCACCACCACGGCGACCGCGCGCGGATTTTTCCGGCTGCCGCTCGCGCCCTGAACACCGGCATCCCGTCACGACCTATTTATTGAACCTGTCAGTACAATCCGGGCCTCCCCTGCACCACCCACCGGATCTACATGACCCTGTCACGCGTTGCGCTCGCCCTGGCGGCCGGCCTGTCCCTGATGCTCGCCGCCTGCAGCAAGGAAGAAGAAGCCAAGGGTGCCGAGACGGCCGCTTCCTCACTGGCCGTGACCCTGGTCACCGCCGCCGCCCGCCCCATCGAGCGCAGCGTGATCGCCTCCGGGCCGGTCTCGGCCTATGAGGAAATGCAGCTGGGCGTGGAGATCAGCGGCGCGCGCGTGACCGCGCTGAATGTCGATGTCGGCCAGGCCGTGCGCCGCGGCCAGGTGCTGCTGCAGCTGGACCACCGCACCCTGGACAGCGAACTGGCCCAGGCCGCGGCCTCCCTGCGCGAAGCCGATGCCGCGGTAACCCTGGCCACGGCCAGCTACAACCGCGCCAGCCCGCTGGCCAGGGAACAGTTGATCAGCGCCAGCCAGCTGGACGAACTGCGCGCCAACCGCAGCCAGGCCGAAGCCCGCCGCAGCACCGCGCGCGCGCAGCGCGACGCGGCGCAGTTGCGCCGCGATTTCGCCGAGCTGAGGGCGCCGGCCGACGGCATCATTTCCAAGCGCCTGGTGCAGCCCGGCCAGGTGGTCTCGGCCGGTAGCGAGCTGCTGCGCCTGATCCGCGATGGCCGCCTGGAATGGCGCGCCGAACTGCCCGAAGCCGAACTGGCCCGCATTGCCCCGGGCGCGGTGGTGACCCTGCCGGCGGCCGACGGCGGCCGGGTCGAAGGGGTGATCCGCGCGGTCAGCCCCGGGGTGGACAGCGAGACCCGCACCGGCACCATCTACGCCGACCTGCCGCAACCGGGCACGCTGAAGATCGGCAGCTATGTCGAAGGCCGCATCTTCACCGGCGCCGGCGATGCCTTGATGGTGCCGGTGGCCTCGGTGGTGCAACGCGACGGCATCGGCTACGTGTTCACCGTGGATGCGAACAAGGTCGCCCGGCGCGTGCGCGTGCAGACCGGCACCAGCAGCGAGGGCCATGTCGAGATCGTGCAGGGCCTGAAAGCCGGCGCCCGCATCGTCGAACAGGGCGCAGGCTTCCTGGGCGATGGTGATGTGGTCCGCGTGGTCGGGGCACCGGCCACCGCCAAGAGCGCGCCATGAATTTCTCCGCCTGGGCGATCAACCGGCCGCTGCCGGCCATCATGGTGTTCGTGGTGCTGTGCGTGGCCGGGCTGTGGGGTTTCCACAAGCTGCCGGTGGCGCGCTTCCCCGATGTGGCCCTCCCGATGACCACGGTCACCATCAGCCAGCCGGGCGCCTCGCCCAGCCAGCTGGAGACCGAGGTCACCCGCCGGGTCGAGGATTCGGTGGCCACCATTCCCAACATCAAGCGCGTGGTGTCCTCGGTCAGCGAGGGCGTCAGCATGACCAGCATCGAGTTCGTCCTCGACACCGACTTGGCCACCGCCCTGGACGACACCCGCGATGCGGTCACCCGCATCCGCACCGACCTGCCGCAGGACATCCAGGAACCGGTGGTGTCGAAGGTGGATATCGGCGGCTCGCTGATGACCTATGCGGTGTCGGCACCCGGGCTGTCGGCCGACGAACTGAGCTGGCTGGTCGACCGCCAGATCAGCAAGGCCATGTACGGCGTGCCCGGGGTGGCGGTGGTCAAGCGCGTGGGCGGCGTCGAGCGCCAGGTCCGCGTGGACCTGGACCCGAACGCGCTGCAGGCGCTCGGGGTCACCGCCGGCGATGTGTCCCAGCAACTGGCGCGCATCCAGGTCGAGCGCGCCGGCGGCAAGTCCGAACAGGACGGCAGCCAGCAGGTCATCCGCACCCTGGGCACGGTGGCCAGCGTGGATGCCCTGCGTGACTATTCCATCAGCCTGCCCGATGGCCGCGCCGTGCGCCTGTCGGCCGTGGCCCGGATCAGCGACGGCGCCGCCGATCCGACCCAGGTCGCGTTGCTGGATGGGAAGCCGGTGGTGGCGTTCTCGCTGTCGCGCACGCGCGGCTCCAGCGAGGTGGACGTGGCCGAAGGCGTGGAAGCGGCCCTGGCGACCTTGAAGGCCGAGCATCCCGGCGTGCAGTTCACCCTGGTCACCACGGTGATCGACGAGACCCTGCGTTCCTACGAATCGTCGATGACCATGCTGTGGGAAGGCGCCCTGCTGGCGCTGCTGGTGGTCTGGCTGTTCCTGCGCGACTGGCGCGCCACCTGGGTCTCGGCCGTGGCCCTGCCGCTGTCGATCATCCCGACCTTCGCGGTGATGCACCTGTTCGGCTTCAGCCTCAACATCATCACCCTGCTGGCGCTGAGCGTGGTGGTCGGCATCCTGGTCGACGATGCCATCGTCGAGATCGAAAACATCGTCCGCCACCTGCGCATGGGCAAGCCGCCGCTGGAAGCCGCGCGCGATGCGGCCGCCGAGATCGGCACCGCGGTGATCGCCACCTCGCTGACCCTGGCCGCGGTGTTCGTGCCGGTGGCCTTCATGCCCGGCATCGCCGGCAAGTTCTTCCGCGAGTTCGGCTGGACCGCGGCGACGGCGGTGCTGTTCTCGCTGCTGGTGGCGCGCCTGCTGACCCCGATGATGGCCGCCTACGTACTCAAGGCGCAGCCCGAGACGCACAAGGAAACCAGGCTGATGACCTGGTACCTGGGCTGGGTGGATGCCGCCCTGCGCCATCGCGCCCGCACCCTGTGGATCGCCACCGGCCTGTTCGTGGCCTCGCTGGCGATCGTGCCGCTGATCCCGACCACCTTCATCCCGTTCTCCGACCTGGGCCGCAGCAACCTCAGCCTGGAGCTGCCGCCCGGCACCACCCTGCAGCAGACCACCGCGCTGAGCGAGCAGGCGCGCGCGATGCTCGGCGACATGCCCGAGCTGGAGCAGGTCTACACCACCGTGGGCAGCGTGCTGGACCTGGGCGACCCGGGCAAGGCCGGCGTGGGCGAACCACGCAAGGCCACCCTGATCCTGGACTGGGGCAAGGCCGACGGCCGCGACCGTGACCAGAAAACCCTGGAGCGGGAGGCGCGCGCGAAGCTCGCGGCCCTGCCCGGCGTGCGCGTGAGTTACCTGAGCAGCGAACCGGGCGAACTGATGCAGCTGGTGCTGGCCGGCGACGACCCGCAGCGCCTGCAGGAAGCGGCCACCGCGCTGGATCGCGACCTGCGCACGATCAAGGGCCTGGGCAGCGTGACGTCCAGCGCGTCGCTGCTGCGGCCGGAGATCGTGATCACCCCCGATTCGGCGCGCGCCGCCGACCTGGGCGTAGCCACGGCCGACATTGCCGAGGCCGCGCGCATCGCCACCTCCGGCGACTACGTGCAGCGCCTGGCCAAGTTGAACCTGCCCGAACGGCAGATCCCGATCCGCGTCGGCTTCGCCGAATCCACGCTGTCGCAGCCCGCCCTGATCGGACAGTTGCGGGTGCGCGGCAAGAACGGACCGGTGCCGCTGGCGGCGGTGGCCGACATCCGCGAAGGCAGCGGGCCCTCGCAGATCTCGCGCTACCAGCGCCAGCGCAACATCACCTTCAGCGCCGAGCTCAACGGCCGCCCGCTGGGCGATGTGATGCAGGAAGTGCAGGCGCTGCCGTCGCTGAAGACGCTGCCGGACGGGGTCAGCTTCCTGAATGCCGGCGATGCGGAGGTGTTCGTGGAACTGTTCGTCGGCTTCGCCATCGCCATGGCTGCCGGCCTGGTCTGCATCTACATGGTGCTGCTGTTGCTGTTCAACCATGCGCTGATGCCGCTGACCATCCTCACCGCGGTGCCGCTGTGCGCCGGCGGCGCCTTCGGCGCGCTGCTGCTGACCCAGAACCTGTTGTCGCTGCCGGCACTGATCGGCCTGCTGATGCTGATCGGCATCGCCAGCAAGAACTCCATCCTGCTGGTCGATTACGCGGTGATCGCCGAGGACGAACACGGCCTGAGCCAGCACGACGCGCTGGTCGATGCCTGCCGCAAGCGCGCCCAGCCGGTGATCATGACCACCTTGGCGATGGGCGCGGGCATGCTGCCGATCGCGCTGGGCTGGGCCGGCGATTCCAGCTTCCGCGCGCCGATGGCCATCGCGGTGATCGGCGGGCTGATCACCTCGACCCTGCTCAGCCTGATCGTGATCCCGGCCGCCTTCACCGTGGTCGATGACCTGGGCACCTGGTTCGCCAACCGCTTCGGCAAGAAGCTGCCGGTGACCGCGTAACCCGGCAAGCCCTGCGGCTGGCGCAAGCCTTCAACGCACCGGCGCCTGCACGGCCAGGCCGGTGCTTGCCGGTTGCGATGGCCGCTGCACCACGACCCGGGTGATGCCCTGGCGGTTGCAGGCGCGGCGCACGTCTCCCATTACCCGCGCCCGGGTGGCGTAGACCTGGCTGAAATTGGCCTGGCCGGTCAGTTCGCCGACCTGGCGCTGGCTGGGCATCGCGGGCGCCTGGCAATCGAATACCAGTCCATTGGCGGTGAGGGTGGGCATGCCCGGGCCGGCTGCGGCCGCGGCGGCGGACAGCAGCAGGGTCAAACCCAATGTCGATTGCAGGATATGGCGGTTCATGGCGATTCTCCGTGCTCGCCGGCAATTCCGGCATGGCCAGCGTCGCGCCGCCGCGCCGGCCAAGCTTGAGGCCGGCGCTGGGAGCGTGGCGGGGAATCGCGGGAATGCTTGGGGAATGCTTGGGCCGCCGGCTGGACCGATCTTCGTGTACATAGGAAGTCCGTCCGTCGATACCGGCTGGTGGTGATGCCTTCCTCCGACACGCCTGCGCTGGCCTTCGACGACTTCGTGATCGACTTCGCCGGGCGGCGCCTGTTGCGGGGCGGACAGGCGCTGGCGCTGGAACCCAAGGCCTTCTCGGTGCTGGCGCTGCTTGCCCAGGGGCCGGGACAGGCGTTCACCCGCGACGAGATCCTGGACGCGGTCTGGGGCCACCGCCACGTCACCCCGGGCGTGCTCAACCGGATCATGACCCTGCTGCGGCACGCACTGGGAGAGGAAGCCCAGGCGCCACGTTACCTGCACACCCTGCATGGCGTGGGCTACCGCTTCGACCTGCCGGCGCCGCACCTGCCCGGCGCATCGGCAGAAGCCAGCGTGGAGGAGCGTCGGCATGCCGCCGAACGCAGGACCTCGATGTCCCCGACGGTGCCCGCGACCACATCGCGCCGGGGCTGGTGGCCAAGGGCCGCGCTGGTACTGGTGCTGGTCGTGGCCCTGCTGGGAACCGGCGTCTGGTTCAAGCGCCAGGTGTGGGTGGCAAGGCCGGCACCGCCATCGCCCGCTGGCGCCGTGGCTACGCCGACCCTGATCGTGATGCCGCTGAAGCCGATCGGTGGCCGCGCCGACGGGGACATCGCCGCCGGCCTCAGCGACGAACTGATCAGCGCGCTGGCCCGCATCCAGGGACTGCGGGTGATCGCGCGCGAATCCACCAGCCTGGCCACCGTGCAACCGGCCGAGGTCGCCACCCTGGTATCGCGGCTGGGCATCAGCCACACCCTGGAAGGCAGCCTGCGCCAGTCCGGCGAACAGCTGCGCATCCACCTGCGGCTGAACGATGCGCGCAATGGACGCACCCTGTGGACGCAGGACTACGACCGCAACGCCAACGACGTGCTCGCCCTGCAGCGCGAAGTCGCCCAGGCGGTGGCCACCGCGCTGACCCTGAAGCTGGGCCTGGCCAAGGTGCCGGCGCAGAAAGGCGGCGATGCCGGTTTCCTGCGCCGTTACTTCGCCGCCCAGGCGCTGCTGAGGACGCCGGCCAGCGCTGCCGGCGAGGCGGTCGAACGCGCCGAGACCGAATTCCGCCAGCTGGTGCAACTGCGGCCCTATGACGCCCGCGCCCACGCCGGCCTGGCGGTGGCGCTGGACATGCGCGCGTTCTCGCGGCCGCCGCTGGCCGCTGGCCTGCGTGCCGAGGCGGCGCAGGAGGCGGCACTGGCCCAGCGCCTGGATCCGTCGCTGGCCGATCCCTACCGCGTGCAGGCCAGTGCCGCCTGCCGCGGCAACCGCTGGGAAGACTGCGTGCGGTTGTTCGAGCAGGCAGGCGCGGCGGCGCCCAGTGATTCGCAACCCTATTTCCAGTACGCGATGGCGCTGGCGGCACTGGGCTACCTGGATCGCGCCGAGGCGCTGATGCGCCACAACATCGAACGCGATCCGCTCAATCCATCCTGGCGTTTCGGCCATGGACGCCTGCTGGACACGCTGGGTCGCCACGAGCAGGCGCGGGCGCAGCTGGAGTTGGGCCGCCCGTTCGCGCCCTACGCGCGCTGGTTCAATGCGGTGTGGCGCAAGGATTACGCCCAGGCCGCGGCCATCGCCGACAAGCTGGGCGACAGTGTCGATTCGCCCGCTTACGAACGCCTGTACAAGCCTTCCTATGTGGCCGCCACCGGCGCGCTGCGCGATCCCTCCCTGTGGCCGCAGGTCGAAACCGAACTGCGCGCCAGCGAACGCGAAACCGGGTTGATGAACTTCCTGCGCGTGCTCGCCCCCGAGGCCCCCGCCCACGCCCCGGCACTGATCGCCGGCCTGGACCAGGTGCGCGAGCGCTCCTATTCCAGCTGGGACCTGCTGCTGTGGACCCGCGACCTGGCGTACCTGCGCAAGGATCCCGCCTTCCAGGACTATCTGCGCGACAACGGCCTGCTGGCGTACTGGAAGCGGCATGGCTTCCCGAAACAATGCCGCCCCCACGCTGACGGCGCCGCCTGCGACTGAAAGTTCAGTCCGCCTTCTGCATTACGTAGGCTTGCAGGTGACACCACGCTGCCGCCAGCAGCGGCGTGGTCAAGCCGGCCGCCTGCGCGCGATGCAGCAGGTCGCCGACGATATGCGCCGCTTCCACCCGCTGCCCGGCTTCCAGGTCCCGCAGCATCGAGGCCTTCACCGGTGAGCCGACCTGGGTGAGCGTGGCCAGTGCCGTGGCCTGGGCCTGTGCGGAAACAGGGTGGCCCGCCGCTGCGGCCACGCCGAGGCATTCGCCGTACAGCGCCCGCATGAATTGACTGCCGCCTTCGGCGGCGATGATGTCGCCGATACTGGCGCGCATCAGGCAGGTGCCGGCGGCCAGCGCGGCGAGGAAGCTGTACTTGATCCACAGCTGCTGGTTGATGTCGGGCGCGGCGAGGTGGTCCAGGCCGGCTTGTTCGCACAATTTTGCGAATGCCTGCACGCGCGCGCTGTCCGCCTTGCCCTCGCGTTCGCCAAAGGTGATCGAGGCCGGCTTGCCCAGGTGCAGGACTTCGCCATTGGGACCCTTCATCGCGCTGATGAAGCACAGGCCGCCGAGCACGCGTTGCGCACCGAAGCGCGCGTCCAGCGCGGCGTAGTGCAGCAGGCCATTGAGGATGGGCATGACCGTGGTGTGCGCGCCCACGGCCGGCGCGATGGCCGCGAGCGAACTGTCCAGGTCGTAGGCCTTGCAGCTGAGCAGCACCAGGTCGAAGGGGGTTTGTTCCGCCAGCGCCGCAAGCCCTTCGGCCAGCACATGCGCGACCGGGAAATCGGCATCGCCCAGCGGGCTGCGGATCTGCAGTCCATGCTGTCGCAACTGCGCGGCGCGCGCAGGGCGCACCAGGAAAGTGACGTCAGCACCGGACTGCGCCAGCCTGCCTCCGAAGTAGCCGCCGGTGCCGCCGGCGCCCAGTACCAATATCCGCATCAGGCCCACCGATTGATTGCTCTGGAGCCGAGCTTGCCCGGCCGCGTTTGCAATGATCTTGCAGAAGCCCAGGCAAGCCCGGCTCCCCCATCACGCACTCAGCTGCGCAGGCCGACGCCGCGCTTCAACAGCCACAGCGCCAGCGCGCCCAGCCCGACCACGAAGCCCAGCATCAGCGTGTAGGCGATCCACACCGGCACGTCGCTGCTGCCCAGCAGGCCGTAGCGGAAGGCATTGACCATGTAGAAGATCGGATTGGCATGGGTCATGGCCTCGGCCCACGGCGGCAACAGCTTGACCGAATAGAACACGCCGCCCAGGTAGGTCAGCGGGGTCAGGATGAAGGTCGGCACGATGGCCACGTCGTCGAACTTCTTGGCGTACACCGCATTGATGAAGCCGGCCAGCGAGAAGATCGTGGCGCCCAGCAGTACCGTGGTGAAGGTGATGAAGGGATGCGGGATGCGCACCTTGGTGAAGCACATGGCGATCACCAGCACGATGGCGCCGACCATCAGCCCGCGCAGCACCGCGCCGGCCACGTAGCCGCCCAGGATCACCCAGTTGGGCATCGGGCTGACCAGCAGCTCCTCGATATGGCGGCCGAACTTGGCGCCGAAGAAACTGGAGGAGATGTTGCCGTAGCTGTTCTGGATCACGCTCATCATCACCAGGCCCGGGACGATGAACTCCATGTAGCTGTAGCCACCCATGTCGCCGATGCGCGAGCCGATCAGGCCGCCGAAAATCAGGAAGTACAGGGTCATGGTGATCGCGGGCGGCACCAGGGTCTGCCCCCAGATGCGCAGGATGCGCATGATCTCGCGGCGCACGATGGTGCCCAGGGCGACGAAGTTCTTCTGCAGTGAGGTGGTGGCGACGGCTTGGTTCATTTTGATCTCAATGTTTTTTGCTTGCGTTTGCTTCTGCCCCCTCCCTTGCGCAGCAGGGGAGGGTTGGGGAGGGGTGAGCTCTTGATCTTGCTCGTCGTTCTTATCAAAGCAAGATCAATAGCAAGAACACCCCTCCCTGGCCCTCCCCTGCCCCCCGAAGGAAGTCCCCTTGGGGACTTCGCAAGGGAGGGGATAAAAACCCTATGCCGCCTGTTCCCGTTTCGCCGCCGCTTCATCGCCGGTAAGCCGCACGAACAGTTCCTCCAGGCGGTTGCTCTTGGTCCGCATCGAGCGCACGCGGATGCCGGCCTCGCCCAGCGCGGAGAACACGCGGTTGAGGTCCATGGCCCGCGGCATGTCCAGCTCCAGGGTGTGATCGTCGCTGGCGACCAGGGTGGTCCCCTCGATCGCCGGCAGTTGCGCCGGCAGGCTGCCGTCGATGTCGAAGATGAAACCTTCCACGTCGAGCTTGGCCAGCAGCGCGCGCATCGGCCCCTGCTCGACGATCGTGCCGCGATCGATGATGGCCACGTTGCGGCACAGGCTTTCGGCCTCTTCCAGGTAATGGGTGGTGAGGATGATGGTGGTGCCGGCCGCATTGATGTCCTTCAGCGTCTTCCACATGCCGCGACGGATCTCGATGTCCACGCCAGCGGTGGGCTCGTCCAGGATCAGCAGGCGCGGGCGGGTCATCATCGCGCGGGCGATCATCAGCCGGCGCTTCATGCCGCCGGACAGCGTCCGCGACATGCTGTCGGCCTTTTCCCACAGCTGCGCGCGTTTCAGTTCCTCTTCGGCCCGCTGCAGCGCCTCGGCGCGCGGAATCCCGTAGAAGCCGGCGTAATTGACCAGGATGTCGCGCGGCTTCTCGAACATGTTGAAGTTCAGCTCCTGCGGCACCAGCCCGAGCAGGCGCATGGCCGCCTCGCGGTCCTTCGACAGGTTGACGCCGAACACTTCCACCTCACCCGCCGACTTGTTGACCAGCGAGCTGACAATGCCGATCAGGGTCGATTTACCGGCGCCATTGGGGCCGAGCAGGGCGAAGAAATCACCCGGTGCGACCTGCAGCGATACGCCCTTGAGGGCCTGTACGCCGGTCTCGTAGGTCTTGCGCAGTTCGGTGATCGACAGTGCGGGCACGGCCGCAGGAACGACAGTCTGGGAAGGAAGCATGAAGAGCCTTGCGGCGCCAACGGGGCGCCCGGAGTATGCAAGCGCTTATTATAGGCGTCCCGTCGGGCCGGCCCCGGCACCAGACTGTTCCGGTCCCGACCCTTGGCCATCGTCCATTTTCCGCTGAAGTTGATAGAACGCCGCATGCTGGCGCCCTCGGTCGGTCATTACGTGTTCGCACGCGACGACGGCCAGCCGCTGGATTTCATCCCCGGCCAGTTCATCCAAGTGCACTTCACCTACGCCGACGGCACCGCGACCAAGCGCAGCTATTCACTGGCCACCATCCATGACCACGCGCTGGGTGCCGGCGAAGGCGTCGAGATCGCGGTCAGCTACGTGCCCGGTGGCGCGGCCACCGCGCTGTTCGAGGGCCTGGAAATCGGCGGCCACCTTGATGCCAGCGGCCCCTACGGCCGCTTCTGCCTGATGCCGGGCGATGCCAACAAGCGCTATCTCTTCATCGGCACCGGCACCGGCGTTACCCCGTACCGCGCCATGTTGCCGCAGGTGGAAAAACTGATCGCCGAACGCGGCATCGAAGTGGTGCTGCTGTTCGGAGCGCGCACGCCCGAGGAACTGCTGTATGGCGAGGACTTCCGTGCCTTCGCCGAGCAGCATCCGCAATTCCGCTTCGTCCCCTGCTTTTCGCGCGAGCTGCCGGAGAACCCGCATGCCGACGTGCGCCAGGGTTACGTGCAGCAGTTCCTGTCCGAGTTCTCGCCCCGTGCCGACACCGACATCGCCTACCTGTGCGGCAATCCCAACATGGTCGACGCCTGCTTCGAGCAGTTGAAGGCCGATGGGCTGCCGATTCCGCAGATCCGCCGCGAGAAGTACGTTTCCTCGAAGTGATGTCTTCTTCGCGGGCGGCATCGACGCCGGCTGCGGAGGTGGTGCGAAGCAAACGACGTGGCGCGGAGCTGCGGGTCGTCGTGCACGAACCTGCATCAGGTCGAAGGCAGCAAGCCAGCGAGGCGCCTGTTGCGTCCCGGCGATAGCCGGTTGCCGGTGCGGCCTGCGGTGGTGGATGAAAACGCGCCCCTGCCTTAGGTCACATCCGTTGGCCGCTTCCGTCGTGACAACATACCGGTCCGCAAGACCGCCCCAACGGAGACGCCATGCGTCGGATTCTGATTGCCGCCGCCCTGCTCGCCATTGCCTGCGCCCCCGAAGCGCAGGCACGCAAGCTGGGTTCCCTTGATTTCAAGGCGTGTTCGCTGAGCACGCCGTTTTCCGGTGACGCCCTGCCCGCGCAGTGCACGGTGCTGCAGGTGCCGGAGAATCCGGCCGCCCCGCAGGGGCGCAAGATCGGCTTGAAGATCGCCTGGATTCCCGCCGATCGCGATGACGCGGCCGAACCGGACCCGGTATTCATGCTGGCCGGTGGCCCCGGCCAGTCGGCCACCGAAAGCTACCCGCAGGCCGCCAACGCCTTCGATGAGACGCGCAAGAAGCGCCACCTGATCCTGGTCGACCAGCGCGGCACCGGCGGTTCCAATCCGCTGTCGTGCACCGAGCCGTTCGACGAGAACGCACTGCCCACGCCGCAGGCCGCCAGCGACTATACGAAGCGTTGCCTGGCCTCGCTTGCAAAGCGGGCCGACCCGCGCTTCTACAGCACGAGCGAGGCGATCCAGGACCTGGAACTGGTGCGCAAGGCGATCGGCGCCCCACAGGTGAACCTGGTCGGCATTTCCTATGGCACGCGGGTGGCCCAGCAGTACGCGGCCAGATACCCGGCCAGCACCCGCACCATCGTGCTGGACAGCGTGGCGCCCAACTCGCTGGTGCTGGGCAACGAGTTCGCCCGCAATCTGGAAGACGCGCTGGCCCTGCAGTTCGCGCTGTGCGCCAAGACCCCGGCCTGCGTGCAGCGCTACGGCAACCCGCGCGAAAAGCTGCGCGTGCTGATGGCCAGGCTGGCCACCGATCCGCCGCTGGTCACCTACCGCGACGGCATCACCGGCGAAGGCCGCCAGGAACGGCTGACCCCGCAACTGGTTGCCGGACTGGTGCGCATGTATGCCTACATGCCGCTGGCCTCCTCGCTGCTGCCGCTGCAGTTGAACGAAGCGGCCAATGGCCGTTACGACGCCTTGATGTCACTGTCCAAGATGCTGGGCGAGCAACTGTCCGACAGCATCAACATCGGCATGCAGCTGTCGGTGATCTGCACCGAGGACGGCGGCGAACTGAAGGCCAACCCGGCCGACGAAGACACCCTGCTGGGCAACGATTTTTCCCGGTACCTGGTCGCCCAGTGCGCGACCTGGCCCAAGGGCGTGCGCCCGGCCGGCTTCCGTGCGCCATTGAAAACGAAGGTACCGGCCTTGCTGCTGTCCGGTGAGTTCGACCCGGTCACGCCATCGCGTTACGGCGATGCGGTGGCCAGGAACCTGCCCAACGCGCGCCACCTGGTCCTGCGCGGACAGGGCCACAACGTGATCGGCATCGGCTGCATGCCGCGCCTGATGGCCCGCTTCATCGATACCGCCGAGGCCAAGCCGCTCGATGCCACCTGCCTGGCCAAGCTGGCCTACACCCCGCCGTTCACCGGCTTCTACGGATGGGAACCATGATCCTCGTTGACGACCTGCATAAATCCTTCACTGCCAAGAAGGTCACGGTGAAAGCCGTGGACGGGGTGAGCTTCGAGGCCCGCGATGGCGAGATCACCGGCTTGCTCGGCCCCAACGGCGCCGGCAAGACCACCACCTTGCGCATGCTTTACACCTTGATGAAGCCGGAAAGCGGCAAGGTCCTGGTCGATGGCATCGACGTGGCCACCGACCCGGAACGCGTGCGCCGCGTGCTGGGCGTGCTGCCCGACGCACGCGGCGTGTACAAGCGCCTGACCGCGCGCGAGAACATCGCCTATTTCGGCGAACTGCACGGCCTGGATGCGGCGACCATCGCCGAGCGCACCGAACGCCTGTCGCGCGCGCTGAACATGCAGGATTTCCTCGACCGCCGCACTGAAGGTTTCTCGCAGGGCCAGCGCACCAAGACCGCGATCGCCCGCGCCCTGGTCCATGACCCGCGCAACGTGATCCTGGACGAGCCCACCAACGGCCTGGACGTGATGACCACGCGCGGGCTGCGTGAATTCCTCAAGCAGTTGCGTGGCGAAGGACGTTGCGTGGTGTTCTCCAGCCACATCATGCAGGAGGTCGCCGCCCTGTGTGACCGCATCGTCATCATCGCGCGCGGCCAGGTGGTGGCCTCCGGCAGCGCCGACGAGCTGCGTGCATTGACCGGCCAAGACAACCTGGAAGACGCGTTCGTGAAAGCCATCGGCTCGGAAGAAGGACTGCACGCATGAAGACCCTCCGCGCCGTGATGACGGTGATGCGCAAGGAACTGCGCGACATCTTCCGCGACCGCCGTACCCTGGTGCTGGCGCTGGGCCTGAGTCCGTTGCTGACCCCGATCCTGATCATCGGCCTGGGCACGCTGGGCGAAAGCCGCGCGCGCAGCCAGATCGAGAAGCCGCTGGAACTTCCGGTGGTCGGCCGCGAGCACGCACCCAACCTGATCGCCTGGCTGGAAGGACAGAACGTGGTGATCAAGGCGCCACCGAAGGATATCGAGGCGGCCATCGCCAACCAGGACGAGGACGTGATCCTGCGCATCGGCCCGGAGTTCGCCCAGCAGTGGCGCAAGAGCCTGCCCGCGCCGCTGGAAATCATCCAGGACAGCACCCGCCAGGACGCACAGATCCCGGTGCAGCGATTGCAGGGATTGCTGTCGGGCTATGGCGGGCAGACCGGCTCGCTGCGGCTGCTCGCGCGCGGGGTCAGTCCCGGCACGGCCACCGCCATCCAGATTCGGCGCACCGACCTGGCCACGCCAGAGGCCCAGCGCGGCCGCATGCTGTCCTTCATCCTGCCCTACTTCCTGATCATCGCCGCCTTCCTGGGCGGAGCCTCGCTGATCCTGGATGCCACCGCCGGCGAACGCGAACGCCAGTCGCTGGAACCGTTGCTGGCCACGCCCGCAGCACGCGGTGCCATCGTCAGCGGCAAGATCGCCGCGGCCTGCATGCTGGCGCTGATCTCGCTGCTGCTGACCCTGCTGGCCTTCAAGCTCGGCGCGCTGCTTTCACCGACAGTGGGACGACAGATGGAGGTGAGTTTCCCGGCCATCGCCAGACTGGTGCTGATCCTGCTGCCGATGGTCTTCATCGGCACCACCTTGCTGACCTACCTGGCGGCCTCGGCCAAGAGCATGAAGGAGGCGCAGAGCCACATGACCTGGCTGATGCTGCTGCCGATGCTACCGACCATCGTGCTGCTGGTGAACCCGGTGAAGACGCAGATGTGGCAGTTCGCGGTGCCCTTCCTTTCGCAGAACCAGCTGATCCTGAAGGTGGTGCGCGGCGAGGTGATCACCGCGGCGCAATGGGCGCTCTACCTGGCCGCGGGCTTCGGGCTGGCGGGCCTGCTTTGGTTCGCGGCCACCCGGCGTTACCAGCAGGAACAACTGGCGATCTCGGGCTGACGGCGGCATTGCAGCCGGCATTGCGGCATGCGACCAGCCGCAAATGCCGGATGCCGGACGAAGAAACATCAAAGAAAGGCCGTCATCCCGGCGAACGCCGGGACCCAACTCCTGGTCGATGCACTCCCTGAGCCGCGACCTCGATGCGGCGACGCGCCCAACACGTCGTTCACCGCGGCAGGTCGAGGCCTTCGCATGGGTACCCGGCCGGACTATTGCCACGTATGCAATGCCGTGTTGCCGGCGTTCCAACCGTCCATAAAAAAGCCGGCTTGCGCCGGCTTTTTTCTGCTTCCCCAACCCGCTGCCTCAGCCCGGGTTGAACGCCAGCGTGCGGCGCGTGGTGGTCGGCGCATCGATCGGCTCGAACTTCCAGCGGCGTACCGCGTTGAGCGCTTCGCGGTCGAAAACGCGCGCCGGAGTGGCGCGCACGACGCGCGCGTTGGTCACCGAACCGTCCGTGCCCACGGTGATCTCGACCAGCACTTCACCGCTGGTACCGGCGCGCAATGCTTCGGGCGGGTAGCGCGGCGACGGCGAGCTGACCACCTTGAGCGCGTTGGCTGCAGGGCGGGCCGCGGCGGCGGGCGTGGCCGGCGTGGTGGTGGCGGTACGTGCGGCCGCTTCACGCTGGGCCGCGGCCGCGGCCTCACGTTGGGCGGCGGCGACGCGATCGGCCTCGGCCTTGCGGGCCGCGTCCTGTTGCTGCTGGGTGGCAAGGGCTTCGGCGGCGACGCGCTGCTGTTCGGCCTGCTGCGCCAGTCGCTTGGTCTCCAGCACCTTGGCCTCGGCGTCGGTCACCTCCTTGGTCTTGGCGGTTTCGGCGCGGGCGGTAACGGCAAGCTGGGCGGCGGCGATGCTCTGCTTCAGGCGCGGCAGGGCCGGTGCCTTCGGGTCTGCCTTCTCGAGCAGCCCCGACAGGCGCTGGGCTTCCACGAAGTCGTCGCGGCCGATGCTCTGTTCGGTGGCGATCAGCGTGTAGGGCATCAGGTCGGTGAGCGCGCTGGCCACGGCCGGATCGCTGGGCAGCTTGTCACGCAGGGCCAGGTAGTACTCCATGGCATTGTCCCCGCCCGGCGCGTAAATGCGGTTCTCGGCCAGCGCCTTGTTGGCCGCGGCGCGCAGCTCGTCGGCACCCATGGCCTGGACCTGGGCCGATACCGCCGGTGCGGGCGGCGCGGCAACGGCTGCAGGCGCGGCTGCGGGCGCGGCCGTGCTGGCCGGCTCGTCCTTGGAACAGCCCGCCACTGCGACGGCAAGCGCAAGTACGACGGGCGAAAGCGCAACCCAGCGCGACTTCTTCGAAATCGTGGCAACCGACATTTTCTTACTCCCCGAAACAGTACAAAACAATGGAATCCCCAGATCTGCCAAGCATGAACCATGCCAGCGCATTTGTCGGCCTGTCCGGCTCATTTGCCGATGCAGAAGGTCGAAAAGATGCGGCCCAGCATGTCGTCCGGCGAGACCTTTCCCGTGATCTCGCCCAGGGCCTGATGTGCAAGCCTCAATTCTTCGGCGGCCAGCTCCAGCCTTTCGTGATGGAGTTCACGGTTTGCTGCTTCCGCATGCTCTGATGCCCGAACCAGCGCTTCGACATGCCGGGCACGCGCCGAAAACTCCCCCGCCCCCGCTTCGAGCCCATCGTCGCCGGCGGCCAACGCGCGCAGCCGCACATGCAAGGCTGGCAGGCCCGCGCCTGTGGTCGCGGACACATACACCGTCGAATCGGTGTCGGCGGGCGCGGTGGCGAGCAGGTCACTCTTGTTATGGATGAACAGCCGCATCGGCACCTGGGCCAGATCGGCCTGGACCGCCTCCAGCCCACCAGCGGCGTCGCGCGCATCCAGGACCACCAGCGCCAGGTCCGCGGTTTCCAGCTCCGAACGGGCGCGGCGCATGCCCTCGCGCTCGATGGCATCGCCACCGGTGCGCAGGCCCGCAGTGTCCACCAACGTCAGTTCCAGACCATCCAGGCGCACCGTTTCACGCAGCAGGTCGCGGGTGGTGCCCGGTGTATCGGTGACGATGGCGCGCTCGCTGCCCGCCAATGCGTTCAGCAGCGAACTCTTGCCGGCGTTGGGCGGGCCCACGATCACCGCATGCAGGCCATCGCGCAGCTTGCGGCCGCGCTCGGCTTCCAGCAGGAGTTGCGAAAGCTGCTGGCGGGTGAGTGCCAGTTTCTGCCGCACCGCGTCGCCGCCGAGCGTATCGATGGACTCATCGGCGAAATCAATCGCCGCCTCCACGTGCACGCGCAGGGCCGAAAAGCTGGTGGCGATGGCCTCGACTCGCTGCGAGAAGACGCCGTCCAGTGCGCGTCGCGCGGCACGTGCGGCGCGCGTGTCCGAAGCGGCGATCAGGTCGGCGATGGCTTCGGCCTGGACCAGGTCCAGCCGGTCATTGAGGAAGGCCCGTTCGCTGAATTCACCCGGCCGTGCCGGCCGCGCGCCCAGCGCGCAGGCCCGCATTACCAGTTGCTGCAATACCAGCGGGCTGCCATGGGCCTGCAGCTCGACCACGTCCTCGCCGGTAAAGCTGTGGGGTGCGGGAAAAGCAAGGGCGATGCCGTCGTCGATGGTTTCGCCTGCCTCGGCGGTGAATCGCACATGGTGGGCGTGTCGCGCTTGCAGGGGGCGCCCGCAAACCTCGGCGCCAATCCGCGATGCCAGTGGGCCCGAGAGGCGGACGATGCCCACGCCGCCGGCGCCGGGCGCGGTGGCGATGGCGGCAATGGTGTCGGTTGAGGCAATGCCGGTCGGGGCCGTAGTCATGCGCGGAGTCTTGCATATTCCTTTGCAGGCGCCGCCTCGGGTCGCGATGCTGGAAACGACGAACCCGCCGGTAGGCGGGTTCGTCTGCTTGCTAATTGGAGCGCGCCGCGCTTATTTGCCGGCGATCGCCTTGCCCTTGGTTTCCGTTGCCGCCGGCGGTTTGCTGTGTTTCTTGCCGACCCACCACTGCTGCAACAGGCCCAGGCTGCCGTTCGTGACCCAGTACAAAACCAGGCCGGACGGGAACAGGGCCATCATCACGCCGAACACCAGCGGCATGAACTGCATCATCTTCTGCTGCATCGGATCCATGCCCACCGCAGGGGTCATCTTCTGCGTGGTCCACATCACCAGCATGTTGAGCGCGGGCAGGATGAAGTACGGGTCGCGCGCGGTTAGGTCGTGAATCCACAGGAACCACGGTGCCTGCCGCAGCTCGACCGATTCCACCAGCACCCAGTACAGGGCCAGGAAGATCGGCATGGTCACCAGGATCGGCAGGCAGCCGCCCATCGGGTTGACCTTCTCCTTCTTGTACAGCTCCATCATCGCGGCCTGCTGTTTGGCGCGATCGTCGCCGTAGCGCTCCTTCAGCTGGGCCACGCGCGGTGCCAGCGCGCGCATCTTGTTGGCGCTTTCATACTGTTTATTGGCCAGCGGATACAGCGCCAGCTTCACCAGCACCACCAGGCCGATGATCGACCAGCCCCAGTTGCCGAACAGGGAATGCAGGTGGCTGAGCACCCAGAACAGGCCCTGGCCGATGAAATCGAAGATGCGGAACTGGCTGTAGTCCACCGCGCGGTTCAAGTTGACGCCCTGCGCCTGCATCTGCGATATCAACTTCGGCCCGACGAACAAGCGTGCCTCTGTAGTTTGGCTCAAGCCTGGAGCAACCCGGAAACTTGGGCCGAGCTCGCGGATCAGTGCGCGACCGTCGATCTGGTCGGTCTGTATTTTTACCTTTGTTTTCTGATCAGGAATCCACGCACTGAAGAAATGATGCTGCAGCATCGCGATCCAGCCACCGCTCGCATCCTGATCGAGCTTGCCGTCATCCATGTACTTGGCGAACTTCAGGCGCTCGTATTGTTTCTGAGCGCTGTACCACGTCGCACCACTGAAGCTGAATGATTCCGGATTCGTCATGCCGGTCTTGATCACCGGGGGCAGCCGTTCCAACTGTCGGTAGATCGTGCCTTCCCACGGGGCACTACCGTTGTTGATTACTTCATCGCGCACGCCGATAGCATAGTCATTGCGCTTGAGTGTGTAGGTACGGCGGATGAGTACGCCGTTTGGGCCATTCCATATGAATGGCACCGACACCGAGGCCGCCCCTGAAGCCAGCGAAATATGCCCACTGCCATTTTCAGGCACGAAACCGCTCAGGTGGTTCGGAGCGGGATTGTTGGCGCTGGTCCAACCGCTTTGGGCGGTGTAGTAATGCGCAGGATCCTGCGTGAATAACACGACAGGCGGACTTCCGGCGACTTTCGCTTGGGGGTACTTCAACAAGACCGCTTCAAGTACGTTGCCGCCGTCCAGAGTCAGACGCAGCAGGTCGCTGCTGATCACGACACGCTGGCTGGAAGGAGCAGCGACTGCCAAAGCGGTCGATTTGTCAGGGCTCGAGACTGCCGGTGCCGTGGGCACGCCATTCTGCCCAGAGACAGCGCCTTGCGGAACTGGCTGTGCGGAGGGCACCGAGCTGAGGCTCGAAGGCTGCGGCTGCGCGGTTGCTGCCACCACGCTGGGGGGTTTGGGAGCATTGAACTTGCCCCACTCCACCCACAGAAGGCTCGCCACCATCAGCCAGGCGAAGATCAGGAACAAACGGGTCTGGTTCATCGGACAGGCATTCTCAACCGGCGGAAGCGGCCGGTTTGGGCGTGTTGCAGGAAGGGGAAGGAGTTGATTTCGTGACCGGCGGCATTGTGCCGCCCGCAGCCGGTGCGGGCAATGCGCCCGCACGCACCAGCGTGCGCAGCAGGGTCGCGCGCAGCTGTGCATTGTCGGCGCTGCGCGCCGCCACGCGGGCGACGATCACGTAGTCACCGGCAGGCAATTGCGCGCGGAGCTTGCGGAACTGGTCGCGGAAAACCCGCTTGATGCGGTTGCGGCCGACGGCATGGGGATCGACCTTGCGCGAAACCGCCAGGCCCAGCCGGGCCGGCACTGGGCCAGCCAGCCAGTGCAGGCTGAGGATCGGATCGGACGTGCGACGCGCGCTTTCGAATATGCGTGCGTATTCGGCACCCGTGCGCACCCGTGCCGTGGCGGGAAAGGTCGCTTTCATATCGGATACGAAAAAGTCCGCACAATACTGCGCGGACTCTTGCGAAAGACAAGCATGGATGGACTCCGCCGCGAATGCGGCAGGGCCATCAGGCGCTCAGGCGCGTGCGGCCCTTGGCGCGACGACGTGCCAGGATCTTGCGGCCATCGGCGGTCGCCATGCGGGCACGGAAACCGTGGTCGCGCTTGCGCTTGAGGTTGCTGGGCTGGTAAGTGCGCTTGGTGGCCATGGGCCCTCGGGCGATTGAAGTGGAAAGAACCGGAAATTCTATAGGCTCCCCCCAGGCCCGGTCAACCCGCAATTGACTGGGGCCGCCGCTGGCAGGCCGCCGCAAGTGCCCGGCTGAACACGCGGGCCGCCAATGGCGGTAGTCGCCGCGTGATAATGTGGCCGACTGTATTTTCACCCGCGTCGCGCGTCCCTACCTGCGTGCATGCCTTCCTGAAGAACTCGATTGCTGCCCTCGATGGATGCCTGGCCCCGCTGCCTCGAACGCCTGGAAGCCGAACTGCCGGCCGAAGACGTACACACCTGGTTGAAGCCGTTGCAGGCCGAACAGCGCGTCGATGCTATGGTCCTGTATGCACCCAACGCCTTCATCGTCGAGCAGGTGCGCGAGCGTTACCTGCCGCGGATCCAGGACTTGCTGGGGCACTTCGCCGGCCATCGCGATGTTTCGGTAGAAATAGGCTCGCGTGCGCGCATCGTGGAACCAGTTGCGCCGGCCTCCCATTCGGGGACCCAGCCGTTTGCCGCCAACGAACCGTATGCCGGCAACCTGGACTCGCACTACAGTTTCGACAACTTCGTCGAAGGCCGCAGCAACCAGCTGGGCCGCGCCGCGGCCTGGCAGGCGGCGCAGAAGCCCGGCGACCGCTCGCATAATCCCTTGCTGCTCTACGGCGGCACCGGTCTGGGCAAGACCCACCTGATGTTCGCCGCGGGCAATGAACTGCGCCGGCAGAACCCGAATGCGCGCGTGCTGTACCTGCGTTCGGACTCGTTCTTCAGTGCCATGACCAAGGCGCTGATGGAAAAATCGATGGACCAGTTCAAGCGCCGCTTCCAGCAGGTCGATGCGTTGCTGATCGATGACATCCAGTTCTTCGCCGGCAAGGACCGCACCCAGGAAGAGTTCTTCCACACCTTCAATGCCCTGTTCGATGGCAAACAGCAGATCATCCTGACCTGTGACCGCTATCCGCGCGAAGTCGAAGGCCTGGAGCCGCGGCTGAAGTCGCGCCTGGCCTGGGGCCTGTCGGTGGCGATCGAGCCGCCTGATTTCGAGACCCGGGCGGCGATCGTGCTGGCCAAGGCGCACGAGCGCGGGGCACAGATTCCCGACGAGGTGGCCTTCCTGCTGGCCAAGAAGATGCGCTCGAACGTGCGCGACCTGGAAGGGGCCTTGAACACGCTGACCGCGCGCGCCAACTTCACCGGTCGTGCCATTACTCCCGAATTCGCCCAGGAAACCCTGCGCGACCTGCTGCGGGCCCAGCAGCAGGCAATCAGCATCCCCAACATCCAGAAGACCGTGGCAGACTACTACGGTCTGCAGATCAAGGACTTGCTGTCCAAGCGGCGCACGCGCTCACTGGCGCGCCCGCGGCAGGTGGCGATGGCCCTGGCCAAGGAACTGACCGAGCACAGCCTTCCCGAGATCGGGGATGCCTTTGCCGGTCGTGACCACACCACCGTTTTGCATGCCTGCCGGCAGATCCGCAACCTCATGCAGACCGACGGAAAGCTGCATGAGGACTGGGACAAACTGATCCGTAAGCTCAGTGAATAAAAGGGTCCAGGCCCTGTGGATAAGGTGGGGATGGAATTGGGGCTGAAAGTTATCCACAAGTTCCACCAGGACTACACAAGCCTTGATACAGAGCTTGCAGATGCGATAAATACGTTTTGATTCAATCGGTTATAGCCCTTCTCCACCGAAATCGGCTCTACCATCACCACCAGCTTTTGATTTAATACTTCTTTCTAGATCCAGTGCATAAGGGGCCAGCACCACATGCGTTTCAGTCTGCAGCGCGAAGCTTTCCTGAAGCCGTTGGCACAAGTCGTCAACGTGGTCGAACGTCGGCAGACCTTGCCGGTCCTCGCCAATTTCCTGGTCCAGGTCCAGGGGGGGCAGCTCTCGCTCACCGGCACCGACCTGGAAGTGGAAATGATTGCGCGCAGCGCGGTCGACGATGCCCAGGATGGTGAAACCACCATCCCGGCACGCAAACTCTTCGAGATCATCCGGGCCTTGCCGGATGGCAGCAAGATCACGGTCAGCCAGACCGGCGACAAGGTCACGGTGTCCGCGGGCCGCAGCCGGTTCACCCTGGCCACCCTGCCCGCCAACGACTTTCCCTCGGTGGATGAGGTCGAGGCCACCGAGCGCGTCAACGTGCCCGAGGCCGCATTGAAGGAACTGATCGAGCGCACCGCCTTTGCCATGGCCCAGCAGGACGTTCGCTATTACCTCAACGGCCTGCTGTTCGACCTGGGCGACAAGCTGCTGCGCTGCGTGGCCACCGACGGCCACCGGTTGGCGCTGTGCGAAACCCCGCTGGAAGGCGCCTCCGGCGCCAAACGCCAGATCATCGTGCCGCGCAAGGGTGTGACCGAGCTGCAGCGCCTGCTCGAAAACGGCGATCGCGAACTGGAGCTGGAAATCGGGCGCAGCCATATCCGGGTCAAGCGCGATGACGTCACCTTTACTTCCAAGCTGATCGACGGACGTTTCCCGGACTACGCCGCGGTGATCCCGATCGGCGCCGACCGCGAGGTCAAGCTGGACCGCGAGGTACTGCGCGCAGCACTGCAGCGTGCCGCGATCCTGTCCAACGAGAAGTACCGTGGCGTGCGCGTCGAGGTTTCGCCCGGCCAGCTCAAGATCAGCGCCCACAACCCGGAGCAGGAAGAGGCCCAGGAAGAGATCGAGGCCGACACCAAGGTCAGTGACCTGGCCATCGGCTTCAACGTCAACTACCTGCTCGATGCTCTGTCGGCCCTTCGCGACGAGCACGTCATCATCCAGTTGCGCGATGCCAACTCTTCCGCACTGGTGCGTGAGGCCAGCAGCGAAAAGTCCCGGCACGTGGTGATGCCGCTGCGCCTGTGATCCCTTCTCTGTTTCACGTGGAACACGGCCAACGCCCGGAAATCTCCGGGCGTTCTGGTTTTCAGGGCGTGGTCTCGGTGGTGCTGGGTTTCGGTCTGGCGGGAACAGGTCCGAGGGTGGCGCGCCCATGCGAGTAACCCGTCTCACCGCAGCGGGGCTTCGGCTTTTTGAAGGCGTGGCGATCGAGCCCGGCCCGGGGGTGAATCTGATCACCGGTGAAAACGGGGCGGGCAAGACCAGTCTCCTGGAAGCCCTGCATCTGATGGCGTACGGACGCAGCTTTCGCGGGCGCGTACGTGATGGGCTGGTACGGTCGGGGGCGGAGGCGGTGGAGGTTTTCGTTGAATGGCGCGAGGGTGCCGACTTCCGGCCACGCCGGGCCGGCCTGCGGCACACCGGGCAGAGCTGGGTTGGTCGCCTGGATGGGGAAAATGTCGCCCAGCTCGGCGAGTTGTGCGCAGCCTTGGCAGTGGTCAGTTTCGAGCCTGGCAGTCATGCGCTGGTGACGGGCGGCGGTGAACCCCGTAGACGCTTCGTGGATTGGGGTTTGTTCCACGTGGAACCCGAGTTCCTGCCGGTGTGGCGTCGTTATGCGCGGGCCCTTAAACAGCGCAATGCCCTACTGAAGTCAGGCGCGGGCGGTGCCCAGCTGGATGCCTGGGACCACGAACTGGCCGAATCCGGCGAACCCCTGACCCGCCATCGCCAGCAATACCTGGAACAGCTGCGAAGCCGCTTGCTGAGCGTGGCCGGTGATCTGGTGCCGGGTCTGGGCGCCGGTGAGATCCATTTCCAGCCCGGGTGGCGCAGTAGTGACCTGTCCCTGGCCGATGCACTGTTGCTGGCGCGCGACCGCGACCGGGGCCTGGGCTACACCTCGGTAGGTCCCCATCGGGCCGATTGGCGTATCGATTACGCCGCGCACCCCAACCGTGAGGCCCTGTCGCGCGGGCAAGCCAAGCTCTCAGCCCTGTCGGTGCTGCTGGCACAGGCGGAGGACTATGCGCAGCGCCGGGGCGAGTGGCCCATCGTGGCCCTGGACGACCTGGCTTCCGAGCTCGACCGCCGGCACCAGCAGCGGGTGCTGCAACGCCTGGTGGACAGCGGCGCCCAGGTATTCGTGACCGGCACCGAGGTTCCGGTCGCGCTGGCAGGGCTGGCGGTGCCCTTGACCGTGTTCCACGTGGAACACGGTCATATCCAGCAGCAATAAGCGCGGCCTGTTGTCGTTAGCCCTGCGGCAGGCTGGCAGGCCCCTCGCGGACCTGCCCAACCGCTTCGTTGCGGGGCTGACCGGCGTTGAAATGGTATAATTCCTGCCTCACTCCCTATAGCTGATGTGTGGCGCCGCAGATCGCGAGACTTCGCGAGTCCGGCCCGCACAGGAGCACAGCAGGCGACCGAAGCGCATGACCGAAGAAACCAGCCCCGTCCCGACCCCCAACGGCAACTACGACTCCAGCAAGATCACCGTGCTGCGCGGCCTTGAGGCCGTCCGCAAGCGTCCAGGCATGTATATCGGTGACGTGCATGACGGCACCGGCCTGCATCACATGGTGTTCGAGGTGGTCGACAACGCCATTGACGAAGCTCTCGCCGGCCACGCCGACGATGTCGTGGTCAAGATCCTGGAAGACGGTTCGGTGGCGGTCTATGACAACGGGCGCGGCATCCCGGTCGACATCCATAAGGAAGAAGGTGTTTCCGCGGCCGAAGTGATCATGACCGTGCTGCATGCCGGCGGTAAGTTCGACGACAACAGCTACAAGGTTTCCGGCGGTCTGCACGGCGTCGGCGTGTCGGTGGTCAATGCCCTGTCCGAGCACCTGTGGCTGGATGTGTGGCGCGACGGCTTCCACTACCAGCAGGAGTACGCGCTGGGCGAGCCGCTATATCCGCTCAAGCAGCTGGAGGCTTCCGACAAGCGCGGCACCCTGCTGCGCTTCAAGCCCGCCGCCGAGATCTTCAGTGATGTCGAATTCCACTACGACATCCTGGCCAAGCGCCTGCGCGAGCTTTCCTTCCTTAATTCCGGGGTCAAGATCACGCTCAGCGACGAGCGCGGTGAAGGGCGCTCGGACCTGTTCCAGTACGAAGGCGGCATCCGCTCCTTCGTCGAGCATCTGGCCCAGTTGAAGACGCCGCTGCATCCCAACGTCATCTCGGTCACCGGCGAACAGAATGGCATCACCGTGGACGTGGCCCTGCAGTGGACCGACTCCTACCAGGAGACCATGTTCTGCTTCACCAACAACATCCCGCAGAAGGATGGCGGCACTCACCTGATCGGCTTCCGCGCGGCACTGACGCGCACCCTGACCAACTACATCGAGCAGAGTGGCATCGCCAAGCAGGCCAAGATCACCCTTTCCGGCGACGACATGCGCGAAGGCATGATCGCGGTGCTGTCGGTCAAGGTGCCCGACCCGAGCTTCTCCTCGCAGACCAAGGAGAAACTGGTCAGTTCCGAGGTAAGGCCGGTAGTTGAGCACACGTTCGGTGCACGTTTGGAGGAGTTCCTGCAGGAACACCCAAATGAGGCCCGTGCGATCACCGGCAAGATCATCGATGCCGCCCGTGCCCGCGAGGCCGCCCGCAAGGCCCGCGACCTGACCCGCCGCAAGGGTGCCCTGGACATTGCCGGCCTGCCCGGCAAGCTGGCGGACTGCCAGGAAAAAGACCCGGCGCTGTCGGAACTGTTCATCGTCGAGGGTGACTCGGCCGGAGGCTCGGCCAAGCAGGGCCGCAACCGCAAGAACCAGGCGGTGCTGCCATTGCGCGGCAAGATCCTCAACGTCGAACGCGCGCGCTTCGACCGCATGCTGGCCTCGGCCGAAGTCGGCACGCTGATCACCGCGCTGGGCACCGGCATCGGCCGCGACGAATACAACCCGGACAAGCTGCGCTACCACCGCATAATCATCATGACCGACGCCGACGTCGACGGTTCGCACATCCGCACCCTGCTGCTGACCTTCTTCTACCGGCAGATGCCGGAGTTGATCGAGCGCGGCCACATCTACATCGGCCTGCCGCCGCTTTACAAGTTGAAGCAGGGCAAGCAGGAGATGTACATGAAGGATGACGCCGCGCTCAACGTCTACCTGGCCAACAGCGCGGTGGAAAACGCCGGACTGATTCCGGCCGAAGGCGAACCGCCGGTCACCGGCGAGGCGCTGGAAAAACTGCTGCTGTCCTTTGCCGGCGCGCGCGAGGCGATCGCCCGCAACGCGCATCGCTACGACGCCATCCTGCTGGAATCGCTTATCGATTTCTCGCCGCTGGATGCCGAGCACCTGGCCCAGAACGTCGACGAGCGCCAGGAACTCGATGCGCTGGAGAAGAAGCTCAATCGCGGCGGTATCGGCAGTGCGCGTTACGCGCTGACCCTGCAGGCGGCCACCGAAAATCGTCCGGCCGCGTTGCTGGCCACGCGCAAGCACATGGGCGAGGAACTGACCCAGGTGCTGCCGTTCTCGGTGTTCGAATCCGGCGAGCTGCGTCCCCTGCGTGAAGCGGCCGCCGTGCTGCATGGCCTGATCCGCGACGGCGCCCAGATCGTACGCGGCAACAAGACCCAGCCGATTTCCAGCTTCGCCGAAGCACAGGCCTGGTTGCTGGACGAGGCCAAGAAGGGCCGCAGCATCCAGCGCTTCAAGGGCCTGGGCGAAATGAATCCGGAACAGCTGTGGGACACCACCGTGAACCCGGATACGCGCCGCCTGTTGCAGGTGCGCATCGAGGACGCCGTGGCGGCCGACCAGATCTTCAGCACCTTGATGGGTGACGTGGTGGAACCGCGCCGCGCCTTCATCGATGCCAATGCGCTGAAGGTTTCCAACCTCGACGTCTGACCCGCGCCGGCACATGGAACGCGAAGCGTCGCCGGCGAGCCCAGGGGTGGCATTGACCGGCTCCGTCCCGCCGCCGAGGCCTGGCCATCGGCGTGCGTTGACGGGCTTCCTGCTGGATGCGCTGATCGCCGTGGCGGTCCTGCTGCTGGTGTCGGTCGCCAGCGGGCTGGCCTGGGTGCTGGTCCGGATTGCCCAGCTCGCGCTGCGGGGCAACCTGCCCGCGGATCTGCGCGTGTTGGTGAGCGGGCTGGGCCAACCTGGTCCCTTGTCGATGCTGTGGATGACCCTGCTCAGCACCGGCACCGCCGCGCTGGTCGTGTACTACTGGCGCCGCCGCGCCAGTGCCGCCGAGCTTGCGATCTCGTACTCGGCCGTGCGCCAGCCCAGTACCTGGGGCTGGGTACTGGGCACCGCGGCCATCGCCTTTGTCTTCAGCAGCACCATGTCCGCGGTGGGAAAAGCCTTCGATATCGCTCCGGCGCCGACGAATCTCCCGGTCATCGAGGCTGCTTTCGTGGCCAGTCCGGTGTTCATGTGGCTGTTTGGCACCTTGCTGGCACCTGCGTATGAGGAATTGCTGTTCCGCCGGGTGCTGTTCGGCCGGCTATGGGCCGCCGGCCGCCCCTGGCTTGGCCTGCTGCTCAGCAGCGCAGCTTTTGCCCTGATGCATGAAATCCCCGGCACCAGCGGCAACAGTCTGGCGGCCACCGGATTGCTGTGGCTGACCTACGCGTTCCTGGGGGCCGCTTTCGGCCTGGTCTACTGGCGCACGCGGACGCTGTGGGCTGCCATCGCGGCCCATGCGCTGAACAATGCCATAGCGCTGGGCCTGCTGAAGCTGTACGGAGTTGACTGAGGGCGGTGCGGATTGACGAAAAGTTAAGGCCCCGCTCGCCACACTCCGCGCATCCAGAAAGGGGTGCCCCATGAAACGTTGGATTCTCACTGCCGCCATCGTCGCGGTTCTTGCCGGCTGCGCCACCACCACCAGCTCCACCGGCCGCACCCAGTATGTGGGCGGCGTCTCCCAGCAACAGCTCAACCAGCTGGGTGCACAGGCGTTCGTGGAAGCGAAAAACAAGGGCCCCATCAGCAACGATGCCCGGCAAAACGCCTATGTGCGCTGCGTGGTCAACGCGCTGGTACGGCAGTTGCCTGCGCAGAACCAGAGCGTGGCGTGGGAAACGGCATTGTTTGCCAACAATGAGCCAAACGCCTTCGCCCTGCCCGGCGGAAAAGTGGGCGTCAATACCGGCATATTCACCGTGGCCAAGACCCAGGACCAGTTGGCGGCGGTGCTGGCGCATGAAATCGGCCATGTGGTCGAGCGCCATCACGACGAGCGCATTACCCGGCAGATGGGCGCCAGTGGCGCAGTCCAGCTGCTCGGAGCCCTGGCCGGCGACTACGGCAGCCTTGCCACCCAGGGTGGCGGCCTGCTGGCGCAGACCGGCTTCCTGCTGCCGGGTTCGCGGGTCCAGGAATCGGAGGCCGACCAGGTCGGCCAGCGCCTGATGGCCGAGGCCGGTTTCGACCCGGCCCAGGCCGTGAACCTGTGGCAGAACATGATCGCCGCCGGCGGTGGCAGGCCGCCGGAATGGCTGTCCACCCACCCCGACCCGCAGTCGCGTATCCAGGAGCTGCGCAATCGCGCCGGCAGCCTGGTACCCGCCTACCAGCAGGCGCGAGCCGCGGGCCGAACTCCCAAGTGTGGCTGAGTGCGTTTTGCTGCTTCGCAGCACCGAACCCTGTTCCGAGCCCTGTGCGTTTCTGTTAGCGTTGCCGCCCCCTGTGGGGCGCGTCCTACGGTCCCGCCGCCAGTAATTCCCCTCGAGGTCATCCCATGCTTTTCCGCAATTCAAAACAAGCCCTGCTCTCCGCCGCCATCATCGGCCTGCTGAGCGCCACCACGGTCAGCGTCGCCTCCGCAGCCGATACCCGCGAGCGGGCCGAGCGCAAGAGCAAGAGCGGCAGCGAAAAGAACCAGGTCAACTACCCCGGCGCGACGCGCGTCGAGCCGAAGGCCAAGGGGTCGCCGAAGCTGCAATCCAAGTTGCAGAAGCTCGTCGAGATCTACAACAAGGATGATTTCGCCACCACCCGGACCCAGGCCGACGAGTTGCTGGCCAACCCCGCCGCGACGGATTACGACAAGGCCGTGGCCGCGCAGCTTGCATCGCAGGCCGCCTACAACCTGGATGACTCGGCCGCCACGATTGCCTACCTGAAGCGCGCCATCGAGTTCAATGCACTCGACAACAACAGCCATTACCAGTTGATGTACATGCTGGCGGGCGTGCAGCTGCAGGAGGACCAGTACGCCGAAGGTCTCGCCACGCTTGACCGCTACCTGGCCGAAACCAAGTCGCAGAAGCCCGAGGAAATTGCCCTCAAGGGCCAAGGGCTGTATCAGGCCCAACGCTACGCCGAAGCCATTCCGGTGCTCAAGCAGGCGATTGAAAGCTCGCCGGAGCCAAAGGAAAACTGGCAGCAACTGCTGATGGCTTCGTACGCCGAAACCGGCCAGGCCGGCGATGCCGTGCAGATGGCGGAGAAGATCGCCGCCAAGTCGCCCGCCGACAAGAAGGCGCAGATGAACCTGGCCAACGTCTACCTGCAGGCGGACAAGTACGAGCAGGCCGCGGCCATCCTCGAGAAGCTGCGCGCCGCCGGCCAGCTGGGCGAGGACAAGGATTACCGCCAGCTCTTCGCCACCTATTCGAACATGGACGGCAAGGAGAAAGAGGTCGTTTCGGTGATCAACGAAGGCCTGCAGAAGGGGGTCCTGAAGCCCGACCAGCAGACCTACCTGGCGCTGGCCCAGGCCTATTACTATTCCGACCAGGTCGGCCCCGCCATCGACGCGTGGCAGAAGGCCGCCCCGCTGTCCAAGGATGGCGAAACCTATCTCAACCTCGCCAAGGTGCTGTGGCAGGAAGACCGGATTCCCGAAGCCAAGCAAGCTGCAAAATCGGCCTTGGAAAAAGGCGTAAAGAAGCCGGCTGACGCCAAGCAGATCATCGCGCTGCCTTGACGCACAACCCTGTATGCGTGGTTTCAGCACACTGAAATGATGGTGCTGGGATACGTGATTGGTATAAGCTCGACCTCCCGGCGATGGAGACATCGCCGGTTCAAACTTCTAGGTGGCGCCGCATCGTCGGCCCAAGAAAATGTGAGTTCATTGGCGCATGGCTGAACAACTGGTCATTAACAGGTATCGGGACGAAGAGCCGACCGGGCTGAACTGGTCGCGCATCATCGGCATGGCCTTCGTGATTGCATTGCACGTGGCTGCGTTCCTGCTGCTGCTGATCCCGGCCGTCGCGCCGCCTTCGGAAAAGGAACAGGAACAGAAGACGATGGTGACCATCGTCGATCCGCCGAAGCCGCCGCCACCGCCGCCACC
>NZ_QOVG01000008.1 GCF_010119615.1 Pseudoxanthomonas gei
AGCTGCTGGACCAGGGCCAGGCAGGCGACAACGCCGGTCTGCTGCTGCGCGGCACCAAGCGTGACGACGTCGAGCGCGGCCAGGTGCTGTGCAAGCCGGGTTCGATCAAGCCGCACACCGAGTTCGAAGCTGAAGTCTACGTGCTGTCCAAGGACGAGGGTGGCCGTCACACGCCGTTCTTCAAGGGTTACCGTCCGCAGTTCTACTTCCGCACCACCGACATCACCGGCGCCGTTGAGCTGCCCGAGGGTGTGGAGATGGTGATGCCGGGCGACAACGTGAAGATGGTGGTGTCGCTGATCAACCCGGTGGCGATGGACGAAGGCCTGCGTTTTGCAATCCGCGAAGGCGGCCGCACCGTTGGCGCCGGCGTGGTGGCCAAGATCATCAAGTAACGCCCTGACCCCTGCGCGCAAGCGCAGGGCTTTGTCAGGTCGTCATCCCCGCGAAGGCGGGGATCCAGCGTTGACCCTGGGCTGGGCCAAGCTGGAAGTGTCATGCCCTCAAGCGGAACTCCAGAAAGCCCGCTCGAGTGGTAGCAAAGATGATCAAGTAAGTGTATTATTCGCGGCCGGCTTGAAGCCGGACGCAGTTTGCAGTATCCGCCAGCGCCTCCTGGGAGGTCGCCGGCTACCGCGAAAAGAGGTGCAGGAAGCGCCTCGTGTTCGCCAGACAAGGAAATGTCGCGTGAAAAGCCAAATTTGGCAGCCCCTCTATTGACGGGGCAGTTCACGCGTCTTATACTTTTCTGTCTGGGCGGTCCGGTTTACCGGTCCGCCCAGCTTTTCAGGACGAATCCCCACAAGCCGGTCGCAAGTTTCAGCAGCGCATGGCGGGGAATAATCAGCAAGATCAACCAGGGGCAGGCATCCCAGAGGCCGCGCCCGTCGCTCTTTTAACGAAGGAACCTCCGTCATGGCGGAACAAAAAATCCGGATCCGGCTGAAAGCGTACGATCATCGTTTGATCGATCGCTCGGCTAGCGAGATCGTGGAAACGGCCAAGCGTACCGGCGCGCAAGTGCGCGGTCCGATCCCGCTGCCGACCAAGATCGAGCGCTTCACCATTCTTACCTCCCCGCACGTCGACAAGGACGCGCGTGACCAGTACGAGACCCGCACGCACAAGCGCGTGCTCGATATCGTCGATCCGAACGACAAGACCGTGGACGCGCTGATGAAGCTCGAGCTTGCGGCCGGCGTCGACGTCCAGATCAAGCTGACCTGAGGCCACTGACATGACCGCGAAGAAATATTCGTTGGGCCTGGTCGGCCGCAAGGCTGGCATGACCCGGGTGTTCACGGAAGATGGCAAGTCCATCCCGGTCACCCTGATCGAGGCAACCCCGAACCGCATCACTCAACTCAAGACCCCTGAAACCGACGGCTACAGCGCCGTGCAGGTTGTGGTGGGTACCCGTCGTGCCGCGCTCATCAACAAGCCGGCAGCTGGTCACCTGGCCAAGGCCAAGGTGGAAGGCGGCCGTGGTTTGTGGGAATTGCGCGTCGAAGACGACAAGCTGGGTGATTTCGCCGTAGGTGGCGAAATCAAGGCCGACATTTTTGAGGTTGGCCAGAAGGTCGACGTGCAGGGTGTGACCAAGGGCAAGGGCTTCCAGGGCACCATCAAGCGCTATAACTTCACCATGGGCGACGCCACGCACGGCAACTCGCTGTCGCATCGTCAGCCGGGTTCGCTCGGCCAGCGCCAGACGCCGGGTCGCGTTTTTCCGGGCAAGAAGATGGCCGGCCACATGGGTGCCGTGAACCAGAGCACGCAGAATCTGGAAATCGTGAAAGTTGATGTCGAACGTGGGCTGATCGCCGTTAGTGGCGCGGTTCCGGGCGCGCCGGGTGGCGACGTGATCGTACGTCCGTCGAGCAAGGGATAAGGGAGAAGCATGATGGAACTTGCCATCACAGGCAGCGCCAGCAAATTGTCGGTTTCCGACGAAGTGTTCGGCCGCGAATTCAGTGAAGACCTGGTCCACCAGGTTGTGGTCGCGTACCGCAATGCGGGTCGCGCCGGTACCAAGGCGCAGAAGACGCGCTCGGAAGTCAACGGCACCACCAAGAAGTCCAAGAAGCAGAAGGGTGGCGGTGCACGTCACGGCGCCCTGACCGCTCCTATCTTCGTCGGCGGTGGCGTGACCTTCGCGGCCAAGCCCCGCAGCTTCGAGCAGAAGGTCAACCGCAAGATGTATCGCGCGGCCATGAAGGCCATCCTGTCCGAGCTCAATCGCCAGGGTCGTTTGATGGTGGTCGATTCGTTTGACGTGGATTCGGCCAAGACCACCGGTCTGATCGCCAAGCTCAAGGGCCTGGAAGTGGGTCGTCGTCCTCTGATCGTCACCGAAGAGGCCTCCGAGCATCTTTACCTTTCGGCGCGCAACCTTCCCTACGTGGAAGTCCGCGATGTCCAGGGTCTGGACCCGGCCTCGCTGGTCGGTGCCGACACCGTCGTAATCACCGCTGATGCGGTCAAGAAGATCGAGGAGTGGCTGGCATGAGCACGACCGCTAAAATCACCAACGAAAAGATCTTCAGCGTGCTGCGTGCTCCCCGGGTTTCCGAGAAGACCGCACGCCTGCAGGAGCTCTCCAACCAGTACGTCTTTGAGATTTCGAGCACCGCAACCAAGGCTGACGTGAAGGCCGCGGTCGAGCAGTTGTTCGATGTCAAGGTGGAAGGCGTCAGCGTGTTGAACGTGAAGGGCAAGAACAAGTCCTTCCGCAATCGCACTGGCAGCCGTGGCAGCTGGCGCAAGGCGTACGTTCGCCTCGCCGACGGCCAGGCCATCGACGTAACCGCCAAGGCCTGAGGAATATCCCATGCCATTAATGAAATTCAAGCCCACTTCGCCCGGCCGCCGTTCGGCAGTCCGCGTAGTGACGCCGGACCTGCACAAGGGCGCGCCGCATGCTCCGTTGCTCGAGCCGCAGAGCAAGAGCGGTGGTCGTAACCACCACGGCCGCATCACCACCCGTCATATCGGTGGTGGCCACAAGCAGCATTACCGCATCATCGACTTCAAGCGGGACAAGGTGGGTATTCCGGCGCGCGTCGAGCGCATCGAATACGACCCCAACCGTACCGCCCACATCGCGCTGCTTTGCTATGTCGACGGCGAACGCCGTTACATCATCGCGCCGAAGGGCCTGAAGGCTGGCGACCAGGTCATCGCGGGCAGTGATGCCCCGATCCGCGCCGGCAACACGCTTCCGCTTCGCAACATTCCGGTCGGCACCACGATTCACGCCATCGAGATGAAGCCGGGCAAGGGCGCGCAGATTGCGCGTGCCGCAGGAGCAGGCGTCCAGCTGGTCGCTCGCGAGCAGGGTTTTGCCACGCTGCGCCTTCGCTCCGGCGAAATGCGCAAGGTGCAGATCGAGTGCTGCGCGACCATCGGCGAAGTCGGCAACAGCGAGCACAGCCTCGAGAAGCTGGGCAAGGCCGGTGCCAAGCGTTGGCGCGGCATTAAGCCGACCGTTCGCGGCGCGGCCATGAACCCGGTCGATCATCCGCACGGTGGTGGTGAGGCCAAGGCAGGCCAGGGCAACCCGCATCCGGTCACGCCGTGGGGCGTGCCGACCAAGGGTTACAAGACGCGCCATAACAAGCGCACCCAGCAATTCATCGTCCGCGATCGTAGGGGCTAATCGACCATGGCACGTTCACTCAAGAAGGGCCCGTTCGTCGACCACCACCTCATCAAGAAGGTGGAGGCCGCGGGTGGCAGCAAGCGTCCGATCAAGACCTGGTCGCGTCGTTCGATGATCCTGCCGGAAATGGTGGGTTTCACTATCGCCGTGCATAACGGCAAGAACCATATTCCGGTGCTGGTCAACGAGAATATGGTCGGCCACAAACTTGGCGAATTCGCCGTCACCCGGACCTTCAAGGGCCACGGTGGCGACAAGAAAGCCGCGCCGGGCAAGCGTTAAGGAGATGACAATGGAAGCCAAAGCCATCCTGCGCACCGCGCGCATCTCCGCACAGAAAGCCCGCCTGGTCGCAGACCAGGTGCGTGGCCTGTCCGCCGAACGCGCCGTCAACCTGCTGAAGTTCTCGGACAAGAAAGCAGCGCAGATGATCAAGAAAGTGGTTGAGTCGGCGATTGCAAATGCCGAGAACAACCAGGGCGCAGACGTCGACGAATTGAAAATCGTGACCATCATGGTCGACGAGGGTCCGTCGCTGAAGCGTTTCATGGCCAGGGCCAAGGGCCGCGGCACCCGTATCCTCAAGCGCACCAGCCACATCACTGTGGTTGTGGGCGCAGGCAAGTAAAGGCGGAAGGAAAAAACGATGGGTCATAAAGTACATCCGATCGGGTTCCGCCTGGGCATCGCCAAGGACTGGAACTCCAAGTGGTTCGCCAAGAAGGGGCTGTTCGCCAGCTACCTGGCTGCCGACCTCAAGGTTCGCGAAATGCTGCGCAAGAAGCTGGCAGCGGCAGGCATCTCCAAGATCCTGATCGAGCGTCCCAACAACACCGCACGCGTGACCATCCACACCGCCCGCCCGGGCGTGGTGATTGGCAAGCGCGGTGAGGACATCGAGAAGCTGCGCAAGGAAGTAAGCGACCTGATGGGCGTCCCGGCGCACATCAACGTCACCGAAGTTCGCAAGCCGGAACTGGACGCGCAGCTGGTAGCCGAGTCGGTTGCCCAGCAGCTTGAGCGCCGCATCATGTTCCGTCGCGCGATGAAGCGTGCGGTTGGAAACGCGATGCGCCTTGGCGCCCTGGGCATCAAGGTCAACGTAGGTGGCCGTTTGAACGGTGCGGAAATCGCGCGTTCGGAGTGGTACCGCGAGGGTCGCGTGCCGCTGCATACGCTGCGCGCCGACATCGACTACGGTTTTGCCGAGGCGAAGACCACCTACGGCATCATCGGAATCAAGGTGTGGGTTTACAAGGGTGAAGTGTTCGACTTCTCCCAGATCGGCCAGGAAAAGCAGGACGAAGCGCGCCCCGAGCGCAGCGAACGTCCGTCGCGTCCGGCCCGTGACCGTGACGCGAGGTAATCGGCCATGTTGCAACCAAAACGTACCAAGTACCGCAAGCAGCACAAGGGTCGCAATGACGGCCTGAGCTGGAGCGCCAACCTTGTCAGCTTCGGCGAATACGGCCTGAAGGCTACCAAGCACGGCCAGCTCACCGCGCGCCAGATCGAGGCTGCACGTCGTTCCATCAGCCGTTACGTCAAGCGTGGCGGCAAGATGTGGATCCGCGTGTTCCCGGACAAGCCGATCACCAAGAAGCCCATCGAGGTCCGCATGGGCTCCGGCAAGGGAAACGTGGAATACTGGGTCGCGCAGATCCAGCCTGGCCGCATGATTTATGAAATCGAAGGCGTCACCGAGGAAATCGCGCGCGAGGCCTTCCGCCTGGCCGCGGCCAAGCTGTCCGTGACCACCACATTCGTTACCCGGACGGTGCGCTAATGGAACTCAAACAACTCCGTGAGAAGTCGGCCGACCAGCTGGCCGAACACCTGACCGACCTGCGCAAGGAGCAGTTTTCGCTGCGCATGCAGCAGGTCACCGGCCAGCTGCCCAAGACGCATGAAACGCGTCGGGTCCGTCGCGAGATCGCTCGCGTCAAGACCCTGCTTGGCCAGCCGCAACCGAGCAAGAAGTAAGGACTGCCGTGATGAGCGAGAACAACGAGAACACGTCCGACAAGAGCGGGCAACGTACGGTCGAAGGCCGTGTCGTGAGCAACAAGATGGACAAGACCGTCACCGTACTGGTGGAGCGTCAGGTCAAGCATGCGCTGTACGGCAAGTACATCCGTCGTTCCAGCAAGCTGCATGCCCATGATGCGGACAACAGCTGCAACGAAGGCGACGTGGTGCGCGTGGTGGAAATCGCGCCGCTGTCCAAGACCAAGAACTGGCGCGTGGTGGAAATCATCACCCGTGCGGCCGTCTAACAAGGAAACCTGAATCATGATCCAGATGCAGAGCTACCTTGACGCGGCCGACAACTCCGGCGCCAAGGAACTGATGTGTATCAAAGTGCTGGGCGGCTCCAAGCGCCGTTACGCGCACATTGGCGACATCATCAAAGTCACCGTCAAGGACGCGATCCCGCGTGGCAAGGTCAAGAAGGGCGAAGTCTACGACGCCGTCGTGGTCCGTACCCGCAAGGGTGTGCGCCGTCCGGATGGTTCGCTGATCCGCTTCGACGGCAATGCCGCCGTGCTGCTCAACAACAAGCAGGAGCCTATCGGTACGCGCATCTTCGGGCCAGTAACCCGCGAGCTGCGTTCCGAGAAGTTCATGAAGATCGTATCGCTCGCGCCTGAAGTGCTCTGAGCCGAGGACATAACTATGAACCGTATCAAGAAGGGCGACCAGGTGGTCGTCATCGCCGGCAAGGACAAGGGCAAGCGTGGTGACGTGGTACGTGTGGATGGCGATCGCGTGATCGTTTCCAACGTCAACATCATCAAACGCCACACCAAGCCGAATCCGCAGGCGGGTGTTGCCGGCGGCGTGGTCGAGCGTGAAGCCTCGATGCACATCTCCAATATCGCGCTGTTCAACCCGGCTTCCGGCAAGGGCGAGCGTATCGGTTTCAAGGTGCTGGAGGATGGACGCAAATTGCGTGTGTTCCGCTCCAGCGGTGAGGCGTTGGACGCCTAAGGAATGAAGTCATGACTACCCGTCTCGAAAAGTTCTACAAGGAACAGGTTGTTCCCAGCCTGACCGAGAAATTCGGCTATTCCAATCCCATGGAAGTGCCGAAGATCACCAAGATCACCATCAACATGGGCGTCGGCGAAGCCGCGACCAACAAGAAGATCCTGGAAAACGCCGTTGCCGACCTGGCCAAGATCACCGGCCAGCGCCCGATCACGACCAAGTCGCGCGTTTCGGTGGCTTCGTTCAAGATCCGCGACGGCTGGCCGATCGGCTGCAAGGTCACCCTGCGCCGCCGGAAGATGTACGAGTTCTTTGATCGCCTGGTCAACGTGTCGCTGCCGCGCGTGCGCGACTTCCGTGGCGTCTCGGCCCGTTCTTTCGACGGCCGTGGCAACTACAATATGGGCGTGAAGGAGCAGATCATCTTCCCGGAAATCGACTACGACCAGGTAGACGCGCTTCGCGGCATGGATATCGCCATCACCACCACGGCCAAGACCGACGCTGAAGCAAAGGCGCTGCTCGAGGCTTTCAAATTCCCGTTCCGCAACTGATTCGCAAGGAAACCTGAGCATGGCAAAGACCTCAATGGTTAACCGCGACATCAAGCGGGCCAAACTGGCAAAGAAGTACGCCGTCAAGCGTGATGCACTGAAGAAGACCATCTCCAGCGCCAGCGCCTCGTACGAAGAGCGCATGGAAGCAGTGATCAAGCTGCAGAAGCTGCCGCGCGATTCCTCGCCCAGCCGCGAACGCAACCGCTGCGCCCTGTCGGGCCGCTCGCGTGGCGTCTACAGCAAGTTCGGCCTGGGCCGCAACATGCTGCGCAAGGCGACCATGAACGGCGACGTTCCCGGCCTGCGCAAGGCCAGCTGGTAATCACACCTGCTGGCGGCAACAAGTTCCTCCAACCAAAGATTTTCGCGAAAGCGGATATCGGTGCTACTCAAAGGGTAATACGCAATGAGCATGACTGATCCCATCGCCGACATGCTGGTCCGCATCAAGAATGCGGCCGCTGTAGGCAAGCCGACGGTAAAGATGCCGTCCTCCAACATCAAGGTCGCCATCGCCGGCGTCCTGCAGGCAGAAGGCTACATCGCCGGGTCGCGCATCAATACCGTCGACAACAAGCCGCAGCTCGAGATCGAGCTGAAGTACTTCGAAGGCAAGCCGGTGATCGAGCGTCTTACGCGCGTGTCCCGTTCGGGCCTGCGCAAGTACAGCGGCAAGGCGGATCTTCCCAAGGTGCTGGACGGCCTGGGCGTCGCCATCATTTCCACCTCCAAGGGCATCATGACCGACTCGCAGGCGCGCCAGCAGGGCGTCGGCGGTGAAGTCCTGTGCTTCGTGGCTTAAGGGAGTAACCGTATGTCCCGTGTAGCCAAACTGCCGATCACCCTTCCCAAGGGCGTCGAGTTCAACAACCAGACCGACAATCTCAGCGTCAAGGGCCCGAAGGGCACGTTGACCCTGGTGAAGCCCGCCGGCGTCGACATCAAGGTCGAAGACGGTGCGCTGAACCTGTCGCCCGCGACTCCTGCGCACGACGCCATCACCGGAACCATCCGCGCGATCCTGGCCAACATGGTCAAGGGCGTGTCCGACGGCTTCGAGCGCAAGCTCGAGCTGGTGGGCGTGGGTTACCGCGCCGCGATGGCCGGCAAGGACCTGAACCTGTCGCTGGGCTTTTCGCACCCGGTGCTGTTCAAGACCCCTGAAGGCATCACCATCTCCACCCCGACCCAGACCGAAATCCTGGTGCAGGGTTCGGACAAGCAGCGCGTCGGTGAAGTGGCCGCCAAGATTCGCGGTTTCCGTCCGCCGGAGCCCTACAAGGGCAAGGGCGTGAAGTACTCCGACGAAATCATCATTCGCAAGGAAGCCAAGAAGGCGTAACGCGGGCTTTTCCGTATACGTCAGGCTTCCCAAGGATCAAGATAATGAGCATCAAGAACACCGCCCGTCTTCGCCGCGCCAAGAGCACCCGCGCCCACATCCGTGTGCTCGGCGTGCCGCGTCTGTCGGTGCTGCGCACCGGCCAGCACCTGTACGCGCAGCTGTTCAGCGCCGACGGCTCCAAGGTCATCGCTGCGGCCAATACGCTGCAGGCCGACGTCAAGGAAGGCTTGAAGAACGGCAAGAACAGCGACGCCGCCGCCCGCGTGGGCAAGGTCATCGCCGAACGCGCCGTGGCTGCTGGCATCGAAAAGATCGCCTTCGATCGTTCTGGCTACCGCTACCACGGTCGCATCAAGGCCCTGGCCGAAGCGGCACGCGAAGCCGGCCTGAAGTTCTGATTGAAACGCGGGGGTTCGCCCCCACGTTTGCACCGCCGGCACGGTTGGCTGCCGGACGTACCGCGACTTCTGTTCGCGCCTGCGTTCCACCGCAACATCCCACAACTATAAGCGGCAAAGCCGTAATCACTTAATCCTCAAGGAATCTGAAATGGCTGAAGAACAACGTGCACCGCGGGGTCGTGATCGCGACCGCAACCGCGAAGAGAAAGTAGACGACGGCATGATCGAGAAGCTGGTCGCGGTCAACCGCGTCAGCAAGACGGTCAAGGGTGGTCGCCAGTTCACCTTCACCGCGTTGACGGTGGTGGGTGATGGCAACGGCAAGATCGGTTTCGGTTACGGCAAGGCGCGCGAAGTGCCGGTCGCGATCCAGAAGTCGATGGAATATGCGCGCAAGGGCATGCTCAACGTCGACCTGAACAACGGCACCTTGTGGCACCCGGTCAAGGCCGGCCACGGCGCGGCGCGCGTGTACATGCAGCCCGCCTCGGAAGGTACTGGCGTGATCGCCGGCGGCGCCATGCGCGCCGTGCTGGAAGCGGTCGGCGTCAAGAACGTGCTGGCCAAGGCCGTTGGTTCGCGCAACCCGATCAACCTGGTGCGCGCAACGCTGAAGGGCCTGGGCGACATGCAGTCGCCGACCCGCATCGCGGCCAAGCGCGGCAAGAAAATCGAGGAACTCAATTATGGCAAGTGAGTCCAATACGACCGGTACGGTCAAGGTCCGCCTGGTGCGTGGCCTGCGTGGTTCCCAGGGTATCCACCGCTTGTCGGTGAAGGCTCTGGGCCTGAACAAGATCAACGACGTGCGTGAACTGAAGGACAGCCCGCAAGTGCGCGGCCTGATCAACAAGGTTCATTATCTCGTCCGCGTCGAGGAGTAATCGATATGCGTCTCAACACACTCAAGCCCGGCGAAGGCGCCCGTACCAACCGCAAGCGCGTTGGCCGTGGCATTGGTTCCGGCCTGGGCAAGACCTGCGGCCGCGGCCACAAGGGTTCTTTTGCGCGTTCGGGCAAGGGCAAGATCAAGGCAAAGTTCGAAGGCGGCCAGATGCCGCTGATCAAGCGTCTGCCGAAGGTTGGTTTCCGCTCCAAGCTGAAGCTTGATTGCGCCGAGGTCATGTCCTACCAGCTGGACAAACTGGAAGCGGGCGAGATCGATTTTGCCGCATTGCAGGCCGCCAAGCTGGTTCCGACCAGCGCCAAGCGCGCCAAGATCGTCAATAAGGGCGAGCTGTCCAAGAAGTTCGTGCTGAAGGGCATCGCTGCGACGGCCGGCGCCAAGGCAGCGATTGAAGCTGCCGGCGGCAGCGTCCAGGAGTAATTGAAGCATGGCGCAGGGCAACGCAGGCGGCGTAGGCGGGTTGGGCAAGTTCACCGAACTGCGCCAGCGGCTGCTGTTCGTGGTCGGTGCGCTGATCGTCTACCGCATTGGCTGTTTCATTCCGGTTCCCGGCGTGAATCCCGATGCGATGCTGGCGATGATGGAAGCGCAGGGTGGCGGCATCGTGGACATGTTCAACATGTTCTCGGGCGGCGCCCTGCATCGCTTCAGTCTGTTCGCGCTCAACGTGATGCCGTACATCTCCGCATCCATCGTGTTCCAGCTGGCCGTGCATATCTTCCCGTCGCTCAAGGCGATGCAGAAGGAAGGCGAATCCGGACGGCGCAAGATCACCCAGTACTCGCGCATGGGCGCGGTGTTGCTGGCGGTGGTGCAGGGCGGCAGTATCGCCGTAGCCCTGCAGAACCAGGTCGCTCCGGGCGGCATGCCGGTTGTCTACAACCCGGGCATGGGTTTTGTATTGACAGCGGTCGTGGCCTTGACCGCGGGAACCATATTCCTGATGTGGGTGGGTGAGCAGGTCACTGAGCGCGGTGTCGGCAACGGCGTTTCGCTGATCATTTTCGCGGGCATCGTGGCCGGCTTGCCGGTTGCAGTGATCAATACGATCGAAGGCTTCCGCAACGGCACCATCAGTGCCATTGCGCTGATCCTCATCGCCGTAACCGTGGCCGCCTTCACCTACTTCGTTGTGTTCGTTGAACGCGGGCAACGGCGGATCACGGTCAACTACGCGCGTCGCCAGGGTGGCCGCAACGCGTACATGAACCAGACTTCGTTCCTTCCGCTCAAGCTCAATATGGCAGGCGTGATCCCGCCGATCTTTGCTTCCAGCATCCTGGCTTTCCCCGCCACGCTGGCGCTCTGGTCCGGGCAGTCCACTTCCACCGTGTGGCTGCAGCGCATCTCCCAGGCGCTGGCGCCGGGCGAGCCGCTGCACATGATCGTGTTCGCCGCAATGATCATCGGGTTTGCCTTCTTCTACACGGCGCTGGTGTTCAATTCGCAGGAAACAGCCGACAACCTCAAGAAGTCTGGCGCGCTTATCCCGGGTATACGCCCTGGCAAGGCTACGGCGGATTACGTGGACGCTGTCCTGACCCGTCTGACCGCGGTTGGATCGCTGTATCTGGTAGCGGTGTGTCTGCTGCCGGAGATCATGCGGACCCAGTTGGGTACGTCGTTCTACTTCGGCGGCACATCGCTGCTGATCGTGGTCGTCGTGGTAATGGACTTCATCGCGCAGGTCCAGGCGCACTTGATGTCGCACCAGTACGAAAGTCTGTTGAAAAAGGCTAATCTCAAAGGCGGCTCGCGCGGCGGTTTGGCGCGGGGCTGAAGCAACACACACAGCGGTTCTGCATGGCGTAGGCCTGCAGCCAGCTACAACTTAGATGGGCGGCCTGTGCAGCGATCTCGTGCGCAGGTGAGAATCGACCAGTCCCTGCGCAAGAGTAGCGCGGGGCGGGGCGGGACGAAGAGGGCGAAAGCCGGAAGCGACCCGTACCAGGCAGGTTCCGGCGCCGGAGCATGGGCACACTCCCCATGCCGTGGTCCTTGCAAGCCTTGGCTTGCGGGGACTTCCCAGAAACCCGAGATCTTGTTAAAATTCGTAGTTCACTCCGCCGGCTTGCACCGAACCCTGACGGGTTTGCCTGCAATCGGGCCATCAAACACAGTTTGGAGAATCGCGTCATGGCGCGTATTGCAGGTGTCAACCTGCCTGCCCAGAAGCACGTCTGGGTCGGGTTGCAGAGCATTTACGGCATCGGCCGTACCCGGTCGAAGAAGGTCTGCGAAACCGCGGGCGTAACTTCGACCACCAAGATCCGTGACCTGTCCGAGCCTGAAGTCGAGCGCCTGCGCGCCGAAATCGGCAAGTTCATCGTCGAAGGCGACTTGCGTCGCGAAGTGGGTATGGCAATCAAGCGCCTGATGGACCTGGGTTGCTACCGCGGCTTGCGTCATCGCCGTGGCCTGCCGCTGCGTGGCCAGCGCACCCGCACCAATGCACGCACCCGCAAGGGTCCGCGCAAAGCCATCAAGAAGTAAGGGGCGCGAATCATGGCCAAACCAGCAGCAGCAAAAGTGAAGAAGAAGATCAAGCGCGTCGTCACTGACGGCGTCGCCCACGTCCACGCTTCCTTCAACAACACCATCGTCACCATCACCGATCGCCAGGGCAATGCGCTGTCGTGGGCCACTTCGGGCGGCGCGGGTTTCCGCGGTTCCCGCAAGTCCACTCCGTTCGCCGCACAGGTCGCCGCCGAGAAGGCCGGCCGTGCCGCACTGGACTACGGTCTGAAGTCGTTGGAAGTACGCATCAAGGGCCCAGGCCCGGGCCGCGAGTCGGCAGTGCGTTCACTCAACAACGTTGGTTACAAAATCACCAACATCATCGACGTTACGCCTATCCCGCATAACGGTTGCCGCCCGCCCAAAAAGCGTCGCGTCTAAGGAGCTGAAGAGAAATGGCTCGTTATATTGGTCCTACCTGTAAGCTCGCCCGCCGCGAAGGCGCCGATCTTTCCCTCAAGAGCCCGGCGCGCGCGCTGGATTCCAAGTGCAAGCTGGAGCAGAAGCCCGGCCAGCACGGCGCCACTGCCCGCAAGGGCAAGCTGTCCGACTACGCCACCCAGCTGCGTGAAAAGCAGAAGGTCAAGCGTATCTACGGCCTGCTGGAGCGTCAGTTCCGCAACTACTACAAGAAGGCCTCGACCAAGAAGGGCAACACCGGCGAGAACCTGCTGCAGTTGCTGGAAACCCGCTTGGACAACGTCGTCTACCGCATGGGCTTCGCCATCACCCGTCCTTCGGCCCGCCAGCTGGTTTCACATCGTGGCGTGCTGGTCAACGGCAAGTCGGTGAATCTGCCGTCTTACCAGATCAAGGCCGGCGATGCGATCGAGCTTTCCGAAAAGGCGCAGAAGCAGTTGCGCGTCCAGGAATCGCTGACCGTGTCCGCACAGATGGACCTCAGCCCCTCGTGGGTTGAAGTGGACTCGAAGAAGTTCAGCGGCGTGTTCAAGGCCGTGCCGGATCGCGCAGATCTGCCTGCCGACATCAACGAAGCGCTGATCGTCGAGTTGTACTCGAAGTAATCCCATCACGAATCCCCGGATCAGCCGGGGATTTGCAGGAGACCAAGCAACATGACGGTTACCACACAGCAGGTGCTGCGCCCCCGCGGCCCGCAAATCGAACGCCTTGGCGACAATCGCGCCAAGGTCGTGATCGAGCCGCTGGAACGCGGCTACGGCCACACTCTGGGCAATGCGCTGCGTCGCGTGCTGCTCTCGTCCATCCCGGGCTTCGCCATCACGGAAGTCGAGATTGACGGCGTTCTGCACGAATACAGCACCATCGAAGGCCTGCAGGAAGACGTGCTTGAAGTCCTGTTGAACCTGAAAGACGTCGCCATCCGCATCCATACCGGCGACAGCTCCACGCTGACCCTCGCCAAGCAGGGTCCGGGCGTCGTCACTGCTGCCGATATCAAGACCGACCACAACGTCGAGATCCTCAACCCGGAGCTGGTCATCTGCAACCTGACCAAGGACACGGCGATCAACATGCGCCTGAAGATCGAGCGCGGTTTCGGCTACCAGCCGGCCGCCGCCCGTCGTCGTCCGGATGAAGAGACCCGCGCCATCGGCCGCCTGATGCTGGATGCATCGTTCTCGCCGGTCCGCCGCGTCGCCTATGCGGTGGAAGCCGCACGCGTCGAACAGCGTACCGACCTGGACAAGCTGGTCCTTGAAATCGAAACCAACGGCACCATCGATGCCGAGGAAGCGGTGCGCACCGCCGCCGACATCCTCAGCGACCAGTTGTCGGTGTTCGGTGATTTCACCCACCGTGACCGTGGTGCGCCGAAGCAGGCTGCCAGTGGCGTTGACCCGGTGCTGCTGCGTCCGATCGACGACCTCGAGCTGACCGTGCGTTCGGCCAATTGCCTCAAGGCCGAGAGCATCTACTACATCGGCGACCTGATCCAGAAGACTGAAGTCGAGCTGCTGAAGACCCCGAACCTCGGCAAGAAGTCGTTGACCGAGATCAAGGAAGTCCTCGCGCAGCGCGGCCTCTCGCTGGGCATGAAGCTCGAGAACTGGCCGCCGGCCGGCGTCTCGCAGCACGGCATGCTGGGCTGATCAAGCAATAACGGATCCCCGCAATTGCGGGGATCCGGTTGGAATCGCAACACAACGCCGACGCGCCCGAAGGTGCGCGGCGATGCCCGATCAGGACGAACGGGCTCGGGCCATCCGCAGTCCATGCAAGAACGCCATGAAGGCGACAGCGAACCTCAACAGCATCAACATTAACCAGGAATCACACCCATGCGCCACCAGAAAGCCGGCCGCAAGTTGAGCCGCACCAGCTCGCATCGCCAGGCGATGTTCAGCAACATGGCCGCTTCGTTGATCAAGCACGGCCTGATCCGTACCACCCTGCCCAAGGCCAAGGAACTGCGCCGCGTCGCAGAGCCCTTGATCACCCTTGGCAAGGTTGATGGCGTTGCAAACCGCCGCCTCGCTTTTTCACGCCTGCGCGACAAGGAAGCCGTCGGCACCTTGTTCACCACGCTGGGCCCGCGCTACCAGTCGCGTCCGGGTGGCTACCTGCGCATCCTCAAGTGCGGCTTCCGCGCTGGTGACAATGCGCCCATGGCCTACGTGGAGCTGCTGGATCGACCGGAAGCCGCTGCGCTCGCCGAGTAATCCCAAGCGCAAAGCGTCATCACGAAACCCCGGCATCGCCGGGGTTTTGCTTTTGGGAACCGGCAAGGCGGATGCATGGTCTGATGCCACCGGCGCGGCGATAATGCGCAGGCTCTTCCTGCACAGGCGATGACATGAATCCGTTTCTTTGGTCGTTCCGCATACAGTTCCTTGTGGGTTTCCTGGCGTGCATTGGTGTGGTGGCCTATGCCATCTGGACCCAGTTCCATGACGGATTGGAACCTTGCAACCTGTGCATATTCCAGCGGGTTTCGTTCGCCGTGCTGGGGCTCGTATTCCTTCTGGGAGCAGTTCATGCCCCGCGCGGCCAAGGCGGGCGCCGGGGCTACGCGATAGGGGCTTTCATCGCCGCGGTCATCGGCATCGTTATTGCCGCGCGCCATGTCTGGGTCCAGAGCCTGCCCGCTAACCTGGTTCCCAGCTGCGGACCGCCACTCGGATTCCTGCAGGACTCCGTGGGCGTACTGGGCATGATCAAGAAAGTACTCACCGCTTCAGGCAGCTGCGGTACCGTTGACTGGACGTTCCTGGGCCTGGCCATGCCCGCCTGGAGCCTGGTCTGTTTCATCGCCTTGGCGCTGTGGGCACTTTATGCCGGCTTTTCGGCCAGGAAAGGTTTCATAAGCAAGATTTGACGCGGCGCATCAATCTGGCACCATGAAAGAACGCCAAGAGAAAAAACCGATGAGCAGCACCGACCGAAATCTGCATGCAGTGAATCTTCCCGCCGACTGGACGCCTACCAGCTGGCGCGGCCGCACCGCCGTGCAGATGCCCACCTATCCGGACGCTGGCGCGTTGGAGTCGGCACTGGGAGAGTTGCGTCAGCTGCCCCCGCTGGTGACGTCGTGGGAAATCTTCGCGCTCAAGAAGCAACTGGCCGAGGCCCAGGAAGGGAAGCGATTCCTCTTGCAGGGTGGCGACTGCGCGGAAAGCTTCAGTGATTGCGAGTCCGGCCTGATTTCCAACCGCCTCAAGGTGCTGCTGCAGATGAGCCTGGTGCTGGTGCATGGCCTGCGCCTGCCGGTGGTACGCGTGGGTCGCTTCGCGGGGCAGTACGCCAAGCCGCGGTCAACCGACACCGAAACGCGCGATGGGGTGACCTTGCCTAGTTACAGGGGTGACCTTGTGAACCAGCAGGAATTCACTGCCCAGGCGCGCATCCCGGACCCGCGCCGCATGATCAAGGCACACGCGCGCTCGGCGATGACCATGAATTTCGTGCGCGCGTTGATTGATGGCGGTTTCGCCGACCTGCACCATCCCGAGTACTGGAACCTCAACTGGGTGGGCTATTCGCCCAATGCCAATGAGTACCAGCAGATGGTGACCTCCATCGGAGACGCCGTGCGCTTCATGGAAACGCTCTCCGGGTCGGAGGTCCACAACCTCAACCGCATCGACTTCTATACCTCGCACGAAGCCTTGCTGCTGCCCTACGAGGAAGCGCTGACCCGTGAGGTGCCGCGCCAGTGGGGCTGGTTCAATCTCAGCACCCACTATCCGTGGATCGGCATGCGCACCGCGGCAGTGGATGGTGCGCACGTCGAATACCTGCGTGGCGTGCGCAATCCGATCGCCTTGAAGGTGGGTCCTTCGGTCAATCCCGACCAGTTGCTGCGCCTGATCGACATCCTCAATCCCGAGGACGAGCCTGGCCGCCTGACCTTCATTCATCGCATGGGCGCGACCCAGATCGCGGAGAAATTGCCGCCGCTGCTTGACGCAGTGCGCCGCGACGGCCGTCGCGTCCTGTGGGTGTGCGATCCCATGCACGGCAATACCGAAAGCACGTCGAATGGTTTCAAGACGCGCCGTTTCGACAATATCCGCGGCGAAGTGGAGCAGTCGTTCGACCTGCATGCGGCGGCCGGTACCCGCCTGGGTGGCGTGCACCTGGAATTGACCGGGGAAGACGTCACCGAATGCACCGGTGGTGCGCGCGAGCTGACGGACATCGATCTTGAGCGTGCGTATCGCTCAACCGTGGATCCTCGCCTCAACTACGAGCAGTCGCTGGAAATCGCGATGTCGATCGTCCGCAAGCAGAACCAGCTCGCCGCGCCTGCAGGACGCTAGGACGGGTCTTCCAACAGGCGGGCGGCCCGGTGGTGCCGGCTCGTCGTAGTCGGGCCCCGCCTGCTGGATCTCAGGACCAATGCAGCTGCGCGGTGCTGGTTCTGTCGGGGATTTCCCACGTCTTGCCGCGGGCAAGCAGTCGCGCAAATTCCACCGCTGGTATCGCCGGACTGAACAGGTGTCCCTGGAACGTATCGCAGCCGTTCGCAACCAGCCACTCCAGTTGCGCCTGGGTTTCGACGCCTTCGGCGACGGTGTGGCAGTCCAGCTGGCTTGCCAGCCCGATGATGGCTCGCGTGATGGCGGCCTGGCTGGGCTCGGTGACCTCACGCACGAATGACTGGTCGATCTTGAGCACGTTGAAACCGTAGTTGCCCAGGTAGCTCAGGCTGGAGAAGCCGGTGCCGAAGTCGTCGATGGCGATGCGCACGCCCATCGCCTTGAGCGCTCGCAGGGCATGGTCGGTGCGCTGGACGTCCTGCATGATCGTGGTCTCGGTGACCTCCAGCTCCAGGTATTCCGGCGCCATGCCGCTGTCTTCCAGCGCGGCGGTTACCGCCTCCACCAGCGTGCCGGTGTCGAAGTTGGCCGCTGCAATGTTCACTGACACCGGGATCGGCGGCAGCCCGGATTGCTGCCAGATGCGGTTCTGGCGGCAGGCGGCCTGGATCGCCCAGCGATCGATGTCGACGATGAGGTGGGTTTCCTCGGCGATCGGCAGGAATTCACCAGGCTGCATCAAACGATCGCCCTTCTGCCAGCGCATCAAGGCTTCAACGCCCACGATGCGGCCGCTGATGCGATCGATCTGCGGCTGGTAGTGCAGCACCAGCTCACCCTTGCGCAGTCCTCGGCGCAGGCTGTTCTCGAGCTCTATGCGCGCGTCCGCGTTACTGGCCAGTTCGCTGTTGTGGAAGCGGCTGGTATTGCGGCCGCTGCGCTTGGCCAGGTACATGGCCGCGTCGGCCCGCATCATCAGTGTGGACGCGTCATAGCCATCATCCGGGAACAGGCTGATGCCTATGCTGAAGGCCTGGTGCAATTCATGCGAGGAGACCGTATACGGTTCCTCGCCGATATTCAGCAAATGCTGCGCGACTTCCAGCACCCGCTCGCGCGATGACACCTTGTCCAGCAGCACTACGAACTCGTCGCCGCCGGTGCGATACACGCTGCCCTTGTCGCCCACGCTTCGCTGGATGCGCCGCGTTACCTGCTGCAGCAACTGGTCGCCGATGTGGTGGCCGAGCGCGTCGTTGACGTGCTTGAAGAGGTCGAGGTCGATGAACAGCACCGCCAGTCCGTCGCCACTTGAGCTGTCGGCATCGATCAGCTTGCCCAGCGAGTTGTTGAGCTGCAGGCGGTTGGGCAGACCGGTCAGGGCGTCATGGTGGGCCAGGTAGGCCATGCGCGAATTCAGCGCACGCGCTTCGGTGATATCACGCAGGACGATCACCGAACCGGCCGAGCTGGTGCCGCGGTCGCGGACTGGCGACAGCGATCTTTCCACCAGTATCGGCTTGCCGTCATGGCGCAGCAACTGCAGGTCTCCCGGCATGGCGGCCGTGTGCGCGCCTTCTTCCTGCGCGGCGCTTCCCACTACGTGCACGGGAAGTATCTCGGCGATGGGTTGCCCCAATGCGCTGTGCAGCATCCAGCCGCTGAGCGCTTCGGCTGCCGGATTCATGTAGGTGATGCGGTCGGCCGCATCCGTGGTGATGACGGCATCGCTGATCGAGGTCAGGGTGACCTCGGCGCGTTCATGCGCGTCATACAGGGCATTCTCGAGGTGCGCCTTCTCGGTCAGGTCGGTGGACATGACGAAAAACCCGCATACCTTGCCGTCCTCGTCGATGTCAGGTGTGTAATAGGAATGCAGGCGGCGCGGCCTGCCATCTGCGCCTGTGGCGACGCTCTCGAAATCGATGTCGCGGCCCGACATGACCGCATCGATGTATGGCTTGCGCAGGGAATAGGTCTTCTCCCCCAGCATTTCCTCGATGCGGATACCTTGACGATAGGGTTGCTGCCAAAGGTTGGCTTCGGCGCAGGCACGATTGAAGAACACCGTGGCCTCGTTGCGGTCGTACTGCGCAATCATGGCGGGCAGCTTGTCGGTGACCCGTTGCAGCTGGTCGCGCGCGGTTGCGAGTTCGCGCAAGGTGCGGTGCTGTTCGCTGTTGTCGTAGGCCATCAGGTACCAGCCAGCCACCCGCCGGTCTGCGTCAAGGTCGGGCAACAGGTAGACCTGCACCGGGCGCCGTGGCTGCCCGATCCGCGCTTCCCAACTCACTCGTTCGCCATTGGCGGACTTGGCCATTGCGCCCTGCAGCGATTCCAGGAATTCGGGGTTGTCGGCATGCACGTCGGCAACGCGGCGCTCACTCCAGCCAAGGGAAGGTTGTTCGAACCAGTCCCGGCTGGCGCGGTTGACGAATCCGTAGCACTGGTCGTGGTCGATGTAGGCAATGAGAGTGGGCAGGTGGTCGGCCACTGCATTGAGCAGCGCGCGGCTGCGCCGGTCGGCGCGTGCGAGGGTGACCAGCAGGACGAACACGACCAGGCCCAGCGCGATGCCTGCGGAGGCGAGGACCAGGATGGAGGTGATCGCAGGGATAGCCACGTTGCGCGGCGCGGAACTGATCCGCAATTTCCAGTCGCCACCGAAGAACTGCAACGTGCGCTGCTGGTTGAACGCCGGTTCCATGTCCGCGCCATAGCGGTCCCGCAGCCCGGTGCGCTGGTAGACGATGCCGGTGGCTGGGTCCGTTGATTGCAGCTGGAGATCCAGCTGGTGGTTTTCCACGCCGGCTATCGCCTCCTGGATCATGCGGTCCCAGCCGAAGCCGGCCGAGGTAAATCCCTGCAGCGACGGCCTGGTCGGCGATTGTGCGTTTGCGCCGGCGTTGCGCTGGTGCGGCAGATCCACCGCGTAGACCGGTGCATACAGCAGGAAACCACTGAAAGCGCCACCCACCGCCGGATTGCCAAAGGTAACGCGACGTGCGGCGGACAGTTCACCGCTGTCGCGCGCCGCCTTCAGTGCGGCGCGCCGCACCGGTTCGGCCGAGATATCGGTGCCGAGCAACTGGCGCATTTGCGGTATGTCGGGATAGAGCAGGTCGACGATGAAATGTTCGCCTGACCGGGTACGTGGATGGACATCGAAAGCGGGACCATGCTGGGCGCGCTGTGCCAGCACGTAGCCTGGCAGGTCTGCGTCGCCGACCCGGCGGGCGAACCCCAATGTCTGCACGCCCGGATGGCGTTGGGGCAGCTGCAGTTTTGTCACGTAGGCAGTGAAGCCCGCCTGGTCCAGCTGCGGCCTGGCCTCCAGCATGCCCGCAGAGGCGCGGACTATGTCTTCGTAGGCATGGATGCGCGTGAGTATCGCGGCGGCCACCGCCTCCGAGCGTGCATTGAATTGTGCTTCCGCCGTGCGCCTGGCCTGAAGCCAGGACACATAGCCGAACCAGACAGAGAGCAGGATAGCCAGCGCGAGGACCAGCCACGCCAGCGAATCCAGCCGACGCAAACGCAGCATGGCCGTCGAACGCGACCCGCTGAGTGCTCTCAGTTCCGATGCACGATCTGCATCTACATCCATTCAATCCGACCCTGCCATCGTGCCGCTGCCATCGTACGCCCGAACGGACGAAAGACGACACGCTTTTTCAATTGCCGCGAAGGATGCGCGAACATGCCGCCGACCATTACCTGGCCGCACCAGGCGGCGAAGCCTTGGCAGGGACGTGCAGGGTAGGGCGGTATTCCGGCGGCTTGCGTGCACGGGTCAATTGCTCGTAGGCGTAGCCCAGTCCTATCAGCTTGGGTTCGCTCCATGCCGTGCCCATGAAGACGATGCCAAGCGGTAGTCCGTTGGAATTTCCCATCGGAATGGTCAGGCTGGGGTAACCGGCCACCGCGGCGGCGCCATAACCGGCGCCCGGGAAGTGGTCGCCGGTCAGCGGATCGCTGATCCACGCAGGACCGGTTGCCGGGGCGATCAGTGCATCCAGGCGCTGTCCTTTCAACGCGGCATCGATTCCCTCGGGCCCTGCAAGGCGGCTGGCCCGGGAGCGTGCGCTGATGTACTCGGGTTCATTCAGGCCGCCCTTCGCATTGGCCTGCTCGAACAGCTCCTGCCCGAAGAAGGGCATCTCGGACGTACGGTATTGCGCGTTGTAGCCAATCAGCTGGGAAAGCGTCTTCAGCGGTGCATTGTGCTTTTGCAGGTAGCGCTCCAGCCCTGACTTGAACTCGTAGAGCAACAGCGTGGTCTCGTCGTCCGACCACTGTCCTTCAGTGGGGATTTCCGCGTCGACGACGGTGGCGCCCGCTTCGCGCATCGTGCGGATGGCGTCTTCGATTGCGGCGGCGGCGTCGGGGTGGATGACGAGCTTGCTGCGAATCACGCCGATGCGCGCGCCCTTGAGTGCGTTTGCATCCAGGTGCAGGTGGTAATCGAGGCTGGTGTTCCAGGCCGTCCTGGCGGTTGCCGGATCGGCATCGTCGCGCCCGGCCAGTACGCTCAGCAGGTAGGCCGCATCGGCCACGCTGCGGGTCATGGGTCCCGCGGTGTCCTGGCTGAAGGAGATGGGGATGATGCCTTCCCGGCTGACCAGTCCGACCGTGGGCTTGAGCCCTACCAGTCCATTGACCGCGGCCGGGCAGATGATGCTGCCGTCGGTTTCCGTGCCGATCGCGGCCGCGGCCAGGTTGGCCGATGCGGCGACCGCGCTGCCGGAACTGGAGCCACAGGGATTGCGGTCAAGCACATACGGATTCCGGGTCAGCCCGCCACGCCCGCTCCAGCCCGAGAGCGAACGCGTCGACCGGAAATTGGCCCATTCGCTGAGATTGGTCTTGCCCAGGATCACCGCCCCCGCCTGGCGCAGCCGACGTACCAGGAAGGCATCGGTGGATGGCCTGAAATCCTTGAGTGCCAGCGAGCCGCCGGAATTGACCATCGGCGTGGCGCCGATGTTGTCCTTGAGCAAAATCGGAATGCCGTGCAGCGGGCCGCGTACCGAATTGGTCTTGCGTTCCACATCCCGCAGGGCGGCTTCCTTCAGCGCATCGGGATTGATCTCGATCACCGCATTGAGTTTAGGCCCCGCTTTGTCCAGGGCCGCGATGCGGTCCAGGTAGGCCTGTGTCAGCGTACGGCTGTCCAGCTCGCCGGCTTGCATGCGCTGCTGCAGGTCGGTGATGTCCAGTTCGGCGTAGGTGAAATCGGTGGGTTCAACGGGCTGCGCGCCGGTCGCGTCCGGGCCGGTGGAATCACAGCCGCAAAATGCCAGCAGAAGGGCAAGCAATACCGGGGTGCGCCACATCGGTTCGGATCCTGCAGGGTGTGCGCAGGCAGGCTACCCAGCATCGGGGATGCGTGCAATTGCGAAGATCAGGCGCGGCGCTTGACCAGGTCGCGCGCCAGCACTGCCACCACGATCAGATTGAGCACCAGCACGGCCCAGGTGTGCCAACCGTCATGGTGGTAGATGGCGTAAGCATCCAGTGGCAGGTAAGCAGCGGTGCCCACGCAACCCAGCCAGGACGCCCATGCGCGAGCGCGCCACAAGCCCCAGCCTTCGACCAGGCGCCAGACCGCATACAGCGACACCACGGCAACCGCCAGGTGCACGGCACCCGGATTGATCGCATCAAGCAGCGAGGGCAGGGTGCCGTGGGCCGGATCCAGGTTGAACCGGCTGATGAGGCTGGTGATCAGGTTGCGCAATGGTTGCGGCCCCAGCACTTCCAGGCTGGCCGCCGCAATCAGCGCCAGCAAGCCCTTGAGGCCCTCGAAGAGGGCCAGGACATGCAAACCCGGGTGCGCGCGCGGCGCCGGGTTGTAGGACGCGCCCGTCACTGCAACGGAGATCAGGCCGCGCGGGAGGCGCGCTTGCGGTCGCTTTCGTTGAGGAACTTCTTGCGCAGGCGGATTTCCTTCGGGGTGACTTCCACCAGCTCGTCGTCCTCGATGAAATCCAGCGCCTGTTCCAGCGTGTACTTGATCGCGGGGGTCAGCTTGATGGCGTCGTCCTTGCCCGAAGCGCGCATGTTGGTCAGCGGCTTGGTCTTGATGGCGTTGACGGTCAGGTCGTTGTCCTTGGAATGGATGCCGATCAACTGGCCTTCGTAGACGTTGTCGCCCTCGGCGGCAAACAGCTTGCCGCGTTCTTCCAGCGGCCCAAGCGAGTAGGCCGGGGTGGCGCCCGGCGCATTGGCGATCATCACGCCGTTCTGGCGCTTGGCGATGGCGCCCTGTTCCTTGGGACCGTAATGGTCGAACACGTGGAACAGCAGGCCCGAGCCCTGGGTCAGGGTGCGGAATTCATTCTGGAAGCCGATCAGGCCGCGGGCCGGGATCATGTAGTCCAGGCGCACGCGCCCCTTGCCGTCCGATTCCATGTTCTTGAGCGCGCCCTTGCGCACGCCCAGCTTCTCCATGACCCCGCCCTGGTGCACTTCCTCGATATCGACGACCAGTTGTTCGACCGGTTCCATCTGCTGCCCGTCGATTTCCTTGATGATGACTTCCGGGCGCGACACGGCCAGTTCGAAGCCTTCGCGGCGCATGTTCTCGATCAGTACCGACAGGTGCAGCTCACCGCGGCCGGAGACCAGGAACTTGTCGGGGTCGGAACCTTCCTCGACCTTCAGGGCCACGTTGTGCAGGGTCTCGCGCTCCAGGCGCTCGCGGATCTGCCGGCTGGTGATGAACTTGCCGCCGCTGTGTTCCTTGCTGCCCGCGAACGGCGAGTTGTTGACCTGGAAGGTCATGCTGATGGTCGGCTCGTCGACGGTCAGCGCCGGCAGCGCCTCGGGAGTGTCCAGCGCACAGAGGGTGTCGGAGATGCTGAGGTCGGCCACGCCGGAAATGGCGACGATGTCGCCGGCTTCGGCTTCTTCCACTTCAACGCGCTCCAGCCCCAGGAAACCCAGGACCTGCAGGACCTTGCCCTGGCGCTTCTTGCCGTGACGGTCGATCACGCTGACTGGCATGTTGGTGCGCACCTTGCCGCGCTGGATGCGGCCCACGCCGATCAGCCCGACGAAATTGTTGTAGTCCAGCTGGCTGATGCGCATCTGGAAGGGACCTTCGCGGTCCACGTCGGGTGGCGACACGTGCTTCATGATCGCTTCGTAAAGCGGGGTCATGTCGCCTTCGCGCGCCGAGTCTTCCAGGCTGGCGTAGCCGTGCAGGGCCGAGGCATAGACGATCGGGAAATCGAGCTGCTCATTGGTGGCGCCGAGCTTGTCGAACAGGTCGAACACCTGGTCGATCACCCAGTCCGGGCGCGCGCCGGGGCGGTCGATCTTGTTGACCACCACGATCGGCTTGAAGCCCATCGCAAAGGCCTTCTGGGTCACGAATCGGGTCTGCGGCATCGGGCCATCCATCGCATCGACCAGGATCAGTACCGAGTCGACCATCGACAGCACGCGCTCGACTTCGCCGCCGAAGTCGGCGTGGCCCGGGGTGTCGACGATGTTGATGCGGTTGCCATTCCAGTTGATGGCGGTGTTCTTGGACAGGATCGTGATGCCACGTTCCTTTTCCTGGTCGTTGCTATCCATCATCCGCTCGGTGGTGACCGTGCGTTCGTTGAACGTGCCCGACTGCTTGAGCAGGCAGTCCACGAGGGTGGTCTTGCCGTGGTCGACGTGGGCGACGATGGCGATATTGCGCAGATTCTGGATAGACATGTAGAAAGGCGCGATTTGAACCGCGCTCGGCCGGGAAGGAAGCCGAGTATTATAACGGGTTAAACCTGTGCATTGACTCAGTGGCGTGGCCGAAATGCCCGTCCGGGCGGGCCGATGGCACCCAGGGGCGGTTTAATCGGCGAAAACCGCCCCAATCCAATGCATTCGCTGAACAACACCCTCGTTCCCCAACCCTTCCACGGAGTCTCCCATGTCCCTGACCGCCACTTTTGACACCGCCCGCGGCCCCATCAAGGTCGAGCTGTACCCCGACAAGGCCCCGCTTACGGTGGCCAATTTCGTCAATCTGGCCCAGCGCGGCTTCTATGACGGCCTCAATTTCCACCGTGTCATCCCCGACTTCATGATCCAGGGTGGCTGCCCCGAAGGCTCCGGTCGCGGCGGCCCGGGCTACCGTTTCGCCGACGAGACCAACAACGGCGTGCGCCACGAGCGCGGCGTGCTGTCCATGGCCAATGCGGGCCCCAACACCAACGGCAGCCAGTTCTTCATCACCCACGTGGCCACCCCTCACCTGGACGGCAGGCATACCGTGTTCGGCAAGGTCCTCGAAGGCCTGGACGTGGTCGACAGCGTCAAAGGTGGCGACCTCATCAACTCGGTGAAGATCGAAGGCGATGCCGCGGCAGTGCTGGCGGCCAAGGCCGACCAGGTCGCGGAGTGGAACCGTCACCTGAGTGCCTGATCCAGGTCGCTCCCCCTGATCGTCGACCAGGGGGAGCCGGCTCAGCGCCTCTGGGCGCCATGATAAAATCGGCGTCGCGCCGCGGCGCCCGTTCCATCCCGCGTTCCCACTCCCGCGTTTCCTCACCCCACGAGGTCAAGTAATGCTCAAGTTAGCCGGGCGCATGGGTCGCGCCAAACCCAGCGCGATCATGGCAGTCGCCGAGAAGGCCAAGAAGCTCAAGGCCACGGGTCGCGACGTCATCAGTTTTTCCATCGGCGTTCCGAACTTCCTGCCGGGTGAGCACGTCTACCAGGCCGCCCGTGACGCGCTGGCCAAGGATTCGGGTCAGTACGGTTCCAACCGTGGTGCCGACGCCCTGCTGGATGCCTTCCTCAAGCACATGGAACAGCTGGGCCTGACCGGCTACACCCGTGCCAACCTGTCCACCGGCATCGGCGCCAAGCACGTGCTCTACAACCTGGCCGAAGTGCTGCTGGATGAGGGCGACACCATCGCCTTCCCGGCCCCGTACTGGACTTCGTATGTCGACATCGCCGAGATCGTCAACGCCCGGATCCTGGAACTGCCGTGCCCGGCCAGCCAGGACTACAAGCTCACGGTAGAGCAGCTCGATGCCGCACTGGCCACCAGGCCCAAGGTGTTCCTGTTCAACAATCCTTCCAACCCGACCGGCATGGTCTACACGAAGGATGAAGTCATCGCCCTGGCCGAGGTGCTGGTGAAGTATCCGGACACCTGGATCATCACCGACGACATCTACAACCGCATGCTGTTCGACGGGCTGGAGTACTACAACTTCGTGCAGGCGCGGCCTGAATTGCGCGAGCGCACCGTGTTCGTCGACTCGCTGTCCAAGACCTACGGCATGCCGGGTTGGCGCGTGGGTTTCATGGCCGGCCCGGAATCGGTTGCCCAGGCAGTGACCACGCTCAATTCCAACCACATCACCAACATCCCCGAAGTCACGACTGCCGCCGCAATCGCCGCCTTGTCGGGTCCCCAGGATGTCACCGAAGCCAAGAACCTGGAATTCCAGGGCAAGCGCGACCAGGTCATGGCCGCGCTGGCCGCCATTCCCGGCGTGGTCTGTCCGCGTCCGCAAGGTGCGTTCTATGTGTTCCCGGACATCAGTTGCGCCTTCGGCAAATCGCACAACGGCGCCGTCATAAACAACGACATCGATTTCTGCAGCGCGTTGCTGGAAGCCAAGGGCGTGGCCTGCGTGCCGGGTTCTGCTTTTGGTGAGCCGCGTGCGCTGCGCATCAGCTATACCTGCCCGACGCCACAACTGGCGCCTGGCATGCAGCGGATCCAGGAATTCTTCGCCGAGCTCGTTTGAGCCCGCATTGCGCATGAACGTTCGCAACCTGCTGCTGATGCTTTTGTTGGGAGGCGCTGTCTGGGCTGCGATGTCATGGTGGCAGGGCAGGGAAGTCACGCTGCAAGCGGATGATCCTCGCCTGCTCACCGGCGACAAGGGCATCGTCATGCTGGCGGCAGAATGGTGCGGTTATTGCCGCCAGCAGCGGAAGGACTTCGAACTGGCCGGGGTGCTTTACCGCGTCCTCGACGTGGACACCGAGGAAGGAAGCCGCGCCGCCAGCGCACTCGGCACCCGCGGCGTGCCCGTGACGGTGGTTGGACAGCAGGTCATCGAGGGCTATGACACTGCTTTGCTGCATCGGAACCTGCTGCCGCTGGGTTACCGCGTTTACTGATCACCACGATTGCCGCCCCACGTTTCCACGACACGATCCCATCCCGCGTTCTTACCCCACGTTCCACCTTGTAGAGGACTAGTCATGAAGAATCCCGTTCGAGTCGCCGTCACCGGTGCCGCTGGCCAGATCGGCTACGCGCTGCTGTTCCGTATTGCCTCCGGCGAAATGCTGGGCAAGGACCAGCCGGTGATCCTGCAGTTGCTGGAACTGCCGATCGACAAGGCCCAGGCCGCGCTGAAGGGCGTGATGATGGAGCTTGAAGACTGCGCGTTCCCGCTGCTGGCCGGCATGGTCGGCACCGATGACCCGGAAGTCGCGTTCAAGGACGTCGACGTTGCCCTGCTGGTCGGCGCGCGTCCGCGCGGCCCGGGCATGGAGCGCAAGGACCTGCTGCTGGAGAACGCCAAGATCTTCACTGCGCAGGGCGCCGCATTGAACAAGGTCGCTTCGCGCAACGTGAAGGTGCTGGTGGTCGGCAACCCGGCCAACACCAACGCCTATATCGCCATGAAGTCCGCGCCCGACCTGCCGGCGAAGAATTTCACCGCCATGCTGCGGCTGGACCACAATCGCGCGCTGTCGCAACTGGCCAACAAGGCCGGCGTGGCGGTAGGTGACATTGAAAACCTGATCGTGTGGGGCAACCACAGCCCGACCATGTATCCGGATTACCGCTTCGCCACAGTCAGCGGTGCTTCGTTGAAGGACAAGATCAACGACGCGGCCTGGAACAGCGATGCGTTCATCCCGCAGGTCGGCAAGCGCGGGGCTGCGATCATCGAAGCGCGCGGGCTGTCCTCGGCCGCCTCTGCGGCCAACGCCGCCATCGACCACATCCACGACTGGATGCTGGGCAGCAACGGCAAGTGGGTGACCATGGGCGTGCCGTCGGATGGCAGCTACGGCATTCCGGAAGGGGTGATGTACGGCGTGCCGGTGATCACCGCCAATGGCGAATACACCCGCGTGGAAGGCCTGGAAGTCGACGCATTCAGCCGCGCGGCCATGGACAAGACCCTGGCCGAGCTGGAAGAAGAGCGCGCCGGCGTGGCGCATCTGCTGGGCTGATCGCCGCGATCAGCTGCAGGACAAAAACGCCGGGCTTGCCCGGCGTTTTTCGTTGCAGGCGCTGGCCCGAGATGCCCTGTAGCAACGGTTTTTTTAACGCTGCCCGACCGGAATCGCGACCTCCTTTTCACTCGTCCTGCGCCGACATGACGATAGGCGAGGGGGCCGGACTGCATCGGGATGAAGACCCTTGGAAATGGGGGTTGTTGTAGGAGCGACGCAAGTCGCGAAGCCGGGAAATCATTGGCCCCCGACCCTGTAGGCGATCATGCGCCGCGTGCTTCGCGACTTGCGTCGCTCCTACAGGTCCTGGGCCAGCACATTCGCCCCGCAGGTATCGCTACGCCCATTCCAATCGTCCGCCCGGCCCTGCGTGGCCTTGTGATGCAGATGCGACCAATGTCGGAAGGCCTCGTCTCGCCGCGAGGACTATGCTGCGCGAAGTATCGCGTCCGGGAGTGCAGCATGGGCTACGAAGAAACCTATCGCCGTTCAATCGAGGAGCCGGAGGCATTCTGGGCCGAGGAAGCCAAGGTCATTCACTGGCATGTGCCGCCACAGCAGATCCTCGATTATTCCAATCCGCCGTTCCGCAAGTGGTTCGTCGGCGGCCAGACCAACCTCTGCTACAACGCCGTGGACCGCCATCTGGCCGAGCGCGGCGAACAGCTTGCGCTGGTCGCCATTTCCACCGAAACCAACCTCACCCGAGAGATCACCTACGCGCAGCTGTATCGCGAGGTCAATGCGTTCGCGGCCATCCTTAAAAAGCTGGATGTCGGCCGCGGCGATCGCGTGGTCATCTACATGCCCAACATGGCCGAGGCCGTATTTGCCATGCTGGCGTGCGCGCGCATCGGCGCAGTGCATTCGGTGGTGTTTGGCGGGTTTGCCGCGCACAACCTGGCGCTGCGCATCGACGATGCCACGCCCAAGCTGCTGATTGCCGCCGACGCCGGAATGCGCGGCGGCAAGGTGCTGCCCTATAAAGCATTGGTGGACCAGGCCTGCGAGGCATCGGCAACGCCTCCGCAGAAAGTATTGATCGTCTCGCGCGGCCTGCACCCGGCCTTGCCCAGGGTCGAAGGTCGCGACGTCGACTACGCTGCGCTCCGGGCCGAAGTCGGCGATGCCGAGGTGCCGGTCGAGTGGCTGGAGTCCAACGAGCCCAGCTACCTGCTCTACACCTCCGGCACCACCGGCAAGCCCAAGGGCGTGCAGCGCGACGTCGGCGGCTATGCCGTCGCGCTGGCATTGTCGATGCGGACCGTGTTCGATGTGGCGCCGGGACAGGTCATGTTCTCCACCTCCGACGTGGGCTGGGCGGTGGGGCATTCCTACAACGTGTACGGTCCGTTGATCGGTGGCTGCACCACCCTGTTGTACGAAGGGCTGCCGCTCAATCCGGATGCCGGCATCTGGTGGTCGCTGTGCGAAAAATACGGCGTGCGCACCATGTTCTCCTCGCCGACCGCGATCCGCGTTTTGAAGAAGCATGATGTCTCCTTCATCCGCGACCACGACCTGTCGAAGTTGCAGTACCTGTTCCTGGCTGGCGAGCCGCTGGACGAAACCACCGCGCACTGGATCCACGATGCGCTGGGTAAGCCGGTCATCGACAACTACTGGCAGACCGAGACCGGCTGGCCTGCGATCACCCTGCTGCCAGGGCTGGAGATGAAACCGGTGAAGTTCGGATCGCCCGGCTTTCCCAACCTCGGCTATCGCATGAAGGTGATCAACGAGAGCGATGGCACTGAAACCGCGCCGAACCAGAAGGGAGTGCTGGTGTTCCAGCCGCCCCTGCCGCCCGGCTGCATGACCACCATCTGGAACGACGATGCCCGTTTCATCGGCAGTTATTTCAGCCATTTCAAGGAGCTTCTTTACAGCTCGCTGGACTGGGCGATACGCGACGAGGACGGTTATACCTTCATCCTTGGGCGCACCGACGATGTCATCAACGTAGCCGGCCATCGCCTGGGCACGCGTGAGATAGAGGAGTCGGTTTCTTCCTTCAGCGCCGTGGCCGAGGCAGCCGTAATTGGCGTGCATGACGAACTCAAAGGCCAGGTGCCGGTCGTGTTCGCCACGCTGCGCCACCACAGCGATGAGCCGCTGGAGCGGGTAGCGGCTGCCCGCGGCATGCGCCGGGCGGTGGAGGACAGCCTGGGCGCCGTGGCCCGACCGGCCCGGGTCTATATCGTCAATGCCCTGCCGAAGACGCGTTCGGGCAAGTTGCTGCGACGCTCGTTGCAGGCGCTGGCGCAGGGCTCGGATCCTGGTGACATGTCCACCCTGGACGATCCCAACGCGCTGGAGGAAATCCGGAAGGCGCTGCTGCGCGGCCCTGAAGTCGGCAGCTGAGCGCGCCCTTCATTCCGGCGCCGCCGGGGCAATGCCGGTGTAGCTGGCGCGCGGCCTGATCAGCCGGCCCTGGGCCTGCTGTTCCAGCGCGTGGGCCAGCCAGCCGGCCACGCGTCCGGCCGCGAACATCACCAGCGCCGGCGTGGCGGGCAGGGCATTGGCGTGGCAGATGGCAGCCAGCATGAAGTCGATGTTGGGGCGCTGGCCGCTGACCTCCTCGGCGGCGGCGATGATGGATTCCAGCGCGTCCATCACCGGCGTGCCCGCATTGGCCGCACGCAGCCTGGCCAGGATCTCGGTGGCGCGCGGGTCGCCGTGCGGATACAGCACGTGGCCGAAACCCGGCAGGTCGTCGCCACGTTGCCAGCGGGTGGAAATGAATTCACGGATGGAGGCCACTTCGCGCGCGTCGGCGATCAGGGCGTGGGTACGCGCGGTGGCACCGCCGTGTCGCGGGCCGGAAAGCGCGGCCAGCCCGCTGCAGACCGTGGCATGCAGGTGGGCGCCGGTGGACGCCACCACACGTGCTGCGAATGCCGACACGTTCAATTCGTGGTCGGCGCACACCACCAGCGCGGCGCGCACCAGTTCGGCGAAGGCTTCGTCGCCAGGTTTCCAGCACTGGGCAAGCTGGCGGTGCACCGGACCGGTCGAAGGCGGTTGGGCCACCAGCAGCGCGGCGTTGTGGCGCAGCAGGGTGGCGGCAATCTCATGCCGCACGCGCGGCGCCGAATTGAAGGAGTGGCGCACTTCGAGGGCCAGCAACGGAATCGCCGACATCGTTCTTTCCAGCGGCGGCAAGCTGGCGACACAGGCGATCCCGGCCACCGTGGCTGGCCACTGCGCGTCGATGGAAACCGCGAAGGGATCATGTTCGCCACAGTCCCACAGCAGCCGGGCCACGTCCTCCAGGGTCGCACCCTCGTGCACGGCGGCGATCGCCGAGCGGCCGCGGTAGTAGGGACCATCGGGTCGGATCAGCGAGATCTGCGTTTCCAGCACGGGCAGGCCACGATCAAGGCTCTGGGCCGCGCCGCGTGCCGCGCCGCGCCCCGCCTGCTTGCGCTGGGCCAGCCGCTCCACGTCCTGCCGCGGATACAGTCGGCTGCGGTGGTCCGGCCCCGGTCGGGATTCCAGCAGGCCGCGGCTGACGTACGCATACAGGGTGGCTTGGCTGATGCCCAGAAGCGAACAGGTTTCGCGGGCGGACAGCAGGTCGGGGCGGGCGGCATCAGCGAGCATGGCAACACATTGATTGACTTGATCAAGATTGATCAATACTCGATTTGGTGCCAGATTTGCAACCCGTCGAGGGGCGTACCATTCGCCCACCTCAGCCGTCCGGCTCGTCGCCGTGACGGCTACGCGACCCCAAACAGGAGTCCTGCCGCATGAGCCACCCATCCGCTGGCGCCCCCGCTTCACCCGGCGCGAAGTTCCGCGCCGCGCTGGCCGCCGAATCCCCGCTGCAGGTGATCGGCGCCATCAATGCCAACCACGCCCTGCTGGCCAAGCGCGCCGGCTATCGCGCCATCTATCTGTCCGGTGGCGGCGTGGCCGCTGGCTCGCTGGGCCTGCCGGACCTGGGCATCAATACCCTTGAAGACGTGCTGATCGACGTGCGCCGCATCACCGACGTCTGCGACCTGCCGTTGCTGGTCGACATCGACACCGGCTTCGGCCCCAGCGCCTTCAATATCGAGCGCACGGTGAAGTCGCTGATCAAGGCCGGTGCCGCGGCCTGCCATATCGAGGACCAGGTTGGAGCCAAGCGTTGCGGCCATCGGCCCGGCAAGGAAATAGTCACTGCGTCCGAGATGGTGGACCGGGTCAAGGCGGCCGCCGATGCGAAGACCGATGCGCAGTTTTTCCTGATCGCCCGCACCGACGCCATCCAGGTCGATGGCGTGGATGCGGCCATCGAGCGCGCCATCGCCTGCGTGGAAGCCGGCGCCGACGGCATCTTCGCCGAAGCCGCCTACGATCTTCCCACCTACCAGCGTTTCGTCGATGCGGTGAAGGTGCCGGTGCTGGCCAACATCACCGAGTTCGGCAAGACGCCGCTGTTCACCCGCGACGAGCTGGCCTCGGTCGGCGTGGCCATCCAGCTGTACCCGCTGTCGGCGTTCCGCGCCATGAACAAGGCCGCCGAAGCGGTGTACACCGCGATCCGTCGCGATGGCCACCAGCAGAACGTGGTCGGCAGCATGCAGACGCGCGAGGAGCTCTACGAGCGCATCAGTTACCACGACTTCGAGCAGAAGCTCGATGCCCTGTTCGCCAGGAAGCAAGGCTGATTGCAGGCAGTGCGCAACGGAGTTCCCTCATGACAGCCACGTCCAGGAAACATCCCGACCGCCGCGAAACCGCGCGCCGCCTGCTGCAGGTCGAGGTGGAGAAACTGCCGGCCCATGAGCGCGAGATCGTCGAGCGCTTCATCGCCCAGCGCCATGTGTCGCGCAACATCGTGCAGGAGTACGAGCGCGGCGTTGGTCTCGGTGAACGCGTCGCCGACAAGGTCGCCCAGGTCGGCGGCAGCTGGGCTTTCATCATCACCTTCCTGCTGTGCCTGGTGGCGTGGATGGTCATCAACACCTTCGTGCTGGCCAAGGGTGCGTTCGATCCCTATCCCTACATCCTGCTGAACCTGTGCCTGTCCTGCGTGGCCGCGATCCAGGCGCCGATCATCATGATGAGCCAGAACCGGCAGGGGGTCATCGACCGCCTGCGTGCGCACAACGACTACGAGGTGAACGTCAAGGCCGAGCTGGAAATCATGCAGGTCCACGAAAAGCTCAACGACCTGCGCGAGAGCGACTGGTCCACGCTGGTGGAGTTGCAGAACCAGCAGATAGAACTGCTGCGGCAGCTGCTGCAGCGCAATCAGAATCCAGACTGACGGCATGCCCGTCCTTCCATTTGAGAAAAGCGAGTACATCCAATGACCGAAGCCGCCGTTCCCTTCAAGCCCAAGAAATCCGTCGTCCTGTCAGGCACCGCCGCCGGCAACACCGCCCTGTGCACCGTGGGCCGCAGCGGCAACGACCTGCACTACCGCGGCTACGACATCCTGGATATCGCCCGCACTTCCGAGTTCGAGGAAATCGCCCACCTGCTGGTCCACGGCAAGCTGCCGAATCGCGCCGAACTTGCCGCCTACAAGACCAAGCTGAAATCACTGCGCGGCGTTCCCGCGGCAGTCAAGGTGGCGCTGGAGCAACTGCCGGCTTCGGCACACCCCATGGACGTGATGCGCACCGGCGTGTCGGTGCTTGGCTGCGTATTGCCGGAAAAGGACGACCACAACCATCCCGGCGCGCGTGACATCGCCGACAAGCTGATGGCATCGCTCGGCCCCATGCTGCTGTACTGGTACCACTGGAGCCACAACGGCAAGTGCATCGACACCGACTCGGACGAAGACAGCATCGGTGGCCATTTCCTGCATCTGCTGCATGGCGCGAAGCCGCGCGAGTCGTGGGTCAAGGCGATGCATACCTCGCTGATCCTGTACGCCGAGCACGAGTTCAACGCCTCGACCTTCGCGTGCCGGGTCATCGCCGGCACCGGCAGCGACCTGCACAGCTGCATCACCGGTGGCATCGGCGCGCTGCGCGGCCCCAAGCACGGCGGCGCCAACGAGGTCGCCTTCGAAGTGCAGAAGCGCTATGAAACGCCTGACCAAGCCGAGGCCGACATCAAGGCCCGCGTCGAGCGCAAGGAAGTCGTCATCGGCTTCGGCCATCCGGTCTACACCACCGGAGACCCGCGCAACCAGGTGATCAAGGATGTGGCGCGCGAGCTGTCGGACGAGCAGGGCAACCGCAAGATGTACGACATCGCCGAGCGCCTGGAGACGGTGATGTGGGACATCAAGAAGATGTTCCCGAACCTGGACTGGTTCAGTGCGGTCAGCTACCACATGATGGGCGTGCCGACGGCGATGTTCACGCCGCTGTTCGTGATCGCCCGCACCAGTGGCTGGAGCGCCCACGTGATCGAACAGCGCATCGACGGCAAGATCATCCGTCCCAGTGCCAACTACACCGGCCCGGAAGACCTGGCCTTCGTGCCGATCGACCAGCGCTAGCGGCGGTGTGCAGGCGGAGCGCCGCTTCGCCTGCACCTGCGTAACACCCATGCGACAGTAGGAATCCACCGGATCGCCCGCCATGAATACCCAGTACCGCAAGACCCTCCCCGGCACCTCGCTGGATTATTTCGACGCGCGCGAAGGGGTGGATGCCATCAGCCCGGGCGCCTACGACACGCTGCCCTACAGTTCGCGCGTGCTGGCCGAAAATCTGGTGCGACGTTGCGACCCGGGCACTTTGAATGCGTCGCTGCGGCAATTGATCGAGCGCAAGTCGGATTTGGATTTCCCGTGGTTTCCGGCGCGCGTGGTCTGCCACGACATACTCGGCCAGACCGCGCTGGTGGACCTTGCAGGCTTGCGTGATGCGATCGCCGAACAAGGCGGTGATCCGGCCCAGGTCAACCCGGTGGTGCCGGTACAGCTGATCGTCGACCATTCGCTGGCGGTGGAATGCGGTGGCTACGACCCGGCGGCGTTCGAGAAGAACCGCGCCATCGAGGATCGCCGCAACGAGGACCGTTTCCACTTCATCGAATGGACCCGGCAGGCGTTCAAGAACATGGAGGTGATCCCGCCGGGCAACGGGATCATGCACCAGATCAACCTGGAGAAGATGTCGCCGGTCGTGCAGGTGCGCGAAGGCGTTGCCTTCCCCGATACCTGCGTGGGCACCGACAGCCACACCCCGCACGTAGACGCGCTGGGCGTGATTGCGATCGGCGTGGGCGGGCTGGAGGCGGAGAACGTGATGCTGGGCCGCGCCTCGTGGATGCGCACGCCGCAGATCGTCGGCGTCCAGCTGACGGGCCGGCCGCAGCCCGGCATCACCGCCACCGACGTGGTGCTGGCGCTGACCGAGTTCCTGCGCAAGTCCAAGGTCGTGGGCGCGTGGCTGGAATTCCATGGTGAAGGCGCTTCGGCCCTCACCGTGGGCGACCGCGCCACCATCTCCAACATGGCGCCGGAATACGGCGCCACCGCCGCGATGTTCTCCATCGACTCGCAGACCATCGATTACCTGCGCCTGACTGGTCGCGACGAGGAACAGATCAGGCTGGTGGAGTCGTATGCCCGCCACACCGGGCTCTGGTCCGACAGCCTGGGCGGCGTGCAGTACGACCGCGACCTGCGCTTCGACCTGTCCGCCGTGGTGCGCAACATGGCCGGGCCGTCCAACCCGCATGCGCGCGTGGCCACTGCCGACCTGGCGGCGCGTGGCATCGCCGGTGTCTGGGAGGAAGTGCCGGGCCTGATGCCCGACGGCGCGGTGATCATCGCCGCGATCACCAGCTGCACCAACACCAGCAATCCGCGCAACGTGATCTCCGCAGCGTTGCTGGCGCGCAATGCGAACCAGCTGGGCCTTGCACGCAAGCCGTGGGTGAAGACCTCGCTGGCGCCGGGTTCCAAGGCGGTATCGCTGTACCTGGAAGAAAGCGGGCTGATGCCCGAGCTGGAGGCGCTTGGCTTTGGCGTGGTCGGCTTCGCCTGCACCACCTGCAACGGCATGTCCGGCGCGCTGGACCCGGTGATCCAGCAGGAGATCATCGACCGCGACCTGTACGCCACCGCCGTGCTGTCGGGCAATCGCAATTTCGACGGCCGCATCCATCCCTACGCCAGGCAGGCCTTCCTGGCCTCGCCGGCCTTGGTGGTGGCCTATGCCATTGCCGGCACCATCCGCTTCGACATCGAGAAGGACGTGCTGGGCGTGGTCGACGGCAGGGAAATCCGCCTGAAGGATGTCTGGCCCAGCGACGAGGAGATCGACGCCGTGGTCAAGGCTTCGGTGAAGCCCGAGCAGTTCCGCAGTGTCTACAACCCGATGTTCGCGGTGCGCGTGGAGCATGGACCGAGAGTCGAACCGCTATACGATTGGCGCCCGCAAAGCACCTATATCCGCCGTCCACCGTATTGGGAAGGTGCGCTTGCGGGCGCGCGCACACTGCAGGGCCTGCGTCCGTTGGCAGTGCTGCCGGACAACATCACTACCGACCATCTTTCGCCCTCGAACGCGATCATGCTCAACAGCGCGGCAGGCGAATACCTGGCGAAGATGGGCCTGCCTGAAGAGGACTTCAATTCCTACGCCACCCATCGCGGCGACCACCTCACCGCGCAGCGCGCCACCTTCGCCAACCCGAAGCTGTTCAACGAGATGGTGCGCAACCCGGACGGCGGCGTGAAGCAGGGCTCGCTGGCGCGCCTGGAGCCGGAAGGCAAGGTCGTGCGCATGTGGGAAGCGATCGAAACCTACATGGATCGCAAGCAGCCGCTGATCATCATCGCCGGTGCGGATTACGGCCAGGGTTCATCGCGCGACTGGGCGGCCAAGGGCGTGCGCCTGGCTGGCGTGGAAGCCATCGCAGCCGAAGGCTTCGAGCGCATCCACCGCACCAACCTGGTCGGCATGGGCGTGCTGCCGCTGGAGTTCAAGCCGGGGACCACGCGCATCACGCTGGGTATCGATGGGACGGAGACGTTCGACGTCATCGGCGAGCGTACCCCGGGCGCCGAGCTGACCCTGGTGATCCATCGCCGGTCGGGCGAGCGGGTCGAGGTGCCGGTGACGTGCAGGCTGGACAGCGATGAAGAGGTTTCGATCTACGAGGCGGGTGGGGTGCTGCAGAGGTTTGCGCAGGATTTCCTGGAGTCATCGAAAGTCGCGTGAAGTAGGGAATAGCAAAGGGAACAGCCGGGGATTAATGCTGTTGCCTCCCCCTTTGAAAAAGGGGGATTGAGGGGGATTTGCTCTTGCCGTTGCTATTTGCCCGAAGCAGGATCAAGGGCAAATCCTCCGTAGCCTCCTTTTCCAAAGAGGACACGTCAAAAGCCTGGACTTCCCCGCTTAGCGCTTCCGATACTCAATATCAGGAAAATATTCATGACCCATATTCCCCAGATCTGCATCCCCGCCACCTACATGCGCGGAGGCACCAGCAAGGGCGTCTTTTTTCGCCTGGAAGACCTGCCGTTCGCCGCCCAGCTGCCCGGCGCCGCACGCGACGCATTGCTGCTGCGGGTCATCGGTTCGCCCGATCCCTACGGCAAGCACACCGACGGCATGGGCGGCGCGACCTCGAGCACCAGCAAGGTCGTCATCATTTCGAAAAGCACGCAGCCGGAACACGACGTCGATTATTTGTACGGGCAGGTTCCCATCAACGACAGCTTCATCGACTGGAGCGGCAACTGCGGCAACCTGTCTTCAGCCGTCGGTCCGTTCGCAATCGCCAATGGCCTGGTCGACCCGGCGCGCATTCCGCATGACGGCCTCTGCACAGTGCGCATCTGGCAGGTCAACATTGCCAAGACCATCATTGCCCATGTGCAGGTCGCCAATGGCGAAGTGCAGGAAACCGGCGACTTCGAGCTGGACGGCGTGACCTTTCCGGCGGCCGAAATACAGCTGGAGTTCCTGGACCCTGCCGATGAAGGCGACGGCGAGGGCGGTGGCGCCATGTTCCCGACCGGCAACCTGGTCGACACGCTGGAAGTGCCGGGGATCGGGTCTTTCAAGGCCACCCTGATCAATGCCGGCGTGCCGACCATTTTCGTGGACGCTGCGGCGCTGGGTTATGACGGCACCGAATTGCAGGCCGCCATCAACGAAGACAAGGCCGCACTGGCCAGGCTGGAGGCGATCCGTGCCCACGGCGCCGTGCGCATGGGCCTGGTCGCCGAGGCCTCCCAGGCAGCGGCGCGTCCGCTGACGCCCAAGGTCGCGTTCGTCGCATCCGCAAAGGATTACGTTTCTTCCAGCGGCAAGTCTGTGCGGGCGTCTGACATCGACCTGCTGGCCCGTGCCATGTCCATGGGCAAGCTGCACCACGCCATGATGGGGACCGCCTCGGTGGCGATCGCCGCCGCGGCGGCCGTGCCGGGCACCCTGGTCAATGCCGCAGCGGGCGGTGGCACCCGCGAAGTGGTCGTGTTCGGCCATCCTTCGGGCACCCTGCGGGTGGGGGCCGAAGCGATGCAGGCCGACGGCCAGTGGGCGGTGCGCAAGGCGATCATGAGCCGCAGCGCCCGCGTCCTGATGGAAGGCGCGGTGCGGGTGCCGGGCGACTCGTTCTGACAGATCCTCGCGGCGGACTGGCATTTCGCCGCCTTGCGGGAGCCGGTCGACGCAGGACAGCCCGGCCTGATTCCATTAACATGCGTCCGGGCCGATCCGGCGCCCGACAGCCCCAGGTGGCCTGCCAACGCGGGCCGAGCGTGCGACATGAGCACTACCATCTCCCACCGCTGATTTCCCGCCGCCACTTCGTACCCTGGTCGAAGGCGCGTGGCGCCTTTTTTGCTTTCTACGGTTACCCAAAATGATCACGATCACGCTCCCCGACGGCAGCCGCCGCGAATTCGAAAACCCCGTCACGGTCATGGAAGTGGCCCAGTCCATCGGCGCCGGCCTGGCCAAGGCCACCGTGGCCGGCGCGGTCGACGGCAAGCTGGTCGACGCCAGTGACCGCATCGAGCACGACGCCAGCCTGCGCATCATCACGCCCAAGGACGAGGAGGGCCTGGAGATCATCCGCCACTCCAGCGCGCACCTGGTCGGCCATGCGGTGAAGCAGCTGTTCCCGGAAGCCAAGATGGTGATCGGCCCGGTCATCGCCGAAGGCTTCTATTACGACATCTGGAACGAGCGCCCGTTCACGCCAGAGGACCTGGCCGCGATCGAGCAGCGCATGCAGGAACTCATCGCCCAGGATTACGACGTCATCAAGAAGGTGACGCCGCGCGCCGAAGTGATCGAGACATTCAAGTCGCGTGGCGAGGAATACAAACTGCGCCTGATCGAGGACATGCCTGACGAAACGGCCATGGGCCTGTACTACCACCAGGAATACGTGGACATGTGCCGCGGCCCGCACGTGCCCAATACGCGCTTCCTGAAGGCGTTCAAGCTGACCCGCATTTCCGGTGCCTACTGGCGTGGCGATGCCAAGAACGAGCAGCTGCAGCGCATCTACGGCACGGCCTGGGCCGACAAGAAGCAGCTCGAGGCCTACATCACCCGCATCGAGGAAGCCGACAAGCGCGACCACCGCAAGATCGCCAAGCAGCAGGAATTGTTCCACCTGCAGGAAGAAGCCCCGGGCCTGGTGTTCTGGCACCCCAAGGGCTGGGCCATCTGGCAGGTGGTCGAGCAGTACATGCGCAAGGTCTACCGCGACACCGGCTATGGCGAAGTGCGCTGCCCGCAGATCCTGGACGTGTCGCTGTGGCAGAAGTCCGGCCACTGGGACAACTACCAGGACAACATGTTCTTCACCGAATCGGAGAAGCGCACCTATGCGCTGAAGCCGATGAACTGCCCCGGCCATGTGCAGGTGTTCAATCAGGGGCTGCACAGCTACCGCGACCTGCCGATCCGTTACGGCGAATTCGGTGCCTGCCATCGCAACGAACCCTCCGGCGCGCTGCACGGCATCCTGCGCGTGCGTGGCTTCACCCAGGACGACGGTCATATCTTCTGCACCGAGGACCAGATCGAATCCGAAGTCACGGCCTTCCACCAGCAGGCGCTGGCGGTGTACCAGGCGTTCGGGTTCCAGGACATCCAGATCAAGATCGCCTTGCGCCCGGAAGCGCGCCTGGGCGACGACGCCACCTGGGACAAGGCCGAAGGCGCGCTGCGCTCGGCGCTGGCGGTATGCGGCGTGGAATGGCAGGAGCTGCCGGGCGAGGGCGCCTTCTACGGTCCCAAGATCGAATACCACCTCAAGGACGCCATCGGCCGGACCTGGCAGCTGGGCACCATGCAGGTCGATTTCATGATGCCCGAGCGCCTGGGGGCCGAGTACGTGGACGAGAATTCCGCGCGCAAGCACCCCGTTATGCTGCACCGGGCCATCGTCGGCTCGATGGAGCGCTTCATCGGCATCCTGATCGAGCACCATGCTGGTGCGTTCCCGGCCTGGCTGGCCCCCCGCCAGGCGGTGGTCATGAACATCACCGACGCCCAGGCCGATTACGTGGCCGAAGTCCAGAAAACCCTTGCAAATCAAGGCTTCCGGGTCGTTTCTGATTTGCGCAACGAGAAGATCGGCTATAAGATCCGCGAGCACACGCTGCAGCGCGTGCCCTACCTGCTCGTGGTCGGGGACCGCGAGAAGGAAAATGGGGCGATCGCCGTGCGCACGCGCTCGGGCGAAGATTTAGGCACAATGAGCATCGCTGCCTTTGCCGAGCGCCTCCGCGCCGAGCAGGCCGCATAAGAAATGTCCCGGCCTCCGCGGAGGCCGGCATGGATGGTTTCCCTGGGAGATTGCAACAATCAGTACCCCCGATAACAAGCAAAACCGCAAGAACGGCGAGATCCGCGTACCCAACGTGCGCGTGATCGGTGCGGATGGCGAAATGGTGGGCGTGCTGTCGCGCGACGCCGCGATCGCACTGGCCGAAGAGTCCGGCATGGACCTGGTCGAGATCCAGCCGCAGGCTGATCCGCCCGTCTGCCGCATCATGGACTTCGGCAAGTTCAAGTTCGAAGCCCAGAAAAAGGCCAACGCCGCCAAGAAGAAGCAGAAGCAGGTCGAGATCAAGGAGCTCAAGTTCCGTCCGGTCACCGACGAGGGCGACTACCAGATCAAGATGCGCAACATCCGCCGCTTCCTGGAAGAAGGCGACAAGGTCAAGATCAACATCCGCTTTCGTGGCCGCGAAATGAGCCACCAGGAGCTGGGCCGTGAAATGGCCACGCGCATCGAGACGGAGCTTGGCGACGAGATCGTCATCGAATCGCGCCCGCGCCTTGAAGGCCGGCAGATGGTGATGATGATCGCGCCCAAGAAGAAATAAGGGCCGGGAAGTCGCGCCTTCGGCGCTGCCAAGGGGGAGTCGGCCGCGATGCGGCCTGTGAAGAGAGGCTTGCTTTCCTTCCCCATTTGCAGGCGGCGCGAGCCGCCGACTTTGCAGCCCGCAACGCGGGCGACTTCACCCACACCCGCCAAAAGATTGATTTGCAAGGAAAAGCCGTCGCGGGCATAATACGCGGCCCGGTCATACGGGCGGTCGCCTGCAGGGTTTGGGGCAACCATAGGACCTGTCGTTTATTCCAAGTGGATTCAACGACTTACAAGCCGACATCGGGCATGGATGGAAAGCGTGGCCGCTTCATGACGAAGCATTGAAGGCTGCCGCCCGGGTCAGTTACAAAAAACCAACAAGGATCACCGCAATGCCCAAGATCAAGACCCACCGGGCGGCGGCCAAGCGTTTCCGGAAGACCGCTTCCGGCAAATACAAGGCTGGCCACGCCAACAAGAGCCACATCCTCACCAAGAAGTCGACCAAGCGTAAGCGCGGCCTTCGTGCGACGAACATCATTCGTGCCGAAGACTCCAAGCGTCTGGATCGTATGCTTCCGTATCTCTGAGGACTGAACAATGGCACGAGTAAAACGTGGTGTAACGGCGCGCCGCCGTCACAAGAAAATCCTGAAGCTTGCCAAGGGCTACTACAACGCCCGCCGCAAGGTCTTCCGCGTAGCCAACCAGGCCGTCATCAAGGCTGGCCAGTACGCGTATATCGGCCGCAAGCAGAAGAAGCGCAACTTCCGTTCGCTGTGGATCACCCGCATCAACGCGGCTGCCCGCATGAATGGCCTGAGCTACAGCCGTTTCATGAACGGCATGCTGAAGGCCGGTATCACCCTGGACCGCAAGGTGCTGGCTGACATCGCCGTGCATGACTCGGTGGGTTTTGCTGCCCTGGCTGAGAAAGCCAAGAGCGCACTCGCGGCGTAAGCTGGCGATCTCCACCGTAAAGGCAACACTGGCAATCCATCGCCGAACACGTGGGGAAGGGCGCAAGTCCTTCCCCATTGTTTTTTTAGCGGCTTGCCGTCCCTGCGGCTACCGGCATCCAGTGGTTGCTTTTTTGCTCGTCATTCCCGCGAAGGCGGGGACCCAGCGTCTTTCGCGACGACCCGAAAGCAAAGTCACTGGATTCCTGTCTTGGCGGGATGGCGATCCAGTGATCTGCGAGAATCCAGGCAATGAGTGATATCGAACAAATCAGTGCCCAGGCGCTGGCCGACATTGCATCGGTGCAGTCGCCCGACGCGCTGGAATCATTGCGCGTGGCGCTGCTGGGCAAGAACGGCACCGTCACCGCGCAGTTGAAGCAGCTGGGCACGCTGCCTGGCGACCAGCGCAAGGCCGCGGGCGAGGCGATCAACCTGGCCCGCGATGCCATCGCCACCGCCCTGTCCGCACGCAAGGCAGTGCTGGAAGACGCCGCACTGGATGCGCGCCTGGCCGGTGAAAACATCGATGTCACGCTTCCGGGCCGCAACCCGCAACGCGGCGGGCTGCATCCGATCAGCCGCACGCTGGAACGCATCACCGATATCTTCGGGCGGCTGGGCTACGAACTTGCCGACGGCCCGGAAATCGAGGACGACTGGCACAACTTCGAAGCCCTGAACTTCCCGCCGCACCATCCCGCGCGGGCCATGCACGACACGTTCTATTTCCCGCCCGATGGCAGCGGCATCGCCCGCCTGTTGCGCACGCACACCTCCGGCGTGCAGGTGCGCTACATGGGCGAGCATGCGCCGCCGTTGCGCATGATCGCCGCCGGCAAGGTCTACCGCAGCGACAGCGACCAGACCCATTCGCCCATGTTCCACCAGGTCGAAGGCCTGCTGGTCGACGAGCATTCCACCTTCGCCGACCTCAAGGGCACGCTGGCGGAATTCGTGCGCGCGTTCTTCGAGCGCGACTTCGAGATGCGTTTCCGGCCCAGCTATTTCCCGTTCGTGGAGCCCGGTGCCGAAGTCGACATCGCCTGGCAGCAGCCCGATGGCAGCACGCGCTGGCTCGAGGTGCTGGGTTGCGGCATGGTCCATCCCAACGTGCTGAAGAGCTGCGGCATCGATCCGGAACGCTATACAGGGTTTGCCTTCGGCCTGGGTGTCGAGCGTTTCGCCATGCTGCGTTATGGCGTCAACGACCTGCGCGCCTTCTTCGAAAATGACGTGCGCTTCCTCAGGCAATTTGCTTGAAGGCGGGGAAGGGTAAATCGAGAGTGGCCAAGGAAAGCGTGAGCAGGAATTCTTCGGTCGCCAGCACCCTTCGCCCTTTTCCCCTTTCCATTTGTGGCTCCAAACCATGAAATTCTCCGAAAACTGGCTGCGCAGCCACGTACCCATCCAGGCTTCGCGTGACGAGCTTGCCGCGACCCTGACCGCCATTGGCCTGGAGGTCGAGGAAGTCACCCCGCTGGGCGAATCGCTGGCGGGCGTGGTGGTGGCGCGCATCGTTGAATGCGCCAGGCACCCCGAGGCCGACCGGCTGCAGGTCTGCCAGGTGGATGCGGGGCAGGGCGAGTTGCTGCAGATCGTCTGCGGAGCGCCGAACGCGCGACCGGGACTGGTGGCTCCGCTGGCCACGCTGGGGACGGTCGTCGGTGAACTCACCATCAAGGCGGCCAAGCTGCGTGGTGTCGATTCCAATGGCATGTTGTGTTCGGCCAGGGAGCTGGGAATCGATGCCGATGCTTCGGGCCTGCTGGAACTGCCCGATGATGCGCCGGTCGGTGCCCCCATTGCCGAATACCTCTCGCTGCCCGACGCCAGCATCGAGATCAAGCTCACGCCCAACCGCGCCGACTGCTTCAGCGTGCGTGGCATCGCCTTCGACGTGGCTGCCGCCTGCGGCAGCGAAGTGGTCGCATTCGACGCCACCCCGATGCCGGCGCTCAACGACAGCGTGCTGGCGATCGAGCTGCAGGCCGGCGCTGAGGTGCCGCGTTTCGTCGGACGCGTGATCGAAGGTGTGAACGCGGCCGTGGCCACGCCGGTGTGGATGGCCGAACGACTGCGTCGCAGTGGCGTCCGGCCGATCAGTTTCCTGGTCGACGTTACCCAGTACGTGATGCTTGAGCTGGGGCAACCGATGCACGCCTTCGACCGCGACACGCTGGTGGGTCCCATCGTGGTGCGTCATGCGCGCAGCGGTGAACAGACCAGGCTGCTTGATGGCCGCACGGTGTCGCTGGACGAGGATTTCCTGGTCGTGGCCGACAGCCAGGGTGGCAACGCGGCACGCGCGGTCGCGCTGGGCGGCATCATGGGCGGGCATGACACCCGCGTCACCGAGGCCACGCGCAACGTCTTCCTGGAAGCCGCGCACTGGATTCCCGCCGCCATCATCGGCCGCGGACGCAAGCTCGGCCTGCATACCGATGCAGGGCATCGCTTCGAGCGCGGCGTCGACCCGCAATTGCCACGCCAGGCCGTTGAAGTGGCCACGCGGCTCATCGTGGAACTGGCCGGTGGTTCGCCCGGTCCGGTGGTGGAAGCCGTGTTGCCGGAACACTTGCCTGCCCCGACCCGCATCAGCTTGCGTCGCGCCCGCATCGCGCGCCTGCTCGGCATCGAGATCGCCGATGCCGATGTCGAACGCATCCTGCGCGCCCTGGGCATGCAGGTGGAAGCGAACGCCGACGGTTGGCAGGTCGTTTCGCCGAGCCGCCGTTTCGACATCGCCATCGAAGAAGACCTGATCGAGGAACTCGCGCGCATCCACGGCTACGACCGCATTCCCACCACGCTGCCCGGTGGCGCCACGCGTGTCGCCGCGCCCACCGAAACCCAGGTCGAGGCGGCCAGCGTGCGCCGGCACATGGCGGCGCGCGATTACCTGGAGACGGTGAACTACGCCTTCGTCGATCAGGCCTTGCTTGCGCAGTGGGGCGCGACCGAACGGGCCGTGCCGCTGGCCAACCCGCTCAGTGCCGAACTGGGGGTCATGCGCACCCGCCTGTTGCCTGGCCTGGTCTCGGCGCTGCAGCGCAATGTCGCCCGCCAGGCGACGCGGGTACGCCTGTTCGAGCTGGGCAACGTGTTCGCCGGTACCGCCGATGCAGCGCCGGCCGAAACCCAGCGCATAGCGGTGGCAATCCAGGGCGACGCGGCACGCGAGCAATGGGATGGGAAATCACGCAAGGCCGATTTCCATGACCTCAAGGGTGACCTTGAAAGCCTGGCCGCGGCCGCGGGCGCACGGCTCGACTACCGTGCCTCGTCACAACCGTTCGGGCATCCCGGGCGTTCTGCCGATGTCTTCCGCGACGGACAGTGCATTGGCTGGATCGGCCAGTTGCATCCGCGCCTGCAACGCGCGCTGGACCTGGATGACGAGGTCATCGCCCTGGAGGTCGACCTGGCGCCGCTGTCAGCGCGTGCGCTACCCAGGGCGGCCGAGCTTTCGCGCTTTCCGTCCGTCCGTCGGGATCTTGCGTTCGTCGTCGCCGAAGAAGTCAGTTGGGCGGCTGTTTCAGAGACCGTCCGTGAAGCCACGGGCCCGCTTTTCAGGGACCTGGTGCTGTTCGACCGCTATGTCGGCGCGGGGGTCGAATCTGGTCAAAAGAGCTTGGCTATGGGCTTGATTTTGCAGGACAACTCACGCACTCTGACCGACCGCGATGTGGAAGAGGTGGTGACCGGGGTGGTTGCTGCCATGGGCCGAGATCATGGCGCCAGGATCCGCGGTTGAAGGGCAAGGGGAATATTGCATGGCACTGACGAAAGCGGAGATGTCCGAACGCCTGTTCGACGAAGTCGGGCTGAACAAGCGCGAGGCGAAGGAATTCGTCGATGCCTATTTCGATGTGCTGCGCGAGGCCCTGGAGCAGGGCCGCCAGGTCAAGCTTTCCGGTTTCGGCAATTTCGACCTGCGCCGCAAGAGTCAGCGTCCCGGCCGCAATCCCAAGACCGGTGAAGAGATTCCGATCTCCGCACGCACCGTGGTGACCTTCCGCCCGGGCCAGAAACTGAAGGAACGCGTGGAAGCCTATTCGGGAGCGGCACATGCTTGACCCGGGAAGCAACCGCGAACTGCCGCCTATCCCGGCCAAGCGTTATTTCACCATTGGTGAAGTCAGCGAGCTCTGCGACGTCAAGCCGCACGTGCTGCGCTACTGGGAAACCGAGTTCCCCAGCCTGGAGCCGGTCAAGCGCCGCGGCAACCGCCGCTACTACCAGCGCCACGACGTGCTGATGGTGCGCCAGATCCGCGGCCTGCTGTACGAACAGGGCTACACCATCGGCGGGGCGCGCCTGCGCCTGGAAGGCGAGGGTGCCAAGCAGGAATCGGCGCTCAGCAACCAGATCGTCAAGCAGGTCCGCATGGAGCTGGAAGAAATCCTGCAGTTGCTGCGCCGCTGAGTCATTCCAAGCGACAGTCATCCACCCAATGCGGCTATAATTGCCGCCCCGCCGCCAAGGCGGGGATTCGCATCAGTTCGGGGCGTAGCGCAGCCTGGTAGCGCATCTGCCTGGGGGGCAGAGGGTCGTCGGTTCAAATCCGGCCGTCCCGACCAATGTGAAGCAACACGGAAGACCCGCATCCCGCATGCGGGTTTTTTATTGGGCGTGTTTTTTCGTTGGGCGAAGCGTCGGCGGTGCACTAGGATGGGGTCCATGCATCCACGCGCACTGGAACTGATCCGCACCCTGGAGCTGGCCCCGCATCCGGAAGGCGGCCATTACCGGCGTGTCTACGAATCCACCAAGCAGGTGGAGGTGAACGGCGTGCTGCGGCCCTCCATCACCTCGATCCAGTTCCTGCTCACCGAAGGCGCATCCAGTCGTTGGCACCGCGTGGATGCCGTCGAAGTCTGGGACTGGCAGGAAGGCAGCCCGATCGAACTGCTGATGTACGACCCCGGTGGCGGCACCCTCAGCCACGTGCAGCTGGATACCTCGGCGCGCGGTGGACAGCTGGTGCAGGTGGTGCCCGCCGGCATCTGGCAGAGCGCACGCTCGCATGGGGAATACTCGCTGGCGAACTGCTCGGTGTCGCCGGGCTTCGTGTGGAGTGGCCTGGAAATACTCGACCACGCCAGCGCCACCGCCAGTGGGCTGCGCGCCGCCGGCGGCCTCACGGGCTGACCGCGCCTTCTGTCATATGTGCAATGCCGCGCGCCAGTGTCAAAAGCGGCGGGCGGATCGGGAGGCAAGCCGTTAAGCTTCCGCACTTCCCAATCGGAAGGTAGCCGCATGCGTTCCCCCCTCATCGTATTGCTGGCCAGCTGCCTGCTGCTGGCCGCCCCGTTGCGCGCCACGCCCGCCATGCCTGCCGTGCCTGTCGCGGCGCAGGAGCCCGTCGACAGCGAAGGCGTCCGCAACATGGAGACGGTGGTGGTGACCGGAACCCAGCCGGGCCCCGGCCTGTGGAAGGTGTCCCGCGATGGCCACAGCCTGTGGGTGCTGGGCACCCTCTCGCCCCTGCCCAGCGGCATCGACTGGAAGGCCGACGAGGTCAACGCGATACTCGAGCAGGCCGGCCAGGTACTGGGCCCGCCGGGCGTGGTGGTCGGGTCGGACATCGGCATATTCAGGGGGCTGATGCTGGTGCCCTCGGCGATGAAGGCGGCGAAGAATCCGGATGGAAAGACCCTGAAGGACGTATTGCCGGCCGATCTGTATGCACGTTGGCTCGCGCTGAAACCCACGTATTTCGGCCATGACAAGGGCATCGAGAAGAAGCGTCCGGTGCTGGTCGCCAGCGAGCTCTACACGCGGGCCAACCGCAAGGCCGGGCTGGGCCAGAAGCCGGTGATCACGCCGGTGATCGATGCGGTATTGAAACGCCGCAATATGGAACTCACGCCCACCGCGCTGAAGATCAACATCGACGATCCCAAGGCCGCGATCAAGGAGTTCGCCCGCGAAGGCGTGGATGACCTGGAATGTTTCCGGCTTGCCCTGGACCGGGTCGAAAACGACCTTCCGGTCATGGTCGACCGCGCCAACGCCTGGTCGGTAGGCGACCTGGAGGCCCTGCGCTCGCTGCCTTCGGAAAAGCAGGCGGGCGCCTGCATGTCGGCGATGACGGGCGGCGAGTTCGCCAGGAAGCGCGGCATGGGCGACATCGAAGCGCGCATCAGGAACCACTGGCTGCAGGTCGTCGAAAAGGCGCTGCAGGAAAACACGGTGAGCTTCGCCAGCATGCCGATTGCCGAGCTGCAGAAACCCGACGGTTACCTGTCCTACCTGCAGGCCAGGGGCTACCTGGTCGAAGCGCCGCTGTAATCCGCTCGGACATAGGGCCGAGCCCGCCGGCTGCCACCGGGTCAGGGACAACGGTCAGCCAGAGTGGGCGCCGATGTGCCGCGGTGCGAAAACACCGGCTTGGCGTTTGTAGGAAGCGACGCAAGTCGCGAAGCACGCAGCGCCTGATTGCTCATAGGACGTGGGCCCAGGGTTTCCTGGCTTCGCGACTTGCGTCGCTCCTACAGGGAGCGGCTGCCTGTTGGTGGGAGGATCCGGGCACGCCCGGACCTGCACCAGGCGAATGCGCGTCGACTCCGCGCTGCGATGGCGCGGGCCTGGCTTTTGTAGGAGCGACGCAAGTCGCGAAGCACGCAGCGCCTGATTGCTCATAGGACGTGGGCCCAGGGTTTCCTGGCTTCGCGACTTGCGTCGCTCCTACAAAGGCTTGCTGGGTCGCAGGGAGCATCGGGCAAGCCCGGAGCTGCAACAAGGAATGACCGTCAATAGCTGCGATGCGAATGCGGGGCCTGGCGTTTGTAGGAGCGACGCGAGTCCCGAAGCAAACAGCGCCTGATTGCTCATAGGACGTGGGCCCAGGGTTTCCTGGCTTCGCGACTTGCGTCGCTCCTACAACAAGGCCGCTGGCGGCGCGGCGAATCCAGTGGCTGCGTGGATCCGCGTCGGCTGCTAGCCGGCGACACTTACCGGTGCGTCGCTGATCGCCACTTGCGGCCAGCGCGCCAGCACCGCGGCACGAATGCCTGCTGCATCGATGCCGGCTTCGGCCAGCAATTGTTCGCGGCTGGCGTGGTGCTGGAACTCGTCGGGCAGGCCCAGGTGCAGGCAGGGCAGCAGCACCTGCTCGGCGTTCAGCAGTTCGGCCACGCCTGAACCGGCGCCGCCCATCACCACGTTGTCCTCGATGGTGACGAAGCCCTCGTGGGTCCGCGCCAGTTCCAGGATCAGGGTGCGGTCCAGCGGCTTGACGAAGCGCATGTTGACCACGGTCAGGCCCAGCTCCTGGCCGATCTTTTCGGCCGCCGGCACCGTCGCTCCAAAGGCGAGCAAGGCAATGCGCGCACCACGCAGGCGCAACTCGGCCTTGCCGATCGGCAGCGTGGCCAATGAAGTCTCCAGCGCGACGCCCGGACCGGCGCCGCGCGGGTAGCGCACCGCAGCCGGGCCGGCGTGCTGGAAGCCGGTGCTGAGCATCTTGCGGCACTCCTCCTCGTCGGCTGGCGCCATCACCACCAGGTGCGGCACGCAGCGCAGGTAGCTCAGGTCCAGGTTGCCGGCATGGGTGGCGCCATCGGGCCCGACCACGCCGCCACGGTCGATGGCGAACAGCACGTCCAGCTTCTGGATGGCCACGTCATGCACCAGCTGGTCGTAGCCGCGTTGCAGGAAGGTGGAATAGATCGCCACCACCGGTTTGGCGCCTTCGCATGCCATGCCGGCGGCCAGGGTCACCGCGTGCTGCTCGGCAATGGCCACGTCGAAATAGCGGGCCGGGTATTCCTTGCTGAAGCGCACCAGTCCCGAGCCCTCGCGCATGGCCGGGGTAATGGCCAGCAGTTTCGGGTCGGCCGCGGCCATGTCGCACAGCCAGTCGCCGAACACGTCGGTGTAGGTCGGTTTTTTCGCACCGGTCTTGCTGATCAAGCCCTTCTCGGGGTCGAACGGCACCACCGCGTGGTAGCCGATCTGGTCGCCTTCGGCCAGCTCGTAGCCCTTGCCCTTGGTGGTGATGATGTGCAGCAGCTGAGGGCCCTTCAGGGTCTTCAGGGTCTTCAGCGCGCCGACCAGCGCCGGCACGTTGTGGCCATCGATGGGGCCGGTGTAGTGGAAGCCCATTTCCTCGAACAGGGTGGAGGGCACGAACATGCCCTTCCAGTGTTCTTCCCAGCGGCGCATGAAACGCGCTGGCGGCTTGCGCTTGTCGCCGAGCAGCTTCTTGCCACTCTCGCGCAAGGCATTCAGCGTGCGGCTGCCGCTCACCCTTCCGAGCATCTTGGTCAGGCCGCCGACGTTCTCGGAAATCGACATCTGGTTGTCGTTCAACACCACCAGCAGGTTGGGTTCGGGATCCTCCATGCCGCCGGCATGGTTGAGCGCCTCGAAGGCCATGCCCGCGGTCATGGCGCCATCGCCGATCACCGCCACCACCCTGCGCTCGTTGCCGGCCTGCGCATTGGCGATGGCCATGCCCAGCGCCGCGGAGATGGAAGTGGAGGAATGGCCTACCCCGAAGGTGTCGTATTCGCTCTCCTCGCGCTTGGGGAACGGCGCCACGCCATCGGCCTGCTTGACCGTGTGGATCTGGTCACGGCGGCCGGTAAGGATCTTGTGCGGGTAGGTCTGGTGGCCCACGTCCCAGACCAGGCGATCATCGGGCGTGTTGTAGAGGTAATGCAGGGCCACGGTCAGTTCGATCACGCCCAGGCCGGCGCCGAAGTGGCCGCCGCTCTTGCCCACGGATTCGATCAGGTAGCCGCGTAACTCGTCGGCGATCGCGGTCAGTTCGGATTCCTCGAACTGGCGCAGGTCGGACGGGATGTTGATGCGGGAAAGGCGCGGGTAGCGGGTGGGGTCGATCATCCGCGCTATTTTCCTCCGCATTCAGGAGGCGGGCAAGCGATGGAGGGTGAAGATGAAGGTGAATGGCGGGGGGTGAATGGCGAAGGGTGAATGGCAAAGGGAATAGTCAAGAGTGAATAGTGAAGAGGGAAGAGGAGCAGGGGCCTGTTCGCGCCTGGCGATTCACCCTTTTCTATTCACTATTTACCCGTCGCCATTCACCCTTCGCTATTCACCCTTCACCCTTCACCCTTCACCCTTCACCCTTCACCCTTCACCCTTGACCGCTTCGGCAGATGCGCCTTCAGGAAGGCCATCTGGTCGGCCAGGATGTTGCGGTTGGACAGGATCAGGTGTTCGATCCAGCTGGGCCGGTAGGGCACGGCCAGCAACGGCATGTTCGCCTGTTGCGGGGTGCGGTTGGCCTTGCGCGAATTGCAGTGGAAACAGGCGGTGACCACGTTTTCCCAGCTGTCGCGGCCGCCCTTGGACAGCGGCAGCACGTGGTCGCGGGTCAGGCTGGGCCGCGAGTACTCATGCCCGCAATACAGGCACAGTTGCGCATCGCGTGCGAACAACGCGGTGTTGGTCAGCGTGGGCGTCGGCGACAGCGCCTGCGCACGCGCATGGCCGCGCGAGGCGACGATGGGATGCAGTTCGATGATGCTCTGTTCGCCGGTCATGCGGCAGGTGCCGCCATGCACGCGCAGGCAGGGATCGCCGAGCGTCCACGCCACCGCGTCGCGCGCGTACAGGCAGGTGGCGTCCTGCCAGTTGATCCAGTCCAGCACCCGGCCGTAGGCGTCCAGCGAAAGCAGGCGCACGGTGGCCGAACGGGAGGAGGGATGCAGTGCGAAGTCGACCGGCACCACGTGGCTGCCGGGCTGTTCCATCTGAAGCTGAGCTGGGTCTGCTTCCATGGAGAAGCAGGTTATACCCAAATGTTGAAGATTTGTGTACCAGGCCGGCAACGGCAGGCGCGGGCAGGCCCGCGCCTGGGTGGGTCAGGCGCTGAAGCGTTCGGCGTCCATGGCCATCAGCGGCGCGGCGCCCGATTCGATCGCCGCGGCATGGGCCAGGGTGCGCGGCAGCACGCGTGCGAAATAGAAGCGCGCGGTTTCCAGCTTGGACAGCTTGAACGACTCGGGGTGCGACGAGGCATTGGCCGCGGCCACGCTGCGCGCCCACCAGTAGGCCAGCGCGACGTAGCCGGAATAGAACAGGTAGTCGGTGCTGGCCGCGCCGATTTCCTCGGCATCGCCGGCCGCGCGCTGCAGGATGCCGCGGGTCAGCGCTTCCCATTCGCTGGCCTTCTGGCGCAGCGGCACGATGAATTCGGCCAGTGCCGCATCGCCTTCGTTGGCCTTTGCAAAGGCTTCGATCTGGCCCAGGAAGATCCGCAGGCCCGCCGCCTTGCTGGCCGCGGTCTTGCGACCCATCAGGTCCAGCGACTGGATGCCGGTGGTGCCTTCGTACAAGGTGGTGATGCGCGCATCGCGGGCCAGCTGTTCCATGCCGTGCTCGTGGATGTAGCCATGGCCGCCGAAGCATTGCAGCGCGTTGTAGGTGTTCTCGATGCCCCATTCGGTCTGGCAGCCCTTGGAAATGGGCGTCAGGAAGCTGACCAGCACGTCGGCCGCTTCGCGCTCGGCCGGGTCCTCGGCGTGGTGTGCCACGTCGATCAGGGTGCCGGCGTGCAGGGCCAGCAGACGGCTGCCTTCGACCAGCGACTTCACCGTCAGCAGCATGCGCCGCACGTCGGGGTGGACGATGATCGGATCAGCGGGTTTTTCCGGGAATTTTGGCCCGCTCAGCGAGCGCGTCTGCAGCCGGTCCAGCGAGTAGCGCACCGCGTTCTGGTAGGCGCGTTCGGACAGGCCCACGCCCTGCAGGCCAACGCCCAGGCGCGCGGTGTTCATCATGGTAAACATGCCCTGCAGGCCCTTGTGCGGCTGGCCGACCAGGTAGCCTTCGGCGCCGTCGAAATTCATCACGCAGGTGACCGAACCCTTGATGCCCATCTTGTGTTCGATGGAACCGCAACGCACCGCATTGCGTTCACCCACGCTGCCATCGCGCGCGACCTTGAACTTGGGGGTCACGAACAGGGAAATGCCCTTCGCTCCAGGGGGCGCATCCGGCAACTTGGCCAGTACCAGGTGCACGATGTTGTCGGTCAGGTCGTGCTCGCCGGCGGTGATGAAGATCTTGGTGCCGGTGATGGAATAGCTGCCATCGGCATTGGGTTCGGCGCGCGTCTTCAGCAGGCCCAGGTCGGTGCCGCAATGCGGTTCGGTCAGGCACATGGTGCCGGTCCAGCGGCCGTCGACGATGGGCTTGAGGAACGCCTCGCGCTGCCAGTCCTCGCCATGCTGCTTGAGCGCTTCCACCGCGCCATGCGAGAGCAGCGGAAAGTTGCCCCAGGCCAGGTTGGCGGCGTTGATCATTTCGTTGAGCGGCACGCCGATGGTGTGCGGCAGGCCCTGGCCGCCGAATTCCGGCGCGGCGGTCAGCCCGGTCCAGCCGCCTTCCTGGAACTGCTGGTAGGCCTGCTTGAAACCGGGCGGGGTGGTGACCTCGCCGGTGGCCTTGTCCAGGCTGCACCCGATCTCGTCGCCGACACTGTTCAACGGGGCCAGCACGGTCTCGGTGAAACGCGCGGCTTCATCCAGCACCGCATCGACCAGTTCGCGGCTGGCCTCGGTGTAGCCCAGTTTCGCGAACAGCGCGTCGGCGCCCAGCACGTCGTACAGGGCGAAGCGGATATCGGTCAGCGGTGCTTTGTAGGTCGTCATGGATCGTCGGACTCTCGGGAATTCTTTCGGGAATGAGGGGAGGGGGCGTTGGCTCAGCGCAGCACGCCGTCCAGGCCGGGCACGGGGTTGAGGGTGTTCTTGACATCGATGTCGAAGGAGCGCGATTTGCCTTCCTCCGGGGTGGCCTGCAGCTTGCCCTTCAGCGCATAGGCCAGCGGCCGGCGCCCGGCCAGCGAATCGGCGATCTGCATGCGCGCCGCGGGCGTGGGCTTGAACGGCAGGCTGACCACGTCGGCCGATTCGGGCCCTACGGAAATCTGCGGCGCGCCCTTCAGGCTGCCGGCGGCCTGGTCGGCCACCGTCAGGGCCAGGTCGGCGCTGTCGAAGCGCATGGGGATGCTGCTGTAGTTCTGCAGGCGCAGCTCGACCGACCAGCTGCCATCGGCATTCACGGTCAACTGCTGGATGCTGGCCGCGGGCGGGGACACCCGTCGCACCGGTCCGCCCGCACAGGCCGCCAGCAAGGCGGAGAAAAGCAACAGCGACGCCAGATGCCAACCACGTTTCATGCCGATTCCTTCTCGCCTGCGATGGCCAAGGATACTACGGCGTATGGGATGAACTTCTAGCGCAGCGGGGCGGCCATGATCAGGGGCTCCAGTTCGTAGCCCATGGCGGTGGCGCGGGCCTTGATCTGTTCGAACAGGGCCCGGTCCATCGCCGGCTCCCGCGACAGGATCCACAGGTACCTGCGGTCGGGCTCGCCCACCACGGCCCAGGTGTAGCCGGGGTCCAGGTCGATCACCCAGTAGTCGGCCCACAGGAACGGCACCCAGGCCAGCCAGTCCGGGGTGAAACGCACTTCCAGGCGCCCCGGGTGTCCGGGCACGGGCCGGGCGATGCCGTCGGCGACCTTCATCTCGCCCGCGGTCGTACGGCAGGCATTGCGCACGCCGATCTGGTTGTCGTCGCGCAAGGTGTAGGCGGCGGTGATGTCGCCGGCGCACTTGGCCTGGAAGGAGAAGGGCAGGTGGGCGATCTCATGCCACTGGCCGGCGTAACGCGACATGTCCAGTTGCGGCACGGAGGTGACGGGGTTGGCGGCGTGCGCGCAGGGGGCCAGCGACAGCAGCAGCAAGAGCGGGACCAACAAGCGGTGCATGACTGCGTCTCCAAAGCCGGAGCCGCAGCTTATGGGGCGCCGGGGCGGGATGTGTGAAGCGGTTGTTGGGGGTGCTGGGCCATAAAGCAGGGAATGGAACGAGCCCCAGGAGAAGAACCCTTCCCCGTTGACGGGGGAAGAGCCTGCCCCCGCGAAGGCGGGGGTGCCCCGAAGGGGCGGATGGGGGGCGCTCTACGCGGGACAACCCAGACACGAGCCTCCCCCCACCCCACAGCATCCGCGCAAGCCCGGACCAAACGAAGCACGCGTCCAACCAGATAGCGCGTCCCCCTTCGACGGGGAAGAGCCTGCGCCCCGCGAAGGCGTGGGTGCCATGGAGGGGCAGATGGCGGCTCACCCCAGCTCACCGTCGGCTGAGAATGGCTTCGGGAAGGGTCCGCGACCCTTCCGGAACAGTCGCCGACCCTTATGGAAGGCTCCGCCACCGTTCGCGAAGGCCTTCGCACCCTTCCATAAGGGGCGGCGAGCCTTGTAGAAGGCTCGGGACCCATTCCCAAAGGCTCCGCGACCCTTCCGGAATAGCCACCCAGCCATCGCGAAGCCTCCGCGACCCTTCGCGAATACCCGCCGACCCTGATGGAGGGGGTGCGCACCCCTTGCGAAAGACCTGGCGGGTATCCGGGAATACCCGTCGCCCCTTTTCCGTCCGGCCAAACGGAACAAGCCGCCCGCAGGCGGCTTGTGTGCAACTGCTGCCAGACGGGATTCCGTGGTCAGGTACCGGCAGCCGGACGCCGGCGGGTCTTGGCCCAGCGCGCGCCGATCTGCCGGCGCAGTTCCTCCAGTCCGTGCGCGGCGCCGGACAGCTTGAGCTGGCCGTAGCCATCCAGGGACACATCCATGATGTCGTTGCCCAGGGCGGCGGCGGTGTCCTCGGCCCTGGAACACAGGCGAGTCATGCGTTCCAGCACGGGGCGCAGGCGGTCCAGTGCCAGCAGGTCGGCCTCGGCGCCGGCCACGTCCAGGCTGGGCGGCACGATCTGCGGGTTGTCACCCAGTACGCGGATGGTCTGGCGGCAGAACACTTCGCTCTGGTCGCCCATCCACAGCAGCTTGCGGCGTTCGGCAGGTTCCAGCGACAGCAGCCCCGGCAGGGCGGCCTCCACTTGCGCCAGCCCGGCCAGGGCGGCGGCCTGCTGTTCGATGGTGATATCGAGGGAGATCAAATTGATACTCACGGGCACTACTCCTTATGCATTCCATGTGGTGGTCAGGCCCGGCGAATCCGGGCCGGCGATGCCAGCCGTCATTGGGCGGGCAAGAGGAATGTGGCAGGGCAGGCCGGAGCGCGATAGTCGGCGGAGTCCGCGTTGTTTTGTAGGGAAAGTCTGACGGGGGAGGGGCGAACCCGGGTCTTGCCGGGATTTCTGCCGGTCGGGTTCCAATATGAATTCCGCCGGGACGATAGAGGTCGAGCGCACCGCATCCAGCCTTTGCAGGAGTTGCGCAAGCCGCGACCGATAAAAGATGCCGTGCCGCAGCTCGCGGTGGTAAGCAATGTTGGCTCCGGCACGAACCGGGCAGCAGTGATCTGTTGAAGTAGATATGACGCCAATAATGTGCCGGTATGAATTACCGCCTCGCCTTTGCGGTATTTGCGAGACAGATGCACACACCAGGTCTTCGACTTGGGGTGTCAAGCTGTTGCTCGATCGCAGGAATTGTTCTGATTGACCGGCATCTGATTGCGGTGTGAATATCTGCTACATCCCATTTTTTGGGTTCTATATAGAGTTAGGCTTATGGGGAAAGTAATGCGCATCTCAGTATTGGCAACTGCAGCTTTTGCACTTTCATCGGGTGCCTTCGCCGCCGAGCCACCCCAGCAAGAGACGTTTACCGCACTCTTTGCTACTACCTGCATGCAGCACTTCTACGCTCCGGAAAAATTGAGAGCCAATATGACCTCCCAGAGCGCGCCCGTACTTCAAGGAGAGCAGTCTCAATTCTTCCTTGGGGGCTCCCCTGGCACTGCCTGGTCCATTCGCCTTCCTGACGGAATGTACGTAGTTAGCTGGCGGGATGATGGCGTTTGTACTGTATTCGCCCAGCATGCCCCAGTCGCAGAAGTCCAATCCAACTTCGCTGCCCTAGTCGCGTCCGCCCCGGAGCCCCTGATTGCCAGCCCTAGAGCGACCGGAGGACCTAACACTGACGCGCTCAAAACTTCGTCGTACGCTTGGCATCGCTCCGAGGAAGAGACAGAGTTACTCTTCACTCTCACGACCTCAAGCGAGGCCACTGCAGCCGTTCAAGCCATGGCTTCAATGGCAGTGGCCAATAAGCCTAACAATTCGTTCAAGGCGAAGCCGCTTCGCGGCTCGCCTTAACTCAGGCGTTAGGTGCGTAGGGGATTTCATGCAGTACCGAAAGACAAAAGCACACGAAACTCACAAGCTGCAAGTTCAGCAGGCTTTCGACTTTGCAGTGACCGTTTGCCACGCAATGCCGCTTTTACAAGCGCATCTACAAGAAGTCGCCGCTGGCACGGCAAGCCTAAGCGCCCCGCACTATTTCTCACCAAATAATTCGCCAACCGCTTTAACAGCCAGCATCACGACCTTTGAAGAACGGCTCTCATCGTATTTGCTGCTAAGTCTATTTAGCTTCTACGAAGCCTTCGTAAAGGCAGCAATCCAAGAGATGTTCGATTTTCATGGTGGAGCAGAAGTCTTTATTGAGCTTGCACAGCGCCGCGAGAAAGCGCGCGTCAACACTGCACCAAGCCAAAGGGTGCAAGCAGCGCTGGACAAGATGAGAGTTTATAAGAAGGGAAAGGAAGAGAGGTATCAAAAGCACTCCGTTGTCCTTGAAGATGAAAAATACAGATTCCCGACAGAAATTCTGTCGTTTTACGGTGTTCGTATGCTGGTTGATCGCCACAAGAATCTAAAGGCACATGCTATTCCGGACATCATCGAACACGGACTGCTAATTCCGCTTTCGGACAACGAGAAGCGTGAATTCAATCGAATTCGCGAACAACGCAATAAAATCGCTCACGGGAAAAATTCCAGTCTCGATCTTCGCGCTGTAAGCGTTGCAAACGACCACTTTCGAGAAATGACATTCCGGATCAATACCCGTCTTGTGCAGAACTTTTTTGTTATTGAGCGGTACGCATCGTAGAAGGCGCACCTAACAATTCGTTCAAGCCGAGACCGATTCGCGGCTCGGCTTAAATGGTGACGTGTAACATCACGCCGTGCCGCGCAGCGGCCCGGCTTAACTCAGGCGTTAGGTCTATCCATGTGCCTCATGCAAATTGTAGAAATCTCCAAAGCGCTATTGACGCCGCTGATCGCTATTGTGGCGACGTACGTCGCTTGGCAGCAATGGAAGACGAACCAACAAAAATTAGTCTTAGATCGCTACGATCGACGCCTAAAAGTGTATGAGGAAGTGCGCAAGATCCTCAGTATTATTGTTCGAGACGCAAAGGCTAGCTACGAAGATCTACTTGCTTTCCGCACATCAGTCTCAGAAGCAGATTTCCTTTTTGGGCCCTAAATTCCTTCGTACATTGATGAGATATACAAGCGCGGAGTCCAGCTTCAGTACTGGTCAAAGGAATACCGGGATTTCACGCAGGTGCCGCCTGAAGGCTATGACCATCAGAAGGTCTGTGATGGTATGCACTCTGAACTCGCGTGGCTCAGCGAACAGTTTGAGCCTGCCAAACAGAAATTCAGAAAGTACCTAGATATCAGCAAATAGACCTAACAATTCGTTCAAGCCGAGACCGTTTCGCGGCCACGGCGCCGCAAGGTACATTGTCACTTCGCCGCGGCCGCAAACCGGTCCGGCTTAACTCAGGCGTTAGGCCGCACGACGACCGACACCGTACGCCCGCCCGTGTCAACGATGCTTTGGAGTGCACTCACCCACCCGCGGAGAAATGTCATGGCTAAGTACCGGCACGCGTTGCCTCAGATGAGTGGCGACTTCTTCTTGGCGGATGGTGGAATCGAGACGACCTTGATCTTTCTCGAGGGCATGGACCTCCCTTTCTTCGCAGCCTTTCACTTGTTCCGGACGCAGCAGGGGGAGGAGGCACTTAGGAAGTACTTTCGTACTTACGCAGAGTTGGCGCAGAAGCACCGGTCCGGCTTGGTGCTTGAGACCGCAACTTGGCGGGCCAGCGCGGATTGGGGCAGCAAGCTTGGATATACCGCTGACGAACTCGCCGAGGTCAATCGGCGGAGCGTCGCCATGCTCGAAGACATACGCGCCGATTACCAGGCCGCAGATGTCCCGGTCGTCATCAGCGGATGCATTGGTCCACGCGGTGACGGTTATGTGCCTGCCGCGTTGATGTCAGTGACGCAGGCTGAGGACTACCACAGCCTGCAAGTCCAGACCTTTGCGGGAACCGCTGTCGATCTGGTCACGGCCATCACGATGAACTACGTGGAAGAAGCCGTAGGCTTGGCCCGTGCGGCCAAAAACGTGCAGATGCCAGTCGTCATCTCGCTGACTGTCGAGACTGACGGAAGGCTTCCGACTGGCCAGCCCCTCGGCGAGGCGATCAAGCAGATTGACGCGGCCACAGGCGACTATCCTTCCTACTTCATGATCAATTGCGCGCACCCAAGCCACTTCAGCGCCGTCGTCGATCGAGACCAACCTTGGAAAGATCGCATTCACGGCCTTCGCGCAAATGCTTCCAAACTGAGCCATGCTGAATTGAACGAAGCACTTGAGCTCGATGCTGGCGACCCCGAGGCGCTTGGACGGGACTACGCTATGTTGAAAGGCCGCCATTTGAAGTGCCTGAACGTATTCGGTGGGTGCTGCGGTACGGATCATCGTCACGTCGACCAGATGGCCTTGCATTGTCTGCCGCTATTCGGCAGTGCGGCCTGACCCTTCGCTACACCTGACTGGCAACGGCTGGCTACGCTCGCTCCCCACCATGACTTCCGGGGATCGCGGCGCGCATTCCCCGGATGAGAAGATGGCGCCGCGGCTGCCGCGCGCGCAGACAAGGCAGACGCGCCGGTGAGGTCGTTGTTTGAACCCATCGGCTCACCAGCAAGCACACCCGTAGTTGCATGTCGCAGCGCCCAGTCTTCGGAAGGGGTGCGTGCCCGCGTTGCCCCTGCTGTATCCCCGTAGAGCGCAATCCTGCAAGGCCCCGTAGGGCGCCATCCCACAAGTACCTTGCGGGATGGCCCCTACAGAGCCACGCAAGCCAGTCTGCTCCGACCTTCGCTCAATGGTGTTCAAACCCCGGGCTCGCGCCGTGGGCCATCGCTTCAAAATGCTTGAGCGCCTGGGCCGCGTCGTCAAAAGCTCCCCAGACCCTTTTGGCCAGGCTCCCGCCTACGCTGCAGCGACGCACCCCCAGGGCTGCCAAGGCGGGTATGTTTTCATCGTAGTTGTGGACAACGACATTGACCGGTTTGGGCGCGACCGCCTGGACAAGCTCGGCGATCACGCCGTGATCCAGAAGGAGAGGCACGAACAGACAATCCGCGCCGGCGTCGGCATAAGCGACCGCACGGGAGATGCTTGCTTCGGCAGACATCCCCGGAATCCTGAAGTTCTCGTTGCGACCCACCAGCATGATGTTGGGGTTGAACGCATCGATCGCCGCGCGCGCGGCACGAATGCGGTCGATGGCAAGTTCCGTCTCATACATCGCCGTGCCGGACCAGTCCTCGATCGATACAGCGGCTACGCCGGTCTGGACCGCCAGCCCTAAATTTACTGCCACGTCCTCGGCGGCGTCCGCAAAACCGTTCTCGAAGTCGGCGTTGACGGGCAGGGATACCGACTCCACCAGCATTCGCAGATGATCCAGCACTTCATGCAGACCGAGTTCACCATCCTGCTTGCCAGCCGCCCATGCCGCACCGGCGCTGGTGGACGCGATCGCGCTGAAGCCTGCCTCGGCCAGCCGAACTGCACTGCCGCGGTCCCAGGCATTGGGAAGGAGAAAGAATCCGGACCGGTGCAACTGGCGGAAACGCTCTGTTTTGTCAAAAGGATCTGGCATAGGACCTGGAGGATGCGTGGGCGTAATCGCGTTCACTGCAGTGGCCCGGGAAAGCAAGGGGAAGAGATCAGGAATCAGGCTAGCGAAGTACGTTGGCAGGGACAACGCTTCTGGACGCGGGAGTGGAATTTGGCGCGCTTTATTCCCAGGTGCGCTGCCCGCTGCAATCGCTGATGCTGAAATGGGTGCGTGCGTTCTTGGCGCGATACATGGCTTCGTCCGCGCAACGCACCAGCGTCTCCGTCGAGTAGTCCGGACCTGTCTGGAAGGCAATGCCAACGCTGGGAAGGCAACGCAGGGTCAGTGCGCCCCATGGTGTTCCCGCATGGGAGGCGTCGATGATTTTTCCGGCTACCGCCGTCACGTCGCGTTCCACATCCTGGAAACCCTCCAGCAGGATGGCGAACTCGTCCCCGGACAGGCGTGCGACGAAGTCGGTGGTACGTACGCAATCGCGAAGCTGGACCGAGAACGTCTGCAGCACGCGGTCGCCCGCGGCATGTCCATGGCTGTCGTTGACTTCCTTGAACTCGTTGAGGTCCATGTACACCACCGCCAGGGGCGTCCCGGCGCGGCGTGCGCGAGCGATGCCACGGGCAAGCTCTTCCAGCCAGGCCGTCCGGTTCGGAAGGGAGGTCAGCTCGTCGCGCAATGCCCTGCGTTCCATGTCGGCAGCAAGTTCGGCGCTGTGGTCGCTCTCGGCCTGCCGGGCGATCACCCCGCCGATGAACAGCGCAAACAGCGACAGCGCGTATTCGTCGATCCGGTCGAACGCATCGGCGCTGGACGAGACCGCCTTGAGCACGCCGATTGCATCGGACCCGCGAAACAGCGGCACCACCAGCATCGAGCGAGCCGAAATTTTCCTGCAGGCCGCCGCATCCACGCGCGGATCATCGGCGGTGTCCCGCGAGTACATGATCTGCTTGCGGGCAACGCACAGGCCCGACAGGCTGCTCGCGGCATCCAGCCGCAGGCCCAGATAGGCGGAGACCGTGCCGGCCACGGCGCGGTACTCGAGCTGCGCACCATCGGCGACTTCCAGGACCGAGCCTTGGGCCCGCGTCAGGTGCATTACCTGCTGGACCGTTTCACGCATCAGCTCCGGGGTCGTGGCGGGCGAAGAACTCACCTGCCCCAGCGCAGTCACGATCTCCAGCAACCTGTCCCGCTCGGCCGTGATCGCTTCGAAACTACCGGCTTCACTCGAATTGCGCGTCATGTCGACCCATCTGGAACCACTCCACCAAGTCTAGGCCAGAACCAATATCGCAACCTGAGCGATGCCCGCGCCGCCAGACGGTAGCCCGAGGATCGGGCAGGGCGACGGCTTCAAATGCGACAACAGCGCAGTGGGCAGGGGTGCACGCGCGAAGTGGAATCAGGCCCCGCCCGGATGCGTGCCCGCCGGCGCCTGCTGCTGGGCAAGCGACGGCGTGGTAAAGCAGACCCGTGCAGGTTGCAGGCCCAGGTCAGTAGCCGTGCCCACAAAGCAAAAAGGCCTGCGCGGTTGGCGCAAGCCTTTGTATTTGCAACGTCTAAGCCACCGAAAATGGTGGCCGGGGAGGGAATCGAACCCCCGACACAGGGATTTTCAAGGCCAACCTGCTGCTTCGAAAAATTCTTTATTTACAGCCGCTTACGGGGCTTGCCATCCTCGCCTACCTCAGTTCAGTTGACTGACATTGCCATCTGGTTCACGACACAACTTGATCTTCGATAAAGGGCGTTGTATCTATATCTGCAACCGACCTTTACCCAGGCGGCCAGCCTTGTCCTAAGCGTTACCCGCAGCAAGGCATGTACCGGTGAGTTACTGCTCAACGGGTTCCTGTCCTTTCCTTTTACAGGGGAAAGGCCTCTTGGAATTCGCGTTGAGGAACTACCGATGAGCAAGACTCTGGCTCAAATTCGAGCCCAAGCTTACGAGGCCCAATCTGGCCGCTGCTACTACTGCAATCTGCCCATGTTCTTGGAGAGCGTGCTTCAATTCGCCGTGAGCCACAGAGTATCTGTGGGACTCGCCTTAAAGCTTAGCTGTACTGCCGAACATCTTGTCGCGAAATGCGAAGGCGGGACAGATGACGCAAGCAACATAGCGGCTGCCTGTTATTTTTGTAATACCAAACGCCACGCACGCCAAGTGCCCCTACGGGTGAACGAGCATCGACACCTGGTCCGGAATCGGCTCAATGAGGGGCGGTGGCATGCCCGCGAAGTCCTAGCGGTGGCAGAGCTAGTCAAGTTGTCGGCACGCAAACAGTATCGATAGTGGTAAGCGGTCGATTGGGAAAGGAGGGCGCGTTGCAGCAGCTGGGCTTTTCAAGACCAGGCTAAAATCAATATTTAATAACTAAAATCAGCCACTTACGGCGCTTGCCATTGATCTTCCAGCTTTGAAGAGCATTTCGTTGATAGGCTCCAGCGAAACAATGGAACTGAGGCGATTCCGAATTGAGTCGCCTTCCGCTCTAGGGGGTAAAAATGGTGCCAGAAAATCCAATCGAAACTGAGCCTTTATTGACCCCAGAGGAAATCAAGGACGCCGTCTTTAAGCGCCTAGAAAAGTACGCTGGTCTCTCACTCTTAGAGCGATTCGCCATGTTTATGGGTGTCGCCCAAATGTTGGAACTCAGCCTCAAGAATCTCCTGCACAGAAGATATCAATTTGAACTTGAAACCATGGAGCGCTGGACTCTTGGTCGCGTGTCCACAGTCATGAGGGAGCAAGGAGTCCGCGAAGATTTCGTGGTTCTATTGAATAGTGTGGTCGGCCATAGAAATTATATTGCTCACTCCCTATTGGCAAACGAGATGCTCTTGCAGTCCTTGCTAGGCGGCCAAGCCACTAGGCTTGAAACCCGCAGCTTGGATTTGGGAATTTACGAGGCTGAGCAACTCTGGTTCCTGTACGAGTGGACAGACGAGCATCAGGCGTGGGACCTCGTTCGTCCAGGGGGTGATTCTCACGCATAAGTTCTTGTAACGCTGCCTTGGACGGCGGCTGTTTAGTAAGCGACTGGGGAAGTGAGTTGGTAAAGACATGCATTTTCTGCGGCAGAAAGCCAGAGATGAAAACTCGGGAACATGTTCTCCCGCTATGGCTAATTGAACTTACGGGCGACCCAAATCGTACGGCGGGATTCGGTTGGGATAAAAAAGATCCTGCATTAACGAACGGCTTCCAAGGGCGCAAATTTGCGTTCGATCAGTTCGTTTTCCCCGCATGCAACGCATGTAATGGGCGTTATTCAGCCTTGGAAACAGCAGCGCAGACAACAATGTCTGCGATCTTGGAAGGCCGTGAGGTCACCGCATTTGAAATGTCTCAGTTTCTTGACTGGCTCGACAAGGTTCGCGTGGGACTTTGGCTCGGATTCAGGCAGCTCGACAAGAACTTCGCTGGCATAGACCCCAACTACCATATAGACGATCGAATTGGTCAATACGATCGGGTTTTGCTAGTTGAGAAGACGGATATGCCCCACAAGCGGCTGAACATTAGTGGCGTTGATGGCTTGTCTTTCGCCTTAACTCCTAGCGCATTCGTTTTGACCGTCAACAACTATTACTTCACAAACATTTCTTATCAATTCTTGCTTGCTAGGCGCATTGGATTTCCATACCCGGAGAAGGAAGAATTAGTCCCGGATGGCAGGCTTTTAATTGAGAGCATGCATGAGGGAAGGAAACGAACAACACGGCCTATTCTTCGTCATCCCATCCGACCAGGTGGAGTCATCGTTTACCAGCCGATGTTCAAGGGCGGACTAGTCGAACCGCAAACTGACTTGTATGACACGGAGTACGTTCGAAGCCACAGCCTAGACTTCAATCAAGGCGTGGGAAGCTTGCTCGTTGAGGATCGATATGGCTTACGGGAAAAGCTTAGTGGAGAATCATTTTCTGTCGAACCATCCGTTACCTATCCTGAAATAGTTCATAGGTTTCAAGCTTCCATAAACGTATACCAGTGGCAGAACTGGCTTGCGACGCTTTTGCCGTACGTGGGCAATTTGCCAAAGCCTTATAAGAACTATGTGGTTCAGAGGTGGGCTGCATCCAAGAGGCTCAATAATGCCTTAATCGCATATTGCAAGCTGCAGTTGCGACGCGCTCAGCAGCCCTAGGCATGGACAGAGAAACATGGCATTCCAAGCTGTACGGGCGCATATCAGGTCGTGATATTGAAACCTGCCTCGCCACTTTTCGGACTGTTTGGTCAGAGCGATTAGCAATGCTGAAAAGCACAGACGACGAGAAATCGGTGAGGTCGATTGAAAAACTAATGTCAGTGCCAAATTGGACGATTTTCTATCAAGACTCGCTCGTTCAATTGTTGTCAAAGATGGTCGTTATTGCAGGGATAGAGGCGCAGGTCTTAGCCGCAGCGAACAGTGGTAATTTCACCGGTGCGCTGTTAGATGCAATCGGAGATATCCCGGATGATGCACCCGACCATCCTGCTGCACTTCCTGTAGCTTTCGCAATGATTGGTAACCTCGATGCAATTGCGCATTACTCACTGTCAATCAACGACATGATCGTCGCTTGCCGTGATCGGGGAGACATTCAGGCTCTTTTCAATGCGCTGTCGGTCGATAGCCTAATTTCCACCATGCCGTTCTTTCAGGCGTCATTGCGCTGGGGTCAACTAGCGGGAGACCATTCATTAGGTGCAGAGATATTCACAGCTATTAGGGGGCCGCATAAAAAGCGTTCAATTTACCCGGTACTCCGTTGGGCGGAGTACTTGCTCCGGGACCAAGGCGCTTTAGAGTCTTGCACCCAAGACGAAATTCACGAGTTGATCGTCATGCATTTAAAACTTTATGGGGACGACAACCAGCTTAAGGATTCCAAGAAGTCCCTGTTTATGCTTTTCCGAAAGTGGCAAAAAGAAGCTGGAATTTAAAACTGCCGATTTAGCTGGTCGGATTGGTGAGCGCAGACACATAGATTTCTCGATGCCCAATTGGGGCGCTAGCGAGAAATGCTATGAACGAGATTGAGATTTCCGACCAAGGGGCGCGGCAAGCCATGCGCGCCGATCAGGCCGCGCGTGGCGTTCGCGCCGCGGGTGCGCCACCCAGTATCACAGCACCCGCAAACTGCATTCGACCGTACCGGCATGGGGTAGACAGCTTGTATCTGTCTTTCCCAGGTGGCATCGACCCAGCTCTGGCCTTGTGCCTGCAAGAGTGCAAATTGAAGGCTCAGTCCAGCAACGAGCATGTCATTTCGGCCGCCGGAATCTGCATCGGTGACCATAGGTTCGTGACCCTCCCGCGTGGGCGGGGCCGGTTCGCCTTCGTCCTTGAGGACAACTGGTTCTCCATCCAGCTCTCCAACGCCTCGGCTGGCCTCCTGCCCTTAGCTGTCGTCCAGATTAGAAGCGAATACCTGACCGCTGTGGGTCCGGAGGAAGCCGTCGAGGTCATTACCAAGCTGGTCGCTGGTATGGGCGAGGTCTCCGGGCCGCCCAAGATCAGCCGTATAGACCTTTATGCGGATTTCGGGACAGACCACGACCTGGCTAGTTTCCCCGGTCGCAACTGGGTCAAGCGAAGCAAAAAGCGGTCTATCCACGAGGAGGCCGATGAAGTCACCGGCATATCCTTCGGCGGCGGCAATGAGGTCAGCGCTCGGCTCTACGACAAGACCCGGGAAATCCTGAAGTCTCGCAAGGACTACATCAAACCTCTTTGGAGCCTTGAGGGCTGGGAGGAGGGTGATCAGGTCTGGCGCATGGAATTCCAGATCCGCCGGGAAGGCCTGCCGGAGGCCATGCTGGGTCCGGCTGACGAAGCGCTAGGACTCTCCGGCAGTCTGTGGCGGTACCTGTGCACGGAATGGCTCCGGCTGGCTGTCCCCTCAGACTCGGACGAAACCCGTAGCCGGTGGCCCACCCATCCGTTATGGGACGACCTCTCGCGTCTATGGGACATAGAACCCGAAGCGCCCCCGTTGACCCGGGTGGCCAAGTCACGCCCACCCACTGATGACTATCTTTTCCGGGCAGGGATCGCGGGCCTGACGTCTTTCATGGCAAGGGAAGGAATCGCAGACATCGGGGAGGGGCTAGGAGAATTCCTACAGGCGCTGGAGGCGTACTACGACAACCCGGCCCGGGACTTCCCCGAACGCCTGCAGGACTACGCCTTGCGCAAAACCAAGCTCAAGGCCCGGCGCTACAACCTGCGGATCCCAGGTCATGACCGGAGCTAAGTCATGCAGACCTTCGACCTGCAGCAAGCGGCGGAGTGGCTGCGCATGTCCCCCGCCGTTCTGCGTCTCCATGCCCGACAAGGTCGCCTCAAAGCCGCCAAACCCGGGAAATGTTGGGTCTTCCTTGAGGAAGATCTTGCCGCCTACCTCGGCCAGCTCTACGCTGCTCGACGGCAAGCGCCGCTAAGTGGCCCTAACTCGGAGAAATCCATATGGGGCTATACCAACGCGGCGGTGTCTGGTGGGTCGATCTCACCTCGCCAGACGGCACGCGAATACGCCGCTCTTCTGGGATTGAAGACCGCGCCCTCGCTCAGGAGTACCACGACCGGCTCAAGGTCCAGTACTGGGAAGAGCAAAGGCTCGGAGTCAAACCCGAACGGAGCTGGAAAGACGCTGCCGTCAGGTGGGTGAAGGAAACCAGTGACAAAAGATCGCACGACAAGGACGTTGCGCGGTTACGGGCGTTGGATCGCTACCTGGGCCACTTGCAGTTGAAGCATGTGACCCGGGACGTGATCGACCGCATCGCCGATGCAAAGGCCAAAGAATCCAGCCCGAGCAACGCGAACCGTTTCCTCGCCCTGATCAGGTCGATCTTGAGACGCGCAAGGGATGATTGGGAATGGTTGGAGACCATCCCGAAAGTCCGGCTGTTCCGGGAACCGAAGGGGCGTATCCGCTTCCTGTCACCGGAGGAGGCAAGGCGACTGCTGGACGAGTTGCCGACCCATCTCCGCGACATGGCGCAGTTCGCGCTCTCGACGGGCCTCAGGCAGCGCAATGTGTCCTATCTGCAATGGGAGCAGGTGGACGTGGCCCGTCGTGTCGCGTGGATCCATCCAGACGAAGCCAAGGCCGGACGGGCTATTGGCGTCCCATTGAATGCGCCTGCCGTAGACGTTCTACGGCGGCGACTCGGGCAGGATGCCGCGTACGTGTTTACCTATGAAGGTAAGCCTGTGGCGCGATGTTCTACCAAGGCATGGAAACTGGCGCTGGCACGGGCCGGGATCGAGCGGACGTTCCGCTGGCACGACCTGAGGCACACCTGGGCCTCATGGCACGTCCAGAACGGCACACCGCTTCAGGAGCTGATGGAGCTGGGCGGTTGGGCCAGTTTCGAGATGGTCCTGCGCTATGCCCACTTGGCGGCGGACCACCTGCGTGGCGCGGCGTGTCGGATTGACGGCACACTGGCGTCACATACAGAAAACCCGCAACGAGTGCGGGCTGTTTAACGCGTCACGAAAACGCAATGTAACGTCTTGATCCTAAAGGACTAGGAGCGCCACCAAAATGGTGGCCGGGGAGGGAATCGAACCCCCGACACAGGGATTTTCAATCCCTTGCTCTACCGACTGAGCTACCCGGCCATGCACCTGCGGCCAAGCCGAAGTGAGGGGCGGAATGATACGGGGACGGGGGCCTTGGGGCAAGCTGCCTGGGTGCTAAACGGGCAGGAGCCGGTTGCGATGGGGTTCGATTTCGGGGGCGCATCATGCTGGGGAATCCACAAAAACCGGAGCACGGACATGAAACGCGCGATCCTGATGCTTGCCACGGCGGTGCTGTTGTCGGCCTGCAGCACCACCCGTATGTCGGATGCCGAAACCCTGGACCTGTACAAGGCGCACGCGGGCGAACCGGTCAGGGACTTCCAGTATTTCGGCCAGATCAATGGATGGACGCCGCTGGGCGACAGTGCCCTGACCGTCTGGACCCGGCCCAGCCAGGCCTATCTGCTGGAACTCTATGGGCCCTGCCAGGACCTGGACTACGCGCCTGCCATTGGCGTGAGCAGTTTTGGCGGCCGGGTGTCGGCCCGCTTCGACAGCGTGCAGGTGCTGGGCGGCGGTACCAGCAGCATCCGCATCGCCTGCCGGATCGAGAGCATCCGCCCCCTCGACGTCAAGGCCTTGAAGCAGGCGCAGAAGGAACTGCGCGAAGCCAAGCTGGTGGAGCGCGAGGCTGCCAGCAGCTGAGGTCGTCACACACCTCCTCCTCCGTCGGGTTGGGTCCCGGCATGCGCCGGGATGACGGCCTGGGGTAGCGACATGCGCAGGGTGATTGCGCGGGAGATGGCGGCTTGTTGTAGGAGCGACGCAAGTCGCGAAGCACGCGGTGCCGGATTGCCAGCAGGGTCGGGGGCCATGATTTCCTGGCTTCGCGACTTGCGTCGCTCCTACACGAACCTACCAACGCCGTGCCACGTTGTAGAGCCGAGCCTGCTCGGCTCTACAAGGAGAGCAGGGCTCACTCTTCGGCGGTGTAGCCGGCGGGCTTGTCGGTATTGCCTTCGAACAGGTACTTCTGCAGTTCCTTTTCCAGGAACGCGCGGTGCTTGGGGTCGCGGGGGGACAGGCGGTTTTCGTTGATCAGCATGGTCTGGTGTGCCAGCCAGGCCGCCCAGGCCGGCTTGCCGATGTGCGCGTAGATGCGCTGCCCCAGCTCGCCGGGATAGGGCACGAAATCCAGGCCTTCGGCCTCGCGCTTCTGGTGCTCGCAGAAAATGGTTCTTGGCATGGTGATCCTTATTCGCCCAGCAGTTTTCGTATGGGCGCTGGCAGTCCCAGCGTGGCCAGTGCGGCCCGCGGCACCCAGCGCAGGTCGGCATTGTCGCGCACCACGTCGCGGGCGACGAGCGCCTGCCAGTGCAACGGATGCATGCGCAGGCGGTAATGCGAGAACACGTGCGGGATCTCGGCCAGCGCTTCGGCTTGGTCGTAGTCGCCGTGCAGGTGCAATGCGAACCAGCTGCGCGCCTGCTCGTGGGTTTCGGCTTCCGGCAGCGACCACAGCGAGGCCCAGATGCCCGTCGGCGGGCGCCGCTGCAGCAGGATTTCGCCGTCTGCATTCTGTGCGAACAACACCAGGGCGGTACGTTCGGGCAGGGGCTTGCCCGGGCGCGCGGTGGGGAGTTCTTCCACGCGGCCGTCGCGCAGGGCGATGCAATCGGTGTTCATCACGCACAGCATGCAGGCCGGGTTCTGCCGCGTGCACAGGGTTGCGCCGAAATCCATCTGCGCCTGGGTGTAATCGGCCATGCGCGAGGCCGGCAGGTGTGCTTCGGCCAGCATCCACAACTGCTTCTCCACCGCGGGCAGGTTCGGCCATCCACTGATGCCGTGGTAGCGCGCCAGCACGCGCTTGACGTTGCCATCCAGGATGGGGAAACGCTCGCCCCAGGCCTGGGCCAGGATCGCGCCGGCCGTACTGCGGCCGATGCCGGGCAATGCGACCAGTGCAGCGAAGTCGCGTGGCAGCTCACCCCAATGCAGTTCGCAGCACAGCCGGGCGCTGGTATGCAGGTTGCGGGCGCGGGCGTAATAGCCCAGCCCCGACCATTGCGCCAGCACGTCATCCAGGCTGGCCGCGGCCAGGTCGGGCAGGGTGGGGAAGGCCGCCACGAAGCGCTCGAAATACGGCGTCACCGTCTTGACCTGGGTCTGCTGCAGCATGATCTCGGCCAGCCACACGCGATATGGCGTGCGCGGATGCTGCCAGGGCAGGTCGTGGCGGCCGCCGTGGTCGAACCAGTCCAGCAGGCGCTGGGCGAAACTTCCCGCGACGGGGTTCATTCGACCGGCACCGCAATCGAGGGGTCATCGAACTGCAGTTCGACGCCTTCCAGCACCGCGCCCGAGACCTCCATCCGTGGCGTGGTGAAGTTGCCGGAGATCGGCGGCAGCGGCGAGCCTGCAGCCGGGGCATCGATCCAGTCCATCATTTCGGGCAGTCGGAAGCGCCCGTCGAAGATGCTGGCGTCGCGCTGCAGGCGCAGCGATGCAATGGCCGACAGGTCGGTCGCACCTGCATAGGACAGGTTGAAGGGCAGCGGCGAATTCGATTGGCCCAGTGGTGGTGGCAACGCCGGCCATGCGGAAGGCCAGGTGGCCAGCTTGCCGTCCAGTTGCAGGCCCATGCCCTGGGTCATGGCGAATTGGCCGGAGGCATCCAGGGTCGGCATTGCGTCCTTGCCAATGATCGACAGGCCGGCCGGTTGCAGCGTGATGGCGCCGGACTCGAAGCGCAGCGGCCCTGCAATTCCCAGCGAAAATGGCAGCGCGCTGCTGCCGGCAACGTAGCGCGAATGCGCGCCCAGCACCGCATGCCGCAATTCGATTGCCTGATCGGTCACCAGCTTGGCCGACAGGAGAATCCGCGAAGGAATGCGCCAGTCTTTTTCCTCCAGCGACAGCTTGCCCGCAACACCGAGGCCTGCGCCGGATCCAGGCCTGGTCAGCGTGGCATGCACATCGACCGGTACGCGCAGGTCCCCGCCCACATAGCGGCCCTGCAGGTGCATGCGCATTGGGGCGCCGGGCGCGAGCGATTGCAGCTGGGCATTGAGGTTGTCGATCTTCCAGCCGGAGCCCAGCACCTGGCCGCGCACGATGCCGATGCCCTTGGACAGGGTGGGAACGGGAGTCTTGCCGGGCGGGCGCGTGGCTTGCCACTTCCTGAAGGCCTCGACATCCAGCACGGGCGCGTCCAGCTCCACGCGATGCGCGCTGAGTTCACTGCCGCGTGCGCGCAGCGTGGACCAGGGCAGCGAAATGAAGATGCGTTCTGCGCGCAGCACCGCGGTGCCTTCACCCGGCAGGCGGGCGACCACGTCGCGCGCCACCAGCTGCGGCGTGCCGCGCAGGCGGTACTCGCCCACGCCGCTGGCGGTTATTTCCAGACCCAGCGAGCGCCCCGCCAGGGCCAGCACATTGGGCACCAGGGTGGCGGGAGCCACCAGCCAGCGCAGGGCGATGGCGCCTGCGACGACCAGCGCCAGGAAGAGCCACAGCGCGATCCTGCGACGCCGTGTCATTCAGCGGAATCCGTTGCCGGTCACGCGCCCAGTGCGTCGGGAAGCAGGGCGTCGACGAAGGCTTCGGCATCGAACACCCGCAGGTCTTCGGAGCGCTCGCCGATGCCCGCGTAGCGGATGGGGATGCCGAACTCGCGGGCCAGTGCGAACACCACGCCGCCCTTGGCGGTGCCATCCAGCTTGGTCACCACCAGGCCGGTGACGCCGACGGCCGCGTGGAACTGGCGCAACTGCGACAACGCGTTCTGGCCGGTGGTGCCGTCGATGACCATCAGCACTTCATGCGGCGCATCGGGGTCCAGCTTGCCCAGCACGCGGCGGATCTTGCCCAGTTCGGCCATCAGTCCCTGCTGGGTATGCAGGCGCCCGGCGGTATCGGCGATCAGCACGTCGATGCCGCGCGCCCGCGCTGCCTGCAGGGCGTCGAAGGCAACCGAGGCGGCATCTGCATCCTGGCCCTGGGCGATCACCGGCACGCCGTTGCGATCGCCCCAGGCCTGCAGCTGGGCGACGGCAGCGGCACGGAAGGTGTCGCCGGCGGCCAGCATCAGGCCGTGGCCCTGTTCCTTGAAGCGCCGCGCCAGCTTGCCGATGGTGGTGGTCTTGCCCACGCCATTGACGCCGACGGTCAGCACCACGAAAGGCTTGCGCGAGGCATCGATCTGCAAGGGAATTGCCACCGGCGCCAGCAGCGCGATCAACTCCGCGCGCAAGGCCTTCAGCAATGCCTGCGCGTCAGCGAACTCGCGCGCCTTCATGCGCTTGCGCAGGCCTTCGACCAGTGCGCTGGTGGCGGGCACGCCGACGTCGGCAGTGATCAGCGCGGTCTCGATCTCATCCAGCAGGTCGTCATCGAGCTTGGGGTTGCGCGAGAACAGGCCGCCCAGGCCACGCGCGAAACCGGTGCCGCGCAGGCGCTCGCGCCAGCCGGTCTTGCCGGCGGTGGCCGGCGCGGGGCGCTCGGCTTCCAGCGGTACGTGGGTCGCGGCTGCAGCGGCGGGTGCAGGTGCAGTTGAAGGTGTTGGTACCGGGACGGAGACGAGGACCGGCACATCGACGCGGATGGGCGCCGGCGTCTCGAAGACAGGCTCGACGGCTGGCTCGAACGGCGGGAGTGCGGCAGCAGCCGGTTCTGGCTGAAGGACTGCGGGCGCGTCCTCCCCGGCAGGCGCCTGGGCATGTGAGTCGGGGAACGCGGCCGCCATCTCTTCCACGCTGTAGCGACGCCTGGCGTCGTTCTCTGGCGTGGTCTCGGGACCGGGGGAAGGCTTCTTGCGACGGAAAAAACTGACCATTGCTCGTGGATATCGGAGAATGGGCACATGCTAGCACCGGCACCCCGATGGCCCCGATGAAACCACCCCCGCGCGGCGACGCCGCGAGGATCCGCATCATCGGCGGCCGCTGGCGCAATACACGCCTGTCGGTCCCGGCCAGTCCGGGCCTGCGACCCAGCAGCGACCGCGTGCGCGAGACCCTGTTCAACTGGCTGTCGCCGTTATTGCCTGGGGCGCGGGTGATTGACGTGTTCGCCGGTACCGGCGCGCTTGGGCTGGAGTCGGTGTCGCGTGGTGCCGCCCATGCGGTGTTGCTGGAACGGGACGCGGCCCTGGTGCACTCGTTGCGCGAGGTCGTGCGGCGCCTTGCCGCCGACGACGCGGTGCAGGTGGTGCATGGCGATGCGCTGGCCTGGCTGGCACGCCACAGCGGCGAGCAGTTCGACCTGGCCTTCGTCGATCCGCCTTTCGACGCGGACCTGTGGCAGGCGTCGCTGGCCGCCCTGCTGCCCAGGCTTGCGCCGGGCGCCTGGCTGTACCTCGAGTCGCCGAACCACAACGTACCGGTGCTGCCACCCGGATGGTCGCTGCATCGCGAGGGGCGCACCCGCGAAGTGCGGTTTGCCCTGTACCGTGCACCCGAACCGCGCGGCGCTGATACACTCGCCCGCAACGTTTCCGTGGCGGTTCCAGAATGACTGTGGCACGCACCCGCATCGCGGTTTATCCCGGCACGTTCGACCCCATCACCAACGGTCACGTCGACCTCATCGATCGCGCCGCGCCCCTGTTCGAACGCCTGATCATCGGCATCGCCGAGAGTCCGGGCAAGGGACCGACCCTGCCGCTGGAGCTGCGCGTGCAGCTGGCCCGCCAGGCCGTTGCCCACCACCCGCACGTGGAAGTGCGCGGGTTCAATTCGCTGCTGGCACATTTCGTCCAGGAAGTGGGCGGTGGCGTACTGCTGCGCGGGCTGCGCGCGGTGTCGGACTTCGAGTACGAGTTCCAGCTGGCCAGCATGAACCGCCATCTGATTCCCGAGGTGGAAACGCTGTTCCTGACGCCTGCAGAGCAGTACGGATTCATTTCCTCCTCGCTGGTGCGCGAAATCTCGCGCCTGGGCGGGGACGTCTCGGGCTTCGTGCCGCTGGCCGTGGCCGTGGCGCTGCAGGAGCAATGGCAGTTGAAAGCTGCTGGCTGATTCGATGCCGTACCATTCACCAATGACTTATCTAGAGGGGAAGACACCATGAAGATCGCTACACGAATGCTGCTCGCTGCCTGCCTGGTATTGACGTTCGCCGCGTGCAAGAAGCAGGAAGTCGCCGCGCCCGTCGAGGCCGCGCCGCTCACCGCGCCGGCTTCCGGCGACGATGCCGCCTGGAAGGCCTACCTGCAGGACGTGGTCGCCCGCAACATGGGTGAAATCACCAACAATCCGTTCCTTTACTACCTGCCGGCGGCGACCGATCCTGACTTCGAGGACAAGTACACCGCGCAGCTGGAACAGGCCAAGAACGCCATCGCCCGCGGCATCGTCGGCGGCAACCTGATCGCCTACGGTTCGCCCGAGTCGGCGCGCATGGCCGACATCGCCATCGCTTCCTTCGCCGGCGTGCCGGCCGACACCATGAAGAAGGTCAAGATCCTTTTCATCGGCAAGCCCGCCGACGGCGAGCGCGTCAAGGCCGCAGTCGCGCCCACCGGCGCCGACTACGTCTTCATCGAAGCAAAGTGACCTTCGGCGCGTGGCCGCAACGCGGCCACGCCTTTGCCGAAGGTCATCCCCGCGAAGGCGGGGATCCAGCGGTTGATTCTGACTGAACAGTGGCCGCAACGCGGCCACGCCTTTGCCGAAGGTCATCCCCGCGAAGGCGGGGATCTAGCGGTTGATTCTGACTGAACAGTGGCCGCAACGCGGCCACGCCTTTGCCGAAGGTCATCTCCGCGAAGGCGGGGATCCAGCGGTTGATTCTGACTGAACAGTGGCCGCAACGCGGCCACGCCTTTGCCGAAGGTCATCCCCGCCAAGGCGGGGCTCTCAACAGCCGCATGGCTGGTCGTCCAGTGCTTCTGCTTTGACTCCAAATGTGGCCGCCAGGCGGCCACGCCCTTGCTGAAGGGTTATCCCCCGCGCAAAAGCCGCATGTCGTTGCTTCCTGGATTGTGCCTATGCATGGAACGCTTGAAGCCGATTTCCTTGCCGGACCGCCTTTCCCGCGCCAACCCCGCTAAAATCAGCGCATGTCGCTGAAGATCAACGAACTCTGCGTCAACTGCGACGTCTGCGAGCCGGCCTGTCCCAACCAGGCCATCGCCATGGGCGAGACCATCTACGTCATCGATCCGGCGCGCTGCACCGAATGCGTCGGCCATTACGACGAGCCGCAATGCGTGGTGGTCTGCCCGGTCGAGTGCATCGACCCGGACCCGGCGCATCCTGAAAGTGAGCAGGACCTGCTGGCCAAGCTGCGCCGGCTACAACAGGAACAGGCATGACGCTGCATCTGTTTTCCTCCCGCATCAACCACCGCCGTTTCCTCGTTGTCCCGGCATTACTGGCCCTGCTGCTTTCGCTGGCGCCGGAGTTCGCTCTGGCGCTGGCTCCGCCGGCGCGGACCGAGGCGGCCACGGTGGCTGCAACGCCGCCTGGCGCTGTCATTTCCTCGGGCCACAGACTGGCCACCGAAGCCGGCCTGCAGATCCTGGCCGAAGGCGGCAACGCCTTCGATGCGGCCGTCGCGGTGTCCTCCACCTTGTCGGTGGTCGAACCGATCAGCTCCGGCCTGGGCGGCGGTGGTTTCTTCCTGCTGCATGATGCCCGCACCGGCAAGGACGTGATGCTGGATGCGCGCGAGTACGCGCCCGAGTCCGCGACCCCGGCGGCCTTCCTCGACAAGAACGGTGAACTGGACCGCGACCGTTCGGTGAACGGACCCTGGTCGGCCGGCATTCCCGGCCTGCCGGCGGCACTGGTCGAACTGGCGGGCAAGCACGGCCGCCTGCCGCTGGCGCAATCGCTGGCGCCCTCGATCCGCATCGCCAGGGACGGATTTCCCGTTTATGCGCGCATGGCCAAGGGTTACCAGTCGCGCCGCGAAGTGATGGAGCGCTATCCCGGCACGCGCGCGGTCTACCTGCGCAACGGCAAGCCGATCGCCGAAGGCGACATCTTCCGCCAACCCGAACTGGCGCATACGCTGGAGTTGCTGGCATCGAAGGGGTTCGACGGCTTCTACCGCGGTGAAACCGCGCGCAAGCTGCTCAAGGGCGTCAAGCAGGCCGGGGGCCGCTGGACCGCCGAAGAACTCGCCGGCTACCGGGTCAAGCAGCGCACGCCGCTGAGCTTCGACTACCACGGCTGGAAGATCACCACCGCACCGCCGCCGTCTTCCGGCGGCATTGCCCTGGTGGAGATGCTGCAGATCCTGGAACCGTGGAAGCTGGAGGAGCTCGACGAAGCGCACCGCATCCACCTGGTGGTCGAGGCGATGCGCCGCGCTTATCGCGACCGCACCTTCTTCCTCGGCGATCCCGACTTCGTGGACATGCCGCTGGCCGTGCTGGCCAGTCGCGATTACGCCCAGGGCCTGCGCGCCACCATCCACCCGGACAAGGCCACCCCCAGCGACCTGCTGTCGGGCAAGCCGACGCCACTGGAAGACGACGAGACCACGCACTTCTCGATCATCGATGCGCAAGGCAATCGCGTGGGCGCCACCCAGACAGTGAACCTGCTGTACGGTTCGGGCCTGATTCCGGCCGGCACCGGCGTGCTGCTCAACAACGAGATGGACGACTTCGCGCTGAAGCCAGGCACTCCCAATGCGTTCGGGGTGATGGGCTACGAGGCCAACGCACCGAAAGCGGGCAAGCGCATGCTCAGTTCGATGACGCCGACCTTCATGGAGTCGCCGGACCGCGTCGTCGTGCTGGGCACGCCCGGCGGCAGCCGCATCATCACCATGGTCCTGCTGGGCATCCTGGGCTATGACGCGGGCCTGTCGCCTCAGCAGGTCTCCGCGTTGCCGCGCTACCACCACCAGTGGCTGCCCGATGTCATTTCGGCCGAGAGCGGCGCTTTCTCCACCCAGGTGGCCGATGCATTGAAGGCCATGGGCCACGAGGTCGACCTGCCCGGCGACACCGCTGCCGGCGGGCGCGGCTCCAGCCATGTATGGGGCAGCCTGCAGACGGTGATGTGGGATCGCAAGGCCGGCACGCTGTCGGGCGGAAGCGATCCGCGCAATCCGGTTGCCGAAGCCCGGGTGGTGGAGCAGGCAAGCCCCTGATTGCCGCATGGCGATCGCGGATAGAATCCGCATCGATCTCTCCACCCATTGGCAGGAGCCCCGCGTGGCTGACAACGAGAAGAAACCGGTCATCACCCACCTGCCTGCGATCCTCACCGGCGCAGCGGCGCTGGTTGCGGCATTGACCACGGTCTACGTGAACATCCGCAATGACCTGAAGGACGATGCCGCTACGCCGCCGGCCATCGTGGCCACGGTCAGGCCGGTGGAGAGCAAGCCTGAGCTGCCCGCGGCACCACAGGAATTGCAGCTCCGGCTGCAGCGCATCGCCGTGCAGCACGATGGCGCAATGGGCAGCGCGGATTGGCGCTTTTCCATCGAAGCCGACGGCCAGCCGCTGTTTGCTTTCGAGCAGGATTCGATGACCTCCGAGGGCGGCCGCAACATCGTCGTCGTGGGCGAGGACCGCGACGCCAGCGCCAGCCTGGAATTGCCGCCCGGCAAACGCATTCCCATCACCATCCACGGCTGGCGCGGCGGCTGGCTGAAGAAGTCCGAAGCGCCGCTGGTCAACGGCCAGGGCTGGCTTTCGGCCGCCGGCACCCTGACGCCGATCGCGGTGAAGGCGGACGACGACAGGAAAGGTGCCTTCACCTTCTATTTTTCCGCGAATCCTCGCAAAGAATGAGTCCGGCCTGGCAGGTCGGATGCATGGTTCCTCTCTCCCGGCGCGGGCATATAATCGGCCCATGAAACTCTGGTCCCTGCTCGGCAATTCACAGAAGCTCGATGGCGGCGCCATGTTCGGCAACGCCCCGCGCGCGATGTGGGAGAAGTGGTCGCCTCCCGACGCCGGGAACCGCATTTCGCTGGCATGCCGGGCGCTGCTTGCCAGCCCGCTGGCCGGCAAGACCGTATTGTTCGAGACCGGAATCGGCGCGTTCTTCGAACCCAAGCTGCGCGAACGCTACGGCGTGCAGGAAACCCGGCACGTCCTTCTTGAGTCACTGCGCGAGGCCGGCTTCGAGCATGGCGACGTCGATGTGGTGGTGTTGAGCCACCTGCATTTCGACCATGCCGGCGGACTGCTTGCGCCATGGTCGGAAGGCAAGGCGCCGGAACTGCTTTTCCCCAACGCCACCTACCTGGTCGGTGCAGCGCACTGGCAACGCGCGCTGCATCCGCATCCGCGCGACCGTGCCAGCTTCATCCCCGAATTGCCGGGTTTGTTGCAGGCCAGCGGCAGGCTGGAGATCGTCGATGGTGAGTTCTCCACGACGCTCGGCGACAGTGTGCGTTTCAGCTACAGCGATGGCCACACGCCGGGTCTGATGCTTGCCGAAATCGTGGGCCCGGAAAAGGTGGACGGCCAGTCGCATGGCGGCGTGGTGTTCTGCGCCGACCTCATTCCCGGCCGCTCCTGGGTGCACGTGCCCATCACCATGGGCTACGACCGCAACGCCGAATTGCTGATAGACGAGAAACGCGCGTTCCTGGAAGACAAGCTTGCCCGCAACGTGCATCTGTTCTTCACCCATGACACGGAGTGCGCACTGGCGCAGGTGACACGGGACGGGAAGGGCAGGTTCGGCACAGCGCATGAAGTGGCTGAACTTCACGCGAGGTCGCTGGCCGGTTGAAGCTTTGAGAGCTTGAGCGCCCCTCTCCAGCGGGTATCAAAGCCGCTTCAAGCGGCTGGGGGTTGGGGTGTGGGTGCGGTGAGGTCTGATGGTTCGGACGTCGCTGGCTTCGCCGCACCCTCATCCGTCGCTTCGCGCCACCTTCTCCCGGAGGGAGAAGGAAATATCCTGTGGTGTTGATGGTCGGCCTTCGCTGACTCGCTGTACTGCATCCGTCGTCTGCCGGAGGGAGAAGTGAAACATCACCCCACGCGCGTGCCGAAAATCCGATCCCCCGCATCACCCAGCCCCGGCAGGATGTAGCCGCGTTCGTTGAGGCGCTCGTCGATCGCGGCCGTGTAGATCTCCACGTCGGGGTGGACTTTTTCGAGTGCCGCCAGGCCTTCCGGGGCCGCGACCAGGAAGATGCCGCGGATGCGCCGGCAGCCGGCGCGCTTGAGCATGTCGATGGTGGCGATGAGGGTGCCGCCGGTGGCCAGCATCGGGTCCAGGATCAGCGCGTCCCGCTCTTCCAGGCGGCCGGTCAGGCGTTCGAAGTAGGGCGCCGGTTGCAGGGTTTCCTCGTCGCGCTGCAGGCCGACCACGCTGACGCGCGCGGTGGGGATCAGCGCCAGCACGCCGGGCAGCATGCCCAGCCCGGCGCGCAGGATCGGCACGAGGGTGATCTTGGCGCCGGCGATCCGGTTCACTTCCACCGGGCCGGCCCAGCCCGCCATGGTTTCGGTGGTCAGTTCCAGGTCGGCGGTGGCCTCATAGGCCAGCAGCGTGCCCAGTTCGGTGACCAGCTCGCGGAAATCCCTGGTGTTGAGGCTGGCGTTTCGCAGCAAGCCGATCTTGTGCTGCACCAGCGGGTGGCGGACTTCGACGATTTTCATGGTGGCCTGCGGATTGAGCGGATGTGGGAAGTCTGCATCAAAGCGGCTGATCCCACAAAAAAAGAAGCCGGCGCATGGCCGGCCTCCCCCTGCGGCAGGAGGGGTCGCAATCAGAACGCCCAGCGCATCACCAGCTGGTAGCTCGGTCCGGCTTCTTCGCTTTCGACTTCGTACTCGTCGAAATCGCGGTCGATCTGGTCGTCCTGGTTGTCGAACTTGTTGAAGAATTCGTCTTTCGACGCGTCCAGCAGGTTGGCGGCGGTCAGGCGCACCGAAACCTTGCTGCCGAAACGCTTCTCGACGAACACTTCAAGGTCGTCGCCATACTTGACCATCACTTCCTCGGCCACGATGCGGCTGAAAGCATCGCCCTGGTTGCGGTAGGTCGCACCGAAGCTGGTGCCCAGCGAAGGCAGGTCGTGGATGAACCCGACGTTGTAGACGCTGCGGGCCTGGTCGTTGAAGCGGCGCTCGCCGATGAAGTCGGTGACCTTGCTGTCGAGGTACGAATAGTTGAGGAAGACGCCCGTATCCGGCAGCCCCAGCGAGGTCAGCGGAGTGGACAGATCGAATTCGACGCCGTAGACCTTGCCATCGCCCACGTTGGCCGAAGTAAACAGCCAGCTTTCGGGCTCGAATTCGAAATCGTCCTCGGTCGCGTCCGGGTTTTCGTCGAGGAATTCCTCCAGGTCGTCCTCGTAGCTGTCCTGCGCGTCTTCGCTCCACTGTCCGGTATTGACCAGCTCGATCAGGTTCTTGACGTCGCGGTAGAAGAAGTTCACGCCAATCACGCCGTGCTTGCCCAGGCGGTGTTCGAAGCCCAGGTCGATGCCAGTGGCGGTCTCCTGTTCGAGTCGCGGGTTGCCGACGTAGTCGTTGTCGCCGTACTCGCCGTCAAGCACGGCCGGGATCAGTTCATTGAAATTCGGACGCTTGACGCTCCTGGCCAGTGACAGGCTGATGCGGTCGGCGTCGGTCAGGTCCCACTTCAGGTGCAGCGACGGCAGCAGCATGTGGTAATCCTTGCTGGCGGACCCCTCTATTTCGCCGTCTTCGCTGTAGCGGATATCCGAACGGGTGGTTTCGTAGCGCAGCCCGGCTTCCCACGACAGGACTTCGCCGCGACCGGAGAGCATGACGTAGGGATCGACGCGGGTTTCCTCGATCAGCGAGCCGATGCTGCCGTCCGCTTCATAGGTTACCGGGTCGCCTTCCTGCTCGGCCTCCCACGCATAGTTGGCATAGGTGACGTCGCGCTTCTTGCTGCGGTAGTCGATACCGAATTCGAGCTCGCCGGCACCGGCCGGGCGCTTGTGCGCGACCCTGAAGCCGGATTCGGCGTCGCTGGCGCTTATCGCGGAGGATTCGGCTTCCGACGCATCCCATTCGCCATTGACGTACTCATGCTTTTCCTCGCTTTCCGCGCTGTTATCCTCGAACCGCGCATGGTCGAGGTCGAACTCGGTGGTGCCGCCGGCCATGTCGAACCGGTACTGGGCGCCCACGCCCCAGTTCTTCTGGTTGATCGGGTTCAGGCCGGGCACACGTGATTCGATCACGTCCCCGTCGTCGTATTCCACCTCATGCGACACCTCGGTCACGTCGCGGTCGGTCTTGACGTAGAAGCCGTCGATGCTGAGCCGCCCGCTTTCGCCGACGTCGGCGGTGTAGGAAAGGTTGGCCGAATAGTCGCGCCCGTCCTTCACTTCGGCCTGGTCTTCCCAGCTGACCAGCTCTTCCATCGACGGGTCTGCGAAGCGGTCAGAACGCTTGAGCTTGCCGCGGTAGCGGTCCTGGATGTTGATGCCGGCCAGGATGCGGCCGCCGAGTGCTTCACCGCTGGTGACCGCGCCGAAGGTGGGGTTCACTTCGCCGTCGAACCAGCGGTTGACGCCGACGCGCAGGTAACTGCCGTCGAACGCATAGGCATCGCGCAGGACGATGTTGATGGCGCCGGCGATGGCGTCGCCGCTGCGGTTGGCGCTGTTGCTGCGCAGTATTTCGATGTGATCGACCATCTCGGCGGGTATCCGGTCGACCCAGAAGGAACGATCATCGCCGGCGCCAGGCACCTTCTTGCCGTTGATCAGCACCTGGGTATAGCCGGCCGCCATGCCGCGCATCATCGCGCCATCGAATTCCATGATGTCGGAGCCGACGAAGGCCACGCCGGGCACGCGCTTGAGCATGTCGCCCACGGTGTTGGGCTCGAAGCGCTGGAAGTATTCGAGGTCGTAGGACAGGGTGGGTGCGATTGCGTCGCTGCGGTCGCGGTAAGCGATCTCACCCTGCACCACTATGGTATCGAGTTGCTTGGCATCGGCGGCGTCGGCCGAACCGTCCGGTGCGATTGCCTGGGACCAGGCGACGCTTGCGGGCAGGAGTGCGGCGCAGGCGAGCGCGCGGGCAAGGCCGGCGGCCAGTGCGTTTCTTTTCATTTGTGTTGCATCCCCGGAGTGGATGAAGGCAGGCAAGAAGTGTTGAAGGCTCAGCCGGCTTTTCTACGCAGCGGTTGTGGCAGCGACATGACGGGTTCGCGAACAGGCGCCCGCAATGAATCCGTCATGATTCGTCCATATATTCCAGCGGCTCGATTCGATGCCTCTCCGGGAAGATTCCATGACGATCCGTTTCATTGCGTTGGCTGCGATGCTGCTGCTGGGCGCATGCGCAACGCTGCCTGTCGCGCATGAAAAGGAAGGCGATGAAAAAGGCAAGGCGGACAGCCTGCTTTTCAGCACCTACCAGGACCAGATCCCGCATGTCGTGGTGAAGGAAGCCTGGGTCAGCACTGCCCAGCCGGAAGACAACGTGGATTCGCCGGCCAGCTGGCTGCAGGGTGGGAAGTTGATGGTCGCGGCTACCGCAAAATCCATCGACCAGCTCATCGTTTACGACGGCGATACCGGCGTGCGCCTGCGCACCGTGGGTGGTGCGGGCAAGGCGCTGGGCCAGTTGAACCGTCCCAACGGCATTGCCACCATCGACGACCGCTACGCGTTCGTCGTCGAGCGCGACAATCATCGCGTGCAGATGTTCGCGCTGCCGGACTTCCAGCCGCTGCTTGCGTTCGCCGAGGCCGACCTGGCCCAGCCCTATGGCCTGTGGGTGCGCAAGCTCGGCGACGGCTATGAGGTGATCGTCAGCGACAACTACACCCTTGGCGAAGACGCCAACGGCGACGACATCATTCCACCGCTGGCCGCGCTTGACCGGCGTTTCCGCCGCTATGACGTCGGCCAGGCCGATGGCAAGTGGAAGGCGCAGCCCCGAGGCCATTTCGGCGACACCAGTGAAGCCGGTGCGATACGGATCACCGAATCGGTGTTCGGCGATGAAGCCAACCAGCGGCTATTGATCGCCGAGGAAGACGTCTCCACCGGCACCCGGCTGCGCGAGTACACGCTGGAAGGAAAATACGCGGGCCGCGACGTCGGGGCGGGAAATTACAGGGCGCAGGCCGAAGGCATTGCGCTGATGCGCTGCAGGGACGGCAGCGGCTGGTGGGTGGCCAGCGACCAGTTCGACGACCGCACCGTGTTCCACCTGTTCGACCGCAGGACCCTCGAGCACGCCGGATCCTTCGTGGGCAACGTCACCGGCCTCACCGATGGCGTGTGGCTGGAAGAGCGTGGCGATGCGCGCTTCCCGCAAGGTGTGTTCTACGCCTCCCACCTGGATGTGGCCTTGTCTGCATTCGACTGGCGCGACATCACTGCGGCGCTGAAGTTGCCGGCCTGCGAACGTTGAACGTGCCGGCGGCGACAGCTTCGCCGCCGGCAATGAATTGGACCAGATGAAAAAAGCGGCCCTGGGGCCGCTTTTTGTCTTCCGTCCGGTGGTTGGCTGATCAGGCCGCCGCGGCCTGCTCGGCGCGCGGACCTTCACGCAGGGCGCGTCCGACCATGCCGACCAGCAGGTCGAGTTCGTCTGAGGTCATGGCGAAGTGGGGGGTGAAACGCAGCGAATTGGCGCCGCCGTGGATCACGTTCAAGCCGCGTTCGCGCAACCACTCCTCGGTGGAACCGGCGCCGTAGCACTTGAACTGCGGAGCCAGTTCGCACGAGAACAGCAGGCCCGTGCCCTGGACTGCCGTGATCAGGCCGCCGAGTTCGGACTTCAGCTTCTCGAGTTTCTGGATTGCCTCGGCGCCGCGCTGGCGGATGTTCTCGCGCACCTGCGGGGTCAGCAGCTCCAGCACCGCACAGGCCACGTCCAGGGCGCGCGGGTTGCTGGTCATGGTGTTGCCGTAGACGCCCTTGCGGTAGAGGCCGGCGGCGAGCTCGCTGACCGCCAGCACCGACAGCGGGTACTGCGCGGCGTTGAGCGCCTTGGAATAGGTCTCCATGTCCGGCGCATCCAGGCCTTCGAAGCCGGGGTAGTCGACAATCGACAGCACACCGTGCGCGCGCAGGCCGGCCTGGATGGAATCGACCAGCAACAGGCCGCCGTGGCTGCGGGTCAGTTCGCGGGCCACCGCATAGAAGGCCGGCGGCAACGAGCGGCCCGGGTCGCCTTCGCCCATCACCGGTTCCAGGAACACGGCCTCGACGAACCAGCCGTTGCGGTCGGCATCGGCGAACACCTTCTTCAACGCCTCCGCATCGTAGGGATCGATGGCGATCACCGAATCCTCGTTGCGGTAGCTGGCCAGGTACTGCTGGTAGACCTTGCGCGAGGAATCCGAGTACAGGGCCGGGCGTTCGGTGCGGCCATGGAAGCTGCCTTTCACGACCACGCGCTTTACCACGCGACCGGCGTAGCGCGCGCCCGGGTCGGTCTGCAGCTTGGTGTTGATATCGGCGATGCGTGCGGCCAGGCCCACCGATTCGGAACCCGAGTTCAGGCACAGGAAGCGCGCGAACGGACAGCCGCCGCGGGTGTGGCCGATCTCCTTGCGCAGGGCGCGGTCGAAGCGCAGCTGCGACAGGCTGGGGGTCATGATGTTGGCCATGACCTGGGGCCTGGCCATGGCGGCCATCACCGCTTCGGGGGTATGCCCGAAACCGATCATGCCGTAGCCGCCGGCGTCGTACAGCACCGCGCCGTTGAGGGTGACCACCCACGGGCCGCGGGCGGCGAGGGCGACATACGGATTGATGGCGTCGTCGGCGTAGAAGTTGATGTAGCCGGCCTGCACCACGCGCAGCTGCGCGTCCTCGTCCATCGCGAACAGGTCGGAAAATTCCTCGTCCAGCGCCGCATGTTCGGCAGCGGCGGCCGCTACGGCCGCTTCCAGGTCAGGATGCGAGGCGGCCAGGCGCAGCAGGGTGGCGTCGTCCAGCCCAGTGGTCAGGCGTTTGCCGGAATGGGCGCGCAGGGGCGCCAGTTTTTCGATGAGGTTCATGGATGTTCGCTCCCGCGTGCCAGGACAATCCACCTATTATCTGGATAATTTCGTCACTTAACAGTTGTGATTTGCGCGCTTTTGTCCTAATTTTCGTCGAATAGACGAAACAGCCACGGCAAATGAAGCTCAACGCGACCGACGAACAACTGCTGTCCCTGCTGCGTGAGAATGCGCGCGCCTCCACGGCGCAGATCGCCCGGCGCCTGGACCTGTCGCGGACCACGGTGCAGAGCCGGATCGAGCGGCTTGAGCGGGAAGGGGTCATCAGCGGCTATACGGTGCGGATCGACGAGGAGTACGAGCGCGGCCACATCCGCGCCCACATCATGATCAGCGTGCATCCCAAGCAGACGGTTTCGGTCACCAATGCGCTGCGCGCGATGCCCGAGCTGCGAGCGCTGCATTCGGTGAGTGGGGTCTACGACCTGATCGCCATCAGCGTCGTGTCCTCGGTCAGCGCGTTGGACCTGCTTACCGACCGAATCGGCGCGGTCGAAGGGGTCGAGCGCACGGCCACTTCGATCATCCTGTCCACCAAGCTCGAGCGCTGAAGCGGCCGGCTCCCGTAATGTCGCAAGCCAGCCTGCCGGTCATCGACATTGCCCCGCTGTTGCAGGCGCACGATGCCGGGCAATGCCGGCAGGTGGCCGGACGCCTCGGTGAAGCCTGCCGCACGTATGGCTTCTTCTATATCAGCGGCCACGGCATCGACCAGGCACTGCAATCGAACCTGGGCGAAGCCTCTTCCGCATTCTTCGCTTTGCCGCTTGCGGAAAAGATGCGCATCGCCATGGTCCACGGCGGCCGCGCCTGGCGTGGCTATTTTCCCGTCGGCGGCGAGTTGACCAGCGGCCGTCCGGACCTCAAGGAAGGCCTGTACCTGGGCAGCGAACTGGGCGCCGATGATCCGCGCGTGCAGGCCGGCTGGCCGCTGCACGGCGCCAACCTGTGGCCGGGCCAGGTGCCGGCACTGCAGCATGCGGTGCTGGGCTACATGGCGGCGGCATCACGTGCGGCGCAGGCGGTGCTGGCCGGGATGGCGCTGAGCCTCGGCCTGGAGCAGGACTGGTTCCGGCGCCATTACACCGCCGATCCGACGGTGCTTTTCCGCATTTTCCGCTACCCGGCGCAGCCGGCGGCCGAGTCACAGTGGGGGGTGGGCGAACATACCGATTACGGGCTGCTGACGTTGCTGCTGCAGGACGAGGTGGCCGGGCTGCAGGTGCGCACGCGTGAAGGGTGGCTGGAAGCGCCGCCGCTGCCCGGCACCCTGGTATGCAACATCGGTGACATGCTCGATCGCCTGACCGGCGGGCTGTATCGCTCCACTCCGCACCGGGTGCTCAACCGCAGCGGGCGCGAGCGCTTTTCCTTCCCGCTTTTCTTCGATCCGCAGTTCAGTTCAGTGGTGACGCCGCTGCCTGCCGGTGCCCTGGTCGATGCGGCGCAGGTGGCCGCGGACCGCGCCGACCGCTGGGATGGAGCCAGCGTGCTGGCACCTTTCCAGGGCACCTACGGCGACTACCTGCTGGGCAAGGTGGGCAAGGTCTTCCCGCAGTTGCTTGGCGCATTGGACTGAGGCACCCGCGGCGAGGCGGCTACAATGCGCGGCCCCGTAATGCCCCGAACGATGAAGAAATCCGACTTCCATTTCGACCTGCCCGAGGACCTGATTGCGCAGGCACCCCTGCCGGAGCGTTCGGCCAGTCGCCTGCTGGTGGTGCCGCCGGGGGATGCCCCATTCGTCGACCGCCACGTGCGCGACCTGCCCGAGTGGCTGCAGGCCGGCGACCTGCTGGTGTTCAACGACACCCGGGTGATCCCGGCGCGCATCTTCGGCCAGAAAGAGAGCGGCGGTCGCGTGGAAATCCTGATCGAGCGACTGTTGCCCGACAACTGCGCGCGGGCCCAGGTCGGGGCCAGCAAGTCGCCGAAAGCGGGCAGCCGCATCGCCCTGGACCCGGGTGGCGAAGCCGAGGTGCTGGGCCGCGATGGCGAGTTCTACCAGCTGCGTTTCCATGTGGGCGACGCGCTGGAAAGCTGGCTGCTGAGGGCAGGGCGCCTGCCACTGCCGCCGTACATCCATCGCGAGCCGGGTGCCGATGACGACGAGCGCTACCAGACCGTGTTCGCGCGCGAACTCGGCGCGGTGGCCGCGCCTACCGCCGGCCTGCATTTCGACGACGCATTGCTTGCAAGCCTGCGCGCCAAGGGGATCGAATTCGGCCACGTCACCCTGCACGTGGGGGCCGGCACTTTCCAACCGGTACGCGTGGACGATGTGCGCGAACACCGCATGCACAGCGAATGGTTGAACGTGGGCGCCGCACTGGTCGAGCAGGTACGGGCGACGCGTGCATGCGGCGGGCGCGTCATCGCCGTGGGCACCACGGTGGTGCGCGCGCTGGAGTCGGCCATGCGCCGGAATGAAGCGGGCGAGGGCGAGTTGCAGCCGTTCGCGGGCGAGACCCGCATCTTCATCTTCCCCGGCTACCGCATCCGCAGCGTGGACGCGATGCTGACCAACTTCCACCTGCCGGAAAGCACGCTGCTGATGCTGGTTTCGGCGTTCACCGGCAAGTCGCGCATCTTCGCCGCGTACGAACACGCGGTACGCGAGAAGTACCGGTTCTTTTCCTATGGTGATGCGATGTTGCTGTTCCCGGAGAGTGCGGAATGAGCGGCGTTCCTGTGGGAGGGGTTTCAGCCCCGACTGCTGCGTCCATGGTCCTGTCCGGGCTGAAGCCCCTCCCACAAGAGCAGATCGTCGCATGAGCCGCATGTCCTTCGAACTAATGGCCACCGACGGCACCCCGCGTCGCGGCCGCCTGACCTTTCCGCGCGGCACGGTGGAAACGCCGGCATTCATGCCGGTGGGTACCTATGGTTCGGTGAAGGGAATACTCCCCGAGCACATCAAGGAGCTGGGCGCCGAGATCATCCTCGGCAACACCTTCCACCTGTACCTGCGCCCGGGCCTGGAGGTCATTGAAAAGCACGGGGGGCTGCACGGCTTCGCACGCTGGGACAAGCCCATCCTCACCGACTCGGGCGGCTTCCAGGTGTTCTCGCTGGCCCACCAGCGCAAGATCACCGAACAGGGCGTGACCTTCAATTCGCCGTTCGACGGCAGCAAGGTGTTCCTGGGCCCCGAGGAAAGCATGCATATCCAGAAGGTGCTGGATTCGGACATCGTGATGATCTTCGACGAGTGCCCGCCGGTGAACGTCGACGGCAAGCCGGTGGACCCGCGCGTGATCGAGCGCTCCATGGAGCTGTCGCTGCGCTGGGCCGCACGCTCCAAACTTGCACACCAAGGCAACGACGCCGCCCTGTTCGGCATCGTCCAGGGCGGCGTGCACCACGAGCTGCGCTCACGCTCGGCCGATGGCCTGAAGGCGATCGGCTTCGACGGCTACGCGATCGGCGGCCTGGCGGTCGGCGAGACCGAGGACGAGCGCAACGCAATGCTCGAGCACACCTGTCCGCAGCTGCCGCCCGACCGGCCGCGCTACCTGATGGGCGTGGGCCGGCCCGAGGACCTGGTGGAGGCAGTGGCGCGCGGGGTCGACATGTTCGATTGCGTCATGCCCACCCGCAACGCCCGCAACGGCCATTACTTCACGTCTACCGGCACCGTGCGCATCCGCAACGCCCGCTACGAACACGACCTGGACCCCATCGAGCCGGGGTGCGGCTGCTATGCCTGCCGCAACGGCTTCACCCGGTCCTACCTGCGCCACCTGGACAAATGCAACGAGATGCTGTCCCCGATGCTGGGCACACTGCACAACCTCTGGTACTACCAGCAGCTGATGGCGGGGATGCGCGCGGCGATCGAGGAGGGAACCTTCGAGCAGTTCAGACGGTCTTTTTACGCCACACGGGCCGTTTCCTGAGGGTTTGCGGGTCGTTTCCCGGCCTGCGGGGACGCAGGGCCGCCCCCATGGCATAATTCCCGGCTGTTTTCGGCCTTACTGGATGACCTGATGAACCTGCTCGATTTCCTGATCCCCGCCGCCCACGCCCAGGCCGCAGGCGCCGCGCCCGCTGGTCCGTTCGGCGGTGGCATGACCCTGTTGTTCCCGATCATCCTGATCGCGGTGATGTATTTCCTGATGATCCGCCCGCAGATGAAGCGCGCCAAGGAGCACAAGGGCATGCTGGACAAGCTGTCCAAGGGCGACGAAGTCATCACCTCCGGTGGTATCGCCGGCACCGTGACCGACATCGGCGACAACTTCATCACCGTGGAAGTGGCCGACAACGTGCGCGTACGCGTGCAGAAAGCCGCCGTCGGCAACGTGCTGCCCAAGGGCACGCTCAAGTCCGCCTGACCACGCCGGGGTCTGTCGGGTCCAGCCGCACGTCGGCCGGACCCGGGGCCGTGGCCAAATCCCCGTCGGCGCCGCGCGCCTTCCGGGTTACGTTCTCTCTGGAACTCTCCGATGCTTGAATTCCCGCGCTGGAAATACGTCGTCATCCTGCTGGTCGTGCTGTTGAGCGTGCTTTACACGCTGCCCAACATCTATCCCTCCGATCCGTCGGTGCAGATCACGCCCAACCGGGGCTTTGCGCTGGACGAAGCCTTGAACCAGCGCGTGCAGGCCTCGCTGAAGCAGGCGGGCGTGTCCGCCAAGTCGCTGGACAAGGAGAAGGACAGCCTGCTGGTGCGCATGCCCAGCCTGGATGCCCAGACCAAGGCCAACGACGCGCTGCGCACGGACCTGGGCGAGGACTACACGGTGGCCCTGAACCTGGCTTCCACCGTCCCCGACTGGATGGGCAACTACGGCGCCAAGCCCATGGTGCGCGGCCTGGATCTGCAGGGCGGCGTGCATTTCGTCATGCAGGTGGACCAGAAGGCGGCCCTGGACAAGCGCGTGGATGCTTATGCGGAAGACATGCGCGTCACCCTTCGCGACAAGCGCGTGCGCTATGAATCGGTGGAGCGTCGCCCCGACAACAGCATGGTGGTGACCCTGGTCGATGCCAAGGATGGCGAGAAAGCGCGCCAGGCCCTGGCCGGACAGGCCGCCGCCGGCGCCGCGGGCGTTGCCGCTTCTGGCCTGACCTACCTGGTCCAGGGCAACCGCATCATCGTCAACCTGCCGGAGAGCGAGCTGCAGCAGATTTCCGGCGATGCCATCGAACAGAACATCGCCACCCTGCGCAACCGCGTCAACGAACTGGGCGTGGCCGAGCCGATCATCCAGCGCCAGGGCGAGGACCGCGTGGTCGTGCAGTTGCCGGGCGTGCAGGACACCGCCGCCGCCAAGCGCCTGATCGGTGCCACCGCGACCCTGGAATTCCACTCGGTCATCGACGGCAATGCGCAGGACGCGCTGGCCAGCGGCAATGTGCCGCCCGAGGCGCGCGTCTATTACCTGCGTGACTCGGCCGGCCCCGACGGCAAGCCGGCCCCCGTGCTGCTGAGCAAGCGCGTGCTGGCGTCTGGCGACCAGATGGTCACGGCCAGCGTCGGTACCGACCAGAACGGATCCCCCGCGGTCGATATCACCCTCAACGCGGCCGCCGGCCAGCGCATGTTCGACTTTACCAGCGCCAACGTCGGCAAGCTGATGTCGGTGGTCTACATCGAGCGCATTCCGCAGGTCACCATCGTCGATGGCAAGGAAGTGCGCTCCACCCGGGTCAGCGAGGAAGCGCTGTCACCGACCCGCATCGCCGGTGTGTTCGGCAAGAATTTCCAGACCACCGGCCTGGAGAAGACCGAGGCCGAGAACCTGGCCAAGCTGCTGCGGGCCGGTTCGCTGGCGGCGCCCATGGACTTCATCGAAGAGCGCGTGGTTGGCCCCAGCCTGGGTGCCGAGAACGTGGCCCGTGGTACCAAGGCCGTGGCCTTCTCGTTCCTGTTCGCGCTGGCGTTCTTCCTGGTCTATTACCGCATGTTCGGCCTGATCACCTGCATGGCGCTGTTGCTGAACCTGCTGATGGTGGTGGCGGTGATGTCGCTGTTCGGGGCCACCATGACCTTGCCTGGCTTCGCCGGCCTGGCCCTGTCCATCGGCATGTCGGTCGACGCCAACGTCCTGATCAACGAACGAATACGCGAGGAACTTCGCGCGGGGGTACCGCCACAGGCGGCCATCGCCACTGGCTATGACAAGGCGTCGGGCACGATCTTCGATTCCAACATGACCGCGCTGCTGGCCGGCGTTGCCTTGTATGCGTTCGGCACCGGGCCGCTGAAGGGCTTCGCCATCACCATGATCGTGGGCATCCTGACCTCGGTCTTCACCGCCGTGACCGTATCGCGTGGCATCGCCACGCTGATCTACGGCGGCCGCCGCAAGCTCAAGTCGCTGGCCATCTGACGGGACCCCATGACCATGAAACTTTTCCCGTTGCACCTCATCCCCAACGACACCAACTTCAATTTCATGCGCCTGCGCTGGGTCTCCCTGAGCGTGGCGCTGCTGCTGGCCGTCGTCGCCATCGGCGCCATCGCCTTCAAGGGCTTCAACTACGCCCTGGATTTCACCGGTGGCACCGTGGTGGAAGTGCGTTTCGACAAGGCTCCCGACGTGGACGGGGTGCGCGATCGCCTGGCCAGCGCAGGCTACACCAGCGCCCAGGTGCAGACCTTCGGCACCGGCAGCGACCTGTTGATCCGCCTGCAGCCGCGCGAGGGCCAGACCAGTTCCGGCAACGACAACACCACCGTGCAGGAAGTGCTGGCCGCGGCCTCCACGCCGGACAACAACGCCAGGATGCTTCGCAACGAGTTCGTCGGGCCGCAGGTCGGCAAGGAACTGGCGCTAAACGGCCTGTATGCGCTGATTTTCGTGGTGGTCGGCTTCCTGATCTACATCTCGTTCCGCTTCGAGTGGAAGTTCGCGGTGGCGGCGATTTTCACCACCCTGCACGACGTGCTGATCGTGGCCGGCTTCTTCGCCCTGACCGGGCGCGAGTTCGACCTGACCGTGCTGGCCGGCCTGCTGTCGGTGATGGGCTTCTCGATCAATGACACCATCGTGGTGTTCGACCGCGTGCGCGAGAACTTCCGCAGCCTGCGCGCCGAGCCGGAGGAGATCCTCAACCGCTCGGTCAACCAGACCCTGTCACGCACCATCATCACTTCGTTCGTGGCCTTCCTGACCGTGCTGGCGCTGTACATCTACGGCGGCGGTTCGCTGGAAGGCATGGCCATCTCGCAGATGATGGGCATCGTGATCGGTACCATTTCCTCGATCTTCGTGGCCTGTCCGCTGCTGACCATCTGGTTGCTGAAGGTCACCAAGCAGGACCTGCTGCCCAAGGCCAAGGAAGAAGCCGCGCTGGCGCGACGCCCGTAACGCGGTCGAAGCCGAAAACGAAAAAGGCCGCGAAGTTCTCGCGGCCTTTTTCATGCATCGGTTTTTGCTGTGAGCGGGCCGTGCCCGCGATGCTGTTGCGAAAAACCCATGGAGCATCGCGGGCGAGGCCCGCACCTACGAAGGGAGGTCAGTTGAAGCTGGCGGCGTAACCGGAAGTCACAATGGTTTTCTGCAGCGCTTCGCAGACCTTGATGTTGCCGGCCACTACCTGGAAATCCCTGGCGCCCTGGAAGTCCAGGCGCGCCAGGTTGGCGCCCTTGTAGTCGCAGACCTTGCCGCCGGCTTCGCGCACCAGCAGCACCCCGGCGGCGATGTCCCAGGCCTTGAGGCCAGCCTCGAAATAACCGTCGCTGCGGCCACAGGCCACGTAGGCCAGGTCCAGCGCGGCCGAACCGGTGCGGCGTACGTCCTCGGCGTGCACCAGCAGTTCGCGCACGCATTCCAGCTGCGCGCCGGCCCGGGCGCGCTCACGCGGTGCGAAACCGGTGCCGAGGATGGTGCTGCCCAGGTCCTTGCGGTCGTGGACGCGGATGCGGCGCTCATTGAGTTGGGCGCCGCTGCCACGGCTGGCGGTGAACAGCTCGTTGCGCAGCGGGTCGAAGATCACCGCGTCGGTCGCCTCGCCGTTGTCGCAAAGGGCGATGGACACGCAGTAGTGCGGGAAGCCGCGCAGGTAGTTGCTGGTGCCGTCCAGCGGGTCGATGACCCACGTGTACCGACCGTTCTTGCCGCCCGAGCCGCCGCCTTCCTCGCCCAGGATCGAATAATCCGGATAGGCGCGCTTGAGTTCCTTGATCACGGCCTTCTCGGCGTCGCCATCCACCTCGCTGGCGTAGTCCAGGCGTCCCTTTTCCACCACGGTCAGGCTGTCGAGCTTGTTGATGCTGCGCAGCAGGACGTTGCCCCCCTGGCGTGCGGCCTTGACCATGATGGTGACGACGGGATTCAACATGGGCTACAGGCCTCGGGTGGACTGCCAGTGCAGTCGGGTGGAAGGAACAAGGGGGAAAAGAGCAGCACGGCGCGGAGACCGGCCCGGGCAGTTTAACATCTACACCCATGAACACTCCCGACCCTGTGATGGAAGCCGCCACCCGCATCCGCATCGTGCTGGTGGGCACCCAGCACCCCGGCAACATCGGCGCGGCGGCACGCGCGCTGAAGACCATGGGCCTGTCGCGGCTGGTGCTGGTGGCGCCCGAGCAATACCCGGCCGACGAGGCCTTCCGCCGGGCCGCCGGCGCCGACGACGTGCTGGCCCAGGCCCCGGTCGTGGCGACCCTGGCCGAGGCGATATCGGACTGCCGCTTCGTGCTGGGCTGCACGGCGCGCAGCCGGCGGGTGGCGCTGGAGGAACTGGGGCCGCGCGAGGCGGCTTCGAAAGTGGTCGCGCTCGCCGCCGCGGACGAGGTCGCCCTGGTCTTCGGCCGCGAGCGCACCGGCCTGAGCAACGAGGAACTGCAGCTGTGCCACGCCTCGGTCCATATCCCGGCCAACCCCGAATACAGCTCGCTGAACCTGGCTGCGGCCGTGCAGGTGCTGGCCTATGAACTGCGGGTCGCATTGCTGGCCGGTCATGCCCTCCCGGATGCAACTGCCACCCCACGCCAGGAGCTGGCCGCATCGCACGCGCAGATGGAAGGCCTGTTCGCGCAGCTCGGTGAGACCCTGGACGACATCGACTTCCACAAGGGCCGGGCACCGGATTCGGCGATGCGCAAGTTGCGCAGGTTGTTCCTGCGCGCGACCCTGACCGAGCAGGAAGTACGCCTGATGCGCGGCATCCTCGCCGACGCGCAAAGGATGGCGAGATTGGCGGGGGCCAAGGCCCCGGAATGATCACTACCCGTGTCGTTGGCTTTCGGCTAGTCTCCCCTCTGCTGCCAATGCGAGCCCCGACGTTGCGTACCGCCTTGCTTGGCCTTGCCCTCCTGTTGTCGCATTCCCTTGCCCTGGCGGCGGTCCCCGCGCCGGCCGCCTCGGCGCCAGCAGCGTCCACCGGCGGCGGCGTACTGGTGATCGGCCGCATCAGCGACGATCCCAAGGCCCATTACGAGCAGCTCAAGCCGCTGCTGGACTACGTGGTGCCACGCATGCGCGACGTCGGCATCACCGAGGGCCGCATCCTGATGGCGCGCGATGCGCAGCAGATGACCAGCTATCTTCGCCGCGGGCGCGTGGACTGGGTCACCGAAACCTCCGGCACCGGCATGCAGCTGCAGAAGCGCGCGGGTGCCAGGCCGCTGGTGCTGACCGAACGCGGCGGTGTCAGCCGCTATCACTCGGTGTTCTTCGTGCGCAAGGACAGCGGCATCAACAGCCTTTCCGACCTGAAAGGCCGCAGCATCGCCTTCCAGAGCACCGCCTCGACCAGCGCCTACATCGTGCCGGCGGCCGCGCTGCTGGACCAGGGCCTGCAGCTGGAGATCCTGCTGTCGCCGCTGGATCGGCCTACGCCGAATTCGGTGGGTTACGTGTTCGCGCGTTCCGAGCTGAATATCGCCGCCTGGGTGCACAAGCGGCTGGTCGATGCCGGCGTGCTGAGCAGCCTGGACTGGGACGATGCCCGGCGCATGCCCGCTACCTTTCGCGAGGACCTGAAGATCATCCACGAAACGCCCGACTATCCGCGTGCGCTGGAAATGGTGCGCGGTGATCTGGATTCCAGGGTCGAGGCACGCCTGCGCGAGGTGTTGCTGGAAGCGGCCAACGACCCCGCCGCGCGCGAGGCGATGGCGCTGTTCTTCCGCACCACGCGCTTCCTGCCGGTGGACCCGGCTTCGCGCGCGGGCCTGGACCGGGTACGCGACGGTGCCACGCGCGTGCGTGAGCGGGTCGAGTGAAAGCCCTTCGTTTCGGCCTGCAGGCCCGTTTCCTGGTAGGCATGGGCCTGACCTTGGCGGTCGTGTTTGCGTTGCTCGCCCTGGTCCTGCAACGGCAGTCGATGATGCAGCGCGAGGTCGACGGGCTGGCGCGCGAGGCGATGCAGGGCATGGCCGCCGATGCGCTTAGCCGGCGCGGCGAGGCGATGGTCGAGCAGCTTGCCGATTCCCTCACCAACCCCCTGTATTTTTCCGACCTGGACACGATAGGAATCACCGTGCGCGCGGCCTCGCGCCAGCCCGACGTGGCCTATGTGCTGGTGTACGACAGTGGCGGCAACATCGTGCATGACGGCACCTACGACATCGCCGCGTACGGCCAGCCGATGACCGATCCGCTGGCGCGCGCGGCGGCCAACTCCGACCACCTGCTCACGCAATGGTCGCAACGGGTGGTGGATGTATCCGAGGCGATCAGCATCGGCAACGAGCGCATCGGCGGGGTGCGAGTGGGCTATTCGCTGGCCGACATACGCGCCAGCGAGGAGCGCGCGGCAGGCAACCTCAACAGCCGCCTGCAGGAACTCGGCAGGCGACACATGGGCTGGTTCGTGCTGTTGCTTGCTACCCTGGCCGCGGTATGCGTGGCCATCGCCTGGTACGTGCAGCGCACCCTGGTGAAGCCGATCCGCCAGCTTGCCGATGCAGCCAACGCCATCGGCGTGGGCAACTACGACGCCAAGCGCCTGGTCAGCGCGCGGCAGGACGAAGTGGGCGACCTGGTGCGCGCTTTCAGCGACATGAATGACAGCATCGCGCGGCATGACCGCGACGTGCGGCGCATGGCCTACACCGATGCGCTGACCGGACTGACCAACCGGCTGGCGTTCCGCGAAAGCCTGGACCACCGGCTGATGATGCTGCGCGGCGCGGGTCGGCAGCTGGCGCTGCTGTTCGCCGACATCGACGACTTCAAGCGGGTCAACGACACCCTGGGCCACGAAGCCGGAGACGAGGTGCTGGTGCAGTTCGCCAATCGCATCCGCGGCGCGGTCGAACGCATGGGTGGCGATGAAGCCCTGCTGGCGCGTTTCGGTGGCGACGAATTCGTCATCCTCATCCAGAACGGCGACGTGCGCGCGGCGGCCACGCAACTGGCCGAGGCACTGGTCAAGGAACTGGGGCAGCCGCTGGTGGTCGAGGGACGGCAGGTGTTCCTGGGTACGTCCATCGGCATCACCCTGTTCCCGGAAGACGCTTCAGGCGCAACGGCGCTGATGAAGAACGGCGATATCGCGATGTACCAGGCCAAGGTGGCCGGCAAGAACTGCTACCGCTTCTACAGCCGGGCCATGGACCAGGCGGTGGAAAGACGCGTGCACATGGAACAGGAATTGCGCGGCGCGTGGGAGCGTGGCGAGCTCAGCCTGGTCTACCAGCCGATCCTCAGCCTGGCCGACAACCGCATCGTCGGCGCCGAAGCGCTGTTGCGATGGCAGCATCCGGACCTGGGGTCGATCGCGCCGTCGGTGTTCATCGACGTGGCCGAGCAGAGTGGCTTGATCGAGAGCATCGGCCCGCGTGTGCTGCGGGCAGCCTGCATGGCCGCATCGCACTGGCCGGTGGACCCGATAACCCAGGAGGCCCCGTTCGTCGCGGTCAACGTCTCGCCGCGCCAGTTGCGCAGTGGCGACTTGCCCGAGGAAGTCGCCTCGTGCCTGCGCGACACCGGCCTGCCGGCCTCGCGGCTGCACCTGGAACTCACCGAGACCGCGGTCATCAGCGACGAGGCGCACGCCAGCGCGCTGCTGGCCAAGTTGCACCGAACGGGGGTGAAGGTGTGGCTGGATGATTTCGGCACCGGCTTCTCGGGGCTGAGCCACCTGCGCCGCGTGCCGGTGGACGGGGTCAAGATCGACCGCAGTTTCATTGCCGACATGCAGCGCGACCCGGATGACTTGGCCCTGACCACGGCCATCATCGCCATGGCCCATTCGCTGGGGATCACGGTGGTGGCCGAAGGCGTGGAGAAGGAAGCACAGTTCGACATCCTGCGCGCGCGTGGCTGCGACCTGGCCCAGGGTTACTGGATGGGTTACCCGATGAGCGCCAGCGAATTCGAACAGCTGCTGGTCTGAGTTGTTGCGGCCGGCTCAGAACCAGCCGTCGACCACCCGCACCAGGTTGCCGGAGACGAATCCGAAGCTGACCACCGCGATTGCCCCGGCCAGCCAGGCCACCAGCATCAGCGCCCCGTCGCGTTCCAGCAGCGCCAGTACGAACAGCAGTAGCAGCACGCCGAACAGATAGTTGGTGAAGGGAATCGGCAACGCCAGCAGCAGGCCCAGCAACACCAGCAGCAGTCCGGTGAAAGCGCTGGCGACGGGATGGTCCAGCACGCCCTCCATGCGGGGGCGCACCAGCTTTTCCAGCCAGGCCAGCCAGCGCGAAGTCATGTCGCGGAAGCGTCCCATCGACTTGCGGTGCGGGCCGCGGCTGGCGAGGAACGCCGGCAGCCAGGGCTTGCGCATGCCCACCAGCAACTGGGCGCCGATCAGCACGACCAGCGGACCGCTGATCGCGCCGGCGACGCCGGGAATGGGAAGGAATGCGGGCAGGATGCCGACGAACAGCAACATGCCGAACGCGCTGTGCCGCAGCCCCGAAAGCAGGTCGCCGAGGCGCAGGTGGTCTTCAGGATCGCCCGAAGCGAAATCATCCAGCACCGCACGCGCGCCCACGTGCGCCCTGGCCTGTGGATCGGCCGCGCCCTCGGGGTCAGGCGCTGGTTTCGTCATCTTCGTCGTCGGCTATTTTCTGCAGCAGCAGCTTGTCGATGCGGGCGCCGTCCAGGTCGACCACTTCGATGCGCCAGCCGGCCCATTCCAGGTGTTCGCCCACGTGGGGAATGCGACCGAACTGCTCGATCACCAGGCCTGCGATGGTGTTGTAGTCTGCCTCGTCGCCATCGGGCAGGGCCACGCCGCCGAGCAGCTCGCGCAGGTCATCGTTGGGCAACGAACCGTCGACCAGCAGCGAGCCATCGTCGCGGGTCACCACCAGCGCATCCTCGTCGCTGTTCTCGGCGGCCTGCAGGCGCCCGACCACCGCGCCCATCAGGTCGCTCAGCGTCACCAGTCCCTGGATCTCGCCGTACTCGTCCACCACCAGGGCCAGCGATTGCTGTTCCTCGCGCAGGATTTCCAGCAGCTTCATCGCATGGGTGGATTCTGAAACGAACAGCGGTGCGCGCAGGTTCTGGAAGATCTCGGGGGAGCGTTCGGCGAAGCGGTCGATCAACGACTTCACTTCCAGGATGCCGACCACGTCCTGGTCGTTGCCGCGGTATACCGGGAAACGCGAGAATTGCGACTGCCGCATGGTGTCGATATTGCTCTCGTAGCTGGCCGACTGGTCCAGCCACACGATGCGCTTGCGCGGGGTCATCAGGCTGTCCGCCGTACGGTCGCCCAGGCGCAGTACGCGGTTGACCATGTTGCGCTCGTCCACGTCGATGACGCCCTGCGCATGGCCCTCGCTGACCAGCATGCGGATCTCTTCCTGGCTGACCGCGTTGCGGTCGCCGTCGCGGATACCCAGCATGCGCAGCACCAGGCGGTTGATCGCGCCCAGCACGAAGACTACCGGACGCGCGAAGCGCGACAGCCAGTCCAGCGGAATGGCCACCACCGCGGCGATGTTCTCCGGGTTGGTCAGGGCCAGGCGCTTGGGGATCAACTCACCGAAGATGACCGAGCTGGAGGTGATCAGGGTCACCGCGGTGACCGTGCCGATGACGGCCGCATATTCGCTGGCGTTGGGCCAGGTGCCGACCAGCCAGCCGGTCACCAGGGTGCCTATGGCTTCGCCACCGAAAAGTCCGGCAAGCACGCCGATGCCCGTAATGCCGATCTGCACCGTGGACAACAGGTTGTCCGGATGCTCGGCCAGCGCCAGCGCGACCCGGGCGCCGCGGCTTTCCTGCCCCAGCTGCTTGAGGCGCAATTTGCGCGAGGTCATCAAGGCCATCTCCGACAACGCGAAGAAGCCATTGAGGACGATAAGCCCAGCAACGATCAGCAGCTCAAGCACGCGGGCGGTTCCGGCCGGTGCAGGCTGCTGCTGGGGCACGCATCACAGCAGGGCTGCGCGTGCGGAGAGGGGGGGTAGGGTCGTCTTCCATAAAGTGCGCCTGGGCGCGGTGCGGAGTCTAGCAAACCCGCCCGGGGCATTGCGGCAAGGCCGGGTCGCCGGCGCCCGCGCTGCCCAGGGGTTCGGTGTTTGCCACTCCCCGACGCGAAACGGTCATAATCCCGCCCGGTTGCCGTCCCTTCCGTGACGGCGGGGTACGTCTTCCATGTTCTCGCTGCAGACCATCTTCGGCTCCGGCCAGCAGTTCTATACCTTGCTGGACGATGCGGCTCAGGCCGCCTTCGACAGTACCAAGGCCTTGCACGCCATGATGAAGACGACAGACCGCCAGCCGGCGCTGGATGCCTTCAAGCTGGCACGCCAGCGCGAACGTACCGCCTCGGACAAGATCGGCAAGGCGCTGGTCGAAAGCTTCATCACGCCGATCGAGCGCGAGGACATCGAAGCGCTGGGCTCGGCCCTGTACAAGATCCCCAAGCAGGTCGAGAAATTCGCCGACCGCTATTCGCTGGCGACCAAGCACCTGGAAGGGATCGATTTCGCGCCACGCGCGGCGATGCTGGAACAGGCCGCCTCGGTGGTGGTCGACATGGTGCACGACCTGCAGAAGATGAACATCGATCGCATGACCGTGCTCAACGACAAGCTGCGTGCGCTGGAGAACGAAGCCGATCGCCTGATGCTGGAGCTCTACCGCGACATCTATTCCGGTCGCCTGGACAACCTGCAGATGTTCCTGCTCAAGGAATTCTTCGAGATCCTGGAAAAAGCCATCGACCGCTGCCGCGAGGCGGGCGTGGTGGCGTACCAGATCGTATTGAAGAACAGCTGACGGTGGATGGCGATGCTGTGCGCGCCCTCGGCGCGCATCGACACGCAGGCCCCGCCCGGGTTGGCATGCCCAAGCCGCGGCACCTTAGCGATGCAATGCAAATGAAGAGGCCTCCGTGCTCACCCTAGTCCTGATCGTCATCTTCGCCGCGCTCGTGTTCGAGTTCGTCAACGGGTTCCATGACACCGCCAACTCCATCGCCACCGTGGTCGCCACCAAGGTGCTGGCCCCCGGTTGGGCGGTGGCGCTGGCGGCGGTGATGAACCTGATCGGCGCGCTGACCGGCACCGCAGTCGCCGCCACCATTGCCTCGGGCATCATCAATACCGAAGTGGTCGAAGCCAGTTCACAGGTGATCCTGTGCGCGTTGCTGGGCGGCCTGAGCTGGAACCTGATCACCTGGTGGAAAGGCTTGCCGTCTTCTTCCTCGCACGCCCTGATCGGCGGGCTGTGCGGGGCGGCGCTGGCGGCGGCGCACAACAACTGGGGCGCGCTTATCTGGTCGGAGTCGATTGGCAACTGGGCCAAGAACAAGGGCCTGCTGTGGAAGGTGTTCCTGCCGATGATCACCTCGCCCATCGCAGGTTTCCTGCTGGGCGTGCTGGTGATGCTGCTGCTGTGGGGCATCATCGCGGCAATGGCCAAGGCCGGCGGTCCACTCGCGCGCCTGGCCAGGCCGCGCTGGGTCAATGCCTTCTTCGGCAAGGCACAGATCCTGTCGGCTGCGTACATGGGCTACGCGCACGGGCACAACGATGCGCAGAAGACCATGGGCATCATCGCCCTGACCCTGGTCGGCGCCGAGGCGACCGGAGCCCTGGACAACCTGCCCGCATCACTGGCGTTCCTGCATCCGGGCAGCGGCGACGGCAAGGAAATCGCGCTGTGGATCGTGCTGACCTGCGCGGTGGTGATGGCGGCCGGCACGGCGTCCGGTGGCTGGAAGATCATCAAGACCCTCGGCCACAAGATGGTCAAGCTGCATCCCATCCACGGCTTCGCGGCGGAAACCAGTTCAGCCACCATCCTCACCGTGGCCGCGCATTTCGGCATGCCGGTTTCGACCACGCACAGCATTTCCACGGCGATCATGGGCGTGGGCTATGCGAAGAATCCGAAGGCGCTGAAGCTGGGCGTGATCGAGCGCATCGTGTGGGCGTGGATCCTCACCATCCCCGCGGCCGGCGGCATCGCCTATGGCCTGTGGTGCCTGCTCGACGCGATGGGCTGGTCCTGACGCCGTTTGCTTCTCCCGACGGGAGAAGAAAAAATCAGAGCAGGTCGCCTTCTGCCGAAAGGGCGCGTTCCATGTTGTCGCCCAGGCCGCCGATCTCCAGCACCATGCGGTCCACTTCCGAAGGCGTCAGCCCGTCGTAGGGACGGTTCTCGCACAGCTGCAGGTAGGGCACGCCATCCAGGTCGCCGATGGCCAGGTAGCCCACGCTGCTGTCCCAGTTGAATTTCAGGGCCCGGCGCGCATCGATGCCGGTGATCGGCGCGATGACGGTGCTGACGCGCAGGTAGCCGCGCTCGTCGTCGTTGCCCAGCTCCGAAAGGAAGATCGCCTGGTGGCGGTTGCCGCTGTCCAGCGACAATTCGACGCAGGCCACGTACGGCTCATGCATGGTGACCTTGTAGCCGGACTTGCTCAGGTGGCTGCGGATCTGCTCGAAATTCTGCATGTGCTGCTCCTTCGGTGCGCGCGGGCTATGCTAATCCCTGATGGCCGACAAGTCTCCCGCCGAACGCATCCTCGCCGCGGTACGCGCCATTCCGCGCGGCGAAATCGCGGGCTACGGCGAAGTGGCGCGGCGGGCCGGACTCCCGGGCCGCGCGCGGCTGGCCGCCAAAGTCCTCAGTGAGAACACCGATCCCAGGCTGCCCTGGCATCGGGTGCTGCGCTCGGACGGACGGGTCGCCCTGCCAGAGGGTTCGAAGGGTTATCGGGAACAGTGCCAACGCCTGCGCAGCGAAGGCGTGACCGTAGTCAACGGACGCGTGCGCGGACTGAAGGCCGCCCCCACGGTGGATGAGCAGGTGTGGGGACCGGCGGGATCCTGAGCGTTGCAGGTATCGGCCGTACGCCTGCCTGCGGACCGGCAAGGCATGCCGTTATGATGGGCGGCAACCCTACCGAGCCTGCGCATGTTTCAGAAGATTCCCCCGGTGACCCGGGCCTTGATCATTGCCAACGTGGTGATGTTCCTGTTGCAGCAGATGCTTGGCGAAGCGGTGCTGGCATCGTTGGAGTTGTGGCCGCTGGGGCCGAACGGGCTTGACCTGTTCGCGACGGGCTACGAGTTCCAGCCCTGGCAGTTGCTCACCTACGGTTTCATGCATGGTGGCTTTCCGCACCTGTTGTTCAACATGCTTGCGCTGTACATGTTCGGCTCGCCGCTGGAATACACCTGGGGCGACCGGCGCTTCCTGACGTATTTCCTGGTGTGCATCGCCGGCGCCGGCTTGCTGCAGCTGGTGGTGGCGTGGTGGTCCATGTCGCAGGGCGGCGCACCCTATCCCACGGTGGGAGCATCCGGAGGCGTGTTCGGCTTGCTGCTGGCCTACGGAATGCTGTTCCCCAACCAGCGGGTGATGCTGTTGTTCCCGCCCATACCGATGAAGGCGCGGACCCTGGTCATCGTCTACGGCGCGGTCGAACTGCTGCTGGGTTTCACAGGGTGGCAACCGGGCGTTGCACACTTCGCACACCTGGGCGGCATGCTGTTTGGCTGGTTGCTGATCCGCTACTGGCGCGGGCAACCGCCCTTCGGCAAGCGGCCGCCGCCACGCCCGCGCATCGTGCGCTAGGCGAAACGGAAAAAGGCGCGGAGTTCCGCGCCTTTTTCTTGACCTGATCGGTCATTCAAGCTGATTTTACCGGCCCGGTTTCGCCGAGCCGATTGCCTCAGCGCCAGATCCTGACCTGCTCCGCGTCGCCGCGACGCATCGGCTGGCCTGCCTTGCAGCTGAAGGACTCGGCGAAGGCCGGCTGGTTGGACAGCGGACCGTTGCTGCGCCACTGGCCGGGAGCGTGTGCATCGGTGGCGATGCGCTGGGCCGCTTCAGCGGGCGAGAGCTGCTGCGCCCAGAGCTCCGACCAGCTGCGGAAGAGCGTCTGCTTGGCCCCTGTGTTGGGCGCCAGCTGGGCGTGGGTGTAGGCATCCCAGGCCAGCTCCACGCCGGCAAGGTCGGCCAGGTTCTCATCCAGGGTCAACGTGCCGTTGACCTTGGCGGCGGTAAGCGCGGGGAAGGGATAGCCGTTGTACTGGGCTGCCACCCGGGCGCCCAGCGCATTCCACGCGGTGACGTCGGCCGGCGTCCACCAGTCGCGGATCTCGCCGCCGGCATCGACCATGCGGCCGCGCAGGTCGAAGCCGCGGCTGAGTTCGTGCCCGACCAGGGCGCCGTAGGAACCGAACAGCGCCGAATCACCGCGCGCGACGTCGAACACCGGCGCCTGCAGCACCGCGGCGGTGACTATAAGGCGATTCTGGGCCAGGTCGTAGGCCAGGGCCGGCTGCTGTGGCAGCACGTCCCAGCGGCGGTCGGCGTTGCCCTTGCCGATGCGCTTCATTTCTTCGCGATGGCGCCAGGTCGATGCGATGAGGATGTTGCTGCCGAAGCTGCCGCGGCCCATGGGCTGCACGCTGTAATCGAGGTCGCGGCGCGGGGTGCCGACCTCGATCTTCAGCTTGTCGATCTTCGACTTCGCCTCGGCCTTGGCCGCTGCGCTCATCCAGCTGTTGCCCTCCAGGCCGCGGGCCAATGCCTCACGTACATCGCGGGCCACGGCCTCGGCCTTGTCCTTGCTGGAGGACGGCAGGTAGCGCCCCGCATATTCACGGCCCAGCATCGGGCCGGCGGCGGTATTGATTGCAGCCAGCACGTGCTGCCAGCGTGGCGCAGGCGCCGCCTCGCCTTTCAACACGCGGCCGCGGAATTCGAAGTCGGCATCGCGGAACGATTTGGCCAGGTACGGCGCCATCGCATCGCCGACCTGCCAGCGCAGATAGGTCTTCCACTGCTCCGGCTTGATCGTGGCGATCAGCGTGTTGAGTTCGGCGAACAGCGCCGGGTTGGCCATCGACACGGTGTCGTCCGTCACGCCCTGGGCCTTCAGGAACGCATCCAGTTGCAGGTTCTTGTACTGCTTGGCCAGGTCCTTGGTGGCGACCGGCACATAGTTGGCCAGGGGACTGCGCAGGTCCTGCAGCGGCCGGGACACGCGCGCCAGCCTGGTTTCCAGGTCGATCACCGCCAGCGCTTCGGCATCGAGCTTTTCGGGCTTGGTGCCGGTCAGGGTCAGGATCTGCTTGACGTAGTTCTGGTAGCGGCCCAGCAGTTCGCGGGTCTCGGCATCACTGCGGGTGTAGTAGGCCGGGTCGGGCAGGCCCATGCCGCCCTGGCTGAAATAGCCGATGTGGCGGTCCAGCGCCTTCAGGTCCACGTCCGGGCTGAAGTTGAAGGCTACCGGTATGCCGACCTGGTGCAGGGCGGCAATCGCGGCGGGCACGTCCTTGGCGCGCTTGATGCCGTTGATGCGGTCCAGCAGCGGCGCAATCGGCCTGGAACCGTCGGCCTCGACCGCCGCCTCATCCAGGCCACTGGCCCAGAAGTCGCCGAGCAGCTTCTGCACGTTGCCTTGCGGCGACTGCATCGCGGCATCCAGCAGTGCGCGCTGCTGCTGCTCGCTGCGTTCGCGCAACTGGCCCAGCGCGGTCACCGAACCGACCCCGGCCGGCAGCGGATTGGCCGTCAGCCATGCCGCGTTCGCGCTGCTGTAGAAATCAGTGCATTCGGCGCTGACCGCAGGCGCCTTGGGCGCCTTCTTCTTCTTGGCAGCGGCGTGGGCATCGGTGGCGCCGAGCGCGGCCACCAGGGCGAAGGCGAGCAGGGAGGGCTTGCTGAGGGCGTTGCGCAGCTGGGGCATCTGGAATGTTCCGCATCGATGGATGCGGGGAGTCTAGCAAGGGCGACCTCGCGCCCCATGAACACGTTCCGCAAAAAAAGCGAAGGCCCGGACATGCCGGGCCTTCGCGGGTGTTGCGGTACGAACGGGTTTGCTAGATCAGGCTCACCAGATCACGACCTTCTTGTCGTCGGCACGCACCATCGGGTCGCCGGCCTTGCACGAGAACGCGGCGGCGAACGCGGGCATGTTGGACGGCGTGCCGATGGCCCGGAAGTTGGCCGGGGCGTGCGGGTCGGTCTTCAGGCGCACGGCCAGGTTTTCCGGGGTGAAGTTGCGACGCCACACGGTGGCCCAGTTGAGGAAGAAGCGCTGGTCGCGGGTCAGGCCATCGGTCTTGGGATCGGGCGTGCCTTCGGTGGCCTTCTTCATCGCATCGTAGGCCGTGGCCAAGCCGCCCAGGTCGGCGATGTTCTCGCCCAGGGTCAGCTTGCCGCTGACCTGGCCGCCGGCGTCGGTCTTGTAGCCGTCGAACTGGCTGATCAACTTGCCGGTGCCGGCCTCGAACGCCTTCTTGTCGGCCGGGGTCCACCATTCCTCGAAGTTGCCGGTCGGGCCGAAACGCGCACCCTGGTCGTCGTAGCCGTGGCTCATCTCGTGGCCGATCACCGCGCCGATGCCGCCATAGTTCATTTCGTCGGTGGCATTGGCATCGAAGAACGGCGGCTGCAGGATCGCGGCCGGGAACACGATCTCGTTCTGCTGCGGGTTGTAGTAGGCGTTGACCGTCTGCGGGCTCATGCCCCATTCGGTCTTGTCCACCGGCTTGCCGATCTTGGACAGGTTCCACTTGTAGTTGAACTCGTTGGCCGCCAGCACGTTGCCGATGTAGCTGTCGCGCGCGGTCGACAGGCCGGTCCACTCACGCCACTTGTCCGGATAGCCGATCTTGGGGGTGAAGGTTTCCCACTTGGCGATGGCCTTCTGCTTGGTCTCGTCGCTCATCCACGCCAGGTTCTCGATGCGTGCCTTCAGCGCGGTGCGCAGGTTGCCCACCAAGGCTTCCATCTTGGCCTTGGATTCGGCCGGGAAGGCGACCTTGACGTACATCTGGCCCAGCGCTTCGCCGGCCTGGCTCTCGATGGTGTCGAGCACGCGCTTCCAGCGCTGCTTGATTTCCTTCTGGCCATTGAGGATCTTGCCGTTGAAGTTGTAGTTCTCGTCGACGAAGGCCTGGCTGAGGAACGGCGAGGCGCCATCGACGGCGTGGAAGCGCAGGTAGCTGCGCCAGGTGGCCGGCGCGGTGTCGGCCAGCATCTTGCTCACTTCCTGGTGGAAGGCGGGGATGGCGAGCGAGAAGTTGCCGGTGGTCGGCACACCCTGTGACTTGAAGAACTCGGTCCACGAGAAATTCGGAGTCAGCTTGTCGGCGTCGGCGACCGACATCGGGTTGTAGGAAAGCTCGGCGTCGCGCGACAGCTCGGTGCTGGTCTTGGAGGCCTTGGCCAGGCGCGTTTCGAACGCGATCACGGCCTTGGCCTGTTCGGCGGCATCGGCGGCGGCTACGCCGGAAAGCTCAAGTACCTTGGCGACGTGGGCCTGGTAGGCCTGCAGCTTGTCCTTGTTTTCCGCCTTGGTGTAGTACTCCGGGTCCGGCAGGCCCAGCCCACCCTGGAAGGCGTAGGCGATGTTGAGCGAGGAATCCTTGAAATCCGGGCTGGCGCCGAAGCCGAACAGGCTGTTCTGGCCCTTGGCGGCGCTGCTGCGCAGGTAGCCGACAATCGCGTCCTTGTCATTCAGGGCGTCGATGGCGGCCAGTTCGGGCTTGATCGGCTCGATGCCCTGCGCATTGACCTTGGCTTCGTCCATGCCGGTGGCCCAGAGATCGCCAACGATCTTCTCTACACCGGTCGCGTTCTTGTCGGCTGCGGCCTGTTCGGCCAGTTGCTGCTGCACGGAGTTGGAACGCTCGTCCAGCATCTCGAAGGCGCCCCAGCTGGCGCGGTCTCCGGGAATGGCATTGGCGGCGAGCCACTTGCCGTTGGCGTAGCCACCGAAGTCGACGCAGGCATTCTTGGTGGTGTCCAGGTCCGCCAGCATGAAGCGGTTGACTGGTGGCAGCTTGGATTCGTCCAGCTTCAGTGCGGCGGGCTCGGCGCTGGTAGCCGCAGTGGCGTCGGCGGCCGGGGTGGCGGCTTCGTCTTTCTTGCCGCAGGCGGCCAGGGCCACGGCGATGGCCACGGACAACAACAGGATCTGGGGTTTGCGAATCACAGACTACTCCGGCCCCGCAGGGCATAGAAAAAGGGACGACCCACGGCGGGGTCGTGCGCGAACTCTACGCCTGCGACAGGGCCGTAGAGGGTGTCGAAGGTCATGCACCCCGCCTAATTATTTCTTCACATCAATGACTTACAGGGCGCGTGCTAGGGTTTTGGCGCACGGAAGGCGTGCGTGGCAAGGCCGGGTTATGCAGGTTGAATTCCACGGGGCTGCGGGCGAGGTCACCGGCTCCCTGCATCTGGTCATCGCTGCCGGCAAACGCATCCTGCTGGACTGCGGACTGATGCAGGGCAGTCGCGAATCGGAGGCGCGCAATGTGGATCCGTTCCCGTTCGAGCCCTCGCAAATCGACGCGCTGGTGGTCAGCCATGCCCACATCGACCATATCGGGCGGGTGCCACTGCTGGTGAAGCGCGGCTTCAGCGGACCGATCTTCGTCCAGCATGCCGGCGCGGACCTGATGCCGGTGATGCTGCTGGATTCGGCTTCCCTGGCCGAATCGGACGCCTTGCGCGCAAACCGCAAGCGCGGCGCGGGCGAACCCGAAGTGCAGCCGCTGTACGCGCGCGAGGACGTGGAGCTGGCCATGGAGCAGGTGCGGGGACTGCCCTATGGCAGCCGCCAGGAGATAGTCCCGGGCGTGGAGATCACGTTCCGTGACGCCGGGCATATCCTCGGTTCCTGCATCATCGAGCTGTGGGCCGACGGCAGGAAACTGGTGTTCTCGGGCGACCTGGGACCCAAGGGCACGCCCATCCTGCGCGATCCCGAATTGGTACGCGATGCCGACCTGGTGCTGATGGAATCCACCTACGGTGACCGCAACCACAGAGAGCGGGCCGACACCCTGCATGAACTGGGCGATATTTTCGAAAGCGCATGGCGGGATCGCGGCAACGTGCTGATTCCTGCGTTCGCCGTGGGTCGCAGCCAGGAACTGCTGTACTGGTTCGCCAAATACTGGGACCAATGGCAGCTGTCGCGCTGGAAGATATTCCTGGACAGTCCGATGGCGGCCAAGGTGGTCTCTGTATACGACCGCCATGCCGAACTGTTCGACCAGGAGGCGTTGCAGGTGTGGAAGGACAAGCCGAACCCGTTCAGGCTGCCCAACCTGCACATCAGCGCGAGCACCGCCGAATCGATGGCAATCAACCAGTTCGAGAGTGGCGCCATCATCATCGCCGGCTCGGGCATGGCCAATGGCGGCCGCATCCTTCACCACCTCAAATACAACCTGGGGCGCCGCAATGCGCACATGGTGTTCGTCGGCTACCAGGCCGAAGGCACCCTTGGACGACGTCTGGTGGAAGGCGCGAAGTGGGTGCGCATCCATGGCCGCGACTACCGGGTCAATGCGCAGAAGCACACAATCGGTGGACTTTCGGCGCATGCCGACCAACGCGGATTGATGGAATGGTATGCGGGCTTCGATCAGCATCCGCCGCTGGTGCTGGTGCATGGCGAGGACAAGGCCCGGGAAACGCTGGCCGGGGAAATCGGCGAGCGCCATGGCATCCGCGTCGAGCTGGTGCGCCCGGGGATGGTCCTGGAGGTGTAGCCCTGGCCCGGCGCTCAGTCCGGGCTGCGTAATGTGGGGTGCGTGGCACGCGCCGGGGGCAAACCGCTTTCGCTGGCGTGGCTGAAACTGCGGTTGCGGCCAGCCTGCTTGGCCTGGAAAAGCGCCGAGTCGGCGCGCTCGAAGACCTCGGACGCCGCAACGGCTTCGCTGTTGGCAGGCACCGTGTGGATGCCGATGCTCGCGGTGAACGGAACCGCCGCCGCCGGCGTGCCGGTGCGTGTGGAAAGGTTGGCCAGATCGACATGGATGGTGGTGGCGATGGCCGCTGCCGACTGCGGCGTGGTTTCCGGTAGCAGGACCGCGAATTCGTCACCGCCGAGCCGGGCCACCAGGTCGCGCGGCCGGCGTGCGCGGCCGCGCAGGATATGCGAGAAGGTGCGCAGCACTTCATCTCCCGCAGGCTGGCCCAGGCTGTCATTGAGGCGACTGAAATGGTCCACGTCCAGCAGCAGCAATGACAGCGGCTGGCCGCTGCGCCGGGTCAGGCGCAGCTCCTGCTCCAGTTCCTGGTCGAACTTGCTGCGGTTGGCAAGCCTGGTCAGCGGGTCGGACTGCGCCTGGCGCCGCGAGCGCCGCAGCACGCGCAGGCCCAGCAGCAAGGCGCCCACGGCCAGTACGCACAGCGCCGGCACGGGCGGGAACCACAGGCCGGCGAAGCGCAGCAGCAGGACGCAGGTCAGCATCACCAGCAGCAGGGCAATGGCCAGCGGACGCCACAACTCATGCAGCCCACGCAGGCCCAGCAACAGCAGCGGCAACACCACCAGCGCAATGGACAGCAGGACCTGCGCGGCCAGGCCCAAAGGTACCCGTGCGTTGTCCTGCAGCAGCATGTTGAGGACGTTGGCCTGGTAGTCGAGTCCCGACCGCTGCGTTCCGCCATCGGCAGTGGACGCCGCCGCCTCGTTACCCATTCCGGCAGCCGCGATGCCGACCAGGATCCAACGCCCGTGCAGCGCGGAAGCAGGTACTTTTCCGCTCAGCACATCGGCATAGGACACGGAATGGAAGGCGTCGTCCGGGTCGATGTAGGGCACCAGCACCTGGTAGTCGCGCATCCACCGCCCCGGCGACGCCATGGCGGGCGGTGGATCGCGCAGGCCGGGCAGCGCAAGGTCCGGCTCCGGCTCCGTCCCCGATTCGGTCCCGGCCTGGCTCAGCGCCAGGGCCAGTGAAGGCCAGTGCGCCGATCCCAGTCCGGCGCGCAGGAACGCGTGGCGGGGCACGCCGTCGGCATCGACTTCCATGTCCACATGCCCGAGCGAGGCGGCGGAACCGGCGAATTCCGGGATTGGCAGCAATTCGATCGCGGTGCCGTCCGCCTGCGACGGCTCGACATGGACGGGCAGCACCACCCTGGCGCTGCGATTGAGCGACTGCGCCAGCAATGCATCGCCTTCCGGATCGAACAGGGCAGGTTGCGAAAGCAGGATATCCAGCGCTATCCCTTTCACCCCGGCGGCCGTGAGGCGATCCACCAGAGTCGCATGCAGGCGCCGCGACCATGGCCACCGGCCAAGCTCGGCCAGGCTTTTTTCATCAATGGCCACCACCACGATGCGGTCGTCGACGGGTGGCGTGAAGCCGGCGGCAAGCCGATCGTAGATCCACGCGTCCGCGCGCCAGGTCAGTGATCCCAGGATCAGCAGGCTCACCAGGGCGGCCGCTGCCACGCTGGTCAGCAGGCGCGCCTTGATTCTTGTGTTCCAGGGCCGGTTCGCAGTCATAGGGCGAGCACCATCCAGCGCGCACGGGCCGTGCGCATGATCCATTGCCAACCCCGCATGGCACTGGGGTCGATGTAGAAGCCGGCACCATCATCCCCGTGCCATCGCAGCTCCATCGGCAGGATTATAGGTGTGCGACAGGACCCGGCATGCCGGCACCCCGGGGCCGCCCTCATTCCGTACCGTTTCGGGCGATGATTGGGGCGCGGGACGATCCGCCTTCCGGGAACGCATGATGGCAAACAGGCAAGTCGACTGCGATGTGCTGCTGGTGGGCGGGGGCCACAACGGGCTGGTCTGTGCCACCTACCTGGCCAGGGCCGGCCTGAAGGTCACGGTGCTGGAGCGCCGCCACGTGGTGGGCGGGGCGGCGGTGACCGAGGAATTCCATCCCGGCTTCCGCAACTCGGTGGCTTCCTACACCGTGTCGCTGCTGCAGCCCAGGGTCATCGCCGACCTGGACCTGCACGCGCACGGTTTGAAGATCGTGCAGCGCAAGCGCAGCAACTTCCTGCCCTTGCCCGATGGCCGTCACCTGCTGACCGGCGGTGGCGAGACCCTGCAGCAGGTCGCCAAGTTCTCGGCACGCGATGCCGAGCGCCTGCCCGAATACGAACGCCGGCTGGATGCGATCGCCGACGTGTTGCGCGCGCTGGCCATGCAGCCGCCGCCCAACGTTACCGACGATGGCTGGTGGAAGGCGCTTCCGGAACTGATGCGCGCCGGCCGCCTGGGCAGGCAGCTGCACCGGCTCGACGAAACCATGCGCCAGGAATTGCTCGACCTGTTCACCGTTTCGGCGGGCGAATACCTGGATCGCTGGTTCGAGAGCACGCCGATCAAGGCGGTGCTGGGTTTCGACGGCATCGTCGGCAATTACGCCAGCCCCTACACGCCGGGCTCGGCCTATGTGCTGTTGCATCACGTCTTCGGCGAAGTGAACGGCGTCAAGGGTGCCTGGGGCCACGCCATCGGCGGCATGGGCGCGATTACCCAGGCCATGGCCAAAGCCGCGGTCGCCGCCGGCGTGCAGATCCGCACTGACGCCGGCGTCCGCGAAGTGCTTGTCGAGAAGGTGGATGGAAAGCCGGCCCGCGCGGTGGGCGTGCTCACCGAATCGGGAGAAACCCTGCGCGCGCGCGCGGTCGTCGCCAACGTCAATCCCAAGTTGTTGTACGAGCGCCTGATGAAGCCCGACGTGGTGCCGGCGCCAACGCGCGAACGCATGGCTAACTGGCGTTGCGGTTCGGGCACCTTGCGCATGAACGTGGCGCTGTCGCGACTGCCCGATTTCACCGCATTGCCTGGCGAAGGCGACCACCTGACCGCCGGCATCATCATGGCGCCCGACCTGGACTACATGGACCGCGCCTACCTGGATGCGCGCGCGCATGGCTGGTCGAAAGAACCCATCGTGGAGATGCTGATTCCGTCCACGCTGGATGACACGCTGGCGCCCGCCGGCCAGCACGTCGCCAGTCTCTTCTGCCAGCAGGTGCAGCCGGAGCTTTCGGATGGTCGCAACTGGGACGACCATCGCGATGAAGTAGCCGACCTGATGATCGCCACCGTCGACAAATATGCGCCCGGCTTCAGGGCTTCGGTGCTGGGCAGGCAGGTGCTGACGCCGCTGGACCTGGAGCGCACCTTCGGCCTGATTGGCGGCGACATCTTCCACGGCGCGCTGTCGCTCAACCAGTTGTTCAGTGCGCGGCCCATGGTCGGGCAGGCCGACTATCGCGGCGCGGTCGCGGGGCTCTACCTGTGCGGTGCCGGAACCCACCCCGGCGGCGGCGTGACCGGGGCGCCCGGACACAATGCAGCCAAAGTCATCCTCTCGGATTTCTGACGACCCGTCCCAAGGAGTCCGAATGTCCTTTTTGGCCACCCTGTTGTTGCCGATGTTGCTTCTCGTCGCCGATCCGGCGGTGCCCGGGCCCGCGCTGGCCGTGTATGCAGACGCGGATCCTGCCGCCAGCTATCTGACCATTCCTCCCGGCAGGCGCGCGACCTTCAGGAAGATGGTCAACGCCGCAATCCAGAAAAATCCGCGCAACAGCGTCGCGTTGTCGCATCGTGCCCACCTGTTCGCCGAAGCGGGCGATCCGGTACGCGCCAGACGCGATTTCGATGCGGCGCTTGAATCCGCGGGAGATGACAGGGTCTACCAGCGGAGCGTGTTGTGGTCGCGCGGCTGGGTCCACTACGACATGGGATCGACGGATCTTGCGCTGGAAGACTGGAGGAACGCCGAGCAGTTGCACGGCGGCCATCCGTACTGGGTGACCTATACCTATGCCTTGGCCTACTGGACCACGGGGGCAGAGCCGCTAGCGCTGCAGTGGTTCGATGCCACGGTGCGCGCGATGCCGGCATGGGGGCAGGACGAGGGATTCGAACAAAAGATCAAGAACTGGACACCGGGGCAACAGGCGGATGCGTGCGCTGTTCACCGAATGGAGGCGCAGCCATCCCATTGCAACCAACGGAATTCCAGCCATCGCCTCCGCAGGCTGAGCGGCATTGACGCGCTGCGGGTCGCCGGTGGTAGCGCAAATGGAAAAGCCGCCGGCTGCAGTGCGGCCGGCGGCTCCGTTGCTCAGCTGGGTCAGCCCTTCTTGCCGGCGATCCAGCGGTCGATCTTGGCTTCCAGCACGTTCAGCGGCACCGAGCCGTCCTTCAGCACTTCGGCATGGAATTCGCGCACGTCGAACTTGCCGCCGAGCTCCTTCTCCGCCTTCGCGCGCACCTGCTTGATCTTGAGTTCGCCGATCTTGTAGGCCAGCGCCTGGCCCGGCCAGGCGATGTAGCGTTCGGCTTCGGCGGTGGACTGGGTTTCGCTTTCGGCAGAGTTGTCGAGCATGTACTTGATCACCTGCTCGCGGGTCCAGCCCTTGCTGTGCAGGCCGGTGTCGGTGACCAGGCGGATCGCGCGCCACAGTTCGTTCTGCAGGTAGCCGAAGTAGTCGTACGGGGTTTCGTACACACCCAGGGACTTGCCAAGCGATTCGGCGTACAGGCCCCAGCCTTCGACGAAGGCGGTTTCGCCACCGAAGCGGCGGAATGCCGGCACGCCCTGCAGCTCCTGTTGCAGCGCCAGCTGGAAGTGATGGCCGGGAATGGCTTCGTGCAGGAACAGGTCCTCTGCATCCCAGGTCTTGCGCGTCGGCAGGTCGTAGGTGTTGACGTAGAACACGCCCGGCCGGCTGCCGTCCTCGCTGGGGCTCTGGTATTCGCCACCGGCCGCGGACTTGGCACGGAATGCCTCCACCGCGCGGATCTCGAACGGCGCCTTCGGCGTCAGCGAGAACTGCTCGGGAATGCGCTTGTTGATGCGTGCTTCAAGCGCGCGGTAGTACGCCAGCAGCGCCGGCTCGTCCTTGAAGCTGAAGCGCGGGTCGTTCTGCATGAACTTGAAGAAGTCCTGCAGCGAGCCCTTGAAGCCGGTCTCGGCCATCAGCTTGCGGATTTCGCCGTGGATGCGCGCCACTTCGTCCAGACCCAGCTGATGGATCTCGGCCGGGCTCATCTCGGTGGTGGTGGTGTTGCGCGCGTTGTAGGCGTACCACGCCTGTCCGTCCGGCAGTTTGTCCAGGCCCACGCTGTCGCGGGTGGCCGGCAGGTATTCGTCGTTGATGAAGGCGCGCAGCTTGCGATAGGCCGGCAGCATCCGGTCGGCGATCATGGTCCGGTACGCAGCCGTCAGCCGCTGCTTGTCGGCGGCGCTGAAGTCGGCGGGCAGGCTCTTGACCGGTCCCCAGAACAGGGTGTCCTCGGGCTTGTCCTTGATCAGCGCATCCAGCTGCGGGACCACCTTGACCATCAGCGCGCGCGGCTGCACCACGCCGGCCTTGATGCCTTCGCGCATGTTGGCGATGTCGGTGTCGAACAGAGTGGGCAGCTTGTTGCCGCGCGCCAGCCAGTTGTCGTAGTCCTTCACCGTCTTGAACGGCTGCGCGCTGGTGCCCGAACCCAGCATCACCGCATAGCTGGCGATGCTGGCCATCTGGTTGACCGGCATCATCCAGTCGGGGAATTTCTCGCCTTCCAGCGAATTCTTCGAATCACGCACGAAGATCTCGTAGCTCAGCAGGTCCTGGCCGGTGAGGCCGGCGCTGCCCACGTCCTCGATGGTCTTGAGCCAGCGCGCGGTGAAGTCGTGCTGCTGCTGGCGGAAAGCGGCCGAGCCGAAATCCGGAAGCTGGTCGTTGTAGCGCGGATCGCCCTGGAAGGTTGCCTGGATCGGGTTGAGCTTGAGTACTTCCTCCCAGTAGTCGACGTAGAGCTTCTGCAATTGCGCGGCCTTGGCCGATGCGGGCTGGCTGGCGACGGGCGCGGCGACTGCTTCAACGGCGAATGAAGCGGAAGGTGCCAGCAGGGCGGCGGACAGCGCCAGGGCGAGCAGCGAAGGGCGACGGAAGGTCATGCGGGTGTTCCTCCATGGGTATCGGACAGCAAGCGTGGCCCATCGGCAGGCAACAAGCGAGGGGCCGGAAGTCATGCCCGGGTCAACATGCCTGGTCAATCGGCCGCGGCCTCCTCACGCAACTGGCGCTCGCGCTCGTGGCCCAGCCAGGCGCGGATGGCATGCCGCATCAGGTACAGCAACGGGATCAGCGCCACCGCGGCCAGCATCTTGTAAGCGTAGTTCACGCTGCTGACCGCAAGGAACAGCGAGGTCGGCCAGTGCTGCGGGCCCAGTACGAAGGCGATGTACAGCACCACGAAACTGTCCACCAGTTGCGAGACCGCGGTGGAGCCGGTCGCGCGCAACCACACGTGTTTCTCGCCGGTGGCCGCGCGGATGCGGTGGAACACCGCCACGTCGATCAGCTGTCCCAGCAGGAAGGCCACGATGGAGCCGGCAATCGTCCACATGCCCTGGCCGAATATCGCCGCGAAGGCCTTCTGGTAGTCCGGCACGCCCTGCGACTGCGCCGCTTTCACCCACCAGTCGGCAGGCGCCAGGGCAATGGCCGCGAACGCGAACAGGAAGCCGTAGACGATCAGGCCCACCGCAAGCCAGGAAATGAACTTCACCCCGCGCCGGCCGAAGAATTCGTTGATGGTGTCGGTGAGGATGAACACCATCGGCCACAGCAGGGTGCCGGCGGTGAAACTCAGCGAGCCGCTTTGCCCGAACAGGTTCCATTCGAACGGCGCGATGCCCAGTGTGTCTTCCAGGGCGAAGATCTTGACCCCGATGAACTCGGCCAACACGGCGTTGACGCAGAAGAACGCGGCCAGCGCGATGAACAGCCTTGTCGCGCGGTCATCGAGCGTGCGCGTGTGGGCCATGGCTCAGCGGTCACCGGCGCGGGTGAAGGGCACGCTCTCCGGGGAAACGGCGCCGCCGGAAATGATGAAGCTCATCGCCTGGTCCACGGTCCAGTCGGTCGGCGTCAGCAGTTCGATCGGCACGATTTCCAGGTAACCCGAGGTAGGGTTGGGGGTGGTGGGCACGTAGACGGCGGCGAGTTCGCGGCCGGTGCCTTCTTCCTTGAGGATGCGGGTGACCAGGCCCACCGACTTCATTTCCTTGTGCGGGAAGTCCACCAGCACCACGCGCTGGGTATTGCCCGGCTTGGTCTGCAGGATGTCGAGCAGCTGACGCGCACTGGTGTAGATGGTGCTGGCCAGCGGGATGCGCAGGATCAGCAGCTCGAACCACCCCAGCATGCGTTGGCCGATCACGCGCCGGCTCAGCACGCCGACTGCCAGGATCACGAACAGGGTCGCTACCAGTGCGATGCCGGCCTGCACCCATTGCGCATTGAACCAGCCCATGTAGCCGGGGAAAGACGCGGCGATCTGGTGCGACAAGGGCTCGACCAGCGGCCGGCTGATGTCCGACAGCAGCACGAACACGAATTTCACCACCACCCAGGTCAGCCAGATCGGCAGCAGGGTGAGCAGGCCGGTGAGGAACAGTTTTTGCAGCGAGGGGCGAGCGGCATGGGGGTCGTTATGCATGCGCGCATTGTAACGGGGTGCCAGCGCTGTCCGGCTTTCAGCGGGCCCGTGGTTTCAGGCGCACGTAGACCTGCTTGCGGACCGTGGCTACCAATTGATCCTGCGCGTCCAGCACCTCGACCGGAAACCAGCGCAGGTATTTCCCGCCGCCGGCAGTCGCAGCGCGGATTTCGTCCAGGACCGCATCTTCCAGGTTGAATTCCGCATGCACGGTGCCCTTGCCGGGCTTCACGAATTCGATCGCCGCGGCCTTGTCCCAGACCAGGTAATCGTTGCCCAGGCATTCCTTGATCTGGATCATCCAGAACGGGTCGGTCATGGCGAACAGGCTGCCGCCGAAATGGGTGCCCACGTAGTTGCGGTTCCAGGGACGCATGCGCAGTTCGACGCGGACATGACGCCAGTCCGGGGCGATGCGGGTCACGTGGATGCCGCTGAGCAGGAAGGGCGCCCAGAAATTGAACAGGCGGCGGAGGAGGGTGGATTTCATGCGGTAGCCGTATTCGAAACGGCGGCCAGCCTACCATACGCAAAGGTATGGACTGGCGCAGGACCTCAGAAAAGCAATGACGACATCTTGCGGCGGTACTGGCCCACCAGGTCTTCGTCATCGACCACCCGGAAGGCGTCGATCAGCGTTTTCCTCGGCAGCCCATCCTCATAGCCGCGATCACGCCGCAGCATTTCAATGAATTGCTCCAGCCCGGCCTGCGGCTTTCCGCCCAGCAGTTGCTGTACGCCCAGCAGGTGGCGTGCGCGCAGGTCGTCCGGGTTGGCGGCAAGGGCGGCCTCCAGCACCTCGGCCGGGGGGGCATCCTTGACCAGGGCGGCGAACCAGAGACGCGATCGTGCGCGGATGGCCCGGTCGTCGGTTTCCAGGTTGGCGGGCAGGCCATCGAGCAGGGTTTCGGCCTCGGCCGCGGCGCCGCTCCTGAGCAGTGCGAGGGCCAGGTCGAGCTTCAGTTCGGCCTTGTCCGGCTCGGCCTCGATGGCCTTGCGCAGCGCCATCACCTCGGCATGCGGGTCCAGCGGCAGGGCGGCGTCGGCCACGGGCTCTTCGTTCGCGGCCGCGCCCGGCTCGACGCCATGTTGCTTGAGGAATTCACGCAACTGGCCCTCGGGGACCGCACCGGGGAAGCCGTCGACGATCTGTCCGCCCTTGACCAGGAACACGGTCGGCACCGAACGGATCTGGAAGGCCGCGGCGATTTCCTGCTCCTTATCCACGTCGACCTTGGCCAGCAGGAAGCCGCCGTTGAATTCCCCGGCCAGCTTTTCCAGCATCGGCCCCAGGGTCTTGCATGGTCCGCACCAAGTCGCCCAGAAGTCGACCAGCACGGGGGTCTGCATGGATTTCTGCAGGACTTCGGCCTCGAAGGTCTCGGTGGTGGCGTCGAAAACGTGGGGCAGCTCGGACATGGGGGACTCGCTGGGTTGGTCTGGGTGGCGGTCTGGGTGACGGCCTGGGTGGCGGCCTGGGGTGGAGGCGTGCCGGTGAGATGGTGGCAGGGGTCGAGGATACAAGGCGATGTAAAGAAGAGTTGACATCAGGTGCCGGAAAGGTAAAGTATATTTTACATATAGTCCGTCAGGGGTTACATCATGGAAAAAGTCGGGGGGTTGCGTCGCTGGGCATGGCCCTGTGGTTGTTGCTGGCCGGTCCGGCCGATGTGCTGGGCGTGGACGCGGGCAAGCTCGGCATGGCCGTGCTGGTGACCACGGCGTGGCTGTCGCTTTATGCGGTGTCGCGGCTGCCGCGGGGCCAGCTGGAGGCGGTGGTCTCGCCGGGCGAATGGCGGGCCTGGGTGGGCTTCGGCTTCACCCTGGTGGCCATCGTCTATTTCCTCTCCCAGGTCCCGGTGTTCGAGCAGAACGGCGCCGGTGCCAGCGCCGTCGCCCGCAACCTGGTGATGCTGCTGGTCGCCTGGCTCCTGCTGTCCAGCGTGATGGGGTCGCGCTGGAAGGGAGCGGTGCAGCAGGACGAGCGCGACCTGGAGATAGAAAAAAAGGCCAGTGCCCGGGGACGCAGCGCGCTGGTGTTCGTGGTCATCGCCCTGGCGGTGATGCTGGGCTTCTCGCCCGCCGACAGGCTGCAATGGGCCACCCACTTCATGATCGCCAACCTGCTGGTGTGCGCGCTGATGTGGGGATGGCTGTGCGAATACGCCGCCACCGTGTTGCTCTACTGGCGCGACCGCCGGTGAGCGGCACGCCGCTGGCCAACGACATTCGCCGCTGGCGTTTTGAACGCGGCGAAATGACCCAGGAAGCACTGGCCCAGGCCTGCGGGGTGACCCGGCAGACCATCATCGCGCTGGAGGCGGGGAAATATTCGCCCTCGCTGGAACTGGCGTTCCGCATTGCGCGGGTGTTCGGCGTAGGCGTAGCGGAGGTATTCAGATGGAAAGTGGAATGAGATACCTGCGCCTGGCCGGCGTCGCCGCGGCGCTGATCTTCGTCCTCACGCTAGTCGGTTTTGGCGCAGCGCTGGACGGCTACCTGCAGTCGGTGTATCCGGTGGCGCTGTTGGGCGCGCGGGGCTTCCCGAATGCCACGGCTTTCAACCTGCTTGCCTTCGTTTTGCCGGGCATGATGGCCGCTGCGGTGACCCTGGCGCTGCGCCTGCGTCTTCCCCGCAACGCGGACTGGCTGCCGCGCATCGGTGCGCAACTGGTGTTCCTGTCGGCGCTGGCCTTCATCGCCATGGGCCTGTTGCCGCTGGATCCGCGCGACCTGGAAAGCGAGGCCAGCCGTTTCCATGGCACCGCGTGGATGATGTGGTGCCTGGCCTTCGTTCCCGGTGCCTGCCTGCTGGCTGCGGGATTGCGGCAATTTCCCGAGTGGCGATTGTTTGCGCGCCTGAGCGTTTTCGCCGCAATGATCGTGCTGGTTGCCGCCTTCCTGCTGACCAGCGTCATCGCCGCCGGAATTGCCCAGCGCCTGGCATTCGCTGCGTGGCTGGCCTGGCTGGCCCTGGCGGGATGGCAGCACGGCGCTGCCACGGGCAAGCCCTGAGCACCGGCCAAGCACGGACCTGCAGAACGACCGGGCAGGCCGTTTTCGCCGTGGATCGTCGATTTCCCGTGGATTTAGCCGTTGGAAGCGCGCAAGGGCAGCCAATGCCATGGCGGTGTCTGGTGCGCTGCGGTACGCTTCGCAGCTTGATTTCCGTGCCGAAGTCCGCCCTTCATGTCCGTTTCCGCTGAACCCGCCGTCCACGATCCCAAGTCCGTAGAAACCGCCGCGCAATCCTTCTGGGACCGCAACCGCGCTTTCGAGGTCAACGAAAGCTCCGACAAGCCGAAGTTCTATTGCCTGTCGATGCTGCCGTATCCGTCCGGCGCGTTGCACATGGGCCACGTGCGCAACTACACCATTGGCGATGTGATCAGCCGCTACCAGCGCATGACCGGCAAGAACGTCCTGCAGCCGATGGGTTGGGACGCGTTCGGCCTGCCGGCGGAAAATGCTGCGATCAAGAACAACACCGCGCCGGCCAAGTGGACCTACGCCAACATCGAGCACATGCGCAGCCAGCTGAAGTCGCTGGGTTATGCCATCGACTGGTCGCGCGAGTTCGCCACCTGCCGTCCCGACTACTACGTGCATGAGCAGCGCATGTTCGTGCGCCTGCTGCGCAAGGGCATCGCCTACCGCAAGAACTCGGTGGTCAACTGGGATCCGGTGGACCAGACCGTGCTGGCCAACGAGCAGGTCATCGACGGCCGCGGCTGGCGCTCGGGTGCGCTGGTCGAGAAGCGCGAAATACCACAATGGTTCCTGCGCATCACCGACTATGCGCAGGAATTGCTGGACGGGCTGGACAACCTGCCGGGCTGGCCGGATTCGGTCAAGACCATGCAGCGCAACTGGATCGGCAGGTCGGAAGGACTGGAGATCAAGTTCGCGGTGGAAGGCAGCACCGACTCGATCAGTCCGGACTCGATCAGTGTGTTCACCACGCGTCCCGACACGCTGATGGGCGTGACCTTCATCTCGATTGCCGGCGAACATTCCCTGGCATTGAAGGCGGCCGCTGCCAATCCGGCGCTCGCTGCGTTCCTGGACGAGTTGAAGCGCGGCGGCGTGTCCGAAGCCGAGCTGGAGACCCAGGAAAAGCGCGGCATGGATACCGGCCTGCGCGCAGTGCATCCGGTCACCGGCGACAAGGTCCCGGTGTGGGTCGCCAACTTCGTGCTGATGGGCTACGGCACCGGTGCAGTGATGGCCGTTCCCGGCCACGATGAGCGCGATTTCGAATTCGCCCACAAGTACCAGCTGCCGATCCAGCAGGTGATCGCGCTGAAGTCGCCGAAGAACGAGGCCGAGCAGAATTACGACGCGAGCACCTGGCATGACTGGTATGGCGACAAGACCCGCACCGACCTGGAGCTGGTGAATTCCGGGGAATTCGACGGCCTGGGTTTCCGTGGCGCCTTCGAGGCGCTGGCCGAACGTTTCGAGCGCAAGGGCCAGGGTCAGAGGCGCGTGAACTATCGCCTGCGCGACTGGGGCGTATCGCGCCAGCGCTACTGGGGCTGCCCGATACCGGTCATCTACTGCAACAAGTGCGGTGCTGTGCCGGTGCCGGAATCGCAACTGCCGGTGGTCTTGCCGGAGAACGTGACCCTGGATGGCGTGAAGTCGCCGATCAAGTCCGATCCGGAATGGCGCAAGACCACCTGTCCCGAGTGCGGTGGTGCGGCCGAGCGCGAAACCGACACTTTCGATACCTTCATGGAATCGAGCTGGTATTACGCGCGCTACACCTCGCCCGGAGCGAAGGACATGGTCGACAGGCGCGGCAATTACTGGCTGCCCGTCGACCAGTACATCGGTGGCATCGAGCACGCGATCCTGCACCTGATGTACTTCCGTTTCTACCACAAGCTTTTGCGCGACGCGCGGCTGGTGGACAGTGACGAACCAGCCACCAACCTGCTGTGCCAGGGCATGGTCATCGCCGACACCTACTACCGCGAGTCGGCGAACGGCAACAAGGAATGGATCAATCCCGCCGACGTGGAAGTGCAGCGCGACGAACGCGGTCGCGTGACCGGTGCGGCACTGATCGCCGATGGGCAGACGGTCATGATCGGCGGCAGCGAGAAGATGTCCAAGTCCAAGAACAACGGTGTCGACCCGCAGTCCATGGTCGACAAATACGGCGCCGATACGGTCCGCCTCTTCTCCATGTTCGCCGCTCCGCCGGAACAGTCGCTGGAGTGGAACGAGGCCGGCGTCGAAGGCATGTCGCGCTTCCTGCGCCGCCTGTGGACACAGGTGCACAAACATGCGGCTGCCGGAACTCGCCACAGCGCAGCTGATCCCGCGTCCCTGACCGCTGAGCAGAAGGCGTTGCGCCGCAAGACCCACGAAACCATCGACAAGGTCGCTGGCGATTACGGACGTCGCCACAGTTTCAATACCGCGATCGCGGCGGTGATGGAGCTTTCGAACTCCTTGAACAAATTCGACGACGCGACCGCCAACGGCCAGGCAATCCGCCAGGAAGCGCTGGAAGCGGCGGTGTTGCTGCTCAACCCCATCACCCCGCACACCAGCCACGCGTTGTGGCAGGTGCTGGGGCACGCGGAGACCTTGCTGGAAGACCTGCCGTTCCCGCAATGCGACACCGCCGCGCTGGTGCGCGACCAGGTGACGCTGGCGATCCAGGTCAATGGCAAGCTGCGCGGGACCATCGAGGTGGCTGCGGACCTGCCGCGCGACCAGATCGAAGCCCTGGCGCGCGCCGAACCCAATACGGCCAAGTTCATGCAGGGGCTGGCGATCCGCAAGGTGATCATCGTGCCCGGCAAGATCGTCAACATCGTCGCCGCATGAGGTCCATGCGGCCCCGGGCTTGCCGCTAGGGCGCATTCACGCCTGATGCGGCAGTCTAGGCAGCCCGCCTATTGCCGCCCGCGCCGGGCTACTCCAGACTTCGCCCATGACCTCATCCCCTGTAGTGCGCCTCGCGGCGATCTGTTTCCTTGCCATGGCCGTGTCGGCCTGCGGTTTCCACCTGCGCAACAAGATCGCTTTGCCCGCCGACCTCGGGCCGGTGCGGGTGACCTCGACCACGCCCTACAGTCCGCTGGCCGAGTCACTGGCTGACAGCCTGGGCCGTGCCGGTGCCGTGCCGGCTGGAGCCGATGCCACCGAGGTGGCGACCCTGCAGATCCTGTCGGAGCGTTGGGGTGACCTTCCCATCGCCATCGATGCGCAGGGACGCGCGCAGGAATTCAGCCTGCGCTATGCGACGGTCTTCGTGTTCCGCCGTGCCGATGGCTCCGAACTGGTGCCGCAACAGGTAGTGGAACTGTCGCGCGACTATGTGTCGCCGCCCGAGAACGCGACCGGCACCCTTACCGAACGCGAAGTACTTGCCACCGAGCTGCGCCGTGAAATGGCCGCCTCCATCCTGCGCCGCATCGATGGCGTGATCCTGGGCGGCGTGCAGGGCAAGAGCCCGGCGCCCTAGTGGCATTGCGCCAGTGGAACTGACGCCCGAAAGACTGGTCGCCTTGCCGGACGACGGCGTGCTGCACGCGGTCTACCTGGTGGCGGGGCCCGAAACGCTGCGCGTGCTGGAAGGTGCCGATTCGGTGCGCAGGCGGGCGCGGGCGCAAGGCATCAGCGAGCGTGAAGTCTTCGACGCCGACGGGCGCGATTTCGAGTGGAGCAACCTCGAGGCGTCCTTCAACGCACCCAGCCTGTTCAGTGCGCGGCGGCTGGTGGAAGTCAGGTTGCCGACCGGCAAGCCGGGCAAGGACGGCATCGCTGCGATCATCGAGTTCTGCGACAACCCGCCGCCGGACGTGGTGTTGCTGATCACCGCCGGTGACTGGAGCAAGGCCCACCACGGCAAGTGGACCGAGGCGGTGTCGCGGATCGGCGTGCTGGCGGTGGCCTGGGCGATCAAGCCGCACGAACTTGCCGGCTGGGTGGAAACCCGCTTGCGCGCCAAAGGCCTGCAGGCTGACCGCGCGGCCGTGCAGGTGCTGGTGGATCGCGTGGAGGGCAATCTGTTGGCCGCAGCGCAGGAAATCGACAAGCTGGTCCTGCTTGCCGGCGGCACGCCGCTGGACGCCGCGCAGATGCAGTCACTGGTCGCCGATGCCGCGCGTTACGACGTGTTCCGGTTGACCGATGCCATGTTGGGCGGGCAGGGGCCGCAGGTATCTCGAATGCTCGCCGGCCTGCGCGCGGAAGGTGACGCGGTCCCCGGCCTGCTGCCGATGCTGGTCCGCGAATTGCTGCGCACCGCCGCGCTGGCCCGCGCCCAGGCGCGTGGCGGCAACCTTGCTTCGGAAATGAAATCGCAGGGCATCTGGGAAACCAGGCAGGCTCCTTTCAAGCGCGCGCTGCTGCGTCATCCCAACCCCGCACGCTGGGATCGCTTCGTCGCCGAGGCCTCGCGCATCGACCGCATCGCCAAGGGTCGCGGCGACGGTGACGCATGGGTGGCCCTGGAACGCCTGTTGCTGGCCGTTGCCGAAGCACGCGCGGTTCGCCTGCTGGTGGCCTGAAGCACGTGGCCGGGGATCAGGCGCTCCAGTTCTTTTACGGCGGCACCTTCGATCCCGTCCATAACGGGCACATGGCCATCGCCCGCGCCGCGTGCGACGAGCTGGGCAGCACGATGCGCCTGATGCCGGCCGCGGATCCGCCGCACCGTGATCCGCCCGGGGCGGATGCGTTCCATCGCGCCCGGATGCTCGACCTCGCCGTGGCCGGGGAACCCGGGCTGGTGGTGGACCGGCGGGAGCTGCAAAGGCAGGGGCGCTCCTACACCATCGACACCCTGCGCGAGTTGCGGCTCGAATTCGGACCGTCGCAGCCGCTCGCCCTGCTGATCGGCGCGGACAGCCTGCTTGGCCTGCCCACCTGGCGGGAGTGGCGGACCTTGTTCGGGCTGGCCCATTTCGTGGTCGCACCACGCCCGGGCAGCCCGGTGGATACGGGACTGCCGCCCGAGCTTGCAGAGGCGCTGGCAGGCCGCTGGACCGGATCCCCCGAGACGCTCCGGCACGCGCCTGCAGGACACCTGTACCTGCTCAACCAGCCCCTGCAGCCTGAATCGGCCAGTGAAGTGCGCCGGCGCATCAGTGCCGGGGAGGCGTGGCAGGGCTTGGTGCCAGGCCCCGTGGCGGGCTACATCCTTGCCCACGGGTTGTATTCACAGCCGGGCCCCGTGGTCAGTCCGGTATAATTCGCCCCAATCACCGGAGCTTCCAAGCCTTTGTCCAGCCAAACCCAAGTCATCAAGACCCGCCTTCCCACTCCGCCGCCGTCGGTCCCGGCGCTGCTCGCCAACGTCCATGCGGCACTGGCAGAACTCAAGGCGAAGGACGTGGTCGAGATCGACGTTCGCGGCAAGTCCAGCGTGGCCGATTACATGGTCATCGCGTCGGGCACCTCGACCCGCCACGTGAAGTCCAGCGCCAACGAAGTGGTCAAGTTCGCCAAGAGGCTCGATGTGATGCCGTTGGGCGTGGAAGGCGAGCGCGAGGCCGAGTGGGTACTGGTCGACCTGGGCGACGTCATCGTCCACGTCATGCTGCCGCGCGTGCGCGAGTTCTACGCCCTCGAGCGCCTGTGGACCGTCGGCGACCAGCCGCCGGACGATCATGAAGCCGCGGATGCAGTACAGCGCTGAGCGCAGCTTGCGGGCCAGGGCATGAAGGCCCGCCTGATTGCCACCGGTGAACGCGCACCCGCCTGGGTCGCACAGGGTTTTTCCGAATACCAGAAGCGCCTTTCGCACTGGCTTCCGCTGGAGCTGGTGGAAATAGAGCCGGGCCTGCGCGGCAAGGGCCGCGATGCGCAACGCGCCATCGAGGAAGAAGGACGGCGCGTGCTGGCCGCCTTGCCCAAGAACGCGCATGTAGTCGCGCTGGAAGTCGCCGGCAAGCCGTTTTCCTCCGAACAACTGGCGCAGCGCCTGGAACACTGGCGCGGCCAGGGTCGCGACATGGCTTTCCTGATCGGAGGCCCGGAAGGGCACTCACCGGAAGTACTGGCCGGTGCAAGCGAAACCTGGTCGCTGGGTCCGCTGACCTTGCCGCATATGCTGGCCCGCCTGCTGGTGGCCGAACAGCTGTACCGCGCTGCGGCCATGCTGGCCAACCATCCCTACCACCGCGCCTAGTGGCCAGGCCCGCCCTGCAGGAGCAGGGAGGGCCGTTGGCACTTATTCCAGTGTGAAGTTGATCGGCACCATCCCGTAGGCCTGGACGGCGTGTCCGTCGCGCAGGGCGGGCTTGAACCGCCAGTTCTTCAATACGAAACGCCTGGCTGCCTCATCGAGGACGCGGTGCCCGCTGCTGGTGGACACCACCACTTCCAGCGGCCTGCCATCCGCATCCACCAGGATCTTCAGGAGCACCTGCCCCTGCAGTCCGTCGCGGAACGCTTCGCGTGGATAGGGGGGCGCCTTGGCCAGTTCGTATTCCAGTTGCACCCCGGATATCGGCTGGCTCAATTCTCCGCTGGAAGTAACTGCGTCGCTTGACGCTGCGGTGCCTTGCTCCGTCGCCACCGTGCCCTGCTCCACGATCACCGGGTCGGAAACCGGCGTGGCGGTGTCCTGTGCAAGGCGGGGTTGGGGTTGTGGTTTCGACTCCTGTTTACGCACTGGAACGACTTGCGGTGGCCTGGGCGTGACGGGTACGGTTTTTGGAAGCCACCAATCGATCACCGGCTTCTGGTCGGCCAATGTCGCGTCGGGGACTGGTGCAGCCATCGGAATCAGCAACAGCATGAAAGCAAACGCATGCACCGCGATCGCGGCCGTGATGGCCAGGATGCGCGCGGGTTCGGGACGGGTTTCAGAGCGTAGCGGCAGTGTGCGAACCATGATCCACCTCCATAGCGGGTATGCGAGAGGAACAACGCCTGGGCACGGGCTGCGGGGTTGGAGCGCTGCGTCGTGCCGCAGTTCGACAGTGCGCCGGGTTGTGGCGCCTTGCAAGCGGCATTGGACTATGGTCGGGGGTGCCGCGCGCAGGGGCGGGTGGAGCGGTTTGCCGGAGACAATTGAGAACGGCGCCTTGCGGCGCCGTTTCAGGGGCTGTTGCGGGATCTTACTTGCCCAGCTCGAACACCACGTCCAGATTCACCGACAAGGTCGTCTCGCCGGGCGACACCTGGGTATCCATCTCGGCCGATTTTGCCTGCATGCGCATCATCGGCACCGGCTGGAAGTTGCCGCCACCACCCTCGGAAATACTTACGATGCGACGCACCTGCAGACCCAGCGACCTGGCATAGGTCTGGGCGCGCGCCTGTGCCTTCTTCAGCGCGGCCAGGCGGGCTTCGTCATACACCGGCTCCGGCTGGTCGATTTCGAAAGTCGGTCCGTTGATCTGGTTGCTGCCCTGTGCAGCCAGCGCGTCCAGCACCTTGCCCAGCTTGGCGATGTCGCGCACCTTCAGGTTGACGGTGTTGCTGGCCTGGAAGCCGGTGATCTTCGGGGCCTCGTTTTCCACGTAGCGATACTGTGGGCTGAGATTGATGCCGCTGGTCTGGATGTCCTTTTCGGCAATGCCTGCTGCCTTGATCGCGGCCATCACCTTGGCCATCTGTTCGGCGTTCTGGCGCATGGCGGCATTGCCGTCCACGGCCTGGGTCACCACGCCGGCGGAAATCGTCGCCACATCGGGTACCCGCGATGCCTGGGCGTTGGCCGAGACCGACAGCAGGGTGCCATCGGTGGGAACCACGTAACCGGCGGCGTTCTGTGCGTGTGCGGGCATCATCGTGGCTCCGAGGGCAAGTGACAGGGCGAGCAGCAGCGGACGTAGCAGGGGGGTGCGCATGGGTTTCTCCTTGGATGCGGCGGTTGCGTTGGCCACGCAAAGTGCGGCTAGGTTGTTGGGACCACGATGAACGCGTTGTGAGCCGGACCGGGGTTTGCAGTGACACACCGTGACGGGCATCCATTCAGTCAGCATGCGCAGGGTATCCTTCCTGCATGTTGCATCTCGCTTCCAAATCGCCCCGCCGGGCCGAACTGCTGGCCCGCCTCGGGCTGGATTTCGGCGTGCTGGAGCTGGACATTCCCGAGCATCGCCAGCCCAACGAGCCGGCCTTGGACTATGTTCGCCGCGTTGCCAGGGAAAAAGCCGGGGCCGGGTTGCTGCAGGTCATGACCGTGCCGGGCGCGATCGTGCTGGGCGCCGATACCGAGGTGGTCCTGGATGACGAAGTCTTTGGCAAGCCGCGTGATGCCGAAGATGCCGCCGGCATGCTGCGGCGCCTGTCCGGGCGCACGCATCAGGCGGTTTCCGCGGTCTCGCTGGTGAGCGCCGGCCGCGAGGTCCAGGCCATGTCGGTGACCGAGGTGGAATTCATGGCACTTTCAGAGGAAGACATCGCCACCTACGTGGCCGGCGGAGAGCCGATGGGCAAGGCCGGTGCCTATGCCATCCAGGGCCAGGCGGAACGCTTCGTCAGGCACCTGTCAGGCAGTTATTCGGGGGTGATGGGGTTGCCCTTGTTCGAGACATCGCAGCTGTTGAAGTCGTTCGGGGTTTACTGATGTCCGAGGAAATACTGGTCAACGTCACCCCGCGCGAAACCCGCGTAGCCGTGGTCGAGAACGGCATGCTGCAGGAACTGCATATCGAACGTGGCTGGCGCCGTGGCGTGGTCGGCAATATCTACAAGGGCAAGGTGCAGCGGGTCATGCCTGGCATGCAGGCCGCCTTCGTCGAAGTCGGCCTGGACCGCGCCGCTTTCCTGCATGCCAGTGACGTGGTGCGCTCGCTGCCCACCACCAGTGGCGATGAAGTCGAGGTCTCGCCCGCGGCCAACGCCGTGCCAATCGTCGAGCTGCTGCGCGACGGCCAGGACATCGTGGTGCAGGTGGTCAAGGATCCGATCGGCAGCAAGGGCGCGCGCCTGACCACGCAGATCAGCATTCCCTCGCGCTACATGGTGCTGTTGCCGCAGTCGAAGGTGATCGGCGTATCGGCGCGCATCGAGGACGAAGCCGAACGCCTGCGCCTGAAGACGCTGGTCGGCGAACTGGCTGCCACCCATGGCGGGCATGGCTACATCGTGCGCACCAATGCCGAAGGCCAGCCGCAGGAAGCGCTGGCCGAAGACATCGCCTACCTGTCGCGGGTGTGGGCACTGGTCGAACAGCGCAGCCGTGATTCGGCCGTGGGTGCCTGCGTCTATGAAGACCTGACGCTGCCGCTGCGCGCGGTGCGCGACCTCATGCGCCGCGACGTGGAGAAGGTGAAGGTGGATTCGCGCGAGACCTGCGACCGCCTGCAGGCCTTCGCCGCCAAGTACATGCCGGTGCTGGCCGAACGCATCGAACACTACGCCGGTGAGCGCCCGATCTTCGACCTGTACGGGGTCGAGGACGAAATAGGCCGCGCGCTCGAAAAGCAGGTGCCCTTGAAGTCCGGCGGCTACCTGGTCATCGACCAGACCGAAGCGATGACCACCATCGACGTCAACACCGGCTCCTTCCTCGGCCAGCGCAACCTGGAGGAAACCGTCTACCGCACCAACCTGGAAGCCGCGCAGTCGGTGGCGCGGCAACTGCGCCTGCGCAACCTCGGCGGCATCATCATCATCGACTTCATCGACATGGATGATCCCGAGCATCGCCGGCAGGTGTTGCGAACGCTGGAAAAAGCGCTTTCCCGCGACCACGCCAAGACCACGGTGTACGAGTTCTCGCCGCTGGGCCTGGTGGAGATGACCCGCAAGCGCACCATCGAAAGCCTGGAGCGCCAGCTGTCCGAACCCTGCCATGAGTGTGGTGGGCGCGGCACGGTGAAAACCGCTGAAACCGTGACCTATGAAATCTTCCGCGAGATCACCCGCGCGGTACGCCAGTTCGAGGCCGCGCGCCTGCTGGTGATCGCTTCGCCCAAGGTGGTGGCGCGGATCACCGAGGAGGAATCGCCTGCCGTCGCCGAGCTGGAAGAGTTCCTTGGCAAGTCGATACGTTTCCAGGCCGACGCGCAGTACCTGCAGGAGCAGTTCGATGTGGTGCTGCTCTGATCAGGCCGCCGCGATGAGCCGCACCGCCGTGCACGTGGCCGGCTGATGCCCACTCCGTTGCGCCGTCGCTTGCGACTTGCGCGCCGCGGCGTTTGGTACGCCGTGGCCGGCCTGCTGGTGTGCATGGCGCTGGTGCTGGGCGTGGCCAGCCAGGTATTGCCACTGGCCGAACGCAATCCGCAGAAGATCGCCCAGTGGCTTAGCGCGCGCGCCGGCAGGCCGGTCGCATTCGACAAGGTGGAGACCGAATGGACGCGCCGCGGGCCGTTGTTGCGACTGGATGGCTTGCGCGTGGGAAGTGGTCGCAACGCAGTGCGCATCGGTGAAGCCGAAGTGCTGGTGTCGATGTACGCCGGGATGCTGCCCGGACGTTCCTTCACCGAGCTGCGGCTGCGCGGATTGTCATTGACCCTGCAGCGCGCCGACGATGGCGCCTGGTCGGTGCTGGGATTGCCTGGACAGCAGGGCGGTGGCGACCCGTTCCAGAACCTGGAAGGCCTGGGTGAATTGCAGGTCATCGATGGCAGGCTTGCCGTTTCGGCGCCTTCGCTGGGTTGGAACCTGCACTTGCCCAGGATCAACCTGCGCCTGCGCGTGGACGGCGATCGCGTCCGCGCCGGAACGCGCGCGTGGATGGACAGCAAGGGCACTCCGGTGCAGGTCGCGCTGGATTTCAATCGCCGCAGCGGTGACGGTCGCGCGTATCTGGACACGAAATCCCTGGATATCGCCGCCTGGACGCCGGTACTGCGCTATGCGGGCGTGGTTGCCGATGCGGGAAACGGGCGGGCGCAGGCCTGGGCGGAGCTGCGCCGGAACCGCGTGGTGATGGTCACTTCGCAGTTGAAACTGCAGCAGATCGCCTTGCATGGCGCGCCACTGGCGGGTGGCCAGGTGCCTCGCGCGCTTTTTGATCGCGTGGAAGGGCGCGTGCGCTGGCGCCTGTCGGCCAACGGCTGGCGTTTTGACGCACCCAACCTGCTGATTGGAAGCCAGCAGGCGCCCCAGAAGCTTGACGGGCTGGTGGTGGCCGGCGGCCGGCAATATGCGCTGCTCGCCGAACGCATCGATGCGGCTCCGTTGCTGGCGATGCTGGGATTGAGCGATCGCGTGGACGCCGGCCTGCGGCACTGGCTGTCGCGGGCAGCGCCGGGCGCGCGCCTGGCCAGGGTTTCGCTGGCCGGCAACGCCGGGGGCATGCAGGCCAGCGGGCGCCTGGAGGGCATCAGCTTCCTGCCGGTCGCGCATTCGCCCGGGGTGAGCGGTCTGGCCGGTGAGTTCATGGGCGACAGCGAGGGGTTCACGCTGAAGCTGGATCCTTCCACGCCGTTCCGTTTCGACTGGCCCGCCGGGTTCGGCGTTGCGCATGCAGTGACCCTGGACGGATCGCTTGCAGGCTGGCGCGAAGGCAACGGTTGGCGGGTCGGTACTTCGTCACTGCGCATCCGTGGCAAGGACTTCGGCGCGAAGGCGCGCGGCGGATTGTGGTTCCAGGGCGATGGCACGCGTCCCTGGATCGACATCGCCGCCGACATCGATGAAGCACCGGTGGCGGCCGCCAAGGGATTCTGGATCCACGACAAGATGTCCAAGGCCGCGGTCGACTGGCTCAATGGCGCGCTGGTCGGGGGCCGGGTGACAGGCGCGCGCGCGCTCATATCCGGCGACCTGGATGACTGGCCGTTCACCCACAACAACGGGCGCTTCGAAGGCCTGGCGCGGATCGAGGACGGGCAGATCAGGTTCCAGCACGATTGGCCGGCGATGGACCACGTGCAGGCGGACGTCGCCTTCATCGGCAACGGATTTTCCATGCAGGGCCAGGGCGCGCTGGCTGGCGTGCGGGTCGAAGGCTTCACTGCCGGCATTCCTGATTTCGCAAAAGGCGAGCTGTCGATCAGTGCACAGGGTGCCGCCGATGCCAGCCAGATGCTGGCGATGCTGCGACAGTCTCCACTGCAGGCCAGATACGGTGAAACCCTGGCCAGCCTGAGCGCCACCGGTCCGGCGCGCGCCACTTATGAAATGCTGCTGCCATTGCATGCGCATGCCGGTGCGGTCCGCAAGTCCGGTGGCACGGTCGAGCTGCTGGGAAACCGGCTTGCCGACAAGCGCTGGAACCTGGCCTTCGATGCGGTGAAGGGCAGGGTCGATTACCGCGACAACGGCTTCACCGCGGAGAAGCTCAGCGTCCGCCAGGGCGGCCAGCCGGGCGCACTGTCGCTGCGTGCCGGTGGCGGCGTGCGTGATCCGAAGCAGGCTTTCGAGGCCGAACTCTCCGCCAGCCTCACCGCCAACGAACTGCTGGAACGCGCGCCCGACATGGCCTGGTTGAAGCCGTACGTGCAGGGACGCTCGCAGTGGACGATCGGGGTCAACCTGCCTGCCGGCGGCGGCGCCAGCGTACCAAGCCAGTTGAACCTGCGCTCCGACCTGGTCGGAACTACGCTCAAGCTGCCGGCGCCACTGGACAAGGCGGCATCAGTGGCCTTGCAAACCACCGTGCGGACGGCCTTGCCGATGGGCGAAGGCAATATCGATGTCGCCTTCGGCAAGCTGCTTGCATTGCGGGCGCGCGGCGATGGCAAACAGACTGGCGTACGGGTCGTGCTGGGCAGCAACACCGTTGCCGAGGCGGCTCCTGCGCTGGGGCTTGTCGCCACCGGTCGCACCTCGACGCTGGATGCGATCGAATGGATAACGCTCGCCAAGAGCGGCAGCGGCAGCGGCGGTGGCGGCAAGCTGCCACTGCGCCACATCGATGTCAGTGCTGACCGGCTGTTGCTGCTGGGCTCGGTATTCCCCGACACGCGCCTGCAGGTCGCGCCGTCAGGCAACGCGCTCGCAGTCACCATGGAGGGGCGGGCCCTGGCAGGTGCCCTGCTGGTGCCTGATGCGGACGGGGCGGCGATTGCCGGAAAACTTTCACGCTTCCACTGGCGAAGTGCCACTGCGAAAACCGCGGCGGGTGCCACGGCCGCGGGCAGCGATGACGCTTTCAATCCCGCCGCCATCCCGCCGTTGAAGCTGGATATCGCCGACCTGCGCTTCGGCGAGGCGCAGCTTGGCAGCGCGCAATTGCGGACCCAGCAGATGGCGGGTGGCATGCGCGTGCAGCAGCTCGCGCTGCGTTCGCCCAAACAGCAGATCGACGTGCAGGGCGACTGGCTGGGGCGCGGCGCGAACGCGCGCACGACGGTCACCGCCAGCGTCGGCAGCCAGGACCTGGGCAGCCTGCTGGATGGTCTGGGAGTGAAGGGGCAGGTCCGCGGCGGCAAGGGCAAGGTGAAGTTCGATGCGCGCTGGCGCGGCAGTCCTGCCTCTTTCTCGCTGGCCACGATGGAAGGTAGCCTGGGCATCGCCGTGCGCGACGGCCAACTGCTGGAAGTAGAGCCAGGTGCAGGGCGCGTGCTGGGCCTGCTCAGCCTGACCCAGCTGCCGCGTCGCATGATGCTGGACTTCCGCGACTTCTTCTCCAAGGGCTTTGCCTTCAACCGCATCGACGGCAATGTCCGCTTCGGCGCCGGCACCGCGCACAGTGATGACATGGTAATCGATGGCCCCGCCGCGCAGATCAACATCAGCGGCAACACCGACCTGCGCGCGCAACGCTTCGACCAGACCATCGAAGTGCTGCCCAGGTCCGGCAACATGCTGACCGTGGTCGGCGCCGTAGCCGGCGGTCCGTTGGGCGCGGCGATAGGTGCCGCTGCCAATGCGGTGCTGAAGAAGCCGCTCGGCGCGCTGGGCGCCAAGACCTATCGCGTGACCGGCCCATGGAAGGACCCGAAGGTGGAAGTGATGAGCCGCGAACAATCGCGGCTGGAGGCGGCGGGAACATCGGGTGCACCGGATGTCCAGTGAGATCCTGTGTTGACTGCGCCGACCGCCGTTCCGCATTGGTTACTAGGATGATTGCCACGCCTGTGCCCTGCGGTTTCCGGGGATGTTTTCGTGGCTTGTCGCCCTTGTCGCCACTAACGTTGAAACGCTGAAGCCTGCTTGCCTTTGCCCTATCCGCCCCCAGACTTATTCCCCATGACCGACTCCTCGCTGGCCCTCGCCGAAACCCGCCTCCTTCTTCCCGCCGGCCTCGACCAGCAGGGCCTGCATCGCGCCTTCGGCACGCTGCTTGGGCCTGGCATCGACTTCGGCGACCTGTATTTCCAGCATTCGCGCCGCGAGAGCTGGACGGTGGAGGATGGCATCGTCAAGGACGGTGCCCATTCCATCGACCAGGGCGTGGGCGTGCGCGCCATTTCAGGCGAGAAGACCGGCTTCGCCTATTCCGACGACATCAACCCGCAGGCGCTGCTGAGCGCTGCCAGCTCGGCGCGCGCCATCGCCCGCGACGGCGGCTCGCACGCGCCCGGCGCGCTGGTGCGCAGTGCCGGCCGCGCCCTGTATTCCAGCGAGGATCCCATCGATGCGATGGGAAACGATGCCAAGGTCGAAGCCCTGCGCATCGTCGACAAGCTGGTGCGCGCCGCCGATCCGCGCGTGCAACAGGTGACCGTCAGCCTGGCCGGCGGCGTGGACACGGTGCTGGTCGCGCGCAGCGACGGCGTGCTGGCCGCCGATGTGCGCCCGCTGGTACGCATGAACATCCAGGTCATCGTCGAACAGGACGGCCGCCGCGAGTCGGGTTATGCCGGCTTCGGTGGCCGCTATTCGTATGCCGAACTGTTCGGCGGCGGCAAGCCCGAGGAATTCGCGCGCGATGCGCTGCGGCAGGCGCTGGTGAACCTGGAGGCGGTGGACGCACCGGCCGGGATGATGCCGGTGGTGCTGGGTTCGGGCTGGCCCGGCGTGTTGCTGCACGAAGCCGTTGGCCATGGCCTGGAAGGCGATTTCAACCGCAAGGGCACCTCGACCTATGCCGGGCGCATGGGCCAGCGCGTGGCTTCGCCGGGGGTGACCATCGTCGATGACGGCACCCTGGAAGGACGCCGCGGGTCGCTCAATGTCGACGACGAAGGCACGCCTACGAACTGCACCACGCTGATCGAAGACGGGGTCCTGGTCGGCTACATGCAGGACACGCTCAACGCGCGACTGATGGGCGTGGCTCCTACCGGCAACGGGCGCCGCGAATCGTTCGCCCACCTGCCCATGCCGCGCATGACCAACACCTACATGCTCGCCGGAAAGGACGATCCGCAGGACATGATCCGTTCGGTGAAGAGGGGCCTGTACGCGGTGAACTTCGGCGGCGGCCAGGTCGACATCACCAGCGGCAAGTACGTGTTTTCCGCCACCGAGGCCTACCTGATCGAGGATGGCAGGATCACCGCGCCGGTGAAGGGCGCGACCCTGATCGGCAACGGTCCGGAAACCATGCAGAAAGTGAAGATGATCGGCCACGACCTGGCGCTGGATGCCGGCGTCGGCGTGTGCGGCAAGGACGGGCAGAGCGTGCCGGTGGGCGTGGGCCAGCCGTCACTGCTGATCGAGGGCATCACCGTGGGTGGGACCAAGGCGTGATGCCGGGTTGCCGTTCCCTTCTCCCTCCGGGCGAAGGTGGCGCGCAGCGTCGGGTGAGGGTGCTGCGCAGGAGATTAGCTTCGCATTGCGAGAAGCCATCCATCAGCGGCTTTGCGCCTGTCGTCCGTCACGCGCAGCTTGTGGCGCTACGTCCTTGCCGTTTCCCCGCCCGGTGCGTCGACCGCCGGCTGCGTCCTCGATTCCCGGCGGCAGGGCTAGGGCGTCTCGTCGTCCGCGTCGTCCTCGTCATCGACTTCCGCCTGCACCAGCAGCTCCCGCAACTCACGGAACAGTTCCCGGAACGCATGCGGCGGCTTGTTCTTCGCTTTTTCCTCGCCCGCGTTGCGCAGCAACTGGCGCAGCCGCTGGCGGTCGGCCGCCGGGAATTCGGTCAGCAGGTCGGCAAGCGCACTGTCGCCTTCCTCGAGCAGGCGCAGGCGCCAGCCCTCGACCTTGTGCAGGATCGCGGTCTCGCGCTTGGCCGCGTCGCCGCCTACTTCCATCGCATCGCGGATCGCATCCAGGGTCTCGTCGCTTTCCCGGCGCATCTGCTTGGCCAGGAACTGCAGCTGCCGCTTGTGCGCGATGTGCGAGGTGATGCGCTGGGTGTCGTGGATGTGCTCCAGCAGGTCTTCGGGAATGGGCAGCCTGGCCAGGTGCGCAGGCGCCAGCGCTACCAGCTTCTCGCCCAGGCTGCGGATGTCCAGGGCTTCGCGCCGTTGTTCGCTGCGGCTGGGCCCCAGGAATTCGCCGGTTTCCGGGTCGTTTCCACGCATGTTCGTTCTCCAAAACTTTGCCACAGGATAAGCCATTGAACGCAATAGCCGATTTTTCCGCAGACGACAGCCTGTCGAGGCTGGATGCGCTGGAGGACCTGTCACGGCGCCTGCTGGAGCGCGCCCGCGCCGCCGGGGCCAGCCAGGCCGAGGTCAGCTGCAGCGAAGACCGCGGACTCAACGTCAACGTGCGCATGGGCGAAGTGGAAACAGTCGAGTCCACGCGTGACCGCAGCATCGGCGTGACCGTGTACTTCGGCCAGCGCAAGGGCAGCGCCAGCACCGCCGACCTGCGTGAGGAAAGCCTGGAAGCGACGGTGGCGCAGGCCTGCGCCATTGCCCGCTACACGGAACACGACGAAGCCTCCGGGCTGGCCGATGCCGACCTGATGGCCACCGAATTCCCCGACCTCGACGCCTGGCACCCCTGGGCGCTGGAGGCCGACCATGCGGTCGACCTGGCGCTGGCCTGCGAGGCGGCCGGCCGCGAATTCGATCCGCGCATCGCCAATTCCGACGGCGCCTCGGTCGGCAGCGGGGAAAGCATTTCCGTTTACGGCAACTCGCATGGCTTCTTCGGTCGCGATCGCGGCACCCAGCATTCGCTGGGCTGCGCGCTGATCGCCGGCCAGGGTGATGACATGCAACGTGACGGCTGGTACAGCAGCGCGCTGGCGCGCGAGGAACTGGAGGCGCCGGCTCTGATCGGACGCCGCGCAGCCGAGCGCACGTTGGCCCGCATGGCGCCGCGGTCGGTGCCTACCGGCGAATACCCGGTGCTGTTTGCCGCCGAGGTGGCCCGTTCCCTGGTCGGTCACCTGCTGGGCGCGGTGTCTGGCGGTGCGTTGTACCGGCGCGCCAGCTTCCTGCTCGACTCGGTGGGAACGCGGATTTTCCCGGAGTGGTTTTCGATAGAGGAGCATCCGCTGCTGGCTCGCGGCCTGCGCTCGGCTGCATTCGATGCCGAAGGCGTGGCCACGCGCGAAGTGCCGCTGGTCAGCGGCGGCGTGCTGCAGCGTTACGTGCTGGGCAGCTATTCGGCACGCAAGCTGGGCCTGCAGACCACTGCCAATGCCGGCGGTGTGCACAACCTCAAGGTCGCGGCCAATGCTGGCGGCTTCGAGTCGCTGGTCGGCGGGATGTCGCGCGGGCTGCTGGTCACCGAATTGATGGGGCAGGGTGTGAACCCGGTGACCGGCGATTACTCGCGCGGCGCGGCCGGGTTCTGGGTGGAGAACGGCGCCATCGCCTGGCCGGTGGATGGCATCACCATCGCCGGCAACCTCAGGGAGGTGTTCGCGGGCATCGAGGCGGTGGGTACTGACGTCGATACGCGCTCCCACATCAGTTGCGGGTCCATTCTCGTGGGCAGGATGACCGTCGCCGGCAGTGATTGACGTTAGCCTCTGGTCGGGCAATATGAGTCGCAACGACGCACCAGCCGGTGTGAAACGACACCACACGTCCGCAAGGGGAAAATGCAATGAGTGAATTCGACAACCTGACTGCTGCGCCGCCACCGCCGCCCGGCGCTCCCAGTGCCGAGGAAAGGCAATGGGCGCTTTTTGCGCACCTCTCGGCCCTGGTCGGCGGCATCCTGACCTCCGGCTGGGCCGGCAGCATCGGCTGCTTCATCGGCCCCCTGATCATCTGGCTGGTGAAGAAGGACACGATGTCCTTCGTCGGTGACCAGGCCAAGGAAGCGCTGAACTTCAACATCACCGTGGCGATCGTGTTCCTGGCCCTGTTCCTGCTGGCCCTGCTCACCTTGGGCATTGGGCTGATAGTGGCCATCCCGCTGTGGATCATCATCGGCATCGCCTGGCTGGTGCTCACCATCATCGCCGCGATGAAAGCCAACGGTGGCGAAGCCTATCGCTACCCATTCGCGCTGCGATTGATCAAGTAAGCCGACAGCAAAGGATCTGGAGATCCGGTTTTCAGAACAAGGCCCGGCCAGTCCGGGCCTTGTTAGTTTGCGGGCGGCACGCAGGCTGCGCCGGGCAAGGTCAGTGGGTGCGATGGATCGCCAGCTTGCCCAGTGCCCACAATGCAGTTGCATGGTCACGGAACGGTGCCAGTGCCTCGTGCATGGCCATGTCCAGTTCGACCAGCTTGGCCTTGGCGCCATCCATGCCGAGCAGGGCGGGATAGGTGGATTTCTCCTGGGCCGCATCCTTGCCGGCGGTCTTGCCGAGCTGCCTGGAAGTGGATTCCACGTCCAGGATGTCGTCGCGCACCTGGAAGGCCAGGCCCAGCGCATCGGCGAACTTGTCCAGCAGCTGCAACGTGCCTTCGTCGATGCAGCCACCCAGCGCGCCCATGCGCACCGAGGCGCGGATCAGCGCGCCGGTCTTCAGGCGGTGCATGCGTTCCAGGTCGGCCAGGCCCTGTGCCTTGCCGGTGGCGTCGACATCGAGCGCCTGGCCGCCGCACATGCCTGCCGCGCCGGCCGCCACGCTCAGCGAACGCAACCACGCCACCCGCAGTTCCGATGCGACGGGCGCTTCGGCCAGCACTTCGAAGGCCAGCGACTGCAGCGCGTCACCGGCCAGGATGGCGGTGGCTTCGTCGAACGCGACATGCACGGTGGGCCGGCCGCGCCGAACCTCGTCGTTGTCCATCGAGGGCAGGTCGTCGTGCACCAGCGAATACGCGTGGATCAGTTCGACCGCCGCCGCAGGTGCGTCCAGCCAGCGCTCGTCGGTGCCGAATACCGAGCCGGTTGCGTAGACCAGCAACGGACGGATGCGCTTGCCGCCGCCGAGCACGGCGTGGCGCATGGCAGCGTGCAGGCTTTGTGGATGCACGGAGGCCGAAGGAAGGGCGTGGCCCATTGCCGTTTCCACGCGCTGCGCCCAGCGCAGGAACGGGGCGTCATTGTCCATCGGGCAAGGGCGCGAAGGGTTCGGCGGTATCGGGCTGCTCGGGGTCGCTGAGCAGGCGCACGCGCAGTTCGGCCTGTTCCAGGGCCGACTGGCAGGTGCGGTAGAGGCCGACGCCGCGCTCGTAGGCGGCCAGCGATTCCTCAAGGCTCATTTCGCCCAGCTCCATCTTCTCGACCAGCGATTCAAGCTCGTCCAGGGATTGTTCGAAGTGGGCGACGGGAGATGTTTCGGCGGCGGGTTTGCGAGGCATGCGGCCAGTTTGGGGACGCGGCGGGAATAGGTCAATCCGGCTCGTTCATTCCCGCCGCAGCCAGTGCAGGCGTGCGCCGGCCTGGCGCAGCCATGCATCGAGGCCGGCCGAGTAGGCCAGGTCACCCACGGCCTCCAGTTCACCGTCGCCGGCCGCAAGCAACGGCAGGACCGCGCGTTCCCACGGTGGCACGCCCAGCTGCTGGAGCACGTTCTTGAGCGTGCGCGACTGCGTGCGGCCGGGCAGGGTGATGCGTTCGCCGCCCTGGCGCGCGAACACGCGCAGGGGAACCGGAAGCGCATCGGCTCCCTCGAGCTGCAGCAAGTCGCCACCGGGCAGGGCCAGGGCCTCGCGACCCTCCCATTGCACGCTCCACGCGTCGGGCAACGGTGGCCGCTGGTATTGCACGTGCAGCAGGTCGCGCCAGCGCTCGATGACCACGTCGCGCCACTCGAAGCGGGCCCTCGCGTCGGCGCGTGCGGGCAGCAGGTCGCTTTCGATCTGCGCCACTCCCTCACCCGGCAACGGCGGCAAGCCGAGTTCATCGATCCAGCGACGCAGCACGCGCGCGCGCCGCACCGTGGCCAGGCCCAGCAGCGCGTTCACGGAAATGGCCCGCGGATCCAGCGTGCGGATCATCGCCAGCGCCAGTGCGTCTTCGCCCGCCAGCAGTTCCACCGCATCGGCACTCAGTACGGCACTGCGCGCGAAGGCAGCGTGCACTTGCGGCCAACGTTCGCGCAACAGCGGCAGGATGCGCTGGCGCAGGAAATTGCGGTTGTGGCGCAGGTCCTCGTTGCTGGGATCGTCCAGCCAGGCAAGCCCATGCTGGCGGGCATAGGCCAGCAAGTCACTGCGCGGCGTGTCCAGCAGGGGACGCCAGTGCCAGCCCTTCCCGAACTTCCGCCACGGCCGCATCGCCGCCAGGCCATCCGGCCCCGATCCGCGCAATGCGCGTAGCAGGAAGGTTTCCGCCTGGTCGTCGAGGTGGTGCGCGGTTACCAGCACTTCGTCATCGCCCAGCAGGCGCTCGAATACCGAATAGCGGGCCTTGCGTGCAGCCGCTTCCAGTCCTTCGCCGCCATTGCGATCCACGTCAACGGCAACCACCTGCAGTTCGATGCCCAGCGAATCGCATGACGACCTGCAATGCGCGGCCCAGTCATCGGCCGCCGATTGCAGGCCGTGATGCACGTGCACGGCGCGCATGCCGTGCGCCCGGCTGTGCTCGTCGCTTGCCAGTGCATGCAGCAGCGCGGTCGAATCCAGCCCGCCACTCAGCCCGACCAGCAGTGGGGCGGGATGCGAGGGTGGCAATGCACGGTTGAAGCCGGCGAGGGAAGCAGTGGAATCCATGCCTGCATGCTAGCGCGCTGCGCCGATGGCATGCAGCGATCCATCATCGTGCACGTCGATGCCCACCACTGCCGGTTACATTGCCGGTCCGGTTTCCAAGGCGTGGCCCATGGCATTGTTCGAACCCTTCACCCAACGCTCCCTGGTGCTGCGCAACCGCATCGCGGTGTCGCCGATGTGCCAGTACTCGCTGCCCGACGGCATCCCGGGTGATTGGCACCTGGCCCACCTGGGTAGTCGCGCGGTCGGTGGGGCCGCACTGGTGATCACCGAGGCCGCGGCGGTTTCGCCGGAAGGCCGCATCTCGCCCGCCGACGCCGGCATCTGGAACCAGGCGCAGGCGGACGCATGGCGTCGTATTGCCCGCTTCATTCGCGCCCAGGGCGCGATCGCCGGCACCCAGCTCGCGCATGCAGGACGCAAGGCCAGCACCGCCGAACCCTGGAATGGCGGCAAGGCGGTCGCAGCGGCATCGGGAGGCTGGCAGCCGGTCGCCCCGTCGGCACTGGCTTTCAGCGATGACTACCCGTTTCCCGCGGAACTGGACGAGCCAGGCATCGCCAAGGTGGTCGCCGACTTCCGCGCCGCCGGCCTGCGCGCGCTGGAATCAGGATTCGAGCTGATCGAGCTGCACGCGGCGCATGGTTACCTGCTGCATCAGTTCCTGTCGCCGCTGTCGAACCGGCGTTCGGATCGCTGGGGTGGCAGCTTCGAAAATCGCACCCGGCTGCTGCGCGGGGTGCTGTCGGCGTTGCGCGAAGTGTGGCCGGACCGCCTGCCGCTGTGGCTGCGAATCTCCGCCACCGACTGGGCCGAAGGCGGTTGGGACATCGAGCAGAGCATCGAACTGGCCCGCAACGTGCGCGAACTGGGCGTTGATCTGATCGATGTGTCCAGTGGCGGCCTGGTGCCTGGCGTGAAGATTCCGGTCGGGCCGGGCTACCAGGTGGATTTCGCCGCGCGCATCCGCAGCGAAGCCGGCATCGCGACCGGCGCGGTCGGTCTGATCACCCAACCCGGGCAGGCCGAAGCCATCATCGCGGAGGGCAAGGCGGATGTGGTGCTGCTGGCACGCGAGGAGCTGCGTGACCCGTACTGGCCGCGGCGTGCGGCCAGGGAGCTGGGCGTGGAGATCGAGGTGCCGCTGCAGTACCAGCGCGCGTGGTGATCGCCCAGCCGAGGGTTGGACGTAGGAGCGACGCAAGTCGCGAAGCTCGTATCAGTTCAACTCCAACGCGACGCAAGTCGCGAAGCCCAGGGCAGTTGATCTGTAGGAGCGACGCGAGTGGCGAAGCTCGTATCGGTTCAGAGGACGTTCGACGCGTGTCGCGAAGCTGCTGGTAGTGCAGGCGCTACCAGCTTCGCGACTTGCGTCGCTCCTACAACGCCCAGGCGTCTCAGCCGGCTTCGTAGGCGCCGTAGTTGCGCAGTCGCTGGTAGCGCTGTTTCACCAGCTCGTCCACCGGCAATTGCTCAAGCGCATCCAGCTCGTTGAGCAGCACGGCCTTGAGTCGTGTCGCCATCTGCTTGGGGTTGCGGTGCGCGCCGCCGATGGGCTCGCGTACCACTTTGTCCACCAGGCCGAGTGAGAACAGGCGCTTGGCGGTGATGCCGAGTTGCTCGGCGGCGTCCTTGGCCTTGTCGGCCGATTTCCACAGGATCGAAGCGCAGCCTTCGGGGGAGATCACCGAGTAGGTGCCGTATTCCAGCATCAGCGTTCGATCGCCCACGCCGATAGCCAGCGCGCCGCCGGAGCCGCCTTCGCCGATCACCGTGCAGATGATCGGCACCTTGAGTTCGGCCATTTCCATCAGGTTGCGGGCGATGGCTTCGGACTGGCCGCGCTCTTCGGCGCCGACGCCGGGGTAGGCGCCGGGCGTGTCGATGAAGGTCAGCAGCGGCAACTTGAAACGCTCGGCCAGCTTCATCAGGCGCAAGGCCTTGCGATAGCCCTCCGGGCGCGGCATGCCGAAATTGCGCGCGATCTTGCTCTTGGTGTCGCGGCCTTTCTGGTGGCCGATGATGACCACGCTGCGGCCGTCGATGCGGCCCAGGCCACCGACGATGGCGGCGTCATCGGCAAAGGCGCGATCGCCGGCCAGCTCCTGGAATTCGTCGCAGAACACGCGGATGTAGTCGAGCGTATAGGGACGCGCCGGATGCCGCGCCAGTTGCGAGACCTGCCACGGCGAGAGGTCGCGGAAGATCTGCGCCGTGCGCACCCGCAGCTTGTCCTGCAGGGCATGCACTTCGGCATCGATGTTGACCGCCGGGCCCGCGCTGGCACTGCGCAGGTCCTGGATCTTGGATTCCAGGTCGGCGATGGGCTGTTCGAAATCCAGGTAATTCGGGTTCATCTACGGACCGCGGACCGGAAAGGAGGGGAGTTTAGCCGATGCGGGGCCGGCGACCCGTACGCCCGGGTAGGGCTGGCTAGTTGGCCCAGGGCCGGCTTATTGCCACCTTGACCGTGCGCACGCCGGGCTGCGCACGCAGCGCATCCAGCAGTTCGGTGTCCACCCGCACCGACTTGGGTCCGTTCAAGTCCAGCACGCCGGCGACGCCGCGTTCACCCGATTTCAGCACCAGGTCCAGGCGCAGCGGGGTCGCGCCAGGACGGTGCCGGGCCAGCAGCGCATCGATGCGATCCCACACCCCAGGCACGCGCATGTCCAGGCGCAGCGACAGGCGCTGGGCATGGCTGCCGCACAGTTGCGCGTAGTCCCAGCACTTGCGCACGCGCAGGCTGAAGCCGCCACTGAACTCGTCCTCGCGCAGGCCGCCCTGGACGACCAGGATGCGGTCGCGGGTCAGCAGCGGCGCAAGCTCTGCATACGCCTCGGCGAATACGCTGCACTCGATGCGCCCGCGCCCGTCCTCCAGTTGCACGAACACCTGGCTGTCGCCCTTCTTGCGCAGCGCGACCACTTGCCCGGCGATGACCACGCCGACTTCGGGACGCCAGCCCTTCTTCTCGCTTTGTGGCGCGCCGCTCCACAGCTTGTCCAGTTCGCCCAGGTCGGTGCCGACCAGCGAACGCAGGTCGTCGCGATACGGATCCAGCGGATGCCCGCTGAGGTAATGACCCAGGGTCTCGCGCTCGCCGGCAAGCTTCTGCGACAGCGGCCATTCCGCCACTTCGGTCAGGTGGACTTCCAGCGCCGGCGCTGCGTCGCCACCGCCGCCGAACAGCGAGACCTGGCCGGCGTCGCGTTCCCTGGCCAGCTGGTCGGTGGCCTTCACCACCTCCGGCAATTGCAGCATCAGCGACGCGCGGTTGCTGCCCAGCGCATCCAGCGCACCCGCATTGACCAGCGCTTCCAGCGCGCGCCGGTTCAACTTGGAGGAATCCACGCGCTTGCAGAAATCCAGCAGGTCACCAAATGCGCCGCGCTGGGCGCGTTCGATGGAAATCGCTTCGCAGGCGCCACGGCCGACGCCCTTGATGGCGCCCAGCCCATAGCGCACGGTGCGCGGATCGGTGGCCACGAACATGTATTCGGACGCATTCACCTCCGGCGGCAGCACTTCCAGTTCCAGGGTGCGGCATTCATCGAGGAAGGCCACGACCTTGTCGGTCTTGTCCATGTCCGAGGACAACGTAGCGGCCATGAACTCGGCCGGGTAGTGCTTCTTCAGCCAGGCAGTCTGGTAGGCGACCAGTGAATAGGCGGCCGCGTGCGACTTGTTGAAACCATAGCCGGCGAACTTCTCCATCAGGTCGAAGATCTCGTCGGCCTTGCGCTGGCTCACGCCGTCCTTGCCGGCGCCCTCGCGGAAGATCTCGCGGTGCTTGGCCATCTCGGCCGGCACCTTCTTGCCCATCGCGCGGCGCAGCAGGTCGGCGCCGCCCAGCGAGTAGCCGCCGACGATCTGCGCCATCTGCATGACCTGCTCCTGGTAGACCATGATGCCGTAGGTCTCCTTGAGCATGACCTCGGTGCGCGGGTCGGGATATTCGAACTGCTCGCGCCCGTGCTTGCGCTCGACGAACGAGGGAATCATGTCCATCGGGCCGGGGCGGTACAGCGCATTCAGCGCGATCAGATCCTCGAAGCGGTCGGGCTTGGCTTCCTTCAGGGCCCGGCGCATGCCCGAGGATTCGAACTGGAACACGGTGCCGGTGTTGCCGTTGGCGAAGATGTCCCGATAGACGCTGGCGTCGTCCAGCGGGATCGTGGTGATGTCCACCGGCGGCAGGCCCGCGCGCGAGTGGCGCTGGTTGATCGCCTTCACCGCCCAGTCGATGATGGTCAGTGTGCGCAGGCCCAGGAAGTCGAACTTGACCAGGCCGACGGCTTCGACGTCGTCCTTGTCGAACTGGGTCACCGGGTTCCTGCCGCGCGCGCCCTCATCGTGTTCGGCGAACAGCGGGCAGAAGTCGGACAGCGGCGTGGGCGAGATCACCACGCCGCCGGCATGCTTGCCGGCGTTGCGGGTCAGGTCCTCCAGCTCGCGCGCCAGGTCGATCAGGTCGCGGACGTCGTCTTCGTCGCGGTAACGGTCGATCAGCTCCTGCGACACCATGTCGCTCTTGCCTTCGCCCATCGCGTCTTTCAGGGTCACCCCCAGCGTCATCGGGATGAGCTTGGCCACGCCATCGACCAGGCCGTACGGGAAGCCGAGCACGCGGCCGGTATCGCGGACCACGGCCTTGGCCGCCATGGTGCCGTACGTGATGATCTGGCTGACCCGGTCGCGGCCGTACTTGGCGGCGACGTAGTCGATCACCTCGTCGCGGCGGTCCATGCAGAAGTCGATGTCGAAGTCCGGCATCGACACGCGTTCCGGGTTGAGGAAGCGTTCGAACAGCAGGCCGTAGGGCAGGGGATCCAGGTCGGTGATCAGCAGCGCCCAGGCCACCAGCGAGCCGGCACCGGAGCCGCGTCCGGGGCCGATCGGAATGCCGTGGTTCTTTCCCCACTGGATGAAGTCGGCCACGATCAGGAAGTAGCCGGGGAAACCCATCTTGCAGATGGTGTCCAGCTCGAAGTCCAGCCGTGCCACGTAATCTTCGCGGGTGTGTCCCGGCGCCAGCGGGCTCTTCTGCAGGCGCGCCTCCAGGCCCTCGTGGGAAAGCCTGCGGATCCAGCTGTCCAGCGTCTCTTCGCCCGGCACGGGGTAGGCGGGCAGGAAGTAGTTGCCCAGCCGCATCTCCAGGTTGCAGCGCTGCGCCAGTGCCCAGGTATTGTCGATCGCGTCGGGCACGTCGGCGAACAGCGCCGCCATTTCGTCTGGCGATTTCAGGTATTGCTCGGCGCTGTATTCACGCGGCCGCTTGGGGTCGTCGAGCACGCGCCCGGTGGAGATGCACACGCGCGCCTCGTGCGCGTCGTAACCGTCGCGGTCGAGGAATCGCACGTCGTTGCTGGCGATGACCGGCAGGCCGCGGGTGGAAGCGGCATGCAGGGCGAATGCATTGAAAGCATCTTCGCCATCGCGCTGGGTGCGGGTGATTTCCAGGTGCAGGTTTTCGCCGAAGCTGCGCTGCAGGTCGGCGAGTTGCTGCTCGGCATGTTCGTGGCGTCCGGCGGCGGCCAGGCGACCGGCCAGGCTGTGGCGTCCCGCAATGGCGAACAGGCCTTCGCAATCCTCGTGCAGCCATTGCGGGTTTATCGCCACGCCATCGGCGTGGTGGCCTTCCAGCCATGCGCGGGTGAGCAATCGCGACAGCGACAGGTAGCCGCTGTGGTCGCGGCACAGCAACGTCAGTTGCCAGGGGCTTTCCTTGCCGTCGATGATGCTGATGTCGGCGCCGGCGATGGGCTTGATGCCCACCGATTCGGCGGCCTTGTAGAACTTGACCAGCGCGAACAGGTTGTTGCGGTCGGTCACCGCCAGCGCAGGCAGCCGCATCTCCACCGCGCGGCTCAGCAGGTTGGGCCGCTTGGCCTTGTCCGGACGCGCCTCATCGGGTTTTTCGGGCACGCGAATGGTCGAATCCGCGAGCGAGAATTCGGTGTGCAGGTGGAGGTGGATGAAGCGGGACGACATACCGCTAGCAGGGTAGCGGGAGGGGTGGGGTCGAACAAGGCTTGACAGTCCGGCGGCGGCGCCTGGACCTTGCTGCATCAGGCTTCGCAGCGTTGAGCCATTGCATGCCGGTGCTGGCGGCGGGGACGCTGCCACTCCAGCAGCGCGCTTTCCTGTTGGCCGGTGCGGCGATAAAGCAGGTAGCGCGCCAGTTCTTCGGCCAGCGTCATCCATGCATGTTCGCTCGTGCTGCCGTTGCCTGCGGCGCTGGCGAGCACCTGCAGCAGTTGCGCGCGTACGCACGGTGGGCACGACCAGCAACGGTCGGCAAGGATCGACCTCAGCAATTGCAGGCGATCATCGTCTGGTTCCCGGAATGGCAGGGGCCGATGCAGGGTGGGGTACGCATCGGGCCGCCGGTATGCAATGGGCATGGCCAACCCTCGGTACGGATTCCGCGGCCACCCCGTGTTGGCGGGGTGGCCGGAAGAAGGGCTTTGCGGTGGGGTGTGCGGGGTTCAATGGACGCGAAACAGGCCGGCGACCTCGGGCACATAGCTGCTGTTGCGCACGCGGCGCTGGTGTTCATGCAGGCCTGCCTCGGCGCGGCGGGCGCATTCCCAGTCCCTGCGGTCGAAACGGAAGGCGGTGATCTCCTGCTGGTGCAGCTGGGCTTCGACCTGGCGCAGGCGGCAGAAGTCCTGGTAGCTCAGCACCTCGGCGGCCAGTCGCGGCCAGGCGGCATCGATGAGGATGGCGTCGTCCAGCTGGCCTACCTGGGGTATCCAGTCGGGGATGAGCTCGTCCTGCCCACCGAGATAGCCCAACACGGCACTGGCTGGTTCGACGGCCTCATTGGCCGGCTGCCAGCCGCGGTCGGCCAGCATCGCCGTCAGCGCGCCTGCCTGTTCCAGCCGCTGGCGGATGCAGGCGGGCGTGGACTGTGGACCAGAAGCATCGGCCAGGGCACGCGCGGCGGTCACCACCTGGTCGCAGTCGAGCGGGGCCCGGTCACCGGCCAGGGACGCAAGCAGCGCGTTGAAACGGTCCATGTCCAGGCTGCTGAGACGGAAGCTGCCGATGCGGCGGCGGCGCCCGGGGCGGCTGGGGCTGGTTGCCCGCAACAGCACCTGTGGCAGGGATTCGATGTGATTGGCGTTGGTGGACATGATGGTTCTCCGGTAAGGGATGCGGGGGAAGGCACCGCTTGGGTGCGTGACCAGCCTCCTCCGGATCGATGGACCGGTCATGAGGCGGACACGAAGCTTCCGCCAGCCTTTGCGCTGGATTGCGAGGTTTCCATGAGGAAATGCCGTGGAGGCCGGTTCTGGCACCAACGCAGGCACCCCGGGGGCAGAGCGATACCGCTTCGGCGACATCCTCGTGGATGCGGTCGCCTACACGATCAGCCGCAACGGCGAGCCGGTGGCCGTGGAACCCAAGGCCTTCTCGGTGTTGCTGGTGCTGCTGCGCCACGCCGGCCAGCTGGTTCCGCGCGACGAACTGCTGGATGCGGTATGGGGCCATCGGCACGTCACTCCGGGCGTATTGACCCGGGCCATCGCCCAGTTGCGCATGGCCCTGGATGACCGCGGCCAGGCGCATTACATCCAGACCCAGCATGCAGTGGGTTACCGGTTCGTAGGCGAACTGGTCGATGAACCCGGCGCGGTGCCGGCGCAGCCGGTCGAGCCGGCAAGCGCCTCTGTCGAAGCACCTGCGGCAGCTGCCGGAACAGCCATCGCGGACGTGCAGCCGCCGGGCCCCGTTCCCGCCAGCGACCGGTCCTGGTGGAAATCCCCGCTGCCCTGGTTGCTGGCCGCCGCGCTCGCCGTGGCCTGGCTGGTCCGTGACCGCTTCGCCGAGCGGGTTGCACCCGCCCAGGCTTCCATCGCGGTGATGCCTTTCACCAACCTGGGCGGCAACAAGGACGACGATTACTTCGCCGAGGGCCTGGCGGTGGAAATGCATGACGCCCTGGCCGGCGTCGAAGGCATCAAGGTGGCCGCGCAGATTTCGTCGCCGCCGGCCAAGGCCGGCGCTTCGGACGTCAAGGCGCTGGGCAGGAACCTGGGCGTGGCCACCGTGCTCGATGCCAGCGTCCGGCGCGAAGGGCAACGGGTCCGCATCAATGCGCGCCTGTCCGATACTTCCACCGGGTTCACCCTTTGGAGCCACAGCTACGACCGCCAGCTTTCCGACGTCTTCGCCACCCAGGTCGAAATCGCCAACCAGGTGGTGCAGTCCTTGCTGGGCGTGTTGCCCAGGCAGGGCGGGACGATGGAAAAACGCCTGACCCCAACCACCAACGCGGCTGCTTTCGATGCCTACCTGCGTGGCCTCCAGCAGTTGCTGCAGGCCGGCTCCGGCGGCGACGCGCGCAACGCGATCACCTACTTCAACCAGGCGCTGTCGACCGACCGCAAGTTCTCGCGGGCACAGGCGGGAATCTGCCGCGCGGAGGTCGCCGACTTCATCAACCGCCACGATGCCGCCGCCTTCGGCCGCGCCCAGGTGAGTTGCGAACGGGCCCGGGCCATGGACGCGGGGTTGGGCGAGGTCAACCTGGCCCTGGCCGAACTGCACCACGCTGACGGCGAGTACGGAAAAGCCATCGACTACTACACCAAGGCGCAGTCCGATCCGGCCAGCCGCCCTGCGGCCTACGTGGGCATTGCCATCGTGCATGCCGAGCAGGGGCGCGACGCCCAGGCCATGGACTACTTCAACCGCGCCCTGGCACTGCGTCCCGGAAATGCCCGTATCCACGCCCAGATCGGCTACCGGCATTTCCTGGCGGGGCGATTGCCCGAAGCCATCGCCTCGTATCGCAAGGCAGTCGAATTGCAGCCGGACGATGTTGATCTCTGGAGTTACCTGGGCGGCGTATACCTGACCGCGGGCAAGGTGCCCGAAGCCGAGCGCGCACTGTCCCGGTCCATCTCCATCAAGCCGGGTTATGCGGCGCTGACCAACCTGGGCGAGATCAAATACCTCTCGGGCCGCTATGCCGAAGCCGTGGCCTTGCAGCGGCGCGCCGTGCAACTGGATCCATCCGACCACACGACCTGGGGCAACCTGGCCCAGGCCCTGCTGGCCGATCCGGCCACGGCAAGCCAGGCGCCGGCGGCGTTCCAGCAGGCGGTCGGGCGCGCGCAGCGCTATCTGGAAATCAAGTCCGATGACGCCAAGGTGGTTGCGGCCCTGGCCTGGTATCAATCCAACCTCGGCCAGCCGCGATTGGCGCGGCAATTGCTCGCCCGTTCGGAGGCGCTGGGTGGCGAGCCCGGCGAAGTGGCCCTCTACAACGCCCAGACCCTGGTGCTGCTGGGCGAATACGAACAGGCCCGTAGCCGCATCGCCGCAGCGCGTGCCGCAGGCATCGTCGAATACCGGATCAATGGCAATCCGATCCTTCGCCGCGTCGCCACTGCGACCGGCGCCCCGCTTCCAGTCAAGACCCAGGCATTCGCCCCGAGCACCCGCCACGGGGCCACATGAGGAGAACGAGATGAGCGACGAAGACAACATCCTGCATGAGCAACTGATACGCATCCCGCTGGACGGCGGGGAATTCATCGAGATCCGCATCACCATTGCATCGGTGCCGAAGGTCGGGCCTGGCCCGCGGCCGGGTTTTATGGAGGTGCAGTTCGCGCGCAGGATCGATGAGACCCGGGCGTTGGTCATCAACGCCGACGTGAAGCAGGGCGTGGCCGGTGCCATCGTCGTGGGTCCGGGTGGGCATCCCCAGTAGCAACGGCGCGCGGCCCGGCCGACGCGGCCAGATGCGAGGCGTGGCATTGCCTTCGTGGATGGCCCAGCCGGTCAGGCCGTGCCGATCACGGCATGTCGATATCAACAAGCAGGAGCAAGGCCATGGCCAGCGAGCCGTTACGCAGTGTCTGCAACATGATGGCCAGGGCCATCAAGCTTATCGAGGAAGAGATCAAGGCCAAGGAGCGCCGGATCCGGAGCCTGAGGCAGCGCATCCAGAAGCTGCAAAGCCAGCCGAATCCCGACCTGATCCAGATCAACGAACTGAAGGCGGACATACAGGAGCTTGAGGACCAGCTTGAGAGCGATCGCCTCCAGCTCGGAGCGTTCCGGGAAGAGTTCGCCGCGTCCTGCGAGTCCTAGATCCGGACAATCCGGGAACACTGCCAGGGGGCGCGTCGCCTGCATGTCTGTCGCGTAATGGGTTGTCTATACGCCAGGCACGCCGGAGCTGCATTCCAACCGGGATCCGCGCGCCCTCAGTGCGTGCAGGTCAGTCCAGGGGGTGGCCGGTCCCGGCAGGCAGGGTTCCGTCCTTGAGGGCCTGTGCACGCATCACCGGCGCGAAGCTGCGCCGATGATGGGCGCAGGGACCATGCAAGGCCAGGGCGGCCAGGTGCGAGGGCGTGGCATAGCCCTTGTGGACGTCGAAGCCGTAGGCGGGGAATTCGTCGTGCATGGAAACCATCAGGCGGTCCCGGGTGACCTTGGCGATGATCGAAGCAGCCATGATGGCCCGGTCCAGGCGATCGCCGCCGATCAGCGCCTCGCCCCGGCACGGCAGGCCCTTGGGCACGGCATTGCCGTCGATGCGGGCCAGTCCTGCGACATGGGCGACGCCCTCGACCGCCATGCGCATTCCCAGCATGGTGGCCTGGTAGATGTTGATGCGGTCGATCTCATCGGCCTGCACCAGTACCACCCGCCAGGCCAGGGCGCGTTCGACGATGCGCGAATAAAGCAGCTCGCGCCGCGCGGGGGTGAGCTGCTTGGAGTCGTCCAGGCCGTTGATGCGCGAACGGCCCGGATCGAAGACCACGGCGGCTACCGCCACCGGGCCTGCAAGCGGGCCGCGGCCTGCCTCGTCCACGCCGGCCACCAGGACCGCGCGCTCGGTGATTGCGGCGACCGGGAAATCGAGCGAATGCTGGTTCATGGCGAGAACCTGCTGGCTCGCAGCATGCCCGCGATGGCGTCGGCGGCACGTGCCGACGCGTCCTGGCGCAGGACCTGGTGCAACTCGCGGTAGCGTGGCTGCAGTGCGCTGGTGATCGCCGGATGCTGCAGCTGATTGAGCACGGCGGCGGCCAGGTTCTGCGGGGTACAGTCGTCCTGCATCAGTTCCGGCGCCACGTCACTGCCGGCCAGCACATTGGGAAGCGCATAGCGTTCCACCTTCAGCATGCCGAAGGCCTTGACGATGCGGTAAGTGAGCGGGGCCACCTTGTAACCGACCACCATGGCACGCTTGGCCAGCATCGCCTCCAGCGTCGCGGTGCCCGAGGCCAGCAACACCACGTCGGCCGCCACCATGGCCTCGCGCGCGCGTCCGTCGAGCAGTCGCGGCGGGCTGTCGAATCCTGCCTGGTCCAGCTGCGGCTGCAGCGCCTGGCGGCAATCGGCATTGGCCGCGGGCACGACCACCTGCAGGTCGGGAACAGCCTGGGATACCAGCCGCGCCGCCTCCAGGAATATCTTCCCCAATCGCCCGATCTCGCCGAGGCGGCTGCCGGGCAATACGGCAAGCACTGGCGCATGGGCGTGCAGGCCCACTGCCTGTCGCGCGCCAGCCTGGTCGGGTTCGATCGGCATGTCATCGGCCATCGGATGGCCGACGAAGCGCGCATCGATGCCATGGCGCGCGTAGATCGGGGGTTCCATCGGAAACAGGCACAGCACCAGGTCCGCGCTGGCCCCGATCTTCTGCGCACGCTTTTCCCGCCACGCCCATACCGAGGGGCTGACGTAATGCACGGTGCGCACGTCGCGCTGCTTGAGCCAGCGCTCCACGCCCAGGTTGAAGTCGGGCGCATCGATGCCGATGAAAACATCGGGCTGCCATTTCAGCACCCGCGTACGGAAGCCACGCCGCAGCCTGAGCAAGCGCGGCAGGTGGCGCAGGACTTCCGACAGGCCCATGACCGCAAGCTCGCCCGCGTCATGCCAGGTGTCGCAACCGGCCTCGCGCATGGCCTTGCCGCCAATACCGGCGAATTCCGCATCGGGGAAACGCTTGCGCAACTCCTTGACCAGGCCGGCGCCCAGGGCATCGCCGGAAGTTTCGCCCGCCACCAGCGCGATGCGCCTGGGCCGTTTCGCAGGTTGCAACAGGTCCTGCTGCGTGGACAGCTCCGACAGGGTCGGCGACTGTTCGTCGTTGCCCGTCATCGTGCGGTCCCGCCCACCACTCATCGCAGCAGGGGCCGTTCGCCGCTTTCGATGAAGTCCAGCAACGCGCGCACGTCGGCGCTGTCACGTGCCTGTTCTTCGAGTTGCAGCCTGGCTTCGGCCAGCGGCAGGCCGGCGACGTACAAGGTGCGGTAGGCGCGCTTGATCGCGCTGATGCGCGCGGCATCGAAGCCACGGCGCTTGAGGCCTTCGCTGTTGATGCCTCGCGGACGTCCCTGCGCTTCGGTGGCCACCATGGTGTACGGGGGCACGTCCCCGCTGATCAGCACGCCCATGCCGAGGAAGGCGTGGGCGCCGATACGGCAGAACTGGTGCACGCCGGCGAAGCCGCTGGTGATCACCCAGTCACCGACTTCCACGTGGCCGGCCAGCGTGGAATTATTGGAGAACACGCAGTGGCTTCCGATCAGGCAGTCGTGCGCCACGTGGGTGTAGGCAAGCAGCCAGTTGTCGTTGCCGATGCGGGTGACGCCGCTGCCGGTGACCGTGCCACGGCTGATGGTGACGAATTCGCGCACGATATTGCGGTCGCCGATGACCAGCTCGGTGCGTTCGCCCTGGTACTTCTTGTCCTGCGGATCTCCGCCGATCGCGGCGTGCCCGATGAAGTGGTTGTCGCGGCCGATGCGGGTAGGTCCGGTGATGCTGCAATGGGGCCCTATGACGCAGCCTTCGCCGATTTCCACGTCCGCCCCGATCAGGGTGAAGGCTCCCACGCGCACGTCGGGCGCCAGCCTGGCGGCAGGATCTATGAAGGCGCTGGGATGGATCCGATCACTGTCGCCGGCCATGCTCAGCTCCGGTCCTCGGCGCACAGCACTTCGGCCGACGCGACCTCGGCGCCATCGACGCTGGCTACGCCTTCATACAGGGCCATGTTCCGGATCAGCCGCTTGAGCCTGACTTCAAGGTCCAGGCGGTCGCCGGGCACCACCATCTTCTTGAAGCGCGCGTTGTCGACCTTGACCATGTAGAACATGCGCCCGGCGGTCTGGCCGTCATGCGAAAGCTGGGTCAGCAGGCCGCCGGCCTGGGCCAGCGCCTCGATGATCAGCACCCCGGGCATGATGGGCTTGCCGGGAAAGTGGCCGGTGAAGAAGGGCTCGTTCTGGGTCACGTTCTTGTAGGCCAGGATGCGCTTGTCCGCCTCCAGCTCGACCACCCGGTCGACCAGCAGGAATGGATAGCGGTGTGGCAGCAGCTTCTGGATTCCGGCGGCGTCGAGGGGTAGCTGGAAGTGGTGGCTCATGGTTGTTCCTTCTCATTGGCTTGCACGCGTCGCGCCAGTGCATCGAGTTGCTTGAAACGCGCGGCATTCTTCCGCCAGCTGCGGTTGTCGGTGAGCGGGGTCCCGGAGGAGTACTGGCCGGGTTCGCGTATGGAACTGGTGACCAGCGACATGGCAGTGATGGTGACCTTGTCGCAGATCTCCAGGTGCCCGAGCACGCCGGCCGCGCCGCCGATCAGGCAGTAGCGTCCTATTTTCGCGCTGCCGGCAACGGCGCTGCACCCGGCCATCGCCGTATGCGCGCCGATATGCACGTTGTGGCCGACCTGGATCAGGTTGTCCAGGCGCACGTCTTCCTCCAGCACCGTGTCCTCGAGGGCGCCGCGGTCGATGCAGGTGTTCGCACCGATCTCGCAGTCGTCGCCGATGCGCACGCCACCCAGTTGCGGCACGTTGATCCATCGGCCTGCGTCCATGGCCAGGCCGAAACCATCGGCGCCGAGCACCACGCCCGGATGCACCCGCACCCGTTGTCCGATGCGTACGCGCGTCACCAGGGTCACGCGTGCGATGAGTTCGGTTGCGGCGCCGACCTCGCAGTCGTCTCCAATCACGCAGCCGGGACCAATCACCGCACCTTCGCCGATAATGCTGTTGGCACCCACCACCACGAACGGCCCGACATGGGCAGAGGGCGCGATACGGGCGGAAGCATCGATCACCGCACTGGCATGTACGCCGGGCTCACGCACAGGCGGCGCATCGAACAGCGCGGCGATCCTGGCGAAGGTCGTGTAGGGATCCTTGGCGATCAAGGCGGTGGCCGGCGCCGCGGGCGCGTCCTCCTGGCGAAGGATGACCACCGAGGCGCGGCTGTCTGCAAGCTGGTTGCGGTAGCGGCTGTTGGCCAGGAAGGTGAGTTGCCCCTGGCCCGCGCCGGACAGGGTCGCCACGCCATGCACGGGCACGGTGCCATCGCCGTGCACGATCAACCCGAAGCGCTGGGCGAGTTCATCGGCAGTGGCTTGGAAGGCTGTCATCAGGGCACAGTTTAGCCTCTTGCACCGCGCCCGGTAAAAAGAAAGGCCCGGACATGTCCGGGCCTTGCAGTGGTGCAGTTGGGTCAACGCGTGGTCAGAACGCGCCGCCGAAGGTGAACTGCAGGCGCTCGATCTCGTCGCCATCTTCCTTGCGCAACGGGAAGGCATAGCTGATCGAGATCGGGCCCACCGGCGCACGCCACAACAGTGACACGCCGGTGGATGCGCGCAGTTCGCCCGCATCGAAGTTGTCGGTTCCGGCGAACACGTTGCCGAAGTCCACGAATGCCGAAATACGGGCCGCCTTGGAATCGAACAGTTTGGGAAAGTACATTTCCAGCGAGCCAGTGGTCTTCAGCGAGCCGCCCAGCGGTTGGCCCTGGTAGCCGCTGATGGATTCCGAGCGCGGACCCAGGGTGTTGTCGCGGAAGCCACGCACCGAGCGCACGCCGCCGGCATAGAAGTTCTCGAAGAACGGCAGTCCGGTCGCGGTGACGGTGCCGGCTTGCACGCTGCCAGGCGGACAGGCTTCGTCGGCCCCGGTGGTTGGCCCGGCCGGTGGCACCCGGCACAGCAGTCGTGTCGAGTCGCTGCCGTAGCTGTCGCCATATCCGACCTCGGCGCGCGTATTGAGCACCAGCGACGGGCTGAGCGGCCAGTACTTGGAGAACTCGTAATTGAGCTTGAAATACTCGACCGTCGAGCCGGGCAGGGTGATTTCAGTGGAGACGCGCTGGTAGGTGCCGCGGGTCGGCATGAAATAATCGTTGCGGGTATCGCGCGCCCAGCCCAGCTCCGTGCGCCATGCATGGAACGTGCGGCTGCCTACTGCGTCGACGTAGTCGATGATGCTGCGAGGCGTGGAACCGGGGAACGTCAGGATTTCATTGGTGTCGATGCCGAACAGCAGCGACACCGTGTCGTTCTCCGTGATCGGCAGCCCCAGCACGCCCTGCGCGGCGGCGCTGGTGGTCGAGTACTGCGCGGTATTGAAGCTGGAGTAGTCGAACTCGCGCCACCACAGGTTGTAGCCGAGCGACATGCCTTCGTCGGTGAAGAACGGATTGACGAAGGAGAACGAATAGCGCTGCAGGTAGTCGCTGCGCTGTGCCTCCACCGAGACCCGGTTGCCGCCGCCGAGGAAGTTGTTCTGCGAAAGCTGGATGGAAGTGGTCAGGCCCGACAGCTGCGAGTAGCCAAGGCCGAACACGAAGCTGCCCGAGGTGGTTTCCTTGACGTTGAAGACCACGTCCACTTCGTCGTTGCTGCCCGGGACCGGCGGCGTTTCCACGTCCACGGTCTCGAAGTAGCCAAGGCGCTGCAGTCGGATCTTGGAGCGGTCGATGGCCGCCTGCGAATACCAGGAGCCTTCGAACTGGCGCATCTCGCGGCGCAGTACCTCGTCTGCCGAGCGCGTGTTGCCCTTGAACACGATGCGGCGGACGTTCACGCGCGGGCCGGGGACGACCTGCAGGTTGATGGCGACGGTGCGGTTCTCGCGATCCACGGTCGGGATCGGATTGACCTGCGAAAACGCATAGCCAATGTTGCCCAGGGTGGCGGTGATGGCATCGGAGGTGTATTCCAGCAAGGCGCGCGAGAAGACCTGGTCCTTCTTCACCAGCACCAGCTTCTGGATGTCTTCCACCGGCAGCACGGTGTCACCGGTAACGGTGACGTCCGAGACCTTGTATTGCTCGCCTTCGGTGACCCCGGCGGTGATGTACATGTCGCGCTTGTCCGGGCTGATGGCCACCTGGGTGGAATCCAGCGCGAAATCAACATAGCCACGATCCAGGTACCAGGAGTTCAGCTTCTCGATATCGCCGGAAAGCTTTTCCTTGGAATACTGGTCGTCGCGGCGGTACCAGGACAGCCAGTTGCTTTCGCTGGATTCCCAGTTGTCCAGGATGTCCTTGTTCTCGAACTTTTCGGTGCCCACCAGGTTGACGTGGCGGATCTTCGCGGCCTTGCCTTCCTTAACGTTGATGGTGACATCGACGCGATTGCGGTCCAGCTGGGCGACGGTCGGGCTGATCTCGACGTTGTACTTGCCGCGATTGTTGTACTGGCGGGTCAGCTCCTGGGTCACGCGGTCCAGGGCCAGGCGGTCGAAGGTTTCACCTTCGGCCAGGCCGATGTCCTGCAGGCCCTTCATCAGGTCCTCGGTCTTGATGTCCTTGTTGCCGGCCAGGGTCAGCTTGTTGATCGCGGGCCGCTCGGCCACCGTGATCACCAGGATGTCGCCCTGGCGGTCGAGCTTGACGTCTTCAAAGAATCCGGTTTTGTACAGCGCGCGTATCGCTTCGCCGGCCTTGCCCGAGTCGACCGTGTCACCGCGCTCGATTGGCAGGTAGGTCAACACGGTGCCTGCGGAAATGCGCTGCAGGCCATCGATGCGGATGTCGGTCGCGGTGAAGGCGCTGGTGCTGGCGGCCGGGGCCGGGCCTGGTTCCGTCGTCTGCGCCAATGCCGGCAAGGCGATGGCCGAAGCCAGGGCGAGGGCAAGCAGGCGGCGGGTGGGGAGTCGCGTCATCATCACGTCCGATTGGGTAAGTGCGGGTGTTGCCTGCGCAGCAGCAGGAGGGTGCCGCAGTGCAGCCGGCGGTAGGTCGGTGGAAAACCGGGAAAACGTTGCCATCAGGTCACCAGGCGAAGAATGTCGTTGTAGAACGCCAGACCCATCAGGCTGGCCAGCATGGCCAGGCCCACGTATTGCCCGGTAGCCATGGCCCGTTCGCTGAGCGGACTGCCCTTGACCAACTCTATAAGGTAATACAGCAGGTGCCCGCCGTCCAAGACCGGGATAGGCAGCAGGTTGATGATGGCCAGGCTCAGGGAGAGCAGGGCCATGAAATACAGGAACCAGTCCGGTCCCCGCTTGGCGGTGGCATTGGCCACCTGCGCGATGGTCAACGGCCCGGAAATATTTTTCACCGAGGCTTGCCCGGTCAGCATGCGGCGGATCATGCCCAGCGAGCTGGAGGTCAGCTTTCCGGTCTCCCTGAACGCCATCGGGATTGCTGCAAGCGGTCCGAATTGCTGCTCGGCGTCGTAAGCGGCGGGCGCGGCCTGCTGCGGCGGCTTGATGCCCACGGTCCAGTATTCCCGCCCCGATTCCGGGTCGCGCGTCCACTGCGGCTTGATGTTCAGCGCCAGCCTTTCATCGCCGCGCGTCACCTCGATCATGGCCACGCCGCCCTTGGCCCCCAGCTTCTGCACCAGCGGCGAAAGATCGCCGAAGCTGCGGACCGGGTCGCCGTCCAGGGCAGTGACCTGGTCACCAGGCTTCAGGACGCGGGATGCCGGCGAGCCGGGGGCGGTCTCTTCGACGACGGCCGGCAGCATCTGGTGCCGCCACGCAAACCCGGCGATGCCGGCCACGTTTTCCTGGTCGAACCCTTCCGGCAGCGCCGACAGCGCCAGGCCCCGGTGCCTCTGGTTGCCCAACCCGTCCGTCACTTCGAACTGCACGTCACGTCGGTCCATGGCGGCCAGGGTCATCGCCTGCAAGGCGTCTCCCCAGGTCGACACGGACTGGCCATCAATTGCATCGATGCGGTCGCCGGGCTGGAATCCGCCTTGCGCGGCGAGCCCCTGCGCATGGCCCACCGTGGCGCTGTAATCCTGCCGCCCTATCACGAACATCGCCCACAACAGCGCCACGCACAGGACCAGGTTGGCGATCGGCCCGGCGGCCACGATGGCGATGCGCTGCAGTACCGGTTTGCGGTTGAAGGCCTGTGGCAGGTCCGATGAGGCGACGTCGCCCTCGGCTTCGTCCAGCATCTTCACGTAACCGCCCAGTGGAATCGCGGCTATCGCGAATTCGGTGCCGTTGCGGTTGCGGCGCGACCACAGCGGCTTGCCGAAGCCGACCGAGAAACGCAGCACTTTCACCCCGCAGCGGCGTGCGACCCAGTAATGGCCGAACTCATGGAACGTGACCAGCACGCCCAAGGCAACGACCATCCACCAGATTGAGCCAACGATGTCACTCATGCGGGAAGGGCGTGGCCTGTGATTGCGCTAGCGGTGAGACGGCGTGCCTGCGCATCGACTGCCAGCAGGGCTTCCAGCGATTCGGCCGGGCCGCCAGGCAGCAGGGCGAGGGTGTCCTCTACCAGCGCGGGAATGGCTAGGAAGCCTATCCGGCCCTGAAGAAAGGCTGAAACCGCCACTTCGTTGGCCGCATTCAGCACCGCAGGCGCGGTGCCGCCGGCTTCCATGGCTTCCCAGGCCAGTCGCAGGCAAGGGAAAGCATCGGTATCGGGTGCTTCGAAATCCAGCCGGCCCTGGGTGAGCAGGTCCAGCCCGGCCACGCCGGATTCGATCCGCTGCGGCCAACCCAGGCCCACGGCGAGGGAGGTGCGCATGTCGGGCAGGCCGAGCTGTGCCAGCGTCGAGCCGTCCACGAATTCGACCAGCGAATGCACCAGGCTCTGCGGATGCACCAGCACGGCGAGCTTTTCGCCGGGAACGCCGAACAGATGGTGGGCTTCGATCAACTCCAGCCCCTTGTTCATCAGGGTGGCCGAATCGACCGAGATCTTCGGCCCCATGGACCATTTGGGATGCGCTACTGCCTGCGCCGGGGTGACCGTGGCCAGGGCATCGCGCGAGCGACCCCGGAACGGACCGCCCGAGGCAGTGAGCACGATGCGCCGCACATCGCCCTGAGTCTCGCGTGAACGAAGGCACTGGAAGATGGCGTTGTGTTCGCTGTCGATCGGGATGATCTCGGCATTTGCGCCGTTGGCCACCGACATCAGCAGCTCGCCGGCCAACACCAGCGATTCCTTGTTGGCCAGCAGCAGGCGCTTGCCTGCCGCCGCCGCCGCCAGCGTCGAGCGCAGGCCCGCGGCACCCACGATGGCCGCGACAACCGTGTCGCAGCCCGCGCCAGCCACCAGCCCGTCCAGCGCGTCGGCGCCTGCATGGGCCTGGGTGAGTAACCCGGCGTCCCGCAGGCCGCCACGCAGCTCGGCGAAGCGCGCTTCATCCGCTATCACCGCATGGTCGGGCCTGTGCGTGCGGCATAGCGCGACCAACGCTTCGACCTGGCTGCCTGCGGAAAGCACCGTGGCGCGCATGCGGTCGGGGTGGCGGGCGATGACGTCCAACGCGGAAGCGCCAATGGAGCCCGTAGCCCCCAATACCGCGATGTGCCGCATGCCAGCCATCAGAAACCGAACAGTTCCTTGCCCAGTGCGAATATGGGCAGGGCTGCAAGCACGCCATCGAGGCGATCGAGGATGCCCCCGTGGCCGGGGATCAGGGTGCCTGAATCCTTGGCGCCGACGTGGCGCTTGAGCAGGCTTTCAAACAGGTCACCCACGACTGAAAACAGCACGGTCACCACTGCCACCGCGATGAATCCCGGTACCTGTGGCCAGCCCAGGCCGGCGAACCAGGCGAACGCGAGCCCGACCAATACGCCGCCCAGCAGTCCGCCCAGCAGCCCTTCGATGGTCTTGTTGGGACTGATGCGGGGCGCCAGCTTGCGCTTGCCGAACAGGCGGCCCCCGAAGTGGCGGCCTGCGAAGTAGGCGCCGCTGTCAGCGGCCCAGACGATGGTGAGCGCGGCCAGCAGCCAGCGGTGGCCATTCGGCTGGCCGGCATGGATGAGGCCGAGCGCGCACCAGGCCGGGATGATGGCCAGGGTTCCTGCGGCGAGCTTGAACACCCGCGCATAGGTCTCGTGGTCGGAAGCAAACTTGAAGTAGCGCAGCCACAGCAGCGCAAGACACCACCACGCCGCGCCGATCAGGGTGACAAGCTGGAACAGGGCCATCGATCCGGCCGAGGCCCATACCAGCAGCACCATCAGCAACAGGTTGGCCAGCAGCAGGATGGTGCGAGAAAGGGTGTCGTCGATTTCCGCCAGCTTGAACCATTCCCACATGCCCATCAGGAACAACAGCGCCACCAGCGCGACCAGCCAGGGCGTGTGCAGCATCAGGATGGCGGCGATGGCAATGGGTGCCATGACCAGCGCGGTGATGATTCGGGTACTGGTCATGCGGGATTTTTCTCCGGGGCGACGTCGGCCACTTGGGCGCTGGTAAGGCCGAAACGGCGTTCGCGACCGGCGAAATCGTCCAGCGCGTGCTGCAGGGTGGCGGCATCGAGTTCTGGCCACAACAGTTCCGTGAACCACAATTCAGTGTAGGCCAGCTGCCAGAGCAGGAAATTGCTGATGCGATGGTCACCGCCCGTGCGTATGAACAGGTCGGGCGGAGGCAGGTCGGCCAGCGCCATCTTCGCGGCCACGGCGGCTTCGTCGATGTCTTCGGCGCGCAGGCGTCCCTCGGCAACGTCGGTGGCGAGCGCCCGCGCGGCCTGGGCTATATCCTGGCGACCGCCATAACTGGCGGCGACCACCAGGTCCAGGCGCGTATTGGCACGGGTCTGGTGTTCGGCCGCATGCATCCGCTCACGGATGCTGGCGGAGAAGCGTTCGCGTTCGCCAATGAAGCGCACGCGCACGCCGCGTCGGTCCAGCTCCTCGACTTCGCGGTCAAGCGCGTTGAGGAACAGCTTCATCAGCGCGCCGACTTCTTCCTGCGGCCGCCCCCAGTTCTCGCTCGAGAAGGCGAACAGCGTCAGCGCGCGCACGCCGCGCTCCAGGCAGAAGTCGATGCAGATGTTGACCGCGCGCGCGCCGGCGCGGTGGCCGATGATGCGGGGCCGGCGGCGGCGCTCGGCCCAGCGCCCGTTGCCATCCATGATGACGGCGATGTGGCGCGGAATTGCGGGGGCGGTAGCGGGTGGCATGGCAGTCATCGGTTATGCGACTGCGTCAGACGGACATCAGTTCCTGTTCCTTGGCCTTGACTACCTCGTCGACGTCCTTGATGGCCTTGTCGGTGAGCTTCTGGATCTCATCCTGGGTCCTGCTTTCCTCGTCCTCGGTGATCTGCTTTTCCTTCAGCAGGTCCTTGACCTGCTGATTCGCGTCACGGCGGATGTTGCGCACGGCGATCTTGGCGTTCTCGCCTTCGCCATGGACATGCTTGGATAGGTCGCGCCGGCGTTCTTCGGTCAACGCCGGGATGTTGATCCGGATCACCGTGCCGGCCGTGTTCGGGGTCAGGCCCAGGTCAGAGGCCAGGATGGCTTTCTCCACCGCCGAGACCATCTGCTTTTCCCAGGGGCTGATGGTCAGCGAGCGCGCGTCGGAGACGGTCACGCTTGCGACCTGGGTCAACGGCATTTCAGAGCCGTAGTAGTTGACCTTCAGGTGGTCGACCAGCGCCGTCGTGGCCCGGCCGGTACGCAGCTTGGTCAGGTCGTGGCGCAAGGCTTCTATGCTCTTGAGCATGCGCGCCTGGGCGTCTTTCTTGATTTCGTTGAGCATCGCGGTTATCCGGCGTCATCCAGTTAGCCGGCGATTATACGGGAGGTGGGCGGTTTATCCGGCCCGGCCCGGGTCCCGCCGGGCCGTCAATGCGAATGATGCGGCGCCGCATCGTGCAGGTCGTGTCCGCAGGCGAGGCCGCGCTCTATCTGCAAGGTTGCATGGTTGATGCCGAAACGCTGGTCCAGCGCATGCGCGGTTGCATCGATGAAGGCGTCGTGATCGTGGTCCTGCGCCCGCACCAGGTGGGCGGTCAGGGCCACTTCATGGGCGCCAAGCGGCCAGATATGCAGGTGATGCACCGCAGTGACGCCGGGTTGCGAGCTCAGGAACGCATTGACCTCGACCTGGTCGATGTTGTCCGGCACTGCGTCCATGGCGGCATTGAAACTGTCGCGCAGAAGGCCGAAGGTGCCGACCGCGATCACCACGCCCACCAGCAGGGCGATGGCCGGATCCAGCCAGGCCCAGCCGAACGCCAGCATGCCGGCGCCAGCCAGCACCGCCGCCAGCGAGACCGCGGCGTCGGCAATCAGATGCAGGAAGGCGCCCCGCTTGTTCATGTCGTGGTTGTGCCCATCGCGCAGCAGCCAGGCCGCGCCCAGGTTCACGAAGATGCCGATGCCTGCCACCACCATCACCGGGATCGCCGGAATCGATGGCGGCGCGCTGAAGCGCCGGATTGCTTCCCAACCCAGCGCGCCGGCAAACACCATCAGCAGGATCGAGTTGGCCAGTGGCGACAACAGCGTCGCGCGCCGCCAGCCATAGGTATGGCTCAGCGTGGGCGGTCGTTGCGCCAGCTTCGCCGCCCCCCATGCCAGGCCCAGCCCAAGCACATCCCCCAGGTTATGCAGCGCATCAGAGAGCAGGGCCAGCGAATTGGTATGGAAACCGTAACCCGCTTCGAGCGCGGTATAAGCCAGGTTGATCAGGAGTGCCCAGCCGAAAGCGCGGCTGGCCGATCCATGGGGCAGGTGGGGTGCGTGGGAGTGTGCCATGGGCTCGAGCGTGACCAATGCGGACTGGCGGACACAATTACATGCCCAGGTTGGGAGGTCGGTCGCTGCGCTTGCAGTGAAGTCGACGGCTTCGCCGCCCGCCTAAGGCTGATGGCCAATGGTCTAGTTGATCACTTGCTCTTCGCAGGCCGCGCGGCGGCCGACTTTACCCTTCGCAGCGCCGAAGGCGCTGCATCACCAGCCCTCAGCCCCGGCCTTTCACCAGCGTGCCGATATGCTCGCCACGCAGGATGCGCATCAGGTTGCCGGGCACCGACAAATCGTAGATACGCAAGGGCACGTCGCTGTCGCGGCACAGGGCGAAGGCGGCCGTATCCATCACCTGCAGGTCGCGACTCAACACCTCGTCGTAGGTCAGCTGGTCGTAGCGCACGGCATCGGGGAACTTGCCCGGATCCTTGTCGTAAACTCCATCGACCTTGGTCGCTTTCAGCAGCAGGTCGGCGCCAATCTCGATCGCCCGCAGCGCCGCGCCCGAATCCGTGGTGAAGAAGGGATTGCCAGTGCCTGCAGCGAAAATTGCGATGCGGCCTTTTTCCAGGTGGCGCACGGCGCGGCGGCGGATGTAATCCTCGCACACGTCGTTGATCTTGAGCGCGCTCATTACCCGTACGCGGGCGCCGAGCTTTTCCAGTGCATCCTGCATGGCCAGCGCGTTGATCACGGTGGCCAGCATGCCCATCTGGTCGCCGGTGACCCGGTCCATGCCGCTGGCCGCCAGCCCGGCACCGCGAAAGATATTGCCGCCGCCGATGACCAGGCCGATTTCAGCCCCTGCGTCGCGGGCCTCGATGATTTCGCGCGCGATGCGCCCGATCACAGCCGGGTCGATGCCGTAGTCCTCGGCCCCCATCAACGCCTCGCCGGACAATTTGAGCAGGATGCGGCGGTAGGCGAGGGGAGCAGTCATGGGTGTCTCTGGCGTGGGGGAAGCAGGTACATTCTAGCCGAGGCCATACGGTACGTCAGGCGAAAGGCTTGCATGAAGCGCGAAAACAGGCGACTCAGGGCAATGCAGGTGCCGCATGCTCCGATAGCCGCGCTGACGCCTGTGCCTCCAGTCGGCATGCGCTCCCAGAACGGTGCCGGCACGAGGTAGTCGCGGCCAGGAAGTTTTGCCGCGGCCACGGTATTGCCAGTCATCCATCATCAAGGAACCAATATGAGCGTGCGTACCCTGCAGGAATTCCTGGCGTCGTCGAAAGAAAAGGACGTAAGTGGCGATGCCTTCGAACTGGAAAGCCCACACATGCTGGAGGTGCGATTGGACGGCCTGGTGTGGGCCAAGGCCGGCTCCATGGTCGCGCGCAAGGGCAGCGTCAAATTCACCCGCCAGGGGATCCTGGAGCAGGGCCTGGGCAATCTGCTGAAGAAAATGGTCAGTGGCGAGGGCATGCAACTGATGAAGATGGAAGGCCAGGGCCGCGTGTACCTGGCCGATGCAGGCAAGAAGATCACCCTGCTGCGCCTCGGGGGCGAGTCGATATTCGTCAACGGCAACGACGTGCTTGCCGTCGAGTCAGGCGTCGAAAGCAGGATCACCATGATGCGCAAGGTGGCCGGCATGCTTTCCGGCGGCCTGTTCAACGTGCGCTTGAGCGGCAGCGGCATTGTCGCCATCACCTCCCATTACGAGCCGTTGACGCTGCCGGTGAACGCGCAGACTGGCCCGGTGTTCACCGATCCCAATGCGACCGTAGCCTGGTCAGGCGGGCTCACCCCCGAGATCATCACCGATATTTCGCTCGGAACACTGCTTGGCCGTGGTTCGGGGGAAAGCGTGCAGCTGCGATTTGCGGGTGATGGATGGGTGGTGGTGCAGCCGTACGAGGAGGTGGTCTTCCAGGTCAAGGACTGACTTCCAGTGCCGTGTCGTAGTTGCCCCAAGCCGCGCGTTGCGCGGCTTTTTTTACTTGCGCGGGGTTTATTCGGCAGATTTCCTGGCTTGCACCAATTGTGGGAAAGAGGTGCCACATTGACCCGTGGACTGGCGCAATAAGTCATCGCAGTGACCAAGCTTGGCAAAGTTCCCCAACAAATTGTGATAGACATCACATTATCGGCATAATCTCACGTAACCCAATCCCAACATTTAATTAACCTGTTATTAAGGCGTGTGGCCAAAGTCGTAGGACCAAAGTCATGTTTTTCGGAGGGCGGGCCCGTCCGGACGTCCATGTGAAGTCAACCTGCAGCGGGGAATCACAGTGTCCAAACGCACCTTCAATCGCGCGCTCCGGCGCAGCGCCCTTACCCTGGCGCTCGGCGTGTGCTTCAACTCCACCGTCTATGCACAATCCAATACCTCCGGCGCGGTGTTCGGCCAGGCCCCCCCGGGCGAGACCGTCCTCGTCGAAAACCCCTCCACGGGTTTCAGTCGTGAAATTTCAGTAGGCAGCGACGGAGCATTCCGAGTTTCGGCGCTTTCCCCCGGCACCTATCGCGTCACCTTGCGGCGCGCCGATGGTACGACCTCCACCCGCGAGGTCTCGGTCAATGTAGGCACGGGTGCCTCGGTGAACTTCGGTCCGGCCGGCGGTGGCGGGGCTGTCAATCTGGACGCGGTGACCGTGAGGGGCGTGCAGCTGGTCAACCCGATTGACGTTTCCTCGGTGGAATCGACCACCATCCTGACGTCGGCCCAGTTGGAGAAGATCCCGGTGCCGCGCGATACAACGTCCGTGGCCCTGCTGGCACCCGGCACCGTGCGCGGCGACAACGCCTTCGGCAACCTGGCGTCGTTCGGTGGGTCCTCGGTCGCCGAGAACCAGTATTTCGTCAACGGTTTCAACGTCACCAACTCGTTCCGCAGCCTCAACTTCTCCAAGGTCCCCTTCCAGGCCATCGCTGAGCAACAGATCAAGACCGGTGGGTATGGAGCGGAATTCGGCCGTTCGCTGGGCGGGGTGGTCAACCAGATCACCAAGCGGGGCACCAACGAGTTCAAGGCCGGCGCCAATGTGTTCTGGTCACCCAATTCGCTGCGCTCGGACGTCGATAACGTCATCTATTCCAATCCCCTGGAGGCCAGCGATTTCGGCACGTTGGCCGAAGACAACAGCAAGGACTCGCAGGACGAACTGGTTACGAGCGTATGGGCGGGAGGCGCGCTGGTACAGGACCGGCTTTTCGCCTATGGACTGTTGTCGTACGGCAAAACCGATTCGGACACCTGGGGTGACAGGAATGCCTTCACCAACCGCAGCGGTACGCTCAAGAATCCGACCTGGCTGGCCAAGTTCGACTGGAACATCAACGACAGCAACAAGCTTGAACTCACCGCCTTCTCTGACAAGCAGGACACCGAGACCCGGGTCTACGCCAACACCCCGGGCGAAGTCGATCGCGGCGCCTATGCGGGGACCTTGTTCGATACCCAGGGCGGCGACAACTACGTGCTCAAGTACACCGGGTACCTGTCCGACAGCTTCACCCTGACGGCTTTGTATGGGCATGGTGTCTTCAAGCGCCAGCAGCATCTTGAAAATCCGGATGGTTCGCGGGTGACCTACAACGGCGACATCACCACCGCTTATACGACCAGCATCACCGGGACGACGGCCCTGGGTGGTTGCCCGGTGATCCTGGACCTGCGTCCCGGCTATCGCCAGGACATCACCGGAACCTATGGCAGCTTCTGCAACCTGACCAATGGCGCCTTGCTGCAGGCCGAGAACAACGAGGATACCCGCGACCAGTACCGCATCGACGCCGAGTGGATCCTGGGCCCGCACCAGTTGCGCTTCGGCGTGGACATCGACAACTACGAATCGGTGGCAGGCGAGGCCAACGCCGGTGGCTGGCTGTGGCGCTATTCCACTCAGAACGGTCCCGATGGCAAGGCGCAGACGGGTGATGAAATCGACGTCGTCCGTCGGCAGACCACGGCCCGTGGCACCACCCTCGAGGTCAAGCAGCAGGCTTTCTACATCGAGGACAGCTGGAGCGTCACAGAGAATTTCCTGGCCTATCTGGGCGCACGCTGGGATACCTTCGAGAACCTGGATGCAAACGGCCAGGCCTTCGTCAAGATCAAGAACCAGTTCGGCCCGCGCCTCGGCTTCTCCTGGGACGTGAATGGCGATTCGACCTTGAAGATCTACGGCAATGCCGGCCGCTACGCGCTTCCGCTGACTCCCAGCGTCGCCGTTCGCGGCTCCAGTGCCTCCATCTACCAGCGCAGCAACAACAACCGTTTTTCCGGGGTCGATCCGGTGACAGGCGCCCCGATCCTGATCGGTCCGCTTAATCCGCTGAACCTGATCAACGGTGAAGACGGCAACGCCCATGACCCGAACACCATCGCCAGCAAGAACCTGGATCCGATGTACCAGGACGAGTTCATCCTGGGCTTCCAGAGCGCATTGACCGACCACCTGAATTTCGGTGCGCGGGGCATCTACCGCAAGCTGAAGGCGGCCATCGACGACAACTGCGACTACACCGCCATCACCGACCTGGCTGATGCGGACGGGCTGGACTACACGGTGCCGAATCCGGGCTTCCCGTATTGCCGCCTGTTCAATCCGGGCGAGGACGCCGTCATCGTCACCGACCTCAACGGCGATGGTATCTACACCACCTACACGGTTGAGGGAGATCGCCTCAGCCCGCAGGCCAAGCGTTCGTACAAGGCGCTGGAGCTATTCCTGGACGGCAGCTGGGACAAGTTCTTCTTCCAGGCGTCTTACACGCTGGGCTACAACAAGGGCAATACCGAAGGCGGCGTGAAGTCGGACATCGGCCAGGGCGACACCAATACCACCCAGGACTTCGACTATCGCGAACTCACGGTCGATACGGAAGGCTATCTGCCCAATGACCGTCGCCACGCCCTGAAAGTCTTCGGCAACTACGATGTGACCGACGAGTGGTCGGTGGGCGGCAACCTGCTTGTACAGACTGGTCGGCCAATCAACTGCCTGGGCGTACTGGACCAGAATCCGCTGCTCCCGGAACCGGCTGGAACGGATCCGGACGGTGACGGCAATTTCGGCGAGACCAACTACTCGCCACACCCCTACGGCTCCGGCTTCATGCGTTGCAGCAATTCACCCGACGGCGCCTCGAATGACGCCACCGTGTCGGCGGTCCCCCGTGGTACCGCGGGTCGATTGCCGACGACAACGACGTTCGATCTGAATGTGGCTTACCGGCCGTCGTTCGCGCCTGGCCTGCAGTTCAAGATGGACGTATTCAACGTGTTCAATACGCAGAAGGTCGTCGCTGTCAGCGACGTGGCTGAGGATTCGGCAACGGGCAATCCGTTGAATACCTACCTGCTGCCACGCGCCTACCAGGCCCCGCGTAGCGTCCGCTTCATGGTCCAGTACGACTTCTGACCGCTTAGCAAAAAAGACAGTAGTCCTTCTCTCTCTTGTCGGCCGCCTTCGGGCGGCCTTTTTTTGCCCGGTTCAGCAGCGTGATGGTCCACGCGATATGCTTGGTCATCACCGATCGAACCGAGCCGATGAACGAAGCGCTGGCGGCACATTGGAGCGAGGCGCGTCGCCATGAGGCTGCAGGGAACGTGCCTGCGGCCAAGGCGGCGTACGAGGCCATGCTCGGCATCGAGCCGATGCTGGTGGTTCCGCCGTTGCGACTCTCCCGGTTTGCCCAGGTCGAGGATCGCTATGTCGATTCCCGTGCGCACGCCTTGCAGGCAAGCCGCATCGCGTTGCTCACCGGCGCCGGCAAGGACGTGGGCTTCGTCACCCTGCGCCTGCTCTTCTTCGCAGAAGATGGCGAGGTGATGCGGGTCATCCAGGGGCTGGACTGGTCCAATGGCGAAGTGCTGAAGCAGGCAGCAGTGCTTGCGCAGCACCTCTGGCTGGTGGGGCAGCACCAGCAGGCGCTGGAGTTCCTGATGCAGGCTAGTAAGCGGGTACGCCCCGATGCGCGCTTGAGCTACACGCGGGCCAACGTACTGAGGTCACTGGGCCGGCTGGACGAAGCCACCGAGCATTACGAGTACGCCCTGCAACTCAGTCCATACGATCCCTATTTTCACTGGTCGCTGGCATACCACCAGGCTGCGGCTCCGCCAGGCGCGCGCCTGCCGCGGATCAAGGCTGCGCAACGCCAGCATCCATACGATTCCCTTGAGCAGGCGCACCTGCTGTATGCGCTGTTCAAGGAGCTGGATGGCATGGATGAAACAGACGCGGCCTGGAGTGCCTTGTGCGAAGGTGCAGCGCTGGTACGCGCGAAATTGCAGCATGATCCGCAAGCCGAGGCCAGTCAGTTCGAATACCTTCGGCAGGCGGTTCCGCCCGTTCCTGCGTCGCCTGTTCCGGCCACCAAGGACGGTCCCGTCCCGGTCTTCATAGTGGGCATGCCGCGCACCGGAACCACGCTGCTGGACCGCGTGCTGGGGAACCACCCGGACGTCGTCTCGGTGGGTGAGCGCAATGATTTCGACGCGGCCGTCAGTGAAGCTTCCGATCATTTTTTCAAGGGCGGACTCCGCGAGCGTGAATGGGAAAAGCTTGATGGAATGGATTTCGCCAAGGCCGGTGACGTCTACCTCAGGCGTCTGGGGGCCATGGCCGGCAACCACCGCTTCTTCATCGACAAGAATCCGCAGAACTTCTTCAATATCGGCCTGATCCTGCGCGCGCTGCCTAATGCGCGGATCCTGTGCATGCGGCGCGATCCCATGGACGCGTGTTTTTCCAACTTGAAGGAATTGTTCGAAGGCGGTGCGTATGCCTACAGCTACGCAGCCGAAGACCTGGCACATCACCATCGCGGGTTTTCTTCCTTGCTCAGGCATTGGGAGAATGCCGCGCCCGACCGGGTGCGCATCGTTGACTACGAGAGGCTGGTGAAAGACGGGGTTGGGACCTTGCAGCTCGTGCTGGATTTCCTGGGCCTGGAGCCTGCTCCCGGCATGCTCGACATAACCCGTAATACGGCGCCGGTTTCCACAGCCAGCAGTTCGCAGGTACGGCAACCCATCCACGACCGGAATATCGGAGCCTGGAAGCGCTATGGGGCCCAGCTGGAGCCGCTGCGCCTGATGCTGGAAGGTGCTGCATGAAGCAGATGCGTACCTTCGTTGCACCGTCTTCCCGATGAGTGAGCCGGCAAGCCAGGCGCGCGCGCGCGATCTGTCCGCCGTCGCCCAGGAACATGCGGTGGCACGTCGGTTCGACCAGGCAGCAGCCTGCTTCGAGCAGGCGCTCGCCATGCTGCCCGGCGATCCTGACCTGTTGCTGCAGTTGTCGTACATGGAGTCACTCGCGGGGCGCTACCGACTGGCCCACCGATATGCCTTGCAGGCGGCCGTCAGGCACACACGGCAGCCGGAGGTGGTCAAGGAGCTGCTGGCGCGCCTGCGTACGTTCAATGAAATCCCCACGATGTCCGCGTGCATTGAGCGGCTGTTGCCGATGTCGGGTATTCCGATTCCGCTGCTGATCACCATCGCGGCCCAACTGACGTATGCAGGACAACCGGAGAAGGCCATCCTGTTCCTGGACGAGGCCGCGCGTGGCGATCCTGATTACCCGCCGACCTTGCTGTCGCGCGGCCATGTGCTGATCTACCTGGGGCGCTTCGACGAGGCCGCTGCCGACCTCGCCCGGGTACTGAGGCGCGCACCACAACTTGCGCAGGGATACTGGTTGCAATCGCAGGTGCGCAGGCAAAGCCAGGACGACAACCACGTCAGGCAGATCGTCGCCCAGTTGCAGGTGCCGCAGCGCACGGTCCAGGACCAGGCGTTGCTTGGCTTTGCCTTGCACAAGGAGCTCGACGACCTGGGTCGGCATGACGAGGCGTGGCACGCACTGGTCAGCGGATGCGCCAGCAAGCGCGCAGCACTGCGGTACGACGCTGAGCAGAACACCCGCATGTTCGACGGGCTGCTGCGATTCATGCCGCGGGCTTCCAGCACCCATGACGCCAGCTCCCATTCGACGGCCCCCGTCTTCATCGTGGGCATGCATCGCTCCGGCACCACGTTGCTGGAGCAGCTGCTGGATGGACATTCCGATGTCGCAGGGCAAGGGGAGCTCTACGATTTCACCAGCGCCATGCGCTACGCCACCGATCACCACTGCGCCGGAGTCATGGACGCACGCCTTGCAGAACGGGCGATGGACGTGGATTTCGGAGAGGTCGGGCAGCGCTACCTTGCGGGCGTCGCGTGGCGGCTGAAAGGCGAACGCTTCTTTGTCGACAAGCTTCCGTCCAATTTCCTCAATGCAGGCTTCATCTGTGAAGCACTGCCGCGGGCGAAGATCCTGCACATGGTGCGAGATCCGATGGAAACCTGCTTCTCCAACCTGCGCGAGCTGTTTTCCGAGGCCAATCCATATAGTTACGACCAGCTGGAACTGGCCGGATTCTTCAACCAGTACCGCAAATTGATGGCGCATTGGCACGCGCGCTATCCCGGACGGATCCTCGACGTGGATTACGCGCGCCTGACTCGCGAACCGGAGCATGAGCTTCGCCGCGTGTGCGACTTCATGGGGATCACGTTCGAGCCTTCCATGCTGCAACTGCAGGACAGGAGGAGGGGCGTAGTCACCGCCAGCGCCGTGCAGGTAAGAGGCGGAATCCAGGCACAGGACACGCCGAAGTGGCGCGCGTATGAGAAGCACCTGCAGCCCCTGAGGCGGGGACTGGGCGGGTAACCCGGATGCTTGGTCACGGGCGCGGAGATTGATGATCCGGCCAAAGAAAAAGCCCGCAATTACTTGCGGGCTTTTTCGTCTGTCGCTTGGCGAGGAGGATCAGGCCAGGCCGGCCTGCTTCATCACTTCGGCGGCGTAGTCCTCGACGACCTTCTCGATGCCTTCGCCGACGGCCAGGCGCTGGAAACCGATCACTTCGGCGCCGGCGGCCTTCAGCACGGCCTCGACGCTCTGGTTGGTGTCCAGTACGTAGGGCTGGCCGTACAGGGTGACCTCGTTGACGATCTTGGCGATCTTGCCGCCGATGATCTTCTCAAGGATGTCTGCCGGCTTGGCCTTGTCCTTGTCGGTCATTTTGGCCAGCTCGATTTCCTTTTCCTTGGCCACGAACTCGGCCGGCACGTCGGATGCCTTCACGTGCGGCGGGTTCATCGCCGCCACGTGCATGGCCAGGCCGCGCGCCAGTTCGACGTCGCCACCCTTGACCTCGATGAGCACGCCAATGCGGCCGCCGTGCACATAGGCAGCGACGTTGTTGGCGCTGTCGATGCTGGCCAGGCGACGCACCTGCACGTTCTCGCCGACCTTGGCGATGACGGCGGCGCGGGTTTCCTCGACGGTATCGCCCGAAGCCAGCTTGGCGCTCTTCAGCGCCTCTGCATCGGCGGCACCGGAGGCCAGCGCGGCCTGGGCCACGGACTCGGTGAAGGCCAGGAAGTTCTCATCCTTGGCCACGAAGTCGGTCTCGGAGTTGATCTCGACCAGCACGGCCTTGTGGCCGGACTGGGCCATGGCGATGCGGCCTTCGGCGGCGATGCGGCCTGCCTTCTTGTCGGCCTTGGCCAGGCCCTGCTTGCGCAGCCATTCGGCGGAGACGTCGATGTCGCCACTGTTTTCGGTGAGTGCCTTCTTGCATTCCATCATGCCGGCGCCAGTGCGCTCGCGCAGTTCCTTGACCAGGGAAGCGGTGATTTCCACGGAATTACCTCGTTTTGTGCGATGTAGGGTGGGCCTTGGCCCACCATCGGGACGCGGCGTGGCAACAAAACGCCACGCGGCTGTTCAATGGCAGCCGCGCATCGTCGCGCGGCTGCGTTGCGCCTTGGTTACTCGGCGGCCTGCTTGTCGGTCGCTTCGTTCTCGGCCACTTCGGCCTGGGCACGGGCCAGGCCTTCGCCTGCGTCGTCAGCCTTCTTGGCGGCCGGGGCAGCCTTCTTGGCCGGCGCACGGCCGCGCGGGCCCTTGCCGTCGCCTTCCGAGAAATCCTCTTCGCGCACGGAAGCCGAGTTCGGAGCGGCGGCCTTGCCTTCCAGAACGGCGTCGGCAGCGGCGCGTGCGTACAGCTGCACGGCGCGGATGGCGTCGTCGTTGCCCGGGATCGGGTAGTCGACCAGGGCCGGGTCGTAGTTGCTGTCGACCACGGCGATCACCGGGATGCCGAGCTTCTTGGCTTCCTTGATGGCGATGTCTTCATGGCCGATGTCGATCACGAAGATCGCGTCGGGCAGTCGGTTCATGTCCTTGATGCCGCCCAGCGAAGCGAACAGCTTCTCGCGCTCGCGGCGCAGACCCAGCACTTCGTGCTTGACCAGCTTCTCGAAGCTGCCGTCGGTCTCGCCGGCTTCCAGCTCCTTCAGGCGCGCCACCGACTTCTTCACCGTGGCGAAGTTGGTCAGGGTGCCGCCCAGCCAGCGCTGGGTCATGTACGGCTGGCCGCTGCGGATGGCTTCTTCCTTCATCGGCTCGCGCGCGCTGCGCTTGGTGCCGAGGAACAGGATGATGCCGCGCTTCTGGGCCACGCCCGAGATGAAGTTCATCGCGTCGTTGAACAGCGGGACGGTCTTCTCGAGGTTGATGATGTGGATCTTGCCGCGGGCGCCGAAGATGTACGGAGCCATCTTGGGGTTCCAGTAACGGGTCTGGTGGCCGAAATGGACGCCGGCTTCCAGCATCTGGCGCATGGTGACTTGGGGCATTGCGATAACTCCTGAAAGGGAACCTGCCGCCAGCTTTGGTAAAGGCGGTTGCACCACTGCGGACAGCGGGGCGATGGTTCCGGGGTTGGGCCTCCCTGCGGCTTCCGTGTCCGAACCCCTTGATTCCATTGGAGTTATCCAGTGGAGGCGGAGGCACCCCGGCACGGGCTGTGGCAGCAGGTGTGTATTCGCCGGTGTCGTCCGGCGTGGACGGTCTTGCGGGCTGGGCCCGACAAAGCCGCGAAATTATAGCTGCAACAAGGACTTGCCGCAAACTGCCGCTTCAGGGCGCGGCTGGATCACCTTCGCCGCCGCGCACCGATCTGCAGGTGGGCGTCCTGGCGGACATTCACCTGCACCGCCTGGCCGGGCGCCTCGTCGATAAACCAGGGCAGGGGCAGGTTGTCGGGAACGGCGGTTACAAGGTGCGGCCCCGCCGCCACACGCGGGAAGCTGAAATTTCCCAGGCTGTCGGTCCGGACCGAGTAACGTCCGTCCAGGATCACGGTGATGTTGGCTGCAGGCTGCTCGGACGCGGCGCGTTGACCGTCATCGTTCTCGTCCAGGAACAGGCTGCCGCTGATGCTGCCCACTGCGCCGCCGGGCGCGCCACCCAGAACGCCCTGCTGGCGGCCCGCCTGACGGTCGTAGCGCAGGGTCAGGAACAGCGAGCGGTCGCGCGGCAGGGAAATGAAGGGCGTCCCGGTAACCAGCGGGTCCAGTACGAACGGCGAGCGCTGCGAGCCCTCGCTCTGGTAGACCATGGCCGATAGTGCCCAGTGCGGCTGCAGGCGCCAGTTCAAGCCGATGTTGAAGTCACTTCCGCGTTGGGCACTTGGCCCGTCGCCCTCGGTCCAGCGCGCACTGCCGTCCAACGACAAGGTGTTGGTGAGATCGCCGCCGCCGTACAGGGTCAGGCTGGTGCTGCGGGTCGCTGCTTCGCCGTCGTAGACCAAAGATCCATGCGAGAGCGAAGCAGACAGTCGCCGGGCCTGCTTGACCGCGAAAGACTGGTCGACACTTACTTGCCAGCTGTCTGCATGGTTGCCCGCCGTGGCCAGGTCGAGCTGCACGCGCGTCTGGCCCCATGCATTGCGCTTGTCGGCGAACCACTGGGTGCTATAGCTGCCGCCGTCGTCGCCCGAGGCGTGCCGCGTGTTGAAGCTGGCGCCATAACCGAGCGTGCTGCTGGCCTGGTAGCGCCCGAAGGCGGTGGCGTAGACACCGTCGAATCCGTCCCCGGATATGGAGCGGATGGTATCCACGCCGCCATTCCAGCTCCAGCGCGCGTATTGGTAGCCAACGCGGTAGTACCCGCCTTCGGCATCGTTGTTGATCGGCAGTGCGCCCCAGGAAAGCCCCGGGTCCAGGCGGAAAACGCCGTAGTTGTGCGTATAACGGCCGCGGCGGGAACTGGCATCGACCCAGGCGCCGCTGGCGTGGCCGCGGTCGCCGTTGCTGGACAACAGGTTGAACTGCATCGCGTCGCGGGCGCCATCCCATGATGTTCCGGCATACATCGCACGGGTATCGCCCACTGCGAAAACAGCTTCTTCCAGTGCGTCGGGCACGATGCGGCCCTGCGTTCCCAGGAACATGGCGCTGCCTTTCCACTGTGGTGCCCAGGACCACTGCGCGCCGAGCGAGGCGACGTCACCATCGGCGATGTCGAAGCCGACCATGCGCGTGCCGTTGTAAATCCCCGCACGTCCCAGGGAGGCCTGCAGCAGCAGGCCGCTGCCTTCGTTGCGCCATTCTGTGGCGGCACCGGCCAGGGCCACGGTCGGCATGAAGAAGCGATACTGGTTGTACTGCAGCGGGGTCAGTGGGGTATTGAGCACGCCCAGGCCGTTGCTGCCGAGCCAGCCGCCGTCCAGATTGAGGTCCCGCTGCCACAGGGTGATGGCGCCACCCAGCCCTCCATCACCTCGGAAGCGATCCCGGTTGCTGCGAAACAGGGTGGCGTCCAGCGAGAAACTTCCCAGGCTGGGCGTTTCCCAGAACCCGCCGACCGAAAGGCCTTGCTCGGTGAAAGTCCCTTCGCCGCGTTCGGAATGGCTGAGATTGAGTTCCGCACGCACCGAGCGTGGCAGACCCTCATCGTCGTATTCCTCATCCTCGTCAGGAGGCAACACCTGCAGGTCCTCGCGGGAGATGATCCGGTCCCGGTACGGCGCCGCGTGAACCGATGCGGCCGCAAAGGCGGGTGGACTGGTGGCATTGAGGACCAGCGCCGCGACGACGGCCAGCGGAAGCGGGTACGTCGTGCTCCTCCTCATCGGGCGAAAATGGTCTCGATGTACAGGTGTTGCGAATCGAAATCCAGGCGCCCTTTCAGGCTCAGCGGATACACGATGGCCGGGGCGGGGGCGCGGTCGTTGTCGCTTTGCGGCGTCAGCACGATGTCGCGCGTCTCCCCGGCCAGGACCGGTAGGCTTGAGGGGGTAAAGGTGAAGCGGCGGCCACTTGCGTCCTTGCCGTCGATGAAACCCTCCAGGCGTCCGTGCGCATTGCCCTCGTTGCGCACCCTCAGCGCCGGAAGCAGGTTGCCTTCCATGGTCAGGAGTTGCTGCCCGGCAACGGCCAGCCTGGCCGAGGCGTCGCCCACGGACAGGTAGACGATGATCCCGATCCGGCCGGAAACCGGGACCACGACGCCGCCCTGGACGCTTTCAGGATCCCCTTCCAGCAGGATGGCAAACCGGCATTCGCCGGCCGGTGCGTCAGCGGGAACCGCGACTTCGAAACGATAGCGACGCTTGCCATTGGCGGCGATGGTGACTTCGGGTGCCTCCAGGCCAACCCAGGGCCGGCAGCTGCCCTGCGCCAGTTCCTCGGAAAATACCGCGGCGCCCCCCGCGTCCAGGTGCCAATCCGCGGTCTTGAGGCTGAGATGCGCGGTCTGCCCCGAAAGGTTGGATATCTCCACGACGTTGCGATAGGTCGTGCCAGGCTTCGCACTGTCTTCGAAGCGTGGCGGGGACACCAGCACGGAGAAGCTTCCGGCCGAAGCGGTCATTGACAGCAGCAGGCCGCACATGGCCAGCAGCAGGCGTCCGGGAAGAATGGGACTCACGGTGTCTCCAGATCCAGTTCAAAGGAAAAACGCAGTTGTTCAGTGCGGACCAGCTTCTGCCCGTCCGCCTGTATGACCAGGCGCAAGGTGTCTTCGATCAGGCCTTGTCGCAACGGACCGGCGTACACCAGGGCGCGCTCGCCGGAGCGCAGAGCTCCTGGGAGCAAGGTCCCGTGGGTGGTCCAGCTGGCAGTGACCTGGCCGATCGGTTGCTCGGGCAGGGTCATGTAAATGCGTCCCTGGCGGCCATTCCAGGCGTCGGTGTCCAGACGTACCAGGACGGTGGTGACCCCCGTGACGCCGGCACCCCTGACCGATTGCGGAGCCACGCTGTCCCATTTCATTCGCAACGAACTGTCCAGCACCTGGCTTGCACTGTCGTCGACGGGGTAGGTCGCAGCGGTCGCGGAAACCGAAAGGGCAAGTGCTGCGAGCAAGGTGACGTTCACGAGGCGAGCCTTCATGGCGCAGACAACGTGTAGGTGACCTGGCCCGTGAACGTGCCGGCGGCGACCACCGCGTCATTGCCGTAGGCAAAGCTGTGGCAGCTCTCGCGCCAGGTGTTGACCGGGAAACTGGCGAGCGTCTGGCTACCAGGCGTGAAGGTCCCCGCCAGGATCGGCTGCGCGCCGGTATCGCCGTTGCCGCTGCTGGTCCAGCTGATCTGGGAAAAGGGAATGGTCTGGCCGCTGGAGTTGGTGAGGCTGGTCGGGACCGTGGCGGTGAGCGTGGCGGTGCCACTATTGCCGGGCAGGCGATAGAAGCCGCCGATGTAGATTTCCGCAGGCACGTCGCAGAAGGCATAGCTGTCCAGGCTGCTGGTGCCCTGGCTTGAGTTGCTGGTCATCGCCCGGTTGGCGCCATTGCCGACCACATTGGCCGGAACGACGACCGAGACTATGTTGATCGTGTTGTTGTTGGCGTTTCCGTTGTTGCCGAACGTGGTGACGTTGCTGTTGTAGGTGACGCTGGTACCGGTGCCCACCCGCAGATACACGGCACGCACGCCCGGGGAGATCGTGACCACATAAGCCGGTGCATCGAAGCACAGGCCCAGGGCGATCAATCCCGACAACAGCCGGATCATGGTCAGGGAAGCTCTCATGCGTTCTCTCATCAAGCAAAGGGCCGGCCAAGTCGCGGCCGGCCCCTTACTTTCCTGCTGGTGCCGTAGGTTTTTCCGGTCGTTCCAGGAAGCCGGTTACGGCATCGAAGCGGTGTAGGTCACGCGGCTGTTGTTGGTGTTCACGCCGCCGTATGTGCCCGGAGCGACCACGCCCCCATTGAGGTAGCTGTAGGTCCAGCGCGCGTCACGGTTGACGATCTTGTTGACCGCGGTCAGCGCCGGAAGGGTCGTCGTGGCAGCGTCGGCCAGGGCGGGTGCCGGCAGGGCGGCCGCCGAACTCAGTACCGCGGGAGTGGTGGTGATCTGGCTGTACGAGATGGTATCGCCCGAGCCGTTGCCGAGCGCGCCCAGGGTGGTGGACGACAGGGTCACGTCGCCGTTGTTGCCCAGCACCTTCGCGGTGACCACGCCATTCAACAGGTCGCCGGAGGCCGGGGTGGCCGCAACGGCAGTGCCGTTGCCGACGCTGGCGGCAGGAACCGTGAACGCGATCTGGTTGATGGCCGCATTGGCGGCGTAGGCGGTGCCGGTGCCAACCTGCAGGAAGAGGATTTTCGGAATGGTGATCTGGAAATCGACCCGCGCGCTGGCGGTTAACGGAGTGCCCGCGCCGGTGGTGAAAGTAGATTCGGCCTGGGCCAGCATCGGAACGCCGGCAAGGACGGCGGCGATCAAAACGGTTTTGGAGAGCAGACGCATGTTTGGAGAATCCCCTGTGGAAGAAAGTAGTGGATGGGTGGATAACCGTTGGAACTGGAAAAAGCCAAATGGGTGCCGCTTTGGTAAATCGCCTGACGCGCTGCGGCCTTGGTCTCAACTTCCTCGCCAGTTTTCGTCGTTGTGCAAGCAAAGGGCGTGCCAACTCGGATTGCGGCTTCAAGCCCGCAAAAGCGTGTGTCCTGTGTGAAAGTCAGAACCAATACTCATAAAAATGTGACGCACTTGGTCAATTAAGTATGCAAGAGTCACGCGAATTGTCACAAGTGCTTAACATTCGGGGCGGGCCAAGGACAAGCTGCGGGCCGACTTCGCAGCCCGGTCCCAACCGAATCAAGGCTTCAGGGCGGCGGGCAAATGGACGATAATCCGCGTATGGCCATCAATCTCAAGACCCCCGAAGAACTCCAACACATGCGCATCGCCGGCCGCCTGGCCGCAGAGGTGCTGCAGGTGGTGGCGCCGCACGTGAAGCCGGGGGTGACCACGGCCGAGCTGGACAAGGTCTGCCACGACCATATCGTCAACGTGCAGCAGGCCATTCCGGCCAACGTTGGCTATGGCGGCGGCCACGGGCGCATCCCCTTCCCGTTCACGGTCTGCACCTCGGTCAACAACGTGATCTGCCACGGCATGCCCAGCGAGGGCAAGGTCCTGAAGGACGGGGACACGGTCAATATAGATGTCACCGTGATCAAGGACGGCTGGCACGGCGATACCAGCCGCATGTATTACGTGGGCACGCCTTCGGTCATGGCCAGGCGGCTGGTGGAAGCGACCCGCGAGGCCATGTTCCGCGGCATCCGCACGGTCAAGCCGGGCGCCACCCTGGGCGATGTCGGCCATGCCATCCAGGAATATGCAGAATCGCAGCGCTTCAGCGTGGTCCGCGAGTACTGCGGCCACGGCATCGGCAAGGTCTACCACGACGAACCGCAGGTCCTGCATTACGGCCGCCCCGGCGACGGGGTGGTGCTCAAGCCGGGCATGACCTTCACCATCGAGCCGATGATCAACGAAGGCACCCGCTACACGCGGCTGTTGCCGGACGGCTGGACGGTGGTCACCAAGGACCGGAAGCTTTCCGCGCAATGGGAACACACCGTGGCGGTGACCGAGGACGGCGTCGAGATCCTGACCCGGGTGCCCGGCGACGACAACGATCTGTGAGCATTCCGGCCAGCGCGGACGAAACAGCGACGCCTACGCCCGATAGCGGCAGCAACGTCGCCTGGTCCGCGCAGGCGCGCACCAGCCTCAACGCCACCGACGCCAAACTTGCGAAGCGTTTCGACCAGGGCGACGAGGTAGACCGGCTGGTCGCCCTGCGCGCACGCGCGGCCGACCAGCTCCTCAAGGAAGCCTGGGCGCACTGCGTGCCGGCCGATGCGCCGCTGGCCCTGTTCGCGGTGGGCGGCTATGGTCGTGGCGAACTGTTCCCGCAATCGGACATCGATCTGCTGGTGCTTGCCGACGCCGATGCCCAGCAGGCCTGCCACGCGCAGCTGGCGTGCTTCTTCGCCATGCTCTGGGATGCCGGCTTGCCGGTCAGCCATGCGGTGCGCTCCGCCGGGCAATGCACTGAAGCCGCCGCCGACCAGACCGTGCTCACTGCCCTGATCGAATGGCGGGCGCTGGTCGCCGACGAGACCGCACAGGCCGCGCTGGCAGCGGCAATTTCGCCCCAGCAGGTGTGGCCGCCGCGGGATTTCTTCGTCGCCAAGCGCGAGGAGCAGCGCATGCGCCATGCGCGCTTCGGCGATACCTCGGAAAACCTGGAACCGAACATCAAGGAAGGCCCGGGTGGCCTGCGCGACCTGCATACGCTGGGCTGGATGGCTTTGCGAACTTTCGGCGTGCGCGAACTGGAGCCGCTGATCGGACTGAGCCACGTCGGGCCCGATGAGGCGGCAGCACTCGCCCGCGAACGACGCGCCCTAGGCCGCCTGCGCTATGGCCTGCACCTGGTCGCGGGACGACCCGAAGAACGCCTGCGCTTCGACTACCAGAAGACCCTGGCCGAACGCCTCGGCTTCCCGGATGACCAGGAAACCCTGGGCGTCGAGAAGATGATGCAGGGGTTCTACCGCAGCGCGGCCATCGTGCGCCGGATCAGCGATCGCCTGCTGCAGCGCTTCGAGGAACAGTTCGATGGCGAGGCGTTGCCTGAGCCCCTGGACGATGCTTTCGCCCTGCGTCGTGGCTACCTGGCCGCGCGCGACCCCTCCTGGCCGCAGGCCGATATCTCCGCGGTCTTCGCCTTGTTCGCGATGTGGGCCTCGCATCCCGAAGTCCGTGGCCTGCATTCGCGCACCGCGCGGGCGCTGGCCGAGGCGCTGCCGCAGTTGCCCCCGTATGAAGCCGCCAGCCCCGCGCAGCGCGGCGCATTCATGGCGCTGTTGCGCATGCCGCGCGCGGTGGAAACGCTGACGCGCATGGCCAGGCTTGGCGTGCTGGGGCAGTGGATCCCGGCCTTCGCGCAGGTGTCGGGGCGCATGCAGTTCGATCTCTTCCATGTGTACACCGTCGACCAGCACACACTGATGGTGCTGCGGAATATCGCCGCTTTTTCGTCCGGGCGCGCCGACGAGCGCTTCTCCATTGCCCACGAAGTGTGGCCACGCCTGCGCAAGCCCGAACTGCTGCTGGTCGCCGGCCTGTTCCACGACATCGCCAAGGGCCGCGGCGGCGATCATTCCGAACTGGGCGCGGTGGACGCGCGCGCGTTCTGCGCTGCGCACGGCCTCAGCGAGGGCGACGCGGCGCTGGTGGCCTGGCTGGTCGAACAGCACCTGCGCATGTCGGTGACGGCGCAGAAGCAGGATATCTCCGATCCCGAGGTCATCCATCGCTTCGGTACCCTGGTGGAAGATCGCGAGCGCCTGGACTACCTCTACCTGCTGACCTGCGCCGACATCGCCGGCACCAGCCCCAAGCTGTGGAACGCGTGGAAGGACAGGCTGCTGGCCGATCTGTATTTCGCCACGCGCCGGGTGCTGCGCGAGGGCCTGGAGCAGCCAGTCGATGCCGAGGCGCGCATGCATGAAGCACGCGAGTCGGCGCGCATGCTGATGGCGGTGCAGGGCTTCTCCCCCGGTACGGCCGACGAGCTGTTCGCGATCATGCCGGCAGAAGGTTTCCTGCGTTTCAGGCCCGAGCAGATTGCCTGGCAGGCCAGCGCGCTGCGCAACGTCGTCCCCGGCGAGACGCGGGTACGCGTGCGGCGCATTTCGGATGCGGGCAATGCGCTGGAAGTGTTCGTCCACTCGCCGGATCGCAGCGGGCTTTTCGCCGCCATCCTGGCCACCCTGGACCGCATGGGTTTCGGCATCCACCAGGCCCGCGTGCTCGATGGCCCGCACGGCGCCATCTTCGATACCTTCGAGGTATTGCCCGCCGACCGCCACGCCAGTTCCGACCCGGCCGAGGTGGAAGCGGTGCTTGGCGCAGCGCTGGACGGCCCACTCGACAATGTCCGCACCTCGCGCCGCGCGCTACCCAGGCAACTCAGGCATTTCCGTTTCGCGCCCAGTATCCAGTTCGGGGTCACGCCTGACGGGAAACGTTCGCTGCTGAGCCTCGTGGCACCCGATCGTCCCGGCCTGCTGTCGGATGTGGCGCAGGTGCTGCGCGCACAGGGCGTCAACGTGCACGATGCGCGCATTGCCACCTTCGGCGAGCGCGCCGAGGACGTGTTCCAGCTTACCGATGCCGGCGGCCAACCGCTGGCCGAACCGACCCAGCAGGCGCTGCGCGATGCGTTGCGCGCCAGCTTCGAAACATGACCTCAAAGGAAGCCGCCGCTCCATGACCGATTCTGCCCGCAATGCGACCGCACTGAAATCCAGTATCGACGAGGCATTTGTCAGGCGCCTCAACCTGTCGACGACCGACATCGACGCACTGCGCCCGCTGGTGGGGCAGGTGATCGAAGGCCTGGAGGCCGGCGAGTTCCGCGTGGCCGAGCCCGATGCCAAGGGTGGCTGGCAGGTCAACGAATGGCTGAAGAAGGCGGTGCTGCTGTATTTCCGCATCAACGACATGGCCGTCATCGACGCGCATCCGGCGCCTTACTGGGACAAGGTGGAATCCCGCTTTGCAGGCTATGACGAAGCTCGTTTCCGCGAGTCGGGCGTGCGCGTGGTTCCGGGCGCGGTGGCGCGCCGCGGCACCTACCTTGGCAGGGACGTGGTGCTGATGCCGAGTTTCATCAACATCGGCGCGCACGTGGGCGAGGGCACCATGGTCGACACCTGGGCCACCGTGGGTTCCTGCGCGCAGATCGGCAAGCACTGCCATCTGTCCGGTGGCGTGGGCATCGGCGGCGTGCTCGAGCCGCTGCAGGCTTCGCCGACGATCATCGAAGACCACTGCTTCGTCGGCGCACGCTCGGAAGTGGTGGAAGGCGTGATCGTCGGCCACCACAGCGTGATCGGCATGGGCGTGTTCCTGGGCCAGTCCACGCGCATCTACAACCGCGCTACCAAAGAGGTGTCCTACGGCTATGTGCCGCCGGGCAGCGTGGTGGTGTCGGGTTCGCTTCCGGCCGCAGACGGATCGCATTCGCTGTACTGCGCGGTGATCGTCAAGCAGGTCGACGGGAAGACCCGGTCGAAGACTTCGATCAACGAGTTGCTGCGCGGCCTGGCCGACTGATATCGGTGAGTGGAGATGCTGGCGAATGCAGGCATCCAGAGATTGCAATTCGCTTGCACGATCACGCGCGAGTCACTGGGTCCCCGCCTTCGCGGGGATGATGATCCTTATCTGGCGGGGAATGCATGACCATCCTGTACGGCCTCAAGAACTGCGACACCTGCAAGAAGGCGACCAAGTGGCTGGATCGCTTCGGTATTGCCTATTCGTTCGTCGACTACCGCGACGACAAGCGTTCTCCCGAAGTGCTGGTCGATTGGGCGAAGCAGGCGGGTGGCTGGGATGTGCTGGTCAACAAGTCCTCCACCACCTGGCGGCAGTTGCCGGCCAACCGCAAGGCGCCGGGCTCGGAAGCCGAATGGAAGCTCCTGCTGCGTGAGTATCCGCAGCTTATCCGTCGCCCGGTGGTGGTCACCGCCGATGGCGTGATGACGCAAGGCTTCAGCGACAACGGCTTCAAACAGCGTTTCGGGGTTGCGAAATGAGCCAAGTCCTCGACCTCACCAGCGGGCTGATCGGCCGTCGCTCGGTCACACCCGACGATGCCGGCTGCCAGGAACTTATCGCCGCACGCCTGCGCGACGCCGGTTTCGCCTGCGAGCAGCTGCGCTATGGACAGGTCGACAACCTGTGGGCCACGCACGGCAGCGGGCAGCCGGTGCTCGTCCTGCTTGGCCATACTGATGTGGTGCCACCGGGCCCGGCGCAGGACTGGACCAGTGATCCGTTCGTGCCCGTCATCCGCGACGGCGTGCTGTACGGTCGCGGCGCCGCGGACATGAAGGGCAGCGTCGCCGCGTTCGTCATCGCCATGGAACAATTCGTCGCCGCGCATCCGGGACATGCCGGCACCATCGCGCTGCTGCTCACCTCGGACGAGGAGGGCGATGCGATCGACGGCGTGCGCCGCGTAGCCGACACCTTCCGCGCGCGCGGCCAGGCGATCGACTGGTGCATCACCGGCGAGCCCTCGTCGACGCATCGGCTGGGCGACCTGCTGCGCGTCGGCCGTCGCGGCACACTGTCGGCCACGCTCACGGTCAAGGGCATCCAGGGCCATGTCGCCTATCCGGACAAGGCCCGCAACCCCATCCACCAGGCGCTGCCGGCCCTGGCAGAACTCACCGCGCGGCACTGGGACGATGGCTACGAAACCTTCCCGCCCACCAGCCTGCAGGTCTCCAACTTCAATGCCGGCACCGGCGCCAACAACGTGATACCCGGCGATGCCAAGGTACTGTTCAACCTGCGCTACAACCCGCACTGGAACGCGGCGCGGCTGGAAAGCGAGATCGGCGCCGTGCTCGATCGCCACGGGCTGGAGTACGAGCTGCACTGGCATCGCGGCGGCGAACCGTTCTATACGCCCGAAGGGCGGCTGCGTGCGATGGCACGCGAGGTATTGGCGGAATTCACCGGCACGGCGCCCCAGGAAAGCACCGCCGGCGGCACTTCCGATGCGCGTTTCATCGCCCCGCTGGGTGCCCAGTGCATCGAGATTGGCCCGGTCAACGCCAGCATCCACAAGGTCGACGAAAACGTGTCGGTGGTCGACCTGGAGGCTTTGCCCGCCCTGTACCGGAGGCTGATCGAAAGATTGTTGCTTGAGTAACTGATTGCAAAGCTTCCGGAACGCTTGCCAGCCGGCACCCGGACCGGTTAGTTTCGATCCATGCCTCGCACCGCCACCACCATTCGCACCGTTTTGAACCGCCGCAATAATGCGCGGACCAATAATCGTGCGCGACCGGTGCGGGTCTGCGACTAGGCGAACAGCAACAAGCCGATCTCCAGGAACCCGCATCGCGAGATGCGGGTTTTTCTTTTTCCGTCTTTCCACATCAGATCCAGGAGCTCCCCATGTGTTCCATCTTCGGCATCTTCGGCCTGCAGTCGGGCGATGACCTGCAGGGTCTCCGGCGCCAGGCGCTGGAACTGTCACAGCGCCAGCGCCATCGCGGCCCGGACTGGAGTGGGGTCTACATCGACGACCACGCCATCCTGGTGCACGAGCGCCTGGCCATCGTCGACCCGGCCGGCGGATCGCAGCCGTTGCGCTCGGCCGATGGCGGCCTGGCGCTGGCCGTGAATGGCGAGATCTACAACCACCGCGAACTGGAGAAGGAACTGACGCAGCCATACGGCTTCCTCACCGGCTCGGACTGTGAGGTGATCAATGCCCTGTATCGCGAAGACGAGCCGGCTTCGTTCCTCAACCGCCTCAACGGCATCTTCGCGTTCGCGTTGTGGGACAAGGTCGCGGGGCGGGCGCTGGTTGCACGCGACCCGATGGGCGTGTGCCCGCTGTACTGGGGCCATGATCGCGAAGGCCGCCTGTGCGTGGCTTCGGAAATGAAGGCCATCAGCGGCCTGTGCGCCGACGTGGCGCAGTTTCCGCCGGGTCATTACTACGACAGCGCCAGCGGCGCGCTGGTCAAGTACTACGAGCGGCCGTGGCGCGACTACGACGCGGTCGCTGGCGTGGAGGTGGACGGGCAGGAGTTGCGCGAGGCTTTCGAGCGCGCCGTGCATCGCCAGCTGATGAGCGACGTGCCCTACGGCGTGTTGCTGTCCGGTGGGCTGGATTCCTCGCTGGTCACCGCAGTGGCCGCGCGCTATGCGCGCCATCGCATCGAGGAAGACGACAAGTCCGAAGCCTGGTGGCCGCGCCTGCACTCGTTCGCGATCGGTTTGAAGGGCTCGCCGGACCTGGCGGCGGCGGCGATTGCCGCCAAGGCGTTGGACACCGTGCACCACGGTTTCGAGTACACCTTCGAGGAAGGCCTGGATGCCTTGCCGGAAGTGGTCCGCCATATCGAGACCTACGACGTCACCACCATCCGCGCGTCCACGCCGATGTACCTGCTGGCGCGTCGCATCAAGGCGATGGGCGTGAAGATGGTGCTGTCCGGGGAGGGCTCGGACGAGATCTTCGGCGGCTACCTTTATTTCCACAAGGCGCCGAACGCGCGCGAGTTCCACGAGGAACTGGTGCGCAAGCTCGACGCGCTGCACAACTACGACTGCCTGCGCGCCAACAAGTCGATGATGGCCTGGGGCGTGGAGCCGCGCGTGCCGTTCCTGGATCGCGAATTCATGGACGTGGCGATGAAGATGGATGCCCGCTACAAGATGGTCGACAAGACCAGCACCGGCCCGGAGCGCATGGAGAAGGGCATCCTGCGCGCGGCGTTCGAAGGTTACCTGCCGGACTCGATCCTGTGGCGGCAGAAGGAACAGTTCAGCGATGGCGTGGGCTACGGCTGGATCGACGGCCTGAAGGAACATGCCGAAGCACGGGTCAGCGACCGCGAGCTGGGCGCGGCCGGCAAGCGCTTCCCGATCAATCCGCCCCTGACCAAGGAAGCCTATTACTACCGCAGCGTGTTCGAGGAGTTCTATCCCGGACCGGCCGCCGCTGAAACCGTGCCGGGCGGCAAGTCGATCGCCTGTTCGTCACCTGCTGCCATCGCGTGGGATGCGAGTTTTGCCGGGGCTGCGGATCCGTCGGGCAGGGCGATCGCCGGAGTGCATAACGCGGCGATCTGATTCCTTCTGCCCCGGGGAGAAGGTGGCGCGCAGCGACGGTTGAGGCGAGAAGAACGGTGTCAGGGCTTCAAGGTCAACGTGTATTCCGTCTTCCCCGGAAGGAACGGCGTCGGTTTGCCCTGCACCCAGTCCTCGTGGCCCGCCCCCCAGAACGGCGACAGCGGATTGCCGCTCTGGCCCCCTGGCATGTGGATGATGCCGTCGGCTTCGTGGCCCGGCGACACCACCATCCGTTCGGAAGCGCCAAAAGAAGGACCCTGCACGCGAGGCATGGCGCTGTCGCCGGGCAGCGCATCGGCCGGCATGCACAGTGCCGGCTTGAGCATCGCCGGCAAGGCATTGGCGAGCGGGTGGCAGATCTTCGCCGTATTGCGCTCGCCCCAGCGGCGCTGGTCCAACGGGCCGCTGGGGGCCAAGTCATCGCGGACCTGACGAGCGGCGTCTTCGAGCAGGGCTTCCCAACTGGCGAACCGTCGTGGCAGCAGGTTGGCCGGGCGCTCGGCCAGCAACGGCCACGCCACGCCTTCCAGCTGCGGCAGGTCGGGCATCACGAAGTCGTTGCCCAACGCGACCTGCGCAGGCGCGGTGAGCCCGTCGGCGATGCGCGTGTGCACGGCAAGGCGCCAGGCGCGGACGATGCGGTAGCTGACCGAACCGGTCGCCGCCCGTCCCTGCCATTGGCTGCTGGCGGTGGCGAGGGCGGCCAACGCGCTATTGCCGGGCTTGCTGCCCTCGTCCTGCAACAGCTTCCACCATCGCTGCAGGAACAGCGCGCGGTCGTCGAGTTGGATGGCGAGCAGGTCGCGCTCGGAAAACGACTGCCGCGCGAACAGGCCATCGCGGATCTGCCTGGCGCGTGCGCCCAGGGCGTAACCGCCATCGCCGGCGACTGCCAGGGCATCGGCGTCCAGGGTCCTGTTGTTGGCGGTCCACAGGCGGTGCGAGGAGGGATCGACCAGCCGCGGCGCATGTGCGGTCTGCGAGGGCCAGGGCACGCAGCCGGCGGACTGCGACGGGATCGATGCCGTCGCCGGAGCTGGCCCCGGTGGCGCGATGGCCAGCAGTGCCTCGCTGACACCGGAGGGCACGCAGCCAGGGCCGCGGTCGGGCCTTGCGCCGATCACCTGCCAGCCGATGCGTCCGCTGGAATCGGCAACGGTGAAATTCTGGGCGGGGATGCCGGCGTGGTCGGCGACCCGGAACGCGCCTTGCAGATCCGAGGCCACGGCCAGGTCGGCGAAATCCACCCGCACCGCGCCAGGCAACTGCGCCACCCAGCGCAGTGCCAGGGCGTGGTCGCGGTCCTCATGCAGGATCGGTCCCCATGCGGTCTCGCGTACGGTGAAGTCCACGGCTGGGGCGCCAGCTACCAGGATCTTCTCGATGTGCTTGCTGTAGCCCGGCTGTTGTTCCAGCCCGGCCAGCGGCAACCGCGCCCAGTCGGCCGTGTCCATGTAGCTGTTGGTGAATCCCCAGGCGATATGGCCGTTGCTGCCGACCACCACCGCGGGCAGGCCGGGCAGGGTGAAGCCGGAGATATCGACCTTGCCCTCCGTTGCGCGGGCATCCGGGTATCGCAGCCGCGCGCGGAACCAGATGTTCGGGGCCCGCAACCCGAGATGCATGTCGTCGGCGACGATGGCGCGGCCATCGGTGCTCAGCGCGCCGGCGATTGCCCAGTTGTTGCTGCCCGGCGTGCCCTTGTCCGCCAGCGGCGCCAGGTGCTTCGAATCGGGCATCGGCAAGCGCGCCAGGTCGAGTGCCGACGCATCAGGCAAGCGCGCATTGCCGCGCGGCGCGCCGAACAATGGCGCGTCCCACTCGGTGCCGTCCAGGGTCAGCAGCGTGTACAGCGCGGGAGGAACGACCGCCTTGATCTTCCAGAGCGCCAGCTCGCGGGTGTTGCGTGAATCCTGCAGGTCGAAATACATGGCGTAACCGGTCAGCGCCGAGTCGGCGACTTCCCAGCGCCTGGGTTGCTGGCCCAGCAGCAGGTACGGCCACGGCTTCACCCTCAAGGCGGCCAGGCCTGCGTTGACGCCGTCGGTATAGGCATGCAGCTGCGGCAGGCGGTCGCCGGCGAAGGCCTGCAGGTTGGCGTTCACCCGTGCGCGCATGCGATGGACCCGGTGCTCCTTGTCCAGGTCCAGGGCGATCGGGCCGAACAGTTCCGAAAGCTCGCCAGCCGAGGACCGTCGCATCAGGTCCATTTCGAAATAGCGCTCCTGTGCGTGCACGTAACCCAGTGCACGCGCCATGTCGGTTTCGTTGGCGGCATCTATGGTCACTACGCCCAGCGCATCGCGCTGGATCGTCACCGGGGCCGAAAGCCCGGCCAGCGCCAGTTCGCCATCAATTTCCGCCACGCTGCCGCGAAGCAGCCACCATCCGGTTCCGAATGCGACGAGGGCCAGCACCAGCAACAACAGCGCGAGGCGCTTGATCCACTTGAGCATGCGGTTTTCCTGTCGAGGAAATGGGAAGGCTGGATGTACTGGTCTCCGATCCGATTATTCCACGACTGCGGGGGAGGTTGCCGGGCTTGCTGGCTGCAAGTGATTCGCATTGGGCCACGGCCGCGCCGGTTGGTGCACCATGCAGGCCTGCTGCCAAGGAGCACTTCCCATGAAAGGCCATCCCGAAGTCGTCGAATACCTGAAGCAGCTGCTGCGCGGCGAGCTATCCGCGCGCGACCAGTACTTCATCCACTCGCGCCGCTATGAAGACCAGGGCCTGCATGTGCTGTACGAGCGCATCCACCACGAGATGCAGGAAGAGACCGAGCATGCCGACGCGCTGCTGCGGCGCATCCTGTTCCTTGAGGGCGATCCGGACATGTCGCCGACTCCGTTCGTGCCTGGCGTCACCGTAGAAGAAATGCTGCGCAAGGACCTGGATCTGGAGTACGAGGTGCGCGGCCGGCTGGCCAAGGGCATCGAACTGTGCGAACGCCTGGGCGACTACGTGAGCCGGGCAATGCTGCTGGTGCAGCTCAAGGACACCGAGGAAGACCACGCGCACTGGCTGGAGCAGCAGCTGGGCCTGATCCAGCGCCTGGGCATCGAGAACTACCTGTTGACCAAACTCGGCGAGGCCAAGCCGGCAGGCTGAAACCCGCAGCGGTTCCGACCCAACGCTTCAGACCAGCCTCTCAGGCCTTTTGCAATCGATATACGGCCGTGGCCAGCGCATCCACGCCTTCGTCCTGGAAACGCGGCTCCTGCGCCAGGATGTCGCGCCGTTCGAGCAGGGTCGCGCGCCACGGCGGCCCGAACAGTTTCGCCACTTCTTCCGCCTCCACCGAGAACGGTGGCCCGGCTTTCTGCACCTGCGGATACTCCAGCGTGATCAGCAAGCCCGCGCATCCCCGCGGCAGCCGCGCGTATACGGTTTCCAGATAGCGCCGGCGCAAGGCCGGCGGCAGGGCGATCAAGGCGGCACGGTCATACACGCCCGCCACGTCGGCCAGCAGTTCGGCATCCAGGGCGAATGCGTCGCCGAGGATCACCTCGACCGGGCCGGAGGTGAAATGCTCGCCATGGCGGCTATGGTGCCGCACCGGACGCAGCCCGGCTTCATCGAAGAACTGCTGCACCGCCAGTGGCGACAGCTCGACGCCGAGCACGCGATGCCCCTGCGCTGCCAGCCAATGCATGTCGAGAGTCTTGCCGGCCAGGGGCACCAGCACGCGGCTGCCAGCCGGCAGTTGCAGGGCGGGCCAGTGGGCAGCCAGCAACGGCATGACGTCGTCGCGATGGAAGCCGATCTGGCCTTCCTGCCAGCGCTGCAACCAGAAGTCGGCTTCCATCAGTCTGCCTCCGTCAATCGACCGCCAGGCCGTCCATCCTCTGCCGCGCCACATTGAACCGTGGCAGCCGCGATGACGAACGCGCCGCCACCCGCATGGCTGATGGATTACTCGACATCAAGCCCGTCCACTTTTTGCCACCCGCGCGGCAGCAACCCGCCACGCGAAGCACGCGCGCCGATGTACTCGTCCAGATCCTTGAACGACAGCGACATGGTGCGCTGGCCACTTTTAACCAGCAGGGTGCTGCCGGGCGACACCGCCGCCACGGCGACCACGCGTTCGGTGCCCAGCTTGGCCTTGGGAATCTCGATGATCTTGTTGCCCTTGCCCTTGTCGAGCTCCGGCAGGTCGGCCAGCGCAAAGGCGAGCAGGTGGCCGGCGCTGGTCACGGCGACGATGCGGTCTGCCTTGGGATCGGCCGTATGCGCCGGCTGCAGCACCTTCGCGCCCGCCGACAGGTTCAGCATGACCTTGCCTGCCTTCTGTCGCCCGGTCAGGTTCTCGAAGCGGGTGACGAAGCCGTAACCGTGCGAGGACGCCAGCACGAAGCGCGCGTCGTTGTCGGCACTGGCCAGGGCCACGAAAGAGGCGCCCGGCGCCGGCGAGAAACGCCCGGTCAGCGGTTCGCCATTGCCTCGCGCCGACGGCAGCGTATGTGTTGCGGTGGAATAGCTGCGTCCTTCCGAATCCAGGAACGCCACCTGGTAGGTGCTGCGACCGCGAACTGCGGCCAGCAGTGAGTCGCCATCGCGGTAGGACATCGATGCAGCATCGACGTCATGGCCCTTGGCCGCGCGTATCCAGCCTTTTTCCGACAGCACCACGGTCATCGGTTCGCTGGCGACCAGTTCGGTCTCGTCCAGCGCCTGCGCCGCCTCGCGGGCGATCAGCGGCGAGCGGCGTGCATCGCCGTACTTCTTGGCATCGGCCAGCAACTCGTCCTTGATCAGCTTCTTCAGCTTGGCCTTGGAGGCAAGCGTGGACATCAGGCGGTCGCGTTCGGCATCCAGCTCGTCCTGTTCGCCGCGGATCTTCATTTCCTCCAGGCGCGCCAGTTGCTTGAGGCGGGTGTCGAGGATGTAGTCGGCCTGTTCCTCGCTGAGGGCGAAACGAGCGATCAGTGCCGCGCGCGGCTCGTCCTCGGTACGGATGATGTGGATCACCTCGTCCAGGTTGAGGAACGCCACCAACAGGCCTTCCAGCAGGTGCCGGCGACGCTCGACCTTCTCCAGCCGGTGGTTGAGGCGGCGGGTGACCGTGGTGGTGCGGAACTCCAGCCACTCGCCCAGCAGCATGCGCAGGTTCTTGACCTGCGGGCGGCCATCCAGGCCGATGATGTTGAGATTGACCCGGAAGCTCTTCTCGAGATCGGTGGTGGCGAACAGGTGTCCCATCAGCTGGTCCGCATCGACGCGGTTGGAACGCGTGATAAGCACCACGCGAACCGGATTGAGATGGTCGGACTCGTCGCGGATGTCCTCCAGCCACGGCAGCTTCTTGGCGCGCATCTGCGCGGCGATCTGTTCGATCACCTTGGACGGCGATACCTGGTAGGGCAGCGCGTTGATGACGATGTTGTTGCCTTCTTTCAGGAACGTCGCGCGGGCGCGCACGCTGCCATGGCCGGTTTCATAGATGGCGCGCAGGTCCGCCAGCGGGGTGATGATCTCGGCGGTGGTCGGGTAATCGGGGCCGCGCACGTGTTCGCAGAGGTCGGCGACGCTGGCCTCGGGATCGTCGAGCAGGCGCACGCAGGCGCTGACGATCTCGTTGAGGTTGTGCGGCGGCACGTCGGTGGCCATGCCCACCGCGATGCCGGTGGTGCCGTTGAGCAGCAGGTGCGGCAGGCGCGCCGGCATCCAGGTGGGTTCCTGCAGGGTGCCGTCGAAGTTGGGGGTCCAGTCGACCGTGCCGTGTCCGAGCTCGCCCAGCAGCACTTCGGCGATCGGGGTCAGCTTGGATTCGGTGTAGCGCATAGCCGCGAACGACTTGGGGTCGTCCGGCGAGCCGAAGTTGCCCTGGCCCTCGATCAGCGGATAGCGGTAGGAGAACGGCTGCGCCATCAGCACCAGCGCTTCATAGCAGGCGCTGTCGCCATGCGGATGGTATTTGCCGATGACGTCGCCCACGGTGCGCGCCGATTTCTTCGGCTTGGCGCCTGCCGCCAGCCCCAGCTCGCTCATGGCGAAGATGATGCGGCGCTGCACCGGCTTCAGGCCGTCGCCGATGAAGGGCAGGGCGCGGTCCAGGACCACGTACATCGAATAGTCCAGGTAGGCGCGCTCTGCATATTCGCGCAGCGGGATCTGTTCAAAGCCGTGGAAGGTGGGGCGGATGGTCTCGGTCATTGTTCCGGGTGCGTTCGCAGAATCGTGGCTTCGATTCTACCCGGCGTGCCTGGCCGGCGTGCCCTGCCGAAGCGCCGCAGGCTGCAAACGCCAGAAAGCAAAAACCCCCGCTTGCGCGAGGGTTTTGCTTTGAAGATGGTGCCCGGGAGAGGACTCGAACCTCCACGAAGTTGCCCCCGCTAGCACCTGAAGCTAGTGCGTCTACCAATTCCGCCACCCGGGCAGGGTGCAGGGCGCGCATTCTCCGGATTGCGCCGGGGGATGTCAACGCATGATTGCATCGTGACTGCCCCGATTGGGTCGGGGTGTACCATGAAGGGATGACGAAGAAGCCAACGAAAGGTGGGCCCGGGCCCACATCCGACAAGCCGGGCAAGCCCGGTGGACGTGCGAAAAAGACCGCCACCGGCAAGCCCTCGAAGCTGCCGCCGTGGATGCCGGAACAGCCCTCCAGCCCGCCGAGTGCGCAAGCGCGCAGGGGCGCGTCAGGTGCTTCCAGGCAAGCGGGTCCACATTCCAGCCGGTCCCAGCCCAATCCTTCGCAGGGCCGCCAGCCCAATCGCCAGCCGGCGCCGCCGCGCGGCGGCTTCCGCGACCCGCATGCCGCACGCGAGGCCGAGCGCTATGCCGATCCCATCGCCAGCCGCGAGGCCATCCTGGCCCAGCTGGCCGCCGCCGAAGGTCCGCAGACCGCCGAAGACCTCGCTGCCAGTCTCAACCTGACCGCGCCGGACCGTTTCGATGCGCTGGGCAAGCGCCTGGGCGCGATGGTCCGCGACGGCCAGCTGCTGCAGAACCGGCGTGGCGGTTTCGCCCCGGCCAAGCAGATGGACCTGATCCCGGGCGTGGTCATCGCCAATCCGAATGGCTTCGGCTTCCTGCGACCGGAAGCGGGCAATGGCGATGACCTGTTCCTGCCACCCAACGAAATGCGCAAGGTCATGCACGGCGACCGGGTCATGGCCTGCGTCACCGGCATCGACCGCAGCGGCCGCCGCGAAGGCAGCATCGTCGAAGTGCTGGAACGGCGCCTGTCGCGCCTGATCGGGCGCTTCACCCTGGAAGAAGGCATCAGCTATCTGGTGCCCGACGACAAGCGCGTGCAGCGAAACGTGCTGATCCCGCCGGACCAGCGTGGCGAGGCGAGAGACGGCCAGCTGGTGGTCGCGGAATTGACCAAGGCGCCCGATTCGCGGCGCCCGCCGATGGCCAAGATCGTTGCGGTGCTGGGCGACAAGCTGACCCCCTCGCTGGTGGTGGAAGCGGCCATCCACGGCCATGAGATCCCGCACGAGTTCCCACAGGAAGTGCTGGACGAAGCGGCCGCGGTGCCGCTGGTGGTCGAGGAGAAGATGGTCGCCGGGCGCGTCGACCTGCGCGACATGCCGCTGGTCACGATCGATGGCGCCGACGCCAAGGATTTCGACGACGCGGTCTATTGCGAAAGCAATCGCCAGGGCCTGCGCATGAAGAACCGCAGCGGCTACCGGCTGGTGGTGGCGATTGCCGACGTCTCACATTACGTGCGTCCGGGTACGCCGCTCGACGACGAGGCGCAGAAGCGCGCGACCTCGGTGTACTTCCCGGGCTTCGTGGTGCCGATGCTGCCGGAGACGCTGTCCAACGGCATCTGCTCGCTGAACCCCAAGGTCGACCGCATGTGCTTCGTCTGCGACATGCAGGTCAACAGCGAGGGCGAGGTCACCCAGGCCAAGTTCTACGAGGCGGTGATGCGCTCGCATGCACGCCTGACCTACGACCAGGTCTGGAACGCCGTGGGCGAGAAGGATGCGGCCGCACGCGAGTCCATCGGCGCCCAGCTGCCTCAGGTCGATCGCCTGTACGAACTGTTCCACCTGCTGGCCAAGGCCCGCGAAAAGCGTGGCGCGATCGAGTTCGAAACCTCGGAAGTACGCTTCGAGCTGGACAACCGCGGCGAAGTCACCCAGGCCGGCATGTTGCAGCGTAACGACGCGCACAAACTGATCGAGGAATGCATGATCGCGGCGAACGTGGAGGCGGCCAAATACCTGCTGGCCGCGCAGATCCCCGCGCCCTACCGCGTGCACGATCGCCCGCCGGAGTCCAAGTACGCCGACCTGCTGGAGTTCCTCAAGGAATTCAAGCTGAGCATGCCGTCCTGGGCCAAGGTGCAGCCGCGCGATTTCACCCAGTTGCTGAAGAAGATCCGCGAGCGCCCCGACGTGGCGCTGCTGGAATCGGTGGTGCTGCGCAGCCAGAGCCTGGCGGTGTACACGCCGGACAATGCCGGACACTTCGGGCTGGCGCTGGAGGCCTACGCGCATTTCACCTCGCCGATCCGCCGTTATCCCGACCTGCTGGTGCACCGCGCGATCAAGTACGCGCTGACCAAGGGCAAGCCGGCCAAGTTCCTGTACTCCTCGCACGAGATGGCGGCGTTGTCGCTGCAGTGTTCCGAGCGTGCGCGCCGTGCCGACGAGGCCGAGCGCGAGGTCGACGAGCGCTACCGCGCCGCGTGGATGGAGCAGCACGTGGGCGGGCAGTTCGATGGCGTGATCAGCGGCGTGACCAGCTTCGGCCTGTTCGTCGAACTGAACGACTCCAAGGTCAACGGCCTGGTCCACGTGACCCAGTTGCCGCACGACTATTACCACTTCGATCCGATCCGCAAGACCATGAGCGGCGAACGTCGCGGCATGGTCTATCGCCTCGGCGACCCGGTGCGCATCGTGGTGATGAAGGCAAGCCTGGAGGAGCGCAAGATCGACTTCAAGCTGGCCGAGGAAAAACAGGTGCAGGGATTGCCGCCACGCGGGCAGCCGGCGAAGCGGAAAAAAGAGAAGTATTGACGCAGTTCCTTCTCCCTTCGGGAGAAGGTGCCCGAAGGGCGGATGAGGGCATGGACCTTCGTTGATGATGAAAGTCTGCAGGAGGATCATTTTCCTGCCCTCATCCGTCGCTTCGCGACACCTTCTCCCGGTGGGAGAAGGGGATCAAGAGCAAATACCATGAGCAAGCAGAACCAGTGGATCGCCGGCATCAACGCGGTGGCTTCGGCCATCGAGAACGATGCCGACAACGTGCGTGAAATATTGCTGGAGGCCGGCAGCAAGAATTCCCGGATCAACGAGATCGAGGAGAACGCGCGCCGCAAGGGCATCGAGGTGCGCCGCGTCACCCAGCAGGCGCTCGATGGCGTCGGCGGTTCCGTGCGCCACCAGGGCGTGGTCGCGCGTTATGCGGCCGCGAAAACCTGGGATGAGGGCGAACTTGCCGGCCTGATCGAAGCGGCCGAAGGCAAGGCGCTGGTGCTGGTGCTGGACGGCGTGCAGGATCCGCACAACCTCGGCGCCTGCCTGCGCAGTGCGGCGGCGGCCGGTGCAACGGCCGTGATCATTCCCAAGGACAAGTCCGCGCCGGTCAATGCGACCGTGCGCAAGACGTCCGCGGGCGCCGCAGATCGCCTGCCGGTGTTCCCGGTCACCAACCTGGCGCGCTGCCTGCGCGACCTGCAGCAACTGGGCGTGTGGATCTACGGGCTGGCCGGAGAAGCGGAAGCCTCGCTGTACGACATCGACCTGCGCGGCAATATCGCCCTGGTGCTGGGCGGCGAGGGCGACGGCATGCGCCGGCTGACACGCGAGCATTGCGACGGGCTGGTGAAAATCCCGATGCCCGGCGATATCGAGAGCCTCAACGTGTCGGTGGCCACCGGCGTGACCCTGTTCGAGGCGGTGCGACAACGACGAACCTGACAGCACGGGAGTACCGGATGATGGGCATCGAACTGGCGTGGAACGACTGGGTGGGTGTCACCGGAACCCTGATGGCGCTGCTGGCTTTCTACCTTCTGCAGGCCGGTCGGCTGTCGGGCACCGGCATCGTCTACCAGCTGCTCAACCTGTTCGCTTCACTTGGCGTGCTGGTATCGCTGTTCGGGAAGTTCAACCTGGCGGTGTTCCTGCTGGAGGGCGCCTGGGGGGCGATCAGCCTGTATGGCATCGGTCGAACCCTGCGGTCGCGCCGACCTCCGACGTCCAGCCCTTTGGCTTGAAGCCAGCTCGGCAGCTGCCAGGGGCTGCTGGCTAATGCAGCCTGACAGCGTCCAGCAAGTCCTGGTAGATGACCAGGTCGCGCTCGGAAAAACAGCAGAAGACCACGCTTCCAACGCCGTCATGCTCGCGCATTTTTTCGCGTACGCAGGCCAGCGCCACGGGCGCGGCGAGTTCCAGCGGATAACCGTAGATCCCGGTGCTGATGCCCGGGAAGGCCACGCTGGCCAAGCGGCTGGAGGCCGCCAGGTCCATGCTGTTTCGATAGCACGATGCCAGCAGGCCGGGCTCGCCGTGCAGGCCGCCACGCCAGACCGGTCCGACCGTGTGGATGACATGCTTCGCCGGCAACCGGTATCCGCGCGTGATCCTGGCCTCGCCCGTGGGACAGCCGCCCAGCAGGCGGCACTCATGCAGGAGTTCAGGCCCGGCGGCCCGATGGATGGCGCCGTCCACGCCGCCACCGCCCAGCAGCGATGCATTGGCGGCATTGACGATGGCATCCACGATCAGCGTGGTGATGTCGGCCCTGATCGCAGTGATCACCATGTCATGCGGCCGGAGGGCTACGCAGCAGGCTTCGGCCAGGCGTTGGCGATCTTGCAGAACAGGCGCGCGGTCTGCTCGGTGTCGTAGACGGCCGAGTGCGCTTCATCCGCATTCCATTCCATGCCGGCGGCCTGGATCGCCCGTGCCAGCACGGTCTGGCCATAGGCCATGCCGGCCATGGTCACGGTGTCGAACACGCTGAAGGGATGGAAGGGATTGCGCTTGTGTCCCGAGCGCGTGACCGCCGCATTGAGGAAGTTCAGGTCGAAGTGCGCGTTGTGGCCGACCAGGATGGCGCGCTGGCAGCCGTGTTTCTTCATGGCCGCGCGGACCGGCGCGAACACGTGTTCCAGCGCTTCCTTCTCCGGCTTGGCCAGGCGGAATGGATGGTCGAGCACGATGCCGGTGATCTCCAGCGACTTAGGGTCGATATCGGTGCCCGGCGCAGGTACCAGGTGCGCGCTGGCGGTCTCGCCCAGCACGAAGCCGCCATCGGCATCCAGGTCGATCGGCACCACCGCGATTTCCAGCAGCGCGTGGCGGTTCCAGTCGAAGCCGCCGGTTTCCACGTCGACGACCACGGGCAGGTAGCCGCGGAAACGGCGCGACATGGGGCTCGTGGTCGGTATTTCTTCTGGGTTGTTCATCGACACAAGCGTAACAGAGGCCCCAAATCGTCGGTCGCCGCGCGGGTGTGCAGACGCTGCGCAAGCTGGGACCGATGCAGCGCCTACAGCGGGCGGGTGCCCAGCAGGGTGCCTTCGTCGCGCATGCGCTCGAGCATGGCGCGGCCCTGTTCGATGAAGAAGGGCAGGGCTTGCCCCGGATCCGATCCGGGGTCGTCGGCGCCTGCTTCTGCGGCCAGTTGCTCCAGCGCCTGCCTTCCATTCGACTGGCCGTGACGCAGCAGCTCCAGCAGGCGGAAGACCAGCGGCGATATCTCCGCGAACCTGATCTCGAACTGCGCATCGCGGCGCACCACCACCAGGGTCTGGGTGGCGGGAGGCGTCGCCGGCTGGTAGTCCGGGCCGATGTGGTGGACCGGCCAGGCATAGGCCAGCGCCCAGGCGAAGGGCGACAGCACCGGCACGCCAGCGAGCAGGTCGCCGCCGGCATCGTGCGCGGGCAGCGCGTCGTCGGCGATCTGCAGGCCCAGCTCGACCCATTCGTAGTGCGCCATCTCCGCCAGCCAGCCCGGGTCCGGCTCGCCGGCCGCGGCGCGATCCTGCAGGAAGCGGATGAATTCGCGCCCGATCTCGGCGAACAGCGGCGTCTGGCTGCGGTGCTGTGCATAGAAATCGCGTGCGAGGGTCAGCCAGCGCTGATCCCCGAGGGTCTTGCGGATCACCGGGAAATTGCCTGACAGCAGGCCTTCGATGTTGTTGAAGAACAGTTCGCTGTAGATGCGCAGTCGGCGATCTTCCAGGCCGGGCGGCGGCGGGTTGGCGGCCGGATCACGCAGGTGCGCTGCCAGCTGGTACTCCTGCTCGAACAGCGTCTCAGCCATGGGCGGAAAGCGGGCTTGCGGACCCGTCTGCAGAGACTTCGGGCGCCATGCGCTGCAGCGCGCGGATGCGTTCCACCTCGGCCAGCAGCACCGGCAGCGGTGGGAAATTGAAGTCGCGTTCCAGCAGGGTCGGGTGCACGCCGTGCACGCGGTAGGCCGCTTCCAGCAACGACCACACGGCCTCCTTCACCGGCGCGCCATGGGTGTCGACCTTGAGGTCGTCCGCTTCGTCGTAATGGCCAGCGATGTGGTACGAGGCGATGCGCGAGGTCGGCATGCGAACCAGGAAATCCAGCGCGTCGTAGCCATGGTTGATGGCGTTGACATGGATGTTGTTGACATCCAGAAGCAGGTCGCAATCGGCTTCGGACAACACCGCATTGACGAAATCGACTTCGGCCATCGCCTGGTAGGGCGCGGCGTAGTAGGAGACGTTTTCCACCGCGATGCGACGGCCCAGGGCGTCCTGCACGCGGGCAATGCGCGCGGCGACGTGGTGAACGGCCTCCTCGGTGAACGGAATCGGCATCAGGTCGTACAGATGGCCGTCGTCGGTGCAGTAACTCAGGTGTTCGCTGTAAAGGGCAACGTGGTGCTGGTCGAGGAAGCGCCGGGTGCGGGCCAGGAAGGTCTCGTCCAGCGGCGCTATGCCGCCCAGCGACAGCGAAAGTCCATGGCAGGTGAGCGGGTGGCGCGCCGAAAGCTGTTCCAGCGCGGCACCGTAGCGTCCACCGATGCCGATCCAGTTGTCCGGAGCGCATTCGAGGAAATCGAATGCACCCGCGGGTGCATCCTGCAGCGCGCCCAGCAGGGCGCGCCGCAGGCCTAGTCCGGCACTGGCGGCCGACAGGGTGGAAGTCATGCGATCAGCAGTGGCGGCTCAGAGGCTGCCGCCGCACTTGCCTTCGCCGCACTTGCCCTCGGCGTGGCCAGCCTTGTCGGCGCCGGCTTTCTTGTCGGCGCCGCACTTGCCTTCGCCACCCTTGCTGTCGTGGTGGGCCTTGTGCTCGGCCGCATCGATGAAGCCGTCCTTGCTGGTGTCGATGCTGTCGAACATGGCGGCCCTGTCGGCGTGGGCGGCGGTGAACTCGGCGCGCGACACCTTGCCGTCCTTGTCGCTGTCGGCCTTCTCGATGCCGCACTTGCCTTCGCCGCACTTGCCCTCGGCCGCCTTGGCAGCCGGCGCCGGCTCCCCTGCGGAGACCAGGTAGCCCTGGCTCAGCGACTGCATGGCGAAAGCAGAGCCGGACAACGCAAGGCCGCCAACCAGGGCCGTGCACAGGGCAAGCGATGCGGGTTTGGAATGGTTGTTGCTCATGGGTGACGCTCCGATAGTGCGGCGGGGGCCGCGGGATGTGGCCCAAGTGTAGCGGCCCGGAGCCGGGCGCTTGTGTGCACTGCGGCACTACGTAATTTGCACATTCAGCCAGTTGCGCGCGCAGCGGCACTCTTGCGGGGCAAACAGGTTAAGGAATCGCTAACGGAGCCTTCACCGGTGCACCCGGGCCGGGATGAAGGACCAGTGTCTTCCGCTTGCGCACGACAGCTGGAAATCGCGTGTGGTGTTTACCGGAAAACATACATTTCGTTCAGACCGCGCCGGTGGTATTGGTTTCATCGCGCTTGTCGCGCGGTGGCAGCGGCTGGTCGCCATGGACCAGGAACCAGATGTTCTCGGCAATATTGGTGGCGTGGTCGCCGATGCGCTCCAGGTTCTTGGCCATGAACAGCAGGTGGGTGCAGGGGGTGATGTTGCGCGCATCCTCCATCATGTAGGTCAGCAGCTCGCGGAACAGGGCCGTGTACTGCGCATCCAGTTCGGCGTCGCGCGCACGCACGCGCAGTGCGCGGTCGGCGTCGCCGTCGCGGTAGGCGTCCAGTACTTCGCTGACCTGGCGCGCGGCCAGCAGGCCCAGCGCGCGCAGGTTGGTGGTATGCGGCACGGGTGGCGACACGTTGAGGGCGATGGAGCGCTTGGCCACGTTGGCCGCGTAGTCGCCTATGCGCTCGATGTCCGACGGAATCCGCAAGCCCGCCAGGATCTCGCGCAGGTCGCGCGCCATGGGCCCGCGCAATGCCAGCTGCATCACGTCATGGCTGATCTTGGCTTCCAGCTTGTCGATCTCGACATCGTTGGCCACGATGCGCTGCGCGGCGCGGTCGTCGCGGCGCTCGACCACGTCCAGCGCCGCCTCCAGCTGGGCCACTGCCATCGCGCCCATGTGCAGGATTTCGCCGACCAGCCGGCGCTGCTCCTCGTCGTAGCTCTTGACGATGTGTTCGTGTGGTTGGTTGGTCATGGGGAAAGGCCGTCAGTGGTTAATGGCGAAGGGCAAAGTGAAAATGGTCAAGGGCGAAGTGCGTAGTGGGATTGCAACCGGCTTGATGATGGCCGGGTGGGACGGTGGGGAGGGCCGAGAAATCCTTGCCTGGACTTCCCACTTCGCCATTTACCCTTCACTTCCACCGCCCAAAGGCAATCAGCCGAACCTGCCCGTAATGTAATCCTCGGTCTGCTGCTTCTTCGGGCTGGAGAAGATGTTCGAGGTCACGTCATGCTCGATCAGGTCGCCCAGGTACATGAAGGCGGTGTAGTCGGAGACGCGCGCGGCCTGCTGCATGTTGTGGGTGACGATGGCGATGGTGTAGTCCTTCTTCAGGTCTTCGATCAACTGCTCGATGCGGCTGGTCGAGATCGGGTCCAGCGCGGAGGTCGGTTCGTCCAGCAACAGCACGTCCGGCTTCAATGCCACCGCGCGGGCGATGCACAGGCGCTGCTGCTGGCCGCCGGACAGGCCCAGTGCGCTCTGGCCCAGCTTGTCCTTCACCTCGCCCCACAGCGCGGCCTGGTTGAGCGCGTGCTCGACGCGGTCGTTCATGTCGGCCTTGCTGATCTTCTCGTGGTGGCGGATGGCGTAGGCCACGTTTTCGTAGATGGTCATGGGGAACGGCACCGGTTTCTGGAACACCATGCCGACCTTGCTGCGCAGGCGGTTCATCGGATACTTCGGCGACAGGATGTTCTCGCCGTCGAGGTTGACTTCGCCCTTGGCGGTCATCTTCGGGTACAGCGCATAGATGCGGTTGAAGATGCGCAGCAGGGTCGACTTGCCGCAGCCCGATGGCCCGATCAGCGCGGTGACCCGCTTCTCCGGGATCTCCAGGTTGATGTCCTTCAGCGCCCGGAACTTGTCGTAGTAGAAGTCCAGCCCCTTGGCCTCCAGCTTGACCGGCGAGGGCGCCATGGCGCCGCGTTCGGTGGTCACTGTGGTGATCCGCTGGGTGGAGTCGTTGCGATGCACGTCGTTCATGGCCGGGTCCGAGGAAAAGTCAGTCATTGGAGATCCTGTTGCGCAGCAGGACGCCGCGCGCAACCAGGCTGATCAGCAGCACGAACACGGTCAGCACCAGCGCACCGGCCCAGGCCAGCGTCTGCCAGGATTCGTAGGGGCTGCCGGCGAACTGGTTCATCACCACCGGCACGCTGGCCATCGGCTGCATGACGTTGGTGTTCCAGTACTGGCTGCCGAACGCGGTGAACAGCAGCGGGGCGGTCTCGCCGCTGATCCGCGCCAGCGCCAGCAGGATGCCGGTGACGATGCCGGCCGAGGCGCTGCGGTACAGCACCTGCACGATCACCTTCCACTGCGGCACGCCCAGCGACAAGGCCGCTTCGCGCATCTGCGCAGGTACCAAGCGCAGCATCTCGTCGGTGGTGCGCACTACCACCGGCAGCACGATGAAGGCCAGGGCCAGCGCACCGGCCAGCGCCGAGAAACCACCGCCGAACTGCATGATGAAGAGGGTGTACACGAACAGGCCCAGCACGATGGACGGCGCCGACAGCAATATGTCGTTGACGAAGCGCACGATGGTGCCGGCCTTGCGTGCATTGCCGTACTCGGCCAGCCAGGTGCCGGCCAGCACGCCGAGGGGAGTGCCGATGGCAATGGCCAGCCCGCACATCACCGCGCTGCCGAAGAACGCGTTGGCCAGGCCGCCCTCCTGCATCGGCGGCGGGGTCATCTGGGTGAACAGCTGCCAGTTGATGCCGGCGATGCCCTTGGCCACCAGTGTCCACAGGATCCAGCCCAGGAAGAACAGGCCGAACAACGCGGTGGCGCAGGACAGCACCAGGGCGATGACGTTGGTGGTGCCGCGGCGGCGGTACAGGCCAGACGATGCCTTCTGGGTGCCCATCAGTTGCCCTCCTTGCGCGAGAGCTGCATCAGCATGTAGCGCGCAATGGCCAGCACGATGAAGGTCACGATGAACAACACGAAACCCAGCAACAGCAGTGCGGAGCGATAGGTCTCCGTCGCTTCGCCGAAATCGTTGGCGATCAGCGCGGCGATGGTGGTGCCCGGCTCAAGCAGCGAAGCCGACAGGCTGACCGTATTGCCGATGACGAAGGCCACCGCCATGGTTTCGCCCAGGGCACGGCCCAGGCCCAGGAAGATGCCACCGATGACCGCGCCGCGCGTGTACGGCAGCACGATGTCCCAGCTGACTTCCCACTTTGTGGAACCCAGTGCGTAGGCCGATTCCTTCAGTCGCTGCGGCACGGTCAGGAATACTTCGCGCATCACCGAACTGATGAAGGGAATCACCATGATCGCCAGCACGAAACCGGCGGTCAGCATGCCGATGCCCAACGGTGGCCCGCGGAAGAACACGCCGATATAGGGCAGGGTGCCGATGTGGTCGTTGAGCCACGGCGTGCCGTATTCGGTCATCACCGGCACCAGCACGAACAGGCCCCACATGCCGTAGATGATCGAGGGAATGCCGGCCAGCAATTCAATGGCCGTACCCACCGGCCCGCGCAGCCAGCGCGGCGCGACCTCGGTCAGGAAGAAGGCGATGCCGAAGCTCACCGGCACCGCGATCACCATCGCGATCACCGCGGTGACGATGGTCCCGTAGATCGGCGCCAGCGCCCCGTACTTGTTCTCGACCGGGTTCCACTCGCTGGAATAGAAGAAGCTCAGCCCCTGCGACTGCAGCACTTCGCGGCCGCCCCACAGCATGGACAGTGCGGCGGTGGCCAGCGAAACCATCACGAACGCCACGGTGGCCGTCAGCAACCAGCGGAACAGGCGCTCGTTGCGCGCGTCGGCAAGGTCGCGCTTGCTGTGCGGAGCGATGTGGGCGGTGATGGCGTTCATGGAGTCCTGGAGGTTTTCATTCGGGCGAACTGCGGATCGTCATGCGGTGTGAATGTTCATTAGTGCGAACTGCGAATCCGGACCAATTGAGAATCGTCATTCCCGCGAAGGCGGGAATCGCTCTGGCTGTTGACGTTGGTTTCGCTTCAACAGCAACGACAAAGTCAAGAGCGATCCCCGCCTACGCGGGGATGACGCATTGGCAAAGCCGCGCTGTGCGCGGGCCAATCCGTCACTTGAACTCACTTTCCCAGTAGGCCTCGATCTGCTTCACCAGCTCCGGCGGCAGCGGTACGTAGTGCAGTTCGCTGGCCTGGGCCTGGCCGTTCTCGAAGGCCCACTTGAAGAAGGCCAGCGCGTCGGCGCTGCGCTTGGCGTCCTTGGGCAGCTTGTGCATCAGCATGAAGTTGGTGGCGGTGATCGGCCACGCGTTGGCGCCGGGCGCGTTGGTGATGACCAGGTTGAAGTCGCGGGCATTGGTCCAGTCGGCGCTGGCCGCGGCGGCGGCGAAGCTGTCCGCGTTGGGCTGCACGTAATTGCCGGCCGCGTTCTGCAGCGAGGCGTAAGGCATCTGGTTCTGCAGGGCGTAGGCCAGCTCGACGTAGCCGATGCCACCCTTGATCTGCTTCACGTACGAGGCCACGCCTTCGTTGCCCTTGCCGCCCACGCCGCCGGGCCACTGCACGGAGGTACCTTCGCCCACCTTGGCCTTCCATTCCGGGCTGACCTTGGACAGGTAGTTGGAGAAGTTGAAGGTGGTGCCCGAACCGTCGGAGCGATGCACCAGGCTGACCTTGAGCGCCGGCAGCGCCACGCCGGGATTGGCGGCTACCAGGGCCGGGTCGTTCCACATGCTGATCTTGCCCAGGAACAGGTCGGCCAGCAGCGCGCCGGTCATTTTCAGCTGGCCCGGCTGCAGGCCTTCCACGTTCAGCACGGGCACCACGCCGCCAATGGCCGACGGGAACTGGCCGAGGCCGGCCTGGGCCAGCTCCTCGCTGGAAAGCGGCTTGTCGGTCGAGCCGAAGTCGACCGTGCCGGCCTTGATCTGGGCAATGCCGCCGCCGGAACCGATCGACTGGTAATTGACCTTGGCGCCGGTGGCGGCGTTGTAGTCGGCCGACCACTTCGAGACGAGCGGGAAGATGAAGGATGCTCCGGCACCCGAGATTTCGGCCGTGTTGCGCTCTCCGGAAGCCGCGGCCGCAGTGCTGCCGGCTTCGGGTGCGCCGGTGGCGGGTGCGGTATTGCCGGCAGGCTTGCACGCGGCCAGGGCCAGGGTGACAGAAAGGGTGAGCAGGGCAAGGCGCGCCAGCTTCAGCTTCATGGTGCAGTGACTCCCGTGGGGATCAGGTGCCGGCAGCCTGCCAGCGGGTCCGGCCATGAAATGATGTTTTTGTTACATGCGTATGACAGGGCGCGAGGTGGGAAGGGGGAGGTGGGA
>NZ_QOVG01000009.1:0-65000 GCF_010119615.1 Pseudoxanthomonas gei
GGGTGGGAGAGCGGCTCTCGGATGAGTGCAGTCAGATGGGTGCGGCGCAGACCCCGCGCCGGATAAAACGAAAACTAGCACCGGGAAGCGGCTGCGGCAAGCGCCGCGCCAGAAAACCCGTTCAGATTGAAGCCTTGCAGAGCCGGGCTTGCTTGGCCGCTCTTCCTCGCAGGGAAAAGCAGCGGGGCAAAGCCCGGCCCTGCAGTCGGGTCAGGCGGTTGAGGCCGCCGATCCGATGCCCTTTTCGATCATCTGGGTCAGCTGGCCCTTGCCCACGGCGCCGACCTGGGTGGCCTGGACCTGGCCGTCCTTGAACAGCAGCAGCAGCGGAATGTTGCGCACGTGGTACTTGATGGCGGTGGCGCGGTTCTCGTCCACGTTGAGCTTGACCACCTTCAACTTGCCCTCGTAAGTCTGGGCCAGCTCATCCAGGACCGGGGCGATCATCTTGCAGGGGCCACACCATTCGGCCCAGAAATCAACCAGAACCGGTTCGTCGGACTGCAGCACGGCCGTTTCGAAATCGGCGTCGCCGACGTGTGTCACCTTATCGCTCACTGGGGGTCTCCTGCGGGATCCGCGGATGGCGGGACCGGATGGTCGCCGCATTGCTGTAAACTGGGGCGTTCCGCGATTCCGTTCAAGGGCTTAGCCCAGGAATCGCTTACACCGGCATGGAACGCAGTGTGCGACGCCGGTGCCGACGATGCAAGCGCATCGACCCGCGCAGTGCGCGTGCCCAAGAAACAAAGCCCAAAGAAGAAAGCATGAGCGACAAGCCGCTAACCGACATCACTTTTTCCTCCTTCGACCTGCATCCGGCCCTGCTCGCCGGGCTTGAAGCCGCCGGCTTCTCGCGGACGACCCCTATCCAGGCCATGACCCTGCCGGTCGCGCTGCCGGGCGGCGATGTCGCCGGCCAGGCCCAGACCGGCACCGGCAAGACCTTGGCCTTCCTGGTCACGGTCATGAACCGGTTGCTGACCCGGCCGGCACTGGCCGACCGCAAGCCCGAGGACCCGCGCGCGCTGATCCTGGCGCCGACCCGCGAACTGGCCATCCAGATCCACAAGGATGCGGTCAAGTTCGGCGCCGACCTGGGCCTGCGCTTCGCCCTGGTCTACGGCGGCGTCGATTACGACAAGCAGCGCGAGCTGCTGACCCAGGGCGTGGACGTGATCATCGCCACCCCGGGCCGCCTGATCGACTACGTCAAGCAGAGCAAGGTCGTGTCGCTGCACGCCTGCGAGATCTGCGTGCTGGACGAAGCCGACCGCATGTTCGACCTGGGCTTCATCAAGGACATCCGCTTCCTGCTGCGCAAGATGCCCGAGCGCACCACCCGCCAGACCCTGCTGTTCTCGGCCACGCTGAGCCATCGGGTGCTGGAGCTGGCCTACGAGCACATGAACGAGCCGCAGAAGCTCGTCGTCGAGACCGAATTCATCACCGCCGCCAAGGTCCGCCAGAAGGTCTACTTCCCGGCCAACGAGGAAAAGATCCCGTTGCTGATCGGCCTGCTGTCGCGCAGCGAAGGCGCGCGCACCATGATCTTCGTCAACACCAAGGCCTGGGTGGAACGCGTGGCGCGTTCGCTGGAAAAGGCCGGCTACCGGGTCGGCGTGCTTTCGGGCGACGTACCGCAGAAGAAGCGCGAGTCGCTGCTGGCGCGCTTCCAGAAGGGCCAGCTGGAGATCCTGGTCGCCACCGACGTGGCCGCGCGCGGCCTGCACATCGATGGCGTGTCGCACGTCTACAACTACGACCTGCCGTTCGATGCCGAGGACTACGTGCACCGCATCGGCCGCACCGCGCGCCTGGGCGCCGAAGGCGACGCGATCAGCTTCGCCTGCGAGATCTACGCGCAGAGCCTGCCCGACATCGAGGCCTACATCGACCAGAAGCTGCCGGTCGAGCCGGTGACCGCAGAACTGCTCACGGCCGTGCCGCGGGCGCCGCGCGCGGCACCGCAGCCGGGCGATGAAGTGGACGAGGATGCCGGCGAAAGCATCGGCACCATCTTCAAGGAAGCGCGCGAGCAGCGCCTCGCCGACGAACAGCGTCGCAGTGGCGGTCGTACCGGCAGCAGCGCCGGCGGCCGCAGTGGCAGCGGTCCGTCGCGTCCGCGCTCTGCTTCGCCTTCGTCCACCAGCGAGGGCAAGCCGCGCGCACCGCGGCCACCGCGCGAGGCCGGCGTCACTTCGACGCCGGTGGCCACGCCGGCTCCCGCGCCGGTTGCCAGCGCGGCCGTGTCCGCCGCTGCAGGCGACGCCGATGCCACGCGTCCGCCGCGCAAGCGTCGGCGCCGTCGTCATGGCGTGCCGGTCGATGGCGCAACGGCCACGGCCACAGCACCGCAGCAGGCACAGGCCGCGCAGGCACCGAAAGCGGCTGCATCCGCGGATAATTCCTCGTTCCTGACCAAGCTGGGCCGCAAGCTCAAGTCGTTGGTGTCCGGGTCCTGATCTGCCCGACAGGGAAGGCGACCGGCGCGCCTTCCCTCATGTGTATCCCTTTCCCCGCTGTCGCTCCGGCATAATCCATGCCATGAGCGTCCTTCGATTCGAAAACGTCAGCAAGCAGTATCCCGGCGGCCATGAGGCGCTGGCGGACGTGAGTTTCGAAGTGGCGCAGGGCGAGATGCTGTTCGTCACCGGGCATTCCGGCGCCGGCAAGAGCACCCTGCTCAAGCTCATACATCTAAGCGAACGCCCCAGCCGCGGCGCGGTGGTGTTCGGTGGGCGCAACCTGCTGAAAGTGCGCGGCGGCCGCGTTCCCCTGCACCGTCGCGAAGTGGGCGCCGTGCACCAGGACCACCGCCTGTTGGGCGAACGCACGGTCGGCGAGAACGTGGCCCTGCCGCTGATCCTGCGCGGCGACCGCCGCGCCGACATCGGCAAGCGCGTGCGCGAGGTGCTGGCGCGCATGGGCCTGGGCCATCGCGAGCAGGCGCTGCCCTCGCAGCTTTCGGCCGGCGAACAGCAACGCGTCGGCATCGCCCGCGCCATCGTCAGCGAACCCCGGTTGCTGGTCGCCGACGAACCCACCGGCAACCTCGACCCGACCCTGGCCGCGGAGATCATGTCGCTGTTCGCGTCGATGCCCGAGCGCGGTACCAGCGTACTGGTGGTCAGCCATGACCTGTCACTGATCAAGCGCATGAAGAAGCGCGTGCTGATCCTGGACCACGGCAAGCTGATGGACGATATTTCTCCGGCGGACCTGGCCGAATGACGGCGGCCGGCGAAAACGCCCGGGTCGACCCGCGTCCGCGTTCCGGCGCCGGCATCTGGTTCGACCAGCACCTCTACAGTTTCGTCGCCAGCCTGGGCCGGGTGCTGCGCCGGCCGTGGACCACGCTGCTCACCATCGGGGTGATGGCCGTGGCGATGGCGCTGCCGCTCGGACTGGGACTGGCGCTGGACAACCTGCGCCATTTCGCCGGCAGCGTGGAACAGTCGCGCGAGATCGAGCTGTTCCTGAAACACGAGGTCGACGCGGTCCGCGCGCAGGCGCTGGCTACCGAGTTGCGCGGCCGCGGCGACGTGGCCAAGGTGGAACTGCGCACCCCCGAACAGGGGCTGGCCGAGTTCCGCGCGCGCAGCGGACTGGGCGAAGCGATCGGCGCGCTGGAAGAAAACCCGCTGCCCACGCTGCTCATCATCACGCCGCGCAACGACGACCCGACCCTGCTCCATGCCCTGCAGGCATTGCCCGAGACCGGCCTGCTGCAGCATGACGCGGCCTGGCGCGAGCGGCTGCAGGGCTGGCTGGGCTTCGGCCAACGCTTGGCCTGGGTGCTGGCCACGCTGTTCGGGCTGGGTGCCCTGCTGGTGGTCGGCAATACCGTGCGCCTGGACATCCAGTCGCGCCGCGAAGAGATCGGCGTGCTGCAGTTGCTCGGCGCCACCGATGGCTTCATCCGTCGTCCCTTCATCTACCTCGGCGCCTGGTACGGGCTGGCCGCCGGCGCCCTGGCCTTGGGCCTGCTGACGGCGGCAGCGTATGCTCTGCGCGCGCCGTTGCTGGCACTGGCGCAAAGTTATGGGAGTGGTTTCGCGCTCAATGGTCTGGATCCCCTGCGCGCGGCGGGCTTCGTGCTCGCCGCCACGGTGATCGGCTGGCTGGGCGCATGGCTGGTGACCGGCCACTTCCTGCGCCAGACCCGACCGACCGAAACCTAGGCGACCCTCTATGCATGCGCAGGAACTTCGACACCTGATCAGCGACACCCCGCGGGTGATGGTGGTCGACGGCTCGAAGATGGTGCGCAAGATGATCGCCGACGTGCTCAAGCGCGAGCTGGCCGGGGTCGAGGTGATCGGTTGCGCCAGCATCGCCGAGGCGCGTGCGGCGCTGGAGACCGGCGCGGTGCACCTGGTCACCACCTCGCTGGCATTGGCCGACGGCGACGGCCTGGAAGTGGCGCGCGCGGTACGCGAAGCGGCCGGCCAGGCCTACGTGCCGGTGATCGTGGTGTCCGGCGATGCGCAGCAGCACCTGGTGGAGCGGCGCTTCACCGAGTTCGTCACCGACTATTTCGACAAATCGCTGGGCCACGAGGCTTTGGCCGCCTTCATCCGCGGCTACGTGCAGCCCGAACCGGTGGTGGGCGCCACCGTGCTGTACGTGGAAGACAGCCGCGTGGTCGCCGAGACCACCAAGCGCATGCTCGAGCGCCACGACCTGGCCGTGGTCCACGTACTCCGGGCCGAGGACGCCTTCGCCCTGCTCACCGCCGAGTCGCTGGGCCATTCCACCCACCGCTTCGACATCGTGCTCACCGACGTGACCCTGAAGGGCGAACTGAGCGGCCGCGACGTGGTCCAGCGCGTGCGCGTCGATTTCGGCTACGGCAAGCGTCGCCTGCCGATCCTGGTCATGACCGGCGATGACAACAAGGACAACCAGTCCGAACTGCTGAAGGCCGGCGCCAACGACCTGGTGCTCAAGCCGATCGAAGAGCGCCTGCTGATCACCAAGGTGCTGTTCCAGCTGCGCGTGTCGGACCTGGGCCAGGCACGCACGCTGACCTGAGGGCCGTTTTTTTTTTGCAGGAGGGTCGGTTTTGTTGCCGGCAACGTCAAACGCAAATCCTCCGTCGCCCCTTTTTTGAATGCGGGCGCAGCAAGATCCTTCCGATTCCCGATTCCCGATTCCCGGCCCATGCCCGACACCGACCACATCAGACTCGAACCTTCGTGGAAAGCAAAAGTCGGCGACTGGTTGCAGCGGCCGGAAATGCGCGAGCTGGCGGTGTTCCTGCGCCAGCGCAAGCAGGCCGGCGCGCACGTCTTCCCGCCCGGGCCGCAGATCTTCGCCGCCTTCGATGCCACGCCGTTCGACCAGGTCAAGGTGGTGATCCTCGGCCAGGATCCCTACCACGGGGCAGGACAGGCGCATGGCCTGTGTTTTTCGGTCCTGCCCGGCGTGCCGGTACCGCCATCGCTGGACAACATCTTCAAGGAGATCAACCGTGACCTGGGCATCGCGCGTCCGGACCACGGCTGCCTGCTGCCGTGGGCACGCCGGGGCGTGCTGCTGCTCAATGCGGTGCTGACCGTGGAAGAAGGGCGGGCCGGCGCCCACCAGGGCAAGGGCTGGGAAGGCTTCACCGACCACGTCATCGAGCGCCTGGCCAGTGAGCGCGAGGACCTGGTGTTCCTGCTGTGGGGCGCTTATGCGCAGGCCAAGGGCAAGGTCATCGATGCGCGCCGCCACCGGGTGCTGCGCGCGCCGCACCCCTCGCCGCTGTCGGCCCATCGCGGCTTCATGGGCTGCGCGCATTTTTCGGCCACCAACCAGTTCCTTGCCCACAAGGGCAAGACGCCGATCGATTGGCGCCTGCCGCCCAGGGCCGAGCTGGAGCTGGCCCCCAGCGGGAACTCCTCCGGGCCTTAGGACCTTATTTTTTCTTCTTGCGCTTGGCCGGCGGGGTCACTTCCGGGGCCGGCAGCGGCTTGGTGGATTCCTTCAGCTCGGTCTGCAGTTCTTCCATCATCGGCACCACTTTCTGCTGGATGGCGGCCATCAGGTTCTGCATCAGGGCCGGGGTCTTGTCGAGCAGGCTGCGGCCGGCCGGGCTTTCATAGAACTTGGCGATGGCCTTCACGTCCTGGCTGGTGAAGGTCTTCTTGTAGACGTCGATGTACAGCGGACGCATCTCCTGCCAGGAAAGTGTCTTGCGCACGATCTCGGTAGTGCGCGCCTGGATGCGGTCCACGTCGGCCTTCTGCTCGGCGGTCAACTGCTTGCCGGCGGTGATCTGGGCGAACTGCTGCCGCTGCATCTCCTGCATCTGCGGCTGGATCGCAATGAGCATGCTTTCCGCGCGCGAGGCCTTGAGCAGGCGTTCGATGTCCGCATCGGTGGGGGGCGCGGCCAGCGCGGTGGCGGTGCACAGCGCAAGCAGGGTGGCGGCCAGCAGGCGCGACAGCGGGCGTGGGATCAGCATGCAGTGGATTCCGTGGGGTCGTCGACCGAGGCCGCAGTGTGCCCAGCGCAAAGTAAACAGGCGGTTAAACAATGCGTGGACGCCGCGCGGCGACGTGCATTCCCCAAGCAGCGCGCCATGCCTACAATTGACGCATGGGGAGCGAAGCACTGGAAATCACGCCCGCGCTGGCGATACCGGAGGCCGAACTGGTGGAACGCTTCGTGCGCGCCAGCGGCGCCGGCGGCCAGAACGTGAACAAGGTATCGACCGCGGTGGAATTGCGCTTCGACCTGGCCGCCTCGCCGTCGTTGCCCGAGCCCGTGCGCGCGCGGCTGTTGGCCAAGCGCGACCGTCGCATCACCGACGCCGGCGTGCTGGTCATCGACGCGCAACGTTTCCGCACCCAGGACCGCAATCGCCAGGACGCACGCGAACGCCTGGCCGCGTTCATCGCCACCGGCCTGGCCGCGCCCCGAAAGCGCATCGCCACCAAACCCACGCATGGCTCCAAGTTGCGCAGGCTGGACGCCAAGCGCGGCCGCAGCGAAATCAAGCGCGGGCGTTCCACCAAGGGAGACACCGATTGAGCGATCCGACCTCCAATGACAGCACCGCGGTGATCCCGGCCATTCCACCCAACATGCCGCAGGTCAGGCCCAACCGGTTTACCCGCTGGCTGGGCCGCACCGCGCTGAGGCTGGGCGGCTGGCGCGTGGTCGGGCCGATTCCGGACCTGGCCAAGGCCGTGCTGATCGTGGCCCCGCATTCGTCCAACTGGGATGGCATCTGGGGCATGGCCGCCAAGATCGCGCTGGGCCTGCAGGTCCGGGTACTGGGCAAGGCACAGCTGTTCTGGTGGCCGCTGGGCCCGCTGCTGCGCCGCCTGGGCGCGATCCCGGTCAACCGCAGTTCGCCCAAGGGCACGGTGGAACAGGCGGTGGCCATCATCGAAAAGTTCGACCGGATCTGGTTCACCCTCACGCCCGAGGGCACGCGCAAGCGCGTGGAGCACTGGAAGACCGGCTTCTGGAAGATCGCCCGCGCCGCCGACGTGCCCATCGTGATGGCCTACTTCCACTATCCGGAAAAGACCATCGGCATTGGCCAGGTCTTCCTCACCAGCGACAGTCTGGAACACGACATGGCCCGCATCCGCGAGTGGTACCGGCCATGGCAGGGCCGCAACCGCGACACGGTCTGACTGAACCGGCGCCACGGCGCCCGCGCCGGCGACACATGCACCGGGCGCCGTGGCGCGCTAGGGTAGTGGGATTGATCCCTGACCCTGGAAAGTGTCCATGTCGCGTACCGTCGTCCTCGCCGCCGCCATCAGCCTGGCCCTTGCGGCCTGCAGCGCAAACACCCCTGAACCCGTGACCGAAAAGACCCCCGCCGCCACCCCCGCAGCGGCCGAGAACCCGCTGCTGGTGGCCAGCACGCTGCCCTTCGGCGCGCCTGCCTTCGACAAGATCAAGGACAGCCACTACCTGCCTGCGTTCGAGGCCGGCATGCAGCAGCACCTGGCCGAGATGCGCAAGATCGCGGACAACCCGGAACCGGCGACCTTCGCCAACACCATCGAAGCCCAGGAACGCGCCGGCGAAACCCTGAACCGCGTCAGCCGCATCTTCTTCGGCCTGGTCCAGGCCGATACCAATCCCGAACGCCAGAAGATCCAGGAGGAAATCGCGCCCAAGCTGGCCGCCCACCAGGACGAGATCGCGCTGGATCCCAAGCTGTTCGCGCGGGTGAAGTCGGTGTACGACGCGCGCGCCACCCTCAAGCTCGATCCCGAACAGCTGCGCGTGGTCGAGCGCGACTACCAGGAAATGGTCCGCGCCGGCGCCCAGCTGTCCGATGCCGACAAGGACGTGATGCGCAAGCTCAACGTGGAAGAAACCACGCTGTCCACCGACTTCCACACCAAGCTGGTCGCCGCCGCGGCCGCCGGCGCGGTGCAGGTCGACGACAAGGCCAAGCTCGATGGCCTGTCCGAAGGCGACATCGCCTCGGCCGCCGAAGACGCCAAGTCGCGCAAGCTCGACGGCAAGTGGCTGCTGGCCCTGCAGAACACCACCCAGCAGCCGGTGCTGGCCTCGCTGAAGGACCGCGAGCTGCGCGCCCAGGTGCTGCAGGCCTCGGAAACGCGCACCGAGCGCGGCGACGCCAACGACACCCGCAAGATCGTCCAGCGCCTGGCCCAGCTGCGCGCACAGAAGGCCAAGCTGCTGGGCTTCGACACCTATGCCGCCTACAGCCTGGCCGACCAGATGGCCATCACCCCGGACAAGGCGCTGAAGCTGCTGACCGATACCGTGCCCGCCGCCACCGCCAAGGCCCGCGGCGAGATCGCCAAGATGCAGGCGGTGATCGACAGGCAGGCCGCAGAGGCGAAGACGCCGGGCTTCAAGCTGGCCGCCTCGGACTGGGATTTCTACGCCGAACAGGTACGCAAGGCCGAGTTCGACCTGGACGAATCGCAGATCAAGCCCTACTTCGAGATGGACAACGTGCTGCAGAACGGCGTCTTCTACGCCGCCACGCAGATGTACGGCATCACCTTCAAGCAGCGCACCGACCTGCCGGTCTACCACCCGGACATGAAGGTGTACGAAGTGTTCGACAAGGATGGCAGCTCGCTGGCGCTGTTCTATACCGACTACTTCAAGCGCGACAGCAAGTCCGGTGGCGCCTGGATGGACGTGTTCGTCGAGCAGGACGGCCTGACCGGCGCCAAGCCGGTGGTCTACAACGTGTGCAACTTCACCAAGCCCGCCGCCGGCCAGCCCGCGCTGCTCAGCTATGACGACGTCACCACCATGTTCCACGAGTTCGGCCACGCCTTGCACGGCATGTTCTCCAAGGTGAAGTACCCGTCGATCGCCGGTACCAGCACCTCGCGTGACTTCGTCGAGTTCCCCTCGCAGTTCAACGAGCACTGGGCTTCGGACCCGAAGGTCTTCGCCAACTACGCCAAGCACTACAAGACCGGCGAGCCGATGCCGCAGGCGCTGGTCGACAAGATCAAGAAAGCCGGCACCTTCAACAGTGGCTACGGCACCACCGAGTACCTGTCGGCCGCGCTGCTCGACCTGGCCTGGCACACGCTGCCGGCGGACGCGCCGCTGCAGGACGTGGACGCCTTCGAGACCGAGGCGCTGAAGAAGTTCAAGGTCGACCTGGCCGAAGTGCCGCCGCGCTACCGCAGCAGCTATTTCGACCACATCTGGGGCGGCGGTTATTCGGCCGGCTACTACGCGTATTTCTGGTCCGAAGTGCTGGATGACGATGCGTTCGAGTGGTTCAAGGAACACGGCGGCATGACCGCCGCGAACGGCCAGGTGTTCCGCGACAAGATCCTCTCGCGCGGCAACACCGTCGACTTGGCCACGCTGTACCGCGAGTTCCGTGGCAAGGATCCCAGCGTGGAGCCGCTGCTGGTCAATCGCGGCTTGAAGTAGGGCAAACCGGGCGAGCAGTCCCTCGACACGACTCGACCAGGGCGGGTCGATCAGAACGGGATGGCCACGGCCGTCCCGTTTTGTTGTGACGAGCTTGGGTTGTTGCAGGAGCGACGCCAGTCGCGAAGCACGCGGCGCCGGCCAGCGCGTAACGCCAGGGGCCACTGATTTCCTGGCTTCGCGACTGGCGTCGCTCCTGCAACAGCGCCGGGCCGTGAACGCCCTGTCCGGGTCAGAGGCGTTCGCTTGCGGGCGGCAGGTGCGCGGCCAGCATGGCGGCGATGCGCTCCTGCGCAAGCTCGCGATCCTCCGGATCGGCGCGCTCCAGGATCTCGTTCGCCAGCACGTCGAACTGCGGCCGGAACTGGGCCTCATGGCGCAGGCGTGCGCGCCACAGCGGCAACATGCGCTCCAGGTTCTCCAGCTCGGCCTCCAGGCGCACGCGATCGCTCATGGCGCCGGCTTGCTCACGACAGGCCTGCTGACTACAGGCCTGGGCCAGTTCGCCAGCACATGGTGGATGGACTGGTCATCGACCAGTTGGAAGCCGAAGCCAGGCTGGACGAAACCGTCCACGCTCAGCGTCGCCTCGCCTGCGTCCACCTGGGTGATGGTGATCAGGTACATGCTCTCGCCGTAGCGGTACTGCAGCTTGTACTCGTCCCAGTCCGCCGGGATGCACGGGCGCAGCGACAGGCGTTCGCCTTCACGGTGCAGGCCCAGCAGCGATTCGGTCAGCAGCCGGTACATCCAGCCGGCCGAGCCGGTGTACCAGGTCCAGCCGCCGCGCCCGACATGCGGCGCCACGCCGTAGACATCGGCCGCCAGCACGTAGGGTTCGACCTTGTAGATCGCGCTGGCCGCGGAGTCTTGGGCGTGGTGGATCGGGTTGATCATGCCGGCCAGTTCCCAGGCTTTTTCATGGTCGCCCAGATGGGCGAAGGCCATCGCCGACCATACCGCCGCATGGGTGTACTGACCGCCGTTCTCGCGCACGCCGGGCACGTAGCCGCGGATGTAGCCCGGGTCGTGCGGGGTCTTGTCGAACGGCGGATCCAGCAGCTGGATCAGGCCCGCATCGCGCTTGACCAGGTACTGGTCCAGCGAGGCCATGGCCTGTTTCGCACGCGCCGGATCGGCGGCGCCCGAGAGCACCGACCAGCTCTGCGAAATGGAATCGATGCGGCACTCGTCGCTTTCGGTGGAACCCAGCGGCGTGCCGTCGTCGAACCAGGCGCGGCGGTACCAGTGGCCATCCCAGGCGTGCGCCTCCAGGTTGCCGCGCAGCTGCTGGGCCGATTCGGCGCAGTAACCGGCGAACGCATCGTCGCCGCGCGCCAGCGCCACTTCGCCGAAGCGCACCAGCACGTCGTAGAGGAAGAAACCCAGCCACACGCTTTCGCCACGGCCGGCTTCGCCCACGCGATTCATGCCGTCGTTCCAGTCGCCGGTGCCGATCAACGGCAGTCCGCGTTCGCCCAGCAGTTCGGTGCCGCGCTTCAGCGCCAGCGCGCAGTGGTCGTAGAACGACTGCTGCACGCCGGAGTAGACCGGCAGGTCGTAGTACGACTCCTCGTCCGGGTTGACCAGGCGCCCTTCGATGAAACGCACGCGTTCGTCCAGCACCGACAGGTCGCCGGTGACCTGCAGGTAGCGACAGGCGGCCAGCGGCAGCCACAGGTAATCGTCGGAGCAGCGTGTGCGCACGCCGCGACCCTGCGGCGGATGCCACCAGTGCAGCACGTCGCCCTGCGGGAACTGGTGGGCGGCGCTGAGCAGCAGGTGCTCGCGGGTCAGTGCCGGCTTGGCATGCACCGTGGCCATGGTGTCCTGCAGCTGGTCGCGGAAACCGAACGCGCCACCGGACTGGTAATAGCCGCTGCGTGCGACATAGCGGCAGGCCAGGGTCTGGTACAGCAGCCAGCCATTGGCCAGCGCATCGACGCTGGCATCGGGCGTCTTCACCCGCACCGCGCTCAGCGTGTCCAGCCAGTGGATGCGCACGCCGTCCAATGCATCGTTGGCCGCGTTGATGCCGCGGGTGCGCCGCGCCAGCTCCACGGCCTCGCCGTGGTTGCTGCCGATGCCCAGGCGGAACACCAGGTCGCGTGCCTGCTCCGGCCCCAGCACGATCGGGACCTGGATCGCGGTGCACGGGTCCAGGCCCACGCCAAGCCTGCCGGACAGTTTTTCCCGCAGCAGCGCGCCGGGATGGGCCAGGCTGCCGTTGCGGCCCAGGAACTCGTGGCGGTCGGCGGTGAAGCTGCGTCCCTCGCCCTCGACGTCGAAGAAGGCGACGCGGCCTGCGAACTCGGTGTTGTACGGATTGCGCGCGGTGAGCACGTTGCTGGCGCCATCCAGTTCGCTGATCACGTGCATCTGCGACTTCACCTTGATGTCGCCCAGCACCCATTCCACGTAGCCGGTCGCCGACAGCCGGCGCGGGCGCCCGGACAGGTTGCGCAGCTTCAACACAGAGAACTTCACCGCATCTTCCAGCGCCACGTACACCCACAGCTCGCTGGCGATGCCGTCTTCCACGTGCTCGTACACGCTGTAGCCGAAGCCGTGGCGCGTGCGGTAGGTGCCGGTGCCACGCCGCGGCAGCGGCATCGGCGACCACACCCGCCCGGTTTCCTCGTCGCGCAGGTAGAAGGCTTCGCCGCCGGTGTCCGAGACCGGGTCGTTGTGCCAGGGCGTCAGCCGGAACTCGTGCGCATTCTCGAACCAGGTGTAGCCGGGCGAGCTTTCGCTGAGCACGGTGCCCAGTTTCGGGTTCGCCATGACGTTGGACCACGGCGCCGGCGTGGCCTCGCCTTCGCGCAGGGTGATCACGTATTCGCGGCCGTCGGCCGAGAACGCGCCGGTGCCGTTGTCGAAGATGAACTCGTTGGCGACCGGTTCGAACGGCCAGGGATCGTCCTCGCCGTGCGCGGCCGGCGGCGGCAGTCCCTGCAGGGGATCAAGCGGGGCCATCGGCTCGGGCAGGGGCGGGGCACCGTCGGCGAACAGCAGCGGCACGGTGCGTTCGGGCGCCATGTGCCGGCCGACTTGCGCTGCCAGGGTGCCGCGCTGGTCGCTGATGATCACCCGCGACACCGACTGCAGCAGGATGCGGTCTTCCAGCGAGATCTGCTGCGCCGGCCGCACGAAGATGCCGCCGGGGCGGTCGAGCACGTTGCCTTCCGGCCCGGCCGAGACCAGGCCCAGGATCTGTTCCTGCAGCTGCTGGCGATACCCGGCCTGGTCCTCGTTCCAGATCACCAGGTCGACGTTGAGGCCTTTGAGGCGCCAGTAGGCGTGCGCCTGCACCATCTGCCGCACCAGTTCGATGTTGTCCGCATCGGAAATCTGCACCAGCACGATGGGCAGGTCGCCGGAAATCGAATGCCCCCACAGACCCGACTGCCCGCGCCGGTTCTGCATCAGCACCGCACTGTCGGCACGCAGGAACGGATGGGCGAACACCATCAGCCCGGCCAGTCGTTCGTACAGCTGCGCATCGGCCTGCGAGGCATTGATCTGCCGGCGCACCACCTGGCTGTGGGTCCAGCCCAGGTCGAACACGCGGTCGGCCAGGCGCCGGTCGCGGTACTTGTCGATCAGTGCCGCGCAGGCCTCGCGATCGCTGCCCATGCCGGTGACCATGTCCACGATGCAGGTCTGGTCGGGCGCCAGGGTGATGCGGCAGCGGATCGCCACGATGGGGTCGAGCACCGAGCCATCCGAGTCCGACAGGGCGTCCTGCGCGGACAGTGCCTGCGGGTTGCGCGGCGTATTGCCGCGGCCGAGGAAGCGCGCGCGGTCGGTCTCGTAGGAGATCTCGCTGATGTCGGCGTCATGCACGGCCACCAGGTGCAGCATCCACGGCGGCACTTCGTCATGCGCGCGCGGACGCCGGGTGCACAGCAGGGCCTGCTTGTCGCGCACGATCTGGGTCTGCACGAACAGGTTGCTGAAGGCCGGGTGCATCTCGTCGGAGATGGCCGGCGCCAGCACCACTTCGGCGTAGGTGGTGATCTCGATGGTGCGCGGCCGGCGCGAACGGTTGCTCAAGGTCAGGCGCCGCAGCTCGATGTCGTCCTCGGCCGAGATGGCGATTTCCAGGTGCGAGTCGTAGCCGCGCTTGCGCCCACGGAACTCGGCCTTGGCATCGGAGAAGATCGCCTCGTACTGGTCCACCGGCACGCAGGTCGGCTGGTAGGCCGCCGACCAGTACTCGCCGCTGTGGACATCGCGCAGGTAGCAGAAGCTGCCCCAGTGGTCGCGGGTGCCATCCTCGCGCCAGCGGGTGACCGCCAGGTCGCGCAGCCGCAGGTAGCCGCCACCGGCGCTGGTGAGCATGCCGTGGAAGCGCCCGTTGGACAGCATCTGCAGGGCGGGCCGGGCGGTGTTGGGATTGGCGAACACGCGCAACTGGGTTTCGGTGGTCGCCGGGGCCACGCGGGCGGCGCTGGCCTCGGCCTCGTGCGGATGGAACACGCCGGTGCGCGGGATGCGTTCCTGCAGCAGCAGCAGGGTGGCCTGGAACTCGGCATCGGCCAGGAAGCGCTTCTGCATCGGCTGGTCGCGCAGCAAATAATCCAGGGCCAGGAAACCCATGCCCTGGTGATGGGCCATGAACGAGCGGATCACCGCATGGTCCTGCCCGCGCGGCACCCGGCTGGGGGTGTAGTCGATCGCTTCGTACAGGCCATAGCGGCCACCGAAACCGAGTTCGGTCAGGCGCTGCAGGTTCTGGCAAGCCGCTTCCGGCGCCACCATCAGCGCCATCATGGTCGCGTACGGCGCGATCACCAGGTCCTGGCCCAGCCCGCGCTTCAGGCCCAGGCCGGGCACGCCGAAGGCGCGGTACTGGTAGTTCATGCGCGCATCGACGGTGTTGTAGCCGGATTCGGAAATGCCCCACGGCACGTTGCGTTGCGCGCCGAAATGGATCTGGGCTTCCACCGCGTGCCTGGCGGTCTGGTCCAGCAGGGTGTCCGGGTAACTGGGCATCACCAGCTGCGGCATCAGGTACTCGAACATCGAGCCGCTCCACGACAGCAGGGTGGCATCGCCGTCCACCTCGGTCAGCAGGCGGCCCAGCGCGAACCAGGTTTCCTGCGGCAGCTGGCCCTGGGCGATGGCCACGAAACTGCACAGCCGCGCCTCGGAGGCCAGCAGGTCGTAATAGCCCGGGTCCAGGCGCCGTTCCTCGGCGTTGTAGCCGATCGCCAGCAGGTGGCGACTGCGGTCGTAGAGGAATTCGTATTCCATCAGCGAGTACTGGCCGGCCACGTGCGCCAGCCGTTCCAGGTCGTTGATGCGCGCGCGGGCGCGGCCCTGCACGACGCTGCTGTGCGATTGCGCGCGCAGTTGGCGCAAGGTGGGGATCACGCCACTGGTGACCGCATCGGCCGGCTCACCGGCGGCTTCATCCGGGGAGGACAGCCACGGCGCGAAGAACAGCAGTTCCTCGCGCGCCGCCTGGCAGGCCTGCACCAGGGAAGCGGGCCAGTCGGGTTCGCCCTCGGGCGGGGGCATCGCCGGGATGGGCCAGGCGGCAGCGATGGCCGCGGCCTGCGCGGCCAGCCAGGCCAGCACGCGTTCGGCATCGCGCAACGACACCGGCGGCTGCGCGCGCACGGTTTCCAGGCGTTCGCCGAACGCGGACAGCGCCGCGTCCAGGGTCGGTTCGGCGTGGCTCGCCGCGCGCCGGTTTTCTTCCAGCACGCCCAGGGTGTCGGCCAGGCCATCGAACGTGGCGCGCGCCAGCACCGGCTGGTCCAGCATCGCCAGCAGGCCCTGGCGCAGGGTCAGCAGGTGCCCGGCCAGGTTGCCGCTGTCGACCGTGGAGATGTAGTGCGGCGGCAACGGCTGCAGGGTTTCGGTGTCGTACCAGTTGTAGAAGTGGCCGCGATGGCGCGGCAGTTGTTCCATCGTCGCCAGCACGCGCTGGGTCCGTTGCATCAGCCCGCCCATCTGCAGGTAGCCGAAGTCATGGGCCGCCAGGTTGGCCAGCAGCGACAGGCCGATGTTGGTGGGCGAGGTGCGTCGGGCCACCACCAGCAGCGGATGCTCCTGGATGTTGTCGGGTGGCAGCCAGTGGTCCTCGGCGCGGATCCAGGTCTCGAAGAATGCCCAGGTGCGGCGCGACAGGCGGCCGAGGAAGGCCAGCTGCGGACGCGACAGCTCGGTCTGGCGTTGCCGTGGCGGGCGACCCATCCAGGCCATCAGCAGCGGCGAGCCCAGCCACAGCACCAGGATGGGCATGGCCACCCACAGCGCCAGTGGATTGACCCGGCCCAGCCACGCGCCCACCGCGACCGCGAACACCGGCGCGAACCACATGCTGCGCAGTTCGGCGCCGTAGCCGCTGCCCAGGCTGCGCTCGACCTCGCTGGAGGGGTTCCATTGCAGCAGGTGGCGACGGCTCACCAGCATCCGCCAGGCCGTGCGGGCGATGGCGCCCAGGCTGAAGAACGCCTCGTACGGCAGGCAGGCCAGGTTGACTGCCGCGCGCAGCAGCTGCCGGCCGCAGGACTTGGCCACCTGCAGCAGGTGGGTTTCCAGGGTCATGTCCATCGGCTTGGTCAGCACCTCGCGCAGCGCCGGCAGCAACACCGGCAGCAGCAGCAGGCACAGCACCCACAGGGTCCAGGCCAGCACCTGGGGCACCAGCGTCCAGCCGATAACCAGCAGGGCGGTGGCCGCCGCCGGCACCAGACTGCGGCGCAGGTTGTCCAGCAGCTTGCCGCGCGACAGCCACGACAGCGGATTGGCCTCGACGCCGCCTTGCGGGCGCGGCACCCACGGCAGCAGCCACGGCAGCAATTGCCAGTCGCCGCGGATCCAGCGGTAGCGGCGCTTCACGTCGGCCGCATAACGCGCCGGATAATCCTCGAACAGGCGCACGTCGCTGACCAGGCCGGCACGCGCATAGCAACCTTCCAGCAGGTCGTGGCTGAGGATCTGGTTCTCGGGGAAACGGTTCTCGAGCGCATGCTCGAACGCGTCAACGTCGTAGATGCCCTTGCCGACGAAGGAGCCTTCGCCGAACAGGTCCTGGTACACGTCCGACACCGTGCGCGTGTACGGATCGATGCCCGGCTCGCTGCCGTACATGCGTGCGTAGCGCGAACCGATGCGCCCGCTCATGCTGGTGCCCACGCTGGGCTGCAGGATGCCGTAACCGCGCGTGACCCGGCGTTTCTGGCTGTCGAAGCGCGCCCGGTTGAGTGGATGGGCCAGGGTGCCGACGAACTCGCGCGCCGCATCGCGCGGCAATCGCGTATCGGTGTCCAGGGTGATGACGTAGCGCACGTTGGCCAGCACGTCGGTGTTACCGGACACGGCCAGGAAGGCTTCGCCGTCGCCGCCGCGCAACAGCCGGTTCAAGGCGGCCAGCTTGCCGCGCTTGCGCTCGTAGCCCATCCAGGTGTTCTCGCGCGCATTCCACTGGCGCGGACGATGGAACAGGAAGAACAGGTCGCCGCCGCCCTGCTGGACGTGTTCGGGCGCGTAGCGGGCGTTGAGGCGCTCGATCTGCCGCACTGCGTGGTCGACCAGTGCCTGGTCGCCCGGCAGTTCCTGCTGGCTGGCGTCGAGGAAATCGGTCAGCAGGGCAAAATGCAGGTGGGCGTCGCGATTGGCCAGGAAGCGCACTTCCAGGCCTTCGACCAGCGCATCGATGCCGGCGTTGCTGCCGATCATGCTGGGCACCACCACCAGCGTGCGGGCGCTGGACGGAATGCCTTCGGAATAGTCCATGCGCGGCAAAGGCTGGGGCGCGACCAGCACGGTCGCCGCCCAGTTGACCAGGGCGATGCCCAGTTCACTGAAGGCAATCAGTCCCAGCAGGCCGATGGCGCACAGCCACGCCCAGTCGAAACGGTCGGCGCTGGCTTCAGCCACCAGCGCCCAGGTGAAGCCCAGGGCGATCATCCCGATCGGCAACAGGTACAGCGGCAACGGCACCCGGCGCGGGCGCAGCCGTACCGGTTTGCGCGCGCTGGCCAGCTCGGCCACCGCTGCCTTCATCTGCGGAATGCCCTCGTCCACCAGGTAATAACCGACATGGGACGCGGTGTCGCGGGACTGTGCATTGGCCTGGGCCAGCCCCAGCACGGCAGTCACCACTTCCATCTCGCTGGCGCCGCTCTGCCGCGCGGCTTTTTCCACCACGTGGCGGTAGGCGTCGCGGGTGCTGAAATCCATGCTGGCGTAGGTGCCCGCCGGATCCTGCTGCAGCACGCCGTCGACCAGGCTCATGGTCTCGACGAATTCGCGCCAGTCCATGTTGGCCAGGAAGCGCAGGCTGCCGATGCTGTTGCTGATGGAGACCTGGTCGGCCGCCTGCTGCTGGCTTTCGGCGTGCACCAGTTCCTCGATGCTGTGCCCGCTGTCGGCGATCCACTGCTCGATCCAGCCGATCGGCATGGCCAGCGCCGCGCTGCGGCCGTGCAGGCCGCGGGTCAGCTCGGCCACGAACGCGCCGGTGACCGGCGGCTCCGAGCGCGCCATGTCCGCCACCACCAGCACCACGTTCTTGGGGCTGTTGTCGGCGGTCTGGTTCAACAGGCTGGCCCATTCACCGGCCAGGCGATGGTCCACGCCATCGCGCATCACCCGCACCGCCATGCGCCGCAGGTTCTCGATCAGCGCCAGCCGCAACATGATGGGGATCGCCCACAGCTCGCCCATCTTCAGCGGCGTGACCGACTGGTAGGCGGCCACGAAACGGCTGAGTGTTTCGGCATCGATGCGACCATCGCCATGGGCGATGGCTTCCATGGCCAGGTCGTACACGCGTGGCAGGCCCGCCGAAGGACCCCGGTTCAGCGACGGCAGTTCACGGCTGTAGCCCTTGGGCAGGTGGCGCCGCGCGGTGCGCACCTGTTCCTCGATCAGGTAGTAGTTGTCCAGCAGCCATTCGCCGGCCGGGGTGATGCGGACTTCGTCCTGGACCATGCCGGTGAGCAGGGTGCTGGCATCGTCGAGCAGGCCCTCGTTGTCCTTGAGGCGGGCGAGCAGCAGGTCCGGCTGCACCAGCGAGTGCACGCGGTGCTCGCCTGCCAGAGCCTTGCCATGCCATTCCATCTGTTCGGCACTGAACAGCTGCGCGCGCAGCGGTTCCTCGGCCAGCAACGGCCCCTGTGTCGCCGCGCGCTGCCAGCGCCAGATGCGCCGGCGCAGGCGCAGCCAACGACCAAAGATCCGCCAGGCAGTGGGCATGTGTGATTCGTCGCCATGAAGCCAGATAAGGCGTTCATGATTGCATTTGCAAAGGCAGCGGTTTGTGAAACCAGCACCGACCACGGCGCAGCGCGCGCCATGCATCAGTGGTCGAGCGGGCTCAGCACTCCGTTGGCGCCGCGCCCAAGCACATGCGTGTAGATCTGCGTGGTGGACACGTCCTTGTGGCCCATCAGTTCCTGCACCGTGCGGATGTCCTGGCCCGACTCCAGCAGGTGGGTGGCGAAGGAATGACGCAGCGTGTGGCAGCTGACCGGCTTGTCGATGCCGGCCTGTTCGCGTGCGCGTTTCACCGCGCGCTGCAGGATGCCTTCATCGACGTGGTGGCGACGGACCTTGCCTGTTCGCGGATCCTTCGATTCGCGCAGGGCCGGGAACACGTACTGCCATGAGAACTCGCGCCCGGCATTGGGATACTTGCGACCCAGCGCATGCGGCAGATGGACCTCGCCGCCTCCGCTGGCGAGGTCGCGCGCATGCACCAGGCGCACCCGCTCCACCTGTTCGAGCAGTCGTTCGCGCAGGCGCCGTGGCAACGGCACGCGACGGTCCTTGCCACCCTTGCCATTACGCACGGTGATCTCGTTGCGATCGAAGCCCACGTCCTGCACGCGCAGGCGTACGCATTCCATCAGGCGCATGCCGGTGCCGTACAGCAGCGACGCCATGAGCCCGACCTGGCCGTCCATCATCGCCAGCAGGCGCAGGGTCTCCTCGCGTGACAATACGGTTGGCATCTTCTGCGGGCGCTTGGCCCGCACCACGGTCTCCATCCACGGCAGTTCGATGCCCAGCACTTCGCGATAGAGGAACAACAAGGCCGACAACGCCTGGTTCTGGGTGCTGGCCGCCACATCATCGCGCGTGGCCAGCCGCGACAGGAAAGCCTCGACCTCCATCGCCCCCATCTGCCGCGGATGCCTGCGCCCGTTGGCCAGGATGAAACGCCATGCCCATTGCACGTAGGCCCGTTCCGTACGCAGGCTGTAATGCTTCACCCGACACCGCGCCCGCACCGCCTCCAGCAACCCCGGCCCACGCGCGTCCTTGCCTTCGACACCCGATAGCACCTCATCCCTGGGGTGATAAGTCATACCCATGCACCTTTGAAACAATTGCCCGAAGGATGACCCTGCGCCCGAAGCCAGGAAATCAGGCAAGCCATTGATGGCGGGTAGGTTTTGTCTGATTGACGCCCCCGCCACCAACCCTGACTATCCCTGCTACATCCCGATTTTGGGATCTACTTAAAGTTAGGCCCCACAAGGAGGTTTCAGATGCTTAGCTCTTCAAAATCCATTCTCACCCTGGCACTTGCTTCGGCTGCGGTATCCGGTGGGTTCGCTTGGTGGTGGACTCGTTTGGTCACTGCTACTTTTGTTCAATGTGTCGGTGGCAATCCACCGGCTGATATCAACTGCAACCCGAGTTTGCAATTTTACTTGGCTAGCGCATTCGCTCTTTTCGCAGTAGTGCTGGTTATAGCCGCTGCAGTTCGTAGCTTCAGAGCTCGCTCGACTAGCCGCAGTGTGGCCTAACAATTCATTCAACCCGAGCCCGCCTCGTTATGGCCACGAGCGGACAGTTGAACGGGCGGGCCGGCTTAATTCAGGCGTTAGGCCGCATGAGAGAGTCGACGTTCATCGAGAGTATTGAGTGCAGATTTCCGTATCAGGATCGTCTGCGGGCGCTCGAAATCACGGAAGAGGCATGCTCTATTTCGGCCAATGCTGCTTTCGCCGTCGTTGACGAGCTTTCACGCCCGCCTGCTGGCGAAGCGGTTTCATTGTCTTTGAGTACGGAATTGCTATCGCTTATTGAGCTGCGGATACCGCATCCGCTCGCGCAACCTATCCTCTCGTTGGCCCGTAAACTTGTCTCGGAGCAACTCGTGTCAGTCTTAGAGAGCTTGTTTGCGCTGCGCCAAGTCGAGCGCTTTCCCGGACAGTACGCCGCCTTGTCTATCGCATACTTTGCATGCGACGACGTTGACGGTATCGCAGACCTGGAGTTCAATCGCATACGGGCTGCATGGGATGCGGCCTAACAATTCATTCAAGCCGAACCCGCTTCGCGGGTCGGCTTAATTCAGGCGTTAGGGCGCACATGGGCATTGACGTTTACTGGAAGGATGAGCTCGGCGAAGTCCTAGGCGCTGTGCAGGACAACGACGTATTGGCCGGCCTGAGCTCTTTGCTCTATCGCCAATCGGGCAGCACGTGCTTGCGTTTCATCGACCCTGCGGGAGATGCTTGCTTCAATCAATTGCAGCTTCCGGTCCTGGCAATGGAGATGCGAGGGTTGCTCTCTACTGTTGCGCACACTCGCGCGCTTGCGCATCTTCAAACTATCTTGACGCTTCTAGATGGCGCAGTTCGGTCACATACGTACATATGGTTTGTCGGTGACTAGGGTGCGCCCTAACAATTCATTCAAGCCGAACCCGCTTCGCGGGTCGGCTTAATTCAGGCGTTAGCTGCCATGGAGGCCTTCGTGCGACTCATCGTTACAGCAGTGCTAGTGCTCGCCGTTTTTCCTGTCTCCGCTACTAGCACCATGTGTATGTTTTACGCACCGCCTGGCTCGCCCGTGGCGGACCTTGAGTTCCTTGGCTATGAGAAGCTCGGCGGCATACTCATTCAGGGCAAGGGTGGGCCTCGGAGCCTCCCGGCGCAGTCCTACACGGTGATTGACCTCGATCAATTTGCCAAGCGCATCCACCTCACCTATAAAAATCCGGGTGACCCCTCCCTCCCGCCAAGCTTCGTTCTTAAAGGTCAAGATGGGTATACCCGGCTAACTGTTCAGGGCAAGATCTATATCGGCAAGTTGGCATGCGGTCGTTGGTAAGCTCGCTGGCAGCTAACAATTCATTCAAGCCGAACCCGCTTCGCGGGTCGGCTTAATTCAGGCGTTAGGCTTATGGGGAAAGTAATGCGCATCTCAGTATTGGCAACTGCAGCTTTTGCACTTTCATCGGGTGCCTTCGCCGCCGAGCCACCCCAGCAAGAGACGTTTACCGCACTCTTTGCTACTACCTGCATGCAGCACTTCTACGCTCCGGAAAAATTGAGAGCCAATATGACCTCCCAGAGCGCGCCCGTACTTCAAGGAGAGCAGTCTCAATTCTTCCTTGGGGGCTCCCCTGGCACTGCCTGGTCCATTCGCCTTCCTGACGGAATGTACGTAGTTAGCTGGCGGGATGATGGCGTTTGTACTGTATTCGCCCAGCATGCCCCAGTCGCAGAAATCCAATCCAACTTCGCTGCCCTAGTCGCGTCCGCCCCGGAGCCCCTGATTGCCAGCCCTAGAGCGACCGGAGGACCTAACACTGACGCGCTCAAAACTTCGTCGTACGCTTGGCATCGCTCCGAGGAAGAGACAGAGTTACTCTTCACTCTCACGACCTCAAGCGAGGCCACTGCAGCCGTTCAAGCCATGGCTTCAATGGCAGTGGCCAATAAGCCTAACAATTCGTTCAAGGCGAAGCCGCTTCGCGGCTCGCCTTAACTCAGGCGTTATGCGTCTAATCGCAGCTTCAATCTGCCTCACCCTATCTGGCTGCGCATCACAGCCACAGACCGCTGTTGTTTCGGACAACTGCTTGGCCACGGAGCCGGCCGGTTGGGTGTCGCTCGCCAATCCTCCGACAGATGCCCCTGCTCTCAAGTCTCTTGCCAAGTCCGCGCTTGCCAATCCACCGGCATTGGTCGAGGGGCGCTGGTACTCTTCTGGCGAGAACCTGTTGTACTGTCGTCGCGAGGACTGGTGCGTCGCGGAGACTTGGGAGTTCGCTCGTCGGACAGGGAATTGGCAGCTTGTAGACCAGCACTCATGGGTTTGCGTTACGACGCATAACAATTCATTCAAGCCGAACCCGCTTCGCGGGTCGGCTTAATTCAGGCGTTAGGGCCCTATGCAAGCTGTGCTAAGTCTTGAGAGTTCTTTAGAGCATGACGGCGACGGACTTACCCGCTATCGGCTCGCTATCAAGAACGACCTATTCCGCGCCGACACCTCCGCTTGGGGCAACGACGATGAGCACCTGAAGTTTTCCGCTGCCCTTGCGGGATTTCCGGTGTCGTCATCGTCTAGCCTCAACTACAAGTTTGGTAGTGACGGTACTGGCACTTGCACACTGGAGTTCACTTGCCTGGACAATCTCGGCCATGTGGGTGTTTGGGCCACATTTGAGTCAACGTATCCTGTGGACCGCTCGGACCGTCACGAGCATGCATCCGTGTTTCTACGCTGCGATCCGGCAGCCATTGACGAGTTCGTTGCTGAGCTACATGGATTCGTGGCAGGCTCGCCAAACCGGGCCCAGCTTTCCGGGTTAGGGCCCTAACAATTCATTCAAGCCGAACCCGCTTCGCGGGTCGGCTTAATTCAGGCGTTAGGCCTCACATGTCGCTTGGTCAGAAATGGGACAAATTCCTACATGGTTTGCTGAAGCGCTACGTGCTTGCGGATCCTGCCACCTGCGAGCATGAGTGGACGGTATATTCAACGGCACTCGCTCAGGTTTGTCTTGAGCTCTACTGCAACAAATGTGCAACTCACGGCGCTGTTCTGGACCCCAGTGCTGAGGAGTGGAGTCACGCGTTCGAAGCGCCTTCCAAACCCTATCGCTGGCATGAGAACGACAGGGTCACTGTCGGGACGGCGAGGGCCATTTGAGCGGCCGGGAGTGAGGCCTAACAATTCCGTAAGGAAGCCCCCGTCAACCCCGCGCACGAAACGCTCTTGCCTTTAGCTTTCGGGCGACAGCTGGTTCTCCATTTTTCGTCTTGGTGTTGCGTAGTGCGTGTCGGCTTGAACAGGTTCAACGGTTGCCAGACTGCATTTCCGTAATCGGTCTTGTTGGACGCAATGCCGCTGGTCCGGACCAGGGTAAAAACCGCACCCGGAGGCCTCGTTCATTCATCGGCTTTGCCGGTGCCGCGGGGATCAGCCGCGGCACCTGATGGCGCCGAACAGTTAGTCAGGCTCTCTCCGGGTCGGTCTGAACCGTTGTTACCTTGCTCGCGCTGACGGTGAAGGTGTTTCGATCATTCCGATACGCTTTGCCGGCTCGCCGTCCGCTGCACCATGGGATGCTTCAGCCATGCCTCGGCGTCGTAGTGCTCGCCACGCGCCAGCATCGCCCACAGCTGGCGTGCATGTTTGTTGGCGATGGCCACCAGCACTTTTCCAAACGGCAGCCGTCGCTCAAGATCCTGGATCCAGCGTTGCTCCGGCGTGCCCTTGTCCCACGTCACCGCCTTGGCCCGTTGCAGGCTGCTGCGCGCGCCCTGGATCAACAGCGTGCGCAGGTAGCCGTCACCACGGCAGCTGATATGCCCCAAGCGTGTTCGCCCGCCGCTGGAATGCTGCATCGGCACCAGGCCCAGCCAGGCCGCGAACTGCCGGCCGTTGGCGAACGAGTGTGCCGAGCCGAGGGTCGCGACCACGGCGTCGGCGGTGATCGGGCCGACTCCAATGATCTCGCGCAGTCGCTTGCAGGCTTCATCGGCCTGGGCGTGCGCCTGGATCCGGCGGTCGGCCGCCGCTATCCGGGCGCGCAGCTGCTGCCACTGCGCATCTACGTCGCGCAGTAATTCAACCAACGCCGACGGCAGCGACAGCGCATCGAGATCAGCCAACGTTCGACGCAACGCCGAATCGCTCTGCGCCACCACCACGCCGAACTCCGCCAGCAAGCCACGCAGCCGATTGCCGGTGGCCAAGGCCTCGACCTTGTAACCCTCGCGCACGCGATGCCACGACAATCGAACCTGCTGATCCACCGTCTTGACCGCAATGAAGCGCATGTTGCCCTGACGGGCGGCGGTGGCGATCGCCTCGGCGTCGTTGCGGTCGTTCTTGGCCGTACGGCTCTTGCGGAACGGCGCGACGAACTGGGCGGCCATCAGCCGCGGCTCCAAGCCGTAGTCCTGGCAGCGGCGCGCCCAGTGGTGGGCGCCGCTGCACGCCTCCATCGCCACGGTCGTCCCCGCAGCGACGCTGGGCAGCCACCGCATGAACGCTTCGCGGCGCAGATCCCGCCGGTCTGCGATGCGTCCTGCGGCATCCACGGAACACACGGAAAACACCTGTTTTGCCAAGTCCACGCCGATGGTTATAGTGCGCATGGGAAGCTCCTCCTCCAGATTTGCCGATGGTGAGAACCATCATGGTCCTTCAAGACCGAGCGGTTATCCGCAGGGATGGGGAGCTTCCTTTTTACTCATTCAAGCCGAACCCGCTTCGCGGGTCGGCTTAATTCAGGCGTTAGGCCCCATGAAACGCGACATGATCGCTGAGCTAGAGATCGATACAAGGGGAAATCTCCATGTCGTGCCGGCTACTCATGCCTTTCCGTACATCTATCGCGAGGCCATGGAGGTTCACTGGGATCCGGTGCGGCGCTCCTTGTGCTCACCCAGGCCTCGGGAGTGGTCATACTCGCGCTGGCTCCAGCAGATCCTAGCGGCTGCGCTGGAGCAGGGCTGCGAGCTTCGGCTTGCGGCTACTACCAAATGGCTCAACGTAGATCCGGGCGTCAAAGCCGAGCTCTTGCAGGTGATCGGCAATGGGGCCTAACAATTCATTCAAGCCGAACCCGCTTCGCGGGTCGGCTTAATTCAGACGTTAGGTCTCTGCCAAGCTGTCATGACACCAACCAACGAGCCATGTAAAAGCAAGAGCAGCGGTAAAGATCTTATTCGTTACCGCACCCTTGGTGAGGCCAAGAGCGAAGCCAGCGGATTGCTCCATAGGTACGGGAAAAAGCTTTACCCATATGAGTGCCGCAAGTGCAATTACTGGCATTTGTCCAACAGAGAGACCTAACAATTCGTTCAAGCCGAGCCCGCTTCGCGGGTCGGCTCAATTCAGGCGCCAAGGCTTATCAATGAGTAAATGGATTTGTCCAACATGTGGTGAGCAGGTTCCAGGTGATTGGATCGTTTGCACGCAGTGTGGCTATGACCCCAAGGCGCGAAGCGGCTCTGCCATGACGAGTGATCCCATCGTCAGCCCTTATCCGCCGGCGTCCTGCTTGCGTTGCAACGCTGCCATGAGGCCCATGGGCCAGCTTAAATTCCATGAGGGGACCAGGGCGTGGCCATTTCTGTTGGGCGAGTTGGGCGAGCTTCTGGTAAACCGCGAGTCCTTTGAGACCTTTATTTGCGAGGGATGCGGCAAGGTCGAGTTTTTCATGCCCAAGGCGCTGGGGGTTGGGCCCTGACAATTGATTCAAGCCGAGACCGCAGCAGGGCGGCGCCCGAGTGCACGCATTCGGCTCTATTCGCACCCAGTCGCTACCTGGATGCGGGTCGACTTAATCCAGGCGCCAGGCGGCAATGCGAATGTCACCCAGACTGAAGGCACGAGATACGACTGCCACCTATTGCCGCAGCTACCTGGTTACGCTGGGGTTGGCGTTTGCTGTCTGTGGCCTTGCCGGCTTGCTACTTGATGGCGGAGCAATTACAACTTGGCCATGGTGGGGGTTTGCCTTGATTGCCCTCTTCCTGCTGGGTGGCATTGGTCTTATCCTCCTGGGCCTGCTTGGTCCATCGGGCAGGATGGAGGACTGGGCCGAAGTTTCGTCCCGCCATGAAGCAAGCCTCATCATCATGGTGCTTGCTTACCCGGTGTATCTTGTTCTTTCGCTGTTCTATGAGCGCCCGGTTGCCCGGTGAGTCAACACGCTACAAGGGCCACACCCCTGAAATCGCGTGAGACGTTTCATTGGAGAATTGAATGGAAAGTGATTTAAAAGAGCTGAAGCCACGCAATATCTTTGCGATTGGACTGACTGGCTTCAGCGGCGCCTTCGCCTTCTTCCTGCTGCGCGAACTTCTGGTTGATCGTGCCGGATTGGTGGCAGTTGGCCTGAACCTGGGCGCCGCCGTCCTGTTGATTGTCGTCTGCGCTGTTGCATGGCCGCGCGTTTCATCGCCTGCGTCTGCACAGGTCTCGTGGAAGGCGGTGGTGCTGGCGACTATCGCATGCGTGCTGGCAGTGCTGGCTCGCGTGCCCGCGCTGCACACCTGACAAGTCATCAAGCCGGCGGCGTTTCGCGGCGTGGCTTGATCCAGCCAGTGGATCACACGGCGCAAAGCCAGGTCATTGCGAATGGACAATGATCGAAGCCCCCACAACAGACCTGCGACCTTTGTTATCGCTCCAATACGCGCCGCGGCTCGATTCACGGTCATGTTTTAGGAGACAGGATGGACACGGCACTACTGGAAGAGCTGATCATTCGTGCCGCATTGGAACCTGGCCTGCGCCCGCGACTCATTGAAGCGCTGATGGCGTCCAGGCTCGCCGTACCATTGGACAAAGGCCTGGAGAATGGCGCGCTACCGGCTGATTTCAAGCCGCTCACGCTCAATGCGCAGCAGGGCTTCCCGGTACTGGCGGTCTTCACCAATCCCAGCAAGGTCACCCCGTGGCTCAAGGAGCAGCCCGCCTTTCAGCATTCGCTTGTCACCAGCTTCTCCTGGGCAATCAGCATCACCCGGCCGCCATTCGGAATCGCGGTCAATCCAGGCTATCGACACTCGCTGGTGCTTTCACCGACCGAGGTGGAGGCACTGCGGTCCACGCGCTGACGCCTCGTGGCAACACCGGATGATTCATGCATGCCAAAGCCGCGTCGGGGCGGTGCCTGGTTGCAGGCCTTCGGCTATATTCCAACCCGGCCCCCCGCTCCGTTGCGGGTCGGCGTGGACCAGGCGTCAGCACTCACAAGGGAAGCTCCATGGGCAACGGTTTCTGGATCAGGCGTTTCTTCACCGTCGTGGGCGGCGCGTTCCTGGTCATTTGTGCGGCGCAGCTGCTGAGAGGCCACGCACTGCCAGATGCCGCGTTGCAGGGCGCGATCTGGGGTGCGATCTCGGCCACGGTGTTCACCGTGTCGCGTTTCCTGCAGGCGCGGCAAGGCCGTCACTGCGCTGTCTGCAAGGACACCCCGGAGATGCAGGAAGCCGGCCGGCGCGAGGCTGGATGAGCGCCATGCAAGAACTCCTGCAACTGTCCCGCTTCTTTGTGTCGGCGTGGCTGGTCCGCCCGGCCGCCTGCATTCCTGGCCGGACCCGTCCGTGCTTCCAGGCCGAACCCCGCCCGGGGTCGGCCCTCTCAAGGCGCTGGCGGCCGTGAATCCAGACAAGGTGGTGCGGGAAAAACTTGAACGCTTTACCGACCTTCCCAATATCGGTCCGGCATCGGCCGGCGACTTCGTGCGGCTTGGCTTCACCCATCCGCGCGAACTGGCGGGCGCCGATCCGCGGGCACTCTACGACAGGCTGTGCCGTCTCTCCGGCTCGCGGCATGATCCCTGCGTGCTGGACGTCTTCATGTCGGTCACCGACTTCCTGGAGGGAAATCCGCCCCGGCCGTGGTGGCAATATACGGAACAGCGCAAGCACCGGTACGGCGATCTGCGGGACGCAGGCGTGCCGGCCGCTGCCAGAAAGTTGTCCAGGCCGAGGCCGCCTGCTGGAGTCTGAAAGCCGGCAGCCTGCCTAGCGCAGGAGCAGTGAATGGGAAAGGCGATTGCTTACCTGGTGCTGGTGCTGTTCGGAGTATGGATGCTGGGTTTCACCGGCCTGTTCGACGGCATGTTCAAGCGCAGCAACCTGGAGGAGCGGGCAAGGTTCTGGAATGAAAGCGTGGCCCGTGACCTGCCCCCGGGCTCGGCGAAGGTGGCGGTGGATGCCATCCTGGCCACGCACGGCATGGCGCTGGAGTGCTTCCACTCATCGATCGCGCCGCCGGTGGCCGAGTGCCTGGCCGATGATCCCGGCTCAAGCGGTGGCACATCCGGCCACCCCGTCGCGCTGCAGCTTCGCTTCACGTTCCGCAGCGAGCGGCTGGAAAAGTTCGAGACCAATCCGCATGTACTTCGCTAGTAGCCCCGTGGCATGGCAAGGGAGAAGACAATGACACCCAAGCCGGTGGCGCAACTTGCAGACGGCATGCCTTGCACCGTGGTGGGCGGCACCCATGCGGGCAAGGCCGGCCGGGTGACCGACATCAAGACCAGCAAGACCGGCCACGTGACGGTCACCGTCGTGCAGGAGGACGGCGTGCGATTCAAGACCCTGGCCCGCCATGTCGTGGTTTCCGGCAGCACCTGACCGCCAGGCGGCCTGCCGATCACGCGAGTGGCGCGCGCCGGCCTGCTAGCGTTCCGAATGCCCGGTCTGGTCATGGGCGCGGATGAAGAGGTCCGGCTGGATCAGCTCGATGAAGGCGCGCGCCTGCGGTGACAGGTATTTACCTTTGCGCACCACCACCCCGTAGCTGCGGGTCGGGAACCACTGGCTCAGCGAGCGCGAGGCGAGGCGGTCGCGGTCGGCGTCGGTCAGGCAGATCGAGGTGATGATGGAAATGCCCATGCCCATGGCCACGTACTGCTTGATCACTTCCCAGCCGCCGACTTCCAGGGCCACCGTATAGGGCACGCGGTGCTGCTGGAACACCAGGTCGACCAGCCGGTAGGTCACCAGCCGCTTGGGCGGCAGGATCAGGCCGTAGGCGGACAGGTCCTCGAGCTTGAGGGTGCGCTGGGTGATCAGCGGATGCCCGGGTGGGGCGATCAGCAGTGGTTCGAAGCGATACACCGGCTCGTAGCTGAGGTCGGCCGGCACGTCCAGCATCGAGCCCACCGCCAGGTCCACCGCATCGGTACGCAGCAACTCGGTGCCGTCGGCGCTGACCGCGTTGTGCAGGGTCAGGCGCACGTCCGGGTGCTGGCTGCGGAAGTGCTCGACGATCTTCGGCAGCAGGTACAGGATGGTGGAGCTGTTGGCGGCGATGTTGAGCTCGCCGGCGTCCAGGCCGCGGACCTTTTCGCGGAAGCTGCTGCCCAGCCCGTCCAGGCTTTCCACCAGCGGCTGGGCCAGTTCGTACAGCAGCTGACCCTCGCGGGTCGGGGTCAGCCGCCGCCCGCTGCGTTCGAACAGGCCAACGCCCAGCTCCCGTTCCAGCGCCTGCAACTGCAGGGTAATGGCCGGCTGGCTGACATACAGGGCCTCGGAGGCCCGCGAAACCGACCCCAGGCGTACCGTCTGGCAGAACGCCCTGAGCGGCTTGAGGCGGTCGGATTTGTAGGAAAATCGCGGGGTTGCGATTGGCTTGTCAGTCACGTGAACGTCTCATATAAGCTGAGCTTATTAAATGCATTGATAAAACTGTGTTGTCAAATAGTTGGGGCAGGAGCACGTTACGGGCCCAGCTAGACCCAGTAAGGAGCGCCCCATGTCCGCAGTCTTCGCCCAGTCCGAGAACCCCCAGTCCGGGATCGAGGTCACCGCCCATATCCCCGGGCAGGACGCCGTGCTCACTCCCGCCGCGCTTGAGCTGCTGGCCTCGCTGCACCGCCTGGTCGAGCCCCAGCGCCAGGCTCGCCTGGCCGCCCGCAAGCAGCGCCAGGCCTTCTTCGATGGCGGCGGCCTCCCGGACTTCCGCGAAGACACCCGCGGCATCCGCGAGGGCGACTGGAAGGTCGCGCCTCTGCCGGCCGCGCTGCTGGACCGCCGGGTGGAGATCACCGGCCCGGTCGACGCCAAGATGGTCATCAATGCATTGAACTCCGGCGCCAAGGTGTTCATGGCCGACTTCGAGGATTCCACCTCGCCGACCTGGGCCAACCTGATCGACGGCCAGCAGTCCCTGATCGGCGCGGTCGCCGGCACCCTGCAATTCACCGCCCCGGTCTCCGCGACCGGCGCGCCCGGCAAGCAGTACGCACTGAAGCCTTTCGAGGAGCAGGCGGTGCTGATCGTGCGGCCGCGTGGCTGGCACCTGGACGAGAAGCACCTGTTGATCGATGGCACGCCGATCGCCGGCGGCCTGTTCGACCTGGCCCTGTTCGCCTTCCACAACGCCAAGGCGCTGGCCGCCAAGGACCGCGGCCCGTACTTCTACCTGCCCAAGCTGCAGTCGATGGAAGAGGCGGCGCTGTGGGAGACGGCGCTGTCGCACATCGAAGCCACGCTCGGCCTTCCCCAGGGACAGATGAAGGTCACCGTGCTGATCGAGACGCTGCCGGCGGCGTTCGAGATGCACGAGATCCTGCACGCGCTGCGCAGCCGCATCGTCGGCCTGAATTGCGGACGCTGGGACTACATCTTTTCCTACATCAAGACCTTCCGCCGCCACCGCGACAAGGTCCTGCCCGAGCGCGGCCAGCTGACCATGACCCAGCCGTTCCTGAAGGCCTATTCGGAACTGCTGATCCAGACCTGCCACCAGCGCGGCGCCCACGCGATGGGCGGCATGGCCGCGCAGATCCCGATCAGCGGCGACGAGGCCGCCAACGAGCAGGCCATGGCGCGCGTGCGTGCGGACAAGCTGCGCGAAGTCAGTGCCGGCCATGACGGCACCTGGGTCGCGCACCCGGCCCTGATTCCGGTGGCGCGCGCACTGTTCGACCAGTACATGCCTGCGGCGAACCAGCACGCGTTGTTGCGCGAGGATGTCACCGCCACCCGCGAGGACCTGACCCGGCCTTCGCTGGGCACCATCACCGGCGCCGGTTTCGAAGGCAGCGTGGAAGTGTGCGTGCGTTACCTGGCCGCGTGGCTGGACGGCAATGGCTGCGTGCCCATCCACTGGCTGATGGAGGATGCGGCCACCGCCGAGATCTCGCGCACCCAGCTCTGGCAGTGGCTGCATTCGGACAACCTGCATCTGGCCGACGGCACCCTGATCGACTTCGCCCTGCTGGAACGCGCGCTGTTGAACCTGCCGGGGCGACTGGGCGACACCCGCGCGATTCCCGGCGGCGGCCGCATCCCGCAGGCCATCGCCCTGCTCGACAAGCTCAGCCACGACGACGAGCTGGCCGAGTTCCTGACCCTGCCGGCTTACGAATACCTCGATTGACCGCTCTTGCGACACCCCACCCTTTGACCATAGAAGAGAACGACCATGAGCACACTGCAGACCGCCGAACAGATCCAGAACGAGTGGGACAACAATCCGCGCTGGGCCGGCATCACCCGCAACTACACCGCCGCCGACGTGGTCCGCCTGCGCGGCACCGTGCACGTGGAGCATTCCATCGCCCGCCTGGGCGCCGAGAAGCTGTGGGGCTACCTGCAGACCGAAGATTTCGTCAACGCGCTGGGCGCGCTGACCGGCAACCAGGCCATGCAGCAGGTCAAAGCCGGCCTGAAAGCCATCTACCTGTCCGGCTGGCAGGTCGCCGCCGACGCCAACCTGGCCGGGCAGATGTATCCGGACCAGTCGCTGTACCCGGCCGACTCGGTGCCGGCGGTGGTCAAGCGCATCAACAACACCCTGCTGCGCGCCGACCAGCTCAACCATGCCGAGGGCGATGACAGCGTCGACTACCTGCAGCCGATCGTGGCCGACGCCGAAGCCGGTTTCGGTGGCGTGTTGAACGCGTTCGAACTGATGAAGGCGATGATCGAGGCCGGCGCGGCCGGCGTGCATTTCGAAGACCAGCTGGCCGCGGTCAAGAAGTGCGGCCACATGGGCGGCAAAGTGCTGGTGCCGACGCGTGAAGCCATCGAGAAGTTGAACGCCGCGCGCCTGGCCGCCGACGTGATGGGCGTGCCGACCCTGCTGGTCGCGCGCACCGACGCCGAAGCCGCCGACCTGCTGACCAGCGACATCGACGACAACGACAAGTCGTTCATCACCGGCGAGCGCACCGTCGAGGGTTTCTACAAGACCAACAATGGCCTGGACCAGGCCATCAGCCGCGGCCTGGCCTACGCGCCCTACGCCGACCTGGTGTGGTGCGAGACCGGCAAGCCGGACCTGGAGTTCGCGCGCAAGTTCGCCGAAGCCATCCACGCCAAGTTCCCCGGCAAGCTGCTGGCCTACAACTGCTCGCCTTCCTTCAACTGGAAGAAGAACCTGGACGACGCCACCATCGCCAGGTTCCAGACCGAGATCGCCAAGTACGGGTACAAGTTCCAGTTCATCACCCTGGCCGGTTTCCATGCGCTGAACTACTCCATGTTCAACCTGGCCCATGGCTATGCGCGCCGGCAGATGAGTGCGTTCGTCGAACTGCAGGAAGCCGAGTTCGCGGCCGCCGATCGCGGCTTCACCGCGGTCAAGCACCAGCGCGAAGTGGGCACCGGTTATTTCGACGCGGTGACCCAGGCGATCCAGCAGGGCCAGTCCTCGACCACGGCGCTGAAGGGCTCGACCGAGGAAGAGCAGTTCCACGGTGACAAGGCCGCCTGACCCCGACCGGGACAGGACGCGTGCACAGCAGGCCGCAGCCCGGGCAACCGGACTGCGGCCTGCGTCTTTGTGGTGTGGGGGTGGTGCTATCCTGCCGCTTCGCGACCTGGGGCCTGCAATGAATTCGGAGACCGTATCGCGGGTCGCTGGCTATGCGCCGGCGCTTGCCACGACAGACGAACTGCCCAACGATCCGGCCACGGCGATTCTGTCGGCGGCCGAGTGCGAGCTGTTCGCCGTGGTGGGCCAGGCGCGCCCGGTGACGGCGGGCGAGAAGCTGTTCGTGCGTGGCGACGTGGGCACCAGCATGTTCGTCATCCTGCAGGGCGCCGTGGCGCTGGATTTCGGCGACGACCTCAGCGACAAACAGCTGGGCCCGCGTGAATTCTTCGGCGAGCTGGGCCTGCTGATCGGCGACCACGCGCGCAGTGCGTCGGCCACCGTGTTGGCCGACGGCGTGTTGCTGGAATTGCGCAATACCGAATTCCAGGTGCTGGTCGACCGCGACGCGGGGCTGGTCTCGCATTTCCTGCGCCGCGCCATCATGCGCGTGGTCTCCAACGAACAGGGTCTGATCCATCGCCTGCGCCGGCGCAACCAGGAGTTGCAGACCGCGCTGGACAGCCTGCGGGTCACCTCGCACCGGCTCAACCAGAGCGAGGAACTCAATCGCACCGACGAACTCACTGGCCTGTACAACCGGCGCGGCCTGGCGACCTACTTGGAAGAGGGCCGGCTCAACGGCGGCTTCCGCGGCTATGGCCTGCTGCTGATCGATTGCGACCGCTTCAAGGACGTCAACGACGTGCACGGGCACCTGATCGGCGATCGCGTGCTGCAGAGCGTGTCCAACATCCTGCGCTCGCTGGCCGGTTCGCAGGATTTCGCCTGCCGCCTGGGCGGCGACGAATTCTGCCTGCTGCTGCGGGCCCAGCACCGCGACGAGATGCTGCGCTATGCCGACTTCGTGGTCAGCACCGCGCATGCGCTGCAGCAGATGCAGCCGTCGCCGCCGCTGATTTCCACGCTGAGCGTCGGCGCCTGCCTGATGGATCCGGCGCGCGACTGGAACGACTGGTACGCGCAGGCCGACAAGGCGCTGTACCGCGCCAAGAGCCTGGGCGGCAATCGCGTCGAGTGGCAGGACTGACGGACAGGGCGGGACACGGATGAACGACATGGCCCGCACCTCGTCCGATGGCCCGCAGCTGCGTACGCTGCTGCTGACCGACCTGGTTGACTCGACCGGCCTGGTCGAGCGGCTGGGGGACACGCCGGCCTCGGAACTGTTCCGCGAACACGACCGCCTGGTGCTGAAGCTGCAACAGGCCTGGCGCGGCCGCCTGATCGATCGCTCCGACGGCCTGCTGCTGCTGTTCGAACGCCCGATCGACGGACTGGGCTTTGCCCTGGATTACACCCGCGGGCTGCACGACATCGGCAAGGCGCGCGGACTGGAGCTGCAGGCGCGCGCCGGCCTGCATGTCGGCGAAGTGCTGACCTGGAAGAACAGTGACGCCGCGGTGCAGGTCGGGGCCAAGCCGCTGGAAGTCGAGGGCCTGGCCAAGCCGATGGCCGCACGGCTGATGACGCTCGCGCGCCCCGGCCAGATCCTGCTGTCGGCAGTGGCCGAGTCGCTCACCCATCGCGCCGCCCGCGAGCTGGGCGAACGGGGTCGCAACCTGCTGTGGAAATCCTATGGCCGCTGGCGTTTCAAGGGCGTGCCGCAGCCGCAGGAGATCTACGAGGTCGGCGAGGTCGGGCTGGCGCCCCTGCGTGCGCCGCCCAACATCCCCAAGGCCTGGCGCGACACGCCGTTGTGGCGGCGTCCGGCGGCCCTGGCGGCCGAACTGGTGCTGGTGGTCGGGCTGGGCGTGGGCGCATGGTTCCTGACCAAGCCGCAGCCGGCCATCGCCTTCGCCGAACGCGACTGGGTGGTGGTCGGCGACCTGCGCAACCTCACTGGCGAGAAGGTGCTGGACGATTCGCTGTCGCAGGCATTCCGCATCAGCCTGGAACAGTCGCGTTACGTCAACGTGCTGAGTGACATGAAGTCGCGCGACACCCTGGCGCGCATGCAGCGCAAGCCGGGGACGTTGATCGATCGCGCGGTGGCCTCGGAGATCGCGTTGCGCGATGGGGTGCGCGCGGTGATCCTGCCAACGGTGTCGGAAGTGGGTGGACGGGTGCGCTTCAGCGCCGAGGTCATTGATCCGCACACGCAGACCACGGTGTATGCGGAGTCGGCCGATGGACTGGGTGTCGGCTCAACGCTGGGCTCCATCGACAAGGTAACGGCGATGCTGCGTGGAAAGCTGGGAGAGGCGCTGGCCTCGGTCGAGAAGAATTCCGCGCCCCTGCCGCAGGTCACGTCGGCCAATCTGGATGCGCTTCGATCCTTTGCGTTGGGTCAGAAGTCCTTCGCGCGCAGCGAGTACGCCCAGGCAGGCGGCTACTACAGGCATGCCGTCGCACTGGATCCCGGGTTCGCCTTGGCTGAAATCGCATTGCTGCGGGTTGAAAACGCCAACAACAATGAATCAGCCGGCATTTCGCATCTTCATCGCGCCCAGGCATTGCGGAGCAGGCTCACGGCGCGCGATCAATTGTATGTGGACGCGTGGACGGCACGCATCGACGCGCCTGCCGAGGAACTTGGCAAGTGGGAACAGATGGCCAACCTGTATCCCGACGACTTTCCCGCGGCCATGAACGTCGGTTACATCATGATCGAACGCAACCGCTACGCGGACGGGCTGGTCGCGGTACAGCGTGCCAATTCCACCAAGAACCCGGCCTATGCCCAAACGCAGCGCCTGCTTGGTGATTTCCTGCTGGCGAACGAACGCTACGCGGAATCCGAGCGTGCGCAAACCATCGCATTGGCGCAAGGCGTAAAGGCCGCCGCGATACGCAAGGTCATGATCTACGCCGCGCAGGGCAGATTCACCGAGGCGGAAAAGGCGTGGCAACGGGTGCGCGTGGCCAGGGATACCGGGGTGCGCTTCGACAGGGTCAGCTTGTACCTGGACCAGGGCGATTGGCAGGCCGCCATCCGCGAGGCGAAGTTGCTGAGTACGTATCCGCAGCCGGGCACCGTGGCGGCACGCAGTGCGCTTTACCCATTGGCGGTAAGCGAATGGTTCGGCGGAAACCGGCAGCAGGCATTGCAGACGCTGGATGAGCTATTCAAGTCTGCCCTCGCCAGCGTGGAAGCGCCCCGCAGCAACAGCGATGCGGTCGCTGACGCCTACGTCGCTATCTCCGGCGCCCTGCTGGCGCAACGCATGGGTGACCGCGCACGCTCACGGCGCGTCCTGCAGGCCCTCGACAAACAGCCTGGACTTCGCAAGGTGGCGCCGGTATCGGAACTGCTCGAGGTATTGCGTGCGGGCGAGGCGCTGCTCGACAAGAAACCGGACCTTGCGATCGCGCAGCTGAAGGAGCTGCTTGCAGGCAATCCGCCGTATCAGGCCCGCGCGCTATTGCTGTCCGCGTATCTCGCCGCCGGCAAGGTCGACGAGGCCAGCACGCAGGCCGACTGGCTGGGCTCCCACCGTGGCCGTGCCTATGTTGAGCAGGGCTGTGGCTGGTGCCAGCAGCCCCTCAACGTGGTGGACACCACCCTGGGCAAATTGTCGGTTGCCGAGCTATTGGCAAGGCAGGGCCGGGCCGGGGAAGCGCGCGAGCAGTTGCAGGCATTCGACCGCCGTTGGCCGCTTGCCACGCTGCCCGATCACTTGCGCGTGCGGCGTACGGCGGTCGATGCGTTCAACTGAATCGGCTGATGTCCCAGGCCGGCGGTCAGATTGGCCAGGATTTCCTGTCGCGCCTTGATTATTTCGCTCTTGGGCGCGATGTTCTGGACGCGCGCGCAACCGCACCACTGCTCGAAGCGGGCCGCCGCCTCGGCATCGCCTTTAGGTAGTTTGTGCCCCGCCTGCAGGAGCGCGGCGCCGGGATCGTTCTTGAACAGCCGGCGAAACTCGTTGTCCGTGCTCAGCTTGTCCATCAGCTTGCCCGCGACCTTCGGATCCAGAGGCGCGGCCTTCCCCGACGCGCCGGTCTTCTTCGTTGCCATGTTGTTCCCCTAGCCAGGGCCCGTTGCAGGCCTGTCGGATCGCAATCTAGCCTTGTCCGCGTCGCTAAACAACCGTAGGGTTGCGCGTCGATATCAGTGGGGAAGCACCATGCGGGTGCGTCGTTGCAAGGTGCTGTACCTGGAGCCGCGCGAGCAGGTCGAGTTCGACCTGGACATCCTGCTTGCTGGCGGCAATGGGATGCGTCGCGAGCGTCGCTGGCTGGCCCTGGCCCCGCATCTAGGCGAAGAAATAGAAGTGGATGCCGACGAACGCGAACTGCTCGGCGCATTGAGCCCCGACGAATGGATCGACAGCAGTGAGCTGGCCGGTGCGTCGGCCTTGGCGATCAAACGTCTGTTGAAAACAGGCCTCGTCATCGGGGCCGGCAAGCGCCACGCCGCCCCGCGCGCTCGCGACGAACGCCTGCGTGGCGTGTACTGGCATCCGCTGGCCGCGACCCTGCATGCCTTCACCCGCTGGCACGAGGCCGATGCGGTGCAGGCCATGCAGGACACCGGCACCGAAACCGCCGGCGAATTGCGCCAGGTCCTGGGCGCACCCCCGGTGGAGGCGCCGGAAATCGGCGGGCACGACCAGCGCATCCGTTTGCCGCGTGCAGCGCGCAACGACTTCGACCAACTGCTTGCGCGGCGCGCCACCTGCCGCAATTTCGACGCCGGCACGCCGCTGCCGCATGGTTTGTTCGCGCAACTTATGGAGCGCGTGTTTTCCGCCCAGTCGCAGGTGCGCGTCAGCGACGACACCGTCTTCCTCAAGAAGACCAGCCCTTCCGGCGGCGGCCTGCATCCGATCGAGGCCTACCTGATCGTGCAGAACGTGGCCGGCCTGGCGCCCGGCCTGTACCACTACCATCCGGTCGCCCATGCACTGGAGCCGCTGCCGGCGCCGGACCGGCCCCTGCACGCACTGGCGATGGCCGCCGTAGCCGAGCAGCACTGGTTCGCCAATGCCCACGCCATGGTGTTGCTGGCCCCACGCTACGACCGCTCGTTCTGGAAGTACCGCAACCACGCCAAGGCCCACCGCGCCATCACGCTGGAAGCGGGACACCTCTCGCAGACGTTGTACCTGGCCGCGACCGAGGCCGGGCTGGCCGCCTACATCACCTGCGCCATCAACGAAGTGCCGCTGGAGCAGGCCTTCGGTCTGGATCACGCCAGCAACGGCGCACTGGCCATCTGCGGCTTCGGCTGGCGCGGCGACGAAATGGTGACCATGGAACTGGATCCGGCCGGGGAAATCTGGCGCACCGGGGAAGCCTCCTGACGCCGCCGCCCCTGTAGAGCCGAGCTTGCCCGGCGGCTGTTGAATTCCCAGGACCCCAACGCGCAGGCCCAGCTCGGCGCCGCAAAGAGCGAGTCCGGCAAGCCCGGCGCTATGGCTTCCTGGGAAGGCCGTCGTCCGGATCGATACTGGCCCAGGGCACGTGGTCATCCCAGTGCGCATGCACCTGCGGCGCGCGGTCGAGCGGGGTGGTGAAGTGGGCCAGGGCGATATGCAGTTCACCGGGCCAGCGTGGCGACCGGAACAGCATCATGGTGCCGCAATGGCTGCAGAAGCCGCGTTCGGCGCCTGGCGTGGATTGGTACCAGCGCAGTCGCTGCGCCGGATCATCGATCACGCAGCGGGCCGCTTCCATGCCCACCCAGGTCACGAACGCCGCCCCATGCGCGCGGCGGCACAGGCTGCAATGGCAGTGCGCGACCCACTTGCTGGGCAGCGTGGCTTCAAGTTTGACTTCGCCGCAAAGGCATTGGGCGTGGGCGGTGGTCATGGATATTCCTTCGTGCGATTTCTCCAGTCGTCATCCCCGGCGTCGCGGGGATGACGATGGGAAATCATGCGTGGCGAACGACTACTTCTTGATCTCCTGCTTGTGCGTCTTCAACGCCTCCACCAGTCCGGGCACTCCGCCGGCGCCGGTCGGCACGCTGATGCTGGAACCTTCGAAGTCATCGCCGATCGGCTCGACCCGGCCGCCCAGGCACTGGCCCAGGAAACCTTCGGTGACCGCATTGAAGGCCTTGTTGTTGGCCGGCCGCGCAAAGCCATGGCCTTCATCGGGGAACAGCACGTAGGTGACCGGGATGTTCTTGGCCTGCATCGCATTGACGATCTGGTCGGCCTCGGCCTGCTTCACGCGCGGGTCGTTGGCGCCCTGGCCGATCAGCAACGGCTTGGTGATCCGGTCGGCGCGGCTCAGCGGCGAGCGCTCGACCAGCCACTTCTTGCCATCCTCGGTGCGCGGGTCGCCCATGCGCTTGGCCAGCTGCTCGTAGAAGCTGGCCCAGTAGGCCGGCACCGTGCTCAGCAGGGTGTTGAGGTTGGACGGACCGACGATGTCCACGCCGCATTTGAACGCATCCGGAGTGAAGGTCACGCCGACCAGGGTGGCGTAGCCGCCATAGCTGCCGCCCATGATCGCCACCTGGTCCTGGGTGGTGACGCCCGACTTGACCGCCCACTGCACCGCGTCCAGCAGATCATCGTGCATCTTGGCTGCCCACTCACCGTTGCCGGCGTTGGTGAATTCCTTGCCGAAGCCGGTGGAACCACGGAAGTTGACCTGCAGGGTCGCGTAGCCGCGATTGGCCAGCCACTGCGCATAGCCGCTGTAGCCATAGCCGTCGCGTGCCCAGGGCCCGCCATGCACCATCAGCACCATCGGTACCGGCGCATCGGCCTTGCCATCGTTGTTGGCGTCGGCGGCCTGGGGCAGGGTGAGGTAACTGACCAGGTTCAGGCCATCGCGCGACCTGATCTCCTGCGGCCATTGCGGCACCAGCGGTTTGCCCTCCAGGGCCGGACGCGCGGAGAACAGCTTGGTCAGCTTGCCGCCGTCGCCGCGGTCGTAGCGGTAATAGGACACCGGCGTCTCGGCCGCCGAGTAGGTCACGATCCAGGTCCTGTCGTCGTAGGTGCGTGCATTGACGCCGACTTCGCCCGGGCCGAGGGCCTGCAGCTTCTTCAGGTCCGCGCCGATGCCGGCATCGAGCGGGTTCCATTCCTCGCGCAGGTAGTCCACCGCGACCGCCTGGACCACCCCGGTCTTCGGGTCGGTCAGCGCGTTGCCCGCGTCGGCGCGCTTGTCTTCGAACAGCAGCTTCTTGCCGCCGCTGGCCACGTCGACCGCATACAGCGCCGCCGTATTGCGGCCGCGCGAATCCAGCGAGTACAGGGTCTTGCCGTCGGTGGTCAGGCCCACCGGCATGGTGGTCTGCGAATCCTCGAACGGGATCGTGTCGTAGGGCTTCCAGCCGCCCTGGCCATCGGCCTGCAGCACTTCCTGGCCACCGTCGGGCCGGGACTTGGTGGCGAAGCGCAGCGCGTAGCCGTCATCGACCAGATAGCCGCCGATCTCGTCCTCGTTCTTTTCCACAAGCGTGCGCTTGCCGCTGGCCAGGTCCACGCGATACAGGTCATGCCACTTCTGGTCGCGGTCGTTCATGCCGACCAGGATCGATTCGGGATGGGCATGGCTTGTCCCGACCACCTGGGCGGTGGTTTTCGGGAACGGCGTCAGGTCGGTGGCCTTGCCGGAAGCCACGTCGACACTGAAGAGATGGAAGTCCTCGTCGCCACCGCTGTCGCGCAGGTACAGCAGCACGCCGGGCTGGTAGGACCAGAAATAGTTGCGGATGCCGCGCGCCTTGTCGGCGGTGACCGCCTTGGCCCGGGTGGGATCGGCGGCAGGGGCCACCCACACATTCATGACGCCGTCGACCGGCGCCAGCCAGCTCAGGGTCTTGCCATCGGGACTGATCAGCACGCTCGAGCGCTCGGGATTGCCGAACAGCAGGTCGCGCGGAATCAGCTCGGTGCCGGCCACCTGCTGCGCAGCGGCAGCCTGGTCCTGGGCCAGGGCGGTGGAAATGGAAAGCGACAGCAGCAGTGCCGTGGCGGTGATCGAATGACGATGCATCGGGCGTTTCTCCATGCGTGCAAGGGATAGGTGCGAAGGGCGACGGGCCGGCGGCCATGCCGACAAGGACAGCGGCAGGCGCGCAACGCCAAGTCAGTGGAGCATGCCTCAGCCGGGTCGCGCATGTGACCCAAGGCAGGGGTCGGTCAGGCTGCGCTGCGGGTCGCGCCGCGGTCCATGCGGCGGTAGCCGAGCGCCTCGGTGAGATGCGCGGTCTGGATGTCCTGGCTGCCGGCCAGGTCGGCAATGGTGCGGGCCACGCGCAGGATCCGGTGCATGGAACGCGCCGACAGCTGCAGGCGTTCGATGGCGCGTTCCAGCAGCGCCTGGTCGCGCTCGCCCAAGCGGCAGAACGCCATGGTTTCAGACTGGCCCAGCTGCGCGTTGGCCTTGCCTGCGCGGGCGTGCTGGATGGCGCGTGCCGCTTCCACGCGCAGGCGGATGGGGAGGGTGGGTTCGCCGGCGGGCGCATCGGGGCGCAGATCCTGCGGCGGCAGGCGCGGCACTTCGACATGCAGGTCGATGCGATCCATCAACGGCCCGGAAATCTTGGCGCGGTAGCGGCGTACATTCTCCGGACTGCAACGACAGCGCGCCGAAGGATCGCCGGCCCAGCCGCAGGGGCAGGGGTTCATGGCCGCGACCAATTGGAAACGCGCCGGAAATTCGGAACTGCGCGCCGCGCGCGACACCGTGACCGTGCCCGACTCCAACGGTTCGCGCAGCACCTCCAACGCCTTGCGATCCCACTCCGGCAGCTCATCCAGGAACAGCACCCCGTTGTGGCTGAGCGATATTTCACCGGGCCGCGGATCGGCGCCGCCACCGACCAGCGCCACCGCGCTGGCGGTGTGGTGCGGTGAACGATAGGGTCGTTGCCGCCAGCGTGCCGGGTCCAGCCCGCGCCCGCTGACCGAGGCGATGGCGGCCGTCTCCAGTGCCTCGGCCTCGCTTGCTTCTGGCAGCAGGCCGGGCAGGCGCGAGGCGAGCAGCGTCTTTCCACACCCCGGCGTGCCCAGCAACAACAGGTGATGGTTGCCCGCCGCGGCCACCTCCAGTGCGCGGCGGGCCTGCAGCTGGCCGCGCACATCGGCCATGTCCGGAATCAGGCTGGGTAGCGGCGGCGGCGCAATGGCGGCGGGCAACGCCTTCGTGCGGTTCAATGCCGCGCAGACTTCCAGCAGGGTGCGCGCGGTGTAGGCCTCGACTTCGCGCGCCAGTGCGGCTTCGGCGCCACTGCCCAGCGGTACGATCAGCTTGCGTCCTGCGCGCGCGGCCGCAAGCGCCGCCGGCAGGATGCCATCGACCGCGCGCAGTTCGCCGGTCAGTCCCAGTTCGCCCAGGAATTCGTATTCGCCCAGCGCGTTGCGATCGATCTGGCCACTGGCGGCCAGGATGCCCAATGCGATCGGCAGGTCGAAGCGCCCGCCGTCCTTGGGCAGGTCGGCCGGGGCCAGGTTGACGGTGATGCGGCGCGCGGGGAATTCGAACTGCGCGCACAGGATGGCGGCGCGCACGCGGTCACGCGACTCGCGCACCGCCGCTTCCGGCAGGCCGACGATGTGGGTCTGCGGCAGGCCGCCGGACAGGTGTACTTCCACCCGGACCGGTGGCGCGGACACGCCGGCCCGTGCACGGCTGTGCACCAGCGCCAGGCTCATCGGGGCGGCCTAGTGCTGCGGCGGCGGGTTGCGTTCGGCTTCGAGCGCAGCGCCCACCGCGCGCTCCAGCGCTTCGAGCTTCTCGCGCGTGCGCAGCAGCACCGCGCGTTGCACATCGAATTCCTCGCGGGTCACCAGGTCCAGCTTCGAGAGCCCCGCCTGCAGCGTGCTCTTGAAGGTCTGCTGCAACTCTTCCTGCGACTCGCGCAGGCCAGGTGGCACCAGGTCGCTGAGGCGGCGGGCAAGGTCATCGAGATGGTTGAGGTCGATCATGTGGTTTTCTCCGGCTGTGGGGGACAGCCTGCACGGCTCGCCGTGATCGCGCCATCGGCGCTTGTTGCGGCGTGGCGTCAGGTTAATCCCACGCCGCGCCTCGGGAAGGCCATTGGACCCGAGGCGTGGCGGCCCCGCAAGCGCACGGCCGGCAACCGATATATCCTGCGGCCAGCTTCCTGGAGGGACCGACGCATGAAAATGATCATGGCCATCATCAAGCCGTTCAAGCTGGACGACGTGCGCGAAGCCCTGGCCGAAGCGGGTATCACCGGCATCACGGTGACCGAAGTGAAGGGTTTCGGCCGCCAGAAGGGCCACACCGAGCTGTATCGCGGTGCCGAGTACGTCGTGGATTTCCTGCCCAAGGTGAAGATCGAAATCGCCGTAGCCGACGACCAGGTCGACAAGGTGGTGGAAGCCATCGTCAAGGCCGCCGGCACCGGCAAGATCGGCGATGGCAAGGTGTTCGTGTCGGCGCTGGACCGGGTGGTGCGGATCCGCACCGGCGAGCTGGATGCGGACGCCCTGTAGCAAATTGCAGCCGGCCGGCGTGCAGCGCGCCTGCACGGCTGCCGGTCCGGCCAGGCCTTGAGCTCGATTGCGATCGCAGAGATGGCAATGGCGGGCGGCCCGCCCTACGCCGTGTCTATCGTTTTTTGCGTATCAAGAGCAGCCGGGCAAGCCCGGCGCTGCGCGGATGGGGTCGAAGGCGTTATTCGCTCAACGCCTTGGCCACGAACGGCGGCGCTACCAGCGCGCCGGTGTGCAGGTGCGCGCTGTAGTACAGCGTTTCGAAGGTCTTGCTGCTGGCGTCGCCTTCGCGGAAATCGAAGTTGCCCGACTTCCGGGCCAGGGTCACGCTCCACCAGCCGGTCGGGTAGCAGGGCTGCGGGAAGGGCAACGTCTTGAAGGTGGTGAAGCCCGCCTTGCGCATCTCGCCGCGCATTTCCTTGATCAGTTCCAGCAAGGCCAGCGGCGACTCGGATTGCTGCACCAGGATGCCGTCGTCCTTCAACGCGCGGAAGCAGGAATCGTAGAACGCCTTGTTGAACAGGCCCTCGGCCGGACCCACCGGATCGGTGGAGTCGACGATGACCACGTCCACGCTGCCGGCCGGGCAGTTGGCCATGTAGGCCACGCCATCATCGAACAGCAGTTCGGCGCGCGGGTCGCTGTTGCTCTCGCACAGCTCGGGGAAATATTTCTCCGACATGCGCGTGACCTGCTCGTCGATGTCGCACTGGGTGGCGCTCTGCACGCCCTGGTGCTTGAGCACCTCGCGCAGGGTGCCGCAGTCGCCGCCGCCGATGATCACCACGCGCTTGGGATCGGCGTGGGTGTACAGCGCCGGGTGCGAAATCATCTCGTGGTAGAAGAAATTGTCGCGCGTGGTCAGCATCACCGCGCCATCGATCAGCATCAGGTTGCCCCAGTCGGTGGTGGCGTAGATCTCGATCTTCTGGAACGGCGACTGCACTTCGTCCAGCTTGCCGGTGGTGCGGAAGCCGATGGCCGAGCCGGTGGGCTGGAAGTGTTCGATGTACCAGGTGTCGTTGGTGGTCATGCGGGGGTTTCCGGATGTGAAGGGCGAGAGGATCGATTCTCCCGCCGGGGCAAGGGTGGGCGGCAATGCAGGTGCGGCAGTTCGCCATTGCTGGCGCGTTGCGACGCGTTCCTTCCCGTCGCGCCCGCCATTGCCTTGCGGCGCGGCCGCGAATTGTAACGAACCCATGTGATGCAGGACGTTAGAATGCGCGTCCCTCGATATTTCCCAGCCGGATTGCGCCCATGACCACCTGGTCCCTCGACCAAGCCCGCAAGACCTATTCCATCCCGCATTGGGCGGAAGGGTATTTCGACGTGGATGCGGCCGGACACGTGGTGGTCAGTCCGCAGGGTCCGGCAGGCCCTTCGATCTCGCTTCCGGAGGTGGTCGACAGCGCGCGTGCCAATGGCGCGCGCATGCCGCTGCTGGTGCGCTTCCCGGACATCCTCGGCGACCGCCTGGGCAAGCTGCAGTCGGCCTTCGGCCAGGCCATGCAGGAATGGGAATATGCCGGCGGCTACACGGCGGTGTATCCGATCAAGGTCAACCAGCATCGCGGCGTGGCCGGCACGCTGGCTTCGCACAGCGGCGAGGGCTTCGGCCTGGAAGCCGGCAGCAAGCCGGAACTGATGGCGGTGCTGGCTCTGTCGCGGCCCGGCGGGCTGATCGTGTGCAACGGCTACAAGGACCGCGAATACATCCGCCTGGCCCTGATCGGCCGCAAGCTGGGCCTGCAGACCTTCATCGTCATCGAGAAACCGTCCGAGCTGGCGCTGGTGATCGAGGAAGCCAAAGCGCTGGACGTGAAGCCCGGCCTGGGCGTGCGCATGCGCCTGGCCTCGCTGGGTGCCGGCAAGTGGCAGAACAGCGGCGGCGACAAGGCCAAGTTCGGGCTTTCCCCGCGCCAGGTGCTGGACCTGTGGAAACAGCTGCGCGACAACGGCCTGCAGGATTGCCTGGGCCTGCTGCATTTCCACATGGGTTCGCAGATTTCCAACGTGCGCGACATCGCCAACGGCATGCGCGAGGCCACGCGCTATTTCGTCGAACTGTCCAAGCTGGGCGCGAACATCAGCCATGTCGATGTCGGCGGCGGCCTGGGCATCGACTACGAAGGCACCCGTTCGCGCAGCTACTGCTCGATCAACTACGGCCTGAACCAGTACGCGAGCAACATCGTGCAGCCGCTGGCCGAGGCCTGCGAGGAACACAAGCTGACCCCGCCGCGCATCGTCACCGAATGCGGCCGCGCGATGACCGCCCACCACGCGGTGCTGATCGCCAATGTGTCCGAAGTGGAGCAGGCGCCGGAAGGACGGGTGCCGCCCTCGCATGCGGACGAGCCCGCGGTGATCCGGCACCTGCGCGAGATCCACGACGAACTGGATTCACGCCCGGCGGTGGAACTTTTCCACGATGCCCAGCACCACCACAGCGAGGGTCTGTCGCTGTACGCGCTGGGCCAGATCGACCTGACCCACCGCGCGCGCATCGACGACCTGTTCTATGCCATCGCCCACGCGGTACGCGCGCGCCTGAGCAGCGACGAGCGCAACCACCGCGACCTGCTGGACGAATTGAACGAGCGCCTGGTCGACAAGTATTTCGTCAATTTCAGCGTGTTCGAATCGATTCCCGACGTGTGGGCCATCGACCAGGTGTTCCCGATCCTGCCGATCGAGCGCCTGGACGAGGCGCCACTGCGCCGCGGCGTCATCTGCGACATGACCTGCGATTCGGACGGCATGGTCAAGACCTACGTGGAGAACGAAGGGCTGGATTCCTCGCTGCCGCTGCATTCGCTGAACCACGGCGAGAGTTACCGCCTGGGCTTCTTCCTGGTCGGCGCCTACCAGGAGATCCTCGGCGATATCCACAACCTGTTCGGCGACACCGACACGGTGGAAGTGAAGCGCGATGGCGACGGCTTCAGCATCAGCCAGCAGCGCAGTGGCGATACCACCGACGTGATGCTGGATTACGTGGGCTATGCGCTGGCCGATCTGCGGGCGGCCTATGCCGAGCGGGTGGCGAAGGCGGGGTTGCCGGCGGAAGAATCCAAGGCGCTTGCCGATGCGCTGGAAGCGGGGTTGACCGGGTATACCTACTTGTCCGACGAGCCGCTGAGCTGAAATTGCGGCCCCCTCCCTTGCGAAGCAGGGGAGCTCGAAGCCGCTTCAAGCGGCTGAGGGGGAGGGGTTGCTGTTGATCTTGCCCTTGCTGTTCTTCCCATAACTCGTGCAGAGCACCCCCTCCCAACCCCGGATCAAGTCCGGGGCAGGCTCTCCCCCTACCCGCTGTGCGGGCAAGGGGAGGGGCCAGAGCCTGGCTGCCTGCGCATACGAACTAGCCTCGTCTCTACTTTTCCTGCAAAAAATCCCACCCACGTGAAATACCCCGCCCTGGACCTCCTGCGTGCCATCGCCATCGTCTGGGTGATGCTGTTCCATTCCTTCCTCGTCGGCGGCCTGGGCGAGGACTACGGCTGGCTGTCGCGTTACGGATGGATGGGCGTGGACCTGTTCTTCGTGCTCAGCGGCTTCCTGATCGGCACCCAGGTGCTGGCGGCGCTCGTGCGGGACGGGCGCTTGTCGTTCCGGGATTTCTACCTCAAGCGCGCGTTCCGCATCCTGCCCGCGTTCTGGGTGGTGCTGGCGCTGTACCTGGCGTTCCCGGTGTTGCGCGAAGCGCCGGGGCTGGAGCCGTGGTGGAAGTTCGCCACGTTCACTTTGAACCTGTCGATCGACTACGCCAGCAACGCCGCGTTCTCGCACGCCTGGTCGCTGTGCGTCGAAGAACATTTCTACCTGGTGTTCCCGGTGCTGGCCTGGGCGATGCTGCGAAAACCGTCGCCAGCGAAATTCATGAGCCTGTGCCTGTTGCTGGTGCTGGCCGGAATCGCACTGCGCAGTGCGGTCTGGCTGCACGACACCGCCCTGGCGGAAAACGGCGGCATGCAGCGCAACTGGTTTGTCGAGGACCTCTACTACCCGACGTGGGCGCGCCTGGACGGCCTGCTGGCCGGCGTAGTGCTGGCCACGGTGAAGGTATTCCGGCCGCAGCTCTGGGAGCGCGTGCAGGCGCGGGCCAACGCGGCGCTGTTGCTCGGCCTGCTAGTGGTGGCTGCGGCGATGTGGCTGTTCAAGGAACGCACCGGCTTGATTGGCAATGCGATCGGCTGGCCGGTGCTGTCGCTGGGGCTGGCCTTGCTGGTGTTCGCCGGTGCCGGCCACCGCAGCGTGATCGCGCGTGGGCGCGTGCCGGGAGCGACTTGGCTGGCCACAATTTCCTACAGTCTGTACCTGGTGCACAAGGCCGCGTTCCATGTGGTCCAGGCGCAATGGGGCGATGTATTGGAGGGAGTGGGGCTACTGGCGTTCTGCGCCTATGCTGCGGCGGCTGTCGTGGCCGGCGCGGCATTGCATTACGCTGTGGAGCGGCCGTTCCTGCGCCTGCGCCCACGCATGCCGGTGTCGAGGCGCGCAGCGGAAGCACAGGCGTCCGCCAGCTGACCCGCGCTCAGGCCTTCCGGTCCACCTGGAACGGCGAGAACGATTGCGTCACCGGCATGATCTCCAGCCGGTTGATGTTGAGGTGCGGCGGCAGCGTGGCGATGTAGAACAACTGCTCGGCGATATCCTCGGCGGTCATCGGCGCGGCCCCGCCGTACATGCGGTCCGAGGCGGTCTGGTCGCCATGGGTGCGCACCAGGGTGAATTCGGTTTCGGCCATGCCCGGCTCGATGCTGGTCACGCGCACGCCGGTGCCGTGCAGGTCCGAGCGCAGGCCCAGCGAAAACTGCTTCACGAAGGCCTTGGTGCCGCCATAGGTGTTGCCACCCGGGTACGGGTAGCTGGCCGCCACCGAACTCATGTTGATGATCACGCCCTTGCGTTCGATCAGCGTGGGCAGCAGGCGATGGGTCAGGGTGACCAGCGCGGTGATGTTGGTGTCGATCATGGTGCGCCAGTCCGCCAGGCTGGCGGTCTGCGCAGGCGCAGTGCCCAGGGCCAGTCCGGCGTTGTTGATCAGCACGTCGATGTCGGCGAAGCGTCCGGGCAGGGCGGACAACGCCGCTTCAAGCGCGGTCTCGTCGCGGATGTCGAAGGCGGCCGCATGCACGGTGTCGGCGCCATATTCCTCGACCAGCGGCTGCAGCCGTTCGACCCGGCGTCCGGTGGCGACGATGCGCCAGCCGGCGTTGGCGAAGCGCCTGACCGCGGCGGCGCCGAAGCCGGAGGTGGCGCCAGTGATGAGTACGGTCTTGGTCATGGAGTGTGTGGATCGAGGGGAAGGTGTTTGGCAGGCGCCGGCTTCATCACCAGACGAAGGGAATCAGCCGCTTGGTCTGGCGCGCGTAGTCGGGGTACTGGTCGGGGAAGGCTTCGGCCAGCACCCGCTCTTCCACGCGCATGCGCCAGATGAAAGCCACCGTGACCGGCGCCATCAGCACCACCAGCGACCACAGGTTGCCCAGCGCCAGCCCGAAACCCAGGAAGGTCATCAGCGAGCCGGTGTACGAAGGATGGCGCAGCCAGCGATAGGGCCCGCGCCGGATCAGTTCGTGGCCTTCCTGGATGTTGACGTCGATGGTGAAGAAGCGGGCCAGCACGCGGATAGACCAGAAACGCAGCGCCAGGCCACCTGCCATCAGCGCCAGTCCGGCCCAGAACATCGGCAGGCGGATGGCCGCATTGCCAATGTGGCCGCGCGACTGCAGTGACAGCCAGATGGCAACGCCGATGCAGGCATACACGGTGATCAGCAGCAGACGCAGGGTGCCGGCGTCGCGGCTGCGCGAACGGTCGGCCGAACGTCGCTTCCAGGCCAGCCACAGCTCGCTGCAGGCCCAGGCCACGGTGAGCGTGGCGAACAGTGTTCCGTGGGGCGAGCCGAATCCGGTCATCAGCAGTCGCCCCCGGCGATCAGGCCGTGCGCGCCGCGCGCTGCATGCGCAGCCACGCACCCACGGCCGCGCCTGCGCAGGCGGCCAGCATCGACAGCGCGATCTGCAGGCCGTTGTAGGAAAGGATGTGCGCGAGCGCGTTGGGCTGTGCAGGGTTGGCCATCTGCAGCAGCACCAGCACGATGCCCAGCCACAGCAAAACCATCAGCCCCAATGCCACCGCGATGAAGTGCTTGCCGGCAATGCCGCCGCCCACGCACATCGCAATGGCGGTAACCAGCAGGCTGAGTGGATTGGTGCGACTGTTGTCCGCAGCCGACAACAGTCCGCCGGCTCCGGCGGCCAGGCTGCCCAGGAAACCGAGCAGCCACATCACCGCGATCGCCGCCGCCGAGGCGACCAGCAGGCGGCCGACGGGCGACAACGGCTTCATTGGGCCTTGATCGCCATGGCCGGCAAGCCGCCACTGGAAAGCTTCTGCTTGGCTTCGGCCAGCTCGCTCGCGGTGCCGTACGGACCCATGCGCACGCGATACACGGTCTTGCCGCCGATCTGCGCCGACTCTACCCGTGCCGACAACCCCAGCAGGGCGATCTTGGCCTTGGTCGATTCGGCATCGCCGGAAGCGCCGAACGCGCCGGCCTGCAGGATGTAACGCGCATCACTGCCGGTGCTGGCGACGACCGCCGCCGGCTTGCTGGCCGCGACCGTTGCCGCCGGCGCGGTGGCCGTGGTCGCGACCGTCGCTGCACTGGTGGGTTTGGCCGTCGTTTCCGCAATCGGCACCGGCTCACCGGCGGCAGGGGTCGCGGCCGCTGCGGCCGCCGCCTTCTGCGCGCGCGCTTCGCGGGCCTGCTCCTCGCGCGCACTGGCGGCGAGTTCGGCGTCGGACATCTGCACTTCCTTGCCGGGCAGCAGGGTGTAGAAGTCGTACTGGGTTTCCTTGGCCGCCGCTTCCTCGGCCTTGGCGTCGGGCTGGGAAGTGGCGGTGGAGGTCTCGGGCGCAGCTTCGTCGAAATTACCGTCCGCATCGGCCACCTGTGCCGGCCGCGCATCCGGATTGGGCTGTGGACGGAAGAAGCCGTCGCCGTCCTTCTTGATCAGGCCGGGCACGATGAAGAACGCGGCCGCGCCCAGCACCAGTCCTGCGATCAGCCATACCCAGCCGGGCGTGCCGTTGCCCGTATTGCGTCGTGCCTGGGTCTTGTTGCGTCGTGCCGCCATCCCGCTGATCTCCGATTACTGCTTGCAACTACATTTTTTCAGGGGCGCTGACGCCCAGCAATTCCAGTCCGTTGGCCAGCACCTGGCGCGCTGCGCAGGCCAGGGCCAGGCGCGCATCGCGCGTATCGGGGTCTTCCACCAATACCGGCGTGGCGTGGTACCAAGTGTGGAAAGCATAGGCCAGTTCACGCAGGTATTGCGCGATGAGGTGTGGTTCCAGCAACTGCCCGGCGTTCTCCACCACTTCCGGAAAACGCGACAGCTCGACCATCAGCATCAGCGAGGTCTCGTCACCCAGCGCGGCCAGGTGCGCCAGGCCGTTGCCCTGGTCGTAGGCATAGCCCTTCTCCCCCGCCTGGCGCAGCAGGCTGCAGACGCGTGCGTGGGCGTACTGGACGTAGAACACCGGGTTGTCGTTGCTCTGCTGGCGGGCCAGGTCGATATCGAAGGTCAGCTGCGAATCGGGCTTGCGCGCGATCAGGAACCAGCGCGTGGCATCGCGGCCGGCTTCCTCGATCAGGTCGCGCAGGGTGAAGTAACTGCCGGCGCGCTTGGACAGCTTCACTTCCTCGCCGCCGCGCATCACCGTGACCATCTGGTGCAGCACATACTCGGGCCAGCCCTTGGGAATGCCCACGTCGAGTGCCTGCAGGCCTGCCCTGACCCTGGCCAGGGAGCCGTGATGGTCGGCGCCCAGCTCGGTGATGGCGCGGCCGTAGCCGCGTTGCCATTTGGACAGGTGGTAGGCCACGTCGGGCAGGAAATAGGTGAAGGTGCCGTCGGACTTGCGCATGACGCGGTCCTTGTCATCACCGAAATCGGTGGTGCGCAGCCACAGTGCGCCGCCTTCCTCGTAGGTATGGCCGGTCGCGTTGAGTCGCTCGACCGTTTCGGCGACCTTGCCGTCCTCGTACAGCGAGCTTTCCAGGAAATAGGTGTCGAAGGAGACATCGAACGCGGCCAGGTCCCCGTTCTGCTCGCGGCGCAGCGCAGCTACCGCGAAACGGCGGATCGCATCGCGGTTGTCGGCATCGCCGGCGCCGGTGACGGCGTGTCCGTCGGACTCGACGGTCTCGCCTTTCAGGTAGGCGTCGGCGACATCCTGGATGTAGTCACCGCGATAACCGGCCTCGGGCCAGCCGGCGTCGTCGGGCTTGAGGCCCCTGGCGCGCGCCTGCACCGACAGGGCGAGGTTTTCGATCTGCACTCCGGCATCGTTGTAATAGAACTCGCGGCGGATGTTCCAGCCATTGGCCTGCAGCACGCGGGCGATGCAATCGCCGATCGCCGCCGCGCGGCCATGGCCGACGTGCAGCGGGCCGGTGGGATTGGCCGAAACATATTCCACGCCGGCCATCTTTCCCTCGCCGGACGTGTTGAGTCCGTAGGCCTGGCCCTGCTGCAGCGCGGCCGCCACTTCGCGTTGGTAGGCCGCCGGGCTCATGTGGAAATTGATGAAACCGGGTCCGGCGATCTGGACTTTGGCGATGTCGTCGCTGGGCGGCAGCGCCGCCAGCAGCGCCTGGGCCAGGGCGCGCGGATTGCTGCGGGCCGCCTTCGAAAGCAGCATCGCCGCATTGCTGGCGAAGTCGCCGTGCTCGCGGGTCTTGGGGCGTTCGACCACGAAATCCGGGGTGGCGGTGTCGGCCGGCAAGGTGCCGGCGCTGCGCAGGGCGTCGATGCCCTGGGTGATCAGGGCGCGGAGTTGGGATTTCACGGGGTTCTGCTGCGGGGCGGGTCGGCGATTTTAACCGAGTGGGCCGATCAGGGTGGGCCTGTGGCTGCCGTGTTCAGACCCATCCCCTTGAGGCCAGCGACACCGGCGGCCCGTCGCCCACCACGAAATGGTCCAGCAGGCGCACCTCCACCAGCGCCAGGGCCTGCTTGAGGCGGGCGGTAACCGCGCGGTCGGCGGCCGAGGGTTCGGCATCACCGGAGGGATGGTTGTGGCCGACGATGACCGCCGCGGCATTCAGCGCCAAAGCCCGCCGCACCACTTCGCGCGGATGGACCTCGGCGCCGTCGACCGTGCCCTGGAACATTTCCTCGAAGCCCAGCGCGCGGTGGCGGGTGTCCAGGAACAGGGCCGCGAACACTTCGTGGCCGCGGGACCGCAGGCGCTGGGCGAAATAGCGGCCTGCCGCGGCCGGGTCGGTCAGCACCTCGCCACGCTCCAGGGCAGCGGCCAGGTGGCGGTGGCCCAGTTCCAGTGCGGCGGCCAGACGGCACGCCCGCGCGGGCCCCAGGCCGGGCAGCCGGGCCAGGCGTGCGGCGTCGTTCTCCAGCAGCGCGCGCAGCGGCCCGTGCTGGGCCAGCAGTTCGCGCGAGGTCTGCACCGCGTCACGGCCGCGCAGCCCCGAGCCCAGGAAGATCGCCAGCAACTCGGCATCGGACAGCGCGCTGGCGCCGTGGGCCAGCAGTTTTTCGCGGGGACGTTCGTTGCTGGGCCAATCGCGTATGTGCATAGGACCAGCTTGCCTTGTCTTATTCCCGTTGGGCATCAGCCGCTGCATAAGCATCGGGTAAGCTGAGTGCCTGTACTGGGATAGGAATTGCCCGACGTGGCAAAAGAATCAGCAAGCCACCTGAAAGGCCAGCACGTGCTGCTGTGCGTCGGCGGCGGCATAGCCGCCTACAAGTCGCTGGAACTGGTGCGGCGCCTGCGCGACGCCGGCGCCGAGGTGCAGGTGGCAATGACCGCCGGGGCCCAGCAGTTCGTCACCCCGCTCAGCTTCCAGGCCCTGTCGGGCCATCCGGCCCGGACCACGTTGTGGGACAGCGCCGCCGAAGCCTCGATGGGGCATATCGAGCTGGCGCGCTGGGCCGACCGCATCGTGATCGCACCGGCGACGGCCGACCTGCTGGCCAAGCTGGCGCATGGCTTCGCCGACGACCTGGTGAGCACCTTGTGCCTGGCGACTACCGCGCCGATCACCGTGGCCCCGGCCATGAACCACCGCATGTGGCTGCATCCGGCCACCCAGGCCAACCTGGCTACGTTGCGCGCGCGCAACGTGCAGGTAATCGGCCCCGAGGACGGCCCGCTGGCCGAAGGCGAATCGGGCCCCGGACGGCTGAGCGAGCCGGAGGCGATCGTGGCCTCGCTCGCCCCGGTCGCAGAGGCGCTGCCGACCACGACACCCGGGGCGCTGCATGGACTGAAGGTAGTCGTCAGCGCGGGTCCCACCTATGAAGACCTGGATCCGGTGCGCTACCTGGGCAACCGCAGCAGCGGCAAGATGGGCTTCGCGGTCGCCGACAGTGCGCGCCGGCGCGGTGCCGAAGTGGTGCTGGTGTCCGGGCCGGTGCACCTGCCGACACCGGCGGGCGTGACCCGCGTGGATGTGCGCTCGGCCGCGCAGATGCGCGAGGCGGTGTTTGCCGCCTTCCCGGCCGACATCTATATAGGCGCCGCCGCGGTGGCCGATTACACGCCGCGTGCGCCGGCCACCAACAAGATCAAGAAGTCGAACGAGTCGCTGGCGCTGGACCTGGTGCGCACGCCCGACATCCTGTCCGAAGTCGCCGCGCAGACGCAGGGCCTGAAGCTGGTGGTCGGCTTTGCCGCCGAAACCGAGAACGTCGCCGGCTACGCGCGCGGCAAGCTGGTGGCCAAACACCTGGACCTGATCGTGGCCAATCGCGTCGGCGTGGCCGATGGCGGCTTCGAAAGCGACCAGAACGCCATGACCGCCTACTGGCAGGAGGGCGAACGCGTCTTCACCCCGGGTGCCAAGACCCGCCTGGCAGACGAATTGATCGACCTGATCGTGGAGCGCCTGGACGCATGAGCAACGCCACCCGACCTGCGGCCGTCCAGTCCATCGAAGTGAAGTTGCTGGACCCGCGCTTCGGCGATGACTGGCCGTTGCCGGCCTACGCCACCGAAGCCAGCGCGGGCATGGACCTGCGCGCCGCCATCGAGGCGCCGCTGCTGCTGGGGCCGGGCGATACCGCGCTGCTACCCAGTGGAATCTCCATCCATCTTGCCGATCCGCACCTGTGCGCAGTGGTGCTGCCACGTTCGGGCCTGGGTCATCGCCATGGCATCGTGCTGGGCAACGGCACCGGCCTGATCGACGCCGATTACCAGGGGCCCTTGCTGATCAGCGTGTGGAACCGCAGTCCCGAGCCTTTCACCATCCAGCCGGGCGATCGCATTGCCCAGCTGGTTGTGCTGCCGATCACGCGGGTAAGCTTGCAGGTAGTGGATACTTTTGCGGACAGCGCGCGTGGCGAAGGGGGCTTCGGCCACACAGGCGTCCGCTGAACAGGGCGATCAATCATGGCTGACAAAAAACCCGGCAAGGCACAGCTGCCGGCGACGGACCTGCGACGCGTGCTGCCGATGCTGGCGATCCTGTTTGCCTTGCTGGCGGCATGGCTGGGCTGGGGCGGGGTGCAGCAATGGCGCGATGCTGGCCTCTCCGACGAAGTCGGCCGTGCGCGCGATAACGCGCTGGCGGCGGCGGAACAAACCCTCTCCGCGCAGAACACGCAGCTGGCCGGGCGCCTGGCCTCTGCGCCGGCACAGGCCGCGCTGCGCGCCGGCGACGATGCCGCACTGGCGCGCGCGATCGGCCAGGGCTGGAAGGATGCCAGCGCGCCGCTGGTGTTGACCGCGGACCTGGACGCCTCGTATGGCGCCCCGGCCGAATTCGGATTCAGCAAGCTGGCACTGCTGGAAGCCGCCCTCAGCCAGGGCCAGCCGGTGGCCCGGGTGGTGCGCGAAGGCAAGGAAAGCCGGCTGGGGCTGGCGGCCCCCGCGGGTACCGGCAAGGTCGTCTACCTGCATCTGCCCGTGAGCCTGCTGACGTCCAGTTTCGATCAGGCCAGCGTTCCAGGACGCGGCTATGTGGGTCTGCGCCAGGGCGCCTACACGGTTCGCGAACTGGGCGATGCCAGCCTGGCCAGTGGCGCCGAATCATTGGCCAGGCCGGTAGGCAAGACCGGCCTGCGCGTGGTCGCAGCCACTCCCGATGGCATCGAAGCGCCCCTGGGGCTTGGTGCGATTCCCGCGCTGGTGGCCTCGGTGCTGCTGGCGCTGCTGGCCCTTGCGGCCCTGCTGGTTGCCAAGGGCAAGCTCAACCTGCGGCGTCCCGGGCGCGTCTTTGCAGTCGAAGACAGCGAACCGACCCTGGGCCAGACCCTGCAGCTGGAGCCGCTGCCGGTCGCCGGCGCACGCAACACGGCAGATGCCGACGCCGATGCCGATTCGGGCGTCGTGCCCGCCTCGGGCCGGCACATCGAAGTGGACCCGGGCATTTTCCGCGCCTACGACATCCGCGGCGTGGTCGGCTCCACCCTCAGCGTCGAGGTGGCCGAACGCATCGGCCAGGCAATTGGCTCGGTGATGGAAGACCAGGGCCTGGTCGACATCGTGGTCGGGCGTGACGGCCGGCTTTCGGGCCCGGAACTGTCTGCCGGTGTGATCGAGGGCCTGCGCAAGGCCGGTCGCAACGTCATCGACATCGGGCTGGCGCCTACCCCGGTGGCCTACTTCGCCGCCTATCACCTGCGCACCGGCAGCAGCGTGGCCGTCACCGGCAGCCACAATCCGCCGGACTACAACGGCTTCAAGGTCGTCATTGGCGGGCAGACCCTGTCCGGCCAGGCCATCACCGACCTGTACACGCGCATCAACGAAGGCCGGCTGCATCAGACCGCTACCCCGGGCACGCTGCAGGAACGCGATGTCTCGGCCGATTACGTGCAACGCATTGCCGATGACGTGCAGCTGGACCGCCCGCTCAAGGTGGTGGTGGATGCCGGCAACGGCGTGGCCGGTAGCATCGTGCCGCAATTGCTGGAGGCCATCGGCGCCGATGTCATCCCGCTCTATTGCGAAGTCGACGGCACCTTCCCCAACCACCATCCCGATCCCAGCGAGGCGCACAACCTCGAGGACCTGATCCAGACGGTCAAGCGTTTCGATGCCGACCTGGGCCTGGCCTTCGATGGCGATGCCGACCGCCTGGGCGTAGTGACTAAGGAAGGCGCGATCATCTTCCCCGATCGCCTGCTGATGCTGTTTGCCGCCGACGTGCTGGAGCGCAACCCGGGCGCACTGGTGATCTACGACGTGAAGTGCACCGGCAAGCTGCAGGGCTGGATCCTGCGCCATGGCGGTACCCCGCTGATGTGGCAGACCGGCCACTCGCTGATCAAGGCCAAGATGCGCGAGACCGGCGCCGAGCTGGCCGGCGAGATGAGCGGCCACTTCTTCTTCCAGGAGCGCTGGTACGGCTTCGATGACGGCATGTATGCGGCCGCGCGCCTGCTGGAAATCCTGGCCGCGCGGGCCGAGACCCCCAGCGAAGTCCTCAATGCACTGCCCAATGCCCTGTCCACCCCGGAGATCAAGGTGCCGGTGGAAGCCGGCAACGCGCATGACCTGGCGGCCCGGTTCGTGGCCGACGCACGCTTCGAAGGCGCACGCCTGACCACCATCGATGGCCTGCGCGCGGACTGGGAAGACGGCTGGGGCCTGCTGCGTGCCTCCAACACCACCCCGATCCTGGTGCTGCGTTTCGAAGCCGACAACCAGCAGGCGCTGGAGCGCATCAAGGACGAGTTCCGCAAGCACCTGGCGCAGGTCGCACCGCAGATCACCGCGACGTTCTAGGCCCGCCACGCACGTACGCCTACCAGTGAAAAGCCGGGCAATGCCGGGCTTTTCGATCAGCGGGTAGTGGTATCGGCCAGCCCGGTGGCGGCGGGCGCCACAGGCACGGCGCCCTCGGCAGGCTGCAGCCCTTTAAGTTCCCGATAGCGCCGCATGATGTCGGCGATTTCAACGTCCAGTTCTGCGCGTTGCCGTTCGAATCCCGATTGCAGTTGCTGCTGGCGCAGCAGTTCGCGGTGCCGGCCCTTGATGCCATTGGCCATGTCCGGGCTGACCGGCTTGCCGTCCAGTTCGCGGTCGCCCGCGGTCTGCAGCAGGCTGACCAGTCCTTCGCGCAGGCTGGCCACGTTGTAGCGGGCGGTGCGAATGCTGTTTTCCACGATGCTGATGCGCTCGCCGAACACGCGCCGAAGCTGGTCCTCGGTCTGGTAGGACGAGAGCATGGCCTGGTCGGTGCGCTTGCGGGTCTCCAGCGCGGCCTGGTCGACCTGGCGCTGCACTTCGTCGGAGGCGGCCAGCGCGCGCTCGTCCTCGCTCAACGCGCGTTGCACCTGGCCGGTGCGCAATCCGCTGCGCGCACTGATCTCGTCGCGCGCGAGGTTTTCCGCACCCGAGGGCAGCGCATCGCTGCAGACCCGCTGGCCGTTCTGGTTCCAGCAATAGAGTTTCTTGGCGGGGGCGGCCGTCTGCGCATGGGCGGCAGGCGCCAGCGCCATGCACAAGGCCATCAGGACCACCTGGTTTCTTGAAATCGTCACGGGCTCCCCTGCCTTCAGTCCGACGGACCGCTGCCGTAGCTTGCGCGGTAGGCAAGCAGGCGGTCGCGGTGGGACACAAGTTCAGCGCTTTCGCCGGCGAAAGCAAGCAGGTCGTGCAGGTTGGCCACGGCGATCACCGGGGCGCCGGTCTCCGCCGCCACCGATTGGGCGGCCGACAGGCGCGATCCCTCACCCAGGACTTCCTGCCGGTCCAGCGCCACCACGATGCCGGCAACACGCCCGCCCGCGGCCTTGATCAGGCCGACCGCCTCGCGGATGGCGGTGCCGGCGGTAATCACGTCATCGACGATCAACACGTTGCGGTCTTCCAGCGGCGCACCGATCAGCATGCCGCCTTCGCCATGGGCCTTGGCTTCCTTGCGGTTGAAGGCGACCGGCAGGTCGCGCCCGCGACGGGCGAATTCGCAGGCCAGTGCGGTGGCCAACGGAATGCCCTTGTAGGCCGGGCCGAACAGCAGGTCGAACGCAATGCCCGCCGCTTCCACCGCATCGACATAGCACGCGGCCAGGTCGGCCAGCCGCGCACCACTGTCGAAGCGGCCGGCATTGAAGAAGTAGGGACTCAGGCGCCCGGATTTCAGGGTGAATTCGCCGAAGCGCAGGGCCTGTGAATGCAACGCGAGTTGCAGGAAACGGCTTCTGTGGTCGCTCATGGGCGGCTCCTGCGGTAGGGAAAGGCAAGCCTAGCCCATCGCCGCCGCAGCCGGCCACCGGGAGAGCCTACTTCGGGCACAATCCAGCTTTCCCCCGTTGCCATCGTGTCCATGAGAATAATCAGCTTCAATGCCAACGGCCTGCGCTCGGCCTCCAGCAAGGGTTTCTTCGACTGGTTCAATACGCAGGACGCCGACGTGCTGTGCGTGCAGGAGACCAAGGCGCAGGAACACCAGCTGGCCGGACCCGAATTCCTGCCGCCCGGGTACAAGGCCTGGTTCCGCGATGCCAGCACCAAGAAGGGCTACAGCGGCGTGGCGATCTACGCCAAGCGCGAGCCCGACGAAATCCGCACTGCGCTGGGCTGGCCGGAATTCGATGAGGAAGGCCGCTACCTGGAAGCGCGCTTCGGCAATCTCAGCGTGGTGTCGTTCTACATCCCTTCCGGGTCTTCGGGTGAGCTGCGCCAGGGTTACAAGTTCCAGGTCATGGAATGGCTGGCGCCGATCCTGCAGGAATGGCGCGACAGCGGCCGTGACTACGTGCTGTGCGGTGACTGGAACATCGTGCGTTCGCGCCTGGACATCAGGAACTGGACCTCCAACCAGAAGAACTCCGGCTGCCTGCCCGCCGAGCGCGACTGGTTCAACCAGATGTGCGTGGAAGGCGACGGCTGGGTCGACGCCTATCGCGCGCTGCACCCCGAAGGCCAGGACTACACCTGGTGGAGCAATCGCGGCGCCGCGCGCGCCAACAACGTGGGATGGCGCATCGACTACCAGATCGTCACGCCCTCGCTGCGCGAGCGGCTGCAGGCGTGCTCGATCCATACGGAGACGCGCTTCTCCGACCACGCTCCGTTCATCGTGGACTACGCGATTTGAGCTCCGCCGCCGCCAAGCCGGCGCGCCCGGGCTGGCGCGAGGTGCTGCGCAGCCTGCGCCAGCGCAAGGTGATGGTGATGCTGCTGCTGGGACTGTCGGCCGGGCTGCCCTTCATGCTGGTCGGCAACACCATGGGCCTGTGGCTGCGCGAGGGCGGCATCGAACTGACCGCGATCGGCTTCCTGTCGTGGGTCGGGATCATGTATTCGATGAAGTTCCTGTGGGCACCGATCATCGACAAGACCGATGTGCCGGTCCTGGGTCGTCTGCTCGGCCATCGGCGCGGCTGGATGATCCTGGCCCAGCTGGTGGTGGCGGCCGGCCTGCTGGGCATGGCGGTACTGACCCCGCAGGGCGGCTTGATGGCCTTTGCCGCGCTGGCCCTGGTGGCCGCGTTCGCTTCGGCGACCCAGGACATCGTGATCGACGCCTGGCGCATCGAGAGCGCCGACAACGGCGAGGAACTGTCCCTGCTCAGTTCGGCCTACCAGCTCGGCTACCGCGGCGCGCTGCTGCTGACCGACGCCTGGATCCTGGTGCTGGCGGCGAAGATCGGCTGGACGGCCTCGTATGAACTGATTGCCGGCCTGATGGGCCTGGGCATGATCGCGGTTATGTTCGCGCGTGAATCGCGCAGTGCACCGGCGGCGACGCTGGTGGACATCGACCCGGCCCGGGAAAAACTGGGCGTCTCCGATGCGATGGTGCTGCGCTGGCTGGCTGCGCTGGTGTTCGGGGTCGCGACGGTTGTCTATCTGGTGGTGGCCCACAACGTCTGGTTGAAGCCGTGGGGCTGGGATGATGCCGCCTTCGCCGTGGGGCTGCCGCTGGTGATCTGGCTGCTGATCCGCAAGCCCGGCAATGGTGGCCAGCCGGTGCGCGAGGCGACCTGGTCGCGGCCGCTGGTGCGGCCGCTGCTGCGCTTCTTCGACGGGGCGATCGGCCCGCTGCTGATGTTCTTCCGTGACCACGGCACTGCCGCCCTGTTGATACTGCTGGCCATCAGCCTGTACCGGCTGCCTGATTTCGTGATGGGCCCCATGGCCAATCCCTTCTATACCGACCTGGGCATCGACAAGGCCACGGTAGGCGCGGTCCGCGGGTCCTTTGGCTGGGTCGCCACCACGGTGGGCGTGGTGTTTGCGGGTGTGTTCGCGTTGCGCTTCGGACTGGTGGCCACGCTGATGCTCGGCGCGATCCTGGGACCGGGCTCCAACCTCGCGTTCGCCTACCTGGCCCACCACGGCGGCGATCCGACCGTATTCGCCACGGTCATGGTCATCGACAACTTCTGCACCGGCTTCGCCGGCGTGGCCCTGGTGGGCTACATGTCCAGCCTGACCAGCCTGGGCTACACGGCCACCCAGTACGCGCTGCTCAGCTCGTTCTATGCGATGCCGGGCAAATTCCTGAAGGGGCTCTCCGGGGCCGCGGTGGATGGGCTGGCCAAGACCCACTCCCTGCTGGACGCCTATTCGATCTTCTTCGTCGGCACGGCGCTGCTGGGCATCCCGGCCCTGCTGTTGTGCTTCCGCCTGGCCATGCGCCACCATGCGCCAAAGCAGGGAGGGCCCGCATGACCGACATCGTGATGAAGGACATCGACCCGGTGCTGGCCGACCGCATCCGCCGCGTCGCCGAAGCGCGCGGCTGGAACATGCATGACACGCTCTTCCACCTGCTGGAACAGGGCCTGTTCACCACCGAGTCCGAAGTGCGCGGCGGTTTCAACGACCGCGAGGTGGACGTGCTGTCTGCCGCCATCACCGCGATGAAGGACGTGCCGCAGGGCCACGGATTCTGAGGCCCCGGCCGCAGGCCAATCAGGCCGGGTAGACGGCCCCCAGCACGCGCGGGCCCCTGGCACCGGTGACGCTGGGCAGGTTGCCCGGCCGGCCCGCCAGGGTTTCCCGCGCCAGCCACGCAAAACCCATGGCTTCCACATAGTCGGGATCCAGCCCGTGCAGGGCAGTGGATTCGACCGCGATGCCCGGCAGGTGGGCCGCAATTCGCGCCATCAACGCGGTGTTGTGCACGCCGCCGCCGCATCCCAGCACCCGCGTGGTCGCGGGTTGGGTGGCACGCAGGGCGTCGGCGACGGTGACCGCGCTCAGTTCCAGCAGGGTGGCCTGCACGTCCGCCGTCGACACGTCGGCCTGTTGCAGTTGTGACTCCAGCCAGGGCAGGTGGAACTGCTCGCGACCGGTGCTCTTGGGCGGCGGCAGCTGGAACCAGGGATCGCCGAGCAGACGCGCCAGCAGGCCGGCATCGACCGTGCCGCTGGCCGCCAGCACTCCGCCTGCATCGTAGGCCCGGCCCGTGTGGCGTTCGCACCAGGCATCCATCAGCGCATTGGCCGGCCCGGTGTCGAAGCCGCGCACCGCGCCCGAACGTGGCAGCAGGGTGAAGTTGGCGATCCCGCCCAGGTTCAGCACCGCGCGGTCCTCGCTTTCCGAGCGCAGCATCGCGGCGTGGAAGGCCGGCATCAACGGCGCGCCATGGCCGCCGGCGGCGACATCGCGGCGGCGGAAGTCGGCCACCGTGGTAATGCCACTGCGCTCGGCGATGAGGTTGCCGTCGCCCATCTGCCAGGTGAAAGGCGCACTGGATTCGGGGCGGTGGCGCACGGTCTGGCCATGCGAGCCGATGGCGCGGACCTGTTCATGCGGCACGCCGGCGTCGGCTATCGCGTGGAGGGCGGCATCGGCGAAGGCGCGGGCCAGGGTGGTGTCGAGTTCGCCCAGTTCGTCCAGTGAATTCGCTTCTCCGCCCTGGCCCAGCGCGATCAGGCGCGCGCGCAGCGTGTCATCCCAGGCATAGGTGCGGCCAAAGAGGAGTTCGCAATGCGGTTCGAAACGTACCAGCGCGGCGTCGATGCCATCGGCGCTGGTGCCGGAAATCAGGCCCAGGTACAGCCTTGCGTCATGGGGCATGGGTAAGCGCCCCTTGGGCGCGCAGTCGTGGTCGTGCGCTCAAGCATCGCGCCCGGCGGGCGCGGCGACAAGGAAGGAATTCAGGGAATTGCGGGTTCAGCGCTTTTTGGGAGTCGTCAGCGCGGCAGTCAGCGTCTTGGCAGAGGGCGCCGGAGCCGGCTCGATGTCCGCGTAGATGATGTTTTCCACCGTGCGGATGCGTGCCAGCGCATTGGCGGTGTAGGTGCGATAGGACGCCAGTTGCGCGCCCGCCAGTGGCTCCGGCGGCGGCATGGTGATGGACAGCGGGTTGCGATGGACGCCATTGACGCGGAATTCGTAGTGCAGGTGCGGGCCGGTGGACATGCCGGTGGAACCCACGTAGCCGATCACCGTGCCCTGCGGTACCGACTGGCCCTTGCGCAGCTTGGCGGTGCGCGACATGTGCCCGTACAGCGTGGTGTAGCCGCGACCGTGGTTGAGGACCACCGTGTTGCCATAGCCGCGCTGCCAGCCGATGAACTCCACCCTGGAATCACCGGCCGCCATGATCGGCGTGCCGCTGGAGGCCGCGTAGTCCACACCCTTGTGCATGCGCATCGCGCCAAGCACCGGATGCTTGCGCGCGCCGAAGCGGGAGCTGAGGCGCGCGTAGGGGATCGGCATGCGGATGAAGGTCTTCTTCAGCGGCCGGCCCTGGGCGGTGAAGTATTCGGGCTTGTTGCCGGTGCGTGCGTAACGGAAGCCCGAATGCAGTTTCCCGTCGACGGTGAAGGTGGCCGCCAGCACCGGGCTGGTGCTGACCAGCTCGCCTTCGCGCCAGGTCTGGTCCACCACGACGCTGAAGCGATCGTCCGAATCCAGGTCCGAATCGAAGTCGATGTCGTACTTGAAGATTTCGTCAGTCAGCGAGTTGATGTTGGCCGAGGTCAGCCCGGCCTTGCGCGCGGAGCGGTTCAGCGAGCGCCCGACCTTGCCGCTGAGCACCACGGTGCGGGTGGTGCTTTCGCGCGCCACCAATTTCTGCTTGACGGTGTCGCCGGCCAGCGACAGTTCGACCCGGTGGTCGGCGTCGCGGTCGTAGCGCAAGGTACGCAGCTCGCCAGTGACCGGCAGGTCGAACGCCAGCTCGGTACCCGGCTTGAGCCTGGTCAGGCTGGCCTTGGCGTCGCCATCTTTCAGAATGCGCTGCAACGTTTCCTTGGAAATGCCCAGGTCCTTGAACAGGGAAGCCAGGGTCTGGCCGGGCTTCACCTTCACTATCTGCCAGCTGTCGCCAGCCAGTCCCTGTGAGCGCTCCGCCGACAGCTGGGGGAGCGCCAGCGGCAGCACCGCCAGCGGTTCGACCACCGGCTCGGTCTGAACGACCGTCGAGAAACCCGGCACGATTGTGGCCAGCATTATTCCGATGGTGGTGAACAGGCTGGCGTGGATCCACTGCCTGCGGGTCCAGTGCCTTGCCGAAAGATGCGTCCTCACTTGATGATGCAGGGCGGAGTCGCGAAGGATTTCAAGGCGTTCCTTGAAACGCTGCCTGCGGCCGGGGCCGTCACCGTGTGTGTGCATCTATTGTCATCCCCGGGCCCAAGACGGCGAGCCCAATCCGGGTACCATAATCACGCGAATAGTCCGCGTCAAACCATTGACATGATTGGTTTTTTTGACTGGCGTCACGCTTAACTTTGCTTTAACTTCAGATTCACCTTTGTCAGCAGGTCCGTCCTGCCTGTTCATATAAACCGGAAACCGACCTTGCCACATACCGAAGCGCTAGCACTGATAAGCCGCGGCACCGATGAGATCCTCAAGCGTGAAGAGCTGGAAGCCCGCTTGAAACTGGGCCGGCCCTTGCGGGTCAAGGCCGGCTTCGACCCGACCGCCCCTGATTTGCATATCGGCCACACCGTTTTGCTCAACAAGATGCGCCAGTTCCAGGACCTCGGGCACCAGGTGATCTTCCTGATCGGTGACTTCACCGGCATGATCGGCGACCCCACCGGCAAGAACGTCACCCGCAAGCCCCTGACCCGCGAGGATGTGGAAGCCAATGCCCGCACCTATGCCGACCAGGTGTTCAAGGTGCTGGACAGGGAAAAAACCGAGTTGCGCTTCAACTCCGAGTGGTTCGGGCAGATGTCGGCCGCCGACCTG
>NZ_QOVG01000009.1:70000-181837 GCF_010119615.1 Pseudoxanthomonas gei
GACTTACTGTTCGTGGCAAGCTTAACCGTATAGGGGAGGCGAAGGGAAACCGAGTCTGATAAGGGCGCATAGTCGCGGGCAGTAGACCCGAAACCGGGTGATCTAGTCATGCCCAGGGTGAAGGTGCCGTAACAGGTACTGGAGGCCCGAACCCACGTCTGTTGCAAAAGACGGGGATGAGGTGTGATTAGGAGTGAAAAGCTAATCGAACCCGGAGATAGCTGGTTCTCCTCGAAAGCTATTTAGGTAGCGCCTCATACGAATCTTCTTGGGGGTAGAGCACTGTTATGGCTAGCGGGCCATCGAGGCTTAGCAAACCATTGCAAACTCCGAATACCAAGACAGACTATATGGGAGACACACGGCGGGTGCTAACGTCCGTCGTGAAAAGGGAAACAACCCAGACCCACAGCTAAGGTCCCAAATTTATCGCTAAGTGGTGAACGATGTGGAAAGGCACAGACAGCCAGGAGGTTGGCTTAGAAGCAGCCACCCTTTAAAGAAAGCGTAATAGCTCACTGGTCGAGTCGGTCTGCGCGGAAGATTTAACGGGGCTAAGCGATGAACCGAAGCTTGGGGTGTGCATCTTTTGATGTACGCGGTAGAGGAGCGTTCCGTAAGCCGTTGAAGGTGGATTGAGAAGTCTGCTGGAGGTATCGGAAGTGCGAATGCTGACATGAGTAACGATAATGCGGGTGAAAAACCCGCACGCCGAAAGCCCAAGGTTTCCTTGCGCAACGTTAATCGACGCAGGGTTAGTCGGCCCCTAAGGCGAGGGCGAAAGCCGTAGTCGATGGAAAGCAGTTTAATATTACTGCACCTCGCGTAAGTGCGATGGAGGGACGGAGAAGGTTAGGCAAGCCAGGCGTTGGTTGTCCTGGTGAGAGAACTGAGGCAGAACCCTTTGGCAAATCCGGGGGTTTAATGTTGAGGTTAAGGACCAGTCCTTTTGGACGAGGTTGCCGATATCACGCTTCCAGGAAAAGCTCCTAAGCTTCAGCTTACGCAGACCGTACCGTAAACCGACACAGGTGGGTAGGATGAGAATTCTCAGGCGCTTGAGAGAACTCGGGTGAAGGAACTAGGCAAAATAGCACCGTAACTTCGGGAGAAGGTGCGCCTCTTCTGGTTAATAGCTGGGGGAGGCCGAAGTGACCAGGCCGCTGCGACTGTTTATCAAAAACACAGCACTCTGCAAACACGAAAGTGGACGTATAGGGTGTGACGCCTGCCCGGTGCTGGAAGGTTAATTGATGGGGTCAGCCGCAAGGCGAAGCTCTTGATCGAAGCCCCAGTAAACGGCGGCCGTAACTATAACGGTCCTAAGGTAGCGAAATTCCTTGTCGGGTAAGTTCCGACCTGCACGAATGGCGTAACGACAGCGGCGCTGTCTCCACCCGAGACTCAGTGAAATTGAAATCGCTGTGAAGATGCAGCGTTCCCGTGGCAAGACGGAAAGACCCCGTGAACCTTTACTATAGCTTTACATTGAACGTTGAGTTCGTCTGTGTAGGATAGGTGGGAGGCTTTGAAGCGATGGCGCTAGCTGTCGTGGAGCCAACCTTGAAATACCACCCTGTCGTGCTTGACGTTCTAACCTAGCTCCGTAATCCGGAGCGGGGACCATGTATGGTGGGTAGTTTGACTGGGGCGGTCTCCTCCCAAAGAGTAACGGAGGAGCACGAAGGTACGCTCAGCGCGGTCGGACATCGCGCACTGTGTGCAAAGGCATAAGCGTGCTTGACTGCGAGATCGACGGATCAAGCAGGTACGAAAGTAGGTCTTAGTGATCCGGTGGTTCTGTATGGAAGGGCCATCGCTCAACGGATAAAAGGTACTCCGGGGATAACAGGCTGATACCGCCCAAGAGTTCATATCGACGGCGGTGTTTGGCACCTCGATGTCGGCTCATCACATCCTGGGGCTGTAGTCGGTCCCAAGGGTATGGCTGTTCGCCATTTAAAGTGGTACGCGAGCTGGGTTCAGAACGTCGTGAGACAGTTCGGTCCCTATCTGCCATGGGCGTTGGAGATTTGAGAGGGGCTGCTCCTAGTACGAGAGGACCGGAGTGGACGAACCTCTGGTGTTCCGGTTGTCACGCCAGTGGCACTGCCGGGTAGCTACGTTCGGAAGCGATAACCGCTGAAAGCATCTAAGCGGGAAGCGCGCCTCAAGATGAGATCTCCCGGGGCACAAGCCCCCTAAAGGAACGATGAAGACTACGTCGTTGATAGGTCAGGTGTGTAAGTGCAGTAATGCATTGAGCTAACTGATACTAATGATCCGTGCGGCTTGACCATATAACCTCAAGTTGCTTTAGCCTCGACACACGTCGAATTGAAAACCAAATAGCAAACTACTTCCCAAGACCAAACGTGAGACAGGCGCCACTCCTATTTTTTTATAGGTATGAGCGACGCTCCAACCGTCTCCCTGGTGAAATTAGCGCTGTGGAACCACCCGATCCCATCCCGAACTCGGAAGTGAAACGCAGCTGCGCCGATGGTAGTGTGGCTTAAGCCATGCAAGAGTAGGTCATCGCCAGGGTCTTACCCCAAAACGCCATCCCGAAAGGGATGGCGTTTTTCTATTCAAAACCTTCATGAGAGACCGGCGCTACTCCCGTGTTATGGGTATGAGCGACGCTCCAACAGTTTCCCTGATGAAATTAGCGCTGTGGAACCACCCGATCCCATCCCGAACTCGGAAGTGAAACGCGGCTGCGCCGATGGTAGTGTGGCTTAAGCCATGCAAGAGTAGGTCATCGTCAGGGTCTTATACCGAAACGCCATCCCCGAAAGGGTGGCGTTTTTCTTTGCGTGAAATTGTGTGCCGATGCCTGGATGGGGAAGTGCACGTCGACTTGTTGCCTAGAGCACAAGGCGAATGCCTCAGTTTGCAGCGTAAGCACTGCCGATACGGATCCGGCTTCGTTGGCCAGGGGTGCCGCATGAGCCGCAAGCCTTTACTACAGCCGTTGCGCCCATCCGCTGCGTCGCCGACGATCGCGTTTCGCACGCGGTTAGCCCTCGGCAACTCCAGATTTCCTGGCTGTTTATAGAATAGGCATGGACAAGTAAGTTTGCCTCTGCGGGACAACTAATAGCCGGCCGATTCAAGCCGTTGGCGACTTTGCGATAACAGCGCGAGCAACATCAGGATTTTCGTAGCAACCGCGGGCGACAGCTGATGAGTCGAAGCTGTAGCTGAATTTATCCAGCGTCATTAAGCAGAATCCGATTGTTCGGTGGACCACGGGCCATGGAATTGGCCGAACTATATTCGACGCCATGATCGGGTTGCGACCCGCAAGATGTGCTGTGGCGATTGCCGGGCTTGGAATGCTCCCGATAGAGGTGGGACGCGGCCTGCGCCGGTCTGAAAATTGGCAGTGACGGAGGCCGATCCATAGGCAGGCCACACAAGATCCCCTTTGGCGCGCCGCCAGAAAATTCATGTAATTCAGTAGGATGCGTAGATCAGGTATTGATTTGCTGTTCCAGCAGCGAAACAATGGAACTACTTTGTTGGTTAGCAGTCTTACCTAGCGACTGCTAAAATGAGCCCATGAACATGAATCCTGCAACCACCGCCATGGTGGCTAACAACTTGCCCATTCCCAATGCACTCGGCTCGCTCGATGCCTATATTGGCGCGGTGCATCAGATCCCGGTGCTGACGGTTGATGAAGAGCAGAGCCTGGCTCGCCGGTTCCGCGATGCCGAGGATCTCGACGCCGCGCGTGAGCTGGTTCATTCGCACCTGCGTTTCGTGGTGCACGTCGCCCGAGGCTATAACGGCTACGGGCTGCAGTTGGGCGACCTGATCCAGGAAGGCAATATTGGCCTGATGAAAGCAGTCAAGCGCTTCGACCCGGAGATGGGAGTGCGCCTGGTGAGTTTCGCCGTGCACTGGATTCGTGCCGAGATGCATGAATTCATCCTCAAGAACTGGCGCATCGTAAAAGTCGCGACGACCAAGGCGCAACGCAAGTTGTTCTTCAACCTGCGCAAGTCGAAAACGCGATTGGGCTGGATGAATGATGCGGAAGTCACTGCGGTGGCGGCTGATCTGAAGGTGTCGAAACGCGAAGTCCTGGAGATGGAATCGCGTCTTTCCGGCCGTGACATCGGCTTCGATGCGCCTTCCGATGACGATGACGATCATTCGCCGCCAGCGCCCGGCGCCTACCTGATGACCCAGGATGAGGACCCGTCACAGGCGTATGAGCGTGCTGATACCGACGGCAACAAACTGGAGTTGTTGCGCGAAGGAATGGCCGGCCTGGACGAGCGTTCGCGTGACATCATCATGCGTCGCTGGTTGGATGATGACAGCAAGATCACGCTCCAGGAATTGGCCGATGAGTACGGTGTGTCCGCCGAACGCATTCGTCAGATCGAGGCCAACGCCCTGAAAAAAATGAAGGCGCTGTTTGCGGCCTGAGCATTTTCCAGATTCTTGGAAAGGACAAAAAAGCCCGGGAAACCGGGCTTTTTCTTGGATGAAGGTGTCTGAATATTTGCGAGCCAGGTCTGGATAGAAGGATGCCGTAGGACGGCATCCCTGGGTTCCAGACCATCTTGAAATCCATGTTGCGTTGCTCTTTCCGAAGAGACACCGACCTCATTCAACACCGAAGTGCGCAGGTGCGGATTCAAAGTCAGGGTCGTCAATGGATGCGTGCGGAGCATCCTGCCGCGCCAGTTTTTCTGGTGTGTGGTTCACCGCCATGCGTGCGTGCGAACGGCCAGCAGAGCAGTCACGACGCGAGCAGAATGATGTTCCGCGACATCGTTACGCTCACGTGCTCGCGAGATAAGGGATCCGCAACGACTTGATGATGAAACGAGTGCAAGGCCCACGGCGAACGAGGGATTTTGCGCTTTTTCTTGCGGTTCCGCTGCGCTGCTATTGCACGCCGACCGCGTGAAAAAGTCGGACGCTACGGCTGGCGGTCCTGACGCACTTGGCCAGCCTCGTCACTGCCCAGGATGATGCGGGCGCCGCGCTGGTAGCTCCAATACGCCCAGGTCCAGTTGAGCAGGACGATCAGGCGGTTGCGGAAACCGATCAGGAAGAACACATGCGCGGCCAGCCAGAACCACCACGCCAGCACGCCGGACAATTTCAGTCTGCCGAAATGCACGATGGCCGCCATTCGGCCGATGGTCGCAAGGTTGCCGTAGTCCTTGTAGGCGAATGCGGGCGCCGGCCTGTCCTGCAATCTGGCATGTATCGCATTGGCCACATGGCGGCCCATCTGCTTGGCGGCCGGTGCAACACCCGGGACGGGTTTGCCGTCTTGTTGTACCGAAGCCAGGTCGCCGGCGATGAAGATATTCGGATAGCCGGGCGCGCTGAGGTCCGGATTCACAAGAACGCGGCCCGCTCGATCAAGCGGAACCCCGAGCGATCTAGCCAGTGGCGATGCCGCTACGCCGGCGGCCCACACTACGGTACGCGCCGCGATGAACTCATCGCCTAATTGATACCCGCACTCATTGATGTCGGTAACGGCTTTGCCGGTCGAGACCTCCACGCCGAGCTTTCGTAGTTGCCGGCACGCTTTTGCCGACAGGTCCTCGGGAAAAGACGACAGCACGCGTGGCCCGGCTTCTATGAGTCGCACCCGCGCGTCGGATGGATTGATGTTGCGGAACTCATTGACCAGGGTATGACGCGCGATCTCCGCCAGTGTGCCGGCCAGCTCCACCCCCGTGGGCCCGCCGCCGACGATGGCGAAGCTGAGCCAGGCGGCGCGCTTGGCGGGATCTGCTTCTGCTTCTGCACGCTCGAAGGCGAGTAGCAGATGGCGGCGCAGGTGCAAGGCATCATCCAGGGTCTTCAATCCCGGAGCATGCGCTGCCCACTGGTCGTGGCCGAAATAGGCGTGGGTGGCACCGCTGGCCAGCAACAGATAGTCGAAGTCCAGTCTGGTTCCATCATCCAGCACGATGCCCTTGCCGGCCGCATCGATGTCGGCCACTTCAGCAAGCCTGATTTCCACGTTTCGTTGCTTGCGCAGGATATGCCGCAACGGCGCGGCGATATCCGGGGAAGACAGCCCGGCGGTGGCCACCTGATAAAGAAGCGGCTGGAACAGATGATGATTGCAGCGATCTATCAGGGTAATGCGGACCGCAGCAGCGTCCAGCGCGCGTGTTGCCCACAATCCACCGAAACCACCGCCGACGATGACGACATGCGGAACGATTGCGCTCATATAGGTGGCTCCTTGTCGTCGAGGTCGATGCGGGAATGGTGCCTGGTGTCGCGCATGAAGACATAGACCAGCAACGAGCATCCGATGCAGCCGGCAACGTACCAGTAATAGTGGGATTCATGGCCCGCGTTCTTGAGCCATAAGGCAATGTATTCGGCAGTGCCGCCGAACAGCGATACCGTCAGGGCATAAGGCAAGCCCACGCCCAGCGCGCGGATATGGGCTGGGAAGAGTTCGGCCTTCACCACGGCGTTGATGGCGGTATAGCCGCTGACGATCACCAGTCCCGACATGACCCAGCCGAAAGCCGCCAATGGCGTCTGCGCGCCCGCCATGCCGTGCATGATCGGAATGGTCAGGGCGGTACCCAGCACGCCGAATGCGATCAGCACGGGCCGCCGTCCGGTGCGGTCCGACAACGCTCCCACCAGCGGCTGCAGCAGCATGAAAACCAGCAGGGAAACAGCGGAAATCAGCGTCGCGTCGGCTTTGCTGAAGCCTGCAGTGTTGGCCAGGAACTTCTGCGCGTAGGTGGTGTAGGTGTAGAACGCCAGCGTGCCGCCCATGGTCAGGCCGACGACGGTCGCCACTTCGCGTGGATGCTGCAGCAGCACCCGCAGGCTGCTGCGTTGCCCCGCCTTCGGCTGCTGGCTGACGCGGGCAAAGGACTCGGTTTCCTGCATGCTGCGCCGCAGATAGAGCGCAGTTACCGCGCAGGCCGCGCCGATCACGAACGGAATGCGCCAGCCCCAGTCATGCAGTTCCTGTTCGCTGAGCAGGAAACGCTGCAGCACGATCAACACCGCAAGCGCCAGCAACTGGCCCATCACTAGCGTCACGTACTGGAAGCTGGACCAGAACCCGCGGTGCTGCGACTGCGCCATTTCGCTGAGGTAGGTGGCCGAGGTGCCGTACTCGCCGCCCACGCTGAGTCCCTGCAGCAGGCGTGCGATCAGCAGCAACACGGGGGCCGCGTAGCCGATGCGATCGAATCCCGGAGTCAGCGCGATCATCAGCGAGCCCGCGCACATCAACAGCACCGAGGCCATCAATGCCGCCTTGCGTCCCTTGCGGTCTGCATACAGGCCCATCAGCCAGCCGCCGACTGGCCGCATCAGGAAGCCCACCGCGAAGACCGCAGCGGTATTCATCAATTGCGCGGTGCTGTCGCCCTCGGGGAAAAATGCATGCGCGAAATACAGCGAGAAGGCGGAGTACACATACCAGTCGTACCACTCCACCAGGTTGCCGACCGATCCACTGAAGATGCTACGCAGGCGCTGGCGGGGAGTAATGGAATCGGCGCTGCGCATCCGGCGGTTGATTCTGTGCAGATGAGGGTTAGGTTAACCCAGTTGCGGCAGGCCGCTGCGGCAAGGCAGGCCCGGGACGGCATCTGAGTGCAAGGCAATGGAAGGTTGAATGATTCGGCGAAAAGCACGAGTGCGCGTTCGGCACCAACCAGTGCATCCAGCCGTGGTTGCCTCTCAAGCAGCCGGATGGGAGCGAGCCAAACCGTTGGCAGCAGACGCTGACTGTGGCGAGTCGGTCAATACAGGTCCAGCGGATCCACATCCAGGGACCAGCGAACCTTGCGGGCGTCTGGTAGTGCGTAGATCAGTGGCAGCGCTGCATCCAGTAGCGCGTGCAGGTCGCGGCGGCTCGACGAAGACAGCAGCAGCTGCATGCGGTGCATGCCGGCGCGACGCGACATGGGGGCAGGCAAGGGGCCCTGTATTTCGGGTGTGGCGCGTGCTTCCGCACGGGCCTCGCCACGGCTTTCGGCGGGTGCCAGCAAGGCTTTGGCGGCCTGAAGGAACCCGGTCGCCACCTCCATATGGCCTGCCTCGGCCCGCAGCAAAGCCAGGTGCGCGAAGGGGGGGAAGCCCGCGGCCTGGCGCTGTGCCAGCTCGGCTTCCGCGAAGGCGTGATAGCCGCCGTTGATCAGCGTGTGCAGCAATGGGTGCTCGGGATGGTGCGTCTGCAACCAGACCTCGCCAGGTTTGTGGGCGCGACCGGCGCGGCCTGAAACCTGGATCAGTTGCTGGGCGAGTTTCTCACCCGCGCGGAAATCGGAAGAGAACAGGCCTTCGTCCACACCCACCACCACCACCAGGGTAAGGTGCGGCAGGTCGTGGCCCTTGGCCAGGATCTGCGTGCCGACGAGGATGCCGGGACCCTCGCCCAGCTGCTGCAGATGGCCGGCCAGGGCATCGCGTTTTTGGGTGGTGCTGCGGTCGATGCGCAACACGGGCACGTCGCTGAATTTTTCCAGCAGCATTTCTTCGATGCGTTCGGTGCCTATGCCCTGCGGCTGCAGGGCCAGGCCACCGCAATCCGGGCAGGCCGGAGGCACGCCCTGGCGCGCTCCGCAATGGTGGCATTGCAGGCGACGACCGGCGCCGTGCACGGTCATCGGCGAGCTCCTGGCAGGCGTGCCGCAACGCCGGCACTGCGCGCTCCAGCCGCAGTCGTGGCACATCAGCACCGGTGCGTAGCCGCGCCGGTTCTTGAACACCAGCACCTGCCCGCCAGCCACAAGCGCACCGCCGATCGCGGCAAGCGTGTCGCGCGACAGGCCTGCTTCCAGTGGACGCTTGCGCAGATCCTGCACTCGAACCGAAGGAGGTTGGGCTTCGCCGGCACGATGATTCAGGCGCAGGTGTCGATAGCGACCACCCATGGCGTTGTGCAGCGATTCCAGCGAGGGCGTGGCGCTGCCCAGGATCACCGGCACGTCCAGGGCCTTGCCGCGGACCAGGGCGAAGTCGCGTGCGTGGTAGCGCATGCCGTCCTGCTGCTTGTAGCTGCCGTCATGTTCCTCGTCGACGATGATCAAGCCCGCTTCGGGCAGCGGAGTGAACACCGCCGAGCGTGTGCCGACCGCCACCCTGGCCTCGCCGCGAGCGAAGGCTGCCCAGCCGCGCGCGCGTTCGCCATCATTCAAACCGGAGTGCAGCGCCAGTACCGGCACACCGAGCCGCTGTCTGAAACGCGCCAGTGTCTGCGGGGTCAGCCCGATTTCCGGCACCAGCACCAGCGCCTGCCTGCCGCGGCGCAGGCAGTCGGCGATGGCATGCAGGTAAACCTCGGTCTTGCCGCTACCGGTCACGCCGTCGAGCAGGATCGGGGCGAATCCGCGCGCCTCCAGGATCGTTGCCACCGCCGCCTCCTGCTGCGGATTCAGTGCAGGTCCGGGCTGCGGGTCGGGGGCCAGCGTCGATGAGGCAACGGCGACGCGCTCCGCAAGCTCACGCTTTGCCAGTGCGCGGGCCGCGGTGCGCCAGTCCTGCATCAGCAAGGCCAGGGCGTCTTCGTCCCGCGGTGAAGCCAGCAGCAGCGAGGCCAGGCGCTGCGGACGCGACCCCGTCCGCAGCCTTGGCGCCTCGTCCATGCCCTGTGCGGTCAGCCGCCATGCCCAGGCGTGGGTATCGGGCAGCGGGTCCCCCTGGCGCAGGGTGACGGGCAGGGCGGTGGCCAATACCTCCCCCAGCGGCGTGTGGGTATAGCGCGCCAGCCAGCGCAATGAGTCCAGCAGCTCACCCTGCAACAGGGCCGTAGTGTCCAGCACGGCCACGGCGTGGCGCAGTTCCGGCGCATCGGCGGACGGAATGCCGGTGGCTACCACCAGCCCGGTCAGCTCGCGCGAGCCGAACGGAACCCGCACGCGTTTGCCCACGTCGCTTGGCGTCACGACATGGCCGACGGGGGGCAGGTAGTCGAAATGGCGCGGCAGGGGCACCGGCAACGCGACCTGGAACAGGGAATCGGATGGCATTGACGCCAGTTTACCGATCGCGGCTCAGGCCCCGCAGCGCGGCCTCAGTTGCGTGTCATTGTTGTGTGAAGATTCACGAAAAGCACGCAAGTGACCGCCGTGGTTGGAGATTCTGCTTTATCCACACGGTCTGTGGATAAAACTGTGCATGAAAGCATTGCTCCACGCTCTTCACGGCCTGCTGCAAGGTCCTGCGTGAAGTTGGCTAAAAAAGCGCCAAGCTTGTAATGTCGATTGCAATCAATAACTTACCCGTGAAACAGGAATGTCATCAAGGAGCAGCGACCGGTCCGGGCCAGGCCCATGACATTCCGATGACGGCTGTGCACAACATTTCCAGGCTGAAACCCTTGTGGTGCTTGGGAGAGCGGATTTCACGGAGCTGTCAAGCAATTTTTGCGACCCGTGCACGCCTGGCCCGAAGCTATGATGCGGCGACGTTCCCGCCGATTCCCCGATGCCCAGCAATCTGAATGACGCCGCGTCCGCACCGGCCGCACTCTCTGCCTTCCTGCGCGGCATCGAACGACGCGGCGCACTGTTCGCCGAGCTGCAATGTGGTGACCCGGAGGCCGGTGACGCGGCCCTGGCCGCATCCATGCGCGCCTTCCGGACCCATGCCGGCACCGTGCCCATGGCGGACTGGCCGCGGCGCTTCTGGGCGCTGTTGGTGGCCAACCCGCAGCTACGCCAGACGACCGCCACCGCCGCCTGGCCGCCTGCGCTGCAATCGCTGGCGGCCCTGGAACCTTCCCGGCGCCAGGCGCTGCTGCTGCGGCTGGCGGCCAGCCTGCCCGAGGCGGAAGCCGCTGCGGTGCTAGGGATCGATGCGACCCACTACGAACAGGCGCTGGCTGCTGCCTGCCCGCGCGATGCCGAGGACCGGCCCGATGCCGCGGCCTGGCGCGCGTTGGCCGAAACCATCCAGCAGCGGTTGCGCGACCTGCCGCCACAACGGCTCGCACGACTGGCCGCCCTGCGCGAGGCGGCGATCAAGGGCAGCCGCCTCGAACGTAGCGGCGCAGCCGCAGGGGCTGCAGGCCGCCAGCACGCGGACCGACCAGCTTCACGTCGACGTTGGCCCTGGGTGGCCCTGGTGGTGGCGCTGTGCCTGGCGGCGCTGGCCGCGACCTGGTGGTGGCCGCAGTTGAACCCTTCAGAATCCGCTGCCGTAGTCGATGAAGGCGTGCGGCCCCTGCAGGAACCGGTCGATATCCGCAGCGAACCGCTCCCTGCACAGGAACCGGCGGGCCGCTTCGATGCCGCCGAGGGAGTGCTGATGCATCCGGATTTCGAATTGCTGAGCCAGGTGCATGAGGAAGCGGTCGCCCAACAGGCTGATTTCCTGGCATGGATTGCCAGCGGCGCCGATACGTTACCTGGAAGCCCGTCCACGGACGACGCGGCCAGCCCCCCGCCCGCCGTCACCGGCACGGAGACCACCGATGCCCGGTTCTAGTCAATGGCTGCCCGCACATTGGTGGCGACGTCCGTCCTTGGCCGGCATGCTCGGACTGTTGCTGCTGGCGGGCCTGCCCGTGATGGCGTCGGCCGCGGCCCCGGGCGAAGCGCGGATGCTGAAGGATCGCGAGGCGGCCTTGCAGGCCATGACGCCCGAGCAGCGCAACCGTTTCGGACAGGCGCTGGCCGCATGGAATGCATTGCCACGTGGTGTACGCGAGGAACGGCGTGCGCGTTTCCAGGCCTGGTTGCAGCTGGCCCCCGGCGATCGGGCCCGCCTGCGGGCGCTGGCCGCCGAGGTCGAAACCTACCCGCCCGAGCGCCGCCAGGCGTTGCGCCAGCAATTCGATGCACTCGACGATGTGCAGCGCCACGGCTGGCGCCTGGGGCCGGTACTGGGCGCGCAGTACGCACAGCTGCATCCGCTCCTGGCTTATGTGCCTGAAGCACAGCGCCAGCCGCTGCTGGCCAGGCTTCGTGGCATGGACGCGCAGCAGCGCGGTGAGCTGGCCCTGCTTGCGCAGCGCACGCCCCCGCAAGACCGGCAGGCGCTGCGCAGCGAACTTCTGGCCACCCCGGCGGCCGCGATTTCCAACTGGCTCGCTCACCGCCTGGGTCAGTAGCCGCCTACGTCCCGCAGTACCCGCCGACTTGCCCGGAAGCGATCACCGAAGCGGCTGACCCCATCGGCGCGCATGCGCCCGGCATGCACGCGCAGGTAGTCGTCCAGCGCCGACTGGTCCACCAGTTCGTACTGGGTGCAGAAGGTTGCCTCGGTGGTGCTGGCGTCGCCCACGATTTCCAGGATGCGCGCGCCGATGAAGCCGGGCAGCGCGAGCATTTCCCGTACGTGTCCGCCCAGCCACTGGCGGTATTCGGTCGCGATTTCGTTCTGCACCGAAAGATTGACTTCGTAGATTACGGACATGGGACACGGACACTGGAAAGCCTTGGTCGCTCTGCAACCAACGCATCGAACCCGGTGCGCAGGCCAGGTTGCCGCCGGGCGACGGCCCATGCGCGGTTACCATGTCGCCCTGCCACGACCCGGCCACGGCGCATCCGCGCTTCCGCTGTCGGGCCCAGAATCCGGATGTCGCCGCAACCCCTCACCCCCACGCGCTTCGGCAGCGAAGTACGCACCACCGCCACGCTCGCCTTGCCGCTGGTCCTGGGCCACGTGTCCACCGGCCTGATCGGCTTCGTCGACAACGTGATTGCCGGCCACCACGGCACGCAGACGCTGGCAGCGGTCACCATCGGCACCGCGCTGTTGTGGCTGCCGATGATGGTGCCGATCGGCACGCTGATCTCGCTGACCGCCTCGGTGTCGCAGTTGAACGGCGCCGGCCGGCGCGACGAGATCGGCCCGCTGTTCCGCCAGGCGCTGTGGCTGGCGCTGGGGCTGGGCTTGCTGATGTTCGCCTTCCTCAGCTTCATTCCCTATGCGTTGGCTCCATTCGGCATCGGCGCGGAAATCATCCCCGGTGCAAAAGGCTTCCTGCACGGCATCCGCTGGGGCGCGCCGGCGCTGACCCTGTTCTTCTGCATGCGTTACCTGAGCGAGGGCATGCACTGGACCCTGCCGACGATGCTGATCGGGTTCGGCGGCCTGGCCCTGCTGGCGCCGCTGGGGTATGTTTTTACCTTCGGCCGCTACGGAGTGCCGGAGATGGGGGCGGCCGGCCTGGGTATCGCCTCGGCCATCATGATGTGGTCGCAGGCTGCCGCCTTCGCACTCTATCTGTGGAATACCGGACGTTTCGCCCACCTGCAATTGTTTGCCCGCTTCGATGGCCCGCAGGCCAGGCCCATCGCGCAGCTGTTGCGCACCGGCTTGCCGATCGGCGTGACCGTACTGATGGAAGGCGGGCTCTTCATCGCCACCGCCCTGTTGATCGCGCGGCTGGGCGCCGTGCCCGCGGCCGCGCACCAGATCGCGATCAATGTGTCGGCGTTGTGTTTCATGATCCCGATGGGAGTGGCCGAAGCCACCACGGTGCGGGTGGGGCATGCGCTGGGCATGGGCGACGCGGCCGGCATCCGCCGCGCCGCGCATGCCGGCTACGTGATCGTGCTGGGCACGCAGGCCCTGTCCGCCACCGCATTGTTGTTGGGCCATGGTGCCGTGGTGGCGCTGTACACGCGGGACCTGGCGGTGGCGGGCCTGGCCGGCAGCCTGCTCCTGTATGCGGCGGCGTTCCAGTTTCCCGACGGCATCCAGGTGCTGTCTGCCGGCGCGCTGCGTGGGCTGAAGGACACGCGCGTGCCGATGTGGCTGGCGGTGCTGTCGTACTGGGGTCTGGGCATGCCGCTGGGCATCGGCCTGGGCCTGGGCCTGGGGTGGGGGCCGCAAGGCATGTGGATGGGATTGATCCTGGGCCTGACCGCCGCGGCGGTATTGATGGCCGCGCGCTTCCAGCGCAGCAGCCGGCGCCTGCTGCGATCGGCCTTGCCCAGTGCCACCAGTGACTTACGGGGCATGTAAGCAAGGCACGCAACCGGTAAGCTGGTCACAGTTATCCGGAGCTCGCCCCCCATGAATCAAGTCGTCCATCGCGGTCCCATCGCCGCCTTCTTCGTCGGCCTGTGGAACGTGATGAATTTCACCCGCAGGCTGATCCTGAATTTCCTGTTCTTCGGCCTGCTGTTCCTGTTGCTGGTGATCTTCGTGGCGGCGGTCGGTCGCGGCAACGGCGTCAAGCCGCTGCTGGAACGCACCACCCTGGTGATCGCGCCGGAAGGCAAGCTGGTCGAGCAGTACAGCGCCGACCCGGCCACGCGTGCGCTGGCCAAGGCCTTCGGCGACAAGAACGCCGCTGAGATCCAGTTGCGCGACCTGGTCCGCGGCATCGACGCCGCCAGGGACGACAAGAACATCGAACGCGTACTGCTGCGCGTGGACCAGCTGCAGCCCAGCGGCTATGCCTCGATGCGCGAGGTCGCCGCCGCTCTTGCACGCCTGCGTGATTCCGGCAAGCAGGTCGTGGCCTTCGGCGAGAACCTGGAACAGTCGCAATACCTGCTGGCCGCGCAGGCCAACGAGGTCTACATCGACCCGATGGGCAGCATGCTGCTGGAAGGCCTTGGCCGCTATCGCCAGTACTACCGCCAGGGCCTGCAGGACAAGCTGGGCGTGGACGTCCACCTGTTCCGCGTGGGTGAGTTCAAGTCCGCCGCCGAGCCCTACATCCTGGATGCCGCATCGAAGGAATCCAAGGAAGCCGACCTGTTCTGGATGAACGACATCTGGCAGCGCTACCTGGCCGACATCGCCAAGGCGCGCAAGCTGACGCCGGAACAACTGGCCTCGGGTATCGACACCATGCCCGAAGGCATCGCGGCCGCGGGTGGCGACCTGGCCAAGTTCGCGCTGCAGCAGAAGCTGGTCGACGGACTGAAGACGCAGGAAGAAATCGAGACCCTGCTGACCCAGCGTGGCGTGGCCGACGAGGATTCGGACAATGGGTTCCGCAGCATCGCACTGCCCGCCTACCTGGCCCAGATCGACGCCAAGCACCTGAAGATCGGTGATGAGCGTCCGCAGGTCGCGGTGGTCATCGCTTCGGGTGAAATCACCGACGGCGAGCAGCCGGCCGGCACCGTGGGTGGCAAGTCGACCTCGGCGCTGCTGCGCGAGGCCCGCGACGACGAAGACGTGAAGGCCGTGGTGCTGCGCGTGGATTCTCCCGGCGGCGGCGTATACCCGTCCGAGGAAATCCGCCGCGAAGTCGCCGCGCTGAAGGCCGCCGGCAAGCCGGTGGTGGTGTCGATGGGCGACCTGGCCGCATCGGGTGGCTACTGGATCTCGATGAACGCCGACCGCATCTATGCCGATCCCTCGACCATCACCGGTTCCATCGGCATCTTCGGCCTGATCCCCAACGTCACCCGCACCCTGGACAAGGTGGGCGTGCATACCGACGGCGTCGGCACCACGCGTTTCGCCGGTGCCTTCGACATCAGCCGGCCGATGGACCCGGCGGTGGGCCGGGTGATCCAGTCGGTGATCGACAAGGGCTACGCCGATTTCACCGGCAAGGTCGCGGCGGCGCGCAAGAAGTCGGTGGAAGAGATCGATTCGATCGCACGCGGCCGGGTGTGGAGCGGCGCGCAGGCGAAGGAACGCGGACTGGTCGACGAGCTTGGCGGCTTCGAAGCCGCGTTGGCCGATGCGGCCGCGCGCGCCAAGCTGGGCAAGCCGGACGCCTACCGCGTGCGTTACATCGAGAAGATGAGCTCGCCGTTTTCGCAGTTCATGGGCGGCTTCGCCGGCAGCCGCATGGGCGCTGCCTGGCTGAAGGATTCCAGCTTCGCCCGCGCCCTGCTGGCCAAGGCCATGCCGGAGACGGACGCGCAGTTGCGCTTCGTCGAAGAGGCCGCCAGCAACCGCAACGGCGCCCCGGTGAAAGGCCTGGTGTACTGCTTCTGCGGATTGTGACTGGTTGAAGCTCTTTCCTCGCAACGAGGAAGGAGTGGGGCCATGTACTAACGGCTACTGGGTTGCGGCGTCGATCGCCGCGCGCTGGTCATCGGCGGCCTGCTGGCTCGCTGCGTCCACGGCCTTGGCCCTGTCGATCGGTTGCTGGATCGCGTCGCGGAGCTGGGTGGCATCTGCGGTGGCGGCCTTGGGTTCGGGCGGTTTGTCGGTGGGCGGCGGCTCCGGTTTGCACGCGGACAGCGCCAGCAGTGGGAGTGCCAGGCAGGCGCTACGCAACAGGTTCGTTTTCATCAAGGTCGTCTCCGCGGGGCGTGGCGGTATGCTAACCCCATCCAACACTGGCGCTGCAGAGGCGATGCGATGACCCCGAACCGCTGGCGACTGGACGGACAACTGGCGCTGGTGACTGGCGCCAGCGCCGGCATCGGCCTGGCGATCACCCGCGAACTGCTGGGTTTCGGCGCCGACCTGATGCTGGTGGCGCGCGACGCCGACGCGCTGGAAGCGGTGCGCGACGAGTTGCTGGAGGAGTTCCCCGATCGCGGCATCCACGCCATGGCCGCCGACGTGGCCAACGACGAGGATCGCCGCGAAATCCTGGACTGGGTCGAAGACCACGCCGATGGCCTCAACATCCTGGTCAACAACGCCGGCGGCAACCTGACCAAGGCCACGGTGGACTACACCGAGGAGGAATGGCGCGGCATCTTCGAGATCAACCTGTTCTCGGCGTTCGAGCTTTCGCGTTACGCGCATCCGCTGCTGACCCGGCATGCGGTCTCCAGCATCGTCAATGTGGGCAGCGTCTCGGGCGTGACCGCGGTGCGCAGCGGCGCGCCCTACGGCATGACCAAGGCCGCGCTGCAGCAGCTCACCCGCAACCTGGCGGTGGAATGGGCCGAGGATGGCGTGCGCGTCAATGCAGTGGCGCCCTGGTACATCCGTACCCGCCGCACCTCGGGCAAATTGGCCAATGCGGACTACTACGAGGAAGTGATCGATCGCACGCCGATGCGGCGCATCGGCGAACCGGAGGAAGTGGCGGCGGCGGTGGGGTTCCTGTGCCTGCCCGCGGCCAGCTATATCACCGGCGAATGCATCGCCGTGGATGGCGGCTTCCTGCGCTACGGGTTTTGAGCCCGTTCTGCGAACGGGAAGAAGGGGCTTGGCGGCTGTTGTAGGAGCGACGCGAGTCGCGAAGCATGCAGCGTCGGATTGCCAACATCTTCCGTAACCATGATTTACCGGCTTGGCGACTCGCGTCGCTCCTGCAACGACCTGGCCAAATCATTCCGCGCCCGCCGCGACGAGGCAGGGACAGGACGTGGCGATGCATTGGCCTCGCAGCGTCGATATGGTTCGGCTGCTCTTGGCTGTTTGACCGGACAGCCGCTGGCAAGCTTGACTCGTCTGGGATCAGCGGCCCGGACGTTTCCAGCAAACGCTGTTACCTGCCGCAGGTGCTCTCGCGGTAGATCTTCTGCGCGCGCTCGAACTCGATCTTGTTCTTTTCCTCGTTGCCGACGCGGGCGAAACGCCAGGCCACTTCGGTCTCGCCTACGCGCTTCTTCCAGGCATCGCACAGTGCGCCATCGGCAACACGGGCGCATTCGTCGCGTTTCATTTCGCAGGCTTCGCCGGCGCCCGTCTGCGGATTGCCGTCCAATCCTACCGTCTGCATCGCCACGCAGCGTGACTTGGGCTCGTCGCTCTCGGTGATGTAGCTGTCCTTGTCGTAGGTGATGCACTGGAACAGCACCGGCGGCGGCAAACGGGCCGAGTCGGCAATCGGGGCAGGCGTCTGCACGGGTTCCGCCGGGATGATCTCCGAGGCCGGTCGGGAAGGCGGGCTCGCCGCGGCAGCCGGCGCGGGCGGTGCCGCTGGCTTGGCCGCCGTGCCCGGAGTCGCGCGGGCCGGCGTGGCTGCCGAACCCATGGGGATGGTGTTGACGCCCTGCATCACCTTCTTTTCCTGCCGGTCGCCCTTGGGACAGGGCATGTTCTGCAGGGTCAGCGCGCCGCTTGCATCGGTGCAGCGATAGAACACCACTTCATTGGCTGACGCATCCAGCGCGCACAGCGACAGGGCCAGCAACAGGGTTTGCATTTTCATCAGGGGTTTCCGCAATCGTTGTCGATACGCGCATCGATGCCGCGTTGTTCCAGTTCCAGTTGCCGCCGTTCGCTTTGCAGCGCGCTGTTGTAGCGACGGATGATTTCATACCTGCGATCAGAGAGGCGCGAACAGACTTCCTCCTGCGGCAGGGCGTGGCACTCATCGCGCACCCAGGTGCCGCCGGCGGGCAGCAACACGCCCGCCTGCGGTGGAGGACGATAGCCGCCATCGGGACGGTCGCGCGGTGGTCGGTGGCCGTTGCCGCCGCCGCGGTGCGACCAGGCTGGATAGCCTGCCGCCCACAAGGGCAGCCAGCGCGGATTGCCTTCGCCATTGTCGCTGGCGTAGCGCTCGCCCTCGGCAGTGACGCATTCGTACATCGGCCGGGCCGGCATGCGGTAGACCACTTGTACTTCGCGCCTCGGTGCCACGGCGGGCGGCGCTGGGGGCTTTGCCGGAGCCACGCCCGCTGCCGCGTCCTTCGGGCGCAGCATCGAGCGGACCTGTTGGGTTTCGCCCTTGGCGCAAGGCGAGTCGCGCAAGGTCAACTTGCCACTGGCCGCGACGCAGCGATAGATCAGCACGTCCGCAGCTGCCGCCGGCACAGCGAGCGGCGTGATCAAGGTGCAGGCCAGCAAGGGCAATAGGTACAGGGAACGCATGCGCGCATCTTGCTCGCATCGGCAGCAGCAAAGAAGGCCGGGCCGCGAGGCCGTTCAGTTCCTACGGCCAGACAATGGCGGTGGGGTGTTCTCAGGCCAGGCGAATGGTCGCACCCGTCAGTGCATCGCGGATGGAAGTCGGTCCGGCCCCGCCGCCGGTTTCCCCGCACATGACGCCGTCGACGAGCGGCAGCAGCGCCGCGTCCAGTGCCTCACGGGCGCGGGGTGCTGGCTGCCCGGCGAGGTTGGCGCTGGTCGAGACGATGGCGTCGCCGTAGGCGCTGCAGAGCGCCACCACGCCGGCGTGCGCGCTGATGCGCACGGCGATGCCCGTGTGCATGCCGGTGATCCAGGGCGGCGCCTCGCTGCTTGCGGGCATGACCCAGGTGTGCGGACCCGGCCAGCTGGCCAGCACCTCGGCCAACCGCTGCGCCGGCACCTTTGCCATGTCCAGGTACGGCCGCAATTGCTCCAGCCGCGCGGCGATCAGGATCAGGCCCTTGTCCACGTCGCGCCGTTTGATGGCGAGCAGGCGCAGCACGGCCTGCTCATCGCGCGGATCGCAGCCCAGGCCCCAGACCGCTTCGGTGGGGTAGGCAATGACCCCGCCAGCGCGCAGGGCGGTGGCGGTGTCTGCAATCGAGAGTGGCGATGCGCTCATGGAATACGTTGCCGTGCAGCTATTCAACCGGGGGCGAGGCGGTCGCGTGGGTCACCCGACCGCAGCAAGCAAAAGCGCCTACTTGGCCGCCTTCACGATCCGCTTCTTGCCCAGCTCGATGTTGGCCGAGGGGGTCAGCAGGGATTTGGCAGGTTCGACCACGGCGAAGGCCGGCTTGCGCACCGCGGCCTTCTTGGCGACCGTCTTCTTGGCCACGGCCTTCGCGGCTTTCTTTACCGCCTTCTTGGCCGGCGCCTTCTTGGCGGCCGCCTTCTTCGGCGCCGCTTCCTTCTTCACGGTGGTCTTCTTGGCCGCGGTCTTCTTGCCGAAGCCCTTGCGCATCGGCTTGCCGGTTTCCTCCATCAGCTTGACCACTTCCTCCAGGGTCAGCGAAGCGGGTTCGCGGTCCTTGGGGATCTTGCCGTTGAGCTTGCCGTCGCTGAGGTAGGGACCATAGCGGCCGTTCAATACCTGGACGTCGCTGCCTTCGAATTCCTTGATGATGCGGTTGCGCGCGATCTCTTCCTTTTCCTCGATCAGGAACACCGCGCGCTCCAGGTCGACGGTGTAGGGATCGTCTTCCTTCTTCAGCGAGGCATACACGCTGCCGCGCTTGGCGAAGGCGCCGAAACGGCCGATGCCGACGCTGACTTCCTCTTCCTTGTCCTGGCCCAGCTTGCGCGGCAGCTTGAACAGCTCCAGCGCGTCCTCCAGGGAAATGGTGTGCATGCTCTGGCCCGGGCGCAGCGAGGCGAACGTCGGCTTGTCCTCGGCATCCTCGGCGGTGCTGCCGATCGCCGCATACGGTCCGTAGCGGCCCAGGCGCACGCTGACCGGCTTGCCGGTCTTGGGATCCTCGCCGAGCTCGCGCGCGCCGGTGGCCTGGCTGCGGTCGACCGATTCCATCTTGTCGTCGACCATCTGCTTGAACGGCGTCCAGAAGCGTTCCATCAACGGCACCCAGTCCTCCTCGCCACGCGACACCGCGTCCAGCTCGTCCTCGAGCTTGGCGGTGAAGTCGTAATCGACGTACTGGGTGAAATGCCCGCTGAGGAAATTGCTGACCGCGCGGCCGACGTCGCTGGGCTTGAAGCGGCGGCTGTCCAGTTCGACGTACTTGCGGAACAGCAGGGTCTGGATGATCGACGAATAGGTCGACGGACGGCCGATGCCGTATTCCTCCAGCGTCTTCACCAGTGACGCTTCGCTGAAGCGCGGCGGCGGCTCGGTGAAATGCTGGTCGGTGTGGATGCGGTCCAGCGGAATGCGGTCGCCGGGTTTCATCGGCGGCAGCTTGCGGCCCTCGTCCTCGTCATCGGCGGTCTTGGTGTCCTTGCCTTCCTCGTACACGGCCAGGAAGCCCGGGTCGATGATGGTGGTGCCGCTGGCGCGGAAGTTGTGCTCGCTGCCTGCGGCCAGGTCGACGCTGACGGTGTTCATGGTCGCCGGCACCATCTGGCAGGCCACGGCGCGCTTCCAGATCAGTTCGTACAGGCGACGGGCGTCGTCGTCCAGGTACTTGGACACCTGCGCGGGCGTGCGCAGTGCCGAGGTCGGGCGCACGGCCTCATGGGCCTCCTGCGCGTTCTTCGACTTGGTCACGTAGACATTGGGCTTGTCGGGCACCGCGCCGGTGCCGAAGTCGCGTGCGATCACGTCGCGGATCTCGGCCACCGCATCGACCGACAGGCTGACCGAGTCGGTACGCATGTAGCTGATCAGGCCGACGGTGCCTTCGTCGCCAATCGCCACGCCTTCATAGAGCTTCTGCGCCACGCGCATGGTGCGGCTGGTGGTGAAGCCAAGCTTGCGCGAGGCTTCCTGCTGCAGGGTCGAGGTGGTGAACGGCGGCGAAGGACGACGCTTGCGTTCCTTGCTGACCACGTCGGTGACATGCAGCGCGCCCTGGGCGGCCTGCTGGATGCGCAGGCGCGCCGCTTCGGCGGTATCGCCTTCGGTAATGGTGAACTGCTCGAACTTCTGCCCGTCCAGCTTGGTCAGCTTGGCGGTGAAAGCCTGCGAGGGATGCAGGCACTCGGCCTGGATGCTCCAGTATTCGCGGGCGATGAAGGCTTCGATTTCCTCCTCGCGCTCCACGATCATGCGCAGCGCCGGCGACTGCACGCGGCCGGCCGACAGCCCGCGCTGGACCTTGCGCCACAGCACCGGCGACAGGTTGAAGCCGACCAGGTAATCCAGTGCGCGGCGGGCCTGCTGGGCATCGACCAGGTCGCCGGCGATCTGGCGCGGCCTGGTCATGGCTTCCTTGATCGCCCGCGGGGTGATCTCGGTGAACACCACCCGGTGCAGCGGCTTGTCCTGCAGCAGTCCGCGTTCCTTCAGGATCTCGGCGATATGCCAGCTGATCGCTTCACCCTCGCGGTCCGGATCGGTCGCCAGGAAGATGTCGTCGGCGCCCTTGGCGGCCTTGGCGATCGCTTCCACGTGCTTTTCGTTCTTCTCGATCAGCGCATAGCTCATCGCGAACTGGTTGTCGGGGTCGACCGCGCCTTCCTTCGGCACCAGGTCACGGACGTGGCCGTAGGAGGCCAGGACGGTGAAGTCCTTGCCCAGGTATTTGTTGATCGTCTTGGCCTTGGCCGGCGATTCGACGATAAGCAGGTGCTTTGGCATGGTTGGGTTCGAAGCGCCGGCAGGGCCGGCGAGTGTCCTTGAGTTTGTCGGGGCGTAGAAGCCAACGCCCGGGGTGTTTGCCCCGGGCGTTCAGGTTTCTTCTATTTATAGTGGAATCATGCCGGACCCCGCCCTGTCAAGCGCGGACTTTCTCCGGTCAACGCATGGAACCGGCGATTCCTGCGATTGCGAAGGCCATGACCAGCCCCAGAAGCAGCATCAGCACGCCAAACAGGGCCAGGACCACCACGGTCACCGTCCCCAGTTCAGGTTTCTGCCATTCCGGATGGGCGGTATAGGCCCATTTGTCCACCACCAGGGTGTCGCACATCAGGTCGTGCAGGCTCTGCTTGCGCTCGGTGAAGGCCGCCATCAGGAAGCCGATGCCCAGGATCAGGCTGCTGACGATGGTGGCGAAATAACGCCCCACGCCCCGGCCCACGCTGATACGGCTGCCGTCGGTCCGGACCACCTTGATGCCAATGGCCATCTTGCCCAGCGTGGCCTGCGAGGTGGAGGCATGGAAGCCGGCGTAGTAAGCCGCAGCCAGCGCGATCGAGACCACGTTGGTGATCACCTGGATGAAGATGAAGCCCCCACCGAAGCCGTTGCTGCCGGTCGACATCAGCGCCCCGAGCACGCCACCGACGATGGCCCCCATGATGCCGCCGGCAATACCGACCAAGATGCCGTCGATCACGTAAGCGGCGACGCGTTTCCAGAAACCGGCGTAGACCACCTCACCATCCCCGTACAGGGCTCCATCGGAGGTCAGGGCGGCGGCGGGAGGCGCATACGGCGAATCCGAGCGAGCGCCGGCGTCGCCGCCGACCGGGCCGGCCTGCATCGATGCCGCCGCCGCGGGCAGGGCATCGACCGGCTTGTAGAAGGTTTCAGCCGGCGCCTGGTGAAGCGCCAATTCCCCGGTAAAGTCGCGCAGCGGCCGCCAGTCGGCCAGGCCTTCGCGCCACACCAGGGTATCCAGGCGCAAGCGGCCCTGATGGAAGAGTTGGGCCAGCTCCTCCGCAGCAAGCGGCCCCTGCCGCTGGCGTTGGGCGTCGGCGTAGTACCAGTTCGACATCGGTTTTTTCCCCAGATCAGATGCGCACGTTTATTGAATGCCGTAGCCGCCGGCTAGCCGCGGCATTGGGCCGGCAGATACTTGTCCTCGATTTCCGAGCTGCAGTGCCAGGACTCATCGGCCGGGTTGTATTCCAGCCACAGCGCCTTGCCATCCACCTTGCTGGTGCCGGGCACGGCCAGGATCACTTCCATCCCGCACAGGTCGCTCTCGAACTTGCCGAAGGTGAGGGAGGCGACACTGCCCTGTGCGTAGCGCTCGGGCGCCTCGAAACCGGCGTCGTCATTGCCGGGGCATGCCTGTTCGCGCGCCAGGTAGGAAGAGACCGCAGGCTTGTGCGCTTCGGCCACGGGCAAGACGCTGGCGACCTTGGCCCGCACCACGTACTGCTGGTAGGCGGGCAAGGCGATTGCCGCCAGGATCCCGATCACCGGAATCGCCAGCACCGCCACCACGATGAGCGCGATCATGCAGCCGGACAGGCCTGATTTGGGCGGCGGGGCGGAGGCTTGCGGGGCGCGCACGGGGCCGACGGGAAGCGGCGGCGGCAGGACCGAACCGGTATCCCCGGTCAGTCCCAGCTCGCTGGAAAAGTCAGCCAGGGGTTGCCATTGCGGCTGCCCCTCGCGCCAGACCAGGGTTTCCAGGCCAATGCGGCCCTGGCGGAATTCGGTGACAAGATCGTTGCTGGACAACGGCCCAAGGCGCCGGTCATTGCCGGCTGCGTAGTACCACTCGCTCATGTTTCCCCTGCACGGTTCGCCTTCCCTTGCATAGGGAAGAAATTCAGGAGCTAGTGTACCGGTTCAGGTTCGTCGTCGAACATCTGGGTCTCCATCCACGCATACGCCGCCTCGGACCCCGGCTGGTTGAACAGCACCATCAACACGACCCATTTCAGGTCGTCCAGGTCCAGTTCGTCCTGGTCCAGGGCCATGGCACGGTCCAGCACCAGCTCGCGCTGGTCGGCATCCAGCACACGGTGCTGTTCCAGGAACATCAGGAAGCCGCGGCCCTCGACGTCGAGCTTTTCCAGCTCCGGACCGTGGTAGACGCGGGTGGGGCCGCCAATGCGGGGTTCGCTGGCGGCCGGGCGCTGTTCGGCCAGGGCATCGAGCCAGTCGAACGCCTTGCTGATCTCGGTGGGGCTGAAGCCGGCCTGGATCAGGCCGTTCTGGAGCGAGTCGCGATCACGGACCGGGTCCGCGTCTTCGGTGAAATAGTGTTCGAACAGGTATAGCAGTACATCCAGGATGCTCTCTTTCATTGCCCCTCGGCCTGCGTCCCTGACGCTGTGGAGGAAAGAAACTAGGTCTTGCGCGAGTAGCGCCCGTGTTCGACCGCCACCCGTCCATCCAGTTCCATGACCAGCAGCATGGAGGACAGTTCGGCGGTCGTCAATCCAGTGCGCTCGACCAGCAAATCCATACCGGTTGGGTCGTGACCCAAGGCCAGCCACAAGGGCTGGTAGTCAGGACTCAATGGTGCAAGCGCGTTGTCCGAGCCGATATGGGGCCGGGCGGCGCTGCCTGCAAGGCGGCCGCGGAGGAATTCGGCCAGTTCGCTGGCCATCGGGACCAGGGCGTCCAGGACTTCCTGGGCGGTCTCCACCAGTCCGGCACCGTCCCGGATCAGGCGGTGGCAGCCACGTGCGAGCGGGTTATGGATGGAACCTGGCACGGCGAACACTTCCCGCCCGCAGTCGCCTGCCTGGCGCGCGGTGATCAACGCGCCCGAGCGCTCGGTGGCTTCCACCACCAGGGTCCCCAGCGCCAGGCCGGCCAGGATGCGGTTGCGGCTGGGGAAATGTGACGGCTTGGCGAGCGTGCCGGGCGGATGCTCGCTGACCACCGCGCCCTGCGCCGCGATGCGGTCCCGCAGGGTGGCATGGTGCGGCGGATAGGCCAAGTCGGGACCCGTGCCCAGTACCGCGACGGTGACGCCGTCCGGCGTTGCCAGCGCGGCTTCATGCGCGGCCGCATCGATGCCCGTGGCCATGCCGCTGATCACCGACGTGCCGGAGGCCGCAAAGGCCCTGGCGAACGCATAGGCGTTGTCGCGCCCACCGGCAGTGGGCGAGCGGCTGCCGACAATGGCCACCCCGGCATGCCAGAGCAGGGCGGGGTCGCCCTCCACGAACAGCGCCAGCGGCGGACTGCTGATCCGGCGGAGCAGCGGGGGATAGTCCGGGTCATGCCATCCGAGCAGGCGATGGCCGGGCTGGGCAAGCCAGTCCAGGCTGCGCTGCAGCTCCTCGGCAGGCGGCTGGCGCAGACGCTGGATCTGGGTTTCGGCCAGCCCGGCCGCGCGCCACGCCGGTGCGCCGGCAGCCAGGGTGCGCGCCGGCGTCAGGTGCGTGTCGAGCAGGGCGCGGCGGCTGGCGACGGCGCCGCCGGCAAGGATGAATTGGAGCAGTGCAAGGGAGTCATCGGCCATGCGCCCAGACTAGGCTGCAGACGACGACGGCGCCCTCAGGCGCCGTCGTGTTGTTGCATAGGAAGTTCCCTACCCGATCGATCAGTAGGTGGCGTCGGGATGCTTGAGCTGGTAGCCCACGCGCGAAGGCTTGGTGCCTTCCATGACCAGGCCGTAGCTGACCTTCTCGAAGGTGCGGAACACCATCACGTGGCCGGAGTACTCATCGGGCAGGACGAAATCGCCGGCGTCCTTGGCGGTGCGCGTGTTCGGGCGCGTCGCGGTGGGGCGGGAGTCTTCCGGGTCGTGCTGGCGGTCGACGATATGGCTGCCTTCGCGCCAGATCGAGAACACCGTGCCGTTGTCGATGCCTTCGCGGCTGCCGCCGGAAATGGCGACCACGTCGCGCGGGCCACCGGAGGTCAGGGCGCTGGCCACTGCGGCGATCTGCAGCTTGCCTTCCGGTTGCGGCACCTTGGGCACGTGCGGGAAGAACTGCAGGTCATACGGCTGGACTTCGACCGGAATCAGGCGGTCGCCGACGCGGACTTCGTGGCCGTTGCCTTCCAGGGCCAGGGTGCTGACATTCGAACCGGGCACCACGCCGCGGGTCAGGGTGCCAACGCTGACCTGGGCCAGCTCATAGCCCAGGAACTCGAGCTGCGGGCCGGTATCCAGGGCCGCGCTGTTCCAGTTGCGGTCCCAGTCGATGGTCTGCGAGCCGTCGCGCTTGCCGCGGAAATCGAGGTCTTCCTTGTAGGTCCCGTAGCGGCCGTTGGAGACGAAGCGCGTCTGCGTGTAGCGCAGGGTGGGGCGGACGATGGCGAACCGCTGGCCCACCGGCGCGCCTTCCAGGCCGGCGGTGTAGACCAGCTGGCCGCCCGAGCTGCGCAGGCGGTCCTCTTCAAGCCCCACCACGCGAGGAAGATCCTGGAAGCTGTCGGTGACCCGCAGGTTCTTGAGGAAGGGCTCGATGTCCGACAGCGGGATCGCGCCGATCGGCGCTTCCTGGCGCGGGCCGGGCTGCAGCGCAACGCGGTCCAGGTAGGCCAAGCTGATCACGTCGCCGGGATAGATCAGGTGTGGATTCTTGATCTGCGGGTTGGCCTGCCAGATCTCCGGCCACAGCCAGGGCTTCCTGAGGAATTTCCCCGAGATGTCCCAGAGCGTGTCGCCCCGCTTCACCACATAGGTGTCGGGATGGGTGCCGGACATTTCGGCAGCCGCGGCATAGGTGACCACGATGAACGCGGCGGCGGCAAGAACCGTACGAAATTTTCTGAACATGATGATCCCCACCTGATTCCCCACAGGTTGTCCCTACTATAGGTCAGAAACCGGGGCACTAAGCAAGCCCGCGAGTTAGAATCCGTGAGGCCTTGCCGAATTCCGACGGCATCCCCATCAATACGATCGCCATGTCACTGCTCACCATCCTTGAATTCCCCGACCCCCGGCTGCGCACCAAGGCAACGCCGGTGGATGCCGCCCAGGTTGCCGATCCGGCCTTCCAGCGCCTGCTCGACGACATGTTCGAGACCATGTACGAAGCGCCCGGCATCGGACTGGCCGCCAGCCAGGTCGACGTGCACCAGCGTTTCATGGTCATCGACATCAGCGAGGACAAGACCGGCCCGCAGGTGTTCATCAATCCCGAGATCCTGTCCCGCACCGGCGAACAGGTCTACCAGGAAGGCTGCCTGTCGGTACCCGGCATCTTTGCCGATGTGACCCGGGCCGACGCCATCGACGTGCGCTTCCTCGACCGCAGCGGCCAGGCCCGGCAGATCCAGGTCGATGGCCTGCTGGCCGTGTGCATCCAGCACGAGATGGACCATCTGGACGGCAAGCTGTTCGTCGACTACCTGTCGCCGTTGAAGCGCGAAATGGTGCGCAAGAAGCTGGCCAAGCAGCGCAAGCTGGCGGGCGACGCGGCCTGAGCCGCCCCCGGTTGCTGGTTCCCGGTGGTTGGGACGTCCGCAGCGTGTCCTCCCCGAGCCACCGGTAACCGAGAACCCGCACATGTCCCTGAGAATCGTTTTTGCCGGCACGCCGGCCTTCGCCGTCCCCAGCCTGCGCGCCGCGCATGCACAGGGCGAAGTGATCGCCGCCTATACACAGCCCGACCGTCCTGCGGGCCGCGGCCGTGGAGTGGCGCCCTCGCCGGTGAAACTGGAGGCCACCCAGCGTGGCATTCCGGTATTGCAGCCTGAAAGCCTGCGGCGCAAGTCTTCGCAGGACGCCCTGCGCGAGATGGCGCCGGACCTGCTGGTGGTCGTGGCCTACGGACTGATCCTGCCGCGCGCGGTGCTGGAGATTCCTCGCTTCGGTTGCTGGAACGTGCACGCCTCGCTGCTGCCGCGCTGGCGAGGGGCCGCGCCGATCCAGCGCGCCATCGAGGCCGGCGACACCGAAACCGGCGTCTGCCTGATGCAGATGGAAGCCGGACTGGACACCGGGCCGGTGCTGCTGGCCCAGACCACGCTTATTGGTTCCGACGAAACCGGCGGCCAGTTGCATGACCGTCTGGCCGAACTTGGCGCCAGCGTGCTCAGCGATGGCCTGGCCCTGCGCCGCGCCGACATCCTGCCCAAGCCGTGGCCGCAGCCCGAAGCCGGCGTCACCTACGCCCATAAACTGGACAAGGCCGAGGCCCGCCTGGACTGGAACCAGTCCGCCGCCGTGCTGGCGCGGAAGGTTCTTGCGTTCGAACCCTGGCCGGTTGCCGAGGCCATGGTCGCGGGTGAACGCCTGCGCATCCACGGCGCGGTGGCGCTGGACCTGGCCCACGGCGCCGCACCCGGCACCTTGCTGGCGGCAGGCCGGCAGGGAATCGATATCGCGTGCGCCGACGGTGCCCTGCGCCTGCGCGTGGTCCAGCGCGAAGGCGGCAAGGCCATCACCGCGGCCGACTACCTCAACGCGCGCCGCGACCTGGCCACGCCATGACCCAGGCGGCGGGTCCGCAGGCGCCCGGCGTGGCCACCCGCGTGCTGGCCGCCCAGGTGCTGGCTGCGGTGATCCATCGCGGGCGCTCGCTGAAAGGCGAACTTGCCACCGCCCTGCCGCAGTTGCCCGACCCGCGCGACCGCGCGCTGCTGGAAGCGATCTGCTTCTCCGCGCTGCGCCAGCGTGCGCGCTATGACGCGGCGCTGAAAAACTGGCTGCAGCGACCGCTGGGGGAAAATGACGGCGACCTGCACGCGCTGCTGCTGGCCGGATTCGCGCAGATCGATGCCATGGGCCTGCCCGCGCATGCGGCGTTGTCGGCCACGGTCGAAGCGGCGCGCGCGCTAGGGCGTCCGCGCCAGGCCGGCATGGTCAACGCGGTGCTGCGCCGCGCCCAGCGCGAGGGCTTCCCGGAATCGAGCCCGGCCGCGGCCTGGCCTGCCTGGCTGCGCAACCGGATCAACCTGGACTGGGGCGACCACGCCGCGGCCATTTTCGAAGCCAGTGCCCATGCCGCGCCACTGTGGCTGCGCGTGAACCGTGGCAAGGGCACTCGCGAGGCCTATGCCGCACGCTTGCAGGCCGAGGGAATCCAATCGCTGTCCGAGCCCGGCCTGGTCGACGCGCTGCGCATCGACGTGGCGGTTGCGGTATCGGCCCTGCCCGGTTTTGCCGAAGGCGATGCCTCGGTGCAGGACGGATCGGCGCAGCAGGTTGCCGATGCCCTTGCGCTTTCGCCAGGTGCGCGCGTGCTTGATGCCTGCGCCGCGCCCGGCGGCAAGGCGGCGCACCTGATGGAACGTGATCCCTCGGTTCGGCTGCTTGCGCTGGATGTCGATGCGCGCCGCCTCAACCGCGTGCGCGAAACGTTGGCGCGGGTCGGTGCCAGCGCCGAATTCCGCGCCGCCGACGCCGCCGATACCGCGACCTGGTGGGATGGCGAAGCCTTCGATGCCGTGTTGCTGGATGCGCCGTGCTCGGCGACCGGTATCGTGCGCCGCCAACCCGACGTGCTCCTGCACCGGCGGCCCGAGGACCTGGTGGCGTTGACCGCCCTGCAGGCGCGCCTGCTGGATGCCACCTGGAAAACGCTGCGCGCCGGTGGCGTGTTGCTCTATGCCACCTGCTCGATACTCAAGGACGAGAACGAACACCAGGTCGCGGCTTTCCTGGCCCGCACGCCCGACGCACGCGCCGAGCCGCTGGATGCACGCTACGGCCATGAGGCCGGGCCGGGACGCCAACGGCTACCGGGCGAGCAGGGCATGGACGGGTTCTTCTATGCGCGCTTGCGCAAGGGCTGAAGCCCGCGGATCGGATCACTCGCGTGGCGGCGTGCGTACCGGCTGCCCGTACTGCATCAGCAACAACATGATCGACTTCTGGCGCACGTAATTGGCGCGCACGTAGGCATAGACCAGGCCCTGCCATCCGTCCAGGAAGCCCAGCCGCAGCACATAGCCGCGCCAGAAGCGCCACGCCGGCGACAGCACCAGTTTCAGCAGCGAGGCACGCTTGCCGCGGGCGTATTCGTGTTCGGCCATCATCCGCGCGTAGGTCTGGGTCTTGGCCAGTTGTTGCTCAAGCGACCGGTAGGGGTAATGAATCACGTCGCCCTGCAACAGCAGCACCGGGCCGTCCACGCTGGCCGCCTCGTGGATCTCGCGCTCGCCACGCCAGCCGCCGCGGCGGCGGTCGAACAGGCGCAGGCCCTGGTCGGGATAGGCATTGCCATGCTGCAGGAACTTGCCGAAGTAGAACGACAGCCGCGCGAAGCGATAGCCCGACGCACCACTGAAACCACCCGCCCGGGCTTCCTGCACCGACTGCCGCAGGCGCTCGCTGATGCGCTCGTCGGCGTCCAGGCTGAGGATCCAGTCATTGCCGGCCTGCGCCGCGGCGAACGCCTTCTGGCTGCGGTAACCATCGAACGGCCGCAGCAGCACGCGTGCGCCGAGGCGCTCGGCAATGGCCGCGGTGTCATCGGTGGAGCCGGAGTCGACCACCACCACTTCGTCGCAGAACGACACCGAAGCCAGGCAGTCGGCAATGCGGTCGGCCTCGTTGAACGTGATAATGCAGGCTGAAAGTTTGCAGGCCGGAAGCCGGGGCCGCTCGTTGCCGGTGGCGCTGGAGGACATGTCGATGGCCGATTACCTGTTGTTTGCTACCGAACGGTATGCGCTGCCTATTCTGCAACCTTTGGCCTGGGCCCTGCATGGAGCGGGCCACTCGGTGCACGCCTGGCTGGAAGGCGCGGCGGCCGGCGGCACATGGCAGGCACCGGTGCAGGCTGTCGGGATGCGCGAGGCGGTGCAGCTGAAGCCCCGCGCCGTGTTCAGCGCCGCCAACTGGGTGCCGCCCTTCGTTGCCGGTGCCAAGGTGCAGCTGTTCCATGGCTTCAACGTGGAAAAGCGCGGCGACGCGCGCGGGCACTTCCGGGTGCGCGGCATGTTCGACCTGTATTGCACCCAGGGACCGGCCACCACCGCCCCGTTCCAGGCACTGGCGGCCAGCCAGGGCCATTTCGCCGTGGTTGAAACCGGCTGGCCCAAGCTCGATCCGCTGTTCCGGGACGACACTGGAGAGGACCTGCTGCTCAAGGCGCCCGCCGGCGGCCGCCCGGTCGTGCTGTTTGGTTCCACCTTCACCGAACGCCTGAGCGCCGCGCCGTGGCTGCTCGATGCGATCGCCGCGGAAATCGCGCGCGGTGACCGCTACTGGCTGCTGACCCTGCATCCCAAGTGCGCGCCGGAACTGTTCGAGCGTTATCGCGCACTGGCGGGACCCCACGCGGCGTTCGTGGAAACCGAGCAGCTGGTGGCCGCGCAACGCGCCGCCGACGTGCTGGTGTCGGACACCTCATCGATCGTTTCCGAATTCCTGGTCCAGTACAAGCCGGTGGTGACCTTCCGCAACCGCGCTCCGAAACCGCACATGCTCGATTTCAGCGATCCGGCACAGCTGCCGGCGATGCTGGCGCAGGCCTTCGCCCCCTCGCCGGAGCTGCAGGGCGAAATCGTGCGTTACGCCGACAGCATCCACCCGTATCGCGACGGTCGTTCCAGCGAACGCGTGCTGGCCGCGGCGGAGGATTTCTGTGCCGGCAGGCTCGGCGTGCTGTGCCGCAAGCCGCTGGCGGCGCGACTGCGTGCACTGCAGATTCGCGGGCGGCTGGGTTACTGGGGATTGCCTGGCTGACCTTCGGCAGGCGGGCCGCAGTGATCCCGCGGCTGCAATGACCGCCACGCGTCAATCACCCGTGCCGCCGGCAGGTCGCGCACCTGGCTGTCGTCGCCCTTGTCGACTTGCAATGCGATGACCTGGGCCGGGCCAAGCGGCCGCCACTTGAGCGGCGAGGCCGGCCCGAACATCACTACCAGCGGGCAGCCCAGGGCCGCTGCGGCATGGGCGGGACCGGTGTCCACCGAGACCATGCTGTGGGCCGCTTCGATCAGGGCCAGCAGGCGCGGGATCGGCAGGTCAGGGGCCAGGTTGTGCATTCGCGGGTCGTTGGCCGCCGCCGCGCGCACTTCCTCCAGCACCTCCGCTTCCGCCGGCGAACCACACAGCAGCACCTGGGCATCCGGGTTGCTTTGCCAGATTGCCCGGGCCAGCGCGGCCCATGATTCGGGCGGCCAGTGTTTGGGATGCTGGCGCGTGGCCAGCGTCCCACGCTTGTGGGTGCGCTTGTTGCCCGGCTGCAGCAGCACCAGCGGACCGCTCAGCCCCCTGGCTGTCCGCCAGGCCTTGAATTCCACGCGCGCCGCCTCGCTCACGGTCAGCGCGGGCAGCCGGTAATCCTGCGCGGCCACCGCGACGGTGCGATACGAAGCGGGTGGGTCCTGCTGGCCCATTTCCAGCCACAGGTCGGGCCAGAGCCGCGGCGCGGCACCGGCGGGTTCCCGCGGACGACGCACGATGTCTTCCTCCGGCACGCCGCCGCGTCGCAGCAGCGCGAGCAGGCGTGGGTGGTTGTCGCACATGTAGACCGGCCCACGTCCGCGCTGGCGCAACCAGTGCGCCACGCGCCACTGGCTGGGACACAACGGGTAAGGCGTATTGCGGCTGGCGATCAGCTCGACCCGATCCACCGCCGGGTCGCCGGCCAGCAGCGCGCGGGTCCAGGCACCGGCACCGACCACATCGACCGGTGACTGGTAGCGTGCGGCCAGCAGGTGGACCAGGGTGGTCAGCACCACTACATCGCCGAAGGCCCCGCAGCGAACGAGCAACGGGGGCGCGGTCACCGCCCGTATCCCCTGCGGAATGCAGCGCCAGGATTCAGAAGGCGCCAGGGCCAGGCGGTTGATTGCGGGCCGGATTCAAGATTCAGGCGCATCCTTGGCTTCCCGATCGATTCAGGGGGGTGACGGAAACAATGCACAGGCGTGCACAGGGGCCGGATCCGCAAGATCGTCGCCGGTCACCAGCGAATGTGGCGCCCCCAGCATCACCTTACCTGCCGCCGGTTATCCACGGAATCCCGAAGTGCGCATAAACCTGATCATCGCCGACAACGGGGCGGGCCTGACCCGCGACATGCATCTGATGTCCAGGACTCTGGCCGATGCCGGGCTGGACATCTCCATTACCGCCCTGCGGCGCGGAAAATTGCGCAAATGGTTCCGTCCCTGGCGAGTGCGGGCAGGCAACCTGTGGCGACGGGTCTGCGGCCGCAAGCCGCCCTTCCGCCTCAACCTGATGCAGGAACACATCCGTGCCGAGTACCTGCCGTGGGCCGATCGCAACGTGCTGGTCCCGCATCCGGAGTACCTCAACGAAAAGGACATCGCATTGCTGGGAAAGATGGACTGCGTGTTCGTCAAGACCGGGCATGCCGGGGAGATCTTCGCCGGCCTCGGCAGCCGCACCGAATACATCGGCTTCACCAGCGAGGACCGGTACGAAGGCGGGGTCGAACGCCGGCGCGCTTTCCTGCATGTCCCCGGCAAGAGCGGCAACAAGGGTACCGGGGCACTGCTGGCCGCGTGGAAGCAGCACCCGCACTGGCCGCCACTGACCATCGTGCAGCGCTCGCGCCGCCCCGCCGGCAGCGAGGAGCCGCTGGCCAACGTCGTCCTGCGTACCGACTACGTGCCCGAACAGGAATTGCGGGAGATGCAGAACGCCCACCGCTTCCACCTGTGTCCGTCGGAGACCGAGGGCTATGGGCACTACCTGATGGAAGCGCTCAGCGTGGGTGCGGTGACCCTGACCACCGACGGGGCGCCGATGAATGAGCTGGTCACCGCCGAGCGCGGCATCCTGATCGGAGTGGCCCGTACTGGCCGGCAGGCAGCGGCTGTGACCTGGCTTGCCGATCCGGCCGGGATTGCGGAAGCGGTCGAACGCGCGCTGGCCCTGGACGAGGCCCAGTGTGACGCGTTGGGCGCGGCGGGACGGCGCTTCTTCCTCGCCAACGACGCCGCCTTCCGGGAACGCCTGCCCGCCGTGGTCCGCGGCTGGCTCTAGCTCCGCTACCAGCGCAGCCGTCGACGTGCCAGCGCACTCGACAGTTGCCGGTAGAGCGCGCGCGCATCGGCTTCCGGCAGGAACCGCAGCTGCAAGGACGGCGCCAGCCCGCTGGCACCGGCGGTATCCAGCCACAGGCTGGCCGTGCCCATGCGGCGATCAATGGGCGAACGCACCAGCCGCAGCGCCTGCAGCTTGTCGATTTCCGCAAAACGCCAATAGCGCGACCACCAGCCGCCACGGATCGCGACCAGGCGCTCGTCCACGGCATAGGCCGCGCGCCGCGCCTGCTGGCGCGAGGCATAAGCGCTCCATGGCAGCCACAGCAGCGGCAGCAATCCCCAGGCGTGCTGCTGCCACGCGCTGAGCACTGCCGCGCCCGCCACGCACAGGAGTGCGCCAGGCAGGAACAGCCGCCACCAGGCGCTGGCGGGCAGGGCGATCCAGTCCGTCCGCGGCCAGTGCACCTGCGGCAACAGGTGCCGCACCAGCGCGTCGCAGGCCTCGGGCGTGGCGATGGGCGCCAGTTCCTTCAGCGCGCGCCCGTCACCCTTCCCCTGCTGTTCGGCCACGGCAGTGTCGATATGCAGGCTGCGTCGCTTCAGCAGGCGATGCAGCATTCCTTCGTGCAGGGTCCAGGCCTGGATCCGCCGCCGCGCCACGCTGGTGCGCAACCGCGACAGCAGGCCGCGCTCGACCATCAGCCGCCGGGCTTCCTCGCTCAGGCGGAAGCCGTGGTACTGCATCAGCGCCAGCACCACGGACAACAGGCGCAAGGCCAGCAGTGCCAGCAGCACCAGCGCCATGACCGCCGCGGCAGTGGTGAACCAGCCGTATTGAAGGTGGCTGGCATAGCCGAACAGGCGCCGCCCGAGCGTCTCGACGTAGTTCGCCATCACCTGGTCGGGAAACAGCTGCCACGCCGCACCGAATGCGGCCGCCATCACGATCATGCCGCGGTTGGACACCAGCCCCAGGCGGATCACTTCGGCAGTCGGCAGCGACAGCAGGCTGTCGACCGGCACCACCGGCGTATCCACGGCCAGCACCTGGCCGCGATGCTTGACCAGGCTTTCCAGCGCCAGGGCCTGGTCCAGGCGCAACACGCGCATCTGCGCCTCGGGCTTCTGCCCGCCGGCCGATTCCAGGCGCACTTCGGCCACCCCGAACAGGCGGTGCAAAGCCGTCTGGTGCAGCACCACGTTGTGGACGCGCGAATAGGGAATCTCGCGCAGGCTGCGGTGCAGCCAGCCTTCGCGGATGCTCAATCCGTCGCGGCCGATACGGTAGCGGTAGGTGAAGTACTGCAGCACCGAGATCACCACCAGCACGCCCACCGCGATCAACGGCCCGATGCCGGTCCAGAACCCCTCGCGGCCGGAGCCGCCGCCAAAGACCAGCAGCGCCACCAGTGGCAGCAGGAATTGCCTGAGCTGTTGCAGCAGCACGAACAGCCACGACCACGGGTGCAGGCGATGCTCGCGCAGCAGGTCCGAACTGGGCGCCTCGCTCATGGCGATCGCCTCCGTGCGGCCCGCTTCCATGGGGTCTGAGAGGTCACAGGGCGTCGTCGTGGTCGAGCTGGCGCGCCAGGCGGTCGCGCAGGCGTTCGGCATCGTCGCCGTCCAGGCCCGCGACCGATACGGCCGCCATCCGCGTGCCGGCCGTGTGCACCACCAGCGTGGCCAGGCCGAACGCGCGTTCCAGCGGCCCACGCTTGAGATCCAGGTGCTGGACCCGGGAAATGGGCACCCGGCTTTCGGTCTGCCACCAGCGGCCCCGTTGCAGGGCGAAGCCGTCCTCGTCCAGTTTCCACAGCGTACGTCGGTGGCGTTTGGCCCCCAGCCAGGCCCCCAGGGCCGCGCCCAGCAGGCCGCACACCGGCGCTGCCAGCCAGGGGTTGGCCACATGGGTGGCCGTCGCCAGCACGCCCGAAGCCAGGGTGGCCGGGACTGCGAATCCCAGGCCGCCGCCAAAGGCGGCCAACTTGGTCCCGCGCGCGGGCAGGTGCTGCCATGCCCCGCCTTCCACGCGGCCTTCCCCGACAGGTGCAGTGGAAATCTGATCGGCAGCCAGCGGCGCGTCGTGGTCGCTCATGTCGGATTCGGTTCCTTGTAGGGATTGGGTTCGCCGCTGCCAGGCGGCCGCGCGCCATAGCGCTTGTAGGTCCACTGGTATTGCGCGGGGTCGCGACGGGCAATGCGTTCGACCGTCGCGTTGAGCACGGCCGCGGCGGCGACCGGGTCGGTATCGGCAATGCCGGCCGGCGCCGGCTCCACGTGCAGCGCGAAGTCAAGGTCAGGGCCGGTGCGCTCGCACCAGGCGAACAGCACGGTGGCGCCGGTACGTTCGGCCAGCCGTGACACCAGGGTCATGGTCAGGGCCTGCTTGCCGAAGAACGGGGCGAATTCGCCGTCGCCCAGCTTCGGCTGCTGGTCGGGCAGGATGCCGACCCCGCCGCCGGCCTTCAGCACTTTCCACAACTGCCGCACCGCCGGCCCTTCCGCCCGCACCTGGCGGATGTTGTCGGCACCGCGCACGCGCAGCAGGAAGGCATCGCCCACTGCCGACTCCGGCGGCGCATAGACGATGGCGATGGGCCCGCGCGAAGACAGCCACTGGTTGAGCAGTTCCCAGTTGCCGAAGTGCGGCGCGGCCACGATCACGCCTTTGCCCGAGGCCAGCGCCGCGTCGTACAGCGCTTCGCCATGGCGTTCGCGCAGGCAGGCCAGGTTGTCGGCATGCGGGTGGGTCCAGAAGCGCAGGGTTTCCAGGGCCTGGCGCGCGGTGGTACGCAGCACCCGGCGCTGCAGCTCGGCGCGCTGCGACGGCAGCAGTTCGGGGTAGGCCAAGCGCAGGTTGCACCGCGCTACCTGGCTTTCGCGGGCGTCCAGGCGTCGCCACAGCCAGGCCAGCGCGTCGGCCAGCGCGCGCAGCCAGGGCCAGGGCAGGGAAGTCAGCAGGGCGGCGCCGCGATGGAGCAGGCCGGCCGAGGTCTCGGGTTTCATGCAGCGGAGTCTATCGGCTTGCCGCGCCCAGCCGACGTCCATGGCCGCTGCCGGCTCACGCCGCCGCAGTACGGTCGCGGTAGCGGAAGGTCAGCCACAGGCCGACCGAAACGGCGTAGCAGAGGTTGGGGATGAAGGCCTTGTCCAGCGTGGTCAGCGCGGTCGTGACCGCAATGAAGTTGGTATAGGCGGCCTGCGCGGCAGTGAACGCGCCGACCATCAACACCGTGCGGGTCAACACCGGCATGCCCATCCCGATCGCCAGGATGGTCACCTCCGACACCAGCGCCCCGACCAGGAACGGGACCACGGCGCCGATCAGCACCAGCATGGCGAGTTCGCGCTGGTGGAACGAGGACAGCAGCAGGTGGGCGAAGGTCAGCCCCAAGGCCTTGCTGATCAGGAACATCAGGATGCCAGTGGCATACGACATGATCCTGACGTACTGCTCGGGGCCTTGCGAATTCAGGATCACCTTGCCGGCGATCCAGACCTGGCCGGCAATGGTCAGCACGATGAGCAGCTGCTCGACGATGGTGAAGACGTCCCATTTCATTGTTGCTCCTTCCCTGGCACCGCATCCGTTGCGTGGGCCCGAGGGTAAGCGGCGGCCCATGCGCATTCAACCCGCGCCCGCCGTGCCTGCGAGGCGGTACGCTTCGGCCCTGCCTGCTCCGGGTCCGGGACCCACACTGCCCATGCTTTCACTCATTCAACGCGTTACCCAGGCCAGCGTCAGCGTGGAAGGACAGGTGGTCGGCACCATCGGTCCCGGCCTGCTGGCCCTGGTGGCGGTCGAGCCCGGCGACAGCGAGGTCCAGTTCGCACGCATGGCCGAACGCCTGCTGGGCTATCGGGTGTTCGCCGACGGGGCCGGCAAGATGAACCGCTCGCTGGCCGACACCGCCGGCGGCCTGCTGCTGGTCAGCCAGTTCACCCTGGCTGCCGATACCCGTTCGGGCATGCGCCCCAGCTTCACCACCGCCGCCCCGCCGGAAGAGGCTGAACGCGGCTACAACCGTCTGGTCGCCCTGTGCCGGGAAAAGCACGCCGCAGGGGTGGAAACCGGCCGTTTCGGTGCCCATATGGTGATCAGCCTGATCAACGACGGGCCGGTGACCTTCCTGCTTCGACCCTGACGTTGATAGGGGGAAGTGGACCCCGGCGCAACCTGATCGGGCCCCAACCCCCTCCTGGCGGGTATAATGCTGGGTTCCCCATTCTCCTTATCCGGTGGCGCAAGCACACATGGCCAACGAACGTCCTGCCCAACAATCCGACATCAAGCTGCTGATCAGCAAGGGCCTCGAACAGGGCTACCTGACCTTTGCCGAAGTCAACGACCACCTGCCCGACGACATCGTCGACGCGGAGCAGATCGAAGACATCATCGGCATGATCAACGGCATGGGTATCGAGGTGCACGAAGTCGCACCCGATGCCGAAACCCTGTTGCTCGCCGGCAACAGCACGGGCAACCGTGAAGTCGACGACACCGCGGCCGAAGAAGCCGCCGCCGCCCTGACCCTCGATACCGAAGGCGGTCGCACGACCGACCCGGTGCGCATGTACATGCGCGAGATGGGTACGGTCGAGCTGCTGACCCGCGAAGGCGAAATCGCCATCGCCAAGCGCATCGAGGAAGGCCTGGGCCAGGTGCAGGCTTCGCTGGGCAGCTTCCCGTGGTCGGTCGAACTGCTGCTGGAAGACTACGAAACCCACAAGGCCGGCAAGAAGCGCCTGGCCGAGATCGTGGTCGGCTTCAATGACCTGGTCGAGGAAGTCCCCGAGCCCGTGGTCGTCGCGCCGGTGGCCGACGATGCCGAGGCCGAGGACGAGGAAGAAGAACCCGCAGTCGAGGAAGAGGCCGAGGAGGCCGGTCCGACCGGTCCGGATCCGGAAGAGGTCGCGCGCCGCATGCAGGCGATGGCCGACACCTACGCCAAGTTCAAGAAGTCCTATGCCAAGGGCGGCGCCGACAACAAGGCCGCGGTCAAGCTGCGCGCCGAGATGGCCGACGTGTTCGTCACCCTCAAGCTGCCGCTGGCCCTGACCGACACCCTGGTGCGCAAGCTCCGCGAAGTGGTCCAGCAGATCAAGGACCACGAGCGTCGCGTGCTGTTCCTGTCCACCAATTCGGCCAAGATGCCGCGCAAGGATTTCATCCGTGCGTGGGAAGGCAACCAGACCAACGTGGGCTGGGTCGATGAAGTACTCAAGCGTAAGCAGAAGTGGTCGTCGGCGCTGCGCGACGTGCGCGAGCAGATCATCGCCGAGCAGGAAGCCACCATCGCCATCGAACACGCGATGCACCTGAGCCTGCTGGACATCAAGGAAATCAGCCGGGCGATGGCCTATGGCGAAGCCAAGGCGCGCAAGGCCAAGAAGGAAATGGTCGAGGCCAACCTGCGCCTGGTCATCTCCATCGCCAAGAAGTACACCAACCGCGGCCTGCAGTTCCTCGACCTGATCCAGGAAGGCAACATCGGCCTGATGAAGGCCGTGGACAAGTTTGAGTACCGCCGCGGCTACAAGTTCTCCACCTATGCCACCTGGTGGATCCGCCAGGCCATCACCCGTTCGATCGCCGACCAGGCGCGCACCATCCGCATCCCGGTGCACATGATCGAGACGATCAACAAGTTGAACCGCATTTCCCGCCAGATGCTCCAGCAGTACGGTCGCGAGGCCACGCCGGAGGAGCTGGCCAAGGAAATGGACATGCCCGAGGACAAGATCCGCAAGGTGATGAAGATCGCGAAGGAACCGATCTCCATGGAAACCCCGATCGGCGACGACGAGGATTCGCACCTGGGAGACTTCATCGAGGACACCAACGTGGAGTCCCCGATCGAGAACACGGTCAACATCAACCTGTCCGAAACCGTGCGCGACGTGCTCGCCGGCCTGACCCCGCGCGAAGCCAAGGTCCTGCGCATGCGCTTCGGCATCGACATGAACACCGACCACACCCTCGAGGAAGTCGGCAAGCAGTTCGATGTCACCCGCGAGCGCATCCGCCAGATAGAGGCCAAGGCGTTGCGCAAGCTGCGTCATCCCTCGCGCTCGGAACAGCTGCGCAGCTTCCTCGACATCGAGTAAGCCGCCCCGCAAGCCGCGTCGCCGCAACATCCAGGAGCCCCGCCACCAGCGGGGCTCCTGCGTTTCAGCGGCAGGTATGGGCGCGGCCGCACGCGAGGGCGGTTCCGCCGCCATCGCATCGATGCCTACAATGCACCGCGACTTCCCCCGGTCGCGACGCGAGGTGCCCCGTGCACAGAAGACAATTGTTGCTCGGCGGCCTGTCGCTGCCACTGATCGCACTGGGCAGCAACAGCCTGCTGGCCGCGCCCGTCCGGACACTGACCGCCACCAGCGCGTTTGATGCCGACACCGTGCCTGGCCTGGCCCGGGTGCTGGCCGCCGCCCCCTACATTGCCCCGGCCACCGATCTGCCGCCCTGGCTGGCCGCTATCGGCTATGACGAATACCGCGACCTGCGCTTCAATCCGGCGCATGCGCTGTGGCGCCGCGAGGCCCTGCCGTTCCAGGCCCAGTTCTTCCATCGCGGTTTCCTGTTCAAGCAGCGCGTGCAGCTGTTCACCGTCAGCGGCGGCCGTGCCACGCCGGTGGATTACTCACCCGACCTCTTCACCTTTCGCCACGCAGCCAGACGCGCACGCAACGAACACGAACTCGGCTTCGCCGGGCTGCGCCTGCATGCGCCGATCAACCGTGCCGATTATTTCGACGAGATCGCCGCCTTCCTGGGTGCCAGCTATTTTCGCGGCGTCGCCAAGGGCCAGGTCTACGGCCTGTCCGCGCGCGGCCTGGCATTGAACACGGTGCAGGCCGCGGGCGAGGAATTCCCGGTATTCCGCAGCTTCTGGATGGAACAGCCCGCGCCAGATGCCGACAGCGTCGTCGTGCACGCGTTGCTCGACAGTCCCAGCGTGGCCGGCGCCTTCCGTTTCCTCATCCGGCCTGGAGTTGAAACGTTGTTCGAGGTGCAGTCGCGGCTGTATCCACGCGTGGAATTGCGCCATGCCGGCATCGCGCCGCTGACCAGCATGTACCAGTTCGGCGCCAGTGATCGCGTCGGTGTCGATGACTACCGCCCTGCCGTGCACGATTCGGAAGGCCTGGCCCTGTGGACCGGCGCCGGCGAGCAGGTCTGGCGGCCTCTGAACAATCCGGCGCTGGTGCAGGACAGTGGCTTCGAGGACAACGCGCCCCGCGCGTTCGGCCTGATGCAGCGCCAGCGGAAGTTTTCGGATTACGCAGACAGTGAAGCGCATTACGAAAAACGCCCGAGTGCCTGGGTGGAGCCGGTAGGCGACTGGGGCAAGGGTGCGGTGCATCTCATCGAGCTGCCGACCGCCGACGAATACCACGACAACATCGTTGCCTTCTGGAAGCCTGCCACCCCGCTGGCGGCCGGGCGCGAACATCGCTTCGATTACCGCCTGCACTGGTGCAACCAGCACAGCTGGAGGCCGGAACTGGCGACCGTCGCCAACACCATGATCGGGGCCGCTGCGCAAGGCCGCCGCCGCGTGATCATCGACTTCGCCGGCGATGCATTGAAGGACCTCGGCCAGGACGCGGGCATCGCCCCGGACGTGTGGGCCAGCACGGGCAAGGTGTCCAACGCGGTCGCCCATGCGGTGGAAGCCACCGGCGGCTGGCGCATCGGCTTCGAGCTGGACCCGGCCGGCGCGCAGGCCATCGAGCTGCATGCGCGGCTGGCTCGCGGTACCCAGCCGTTGTCCGAAACCTGGCTGTATCGCTGGACACCGTGAGCGCCGGCGCAGTGGCAAGCGATGCCTACGAATCAATGCCGCCGGCCGCGCCGCTGGCCATGCCGGTGCAAGCGCTGGCCAGCGGCAGCCTGCAGGCGCGCGCGTTGCCCAGCGCGCCGCCGCGCATGGCCTGGCGGCGCCTGTACATGCTGGGGGGCACCGCCGCGCTGACCGCCGTGGCGGCCTGGCAGATGTGGCGGGTCTTGCGCGTGGATGGCCTGGGTGTGCTGGAAGGTGTGTTGCTGCTGCTGTTCGTGTTTCTGTTCGCGTGGATCGCGCAGTCGTTCCTCGGCGCGGTGGTCGGGTTCGTGCTGCTGCTGTCGCGCCGGCCCGCGATGCTGGGCATCGATGCGCGCGCGCCATTGCCGTCGCTGTCCCTGCGTACGGGCCTGCTGATGCCGACCTACAACGAAGACCCGCAGCGGCTTATGTCGGGGTTGCAGGCCATCTACGAATCGGTGCGCGACACCGACTGCCTGGACCACTTCGATTTCTTCATCCTCAGCGACACCACCCGCACGGACATCGCCGCGCAGGAAATCGCCGAGTTCCATGCCCTGGTGGAACGCACCGGCGGGCAGCGGCGCCTGTTTTATCGCCGGCGCGCCGACAACCATGAGCGCAAGGCCGGCAACATCGCCGAATGGGTGCGGCGTTTCGGCGGCGCCTATCCGGCCATGCTGATCCTGGACGCCGACAGCCTGATGACCGGCGACACCATCGTGCGCCTGGCCGCGGCCATCGAAAGCCACGACGACGTCGGGCTGATCCAGTCACTGCCGTGCATCGTCAACGGCACCAGCCTGTTCGCGCGCATGCAGCAGTTCTCCGGGCGCGTGTACGGCCCGGTCATCGCCCATGGCGTGGCCTGGTGGCATGGCGCCGAGAGCAACTACTGGGGCCACAACGCCATCATCCGCACCCAGGCCTTCGCCGCGCATGCCGGCCTGCCGGAACTGCCCGGGAACAAGCCTTTTGGTGGCCACGTGCTCAGCCACGATTTCGTCGAGGCCGCGCTGATGCGGCGCGGCGGCTGGGCCCTGCACATGGTGCCTGCGCTGCGCGGCAGCTACGAGGAAGGTCCGCCTTCGCTGACCGACCTGCTGGTGCGCGACCGCCGCTGGTGCCAGGGCAACCTGCAGCACGCCGCGGTGCTGCGCGCGCGCGGCCTGCACTGGGTCAGCCGCTGGCATTTCATGATCGGCATCGGCCACTACTTCACCGCGCCGATGTGGGCAATGCTGATGCTGGTCGGCCTGGCCATCCCGCTGGAACACGCCAGCTTGGATCTGCAGGGCGCAGCCGCCGCGTTCTCACCGGTGGCCTACTGGAAGTCGCTGGACCCGCAGCGGATCCTGTGGCTGTTTGTGGCCAGCATGGGCGCGCTGTTCGCGCCCAAGTTACTAGGCTACCTGGCGCTGCTGCTGGATCCGGTCGAGCGCCGCGGCTGCGGTGGCGCGCTGCGGGCGCTGGCCAGCATCCTCATCGAAAGCGTGCTGGCTGCATTGATGGCACCCATCGTGATGTACGTGCAGTCGCGCGGCGTGGCCGAGGTGCTGGCCGGCCGCGACTCGGGCTGGGAATCACAACGCCGCGATGACGGCACGCTGCCGCTGTCGGCGTTGCTCAAAAGCTACGGCGGTGTGACCCTGTTCGGTCTTTGCACCGGTGCCGTGGCCCTGCTGATTTCGCCTGCACTGGCCGCGTGGATGGCACCGGTGACCCTCGGCATGGCCCTGGCCATTCCCATCGTGGCCCTGACCTCCGCCCGCGCACCCGGGCAGTGGTTGCGCCGGCACCAGCTGTTGAGCATTCCCGAAGAAACGCAGGTTCCGCCGATCCTGCAACGCGCCGCTCAGTTGCGTGGCCGCGGCAACACCGCGCACTGACTTATCAATGCATCGTCATGGCGCGCCCACATGCGTGGCGAGCGGCCAGCTACAATTGCAGCGCGCGGGCCCATAGCTCAATGGTTAGAGCAGAGGACTCATAATCCTTTGGTTCCAGGTTCGAGTCCTGGTGGGCCCACCACGCTTACGTACAAGGATGTCCAGTAAAGTCCAGTAAGCACATAAAGACTCCGCATATCGCGGGGTTTTTTGTCCGTGCTAGTCCTAGCGATTCCACTTCAGTCCCACCAAAAAGTGAGTCAGATGGTGAGCCACCGACTGGTGCCCAGTCGTTCTGACTCACAAATCGCCGACTCGCATGCGCACCGACATCATGCTGCACTCACTCAAGCTGCGTGAGGGCGCATACCGCGACGCATACACCAGTGGCCTCTGCGACGAAGTGCGCCCGCGGCGAAAAGGCTTGGCGGACTGGCTGAGTCACTTGCCGACTTGCGCGACGTCTTGCCGTCGAACGTCGCGATGGTGCGGGCCTTGTCGTAGGGACGACCCGCGTGTGGTCCGGAATCGACAGGTAACCCAGCGTGGCCTGCGGGACTCGGTCATGCTCTTACGGCTGCTGGTGAGTTGATGCGTGACACCGTGGCGGCAGCCGCTTGAGCCAGGCATTCCTGCGGTGTCCAGGGTACCGGTTCAGTGCGCTTCTTCCGCCTCGTCAGCCGTCCAGGTGGAATCGTCGAACTGGCGGGGGTACTGCTGCAGCGTCTGGCGCATCGGTGGAACAGGGCCGAGGTCGCCGGGATGGTCTTTCAGCGCCTGCGCGCCAGCGGCCAGCTGGGCAATGATCAGGTGCAGGGCTGCATCGGCCTGGGGCTGCAGTTTGCAGTTGGCAACCATGTAGGCGATCTGCTGCTGGATTTGCGTGGCCACCGCGACCACCTGGACCGGGTCCATGTGGCCGTGCTCGTGATGCTGCAGTACATCGACGGCGGGCCCTCGGCCGACTGAGCGAATTCTGTCTGCGGCAGTGGTGTGAAGCCCGGTCGCGGTCCAGGCGGGCGAAGCGAGCGCCGCATCCACGCGGTGCGTTGATGCATTTCCGGCCGGTGCGTCGTGTCGGCCCGCCTGGCCGCTGGCCGGGATTGAAGCGGCGGCGCGTTGCTATCTGAGCAGGGGTACTGGAGGACGCTGCCCGCGATTCCGGTAATCGCAGGCGACGCCCGCCCTTGGGGAGTGCAATGACATGTCGCGATCGCGAGGTCGCATTACCGCCCGTTCCGCGGTGCAGCCCGAGACGTGCGCGGCGGAAGCCGCCATGGTGGTCGATATCCGCGCGGAACTGGCGTACTGGAAAACCGCGTACCGCGCCAGCGGTTTCCATGCAGGGAATCGCTCGTTCGCCGATTACCTGCCGTCGTTGAAGTTCGCCTACGACGCCTACTTCCTCTACTCACGACAGCCGCTGGCCCTGCTGCTGCCCGCCCTGCAGCACAAGTATGCGGAGGCGCTTCCGGCGCGCGCACGCCTGGAATGGCCACGCATGACGCGCGTCATCGTCGCCGTGTGGTTGCGATTGATGCGTGGCGGACCCCATGACGCCGCGGCGAAGACGTGGCACCCCAGCCCGGGCGCCGAGCGCAAGACCGCGTTCCGCCTCAGCCGCACCGTGGCCCGGCTGCAGAATATCTCGACGCGCGACAGCGCCGTGCCACAAGTGCAAGCGGCCCCGGGGGCCGAAGACAGCTGACGTCACTGGCCAGGAACGGAATGGTTCCAGGACAGCGCGGGCCTCCGCGGTGACCGGGCTCAGCCAGGATCGACGCGGTGCATCTGCCTAGCCGGCAGGGGCGGGCTCGGGCAAGCGCACCGGCAGGCGCACGGTAAAGGTGGTCTGCCCGTTTGCGCTCTCGGCGGTGATCGAACCACCGTGTGCGGCGGCTATCTCGCGGGCGATATGCAGGCCCAGGCCCAGGCTGGTGGTGCGGATGCCGTCGTCTTCCTTTTCGGAGTTCAGGCGCACCAGCGGCTCGAAGATGTTGCGCAGGTGGCCGGAGGGAATATCGCGGCCCTCGTTGATGACGCGGAAGATGGTTTCGGACTCGCCCGCCTGCGCATGCAATATGACCGGCCGGTCGGGTGTGCCGTGCTGGCCCGCGTTGCCCAGCAGGTTCATCAGCAACCGGCGGACGCGATCGGCGTCGATCGAGGCTTCCGGGCCGCCCTCCAGTTGCATCTCGAACCGGCTGCGCGGATGCATGGCCGCCGCATCGCTGATCGCGCCGCTGCAGATCGCTTCGATGCTGGCCGAGCGCAGATGCAGCGGTATGGGCGCGCTGCCCAGCCGTGTGCGCGCGAATTCGAGCATGTCATCGACCATGCTGGCCATGTAGCGCGCCGAACTGGTGACGCGCGCGCCCATTTCCACCGCCTTGGCGGCCGGCATCCCGCCGCGGGTCAGCAGCTCCCCGGACAGGCTCATGGCCGAAAGCGGGCCGCGCAGGTCGTGCCCGAGGATGGCGTCGAACAGGTCGCGCGAGTGCGCCGCGCGCGCTGCATAGGTCACGATCGATTCGGCCAGCGCCTGGTCGATGGCTTCGTTGAAACGGATGACGTCGTCGAGCACGTCGGGCGTTACCGTCTCCACGTGCTTGAGCCACAAGCGCAACACGCTGGCGCGCAGGGCCCGGAACTCCGAACTGAGCTGGATCAGGGTGAAGTTGGAGGCATGGCGCAGGTGCCCGTGTTCGGACGCGGCACTGGAGCCGTCTTCGTCGCTTTCACCCAGCGATTTTTCGCGTTGCTCGCGCTTGCTCTGCGGCGAGTCGATGTCCAGCGCAACCGCGCGCAGCATCGCCTCGCTGTGGTCGCGCAAGGCATGCAGCGACATCTCGTCGGCAGCGGGGGACATGGTCTGGGCGTACTCGTCCCAGCACGTCAGGATCCGCTCCATGTCGTCCAGGATGAATGTCGAAAGTTTGATGGCCGCCTCCCCTTGTCCTGTGGCGAGGATACAGGAGCGGTCAGAACCCACCCGGTCGCCCAGGTGGAGTTCCCACCCTGCAATTCAGTTCGGAGCTGCGCGGCGGCAGGGGCGGCCAGGATGCAGGCAGGTGGTCCTGGATGAATCGATGGAACACACCGGGCATGAACGGGCGTCATTCCAGCAGGCAGTGGCCCTGGATCATGCGCCGGGTGCTGCGGCAATGAAGGGCCGACGTGCCTTGGCAAAACGCGGCCACGCCATGCCCATGACCCTGGCCGCGTCGTGGCTTGCTCGGGTCGATCAGCTGGGACGAATCGGATCAGTGGGCTGGTAGGGCGGAATATCGATGGGCTGGTTCGGCACCGGATCGGTGGGCTGGCCGGGCGGGATATCGCGTGCCGGGCTGGGAACTTCACCGGGGCCCGGTCCGGTCGGTACCGGCGGCTGGGCGGGATCCTGGCCCGGGTTGGGGCTTTGCGCCCAGCGTGATGTGTTCGGACTCTGGACAAGTTGCATTGCAATCTCCTGGTTGATGCCTTGGCTTGCATCCGATCCTAGTCGCGGGGTGTTAGCGATTTGTGCTGTGTTGGTTATTCGCTCCGTACCTGGGCGCAAGCGCGCTGGTTCAGTCAGGTGCGCGCTGGCAGCCAGTTATCCTGGGAGAAAGCGCAAGGAGCACTTGCACCTTGGCGGTCGTCATCCCGGCGTACGCCGGGATCCAGCTGCCAGAGAGAAGGTGCCTGCAGCACCCGTGTACCCAACGCACCGTGCCTGGCGTGGGTGCGCTTGCGCTACCGCCTGGATCCCGGCATTCGCCGGATGACGACCTTGAAAGTCGGGGAAGATGTGGGAACGAGGCTCTGCGCGCGGCGTGACGTTTTTTGTTGGAGCGACGCGAGTCGCGAAGCGCGCAACGTCCGAGTGCCTTCCTTGTCGGGCACCATGCTTTCCCGGCTTCGCGACTTGCGTCGCTCCTACACGAGGCTCCGTGCGACCCAGGCACGGCGTTCGTAACGGCGCGTGGGCGCCCAGGCTCAGTCGCCTGCCGAGCTGCCGCCCAGCAGGGCGCGCGCCTGCAGGATTACCGGTTCCACCTCGTGGTCCAGGGCCACGGCGGGCAGGGGCCCCAGTTCCTCTGCCAGCAGTTCCACGTCGGTGAGCAGGTGCTGGTAGGACACGTCGGCGAGGTTGTCGCTCAGCCAACCGCGTCCGCTGGACACGCCGATGGCCTCGACCACATCGCGTGGTCGCACCCCGTGTTGCGAGGCCAGGGTCAGCATGCGCGCGGTGGCGGCCAGGTTGTAAGCGGCCAGGGTGTTGTTTAGCAGCTTCACCAGTGCGGGTTGCCCGTAAGCGTCCATGCGCACCACGCGCCCGGAAATGCTGGCCAGCAAGCTGTCTTCGGCAGCAGTGGTCGCCGGCCCGGCCAGCAGCACGGTCATCGCCTCGGCCCGTGCGCCCTGCGGACCCATGGCCAGCGGCGCCTCGAAGGTGCGCCAGGTGTCCGGCGCCGAGGACAGGATCTCGCGCGCATCGTGCGGGGCCAGGGTAGTGTGCACGAACACGGTCAGTGGCAGCGCGGTGGTATCCAGCAGCGATTCGAATACCGACTCAACCTGGGCCGCATTCGGCACCGAGATGTGCACGCTGCGCACCGCATGCCAGTCCACCGCGTCCAGGTCGACATTGACCGGCTGCTGCGGGGGCTGCGACCAGTTGCTCAGCGGCACGGCGTGGAAGCCGCTGCCATCGCCGTCGGTCTTGCGCCGCGGCTGCGGCGGGCTGGCCAGTTGTTCGACAATATTGCCGCCAATGGGCCCGAGCCCGATCAACAGATGCATGGGGCGTTCCTCCTGCGGGTCGTTGCACTCACTGCATTGCCTGCAGCCTACGCCTTGCGCGGGTGCACTGTCGTCACCCGCACGATGAAGGCATGCAGTTCCTGCATGTAATTGCGCAGGAAATCCTCGGTGTCCTTGATGGTGACGCTGCCGTCGTCGCTGATCATGCCCGGCTTGAACTGGATGTAGGCCTCGGGCGAATTCATCTGCGGCGAATTGCAGTAGCCCAGCAGGCTGCGCAGGTGCTGCTGGGCGACGGCCGTACCGATCGCCCCCGGAGAAGTGCCGATCACCGCCGAGGCCTTGCGCGCGAACGAGTTCTGCCCGTACGGGCGGCTGGCGAAATCGATCGCGTTCTTCAGCCCGCCGGGAATGGAGCGGTTGTATTCGGGGGTCACGAACAGGAAGGCATCCACGGCCGCCAGCGCTTCCTTGAAGGCCCGGGCCGGGGCCGGGTAGTCGGCGTCGTATTCGGGCCGGTAGATCGGCAGGTCGGCGAAGGGGATCTCGACGAACTCCAGCTCCTTCGGCGCCAGCTTGATCATGGCCCTGGCCAGCAGGCGGTTGATCGAGGTGGTCGACAGGCTGCCGATCAGGTACCCCACTTTGTAAGTGGTCATTCGCGCTGCTCCCATCGGCCGCCACGAGTTGGCCCCCGCAGCTTGGACGCAGTGCGATTAAACAGACGTTACGAGGAAGGCGCGGTGCCGCCGGTCGCTGCCTATTGGCGGGCGGGCTTGTCTTGGGAGCGGCGCAAGATTCAAAGCCCTCATCCCGTCGCACGCCGGGATGACGACCCGTGGGTCAGTGGGTAGGCGGCGAAGGGGGGAATGACGTACGGCGGGTGTTGCCCCGCCATTGCCATCCCACATTCACCGCAACTGGCCGCTCGGGAAGCCGGCGCCCACGGCGTAGGGTGATGGCCGCATGCGCCAGGATGCCGCGTTGACTCAAGAGTCGGGGGGCCAGTCACATACTGTCATTCATGGGTTCGAGATGACCGACGAAACCTCCCTCAACGACGTCTTCCGCTTCGTGCAGCTGCGCCCCCGGCGCCCCGTCGACGAAGCCCAGCCCATCCTGCTGGTGGCCGACACGCCCCTGGTCAAGCAACTGGCCGGCGCCGGCAGCGTCTCCAAGCGCGTGGCCACCGCCAATGCCTTCCTGCAGTCGGCCACGATCCATGGCCCCGCCGACCTGCCGCTGGGTACCGACATCGTGGCCGCCATCGCCGAACTGCGCGGCAATGCCGAAGCCACCCTCGAGGACCTGCGCGCGCGCCTGCCCGGCCTGGGCGATGCTCGCAGCGCACGCGACTTCCCCGCCCGCGTCGCGGCCCTGTCGGACCTGCTGCTGGCCTCGTTCTTCGCCAGCGGCGGTTTTCCAGAAGGACTGCGCGCCCTGCAGGACCTCTATCGCGTCTACCGCTTGCCGGATGCCCTGTCGCCCGATGGCGAAACGGCCCACCCGCCCGTACTGCTGTCCGACTACCTGGGGCGCTCGCTGCTGGCCCCCCAGATCGAGCGCAAGGACGAATCCACGCCGCCACCCCCGCTGCCGGCGACGGCCCCCGACCAGGGCCGCCAGGCCCTGACCGTGGCAATCACCGAACTGCTGCGCCTGGACCGGCGCGAACTGCTGGAACAGCCAGACGCCAACGGCGGCGCGCGCGAGGGCAGCATTCCCTTCACCCTGACCACCAAGGCGCGCAGGAACGTCTCGGCGCCCACCCAGGCCGTGCTGCAGCGCCAGGGCGTGGACCTGGCCGTGACCCCGATCGACACCGCCGTGCAGCGCCTGTTCGCCGACAAATGGCGGCTGCCGGGCAAGGGCGTGCACTGGCCGCGGCCGGTGGTCACCACCCAGCCGGGCGTGACCCTGCCACCGGCGCCGCGGCAGGCGCTGGTGCAACCGGCCGGGGTGGCCGACCTGCTGGTGGTCAAGCAGCAGATCAAGCGCTACGAAGGCGCCGAGATCGCCCACATCGAGAACGTGCTGATCGGCGAAAAGAAATCGCGCGCCCACCGCCAGCTCGAGCGCAGCGAGGAGACCGTCCTCAACGAAACCGAAAGTACCCGCAGCCAGGAAACCGAAGTCCAGACCACCGACCGCTTCGAACTCAACCGCGAAGCCTCGCGTACGGTCAAGAACGACCACAAGCAGGGCTTCGGCCTGAGCCTGTCGGGCAAGTACGGGCCCACCGTGGAGTTCACCAACAGCGTGGTGATCGAGGATTCTTCCTCCAGCGAGGATGCCAGCAAGAATTCCTCGCGATACGCCAAGGATGTGGTCAGCCGCTCGCTGGAACGGCTGACCGAACGGGTGCGCGAGGTGCGCACCCGCACCCTGATCCGCGAGACCGAGGAAACCAGCCTGCACGAGCTGGACAACGGCGGCGCCAACGGCACCGGCAAGCACATCAACGGCGTCTACCAGTTCCTGGACAAGGTCTACGAAACGCAGGTGTTCAACTACGGCATCCGCGAGATGTTCGACTTCATGATTCCCGAACCGGCCTCGTTCTTCTGGTACGTGGAAAAGAACCCGACCCTGGACGTGGACCTGCCGCCGGCGCCGCAGAAGCTCGAGCTGGTCTGCCCCAATGCCTCGTACCTGGAAGACGACCTGGCCTTCGCCCTGGCCGCCGAGTTCGGCGCCGAGATCGACGCCATGCCCGCGCCCTACCTGCTGATCGCCGCCGGCGCCAAACACGGCGAGGACAACGCCAGCGAGAGCGGCCAGCCGCGCGGCGTGCAGCGCCTGGACCTGACCGTGCCGGCCGGCTACCGGCCGCTGCGCGCGCATGCACGCGGCCTGGCGCTGAGCGACGACAACCCGGTCATCGCCGTGGCCATCGGCAGCGAACGGGCGCTGTGGCAGCCTACGGCGGCGGGCCGGGTGGCGATGAGCGGCGGCCATACCCTGGCCTACCAGCCGGCGCTGTACCTGTACCTGGCGGCCGAACCCTATGCGCTGAGCACCGACTCCAAGCTGGGCGTGTCGATCCTGGCCCACGAGACCGCGACCTGGTCGCTGGACCTGGTGGTGGTGGCCCAGCGCACCGACGAAGCCGAGGACCGCTGGCGCCTGGCCACCTACAACAAGCTCCGCGCCGCCTACGAAGACCGCGTGCGCGAGTACGACGGCAAGGTCGCCCAGCTGCGCGCTGATGCCGAGGCCCGGGCCGAGCGCGACAACCGCCTGCCGTTCGGCGCGCCGCCGGCCACCAACCGCCAGACCATCACCACCGAACTGCGCAAGCACTGCATCTCGATGCTGACCCAGCAGCGCTACGACGCCTTCGATGCGACCAGGGACGCCAGCCCGCCTTACTTCGATTTCGCCGAAGCCGTCGCCGAGGGTGCCTACATCCGCTTCTTCGAGCAGGCCTTCGAATGGGACCAGATCCAGTACGTGTTCTACCCGTATTTCTGGGCGCGCAAGGCGACCTGGGTGGAGCGCTTCAGCAAGCAGGAGATCGACCCGCTGTTCCTGGAATTCCTGCGCGCCGGTTCGGCGCGGGTGGTGGTGCCGGCGCGGCCGGGCTTCGAGGCGGCGGTCAGCCATTTCCTGCAGACCGGCAAGCTGTGGGGCGGCGAGGGCGAACCACCGCGCATCCACAACCCGCTGTACGTGTCGATCATCGACGAGATCCGCGAACGCACCGGCGCCCCGCGTGGCGAGATCCCGGTCGGCGAGCCCTGGGACAACCGCGTGCCCACCGCGCTGGTGCTGGTGCGCCCGGACTCGGACCTGCCGAAGTGGAAACGCACCGCGCCCAAGGCCTGGGAGTGGGTGCCGGACGAGGGCAGCTGAGCCGTGGCCAAGGCCAGGACGGTGGTGTTCGTGCAGGGCGGCAAGAAGAACGAGGCCGACTTCCCGTGGATGTTCTTCCACCTGGACCCGGACCAGGAGGCCGCGCCCGAATCGGTGTGCCTGGTGTTCTTCGACTATCCCAATGCCAAGCTGAAGATCTGGAAGAACATCCTGCTCAAGCGCGGCAGCGCGCCGACCGCCGCGCCGGACTCGGAAACGGTGCTGTTGCCGCTGGTGAAGATGCGCAATGCCGACGGCACCCTGGGCGGGGAGCGCCCCTCGATCACCCTGATGTACGACTGGGTCAAGCAACAGCCGAAGCAGTCGATCCGCAGCCTGCAGGTCTTCAGCCACGGCTGGATGGGCGGGCCCATCGTCTGGAACAGCGCCGAATACGATCCGGCCGGGAAAAAGCTGGAGCCGCTGGACCAGAAGCCGCGCGACCCCAACGACACCGACTTCCGCATCCGCGATTTCTTCGGCTCCAACCCGCTGGCCGGCGCCGAGGGCCGCAAGTTCGCCGATGCCTTCGCCAGCGACGCGCTGATCAAGCTGTGGGGCTGCGTGGCGCCCGATGGCATCCGCCAGCAGATGCAGAATTACCTGAAGGCGCCGAAGGGCAGCAGCGGCGACGCGGCGCGCAAGGCGCACCTGGCCGATTACCTGGGCTCGATCGGCGACAGCTTCCCGATGGTCATGGCCAGCGAACTGAACCTGGCGGTGTGGGCCGCGCCGATCGGCTACGGTTCCGAACCGGGGCCGGTGGTGCCGGTCACCGGCGGGGAAAAGAAAGTGGTGTACCGCGGCAAATTCCCGCCGGACCTGGGCAAGGACCGCTGGTGGCGGGTCAGCTGGTTCTTCCGCAACCAGGACCGCGGCGCGCGCTTCTACACCGACGTGCTGAAGGCGCGCATCGACGCGGTGGATTTCGTCGAGCACCGCAAGGCCTGGTTCGACGACGCGAGGCGCGTGGCCACCGCCCGCGTGGAGAAGGGGCCGTTCGATTCGCCGCGGGACCTGCAGCGGCGGCTGACCGACCGCATCGAGGCGATGCGGGTGGGTTGAACGCCAACGGTGCGCGCCTGTCGATCCGCGACACCGTCGTTCGTCGCCGACAGGACTACGCCACCCCAAGGAACCGTTCCATGCCCCGCATGATCTTCGTCAACCTGCCCGTCACCGATCTTGCCGCCTCGATGAAGTTCTACGAGGCGCTGGGTTTCAGCAACAACCCGCAATTCACCGACCACACCGCTGCCTGCATGGTCTGGAGCGAGGCCATCCACGTCATGCTGCTGAGCCACGACAAGTGGAAGAGCTTCACTACCCGCCCCATCTGTCCCCCCACGTCCAGCGAAGTGTCGCTGGCCCTGGCCATGGACGACCGCGCCGCCGTCGATGCCTTCAACGCCGCGGCCGCGGCCAATGGCGGCACCGGCGACATCAACCCGGTCCAGGATCTCGGCTTCATGTACGGCCGCGACATCGCCGATCCCGACGGCCATGTGTGGGGACCGTTCTGGATGGATATGGAGGCGATGCCGACCGGCGATTAAGGGTCTTGGCCTGGGCGGAGCTGCGCGGTGGTCCCCTCGCTTTTGCGCAGCAAAGGGGAGGGCTGGGGAGGGGTGCTCTTCGCGATGACCCTGCAGTGATTGGGTAGTTGCGGCGTACGGCATTGAGTATCAAGGCCACCTGTTGCACCGCCAAGAGCAACCCCTCCCCAACCCTCCCCTGGTTCGCAAGGGAGGGGCTCATCGCGGCGCCTTACGGAGGCATTTTCCTGCGAACCTCGCGCTATCCTGCCCCCTACCCCACAAGGAAGGAGGTGCACTGCATGGATATGGACATGGACCCGGAATTCGTACTGGTCGGCGAAGTAGGCCTGCTGGTCAGGCGTGAAGTGGCAGCCGGCTTCTCCACGCGCGCGGAGATCATCAAGCTGGCCGTTGACAGGTTCGAGGGCGAAGCCAAGGAAAGCGAACTGCGTGCCCTGGCCCAGGAAATGGCGGCATCCAGTTTCTACAAGCATTACAAGGCGCAGATCGGCTGGCCGCTGGTCACCGACTGCGAACGCCTGGACATCGCATTTGACAAGCTGGCCGGTAAAGACATCGTCACCCGCCACAACTTCGAGTGCGACCTGGACGACGAGGAATACATCGAGGATATCGTCGATGAAATGGACAAGGTCATCGCCAGCGGCAAGCGTGCGCGTGGCTATGCCTTCTACCACCGCCTGGATGTCGCCGTGGCCGTCGAGGGCGGCGGCCTGTGCATCAGCTTCGGCACCGGCAGCCGCAACGAAAGCGAAGAGGGTGCCGTGCGCATCGGCAACGAAGTCGCCGATGCCCTGCGCCTGCAGGGCCTGGCCGTGGACTGGAGCGGCAGCTGGAAAACGCGCATCACCGTGTGGCTGGACTGGAAGCGGCGGCGGCCGTGGTCGGAAGAGGAATGAGTTGCGCGGTGGCGTAGCGCGAAGGTGACTACCCATCCTTGGACACCAAGACAGGCCCTACCTCAACAGGCTCATTAGCCGCCGGTCAGTCTGGTGAGTTCGTCCACGATGTACTCCAGCCGGATCAGCAGCGGTCCCTGCTGGTCGTCGGGATAGGTCTGGATCTCTTCACGTAGGCGTGCCGCAATCACCAGCGAGGCGGCGACATCCCTGGCGTGCAGCTGCGGAACCAGGCACGCGAGATTGCGGAGCTGGAGCTCGGCATCATTGTTCTTTTCCATTCATGGTTGACCCGACTTAGCTGGGCTAGCAAATCCCGAGAGCCCAACCGCATCGGGTGAAGCAAGCCTACGGGGTTGCCAGGTAGCGTTGCGTGAGCACTGGCCTGAACCAGACTGCAGATCGTGTTTTTTTTTGCGCTCGCATTGCTGGTGCAGGGTCATCCACTTATGCAGTTTGTTTTGCAGTGTGGTTCTGCGCGGCGCGGTCGCGCAGCATCAAGCGGAAGAACGGACCGGTAAGCAGGGTCGACAGCACCGCCAGGGTGACCAGCGCGGCGAAGGCGTGTTCGGACAGCAGGCCCTTGTCGCGCAGGATGGTGGCGGCCACGATTTCCATCAGGCCCTTGCATTGCAACAGCGCGCCGATGGCCAGGGCTTCGCGCCGCGACAGGCCCGGCACCGGCGGGCACAGCAGCGCGGCGGCGAGTTTGGTCAGCACCGAAACCAGAAGCAGCGCGCCGGCGATCTGCAGCGAAGCCCAGCCCAGCGCCTCGCCATCGATCTTCAGACCACTGTGGCCGAAGAACAGCGGCGCCAGGCCCAGCAAGGCGAACCGGCCCAGGCGTTCGACCGGCAACTGCTGCGCCCACAGCGGGGCCACGATGGCGCCGGCGAAATAAGCGCCCAGCAGGGCATGCAGGCCCAGCTTGGAACTGGCCCAGGCGCCGGCGGCCAGGTACAGCGGCAACGCCAGCCAGATCACCGCGCGCGGCGGTACCCAGCCGCGTCGCTGCACCAGCGCCGACAGCGCGGCCAGCACCACCGGCACCACCAGCGCCAGCACGTGCACGCCCGACCAGCGCGCCGGATCAGGACTGGCGTCGGCCACCAGCAACAACAGCGCCAGGCCTATCCACAGCACCGCATCGTCGAACACCGCGATGCTGACCGCCACGCGGGTGAGCGGGCGGTGCAAGGGACCCAGCTCGCGGACGATGCCGATCAGCACCGGCAGGGCGCTGACCGCGATGCACAGGCCGATGGCGATCGCGCCGAGCACGCGGTTGCCGTTGGGTGCGGCCCAGTTGGGCAGGCCGCTGAAGTAGCTGTAGGCCAGGGTCGCGCCTACCGCGAACGGCAGCAGCAGGGCCAGGCCGGCGCTGCCGAGGAAGCGCACGCGGCGGGCACGGGTGGGCGGCCGCGCATCGTCGGGACCGTCGTCATGCCGCGACTGCCGTGTCTCCAGACCAGCGGTGAAGGCCAGCAACAGCACGCCTACCCAGCCGATGTTGTCGCCCAGCGGCGAGGGCACGCCCCACGATTCGGGCAGCCCGCCGGTCGCGGCCAGCACCAGGCCGATGATTATCGGGATCACCGCAATGGGAATCGAGCGGCCCAGCAGGCGCCACAGGCCCCAGGCCAGGCCGATGAAGATCAGCGCGTCGGTGGCGGTGGAAAACAACGTGTGCATGGCGGTCAGCGCACCGGAACGGGCGCCGGGCAATAACCGCGCAGGTAGTCCATGTGCGCCGGCAGCTGGCGCACGGTGTTGTCGACGTTGCTCTTGATGTCGCCGAGGAAGCGGGTCAGGTCGGGCTGGCTCATCACGTCGGCTATCGGATGGTACTGCTGCGGCACGATGCCCTGGCCCATCATCACCTGGATCCAGGAATTCTCGGCGAACAGTTCGTCGGGCATGCGGAACACGCGCCCGGTTTCGCGGAACAGGTCGATGCGGTGCTGCAGGGTCGCTGGCAGTTTCATTTCCGCGATCTCGCGCCAGTAAGGCGTATCACGGCGGTTGGTCAGCGTGTAGTGCAGGACCACGAAGTCGCGCACGTGGGTCAGCTCCTCGTTGAGCTGGGCGTTGTACTGGTCGATGTCGGACTGGGCGATGACCTGCGGGAACATGCGCAGCAGGTGCACGATGCCGCGCTGGATCAGGTGGATGGTGGTCGATTCCAGAGGCTCGATGAAGCTGCCGGCCAGGCCCAGGGCCACGCAGTTCTTTTCCCAGCTTTTCTGGCGCTGGCCGGGGCGGAAGCGGATCGGCCACGGATACTTGATCACCTCGCCCTCAAGGCTGGACAGGAATTCCTGCTTGGCGTCGTCGTCGCTGATGTGGCGGCTGGAATAGACGATGCCGTTGCCCACGCGGTGCTGCAGCGGGATACGCCACTGCCAGCCCGAGGTGCCGGCGATCGCGCGCGTGTAGGGCACGGCATCGCGTACGGCGGTGGTCTGGGTGGCCAGTGCGCTGTCGTTGAACAGCCAGTGCGACCAGTCCTCGAAGCCCACGCCCAGGGTCTTGTCGATCAGCAGCCCGCGGAAGCCGGTGCAGTCGATGAACAGGTCGCCTTCGATGGTCGAACCATCAGCCAGGGTCAGTGCGGTGATGTAGCCGGACGCATCATCGGTGGCCACCGAGACGATCTTGCCTTCCACGCGCTTGATGCCGTGGCGCTCGCTCAAGCCGCGCAGGAAGCGCGCATAGAGGCTGGCGTCCATGTGATAGGCGTAGTTGATGCCGCCGCGCGGCAGGTGCGCGAAGCGATCCTGCAGCGAGGCCTTCAGTTCCACGCAGTAGTCTTCGTAGCCGCTGGCCAGGCCTTCCCTGCGCCCGCGCAGCCAGAAATGCTGGAAGCCGGCCGACCAGTGGTCCTTGCCGCTGAGGCCGAAGGAATGGATGTAGCGATGGCCGACGTCCAGCCAGTTCTCGAAGGAGATGCCGAGCTTGATGGTGCCCTGCACGGCGGCCATGAATTCCTGCTCGCCGATGTCCAGCAGGCGGTGGAAAGTGACCAGGGTGGGGATGGTGGCCTCGCCGACGCCGACGGTGCCGATTTCCTCGGACTCGACCAGGGTGATGTCCAGCACCTTGCCCAGCGTCTTGGACAGGGCGGCGGCGGCCATCCAGCCGGCGGTGCCGCCACCGGCGATGACCACGCGTTTGATCTGCTTGCCTGGAAACTCGGCGGTGTCGTTCATCGGGCGTGTCGTCCTCAGCGGTTCAGTCGTTGCAGCAGGCGCGCGCGCAGTGCACGCGCCCGGGTTTCATCCAGGGGCGAGAGCATGCGGCGCGCGTTCTCGGGAATATGGCCGGCGGTGGCGTCGTCGGCGGCGAATACGTAGTGGCGGAACACGTCTTCCCAGGTCGCGCGCTGCTCGGGCGGCAACTCGCGCACGGTCATGATGGCCAGCATCAGCGCGTTCATGGGCGTGTCCATCCACGCCGGCGTCCGCCGCCACCAGTAATTGACCAGCACGTTGAAGGTTTCCAGCGCCTCCATGTGGTGCCACCACATGCTGGGGATGAACACCGCATCGCCCGGCTCCAGCTCGGCGACCTGCGCATGCTGCAGCGCTTCGCGAAAACGCGGGAAGCGGTCGTAGTCGGGCGCGGCGAAATCCACCAGGCTGATGGCTTGGCCGGCCGGAGTGAAATCCAGCGGGCCGATGTAGAGGTTGGACAATTGCTGCGGCGGGAACAGGGTCACCCGCCGGCGCCCTGCGACCACGCAGGCCAGGTTGTCGGGCACGTCCTGGTGGGCGGCGATGCGGGTGCGGTTGCCGATCCAGATGCTGGACAGCGCGTCGCGTCCGCCCAGCGCGAAATCATTGTGCTCGCGGAAGCCCGGCAGCCAGGTGTCGATGGTGGTGGAACCGATGTAGATCGCCGGCGGCCGCGGCTGCGAGGCGTACTTCAACAGAGTAGCCAGGGCCACGCCCAGCGGCACGTTCTCACGCTTGAAGTTGAAGTCGCTCAGGTCCCCGTTGTAGAAGAAGCGGCCCTGGATTTCGGGAGCACCCACCAGCGCCACCACCGGCTGCGCGCCGGGGCGTTCGAAGCCGCGCAGGTAGCTCACTGCGGCCTGCGCCGATTCGTTGCCCGCACGGGTGATCGGCCAGTCAGCGGCGATCCCGCGCAACACCGCGGGTTCGCTGCCCTGCAGCACCTCCTCCGGCAATGACTGCGGGTCGAGGCCGGTGAGTTCCCTGATTTTCTTACCGATCGGCAGCATGTGACCGGTTCATCCGGTCGATCAGGTCGCGGAAGCGCGACACCGACGCGACCACCATGTACACCGGCTCCAGGAAACCGGCCTGGTGCAGGCTCTGCAGCGCGGCGCCGTCCAGCGCGCGCAGGCGTTCTTCGTTGATCGTGTAGAAGCCGACCATGCGGTTCAGCGAGCCGTCGTCGAGTTCCACGTCCAGCGCGAACGATTCCAGCAGCTCATGCTGAAGCAGCGCGTCGACGAAAGCCGGCACGCTGGCCAGTCCTTCATGCAAGGTCAGCAGCACCGAGGTGATGCGGTCCAGGAAAGGCGTGGTGCCGCCCTGGTCGCGGAACAGCGGCTCGCCCTGGCCGGTATGCATGCGCGGGTTGTCCAGGTCGATGTGGACCATCAGTTCCTCGCCATCGCGGCCGATCAGGAATGGCTGGCGTTCGATGGCCAGCGGCACGTAGGTGGCATCCCAGCGGTCGTGCTGCAGGAACAGGTTGCGCCCGTCCTGGAATCCGAACAGTGCGATCGGCTGGAACGCGCCTTCGGCGGTCTTGCGGAACACGATGGGGTAGCAGGCCTGCACATTGCGCAGCTCGGCCGGGAAGGTGAGCGCGAACATCACGTCGTCGCCCAGCGCGGCGCGGTGCGCGGTGTCGACGCGGAGGTCCTTGTGGTCGATGTTGTTCAGCAGGACGTGTTGGCTCATCGGGTTTCCAGTTGGGCAATGGGCTGCTGCACGCATGCTACGCGCGGCAGTAATGAGCAGGCTAGATGCGTGGCATGCCGTGCGTGCGCACATGGTCGAGCATCTCGCGATGTCCAGGCAACGCCGCCAGCATTTTCCGGGTCAGCTCCGCGGCCTCGCGGAAATAGCCTTCGGACATGCGGGCATCATCCATGCGCCGGCGGGTGGGGCGCGCATCGGGGTGGAAGCCCATGCCATACAGGATGTACTGGTAGCTGGCCGAGGGAAACACTTCCTCCACGCGATGCAGGTCATAGCGCGAGGGCGGCTGGTGGCGCCACAGTTGCAGCAGGGCCTGCAATCGCTCGGGAATGGTTTCCGGACGACAGTTGTCGCGCCAGTATTCGGTGTCCGTGCGCTTCGTCAGCACGTAGTGCAACTTGAGGAAATCGACCACCCGTTCCCAGCGATAGGCGAAGGCCTCGTTGTAGCGGCGCGCCACGAGGTCCATGTCACTGCGCGTGGCCGGCATCTGGTCGCTGAGCATGCCGGCGGCCAGCTCGACCATGACCAGGGAGGAAGCTTCCAGCGGTTCCATGAACCCGCTGGACAGGCCGATCGCCAGGCAGTTGCGGTGCCATGAGGTGCCGCGGTAGCCGGGGCGGATGGTGATCTTCGGCAGCGTGTACACGTCCTGCTCGCGGCCACCGGTTGCAATCACGTACTTGCGCAGTTCCTCGGCGGCTGCTTCATCGGTGGTGTGGGTGCTGGAATAGACATGGCCCACACCGCGCCGGGTCTGCAGGCCGATGTCCCAGACCCAGCCACTGCCCTGCGCGGTGGAAATGGTCTGGCATGCGATCGGCCACTCGGGATCCGCGTAAGGCACCTGCAGGGCGATGGCGCGATCATTGAACAGCACGTCCTTCTGGGACTGCAGGTCGATGCCGTAGTGCTGCCCGATCAGCAGCGCGCGCATGCCGGTGCAGTCGATGAACAGGTCGCCTTCGATGGCGCCATGGTTGCGCGTCTGCAGCGAGGCAATGTCGCCGCTGTCATGCGCGTTGACTGCGGTCATGTGGTCGGACACATGCCGCACGCCGAGGTTTTCCACGCAGTGTTTGCGCATGAACACGCCCAGCTTGCCGGCATCCAGGTGGTAGGCGTAGTTGGCCACCGACGCGTATTCGGGGGTGGAGAACTGCTTGGGCGCCTTGCCCGCTTCGCACAGGTGCGGCTGGAAACTCACCAGTTTGCCGAACGGGACCTGCGGATGCTGCATCCAGCCGGCGACCACGTTGGTTTCCAGGTAGCCCTGTGGCAGCACGAACGGATGGTAGTAATAGTCGTCGTCGTGGTCCTGCGTCCAGCGCGCGAACTTGGAGCCCTGCTTGAAGGCGGCGTCGCATTCGCGGATGAAGTCGGTCTCGGTCACCCCGGTCCTGCGCAGGGTGTCGCGCATGGTCGGCCAGGTGCCTTCGCCAACGCCGATGGTGGCCACGTCGGGCGATTCGATCAGGGTGATCTGCAGGCCCGTGCCGGTATTGGCCTGGTGATCGGCGGCAAGCACCGCCGCGGTCAGCCAGCCGGCCGAACCGCCGCCCAAGATGACCACGTGTCTGATGGCATCGCTCAATCAATCACCCCCGCGCCGATGTTGGTTCTGCACACATACCACAAGAAGAAGCCGCCGGGTTTCGGCGGCTTCCTGAAGGCGCGGCCATGGGCCGCGCAATCGTTGCAGCTGCCGTTATTCGAACTTGTAGCGGAAGCCGAGCATGTAGCGCGGACCGGTCTGGGTGGCGAACAGCAGCTGGTTCTTGTTGCGGCCGTGGATGCGCTGGGTCTCGTCGGTCAGGTTGATGCCTTCGAACTGGATCGAGAACTGGTCGTTGACCTTGTAGCCGATGCTCAGGTCGAACTGTCCGTAGGCCTCGGTGTAGTTGGGGTTTGGCCCGATGCCGTCGAACCGGCCCGACAGGAACTCGTCACGCCAGTTGTAGGCCGCTCGGATCTGCCAGGCTCCCTTGTCGTAGAAGCCCACGAAGTTGGCCGAGTCGCTCAATCCGATCAGGGCGAACTGGTCGCCGATCACGTAGTTGTCGTAATTGAGGTTCGGACTGTCGACGATGGTGTAGTTCGCGGCCAGGCCGAAGCCGCTTTCGCCGAAGACATGCTGCAGGTTGATTTCAAAGCCATCAAGCGTCGACGATCCGGTATTGGCGGGTGTATTGATGCGGAAGTTCGCCAGTGGATCGCCAGGCTGGCCGACGATGGTGCCGGTGAAGTTGCCGGTGCTGTCCAGCGGCCCCGCCGTAACGCCGGGTTGGCCGTTGAAATTGCTGAAGATGTAGTTGCGGATGCAGACCACGTCGGCGGTGGGACAGCCGCCGGCCAGCGCGGCGTTCCAGTAGGCACCGCCCACCGGAGTGTGCAGGTCGAACGGCGTCTCGCCATCGCTGCCGCCCACGTCCACGATCTGGGTGGTGCCGATGTAGTTGTCGATGTTCTTGCGGAAGTAGCCCACCGAGAAATAGCTGGACTCGCCGTAGTACCACTCGAAGGACAGGTCGAAGTTGTCGGAAACCAGCGGCTCCAGGGCTGGATCGCCCGCCGCGCCGGTGCCGCCGTCCACGCGCACGATCTGGTCCAGCGTCTGCCCGCCCTGGATGTCCGCCCAGCCCGGCCGGCCGATCGTGCGGCCGTAGCTGCCGCGCAGGATCATGCTGTCGGTCAGCTCGAGGCTCATGTCGATGTTGGGCAGCCAGTGGTCGTATTCACCCTTGAGGGTGGCGAACGCCGGGTCACCGAAGACCAGGTTCAACTCGTTCGCCGCGCCCCAGGAGATGGCATTGGCGGTCGGGACCAGCGCCGACGATGTGATCTCGGTCTTCTCGTAACGCACGCCGACCGCCAGGTTGAACGGCATGCTCCACTGCCAGGAGTTGTTCCACTGCAGGTAGGCGCCCTGCGACTTCTCGGTGGTGCGCAGGTCGCGGCTGAATGCGGCCGGGGCGCGATACCAGTCGTCGCGACCGGTGAGCTCGGCGGCGCGGTCGCGCAGTCGGTCGAAGTCGAACAACAGGAAGGTGTCGGTGAAGTTGGGGCTGTTGCTGCCGGAGAACGCATCGAAGTAACGACCCATGTTGTCGGGCGTCCAGATGTCATCGGCATAGTCGGCCGGCGTGCCCACGCCGCCCCAGGTGTCGCGCTGCATGAAACCGTAGGCGGTGCGGTTGTTGACTTCGGTCGACGAGACCCCGAAGTCCAGGCCGGAATAATCACCCAGTTCAAAGCGACCGCTGATCTGCCCCTGCTCGATTTCCGAACGCGTGTAGGCGTTCTGGAACACCGAGCCGCTCACCAGCGCTTGCGAGGGCGCTACCTGCGCCACGCCCGGCGGCAGGGTGATGGTCAGCACCGGGAAATCGCGGCTGAAATCGGCGGTGGTGGTCGCGCGCACGAAGGCCGAGGCGCCCAGCACGCCTGCCGAGCCGTACGGGCTGTCGGGGCGCGTTTCGGCGGATGAGTCGTGGTAGTCGAATGCCAGGTCCAGGCGGTCATTGACTTCCCACTCGACGTTGAAGCCAAGCGACTTGTTCTCGTTGACGTTGGCCAGCTTCATGCCGCCCATCGACACGTCGGAATAGTTCGGATCGCCATTGCCGTTGAAGGTCAGGGCCTCGGAGTAGACGATTGGCGCCGCCACCGGGCCATCGGTCCACGAGCTGGATGAGGGGCCATAGTTGAACCACACCGACAGCTCGTTGCGCTGCTGCTGGATCTTGTTTTCCGAATAGGTGTAGTCCAGCGTCGCTGTGACCCGGTCGGTAGGCGCCCACTGCAGGGTGATCTGGCCGTTGGTGCGCTCGCGCTGCACGCCATTGACGCTGTAGTTGAGGTTCTGCGGCACCGAATAGATGTCGGTGGGGCCGGGACGGTTGATGATGTTCTCCGAACCCGGCGAGCCCGGCTGAGGAATGGTGCCCCAGTTGTTCTCGTCGCCGCGGAAAGGGCGCCAGCCATTGGGAACGGAGACCTGGCTGTAACCGAAATCGCGCTTCTGGAAGCTGCCGCTCAGGGCGACACCGAATTTTCCGTCGGCGTAGGTCTGGCTGAAGATGCCCGACATTTCACCGGTAAAATCCTCGCCCTGCAGGGAACTGGGCAGGTTGCCATTGGAAGTGTCGTTGACTGCCTTCATGCCTACGCTGATCGTAGGGGCCGACTCCAGCGGACGCGCGGTCTTGATGTTGATGGTGGCGCCAATCCCGCCGGGGGGCGTCTGCGCGCGACTGGTCTTGTAGACCTCGACGCCGGAGATGGATTCGGACGCCAGGTTGGCGAAATCAAAGGCCCGCGAGTTGGAGACACCGGCGCCGCCCGCATTGCTGGAGGCCGGCATCTGCCTGCCGTTGAGCAGCACCAGGTTGAAGTCCGGACCTACGCCACGCACGGTGACCTTGGAACCTTCACCCATCGAGCGGTCGATGGAGACGCCGGAAATGCGCTGCAGCGATTCGGCCAGGTTGGTGTCGGGGAACTTGCCGATGTCCTCGGCGACGATGCCGTCGACGATGCCCTGCGCATCGCGCTTGAGGTTCATCGAGGAGGTCAGGCTGCCGCGGATGCCGGTCACCACCACGGTGTCCAGCGTGGCTGCATCGGCTTCGGCCGCAGCGGTGGTCGTCGGGTTTTTCCCTTCGTCCGTCACCACCTGCGCATACAGCGGATTGGCCATGGCCAGCAGCAGGGCGGATGTCAGGATTCTTTTCTTGGGCACAGCATGGACATGTTTCATGGAACTTCCCTCCCCGGAATTTCACGAAATAAATTTTGATGTCAGGTCACTGGAATGTGTCTGATCTCACATTGCCGGCGCATTGAACGCCCAATTGACAGCGTTGTCAACAAGAGGCCGGGATTTGGACTGGAGCCGTAAAAACAAGCGGTTTGGTGAAAAAAAATGCTGCGTCGCAGCGAAATAATCAGCGTCAGTGCATGACGGCGTGCAGTACGGCTGGTGAAGCAGTTGCGCCAGCGTGCCGCCGCCATCGGCGCGGCATCAACGCTGCACGCATGTATATGCGCTTGTACTCGAAGCTGCGATCAGTGCGCCGGCGCCCGGGTCGAGTCACGGAACAGCAGCGTGTGCTGCACATGGACCATGCGTCCACCATCCGGGGTTCGAATTCGGTCCAGCAACTCCAGGGTGGCCAGCCGCCCCATCTCCGAAGTCGGTTGGCGCACCGTGGTGAGGGCCGGATAGATGTGGCTGGCGATGGGGGTGTCGTCGAAGCCGCACACCGACAGTTCGCGTGGCACCGACACGCCGCGTTCACCGGCCGCGCGGATCACTCCGGCCGCCATGTCGTCGTTGGCCGCGAAAATCGCAGTGGGTGGATCCGGCAGGTCCAGCAGGCGGTTGGCACCCTGCATTCCGGATTCGAACGAGAATTCACCTTGCACCACCAGTCGCGGATCGTAAGCCAGGCCTGCAGTGCGCAGCGCCTGGCGATAGCCGGCGTAACGCCACTGGCAGGCACCGTGCGCGCGTGGACCCTTGATGTGGCCGATGCGCCGGTGTCCAAGCGCGATCAGTCCTGCCACCAGCTCCACCACCGCGGCGGTCTCCTCCATCATCACCCCGATGTGGTTCTGCGGTTCGCGCGGGGCGATGCAGGCGAATGGCACGCCGTGTTCCTGCAGGTAGGCAAGCACGACGGGGTCGTCGGTGAGTGGCGGAATCAGGACCACGCCGTCGGGTCCGAAATACTCGAAAAGACCCTTGATATCCGCTGCGCGCTGCGTGCCGGAACCTACCGGCCCCAGCACCAGGTTGTAGTGGTTGGCGCGGCAGGCTTCGAGCATGCCGTTCTGGATTTCCATCAGGTAGTTGCGCGATGGATTGTTGTAGACCAGCGCGACCACGCAGGAGCGCTGGCCGGCCAGGCTGCGCGCCGAAAGATTGGGCTTGTACTGCAGTTGCTCGACCGCGCGCATGACCCGCTCGCGCGTGATGTCGCGCACGTTGGGCTCATTGTTGAGGACCCGCGACACCGTCTTCATGGACACGCCAGCGGCTGCGGCCACGTCCTCGATGCGGCTACGCATGCCGATCGCCTGCGCATGCATTGCGCTGCACTGCAACTTGCCCCTGGCCTTTCGGCCCCGTTCGATCACTCTGCAATGTCATGTCCCCGCATCGTCCTGAGTTCGGCCCGGCACTGCCTGCAGGACGGATGCAAACGTCCTGATCGCATGCGCATATGCATGTTGCGTGGCAATACAAGCCGGCATTCCCCACCACTGGATCCCGCCAACGGCATGGCGGACGCTGCAAAACCGGCTCCCCGGAGACATCGCGGTTGACAGCAGCGCGCGCGGATTATATGACAGCGCTGTCACGAAACAGCAAGCAGGTCTGGTCCGACGCGCGGAATAGCGTCGGCCGGTCCGCATCCGCAGGTCGCCTTTCGCCGGGAACACTAATGAAAAACCGATTCCTCTATCCGTCAGCAGTGGCGTTTGTTGCAATGATGGCAAGTGCTGGCCAGGCAACAGCGGCGGACAACACGGTGAAGAAATTCTCAAGCAGCGTAAAGGCCGTTGTCATCCATACCAGTGCGCAGGGCAGCGGGCAGCGCCTGGAACGCAGCAGGACCGTTACGTTGGCGGCGGGGCACAAGCTGGTCGAGTCGGAAACGTCCGTGTTCATCGATCCCGACCGGCACTACCAGTCGCTGCTGGGCATCGGTGGTGCCATCACCGACTCCAGTGCCGAAGTGTTCGCCAAGCTGGATCCGCGGCGCCAGGCGGAGTTCCTGAAGGCGTACTACGACAAGGACAAGGGCATCGGCTATTCGCTGGCCCGCACCACCATCCACAGTTCCGATTTCAGCAGCGCCAGCTATACCTACATCAGGGAAGGCGACAAGGCCTTGACCAGTTTTTCCATAGATCACGACCGCAAGGCCCGCATCCCGCTCATCAAGAGAGCCATCGCCGCCGCTGGCGGCAAGCTGACCCTGTTCGCCAGCCCCTGGAGTGCGCCGGCCTTCATGAAGACCACCAACAACATGCTCAAGGGCGGTGCGCTGCTGCCCGAGTATGCCGATGCGTGGGCGCGCTATTTCACCCGCTTCATCGCTGCCTACGAACAGGAAGGCATCCCGATCTGGGGCATCACCGTGCAGAACGAGCCCATGGCCACGCAGACCTGGGAATCGATGCTGTACACGGCGGAAGAGGAGCGCGACTTCCTCAAGAACCATCTCGGTCCGACCATGCACAAGGCCGGCTATGCCGACAAGAAGATCATCGTCTGGGACCACAACCGCGACATGATCGCCTATCGCGCCAAGGTGATCTTCGACGATCCGGAAGCATCGAAATACGCCTGGGGCATGGGCTTCCACTGGTATGAGACCTGGGCGGGCTTTGCCCCGATGTATGCCAACGTCGCCGCCGTGGCCGCCGCTTATCCCGACAAGCCGCTGTTGCTGACTGAAGCGGCCGTGGAGAAATTCGACCCCGCGCGCTACCAGTACTGGCCCAATGCCGAGCGCTACGGCAGCGCCATGATCAATGATTTCAACAGCGGCGCCGTGGGCTGGACCGACTGGAACATGCTGCTGGATGAAACCGGCGGCCCCAACCATGTCGGCAACCTGTGCTTTGCGCCCTTGCACGCGGATACGCGCACCGGCGAACTGATCTACACGCCCAGCTACTATTACATCGGCCACTTCTCCAGGTTCATCCGCCCCAACGCCCGGCGCGTGGGTGTGGCCAGCAGCCGCAGCACCCTGCTGGCCACCGCTTTTCTCAACGAGGACAACCAGCTGGCCACCGTGGTGATGAACCCGACCGACAAGGAAATCACCTACAACTTCTACGTGGGCCAGGAGTCTGCACGGGTCGGCATCCCCGCCCACGCGATCCAGACGCTGGTCTACTGAGCCGCCGCGCAAAAAAACGTGTGGTGCCCATAAGGCGCGTCCCGCTGCATCGGGTCAGCGAAGCGGACCGTCCTCGTTGCCGACGTGGAAGTGCCGCTTGAAGGGCACGCCCGAAGGCACGTCCTGTTCCAGTTCGCGTGCATAGCGATGGCCTTCGTACACCGCATGCACGATCAGGCCCGGGGCCAGGGCGTCGCCAATGCAGCGGACGGAGCGGATTCCGGCCCCGTTCCATTCGGGCTCGCGCAGCAGCAGCCCGGCGTGCAGCTGATCGTCGGGCAGGCGCGAGGTGATGCTCACGACCGCGTCGCACTGCACATCGCTTTGCTTCCCGCTCCATACGTTTTCCAAGACCAAGGTCGTGCCCTGGAAGCGCTCGATGTTGTGCGACACGATCGGCTCGATTCCCAGCTCCGCCATGCGTACCCTGATGTGGCGATAGTCGAGCGTGTGCACGCTCCATGAGGCGACGGTGTCGTCGGCGGTCACGTAGGTCACATCGCAGCCCTGCCTGCGCAGGGCTTCGGCCAGCACGCTGGCCAGGTAGAAGTTGTCGTCGTCGAAGACCACCACGCGGCCCTGCGGCCAGCGGCCGTCCATCAGGTCGTCGGGGGTGAAGACGCGCTGGTTGCTTTCGAAGTCCGCGATACCCAGGCCATTGCTGCGTCCGAAACCATCGCGGCGCCAATGGCAGCCGGTGGACAGCACCACATGCCCGGCGCCGAAATCGAGCACGTCCTGGACGGTCAGTGGCGAGTCCAGGTACACGCCGACGTTATCCATCTTGCCGATCTGGCCTACGCGCCAGTCACGCACGCGTGCCCATTCGGACAACCCGGGCAGGCGGGACTCGCGGGTCACCCGGCCGCCCAGTTCCCTGCGGGCCTCGGCCAGGCTCACGTCGTAACCGCGTTGGCCCAGCGCACGCGTGGCCTCCAGTCCCGCCGGCCCGGCGCCGACCACCAGCACGCGCGAGGCGGAGCTGCGCGGCGCGATGGTCTCTGGATGCCAGTCCTTGCGCCATTCCTCGCCCATGGTCGGGTTCTGGGTGCAGCGGATCGGCGAAATGGTCATGTCGCCGGAGACGCAGATGTTGCAGCCGATGCATTCGCGTATATCGTCGATGCGTCCTTCCTCTATCTTCCTGGGCAGGAACGGATCGGCAATGGAAGGACGTGCGGCGCCGATCATGTCCAGCACGCCACGCCTGAGTTGGGAGACCATGGTGTCGGGCGAAGTGAAGCGGCCGACGCCGACCACGGGCCTGGTCGTGGTCTTCTTGACGAAATCGATGAAGGGTTCCTGCGCGCCTTCCGATGCGAAGCGCGAAGGCATCGAGTCGTTGTACCAGGCCGCCACGTTGACGTCCCACAGATCGGGAAGCTCCGCCAGCATGGCGACGATGTCCCGGGCCTCGTTCAACTCCACGCCCCCGGGGCCCAGCAGTTCCTCGGTAGCGAAGCGCAGGGCCACGGCGCAGGTATCGCCGATGGCATCGCGGGTGTCCTCCAACACCTCCCGCAACAGGCGCACGCGGTTCTCCAGCGAGCCGCCGTATTCGTCGGTGCGCTGGTTGCGACGGCGCTGCAGGAAGTGCATGGCCAGCGACAGGTCGTGGCCGGCGTATACGTAGATGATGTCCATGCCGGCACGCTTGCCACGGATCGCCGCCTCGCGATGCCAGCGCCGGTACTGGCGGATGTCGTGCAGGTTCATCGCGCGCGCCTGCGACGGATAACCGTATTTGGAAGGCTGGTGCGACGGCGCCAGCAGCACTTCGCGTGAATACAGGTTGGACGCGGTCGGGCCGTTGTGCGAAAGCTCCAGCGCGGCCAGCGCGCCATGGGCATGCACCTTGTCGCACATCAAAGCCAGCGCCGGGATGTCGCGGTCGTCCCACAGTCTTGCCTCCACGTAGGGGGTCAGGTCGCTGCTGGGGTGGATCTCGCATTCCTCGGTCGACACCACCGCCCAGCCACCTTCGGCCTTCACTTCGCGCATCGCCGCATGCGCCAGCGGCATGGCGTGACCCATGCCATTGCAATGAGGCACCTGGAAGAAGCGGTTCTTCGCCGTCACCGGTCCCAGTTTGATCGGGGTGAAAAGAAGGTCGTAGCGGGGATCGCGCGGCATGGATCAGGACCGCCGAAGCCGCTTGCGCAGCACCAGCATGAAAACGTAGAGCGGCAGTCCCGCCGCAGCCAATACCAGGGCCATCATGAAAGCCTCGTGCCCCATGCCGAAGAACGCGAAAATCGAGTAGGCCGTTCCCAGCACCGCGATCGACAGCAACCCGCGCACACCCTTGTCATCCAGGCGCTTGCCGCGTCTCCACAGCACAGCCAGTGCCAGCGAGCAGCACAGGTACAAGGGCAGGTTGGCGGCGGTGACCACTTGCGTCAGCAGGGTGAAGCCATTGACCAGCGACTTGCTGTAATTCATCAGGATCATGGCGCTGGCCAGCACGCCGGTGACGACCAGGGCCAAGGCCGGAGCGCCCTTGCGGTTGTTGCGCGACAGGAAGGCGGGCAGCACGCCGTTGTCGGCCATGGTGCGGGTCAGTTCACCCACCAGCAGGGTCCAGCCATTCAAGGCGCCCAGCCCGCTGACCACCACGAACACGGCCAGCCAGCGGCCCGTGCCTTCTCCAACGAAGCGGTCCATCAGCAGCGCAAAAGGCGCCGGCGCGTTGGCCAGCTCCTGCCCGGGCAAGAGCAGCATGGGTACGGTGGACACGACCAGGTAGATGGCGGCGGTGACCAGGGTGCCGACGATGGTGGCGCGTGGAATGGTGCGGCCCGGGTTGTCCACCTTGGAGGCTGGCACCGTTGCCGCTTCGATGCCAAGCATCGCGAACAGGGCGATGGTCGAGGCGGCCATGGAATCCTGCAGGGTGACCGGCCGGGCCGGCAGATGTGCAACGTAGGACTGCGGCGAGTCGACCAGCATCCACGCGCCGAGCACGGCGATGGCCAGCATCGGCAGCAGTTTCAGTGCGGTGGTCACCAGCTGAACGCCGCCGCCAGTACGCACGCCCAACAGGTTGATGGAAACGAAGGTCCATAGCAGCGCCAGGGCGAACACCGAGGGCTGCAGGTGCGCCAGTTCCGGGAACGCGGCGCGGATGTAGGCGACCACGCCGGTGGCCAGGGCGGCATTGGTGATCCATATCGATACCCAGTAGCACCACATGGCGACGTAGGCGGGCAGCTCGCCCAGGGTGCTGCGCACGTAGCCGTAGGGCCCGTCGGCATTGGGCAGCTCCCGCGCCAGCCTGGCGAATACGCGCGCCAGTGCAATACAGCCGAACACGGTGATGCACCAGCCGACGGTGGCATTGAAACCGTAGGGCGCCAGCGACGCGGGCAGCAGGAAGATGCCCATGCCGATGGTATTGCCCACCACCAGCGCGGTGCAGGTCCAGAAGCCGATTTTCCTGGTGTCGTTCATATCAATCCTGCGGATATGTGGGTCATTCGTCATTGCCGCGGTTTTCAACAGCCGAACGGCTGGTCAGGCGGGAACCCAGCGACTTCCGTGGTCGAAGCAAAGCCACTGGGTCTCCGCCTGCGCGGGATGACGTTCCGGGGGGGGGGGGAGCGCTCGAGCGACCGTCGACCTCACTCCAGGCCGATCCATTGTCCCTGCTTCACCACGCCCCTCACCCTGCGCAGGCATTCGATGTCCTGCAGCGGGTCGCACCCCACTGCGACCAGGTCGGCGAACTTGCCCACTGCAATCGAGCCGAGATCCTTTTCCCTGTCGAGCAGCTGCGCTGAAACCAGGGTTGCCGACTGCAGGGCCTGCAACGGCGTCATCCCGTACTTGACCATGTAGGCGAACTGGCGTGCGTTGTCGCCGTGCGGGTAGACGCCGGAGTCGGTGCCGTAGGAGATCTTGACGCCTGCCTGCACGGCCTTGCGGAAGCCCTGGCGCTGGGCGTCGGTGGTCTGCAGGTTCTTGCGCAGGATCTCTTCCGACCATCCGTCCGCACGACCCACCGAATCGATGTAGTCGCCGTTGTAGATGTCGGCATCCAGCCAGGTGCCGTGCTGCTTCATCAGGGCGATGGACTCGTCGTCCATCAGCGAGCCGTGTTCGATCGAGCGTGCCCCGGCGCGCACGGCACGCTTGATGCCTTCGGCGCCATGCGCATGGGCGGCAACGAACGTGCCACGCTTGCCGGCTTCCTCCACCGCGGCACGGATCTGGGCCTCGGTGTACTCGGACTGGCCCGGTTCGGTGCCGGCGGCCAGCACGGCGCCCGTGGCGATGACCTTGATGAAATCCGCGCCGTGGTCAAGCAGGTAGTTCACATGCTCGCGGATTTCCGCCTCGTTATCGGACACACCGAGACGGAACTCAGGCGGGACCACGGTTCCCGCGGGCAGCCCGGTGATTTCGCCACCGCCGCCGCTGATGGTGATGTAGGCGCCCGCGACGAACATGCGCGGTCCCGGCACCAGGCCGGCGTTGATGGCATCGCGCAGGATCACGTCGGACAGGCCCCGGAACACACCCACATCGCGCACGGTAGTGAAGCCGGCCTGCAGGGTCCTGCGCGCGTTGGCCGCGCCGATCAGCGCATCACGCCCCGGATTGCTTTTCAGGGGCGTGGCCGGATCGGCGTAGGGGCCTTCGTCGGCGATGTGCGTGTGCATGTCCATCAGCCCTGGCACCACCACCAGCGTGGACCAGTCGATCACGCGTCCCTGGGCGGCGGCCTGGCTCCACGGCCCGATCGAAACGATCCTGCCGTCCTCCACGCCAATGGCCTGGTCGGCCAGCACCTTGCCGGTCTCGACATCGACCAGCTGGCCGGCATGCACGGTCATGCGTTCAGCAGCGTGGCTCGCGAAAGGGAGCAGCGAGCAGGCGAGGGCGGCGGACAGGCAGGTGCTGCGCAGGTTCATGGCGTGGTTCCGGCAAGGTCGGTGTAGGCGGCACGCAGCAGGTTCTGGAAATGCCAGACACCGCTTTCCCGTTTGGGGCACAGGCGGCCGGCTTCGTAGAAGCCCGAGGCCAGTCCCTTCTGCACCGCTTCGCAGATGGTCACGTCCTCGACCTGCACCTCGTCGCTGAAGGCCTGGTCGGCGGCGATGCGGGCCAGCGCCTGCGCGTCCTGCGCATAGTAGTAGTCGAACTCGACGCGGCAGCGGCCCGGGCCCAGCGGCAGGATGCGGTTGGTCTGCATCCGGCCCGGCATGATGTTGAGCATCACGTTCGGGTACACGTGGTAGTAGAACGCCCGGCCTTCGCCGTAGAACTCGCCGCCGTCGCGCAACGGCGAGGACTGCAGCGAATGCCAGGGAAACAACTCGGTGTCGTAGGCGCGGTAGTCCAGCACCCGCGACAGGCCCGGGTGCACGTGCGGCAGGTGGTAGCCCTCGAGGAAGTTGTCGATATAGACCTTCCAGTTGCAGTCGATGTCGTAGGAATCGCGGCGCAGGTAGCGCATGGCCGACAGGTCGATCGGCGCGATGCGTTCGACGATGCCGCCATAGACCTCTTCGAACGCCGGCACCTGGTCGGTGAGCGCCACGAACACCAGTCCCTGCCATTGGTGCACGTGCAACGGCGGCAGTCGGATGTCCTCGACCCTGAAATCCTGCGCCGCCTGCATCTCCGGGGCGCTGCGCAGCTGGCCTTCCAGGGTGTAGGTCCAGCCGTGGTACTTGCAGTGCAGGGCGCGCGCGCCCTTGCCATTGCAAAGGGCCAGCGGCCCGGCGCGATGCCGGCAGACATTGGGGAAGGCGCGCAGCACGCCGTCCTGGCCGCGGATGACGATGACCGGTACTTCTCCGATTTTCTCGACCACGTGGTCTCCCGGCTCGGCCAGCTGCGCGTGATGCGCCACCAGCTGCCAGCTGCGTGCGAATACCGCACGTTGTTCCATCGCCAGCATGTCCTCGCCGAAGTAGTAGCGCGCCGGCAGGGCGCTCGCCTGTTCGAGCTGCTGGGCCGCATCAACCTGCCGCATCGTGTACTCCCATGGTTGTAATCTTCAGGACCTGCCGACTCGTGGAGCGCGCATGATCCGTTTCCCCGCTGCCATCGCATTGTGCGCCCTCAGTTGCCTGGCGTCCGCCGCCGAACCGCGTGCGCGTGAACTGGGCGTTCCCTTCGAAGGCACGCCTGGCCCGCTGAATGCGATCACCGATGTCGCCGGGATAAGCGTCGGCCAGGTGACGCTTATCGAGGATCTGGACAACGGCAGGAAAGTGCGTACCGGCGTGACCGCGATCCTGCCGCGCGGGCGCGGCACCTTCGACACCCCGGTATTCGGCGCCTGGTTCGCCTTGAACGGCAATGGCGAGATGACCGGCACCGCCTGGATCGACGAATCCGGCCAGCTTGAAGGACCGGTGATGCTGACCAATACGCACAGTGTCGGCGTGGTCCGAGATGCGGTGATCGCCGAACGCGTGCGCGCCGGCGGCGCCGATGCTTCCGGCTACTGGTGGTCGTTGCCGGTAGTGGCCGAAACCTGGGACGGCGAGCTCAACGACATCAATGGCTTCCACGTGCGGCCGGAGCACGTGGCTACGGCGCTGGCCGAAGCCAGGGGCGGGCCGGTGGCCGAGGGCAATGTGGGCGGTGGTACCGGCATGATCTGCCACGAATTCAAGTGCGGTATCGGTACCGCTTCGCGGGTGGTCGACGACGGCAACTACACGGTGGGCGTGCTGGTCCAGGCCAACTACGGCGTGCGCGATTCCCTGCGCATCGCCGGCGTGCCGGTCGGCCAGTACCTGCGCAACTACATGATCTACAGCAAGCCGCCGGCGCGTGCCGGCGATACGGGCTCGATCATCATCGTGGTCGCCACCGACGCGCCGCTGCTGCCGCACCAGCTCCGGCGCATCGCCAAGCGCGCCGGCATGGGCCTGGCGCGGATGGGCAGCTATGCAGGCAACGGCTCCGGCGACCTGTTCCTCGCCTTCTCCACCGCCAATGCAGGCGCATTGAAAGGCGATGCGGTGTCGCAGGCCGGTTTCGTCGGACTGGACCACATCGACGGCTTGTTCGAAGCCACCGTGCAGGCGACCGAGGAAGCCATCGTCAACGCGATGGTCGCCGCGCGCGACATGCAGGGCAATGACGGGAAATATGCCAAGGCCATTTCGCACCCCGGACTGGTGAAGCTGTTGAAGAAGTTCGGGCGCTATTCGCCGAAGCGCTGATGCTTCAGCCCAGGTGAATTCCGTTGGGTCGTCCTTCTGTTGCGGTCTGGAAATATCACCTCCATTCACGGCTTCAAATACTTGTCGTACCACGCCAGGTTGCGCTCCAGCCGGTCGCGCAGATAGCTGGGCACCGTGAGGCCATGGTGCTCGCCGGGATAGACGACCAGCTGGGTCGGCACGTTCAATGAGCGCAGCGCCTGGTACATCTGTTCGGCGCCCAGGCAGGGCACGTTGAAATCCTTCTCGCCACATTGGAACAGGGTTGGGGTCCTGATCCGATCCACATGCAGGAACGGGATGCTGGCGCGATCGTAGAGCTTGCGGTTGCTCCAGGGGGAACCCAGCTCCAGCTCGTACTCCCGGATGTACTGGTCGTGGCCGTACATCGCGTACATGTTGGAGGCGCCCGCGCCGCTGATCGCAGCCTTGAAGCGCGTATCGCGCGCGATCACCGCGTTGGTCAGGATGGCACCGTAGCTCCAGCCGCCAACGCCGAGTCGCGCGGTATCGGCGATGCCCATCGCCACCACGTGATCGATGCCGGCCAGTACGTCTTCCGCGTCCTTGTTGCCCCAGTCGGCGTAGATTTCCCTGGCGAAGTCGAAGCCACGCCCGGAACTGCCGCGCGGATTGATCGCGACGATGGCGTAGCCCCGGGCGGCGTAGGCCTGCCAGTCCGGCATGAATTCGTGGCTGAACTGGTAGACCGGTCCGCCGTGCAGGCGCAGCAGCGTGGGGTAACGTTTGCCGGGCTCATAGCCGACCGGCTTGACCAACAGACCTTCCAGCTGCGTGCCGTCCCTTGTCTTGAAGTGGATCTTCTCCACCCCGGCCAGCTGCTTTCCTTCCAGCCAGTCGTTGTGCCTGCCGAGCGCACGCAAACCCTCCGTATCCACGACGGAGATTTCATAGGGCCGCTGGTCGCTGCCGCCGAGAACGACCACGCGGCCGTCGGCCGACACGTCCAGGTCGTAGTCGAAGCGCTCGCCCCGGGTTATTTCGGTGACCTTGCCGTCGCCCAGCTCGATGCGCGACAGGTGGGTGACCAGGCTTTGTTCGATCAATGCGTAGACACTTTTTCCGTCTGGCGACCAGCGCGGTTTGTAGAAATTGCGGTCGATGTCAGCCGGCACCGTTTCCTTGCCGGAGGCCACATCGACGATGGCCAGTTGCCAGGGCGCGTAGTAGATCCACTTGTCCTGGCCGCTGCGCAGGTAGGCAACGCGGGTGCTGTCCGGGCTCCATGCCGGCCGCGTTTCCCAGTACGGGTCGAGGTCGGCGCCGGGTAAGGTGGTCAGTTGACGTTCGCGTGCGCCGGCCCTGGGCTCGATCAGGTAGAGGTCGAAATTGAGGTGGCGGTCCGGGTCGGTCCCGCGCTTGGTCACATAGGTGATCCACTTTCCATCCGGGGACCACGCGGGCAGGATCTCGTCATGCGCACCTGCAGTGAGTTGCTGGACCTTTCCGCTGGCCACGTCGAGCAGGTAGAGGTGCTTGCGACGTTCGCCCAGGTAGCCGGTGCCGTCTTCCTTGAACTGGTAGCGCGTGGTGACAATTGGCGCGGGATTCTTCGGCTTGGCCGTGCCGGCGGGGAATTGGGCATCCATCGCGATCAGGGCGAGCTGTCTGCCATCCGGGGACCAGACGAAATCCTCGATGCCTGCAGACATCGTGGTGAGACGTTTCGGATTGCCACCGCCCGCGGGCATCACCCACACCTGCGTCTCCGCGTCGTCCTTGTCCTCGCCGGCATACACGCGGTCGGAGAGGAAGGCGATGCGCTTGCCGTCGCCGGACCATTGCGGGCGCCACTCGCTGCTGTCGGGCGTGCGCGTCAGTGGCCTGCGTGCACTGCCGTCGAAGCCCACGCGCCACAGGTCGGACTGCGACTTGTCCTCATCAAGGTTGGCGCTGGTCACGGTGTAGGCCAGCGCGTTGCCGTCCGGCGCGAACCGCGGCTCGCCGAGATCGGCCAGCCGGGCCAGGTCCGCTGGCACGAAGCGGCTTCCGGCTTCCGAAGCGACCGCGGTGCCGCACAGCGCCAACAACAACCCCGCCGTGCAGATCCTCACCGGCCACTCGCCAGCGCAAGTGCCTGATCCAGGCTGGTCTTCAGCAGGTCGATCGCCTCGTCCACCTCGGCGATGCTGACATTCAGCGGCGGCATGAAGCGCACGGTGCTCACGCCGCAGGACAGCAGCAGCAGTCCGTTGTGGAAGGCGCGGGTCACCACGTCATCGCACAGCCTGCCGGCCGGAGTTTTCTCGCCGTCGGTTTCGATGAGTTCCATGCCGATCATAAGGCCCTGCCCGCGCACCTCGCCAATGCACGCGTAGTCCTGCTGCAGCGTCCTCAGCCCTTGCATGAAATGCGCGCCGACCGTAGCCGCATTGTCGACCAGGCCGCCGCCTACCAGGTCCAGGGTGGCATTGGCCGCGGCACAGGACAGCGGATTGCCGCCGTAGGTGTTGCCGTGGGCGCCGCGCTTCCACTGGGACATCAGTGATCGTCTGGCCACCACCGCGCCGATCGGCAGGCCCGAGCCCAGGCCCTTGGCCAGGGTCATGATGTCCGGGACCACGCCGGCGTGTTCGCAGGCGAACATCCTGCCGGTGCGGCCCACCCCGGATTGCACTTCGTCGAAGATCAGCAGGATGCCGTGCTGGTCGCACAGCGCGCGCAACCCGGCCAGGAACCCGGTCGGCGGCACCACGTAGCCTCCTTCACCCTGCAGCGGTTCGACCAGGATCGCGGCCACTTCCGAAGCCGGGACGTTGCGCTCGAACAACATGCGCAGGTAATCAAGCACCGCCTTGCCTTGGTCGTCGCCGGCAAACAGTGGCCGGTAGGGATTCGGATAGGGCGCGTGGGTCACCCCCGGCATGGTCGGGGCGAAGCCGAGCTGCTGGGTGTACTTGCTGGAAGTGAACGACAGCGAGCCCATGGTGCGTCCGTGGAAGCCCCCCAGGAAACCCATGAAGCGCGGACGGCCGGTCACGTAGCGAGCCAGCTTCAGCGCGCCCTCGACCGCTTCGGTGCCGGACTGGCACAGGAAACTCATCGCCGGCTCATTGCCGATGGTCCGCGTCGGTGCCACCGCCGCCAGTCGTTCACCCAGCGCGGTCATCTGCTCGTGCCAGTAGTCGCTGGAGATGTGCAGGAACTCGTCCGCCGCCGCCTTCACTGCGGCCACTACCTGCGGATGCGCATGGCCGGTTGCGCAAACGGCGATGCCGGCGGCGAAGTCGAGGAAACGGTTGCCGTCCACGTCCCAGACCTGGGTGCCGCGGCCATGGGCCATGACGAAGGGATAGTCGCGCGGGTACGAAGGCGAGATCACTTCGGCGTCGCGCGCGATCATCGCGCGTGCCCGGGGGCCGGGGAGTTCGGTCTTGATGTGGGGCGAGGTCATGGCCAGCCTGTGCAGTCTGTTGTCAAAGGGGCAGCGTCATTGGCCGCGCATGGGCCGCGCGGGTGCGCGCCTGCAGGTCGCGCAGGATCTCCAGCTCGCGCGCTTCGGGCGGGTCGATGATGCCCACATGCGCGCCCGGCGACAGCGGCCAGCCCACCGCCGCGCGCGCTTCGTCCACGCCCACGCCCGAGAACAGCGCAGCCAGTTGCAGTTCCTGGGTATGGGGGTGCGGGGCCAGCATCCCGAAATCGGTGATGACGCATTTCGGCCCGCCACCCGGGGCCCCGCTGCGCGCACGCGCCCCCGATCCTTCCAGGAAACCGGCGCTGGTGCGGAAATCAAGGGTGGGAACGAAACTGCGCGGCGTTGCCTTCAGCATCACGAAGGTCTGGCGCGCATGCAGTGCGATTTCCGGCGCCCCTCCGGCCCCGGGCAGGCGCGTATGCGGGCTGTCGTATGGGCCGATCACCGTGCTGTTGAGATTGCCGAAGCGATCGACCTGGGCAGCGCCCAGTAACCCGACATCGACGCGGCCGGCCTGCAGGTAGTGGCTGAAGATCTCCGGCAGCGAGACCACGCAGGCCGCGGTGGCGGCGAGTTCGCCATCGCCGATCGACAGCGGCAGCACGTCCGGGCGCGCCCCGATGGTGCCCGATTCGTAGATCAGCACGATCTCCGGAGCGTGGGTCAGCCGCGCCAGGTTGCAGGCCGCGCTGGGCAGGCCGATGCCGACGAAGCAGACGCAGCCATCCCACAGCAAGCGGGCCGCCGCTATGGTCATCCACTCCTCGCGCGTGCATGCGCTCATGCCGCTTCCACCAGCAGGCTGGACAGGAAGGCGCGATTGTCGCGCTGGCCCAGCACGTGTTCGCCCATCCAGGCCAGGAAGCCTTCGCGGTCGCGCGCGATCGCATCCCAGTGCTGGTAGAAGGCGTTGTCCCGCTCGTAGTGTCCTTGCGCATACGACGGGTAGGCGCCGCCGGGGCAATGGACCACGGCGCTGATGATCCAGTGCGGCAACAGCAGGCCGTTCATGGCCGGGGGCAGGCAGTCGACGATCTCTTCCACCGTCACCACCAGCAATTTGGCTGCCAGTGCGGCTTCGCGCGCGGCACCGATGATGCCGGCCACTGCCACGTTGCCCTGGCGGTCGGCCACCTGGGCGTGCAGGAAGGTGACATCGGGATTGATCGCAGGCACCGCTGCCAGCGACTGGCCGGTGAAGGGGCAGGCGACGGTGCGGATGCGCGGGTTGTGCGCCGGCAGGTCGGTGTCCTGATAGCCGCGCAGCATGCCGAAGGGCAGGCGCGCCGCGCCGGCGCAATAGGCCGCGGCCATGCCGGCGTGGCTGTGTTCGTCGAGCTGCAACGGCTGCGGCCAGCCGTGCTCCACCGCATCGCGCAGGCGGTGCAGCGAGCCGACCCCCGGATTGCCGCCCCATGAGAACGTCAGCCTGCGCGCGCAGCCCATGCCGATCATCTGGTCGTACACCAGGTCGGGCGTCATCCGCACCAGATGCAGGTCGCGGCGACGCTGGCGGATGATTTCGTGGCCGGCGGCGAAGGGAATCAGGTGGGTGAAGCCTTCCAGCGCGACGCAGGCACCGTCGTGCACGTGTTCACCCACGGCATCGGCCAGCGACAGGAAACGCGTGCTCACTCCACCACCGTGCGCGACTGTTCGCGCTGGTACTGGGCCAGGTAATAGAACGAGGCGATGGCCTTGCCGGTCGAGCCCGATCCCTTCCAGCCACCGAACGGCTGATAGCCGGGCCAGGCACCGGTGGTTGCGCCTTGCGGGCGGTTGCCGTAGGTGACGCCGGCCTCGATGTGCTCGAAGAAATAAGCCAGGTCGTCGTCGTTGCCATAGCAGCCGGCGGTCAGGCCCAGCGGCGAATCATTGGCCCGACGCAGGGCTTCGGTGCGATCCCCGACCCGGCACAGCATGACGATGGGCAGGAACATTTCCTCAGCGAACAGCGGATGCTGCGCCGGTGCCTCGGCCACGGTCGGGGCGACGAAATAGCCATGTTCCAGCCCATCGTGCTGCAGTCGCTGCGCACCGCAGAGCACGTGTCCGCCATCGGCGGCCAGCATGTCGCAATAGCGCTCGTAGTTGCGCACCGCATTGGAGGTGGACACCGGTCCCAGCCAGTTGTCGCGCAGGCACGGATCGCCGACCCGCAGTGCCCGGACCTTGGGCAACAGCTTCTCGATCAGCGCGTCCGCGACCGCGTCCTCCACATATACGCGGGAAAGCGCCGAGCACTTCTGGCCGCCCATGCCGAAGGCCGAGCGCACGATGCCAGTGACGGCACGCTCCAGGTCGGCATTGGTGGTGACGATGCAGGCGTTCTTGCCGCCCATTTCAGCGATGCAGGGCCGCGGGTAGGGACCGGTGGCCATGGCCCGGTACAGATGCATGCCCACCTTGAACGAACCGGTGAAGGTGATGCCTGCGGTGCGCGGGTGGTCGGCCAGTGCCTGGCCGATCACATCACCGCTGCCATTGAGGTAATTGAACACGCCCGGTGGAAAACCGGCTTCGCGCAGGCAGTCAGCCAGCAGTCGGCCCGACCACGGGGTGTCGGTGGCGCTCTTGAACACCACCGTGTTTCCCGTGACCAGCGCCGCGGCGACCGGTCCGCCGGCCAGCGCGAAGGGGAAGTTGAACGGCGCGATCACCACCCAGGCGCCATACGGCCGCATGACGCTGCGGTTGTGCGAGCGGAAGTCGGGCAGCGGGTCGTCGGGAAGGGCGTGCTCGAATCCGTGCTGGCGTTCGAAGTCATCGGCGTAGTGGCGGAAGAAGTCGGCCGTCTCCTGCACTTCGCCCAGTGCTTCCATGCGGTTCTTGCCGACTTCCAGGGTCAGCGCGGCGGCGATCAGGTACACACGCTCCTCGATCAGCGCGGCGACCCGCCTCAGCAGTTCCAGCCGGCGCGGCATGGGGGTGGACCGCCATGCCGGGAACGCCGCATGGGCCGCTTCCATCGCACGTTCAGCCAGTGCCGCATCGGCGACCGCGAAACGACCCAGCACCCTGCGCAGGTCGATGGGGCTGCGACGTTCGTCCCAGCCCTCGCCGCTGCAGTCGCTGCCGGCCACGTGCAGCAAATGGTCGGCGCCCAGCTGTCCCATGACCTCGGCCAGCGCCGTGTCGAACCGCGCGTGTACTTCGGCGGGTGGGTCGAACATCGTCGCATAGGTCAGCTTGTAGCTCATGCGGCTGCGGCCTGGGGCAGGGCCAGCTCACCGATCAGGCGGTCGAGCAGGTTGAGCGCGGCGGCCAGTTCCCCGGCATCTATCACCAGTGGCGGCGCCAGCAGAATCAGGTTGCCGCGTGCGGCGAAGGAAACCCCCTCGGCCATCGCCTTGCGCAGCAATTCCCCCAGCTCGCCGGGCAGTTGCGGCCACGGCGCCAGTGGCGTGCGAGCCTCGCGGTCGGACACCAGTTCGACCACGGCAAACAGGCCGTGGCCGCCGCGCACGTCGCCGATCACCGCATGGCGTTCCTGCATGCGCTTGAGCACCGAGAACATCTGCTCGCCCAGCAGCCGCGAGCGTTCGATCAGGTGCTCGCCTTCATAGGCCTGCATGGCCGCGATGCCGGCCGCGCATGACAGCGGATGGCCGCAATAGGTCAGGCCGGTGTTGAGCATCTGCTGCTGCAGGCGTTCGGCGATCGCCGCGCTCATCACCACCGCGCCCAGCGGCAGGTGCGCGCCGGTCAGGCCCTTGGCCAGGGTCATCAGGTCGGGACGCGCGCTGCTGCCGTGGCGTTGCCAGGCAAACCATTCGCCGCAGCGGCCGAAGCCACTCATCACTTCATCGGCAATCAGCGGAATGCCGTGGTCGCGGGTGATCGCGCGCAGGCGCGGCCAGTAGTTGTCCGGGGCGACGATGCCGTTGCTGCCGGCGTTGGGTTCCATCAACACGGCGGCCACCGTCGATGCGCCCTGTTCCAGGATCGCCGCCTCGACGGCGGCAGCGGCGCGTTCGCCGCATTGGGTGTCGCTGGCGCTGCCGAACGGGCAGCGGTAGGCGTAGGGCGGCGGCACGTGCAGCACATCGAAAGCCCGCGAATCGACCTGCGTCTGTGTGCGTGCGTCGCCTGAGAGCGCCATGGCCGCATAGCTGGCCCCGTGATAGGAGCGCTCGCGGGCGATCACCTTGCCGTGTGGCAAGCCACGCGCCTGGCGCGCGAACTTGACCGCATGCTCGTTGGCATCGGCGCCACCCAGGGTGAAGAACACGCGGCCGCCGGCGAAGCCGGATTTCTCCAGCAGCATCCGCGCCAGTTCGGCACGCGGCTGCGCACCCCAGGCCGAGGTGACGAAACAGAGCTTGTCGGCCTGGGCCCGGATTGCCGCCACCACCAGCGGGTGCTGGTGGCCGAGGTTGCTGCATTCGGCCAGGCTGCTCATGTCCAGGTATTCGTTGCCGGCGTCGTCGCGCAGGCGTGCGCCCTGGCCGCCGACGATGGTCGGCGCCTGCCATTCCGACTGCACGCACCAACTGTGCAGCACGCTGTCGCGCTCACTGGTCACAAGCGATTCCTGCCAGAATTTGTGCGGTAATCGAACGGTAATTCGTATTGCGAACCCATTGGAAACCTTCTACGCTCGGGCTGTCAATTCGAATGAATGGCGCATGGCAGCAGAACCGTTCGAGAAGAGTCCCGACTACGTGCAGTCGCTGGCGCGCAGCCTGCAGGTGTTGCGCGCGTTCGGGCACGAGCTGCCCACGCCCAGCCTTTCGGACCTGGCCACGCGCACCAATCTGTCACGTGCGGTGGTACGCCGCATCCTGCTGACCCTGCAGCACCTTGGCTACGTGGATGTGCGCGGACGCAGCTTCCACCTTACCCCGCGCGTGCTTGAACTCGGCTACAGCTACCTGTCTTCGCTGGACGTCAGCGAGCTGGCGCAGCAGACCATGGAAAAGCTGGCCCAGCAGGTCGGCGAATCGTGTTCGATGGCCGTACTGGACGGCAGCGACATCGTCTACGTGCTGCGCGTGCCGGTGCGCCGGGTAATGAGCATCGCCCTGGGCGTGGGCGCGCGGCTGCCCGCGTTCGCCGCCTCGATGGGACGGGTGATGCTGGCCGACCTGGCCGAGCCGGAACTCGACGCCTGGATACATGCCAATCCGCTGCAGGCCGGCAAGTTCCACGCCTACACGCCCAGGACCCTGCGCACCCCGCGTGCGCTCAAGGCAGAGCTTCAGGCGGTGCGCAAGCAGGGCTACGCGATGGTCTCGCAGGAGCTGGAGCTGGGCCTGTGTTCCATCGCGGTGCCGATCCGCGCCGCCAATGGCTGCGTGGTTGCCGGCCTCAATGTGAGCATGCAATACAGCGACAAGGCGGCCGCACGGGCGCTGAAGGAAATACTGCCCGCGTTGCGCGCCGCGCAACCGGACATCGAGCAAGCGATCCGGCAGGGCGGTTGGGCACCGCATGTTTACAGGAGGCAGGGCCTGTGAACCGCGCTTACCTCGTCGACGCGACGCGTACGCCCTTCGGGCGCTACGGCGGCGCGCTGGCGGGGCTGCGCTGCGATGACCTCGCCGCCCTGCCGCTGATCGCATTGCAGGCGCGCCACCCGCTGCTGGACTGGGCGGCGCTGGATGAAGTGGTGCTGGGTTGCGCCAACCAGGCGGGCGAAGACAACCGCAACGTCGCGCGCATGGCGGTGTTGTTGTCTGGCTTGCCGGAGGGCGTGCCTGCGGTGACGGTCAACCGCCTGTGTGGCTCTGGACTGGAAGGGATCGGGCAAGGCGCGCGCGCAATCGCCTGCGGCGAAGCCGACCTGGTCATCGCTGGCGGCGTGGAAAGCATGAGCCGCGCGCCTTACGTCATGGCCAAGGCCGCCGGCGCATTGGCGCGCGACCAGCAACTGGCGGACACCACGCTGGGCTGGCGCTTCATCAATCCACGCATGCGCGACCGCTACGGCGTCGATTCGATGGCCCAGACCGCCGAGCATCTTGCCCGGGAACATCACATAAGCCGAGTCGACCAGGACGCCTACGCGCTCCGCAGCCAGCAGCGTGCGAAGCATGCGCAGCAGCAGGGCTGGTTCGACGAGGAGATAACGCCGGTCGAAACCAGCCAGGGCGCGGCCGCCTTCAACGACGACGAACAACTGCGCCCCGACACCTGCCTGGACAAGCTGGCCGGGCTCGACCCGCTGCTGGGACCGCAAGGCAGCATTACCGCCGGCAATGCCTCCAGCCTCAACGATGGTGCGGGCGCGGTGCTGCTGGCCTCTGAATCCGCGCTGGAACGCCATGGGCTGCAGCCGCTTGCGCGGATCGTCGGCATGGCCTCGGCCGGCATTGCGCCGCGGGTGATGGGCCTGGGCCCGGTGCCGGCCATCCACAAGCTGCTTGCGCGCACCAGGCTGTCCTTGTCCGACTTCGACCGCATCGAAATCAACGAGGCATTCGCCGCGCAGGTGCTGGCCTGCACGCGGGCGCTGGGCCTGGCCGACGATGCCGATCACGTCAATGCCAATGGCGGCGCCATCGCGCTGGGTCATCCGCTGGGCGCCAGTGGCGCGCGGCTGGTCATGACCGCGGCCTACGCGATGCAGCGGGAGCGGCAGAAAAAGGCGCTGGTCAGCCTGTGCGTAGGCGTGGGGCAAGGCCTGGCGCTCGCACTGGAAGCAGCATGAATCCGACTTCCGGAGTACGAATGAAAGTCAGAAATGGTGGGTTGAAATGGACCAGGACGGTGTTGGTGGTGTCGCTGCTGACGGCGCCGCTGGCTGCGATGGCCGCCGAACAGGCGCCGGCCGCGCAGCAGGCACTGGGCCGTGAACTGCTGCAGCAGCTGATCGAAACCGACACCACGCCCGGGCACGGCAGCACCACTGCCGCGGCAGAGCTGCTGTCCAGGCGGTTCCTCGATGCAGGCTTCGACCCGGCCGACGTGCAGGTGCTGGGCGACCACCCGCTCAAGCGCAACCTGGTTGTGCGGCTGCGCGGCAAGGGCCGGCGCCAGCCCATCCTGTTGCTCGCGCATCTGGACGTGGTGGAAGCCCGGCGCGAGGACTGGACTGTCGACCCTTACCGGCTGACCGAGAAAGACGGCTACTTCTACGGCCGCGGCACTTCGGACATCAAGGGCGGTGCGGCCGGGCTGGTCGCCACGCTGCTGCGATTGCGTGCCGAGAAATTCGTGCCGGACGGCGACTACGTGCTGGCCCTGACCGCAGGCGAGGAAGACGGCGCCGACAATGGCGTGCAGTGGCTGCTGGCCCATTGGCCTGAACTGCTCAAGGCGCAGTACGCGCTGAACGTCGATGGCGGCGGCCCGGAAATCCGCAATGGCAGGCCGGCGGTGCTGTCGGTCGAGACCGCCGAGAAGACCTTCATCAGTTTCACCCTGACCGTCCGCAACCCGGGGGGGCACAGCTCCCTGCCCACGCCGGACAACGCGATCTACCGGCTCGCCCACGGCCTGGCGAGGCTGTCTGCGCATTCGTTTCCCCTGCGGACCAATTCGGCCACCCGTGGCTACTACGACGGACTGGCGAAGCTGTATTCGGGCGCGCTCGCCGATGACATGCGCGCTGCCGCGGGCGAGGCACCGGACCCGGCCGCCCTCGGACGCCTGGCGGCGACTTCCACTTACAACAATGCGCAACTTCGCACCACCTGCGTGCCCACGTTGCTGCAGGGCGGACAGGCGGAGAATGCACTGCCGCAGATGGCCCAGGCCACGGTGAACTGCCGGGTGCTGCCGGAAGAGAGCATGGCAAGCGTGGAAGCCGCACTCAGGCAGGCGCTGGCCGATCCGCAGATCGAACTGGCCCGCGTCAATGAGCCATTCTCCGGTCCCCCTTCGCCAGTCAATGCCGAACTGTTTGCCAGGATTGGCGATTCAGCTGCCGCGCTGTGGGGCCGGATCCCGGTTTCCCCCTACATGTCCGCTGGCGCCACCGACAGCGTATTCCTGCGCGCGGCGGGCCTGCCGGTCTATGTGTTCAACGGCATGCCCTACGACGTCGACGACGACCGCGCCCATGGCCAGGACGAACGCATCGGCGTGGCCTCCTACTACCAATCGCTTCAATTCAACTATAGATTGCTGAAAGCGCTATGACGGGGTGGCTGCCGTGTACGGGGGGTTTCGAATGAAGCGCGAGTCCGCGGTTGCGATCGTCCAGACGGCTTTCCGGGCGGACTGGTCGTGGCTGGGGCATTCGCAGGATTGTCCGGAGCAATGTCTCCGGTGAACGCTGCCACGGTGCCCACTGCCAGCCTCGACACCGCGCTCGCCCATGCCAGCCGGTTGCTGGCGACGGATCCGGCACTGGCAGGCGAACAGGCTGCGGAAATCATCAAGGCGGTCGGCCCGCATCCGATGGCGCTGCTGATCCTGGGCGCTTCGCATCGTGCGCGCGGCGACCTGGAAGGTGCACTGGCGATCCTGCAGCCGCTGGCTGACGCCCAGACGAACTCCGCGCTGACCCATCTCGAACTTGGCATCGCCCTGGGCAAGGCGGGGCAGGGCGACCGTGCCCTGGCGGCGCTGCGGCGCGCGGTGGCGCTGAAGCCGGACCTGCCCCAGGCCTGGCGGTCCCTGGGCGACCACCTGATGGCGCTGGACGATCCCGAGGGCGCCGATGCGGCCTACGCCAACCACCTGCGTTACTCCACCCGCGACCCCAACCTGCTGGCGGCGGCGAACGCCCTGCACGAACAACGCATTGCCGAAGCCGAGGCCTTGCTGCGCGAACACCTGACGCGTGCACCCACCGACGTCGCGGCGATCCGCATGCTGGCCGAGGTGGCGATGCGCCTGGGTCGCAACGAGGACGCCGAGAACCTGCTGGCCCGCAGCCTGCAACTGGCGCCCGGTTTCCATGCGGCACGCCAGAACTACGCGCTGGTGTTGCACCGGTCGAACAAGCCCGCCGAGGCGCTGCAGCAGATCGACCAGCTGCTGCTGCACGAGGCGGACAATCCGGGCTACCTCAACCTCAAGGCCGTGGTGCTGTGCCGGGTCGGTGACTACGAGCCGGCCATCGCGCTGTATTCGCGAATCCTGCAGGTCTATCCGCAGCACCCGCGCATCTGGATGAGTTACGGCCATGCCCTGAAGACGGCCGGCCACCAGGACCGCGCGATCGCCGCCTACCGTCGCAGCCTGCAACTCGAACCGGGCGCGGGTGAAGTGTGGTGGAGCCTGGCCAACCTCAAGACCTTCCGTTTTTCCGCCGCCGACCTGGCGGTCATGCAACGCGAACTGGAGCGGCCGGGCATCGCCTCGGAGAACCGCCAGCACCTGGAGTTCGCCATCGGCAAGGCGCTGGAAGACGAGGGTCGCTACGAGGACTCGTTTCGCCATTACCGGAGCGGCAACGACCTGCGGCGCGCGACGCTGTCCTACAGCGCCAATGACACCTCCGCACGGGTGGCCCGCATCAAGCGCAGCTACACGCGTGAATTCTTCGCAAGTCGCAGCGGTTCCGGCGCCCAGGCGGGCGACCCCGTTTTCATCGTCGGCCTGCCGCGCGCCGGCTCGACCCTGCTGGAACAGATCCTGTCCAGCCACTCCGCCGTCGAAGGCACGATGGAGCTGCCGGAAATCACTTCCATCACCCGCGAGCTGCGCGGGCGCGGCGAGGCAGGCAATGCCATGCCGTACCACGACGTGCTGGAGTCCATGGGCGCCGATGCACTGCGCGCACTCGGCGAACGCTATCTCCAGCACACCCGCATCCAGCGCAAGACCGATGCGCCGTTCTTCATCGACAAGATGCCGAACAACTTCCTGCATATCGGGCTGATCCAGCTGATGCTGCCCAACGCCAGGATCATCGATGCACGCCGGCACCCGCTGGCCTGCTGTTTCTCCGGCTACAAACAGCACTTCGCGCGCGGCCAGAGCTTCACTTACGGACTGGACGACATCGGACGCTACTACGCCGACTACGTGGAATTGATGGCGCACTTCGACGAGGTGCTGCCGGGCCGCGTCCACCGGGTTATCTACGAGCAGATGGTCGACGACACCGAAACCCAGGTCCGGCTGCTGCTGGACCACTGCGGGCTGCCGTTCGAGGAAAGCTGCCTGCGCTTCTTCGAGAACACGCGCGCCGTGCGCACCGCCAGCTCCGAGCAGGTGCGCAGGCCCATCTACCGCGAGGGCGTGGACCACTGGCGCAATTTCGATCCGTGGCTGGACCCGCTGAAAGAAGCGCTGGGACCGGTTCTGGACACCTATCCGGCGGTGCCGGAGTTTCCGTTGGCAAAGGCAGCTTCCTGACAGGCAACACTCATCACTGGAGAGTAGAGATGGCGCTGATGAACATGCAATACAAGAAACGAAGCGGCCGACACGATGCATCGACGTTCAAGCGGCTGCCCCTGACTGCCGCCATCTACCTGGCGGTTGCTTCCACCGCGTTCGCGCAGGACGCCGTGCCGGCGGCGGAGCCGGTACCGCCGGCAAACCGCGCCGCCACCCTGGACACCATCACCGTTACCGCGCAGAAGCGCAGCGAGAACCTCCAGCAGGTGCCGATCAGCATCCAGGTGCTTGGCACCGAGAAGCTGGAGCAGCTCAATGTCAGCGATTTCGAGGATTACGTGAAGTTCCTGCCGAGCGTCTCCTACCAGACCTTCGGCCCCGGCTTCTCCCAGATCTACATGCGCGGCGTATCCAGCGGCGGCGACGGCAACCACTCCGGCCCGTTGCCCAGTGTCGGCATGTACCTGGACGAGCAGCCTGTCACCACCATCCAGGGCCCATTGGACATCCACGTCTACGATGTCGCGCGCGTGGAGGTGCTGGCCGGACCGCAAGGCACGCTGTACGGCGCCAGCTCGCAGGCTGGCACGATCCGCGTCATCACCAACAAGCCCGATCCCAGCGGATTCGAGGCTGGCTACAGCCTGGAAGCGAACAGCGTCAGCCATGGCGGCCTCGGCCATGTAGCCGAGGGTTTCGTCAACATTCCGCTTGGCGAAAAAGCCGCTATCCGCCTGGTCGGCTGGAACCAGCATGACGCCGGCTACATCGACAACCGGCCCGGGGACCGCCAGTTTCCGATTCGGGTGGAAGACCCCGGCGACCCGGATGCAGTCCCGCCGATTCCCGCGGTCCCGCCCAGCTGGGGCGGGGTAGTCAGCAACAGGAACTGCACTTCGACCGCCCTGCTGCTCTGCACGGGGCGCGCGGAAGACAATTACAACGACGTGGACACCACCGGCGCGCGCCTGGCGCTGAAGGTCAACCTCAATGACAACTGGACCATCAGCCCGACCGTGATGGGGCAGACCGCGACCGCCAACGGCACCTTCGCCTTCGACGAAAACATCGGCGATCTGGCGTTGTCCCATGCCTATCGCGAGCGCAGCGAAGACAAGTGGGTGCAGGCCGCGCTGACCGTGGAGGGCAAGATCGGCAACTTCGACGTCACTTATGCCTTTGCCCACCTCAAGCGCGACGACGAGGTCGATTCCGATTACAGCGATTATTCGTTCTGGTACGACACGCTGTACGCCTACGGCGGCTCCATCTACAACGACAACGGCGACCTGATCAATCCGTCGCAATACATCCAGGGCAAGGATGGCTACAAGAAGACCAGCCACGAATTGCGCATTTCCTCTCCCCAGGACAACCGTTTCCGCTTCATCGGCGGACTGTTCTGGCAAACCCAGCGCCACGACATCCAGCAGGATTACATCATCGACGGCCTGGCCACGGATTCTTCGGTGCCTGGCTGGCCGGGGACGTTGTGGTTGACCAAGCAGATCCGGGAGGACCACGACGAGGCGGTGTTCGGCGAATTCTCCTTCGACTTCACCGACCAGCTGATCGCCACCGCCGGTTTCCGCTCGTTCCGGGTCGACAACACGCTGAAGGGTTTCCACGGTTTCGCCAGCTACATCGTCGACGACCCGGACAATCCGACCGATGCCTTCTGCGCCGACCCGTCCACGCCCTTCATGAACGCGCCGTGCGTCAACATCGACAAAAGCGTGAAGGAGCACGACACCATCGGCAAATTCAACGTCACCTACAAGCTCAGTGACACCAAGCTGCTCTACGCCACCTGGTCCGAGGGCTACCGTCCGGGCGGCAACAACCGCCGTGGCAGCCTGCCCCCGTATGTGTCCGACTACCTGACCAACTACGAGCTGGGCTGGAAGACGACATGGCTGGATAACAGCCTGTCCTTCAACGGTTCGTTGTTCCGCCAGAACTGGGAGGATTTCCAGTTCGCGATCCTCGGCGCCAATGGCCTGACCGAAATCAAGAACGCCAACCAGGCCCAGATCGACGGCCTGGAGATGGAGTTGAACTGGGCGGCCACCTACAACCTCAACATCTCCGGGGGCGCGGCGTTCTACGACGCCAAGCTGACCGAGAACTTCTGCGGTTTCACCGATGACGCAGGCAACCCGGTCACCGATTGCCCCGACCCCGAAGCACCGGATGGCACACGACTGCCCGTCACGCCGAAGTTCAAGGGCAATCTGACCGCGCGCTACACCTTCAATCTTGGCGGCTTCGAGGCCTATGTGCAGGGTGCGGCGGTACATGTCGGACAACGCACATCCGACCTGCGCATTGCCGAGCGCGAGATCCTGGGTGACATGCCGTCCTACACCACGGCCGATTTCTCCGCCGGCATCGCCAAGGACAACTGGTCGCTGGATCTGTTCGTCAGCAATGCCTTCGACGAGCGACCGGTGATCTCGCGGTTCGCGCAGTGCGCCGAATCGGTCTGCGGAGCGCCAGGCGTGGTGCCGGAATATCCCAATGGGCAGATCTACACGGTTACCAGCCCGCCCCGGACCATCGGCCTTCGCTTCTCGCAGAAGTTCTGACCTGCCTGCCAGGCATGGAAAAAAAGCCCCGGCCAGCCGGGGTTTTTTTTGAATGCGCCATTGAGGCGTGTCATATTCACTTCCAGGATGGCCGCGCGGGGGGCGCTGCCCGCACCGCCTGAGTGCGGATCTCGCAACTGCTCCCGGGGAAAACACCATGCTGGGTTTGACCACGATCGGAATCATCCACACCGCCATCAGCCTGGTCGCCGTTGCGGCCGGCATCATCGGGTTTTTCCGCGACAAGGAGATCAATCCGCGCACTGGCCTGGGCAGGACCTACGTCTGGACCACGGTGCTGACCTGCCTCACCGGCTTCTTCATCTTCCAGCACGGCGGCTTCGGCAAGCCGCACGTGCTCGGCATCGTGACCCTGATCGTGCTGACCGTGGCCTGGGTGGCAGGCTCGACGGGAGTGTTCGGTCGCGCGGGGCGATATATCGAAACGGTGTCGTATTCGCTGACCTTCTTCTTCCACATGATTCCGGGATTCACCGAAACCCTGACACGCCTGCCTGCAAGCGGGCCGGTGTTTTCAGGCCCCGATGATCCCACCCTGCAGAAGGTGATCGGCGGGGTGTTCCTGCTTTTCCTGGTTGGCGCGTTCGCCCAGGTGATGCGGCTGCGGCGTCTGCACAAGGTGGGCACGCCGGGCGCGATCCCGGCCGCTTGAGCCAAGGGCCACGCATTTGGCCGGCAGCGGCGTTGTCGGCCACAATGTAGCCATGGACAACGCCACCGATCTGCTGGAAACCATCGAACAGGAAACCGGACCTTCGCCACAATGGGCGATTGTCTGGCTGCACGGGCTGGGCGCGGACGGGCATGACTTCGTGCCGCTGGTGCCCGAGCTGGTGCGCCCGGGATGGCCGGCGCTGCGATTCGTGTTCCCGCATGCGCCGGTGCGCGCGGTCACCATCAACAACGGCGCGCGGATGCGCGCCTGGTACGACATCGTCGGCACGGATTTCCCGACCCGCGCCGACAGCGAAGGCGTCGACCAGTCCATCGTGCAGGCCGGGGCCCTGATTGATCGCGAACACGCACGTGGCATTCCGGCCGAGCGCGTGCTGCTGGCCGGATTCTCGCAGGGCGGGGCAATCGCCCTGGCCGCGGGCCTGCGCCGCAAGACACCGCTGGCAGGGGTGATCGCCTTGTCCACCTACCTGCCCGGTGCGGAGACCGCGGCGACGACGAAGACCGAGGCCGCGACACGGCAGCCTGTGTTCATGGCCCATGGCACCGCCGACCCGGTTATTCCGTTGATCCATGCCGAACGCAGCGCGCAGCTGCTGGGCAGTCTTGGCGTGGACGTGGAGTGGCATCGCTATCCCATGGCGCATCATTTGTGCGCCGAGGAAATCAGCGATCTGGGCGATTGGATGTCCCGGCGTTTCGAGCAGGCGTGATGTGCGCCGCGTCGCAGGATGACGCTGGCCGATGCCGCCGCTACCATGGGCTTGGCACTTCCATTCGCCAACCGAGGACGCACGCGCCGTGAAGGTGGTCATTGCCGACGATGAGCCGCTGGCCCGCGACCGCTTGCGCATGCTGCTGGGCGAACACGGCGGCGTGGAAATAGTCGCCGAGGCCGACAACGGCCTGAGCGCATTGCAGGCATGCGCGGAATTCAAGCCTGACCTGGTGCTCCTGGATATCGCCATGCCCGGCGTCGACGGACTGGAAGCGGCGCGCCACCTCACCGCCTTCGAACCGCGCCCGGCGGTGGTGTTCTGCACGGCCTACGACGAGCACGCCCTATCGGCATTCGAAGCGGCCGCGATCGACTACCTGATGAAACCGGTGCGTGCCGAACGCCTGGCCGTGGCGCTGGAACGCGCGCGCAACTTTGTCGCCGGGCGCGAAACCCAGGCCCCCGCCGCGCCACACCGGCAGCCGCGCAGCCATCTTTGCGCGCGCCTGCGCGGCAGCCTGCGCCTGATCCCGCTGGAGGACGTGCACTACCTGCAGGCCGAGGAAAAGTACGTGGTCGTGCACCACGCGCGCGGCGAGGACCTGATCGAGGAATCGCTGAAGTCGCTGGAGGACGAATTCAACGGGCGCTTCGTGCGCATCCACCGCAACTGCCTGGTGGCCCGCCACGAGATCGTGGAACTCAAGCGCATCAACGACGGTCGCGTGCAGGCGGTGCTGCGCCACGGCAAGGAGCCGCTGGAAGTGAGCCGCCGCTGCGTGGCAGGACTGCGCGACACAGTCAAGAGCCTGTAGCCCGCTGCGTTTCGCCTAGCCGGTCCCGGGCGCCGGCATCCATAATGCGGACATGGAACGAATCCGCATCGCCACCCGCAAGAGCCCGCTCGCCCTCTGGCAGACCGAACACGTGGCCGCGCGCCTGCAGCAGGCGCACCCCGGCATCGAGGTGAGCCTGGTGCCAATGAGCACCCGCGGCGACGACGTGCTGGATCGCTCGCTGGCGGCAATCGGCGGCAAGGGCCTGTTCCTGAAGGAACTCGAGTTGGCCATGCTGCGCGGCGAGGCCGACTGCGCGGTGCATTCGCTCAAGGACGTGCCCATGGAACTGGACGAGCCGTTCGTGCTGTCCACGATCCTGGAGCGCGCCGACCACGCCGATGCGTTCATCTCCAACCAGCATGCGTCGCTGGATGCACTGCCGCACGGCGCCAGGGTGGGTACTTCTTCGCTGCGCCGGCAGGCGCAGTTGCGCGCACGCCGGCCCGACCTGCAATTGCTGGACCTGCGCGGCAACGTCAATACGCGGCTGGCCAAGCTGGATGCCGGTGACTACGACGCCATCGTGCTGGCATGCGCGGGCCTGCAGCGGTTGGGCTTCGAACAACGCATCCGCGTGCGCCTGGATGCCCCCGGGTGGTTGCCGGCGCCGGCGCAGGGAGCCATCGCCATTGAATGCCGCCAGGGTGACGCGGCCCTGCACGAACTGTTCGCGGCGCTGGACCACGCGTCCACGCGGAACTGCGTGGAAGCCGAGCGCGCCATGAACCGGGCCTTGCACGGCAGCTGCCACGTGCCGGTGGCGGCGCATGCGCGGCTGCAGGGTGATCGCCTGCAGCTTGCCGGGCTGGTGGGATCGGCCACCGACGGGCGCATGCTGCGCGCTGATCGCGAAGGTCCGGCCGCCCTGCCGGAAGCGCTCGGCCAAGCCGTTGCCGAAGACCTGCTGGCGCTGGGCGCCGGCGAATTCCTGTAGGCATCCCGTAGCCGGGAAACCGATCTGGCAGCTGCGTCAGCTGTGGCCCGTCACCACCAACGTCGCCATCCACAACGAGCATGAATTCTTCAAACCAGGATTGATTGGCATCCGGTCGCGGCTTACCTAGCTCCAGCGCAAAGCCGATGCCACCGCAGGCAACGGCTCAAGACCGCTTATTTGAAGCGGTACACCACGTTCATGGTGGTCAGGGTGTCGGTCTTCTTCTGCTGGCTGTTCACTTCGCTGTTGCGGCGCGCCTGCAGCCCGGCCTTCAGGGCCAGGTTCTGGTTCATGGCGACCGACAGGCCAAGGTCGTTCTGGGCGAACGTATTGGACGTGCCCGATTCCACCAGCAGCGTGTTCTCGAGTTCGGTGTTCTCGGTCAGGCCGAATTTCAGGCCCACGAAACCGCGGCCGATGAGCCCCGACTCGGTGCGTCCTTCCTGCACGTTGTGGGCACGCCGCACGCCGGGTCCCAGCTGCACGTCCAGGCGGGTGCGTTCCCCATCCATCACGCGGGTTCCGTAGCCCACGCTGGCCGTGGCCTGCGAACTGTAACTGGCGAAATCGTCGCTTTCGTAACGCAGCGCGGTGGTGAACTGGCGGTGGTCACCGAGCTTGAGCGCGCTGCCGGCGCCGGCGGTGTAGCGGTTGGCCGTGGTCTTGCGGTCACGGGTCATGGTGCCGTCCTCGGCGTATACCCGGTATTCGGCGCTGGAACGCAGCCCGAACAGGTCCATGGTGTGGATCCAGCCCCCTTCGGTGTATTGCAATTGCAGGCGTCCGTTGAGGCTTTCGCTGATGCTGTTGCCGCGCGTGGCGGCAAAGCCCAGCTCGCCACCGCCGCTCCATGGGGAGACCGCTTCGGCGCTTGCCGCGTCCCCGCAATTGCAGTCCGCGTTGGTGGCGGCCCATGCAGCGGGAGCGAAAACCCAGGACGACAGCAGGAAAGGAAGGCTGAGCAGATGGCGGGACATGGCAGGCTCTGGATCGGAGGAAAGATATGGAAACGTTTTCAGTATAGAGCCTATGCGTTTAAATTTGAACCCAAGTGCTTGTTAATGAAGATATTTTTGTTGTAGTGGACCCGGAGCGGTTCAGGGTTGGCAATATTCCCGGTCACGCCGCAGTTCTTCGTGCAGCAGCTCCCTGTCATGGTCTGAAGTCGAGGCGAGCAGGCCCGAAAGGCGTGACCTGATGCTGGGGCAGGGATCCCTGTCGCCGAACGCGCGGCCGACGATGGCAACCACCCGCGAAGGACTCCAGGGCTCCTTCATCCGGAAGGCGCCGGGACGCTCGCCACCGGGCAGCTGGGCGCACCTGCTGCGAAAAGGGGTGGCCGGGAAAGCGGGCCCGGCCTGCTCGCGCGCCCACTGGCTAACCTGCTGCTGCAGTTGCTCCGGCCCTGGTAGTGGATCGGAACTTGCTCCCGCGGGCTCCACAGGGGGCACGTCCGGCACCATGGCCGGCAGCTGCGCACGCGGCGAAGCGCGTCTTAGCCGCGGTGCGGCGACCGGGCGGACCGGTTGCTCAGGCGCGGACGTCGGCGGCAAGGCAATGAATGCCAGGCGCAGGCTTTGGCCTGTTTCCCTTTCGCTTCTGCGCTGCTGCTGCTGCGCGAGCAACCAGAAAATCCCCGCGTGTACCAACATGACCAAAACCCAGGCCGCGACTTGCGTGGCCTGCTCATTCCTGTCCCTGGATCGCATCTTCACCCCGCGGATTTGGCGCGGAGTCTGCCGGCGTGCTGTCGCAGCGGGTTAAACCGCTGTCAGGAATTCATTGCGGCGCTTCGATGCTTATCGACGGATCATTGAAGCGCGAATAGCGCGTGGTCATGGTGTAGGGCTTGCCCTGTGCCTGGCCCTGCTGGATGAACTGCAGGGGCAGGCCGTCGCTGCCGATCCACAGGGTGAATTCGCCGGCCTGCGGCCTGGTGTAGCGGACCAGGTACTTCTTCGCGACCTGTCCGTCCACGCGGTCGCTGCCCAGTGCTTCGACGCTCATGCCCTCACGGGCCTCCTGCATGCGCATCGGGTCGCGCATGCTGGTCAGCGTGCCCTTTGGCATCGGCACCTTGACCGAACGCCCCTCCACCTGCATGTACATGGTGTCGCCGATGATCACCTGGGTGCCCATCGGCATCTGCATGCGGTAACGGTCTGGGGCGACGAAATCGATCTCGTTGTCCATGGCCTGGGCGCCTTCGGCCGACATCACCGCGTGATAGCTCCGGGCGTTGCGGAACAGCGCGGTGGAGGCTTCCATTTCCTCCATCGGACTGGACAGCGGATTGATCGCCGCCGCTGCCTTTTCCAGGGTGCTGGCGGGAGCGGCTGCGTCGGGCTGCGGCGACGCGTCCCCGGCTGGCGCCTGCGCCTGGGGCTTGCAGGCGCATAGGGCGAGGAAAAGGCAGGCGAACACCAGCGGACGAACAGGCATGGCAACTCCGTGTGACGAATGCAAACAGGCCGGAAGGCCGGGTCTGTAGAAAGGCAGCCCGGGTCCGCGCGTTGAGGGGTCGCCGCGCAGGATAGGGGCGCGGCGGTGTCCGGCACCGCACGGGCCCGGGCTGCCTGGGCAACGGGTCCATATGGGCTTCAACGCAGGCTTCACCGCGAAAGCGGCCACGGCTCGGCCATAATCGGTGCATGGACAAGATCGAACGCATCACTGCCCTGCACCGCATCCTCAAGGCTGCCCGCTACCCGGTCACGGTCAAGCGCCTGCAGGAGGAACTGGGCTGCTCTCGGGCCACCGCCTACCGCGACCTGGCCTACCTGCGCGATGCGCTGATGGCGCCGATCGAGGGCGACGGCGAAGCCGGCTTCCGCTACGCCGCTGATGAAACCGACCGCTTCGAACTGCCCGGTCTGTGGCTGAGTTCCGAAGAGCTCTACTCACTGCTCGCCGCCCAGCAGCTGCTGATGCGTACCGGCGGCGGCGTGCTGGCCGGGGCGCTGGCGCCATTGCAGAATCGCATCGAGTCGCTGCTGACCGCCCATGCCGGCGTCGATCACTGGCCGGTGGAACGCGTGCGGGTCATTCCGCATCGCGGCCGTCGCCTGGACGAGGCCAGTTTCCGTTCGGTCGCCTCGGCCGTGCTGGAGCGCAGGCAGATCAATTTCGAATACCGCGCGCGCTCCACCGACGAGCGCACCCGGCGCACGGTTTCCCCGCAACGCATCACCCACTACCGCGACAACTGGTACCTGGACGCCTGGGACCACGAGCGCGACGGCCTGCGCAGCTTCGCGGTGGACCGCATCAGCAACGCCAGGGTGATCGAGGAACCCGCACGTGACCTGCCCGATAGCGAGCTCAACCAGCACCTGGCGTCCAGTTACGGGATCTTCTCGGGCGAGCCCAAGGGCTGGGCCACGATCGTGTTCAGCGCCAAGACCGCGCGCTGGGTGGCCGACGAGCAGTGGCATTCGCGCCAGGAAGGGCGTTTCCTCCCCGACGGCCGTTATGAGCTGAAAGTGCCCTACAGCGCGTCGCGCGAATTGCTGATGGACATCCTGCACTACGGCGCCGACGCGGAGATCACCGCCCCGGCGGTACTGCGCGAGCAGGCCAAGTCCCTGCTGGAGCTGGCCCTGAGCAACTACGGGCGCTGATGGCAGCGGCCGCTCCCAGCATCCGCAAGGGTGAAAAAGTAGCGCTTGCGCTTGGCGCCGGCGGTGCGCGCGGGCTTGCGCAGGTCGGTGTGATCGAGGCGTTGTGCGCGCGCGGCCTCAATATCGTGGCCATTTCCGGTTCTTCCAGCGGCGCGCTGGTCGGCGGCATCCATGCGGCCGGCAAGCTCGGCGCGTTCCGCGAACACATCGAGCGCCTGGGCCGCGGCGATTTCCTGCGCCTGCTCGATCCGGTGGTGGGTGAGGGCGGCCTGATGCGCGGCGATGCGCTGGTAGGTGCAATGCGCGATGTGGTCGGCAACCCGCTGATCGAGGATTTCGCCATCGATTTCACCGCCGTGGCGGTGGACCTGGAGCGCCAGCGCGAAGTCTGGCTGCGGACGGGGCCGCTGTGGGACGCGCTACGCGCCTCGTTCGCCATCCCCGGCCTGTTCACGCCGGCCATGCTGCACGGGCGGTCACTGGTCGATGGCGGCTTGCTGGCCCCGTTGCCGATTGCCGCGACCCGGCTGTCCGATGCGCACCGGCTGATCGCGGTCGACATGCACGACTGGCCCAAGCAGCCGCCCGGGCGGCCGGCCGAACCGGAGGAAGAGGAAAATGTCGCCGGCCGCTCCTTGGCCGCGCGCGTCGGCGACTGGTTCGAGCGCCGTATCGGTGAGCAGCCGGACGAGGACCTCGGCATCAGCGAGATCATGGCCTTGTCGCTGGACACCATGCAGGCGCAGATATCGCGCATGCACCTGGCCCTGGATCCGCCCGAACTGGTGATCCGCATTCCCCGCGATGCCTGTCTGTTCTACGAGTTCTGGCGCGCAAAGGAACTTGTCGAGATTGGACGCGTCGAGGCGGACAAGGCGCTCGACGCCGCGGGGTATTGAGCCCGCGCTGGCGGCAAGACAACCCCAGGCAGCACGCGGTCACCGGGCCGCTGTGGGTCCTGCAGGTTGCTTGACAGCTGATTCCGCGTTCGGCTCAGGGCTGCTTGGGTGCTGCGAATCCCGGTTGCCCCACCTGTTCCTTGAGCTGGGGCACGCGCACCAGTTTGCTGGTGTCCACGCCGTGCCCGCGCATCTTCTGCAACAGCTGGGAATATTGCGCGTCGCTGACTTCCGCCGAGCGCGCGAACACCCAGGCCAGGTCGCGGCCCGGGTAGTTGATCAGTGCCCACGAGTAATCCGGCGCGACTTCCAGGATGTTGAATTTGGTCGGGATCACCCCGAAGAACCAGGTGGTCCAGCGCCGGTTGCCGGAGTCGGCCTTCACCGTGGCTTTCGAATCCAGGGTCCTGACCGGTTCAGTGAAGCCTTCCTGGTAGACGTAATGCACGGCGATCCTGCCGTCGGGCCTCAGCGTGTATTCGTCACGGCTGGCCACGTGCCCGCGTTCGCCGAAATACGGTACGTGCGCGATCACGTGCCAGGGACCCATGAAACGGCTGAGATCGATGGCCGGCGACGCGGCCCGGGTCGTGGATGCAGGCATGGAAGGACTCGAGCAGGCGAGGGGAGACAGGAGCAGTGCGCCCAGCAGGAAAGGGCGCAGCGCGATGGAGACGGGCATGGGACGTACCTGGAGGACGAAATTCGCAGGCTACTCCCGGTTCGGCTAAGGCGATGTCAGCACGGTCGCATTCGGTGAGATGGCCGTTGCGCACGCTGGCCTCCCAGTCACAGGAGCCTGCGCCATGTCGAACTTCGCCCCTCGCCCTTCCACTGCCAGCCTGCCGGACCCGCAACTGGAACGCGCGCTGCGGATCGCGCTGGTGGCAGGCTTGCTGCTCATCGTGTTGCTGCCGATGGCGCGCGGCTCCAGCGCCTGGCTGGGCTGGATGCCGATGTGGCTGGCCGGCATGCCGGCGGTGGCGTTGTGGTCGCTGCACCGCTTCCGGTTGCCATGGCCCAGGGCCCGTGCAGGGGCCGCTGCGCGAGGTTTGCCGCGTCGCCGTCGCAGCGGTGCGCAGGCGCGGCGGCGGGCCATGCCCGCCACCAGGCAACTTCCGCGCGCGGCCTGACCTTCGGCAGGGGAGCGCCTTGGCGCGCTGTGCTAGCGTGGGAAATTGACCCGCACCAGGACAATTGATGCCTACCCTTGCCCAAACCTGCCAGACCCTGATGGTCGTCGCAGGTCTCGCTGCCGCCGGCAGCGCCCTTGCCGATGAGACCGCCACAGTGACCAATGACTCCCACGCCTGGCTGGAAGAAGTCACCGGCGCCAAGCCGCTGGAATGGGTCAAGGCCCAGAACGCGAAGTCCGAGGCCGAGATCGCCTCGACCCCCGAATTCAAGCAGCTGGAAGGCCGGATCCTGGCCATGCTTGATTCCGACGCCAAGATCCCCGGCGTGGAGAAGATCGGCGACTACTACTACAACTTCTGGAAGGACAAGAACCACGAGCGTGGCCTCTGGCGGCGCACCACGCTGGAGGAATACCGCAAGCCGCAGCCGCATTGGGAAACGGTCATCGACCTGGACGCATTGAATGCCGCCGAGGGCCTGCAGGACGACCGCAAATGGGTCTGGCATGGCGCCGATTGCCGCAAGCCGTCCTATGACCGCTGCCTGATCGCGTTGTCGCGAGGCGGCTCGGACGCCGATGTCACCCGTGAGTTCGACCTGGCCAACCGGCAGTGGGTCAAGGAGGGTTTCTTCCGTCCCGAGGCCAAGGGCGCGCTGGGGTGGAAAGACGCCGACACCGTCTATGTGTACACGGACTTCGGCCCGGGCAGCATGACGCCGTCCGGCTACCCGCGCATCGTCAAGGAATGGAAGCGCGGCACGCCGCTGGAGGCGGCTACGGTGGTGTACGAAGGCAGCAATACCGACATGTACATCGCCGCGTTCCATGACGCGACCCCGGGGTTCGAGCGCGATTTCGTCAGCCGCACCATCGCCTTCTACAACGACGAGATGTACCTGCGCGGCGCGGACGGCAAGCTGACCAAGGTCGACGTTCCCAATTCCACCGGCAAGGGCGTGGTCCGCGAATGGTTGACCCTGGAATTGCGCGAACCATGGGAGGTCGACGGCACCACGTACAAGGCAGGCTCGTTGCTGGCCACGCGCTTCGACGACTTCATGCAGGGAAAGAGGAATTTCGACGTGCTGTTCGAGCCCACCGACTCCAGCTCCCTGGCCGGTGCCACCTGGACCCGCAACCACGTCGTGCTCAACGTGCTGGAGGACGTCAAGAACAGGCTGAGCGTGTTGACCCCATCGGCCAGCGGCTGGAAGAAGAGCGCGTTCGCCGGCGCCCCCGCGCTGGGTACCATCGGCGTCAGCGCGGTGGACAGTGATGACAGCGACGCGGTGTGGATGACCGTGACCGACTACCTGACCCCGACCACGCTGATGCTGGCCGAAGTGGGCAAGCCGGCTGCCCCGGAAGTGCTGAAGACCATGCCGGCCTTCTTCGATGCGTCCAAGCACGTGGTCGAGCAGCACTTCGCCACCTCGAAGGACGGCACCAAGGTGCCTTATTTCCTGGTGCGCAAGAAAGACCTGGAATACAACGGCAGCTCGCCCACCTTGCTTTACGGATACGGCGGCTTCGAGATCTCGCTGACTCCCGGTTATTCCGGCGGCGTGGGCATGGGTTGGCTGGAGAAGGGCGGCGTCTACGCGGTGGCCAACATCCGCGGCGGCGGTGAATACGGCCCGCGCTGGCACCAGGCCGCGCTGAAGCAGAACCGGCACAAGGCCTACGAGGACTTTGCCGCGGTGGCCCAAGACATGATCACGCGCAAGATCACCTCACCGGCGCACCTGGGCATCCAGGGCGGCAGCAACGGCGGCCTGCTCACCGGCAACATGCTGATGCAGTACCCGCGGCTGTTTGGCGCGGTGGTGGTGCAGGTACCGCTGCTGGACATGAAGCGCTACAGCCACCTGCTGGCGGGTGCCTCGTGGATGGCTGAATACGGCGACCCGGATACGGCGGACTGGCAGTTCATCCAGAAGTTCTCGCCCTACCACCTGTTTGACGCCAGCAAGACCTATCCGCCTACGCTGTTCATGACCTCCACGCGCGATGACCGCGTGCATCCCGGCCATGCGCGCAAGATGATGGCCAAGATGTCCGAGGCCGGCAAGGACGTGCGCTACTACGAGAACATCGAGGGCGGCCACGGCGGCGCGGCCAACAATGCGCAGTCGGCGCATATGTCCGCGCTTGCCTATACTTTCCTCTGGCAGCAGCTCGCCAAGTAACGCGTTCTTGGACTGGAATTGCTCCTGCATCCCGGCCGCGTGCCGGGATGCTGGTTTTGGCACCGAACTCCATTGCATCGAACCGAACCGGACCTATCTTCCATGAAACCGACCCCCTTCCTGCTTGCGGCTGCCTTCCTGATGACCACCTCTCCCGTTTCCGTCCTTGCGCTCGACGCCACGCCACCGGATGCGGTGAAGAGGCCGCACGCGGTGAAAGCTCCCTTCGGCGCCACCCGCAACGACGACTACTACTGGCTGCGTGACGACAAGCGCAAGGACAAGGCGATGCTGGCCTACCTGGCCGCCGAGAACGCCTATACCGATACAGTGCTGGCGCCAACCAGACCGCTGCAGGAAACGCTGTACAACGAGATCGTCGGCCGCATCAAGCAGGACGACGCCAGCGTGCCGTACCGCGAGCGCGGCTACTGGTACTACACGCGCTTCAAGGCTGGCAAGGATTATCCGGTCCAGGCCCGCCGCAAGGGCACGATGGAGGCGCCCGAGGAAATCCTGCTGGACGTCAACGCCATGGCCGAGGGCAAGGGCTATTTCAGCGTCGGCGATGCCCAGGTGAGCCAGGACAACACCCTGCTGGCATGGGCCGACGACGAAGTCGGCCGCCGCCAGTACGTGGTCCGCTTCAAGAACCTGGCCACCGGCGAGCTGTATCCCGACACCATCACCAATGCCTCGCCCAACGTGGTCTGGGCCGATGACAACAAGACCCTGTTCTACGTCGAGACCGACCCGGAAACCCTGCTCACCGTTCGGGTGAAGACCCACGTGCTGGGTACGCCGGCCAGTGCCGACAAGCTGGTCTACGAAGAACAGGACGACAGTTTCTACATGGGCATCGGCCGCACCCGCGATGACCGCTTCATCTGCATCTCGGTGGAAAGTACGGTCTCATCGGAACAGCGCTGCACGCCCGCCGCCGATCCGCGCGAATTCACCGTACTGGCGCCGCGCGAGCGTGACCTGGAATACAGCGCCGACCACCTGGATGGGCGCTGGGTGATCCGCACCAACTGGAAGGCCAAGAACTTCCGCATCATGACTGCGCCGTCGTCCGCCACCTCGCGCAGCGAATGGAAGGACTGGATTGCGCACAGCGACCAGGTCTACATCGAAGGTTTCGAACTGTTCGACGGCTTCACCGCCATCAGCGAGCGTTCCGATGGCCTGGAGCGGCTGCGCCTGCTGCGCGCCAGTGGCAAGGAGGAATACGTGCAGGCCGACGAGCCGGCGTATTCGATGGGCCTGGATGTCAATTCGGAGCATGACACGCCGTGGCTGCGCTACAGCTACACCTCGATGACCACGCCGGCCACCACCTATGAGCTGAATGTCGAAACCGGCGAGCGCCGGCAGTTGAAGCAGCAGCCGGTGATCGGCTACGACGCCAGCAAGTACGCCACCGAACGGGTGTGGGTCCAGGCCCGCGATGGCACCCGCGTGCCGGTGTCGCTGGTCTACCGCAAGGGCTTCGAGAAGAACGGCAAGGGCGCCCTGTTCCAGTACGCCTACGGCAGCTACGGCCTGTCGATGGACCCGGGCTTCAACTCCACCGCGGTCAGCCTGCTCGACCGTGGCGTGGTCTATGCCATCGCCCACATCCGCGGCGGCCAGGAAATGGGCCGCGACTGGTACGACGACGGCAAGCTGCTCAACAAGAAGAACACCTTCAACGATTTCATCGACGTCACCGATGCATTGGTGAAGCAGGGCTACGCCGCTCCGGATCGGGTGGCTGCCTCAGGTGGTAGCGCTGGCGGCCTGCTGATGGGCGCGATCGCCAACATGGCGCCGGACAAGTACCGCGTGATCGTGTCGCAGGTGCCGTTCGTGGACGTGGTCACCACCATGCTGGACCCGACCATCCCGCTGACGACCAACGAGTACGACGAGTGGGGCAATCCCGAGCAGAAGAAATACTACGACTACATGCTGACCTATTCGCCGTATGACAACATCCGCAAGCAGGCCTATCCGGCGATCTTCGTCGGCACCGGCCTGTGGGATTCCCAGGTCCAGTACTGGGAGCCGGCCAAGTACATCGCCAGGCTTCGCGATGAAAATGCCGGCACCCTTCCGGTCGTGTTCCGCACCAACATGGAAGCCGGGCATGGCGGCAAATCGGGACGCTTCCGCAAATATCGCGAGGCGGCCGAGTACTACGCCTTCGTGCTGGACCAGCTGGGCGTAGCCGAACCCGCCATGAAATAGCATCGCGCGGGAGCAGGCCTTGCCCGCTCCCGCGTTGCTACGATGCCGCCATGACCGGACGCTCCCGTTTTCGCTGGGCATGGTGGTTGCTGGCCTATGCCAGCCTGGGCACCGGCATCGTGGGCATATTCATCCCTGGCCTGCCGACCACGGTGTTCATCCTGATCGCGGCCTATGCCGCCTCGCGCGGTTCCGAGCGCCTGCATGCCTACCTGATGCAGCATCCGCGCTTCGGCCCGGTCATCAGCGACTGGCAGGCCCATGGCGCGGTCTCGCGTCGCGGCAAATGGGCGGCCACGCTGACCATGCTGGCGTGCGCGGCGGTCCTGCTGGCGATCATGCTGTCGGTAGGCACTCATCGGTGGTGGATGGCCGCCCTGCCCATCGCCTGCATGGCGGCAGTGGCAGTGTGGCTGTGGCTGCGCCCCGAGCCACCAGGTCCCAGCTAGACCTGGGGCGGCAGGCATGCTGGTTCATGCCCGTCTGGCTATACTTCTGCCATGACTACATTCCTCCGGTTCGCCCTCGCCAGTTCCGTCTTCGTCCTCCTCGCCGGCTGCGGCGCCAAGGGTCCGTTGATCCTTCCGGAAAAAGCAGCGCCGATCGGGATGCCCGCCGACGAGCCCACCGACAATACGCCGCAGATCGACGCGCCGGCTCCAACGCCCGCCGATGAGCAGGCCGACGACGCTGTCGAAGACCCGGCGCCTCCTGCCAAGGACGAGTGAACGACTGCCGGAGCAATCACAGTGCTGCGTTTTTCCAAGATGCACGGTGCAGGCAACGACTTCGTCATCCTCGACCTGCGTGATGGCACACCACCGCCTGACGCGACGCTGGCTTCCGAGCTGGCCGATCGCCACTTTGGCGTCGGCTGCGACCAGATCCTGACCATCGAGCCTGCGCGCAGCAGCCAGGCGGTGGCTTCGTATCGCATCTGGAATTCCGACGGTTCGTCCTCGCAGCAGTGCGGCAACGGCGCACGCTGCGTCGCCGCCTGGCTGGTGCGCGATGGCACGGCGACAGGCCAACGTTTCCAGGTCGACAGCCCGCTGGCCACCCACGAGGTGCAGCGTCTGGAAAGCGACCGGTATGCGATCGCAATGGGCGTTCCGCGATTCGATCCGGCGGCGATCCCGCTGGCGGGATTTTCCGCAGCAGACCGGTACATGCTGGAACTGGATGGCGAGACGCTGGAATTCGGCGCTGTGTCCATGGGCAACCCGCACGCCGTGGTGGAAGTTGACGATGTCGATCTCGCACCCGTGCTGGTGGCCGGGCCTGCATTGCAGGGTAGTGCGGTTTTCCCGCAATCGGCCAATATCGGTTTTGCCCAGGTGGTGGCGCGTGACCGCCTGCGCCTGCGCGTGTACGAACGCGGCGTGGGTGAAACCCTCGCCTGCGGAAGTGGAGCCTGCGCGGCGGCGGCGGTGCTGATGCGGCGTGGCCGCATCGATCGTGACGTCGATATCACCCTGCCGGGCGGCGACCTGCACATAAGCTGGCCCGATGACGCCGCCGAGGTCATCATGTCCGGACCGGCGGCATTCGTATTCGAAGGGAATTGGAAGCAATGAACGAGACACAAGAAAAAATCGGCGCGCACGAGATCGCGGCCTGGCTGCGCCGGCACCCGACCTTCCTGAAGCAGTTCCCCGACCTGGCCCTGACCTTGGTGGTGCCGCGCGACGAGGGCCCGACGGCGTCGCTGGCCAGCTACCAGCTGGAAGTGCTGCGCGACAAGAACCGCGAACTGTCCAAGCGCCTCAATGACCTGTTCGGCAATGCGCAGGACAACGAGCGTCTTGCCGTGCGCACCCACCAGTTGACGCTTGCCCTGTTGAAGCAGAACACCGCCCAGGACATCTTGCGCGCGATGGCGGCCTCGCTGGCCGAGGATTTCAATGGCGACCTGGTGCGCATGGTGCTGTTCGAGCCGGTGCCGGGCCTGGAAGATGCCGAGTGGCTGCAGGTGGTGGCCGAGGGCAGCGCGCACCTGAATTCGTTCCGCGACTGCCTGAAGGACGGCGAGCCGATCTGCGGGCGTCTGCAACCGGAAAAGAACGCGCTGCTGTACGGGCCGCGGGCCGAGGAAGTGCAGTCGTCCGCGCTGTTGCCATTGCCTGGCCTGGGCCTCGTCGCGGTGGGTAGCCGCGAAGGCAACCGTTTCTATCCGGGCATGGGCACGCTGTTCCTGCGCATGATGGGCGAGGCGCTGGTGGTGGCGCTCAAGCGCTTCGATGGCTGAAGCGAGGCCTCTGTTTTTTTGCTCGTCACGCCCGCGCAGGCGGGGCTCGCTGCTGCTCCTGCATGAGCGCTTCTGCCCGCGACTCGTTCCGGCACGAAGCGAAGAGCGATCCCCGCCTGCGCGGGGATGACGAGAGAAAATCACCGTGTCCGGCGTCGAAGACTTCCTCTCCCACCTGCAGGTCGAGCGCCGCATGTCGGCGCACACGCTGGATGCCTATCGGCGTGACCTGACCTCACTGGGTGAATGGGCATCGGCACAGGGCGTCAACGAACTGTCGGCGCTGGATACAGGACAGCTGCGCGCCTTCGTGGCCGCCGAACACCGCCGCGGCCTGGCGCCGAAGAGCCTGCAACGCCGGCTTTCCGCCTGCCGCAGTTACTTCAACTGGTTGCTCCGGCATGCCCGCATCGTCGCCAGTCCGGCCGCGGCGCTGCGCGCGCCCAAGTCACCACGCAAGTTGCCGCAGGTGCTGGATGCCGACGAGGCTTCGCGGCTGGTGGAAGTACCCACCGACGTGCCGCTGGGCCTGCGCGATCGCGCGCTGCTGGAACTTTTCTACTCCTCGGGCCTGCGCCTGAGCGAACTGTGCGGCCTGCGCTGGCACGACCTGGACCTGGATGGCGGATTGGTGACCGTGCTGGGCAAGGGCAGCAAGCAACGCAAGGTCCCGGTAGGCTCGCATGCGCGCCGTGCGCTGGACTCTTGGCGCGACGAACAGAAACCTGCCAGCGACGCGTTCGTATTTCCGGGACGCAGCGGCGGGCCCCTCTCCCAGCGTGCGGTGCAGATCCGCATGAAGCTCCTGGCCCAGAAGCAGGGCCTGTTCAAGAACGTGCACCCGCACATGCTGCGGCACAGTTTCGCCAGCCATATCCTGGAATCCTCCGGCGACCTGCGCGGCGTGCAGGAACTGCTGGGTCACGCCGACATCGCCACCACCCAGATCTATACCCACCTGGATTTCCAGCACCTGGCCAAGGTCTACGATGCTGCACATCCGCGGGCAAAGCGTCGCAAGGACGCGCTGTAGAGCCGAGCTTGCTCGACCGCTCCTGGCGCGGAATTAAAAATACCAGCCGAGCAAGCTCGACCCTGCATGGATCGTGTCGAAAGTCACGGTTGAACCGGTTCAGGCCGTCCCCACCTCCTAATCATCACTCCGGAGGCCGCATGGACCCCAGCCAGAACCCCAATGTTTTCCACGCCACCACCATCCTGTCGGTGCGGCGCAACGGTCTTGTCGCCGTGGCTGGCGACGGCCAAGTCACCCTTGGCAACACGGTGATGAAGGGCAATGCGCGCAAGGTGCGCCGTCTGGGTCGCGACGGCCAGGTGCTGGCCGGCTTCGCGGGCGCCGCCGCCGATGCCTTCACCCTGTTCGAACTGTTCGAGGCCAAGCTGGAAAAGCATGGCCAGCTGCAACGCGCCGCGGTGGAACTGGCCAAGGACTGGCGCACCGAACGCCGCCTCGGCAAGCTGGAGGCGCTGCTGGCGGTGGCCGACAAGGACACCTCGCTGATCATCAGCGGCACCGGTGATGTCATCGAGCCGGAGGACGGCCTCATCGCCATTGGCTCCGGTGGCTCCTTCGCGCTGTCCGCCGCGCGCGCGCTGATGGCGCATACAGACCTGGATGCCAAAACCATCGCCGTCGAGTCGCTGAATATCGCCGGCGACATCTGCATCTATACCAATCGCAATATCGTGGTGGAAGAACTCTAGGAAAGGATGCAGAGGAACGCGGAACGGGCCAAGGCCTGCCCCGGTTCCAGCGCGCCCCCTGATTCGTGCTTCTTTCCGTCCCACCCGTTCCTGGATAAAGCCCCCATGTCCGACAAACCCTTCAACAACAACGCCACCATGACCCCGCGCGAAATCGTGCAGGAACTCGACCGCCATATCGTCGGCCAGCACGGCGCCAAGCGCGCGGTTGCCATCGCCCTGCGCAACCGCTGGCGGCGCATGCAGCTGCAGCCCGACCTGCGCGAGGAGGTAATGCCCAAGAACATCCTGATGATCGGCCCGACCGGCGTCGGCAAGACCGAGATCGCGCGGCGCCTGGCGACCCTGGCCAACGCGCCTTTCGTGAAAGTCGAGGCGACCCGCTTCACCGAGGTCGGCTATGTAGGCAAGGACGTCGAACAGATCGTGCGCGACCTGGCCGACACCGCGGTGAAGATGTACCGCGAGCAGGCCAAGGTGCGCGTGCGCACCCAGGCCGAGGAGCGCGCCGAGGACCGCATCCTCGATGCGCTGTTACCACGGCGCAGTACCGGCATCGGCTTCGATGCCGAAGCGGCGCGCCACGAGCCGTCCGCGCAGGACGGCGACACCCGCACCAAGTTCCGCCGCATGCTGCGCGCCGGCGAGCTGGATGAGCGCGAAATCGAACTCGAGCTTTCGGCCAACGTCAGCATGGACATCATGACCCCGCCGGGCATGGAGGAAATGGGCCAGCAACTGCGGCAGATGTTCTCCAGCATGGGCACGCCCAAGTCGCATGCGCGCACCCTGACCATCAAGGCCGCGCGCCCGCAGCTGGTGGAAGAAGAAGCCGCCAAGCTGGTCAACGAAGACGACATCCGCACCGCGGCGATCGAGGCCTGCGAGCAGAACGGCATCGTCTTCATCGACGAGATCGACAAGGTCGCCAAGCGCGGCGGCAACATGAGCGGTGGCGACGTCAGCCGCGAAGGCGTGCAACGCGACCTGCTGCCGCTGGTGGAAGGCTCCAACGTCAGCACCAAGTACGGCACGGTCAAGACCGACCATATCCTCTTCATCGCCTCGGGCGCGTTCCACCTGGCCAAGCCCAGCGATCTCATTCCCGAGTTGCAGGGCCGCTTCCCGATCCGGGTGGAGCTGTCGGCACTGTCGAAGGACGATTTCGTGCGCATCCTCACCGAGCCGAAGGCCGCGCTGACCCGCCAGTACGAAGCGTTGCTGCAGACCGAGGGCGTGGCCCTGGACTTCACCGCGGACGCAGTGGATCGGCTGGCCGAAATCGCTGCCCAGGTCAACGAACGCCAGGAAAACATCGGCGCACGTCGCCTGCACACCGTGCTTGAGCGCCTGCTGGATACGCTGAGCTACGAAGCGCCCGACCGCGACGGCCAGAAAGTAAGCATCGACAAAGCCTACGTGGACCAGCACCTGGGCGAACTGGTGCAGGACCCGGACCTGAGCCGCTACATCCTCTGACCCCCTGCTCACTGTGGTAGCGGCTTCAGCCGCGACGGGCGTTGCCGGTGGAGCATCGTCGCGGCTGAAGCCGCTACCACAGGACTCAGCGCGGCTCTATCGTCACTTCGGTCTTGACGGAATTGGCGATGAAGCAATTCTGGTGTGCCGAATGGTGCAGGCGTTGCAACCCCTCCGCATCTGGCGCGCTGCCTTCGGCAAACACGATCTTCGGCCGCAGCGTCACACCGACCAGGGCAATCCTGCCGGCCTCGTTCTTGCCGAGCCTGCCCACCGCTTCGTCAGCATAGCTGTCTATCACCCAGCCTTTTTTTGAGGCAATCGCCAGCAGCGTCAGCATGTGGCACGAAGACAGCGCCACCACCAGTGCCTCTTCCGGGTCCACGCCCTGCGCGCTGCCCAGGTACGCCGGCGCGGCCGAACCGGTTAGCCGTTGCCCACGCTCGAAAACCCATTCGTGGTCGCGGCTGTAGCCCTCGGGCGTGAACGGCTTGCCGTCGCGGTTCCATTGGATGGACGTCTTGTGTTCTGACATGGTGTAGGCCCTGGAATCGAGTGGGCGGAAGATAGCAGCCGGAGTCAGTCCTCGCCGATATCCTCGTTCCACACGTCCGGATTGGCGGCGATGTAGTCGCCCAGCATGGCGATGCATTCCTCGTCCTGCAGGTCGATCACGTTCACGCCGTTCTCGCGCAGCCAGTCGATGCCGCCGGTGAAGTTCACCGATTCGCCGACCACCACCGTGCCGATGTTGAACTGGCGGACCAGGCCGCTGCAGTACCAGCACGGGGCCAGGGTGGTGACCATGATGGTGTCGCGATAACCGCGCTGGCGCCCGGCCTTGCGGAAGGCGTCGGTTTCGCCGTGCACCGAGGGGTCGTTCTCCTGGATGCGGCGATTGTGGCCGCAGCCCAGCAGCGTTCCGCCCGCGTTGAAAAGGGCCGCGCCAATGGGAATGCCGCCTTCCGCCAGCCCCAGCCGGGCTTCGGCCACAGCGGTGGCAAGCAAGGCGCGGTAATCGGGTCGGGTGTCCAATGCGTGCTCCAGGGGGTGTGGGGGTGCAGAGCTTGCCATGGCCACGCAGTGCGAGACAGGACAATGTGGAAGCGGGGGCTACGCGATGGCCACTGCAGGCGCCCCGCGCGTCCACACAGCGGCGCGGCCCGCAGTGCAATAATGGCCACATGAGCGAATCCCCCTACAAATCCGGCACCACCCATTTCGGCTTCAAGGACGTCGCCGCCAAGGACAAGCAGAAGCTGGTCGGTGAAGTGTTTTCCTCGGTCGCCGGCAACTACGACCTGATGAACGACCTGATGAGCCTGGGCATCCATCGGGTGTGGAAGCGCTACTTCGTGGCCACTGCGCAGGTGAAACCGGGCGACCGCGTGCTGGACCTGGCCGGGGGTACCGGCGACATCGCCGCCCTGTTGAAGGAGCGTGTCGGTTCGACGGGCGAAGTGGTGCTGGGCGACATCAACGCCGGCATGCTGTCGGTGGGCCGCGACCGCATGACCAATCGCGGCCTGGTGGCGGGACTGGATTACGTGCAATGCAACGCCGAGGCGCTGCCGTTCCCTGATGCCAGCTTCGACCTGGTCACCATTGCCTTCGGTCTGCGCAACGTGACCGACAAGGACGCAGGGCTGCGCGAGATGTACCGCGTGCTGAAGGTCGGCGGCCAGGCGCGGGTGCTGGAGTTCTCCGAAGTCACAGTCGACTGGTTCAAGCCGGTGTACGACTTCCACTCGTTCAGGATCCTGCCGAAACTGGGCAAGCTGTTCGCCCAGGACGCCGACAGCTACCAATACCTGGCCGAAAGCATCCGCAAGCATCCGCCGCAGGAAGCCCTGAAAACAATGATGGGCGAAGCCGGTTTCGAGCGCTGCAGCTACAAGAATCTCTCGGCCGGCATCGTCGCCGTGCACACGGGCTACAAGGTCTGAGGCTGCGGCGGGCGCAGCGAGGGCAGTGTTGCTGGCCTCCCGTTCAGGCCTGACTGCAAGCGGGGGAGGGTAAACTGCAGCCATCCCCCGTTCCCGGATATCCCTGATGCGTTCCGCTTTCCTGTTGCTGTCCTGCGCCGCCGTGCTGGTGGCCGGTTGTTCCCGCGAACCCGCTCCCACCCCCGACGCC